>OY970321.1:0-2832470 GCA_963716735.1 uncultured Solirubrobacterales bacterium
GCTCGCAGGCCGACCTGGCACGGGAGACGGCCAGCTCCCCACCGGGGGCGGGTTGCCCGGAAGCCTCGAAGATCGGCACGATCGAAGTCGAATCTCCGCTTGTCTCCGAAGCGCTCAAGGGCTCCCTTTACCAGGCGACGCCCTATGAGAACGAGTTCAACACGCTGATCGCCTTCTACTTCGTGATCAAGAACCCCAACCTGGGGGTCGTGGTCACCCAGGCTGTCAAGGTCACGCCCGATCCCCAAGCCGGCCAGCTGGTTGCCACCGCCGACAACATCCCCCAGTTCCCGCTCAGCCGCATCGCCATCCACCTTCGCGAGGGCGGCCGCAGCCCGCTGATCAGCCCGCCGAAGTGCGGCACCTACCAGGTCAGAGCGCAGATGTTCCCGTGGTCGGGTGGAGCCCCGGTCGAAAGCACCCCGGGCTTTGAGATCACCACCGGCCCCGACGGGTCCTCCTGTCCCGCGGGTGGCGTCGCTCCCTTCAAGCCGGGCTTCGAAGCAGGCACCGTCGACAACGGCGCCCGCCTCTACTCCCCCTTCTACATGCGCCTGTCCCGCAAAGACGGCGAACAGGACATGACCAAGTTCTCCACGGTCCTCCCCCCGGGGGTGCTCGCCAAGCTGGCCGGGGTCGGCAAATGCTCCGAGGCGGCGATCGCCTCCGCCAAGGCGAGGACCGGTCCCCACGGGGGCGCGGAAGAGCTCGCCAACCCGAGCTGCCCGGCCTCCTCGAGGATCGGCAGGACCCTGGCCGGAGCGGGTGTCGGCTCCCAGCTCACCTTCGTCGGAGGCAGCCTCTACCTGGCCGGGCCCGTTGGCGGCGATCCGCTGAGTGTGGTCGCGATCACTCCCGCGGTGGCGGGGCCCTTCGATGCCGGCACCGTCGTGGTCAGGGTCGCACTGACCGTCAACCCCCTCACCGCCGAAGCCGAAGTGGACGGCTCGCGCTCCGATCCACTTCCCCACATCCTCAAGGGCATACCGCTGAACGTCAGAGACCTCAGGGTCTACGTCGACCGGCCCGAATTCACCCTGAACGCGACCAACTGCGATGCGGCCAAGGTGCGCGCGACGCTGTTCGGCTCCTTCCTGAGCCCGCTCGACCCCGCAGACGACGCCCCGGTCGGCCTCGAGGCCTCCTACCAGGCGGCAAACTGCGCCGCCCTCGGCTTCAAGCCAAAGCTCTCCCTGAGCCTCAAAGGAGGGACCAAGCGGGGCGCCCACCCGGCCTTCCGCGCCGTCTACAAACCGAGGCCCGACGACGTGAACCTAAAAGAGCTGGTCCTGCGCCTGCCGCACTCGGCCTTCCTGGACCAGGGCCACATCAGGACGATCTGCACCAGGGTGCAGTTCGCCGCCGACGCCTGTCCCAAGGCGGCCCAGTATGGGGAGATCAAAGCCTGGACGCCGCTGCTCGACGACCCGCTGCAGGGACCCGTCTACCTAAGGTCCTCGAGCCACAAGCTGCCGGACCTCGTCTTCGACCTGCACGGCCTGGTCGACATCGAGGTGGTCAGCCGCCTCGACTCGATTCACGGCGGGATCAGGGCGAGGATCGAATCGGCTCCCGACGCCCCGATCACCAAAGTCGACCTGCAGATGCAGGGCGCCAACAAGGGGCTGATCGTCAACAGCCGCAACATCTGCGCGACCAAGAACCGCTCGAACCTCGACCTCATCGGGCAAAGCGGGAAACCCTACAGCGCTCGCCCTGTCTTGCGGCCCAGCTGCAAAGGGGCCCGCAAGGGGCGGAGGCAGGGGCGGGGTTAACTCGTTGCAGCGCGCGTAGATCGACGGACGCGCGACTGACTCACAGCTGCTTTGCAGGGCAATCGTCGCGATCGTGCCAGCGCATCGAGCCGCCAGGCAGCTAACCTTGACTACCATAGTCTGAAGGTTCTATCTCTCTTCCATCCTCCCCAACGGGGGAGGCGCGCCGGCCCAGCAGGCCAGGCGCAAATCAGATCCGAAAGGAAGAGAAGATGATTCGCAATCTGAAGGCCCTGGGGCTCGCCCTGATCGCCGTCTTCGCGATGAGCGCGCTGGCGGCCTCGGCGGCACAGGCGGTTACAACAGACGGGGAGTTTACATCAGATGGCAAAGTGACAGTTACAGGGCACGGCGCGGCCGAATTGCTCACATTCGAAGCTGGTCAGAAAGTCACCTGTACAACTCATCATACAATCATGCCCGAGAACGTGACACCGTGGGGTCCCATCGCCGTCCCAGTAGGCGGCCTGACAACACTCACAGATCAGGTCCACTACAGTGGCTGCATAGCCCAAGTGGGCGCGCAGTCGCTACCACTGACAATGACAACAAACGAATGCGACTTGCTCTTTCACCTTGGAGAAACAACAGCACCACTAAATACCGGTACATACACCCTAACCCCGACAGTTAAATGTAAAAACGTAGGTGAAACGATCGAACTGCATGTGTATCAGCAGGCATCGCATGCCACCTCGGTCTGCACATACAAAATCGGGGAACAGAATCTCAACCCGGGCACCCTCCACTCGACGAACGTCGCCGGCGGAACGATCAAAGTGTCCGGTGAAGTCACCGGCATCACAATGTCGAGAACCGGCGTCCTGTGCGGTGGGACCAAACACACCAGCGCAGCCATACTGCACGCGAACACGACCCTCACCGGCAAAAACGAAGCAGGGGCCGCGACAGAAATCAGCATCAGCCACTGATCCAGCATCTCCAGGGCGGTTCGATGGGCCGCCCTGGAGCTTGTGGAACGGCCGGGAGGGCCAGAACGTGCCCCGCACAGATCCGCGCGCGCGGAGATCGATCACACGGTATTTGCGGGAAGAAAGCGGTGGCCGGTCTGGCCGGGCCGGGCGAATCACTTAATCGCTTAATATTTTTTGCCTAAAGCCCCGCAGCGGCTATTCCTCTTCCATCCCCCAAGCGGGGAGACGTGCCAGTCCAAGGGAGGGCGGGCACGAAATCAGATCCGAAAGGAAGAGAAGATGATTCGCAATTTGAAGGCCCTGGGGCTCGCTCTGGTCGCCGTCTTCGCGATGAGCGCGCTGGCCGCATCGGCGGCACAGGCGGTTACAACAGACGGGCATTTCACATCGGACGGCAAAGTGACAGTTACAGGTCACAGCGCGTCCGAATCATTCACATTCGAAGCTGGCCAGAGCGTCACCTGTACAGCTCATCATACAATCATGCCCGAGAACGTAACACCTTGGGGTCCCATCGCCGTCCCAGTAGGCGGTCTGACAACACTCACAGATCAGGCCCACTACAAAGAATGCGTTGCCAAAGTTGGCGCCCAGTCGCTGCCGGCGACAGTGACAACAAACGGCTGCGACTTCCTCTTTCACCTTGGTGAAACAACAGCACCGCTAGACACTGGTACATACACCGTAACCCCGACAGTTAAATGCGGTGTTAATGAAACGATCGAAGTGCATGTGTATCAGCAGGCATCGCATGCTACCTCGGTCTGCACATACAAAGTCGGGGAACAGAATCTCAACCCGGGCACCCTCCACTCCACGAACATCGCCGGCGGAACGGTCAAAGTGTCCGGCGAAGTAACCGGCATCACAGCCTCGAGGACCGGCGTCCTGTGCGGTGGAACCAAACACACCAGCGCAGCCATACAGCACGCGAACACGACCCTCACCGGCAAAAGCGAAGCAGGGGCCGCGACAGAAATCAGCATCAGCCACTGATCCAGCGCAGCCGATGGCCGCAGATCTGGCCGGTCGGCTAATGAGCTGGGCAAAGCAGAACAGGGCGGCCCTACGGGGCCGCCCTCTCTTCGTACCCCCGCCATGGGCACCAGTTTGGGGTGTAAGGCCCCCTGTGGATCAGATGACAGAAACCACAAACCGAAGCCAACTGCGTCATCGCGGAACGCATAGGGTCGCCCGAAGCATCCCGCGGAGAGGGCGAGGCCGAGCCTCACCCCGTCGACGTAAAGGGTCCCTGGGCGTTCCTCTCGCGAGGAATCTTGGCTGCGGCGCTCAGACGCGTCGCCCGAAGTCATGGCGACACTCGACGCGGGCACCGGGTCTCTTCACAATTTTCTGTCTTAGCGTTTGCTAACGTGCCGCCAACTTCCGCTGAATCTCCGCCATATATCGCGGGGAGCGGGGGACCCACAAGTTGGGGCGAATCGTCGGCATCTGCCACGTAGCGCAGCTCTTTCAGCGCGAGCCCGTCAGCTAACCCCGCAAGCGTTTCGAAAGAGCAATGAAGCAAGGCAGAAACCGCCTCGGGCGGCAAGATCACCCCGGATTCGGGCGCGCTAATCACGAGCGCCGGCAGCGGCTTGCCCGCTGGGCGGCCCCACTTCTGATCGCGGCCACGGTCGCCCTCGCGGCAGCCCCGGCGCAGGCGGGAACCGGGGGCGCTTCCACGGTCGCCGCCAGCGGCGCTCAGGCCGGAGGCGGCCTCGCATTTGCCCCGATGCAGTGGGCCGGCGCGACCTGGTACGGCCCTGGCCTCTACGGGCGCCACACCGCTTGCGGGCAGCTGTTGGCCCCGCGCACGATCGGGGTCGCTCACCGCAGCCTTCCCTGCGGCACCACTGTCAAGTTCGTCTACCACGGCCACTCAATCGTCACCCAGGTCATCGACCGCGGCCCCTATAGCCGCGGCAATGCCTGGGATCTGACCAGCGGTGCGGCGCAGGCGCTGCATTTCAGCGGTGCGGGCCAGGGGCAGGTTGGCTATGCCGTCTCGCTCGAGTACGCGCGGGATTTCCACGGCACCGGTCACGCCGGTCGCTGACAACCGCCGCTCCGGCTAGTCTTCTGCCTCTAAGCAGGACTTTTCTACGAGAGGAGCACGGGCATGTCGAGGTTTTCCCATAGAGCCGACGTCGTCGACCGGATCGGCGGACGCAGCCGGCTCGCCGTCGCGATCGCGCTGGCCGCATGCCTCGCCGCCCTGGTTCTGACCGGCGCCGGGGCCGGCGCGGCGACCAGCTCACGCACGACCGTCGTGCTCGGCAGCACCGCGACGGTGCCCGACCCGTCCTGCCCGGACCTGCCCTGTCAGGCCGTGGGAAGTGTCACCGGCTTTCAGGTCAGCACCGATCAGGGAGGACTGCCCTTCCGCGTGCGGCGGAACGGCAAGGTGAAGGCGTGGACGTTGACGCTTGCCGAGCCGACCAGCAAGCAGCGCTCGTTCTTCAACGGCTTCTTCGGTACCCCGCCCGAGGCGCGCCTGGCAATCCTGCGCCGCGTCCCCGGCACCGAGCCGCCCCGCTATGCCCTGCGCAGCCAGGGCTCGATCCACGTGCTCAGTCCCTACCTCGGCCAGACGGTCAAGTTCGGCGCCTCGCTGAAAGTCGAAAAGGGCGACATAGTCGGCATCACCATCCCCACCTGGGCTCCGGCCTTTGCCCAGGACCTCTCGTCGAAAAACGCCTGGCGAGCCAGCCGCGAAGAGGGCAAATGCACCAACACCACCGACGTCCGCCAAGGCCAGCCCCAACTAAAGGTTGGAACCCGCGCCACCTACGGCTGCCGCTACTCAACCGCCCGCCTCCTCTACACGGCGACCGTCGTCGAGGACTGAACTGGGATCGAAAACGAGGCGACCCTCGCCTCCTACTTAGGCCGCTGAGGGCAGTACTTCAGGCGTAGCCTGATCTTTGGGTAGCGCAGCCGCGCTGGCGATCAGGCTCTGGAACTCGTTGAGCGCCAGGTGCGCGACAGCCTCAAGGATCTCCTCGTCGCTCCAGCCGATCTCCCGTGCCTCCTCGTGGAGGTGGTGTGGGGGAGGGGCATCCGCTTCGAGCGTCGCCTTGAGGAACTCGAGCAGCGCCGCCTCTTTGGCGTCGCCGGAGCTGAAGCTCCGCGCTCGCGAGACCTCATCGAGGCCGAGGCCGGCGCGCCGCGCCGACTTTGCGTGTTGGGCGGTGCTGTAGGAGTCGTGGCGGTACTCGGCGACCGCCAGGGCGATCCGCTCGCGGGTCGCCTGCGGCAGGACGCCGCCGCGCAGCTCCGAGCGCATCCGGGTGTAGGCGCGCAGCACGGAAGGCGCACCTGCGAGCACGCCGACGAACTTGGTCACGGCGCCGCCGGCCGCCTGAATGCTCTTGATCAGAGGAGCACTCTCGTCAGGGGCCGTCAACTCGTCGTGAATCTGAAATCTGCTTACTGCCGTTTTTACCGTCATTTGCATCCCGCCTTTGGCTCGGATAGACGGAATTCCGCTTCACAGAGCCTTTACGTGGCCTTTACTTTACTTTAAGCCATTAACTTACGCGAAGTAAGTTATACCGATATCGGCGACCTCCCGCAACCCTTCTGCGGCGAATGTCACATACCCGTAATACGGGGTTTTGCACCTCGCCGGTTCACTTCGCCTATCTTTGCCCCGACCGCGCCGAACAGCCACGAAGGAGACCGGGGAATGGCCGAGCAACCAACGAGTGCCGCCGACGTAGCCGAGATCGTCAAGGAGCGCGACGTTCGCTTCATCCGGCTCTGGTTCACCGACGTGCTCGGCCAGCTGAAGAGCTTCTCGATCAATTCGGCCGAGCTGGAGGATGCGCTCGAGGGCGGCATGGGTTTCGACGGCTCATCGATCACCGGCTTCAACCCGATCGAGGAGTCGGACATGATCGCGATGCCCGACCCCTCGACCTTCGCGATCATCCCCTGGCGGCCCGAGGGGGAGAACGCGGTCGCGCGCATGTTCTGCGACGTCCAGGTCCCCTGCGGCGACCCCTATGAGGGGGACCCGCGCTGGATCATGCGCCGCGCCCTGAAACGGGCCCAGGACCTCGGCTTCGACGCCTACAACATCGGCCCCGAGCTCGAGTACTTCTACTTCCGCTCGGCCAAGCCGGAGGGTGGCGTGCCGGAGGTGCTCGACGAGGGTGGGTACTTCGACCTGACCACGCTCGACGCCGGCTCGGACGTGCGCCGCGAGACGATCCTGGCGCTGGAGAAGATGGGCATCCACGTCGAGTACGCCCATCACGAGGTCGGCCCCTCCCAGCACGAGGTCGACATGCGTTACAAGGACGCGCTGCAGATGTCGGACGACTGCATGACCTACCGCATCGTCGTCAAGGAGTACGCGATGAAATACGGCTGGCACGCGACCTTCATGCCGAAGCCACTTTTCGGCGAGAACGGCTCCGGCATGCACGTCCACCAGTCGCTGACCAAAGACGGCAAGAACGCTTTCTTCGACCCCGACGACCAGTACTTCCTCTCGGCCACGGCGAAGGCTTTCATCGCCGGCCAGCTGCGTCACGCCCGCGAGATCTCGCCGCTCTTCGCCCAGTGGACCAACTCCTACAAGCGCCTCGTCCCCGGCTTCGAGGCACCGGTCTACCTCGCCTGGTCGCGCCGCAACCGCTCAGCGCTGATCCGCGTGCCGCTCTACCACCCCGGCAAGGAGGCGGCGACGCGGGCCGAGCTGCGCTGTCCCGATCCCGCCTGCAACCCCTATCTCTGCTTTGCCGGCATGCTGCAGGCTGGCTTGGAAGGGGTCGAGAAAGGCTACGAGCTGCCCGAGCCGATGGAGCAGAACCTCTACCACCTCTCGCCGGAGGAGCGTTCCCAGCGGGGTATCGAGCAGCTGCCGGAGACGCTCGGCGAAGCGATCGACATCGCCGCCGACTCGGAGCTGGTGCTGCGCACGCTGGGCGAGCACACGTTTCGGCGGTTTGTTGAGATCAAGCGGCAAGAATGGGACGACTACCGGGTTCAGGTCACGCCTTACGAGATCGAGAACTTTCTTCCGGTGTTGTAGGAGGGAGGGATCGGGTGTCCCTCCCGCTTGCTGGGTTTTCGCCAGTTGCGTTTGAGGCTGTCCACCGGCGCTTGTGGGGCGAAAAGAGGACGCCGCTGTGCGGGAGGGACACCCGATCCCTCCCTCCGGTTGCACTCAGCTGGTCGCTTTAGCGCTGAGCCGGTTCTGGGGCGGGGGAGCTGGGGGCTGCGGTGTCGGTCCCCTTCTTTGAAAGCTGAGAGGGCCACCAGAAGTTGTCGCCGGCCATCAGGGCGAGGGCTGGGACCAGGATGCTGCGGACGAGGAAGGTGTCGAGGAGGACGCCGAAGGCGACGACGAAGCCGAGCTCGGTGAGGAAGGTGAGGGGGAGGACGGCGAGGACCGAGAAGGTGCCGGCGAGGACGATGCCGGCACTGGTGATGACCGCGCCGGTGACGGCGAGGGCGCGCAGGATGCCCTGGCGCGAGCCGTGCCGAATCGTTTCCTCCCGCGCACGGGAGATCAGGAAGATGTTGTAGTCGACCCCGAGCGCGACCAGGAAGATGAAGGCGAAGAGAGGCAGGGACGGGTCCGAGCCGGGGAAGCCGAAGACGACGTCGAAGACGAAGTAGCCGAACCCCAGGGCGGCGAGGAAGCTGAGGATCACGGTGCCGATCAGGATCAGCGGCGCGGTCACGGCGCGCAGCAGGCCGATCAGGATCAGCAGCACGACCAGCAGTACGATCGGCGGGATCACGATCGAGTCCCAGCCGGCGGCGTCGCGAACGTCGAATTCGACCGCGGTGGGCCCGCCGACCAGGGTGCTGGGGGCGACCTCGTGGGCCGCCTCTCGGATCGGTTCGACCAGGTCGAACGCCTCGGTCGAGTAGGGGCTGATTTCCAGCGTCGCCTGGATCAGCGTTCCCGGCGGCCCTTCGCTCACCGGGCCGGAGACCGCCTCGACGCCTTCCACTCCCGCCACGGCGCGTCGCACGGCCGGTACGTCGGCGCGCTCCGCGACGACGACATCGGTGAGGGCGGTGGCGCCGGAGGGGAAGCTCCTGTCGAGCAGGTGCTGGCCTTCGACCGATTCGACTTCGGTGCGGTAGCTGTCTTCGCTGGTCAGGTCGGTGGAGAAGAAGGCGAAGCCCGCGCAGAGGATCAGCAGGACGGCGACCGAGCCGGCCATGATCCGCGTCGGCGAGGCGGCGACGCGGTCGCCAACCCGTTTCCAGAATCCATGCGTCGCGTCAGCGGCGTGCTCGAGGTTGTGGCGGCGCACCTCGTAGGGGGTGAAGACCGCCCGGTCCAGCGGTCCGACGATGGGCGAGGGGAGCCGCTTGCTGCTGCCGAACAGGCGCAGGATTCCGTTGCCGAACAGGCGCAGTATCCAGGTGAGCAGGACGAGCGGCAGCAGGATCAGGACCAGCAGGGAGGCGAAGATGACTTTGAGCAAGGCCGTGACGCCCGAGCCCTCGACGATTCCTCTCCGTGCCCGATCTGAGACGTCGGCGACGCTTGGGCTCGTCTCCGGCGTGTGCGGGACGAAGGGCCAAAAGGCCCGGCGGCCGAAGATCGTCAGCAGGGCTGGAAGCAGGGTGAGCATCGAGAGGGCGGCACAGGCGATGCCGATCGCCGCGATTGGGCCGAGGCCCGAGGTGCCGTTGACCTTGGCGATGGTCAAGCAGAGCAGCGCCGCGATCACGGTGGCGGCCGAGGCGAAGATGGCCGGCCCGGCGGAGGCCAGTGCCGTGCGCATTGCCTCGTGCTTGTCGACGGTGTGGTGAAGCTCCTCGCGGTAGCGGGCGACGAGCAGCAGCGCGTAATCGGTGCCCGCGCCGAGCACGAGCACAGACATGATCGAGCTCGACTGTCCGTTGATCGTCACCCCCAGCTCGGAGACCCCGTAGCCGATCGAGCGCGAGAGGATCTCGGCGAACACCACCGCCGCGAGCGGAATGAAGAAGAACATCGGCGAGCGGTAGATGACGATCAGGAGGAAGATCACCAGGCTGAGCGCGGCCAGCAGCAGGGTGCCGTTGATGCCTTCGAAGACTTCGATCGCGTCGGCGGAGAAGCCGGCGCCGCCGGTGATCTTGACCTCGAGCCCACCGCCCGGGTCGGAGATTTCGTCGCGCCAGAACTTGACCGGGTCGACGATCAGATCGCCCTCGCCTTCGGGTTTGAGATAGGCGGTGACGATCGCCGCCTTGCCGTCGGGCGAGCAGACCGGACCGACGAAGGGCGCGTAGCCGGCGGGTTGGCCGGGCACCGCCTCGGTTGGCGTAGCGCATCCCGGCGGCAGCGCCTTCTGCGGCGCGGCCGCTTCCTCCGAATCCGGTCTCTTACCGCCTGCCGCCGCCGTTTCGCCGTCGGGAACGACGCCGGGGAAGCGCTTGCCGGTCATCTCGCCGACGTCTTCGACGATCGTGCGTTGGTCGGCGGGGGTGAGGCCGGACTCGCGCCGGTAGACGATCACCGCGGGAGCGATTTCGCCGTCCTGCAGCGACTCGGTCGCGTTCAGCGCCTTCGTCGATTCAGCCGATCCAGGCAGGTAGGAGGTGGCCTCGTTGCTTTCGGCGTCTTCGAACTTGCCGGGCAGGTTGGCCGGGCCGGAGGCCACGAAGATGACCACGAACCAGACGGCAAAGACGATCCACTTTGCTCGGCGGCCTGCGGCGAAGGTGAAGATCGAACCGCGCACGGGCACCATCCTTTCAGAGCAGGTCGGCCAGATGTTTCGGAGTGGTCACCGGTACCCGGCAGCTGAAGCTTTCGCACACGTAGGCCGCCGCGCCCCCATCGACCTCGGTGCGGTCGGCGAGCAGGGGAGGGGTGTCGCTACCGGCCGGCCCGCCGGCGAGGACCAGGTGGGGGCGGTAGCGGGAGCGGACGACCGCGGACAGCTCGGCCAGGTCGTCGCCGATCAGGGCCACCTCCACGGTTGGCGCAAGCTGGAAATCGAGCGCGCGCAGGAGGTGGGCGAATGCGTCGGGTCGGCGCGGCGCGGCCTTGGCGAAGAGGCGCAGGACTCCTTCGGCCTGCTCGCCGTAGGAGCGCTCGCCGGTAAGCGCCTCGAGCCGCAACAGGCCCAGGGCGGCGGCGGAGTTGCCGGAGGGGATCGGGTGATCGCCGATCTCCTTGCGGCGCGCGATCAGCTCCTCGTGGTCGCCGGAGGTCGAGTAGAAGCCACCCCGCTCGGGGTCGCCGAAGCGGGCGATCGTCGTCTCGGCGAGTGCCTTCGCCTGCTCGAACCAGCGTTGCTCGAAGGTCGCCTCGTAGAGCGTCAGCAGCGCCTCCAGCAGGAAGGCGTGGTCCTCGAGGTAAGCGTTGAGCCGACCTTCGCCGTCCTTGTAAGTGCGCAGCAGGCGCCCTTCGGCGTCGCGCAGGTCGCGCAGGACGAACTCGGCGCAACCACGCGCCGCATCGATGTAGTCCTCGCGACCGATCGCCGCGCCCGCCTCGGCAAGGACGCCGATCATCAGCGCGTTCCAGGAGGCGAGGCGCTTGTCGTCTAACCCCGGGTGGACCCGCCCCGCCCGCGCCTCATACAGCGCCCGCCGTGCCGCGGCGAGCCCGTCGGGTTCGGGCGCCGCCGCGCCGGCGGTCAGGTGGAGGATGTTGCGGCCCTCGAAGTTGCCCGACTCGCTGACGCCGTAGAAGGCGGCGACCGAGTCGGCTGCCTCGCCAAGCACGGCCCTGATCTCCTCTTCCGTCCAGACGTAGAAGCGACCCTCCTCGCCCTCGGAGTCGGCGTCGAGCGCGGAGTAGAAGCCACCCTCGGGGCCGCGCATCTCGCGCAGTGCCCAGTCGAGCGTCTCTTCGCAGATCCGCCGGTAGCGCTCGTGGCCGAGGGCCTGCCAGCCATGCAGGTAGGCGCGGGCCAGCTGCGCGTTGTCGTAGAGCATCTTCTCGAAGTGGGGGACGAGCCAGTTCGCGTCGACCGAGTAGCGGGCGAAGCCGCCGCCGACCTGGTCGTAGATTCCGCCGGCCATCATCGCGTCGAGGGTGCGCTCCACCGGTGCCCTCACACCGCGGGCCAGCAGGAGCTCGAGCGCCGAGGCCGGGGGGAACTTCGGGGCCCCGCCGAAGCCGCCGCGCTCCATGTCGACCGCCCCTTCCAGCGTCGTGACCGCCGCCGCGAGCAGCTCCGCACCGGGCGCCTCGCCGGAGGGCTCGATCGAGCCGATCGCACCAAGCTGCGCTCGCACCTCCGGCGCCCGCTCGCGCAGCTCGTCGCGGCGGTTCTCGAAGGCGTCCACGACCGCTTCCATCACCATGCGAAAGCTGGGCATTCCGCGACTCTCGTCCGGCGGGAAGTAGGTGCCGCCGTAGAAGGGCACGCCATCGGGGTCGCAGAACACCGTCATCGGCCAGCCCCCGTGGCCGCTGATCGACTGCACCGCCTCCATGTAGATGGCGTCGACGTCCGGTCGCTCCTCGCGGTCGACCTTGACGCTGACGAAGTGCGCGTTCATGTAGTCGGCGGTCGCTGCGTCCTCGAAGGACTCGCGCTCCATCACGTGGCACCAGTGGCAGGCCGAGTAGCCGACCGAGAGCAGGATCGGACGGTCTAGTTCGCGCGCCCGTGCCAGCGCCCCCTCGCCCCACGGGTACCAGTCGACCGGGTTGTCGCGATGCTGGAGCAGATACGGGCTGGTCTCCCGAGCCAAGCGGTTGGCCATGCACTCACACTACCCGCGGGAGAGGGAGGCCAACTATTGGGTGGTGGAGGTCGCCGAAACTAGGTCGCAGTCCCCGGTATTGGCTCGTTTTTAGGAAATCGACAGCGCGATATATCTACCTTCCCCGAGTGGCCAACGAACGACTCCCCGCTCAAAGCGAGCCGGCTATCGAAGCCGTGCTGAGCAAGCTCGAGGAAGAGGACCGCGCCGTGGTGCTGGCGGCGCTGGAGCGAGCCGAGCGAACCGAGGCCGAGCTCCGCTACCTGGCCGACCACGACTCGCTCACCGGGCTGCTCGACCGCCGTCGTTTCCGCGCCGAACTCGACCAGTACGTCTCCTTCAGTGCCCGCTACGGCGGTCGCGGCGCGGTGATGATCGTCGACATCGACGGTCTCAAGGGAATCAACGACTCGCTCGGCCACCACGCCGGCGACAACCTGATCCGCCAGGTGGCCGGGGTGATGCGGGAACGGGTGCGCGCCACCGACATCGTCGCCCGTCTCTCCGGCGACGAGTTCGCGATCCTGATGCCGCAGACCGAAGTCGAGGGGGCGATGCAGTTGGGTGAGGATCTGCGCGCCCAGGTTGCCGACAGCGTCCAGCCCACCTCCGATTCCGAGCCGGCGACGATCAGCGTCGGCATAACCATGTTCGGCGGTGGCGAGAAGGCAACCGGCTCCGAAGCGGTGCTGGTCGCCGCCGATCAGGCGATGTACCGGGCAAAGGAAGGGGGGCGCAACCAGATTGCCCTCTTCCGCGACCCGAACGAGCCCCAGCGCGACCCCGAGCGCCGCCAGACGACCGCCGCGAGGATCCGCGACGCGCTCACCGATGACCGCCTCAGCCTTCATACCCAACCGATCCGCAGCCTCGCCTCCGGAGGGATCGAGCGCTACGAGTTGCTCCTGCGGATGACGAGCGAACAGGGGGAGCTGCTGCCTGCCGCCTCGTTCATCGAGGCGGCGGAGCGCGCCGGCATGGTCCAGGAGCTGGACCGCTGGGTCGTCGGGCAGGCGCTGGAGCTGCTCGCCGAGCGGGAGCGGCAGGGAGCGCCGCTGTCGCTGCACATCAATCTCTCCGGTGCCTCGCTGACGGACATCTCGGTGCTCGAGTTCATCGAACGGCGCCTCGACGAAGGCGACGCCGATCCCGCCCGCTGCACTTTCGAGATCACCGAGTCGGCGAACGTCTATGACTTCGAGGCGGCCTCCGGCTTTGCCGACCGGCTGACCGAGTTCGGCTGCCAGGTGGCGATCGACGACTACGGCGCCGGCTTCAGTCCCTTCCACTACCTGAAGACGATTCCCTTCGATCTGATCAAGATCGACGGAGCCTTCGTCCGCGACATGCCGAACAGCGATGCCGACCAGCTCACCGTGCAGGCGATCGTCCAGATCGCCCGCGGCCTCGGCAAGGCGACGATCGCCGAGTACGTCCAGGACGATCAGACGGCCGAGATGCTGCGTGGGTACGGCGTCGACATGGCCCAGGGCTTCCACCTCGGGCGGCCGATGGGCCTCGACGAGGCCTTCGCCCAGACCGCCTAGACGGCCGACCCTGCCCCAACGGGGTAGACGGGATGGCGGGTGCGCCTCTGCGTGAATTGATACCCCAGCGCTACGCGCTGGGGTGAATCTGGTGCGCGGCTACGCCGCGCAGAAGCCGGATTGCATTTCCGCCGCTTCGCGACATTCCCGCAGAGGCGCACCCGCCATCCGTCAAGTCACCCGAGCTTCGATCCTCCCGTGGAGTGCCTGCTCGGCTTCAGGTCTCATCAGCTTAAGAGCCATGGATCGCCTGCGGAACTTGAGCCGTGCCGGCGTTCGCGTAGCGAGGAAGGCTGGCCGTCCTGCAGGCGAATGTCGCGAAGCGGCGGAAATGCATTGCTCCTATGTCAAGTGCACCTCTGAGAGACGACGGATTTGCCGGATCTACCTCTCAAGATGAAGAGGGAGAGGGGTCGAGCAGCAACCGATGAAAGCGCCTGGCGAGATGGCGTTTGAGGCAGCGCATGGCCTCGCGGTTGCTCTTGCCCTCGGCCCGCTTGCGGGCAAGGTAGGTGCGGGTCTCGGGGTCAAGCCGCGATCGGGTGAGCGCAATCACGTGCAGGGCATGGTTGAGCTGGCGATCGCCACCGCGATGCAGACGATGGCGCTGGGTCCTGCCTGAGGAGGCCGGGATCGGCGCAACACCTGCCATGCGAGCGAACTGGGCATCGGAGGCGAAGCGCTCGGCGCCTGCGGTGTGGCCGATCAGGATTGCAGCGCTTAGCGGCCCGCAGCCGGTCTCCTGCAGCAGGGCGGGCCGGTGGGCTCTGATGAGCTCTGCGATCTCCGCTTCCAGGCGCTTTGCCTCTTGGGCCAATACCGAGACTCGCTCCACCAGCTCGCGCGCCACTCTTGCCCTGACGGACTCGATTCCTTCCAGGCGCTCTGAGACGGCCCGCAGGCGCCCCGCTCGGTCCAGCGAGCCGGTTGGCAGCTCGGCCTCGAGCTCCGGACAGAGGTCGACGAGGTGCCAGCGCAGCCGGTTTTGCGCCCTGGTGCGCTCTGCGATCAGGTTTGAGCGGTGATCTGCCAGTAGGCGGATCTCCATCGCGCGCTCATCGAGGAAGGCAGCGGGGAAGCGCTCGGGGCCTTCGCGCACCACCACCCGGGCGACCGCCAGGGCGTCGATCCGATCTGACTTACCCACCGGTCGCTCTTCACGGCGAGAGGAGCCCGTAAGGCGCGGGGAGACCCGCACCACCCGCTCCCCGGCGCCCAGCAGCGCTCCCTCGAGGCGCCGAGAGACATGCCGGCAGTCCTCCAGTGCCCAGATGCGCTCTTCTCCTAACTCCCGCGCCCAGCGCAGGGCCCGCCGGTGCCCTGCCTCCTCGGCTTTGATCTCGAGCTCGCCAAGGAGCTCTCCACTTCCCGCTCTCACCGCCACCAGCGTGTGGTTGCGCTTGTGAATATCCGCCCCGATCACGATCATCTGTGCCGTCCCTTCATTTCGTTGCCGTTGAAGCGGACCTCCGGGGGACAAATTTCAGTGGGGGCGTCGCCACGCTCCTATCAGGTCACTCCGGAGCTCCTCGGGCGGTGGCGGGCGACACAATGCATGGAGGCCAGGCCCACGGGTCGGCGATCCGATGAGGAGTCAGCCCGCCACCACCGAGGAACCAATCGCTCCGGCCGGACGACACCGCCGGTGGGCGGAGGGTGACACTGAAATCCGATATCGCGCGGCCGCAGGCCGCGCTCCTCATCCACCCCACGCGCTCTGCGCGTGGGGTTCAATTCGACTGCAGGACGGCCAGTCTTCCTCGCCGGGGGATTGTGAAATCAGCTGACTAGGGCGCTCTTGAGTCGCGCAGCTCGGCGCGCCTGATCTTGCCGCTGGCCGTCTTCGGCAGCTCGGCAGCGAACTCGACGATGCGGGGGAACTTGTAGGGGGCGGTCTCGCGCTTGCAGTGCTCCTGTAGCTCCCGGGCCAGCTCCTCGCTCGGCTCGCGGTCGCGGGGGACGACGATCGCCCGCACGACGGCGCCGCGCTCGGGGTCCGGGGCGGCGACCGCGGCGGCTTCGGCGACGGCCGGGTGGGCGAGGAGCGCCGACTCGACCTCGACCGGACCGATCCGGTAGCCGGAGGAGATGATCACGTCGTCGCCGCGGCCCTCGAACCAGAGCCGGCCGTCCTCCTCCTGGCGGACCAGGTCGCCGGTCGGCCACCACTCTCCCCCGAAGCGCTCGCCGTCGAGGTAGCGCGAGAAGAAGGTGGGGGAGGTGGAAGCCTTGAGCTGCAGCTCGCCGTCGAGGACGCGGACCTCGACGCCCGGCAATGGTCTACCCATGGAGCCGGGTCGTATGTCTTCGCCCGCCAGGTTGCCGGAGATGTGGCCGGTCTCGGTCTGGCCGTAGCCGTCGGCGGGCTCAAGTCCCATCTCGGCGCTGAACGTGGCGACGGTCTCCGCCTCCAACGCCTCGCCGGCGGAGACCATGCGGCGCAGAGCGGGGAGGGGGCGCAGCTGCGTGCGCTTGGCCAGCATCCTGTACTCGGTCGGCGCCTGGCAGAGCACGTTGACGCCGAGCGCCTCGGCCAGGTCGAGCCGCTCGGCCGGATCGAAGCGGCCGTCGTGGATGACCGCCGCGGCGCCGGTCAGCCAGGGCGCGAGGAAGACGTTGCGGGCCGACTTCGACCAGCCCGGGGCGGTCGTGCACCAGACCAACTCGCCAGGCCGCGAGCCAAGCCAGTGCTCCGCCTGCGCGTGCTGCCCGGCCAGGTAGCGGTAGGCGTGGACGACGCCGCGCGGCTCGCCGGTCGTGCCGGAGGTGAAGACGATCAGCGCCGGGTCCTCGGCGTCCATCTGCGCGATCGCGGCGGGGGTCTCCTGCGGGAGATCCTCGTCAAGGGTTGCGGCGACCTCGTCAAGGGTCATCGCCGGCACTCCGTCGGGGAGCTCGCCGAGCACCTCCTCGCCGGCGACGCAGAGCGCCGGCGCCGCCGCATCCGTGCGCTGCTCGAGGTCGTGGCGACGCAGCTGCGGACTGCAGGGGAGGGCGACGGCGCCCATCCGCCAGCAGGCGAGCAGGGTCAGGGCCCACTCGATCCGGTTACCGAGCAGCGTCATCACGACGTCGCCGCGGCGCACGCCGCGCGCCGCGAACGCCCCGGAAAGGCCAGCGGACCGCGCGATCAATTCGCCGAAGTACCAGTCGCGGCGATCTCCCTCAGCATCGATGGCGACGATCCCCAGCCGCGAAGCGGGGGACCGTTCCATGGTGTCCTCGATGAAGTTCACGCGCGGCAGTCTGCCGAAGTGTCCCTCCGTTCGCTGTTTGTCGCCCTACGGCCTACAAAATGCGAACGGGCTGGATCAGGCGGAGGATTCGGAAGGAGCCGGCTCGGACTCGGAGAAGCCGAAACGTTCTTGGATACGCCGCAGCGGCTTCGGCGCCCACCAGTTCCAATCGCCGAAGAGGCGCATCAGGGAAGGGACGAGGAGGGCGCGGACGACGGTCGCGTCGAGCATCACGCCGAAGGCCATCCCGATCGCGATCTGCTTGACGAAGAAGACGCTGCTGACGCCGAAGGCGAGGAAGACGACCGCGATCGCCAGCGCCGCTGCGGTGATCACCCGGCCGGTGCGGCCGATGCCGATCGCGACCGCCTCCTCGTTGCTGTCGCCGAGGTCGTAGCGTTCTTTGATCCGCGCCATCACCAGCACGGCGTAATCGGTGGCGAGGCCGAAGATCACGGCGAAGAGGAAGACCAGGCTGGTCACCTCGATCGCGTTCGGACCGGTGTAGTCGAGCAGGCCTTCGAGCCAGCCCTCCTGGAAGGCGAGGACGAGGATGCCGAGGGTCGCGCCGAGCGTCAGCGAGTTCATCACCAGCGTCTTGATCGGCAGCAGCACCGAGCCGGTCAGGAGGAAGAGGATGACGAGCGTGGTGAGGACGACGATCGCAACTACCAGCGGCGCGTGGTCGATCAGGCTCTGCTTCTGGTCGATGAAGCCGGCGGTGTTGCCGGAGACGAGCGTGGTCGTCGCGGCGGGCGGGTCGAGACCGCGGATCTCATGGACAACGTCCTGCGTTTTGGGGTCAAGCGCGGCGCCCTCGAGGGCGAAGTTGGTGAAGGCGACCTGCTCTGAGGCGGGGACGAACGGGGCACCGCCGGTGACGCCGTCGAGCGCTTCGATCCGCTGGCGGAAGGCGGCGAGCTGGGCGGGGCCCGCGCCGCCGTCGACGGTGACGGTGACGGCCTCGGTGACGTCGCGCGGGTAGTGCGCTTCGAGGTAGTCGTAGGCCTTGGCCGAGGGCTGATCGGGCGGCACGGCCTCGGCGCTGGGGCCGGTCAGCGTCGTCCACAGCAGCGGCGCCGCTGCTGCCAGCATCAGAACGGAGCTGCCCAGGGCGACGGCGACCGGGCGGCGCATGACGCCGCGGGCGAGGCGGTACCACCCGTCGGAGGTGTCGGATACCGCCGGCCCGCGGCGGATTGAGAGGGCATCGATGCGGGGGCCGAGAATGGCCAGCAGCGACGGCACCACGAGGATCGCCATCAGCGAGGAGAGCACGGCCACCGAGGCGCCGGCGACCGCCATCGAGTAGAGGAAGCGCTGCGGCATCACGATCAGCGCCGCCAGCGCCGCCGCCACGGTGAGGCCGGAGAAGACCGCGGTGCGGCCGGCCGTCTGGACGGTGCGGCGGTGCGCCTCCCGCGACGCACCGCCGCCGCTTATCTCCTCGCGGTAGCGCGAGACCAGAAGCAAGGCGTAATCGACCGCCAGGCCCAGGCTCATCCCGGTGGCGATGTTGAGCGCGAAGAGGGAGGTGTCGGTGAAGCTCGCCATGATCCGCAGCACGAGCAGCGTGCCGATGATCGAGATCACGCCGAGCAGCAGCGGGATCGCCGCTGCTACTACGCCGCGGAAGACGAAGAGCAGCAAGAGGGCGAGGATCGGGAAGGCGATCAGCTCGGCCTTGGTCAGATCTTTTCGGGTCTGGTCGTTGGTCTCGTTGAAGCCCGGGGCGAAGCCGCCCATCGCCACGTCGAGCGAGCTCGAGGCCGCGATCGGCGCGACATCTTCGGCGGCGTAGCCGCCGGCGTCCTCGATGTCGGCGGTGGAGAGGTAGGCGGCGATCGCCACCGATTCGCCGTCGCGAGCGATCAGGCGGGCGCCCTCGCGCGGGTTGCGCAGCGGGTTGAGAACTCGACCGACGTGCTCGACCTGTGCCGTTTCGCGGCTGAGCTGAGCCACCTCGGCGCGGACTGCGGGGTCGGTCGTGTTCAGCTTGCCGCCATCGGGATCGCGGACGACGAGGACGATCGCCGGATTCGGGTTGTAGCCGAGCGAGTCGCGCAGGAGGACGGTCGCCCGCTCACTCTCGGAAGAGCTATCGGCGAAGCCGGCGGCCTTCAGATGGCTCTCGACGTCTTTCCCGGCGATGGCGGCGAAGAGGACGAAGGCCGCGACGGCGGCGAGGACGAGCTTCGGGTGCTTCCAGGTGAGGTCGGCTATCCGGTTCATCGAGGGCCTAACGAGAAGAGGGGACGAGACGTGAGAACGACATCGCGCGGAACCGTACCAGATTCCAAAGCTAGCACTTTGAAATTCAAATTAACGCTGTTACCATCGCTACTATCGAAGTTATGGCCCGTCGTGAATACGACCAATCCTGCAGTCTCGCCTGCGCCCTCGACCGTATCGGCGAGCGCTGGTCGCTGCTGATCGTGCGCGAGCTCTCTCTCGGCCCACTGCGCTTCTCCGACCTCGTCCGCAACGTCGGCAACGCGCCCACCGACGTGCTCACCAAGCGCCTGCGCGATCTCGAGAGCCACGGCGTGGTGCGTCGTCGCGAGCTCTCCCCACCGGCGACCGGCGTCGCCTATGAGCTGACCGAGGTCGGCTGGGGCCTGGAGCGGCCGATGATCGAGCTGGGCCGCTGGGGCCTGCACTTCGAGCGCGTTGACGATGTGGTTCACCTCGCTCCCACCTCGCTCGCCAACGCGATCCGCGTCCTCGCCCAACCATCCCGGGACGCGCGACTGACGATCGGCCTGCTCAGCGGCGGGCAGGCGTACTCGTTGCGGATCGAGGACGGTTGGATCGCGGCGTCCCGCGGCGCAGCCGAAGACGCCGATCTGACTCTCAGCGGCGAACCGGCCGACGTGCTGGCGGTGCTTGTCGCCGGTGAGGAGGCGGAGCGGGCCATCGAGATAGATGGCGACCGCGGTGCGCTGGAGGACTTGCGCGCCATGATCGTCCTGCCCGAGCGTCTGCGGGCGGCGGCGCTGGCGACGATTGCCGCCACCGAGCCCGCGGCTGCCTGAGTCTCTGCGGCCTCGCTACTTCAATTCGGCCGAGCTCTTGCCGAGCAGCTGGCGGGCCATGATCAGCAGCTGGATCTGCTGGGTGCCCTCGAAGATGTCGAGGATCTTCGCGTCGCGCGCCCACTTCTCCAGCAGCTCGTCCTCGCCGTAGCCGACCGCGCCGCAGAGCTCGACGCAGCCGAGCGCCACGTCGACGCAGGTACGCCCGGCCTTGGCCTTCGCCATCGAGGCCTGCAGTGAGTTCGGCTTGCCGTTGTCGGCCATCCAGGCGGCCTGCAGGGTGAGCAGGCGTGCCGCCTCGTAGTCGGCCTCCATCTCCAGATAGCGCGAGACGGCGGCGGGCTGGGACAGGGCCGGCAGGGCGTAGTCGATCTCGACGCCGGCGTCGGCCAGGCACTCGCGCGCCCGCTCCAACGAGGCACGGGCGACGCCGACCGCCATCGCCGCGACCAGCGGCCGCGTGTTGTCGAAGGTCTGCATCGCGCCGCCGAAGCCCTGCTTGTCCTTGTCCTGGACCTCCGAGCTGCCGAGCAGCGCCTCTTTCGGCACGCGACAGTCCTGCAGCGTGAAGTTGGCGGTGTCCGAGGCCCTGATCCCGAGCTTGTGCTCGAGCCGGTCGAGCTTCAGGCCAGGGTTGTCGCGCTCGACGATGAACGATTTGATCGCGGCCCGGCCGACCGAGCGATCGAGCGTCGCCCAGACGACGATCAGGTCGGCCCGGTCGCCCGAGGTGACGAAGATCTTCTCGCCGTTGAGCACGTACTCCTCGCCGTCGAGCTCGGCGGTGGTGCGGATCGAGGCGGAGTCCGAGCCGGCCTCCGGCTCGGTGATCGCCATCGCCGCCCACTTGCCGCCGTAGCGCTCGAGCTGCTCCTCGGTCGCCACCGAGGCGATCGCCGAGTTGCCGAGGCCCTGGCGGGGCATCGAGAGCAGCAGGCCGACGTCGCCCCAGCAGAGCTCGATGATGCCGAGCACGGTGGAGAGGTTGGAGCCGTTGCGGTTGCTGCCGTCGCCGTCACCGTTCGACTCGCGGCGCACGCCGGCCGCGCCGGCGCCACCGATGTCCGAGCCCTCGTTCATCCCGTCGATCAGCGAGGCGAGCATGTCGAGCTCCTTCGGGTAGGAGTGCTCGGCCTCGTCGTACTTGCGCGAGATCGGCCGGAAGACCTCGGTCGCGACCTGATTGGCCTGGCTGGCCAGTGGCTTGAACTTCTTGGGTATCTCGAGATTGATCATCGTCTGCCTTTCGCTTGGTCGGGCGCGGTGGGGCGCTAGACGAGCAGGGCGCCCTCCATCACGCCCGCTGCACGGAGATCGCGGTACCAGCGCTCGACCGGGTGCTCCTTGACGAAGCCGTGGCCGCCGAGCAGCTGCACCCCTTCGGAGCCGATCTCCATTCCCTTGGCGGCGCAGAGCTTGCGTGCCAGCGCCGCCTCGCGGCCGAAGTCCTGGCCCTGGTCGGCGCGGCTGGCCGCGCGGTAGGTGGCAAGCCGCATGCCGCTGCTCTCGATGCCGATGTCGGAGACGCCGAAGGCGACGGCCTGGCGGTTGGAGACCGGTTCGCCGAAGGCGGTGCGCTCGTTGACGTAGGGGATGACGTAGTCGAGGACGGCCTGCGAGGCGCCGACCGCCAGCGCGCACCAGGCGATCCGGGCCCGTTGCACGCACTCGACGTAGGAGTCGCGGTCGCCGTCCCCGAGCAGGGCGGTGCCCGGTAGACGGACGTCCTCGAGCAGCAGGCGACCGGTGGCGGCAGGGCGCAGCCCCATCGCCGGCTCGTCCTGCACCGAGAGGCCCTTGGCGCCGGACTCGATCACGAACAGCGCCGGGTCTTTGCCTTCGACCGCGGCGGCGACGACGAACAGCTCGCAATCGGTGGCGCGGGCGACGAGCGACTTGGCGCCGCTGAGGATCCAGTCCTCGCCGTCTCGCCGCGCCGTCGTCTCCAGCTTCAGCGGGTCGAAGAGCGGTCGCGGCTCGAGCAGGGCCAGAGCGGCGGCGGGCACGTCCTCGCCGCTGAAAGCCGGCAAGTAGGTCGCCTCCTGCTCAGCCGTGCCCCAGTGGCCGATCGCGGTGGCGACCGCGCCGGGGGCGAGGGCGGCATAGGCGATTCCCATGTCGCCGTGGGCAAGGGCCTCGCCGACCAGGGCGCTGGTCGTCGCCGCCTGCTCGTGCATCACGCCGCCCAGCTCCTCGGGGATGCCGAGCGTGTTGACGCCGAGCTCGTTGACCTGGGCCAGCAGCTCGGCCGGCGTCGTCCGCTCGGCGTCGGCCTCCTGGGCCGCGGGCCGCACCTTCGCCTCGGCGAAGTCGCGCACCGCCTCCTGGAACATCTCCTGCTCGTCGTCGGGGCTGACGTCGAAGAGGCTGCGGGGCTTGCCGGGCGCCTGACGTGCCGGCCGGGTCAGCTTCTGCGCGGCCTTGAAGGTGCGCCCCGCGGCGGTCGCCGAGCGGAAGCCGCTCTTGGTGCCCTGGAAGAGGGCGCGCTCGACCTGCTTGCGGACACGGATCCGGTCGAGCAGGTCCGACCCGGCGAGCCGGTTCAGCGCCCGCAGGCCGAAGCCCATGCCGCGCTCAGCCACGCTCGCGCCGTTGCTGTTGCCGTTCACTTGGATTTCCTCCCGGGGTTGGACTTTGCCTCGACCGGCTCAATGTGGCCGTTGAGGTGGGGCGTGTGTCGCTTTGCGTCGCGGACGGAAAACTCGATCTGCTCGTCGTCGGTGTTGCTGAGGAATTCGACTCCGCCCGGCAGCCGGATCGGTTTGCGGAAACTGACATCGACGGAGAAGGCGTCGGGCAGGCGCCCCTCCAGCGCTGCCAGGCAGCGCGCCTTGGTCCACATCCCGTGCGCGATCGCGCTCGGAAAGCCGAGCGGCTTTGCGGTCAGCGAGTGCATGTGGATCGGGTTGCGGTCGCCGGAGACAGCGCCGTAGCGGCGACCGAGGTCGCCACCGAGCCGCCACTCGGCGCTTGCGGTCAGGCCGGCCTCGTCCTCGCTGGACTCCGCTACCCGCTTCTGTCCAGCCGGCTTCTTGCCACCACCGCGGCGCAGCATCGTGCTTACCGACTCCCAGGCTTTCTGGCGGCCGCTCCAGACCTCGGTGACGAGGCTGAAGGTCTTTCCTCGGGGATGGGGTTGCAGGGTTGTCGGTCGCACGCAGATCTTCAGCTCCTCATCGACCCCGATCGGCCGGTGCTGGACGATCCGGTTCTCGACGTGGACCAGACCCACCGCGCCGAAGGGGAAGCTGCCGTCGGCCATCACCGCCATGTGCAGCGGGAAGGCGAGCACGTGGGGGTAGGTGGGCGGGAGGTTGTCGCGCAGCGAGAAGCCGCAGACGCGGGTGTAGGCGGCGACGGCATCGGGGTCGGGCCGCACGCCGTCGAGGCTGAGCTCGAGGTCGGGAACGGCCCGGCCGCGGCCGGGCACGAACGGCAGTCGCGAGGCGCCGGGGATCAGCGGCGCCGCAGCCCGTGCGTAGAGAGGCAGGATGCTGGGTGAGCTGTCGAGGGCGCGCGTCGTCATCAGGCTCCCAGCAGGCTCTGACCGCAGACGCGGACGACGTTGCCGTTGACGCCGGTCGAGGCGGGGCTGGCGAGCCAGGCGATCGTCTCGGCGACGTCGACCGGCAGGCCGCCCTGCGACATGCTGTTCATACGGCGGCCGGCTTCGCGGATCGCGATCGGCATCGCGTCGGTCATCTGCGTCTCGATGAAACCTGGCGCGACGGCGTTGATCGTCGCTCCGCGCTTTGCCAGCTCCGGCGCCAAAGCTTCGACCATGCCGATGACGCCGGCCTTCGAGGTCGCGTAGTTGGTCTGGCCGGAGTTGCCGGCGATGCCGCTCATCGAGGAGACGCAGACGATGCGACCGTTACGGCGCAGCAGGTCGCGGTGCAGCAGCTCGTCGTTGATCCTCTCCTCGCTGGAGAGGTTGATATCCATCAACGTGCTCCAGCGGTCCTCGGGCATCTTGGCGATCGTGCGGTCGCGGATGACGCCGGCGTTGTGAACGACCAGGTCGACCCCGTCGGCAAGCCGCTCGGCGATGGTCGCCGGCGCGTCTTCGTCGGTGATGTCCAGCTCGATCGTCTCCGCTTCAAGTCGCTCGGCCACAGCCTCGAGGTCCCCGGCGAGCGCCGGGACGTCGAGCAGGGTGAGCTCGGCGCCGTAGCGATGCAGGGTGTCCGCGATCGCCTCGCCGATTCCGCGCGAGGCACCCGTAACCAGGGCTCGCATTCCGTCCAGGGGCTGCTTCCATTCCAGCGTCGGCGCCTTGGCGACGCCGGGGCCGATCCTGATCACCTGGCCGGAGACGTAGGCGGAGCGGGGGGAGAGAAGGAAGCGCAGGGTCGAGTCGAGCTGATCCTCGGCGCCCGCGGCGACGTAGACGAGTTGGACGGCGATGCCGCGGCCGATCTCCTTGCCGAGCGAGCGGGTGAAGCCCTCCAGGGCCCGCTGGGCGGTCGCCGCTCGCGGCGGCAGGCCGGTCGGCGCGGTACCCAGGACGACGATCCTGCCCGAGCGCTCGACTCGCCTCACGTTGGGGTGGAAGAAGCGCTGTAGCTCGACCAGCTCGGTCGAATCGGAGATTCCGCTTGCGTCGAAGACGAGCGCGTCGACCGGGCTGTCGGACCTCTCCGGGCGCGGTGCCCCGATCTCGCCCAGTAACCGCTCCAGCGGCTTGCCCAGTCGGCCGCCTGGCGCGGCGCCGACGAGAACCGTGCAGGCTTCATCGGCGCCGTCGGGCGAGTGGCGCTTCAGCTCGGTCGGTCGCGGCAGGCCGACCCGGGGGGCGATCAGCTTGCCCGGGGGCGAGTTGACCAGCTGTGCGTAGAGGTCGCTCATTTCCCGTCCTTCCCCGGGGCCTCGAGGATCGCGACGACGCCCTGGCCGGCGGCGGCGCAGATGCTGATCACGCCCCGTCCGGATTCACGCTCGTGCAGCTCCTTGGCCAGCGAGGCGACGATGCGGCCGCCGGTCGCGGCAAAGGGGTGGCCGGCGGCAAGCGAGCCTCCGTTGACGTTGAGTCGCTTGCGCTCGATCGCGCCAAGTGGCTTGTCGCGGCCGAGCCGGTCGCGGCAGAAGCGCTCGTCCTCCCAGGCGCGCAGCGTGCAGAGCACCTGTGCGGCGAACGCCTCGTGGATCTCGTAAAGATCGAAATCCTGCAGGCCGAGGCCGTTGCGGTCGAGCATGCGCGGCATCGCGTAGGCCGGTGCCATCAGCAGGCCCTCGCGCTTGTGGACGTGGTCGATCGCCGCGGTCTGGCCGTCGACGAAGTAGGCGAGGACCGGCAGGTCGCGCTCCTTCGCCCACCCCTCGCTCGCCAGCAGCACCGCCGAGGCGCCGTCTGAGAGCGGGGTCGAGTTGGCGGCGGTCATCGTGCCGTCCTCACCGCCGAAGACCGGTCCGAGCTTGGCCAGCTTCTCGGTGGAGGAGTCCGGGCGCAGGTTCTGGTCCCGCTCGACGCCGAGGTATGGATTGACGAGGTCGTCCATGAAGCCACGCTCGTAGGCGGCGGCGAGGTTGTGGTGGCTCGCGACCGCAAGCTCGTCCTGCTCCTCGCGGCCGATTTCCCACTCCGCCGCCATCACGGCGCAGTGCTCGCCCATCGAGAGGCCGGTGCGGGGCTCCTCGTTGCGGGGGATCGAGGGGACGACATGGCCGGGGCGAAGGCGGGTCAGCTGCTTCAGCCGTCCTGCCGTCGACTTCTCGCGATTGGCGTCCAGCAGCACCTCGCGCAGGCCCTCATTGAGGCCGATCGGCGCGTCGGAAGTGGTGTCGGCGCCGCAGGCGATGCCGGCGTCGATCTGGCCGAGGGCGATCTTGTTGGCGACCAGGATCGTCGTCTCGAGGCCGGTTCCGCAGGCCTGCTGGACGTCGTAGGCGGGGGTCTCGGGGGCGAGCCGCGTGCCGAGCACGCTCTCGCGGGTCAGGTCGCGGTCGCGCGAGTGCTTGAGCACCGCCCCGCCGGCGACCTCGCCGAGTGCCTCGCCGCCGAGCGAGAAGCGCTCGACCAGCCCGTCGAGCGCCGTGGTGAGCATGTCCTGGTTCGAGGCGCGCGAGTAGACCGAGTTGGAACGCGCAAAGGGGATTCGGTTGCCGCCGACGATGGCGACCCGACGGGGACTCTCAGTCAACGTCGAAGCCTTTCGATTTGGAGTGCGATACGGGGCGTGCAGGGGCTGTAGGGCCTCCCGCCGCTGTTACCCGCTACATGGATCGATGTAAACGTAACCGAGACACCGATCAATGTCTAGATCAGTGTGACCAGCATCACAACTCAACCTTGAGATCCGAACGTTCAAGGTATTGTGCGAGTCTTCTACAGGTACCGAAAGGGGAGACGGTATGAGGATCGGTGTTGCGGTTGCGGCGCTAGTCGCATCTTTGGCTTTGGCGGGAACCGCCGAGGCTTTTCATTGGCACTTGGGTTATGGGCAGGCAAAGCATGCGACCAGAGTCTTCGCTGAAGAAGTTTGCCGCGAAGAGCGCAAATGCATCGGATATGGAGTGGGGCGGTGCGAACGTGTCTCGGACAGCCGCGTCGACTGTTTTGCGGGTCTCTTGTACAAGGGTGTGGTCGAACCGGGCGATGAAGTCGTTTGCAACATTGCCCTCCATTGGGGCGTGAGCCGCAGCGGCGAACTGACTCTGAAAAACCATGGCAGTCCAAACTGCCGTGCGGTAGAAACCTAGGAAACCTCGGAGAACCCGAAGCGCCGCTGGAAGCGGCGCAGGGGCGCCGGCGCCCACCAGTTCCAGTCGCCGAAGAGGCGCATCAGCGCCGGGACGAGCAGTGCCCGGACTAGCGTCGTGTCGATCAGGACCGCGGCGGCATAGCCGAGGCCGGCCTCCTTCATGAAGAAGATCGAGCTGGTGGTGAAGGCGAGGAAGACCGCGGCGAGGCATAGCCCGGCGGCCGTGATCACCCTGCCGGTGCGGGCGATCCCGCGGGCGACCGCCTCTTCGTTGGGGAGGCCGGAGTCGTGCAGCTCCTTGATCCGGGCGAGGACGAGGACCGCGTAATCGGTGGAGAGGCCGAAGATGACCGCGAACATCAGCACCAGGGTCGAGGTCTCCATGCCTTCCGGCCCGGAGTAGCCGAGCGGCCCGTCGAGCAGACCCCACTGGAACGCCGCGACGATCACCCCCAGCGTCCCCGCCAGCGTGAGCAGGTTCATCAGTAGCGTCTTCACTGGCAGCACCACCGAGCCGGTCAGCATGAACAGCAGAATCAGGGTGGTGAGGGCGATGACGCCGATGACCAAGGGGAGGTTCTGCCCCAGGCTTGTCTTCAGGTCGAGGAATTCGGCGGTGTAGCCGGAGACCAGCAGCGGCGCCGGGCCGTCGATCGCGCGAATCGCCCGTACGGCGTCCTGCGATTCGTCGTTGAGCGAGTTGTCCGCGTTCCAGCGCAGGCCGAAGTTGGCCACCGCGAGGTCGGCGGCGACGCGGCGGAAGGGCTCCGGCGAGGCGACACCTTGGATCGCGCCGATCCGGCGTGAGAGACGCCGCAGTTGGGCTTTGCTCGCCGGTCCGTCGACGACGACCGGGATCGGGGTGCCGAGCGCGGTCGGGTAGTCGCGGTTGATCGTCACCACGACCTCGCGCGACGGTTCGCCCTCGGGGACGTTCTCGGTGCCGGGGATGGTCAGCTTGACCCCCAGCACCGGCACGGCGAGGAGGAGCAGCAGCGCCGCGGTGGACAGCGCAACGGCAACCGGGTGGCGCATCACACCGTGAGCCAACCGGTACCAGCCGCCCGACTCATCGGAGAGGGCCGGCCCACGCCGCAGCGAGAGCGCGTTGACCCGCTCGCCGAGCAGCGCGAGCAGCGCCGGGACGAGCAGCAGCGCGCCGAAGGCGGCGAAGATCGAGACGATGGCGCCGCCGGCGCCGAGCGAGTAGAGGAAGCGCTGGGGGAGCAGGGTCAGCGCCGCCATCGCGGCCGCAACCGTGAGGCCGGAGAAGACTACGGTGCGCCCGGCGGACTCGACCAGGCGCCGGTGCGACTCCCGGCTCGGGCCATCCCGCTCGAGCTCCTCTCGGTAGCGGGTGACCATCAACAGGCCGTAATCGACCGCCAGCCCGAGTCCCATCGCCGTGGTGATGTTGAGGGCGAAGACCGAGGTGTCGACGAACTCCGACATCACCCGCAGGGCGAGGAAGGTGCCGGCGACCGAGACTATGCCCAGCAACAGCGGGATCGACGCCGCGACGAAACCGCGGAAGACGATCAGCAGCAGTAGGGCCAGCAGCGGGAATGCGATCAGCTCGGCCCGGACCAGGTCCTTCTCGACCGTGTCGTTGATCT
Source organism: uncultured Solirubrobacterales bacterium (assembly GCA_963716735.1). Lineage (GTDB taxonomy): Bacteria > Actinomycetota > Thermoleophilia > Solirubrobacterales > 70-9 > VRUE01. The sequence continues at coordinate 28,533 of OY970321.1, forward strand.
CGTTGAACCCGGTGGCGATGCCGCCGACGGTGACGTCGAATCGCCCCGAGCCCAGCTGCTCGGTCGCTTCGTCGGCGGCGTTGGTGAGGATCTCCGCGTCGCTGCTGGAGAAGTAGGCGTTGATCAGCAGGGAGCTTCGATTGCGGGCGATCAGCCCTGGCGAGCCCCCTGCGAGCGGGTCTTCGACCCGGGCGATCCCGTCGAGCGACAGCAGCTCGGCGCTCAGGCGCTTCGTTTCCCGGCGCAGCGCCGGCGAGCGAAGCGGCAGACGGGCCTCGCCGGCCGGCGGCGTGACTCGCACCACGATTCCGGGCATCGCATCGCTGCCCGTCTTCTCGATCAACAGCTCCTGGGCCTGGCTGCTCTCGCTGGCGGGGTCGCTGAACCCGGCGGCCTTGAGGTGCTCCTGGACGTTTTTACTGAGGGCGAAGGCAAGCAGCGTGAAGATGCCGACCGCGGCGAGGACCAACTTCGGATGCTTCCAGGTCAGGTCGGCGATCCGGGTCACGGCGCGTTCGAGCATCTACCGCGCGGTAGCGCCCAACCGTGAGTTTCGTCACCTATCTCTACTGCTCGTAGAGCTTGACGACGCGGACCGTGCCGTCGGGGGCCGCATCGACGCAGAGGTTGCAGAGAACGCACTCGTCGAGGTTCTTGGCGACGATTTCGACGCCGGAATCGGTTGCGGCGAAGATGTCGACGGGGCAGACTTCTTCCAGCTTCTTGGCGAGCTCGGCGTCGCCGGCGATCGAGGCGTCGACCTCGACGTCGATGAAGACCTTGTCCAGCGCCTCGGCCATCAGACCGCCGCCCCCAGCTTCTCCTTGACCGCGTCGGGGATCTCGTCGATCCGCTCGACGACGCGGATGCCGGCGGCTTCGAGCCGGGCGATCTTCTCCGTCGCGGTGTCCTCGACCCCCTCGACGATGGTTCCCGCGTGACCGAAGCTCATTCCCTTCATCTCCTCGTCGTCCATGAACTTGCCGGCCATGAAAGCGACGATCGGCAGGCGTGAGTTGTTCTCCTTGACCCACTCGGAGAGCTGCGCCTCCATGCGGCCGCCGGGCTCGGTGTAGATGACGATCGCCTGGGTCTGCTCGTCGGCCTCGAAGTAGGGCATCAGCTCGGCGTAGGTGGAGCCGATGATCGCGTCGCCGCCGATCGAGACTGCGGTGGAGACGCCGAGGCCGGCCTGGGTCAACGAAGAGGAGATCTCGGTGGTCATCCCGCCGGAGCGGCTCATCACGCCGACCGGCCCGGGCGCGTAGGCCTTGGCCGCGTCTTTGGCCGGGCCGCCGATGCCGCCCATCTTGCAGACCTCGGGGACGATCAGGCCGAGGCAGTTGGGGCCGATGATCCGCGCCCCGTGCATGTCGGCGAGCTCGACCATCTGGGCGACGTCGCGGCGCGGGATGCGCTCGGTGACGATCACGATCAGCTTGATCCCGTTGAGGATCGCCTCGAAGACGGCGTCCTTGGTGAAGGCGGGGGGGACGGTGACGACCGAGCCGTCGATCGGGCCGCCGTAGTTCTCGACCGCCTGGGCGACGGTGTCGAAGACCGGCACGCCGTGCACCTCGCGGCCCTTGCGGCCGGGGGTGACGCCGCCGACGACCTTGGAGCCGTAGTCGAGGCACTCGCGGGTCAGGTTGACCGCCTCGCGACCGGTGATGCCCTGGACGATGAAGGTCGTGTCCTTGTTGAGGAGGATGCTCACGCCGGGCGCTCCTCGCCCTCGAAGTAGTCGACCCGGTCCTCGAGGCGGAAGTAGGCCCAGAGGCCACCGCCCTCTGAGCGCCGCTCGGCGACCCCGATGGTCTCGGAGTCGGGGCGGACGATGATGTCGGGCTGTTGGTTGGAGACGGCGAGGAAGCGGACCGGCCGCTCGGTGCGGTTGACGACCTGGTGCGCTCCGTCCTCTCCGCAGGGGAAGGAGATGACCTCTCCCTCCTCCATCTCGCGCCAGCCCTGGGGGGTGCGCAGCGAGGGCGTGCCATCGAGGACCATCAGCAGCTCCTCCTCGGCGACGTGCCAGTGGTAGGGGTAGGCGGCTTCGCCGGCGGGCAGCTCCCAGAGGCTGGCGCCGACCTTGCTGCTGCCCGCCTGACGCCCGATACGGGCTCGTAGGCAGTTGAAGCCGGGGTGCTCGCGCGCCTCATCGAACTGCGGCTGCTTGAAGTTGACCGCGCTCACGCCGGCGCTCCCTGGATCTTGGCGACGGCGCGTCCCGCTGCCTCCCACATCGAGACCGAGCGGTCGCAGTACTCGACGCCGTAGCGATCGAGGATTTTGAAGCCCTCGTCCTCCCAGGCGCCGGGGATGCGGAAGATCGCGATCGTCTCGCCGGGGTCCTTGCCCAGTTCCAGACAGGCCTTGATCGTGCCGCGGGCGACGATGTCGACGCGGGTGTTGGAGACGATCGACATCATCACGGCGATCTTCTCGACGCCGTCCTTTTCGAGCACCTCCTTGGCCAGGCCGCAGGCCTTGGCCACCGAGGGGTTGCCGCCGATCTCAGAGTAGTTGGCGGGCTTGCCGCCCTGGCTGCGGACCGCGTCGGTGAGGGTCAGCGAGCCGCCGCCGGCGCCGATCACGAGGCCGAGATTCCCCTCGAAGCCGTGGTCCTTGCCCTGGATCACGCCGCGGTGGTCGGCGGCGTCGATCGCGGCGACGTTGCGCTCGAAGTCGGAGGGCTCGTAGGTCTCGCGGGTGTCCCCCTCGGCGATCTCGAGGTGCTTGCGGAGAAGGCCCTTCTGGCGGCCGACCGCCTCGGCCTCCATCTCCATGTGGGCGTCGAGGGCGACGAAGCTGCCGTCGGTCAGCTCGGCCAGTGGGTTGATCTCGGCCAGCGTCATGTCGTAATCGCGGAAGAGGCGGGCCAGCTTGGCCAGGATCGGGGTGGCGCGGTTGAGCTGCGAGCCGGTGACGCCGGTCGCGGCGATCGTCTGCTTGGCCTCGAAGTCGGGGATCGGCATCAGGTTGGTGACGTGGCCGCGGCCGACGTGGTCGGGGTGGGTCTCGGCGACCTCCTCGATGTCGATGCCGCCCATGTCGCTGAAGAGCATCAGCGGCCGCTTCGCGGTGCCGTCCCAGACAACGCTCGCGTAGTACTCCTGCTTGACCTCGGCTTTGGGGTCGACGAGGACGCCACGCGGCATGTGACCGCTGATTTCGAGCTGCAGGATCGCCTCGGCGTGCTCGGCGGCCTCCTCGGGCGTGTCGGCGAACTTGACGCCGCCGGCCTTCATCCGCCCACCGCTCAGCACCTGCGACTTGATCACGGTCGGCCCGCCGATTTCCTCGGCGGCCACGCGGGCCTCCGCGGCGGTTTTGCAGAAGCCGTACTTGGTGACGGGGATTCCCGCCAACTCGACGATCTTGCGTGCCTCGTACTCGTAGAAGCGCATTGCGGCGCGGAACCCTATCCAACCTGGACGGGTTTCCAGCTCTCCCACAGCTCGGCCGCGATCGTCGAGCCCACCTCGCCGCCGGTCGGGAGCGCGATGCCGTCCAGCTTGTCGACCGGCTCGATCCCCCGCACCGAGCCGCTCAGGAACACCTCGTCCGCGCTGAGTAGATCCTCCCTGGCGAGCGCCGTCTCATCCGTCTCGATGCCCATCGCGGCGGCGATCTCGAGCACGCGCATGCGTGTGACCCCGGGAAGGATGCGGCCGTCGGTTGGCGGGGTGAGGAGGCGTCCTTCCCGCACGGCGAAGACATTGGCCCGCGATGCCTCGAGCACCGCGCCGTCTGCATCGACCAGCAGCGGCAGGGTGTCTGGTGCCGGGAGGCCGGCCTGCGCCACGTCGAGCAGGGAGCGGTCGACCCACTTGTGCGCTCCCAGGCCGCCGGCAAGGGTCAGGCTGCGAAGCGACACCGCCTGAGTGGACGATTGACCCCCGTTTTCGGGGGCAAAGTGTCCAGTCGCCGGTCGGCACTCGATGGTTGCGGCAAGCTCTCCGTCTACTTCGGGCGCAACCGCGATCCGTAGCGCACTCACCTGAGAGGTGCCGGTGTTCGGCACGTCGAGGGGCGGGGGGGTGCGGTCGGGGAAGAGGGCGGTGAGGCTGGCCCGGAGGCGACTGAGGTGGGCGTCGAGCTCGACCGCGCGGCCGTCGATGACGAGCAGGGTCTCGAAGACGCCTTGGCGGGGATCGGGCACGCGGCCATTGTGGCAACCTCGCGCAGGTTGAAGACACTGCTGATCGACAACTACGACTCCTTCACCTACAACCTCTTCCAACTGCTGGCGGAGGCGAACGGCGAGGAGCCGCTGGTCGTCCGCAACGACGAGGCGAGCTGGGCGGAGCTGGCGCGGCTCGAGTTCGACAACCTTGTCATCTCACCGGGGCCGGGAAGGCCCGACCGGGTCGCCGACTTCGGTGTCTGCGACGAGGCCATTCGCCGATCGACGGTGCCGCTCCTCGGGGTCTGCCTCGGTCATCAGGGTCTTGCTTTGCTGCATGGAGCCGCGGTTGTGCCCGCCCCGGGCCCGGTGCATGGCCGCCTCAGCGCCGTCCTCCACGACGACTCACGGCTCTTCGCCGGCATCCCGCGCGAGTTCCAGGCGGTCCGCTATCACTCGCTCTGCGTCGAGCAGCCGCTGCCGTCCGAGCTGCGGGGGATCGCCTGGACAAGCGATGGGGTGCTGATGGCGGTCGAGCATTGCGAGCGACCGCTCTGGGGCGTTCAATTCCACCCAGAGTCGGTCTGCGCGGAGCATGGGCGGCGGCTGCTGGAGAACTTTCGCGACCTGAGTGCATTGTGCCAGGGGCGACGGGGGCACCCTCGGCCGGACAAGTGCCGGTCCAGTGGGACCGGCACTTTGAGTATCCGCCCGTTCGAGGGTGCCCCCGTCGCCCCCCCACGGAAGCTTCTGGTGGAGCGCCTTGACATGACGGTTGATCCCGAGCAGGCGTTTGTGAGCTTCTATGGGGAGAGCGAGAACGCGTTTTGGCTTGACAGCAGTCGTGTCGATGCAGGGGTTCGCTTCTCGTTCATGGGAGACGACAGCGGGCCTCTAGGAGCGACGATCACTTATGAAGTCGGCGCGGACGAGGTACGGGTCGAGCGTGACGGGGAGGTCGAGCTGCGGCGCGAATCGATCTTCGACTACCTGGCGAAGGAGTTGGCGCAATCCCGGCCCGACGGGCCGGAGCTTCCGTTCGAGTTCGATTGTGGCTTTGCCGGTTGGCTGGGCTATGAGCTGAAGGCGGAGTGCGGGGGGGACGCTGCGCATGAGTCGCCGCTTTCGGACGCCGCCTTCGTCTTCGCCGATCGGATGATCGCCTTCGATCATGTCGAGCGCCATACCTATCTGCTCTGCCTTGTCGAGCCCGGAGGTGAGCCGGAGGCGGATGCTTGGATCGAGACGACGGCGAGCCGGCTCGCGTCGCTGCCGCCGCTCGATGAGCTTTCGAGCCCCGCCAACAATTCTGTCGAGTTTCAGCTAGCTCGTCCCCGCGAGCGCTACCTCGATGAGATCGCTGAGTGCAAGCGGCTCTTGGCCGAGGGCGAGACCTACGAGGTTTGCTTGACCAACGCGGTCGTCGCCGACGCCAGTCCCAAGCCGCTCGATCTCTACCGCACCCTGCGCCGGGTCAATCCGGCGCCCTTCTCCTCCTTCGTCCGCTTCGGCGACACCGTGGTGCTCAGCTCCTCGCCCGAGCGCTTCCTGCGCGTCGGTCGCGACCACTGGGTCGAGGCGAAGCCGATCAAGGGGACGAGCCGGCGCGGCGATACGCCGGCCGAGGACGTCCGCCTCGCCGAGCGCCTGCGGGGCGACGAGAAGAACCGCGCGGAGAACCTGATGATCGCCGACCTGCTGCGCAACGATCTCGGCGCCGTCTGCGAGGTCGGCACCGTGCACGTGCCCCACCTGATGCAGGTCGAGACCTACGAGACCGTGCACCAGCTCGTCTCCACCGTGCGCGGGCTGTTGCGCGAGGAGCTGGGGTCGGCGGATTGCGTTCGCGCCTGCTTTCCGCCCGGCTCGATGACCGGCGCCCCGAAGCGGCGCACGATGCAGATCATCGACGAGCTCGAGGGTGAAGCCCGGGGTGTCTACTCGGGGGCGATCGGGTACTTCGGCCTGGGCGGCGGCTGCGATCTCAGCGTCGCGATCAGGACGATCGTCAGCGACGGCGAGGAGCTGCGGGTCGGCGCCGGAGGCGCGATCGTGACCCAGTCCGACGCCGAGGACGAGTACGGGGAGATGTTGCTGAAGGCGAGCGCGCCGCTGCGGGCGATCGACCCTGGCGCGGGCGGGCGGCCGACTCTCCTGTCGGCGGTGAAGCCGACTACAGCCGGATCAGGTTCGCGGCGTCGATCTCCCGCGTGACGCCGCGGAAGTCGATCGTCAGCGGCACCGTGGAGACAACCGCGCCGTAGTCGATCCCGGGGTGCACGGTGACGACCGCCGCCAGGTCCGCGGACGCAAGGGCCTCGTCCAGATCCACCGAGCGCAGGCCGAACTCGGCAAGCTCAGGCACGAATGGATCGTTGTAGGAGACGATCGCCCCCAGCTCGCGCAGCATGCCGACGATCTCCAGCGCCGGCGACTCGCGAATGTCGCCGACCCCGCCCTTGTAGCTGACCCCCAGCACGAGGATGCGGGATCCCTTGACCGCCTTTTCGGCCTCGTTGAGGGCGCGGGCGATCCGGTCGACGCAGTAGCCGGGCTGGGCGCGGTTGATTTTTCCCGCCAGCTCGATGAACTCGGGATAGAAGTCGTGCTCGCGGGCCTTGAAGGCGAGGTAGAAGGGGTCGACCGGCAGGCAGTGACCGCCCATCCCGGGTCCGGGGTCGAAGCGCATGAAGCCGAAGGGCTTCGTGTCCGCCGCTGCGATCACCTCCCAGACGTCGATCCCGAGCCGGTCGCATAGCTGGGAGAGCTCGTTGACCAGGGCGATGTTGACCGAGCGGAAGATGTTCTCGAGCAGCTTCGCCAGCTCAGCCGCCTCCGGGGTCGAGAGGACGACGACCTTCTCGCAGACGAGCTCGTAGAGCTCGCGGGCGCGCTCGGCGCAGGCGGGCGTGACGCCCCCGACCAGCTTGGGGGTGGTGCGCACGGTGTAGTCGGTGCGGCCGGGGTCGATCCGCTCGGGTGAGAAGGCGAGGTGGAAGTCGCTGCCGGCGGACAGGTTCGATCCCAGCTCCAGGATCGGCTGCAGGCGCTCACGCGTCGTCCCGGGGTAGGTCGTCGACTCCAGTACCACCACCTGACCCTGTTGCAGCACGCTCGACAGCGCCGCCGCCGACTCGGTCAGGTAGGTGAGGTCGGGTTCGCGCGAGTCGGTCAGCGGAGTCGGGACGCAGATGATCACCGCCTCGCAGGACCCGAGCTCGCCATAGCTCGGGGTTGCACGGAGGCGGTCGCCGAGTGGTTCGAGGCTGGCATCGGGGATGTCCTCGATGTAGCTACGCCCCGCGTTGAGCGCCTCGATCTTGCGGGCATCGGTATCGAGCCCGATGACCTCGTGTCCGGCCTCGGCGAAGGCAACGGCGAGGGGCAATCCGACATATCCGAGCCCGACGATCCCGATCTTCATCGCGGGGAGTGTAGGTGGTCCGGTCCGGTGGGCCTGAGGCGAGTGCTCAGCCGAAGGGGGCGTGGCGGAAGTCGGGGATCGGCTTCATCGAGAATGCGAGCGAGTTCTGGCCTCGGTAGAGCGCTCGCGCGTAGCCGGTCTTGCCCCGTCCGTAGCGGGTCGGCGCGGTTCCCTTGAACATCCCCGCCTTGCCGGCTCGCACGGTGGCGACGTTGCGCCACTTGCTCCCTTCGAAGACCTGGATCGTGACCTTGCCCGCCGTGCTCTCCGGCGTCCGACCCCAGAAGAAGAGGCCCTTGCTCTTGGGGAAGGCGACGAAGGGGAAGCGGAAGGCATAGAGCACTTCCTTGGGCTGGTCTTGCTGTACGTCCTCGCCACTGTGGAAGTAGAGGCCCGACTCGAGCGTGTCGCTGTAGCTCTGGTTCGGCTGGTGGAGGCCGTCCCTGAGGCTGTACCAGAAGAAATGGCTGATCCCGGCGCTCCAGGCGGTGTAGAGCGCTTCCGAGGTCCAGTGGGTGAGGATGTCCATCGGCAGCCCACCCGGGTCCGGGGGCTGCGAGTCCCAGGAGAACTCGGTGATCCACAGCGGCGTGTGCTTGAACTGGCTGTTGATCCGGTCGGCCCGGTCGGCGGCCGTGAGCAGCGTCTGCAGCTTCGAGAGGTCGCCGAGCTCGACGTCGTTGGCGCCGCCTTCGTGCGTGGGCCCGCCGGTCGTGTACGGCTGGATCGCGAAGATGTCGAAGTCGACGCCACCGCCGCAGTCTCCCTTCGTCGGACGCGGGTTCTTGCCGCCGGTCATGCAGAGGAGCGTGCGCGCGAAGCGCATCGGGCCGATCGTCCAGTTCTTGACGGCGATCGGGCCCAGGCCCGCCGCCAGCACCAGGTTCGACGGGTCCACCGTTTTCACCGCGCCGTAGAAGGAGTCGATCAGGGCGCGGTAGAGGCCGGGCGAAAGCGCCTGCCCCGCCGTGTCGTACTGGGGGAAGAAGAAGATGCTGAGGTTCGGCTCGTTGAGGCCCTGCCAGTAGCGCACGTGCGGCAGGTTGAGGAACCTGCCGCTGTAGCGCTGCGCGGCGGCGGTGGCAAAGGAGGCGAGCGCCGCCGGGTCCGGATCGCAGATCGCGTCCGGCAGTGCCGGGGGCGTCTGGCAGCGCTGCGCCCAGCGCGGCGCTCCGTCGATCTGCAGCACCGGCACGAGGCCGGCGTGGATCGCCCGGGCCACGTCGATGTCAGCGTCCTGCCAGCGGTAGTTCGGGTCGGCTGGATCGCTTGGATTCCAGGTCGCGGGCTGGGCAGGTGGCGCCGTGTGTGGCCAGTCGAGCGGAATTCGCACGAACTTCGCTCCCGCCGCCTTGGTCCGGTCGAAGGCGACCTGCTCGTTGCTACCCGGGTTGGTGACGCCGGTGATCAGCGGTGCGGGCGTACTCGCGTCGGATGAATGCGGCACGAATGCGGACGCAACGACACAGCCGAGTAGGGCGAGCGCCCAGCGAAGGCCGGCGGGTACGTGCAGCGATTTTGCTCCTGCTGGGGTCACGGAAAGACGGGGCGCCTCTGACGGGGCACCTAATGAATCGGCCGCTTACGCCGGCGCAGGACGTATGCAACCGACCATGCGATCGCGCTGAGCACGATCAGGGGGAGCAGCAGGCCCAACTGGCCCGAGTCCGAGGAGCCGGTCGCCTGTGCGAGCACCTCGCCCAGCCCCGACGAGCCGTCCGGAATCTCTTGCGAAGTCAAGGTCGCATCGCTCACGGAGGTACTCGACCCGCCATTGCCCGTTCCCCCGTTCGCCCCGCTCCCTCCGCCGGAGCCCGTGTCGTTCGTTCCCGGCTGCGAGGTGGAGGGATGCTTTCCTCCCGCACCTTCGCTCCTGACCGGGACGACGGCGACGGGCGCCGTTTCCGCCGCCACCTCAGCCACCGCTCGCCCTTCCGGCCCCTGTGCTTCGAGGCGATCGGCGTTGCGGCCGCCCAGGACCTTGCTCGGGGATTGGTGCTTGCCGTGGTGGGACGGGTCGGTCGCCTTGGGGCCACCGGCCGTCGGCACTGCCTCCGTGTACTGGGTGGCGGCCGAGTTGTTGGGAGGAATCAGATATTCGGCGTGGGCAGCGGTCGGAACCGCGAGGATCGCGATCGTCGCCAGCAGACTGAGTCCCGTCTTGAATGCCGTCATAGGTGGCTACGCCCGGGTTGTGGTCGCGATCTGGAGGGTGGCGCCGGACCGTCCGGACCGCGTTCGTAGCATAGAACCCGATGGACTCGGCTTCGATGCGGCGCTCCGCGCCCCTGGAAAACGCCCGCGAGGTCGACTGGGCCGCGGTAGCCGTCTGGCTGCTCTGCTTCGGGCTGGTCGCCTATCTCGGCATCGAAGGGGGCGGCTACGACGCGCTGGTCCACGACCAGGTCGGCATCGCCGTCTGGTGGATCCTGCTCGCCACGGTTGTGGTCGGCGCGCTGCCGCGGCGGCGACCGGGCCGGCTCGCCTGGGTCGCCCTCGGCCTCTTCGCGGCGTTCACGATCTGGACGGCGCTCAGTCTCGGCTGGACCGAGAGCACCGACAAGACCTCGGCCGACCTCGCCCGGGTGCTCGGTTACCTGGGGATATTCGCGATCGCCATCCTCAGTCGCGGCCGCCGCGAATCGCAGCGGCTGATCGGCGCGGTTGCCGCCGGGATATCGCTCGTCTTCCTGATCGGGCTGCTCTCGCGGCTGCACCCGTCCTGGTTTCCCTCGGCGGGGCAGACGGGGATCATCCTCGAAGACCGCGAACGGCTCTCCTACCCGCTCGACTACTGGAACGGCCTGGCGGGACTGATCGCGATCGGCCTTCCCCTGCTGCTGCAGATCGCCGCCGGCGCGAAGACGACCTTGATGCGGGCGTTGGCCGCCGCGGCGCTGCCGGCGGCGATGCTGACTCTCTTCCTGACCCTCTCGCGAGGGGGCATCGCGGCGGCGGTTCTCGCCGTCGTCCTCTTTCTCGTGCTCGCCTCCGACCGGTTGCCGAAGCTGGCGACCCTGCTCCTCACCGGCGCCGGCGGCGCGATCCTGGTCGCGGCGGCGAACAGTCGCGACGCCTTTCAGGAAGGGCTCGAAAACGAGGTTGCCAGGCAACAGGGCAGCGAGCTGCTCTGGATCGTGGTCGCGGTCTGCGTGGTCGTCGGCCTGATCCAGGCCGCGCTGTCTTCATCCGCGGTCGGCGAGCGCCGCCCGCGGTGGACGCGGATATCGCGTGACCACTCGCTGACCGCGGCTATCGTCGCGGTGATGGTCGTGGTCGTCGCGGCGCTGCTCCTCGGCGCCCCCGGCCGCATCTCCGATGGCTGGGACGAATTCAAGGAAGGCGGCGGGCCGGGCTCGGGCGCCGGGCGCCTGGGCAGCGTCTCTGGGCAGAGCCGGTACCAGCTGTGGAGTGCGGCGGTGCGGGAGAACGAGACCAAGCCGCTGACCGGGACCGGCTCGGGGACCTTCGAATTCTGGTGGGCGCGCGACGGCGACACCGACGAAACGGTGCGCGACACGCACTCCCTGTACCTGCAGACGCTGGGCGAGCTGGGGATCGTCGGATTTGCCTTGATCATGGCCTTCCTGGGCGCGATCGTCGTCGGCGGAATCCGCCGGCTGTTCGCTGCCTCGGCGCGGGACCGGCCGCTGTACGCCGCCGCCCTCGCCGGCTTCGCCGCGTTCTGCATCACTGCGGTATTCGATTGGATGTGGCAGCTGCCGGCGCTGCCGGTGGCAGCGCTCTTGCTCGGCTCGATCCTGGTCATGCCGGCACGTTCGGCCCCGGAGGAGGAGCGTCGCTCCGGTCTGTCGGTGCCACTGCGCGTGGCGGCGGCCGTCGTCGCCGCGATCGCGATCGTCACCATCGCGATCCCGCTCGCCACCACCGGCCTCGTCCGGCAGAGCGAAGCCGACGTCCGCGACGGCGACCTCGCCGGGGCGCTGAGCGCGGCTCGCAGTGCCGAGAACGTCCAGTCGGACGCCGCCGGGCCGCGGCTCCAGCAGGCGCTCGTCCTCGAGACGCAGCGTGACCTCCCGGCGGCCACCGAAGCCGCCCGCGCCGCCACCGAACGCGAGTCGACCAACTGGCGCACCTGGCTCGTGCTCTCGCGAATCGAGGCCGAGCGGGGGCTGGCCGCTGCTGCCGTTCGCGACTACCGGCGGGCGCGCTCGCTGAACCCCCGGGCGGCGCTCTTCCAGCGCTGAGCAGAAGCCGCTTCCCGCCTTGAGATACTTCAGGCACGATCCATTCGAAGGGAGAGAGATGAGTCTGCTGGGCCGGTTCGGCGCGCTTGCCGCGCTCGCTCTAGCTGTGTTCCTCGTCGCTGGTTGCGGGGGGACCAACCTGGATGCGAGCAAGATGGAGGATCAACTCCAAGCCAGCATCGAAAACACCCAGAAGGCGAAGGTGTCGTCGGTCGATTGCCCGTCCGGCGTCGCCGTCGAGCCGAAGACGACGTTCTCCTGCACCGTGCACCTTGCCGACGGGAGCACGGAAACCGCGACTGTGCTGATCCGGGACAAGGATGCCAATACCACGCTCCTCAAGCTCCAACCCGATAAGTAAAGTGCGCCGAATGAGCCAAACCATCGCGGCCGAAGCGCCGACCACCAATAAAAAGCTCCTCGACTGGGTCGGGGAGATCGCAGACCTGACCCAGCCCGACGCCATCCACTGGTGCGACGGATCCGCTGAGGAGTACGACCAGCTCGCTGAGACGCTGATCGGGGCGGGCACCTTCGAGCGTCTCTCCGACGCCAAGCGACCCAACTCCTATCTCGCCCTCTCCGACCCCGGTGACGTCGCCCGCGTCGAAGACCGCACCTTCATCTGCTCTGAGCGCGAGGAGGACGCCGGACCGACCAACAACTGGCGTGAGCCGGGGGAGATGCGGGCGATGCTGCGCGGTCTCTTCGAGGGCTCGATGGCCGGCCGCACGATGTATGTGGTGCCGTTTTCGATGGGCCCGCTGGGCTCGCCGATCGCCCACATCGGCGTGCAGCTGACCGACTCGCCCTACGTCGCCGCCAGCATGCGGATCATGACCCGGATGGGCAAGGGCGCGCTCGACGTGCTCGGCAGCGACGGTGAGTTCGTCCCCTGTCTGCACTCGGTCGGCGCCCCGCTCGCCGCGGGCGAGGCGGACGTCCCCTGGCCCTGTGACGCCGAGAACAAGTGGATCGTCCATTTCCCCGAGAGCCGCGAAATCTGGTCCTACGGCTCCGGCTACGGCGGCAACGCCTTGCTCGGCAAGAAGTGCTTCGCGCTGCGGATCGCTTCGGCGATGGCCCGCGACGAGGGCTGGCTCGCCGAGCACATGCTGATCCTCAAACTGACCTCGCCCGAGGGCGAGGTCAAGTACGTCGCCGGCGCCTTCCCCTCGGCCTGCGGCAAGACCAACCTGGCGATGCTGATCCCGACCGTGCCGGATTGGAAGGTCGAGACGATCGGCGACGACATCGCCTGGATGAAGTTCGGCGAGGACGGCCGCCTCTACGCGATCAATCCCGAGGCGGGTTTCTTCGGCGTCGCGCCGGGGACCGGTGAGAAGACCAACCCCAACGCGATGAAGACCGTCGCCCGCGACTCGATCTTCACCAACTGCGCCAAGACCGACGACGGCGACGTCTGGTGGGAGGGGATGACCTCCGAGCCGCCCGAGCACCTGATCGACTGGCACGGCGAGGACTGGACCCCCGCTTCGGACAAACCCTCCTCGCACCCGAACGCCCGCTTCACCACGCCCGCCGCGGCCTGCCCCTCGATCGCCCCCGAGTGGGAGGACCCCGCCGGCGTGCCGATCGACGCCTTCCTCTTCGGCGGTCGCCGCTCCAAGGTCGTGCCCCTGGTGCGCGAAGCCTTCGGCTGGGAGCACGGCGTCTTCCTTGGCTCGATCATGTCCTCGGAGACGACCGCCGCCGCGGCCGGGGAGGTCGGCAAGCTGCGCTACGACCCGATGGCGATGCTGCCCTTCTGCGGATACCACATGGGCGACTACTTCAGCCACTGGCTGAAGGTCGGCACCCGCGAGGGCGCGCAGATGCCGCGCGTCTTCTACGTCAACTGGTTCCGCAAGGACGACGACGGCAACTTCCTCTGGCCCGGGTTCGGCGAGAACAGCCGCGTGCTCGAGTGGGTCTTCCGTCGCTGCGCCGGAACCGCCGAGGCGGAGGAGACGCCGATCGGCATGGTGCCGACGGTGGATGGCCTCGACACCGAGGGCCTGCAGATCTCGGCCGACGAGGTGGCGGAGCTGCTGGCCGTCGATGCGGCCGGCACCAAGGCCGAGCTGCCGGCGATCGAGGAGCACTTCGCTCGCTTCGGCGACCACCTGCCGCCGCAACTGCGCGAGCAGCTGGCCGATCTCGAGCGGCGACTCGGCGCCTAGGCGCGTCGGGTGGGGCGCCTTGGCGATCTCAAAGTAGGGGCGGCGAGCGCGTCGATACGCGCGCTCGGCCGCGCCGCCGGCGGTCACTACGTCAACCTCGACTATCCGCCGACCGTCGAGAACGCTCCCCGCTACGGCCACGGGCACCCCTCGAACCCAACGCTGGACGGGCTGATCCGATCTCAAGCCTCCGGCTACGGCCGGGTGTTGGAGACGATCGCGGGCTACGCGGATGAGCTGGCCCGGATCGAGGTGACGGCGTCGGACCCGCGCGAGCCCTCCTGGGTCAACGGGATGATCTCCGGCCTCGACGGGGCCTCGTTCTACGGGTTGATGCGCGACCGACGGCCGTCCCTGTATCTAGAGATCGGCTCGGGCAACTCGACCAAGTTCGTCGCCCGCGCCCGCCGCGAGGGCGGCCTCGACACGCGGATCGTCTCAATCGACCCGCACCCCCGTGCAGAGGTCGACGATCTCTGCGACGAGGTGATCCGCAAGCCGCTCGAGGCAGCCGATCTCACGGGATTTGCCGAGCTGAAGGCGGGGGACATCCTCTTCTTCGACGGTTCTCACCGGGTCTTCATGAACAGCGACGTCACGGTCTTCTTCCTCGACGTCCTGCCGGCGCTGCCCGCCGGCGTCCTGGTCGGCATCCACGACATCTACCTGCCCGACGATTACCCGGCGGACATCGCCGAGCGCTACTACTCCGAGCAGTACATGCTCGCCGCCTATCTGCTCGGTGGTGCCGACGTGGAGATCGTCCTGCCGGCCTGGTGGGCCAGCAACGACCCCGAGCTCGGCGGCAAGCTCGATGGCCTCTGGTCCCGCCCTGGCCTGGAGCAGGTCGACCGCCACGGCGTCTCCTTCTGGTTCACGGCGAAGTAGCTGTCGCGATTACAGCCCGTAGGACTCGGCCAGCTCCGGATCCTTGGCCGCCAGCATCTCGGCCAGCTCGACCATCACCTTGCACTGCTTCCAGGTGGCGTCGTCCTGCATCTTGCCGTCGATCATGTGGACCCCGCGGCCGTCGGGTATCGCCTCGAGGACTTTCTTGGCGAACTTGACCTCCTCGGGTGGCGGGCTGAAGACCTTCTTGGCGATGTCGATCTGGACCGGGTGCAGTGACCAGGCGCCGACGCAGCCCATCAGGAAGGCGGCACGGAACTGGGTCTCGCAACCCGCCGTGTCCTTGATGTCGCCGAACGGTCCGTAGAAGGGCAGGATCCCGGTCGAGGCGCAGGCATCGACCATGCGCGCGATCGAGTAGTGCCAGAGGTCCTGCTGGGCGCTGACCCGGTCGGCCTCGGGATTTTCGGGATCGGCCGGGTCCTCCATCACGCGGTAACCGGGGTGGCCGCCGCCGACCCGGGTCGTCTTCATCCGCCGCGAGGCGGCAAGATCGGCGGGGCCGAAGCTCATTCCCTGCATGCGCGGGCTGGCGGCGGCGATCTCCTCCAGGTTGACGACCCCCTGTGCGGTCTCGAGGATCGCGTGGATCAGGATCGGCCGATCGAGGCCGGCCTTCGCCTCGAGCTGGGCGAGCAGGCGGTCGACGTAATGGATGTCCCAGGCGCCCTCGACCTTGGGCACCATCACGACCTCGAGCTGGTCGCCGATCTCGGTGACCAGGGTGGTCAGGTCGTCGAGCACCCAGGGGCTCTCCAGCGAGTTGACCCGGGTCCAGAGCGCGGTCTGGCCGAAGTCGGACTCCTTCGCCGCCTTGATCAGGCCGGCGCGCGCCGCCTCCTTGCGGTCGACCGGGATCGCGTCCTCGAGATTGCCGAGCAGGATGTCGGTCTTCGCGGCGATGCCGGCGGCCTTTTCGACCATCTTCTCGTTCGAGAAGTCGAGGAAGTGGATCATCCGCGACGGCGTGACCGGGATCTCGGTCAGCGGCTCGGGGGCGCCGATCGCCAGCGGCTGGAAGAAGTCTCTGGGGTTTCTCAAGCTGCTCCTTGGGGGTCGTGGACGGTCGGCTGGAATCTAATCAGGCGGCGCGGTAGAGGTTTGGCGCGCTATGCGACCCAAACCTCTACCGCGCTCGAGAGGCGCAGGGATTGGGGTCTCGCCGCCGTACAAGAAGGGTGATGAGCGAGGACGCGCACGAGAGCGCCGAGGACTGGGCCCTGCCGGAGCGCTCGCGGCCACCGCTGCTGAGCGAGCTGGTCGAACGGATCGACGAGGCGTTGGCCACCGCCCGCGCCTCCGAGGCGGCCGTGATGACCGTCGGCGCCGCGGCGCTGGATGCGGCAGAGCAGGCAAAGCGGGCAGCGGAGCTGGCCGAGCGGGCGAGCGCCGCGATGACCGCTGGGCCACCGCTGGCCTATGCCAGGCCAGAGAGCGGCGCTCAGACCATGGGGAGCGACGGCGGTATGGACAGTTTCAGCGCCCGCGCCGATCATGTCGCTGAACGCCTGCAGCGCCTGCAGCGTCTACCGATCACGGCCTGAGCGCGGCGCCCTAGGAGTGGGCGACGCCTGCGTCGCAATGAGAGCCGAAGTGCTCGGCCCAAACTCGCGTTCCGGCATTACCTTCGAGCGTGCCGACCTGCAGGCTGAGTCCGGTTTCGTCGAATTCGCCGAGGAGATTGGCGCGGTGGTCGGGTGAGCGCATCCAGGCGACGAAGATCGATCGCACCGAGCCGTACTCGCCAGTGCCCCAGGCGAGGTTCTCGCCGACCCGCCAGCAGGGGGTCGAGGTGTAGCCGGTTTCCTTCATCCAGTAGGTGAATTCACGTCCGCAGGCTGAGTGGCTGAAGCTGTCGCAGCGCAGGATGTCGAGCGACTTGTCGAGCGCCGATTGCGCCAATGCATCGGTGTCGGCGAGCTCATTGAGGCCCGCCGCGCGGCGGGCGAAGTTGACCATGCACTCCATCGCCTGCTCCTGCTGGGCCGAGGGGGCATCGAGACGTTGCTGGCCTGGGCAGATCGTCGGCGGAGCGATCAGGCCAGCTGCCGTGGCGTTCGCGGCGGTCGCCAGACCGGTCAGGGCCAGGACGGCGAACATGAGCCAGAGCTTGCGAACCATCATTCCCCTTGTCGCCGCGGACGACGCCTGACGCTGAACCTGGGGCTATGACTGGACGGATGTATGAGAAATCGAGCCTAACGCCACCACCCGACAGTTCAAAGCCCGCGCGATACGGCGGAGGAGTCCGCGCCGATATCCTTCGCACTCCGTCAGCCCCGAACCGAGCTAGGAGCCATGGCCGTAGATACCGCCGCCTTCAGCGAGCAGACCGACATTCAGCGCGACATCACCGAGATGGTGCGCCAGTTCGCAGACGAGCAGATCATCCCCAACGCCGAGAAGTACGACCACGAGGACTCCTTCCCGGAGCCGATCGTCGAGCAGATGAAAGAGCTCGGCCTCTTCGGGGTGACGATTCCCGAGGAGTACGGCGGCATGGGGCTTGACCTGACGACGTACGCGATGATCGTCGAAGAGCTCTCGCGCGGCTGGATCTCGATCTCGGGCGTCGTCAACACCCACTTCATCGGCTCCTACCTGTTGATGAAGTTCGGCACCGACGAGCAGAAGGACTACTTCCTGCCGAAGATGGCGACCGGCGAGATCCGCGCCGCCTTCTCGCTCTCGGAGCCCGAGGTCGGCTCCGACGTGCAGGGAATCAAGGCGAGTGCGAAGAAGGGCGACGACGGCAAGTGGGAGCTGAATGGCCAGAAGATGTGGGTCACCAACGGGCTCGGATCCAACGTCGTCTTCGTCCTGATGAAGACCGACGCCAAGGCCGACCCCCCATATAAGGGAATGACCTGCTTCATCACCGAGAAGGAGCCCTGGGCGGAAGTCAACGAGGGCGACTACGCCGGGCTGACCGTGCCGCCGAAGATCAAGAAGATGGGCTACAAGGGCGTCGAGTCGACCGAGCTCGTCTACGACGGCTACCGCTGCCCACCCGAGCGGGTGCTGGGTGGCGAGGAGGCGGGTGTCGGCCAGGGCTTCGTGCAGATGATGGACGCGCTCGAGGTCGGCCGGGTCAACGTCGCCGCCCGCGGCGTCGGAATCGCCCAGCGGGCGCTCGAGTTGGCTCTCCGCTACAGCCAGGAGCGCAAGACCTTCGGCAAGCCGATCGCCCAGCATCAGGCGATCCAGTTCAAGCTCGCTGACATGGCGACCAAGATCGAGGCGGCCCGCCTCGTCACCCGCAAGGCGGCACGGATGAAGGACGCCGGCGTGCGCTCCGACCTAGAGGCGGGGATGGCGAAGCTGCTCGCCTCGGAGACCGGTAAGGAGTGCGTCGAGGAGTGCTTCCGCATACACGGCGGCTACGGCTACTCGAAGGAGTACGAGATCGAGCGCCTCTACCGCGACGCGCCGCTGCTGCTGATCGGCGAGGGGACCTCGGAGATCCAGCGCATGGTTATCGGCAAGAAGCTCCTGCAGCGCCACAAGATCTAGCGAGGACGCCGCACCGGCGCCCTCGCTCAAGCCTATGACCCGGTGCGGGTTTGGGTCTGTCCTCGGGTTCGAGTCTGGGTTTGTCCCTGGGTGCGGGTATGGGTGCCCGTCCCGGTTCGGGTGTCGTTGTCGTTGGTCGTCCCTCGGGTGGAGTGACCGTTGCGACTCGTGTCGTCCGTGCCGAGCTTCGTGTCGGTGTCGTGATCATCGGTCGTGCCGCGGGTGGAATGGCCGTCCCGGCTGGTGTCATCCGTGGCGTTGCCGCGTCCCGTCCTCGTATGGGTGTCGGTGTCGTCATCGTCGTCACCGCCACTGCCGGGGCCGCTGCTGCCGTCGTCGTCATCATCGCCACCGCCGGGGCCGCTATTGCTTCCCTTTGCCAGGGCTGCCGGAACGTCGCCGACTATCCCCACTGCATTGGCGGCCAAGAAGAGCGGCACGGCTCCCAGGACCAGAACGGCGAAGAAGAGCGCTCCCCCCTTGCGCAGTGCCGATGCTTGGCCGGGCAGTAGCGCCTCGTCTGCTTGCAGCGTGCTGAGCACACGTGCTGCGGAAGAAACTGGTCGCGATCTCTTGGCTGGCGTAGGCATGTCTTCTCCTTCGGAATTTGGGCGTCGTTTACCCGGTTCAGGTGCTCTTACAACCCGAATGGGCCGCCAAGATCACGCTCAAACGCCGATACCACCATGCCGCGTCAGCTTCATCTTGCGGGGCAGCTCGGCAAGCAAGGGCTCCAGGCGCCCGACGACCTCGCCGCAGCTGGGCCGACGCGCTGGATCGGGATCGAGCAGCTCGAGGATGAGGACGCGAAGCGGCTCCGGCAGTCGTGCCGGCAGAGCCGCCGGTTGCTCGGACAGCTGAGGAAAGCGCTCGGGACCGCTATCCCCCGAGCCTGAGGGGAACGGCTTTTCCCCGGAGACCGCGTGGAAGAGAGTTGCGCCAAGGCCCCATGCATCGGTGGCGGGGCCGATCCCAGCGGTGCCAGCCGCCCCGCACTGCTCTGGGGCCATATACGGGTCGGTGCCGAGCGGTCCCGCGGTTCTCGCCGCGCGCTCCAGCGTACGGGCGATGCTGAGGTCGATCAGGCGCGGCGGGACGCCCATCACGATGTTGTCCGGCTTGACGTCCAGGTGTACGTAGTCGGAGTTCGCCATGTATTGCAGTGCCCCCGCTACGTGTGCGGCGAGTGGGACCAGCTGCTCGAGTGGAATCGCTCCGTCGCGTCTGATCAGTCTCCGCAGCGATGGTCCCTCCAGGTGCTCGATCAGCACGTGCGGATGGGTGCCCTCGAGGTCTGCATCGAAGCAGCGAACGAGCGTCGGATGAGCCAGCGACTCCAGTGCGTCGACCTCGCGCTCCAGATCGCGCAGTGCCTTGTCGTCATCCACCTGATCGGGCCGAATCACCTTTGCCACGCCAAGCGCAAACAGCGATTCGTCCCAGACCAGGCACACCTCGTAGCGATTGCCGCCGCCGATCGTCTTCAGCACCGCCCGGCCGGGGCGAATTTCCTCGCCCTCTCCGAATTCCCAGCTCGCGTGGTCGCTCATTGGCTCCAAGGGTAGGCAAGTCGTCGTCTCGGCTAGGATCGACGGCCGATGGCGGACACCAAGGCCCTGATTGAGACTGCGATCGAGCGCTTCCAGGCCGAAGTTCCCGCGCTGCAAAAGCTCAAACTGGTCTTCGGACTGGAGTTGAAAGGCCGGGGGGACATCCAGCTCTACCGGGTCGAGCTGCCGGGGCCGGAGATCAAGAAGGACCTGGCTCAGGATGAGCGGGTGCTGGTCCAGATCGACCGGGCGCAGTTCAACGAGCTGGCCGAGCGCGGAACGCTGAAGAGCTACCGCAAGGCGTATGAGACGGGACACATCAAGGCAACCGGTGACTCCAACGTGAAGAAGCTCGTCGCCCAGGTGGTTGAACGCCAAGAGCAGCGTTCGCGCTTGAAAAAAGCGCACTAGCTGACCTGTCGAGTTGAGTTCTGGATGCGTTGTTGCAGGCAACGTTCATGCCTGCAACACACACTTTTTGAGAGGCCTTTAGTCAAAAGTACCTAGATTGGCCAGATGTATGACTGAATAAACTGGTCAAACGTTGAGTGGGTCTGTACTTTGAGCCGCCCTCGGCCCCTGTGCAGGGGTGCTAGTGGCTCAACTCACCAGTAAGGAGACACACTCGATGATCACCCCAAGGTTCGCTTCACCCCGTGCACGTTGGCTGGCCCTCTCGCTCGGCCTGTGCCTTGCTTTCGTCCTCTTCGCGGCCGTTACCGGCTCCGCGTCGGCGGCCCAGAAAGTGAGCACGATCAATCTCTGCATCACGAAGGCCGGCCCCGAAAAGGGCACCGTGCGCTTCGCGGCCACCAAGCACTGCCCGAAAGGCCAGGTGCTAATCCAGGTCGTGGGCGGCAGCGGCAGCCAAGGTGTGCTGGGAGTTCAGGAAGGCAGCGGCCAGACCGGCGCCGCCGGCGCCACTGGTCCCGAAGGTCCCCCGGGACCGAAGGGTGACACCGGCGCCAAGGGTGAGCCAGGAGCCGCGGGTGCCGACGGGCAAGACGGCGATGACGGCGCCACCGGGCCGCAGGGTCCGCAAGGCCCGCAGGGACCCCAGGGTCCCGCAGGTCCGATTGGTCCGGCCGGGCCCCAGGGCCCCGCTGGCGCTGACGGTGCCCCGGGTGCTCCCGGCGCCCCCGGTGCCGACGGCAAGACGATCCTGAGCGGCACCACCGCTCCCGATGACACCAACGACGGCGTCAACGGCGACTTCTACATCGACACCTCGACCAACGAAATCTACGGCCCCAAGGCCAACGACACCTGGCCCGCCGGCGTATCGCTCAAGGGCGAGCAGGGTGCTCCCGGTGCTGACGGCAAAGATGGCGCTCCGGGTCTTCCGGGTGCTGACGGCAAAGATGGTGCCCAGGGCCCGCAGGGCCTGCCGGGTGCCGACGGAAAAGACGGTGCTCCAGGCGCTGACGGTAAAGACGGCGCTCCGGGCCTCCCGGGTGCCGACGGCAAAGACGGTGCCCCTGGTCCCCAGGGTCTCGCCGGCCCCGCTGGTGCTGACGGTGCCCCGGGTGCTCCCGGCGCCCCTGGTGCCGACGGCAAGACGATCCTGAGCGGCACCACCGCTCCCGATGACACCAACGACGGCGTCAACGGCGACTTCTACATCGACACCACCGAGAACAAGATCTACGGCCCCAAGGCCAACGACACCTGGCCCGCCGGCGTATCGCTCAAGGGCGAGCAGGGTGCTCCCGGTGCTGACGGCAAAGATGGCGCTCCGGGTCTTCCGGGTGCTGACGGCAAAGATGGTGCCCAGGGCCCGCAGGGCCTGCCGGGTGCCGACGGAAAAGACGGTGCTCCAGGCGCTGACGGTAAAGACGGCGCTCCGGGTCTCCCGGGTGCCGACGGAAAAGACGGTGCCCAGGGTCCTGCCGGTGAGGACGGCAAAGACGGTGCTCCAGGTGCCGATGGAAAAGACGGTGCACCTGGTCTACCCGGTGCTGACGGTAAAGACGGCGCCCCGGGTCCCCAGGGTCCCGTCGGTCCTGCCGGTGAAGACGGCAAAGATGGTGCCCCCGGCGCCGACGGCAAAGATGGCGCTCCGGGTCTCCCGGGTACTGACGGCAAAGACGGTGAAGATGGAAAAGACGGTGCTCCGGGTGCTGACGGCAAAGATGGTGCCCAGGGTCCGCAAGGTCCCGCAGGCCCCGCTGGTGCTGACGGTGCCCCGGGTGCTCCCGGTGCCCCCGGTACCGACGGCAAGACGATCCTGAGCGGCACCACCGCTCCCGATGACACCAACGACGGCGTCAACGGCGACTTCTACATCGACACCTCGACCAACGAAATCTACGGCCCCAAGGCCAACGACACCTGGCCCGCCGGCGTATCGCTCAAGGGCGAGCAGGGTGCTCCCGGTGCTGACGGCAAAGATGGCGCTCCGGGTCTTCCGGGTGCTGACGGCAAAGATGGTGCCCAGGGCCCGCAGGGCCTGCCGGGTGCCGACGGAAAAGACGGTGCCCAGGGTCCTGCCGGTGAGGACGGCAAAGACGGTGCTCCAGGTGCCGATGGAAAAGACGGTGCACCTGGTCTACCCGGTGCTGACGGTAAAGACGGCGCCCCGGGTCCCCAGGGTCCCGTCGGTCCTGCCGGTGAAGACGGCAAAGATGGTGCCCCCGGCGCCGACGGCAAAGATGGCGCTCCGGGTCTCCCGGGTACTGACGGCAAAGACGGTGCCGATGGAAAAGACGGTGCTCCGGGTGCTGACGGCAAAGATGGTGCCCAGGGTCCGCAAGGTCCCCAGGGTCCCGCCGGAACGCAGGGTCCGACCGGCCCCGCGGGTGCCGACGGCAAGACGGTTCTCAGCGGTACGACGGCTCCCGGTGCGGGAACCGGCACCAATGGGGACTTCTACATCAATACGACCGAAAGCAAAATCTATGGTCCGAAGGCCAGCGGTACTTGGCCTGCCGGTGTCTCGTTGAAAGGCACCAATGGCACTAACGGCACTAACGGCACCAACGGCACCAACGGCGCCGATGGTGCTCCGGGCCCGGCGGGCCCGAGCGGGATCTCGACCACGTTCGTCGCCCAGGACAGCTCGACCGACAGCCTCGGCGAAAGCTCGAGCAACGTCCTGGTCACCTCGTCGGCGTCGAGCATCACGGCGGGCCAGTGGGTGACGGCCACGGCGATGATCAGCGTCTCGAAATCGACCAGCAGCACCCGCACGGTTAAATGCGGGTTCCGCGAAGGCTCGACCAACGCGATCACGACCGCGGTCGGGACGACGACCGAAATAACGCTGCCCACCTCGGGCACGGTCGCGACGATCGCCCTGTCGCAGCGCTGGCAGCCGGCCGCCGGAAGCAGGTTCTTCGGCGTGACCTGCAATCAGAGCAACAGCTCCAGCGTCTCGGCCAGCGCTCGGACGTTGAGCGGGATGGTCACCAACGGCTGACCCAGACCGGGTTCGCTTCGGCGAGCCGCAGATGGAAGCAGCACCGAACCGGCCGCCATTTGGCGGCCGGTTCGCGTTGACGCCCTATTCGACCGGGACGATCCGCCCGTCGGTCACGAGCTGAAGCGCTTCCTTGAAATCGGGGGCGAAGACCTCGATCTCGACTTCCGTACCCGGGTAGGCGAGGTAGACGCTTTTCGGATTCGTCTGATCGAAGTAGACGGTGCCGCCGCCTGGGGCAGTGGCGAGCACGCCGGTGGGCTCGCTACCGCGACTGCGCAGGGCTGCCACCGGGTCTTCGAAGCCGTAGCTGCCGACGGTGAGGAACGGTTTCGAGTCGCCGGCTTCGGCGTCGCCGGTCAGATACCGCACGTAGGTACGGTCGGGCGAAGGCTGACTGAACTCCAACTTCGAGCCCGCCGACGCGCCCGCCCAGTAGACCGGTTCGCTCTGCGTGCTGACGGCGTCGCGCAATTCCTGGGCGCTGACGATCCTCGCTTCGGCCGATGCCTGCGAGGCCGAGCCGTCGGTGGATTCGTTCTCGTCGATCAGGAGCCAGGCGACGAGAGCGATCGCGACCACCCCGGCAAGTCCCACGCCCAGCAGGGCGTGCCGCCGCTTGAGCTCTTCCGGCTGGGACTCACCTTTTGATTTCTGCCACCGCATCGCCGCCTCCTTGCGCCTTGAACGCCTTGTCCGTCAAAGATTGGCCCGCAGCCTAGACAGCGCTTGGGACGGCCCAAGCCTCGATCTCGGTTAGAGTCTCGCGCCGTCCAATCCAGAGGAGATCCACGACCCAATGAGCGAGCAGAAGTACGAGCTGACCACTGACCAGGCCGAGCGTGAGGCGTCCGGCGCGCACAGCTATGGCCGTTACCTCGAGGAGTTCGAGGTCGGCGCCGTCTACAAGCACTGGCCGGCCAAGACCGTGACCGAGGCCGACGACCACCTCTTCTGCTTGATCACGATGAACCACCACCCGCTGCACATCAACGACATCTACGCGGGCAACTCGCAGCAGGGTCGCAACGTCGTCGTCGGGCCACTCGTCTACTCGCTGGCGCTCGGTATGTCGGTCTCCGACGTCTCCGGCAAGGCGATCGCCAACCTGGCGACCGAAGAACTCAGCCATCCAAATCCGGTCTTCCACGGCGACACGCTCTTCTGCGAGACCGAGGTGCTTGACGTCAAGCCTTCGAAATCGAAGCTCGACCGCGGCGTGGTCAAGGTCCACACCCGCGTCCTCAACCAAGACGGTGTCCTCGTCGCCGAGTTCAAGCGTCTGGTGTTGGTGCCCCGGCGCGAACCGGGATAGGGAGCATCGTCCGCGCGCCGGCCGACTGGTTGGGCAGAGGTCTGGGTGCGCTCGAGCGGCTCTCGGACCGTGGCGCCGTCGCCCTCCTGGTTGTCGTCGGCTTGCTGCTCGCACTGCCGGGGCTGATTCTCGCCGGTAACCCGAATTCGGACGGCCTTTTCTACGAGGTGCAGGCGAAGGAGTTGCAGGGCGAGTCGCATAGCCAGGCGATGCGCGAGGTCTTCGACAGCGAGGAGGCTCGCGAAACGGCGGCGATCGAGGATGAGCCGTCGGGTTCCAATCGCGTCCTCAACCCCGACTGGCAGCAGTTCAGCGCGCAGTTCTACGAGCGGCGCTGGCTCGTTCCCGGCATGGCGATCGCGGTCGGGGCCGTTACCGGCGAGGACGTGCCAACGGCGTTGAAGACCGTCTCGATGCTCGGCTACGCCCTGATCGGCGCCGTACTGTTCCTCTTCCTGCGACGCCGCTTCTCCACTTCGGTCAGCATCCTGGGCGCGCTCGGCTGCATGCTGCTGCCGCCGATGTACCGCTGGTCGTTCGGGCAGTTCGTCGACTCCTGGGGGGTGCTGCTCGAGTCGCTCGGCCTGCTGGGACTCGTCCTCGTCGCGGATCGGGGGCTGCGCTGGCTGCCGCTCTGGGTGGGTTCGATGCTGGCGCTCTCGATCACCCGCGACGCGACGATGATCCTCGGCCTCGCCGCCGCCTGGCTGGCGGTCATGCAGTTGAGCAATACGGGGGAGATCCGGCGCAACGCCTGGATCCTTGCCAGCGGCGCCCTGGCTGCCGTGCCGGCGCTCCTGCTCGGCGGCGCCCCGGTCCGCGAGAACCTCGCCTACATCCTCGCCGGCTACAACGTTCCCCACGATACGAGCTGGGGTCACATCGCCTCCGGCTATCCGGGTCAGCTCTGGGCGACCGCCCACGGCAACCTCACCTACCCGCTCGAACGCGGTGCCGCCGGGCTGCTTCTCTACGGCGTCGTTGCCGTCAGCCTTGCGGCGATGGCGCTCGTCGTGTTCCGTCGCCCGCGCGGCGACGCGTTCTGGTTGATCTCACACGGGGCGATCTTCGGTTGCGTGATTCTGCTGCTGGTCGCCAACAACCCGCAGGGCTACCGGCTGGAGCTGGTCTTCATACCGGTGATCGCCGCCGGCTTCGCGCTCGCGCTGCGCTGGGCAGTGGCGCGATTCAATCTCGTTCAAGCGCGCTGATCGGCAGCGACTCGACCGTGTGGGTGCCCACCGGTCCGTTCGGCTTCAGGCCCGGGCAGTAGCTGCCGCCGATCGCGTAGATGCGGCCGTCGGCCACTCCCGCTCCGCCGCCGCGGCGTTCGAGGTGCATGTCCGGCAGTCGCTCCCACTTGTTGGTCTTCGGGTCGAAGGCCCAGGTGCTGGGGGTCACCCAGCCTTCGGCCTCCTCCCAGTTGAACTGATCCTCGCCGCCGACGACGACGATCTTGCCACCGGCGGCGACCACGCGCGGTGAGGAGACGCCGAAGGGCAGCTTTGGCAGGGTTCCCCATTCGTCGGTCTTCGGGTCGTAGCTTTCGAAGGTGTCGAGCGAGCGGTCCTTGTCGCCGCGGCCACCGGCGACGTAGAACTTGCCGCCGACCGCGGCCCCTGAGATGTGATGGCGGCCGATCTTCATCGGCGCGCCGAACGACCACTTGCCGGTGTCGAAGTCATAGATTTCGAGCGTGTCGTAGACCGGGAACGAGCTGACGTTGAAGGTCTGCGGCGCGCCGCCCGCGACGTAGAGCTTGTGTCCGATCACCGCTACCGCGCCGGCGGCCCGCGGCGGCTGGTGCATCGAGGGAAGCTGCTTCCAGCGATTCGTCTTCGGGTCGTACTGCCAGAATTCGGTGGTCGGTTCTTCGCCGTTCTTGTAGCCGCCGGCCAGATACAGCTTGCCGTCGTAGGTAGCGGCTTCGGAGTGGTCGATGCCGATCGGGAGGTGGGTCGGCGCGCTCCATTTCTTGGTGCGGGTGTCATAGGCGAGCACCGTGCGCAGGTTGCCTGGCGGGCTGCCCCCGGCGGTGTAGATGATCGGGCCGATGGCGACTGCCGACGCCTCCACCTGGGTGCGCGGCATTTCCGGTTCGAAGCGCCACTGGCCCGCCGGGGCCGGCGGCGACTTCGGGCTTTTGCGGTACATGTCGAGGCGGCAGGGGGGGTTTGGCGTCGCCTTTTCGAAGCCGAGCGTGCGCTTCCAGTGACCGGGAAGGTTGATCACGTTGGCTGCGGCGAGGACGCCGACGAGGAGCACCAGCGTCATTGCAGCGGCCAGTCCGGCCAGGAGCTTGGCGCCTCTGCCTTTCACAGGCACGGAAGTATGGCGGAGCGGGAGTTTTGTGGGGGAGAAGGGTCGGGGCGGAGTTGGTTGAATCTGTGAGGCGAAGATGGCTCCCACCCAGGCAACCGACAAGATCCCGGTGTTCGACGTGCAGCTGAACGAGTCGCACGTCGAGGCCGTGGCCGAGACCCTGCGCTCCGGCTGGCTGACCATGGGTCCGCGGATCCAGGAGTTCGAGGCGGAGTTCGCCGCGCACCTGGGGATCGAGCACGCGATCGCGGTCAACAGCTGCACCGCCGCGCTGCACCTCGCCTACCTCGCGGCCGGGATCGGCCCCGGCGACGAGGTGATCGTGCCGGGAATCACCTTCGTCGCCTCGGCGGCGGCGGTCCGCTACTGCGGCGGCACGCCGGTGCTGGCAGAGATCGTCGGCCAGGGCGACCTCAGCCTCGATCCGGAGGACGTCGAGGCACGGATAACCCCGCGCACCAAAGCGGTCTGCGCCGTTCACTACGGCGGCTACGCGGCGCCGTTGGGGCAGCTTGGCGAGATCTGCGAGCGCCACGGCCTGGCGCTGGTCGAGGACGCCGCGCACAGCCCGGAGGCGGTCATGCCCGGCGCCGAGCGCAAACTCGGCACCTACGGCCTGGCCGGGACCTTCAGCTTCTTCTCCAACAAGATCCTCTCCTGCGGCGAGGGGGGACTGCTGGCGACCGCCGACGACGGGGTCGCCGAGTTGGCGCGCAGCCGTCGCTCGCACGCGATGACGACCGGAACCTGGGACCGCCACCGCGGCCACGCGATGGGTTACGACGTGGTCGAGATCGGCTACAACTACCGGCTGGACGAGCCACGGGCGGCGTTGCTCTCGGCCCGCCTGCCCGATCTCGCCGCGGACATCGAGCAGCGCCGGAGCCTCACCGCCCGCTACCGCGAGCTGCTGGCCGACGTCGACCAGCTGACCTTGCCCTACAGCGACGAGCAGGTCGCGGCCAGCTCCTGTTACGTGATGCCGGTGATGCTTGAAAACGCCGAGCAGCGCGATGCCGTGCGCAAGCTTCTCTCAGAGAACCACGGCGTGCAGACCAGCGTCCTCTACCCCTCGATCAACGAGTTCACCGCCTACGGCCGCGGCGAGCAGAGCCTGCCGCGCAGCGAGCAAGCCGCTCGCACCCAACTGACCCTGCCGCTCTACCCCCACCTCGGCAAGGAGCGCCTGCAGCGCGTGGTCACCGCGTTGCGCACGAGCCTCGACGAAGCCGCTGACTGATCAGTCGCGTCAGGACACCGCACGACAATCGGTCACGCACCACTAGCTGCTACTTGGCTGAACTGGGCGCTATTTGACCGAGCCCTTCGCTTTTGACCTTGGCTCCGTACGGGTGCTGCGATCCTTCGCTGCCGTTTTGGTTTCCATCTTCTCGCCTGCTGCAGAGAGTAGATCCTTTGCGTTACTGGGTGGTCCGACTTTCTTCTGTCCCCCGACCGAGGCATAGCCAAGAATTGACACCGTGCACGACGTGCCCGCCTCACCACTGGCCGCCAGCCGCTCTTTGGTGCTGTTTTGGACCGCAATGGCGTCGAGCAGCGCTCGCTCCAATATTCCAGTCAGTTCATCCCAGCCCTGCGTATCGAGGATCATCGGGGTCCAACTCATGTGAGCGGGAGCGGCCTCAATGGAGTCGTAGGTGCCGTCCATAACAGCCTGGATTGCATCGTCAAGGACATTCCGAAGGAGCGTGGCCCTCAGGCCCTCTTTCAGGCTCTCGGGCACTTTGGCCAATCCACATCGTCCAGAAAGGCGCGAGAGTTGGCCTTGTAGAAGTTCTGAACCCTGTTCCCGACGGTGCGGGTAAAGGCGACGTCGATGCATTTGGCATCCCTCAGCACTTTGATGTGGTGGCAGACTTTATTCAACGTCTCTCCCAGTTCTTCTGCGATCTCACTCGCGCTCGTTGCCCGTTCATTCACGATCCAGAGGATCTGCTGACGAAAGGAGTTGCTGAGCGCCTTCCCGACGCACTCGTCGATGATCTGCCGCCAAGGTCCTGGCGGCTTTCTTCCCCGCCCAGCTTTCCTCTTCGTCGCCATCGGAACCTCCTCGTAGTTCATTAGGTATGGGCCGAGCACTCTAGCTGCTCCAAGCGCTGCATTTGCTCTAATCGCGGCGGCTCTTTCATAGGGACTAAGTGCTAGAGAATTTTTGATTATTTAGATAATATTTCTGATGACGACTGTCGCCAGACGGCGGTCGCCTCCAGCATTGGAGAGGGGGTGAGCAGATTGAAGATCAGCGCGTATGGCCGCGTAGCTCCGTTTGTGTCCATCCACAAGACGGGCTAGGGGAGTAGGGCCGGGGCGGCTACGAGTCGTCCCCAAGCCCGCATGGCAAACGCTGAGCGCAGTGCATTTGCCTGAGCGCGGTGCTTCATCGGTTCGAGAAATGCGTATGGCCAAACCTCGGCCGATGATCAATGCTTTCCCTATCACTCAGGACGGCAGAACTGATCGACCCGCTGCGCCTGTCATGGATGGGGCAGGTGGGACCGGAGCCCAGGGCTCTGCGCAGGCGGTGGACTTCATGCAAGAGACCCACGACTCCGAAAGCGGCGATTGCACTCCGACCTCGGATGCATGGTGGGCAGCGCTTGCGGCCAACCTCCTACACCCCATTCAGGTGCAGATAATCGAAGCGCTTCGGCGAGTTGACCAACCGCTAACGGTCCGAGACCTCGGCGAGATCATTAAGGATGTTGAGCCGGTGCACCTTGACTACCACTTGGGCCGCCTTAGAAGCCTCAGAGCGTTGGACTGCGCACTCATAAGGCCAGGGACAGCCTTCATGGATGTGCGCTATCGGCTCATCGAGCAAAGGCCACATCATGGATTCTGACAAGGACCACATTGCGCTTCACTTCGGCAACACGCTCCGCTCCTACCGCATGCACGCGCAGCTTTCACAGGAGCGTCTCGGCCAACTGGCATCGCTGCATCGGACTGAGATCGGCCTGCTGGAGCGCGGGACGCGGGTTCCCCGTATTGACACCCTGATCAAACTCGCTAGCGCACTCTCAATTACGACCTGCGAGCTTCTCGCTGGAATTGACTGGAAGCCAGACAGAATTCAGCGGGGTGGCTTTGAGTTTCAGGGCGGAAGCGATGTGCCAGTCGGGTAGCGGCCCATCTGGGGCTATCTTGGGAACGCACCTTCGCGTCTCTGCTCTCGAACTTCTTGCTATTGACGGCTGGCGGACACTGTCTTCGAGCGAGCTGGCCCTTGAGTTGCAAGCACCACTCGCGCTCGTCTCCCGTCACACGACCGAGTTGGTTGATGCGGGGTTCATCCGATCCGTTCATGACTGCACAGAGAGGCGACCTTCTCCATGAGCAGTTTCTGCGGTTCGTCGAAGGGTGGTATTGATTGGGAGAGTCTTGCCCGCGCGGAAACACACCCACTGCGAGTTTGCATTCTTGAGCTACTTGACCTAGACGGTGGCCGAACATTGGCTCCGCGTGAGCTTGCCTACGAGCTCCAGAATCCGCTCCCCAGAATCAGCTACCACACGAAAGAGCTGCACAAGGCGCGGCTTATCCGGCTAACTCATGAGCACGAGGTGGGGGGAGTAATTGAGCACTTCTACTGCCTACCGCACCATTCTGCAGACGATCTCATCCCGCGGCTGAAAGCATGGCGCGCTGACTACGCGTAGATCCGAAGTCCGAACGCGTCAGGGCGCCGAACGACTGTCGGTTGCGGCATTGAGGAACAGGTTCCAGTCAGTCGTGCACTCCGCCAGTCGCTCACAGAGGCACTCGAGGCCGGCGAAGTCGTCGTCGAGCTCCCAGCCCCAGTGCAGGGTGATCGGCGCCCAGAGGGCTTCTTTGGCCTCGATCATTTGCTCGATCCCCGGCAGGACCGTGGCCGAGCGGCCGTAGAGCGGGGCGTAGGAGGGTAGGTAGACGGCCTCGCCGTCCCAGACGGGAGCTGGGCGGAAGCCGAGCAGGCGGATGCTCTCCGGTCCGCCGCAGACGACGTCGAAGCGCTTCGCCAGCAGCGCGTACTGGGAGGCGTCGAAGCGGTTGAAGGGCGGCACGAAGACGG
Organism: uncultured Solirubrobacterales bacterium; assembly: GCA_963716735.1. Taxonomy (GTDB): domain Bacteria; phylum Actinomycetota; class Thermoleophilia; order Solirubrobacterales; family 70-9; genus VRUE01. The sequence goes on from OY970321.1 coordinate 59,573, forward strand.
GGGTCTCGATCCCTAGCTCGTCGAGGATCGAGCGGGCGAGGTCGATCCGCTCCGCGGCCTCGGCTTTGCCTAGTCCGCAGAACTCGGAGTGGCGGCGGGGGTTGGCGTGGCGGGTGCGGTGGTCGAGGCCGTGGAGACCGAAGCTGACGCCGTCGCCCTTCAGGTCCTGCAGCTCGGCGATCTCGCCGCTGTCGAGCGGGCGCCACTCGTCCTCATCCGGGTCGAGGTAGTCGCGCGAGACGTGGGGGGTGACGGCGAGCAGGTACGGCACGCCGGCTTCGGCGAGGACCGCGTGGAAGCGCTTGTAGGCCTCGGTGCCGAAGCGTCCGGCGGAGTCGAAAGCGCCCGCGTGGGGGAACTCGTCGACGCGCACGAGCGGCCAGGGCCTGCCCGTGCCGGCCGCGTCGCTGTCCGGCCACTCGAGCCGCCCGAGCTTCAGCGCGATTGCCTGCGCGTAGCGGAAGGGTGCCGCCGGCATCCGCCCGGCTGCTGCGATCTGCGGCATCGCCTCGCTCATCGCCCGCATGATCTCAGTCGGCCCCGCTGCGACCCGATCCGACGCCGGGGTCGTGGATAGGCTCCACGCCGTGAAGCGTGCAGTCGTCCTCGCCGGTGGTCTTGGGATGCGCCTGAGGCCCTATACGACGGTCCTGCCGAAGCCGCTGATGCCGGTCGGCGACCGGCCGATCCTCGACGTGATCGTGCGCCAGCTCGCTTACCACGGCTTCGAGCGGCTGACGATCGTCACCGGCCACCTGGCCGAGTTGATCGAGGCCTTCTTCGGCGACGGCGAGCGCTATGGCATCCCGATCGACTACTACCGCGAGGATGAGCCGCTGGGCACGGTCGGCGCCCTCAGCCTCCTGCCCGACCTCGACGACGACTTCCTGATGATGAACGGCGACGTGCTCACCGACATCCCCTTCGGCTCCTTCTATGACGAACACCGGAACTCCGGCGCCGCCGCGACCATCGCGGCGCACCGTCGCGAGGTGCAGGTCTCGCTCGGCGTGCTCCAGTTCGACGGCGACGGCGACGGCGATCGCCTCACCGGCTACATCGAGAAGCCGACCTACCACTACGAGGTCAGCATGGGCGTCTACGCCTTCTCGCCCCGGGTCCTGCCCCACATAAAGCAGGGCGAGCGACTCGACTTCCCCGACCTCGTCCTGCGCCTGCTCGACGAGGGTGAGGAGGTGCGTGCGCGGCGCAGCGAGGACGACTACTGGCTCGACATCGGGCGCCACGACGACTACGAGACGGCGATGGACGAGTTCGAGCGCATGCGGGACAGGTTCCTGCCCGGCCAGTCCTCGGAGTGAGGCTCGAGGGTCGCGACATCGTCTGCGTCGGCACCGCCGACTGGCAGACCGAGCTGCCGATCAACCAGCACCAGCTGATGGGCCGGCTCGCCGCCCGCAATCGCGTCCTCTTCGTCGAGTCGCTCGGCCTGCGCCGGCCCCAGCTCGCCTCGCGTGATCTGCGCCGCATCGCCCGCCGCCTCGCCCGCGGCCTGCGCGGCGTGCGGACGGTCGACGGCGTCCACGTCCTCTCGCCGCTCGTCCTTCCCTTCCACGGCAGCGCGGCGATCCGCTCGCTCAACCGCCGCCTGTTGCGCCTGCAGGTCGGGCGCGCGGCACGGAAGCTGGGCTTCGGCAGGCCGCTGCTCTGGGCCTACGCGCCGCAGGCCGAGGCGCTGCTCGACGTCCTCGATCCCGGGCCGGTCGTCTACCACTGCGTCGATGACGTCGCCGCCCAGAAGGGTGTCGACGCGGAGGGGTTCCGGGCGAGCGAGGAGCACTTCGCCCGCCGCGCCGACCTGGTCTTGGCCAGTGCGCCTGCCCTGGCGGAGCGGATGCGGACGCTCTCGGAAAACGTCCTCTACGCGCCGAACGTGGCCGACACCGGCCTCTTCGCGACCGCGCTCGAGGACGGACCCGTCGATGCCGCGATCGATTCGTTGCCGAAGCCGCGCCTGGTCTTCCAGGGCGCCATCGTCGCCACCAAGCTGGACGTCGGGCTGCTTGCCGAGCTCGCCGACCTTCGACCCGGGTGGAGCGTCGTCTTGGTCGGACCGAGGGGGGCCGGTGACCCGAGCGGCGACCTCTCGGCCCTCGACGGGGCGCCGAACGTCCACTGCGTCGGGCCCCGGGACGCCAACGCGCTGCCTACCGTGCTGCGCGGTGCCGACGCCGGCCTGATCCCCTACGCGATCAACGACCTGACCCGCAGCGTCTTCCCGATGAAGGTCTACGAGTACCTGGCGGCCGGTCTGCCGACGCTGGCGACCCCGTTGCCCGCGCTGGACGGCGTGGAGGGTGTCGACGTCGTCCGCAACGTGGACGAGCTGGTCGCAACCGTCGAGCGTGAGCTGGCGGTCGACAGCCCGCGGCGCCGCCGCGAGCGCTCGGCTGCCGCCGCGGCGCACTCCTGGGAGGCGCGGATCGAGGAAATCGAAGCGGCGCTCGGCTAGCTCGCGGCCGGGGTGGCTTCAGCTGAGATCCGGCTTCAATTCCATGTCTTCGAGCATCAGCAGCCACTGAGCGTAGAAATTCTCATCGGATTCCCGAAAGCGCTTGATGAACCACCAACCTTCATTCCAGAGTTCCCGCGCGGTAAAACCGAAGTAATCCTTGGCGATTCCTTTGTGCAGAAGGCCCTGGTTGTACATTCCCGCCAGCTCCTCGATCAAGTTGGGAACGATCAGCACGGCGAGCTGGTCTTCGAAGCTCCGCTTCAGATACCGCTCGTATCCCTCATCCTCGCTGGAGTCGCCGAGCTCGAACAGGTCGCGCGTCATCTGGTTGTAGGGGAGCAGCTCGGGGCTGGAGAAACGTGCGGTGAAGTTGTAGGTCAGCGTCTGCCGCGTCGTGGAGCGTGAGTCCCGCAATTGGAGGAACGCACCCAGGAGGGCTGCGACGGCGGTGCAGGCCAGAACGAGCTGTGCGATCGCCGCCCACTGATCCAGGTGAAGAGCGGCGAGATCGGGGAGCGACGGCCATCCCGCGCAGGCTAGGATGAGCAAGTCGAGTCCCCTGGGATCGGGCCGATCGGAGCCATTTACGCTGCTATCCTTGCAGTAATGAACGCTCCGGTTCTGATGCCACCCAAGCCCAAGAGGTAGCTTCGCCTCAACGAGCCGAGCTTGCTCCGGCTCCCGGCCGTGTTCGTTTTTTCGTCGCTGCAGCTTCGGCGAGCACCTCGCGCGTCTGCGCAGCTACGTTGGCCCAGCTGAACTTCGCGGCGTGGGCCCGGCCTCTCTCGATCAGCTCGGGCGGTCGCTCCAGCGCCTGCTCCAGCGCGGCGCGCCAGGCTGCCGGGGTGCGCTCGCCCACGACCAGCGCCGCCGCTCCGCTGACCTCCTCCAGGCCGCCCGAGTCGGCGGCGATCACCGCCGGGGTGGCGCAGGCCATCGCCTCCAGCGGGGCGATCCCGAACCCCTCGTAAATCGCCGGGGCGGCGAGGGCGCCGGCGGCGCGGAGGAGCTCGACCAGCTCGTCCTCGCTGACCGGGCCGAGCAGGTCGCAGGCTCCGCTCTGTCTCGCCTTGGCTTCGATCTGCTCGCCGCCGAAACCTGGCGATCCCGCCAGGACCACTCGCCAGCCGGCGTCCTCGGTGGCGGCGAGGGCGCCGGCCTCGATCAGCACGTCGAGGCCCTTGCGAGGCTCGAGCGAGCCGACGTGCAGGACGAAGGGTGAGTCGATCCCCCAGCGCTCGCGCACTGCCCTTAGGGCCGCGTCGCGGTCGCCCGGGGTGAAGACCTCGTCGACCCCATTGGGCACGACCCGCACAGCACGCTCATCCACCTCGTAGTAGGTCGCGACGTCGTCCGCGGTCGCACCGGAGACCGCGATCAGGCGCGTCGCGCGTTGCGCCGAGCGGGCCACCGTGGTGCGGAAGTGCTCCTCCTGGCTGGCCTGCTTGACGCCGGGGAAGCGCAGCGTCGCCAGGTCATGGATCGTGACCACCGTCGGCACCGGGCTCCAGCGCGGCAGGACGCTCTCCGGGGCCCAGAGGACGTCGGCGTGCTTCCGCGCGAGCCACCACGGCACGAAGGCCTCGCGCCAGATCGGCGTGCCCTTGACCCGCACGCCGACCTCCCGCGCGCCGGGGGTGGGCCTTTCCAGCCGCCGCGTGTTGGCGAGCAGCCAGACCTCGTCCCCCGCTGCGATCAGCTCGCGGGCGATCCGGTCAAGGTACTTGGGAATGCCGCCCCAGCTCGCCTCGAGCACGTTGGCGTCGATCGCGATGCGCATCGGGTTCAGGCGCCGAGCGCCGGCGGGGCTTTGCCGGCGCCTTCCTCGTCGTCTTTCGACGGCAGGTCGCGCCAGGCGGCGACGAGCCAGCCGAGCATCGCTCCGAGCAGGATCGACGTGCGCGGCTCGATCGAGGTGAAGGTCGCGGTCAGCTCGACGATGGCCAGTGCCAGGACGCCGCCGAAGGCGGCGATTGCGCCGACCTGGATGACCGGGTCGGGGTGGCGACGCCAGAGCCTCACCGCGGTCCAGAGTGCGCTGAGCAGCAGGAACACGTAGGCGATCGCCCCAAGTGGCCCGAAGGCCAGCCAGAACCAGAGGAAGGCGACGTGGGCGTAGCGGCGATCGTGCGATTCGGCGAGCGGGTAGTGGACCTCCCACGGCACCCCGAGACCGATCCCGGTCAGGGAATGTTCGCGGATGTTCTGGAGCACGTTTTTGCGCTCGTCTATCCGGTAGCGGTCGCCGCGGTTGGAGCCGAATCCGCCTGGGCTGAGAGTCTGCGCGCGCTGGACGAGTGGGCTCTTTGACTGCGGGCCCTCGGAGGAGCCGACCGCGATGGCCCCGACCACGCCGAGCGTGAGCACGACCGCCCCGATTGCGAACACCGCCCGGCCGCGGCGCCGGCTGGCGATGATGATCACCACGATCAGGGTGAGGGCGCCGGCGATCCAGAACGAGCGGCGGTAGGAGACGACGAGGGCGAGGAATGCGATCGGCGCCCCGGCCAGCATCCAGCCTGGCACCTTGACGCGGCGGACCAGGGCGGCGGCGACGCCGAGGACGAAGATCAACATGGTCAGGTTCGGCACCGGGTTGAGGTAGCTGATCGTCTCCGATTCGACCGCCGAGCCGATGCCGCTGAATGCCGCGTAGATCCCGGATACCCCCTTGAAAGCAGCGAGCCCTGCGCCGATCGCGAGGGAGACCTTGAGCGCGTGCGTGCCGCGCACCGCGTTTACCGCCAGCAGGGGGATGAGGATGATGTAGCCGGAGGTGAGGGATCGGTGGAAGAGTTCGCCGACACTGGCCATGTGCGAGCTGTGGCCGACGACGACGCCGCAGAAGACGGCCGCGGCGAGTACCAGCAGTGGCGCGGTCAGCGGCTCCGGCAACCTCGGTCGCTCGCTTTCGACGACGAAGCGAAGCAGGACGCCGCCCAGCCCGGCAAAGAGCAGCACGTCCTGCGGCGTCATTTTGGCCGCGACGACGTCGTAGAAGGCCCCGGCCGGAGGCAGGAAGCCCTGGCTCTCGGACTCGACCAGGATCGCCCCGGCGACCAGCAGGCAGAGCGCGGCCGCGGGGTAGCGCAGCAGGACCAGGCCGAGCGCGAGGACGGCCGGCGCGATCGCGCCGACGGCCCCGAAGCGGATCATCGCCTCCGCCAAGACCACGCCGGCGGCGATCCCGGTGGCGCTGACCGCGATCGCCACGCCGAGGTCCGGCATAGCGAGCGTCGGCCGGCTCAGGCTGCGGTCTCCTTGGTGCGGGACGCCGGCAGCGCAATGTCACGCGGCCTGTAGGCGTCGTAGCGGGTCTGTTTCGTGGCGGAGCGGTTGAAGGCGAAGCCCAGCATCGGCGCGCCGATTGCCCGCAGTGCCTCGACCGCGCGTCGGGCGTCGCGGCGGCTGGTGCGGCGCGAGTCGACCACGAATACGACCCCGTCCGCGTAGCGGGCAAGGACCACCGGGTCGACGACGACGAGCGCCGGCGGCGTGTCGAAGACGACGACGTCGTTGTCGGAGCGGAGGAACTGGACCACCGATTTCATCGTCTCCGAGGAGAGCGATTCGACCGAGTCCTCGGCGTGCGCGCCGGCGGGCAGGAGCATCAGCTCACCGCCGGTGTGGGCAGCCTCGGCCGCCAGACTCACCTTGGTCGCTACTCGAGAGGGCTCGGGAGCGTTCTCGACGACGAGCAGATCGCTGAGCCCGGGGGAGAGAGGCTTGTCGAAGATCGTGTGCAGGGTCGGTCGGCGCAGGTCGCCGTCGACCGTGGTGACCCGGCGCCCTTCCGCGGCCAGGGCACGGGAGATGTTGGCGGCCACGTAGCTCTTGCCGCAGCCGGACTCGGCACCGGTGACGAGGACCGTGTTGGCGCCGTGGCCGGCGGCGGAGCCGTTGGAGACGCCGCCGGAGCGTTCGAGCGTCAGCAGGGTGGCCGTGCGCAAGTTGCGGAACGACTCCAGCGCCGGGGCGCCGCCGCGGCCCTTGGGAATCTCGCCGAGCAGCGTCAGGCCGAGGTCTTTGGCCGCCTCCTGCGCGGTGCGGTAGCGATCGAAGAAGAGGTCGCGCAGGTAGATCGCGGCCGCGCCGAGGACGAGTGCGCCGATGAAGGCGAGCAGCGCGTCGCGGGTCGGGCGGGGCGCTACCGGCGTGCTCTGCGGGGCGGCGTGCTCGATCACCCGCATCGTGTCGCCGGGGTTGGCGCTCTGTTCGGCGATCTGGTCCTGCAGGGCCTGCAGCTCGACCTGTAGGCCGGCGATGCTGGTGCCGTTGGTCCCGCCGCCGGCGATTTCGCCTTCGATTTCGTCGATCCGCTGCTGGATCGGCTGCAGCGTCGTTTTGCTCTGCTCCACCGAGAGTTCCCCGAGGTATTGGGCGAAGGCATCGGCGTAGGCGTTGGCGAATTCGGCCGATTCTTCGGGATCGCCGGTGATCGCCGAGAAGCTCAGCACCCCGGTGCGAGCTTCAGGCTGCACTTCGGTGCTCGAGTCGAACGCCGCCTCGCGCCCTTTGATCGCCGGGTTTTCGTGGGCGACGTCGAACACCGAGTGGGTCTTTGCCAGCTCGTCGTAGAGGTTGGAGAGGCTGAGCAGCTGTTCTTCGTTGAGGATTTCGCCGGCGGCCTGGCTGGTGGTGACGATCTGGCCCAGGGCGGTGCTTTCGTATTCGTCGGATTTGGCCGAGGAGAGCGCGTAGACGACCACCGCGGCGACGACGGCAAAGAGCGCCAGCCAGCGTTTGCTGGCCCAGATCAGACGAAGGTTGCCGGTGAATTCCACGATTGCAGGGACCTATCGGGCAAGCCGGCGGCCGACTTGAATCTGGCACCGGGCCCGCTTTTCTGGACGGAAGTACGAGTCCGTCCACAGAATAACCACGGGTCAGGTCATCAGTTGCTGCGTACCCGATTCTGCAGGCTCGACACCGCTCCCTCCGGGGAGTCCGCCGGATGCAGCGGCGGGACCGCTCCACGCAGCGCCCGCGGGGAGAGGCCGAGCAGCATCCGCTCCCGCCGGCCGGCGGGGACGAGAGCGTCGATCGGCCTGATCTGATCCTCGGCGTCGAGCGCCCGGGCCAGGGCCCCCGGCCCGCTTCGCGCCACCTGCCGGCGGGGAACCGGCGTCTCCGGCGCTTTCGGGCCGCAGATCAGGACCACGTCGGCGCCGGCCGCCCCCGCGGCGGCGAGCCACTCCGCCATGCGGGAGGCCTTGTCCCCGCCGAGGGCGATGCCGACGAGGCGTACGGGGCCGACCCTGGGTGCCTCCTGGCCGAGGCCGGCCGCCGCGCCCGCGGCGCTGCTGCGCAACCCGAAGAGGGCCGCGAGCGAGTCCGCTGCGCACTCGAGCCCGATCCTGGCGAGGCCCCGGGGTCCGTCCCGCCAGCCGCCGTAGAGGAATGAGCGGTAGGCGAACTTGGCGAGCGGCCGCGCCAGGATTCCGGTGAAGGCGCCGAGCGGACTCGGCCGCCCGTGCTGCCCGCTCTCCAACCGGGCGTAGGCGATCGCATCGGCCAGCGCCTCCCTCCAGCTCGTCGCCAGCAGGTGCTCGAGCTCGCCCTCCAGCGGCTGCACCGGCCCGTCCGGCCAGAGACCCTCGTGGACGGTTCGCGCCTCGTCGTGGCGGAAGGCGCCGCGGCGGAAGAGGCGATGGCGGTAGCGGGGATAGCGGGCCGAGGGCCCGAGCGGACGGCCGAGGAAGACGTCGCGCATCGGCAGGGCCGCCATCCGCACCCCCGCCGGCGGCGCGGCGAGCATCGCGCGGATCGAGGCGGCGAGGATGGGATCGACCCGCTCGTCGGCGTCGATCTCGAGCACCCAGTCGCCGCGGGCGTGGTCGAGCGCGATGTTGCGCTGCGCGGCGAAGCCGGGCCAGGGGTTCTCGACCACTTCGGCACCGCCGGCGCGGGCGACCTCGATCGTGCGATCGCGTGAGCCGCCGTCGACGACGACGACCTGGTCGCAGAACTCGAGGCTCTGCAGGCAGGCAGGCAGGCGGCGCTCCTCGTCGCTGGCGATCACACAGGCGGTCACGGACTCCGGCAAGGCGGCGCAGTATCGCAGCGCGTGCCGCCGCCAATTCGACGCACCCCGCCTGTACAGTCGCCGCCGATGGCAACCGAGAGCACGCGTTCGCGCGCGACCCGCGACGTCGTGCGGCAATTGCTCGGGCGCGTGGTGAACCTCGGCCTCGGCGTGGTGGTCACCGCGGTGATCGCCCGCTCGCTCGGCGACAGCGGCTTCGGCGAATGGTCGAGCCTGCTCGTCGTCGTCCAGATCGCGGCCTACCTCGCCGACCTCGGCATCGAGCAGGTCGGCGTCCGCCGCGCCGCCGCCGAGCCCGAGCGCGAGGCGGAATGGATCGGGGCGACGATCGCCCTGCGTGCCGTGGTTTCCCTGCCGGCGACCCTGGTCTCGATCCTCGTCGCCCTGCTGATCGCCGAGGACCATGGGATGGCTCTCGCCGGCCTGCTGGTCTCGACCACGATCCTGCTCAGCGGCCCAAACACGATCCGGGCGCTGCTGCAGCTGCGCCTGCGCAACAACGTCAACGTCGCCGTGATGACCTTCTCCTCGGTCATCTGGGGGGCGTCGGCGATCGTGGTTGAGGCGTCGGGCGGCGGGCTGGTCCCGCTGGCGATCGCCTTTCTCGCCTCCGCGCTCGCCACCACGGCGTTGCAGGTCTGGCTCGGGCTGCGGGCCGGCGCGGTCGAGCTGCTCGGTTCGCGCGAGCTCTGGCGGCCGCTGGCCCGCATCGGCCTGCCGCTGGCGACGGCGGGCGTACTCGTGCTCGCCTACGCGCGGATCGACCAGATCCTCGTGCTCGAGATCAACGGCGCCCGCGAGGCCGGTCTCTACGCCGCCGTCTACCGGATCCTCGAGCAGGCCCACTTCCTGCCGCTGACCGTGAGCACGACCCTGCTGCCCCTCGTCTCCGCTGCCCACCCGGCGGACCCGCTGCGGGTCCGCCGCTTGCTGCAGACGACCGTCGACTTCTTGGCGCTGGTCTCCTTTCCGGCGCTCGGCGTCTCCCTGGCGGCCGCCGGCCCGGCGATCGAGCTGCTCTTCGGCAGCGAATTCGCCGACGCGGCGCCGGCGCTGCCGGTGCTGATGGGCGCGTTCATCGTGATCTGCTTCGGCTACCTCTCGGGGAACATGGTGATCGTGCTCGGCCTGCAGCGGCGCTATGTCGTCTACGCCGTCTGCGGGCTGGTCTTCAACGTCGGCCTCAATCTGGTCCTCTTGCCGCGCTACGGCTTCCTCGCCGCCGCCTGGGTCACGCTGGCGACCGAGCTGGTGGTGGTCGGGCTCGCCTGGCGCGCCGTGGTCGGCGAGCTCGATTTCCGGCCCGCGTTGGGGCGCCCCTTCAGGGCGATCCTCGCCACCGCGGCGATGACCCTGCTGCTCCTGGGCCTGCGCGAGATCGGTACGCCGGCCGTCCCCCTGCTGCTGGCGGCGGCGCTCAGCTACCCACCGCTGGCGCTGCTCACGCGGGCGGTCAGCTTGGCTGACTTGCGCGAGCTGCGGGCACTGCGCCAGAGCTCGGCCTGACCTCTTCTGCGAGCAGGTCCCCAAGGCGCAGCGCCAGCGCGGCGATCGTCAGGGTGGGGTGGGCGGCGCTGTAGGTGGGGAAGGCCGAGCCACCGGCGACGAAGAGGTTCTCGATCCCCAGGTGGCGCATCTCGGCGTCGACCACCGCGTCCCTGCCACTGCCCATCCTGCAGGTGCCGAGCAGGTGACCGCCGCGCGGGCCGGGAAGGACTTCGACCCCGCGGGCGCCCAGCGGGGCGAGCCGGCGCCGCACCTGCTCGGCCGCCGCGGCGATCCCCTCCCCCTCGTAGCGGGTCGAGGCGGGGTAGGCGACCAGGTTGAGCGGCAGGCCGAATGAGTCGCGCTTCGAGGACAGCGCCACCCGCCGCTCCGCCTGCGGCACGTCTTCGGTCAGCATGTCGAGCGGCAGCCGCCGGCTCCAGGTCGAGAGCGCCTCGGCACGGGTCTTGTCGCCGTCGCTGCCGGCGAGCACGCCGGCGCTGACGAGTGGGGCCAGCGGCGCTCCCGGATTGAATGGAATCAGGATCGCGCCCGATCGCTTGGAGCGGAAGCCGCCTTCGCGCAGGGCCTCGGAGAGGCCGGTCGAGAGCGTGTCGCCGTGGCCGGGGCTGAGATCGCGGCGCAGGTCGACGATCAGCGTCGTGTGCGCGTGGTCGAAGAGGTAGCGGCCGACGGCGGCGCCGGCGAGGCCGGAGCGCAGCAGGATGCCCGGGTTCTCGAAGCCGCTGGCGGCGAGGACGTAGCGCTCGGCGCGCACCAGCATCCGCGCGCCGCGCTGATCGATTGCCTCGATTGCCTCGATCCGACGCCGACCGTCGGCGGTCCGCAGGCGGGCCGCGACGGTTTGTCGGTGCAGGTCGAGGCGCGGATGGTCGAGCACGGCGGCGAGGCCGTTGAGGGCGGAGAAGCGCGCATCGACCGGGCAGAGCTGGCAGGTCGCCGAGCCGCAGCAGGCGGGCCGGCCCTGGAGCGGTTTCGACGGGCGGGCCTGGGGCAGCGGGCCGAAGGGGCGCAGGTTGGGGGCGATCGCCTCGTCCATCGGGCTGAACGGGTGCGGGGGGAGGGTCCGCGCCCCCGGCGGCACCGGCCCGCTCGCCGCCACCCCCGCATCGGGCGCGCCGGAGACGCCGAGAGCCTGCTCGGCGCGCACGTAGTAGGGCTCGAGCTGGGCGAGGGAGAGCGGCCAGTCGACCATCACGCCGTAGGCCGAGCGCATCCTGAAGTCAGCGGCGGTGAAGCGCGGGGTGGCGCCGTCCCAGTGCAGCGAGGATCCACCGACTCCGTAGACGTAGCTCCACGGATAGGCAGGGGTTCCCGGGGCCGTTTCGTTGTTCGGCTCGGCGCCCGGCACGTCCGCCGACCACTGGCCGTCGGCGAGCTGCTCGGCGTGGGTCTTCAGCGCCCCCCGCTCGAGCATCGTTACCTGGCGGCCGGCGACCAACGCCGGCCAGGCGGCGAGCAGTCCGCACACGCCGGAGCCGACGATCGCGATATCGGTCTCGATCGTCCTCACGATTCGCGCACCAGGCCGGCGCAGGCTCCCGGGCCGCCGGGGTCGCTGCCGGTGATCGCGTAGGCGAGGCTGGCGGCGGGAGCGCTCAGCATCGGGTCGATCAACCCGGAGATCGCCTTGTCGCGGGTGCCGTCCGGCAGCACCGCGGCCGCCGGGTTGCGGACGGCGAGCGCGAAGGCGGTCGCCCTGGCGTCGTACTCGGCGTCGCCGTATTCGGCCCGGGCGCGGGCCAGGAGCTGGCTCGCAAGCTCCGGGTCGATGCCCAGGTTCGAGGCGACCAGTTGCTCGAACTCGTCGTCGGCGACCAGTACCGCGTAGGGCGCGACCAGGGCCACCCCGACCACACCGGCGCCGACCCCGACGAAGGTACGCCGCCTGATCCGTCCCCCGCCCTTTGACTGAGATCTGCCGGCGGCCTCCTCCAGCCGCTCCAGCAGGCGCTGTACCTGGACCGGGCTGTCGTAGTGCTCGCGGACGCGCTCCTGGGCCGCGGCGCCGAGCCGTTGGCGTCGCTCGACGTCGGTGAGCCGCTCGAGGGCCGCGGCGACACCGTCGACGTCGCCGGGCTCGACCAGCTCGCCGCCCTCGCCGACCAGCTCGCCGATCGCGCCGACGTCGGAGGCGACGACCGGGAGCCCCGCCGCCATCGCCTCCAGCACGACCCAGGGGACGGCGTCGGCCCGGGTCGGCAGGGCGAAGACGTCGGCCCCGGCGTAGAGCCCCCGCAGCTCCTCGCTGCGTGCTTCGACGCCATCGTGGTGGCGGACGTGCTTGCTTGCGGCAACGGGATCGCGGCTGACCACGTCGAGCACGGCCCTGCCGTCGAGCCGGCCGACTGCCTCGATCAGCGTGCCCAGCCCCTTGCGCTCGATTTCGTTGCCGACGAAGAGGACGCGCAGCGGGTCCTCGCGATCGGCGGGTCGCTGTGCCGCCGCCTCGCTCCACCAGGCCCGGTCGAGGCCGGGGTGGATCGTCGCCAGCTTCGTCTCGGGCAGCTCGTATTCGCGGCGCAGGGCGTCGGCGTTCCAGTCCGTCCAGGGGACGACGGCCGCGGCGCCGCCGAGCGCCCGCCGCTCGAGCCGCACCATCAGGCGCTGCTGGCGCGGGGTCCATGCGTCTCCCGGCCCACCGTATTCGAGCGCCGTGAACTGGCCGACGGTTGCGTCGAGCGAGAGCACGCAGGGCAGGCGACGCATCGGACCGCGCATCAGCAGCGCCGCCGCCTGGGTGCTGACGAAGGCGACGTCGACCGAGCGCCGGTGGCGCTTGAGGATCCGGCGGGCCCGCCAGGACCAGCGCAGCCGCCAGCGCAGGGCAAACATGTCCGCGTCGCCGACACGGTTCCAGCGGCGCAGCAGCAGGCGCTCGATCCGACCGGGAGGAGGCACGGTGGCGAACGTCGCCTCGACCGCCGGGTTGTCGGCGAGCGTCGCCCGTAGCTGGGCGGTCAGCGTGCGGTGGCCGAGTACGCCCTCGTCGAGGAAGAGGACCCGCAGCGGCTCGCTCACGAGTTCTCCCGTGCCGCCAGGATCAGGCGCTCGGCCTGCTCGGCGACGACGGCGGCGTCGAAGCGTTCGCGGGCGCTCTGCGCGGCGAGTCGGCCCTCGCGCAGGACGCGCTCCGGATCGCCCTCGTAGGAGCGCAGGATCGTGGCCAAGGTGTCGGGATCGTTCTCGGGGGAGACGATCGCCCCGAAGCTGTCGTCGATCAGGTCGCGGACCCCCTCGGCCCCGGTCGAGACGCAGGGTCGCTCGGCGAGCAGGCCGAGGATCACCGCCCGCGGCTGCCCCTCGGTGGGGCTGGGGCAGAAGACCGAGACGTCGAAGGCCGAGAGCACGTCGCCGACCGCGGCGCCCGGGGTGGAGAGGAAGTGGGCGCGGGCGCCGAGCGGCGCGGCCCGGGCCTGCAGCTCGGCCTCGGTCTCACCGGCGCCGGCGAGGATCAGATGGGTGTTCGGGCCGAGCGCGGCGACGGCGTCGATCACGACGTCGTTGCGCTTCTTCGGGTGAAAGCGGGAGATGCAGCCGACGGTGAAGGCCTCGGCGGGGATGCCGAGCTCCTCGCGCACCCGCCTCCGACCCGCCTCGCTGAAGCGGATCTCATCGGTGCGCATCGCGTTGGGCAGGAAGAAGGCCCTCTCCGGGTCGACGCCGGCATCGATCGTCGAGCGCCGGGTTTTCTCCGAGACGGCCAGGACCACCGACGCCGAGCGCGCGGCCCGTGCGTAGGCACGTCCTCCCGGCCCACGCGACATCTGGCGCGGTACCGGTCCCCACTCGGCCCAGGCGATCTGCGGGCGCAGGCGCGCTGGCAGTCCCGCTGCAAGCAGCTGCTCCTTCTTGTAGTGGAGGAGGAGGACGTCGTAGGGAAGCTCGGCTTCGAGGGCGCTGCGCAGCTGCCGCTTCAGCGAGGGCCAGCGCAGCCCCAGGCTCAGCCAGCTGCGGGTCGAGAGCTTCGGGCCGAGGTCCAGCGGATGCACCTCGACCCTGGTCTCGCGGCCGATCTCGGGCGAGTCGCTGAGCATCGTCGCTTCGTGGCCGCGGCCGATCAGCGCGTCGAGCAGCTCCACAGCGGCGAACTCCGCGCCGCCCGGTGCCGCGCCGGTCATCACCGAGACGATCTTCAAGACGCCAGCCGCCTCTCGAGCGACTCGATCGAGTACGCCTGCTCGGCCAGCTCGCGACCGGCGCGGGCCGTCGGGTTTGCCAGTTCGGGCTGCAGCGCCGCCAGGATCGCGGCGGCAAAGGCACCGCCGTCGGACTCCGCCTCGAAGTAGTGGACGCCGGCCTCGACTTCGAGCCCGGCGGCTGCGTGCGGGGTGGCGACGACGGGTACGGCGAAGGCGAGCGCCTCGACGAACTTGAGCGGCGAGCCGCCGCCCTCGAGCAGCGGGACCACGGCGCAGCCCGCCGCGTCGTAGAGCGCGCGCAGGTCCGGTACGAAGCCGCTTTCCTCGACCCGGGGGTCCGCCGCGCCGATCGCGTCGCTGCCCTTGCCGGCGACGACTAGGCGCACGTCCGGCGCCCGCTCCCAGACCGCGGGCATCGCGGCGTCGAGCAGGAAGGCGAGCGCCTGGCGGTTCGGCTCATAGCTGAGGTCGGCGACGAAGAGCGCGGTGCGCTGGCCGCTGCGCGGCGGAACGGGGTCGATCGCCGTCACGTCGACCACGTTGGGGACGAGTCGGAGCTTGGCGGTCGGCGCGAGCGTGGCCGCCCCCTCCATATCGGCCGGCGAGACCATCCAGCTCTCAGCGTAGCGTTCGAGCAGGAGGCGCTCGAAGCGCTCCAGCGAGCGCAGCGACATCCCGGTGTCATCGAGGCGGTGACGGAAGGAGGACTCGAGATTGTGGGCGCTGTAGATGGCGGGGTGGCGCTTCGCGTAAGGCAGCAGCGCCGCCGCCGCGATAGGCCCCTCGGCGATCAGCTGGGCGCCCTCGCCGCTGTCTGCGAGCTTCGCCGCCTGTGAGGCGACACCCGGCCAGATGCCGCGGGCGAAGTCGTCGGGGACGCCGTCGGACCGGGCCCGCAGGTACGCCGCCGCTCGGCTGACCCGTCCCGGTCGCTCCACCCGGTGCAGGCGCACGTCGGCGAGCGATTCGAAGGCGGCGTCGGGGCTGGCGGCGCCGAACGCTCCGTAGACGAGGTCCACGCTGCCCAGGTCGGCCAGGGCTCGCACCAGGCCGTACGTCCGCCGCGCGCGACCCGAGTCGAGGGTGGGGGTATGTGAAGTGGCGAGGACGGTCCGCATGCACCGGCGCCGAGCGGGGCGACGAGGCGGCGAGTATAGGCCCAACCGGAGACGGTCGGGCCTAGCCGATACCCCCGGCCAACCCTCTAGGACCCGTATTTCGCCGCGGCCAGGCGCAGCGCCTCATAGGCGGGCTTGCGCGAGCCGTCGTTGCGCAGAACGCCGTACCAGGCATTGGAGCCGTAGTCGCGGTAGTTGAAGTAGATGACCTCGGCCACGTAGCCGGTGTCGTGACACCAGGCGATGAAGTTGGTGACGTTGGTCGCCTGCTCTGCCTCGGTCCACTGCAGGCTGTCGCCGGTCGAGGGCTGACCCAGCGCCGTCGGCCAGCCGACCTCGGTGACGTAGATCGGCCCGCCGGTCATCGCCCGCGCGCTTTCGATCAGGGCGCGGTTGCCGAGTGCTGAGCTGCTCTTGGAGCCGGTACCGCCGTAGGGGTGGACGATGAAGCCGTCCACGTAGCTCGCCCAGTCGGAGGTGTACCAGGCTTTGCCGAAGCTGAGGCCGTTGGAGCCGTCCAGGGTGCCGAGGATCTTCGGCGCCGCGTCGCCGTAGGTGGCGTGGAAGGCGTCGTGGGTTTTCCTCAGCAGGTCCCGGTAGCAGGTCGCGTTGGCGGAGCTGTTTGCGCTCGAGCCCCAAAACCACGTTCCACCGGGCTCGTTCAGTGCCTCGATGACCGGGGTTTGGGTCGGGCTGGTATTGGCTTTGTAGAAGGCGAGGGTTTCGTTTGCCCAGCTCGTGGCGTTCAGCGCGCAGACGCCGCCGCTGTTGTAGGGGCCCGAGAAGTTCATCTGGATGCGCAGGCCGGCTTTCTTGAAGCTTTCAAGCCCCGTGAGGCCCCGCTCGGTCTCATAGCGCACGGTGTTGACCGCACCGCGCACGTCGGCGGCACCCGAGCTGCCGTAGTTGCCGGCATCGAGGCCGACGATCATCCCGGTCGGGTTGGGGGTCGGGGTCGGGGTCGGTTCGGGGGTGGGGGCCGGAGCTTGCGCCGGGGTGGACGCGGCGTTTGAGACCGTGAAATTGCGCGTCGCGGCGCTGGAGTTACCGGCTGCGTCATAGGCGGTCGCGGTCACCGTGTGCGCCCCGTCGGCGACCTTGGTCGTGTCAAAGACGCAGTTCCAGGGTGCGTCGCTCTCGGTGTTGAGGGTCTTGTTGTCGACCTTGAAGACGACCCGGTCGATGCCGCGGTTGTCGGAGGCAGACACTTCGCACTTGGAGCCCTGCAGCTTGCCCTTGATCGTGGCGCCGGCGCTGGGGACCTGCCATGCGAGAGTCGGCGAGGTGATGTCCCCGGCCGGAGCGGGTTTGGGGCTGGGAGCAGGCGCGGGCGCAGAAGTGGGACTGGGGGTCGGCGCGGGGGTCGGGCTGGGCGCGGGGGTCGGGGTCGGAGTAGGAGCCGGTGCTGGCTCGGATGAGGGGGGAGGGGGTTGGACCACGCAGTGGCGCACGGTGGTGGCGCGGCGGCGGTTCGCGCCGGCCCGGGCGGTGGCGGAGCTCCTCGTTACGCGGTCGGCTCGCTTGGTGCAAGTCCGATCCCCACGCTGCTTGGCGGAGGCCTGCGCGGAAGCGGTCGCGAGGCCGACGATGGCGAGCAGGCTCACGACCAAGGCGATGATTGCGATCCGGCTTGCACTGACGAGCTTCAATGTCTTCTCCTTCGGTAGCCGGGCTGCCTCGAGAGGCCCCTTGCTTTGCGACCCCGCCTCGCGACGGGTGTGCCTTTGTCGGGAGTCGCGCCACTCGCGGCCCCGCATTCATTGGTTCAGCCCTGATCGGATCGCAGAACCCGATTGCGCAGGGGGTTCCCTGCAACTGGACGCATGTCCAGCTATGCGATGGAGCCCGTGGCTAGCCGCGATAGTTCTGCACGGCTGCTTGCACGATCGGGTAGGAGGGCTTCTCCGTACCGTTCTCGCGCAGCAGACCGAACTGAAGCTCGCGATCGGAGCTGTTGGTGCCGCGATCGATCAGCTGGTAGATCGAGAGCAATCCGACTCGCCACTGGGGATTGGTGGCGGCGGCGACGATCATCGCCAGCAGGTGTTCGGCCTGCTCGTCCTCGCTGACGCACTCTTCGCCGCAGTTAGCCGTCGACTCGCCGTACTCGGTGATGAAGATCGGCTTCGAGCTCGCACCCAGCTCGTTCATCCGCTCTCGCAGGGCATCGATCCGTCCGAACGGGCCGGCCGGGCTGACCTCGGCCGGGTCGTGTCCGTACCAGTAGGGGTGATCGGCAAATGCGTAGAAGAGCGAGTTGAGGTTGGGGATACGCTGGTAGAGCGTGTCCATCCAGGCGGTGTCGGTGCCGTAGATGCGGCTGTCGAGGACCACCTTGACCGGCAGCCCGAGGTTGTCGATCTGCTCCAGGGTCGGTCGCACCGTGTCGGCGTACTCAGCTGCGCTCATACCGCCGAAGTAGGGCTCGTTGCCGAGCTCGATCGTGCTGATCGCGTAGCGCGAGGCATCTAGCCCGGGATGGGCACTCCAGAACGACCCGCCGGGACCGTAGCGGCGGATGAATGCGACGACCCATTCCCGGTAGTGCGTCGGGTCGCCGAGTTCGTTCCCACCAAGCTGGGCGTGGATGCGGGTGTGGATCTGCGAGGCGGCCGTCAGGACAACGTCCTCCTGCTCGTCGACCGGCTCGCCGGGGTCCCACTCGTGTCGGGTGACCGCGGCGCCGAGCTGCGCCCGGTAGGTGATCTCGGCGCTGCTCCAGCCGCCGTGTCCGCCATCGATCCCGACGACCAGATGATCTGAGCTCGGGATCGGAGGAGGCGTTGGTTCGGGTTCCGGTTCGGGTTCAGGCGCGGGTTCCGGGGCCGGTTCAGGTTCGGGTGCCGGTTCCGGGGCAGGTTCGGGCGCGGGTTCAGGTTCAGGTTCGGGCGCCGGGGGAGGTTCAGGAGTCGAGGGCGGTTCCGCGGGGGATTCTTCCGGTGGAGGGGTGCCCGATTTCTGCGGGGGAGGATTGGTCGGCGGCGGGGCCGAGGGCGTTTCGCCGGCCGGTGGCGGAGCAGACCCGGCCGCGGGGGGCGCCGGCGTCGGATTTGCAGCGGGCTCCGTCGCGGCGGGCGCCGGTGAGGTGCCCACCGACTCAGCCTGAGTGCCAGATTGCGGCGAAGGCGAGGTTCCGTTCGAGACGGGGGAGGCCGCAGCGCGGCCTTCGCCCACCGGAACCGCCGGCGAAAGCGCGACAAACGGCGTTGCGGCCCTCTCGTTGGCGGCGACGCCGGTTGCGAATCGGTGGCCTGCCCGGCGACGTTCGCGTACGCCGGCCGGGCCGTGCAGGCAGCCCGCCTCGCAGCGATGCTGCAGTACCGAGGCATGCGTGCTGGCCAGGGACGCGCCCACGACCTGCTTGCTCGGGAACTGGTCCGCGGCGGAAAAGCCGACTCCGGCCGCGATGCCGAGCACAGCCGCGATCAAGGCGACTGCTCGCAATGGATGGACGAATCTCCACATCGCCCCTCCGATGTTGACGCATCTCTACGACATATGTCGAGCAGCCCGCTTTGGGTCGCGTGGAGCGGCTCAGCCGCGGTACTGCTGCATCGCCGCCTCGACGACCCCGTAGGCGGGCTTCGCCGAGCCGTCTTCGCGCAAGAGGCCGAACTGGCGCTCGCGATCGCTGCTGTCGGTGCCACGATCGCGCAGCTGGTACACGGAGAGCATTTCGACTCCCCACTGGGGGTGGGTCGCCACGGCCGAGATCATCGCCTGCAGGTGATCGGCCTGCGTCTGTTCGCTGACGCACTCGCCGCCGCAGTTTGCCGTCGACTCGCCGTACTCGGTGATGAAGATCGGCTTCGTGCCGGCACCCTGTTCGATCATCCGCTTGCGCAGCGTTTCGATCCGCCCGAACGGGCCGGCCGGACTCGTCTCGGCGGGGTCGTGTCCGTACCAGTAGGGGTGATCGGCGAAGGCGTGGAAGAGCGTGTTGAGGTCGGGGACGCGTTGGTAGAGCGTGTCCATCCAGGAGGTGTCGTTGCCGTAGACGCGGCTGACCAGGATCACCTTGACCGGTAGTCCGAGCCGGTGGATTTCTTCCAACGCCGGTCGCACCGCGTCGGCGTATTCCGCCGCCGACATTTCGCCGAAGTAGGGCTCGTTGCCGAGTTCGACGCTGGTGATCGCGTAGCGCGAGGCATCGAGCTCGGGATGGGCGCTCCAGAAGGCGCCGCCGGGCCCGTAACGGCGGATGAAGTCGACCACCCAGTCGCGGTAGTGGTTCGGATCGCCGAGGTCGTTCTCGCCGAGCAGGGCGTGGATGCGGGTATGGACTTCGGCGGCCGCGGTGAGGACGACGTCGTCCTGCTCGTCGACCGGCTCGTTCGGATCCCACTCGTGACGGGTTACCGCGGCGTTCAGGGCCCCGCGCTCTTCGATTTCGGTGTCGCTCCAACCGGTGTAGCCACCGTCGATGGCGAGGGTGAGCGGACCGGCTTCCGGCGACGGCACGCTCTGCGCCGGCACGGGAGCGCGGGAGTGTCGGCGCAGCTTGATCAGACAGCGGTGGCGCAGCTTCTGAGCGCGGCGCTTCACCTTGGTGTTGACCGTGCGGGACTTCGGCGCGGCGCTGGCGCTGGCCGTAGCCATGGAGCGCAGGGCTTTGCGCTTCGCCCGCCGGGCACAGGTCGCGGAAATCCCCGTGACCTCGCCTGCGGCCTTGACCGCAACCGCGTTGCCGACCTGCGGCGCCGGCCTGGCCTGGGCGACGGTGGCGCCTGAGATGGCACAGAGGCCGACCAGGGCCAGCGCGAGGACCAGGATCAGGAGGCGATGGAGAGGGGAGACCATGACGGTCCCCTCATCGGGCGCTGCGGGCGGCCTTCTCCAGGCCCCCACGCCTGCGCCTGGACGTATGTACTAGTCCATGCGGCTAATCCGCAAAAACGCTTGCGGATCGCCAGCCTTCCTGGCTAGGCGACCTGCCCGGCGGCTGAGGATCGAAGCTCGCGTGACTTGACGGGATGGCGGGTGCGCCTCTGCGGGAATGTCGCGAAGCGGCGGAAATGCAATCCGGCTCCTGCGCGGCGAAGCCGCGCACCAGATTCACCCCAGCGCGCAGCGCTGGGGTATCAATTCACGCAGAGGCGCACCCGCCATCCCGCCGGGCGTGGAATCGACTATCTAAGGCGTGTTGCGGTGCTTCGCGGCGAAGGGATCGCCGAAATCGCCGTCATCGAGCCCCTTGGCGACCTCGCCGACGCCGTCGGGCACCTTCATCGTCAGCTCGAAGCCGAGCCGCTCGCGGATCTTCTCGAAGGCGACCTTGTAGTCGCGGGGGTCCTCGTCCTTGTGGACGTAGCTGACGTTCCCCCGCGGGACGATGCCGGTGATGATCTCGACCAGGTCGAGCTTGCGGTAGTTCTCGCCGCTGTCGCCGACGTTGAAGACGTCGCGGCCGACCTCCTCGGGCCCTGCGTCGAGAACGCGGACGATTGCCCGGGCCGCGTCGCGCACGTGCACGTAGGGCCGCCAGAACTGCTCGCCGAAGACTTCCAGGTCGCGGTCGTCCCAGAGTTCGCGCGTGAACTCGTTGACGGTCAGGTCGAAGCGCATCCGCGGCGCCGCGCCATACACGGTGGCGAAGCGCAGGCAGGTCGGCACCACCGAGCCGTTGCTGCCTTCGAGCAGCATCTTCTCGATCTCGACCTTCTGCTCGGCGTAAAGCGAGACCGGCGCGAGCGGGGCCTCCTCGTCGACCGGCGTCTCGGGGTCGGCCATGCGCCCGTAGTTAGAGCAGGTCGAAGCGAAGATCAGGTGGGACAGGCCCGCGGCGCCGGCGTCCTCGACCAGCGAGCGAGTCGCCTCGATGTTGGTCTCGCGGGCCAGCTCGGGATCGCGGGCGCAGGCGGGGTCGCCGACGATCGCGGCCAGGTGAACGACGGACTCGGCTCCCTCGAGCGCCGCGCGCCGCGCCTCGGGATCGCGGATGTCGCCGACGGTCAGCTTGGCGCCCCGCTCCTCGAGGCCCCTGGCGACGTCCTCCTGTCCGTGCAGGAGGCTGTCGAGAATCCGCGCCTCGCGGCCGGCGTCGAGCAGCGCGCCTACAACCTCTGCGCCGACATAGCCGGCGCCGCCAGTGACGAGAGTGGGGCCGTTCACGGCGGGGAGCATAGCTTTGGTTAGGGTTGCGTGCTTGAACGCCGCCAGTCTCGACCTGCGCAACAGACACGCCGTCGTTTTCGGCGGCTCCGGCTTCATCGGCAGCCATCTCGTCGCCAGCCTGACGAGCGCCGGTGCGTCGGTCCTGGTCGTCGATCTGCACGAGCCGGCCAGGCTGCCGACGGCGGCGAGGTTCTCGACCGCGGACGTGCGCCGGCCGATCGAGCTCGAACCGGATGGGGACGACCCGCTGGTCTTCAACCTGGCGGCGGTCCACCGCACGCCCGGACATCCGGACCATGAGTACTTCGAGACCAACGTCGCCGGCGCGCGCAACGTCACCGAGTTCTGCACTCGCCACGGCGTCTCCTCCCTCTTTTTCACCAGCTCGATCTCCGTCTACGGGCCGACCGAGGAGCCCCGTATCGAGACCTCTCCGCTGACGCCGACCAGCGCCTACGGCAAATCGAAGCTCGAGGCGGAGGGCATCCACCGCCGCTGGGTGGAGGAAGCCGGCGACCGGCGGCTGGTCGTCGTTCGTCCCGCGGCCGTGTTCGGCCCGGGCGAAAACGGCAACTTCACCCGTCTTGCCCGCGGGCTGCGCAAAGGCTTCTTCCTCTACCCGGGCCGCAAGGACACGCTGAAGGCATGCGGCTACGTCGACGACCTGATCGGGTCGCTGTACTTCATGTGGGCCGCCGCCGACCCGGCGGTCACCTACAACTACGCCTATCCCGAGCCGCCGACCCTCGAGGCGATTTGCAAGGCCTTCCACGACGTCGGCGAGCTGCCGTCTCCCCGGGGTGTCATCCCGACCGCGCCGATGCTGGCCGCCGCCCGCCTGCTCAGCGCCGTCGGCCTGAAGACGTTCGATCCCGACCGGGTGAGGAAGCTCGTCGCCTCGACCAACATCCAGGCGCACGAGCTGAGCGAGCGGGGCTTCGACTACGAAACCGACCTGCGCAGCGCGATCGCCCGCTGGCGCGCCGCCGACCCCCCGGGACAGTTCGTCTAGCCCGATGTCGAAGCTGGCGATAGCGCACGAGTGGCTCGCGGTGCGGGCGGGCAGCGAGAAGACCTTCGAGGCGATGGCCCAGGCCTATCCGGAGGCGGACCTCTACGCGCTGACCTGGGACCGCGACGCGCAGTTCGACTTCTCCGGCCGGGAGGTGACCACGACCCTGCTGGATCGCTGGCCGGCGCTGCGCGACCGGCGCGAGCTGGCGCTGCCGCTGATGTCGCTCGCCTGGAAGGCGATCGACGTTCACGACACCTACGACGTGGTGCTCACCTCCAGCCACGCCTTCGTCCGCAGCTTTCCGCCGGCCAAGCGAGCGACCCACTTCTGTTACTGCCACACGCCGCTGCGCTACGCCTGGGTGCCCGACATCGACGCGCGCACCCAGCGCCGCATCCCCGGCAAGTCGGCCGCTTTCGCCGCGCTGCGCGAGTGGGACCGGCGCACCGCGAAGAACGTCGACTTCTTCGCCGCCAACTCGACCGCCGTGCGCGATCGGATCCACGAGTGCTACGGCCGTGAGTCGGAGGTCATCCACCCACCCGTCGACACGGTCTACTACGACTTGCCGGAGCGTCCCGTGGAGAGGACGCGGGCGCTGGCGGTGTCCCGCTTCGTCCCCTATAAGAGCGTGGCGTTGGCGATCGAAGCATGCGCCGCGGCGGAAGTGCCGCTCACCGTCGCCGGCAAAGGCCCTCAGGAGCAGGAGCTGCGCGCCCTCGCCGCCGGCTTGGGCGCCGACGTCGAGTTTGAGATCTCACCCTCCGACGAGCGCCTGCGCGAGCTCTACCACGCCTGTTCGGCCCTCGTCTTCCCCGCCAACGAGGACTTCGGGATCATCCCGGTCGAGGCCCAGGCCTGCGGCGCCCCCGTCGTCGCACTCGACGTCGGCGGCGCCAGGGACACCGTGGTGCAGGGAGAGACCGGCCTGCGGGTGCAGCGCCAGGAGGCCGGGCTCTTCGCCGAGGCGATTCGCGACCTGGTTGCCTCGCCGCCGCAGGCGGCGGTATGCCGAAGCAACGCCGAGGGCTTCTCGGTGCAGC
This sequence comes from uncultured Solirubrobacterales bacterium, assembly GCA_963716735.1. GTDB lineage: Bacteria > Actinomycetota > Thermoleophilia > Solirubrobacterales > 70-9 > VRUE01. Next base: position 83,033 of record OY970321.1, read on the forward strand.
GCTTCATGCGCGAGCTGCAGGACTGGGTCGCCCAGAACTCCTGACTCCACGATCCCTCCGGCGAGGAAGGCCGGTCGTCCTGCAGTCGAATTGAACCCCACGCGCTCTGCGCGTGGGGTGGATGAGGAGCGCGGCCTATGGCCGCGCGAAAATCGAATTGCATTTCCGCCGCTTCGCGACATTCGCCTGCTGGACGACCGGCCTTCCTCGCTACGCGGTCGACGGCACGGCTCAGGCTCAGCAGGCGATCCGCGCCGCCTCAAGCTGATGAGACCTGAAGCCCGCAAAGCTTCAGGAGAAATCGAGGCTTGGGTGACTTGACAGGATGGCGGGTGCGCCTCTGCGGGAATGTCGCGAAGCGGCGGAAATGCAATCCGGCTTCTGCGCGGCGAAGCCGCGCACCAGATTCACCCCAGCGCGCAGCGCTGGGGTATCAATTCGCGCAGAGGCGCACCCGCCATCCTGTCTACCCCGTCCGGGGGGGATCGGGCGCGGAACCGGTTGGCTAGTAGGCGCCCCGTCCCGACAGCACGGCCGGGATGGTGGCGAGCAGGATCTCGACGTCGCGGGCGAGCGACCAGCCGGCGACGTACTGGTAGTCGAAGCGGACCATCTCCTGAAAGGGGCTCTGTGAGCGTCCGTAGACCTGCCACGGCCCGGTCAGGCCGGGGCGCAGCTCGAGGCGGCGCAGATGCCAGTCTTCTTCGAGTGCGGCGGTCTCAGGGAAGATCAGCGGGCGCGGGCCGACCAGGCTCATCTGGCCCATCAGCACGTTGAAGAGCTGCGGCAGCTCGTCGAGTGAGAAGCGGCGGATGAAACGGCCGACGCGCGTGACGCGAGGATCCTCGCGGATCTTGAACATGACGCCGTCAGAGGCCTCGTTGAGTTCCTCCATCTCCGCCTTGCGCTTCTCGGCGTCGACGTACATCGAGCGGAACTTGATCAGCTGGAAGCTGGAGTTGCCCCGGCCGGCTCGCGGCTGGCGGAAGAAGATCGGTCCGCGCGACTCGAGTTTCACCGCGATCGCTATCGCGATCATCAGCGGCGAGAAGGCGACGATCAGGGCGAACGAGCCCACGGCGTCGAGGACGCGCTTTGCCGCGATCGAGGCCGAGGTCAGCATCGGCGTCCCGATCGAGAGCAGCGGCAGTCCGCCGACCTGATCCAGTGCCCGCACGCCGTCGAGGAACTCGAAGAGACGAGGGACGACGTCCACGGTCACGCCGGCGTCGCGGCAGGCTCGGATCGACTCCAGCAGCTGCTCATGGCTGGCCTTCGAGAAGGCGATGATCACCCGGTCGATCCCCTGCGCCGCGATGATCGCGTCGAGATCGGCGAAGCGCCCCAGCCAGGGCAGGTCCGGACTGCCGATGTCGTGCACCTCGTCGTCAACGATGCCGACCGGGACGAGGCCGAACTGGACGTTGTTGCGGAGCTTCTTGACGACGTGACCGGCGACGAAGCCCGAGCCGAGGATCAGAGTGCGCTGGCGCAGGTCCGGGGCGCGATGCAGCCCCGCCCGCACGATCGTGCGGGCGATGCCGGTCAGGACGGCGATTCCGGCGACGGTCAGGAAGGTTACGGCGACGACCCTGTCGAGCCCCAGGATCGAGGCGAGCCCGAACAGGGGCCAGGTGATCAGCATCAGGGTGACGAAGGCGCGCGGGAGCTCGGAGACCGCCGACGCCCAGCTGGCCAGCTGGTCGCTGCGGTAGAGACCGATGCTGAAGGCGGAGAGCGGCCAGAGGATGGTTGCACCCGCCACGTATGCCGCTCCGTTCGGCTCGGCCGAGGTCAGGCCGAGGGTCAGCACCGCGATCGCCCCAGCGAGACACGCCGCCACGGAGTCGGCGGTGAAGAGCATCCTGGCCAGCACCGCCCCCCGTCGTCGCGCCCGGCTTGCGTTACCGCGGAGAGAAGCTGCGTCGTCCTCGCCTGCCTCGACAGCGGACGCCCCGTGCGCGTGGGTGGCGGTTGAGCTCTCCATATTGGTTAGGTCAGTGAGGGGTGGAACGTGGGGCAGGGGTGAATTCAAAATAGAGATGATGCGGGCAAAACTCCATTAGGAACAACAGATCGGCAACAAGTGTGCCGCGCTGAAGCCCGCAATCAAGCCTGCAACGCGAACTTCGTTGACCCCGTCGGACGAATATTCGAAGTATTTTCGGAGTAGCCGCGGGAGTACTCAATGCGCCTCGCCGGATCCTCCTGACAGCCCCGGACGATACTGCCTGGGAAATTGGCGCGCCCCGCCAGGCGTCATGGCGTCTGTCCGATCGGTTTGACTGGGCCCATAGATCGAGCTCCCCACACCGCGCGTCGCCATCACGCCGGTCGCGACGTCGCGGTCCAGATCGTCGTCCGCGTGCTCAACCTCGCCCTTGGCGTCGTCGTCACGGCGCTGGTCGCGCGGGCGCTCGGCGACGCCGGATTCGGTGAATGGTCGACGATCCTCGTCGTCGTTCAGCTGATCGGCTACTTCACCAGCTTTGGCGTCGAGAGCGTCGTCATCCGCGAAGCGACCGCCGATCCGGACAACGAGGGGGAGTGGCTGGGCGCTCTCTTGATCCTGCGGTCGCTGCTCTCGATCCCGGCGATCGTGGTCGGCCTGGTCGTCCTGCTCCTGCTCCAGGAAAACACGGCGATGCTCGTCGCCGGCCTCGTGCTCCTCGCCCAGACCCCGTTCAACGTCGGTGCCTCGCTGCGCGTCACCCACCAGCTCAGGGTCAGCAACTGGGTGCCGATGGCGATCCTGACCCTGAACAGCGTTCTCTGGGGCGCCGCGGTCATCGTCATCTTCGTCGCCGGTGGGGGCCTGGTGCCGCTGGCGATCTCGATGACCGCCACGAGCGTCCTGACCGCGACCCTGCAGGCGATCGCCGCGGTGAAGATCGCCCGCCCGAGCCTGCGGCCATCCCGTGAGGCGACGATGCGGCTGGCGCGGGTTGGGCTTCCGGTCGGTGTGGCTGGGCTGCTGGTCCTCGCCTACGCTCGCATCGACCAGCTGCTGGTGTTCTCGATCGCGGGTAGTACCGCCGCCGGCCTCTACGGCGCGGAGTACCGCATCGTCGAGCAGGCCCACCTGGTTCCGGTCTCATTGATGACCACCCTGATGCCGATCCTCGCAGCGGCCTGGACGACCAATCGCGAGCGCGCACTCCGCATCACCTGGCTCGCGGCCGAGTACCTGACGATCGCTTCATTGGGTGGCCTTGCCGTCTCTCTCGTCGTCGCCAGGCCGGTCACGGTCCTGCTCTACGGCGAGGACTTCGCCTCGGCGGCACCGGCGCTGCCGGTGCTCGCCGGCGCCTTCGTCTTCATCTGCTTCGGCTACCTCACCGGCAATCTCGTTTTGATCGCGGGCCTGCAGCGGCGGTTGGTCGTGATCGGGTTGATCGGGCTCGTCGTCAACGTCGCCGGCAACCTGCTGTTGATTCCGGCGTGGGGCTTCATGGGCGCCGCCTGGATGACCCTGGCGACCGAGGCGGCCGTCGTGATCGTGACCGCGGCGATGCTGCACAGGCAACTGCGACTCACGCTACCCCCGCTGGGCCGGATGGCCCGTGTCCTGCTCGCCGCGGTGGTCCTGGCGGGTTTGCTGGAGTTGGTGGCTGAGCTCCTCGGCGGCTCGCTGGCGGTCCTACTCGTCCTCTCCGCGCTCGCCTATCCGGCCCTGTTGCTCAGCCTGCGTGCTGTCGACCTCGGGGAGATTAAAACGCTACTGCGCGAGCGCGCGGCTGCCGCTTGAGTTGCGACGGCCCATCCGGTCGGCTGTCGCGACCGCGCGCCGCGCGGTCTCGAGGTTGGCCTGGTGGCGTCTCTTCACGCGACGGGAGCGAATGCGGTTCCCGGTGTGGGCCTTGACCTGAAGCTTGGCGGAGACGCAGGCGACCCTCTGGCCGCCGATCGTTCCATCGGTCGGGGTCGGTCCGGAATCGTCGAGGCGCATCGGGTGGAGGTCGACGACGCGCATCGCCGCGTCGCGCATCACGATCACGTCGCCTTCTATTCCATGCTCCACGAAGGGCACCGGATCGGGGTTACGGAACCACTCCTCGAAGCCGAGCTCACGCAGTCGCGAAAGCGCCTTATCGAGATCGCCGCAGTCGAGGATCAGATCGAGATCGCGGTGCAGGCGCTGCTCTTCGCCAATCAGCGCGTCGATTCCCCAGCCGCCCATGACGACCGGTTCGACCCCCGCGGCATCGAGCTCCCGCAGGATCCGAAGAACGTTGGAGCGGGGCATCGGCGGGTTTTGGTAGACGATCCGACTCAGTGCGGCCCGCACTCGGCGCGGGACCGGCAATGCCCAGACGAGAACGTTGAGCCGGTTGGTGAGCCGGTTCCAAGGGTGCGCCTTCTCCGCCACGTTAAAAAACTTAACATGACTGCGCGTATTTGGACTAATTTCCGAGCTAGTGCGCTTCGCCGGGTGCGTGCGCGGGTGGCCGCGACTCCTCGGCCAGCGAGGTGATCTCGAGTGGCCCGTGGGCGGCGGCTTCGAGCACCTCGGTCGCCTCCTCGGCGGAGCGGGCGTAGAGCTCGACCAGCATGTGGACGACGATCCGCTCCTCGTCGTGCTTGTGGAAGCGGACGTGGGCGAAGAACTCGCGCACGCCGGCCTCGCCGAGGGCGCCGTAGGCGAGCAGCTCGGCCGCTTCGGGGCCGGCGCAGCTCTCGACCCGGTCCTGGTCGACGGTGACCGTGCAGGAGGCGACCCACGGGGTGCCGGCGACCATCCGCTCCCAGCGATCCTCGATCGGCACCACCCGGTCGTCCTGGAAGGTGAGGTGGGGCTGGTCGTGCATGCAGTCGAGGCACTGCACGACCGATTCCTGTACTTCGTCGATGCCTTCGGTGGGGACGCCGGTCTCCGGGTCGACGCGGCGGATCGCGTCGTAGTGGATCTGGATCTCCAGGTTGCTGGACCAGCAGCGGTAGCAGCGCAGCCAGGCGGAGCGATCCCCGTTGAACTCACTCATGCCTGCATTGTCGCAGCCATCTCATCGGCGATCAGTCGTGCAAGCGCCAGCGAGGAGGTCGCGGCGGGGGAGGGGGCGTTGCGGACGTGGATCGCACGCTCGGTGCGGTGGACGACGAAGTCGTCGACCAGCGTGCCGTCGCGGTCGATCGCCTGCGCGCGGACCCCCGCCGGTCCCGATTCGACCTTGATCTTGCGCAGCGCCGGAACTAGGCGGGTCGCCTCGGCGGCGAAGGCGGAGCGGCTGGCGGCGTGACGCATCTCCAGCAGGCCCGCCCGCCAGTTGCGCGCCGCCATCCGCCACGTCCCCGGCCAGGCGAGCGTCTGTCCGAGGTCACGCGGCCGTACGGTGGAGAGCCGGTAGGCGTCGCGGGCAGGTGACAGCAGGGCGCTGGGGCCGATCAGGACCCGATCGTCGATCGTCCGGGTCAGGTGGGCACCGAGGAAGGGAAGGTCGGGGTCCGGCACCGGATAGACGTTGCTGCGGACGAGGTCGGCCGCCGCGGCCGGCAGCTTCAGGTAGCCGCCGCGGAAGGGGACGATCCGCGGGCTCTTCGGCGCCCCGCACGCCACCGCGAGGCGGTCGGACCAGAGTCCGGCGCAGAAGACCGCCGAGGTGGCCAGGGTCACGCCACGTGCGTGTTGCAGGGCGATCTTTCCAGGGTGCTGCTTGGCTCCGGCCACGGCGGCGCCGAGGTGGACCGTGCCGCCGGCGCGCCTGACGTCGCCGGCGTAGGAATCGGCGACGGCGGCGAAGTCGACGATGCCCGTCCGCGGCGAGTGCAGCGCGGCCACCCCGCGCGCGGCGGGCTCGACCTGGGCGATCTCCTCCGCGGCGAGCCGGCGCAGCTCCGGCACCTCGTTTGCCCGGCCGCGCCGCTCCAGCTCCTCCAGACGCCCCAATTCGTCCTCTTCGACCGCGACGATCAGCTTGCCCGACTGCCGGTATGGGACCCCGTGCTCGTCGCAGTACGTGTACAGCTCGCGGGCGCCTTCGACGCAGAGGCGCGCCTTCAGCGACCCCGGCTTGTAGTAGATCCCGGCGTGGATCACGCCGCTGGAGTGACTGGTCTGGTGCCCGCCGAGACGGTCCCCGGCCTCCAGCACGCAGAGGCGCGCACCCGGGGACCGGGCGAGCAGCTCGCGCGCCACGGCGAGGCCGACGATGCCGCCGCCGACGACTGCCAGGTCGCACTCGGCTGGCGGCTGCTCGCTCGAGCTCAAGCGGTGGCGCCGGCTGTGGCGCGCTGCTCGACCAGGGTGGCGATCTCGCCCATGATCTTGTTGATGTCGAAGTCCTTGGGCGTGTAGACGCCGGCGACGCCGGCGTCGCGCAGGCGCTTGGCGTCGGCCGGCGGGATGATGCCGCCGGCGACCACCGGTACCTCGACGCCCTCGTCGCGCAGTCGGCGCACGACGTCGGGGACGAGCTCGAGGTGGGAGCCGGAGAGGATCGAGAGGCCGACCACGTCGACGTCCTCCTGCAGCGCCGACTCGGCGATCTCCTCGGGGGTGAGTCGGATCCCCTGGTAGATCACCTCCATGCCGGCATCGCGGGCGCGCAGGGCGATCTGCTCGGAGCCGTTGGAGTGCCCATCGAGGCCTGGCTTGCCGACCAGGATCTTGATCCGATGGCCGATCCGCTCGGAGACCTCGTCGACGCGGGCGCGGATCGCGGCCAGCTCCTCGCGGTTGCCGGGGGGCGCGGCGCCGTCGACCCCGGTGGGGGCGCGGTAGGCGCCGAAGGCCTCGCGCAGCACCTCGGACCACTCGCCGGTGGTCGCCCCGGCTTTGGCCGCGGCGATCGTCGCCGGCATCACGTTGGCGCTCTCGTCGGCGGCGACCCGGCCAAGCTCCTCCAGCGCGGCCCGCACGGCGTTCTCGTCGCGCTCGGCCTTCCACTGCTCGAGCGCCTCGACCCGCTCGCGCTCGACCTCGGGGTCGGGGGTGAGGATGCCGCCGTCGGCGCCGGCCGTCAGCGGCGAGTCCTCGCTCTCGGTGAAGCTGTTCTGGCCGACGACCACCAGCTCGCCGCTCTCGATCCGTCCCACCCGCTCGCGGTGGGACTCGACCAGGCGCGACTTCATGTAGGGGACGGCGGCGACCGCGCCGCCGTGCTCCTCGACCACGGCCATCTCGGCGCGGGCGCCCTCGGCGAGCTCCTCGACCAAGCCGTCCATCACCACCGAGCCCTCGAAGACGTCGGGGTACTCGAGCAGGTCGGTCTCGTTGGCCAGCACCTGCTGGATGCGCAGGCTCCACTGCTGATCCCAGGGGCGGGGCAGGCCCATCGCCTCGTTCCAGGCGGGCAGCTGCAGCGCCCGGGCGCGCGCGTCGCGGCTGAGCGTCACCGCCAGCGCCTCGAGCACGATCCGCTGGATGTTGTTCTCCGGCTGGGCCTCGGTCAGGCCGAGCGAGTTGACCTGGACGCCGTAGCGGAAGCGCAGCATCTTCTCGTCGGTCACCCCGTAGCGTTCGCGGCCGATCTCGTTCCAGAGCCGGCCCATCGCGCGCAGCTTGGCGATCTCCTCAATCAGGCGGATGCCGGCGTTGACGAAGAAGGAGATGCGGCCGAAGACCTTTGGGAAGTCCTCCTCGGCGACCTGGCCGCGCGCCTTGACTTCGTCGAGCACCGCGATCCCGGTGGAGAGCGCGTAGGCGATCTCCTGCACCGGCGTCGCGCCCGCCTCCTGCAGGTGATAGCTGCAGATGTTGGTCGGGTTCCAGCTCGGCACCTCGTTGACGGTGAAGGCGACCATGTCGGCGATCAGCCGCATCGAGGGCTCGGGCGGGAAGGCGTAGGTGCCGCGCGAGAGGTACTCCTTGATGATGTCGTTCTGCGTCGTCCCGGTCAGCTGGTCGCGGGCGACCCCGTTCTCCTCGGCGACGGTGACGTAGAGGCCGAGCAGCCAAGCGGCGGTCGCGTTGATCGTCATCGAGGTGTTCATCTCGTCGAGCGGGATCCCGTCGAAGAGCTGGTGCATGTCCCCCTTGTGCGCGACCGAGACGCCGACCTTGCCGACCTCGCCGCGGGCGAGGATGTGATCGGGGTCATAGCCGGTCTGGGTCGGCAGATCGAAGGCGACGGAGAGGCCGGTCTGGCCCTTTGCCAGGTTGCCCCTGTAGAGCTCGTTGGAGCGGCGGGCGTCGGAGTGACCCGCGTAGGTGCGCATCACCCAGGGGCGATCGCGCTTGGGCAGTCGGTGCTCGGACATCGCCACCAATGTTATTTGCAAGGGCGGGAAAGACAGCGTTCATTCGTCACGATGCGCATCTTTTCCCCGATCCGGTGTTTAGGCTCCAGCACGATGAGACTCCGAATAGCAGCCGGTTTTCTGGTCGCCATCGCGGCGCTGGCCCTCGCCGGGTCCGCCGGGGCGGCTCTGATCGGCGTCTATCGCAACAGCATGGAGTCGACGGCGCAGCGCGCCCAGATCGTCAAGCTCGCCGGCGAGCGCTGCGGGCGGGGCGGATCCGATCACGCGGTGCGGATCCTGATCGGCAAGGGCACCAGGGAATGTGCCTACCGGACCCCGGTGATCGGCCGCGACCTCGAAATCGCGGCACTCGGTCGCCTGCTCAGCAACACCCCGCCGGCAATCCAGCACTCGGTCTACCTGGCGCTCAATCTGCGCACCGGCGGCGCTGGCGCCGGATACCAGCTGGCCGTCTTCCCGTTGCAGAGCAAGGCGCAGCTGCGCAAGGTGTCGAGCAGCGGCCAGGTCAAGTATCTGCACGTCGAGAAGGGAGTCAGGACGAAGGGCCTCAACGGGGCGAACGAAATGAGGTTGCGCGCCTTCAACGTGACCAGCGGTCCGGAAAAGGGCAGCTGCCGCATCCTTGCCTTTGTCGGCGCTCAGCTCGTTGCCGACGTCACCGACCCGGCGGCCGGTGAGCTGGAAGGGCGCGCGTCGGGCTTTTCCCTCGGCGCGCTCGGCAACGCCAAGGGCGCGATCGGCAGCTTCGACGACACGGTCATCCGCGTGCCGAGCCCGTACTAGCGTCTTTCCGCATAATGCCGTCGATGTCGACGACGATCGAGAAGCCGCGTGAGGCGGGGCCGGGCTCCGGCCTGGGCGGCGAGTGGCGCGTGATCGTGCGCAACGACAACCACAACACCTTCGACCACGTCGCCGAGACGCTGGCCCGCGTGCTGCCCGGCGTCACCGTCGCCCGCGGTCACGAGATCGCCGATGCGATCCACACCACCGGCCAGGCGATCGTCTGGTCCGGCGCGCGCGAGCCCGCCGAGCACTACTGGGAGCAGCTCAGCGCGGCCGGGCTCACGCTCGCGCCGCTGGAGCGGGCCTAGGGGTGAAGCAGGCTTCTCGCCTGTTGGCGTCCTCGGCAGTCGCGATCTTCATCCTGACGCTCACCGCCGGGCCGGCTGGAGCCGCGCCTGAGCTGCCGAGCGGGTTCCACGAGAGCCGCGTGCTGAGCGAAGTTCCCGAACCGACGACGCTGCGCTTTGCGCCCGACGGCCGCGTCTTCGTCGCCACCAAGTCGGGGCGGATCCTCGTCTACGAAGACATCGAAGACGAAAGCGCGGAAGTCTTCGCCGACCTGCGAACCGAGGTCTACGACAACGGCGACCGCGGCCTGCTGGGGTTGGCGCTCGATCCGGATTTCGCCGGCAACCACTACGTCTACGCCCTGTATACCTATGACCACATCCTCGGAGGGCAGGGGGAAGAAGGCCAAGTCCCGCGCTGGGGCACCCCGAACACGAGCGGCGACCCATGTCCCAAACCAGGGGATGCCGACGTCGACGCCTGCCCGGTGAGCGGTCGCCTCGTGCGCCTCACCGCCGAAGGCGACCATGCCGCGCCCTCGGCCGGCGCACCGGCGGAGAAAGTCCTGCTCGAAGACTGGTGCCAGCAGTTCTCCTCGCACTCGGTCGGCGACCTCCAGTTCGGTCCCGAAGGGGCGCTCTACGCGAGCGGGGGAGACGGCGCCAGTTTCAACAACCCCGACTACGGCCAGTTTGGCTGGCCGCGGAAGAACATGTGCGGGGATCCACCAGGCGGAGAAGCCCTCACTCCACCCACCGCGCAAGGCGGAGCATTGCGCTCGCAGGATCTGCGCACGCCGGCCGATCCGACGACCCTGGACGGAACCGTCGTCCGGGTCGACCCCGAAACCGGCGCGGCCTGGCCTGGCAACCCGCTTGCCGGCGGCGGCGAACCGAATGCCGAACGCATCGTCGCCTACGGCTTCCGCAACCCGTTTCGCTTCACGATCGATCCGGCCCGGGGTGAGATCTACGTCGGCAACGTCGGTTGGGATTCCTATGAGGAGATAGATCGCGTGCCCGCGGTCGGCGGCCTGCCCGTGTTCAACTCCGGCTGGCCCTGCTATGAGGGGCCCGGGTCAAACCAGATCTACGCCGGCCTCGGATTGAATCTCTGCATATCGCTCTACGCCGAACCGGAAGCGACCTCGCCGCCGCTCTTCCATTACAAGCACCACGAGAACGTCGTCCCCGAAGAAGACTGCAACAGCGGAACTGGCTCGGCCCTTGCCGGGCTTGCCTTCTATCCCGGCGGCCCGTACCCCGATTCCTACGACGATGCCCTCTTCTTCGCCGATCCGGTTCGCGGCTGCATCTGGGTCATGCCGCCCGGCGACGACGGGCGTCCCGACCCGCTCGGCACCACGACCTTCATGGCCAACGGCGGCCTCTATCCGGGAGTGGACCTGGAGGTCGGGCCCGAAGGCGACATCTACTACGTGAAGCTCTTCGGCGACACTGAGGAAGGGACCATCCACCGGATCTCCTACGACGCCGACGCGCCGGTCGCCAGGCTCACCGCAGGCGAGCTTTCGGGTCCGGCGCCGCTCGAAGCCCATCTGGATGCGAGCGGCTCCAGCGATCCTCACGGGAAACCGCTCAGCTTTGAATGGGACCTCGACGGCAATGGCACGTTCGAGACCAACGACGGCGAACAGCAGGTCACGCACCTCAACGTGGCCCACAACGTCGATGTCGCGGTCAGGGTCAGCAACGGCGAGGCGGCGAGCGTCGCGGAGCTGACGCTCTACCCGGGCGACACGCCGCCGGTGCCGGTGATTTCCACGCCCGCCGAATCGCTCGAATGGAAGGTCGGCCAGGAAATCCACTTCACCGGTTCGGCGACCGACGCCGACGAAGGTCCAGGTTCGATGCCGGACTCCGATCTCTATTGGAAGACCCGCCTCTACCACTGCCCCTCCGGATGCCACGCCCATCCGCTTCAGGTCTTTCCGGCGACCCACGAAGGCAGCCTGCTGGCGCCCGACCACGACTACCCCTCTCACATCGAAATCAGCCTCACCGCGACCGATTCACGCGGGCTCACGGCGACCAAATCGATTTCCATCGATGCTCGTCCCAGCCAGCTGGAAATCGTCTCCGAGCCGGCGGGGATTCAGCTGGTGGCGGGTGACGCGACCGGGGTGGCGCCCTTCCCCTTGACCGTGATCGAAGGGGCCAACATCCTGCTCTCGGCGCCGGAAAGCGCCGAAATCGGTGGGGTCGCCTACTCCTGGAAGGAATGGTCGGACGGGGGTGCGCGGGTCCACCCGGTGAAAGCCGGCGGCACCTCGTCGTATACGGCGGTCTACACCGAGGAACCGTCGAAAGAGTCCGGCTCGGGCTCCTCCAGCGGCGGAGGGGAGCCCGCGCTTCCACATCCGGCTGCGGGCCCTCCGCCGATCTTGACGAAGCTGAGCAGGCATCCCGGCAAGCGAACGCATCGCGATGTGGCGAGGTTCGGCTTCTCGGCGAGCGTCGCCGGTGCCCGCTTTCGCTGCAAGCTCGACGATCGCGAATTCGAGCCCTGCAGATCACCCCGGATGTATAGGCACCTGGCGCCGGGTGCTCACGTCTTCGAGGTTGCCGCGCTCAATGCCTTCGGGATCTTCGAGCCCTCTTCCCGGCGGTACGTGTGGCGCGTTCTCTGTTCGCGACGGCAAGGCGGGGGTCGCTCCGTCTCCACGCGGTGCGGAAGACCAGGCCGTCCCCGGGCGTTGTCTTAGGAACCTTCCGAGGAGGCCTGCTGCATGAGAATCGCGAAGTACGCCGTTGCCTTGTCAGTTGCCGTGATCGGCCTGCCCTACGTGGCCGCGGCGCCGGCCGCCTCTGTCCAGAGCGGCTCGTACACGGGGGGACCTCGCAGAACGGAGGCAGCGTGAGCTTCACCGTCTCCAACGGGGGTGGATCGGTTGACGACTTCGAGGCGGAAATGTCGGCGACGTGCACGAAGGGCGCCTCCTCGCAGAACGTCGAAGTCACCCTCTCGTCGACGCCAAGCATCAAGCTCCGTCAGGGCGGATTCGACTTCTCCGGCGGGTTCGTGTTCCGCAACGGCGACACGGCGATCGGGCACGGCAAGGGGAGCGTGAGCGGCGATTTCGCCTCCGAACATCAGGTGACCGGCACCTTCAGGTTTCCCTGGGAATTCTTCTCGAACGCGGGACTGTTGAGCGGTTACCACTGCGATACGAGCAAGGTGACCTTCCAGGGAGCGCTCGTGACCGGCGCCTCGGCGTCCGCCGAATGCGTCGTTCCCAAGCTGAAGGGTAAGAAGTTGAAGGCAGCCAAGCGAGCGATCAGGCAGGTGGGCTGCCGAGTCGGTCGGGTCGTCAAACGTCCCTCCGCCAGGGTCAAGCGGCGCCGTGTGATCGCGCAGCGGCCGCTGCCGGGGACCGTGCATGAGGCGGGCGCGCCCGTCAAGGTCCTCGTCAGCCGTGAACTGGCCACGAGGGCCGCACGAGAGCTATAGCCAATGCTCGATCAGATCGTTCTCGGGCACCTCTCCGGCCTGACGGGCGGGGACTCCCATCACGACCGCGCCCGGAGGGACGTCGCTGACCACGACGGAGCCGGCGGCGACGAATGCCTCTGTCCCGACCCGGACGCCGGGGCAGAGGACGGCGCCGCCTCCGATGCGACACGCGCGCTCGAGCCGCGGCGCCCGCAACGGCGCGTCGAGTGGCTGGCGGGCCATCGTGTTGTCGTTGGTGGTGGTGACGCCGGGGCCGATGAAGACGTGATCCTCGACCACGGTTCCAGCGGTGACGTAGCAGTTGCTCTGGACCCGAACGCCCTCACCGATCGCGACGTCGTTGTCGATCGCGGAGCCGCGACCGATCACGCTTCCGGGGCCGACGACGGATCGCTCCCTGACGTGGCACTGGTCACCGGCGATCGACCCTCGACCGAGCTGGACTCCGGCGAAGATCACCGCTCCCGCAAGTACGGCGGCGCCGTCGGCGAGATGGGTCGCGGCCGGCTCCGCGCGGGAAGCGCTGGAGCGAGGGCCGAGCACCGGGCTCTTGCCGATCACGACACCGTCCTGGATGACGACCTTCCGTCCGATCTGGCAGCCGGCATGAATCACCACGTTGGCCCCGATCGAGGCGTCGGAGGGCACCTCGACTCCCGCGCCCAGGGCCAGGCCGGGGGCAAGGTCGGGCCGCGGTGTCAGGAGCTCGGCGCGATCGTCTGGCGGGTTGCCCACGGGAGAGCATTCTTACGGGAGGACGGAGCCGATGCTCTCAGCACCGCGTAAACGCCCGCGGATAGCCGTGCTCAAGGACGGGTTCGTCCCCGAGTATCGCGCCGAGTTGTTCACCCGCCTCGGGCAGATGGCCGAGGTCGAGTATGTGATTTTCCACGGTCAGGCGCCGCGGGGCACCGGGCACCGGGCCGCCCAGGGCCCGTTCTCCTTCGCGGAGGCCCGTGTCGTGAACCGCGAGGTGCGCTTGGGCCAACGGACGCTGGTCTACCAGCCGGTGGTTCGCGACGTGGCGGGGCCGGCGTTCGACGGGGCCGTCCTCGGCGCCGAGTTGAAGCTGCTTTCCCACGTGGTGCTTTTCCCCCTCTTGAAGCTCAGGGGTAAGCCGGTGATGCTCTGGGGACAGGGTGGCGAGAAGGACGAGGAGCGGGGTGCAGTGATGGCGGCGATCGGCAAAGCGGGCGTCGCGCTGAAGGGGGTGGCGGCGGACCGCGCCGACGGCTACATCGCCTACACGGCCGGGGGCAAGGAACGCCTCACCGAAGCGGGCATCGACCCGGCGAAGGTCTTCGTGGTCAGGAACACCCTGGACGTCGAGGGGGAGATCGAGCTGCACCGACGCCTCTCGGAGGAGCCGGTCGATTCCCTGCGCAGCGAGTTGGGCCTGAGGCAGGACTCCACCGTCCTACTCTTCGTCGGTCGCGTCTACACGGAGAAGAAGCTCTCGGAGTTCGTCTCGGTGCTGCGCTTGCTGCGTGATAGGGGCCTCACCGGGCAGCCGGTCGAGGGGGTGGTGATCGGCGACGGACCCGATCTGGAGCGGGCAGAACGCGAGGCCGACGGATTGGATGGTGTGCACTTCGTCGGCGAGATCCGCGACCGAGAGCGCATCGCGCGCTACCTGCGGGTTGTCTCGGCGGTGGTGATCCCCGGAAAGGTCGGACTCGCGGTAAACCACGCCTTTGCCCATGGAGTGCCGGTGCTCACCCGCAGCGGGACCCTGCACGCTCCCGAGTTCGAATACCTGGAGGACGGTCGCAACAGCATCGTCAGCCAGGGTGACCTCGATTCCTTTGCCGAGGCGATCGGCGAGTTCGTCGATTCCGAGGAGCAGCAGGCCGCGCTCGCGCAGGGCGCGCTCGAGTCGCGGAAGAGCCTGACCGTCGCGTCGATGGCCGATTCCTTTCACCGTGCGGTCTGTCAGACCCTCGGTCTTAGCTCTCGTTAAAGCCCCAGTACCCATCGAACCTTCGTCCACCCCGCTCAAGCGGCTGGTGCCGGTTCCGATTCTGCGGGTGACTCGCCGTATTCCTCCGCGAGTCCAGCCCATCCCCCGGCGTCCTGATGAAGCCCAGAACAGGCAACAAACTGCCCCTGCGCGGCCTGATCGCGACAATCGTCGTCGCTTTGGCGTGGCCGTGCATGGTGTCCGCGTCGTCCGGGCACCGCGCCCAGGGGCCCACCTGTGGAGCTGAGGCGGCGTCTAATCCCCACGGAAGAGGGGTGCGGGCCAGGGCGCGCTGTGGGTTGCGCCCGAACACCGCGATCTCACCCGACCCGGCGGCGGAAGTGGCGCCCGGGGCGACCCCCTCCTTCAGGTTCTCGTCCACCCGCACCCGGTCGCGCTTCCGGTGCAGGGTCGACAGGAAGGCCTGGCTGGCCTGCCGGAGCCCGACCCGTTATCCAGGCCTCGATCGCGGCCTGCATCGCTTCTCGGTCAGGGCGGTCGGGCCGAGCGGGCTCGCGGACCTGACGCCGGCGACGATCGCGTTCACCGTCTCCCCCGGACAGGAGGAATTGCCGGCCACCCACAAGCCGAGGAGCGCTCCCGTCGTTGCGAACGAAGACGAAAGCGCACCGGCCTCCGCGGGCGGCGAGGCGCCGCCCCCGATGGAGCCGCCTGCGCTGGGCACGGGAGCACCGTTCACCGCCGGGGGCCTCTGGGTGGAAGCCCTGCTTGCCGATGCGCCGGCGGATCCCGATTCCTCACAGATGATCGGCACTTTGACCGCGAGAATCCATGCCGAGGAGGAAGCCGGCATCGGACCGCGCCTCGGCGCCGATACGCGCACTCCGCTCTACCGGGTGCCCGTCGATCAGCCGCGGATCCCGGTCTTCCTCGACACCGGCCCCTGGGGCGCCCGCCTCGGTGAAGAGCTCGAGGCGGGGGTGCCGGTCCCGCCCGTCGCGGAACCCGTCGCGGGAAGCGACCACGCGATGGCGGTGTGGCAGGCCTCGACGGACACCTACTGGGAGTTCTTCAAGATGCAGCAGGCGCTGCACGGTCCGCAGTTCGCCCGCACGCCCAAGGTGACCGAAGGTTGTTCTCTCGAAGCCGGGACCTACTCCTATGAATTGACCGCCTTCAACGCCAACGGCGAAACCCCGGCTGAAGGCGGGCGCTCCAGCGTGGCCGTGTCCGGTGGATCCTGCGTCACGGTCCAGTGGAGCCCGATCCACGGCGCCACCGGGTACAACGTCTACCGCGGAACCGGCGGGTCGGCGGCGACCCTGCTGGCGACGGTCCCCGCCGGCCAGACGTCGCTCCGCGACGAAGGCGCTTCGGTTCCCACCGCTGGGCTGCCGGCGACGAAAAACACGGCGGAGACGCCGGGCGAATGGCACGCCGCATACGGCGGCATGGTCGAAGAAGTCTCGACGAGCCCCGGCTACTACCGCGATCTGCGTAACCCCGACGGGAGTGTCCGCGAGCAGGCCAACTGGGGCGCCACCGCGACCAGCCTGCCGCTGGCCGCGGGGCTGATCACGCGGGAGGACATCGGGCGGGAAAGAATCGACCACGTGCTGGCGATCGGCCTGGCCAACCGCAGCGGGTCCTCGATCATCAGGGCCGGCAGCTTCGCCGCCCCCGCCCAGCGCTCGGACGGGAAGTCGCTCAGCCCCGGCTCGATCCCCGAGGGGGCTCGCCTGCGGCTCGACCCGGACCTCGACCTCGATTCGCTCTCGCTCTCTCCCTTCACGCGCCTGATCGCCGAAGCGGCTCAGCGTTACGGCATGATCGTCCAGGACGGGTCGCAGAGCACCGTGGTCTACGCCGAGGATCCCTCGCCGATGATGCGGGAAGGCTGGGCCAACTTCATCCAGGCGAAGTACGGTCGCCACCTAGCCCATGCGGTCGCGGAATTTCCCTGGGAAGACCTGGAAGTCGTCCAGATGCATCTCTGCCAGCGCGGTCCCTGCTTCTTTGAGTAGGGCCGCGCGGCCAGGATCCGCTTGTCCATGCCGTTTCCGGGCGGACTAATCCTTTTTTCATCTTGACCGTCGAGGGGGTCGTCCATACGCTGGCGGCCAGTAGTTCAACCTCAACGCAACGATTGGAGATCGCGTTGGAAGCCAAGGAATATGGAACGCCACAGATTGTCGATTACGGTGATCTGGTCGAGTTGACCGCGGCTGCGTCAGACGGTTCCTTCACGGACGCCCTCTTTCCGCCCGGCACGCCTCGTGGTGACATCACCTTCACGAACCATCCGTAGCGACATCCGCGCGATCTAGCCTCCCCGCAGGATTTCCCGTATCTGTGGGGTCTGACTGGGGCGGTTCGCAGATCGGTGGTGCTGGACAAACCGTAAGCAGAGCCTGGTTCGGTGCGTTCTTTGGGCATGCCCGGAGATGTCGACCAAGCCGCCAACAAGGTGGAGCTTGCACGTCATTTCAGCGAACCGACCCTTGCGGTCGTCATCGCCACGGACGAGCCGGCGCAGAGCGAGACCGAGACCGCGCTGGTCGAGGGAGCAGCCGATCTGATCGTGCAGGTAGTGGTCCCTGCCGCACTTGAGGCTGCCGATGCCCATGTCTACGTCCTTCATGGGCTCTCGTCCGCGACCTCTCTGCACGACGTGGAGAGTCTGGTCGAGGCGGTGCCCGGGCCGCTGGTCCTGGTAGTTCCCCCAACCGCCACAGCGAAGGAGATGAGGGCGGCTTTGAGGGCGGGGGTCGCCGGCCTGGTGCATGAGACCGACGTTGGTGTCAGCCTCGCGTCAACGGTACGGGCGGTGCGGGGCGGTCAGCTCGTCGTCCCGTTCGACCTCGGGCGGCAGATTGCGAAGCCGGTCCTCTCCCGCCGCCAGAAGCAGGTGCTGGGCCTGGTCGTGCTCGGGCTCAGCAACGGTGAGATCGCCACCAAGCTGCACCTCTCCGAGCACACGGTCAAGTGCCATCTCTACTCGGGGTTCCGGAAGCTGGGGGTCAGCTCCCGAGACGAGGCGGTGGCGACGATCCTGGATCCCGAAAGCGGCCTGGGAACCGGCATCCTGACGATCTCCGAAGCCGAGTCCGAAGTTGCGACGCACAGCCACCGCTGAGGAGGAGCTGCTCCTCCTGCTTTGTGGAACCGCCGAGCGGCGGCGGCGGATGAGCGATCGGATCGTCGCCCTCGCGGCTGGCGCGGACCTCGAAGTCCTTTCTGCCCTGATGGCCAGGCAGCTTCTCTTTCCGCTGCTCGGCACGCGGCTGGTAGAGGCGGCCCCGGAACGGGTGACGCAGGCAATGCAGGAACAGCTCGATCAGGCGCTCGAGCTCGCCAGGCTGCGCGGCCTGCAGCTGGAGCTGCTCGCCCTGCAGCTCCAGAACGACCTCGAGCGCGCCGGCATTGCGGCTCTTCCGCTCAAGGGGACGTCCCTGGCGCGGAACCTCTACGGCGATCCCGGCCTGAGGATCACGCAGGACATCGACATCCTCGTCGGGGCGGAGGAGCTGGGCGACGCGGCGCGGGTTCTGCGTCGCCGCGGCTACCGGCGCGGCGATGACGTCTATGACGGCCCCGGCCGCCTCCACCTTGGCTTAAATCACGAGCGCGCCGAGCTGCCCCCGGTCGAGCTCCACTGGCGGATCCACTGGTACGAGGACGCCTTCTCGCGGGCGATGCTGGAGCGCAGCGTGCCTGCTCCGGAGGGCCGGCGGGCGCGCTCCGCCGACGAGCTCGCCGCGTTGCTCCTCTTCTTCTCCAGGGATGGAATGACGGGCCTGCGTTTGGCCGCCGACGTGGCGACCTGGTGGGATGCCGAGGCAAGCCTCGGCGACGATCCGCTGCTCGACCCGATCTGCGCCGAAGCCCCGGACCTGAGGGACGCGCTCTCGGCTTCCGCCCGCAGTCTCGAACGGCTGGTCGGGGTGCGGGCCGACGCCATCGTCTCGGCGCGGCCGGCGCGCTGGCGGCCCTGCACCGCCGTTCGCATGGCCAACTGGACCGTGAGCGGAGATCTCGACCAGATCGGCGCCAACCTCACCCTCGTCGACTGGCTGTTGGCTCCTCCCGGCGGGAGCTGGCCCTTTGTGAGGCGGGTGTTGATCCCGCCGGCGGCACAGATCTCCGCGATGTATGGGCTCGCCCCGTCGGCGGTCTGGCGAAGGGTGTTCTGGAGATTGGCGCACTGCCCGAAGCTCCTGATTCGCTACACGATCGCTCTCTGGAGAGTGCGCCGTGGCCGGTCCTGGGTGCCGGTTCCCGCCAGCGCCTGGCGACCCTCGACGGAGCGATGAGACGGATCGCCCATGGAAGTCGATGGGACCCTGGTCGGGCATCGCTCCAGGGAAGCATCGAACTCGTTGCAGTCTTCCCTCGCCCGGGCGGGATCGGTCGTGGAATCACGGCCATCAGCCGACGGCCGTGCCGGTGAGGGTCCAGTCGCCGCGCCGGGACTCGCAGGCTTCGAGCATCTCGCCGGCGAAGTCGCCGTCGCGTTGGGAGCGCAGCCAGCTCTCCGCGGTGACCAGCCGCCAGACCGACCACGGCCAGGAGCGGTCGCGTCTGCCGCCGGCGGGTGGATCGGAGAGCAGTTCCCGTTGGATCGCCTCGGGGTTGACGTAGGCGGCGACCTCCGAGCGCTCGGTGAGCAGGGTGCGGATCAGCGGCAGGTCCCGCTCGGCGAGGCAGTCGTGGAAGAGGGCGGTGAAGTAGCTCTTCTGCGAGCGCAGGCGAATCGAGTCCGGGATCAGGCCCGCGGTCGCGTCGCGCAGCAGTGGCCGCTCGAGGCGGGGGTCAATGGCGAGGGAGGGGGGGAGGCTGAGGGCGAACTCGACCAGGTCGACGTCGATCAGCGGGTGCCGGCCGGCGAGGCCAGCCATCGTTGCCCGGCGCCCCAGGTATTCGCCGACCCCGAGCCTCTCCCTGGTCCCGGTCAGCAGGTCGGCCATGAACGCCCACCAGCGAGGCCCGTCATGGCGCTTCCACGCCCAGGGGTCGTAGCCGTCGACCAGGGCGCGGGCGCTGTCCTCGGTGAACCAGCTGGGCGCGTAGCGCTGGGGGGAGTGCAGGTGGCGGGCGGCGCCGTGGATACCGGCCGGGATCGCCCCCTTCACTCCGTACTGGCGCAGGTAGGGCCGCAGGGAATCCCAACCCCTGTACTGGTCGAAGCCGAGCATCTCCCGTCCCAGTCTCGCCGCCGAGAGCAGCCTGCCGGAGCTAATCCGGTCGGCCAACAGATAGGGACTGAATCGCCAAAGCTCGTCGCCCCCCTCTCCGTCGAGGATCAGCTCCGTTCCCTGCTCGGCCGCCCGTTCCAGCAGGGGCTGCCAGAGGAAATGGTTGGGCGCCTGCAGTGGAACCTGCCATCTCTGCATGTACTCGAAGGCGCCGCGGATCATGCTTCCGCCGTGTACCTCGACCTGGGTCTGGTCAAGGCCGAGGCCGGTCGCGGCGTCGTCGATCAGGTTCGACTCGTCTATCGAGGGGTGATCCGGGAAGACGGCCGAGTAGGCGCGGGGGCCGGATCCGCTCAGCCGCCGGTGGGTGAGCGCGGCGACGGTGGAGGAGTCGAGGCCGCCGCTGAGCAGGACGCCGCAGCTCGCCTCCGCGGGAACCTGGCGGCGAACCGCCGCGGCGAGGGCCTCGCGGGCGCCTTCGGCCCCCTCGGCCCGTGAGAGGCGTCGAGTCCCGTTGAAGCTGGGAGCCCAGTAGCGCCGGACCTCGATCCCGTCGCGGTCCATCGTCAGCAGCCTGCCGGCGCCCATGCGGCTGACCCCTTGGTAAAGGGTCCGGCCCTCCGGGGTGCAGGTGTCGGCGAGCCAGCGGACCAGCGCGGCCTCGTCCGGGGCCGGCCTGGTCGGCAGGCGCTCGAGCAGGTCGCCGATCTCGGTTGCGAATCGCAGTCGCGAGCCGGTCGAGTGGAAATACAGGGACCCGGCGCCGAGCTGGTCGCAGGCGAGCAGGAGCCTGTCGCGGGCGCGGTCGTGGAGGAGGAGGGTGAAGTTGCCGCGCAGCCTGCCGAGCATCTCGTCGCCCCAGCGCTCGTAGGCGACCGCGAGCAGCCGATCCGGCGCGGCACGATCGAGGCCGAGCGCTTTGCCGAGCTCCTCGACGTTGAAGAGGGTGCCGGCGAGCAGGCAGAGGGGACCGCTGCCGGCCGCGCCGGGGGCCCGCTGGTCATCGACTACGACGGAGAGCCTCGCGGCGGAACGCTCGGCGGTCCCGGCGTGGAACCCGTTCATTGCGCCGCGGCCTGGCTTTTCTCTCCGAGGGCGAGCAGCCGCGAGTAGGTGTCGCCGCCGGAGGGAAGCAGGGGCATGCCCTCGCGCTCGACCCAGGCATGCGCGCCGAAGTCCGAACCCGGCTTGACGCCGATCACCAGGGCGGAGGCGATGCCGCGCCGGGCCAGCAGGGCCATCAGCACGAGCGACTGGCCCAGGCAGCGCGAGTCGGTCGGCAGGCTGCCCAGGCAGCGGGTCGTGACACGGGCCAGGCGGGCGCCCAGCTTGATCGCCGACACCCCCTCGACCTGCGGCGGGGCCGCCGGGTCCTCCGCGTCGATCGCCGCCACGACGGCGGGCAGGTCACGTCGCCAGAGCAGCCAGCGGACCCTGGCGTAGGTGAGCAGGACCTCGCCGGCGACGATCGCCCGGCCGGCGGGGGAGTACGGCCTGTAGGCGTCGGTGGGCTGGAGCGCGAGCTTCACGCCGCCCCCGCGAGCGCCGTGGACGCGTGCGCAAGGACCGCCGCCGCCGAGTCCCTCGCCGGGACCGTGGCGGGGATGAGCAGGTCGAAGATCGGCACGCTCGCCGCGATCGCGGCGCAGAGGTCGAGCTGGTTGGCGAGCCGGTGGGGAGACCGGACGCTGAGCACGTAGGTGCTGCCGAGCAGCATGGTCGGATCGGGCTCGGCGACGCGCTCGATCCGTGCTTCGATGCCGGGCTTTCCCCGGCGCAGGAAGTAGAGCGCCCCGAGTGGCAGCGGGGTGGGCTCACGCTCGACCGCGAGCAGCGCCTTGAACGCGTCCTCGCCGCCGACGATGCTGCCGAGCCGCTCCGCCTCGCCCTTCATCAACTCGCGCTCGGTGCGGGGGAAGTTGGAGACGCCGGCGCCCGGGTTGGCGAGCAGGCGTCCGTCGCCACGCTCCAGCGCCAGGGCATCGTCGGTGAAGAAGGTGGCTCCCTGGAGGATCAGGTTGAGGGTGGTCGACGACTTGCCCGCTCCGGGGTGACCGACCAGGGCTATCGCCCGCCCGTCGATCGCTACCGCGCCGGCGTGGAGCACCTCGAAGCCGCGCACGGTGGCCGCGAGCGGCAGGACCTGGTTGACAAGGGCCCGCTGCCACCACCACTCGGACACGCCTGGCTCCGGAAAGCAGGCGACCCGCAACCCGTCGCTCGAAACCTGGTAAGCGCCGACTCCCGGCAGCGTCAGCAGGTACCCCCGCTCGGTGTCGAAGTGAACCGAGAGGCTCATTTCTCCATCGGGCCGGTGCACGACCCGCACCTCCTCGCCGGCGGGGTCCCTGCCGGCGTCGGGCCGGCCCGACGGAACGATCGCGATCTCGGTGATCGCCTCCGACTTCGGGGCGCGTTCGGTCGGTGGCAAACCGACCAGCTCGACGTCGCTGGCGACGTCGAGGCCGAAAGCGTGGGATCTCAGCCCCCGCGCCGCGCCTGCGGTCTCAGTCGGCACGGTAGGCCGGCAGCTCGATCAGGCCCCGCCGGGAGAGGTCCTCGCAGAGGCTTCGCAGGTCGGCCTCGATGGTCTCCCGCGGCTGCCCGTACTCCTCGGCCAGCAAGGTCGCGGTCGCCTCCACGTCGCCGCTGCCGATCAGCGCCTCGACCATCCGGCCCGCCACCGAGTTGAGGCCGTGGTATTTGCCGGTCTGCAGGTTGAGCGCGACCGTCTCGCCGGGGAAGGCCCGAAAGACGACGTGGTCGGGAACGCGAACCCCCGTCCCGTTCGACTCGGCGCTCCCGTTGCCGTTTCTCTCCACGCTCTCGCTCATTCTCCGCTCGCTCTCAATACTCGATGATCGTTCCGCGACGGGTGCTGACCCGCACCGCTTTGTTCAAAGCCCAGAGGGAGATTGGCATGAATACCACCGCGAACAGGATCAGCTTGGTCAGGTCGAGCCAGGCGGGGTCGGCCATCGGCAGCCCCAGCAGGACGGATCGCATCAGGTCGACCGCCGGCGTAAACGGCTGCACGTCGGACATCCACTGGATCCAGCTGGGCAAGAGCGCAACCGGGAAGTAGAGCCCGCCGACCAGGGAGATCGCGGCGACCACCCAGTTCGACCCCGACATCGCCTGTTTGGCGACCAGCACGCCGGAGATCATCAGCACGCCGAAGGGCGCGAAGGCCAGCGCGGACAGGAAGCCGATTGGGATGCTGAGCGCGGCCGTCGACCACTGCAGGGCGAGGCCGAAGACGAGCCCGGCGAAGGCGAG
Source organism: uncultured Solirubrobacterales bacterium (assembly GCA_963716735.1). GTDB lineage: Bacteria > Actinomycetota > Thermoleophilia > Solirubrobacterales > 70-9 > VRUE01. Next base: position 106,175 of record OY970321.1, read on the forward strand.
CATCAGGACCACGATGACCAGCGTGAAGAGGAGCGGGAAGAGCATCATCGAGACGATCCCGGCGGCCGCTCCGAACGGCGAGAGGGCCACTTTCTCGAAGGTCCCCGCGACCAGCTCCTGGCGCAGCGTCATCGACGGCGTGAGCAGCGTCGAGTTGATCACCTGCAGGGTCATCAGGCCGGTCACCGCGAAGGCGAAGTAATCGTCCGAGGAGATGCCGTTGCCGAGGTCGACGAGGCGCGAGATGTAATAGAAGAGGGTCAGGCTGAAGAAGGCGGTCAGTAGCTGCGTGAAGAAGCGGAAGCGATAGCTCGTCATCAGCAGGAAGTCGCGCCGCACGATCGCCGCGGCGGCCCCCGAGTACGCCGTGATCGTTTCCCTCATCGTCGCTCCTCGAGCAGCCCGTCGGTGAGCTCGTAGAAGCGCGAGATCTCGTGCAGGTCAGGCGGCGAGGGCGAGCACCAGATCGCCGCCCCGCCGCCGCTGTTGAGGTCGGTGAGGGCGCCGCAGAGCAGGGAGATGCCGTCCTCATCGAGGCTGTTTACCGGCTCGTCGAGCATCACCAACCGGGGGTCGTGGAGGAAGGCCATCGAGAGGCGCACCCGTTGGCGCTGGCCGAGCGAGAGCCGGTCGACCCGGGCTTCGGCGAGCTCCTCGAGCGAGAAGCGCTCGATCATCGCGGCGATCGCCGCGCGTGCCCCGGCGCCGCGCAGGAAGGCAAGGCGGGCCCAGAGCTCGAGGTTCTGTCGCACCGAGAGGCGCGCGTAGAGGCCGCGATCGCCGGCCGAGAGAAAGGCCATCTTGCGTTGGTAGGCGCGACGATCGCGCTGCGGGTCGAGCCCGTCGAACTTTACGTCGCCCTGCTCGGCGAGGATCAGCCCGGCCACGACCCGCAGCAGGGTCGTCTTGCCGACCCCGTTCTTGCCGCCAACCCACGCGGTCACCCCGGGGGGCACCCGGAGGCTGACCGAGCGCAGCACGCGGCGCTCGCCCCAGCTCTTGGTGACGTCGCCCACCACCAGTCCGGCCTTCGGATCGGAAGCCGCATCGGCGGCGGCGTGGGCGTCGTCGAGCCGCAGAGCCGAATCCTCTCTCTGTCCAGCCGACCCGATCAACGTCGAAGCTCGATTCACCGTTCCGAAGGAAGAACGATGGATGCATGGCTCGCCTTGTGCGCTTCAGGCGCGAGGAACGGTCCACTTGCGACGTTATTCGGGTGGCTCGGTGATGCCGGTCGAGCGACCCTGCCGAAAAAGAACCCTTGCCACGCTACCTAATTCTCCTCATCCTCCCTGGCGCCGTGGCCGTGGCGGGCCTTCTCTACGTGGTCGTTTCGCACCTGAAGGGGGAGGGAGGGACGACGGCCGCGGCGCCTGCGGCCACCATCCGGGCCGACTTCCACGAACCGCTGCCCCAACTGTTCGCGCCGACCAGCGTCTGGAACACCCAGTTGGCCACGGACGCCGCGGTCGACCCGCAGTCCGCGGAACTGGTCGCCGGGCTCGCTCGCGAGGTGACCCACGAGGAGGCGAGCGACGTGGGTCCATGGATCGCGACCCGCAGGTGCAGCACGCCGCTCTACGTCGTGCCCGCCGGCCAGCCTGAAGTGGGCGTCCACCTCACCCAGCCGACCGTCTTCTGGCGCCGCTCGCTCGCCAAGGCCTTCGAACACGTGCCGTTGCCCCCCGACGCCCGCCCGGCCGACTGCGTCGATCGCCACCTGACGGTTTGGCAGCCCTCGACCGACCGGCTCTGGGAGTTCTTCCACCTGCGCCACGACCCGGATGGCGGTTGGTCGGCCGACTGGGGCGGCGCGATGCAGCACGCCTCGAGCAGCTCGGGCTACTACTCGTCCGAATCGTGGCCCGGGCTCTCGGCCTCGAACTGGGGCGCGACCGCGACCAGCCTGCCCGTCCTCGGCGGCGTCATGCTGCTGAGCGAATTGCACGCCGGGCAGGTCAATCACGCGCTGGCGCTCAACCTGCCGATCGCCCGCGCCGGCGTCTTCTCCTGGCCCGCCCAGCGCACCGACGGGCTGGGGGGGTCGGAAAGGATTCCCGAGGGGGCGCGCCTGCGCCTCCCCGCCGACCTCAACCTGGCGGCGTTGAAGCTGCCGCCGGTGACGCTGACGATCGCCCGCGCCGTGCGCCGCTACGGCGCGATCGTCCGCGATCAGACCGGGCCCGGCAACGGGGTCAGCTTCTTCGCCGAGGACCCGCGTCCGGTGGGCAGCGATCCCTACGGCGCGCGAACCGGCTTCTTCGCCAACACGCCCCCTGACGTGCTCCTGGCGGACTTTCCCTGGGACAAGCTGGAGGTCCTGAAGATGAGGCTATGCACCGAGGCTCCATGTCCGCAGAACTGAACCCCGAGCCCGATCGCCACGGCCGCGCGTCCTTCTCGGAGGCCTTCGGCTTCGGCGCCCTGAGCTTCGTCTCCGGGGCGGTCCTCGGACTCGGGTCGAGCATCGCCGTCGCCCGCCTCTACGGGATCGACGTGATCGGCGGCTTTGCGCTCGCCTCGGCGCCGACCGGGATCGCCTGGTTCCTCTCGACCGTCAGGGAGCGTCCCGCGCTGATCAGGGAACTGGCCAAACTGCCGCCGCGCCACGACCGGGTTACCGGCCTGTTCATGGCCGTCTTCTTCTTCTCCTTCGCGCTCACCGCGGTCGTCTGCGCGATCGCCACGGTCGTCACCTACCTGCTCTTCAACGGCGCGATCGACCAGCCGGACCTCTTCCTGCCCGCCGTCGCCAACCTCGCGGTCTACCTAGTGGTCGTCAACACCTGCTGGAACCTCGACGGCGTCTTCTCGGCCTTTCTCGCCGGGCGGCAGCTGTTCTGGATCCGCACCCAGCAGGCGCTCATCTACCTGCTCGGGGCGATCGTCGCCGTGCTCGTCGCCGAGCCCAGCGTCTGGGGGCTGACGATCGCCACCTCGGTGTCCTACGTCCTCACGCTGCTGTACCGCCTGGTCGCCGTGCGGCGCTGGATGAAGCTGACCGCGCCGATCGCCGAGATCCGCGACGGCTTTCGCACCCTGCCGGAGATCCTCCTGTTCGGGATCAAGGTCACTCCCGGCTCGCTGGCGACCGGCCTCAGCACCGAAGCGGGGACCTGGATCCTCGGCATCTTCGGCTCGGTGGCCGGTGTTGGAGCCTGGAACCGGGCCTGGATGCTCGGCAAGCGGCTCGTCGACCTCAACTACCGGATGAGCGAGATGCTGCTGCCGGCCCTGGTCGAACGCGACGTGCGGGCGGATCGGGTCGGCTTCGATCGGGCCTTCCTCGACTCGCTGCGCTACATGTCGATGGTCCTGCTGTTGCCCGCCGCCGCTGCCGGGGGCGCCTCGGTTGGCCTGATGAGTCTCTTCGGCCCCGGCTTCTCGGTGGCGAGCACGGCGCTGGCGCTGACCCTGCTCGCCACCCCTCTCACGGTGATGGTGGTGCTCCAGACGCAGACGCTGCTCGCTGTCGACCGCCCGCTCGTCTCCTCCTGGTTCTCGGTCCTCCGCCTCGTCTTGACGATCGGCGCCAGCGTGCCGCTGACGATCGCCCTCGGCGTCACCGGGCCGGCGCTTGGCATCCTCGCCGGCTGCGTCGCGCAGTTCGTCGCCCAGCTGACCTTCCTGAGGCGGTTCCTCGACGGGCCGATCTCGCGCTTCTGGCCGCTGCGCTCGATGCTTGCCGTAGCGATCGCCTATGTCGCGGGTTTTGGGGCCTCGCGGGCCCTGGACTCCTCGCTGTCCGGGATTCTTGGCCTGGCGGTGGCGCTGGTCGTGGGCTCGGTCGTCTACTGTGCCTGCTTGCTGCTCGTCGGAGGGATCCCCGACCGCGACCGCCGTCGCTTCGAACAGGGGATCGCTCGCTTCAGGCGCGCCCCAACGGGCACGCGAGGACCGTCCGTCCCGGTCGACGAGCCGCTCGAGCGGAGCCTCACGTGAGCATCCAGCCGATCTTCCTGCTCTCGCTGCCGCGCAGCGGCTCGACCCTGGTCCAGCGCGTCCTCTCCACCTACCCGGAGGTCTCGACCGCGTCGGAGCCCTGGGTCCTGCTGCCGTTCCTCACCCCGCTCGAGCCGGAGATGCCGCTTGCCACCGGTTGGCAGGGGACCGTCAACGACGCCTTCCGGGATTTCGTCGCCGAGCTTCCCGGCGCCGAGGGGGACTACCTGGAGCGCCTCAGGCCCTTCGCCGGGCAGCTCTACGCCGATGCCGCCGATCCCGGAGCCCGCTACTTCCTCGACAAGACCCCGCCGTATCACTGGATCGTCGAGCAGCTGTTCAAGCTCTTTCCCGACGCCAAGTTCGTCTTCCTCTGGCGCAATCCGCTCAGCGTGGTCGCGTCCGTGATCGAGACCTTCTGCGCCGGGCGCTGGCGGCCCGACGGCTACCGGGGGACCCTCTTCGAGGCGCCGCGAAACCTCGTCGCCTCCCACGAGCGCCACCGCGACCGGTCGATCGCGATCCGTTTCGAGGATCTGGTCGGGGGCGACAGCGAGCCGTGGCGGCGCCTCGCCGACTACCTCGAGCTGGACTTCTCGCCGGACTCGCTCTCGGCCTTCACCGGGGTCAGCTTCAACGGCAGGCACGGGGACCCGACCGGCACGCGTCTCTACTCCTCCTTGAGTCGGGAGCCGCTCGACAAGTGGCGGCGCAGCATCCACACCCCCGTCCGCCGGCTCTGGTGCGAGCGCTACCTGCGCTGGCTCGGCCGGGGCCTCCTCGCCGAGATGGGTTACGACCTCGATCGCCTCCTCGCGGAGCTGCGGGGGACTCCCAGCACCGGGCGCGGGACGGCGCGGGACGTCGGCGACCTGACCCGGGCGATGGCGCGCGAGGCGGCGGGGATGGCGGTCCTGGGGACCCGCGGGATGAGCAACTGGGGCCTGCTGCGCGCGACTTCCTACGGCGGGACGGCGCCGACCGCGGAGCCGGCGGGGTCGGCGGAGACGAGGGTCTGATGCGGATCGCCTACCTGACGACCCGCTACCCGAGCGTCTCCCATACCTTCATCCTGCGCGAGGTCGAAGGCCTGCGGGCGCTCGGCCTCGAGGTCGAGACCTTCTCCGTCTGGAGGACCGCGTCGGCGGACCTGCTCTCCGCGGCCGACCGCAGGGCGTTCGACTCGACCTATGCGCTGCTTCCGCCTCGCCCCCGCGACTACCTTCGCGCCCATGTGGCCGCCTTCGCCGCGAGCCCGTCGGCCTACCTCCGCACCCTGCTCTCCGGCTCGAAGTTCGCCGAGCCGGGCCTGCGCGGCCGCCTCCTGCCGGTTCTCTGGGCGATCCAGGCGATCGTCCTCTGGCAGCGCTGCCGGGACGCCGAAGTGGAGCACGTCCATGTCCACTTCGCCGGAGCGCCACCGGCGATCGCCGGCCTCGCCGCCCGCTTCGCACGCAGCGCGCGCCGCGCCGGCGGCCCGCGCTCGTGGAGCGTCACCGTGCACGGGCCGGTCGAGTTCTTCGACCGCCGCCTCGGCGCGAAGCTCGCCGAGGCGGACCGCATCGTTTGCATCAGCGACTTCGCCCGCAGTCAGGTCATGACCCATGCCGGAGAGGCGGATTGGGACAAGCTCGAGGTGATCCGCAGCGGCCTCGACGTCACCGCCTTCGCCGTCGCCCGCAACGGCAACGGAAATGGCGCCCCGTCCGAGTCGGGGGATCGGCCGGTGAGGCTGCTGTGCGTCGGCAGGCTGATCTCGTTGAAGGGCCAGGCGCTGCTGCTCGACGCGACGGCCGAGCTGCTCGCTCGCGGCCTCGACGTCCGCCTGACGATGGTCGGCGACGGCCCCAAGCGGGACGAGCTGCTCTCACGCTGCGAGGCGCTCGGTCTCACGGAGCGGGTCGAGTGGACCGGCGCGGTCGGTCAGGACGAGATCCCGGCGCACTACGCCGCGGCGGACATCTTCTGCCTGCCGAGCTTCGCCGAGGGGGTGCCGACGGTGCTGATGGAGGCGATGCTGACCGAGACGCCGGTCGTCTCCACCCGGATCGCGGGTGTCGCGGAGCTGGTCGAGGACGGGACGAGCGGTGTGCTCGTCCCGCCCGGGCGAACCGACCTGCTCGTCGAGGCGATCGAGGGTCTCGCCGCCGACCCCGCCAAACGCAGGGACCTGGGCGCCGCCGGCCGCGCCAAGGTCGAAGCCGAGTTCGACACGACGCGCTCGGTGCGCCGACTGGCCGAGCTGTTCGGGGATTACAGCCGGGCCTGAGCGATTTCAGGCGGGGGCGCCACCGCTGTGCTCTCGATCTCCGCCGAGCTCCCGCGGCCGACCCAGACCACGCCCGCCCAGAGCCAGACGATCAGGTTCGGAAAGACCGCCGGCGGCACGAAGTTGCAGACGACGAGGTAGAAGACGCCGATCGCCACCAGGCCCGTACGCCAGGCCCGCAGCTCGGGCGGGGGGCGGGCGACCATCGCCGTGACCACCCCGAGCAGGAAGCCCAGCACCCAGAGCGTCAGGCCGATCAACCCCAGCTCGGCGGCGAGGCCGAGGAAGAGGTTGTGGACGGCGGTGGTGGTCAGCGGAAAGTCGGGGCTGAGCTGGAAATAGTCGACGCCCTTGCGCTTGAATTCCCCCCAGCCGAAGCCGAACAGTGGCCGGCTCTCGACCATGTTGATCGCGGCGCGGTTGGCGTTCTCGCGGTCCTGGACCGTCTGCTGGTCGCCGATCCGTTCCTGCGTGTGGCCGGCGAGGCCGGGAACGAAGGCGAGCGCGGCAAGGACGGCGACCGCGCCGCCGGCGAGCGCCGGGATCATCAAGCGCCGCAGCTCGCGGATCGAGAGCATCGCCACGATCGTCGCCAAGAGGGTCGCCAGCCAGACCGAGCGCTGCAGGGTGAGCAGGGTGCCGAGCAGGCAGAGCGCGCCGACCGAGGCGGCGAGGGCCCGTTTGCCGGGCCGCTGCTGCCAGCCGGCGAAGGCGATCGCCGAGGCGACCGCGCAGACGTAGAGGCCGGTGCCGTTGGTCACCGCCTCGACGAACGGGCCGCGAGCGCGACCGAAGTGGGTGCCGTAGTCGGGATTAAGGATGTACTTCGGGAAGACCAGCGCGTCAAGCCCGACCGCCTCGAACAGAGCGGTGAGGCCGAGGTAAGCGCCGAGGCCGACGAAGGCGATCAGGAGAATTTCGCGATCGCGCCGGTGGCGGAAGACGAGCGGCGCGGTCAGGAAGGCGAGAAAGGGAAGCAGGCCGTAGGCCTGGAGCAGGCGGAAGAAGGAGTCGTTGTCGGTGAGCGTCGCCGCCGCCAATGCCGAGCCCGCCGCGTAGACGACCGCGGCGGCGAGCACCCAGTGGACCGGTTCCACGCGCAGGCGGGTCTCCCGCTCGGCGAGCAGCTCGCGCAGCAGAACGACCGAGACCGCGATGACGAGCAGCAGCCGGTCGAGCCCAAGCGCCCCGGGCACCCCGAGCGCCTGCCAGTTCCCGGCCAGCGGTGAGAGGACGACCGCGGTCGCGAAGATGTAGGCGGGGTTGACCTGCCAGGCGAGATAGCCGAGCGAGGCGACGATCGCCAGGCCGGCGCCGGCGAACCAGGCCACGTCGGGCGTCAGCGGCCCGCCGGAGCCGGCCCAGGCGAGCCCCGCGACCAGCGAGACAGCCGCTCCGCAGGCCGCGATCGACAGGGGCGCGCCGGCGGGACGGGCGATGCCGAGGCGCGCGTTCACCGCCGCCTCAGAGGCGGTTGGCTTTTACGGTGGCGAGGGCGGCGCCGACGGCGAGCCCGGCGACCAGCCCGATGAAGCCGAGCAGTTGGAGGCGCGAGAGCCTGTCGCTGCTTGCCGTGGAAGCAATGTTGAGGAACCTGAGCGGCGCGACGTAGGCCTGCTGGCTGGCGCCGTAGAGTTCCCCGACCGCGTTCTTCTTCAGCAGCGCCACCTGGGTTTTCACCCGCGCTCCCTGTAGTTCCCGGGCGGCGGTTTCGTCGGAGGGATTTGCGTCGACACGCGCCGCCAGTTCTTCCTGGTGGTTGAGCTGGTCCTGGTAGACGCTCTCCGCCTGCCTGAACTGGGCGAGGACCGGCGCGGAGCCCTGCCGGGTCCCGTTCAGGGTCGCGATGTAGCGGGTCAGCGCCGTCGCCGAGACGTTGGCGAGCCTGGTCGCGGAGTCGGCGGATTCGTCGACTCCGCTGACCTTGACCACGGTGCTGTCGGGAATCGGGCTTGCCGATATGTGGTCCGCCACTTCGTTCCTGGGGATGCCGGTCTTCTGGGAAACCTGGAGCACGACCGGCGTCGCGTCGATCGTCCGCGCGTAGGATTCGGCGAGCGCCTGCGCCGCCGTCACCGAGCCGGCGAGCGAGCTGGGGTTCTGGGCGCCGAAGTCGACGCTGAGGTTGGCGGTCGCGGTGTACTGCGGAGCTCTGAGCAGCCCGAAGGCGAGGCCGGCTCCGACCAGCAGGACGACGGGAATCAGCACGAGGCGCCAGTGCCAGCGCATCGCCTCCAGTACGCCGACCTGCTCGAGCAGCTGGTGGCTATCGCCGGCGCCGGGTCGTTTTGCGTCAGTGGGTAGCCGGCCGGCGTCGTGCCGGTCTTCGTCAAGGGTTGAAGGTGCTGCCTCTTTGCTCATCTGGATGCTCCTTCCCATTCACTAACGGGGGACGGCGCCCCGGTCTTGCGCTGGTTCTTCCTGGATTGGCGCGGCCGCTTTCGACGCCGGCGCGGCGGCGATCTCGCGGTGCCAGAGCTCGAGGACGAGCAGCGACCAGATCGCCCCCGAGCGGTCTTCCGCGCCGGAGGTGTGCCGGTCGAGCAGGGCCCGCACGGCGTCGGGCTCGAAATAGCCGCGATCGCGGGCGGTCGAGTCGAGCAGGACGTCGTGGGAGAGGTCCTTGAGATCCCCCCGCAGCCACTCGGCCATCGGGACCACGAATCCGCGCTTCGGGGCGTCGAGGATCTCAGCCGGGATCGAGTCGCGGAAAGCCTCGCGGAGCGCGAACTTCTTCTCCCTGCCCCGCACCTTCAGGTGCGACGGGAGTGCAGCGGCGAACTCCATCAGCTCGTGGTCGAGGAGCGGCGAGCGCGCCTCCAGGGAGTGGGCCATCGTCGCGATGTCCATCTTCGTCAGGAGGTCGTCGGGTAGGAACAGCCCGGCGTCGACGGAGAGCATGTGCCCAAGCGGATCGCGGGCGCCGGCATCGCGCCAGCGCCGCTCGATCGCGTCCTCGGCGGCGGAGGTGCCGCCGACCAGCTCGCGCATCCGCGGCGTGTAGAGGGCGAGGCGCTCCGCTCGGTCGAGCTGGGTCAGGTAGGAGGCGTGGCGCTGGGGGGCGTCGAGCGCGGTCGCGGCGGCGAGCCTGCGCAGCCGGCTGCGGGTCGACTGGGGGTCGCCGCTCGACGGCAGCGCGCCGGCCAGCGCGCCGATCGAGCGTCGCAGCGGCGCCGGCAGTCCGGCGGCGCGGTCGAGCGCCAGGTTGGCGACGTAGCGGCTGTAGCCGGCGAAGCTCTCGTCGCCGCCGTCGCCGTTGAGCGCGACCGTGACCTGCCGGCGGGCGAGCTCGGCGAGGTAAAAGCTCGGGATCGCCGAGGAGTCGGCGAACGGCTCGCCGTAGTGGCGCACGATCCGCGGCAGGATCTCGACCGCGTCCGGCGTGACCACCAGCTCTTCGTGGTCGGTCCCGAAGCGCTCGGCGATCAGGCGCGCCTGCGAGAGCTCGTCGTAGCGGTCGTCGGCGAAGCCGATCGAAAAGGTGCGCACCGGCCGGCTCGACTGCTCGGCCATCGTCGCGACCACCGCAGAGGAGTCGATCCCGCCGGAGAGGAAGGCGCCGAGGGGCACGTCGGCGACCATGCGACGGGCGACGGCGGCACGGAGCTGCTCGCGCAGCTCCTCGATCAGCTCCCGGTCATCGCCGCCGCGGGCCTCGCCGCCGTGGTCGAGCCGCCAGTAGGGCTCGATCGTCACCCGCCCGCCCTCGAGCGTGAGGACGTTCGCCGGCGGCAGCTTGCGCACCGCCTCGAAGGCGCTCAGCGGCGCCGGGATCCAGCGCAGGGCGAGGTAGGCGTCGAGAGCTTCGAAGTCGAGGTCGCGGGGAATCTCCGGGTCCTGCAGCAGCGCGCGCAGCTCCGAGGCGAAGCTGAGCACGCCGTCGCGCAGGGCGTAGAAGAGCGGCTTCTTGCCGAGCCGGTCGCGGGCGAGGACGAGCCGGCGCCGCCGCGCGTCCCAGATCGCCAGGCCGAACATGCCGTGCAGCGAGCGGACGCAGCGGCTGCCCTCCTCCTCGTAGAGGTGGACGATGACCTCGGTATCGCTTCCGGTCGCGAAGCTGTGCCCGGAGCGTTCGAGCCGTGCGCGCAGCTCGCGGAAGTTGTAGATCTCGCCGTTGAGGACGACGACCACCGAGCGGTCCTCGTTGAAGATCGGCTGGTCGCCGGTGTCCAGGTCGATCACCCTGAGGCGCTGTATGCCGAGGCCGGCGGCGTCGTCGACGTGGACGCCGCGAGAGTCCGGTCCGCGGTGCTCCTGGGCGGCGCACATCTCCTCGATCAGGCCGGCCCGGGGGGCCGCTCCGTCCCAGCGGACCTGTCCGCAGATCCCGCACATCAGGCCGTCACCCGGGCGGCAGGCACGTCGCCGGAAGCCGGCTGCCGATCGATCGTCAGCAGATGTGCGAGCGCCGGCAGCATCGGGCTCGCCACCCAGCGCGCGTGCACGGCGCGGTTGGCCCAGAAGCGCCGTCGCTGGAAGATCGGCAGCCCGTCGCGGCGGGTCATCCGCCGCAGCGCGAACTCGAGGACGGCCCAGGCCTGTTCCCCGGCCCCGGGGTCGTGCGGGGCCGCGATCGCGAGCGTCTGGATCCCCTGGGCCACGCACTGGGCGTCGATCGGGAACGTCTTCTCCGGGTAGTACTTCGGAGTCCCGTCGGGCAGGAAGAGGTTCGCCCGGTAGTGGCGGATGCCCAGGCGCCAGGCCGCCTCCGCCTCCTCGGCGGCGACGCCCGCGTCGGCGCAGGTGCGCAGGGCATCGAGCACGTAGCCGCTGTGGAAGTTGTCCACCCACCCGAGGCCCGGGCGCTCGCCGTAGGGCCAGGAGCCATCCGGGCGCTGGCGGGCGGTGGTGTAGCGGACGGCGTCGGCCGCCGGTGCCGCGAAGCGGTCCTCGCCCGTCTCGGCCGCGATGCGGGCGAGGAGCGAGGCGACGAGCATGCTCGAGTTGTGGATTGGCGAGCGGTCCCCCGGCAGGTAGCCGAAGAAGGCGCCGGGAGGGTCCTCCGTTTGCGGGACGTGGCGGATGAAGAACTCGCCGACTTCGATCGCCTCGGCCAGCAGCTCCGGTTCGCCCAGCGACGCGTGGGCGTCGAGCAGGGCCAGCCCGGCGAAGGCGGTGGCGATCGTGTTGGGTGTCGTGGCGGGGTAGAAGAAGACCCTGGTCTCGACGTCGAACTGGTAGCCCCAGCTGGGCTGCTCGAACGCCGGCAGGCGGAGCGAGTGGAGCAGCCCGAGGCAGTCGCGCATCCTCTGTTTCGCCTCCGCCTCGGCGAGGAAGCCGTTGCGGGCGTAGGCGGAGATCGCCCAGGCCGCCGAGACCGCGCTCGCCAAGCGGGGGATGCCCAGGGGGCGGCGCAGGTCGAGCGGCGAGCGCTTGACCGCCTGGATCAAGAGGCGCCTCCCGAGTGGCGAGCGCTTCAGCGGCGCAAGCGCCCGCCGCCTGGCATTCAGCCCCTCGTAGGGGTCCGTGCCGCGCCAGCCGCGCTCAGACCCCCAAGCGTCGAGGCGCTGGGCCAGCGCCTGCGCGCGCCCCCTCACGCTGGGCCCGCCTGCCATTCCCCGCTCATCCATATGCCTGCGCGGATGCGGTTACGGGCGCTTCGGCGGCCGGGGTCTCGAAGACCTCGGCGACGAATTCGTCGATCAACGTCTCCCCACGGACCCGCAGCTCGGCCGGGCTGCGCGGCTGTTGCGAGCGTGGCTCCAGGGCGGGCAGGTCGGCGATCGACTGGAGGCGCCGCAGGTAGCCGCGCTGCTCCAGCCAGCGGTCGACCGCCGGCGTCTCCCCCGCGAAGATGCTCACCGTCGGCACCCCGAGCAGAGCCGCCTCGCGGGTCATCGTGCCACCCGCGCCGACCACCAGATCCGCTGCATAGAGCAGCGAGCGAGCGTCCACCGCCCGCTCGGGCACGATCAGGTTCTCGAGCTTCAGGCCCGCCAGCTCACGGCGCTGCTCGGGATGGCGGCAGAGCGCCACGCAGCTGACCCCCGGCCGGCCGCGGATCAGCTCGAGTATCTGGCCGAACAGCGGGTTGCCGGCGCGGTGGTAGAGGGCGCCGGTCGGGGGGGTGCGCGCGACGATCAGGACGTCGCCGTCCTGCTTGCGCACGCCCGCTTCGGCGAGCGCCTCGGAGGAGGGCTCGAAGTCGCCGAGGTAGATCTCCTCCTTGAGTCCGTCGTAGAAGCGCACCTTGCGGGGAGTCACGCCCTGGCGCCGCAGCGGCAGCTCGCGCATCGCGGCGGGCAGCAGGATCGTCTTGGCGAGCCTGAAGGCGAGGTGATTGGCCGGCTGGTGCTCGTAGTCCATCGCCGTGACCGCCCTGATCCCGAGCCGGCGAGCGGCGACGATCTGCCCGTAGGAATTGTGCGAGAGGGCGACGTCGGGGCGCGTCCCCCATGCCCACTCGGCGAGGTCGGCGATGCGCTGCAGCATCGCCCGCCCCTTGGCCGCCCGACCGTTGTGGCTGCGCCCGCCGATCACGCTGATCCCCTGCCAGTGCCGCCGCGCCAGTTCGACCGTCTGGGCGTTGTCGCGGGCGGTCACGAGGACCTCGTGGCCGTCGCTCGACAGTCGCTCCGAGATCGGCGCGAAGAGGGGCGCGTGCGGCGAGTTGGAGAGGTCGATCCAGACCTTCACGGCGCGTTCACCTCGGCGGCGATCGAGAGCTCCTCCGCCTGCAGGCGCATCGCTCTGGCCAGTATGTCGGCGACGCGCGCGCTCGCTCCGCCGTCCCAGAGCGGGGGAGCCTCCCGCCCCTGTCGCGCGCTCTCCAGCGCGGGGAGAATTTCGCCGATCCCAGCCGGGTCGTGTCCGATCAGCCGGTTCGTTCCTCGCAGCAGGGTGACCGCCCGCTCCGTCTCGTCGGCGACCGTGAAGCAGGGCACCCCCAGGCAGGTGGTCTCCTCCTGCACCCCGCTGCGGTCGGTGAGGACGGCGGTGGCGTCTATCTGGAGCGAGAGAAAGTCGAGGTAGCCGAGTGGATCCGTGAGCCGCAGCCGCGATCCGTCGACGTAGCGGGCCACGGTGTCCTGGACCTGCTCCCCGACCGGGAAGATCACTGGCAGCTTCCTGCTCAGTTCCATCAGGCGGTCGAGGATCGCCCGCAGGCGCGAGAGGTTGCGGATCCTGGCCTCCTGCAGCGAGACGAGCAGGTAGTTCCCCTTGCGCAACCCGAGGCGGGCCGCCGTCCCGGCGAGCTTGGAGATCGGCTGCACCGAGTGGACCGTGTCGGCGGCCGTGCTGCCGACGATGTGCACGCGCTCGGTCTCGATCCCTTCGAACTTCAGGTTGGCGAGCCCCTGCTCGCCGCTGGCGAAGAGCAGGTCCGCGAAGGAGTCGACGATCACCCGATTCATCTCCTCAGGCACGTGGCGGTCGTGGTTGCGCAGCCCCGAGTCGATGTGGGCGCTGCGGATGCCGAGTCGCAGCGCCGTCAGCGCCGCCGCCAGCGTCGAGGCCGAGTCGCCGGGGACGACGATCAGGTTCGGCTGCTCCACCTCGATCACTCGCTCGACCCGCTCCATGATCCGCGTCGTCTCGGTCACCGGGCTTCCGGAGGGGGCCTCGAGCAGGTAGTCGCTCTCGGGCAGGCCCAGCTCGGCGCGCAGGCCGAGCGACGTCGTCACCCCGCCGGTGTCGACGACCACGTGGCGAGCAGAGGGCATGCGTTCGCGCAGGCGCGCGATCACCCCGGCGAGCGTTACGGCATCGAAGTGGGTGCCGATCGCGTACAGCAGGCAGTCGCGTTCCATCGTCAGTTGGCTCCACGCCTGAGCAGCACCACCGGGAGAGTGCGGAGCACGAGGCGCAGGTCCGTCCAAAGCGACCAGTTCGTGACGTACAGGTAGTCGAGCTTGACCATCTCCTCGAAGGGGATGTTGGTTCGCCCCAGCACCTGCCAGAGCCCCGTTATGCCCGGGGTCAGGTCGATCCTCGTGCGCCGCCAGCCCTCGAGCTGGCGGTCCTCGTCGGCGACGATCGGTCGCGGCCCGACGAAGCTCATCTCCCCCTTGAGCACGTTCCACAGCTGTGGCAGCTCGTCGAGGCTGGAGGTGCGCAGGAAGCGGCCGACCCTGGTCACCCGCGGGTCGTGGTCGAGGTGCAGCCAGCCGGAATCCCTGCTCTCCGCGAGCAGCTCCGCCCGGCGCTCTTCGGCGTCAACGCACATCGTCCGGAACTTGACCAGGCGGAAGCGTTGCCCGCAGCGGCCGATGCGCTCCTGCCGGAAGAGCACCGGCCCCGGCGAGTCGAGCTTGACCGCGGCAGCGACCGCCGCCTGCAGCGGCGCGGTCAGGACAAGCAGGACCGCGGCGCCGACCAGGTCGAGGAACCGCTTGAGGAAGCGCGAGGAGCGCGAGAGGACCGGTGGGTTCACTCCCAGCACCGTGATCCCCTCGACGTCGTCGAGCTCGACCGAGGAGCCGAGCGCGTCGAAGAGCTGGGGGAGGACGCTGATCTTGACCTGCAGCTCGCGCGCGTTGCAGAGCAGGTCGAAGAGCGCCCCCTGCTCGAAGTCCTGGTGAGCGACGACCAGCCGCTCGACGTTGTGCTCGGCGACCAGTCGCTCGAGGTCAAGCTCGCACATGTTGCCCAGCGCACGCAGACCCTCATGCTCGACCCGCTCCTCCGAGCCCGTGATCAGGCCGATCACCTCGACGCCGTACTCGGAATGGGAGCGCATCTTGCGCGCCAGCGTGACGATCTGCTCGCCGTCGCCGACCAGCATCACCCGCTCCGGCCCCAGCAGCGAGACGCCGATGCGGCGCGCGACCGCGCGCAGGACCGCCACGGCGAGGATCGCGAGGACCGCGAAGACGGCGAGGTCGCTGAGGTCGAAGCCGCCCATCGGGCCGAGCTGGAAGTAGGCGAGCATGAGCAGCGAGCCGAGCAGCACGGCGTGGCCGATCCAGGGCAGGTCGTCGACGCTGGCGTGGCCGATCCGCTTGACGTCGCGGTCGTAGAGGCCATAGGCCTTGAAGACGAAGATCCAGGCCGGCAGGGTGGGAAGCGCCCAGAGAAGCTCCTGTGGCCGGCCGGCGATCAGCGTCGCCACGACCAGGGCGACGCCGACGCCGATCAGGTCGGCGACGGCCAGCAGGCGGCGGACGCCCGAGTCGCGAGGCGCGTGCCTCCCGGCAACCACCCGGGTGGCCTCGATCCGATAGCGCCCGCCCAGCGGCCCCGTGTCCAGGGCCAGCTCGCCCGCCGGCGCCGGCTCGACGATCTGTGCCTGGAGCCGCCGGCTCGTCTTGGTGGCCAGCGGGCTCACCCCACCGTGAGCCGCTCGTTCGGGCTCCTGGAGCCCGCCGTGACCCTCTCCTTCAGGCTGACCTCCGCGCCACCCAGTCGCAGCGATTCGTCCGCCGCCTCGGTGAGGCAGACGACGCGACGGGCGAGCTGCGCGCTGGAGACCGTTTCCCCGCCCGAGCGGATCGCGCTGATGAAGTCGACCATCTCTTCGCTCAGCGGCTCGGAGCTGTCGACCTTGGGGGAGAGGATGTCGCCGGTTCGGTAGGAGAGGTGGTACTCGCCGTAGGTCTCGGGGTCCTTGTAGACCACGCCGTGGTCGAAGACCCGCACCGGCTCCGGGGTGCCATCGTCGTAGACGACCATTTTCTCGCTGCCGACGATCACGGTCCGTCGCAGCTTGCTTGGAGCGAGCCAGCTGAGCTCGACGTTGGCGACGATCTCCGACTCGTACCCGAGGTTGATGAAGGCGACGTCGGGGATCCCGCGCACGATCGAGTCGCGACCGACAGCCCGGACCGTCGTCGGCATCTCGTCGAGCCAGTAGAGGAGGATCGAGAAGTCGTGAGGGCCTAGATCCCAGATCACGCTCACGTCCGCCTGGTGAAGGCCCAGGTTGACGCGGTTGGAGGAGATGAAGAACACCTCGCCGATCTCGCCGCTGTCGAGCAGCCTCTTGACCGTGCGCACCGGCGGGCTGTAGACGAAGGTGTGGCCGCACATCAGCAGCCGGTCGTTCTGCTCGGAGAGGTCGAGGAGCCTGTCCGCCATCTCGACCGACGAGGCGAGCGGCTTCTCGACGAAGGTGTGCTTGCCGGCGCTGAGCGCCTGCGAGGCGAGGTCGAAGTGGGTGAAGACGGGGGTGGCGATGACGACCGCGTCCAGCTCGGGGTCGTCGAAGAGATGGTTGACCTCGTCGGTCCGGGTGCAGGATGGGTAGCGGCGCCCGAACCGCTCGAGGCGCTGGGGGTCGAGGTCGCAGATCCATTTCACCTCGGCGCCGGGCAGCTCCATCAACACCCGGAGCAGGTTGGGTCCCCAATAGCCCAAACCGATCAGGCCAAAGGTCACCGGGCGGTCTCTTCTGTCCTTGATCAAGCTCCCACCTCCTGAAGTACCTCGTCGACGGCGACACAGACGGCATCGATCTCCGCTTCGCTCAGCTCCGGGAAGATCGGCAACGAGAGCTCTTCCTCGCTCCAGCGCACCGCCGAGTCGAGCCTCGTCGCCGGGTCCGCCAGCGGCGCCAGCGGCGGTTGCCGGTGCACGGCCGGCCAGTAGTGGACACCGCTGGCGATGCCGCGCTCGGCAAGGGCTTGCCGGGCGGCGTCGCGGTTGCCGAGGCGGATCGGGAAGAGATGGTAGACGCACTCCCGCCCGGGCTTCTCCTCGAGTGGCCGGCAGGCTTCCGGCAGCCGATGCATATACCGGGAGGCGAGCTGTCGGCGGCTCGAATTCCCCTCGTCGAGCCCCCTCAGCTTGATCCTGAGCATCGCCGCCTGGAGGCCGTCGAGCCGCTCGTTGAAGCCGGCTTCGAGGTGCTCTCCCTTACTCAGCTGGCCGAGGTCCCGCAGCCTGCGGGCGGCCGTCGCGACGTCCTCGTCGTCGGTGCAGATCGCGCCGCCGTCGCCGAGGGCGCCGAGGTTCTTGCTCGGGTAGAAGCTGAAGGCGGCGGCGTCGCCGAGGCCCCCGGTTCGGCGGTTTCCGTAGCGGGCGCCGTGGGCCTGGGCGGCGTCCTCGAGCAGGAAGAGGCCGTGGCGCTCGGCCAGCGCGCCGATCGCCTCCATGTCGCACGGCTGGCCGTACAGGTGGACGGCGACGATGGCGGCGCTGCGGGGGCCGACCAGCGCGGCGGCGGCGTCGGCGTCGATCAGCCCGGTCTCCTCCTCGACGTCGCAGAAGACGGGGGTCGCGCCGGCGTGCACGATCGCCAGCGCGCTGGCGATGAAGGTGTGCGCCGGCACGATCACCTCGTCGCCCGCTCCGACCCCGGCAGCGAGAAGCGCCAGGGTCAGCGCGGCGGTTCCCGAGCCGACGCCGACGCAGTGACGGACGCCGCAGAACTCGGCGAACTCTGCCTCGAACCCCGCCACTTCGCTTCCCAGCACGAAAGCGCTGTCACCGAGAACGCGTTCGAACGCCGCCTGAAGCTCTCCCTCGATCGGCCGGTGGTGACGTCCGAGGTCCATGAAGGGGACCTCCTCAACTGCGACAGATGCCTCGACCGGCTGCACGCGAGATCAACGCCATCGGGAGGAAGTTTCTTGCGCCGGCGCCCGGCGACGCCACGCTCGGGCGGCGCCGGACCCCCGCCGGTTCAGGCTGTGGCCAGTGCCGGGGCGGAGCCACTGCGGACCAGCTCGCGCTGCATGCTGCGTCGTCCGCGATGGTGAAGGCCGTGGATCGCGCTCTCGGACTTTCCGAGACGGCCGGCGATCTCGAGGGGGGAGAGCCCGATCAGGTGGCGCAGCATGATCACCTCGCGCTGCTCGTCGGGCAACGAGCGGAGCGCGTCGGTCAAGGAGCGCCTGCACTCGTGACGCGATTCGTCGGTCTGTTGCTCGGCTCCGCGCACCTCCTCGCAGGGAACCAGTCGATCGGCGCGCATGTGGTCGATTGCGGCATTGCGGGCAACCCGCAGGATCCATGCCGCGAACGGGACGTTGCGCTCCTCGTAGCGGCCGATCGTTCGAAACAGCTTGGCGAACACCTGCTGGGTGATGTCCTCGGCGTCGTGCTCGTCGCGAACGATCTTCCTCACGTAGCTGAAGACGTTGTCGGCGAAGCGGGCATACAGGTACCGGTGTCCCTCCATGTCCCCGGCCTTCGCCAGCCGGATGGCACGGCGAAGCTCGACCTCTTGCCCCTCCGTCAGCTCGGCCTTCAGCCGGAAGCAGCCCGGCGACAATTCGCTTCGCCCCTCGTTACCGCTCGCGACCGCAGACTTCCATTCCCCTTTGCGCATGCTTCCCTGCCTTCCCTTGCCGGATGGAGTGGCCAGGCTAGGACGGGGCTGATTGACCTCGATTTGGCAGGACGTTTGATTGCGATTAGACCTATGACGCGTAGCGGAAGTTGTGCGTGAAGTAGAGGTTTCTTTCAAAAGCGGAGGTTGCCGTCTCGGCCGTAAGCACATAGGTTCACGTATTCCCTCGGAGGTGGAAAGGAGGTTGGGGAGCCGAGAGAGGGCCCCGCGCCCCCTTCCAGCTAGCATCTCGCCTGCAGACAATGGGTCACCGAGAAAAAGCGAAAAACTTGTGCGAAGCCGATGGCTCGTTCTGGTCGCTGCGGCGACTGGCTGAGTCACCGCAGCTTTTCGAGCGTTTCGTCTACGGTCTTGCGCTCGCCGACCGCGACGACGGCCTGCTCTATATGAACAGGGTGGCCAGGGAGCTTCTCGTTCCGACCGAGCGCCGGGGAGACGAAGCCGGTTGGACCTGTTGCGATCTGATCTGCCGGCGGCTCGGCCCGATGCTCGAAGGCGGTTGCCTGGCGGAGCGTGCGCTGGATGTCGACGGGCTTCTTCCGGAGGTCCGGTTCGACGTCGACGGCTCCGGCACTCTGGGTGCCGCCTGGGTGACCGTCTCCAGGATCGACTCCGAGAGCACGCAGGTCCTCTTTCATCTGCGGCCCGGCAGCCGAGACGACCGGCGTCGCAAGAGTCACTCTCGAGTGTCGGGCCCCGCCCCCTCGGTCTCGCCCGAGCTGCGCATCTCGACCTTGGGAAGGTTCCAGGTCGAAGGAAAGCACGGCGTACTCGACGGCGAGTGGCTGGAGCAGCGGTCCGGGCAGTTGCTCAAATATTTGATCTGCGAGCGGCGGCGGATGGTGAGCACGGACATGATCGCCGAGGCGCTGTGGCCGCAGGTGGGTCCGAGCGAAGCCGGCAACAGGGCGCGCCACTACGTCCACGTCCTGCGTGAGAAGCTCGAGCCCGACCGGGCCAAGCGCTCACCTTCCCACTTCGTCGTGGCCCGCCGTGGCGGGTACTACCTCGACGCGAATCGTGTGAAGGTCGACTCGGACGAGTTCGAGCGCGAGGCCCGCGCCGGCCTCACGGCGTTCGTCCAGGGTCTCGCCGAGCCCGCCGCCGGCCATCTCGATAATGCGTTGCGCCTCTATCGCGACCCTTTCCTTGCGGAGACCCCCTACGAGGAGTGGGCACTCGAGGAGCGGGAGCGGCTGCACGAGCTCGCCGGACGGGCGCTCAGGGCTCAGGTTCGCATCCGCACCGAGCTGGGTCACCTCGACGCCGCGGTCGAGCACGCGCGGCGCCTCGCCGAGATGGAGCCGTTCGACATGGACGCACAGCGGATCGTGCTCGAGCTCTGCATGCGGCGCGGCCGTCGCAGTGAGGCCCTGCGTCGCTACTCGGTCCTGCGCAAGAGGATGCTGCATTCATTCGGGCAGGAGCCCGACTTCGACCTCGCCGAGCTGGAAGGCCAATTCAGGACCCCTCTCGGGTAGGCGGCGGCCCCAGGGCAGAGGCGTCGTCGCGAGAAATCAAGGTGGTCTGCCGTTGTTCCGACTAGACGCTCTCTCCTTGTCAAGCAACTGGTCGGATCAGCTATGAAATTACAGATCTCATGCGTTAGCGAGAGCACTCCTTCGTGGTTTGATCGGGTCCAGAGCCTCGTCTTCTCGATCCGCAGACTCGACGGCAGCTTGGGCAATGCTGCGATACACGTCGATTTCATCGGCGATGTGCCCGCCTCATTCGAGCGCTCGCTACGCGAGCAGGGCGTCGCGGTGAACGTGGTCGACCCGATCTCCGGAGCAGCGGGCCCGGCCAACAAGCTTCGGATGTTCGAACTGGACGAGAGCGCAGACTGCGACCTGCTCGTCGCCCTGGACTGCGACGTCGTGGTGGTTGACGACTTCACCGATCGACTGTCGACGGACAGCATCGGGATGAAGCCGGCGGACTATCACCGTTTCAGACGCAGGGATTGGCTGCGACTGTACGAGATGGACGGTCGGACCACTCCCGCATCCTCTTACACCGCTACCTCCAGCGGCGATCACATGCCGCCCTACTTCAACAGCGGTGTCATCACCGTGCCCAGACATCTCTGTCGACCACTGTGCGATCTCTGGTGCGAGAGCTATCGAAAACTGACCGAATGGCTGCATGACGACCCGCACCTCATTCCCAAGCATCTGCACTATTTCAACGACCAACTCGCTCTCGCCCTCGCGGTTTCCGAGCTCCCTCATATAGCGCTTCCCGTGGGAATGAATTTTCCAACCCATGCTCCTGTCCATCCGTCAGCCATTGCGGAGGGTGAACGTCCAAGCATCCTGCACTACCACGGGGAAATCGACGACAGGGGGTTTCTGTTGCGCCCGGTAAGCGAGGCGGCGGTTGCCTCGGCCGATGCGTTCAACAGGTTCCGCGCGACGCAGCTCTCGCTGCCCTACGATGGACTTCGATCCCGAAACGGTTTGGAGCGGCTCCGCGCCTCGATGCACGAGCCACGCAGGATGCTCGCCCGGCGGCACCGGGTGCGAACCTGGATCCGGGATGCAGGCATGCGTCACGGCGGTGGGCCGGCAGGAGGCGAGCTTTCGGCATGAGCGACCCGGCGGCGAGGACCGCGGTACGGGCGCCCCTGGACACTGCCCTGCCAAACCTGATCGTCATTGGTGCCGCCAAGAGCGGCACCACCAGCCTCCACAGCTATCTGGACGCTCATCCCGAAATTTCGATGGCGACCCCGCAGGGGGTCGGGGACTCTCGCGACAACGACGCCGACGGCAAGGAGATGCGCTTCTTCTGGCGCGATGACTGGCTCGATCAGATGGAGTGGTACCAGTCACACTTCGCGACGATGGACACCGCTGTGCGCGGTGAGGTGACCCCCGCTTATTCGGCCTATCCCTTTCACGCCGAGGTTGCCGGCCGGATTCATTCGGTTGCTCCCGAGGCATCGATCGTCTATGTCGTTCGCGATCCGATTGATCGTATTGTTGCCCATTTCGTCCAGAGGCAGGCGGATGGGGATCGACGTTCCTTTGACGACTACATGCGGGGGTGCGATGCGCCGGACAATCCTATTGTCTGTCCCAGCAAGTACGCGATGCAACTGGAGCTGTATCTACGTGTCTTTGACCCATCCCAGATACTCGTTCTCGATCAGCATGAGCTCAAGCACGGACGTCGCGCAGCATTGCGCCGGGTCTTCTCGTTTCTCCAGGTGGACCCCGCCTTTTGGAGCCCGGCCTTCGAAAACGAACGCAACACCCGTGCCGACAAGTATGCCCTGACCCCGCTGGGCAGCAGTGTCTTCCACCGTCTCCTCGACCCCGCCGGCCGGCGCCTTGCGCCCCGCTGGTGGTCTGGGAGGCGATCTGGTGTTCGCAGGATGCTCTCTACGAAAATCACCGACAGGCCGGAAGTCGACGCGGGGCTGCGCGAGAGACTGACGGCGATGCTGCAACCCGAAGTTGATCGCCTGCGGAGCCTGACCGGCGAGCGATTCGAGAGCTGGTCGTTGTGAAAGGGGACGTCTTCGGCGGCGCTACTCGGCCGCGACGAGCGTGTGCCAGGCGGGCAGGATCGGTAGGTCGTAGAGGTCGATGACGCTGGTCCGGGCGGCCTCTATCTCCTCCGAGTACCAGTAGCGCTCGAAGTCCGAGCGGTTCTCCCAGAGCGAGGACTGTTGGAAGGCCAGCGGGTCGTCGATCGAGCGGGTCAGCGACCAGCTCTTGGCCCCGAAGGCGGGCATCCGTGCCGCCGCCGGTTCCCAGAGGTCGAGCCAGCGGTCGGCCCGGAAAGGGGCGATGTGCCAGTCGAGCGTGCAGACCTCAGCCATATCTAAGCTCCCACCTCGGCCCGGATCGCGCCGGCGCCGTCTTCGTTCTTGCCCTCGTCCTCGGACTCGGCCCCGACCAGGATCGAGATCTTGCCGAGGTGCTTGTTTTCGTGCAGCAGCTGGTGCGCCTCGGGGACGCCCTCGAAGCCCATCGTCTTCCAGAGGACGGGCCGGACCTTGCCCTCGGCCATCAGCTGGTTGGCGCGCATGCACTCGTATGCGTTGGCGAAGTGGGAGCCGATGATCTGCTTCTGGCGCATCCACAGGTAGCGCACGTCGAAGTCGAGCTGGAAGCCCGAGGTGGCGCCGCAGATGACGACTTTGCCGAACGGCTTGACGACGAAGACCGAGGTCGGGAAGGTCGCCTGGCCGACGTGCTCGAAGACGATGTCTGGCGCGTCGCCGAGGATCTCTTTGACCCGCTTGGCGAAGCCGCGGGATGCCTTGAAGCGCTCCTTGTCGGCTGCCTTGTCGGCGAGATTCTCCGGAGTGCGCATCATCTCGCCGAACTCGGCCCGGTTGATGTAGTCGACGGCGCCGAGCTGCTTGACCAGCTCGCCCTTGTCGTCGGAGGAGACGACGCCGACCGCGTTGGCGCCGGCGGCGGCGCAGAGCTGGGTGGCGAAGACGCCGAGACCGCCGGCGGCGCCCCAGATCAACACGTTGTGGCCGGGCTGCAGCTTGCACTGGTCGATCAGCATCCGGTAGGCGGTGAAGTAGGTGAGCCCGTAGGAAGAGGCCTCGACCCAGGAGAGGTTCTGAGGGCGGGGGAGGAGCTGCTGCGCCTGCACTTTGGTGAACTGGGCGAAGGAGCCCCAGGTCGTCTCGTAGCCCCAGATCTTCTGGCTCGGCGCGGCGAGCGGGTCGAGTCCGTGCACCTCGACGTCCTCATAGGAGGCCTGGTTGCAGTGGACGACGACCTCGTCGCCGACCTTCCAGCGGGTGACCCCCTCGCCGACCTTCCAGACGATGCCGGAGGCGTCGGAGCCACCGATGTGGTGGCCGTACTCGGGGTGGTCGCCGTAGCCGAAGATCGAGACCGGCTTACCGAGCGCCGCCCAGACGTTGTTGAAGTTCACTCCCGCGGCCATCACCCGCACGATCACCTCGAAGGCACCCGGCTCGGGTACCTCGATCTGCTCGAGCTGGAAGGCGTCGGTGGGCTCGCCCTCGCGCTCCTGGCGGATCACCCAAGCGGCCATCGTCTCCGGAAGCGTTCCGGGCTCTACGTCCAATTTCGCGACTGCGCTGCTGTCGACGGCCAAAACCAGGTCCTCCGTAGCTCGTTTGCGGGCCCGGCAATCCTAGTCAAGCGCGGGGGTCTCGGCGTCTTCCAGCTCGGGCGCCGTGATTGCCCTGACGGTGATCTCGATCGGTTCGGGCGGCTTGATCTCTTTGCCGGGCGCGATACCGAGGTCCTCGACCTTGCGCAGCTGCGGCAGCAGCCGGCGCTCCATCGAGCCGACGGCGGAGTCGTACGCGCCGGCGGCCGAGGTCAGGCCCCTGCCGACCTTGTCCAGGTCAGTGAGGAACTTGGAGAAGCGCCCGTGCAGCGTTGCCGCCGCCTCGGCGATCTCGGCCGCCTCGGCGACCATCCGCTCCTGACGCCAGCCGAGCTCCATGGTGCGCAGCAGGCCGATCAGCGAGGTCGGGCTGACGACCAGCACGTTGCGCTCCAGTGCGTAGTCGAAGAGCGTCGGGTCGGCGGCGAAAGCTGCGTGCATCGCCGGCTCGTTGGGGATGAAGCAGATCACCAGGTCGGGCATCTCTCCCGCCTTGAACTGGCCCTGGTAGTCCTTGGAGCTGAGGGCGCGGATGTGCTCGCGCGCCTGCCGGGCGTGACGGTCGAGCTGCACGAGGCGCTCCGCTTCGACCTCCGCCTCCTGGGCGTCGAGGAAAGCATCGAGCGGGACCTTCGAGTCGGCGACGAAGCTGCGCCCCTCCGGCAGCAGGAAGCGGGCATCGGGTCGCAGCCGGCCCTCGTCGGTATGGATCGTCTCCTGCAGCTCGAAATCGACGTGTTCGGTCATGCCGGCGATCTCGACGCAGCGCCGCAGCTGCAGCTCGCCCCACTGGCCGCGCGTCTGCGGCTGGCGCAGCGCCTTCTTCAGGCCCGCGGTCTCGGAGTTGAGGTTGCCGACCGTCTGGCCCATCTGCTCGAGCAGGGTGCGGGTCTGCAGGTCGGTCTCGCCGCGCCGCTGCACCTCCTTCTCGATCTTCTCCTGGCCCTTGGCGATCCGCTCCGCCAGCGCTTTGATCTCGGCCTGGCGCTTGTCGAGGGTCGCCTCGGCCGCCTGTGCGTCGACCTTGCGTGACTCCTCGTTCATCCGCTGCAGATCGGCGACCGCCTTCGACGTCGCCTCCTGGATCGCGGGGCCGAGGTCAGGCGCCAGGGGCACCTCCTCGCGGGTCCGCGAGAGCAGCGTGTAGAGCAGCCCCGCGGCAAGCAGGACGACGGCGATTGAGAGTGCGACAGTCACCTAACCGATGGTGACGCTCGGGTCAGACGGCGAATCGTCCCCGTTTTTACGGAAGGAGCAGGTCGTTCTCTGAGGACGTACGGCGGGGACCGACGACGAGCTTTGCCGGTTTGGCGTCGGGGATGCCGGGGGCGCTGACGCGGTAGACGCCGGTGGGGAGGATCGCCTGCAGGGTGACGTTGGAACCGGCGTAGAGCGGTTGCGAGCTGAGGTCTTTGTCGCCGCCGCGCACCTGCAAATGGGAATCGACGCCGGTCAGGTTGGCGGCGACGAGGACGACGTTGAGTGGGGCGTTGGAGCGAACGACCGGTTGTTCGGCATGTTGATTCTGGGGGATTTGCTGAGTCGGTTCGGGGCCGACCGCGATCCGCGACGGCTGCACGGTGATCTCCCCGTCGCTGACCGCGACGCTGATCCGGGTCGGCGGCTGTGGGCGCGGATCGTTGGGGTGTTGCTCGGCACCGCAGCCGGCGCCGAGCAGCGCCACGGCAGCGAGCGAGCAGGCCAAAGCAGCCACGGCCGCCCGCGGCGCCGCGAAAAGTCGCCTGCCTCGCCACCAACCCATCGAGCGGAATCTAGCCGAACGGCAGGTCGACTACGCGAGCCGTAACGCCATCTTCACCTACGGCCAGCTCGGCGCCCGGCTCGGCCTCGCGGCGGACGATCGCCAGGGCGATCGGGCCGTGGGCGGGGGAGATGCAGGAACCGCCCACCGTGCCGACCTCCTTCTCGCCCAACCGCAGGCTCGCGCCGGGTGCAACCGGGGCGCTCAGCTCGAGGCCGCGCAGCCGGCGGTTGGGGCGGCCCTTGTAGTGGAGGCGTGCGACCGGCTCTTGGCCGATGTAGCAGCCCTTGGTGAAGCTGACCGCGCGCTCGACGATGCCGGCCTCGGCGGGCATCGTCTCGGCGCTCATCTCGGCGCCGAAGCGGGGTGTGCCGGCCTCGATCCGCGCGATCTCGGCGGCCTCGGGGCCGACCTCGACCGCGCCGGAGCCGACCAGGGCATCGCGCAGGGCCGCCACATCCGCCCGCTTGGCGATCAGGTCGATGCCGCTGGAGGTTCCCGCGGCGAGGCACTCGACTCCGTTGATCTTCACCGCTTCGTTGGCGTGTTCCGGCAGCGCCGCCGTAGCGGCGATCTCGACGCTGCGCGGACCGACCAGGGAGAGGATCGCCCGCTCGGCCGTCAGGTCGGTCATTGCCACGTCGCGGCCGATCTTGTACATCTCGAGATGGCGCCGCACCGCCTCCAGCGCTTCGGACTCGGTGTCGATCCAGATCTCCTCCGATGAGATGCGAAGGACACGCATGTCGGCCTGCATGTGACCCTTGCGGTCGAGCAGGGCGGCGTACTGGCCCTCGCCGGGGGAGAGCGCCTCGACGTCGTTGGTCAACTGACCCTGCAGGTACTCGGCCGACTCGCTGCCGCTGACGATCAGCTTGCCGCGTGAGGAGCGGTCAAGCAGCCCGCACTCTTCGCGCAGCTGCCGGTACTGGGCGTCCAGCTCGACTTCGATCTCAGCGCTCACTGAGCCGAGTTTACGAGTCGTCGGCAACGGCCTGATTTAGATGAGGCGAAAACATCTTTTAGATGTGTCAAAATCTCGCTATCGATCGCATCGCGAACAACCACTCGCCGTCGTGAGCGAGAGGCGAATCAGCCGGCGCAAGCTGCTGGGCGCCGCCGCGACGGTCCCCGCCGCGGCCGGGTTACACAGCCTGATCTCCGGGGGTGGGCTGGGAGGCGAGCCGGCCCTGGCCGGGTCGAACGGCCATTCCTCCGGGGTCGGCGGCCACCGCGGCCACGACAGCTTCGCCCACGCGAGCTTCGCCAAGGGGCGGACGGTCGATCACCGTGCCAACGGCTTCCACCCCACCGAGATCCTCCGCGACTTCGACTACGGCAAGACGCGACGGCTGGCGAGCGGGCGCCTGCTGCGCGAATGGGAGATCGTCGCCAAGGACGCCGAGATCGAAGTCGCGCCGGGGGTCAAGTTCGAGGCCTGGACCTACAACGGGCGGGTGCCGGGGCCGACGCTGCGGGCGCGCGAGGGGGAGAAGCTGCGGATCCGCTTCGTCAACGCCTCCGAGCATCCGCACACGATGCACTTCCACGGCATCCACGGCGCGCTGATGGACGGGATGCCGGGGATCGGCGAGAGCCGCGGCGCCGGCCAGATCGCCCCCGGTGAAACGTTCGACTACGAGTTCGACGCCGAGCCCTTCGGCCTCCACCTCTACCACTGCCACGTCGCGCCGCTCGCGGCCCACATCTCCCGCGGTCTCTACGGCGCCTTCGTCATCGACCCGAAGGAGGGCCGCCCCGACGCCGACGAGATGGTGATGGTGATGAACGGCTTCGACACCAACTTCGACCTCGCCAACGAGGTCTACGCGGTCAACACGGTCGGCTTCCACTACATAAACGAGCCGATCCGGGTGAAGCGCGACGAGCTGCTCCGCGTCTACCTCGTCAACGTGCTCGAGTACGACCCGGTCAACTCCTTTCACGTCCACGCGAACTTCTTCCAGTACTACCCGACTGGGACCTCGCTGACGCCGAGCGAGTACACGGACACGGTGATCCAGGGCCAGGCGCAGCGCGGCATCCTCGAGATGAAGTTCCCCTTCGACGGCGACTACATGTTCCACGCCCACGTCAGCGAGTTCGCCGAGCTGGGCTGGAGCGGCTTCTTCCGCGTCGGCGACCCTTCGCTGCTCGCTCCGGCCGCCGCCCGGGCCGCTTACTGCGAGCTGCCCTGGGGTGGGGGGAGTCCGGCCTGATGGAGGCGGGCAGCCGCGCCGAGCGAGGACCCGTCGCGGGGCTGCCGGCCTGGGCGCTGGGGGCGATCCCGCTGGCGCTGATCGCCGCCGCGATCGGCGTCTTCGCCCTGCTCGGCGGACCCGGGCTGGGGGAGAGGACCGGGCCGCCGATCGAGGAGGTCTCGGTGGAGCGCACGGTGCTGCGGCCCGGCGAGATCGAGCTGACGCTGAGAAACGACGGTCCCGACCCGGTCGAAGTCGCCCAGGTCGCCGTGAACGACGCCTACGCACCGTTCGCGACGCCGGACGGCCGTGAGATCGGCCGGCTCGGCTCGACGACGCTGAAAGTCGCCTACCCCTGGATCGAGGGGGAGGCGTATGAGATCTTCGTTCTCACCTCTTCCGGCGGCACGATCAGCGCCGAGATCCCGGTCGCGGCCGAGACTCCGGAAACGGATCTCAGCTTCTTTGGCCTGATGGCGCTGCTCGGGATCTACGTCGGCGTCATCCCGGTCAGCCTCGGCATGCTCTGGCTGCCCTTCATGCGGCGGATGGGCCGCCAGTGGGCGGGCGCCCTGATCGCCTTTACGGTCGGCCTCCTCGCCTTCCTCGCGATCGACACCGCGCTGGAGGGACTCGACATAGCCGCCGCCGCACCGAGTGCGTTCGGCGGCGCCAACCTGGTCTTCATCGGCGCGCTGGTCGCATACCTGGCGTTGGCGGGGGTCGACGCCTCGCTCTCGCGCCGAAGCGCGCGACGGCAGGGGGACGCTGTCTCCAGCGGCGCCTACCTCGCCCTGCTTGTCGCGATCGGGATCGGCCTCCACAACCTCGGCGAGGGGCTGGCGATCGGCTCCGCCTACGCGACCGGGGCGCTGGCGCTCGGCGCCTTCCTGGTGATCGGCTTCGCGATCCACAACACGACCGAGGGCTTGGCGATCGTGGCACCGTTGGGGCGGGGCGGGGACGGCGGCGCCACCGACCTGCGGCCGGGCCTCGGTCGCCTGGTCGGCCTCGGCATGATCGCCGGCGCGCCCGCGATCCTCGGCGCCTGGATCGGGGCTGCCGCCTACAACCCGAGTCTCGCGGCGCTGCTCTTCGGCGTCGGCGTCGGCGCGATCGTGCGCGTGATCGTCCAGATCGCCCCCGCGATGCGCGACGGCGAAGGGCGCCTGCTCAACCCGTCCGCGATCGCCGGGATCCTCTGCGGCATCGCCCTGCTCTACGTAACCGGTCTGCTGGTGTCGATCTGATGGCCGGCGGCGGGCGCCAGCGGCGGGCGACCAATACGGAGGCGATCGAGGACTACGCGAAGGCGATCTACGCGCTCTCGCAGGATCGCAGCGGGCCGGTCCTCAACGGTGAGGTCGCCGAGCGTCTCGGCGTGACGCCGGCGACCGCGACCGCGATGCTGAAACGGCTGGCGGGGCTGGGGCTGGTCGACTATCTGCCCTACAAGGGCGTGACCCTGACTCCGGCCGGACAGAAGGTCGCCCTCGAGGTGATCCGGCACCACCGGCTTATCGAGGCCTACCTCTCCGATGCGCTGGGCATGCCCGATGATCGGGTGCACGAGGAGGCGGAGGTGCTGGAGCACTACATCTCCGAGGAGCTGGAGCTGTTGATTGCCGCCAAGCTCGGTGAGCCGAGCCACGACCCGCACGGCACGCCGATTCCCGGACCCGACCTGCTCCCACCGGTTGAGGAGGGCAGCGCCGGGTGAAGTCGCCGCCTCCGGTCGCCGAGGCACCGGTCGAGGACGCCCCTCCGGGCGGGGCGACGGTTGAGGACGTTCTCCCGGGCGAGGCGGCGGTCGCCGCCGCGGCGCGGCGCTCACTGGACGGTCACAGCCGCGGATTCAGCCGGTTCTGGCCCTTCCTCGGCCCCGCCTTCGTCGCCGCGGTCGCCTACATCGACCCCGGCAACTTCGCCACCAACATCGCCGGCGGTGCCGAGTTCGGCTACCTGCTGCTCTGGGTCGTGCTGGCGGCAAACCTGGTCGCGATGCTGGTCCAGACCCAGTCGGCGAAGCTGGGCATCGCCACCGGCAGGAACCTCGCCGAGCTCTGCCGCGAGACCTTCTCGCGCCGGACCTCGATCGCACTCTGGTTGCAGGCCGAGCTGGTCGCGATGGCTACCGACATCGCCGAGGTGGTCGGCGCCGCGCTCGGCCTCAACCTGCTCTTCGGCATCCCGCTCTTCCCGGCCGGGCTGATCGCCGGCGCCGGCGCCTTCGCGATCCTCGCCCTGCAGCAGATGGGATTCCGGCGGCTGGAGGCGGGGATCACCGCGCTGGTCGGCGTCGTCGTCGCCTCCTTCGTGGTCGAGCTCTTCCACGCCAAACCGGCCGGCGGCGAAATCGCAAAGCATCTCTTCGTGCCCGGCTTCGAAGGGACGGAGAGCATCCTGCTCGCCACCGGGATCATCGGCGCGACGGTCATGCCGCACGTCGTCTACCTGCACTCGGCGCTGACCCAGAAACGGATCGTCGGCCGCGACGAGGCCGAGAAAAAGCGCATCCTCGGCTTCGAGAAAGTCGACGTGGTCATCGCCCTCTCGCTCGCCGGCCTGGTCAACCTCTCGATGATGATCGTCGCGGCCGCCCTCTTCCACACCAGCGGCCTGACCGGCATCGACTCGATCGAAGGCGCATACGAAGGGCTCCAGACCCTGGTCTCCGGCAACGCCGCAACCGTGTTCGGGATCGCCCTGCTCGCCTCGGGTTTCGCTTCCTCCTCGATCGGCACGATGGCCGGTCAGGTGGTGATGCAGGGCTTCATCCGTCGCAGCATCCCGCTCTTCCTGCGCCGGGCGATCACCCTTGCACCGGCATTGCTCGTCCTCGCGATCGGTGCCAACCCAACCGATGCCCTCGTCCTCAGCCAGGTCGTCCTCTCCTTCGGAATCCCCTTCGCCCTGGTGCCGTTGCTGATGATCGCCAGGCGCCGCGACGTCATGGGTTCGCTCGTCAACCCCGGCTGGCTCACCGCCATCGCCGGGACGCTGGCGGCGATGATCATCGGCCTGAACGCCTTCCTGATCGCCGACCTGTTCCTCTAGTCGAGGAGCTTGTCGACGAGCTGGGGGAGTTCGCGGGCCATTCGGGAACGGGGGACCGCGAGATCTATCCCGGCTGCATCGGCGGCACGCTTGGTCTCGACGTCTACATGCGAATAGAAGCCGAGGGTCGGCGCGTCCGCTTGCGCGACCGCCTTGACATCCACGGCGTCGAGGTCGCAGATGAGCAGGTCGGCATCGACGGGGTCTGGCAGGCTTTGTATGACCGCGACATCGTGACCTGCGCTTCGCAGGCTCTCCTCGACTCTGCTGGACAGCATCAAATCGGGGACGATCGCCAGGATCTGGGCCACTAGATCGAGCGGCGTTGGCGGAACTCTTCGCGAACGCTCTCTGGCCGGCCCCACATCTGCACGACCTCGGAGCGCCCCTCGCGCACCTCGCGAACCTGGATCTCGCCGGTCACGCCGTCGGAGTCCAACTTCTCCAGCACACCGGCCACGCTCTCCGCGGCCGCTGCGTGCCCGAAGCTGTGGGCAACCAGCAACCGCCAGTGCCATTCGGATTCCGAGTAGGGCTGGGCGTTGACCTGGCTGACCGCCACCGCGGTATCGATGTACTGGCTCTCGTCATCGATCCGCAGATCGAGCTCCAGATCCGTCCAATCGGGCGGCATCGAGTCGAGCACCTGCTTGAAGTCGCCGGCCAAGCTCACGAGAGGGAGCGTATCTCGCCGACTGACTACTGGTTCAACCGAAAAGCCGCATCGACGTGGAGCGGCCGTTCGAGCAGCCCGTGCTCCAGATCCCAGGCCGCCCATTCCCGCAGCACCGCGGGATCGAACGGAGCGGGGCGCAGATCGGGCCGCAGCGCCCGCAGCTGCGCCGCCTGTTCGGCGCGGTCGAGACCGGGGACCGCGGAGAGCAGATCATCGAGTGCTCGGCCAGGTCGGTCTGAGGCGAGTTCGTAGCCGCGGGTGGTCGCGGCGACCACCGAGTCGACCAGATCCGGGTCGCTCTCGATCGTCTGCCTGGATGCGGTCAGGATCAGCTCCGGGTAGGGCGGGGCGCCGTAACGACTCACCTTGAAGATGTGGACGGGGATGCCCTGCTGTTGCAACGCGACCCCCTCGGCGTTCCAGAACCCGGTCGCGGCGTCGACCTTGCCGGCGGCAAGCGAAGCGACGGCGTTGAAGCCGATAGTCACCCGGTCGACGCGGGCGGGGTTGCCGCCGTCGGCGGATACCTCGGAGTCGACCACCGCTTCGTCGGAGGGGAGGCCGGTGACGCCGACCGTGTGACCTTCGAGGTCGCGAGGCCGGCGCACCGGGCCATTGCCGCGGGCGATCGTCGCGGCGAGCGGGCGCTGCACGATCGGCATCGCCCCGACCACGTCAAGGCCCCTCTCGCGGGCGATTCCCAGGTCGTGAATGTCGAGGATGGCGAAGTCGGCACGGCCCGCCTCGAGCAGCTTCGGCGCATCGGTCGACTCACCCGGCTGGCGGATCGTCAGGTCGATCCCCCGGTCGTCGTAGTAGCCCTGCTGCTGCGCTGTGTAGATGCCTGAGTGGACCGCGTTCGGCACGAAATCGAGCACGAGCGTCACGCCTTTCGGCGCGCCCGGTTCCGCGCCGTCCCCGCCACAGCCGGCCACGCCGACGAGTAACAGGACGGCCGCCAGCAGCGCGACAACCCGTCTCATTCAACAGGGAAAACTATTCAATCCCCATTCCGGATACACTCCCGCCCCGAAATCGAGTGTTAGGGATTCGGGACTAGAGGAGGCGTAACCAGTGCAGCAACGAGGACTTTCGGCATATCTCGCCGAGCTGATCGGCACTTTCCTGCTGGTGTTCTTCATCTGCAGCGTGGTCGTGCTGTTTGTGGCCACCGGCAGCCAGGCTCAGTTCGGCTCGGACTTCGCGGTCGTTGGTCTCGTCCACGCCTTTCTGTTGTTCGGGTTGATCGTGATGTTTGGCGTCGCCAGCGGCGGCCATTTCAACCCAGCTGTGACGTTGGCGGCGGTGGCGATCAGACGGATCTCCGGCATCGACGCGGTGATCTACATGCTTGCCCAGCTCATAGGCGGTATCGGCGGTGCTTTTCTCGCCAAGGGCCTCCTTCTCGATGAGGGAAGGGCCACGCACTACGGCGCCGCCCAGGTCAGCAGCCTGCTCAGTGGCAACTTTCCGGGCATGATCGTCGAGGCGGTCGGCACCTTCTGCCTCGTCCTCGTGATCCTCGCCGCGGTCTACTCGAAAAAGAGCGTCAAGGATTGGGCGCCGCTGGCGATCGGCACCACGCTTGGCTTCATCGTCATGGTCGGCGGCCCGCTGACCGGCGGTTCCTTCAACCCGGCCCGCTGGCTCGGCCCCGCCCTGGCCGGCAACGAGTGGGGCGGCGTCTGGCCCTACCTGGTCGGCCCGATCGTCGGCTCGCTGCTGGCCGCGGTCGTCTACAGGATCGTCCTCGAGCCGGGCGGACCGGCACCGACCGAACCGCCCGAGCGCGTCAAGGCGCCCGCCGCGCCGAAGCCCGGTGCCGGCTCCACCGCCTGAGCTCGGCCCTCCTCTAGTCCTCCAGCCGCCGGGCCGCAACGGTCCGGCGGCTGCATGCTTCCAGTAGCTTGAGTTCCGTGCGCCGGATCACCTTCTCGCGGAACTACACGCTCTCCCTCTCCCGCACCTGCCAGTGCTACTGCAAGTATTGCGCCTTCGCGACGCACAAAGCTCATATCTACTCTCCGGATGAGGTTGAAGCTCGCTTAGACGAGGCAGAACGACGGAACGCCAAGGAGCTCCTCGTGCTTACGGGCGAGCGCCCCGAGGTCAATCCGGCGGTTGCCGCGCATTTAAGTGAGTGGGGGCACCCAGACTTCACTTCCTACGTCGTCTGGGCCTGTGAGCGGGCGCTGGAGCGCGGCATCCTGCCGCATACGAACATCGGCGTGCTCGGCCACGATGACCTTGCTCGCTTGCGAGAGGTGACTGCGTCTCAGGGCTTGATGCTTGAGTCGGTTTCCGAGCGCCTTATGGAGACCGTGCACGCAGGTTCGCCGACCAAGCACCCGGCGAAGCGACTGGCAACGATTCAGGCTGCAGGGGAACTCAAGATTCCCTTCACCAGCGGAATCTTGGTAGGCATCGGCGAGACGCAGGACGAGCAGGTCGAATCGCTTGAAGCTCTCGCTGACCTTCACCGCGAATACGGCCACATCCAGGAGATCATCCTCCAGAACTTCGTCCCACACCCTCGCTACTACGGCCAGGAGGTGGCGGACATCGCTGACGCGGCGTCGCGGGAGCGTTGGACGGAGGATGGGGGTGTCCCTCCGCGCAGCGGCGTCCTCTTTTTCGCCCCACCGACATCCTCGGACGGCCACCCAAGCTCCCTGGCGAAAAACCCAGCAAGCGGAGGGACACCCCCATCCTCCGTCCCCTCATGGGCAAGTCCCGTCAGCATCGACGACATCAAGCGCTTGATCCGGGAGTGCAAACGCTTGATGCCGGATGTCGGGGTTCAGGTGCCGCCGAACCTCTCGGACGCTTGGGCCGAGCTGGTCGAGGCCGGTGCAACCGATCTGGGTGGGCTGTCGGCCAACGGAGACCACATCTCTCCCGAGCACGCATTCCCTAGCCCGCATGAGGTGAGGAAGGGGCTGGCACCGAAGGGCTACGCACTTACCGAGCGACTTTGCGTCTACCCCCAATACATGGACTCCGAGTGGATGGAGCAAGGCGTTCTCGATGTGATCAAGCTGAAGTATTGGAGCTTCATTCCGCGGCGGGGTTCCGGGCGGCGCAGCGAAGAGCAGATCGATTCCCAATTGGCGCCGCGGGCGATCGAGAAGGGGCGGGACGGGGTCGAGCTGAGCGAGGACGAGCTGACGGCGCTGTTTGCTGAGACCAGGCCAGAGGTGATTGAGGAGATGCGGGCCGCTGCGGATGAGCTTCGTGAGGAGCTTGCTGGAGACACGGCGACCTTTGTGGTCAACCGCAACATCAACTTCACCAACATATGCGTCGTCGGTTGTGCGTTCTGCGGGTTCGGCCAGGGGAAGCGCTCACCCGATGCCTATGAGGTCTCCGAGGAGGACTTCGCGGCGCGGATCCAGGAAGCGGTTGAATTCGGTGCCACCGAGATCTGCATGCAGGGGGGGATCCACCCGGACCTGACCTTGGAGGAGTACGGCAAGTGGTTGCGGCTGGCGAAGGAGACGGCTCCGGACCTGCACCTGCACGCCTACTCGCCGATGGAGGTCCACTACATGTGCGAGCGCTCGGGCAAGGAGCCCGGCGAGGTATTCGAGTATCTGCTCGAGTGCGGCCTTGGTTCGACCCCCGGAACCGCCGCGGAGGTCCTCGACGACGGCGTCCGCCAGCGGATCTCTCCAAACAAGCTGCCCGCCGATCGTTGGGTCGAGATCATCGAAGCCTCCCACCGAGCCGGGCTGCGCTCGACCTCGACCGTGATGTTCGGCCACATCGAGGAGCCGCGCGAGCTGGCCCGCCACATGCGGGTTGTGCGGGCCCTGCAGGAGCGGACCGGCGGCATCACCGAGTTCGTGCCGCTCAGCTTCATCCCCTTCAACACGATGCTCGGCCGCACCCACGGGATCGAGGAGATCTCGGCGAGCGAGAACCTCAAGCACACCGCCGCCTTCCGCCTGGCCCTGGGGCGGACGATCCCCAACCTGCAGGCGAGCTGGGTGAAGATGGGCCTCGAGGCAGCGACCGAGGCCCTGCGCTGGGGGGTCAACGACCTCGGCGGCACCCTGATGGAGGAGAACATCTCCCGCATGGCGGGCTCCCAGCACGGCGTCCGGCTGGAGCCCGAGCAGCTGATCGAGGCGGCGCGCGCGGCCGGCCGCGTCCCGGCCCAGCGCACGACCCTGTACGAGGTCGTCGAGACCTATTAAGTACCTGACTGGACGTTTGATCTAGCGATAGAGTGAGCAGATCGCTTCGCGTTCCGTAGCGGCGGGGAATGGGTTCCCAGGGTTGGCGGTCGTCTCTGCGATCGCTCTGCTTGGCGCGCTCGGACTCGCTGCGCTGCTCATCGTTCAGCCATGGGCGTCGAGTTCGGTTGGTCCCCGGGTGAGCGTCGCTTCCGGAATCGGAATCGGCCTGGGCGACTCGGTGGCGGTCCCATCGGGCAAGCGACTCGCCGTCGCGCCCGCACGCCCGGCAACGGGTGGGACGCAGGCCCTCGTCGCGGAGGGGAGGGAGGCATCGAATGGCACGGGCGCTGGGCCGCCACAGCCGGCCATTGCCCCAGTTCGCGTCGTTGCGGGTCCGCGGCCGGCGGCCGCACATGAGGTGTCACCGGCGCCGCCCCCAGCTCAACCTTCGCCTGCGCCGCAGCCCTCTCCGGCCCCGGCTGCGGTGCCGGTGGCCGCGCCAACCCCATCGCCCGCTCCGGCAGCGGTCCCGGCGCCGCCTGTCGGCGGCGTGATCGGTGGTCATCCGCCTGGCCCTGTCGGTGCCGGGTCGGGCCCGATCGGGGGCGGGGGAGACGAAGCGATCGAAGTTCACGACGGCGACGAGTACGCGCTCGCCTTCACCTTCCTCATCCAGCCGACCGTCTACAGAGCTCCGGGGGATGAAAACCTGATCGTGCGGTTCAGCGGCAGCGGGGTCGAAGACCCCAGCTTTGGACTGCAGCTCTGGGACGACGGCAGCGGCACCGAGCGAGGGCTCTGGTCCAGCGGCGATGCGATGGGCGGCGAACGCTTCCTTGCTCCGCTCGCCGAGGGCGTCCCCCATGAAGCGGTGCTCTGCTTCAAGGCTTCGAGCGATGCCGACGGCTTCTACCTGCTACTTCTCGATGGTCAGCCGGTCGATGCGCGCGCCTGGGTCAGCTTGATCGATTCCGGGAGCGGCGACGCTCAGGTCGACGTCGGGCTCTTCCGCGATGGCGAACCCGTTGCCGGCACTTCGGATGTCCTCTTTGGTCCGACCCGACTTGGCGACACCCTGGAGTCCGTTCTACCCTGAGTCGATGCGGGCGATGGTCCTGGAGCGGCAGCGTGAGCCTCTGCGGCTCACCGAGCTGCCCGACCCGGAGCCAGGTCCCGGACAGGTGCTGCTCGCCGTGGCTGCCTGCGGCGTCTGCCGCACCGACCTGCACATCGTCGACGGCGAGCTGAGCGAGCCGAAGCTGCCGCTCGTCCCCGGTCACCAGATCGTCGGTACCGTGGCCGGGCTCGGGGAGGGTGCCGAGCGCTTTGCCTTTGGCGAGCGGGTCGGGGTTCCCTGGCTGGGCTGGGCCTGCGGCATCTGCCGTTACTGCGTCAGCGGCCGCGAGAACCTCTGTGACCGCGCCCGCTTCACCGGCTATGACGTCGACGGTGGCTACGCCGAGCTGGCGGTAGCCGACGAGCGCTTCTGCTTCTCGCTTCCACCCGACATGTCCGATGAGGGGGTCGCACCGTTGCTCTGCGCCGGGCTGATCGGCTACCGGGCACTGCGCCTGGTCGGAGAGGCGGAGCGAATCGGCTTCTACGGCTTCGGCGCCTCAGCTCACATCCTCTGCCAGCTCGCGGTTCACCAGGGCCGACGCGTATTCGTCTTTACCCGCGAGGGCGACGAGGACGGCCAGGCGTTTGCACGCAGCCTCGGCGCCGAGTGGGTCGGCGCCTCCGGGGAGGCGCCGCCGGAGGAGCTCGACGGGGCGATCGTCTTTGCCCCGGTCGGATCGCTGATGATCGATGCATTGCGCGTAAGCGCCAAGGGCGCCCGCATCGTCAGCGCCGGTATCCATATGAGCGACATCCCAGCATTTCCCTACGAGATCCTCTGGGGCGAGCGCTCGTTAAGCTCGGTTGCGAACCTGACGCGTCAGGACGGCGAAGAGTTTCTTGCTCTGGCTCCACAGGTCCCGATCCACACCCAGGTCGAGGTCCACCCCTTGGAGGCTGTCAACGACGCGATCGATTCGATCCGAACCGGCGCCCTCAAAGGTGCCGCAGTGCTTCGCATCAAGTGAGGTCCATCCCGGTAGGGGTGGAACGTCTTGTACTTTTTCGTTGAAAGCCAGAGGCGCCAGCTCAACTCCCTCTCCATCGAAAAAGTTAAGTGGAACCCCTACCGGGATGGACCGCAACCTCAGCGGAACAAATCGTCATCCTTGGGACGGTGGAGGGCTGCGGCGCCCAGGCCGTCGTCCGAGCTGACGTGGCGCTCCAGGCCACGGACGATTACCACGGGGACGCGGCTCACCTTGTCGCGCACCAGGTCAGATGCTGCCGCGGCCTCGTCGGCGATTGCTATCTCGGTCGCTTCCAGCTTGCGGCCGCTGGTGTCGGCTCGGCCGCGCCAGTCGTCCAGGGGGGCGATGCCGGCGCAGCCGATCGCGACCTCGGCCTGGCCGAGGCGCCAGGCGCGGCCGAAGCTGTCGGAGACGATCACCGCGGGGACCGTGCCGGTCGTGGCGTGGATCTCGGTGCGGATGCGCCGCGCTGAGGCATCGGGGTCTTCGGGCAGCAGTGAGACGGTGTTCTCCTCCGGCAGGTTCGAGGTGTCGATGCCGGCGTTGGCGCAGACGAAGCCGTGGTGCGTCTCGACGATCAGCACGCCGCGCTCGGCCCGCAGCACCTCGCGACTCTGGCTGAGGATCAGCTCGACCAGTGCCGGCTCCTTGCCGAGCAAGGCGGCGAGGCGCCGCGCCTCACTGCCGGGGATCATCGAGGAGAGCTTCTGGACCCGCCCCTCCGCCTTGGAGACGATCTTCTGCGAGACGACGACGACGTCGCCTTCGAGCAGCTCTGCGCTGGCGCCGATCTCAGCCCCGATCGACATCCCCGCGGAGAACTCGGGCAGGCCGGGGACGGGGATGACGTGCAGCTCGCTCATATCCCGAGCGCCTTTGCCGTCCGCCGGGCGCGGCCCGCACCCCCTTCGTCGAGGACGCGGGTCAGGGCGACGACGTCGGCCGGAGTGTCGAGGTCGAGGGCGAGGGAGGGCAGCTCCTCGATCGCGTACGGCACGTCCGCTTGGCGCGCGGCGGCGACGTGGCGGGCGCAGCTGCCCTCGCCGAAGGCCGGCCGGATGGCACCGGGTGGGGCCAGGGCGAGGGCGTTGGTGCCGGTTCCGTGGCGGTCGGGGACGATCGCGACGAAGCGCTCCGGAAGACCGGTCAGGAGGCTGTCCAGCTCTTTCGGGTCGAGCAGCGGGCAGTCGCCGGGAAGGAGGACGACGCAATCGGCGCCGTCCGCTTCGGCGCGGGCGATTCCCGCCAGGGCCGCCACCACGTGGCCTGCGTCGGCGGGGTCGGGAAGCACCTCCGCAGTGCTCGCCGCGACGATCTCCTGCGCCCCCGGGTCGCCGCTGACCACGATCGTCCGCTCGATCGAGCGGGCTCCGCCGATCGCCTCGAGCGCGTCCTCCAGCATGGCCGCGACCAGTGCTTCGCGTCGCTCGTCTTCGATCCCCGTGGCAAGGCGCTGCTTCGCTCCGGAGAAGCGCTTTACCGGCAGTACCGCGGTTGCTTTCACTCTTCGGCGAGGGTAGCCGCGTAGTCGAGCACGATCCGTGCCAGCCGGGCGCGCCCGGCTGCGCCCTCCATCAGCGTCGCTGCGGCCAGCGTCGGGATCTCATCCGGCGGCGGATCGGGATCGCCCTCGTCGACGACCATCGCGTCGATCAGACCCGCGTACAGCGAGGCGACTCCCGCGGCGGTCGAGGGGCGACCGAGGGCCGCCATGAAGCGCTCGGTCGGTCCCTTGACGACGGCGCCGGCGACGAAGGGACTGACGGCGACCACGGGCGCCTCCGATGCGGCAATCGCCTCGCGCATGCCGGGGATGGCGAGGATCGGCCCGATGCTGATCACCGGGTTCGACGGGCCGATCACGATCGCCTCGGCGTCCTTCAGGGCCGCCACCACCTCGGCGGTCGGCTCGGCCTCGGCGATTCCCTCTAGCTCTACGGCCTGCACCTCGGCGGCGCCACCGTCGAGGATCAAGTACTCCTGCAGGTCGCGTCGCCCGGCTTCGGTCAGCACCTTGGTCCGCACCGGCGCGTCGCTCATCGGCAGAACTCGCGCCTCGACGCCGAGCCCGCGGGAGATCTGCGCCTGTGCATCGGTTTGCCGCCCGCCCTCGTCGAGGAACTGGCGCCGGTAGAGGCAGGCGGCGAGGTCGCGGTCGGAGAGGCTGAACCAGTCCGGCGCGCCCAGCCGGGCGAGCCGCTCGAAGACGGTGAAGGTGTCGTCGCGGATTCCCCAGCCGCGCTCGGCGTCGATCTCGCCGCTGAGCCAGTAGGTGACGAGGTCGGGGTCGGGGGAGACGTGTACGCCGAGCACCTCGATGTCGTCGGCGGTGTTGGCGATCACCGTCAGATCGGCGCCGATCTCCTCCTGCATCCCGGCGCCGAGTTTGGCGCCGCCGGTGCCACCGGCGAGCAGCGCGACCCTCATCGCGGCCCGCTCCGCCTCACGCCCAGTGATCTCCCTCCGGGAGCCCGGTGAGCTTGATCCCGGCGTGGGTCTTGTAGCGGACGTTGACCGAAATCAGTAGCGGGGTCAGCTGCTCGACTATCCGCGCCGTCTCCAGCGGGCCGGCGTTGACCGGGTGCAGGCCGGGGATCAGCTCGATCAGGCGGGCGACCCGCGCCTTGTCGGCCTTGCGGTCGCCGCAGATCAGCACGTCCTCGTCCAGCTCGGCCTCGGGATCGTTGAGGCTGGGGGCGCCGACGGTGTGCAGGGCGGCGACCACGGTGACCCCGTCCGGCACCATCTCCTGCGCCTGCTGCGCCGCCGACCCTTGCCAGACGCCCAGGGTCCGGGTCGCTTTGCCGCTCACCGCCGCGGCGAGGGGGACGGTGCAGTCGACCAGGATCTGGCTGGGCTGCAGCGCCTCGCGCAGGTTGTTCAGGTTCTCCGACTGGGCCCGGAAGGGGACGGTGAGGAAGACGACCTCGGCCCGTTTCGCGGCCTCCTCGTTGAGCAGGCCCTCGACCTCCGCGCCGGGCACGGCCTCGCGCAGCTTCGCCGCCGCCTCCTCGGCTCGCTCCGCCGAGCGCGAGCCGAGCACGACCGGTCGCCCCGCCTTTGCCCAGCGCAGGGCGAGGCCGGCGCCGAGGGCGCCGGTGCCACCGACGATCGGGATCGGTTCGCTCACGAGCGCGCCAGTCTATGCTGCGCGGCGTATGAGGCTGGAGGGACGAAAGGCGCTGGTCACCGGCGGCGCGAGCGGAATCGGCGCGGCGATCGCGGCGCGGCTCGCCGCCGAGGGCGCGGAGGTCTGGGTCGGCGACATCGACACCGAGGGCGCCGAGCGCATCGCCGGTGAGGTCAACGGCCACGCGCTGGCACTTGACGTGACCGATCTCGACTCGGCCGGGGCGGCGGTGGAGGAGATCGGGACCCTCGACGTGCTCGTCAACAACGCCGGCACCGACGAGTTCGGCTTCTTCACCTACACGACGCCCGAGCAGTGGCAGAAGGTGCTCGCCGTCAACCTCGGCGGCGTCCTCAACTGCACCCACGCCGCCCTGCCGGGAATGCAGCAGGCCGGCTACGGCCGCATCGTCAGCCTCTCCTCGGAGGCGGGCCGGGTCGGCTCTAAGGGCTCGGCCGTCTACTCGGCCGCGAAGGGCGGCATCGTCGCCTTCATGAAGGCGATCGCCCGGGAGAATGCCCGCTACGGCATCACCGCCAACTCGATCGCCCCGGGGCCGATCGAGACGCCGCTGCTGATGGGCGCCAAGGAGTTCGGTGAGATCGGCGAGAAGGTGATCGAGACGATGAAAGCGAGCACGCAGATGAAGCGCCTCGGCCAGCCCGACGAGGTGGCCGCGGCAGTCGCTTTCCTGGCCTCGGACGACGCCACCTACGTCACGGGCGAGACCCTGGGCGTAAGCGGCGGCCTCGGGATGGTCTGATGGCTGAGGCCGAGCCGGGCCTCGCGCCCGGGATCGAGCGCAGCGACGAGTTCACGGTCGCGCCGCCGCTGGTCACCGACGTCGGCGGCACGATCGGCACGGGCGTCCTCTCGACGCCGGGGATGATCGGGATGATGGAGGGCAGCGCCTCGACGCTGGCCTACGAGCACCTGCCGGAGGGCCAGGCGACCGTCGGCTTCGAGGTCTGCGTCAAGCATGTGGCCGCCGCCGGCGAGGGCGCGATCTGCCGGACCC
Source organism: uncultured Solirubrobacterales bacterium (assembly GCA_963716735.1). Classification (GTDB taxonomy): domain Bacteria; phylum Actinomycetota; class Thermoleophilia; order Solirubrobacterales; family 70-9; genus VRUE01. The sequence continues at coordinate 147,845 of OY970321.1, forward strand.
ACGCCACCCTGCGTGAGGTCGTCGACGGCCGCAAGCTCCGCTTCGACGTCGAGGTCACCGAAGGCGAGCGGACGATCGGCGTCGGCACCCACGAGCGGCGGGTGGTGGGCCAGGCCGGCCCGCCGACGGCGTAGCCTCGATCGGCATGACCAGCCTGCCGCGCAGTGTCCGCATCCGTGAGGTCGGACCTCGCGATGGATTTCAGAATGAGCCGGAGACGATTGCCACCGCGGAGAAGGTGCGGCTGATCGATCTGCTCTCGGCGAACGGGTTGAAGCGGCTGGAGGTCACCTCCTTCGTGCGGCCGGACGTTATCCCGCAGCTCTCCGATGCCGAGGAGGTCCTCAGCGGGGTGCGGCGCCGCGACGGGGTCTCTTTCTCGGTCCTGATCCCCAACGAGCGTGGGCTGGAGCGGGCCCTGGGGTTGCGCGATCGCTTCGACGAGATCAACGTCTTCCTCTCCGCCTCGGAGACCCATAACCGCAAGAACGTCAACCGCTCGATCGAGGAGTCGCTCGCGGGTCTGGAGCGGACGCTCGCGACCGCCCGTGAGGCAGGGCTGCGTTGCGAGGGCGTGATCTCTACCTCCTTCGGCTGCCCCTACGAGGGGGCGGTCCCTCCGGATCGGGTCTTCGCGATAGCCGAGCGCCTCGCGGCCGCCGGCTGCGAGGAGATCGGCTTCGGCGACACGACCGGGATGGCCAACCCGGTTCAGGTCCGCGAGTTTTTCGCGGCGGCGGGGAAGCGGCTCTCCGGGGTCGAGCTGACCGCGCACTTCCACAACACGCGCGGCCAGGGCCTGGCCAACATCCTGGCGGCGCTGGAGCAGGGGGTGGACTCCTTCGAGTCGAGCTTCGGTGAGCTTGGCGGCTGCCCGGTGCCGCCGGGCGCGACCGGCAACGTCTCGACCGAGGACGTGGTCTCGATGCTGCACGAGATGGGGATTGAGACGGGGATCGACCTGCCGAAGCTGCTCGAGGCCTCACGCGCCGCCCAGGACGTGCTCGGCCGCCCGTTGGGCGCCCACGTGCTGATCGCCGGGCCGGTCGACTGGCATCGCGGGCTGGATGGCTGATCATCTAGCCGAATAGGCTCCCCGCCGTGACCGATTTCGCCAAGGCACTGGAGGCTGCGCTCGGCGGTGGCCCGCAGCGCCACCACGAGAAGACCGCCGAGCAGGGCAAGCTGCCGGTGCGCGAGCGGGTCGAGCGCCTGGTAGACGAGGGCTCCTTCGCCGAGGAGGCGTTGCTGGCCAACTGGAGTGAGGAGGGACTCGGCGCCGACGGCGTCGTCACGGGACTGGCGACGATCGACGGCCGCCGTGTCGCATTGATGGCCAATGATCCGACCGTGAAGGCGGGCTCCTGGGGGCCGAAGACGGTCGAGAAGATCCTCCGGATCCAGGAGCGGGCGCTGAAGCTGCAGCTGCCGATGGTCTACCTGGTCGACTCGGCCGGGGCGCGAATCACCGACCAGGTGCAGATGTTCCCCGGCCGCCGCGGCGCAGGCCGCATCTTCCACAACGAGGTGCGGCTCTCCGGCCAGGTTCCGCAGGTCTGCCTGCTGTTCGGGCCGAGCGCCGCCGGCGGTGCCTACATCCCCGCCTTCTGCGACGTGGTGATCATGCGCGAGGGCAACGCCTCGATGTACCTGGGGTCGCCGCGGATGGCCGAGATGGTGATCGGCGAGACGGTGACGCTGGAGGAGATGGGCGGGGCGAAGATGCACACCGGCGTCTCCGGTTGCGGCCACTTCCTGGTCAAGAGCGACGAGGAGGCGATCGACCTCGCCAAGCGCTACCTCTCCTACATGCCGGGAAGCTGGCGCGAGGAGCCACCCGCTGCCGAGCCTGTCGCGCCGGCCTCCGAGACGGCGATCGCCGAGATCGTCCCGGCCGATGAGAACCAGCCCTTCGACATGCGCGAGGTGCTCGACGTCCTGCTCGACGCCGACTCCTTCCTTGAAGTCCACAAGCGCTGGGCCAAAGAGCTGATCGTCGGCTATGGGCGGCTCGACGGGCGCGTCGTCGGCGTCGTCGCCAGCCAGCCGCGCCAGAAAGGCGGCGTGCTCTTCGTCGACTCGGCCGACAAGGCGGCGCGCTTCATCCAGACCTGCAACGCCTTCAACGTGCCGCTGCTCTTCCTCGCCGACGTGCCCGGCTTCATGATCGGCACCGCGGTCGAGCGCCAGGGGATCATCCGCCACGGCGCGAAGATGATCAGCGCCGTCTCCGAGGCGACCGTGCCCAAGCTCAGCGTCATAGTCCGCAAGGCCTACGGCGCCGGCCTCTACGCGATGGCCGGGCCGGCCTTCGAACCCGACTGCTGCATCGCCCTGCCGAGCGCCTCGATCGCGGTGATGGGCCCCGAGGCGGCGATCAACGCCGTCTTCTACAACCAGATCCAGGCGATCGAGGACGAGGCCGAGCGGGCCGAGTTCGTCGCCCGCAAACGCGAGGAGTACGCGGCCGACATCGACATCCTCCACCTCGCCTCGGAGATGGTGGTCGACGCGGTGGTCCAGCCCGAGGATCTGCGCGCCGAGGTCATTCGTCGCTTCGCGATGGCGGCGAGCAAGGACCGCTCCTTCGCCGAGCGCCGCAACCCGGTCACTCCCGCCTGAGGACGCTTAACCCTCCTCGCTACCGTTTCGCGGTGGCCCGGAACGTCAGAGCGCCGTTTGTCGCATGTCTCGCCTGTGCCACCGCACTCGGAGTTCTGGCTGTTCTCGCTCTCGGTCTCGCTACGGGGAGGCACGCCGACGTGCGCGTCTTTCTCAGGCTGGCGGAAGACGAGCCGAGCGGCGGCACCCTGGCCGACGCAATCGCCTCACTCGGCGATCCGCTGCCGATGCTGGCGATGCTCGCCGTCGCCTGCGCGATCGCGCTTTTGCGCGGCCGCCCAGGCGGTGCCCTCGCCGCGGTGCTGGTGGTCGTCGGTGCCAACGTCACCACCCAGCTGCTGAAGGTCCTGCTTGCCCATCCTCGCGTCAAGCTGGCGATCGGCGGCGATCCTTTCGAGCCCAACACCTTTCCCAGCGGCCACACCACCGCGGCGGCCTCGATCGCGGTCGCCTACCTCTTCGTGGTTCCCGCCGGCTTGCGAAAGCTGACGCTGAGCGTTGGCGCCGCATTCACGCTGGCGGTGGGGTGCTCGGTGGTGGCGATCGGCTGGCACTACCCGAGCGACGTCCTCGGCGGCATCCTCGTCGCCGCCGGCTGGGGTTTCGCCGTCCTTGCTGCAGTGCGGGCTATCGCGCCCCGCCGCCCGCGGGAGGTGGGCGTCAGCTCTCGAGCCCCGCTGCCATCTCCGTGAAGTAGTCGAGCGCCGCCGGGTTGGCGAGCGAGTCGCGGCTGGCCGCCTTCTCGGGCGGCGTGCCCATCAGGATCCGCTTGACGGGGACCTCGAGGACCTTGCCGCTGAGCGTGCGCGGCACCTCGGCGATCGTGAAGACCTCATCGGGGACGTGCCGCGGCGAGCAGTGCTCGCGTACGCGCCGGGCGATCTCGCGACGCAGGTCGTCGTCCAGCTCGGTGCCCTCGCGGAGGACGACGAAGAGCGGCATCCAGCCCTCGGTGCCGGGGCGGGGGATGTCGACGACCAGGGCGTCGACGATCGCGTCGACGCCGAGTACGGCGCGGTAGATCTCGCTCGTCCCCATGCGGATGCCGGAGCGGTTGATGGTCGAGTCGGAGCGGCCGTAGATGACCGCGGTGCCGCGCGAGGTGATTTCGATCCAGTCGCCGTGGCGCCAGACGCCGGGGTACTGCTCGAAGTAGCTGGCCCGGTAGCGGCTGCCGTCGGGGTCGCCCCAGAAGTAGACCGGCATCGAGGGCATCGGCTCGGTGACGACCAGCTCGCCGACTTCGTCGATCACCGAGTTGCCGTCCTCGTCCCAGGCCTCGACCGCGGCGCCGAGCGCCCGCGCCTGCAGCTCGCCGCGGTAGACGGGCAGCAACGGCGTGCCGCCGACGAAGGCAGTGCAGAGGTCGGTGCCGCCGCTGGTCGAGAAGAGCCAGGTGTCGGCGCCGAGCTGCTCGTAGATCCAGTCGAAGCCCTCGGGGGAGAGGGGGGAGCCGGTCGAGCCGACGGCCTTCAATCGGCTGAGATCGCGTCCTGCGCCGGGCTCGACCCCGTCCTTCATGCAGGCGGCGATGTAGGAGGCGCTGGTTCCGAACATCGTCACTTCGGCGCGGTCCGCCAGATCCCAGAGCACGCTCATGTCGGGGTGGCCGGGGCTGCCGTCGTAGAGGACGATTGCTGCTTTGGTCAGCAGGCCGGAGACCAGAAAGTTCCACATCATCCAGCCGGTCGTCGTGAACCAGAAGAGGCGATCGCCGGGGTGGGCGTCGACGTGGAGGTGGAGCTTCTTCAGGTGCTCGAGGAGGATGCCGCCCTGTCCCTGGACGATCGCCTTCGGCAGGCCGGTGGTGCCGGAGGAGTAGAGGACCCAGAGCGGATGCTCGAAGGGGACTCGCTCGAAGCTGAGCTCGGCACCGTCGCCCCTGGCGAGGAGCTCGTCCCAGCGCGTCGCATCGCGCAGAGAGGAGAGGTTGGGCTCGGGGTCGAGGTAGGGGAGGACGACCGTGCGGCGCAGGCTCGGCATCGCCGCCTGCAGCTCGGCGAGAACATCGCGGCGATCGAAGTCCTTGCCGCCGTAGCGGTAGCCGTCGACCGCGAAGAGGACCTTGGGCTCGATCTGGGCGAAGCGGTCGATCACGCTGGCCGAGCCGAAGTCGGGCGAGCAGCTCGACCAGACGGCGCCGATCGAGGCGGTGGCGAGGAAAGCGACGATCGCCTCGGGGATGTTGGGGACGTAGGCGACGACGCGGTCGCCACCCTCGACCCCGAGCTCGCGCAGGCCGGCCGCGACCGCGCCAACCTGGGCGCGCAGCTCGCCCCAGCTCAGCTGGTCGAGCTCGCGCAGCTCCGAGGCGTGCAGGATCGCCGGCTCGGCGTCCTTCTTACCGGCGAAGACGTGCTCGGCGTAGTTGAGGCGGGCGCCCGCGAACCACTCCGCTCCCGGCATCTCGCGACTGCCGAGCACGCGGTCGTAGCCGCCGTCGGCCTGCACCCCGAAGAAGTCCCAGATCGAGGCCCAGAAGCCCTCGACGTCCTCGACCGACCAGCTCCAGAGGTCGTCGTAGGTGTCGAACGCGAGCCCGCGCTCGGCCGCCAGCCAGCGCATGAACTCGGTCAGCCGCGCCCGCTCGACCAGCTCGGCCGGCGGCTCCCAGAGCTTCTCGGGCGCCGCGGTACTCACCCGGTTGCCGGCGCGGCCGCGGCCCTGGCCTGCTCGCGCTTCAGCTCGTACGGGTCGTGGGAGCAGAGGAGGTTGACCTCGTGGCCGTGGCGGCCGGCCAGCTCTTGCAGCCGGTCGCGATTGCGCTTGCGGGCCTTGCCGTCGGCGCCGTTCAGCGTCTGGAAGAGGCGCAGTCCCGGCGGGCAACTCGGCGGCGTCTCGATCTCGCCGTGGTTGAAGTAGGCGTCGCCGCAGTGCAGCAGCCAGCCATCGCCCGTTCGCAGCGCCACGCCCGAGTGGCCGCGCGAGTGGCCGAAGAGCGGGATCAGCAGCACCTCGGCGTCGAGGCCGGGCAGGATGCGGACGCTTTCGAAGCCGAACCAGTCGTCCCCGCCCTGGTCGTGCCTGACCCAGCGTGGCCCATGCTTCCAGTGGGCTTCGGGGTAGCGCAGTTTGTCCTTAAGACCCGGGTTGAGCGCCGCGTCGAGCTCGGTCGAGAGGACGTGCACCTCCGCCTGCGGGAAGTCGGGCAGCCCGCCGGAGTGATCGGGGTCGAGATGGGTGACGACGATCTGGCGCACGTCAGTGGCGCTGAAGCCGAGCGCTTCGAGCTGCGCCAGCGCCGTGGTCTCGGCTTTCGGCTCGGCGTTCATCAGACCGAAGATGGCGCCCAGCTGGCGCGGGTTGCGAGCATCCTCCATGCCGAATCCGGTGTCGACCAGGACCAGCCCCTCGCCGGTCTCGATCGCCAGGCAGTGGCAGACGACGAAGCCCTTCTCCAGGAGCCCGCCCTCGCCGTTGATAAAGCGCCTCCCGTGAGGGCAGAGCGAGCCGCAGTTGAGGTGGTGCACCCTCATCGCGAGCTGAGTCTAGTGCGAGGCCGACGGCCGCGGTCTATCGTTCGGCCCGCGCCGGAGTGGCGGAATTGGCATACGCGATCGGCTCAAAATCGATTGCCCTTTATGGGCTTGTGGGTTCGAGTCCCACCTCCGGCATCGCCTGACGGCGCCTGACGCTGCGCGGTGCGGCGTCCTCGGTCCTGGCCCCGCTTGGTCAGGTGCCGTCAGGCCCTAGGCCGGTTGCGGAGCTCCGGCGCCGTAGTCCTCGCCGGAGCCGATCGGGCGTTCCTCCTCGACGTGCCAGTCCTGGCTGAAGCCGTAGAAGCAGGCGACGATCAGGAGCAGCTGCAGGAGGGCGAGGATGACGACCAGCAGGCCGATCAGCGACACCGGGAGCAGCGCATCTTCGAAGCCGGCCTTGTCGCGGGCGAACCAGCTGTTGGCGCCGACCGCGCAGAAGATCGCCAGGATCATCGAGAGCGAAGCGGCGACGGGGAGGATGCCGCGGCTCCAGCGTCGCCCGACGAGGTAGGAGAAGAAGGCGTAGAGCAGGGCGAAGATCAGGCAGACGAGGCCCATGGCGCCGCCGCCGCTGAGCAGCGAGAAGCCGCCGATCGTCACCAGGAAGGCGATTACGGCCGTCGCGAGCATCAGAAATGCGACCACGAACCTGGTCGTGATCACGTCGGCCTTCTCCCGATTCGGGTGCCAGAGCTCGTAGCCCGGCGTTACCTCTCCTACCGCCACGCCAACGATCATAGAATCTAAGTGCGACGCAGCGGCATTGGCCGCGCGTTAAGCAGCCAGAAAGACGTTCGCGCGGGCGTGGCGGAATTGGTATACGCGCCAGGTTTAGGTCCTGGTGGGCTTCGGCCCGTGGGGGTTCAAGTCCCTCCGCCCGCATAGAATCGGCTACCTAGGGGCAGTGGCCCAACTGGCTAAGGCACCGGTCTCCAAAACCGGCGATTCCAGGTTCGAGTCCTGGCTGCCCCGCTCAATGCTCTCGCGGTTTGGGTCCCGCGCACTCAGACCAGCCTGAACCCGTCTTCGGCCCTCAGCGCAGCTCGTCGAGCGAGGAAACCTCGAGGTCGAACGGTTCCTCGGCGGAGCGCCGACGTCGGTACGGGGAGACCGTCACACGGTGGACCTCACCGCAGGCGCACGGGACCTCGATCGGCCGCGTGTCGCTAGCCGGGTCGGTGTCGACCTTGAGGCGTCGGAGTTGGCCGGCGGACTTGCAGCCATACGAAATCACCCAGCCGTAGTCGACAGATTCGGCTTGCTTTTTCTGGCGACGGGGTTGGGGCATCTACCCATCCTCTCCGGTTATGAGTCTGATTGTCGCCAGGATGCCCCGACCACCTTCATGAGGACACTCCCGGACAGGCGGGCCTGGCGAGCACCCCGAGGGCGTCGAGGGTGTCTGACCTCTCGTCAGTCGGCCTGGCCGCGGCGCCGACGGGCGCTCAGACGCTCGCGCGCCGAAGGGCTTTCGGCCTTCTGCTCGATGTATTGCTGAGCGACCGAGGCCAGCAGCGCGACGAATACGCCGATGCCGGTGAGGATGTAGAAGATCGTGAAGATCTGGGTGCCGGCGGTGGTCGGGGAGAGGTCGCCGAAGCCGACGGTGGTCAGGGTCACGACCGAGAAGTAGAGGGACTCGACGATGGTCCAATCCTCGAAGCGCCAGTAGAAGAGCGTCCCAGTGAGCACCAGGGCAGCCGCGACGAAGGGCAGCGCCTTGGTTTCGGGGTCGTGCCAAACGCCGGCGACGGCACGCGCAAGCCCACGAAACGCAAGGGCCAAAGGAACCATGGAGTCAGGTTTCGCCGTATCCATGCGCTTTCCTGGCGCTGTGTCGCGGTCCGGGCTTCGTAAATTCCTCGCGCACTGCTACCGGGTTCCGGTTAAGGTCGAATGACCATCGAAGCCAAGAGCTCCCCCCAGGGAAGCACTTCAGGACACCCGCGCATCGTCGCGGCGCTGCTGGTCATAGGCACCCTGATCGCGTTCTTGGCGATCTTCTCGATCTGGGTCAACCGCCAGGCGCTCAACACCGACAACTGGGTCAACACGAGCGACAAGCTCCTCCAGAACGAGGAGGTCAAGACCCAGCTCTCCAACTATCTCGCCGACCAGCTCTTCGCCAGCGTGGACGTCCAGGCCGAACTGGAAAAGACGTTCCCGCCGCGCCTCGCACCCCTGGCCGGCCCGGCCGCCGGAGCTCTGAATCAGCTTGCTCCCCGGGTAGCCGAAAGGGCCTTGGAAACCTCCCAGGCCGAAAGCCTCTGGAGCGCGGCGAACCGCGGTGCCCACGAAACGCTGCTGAAGATCCTCAACGACGAGGGCGCGGCGGTCTCGACCGGCGGTGGCGAAGTGACCCTGGATCTCGGATCGCTGGTCTCAGAAAGCGGCGGCCAGCTCGGGGTCGCCGGCAAACTCGCCTCGAAAGTCCCACCCGATGCCGGCCAGCTGACGATTCTCAAGTCCGATCAGCTCTCCGCGGCGCAGGACATCAGCAAGCTGGTCAGGCGCCTACCGATCGTTCTCACCCTGTTGGCGGTGTTTCTCTACGGACTCGCGATCTACCTCGCCGGGCCGCGTCGCAGGCAGGCGTTGCGCTCGGTCGGCTTCGGCTTCGTCGTTGCCGGGGTTCTCAGCCTTCTCCTCCGAGGGGTCGCCGGGAACACGGTGATCGATGCCTTGGCGGGCAACGAATCGGTCAAGCCCGCCGTCGAAGCCGTCTGGAGCATCGGCACCGCGCTGCTTGTGACCGTCGCCGTTTCGGCGATCACCTTCGGCATCCTTCTCCTCATCGCCGCCTGGCTTGCGGGACCGACCCGCATCGCTTCGTCCCTGCGACGCGAGGCCGCTCCCTACCTGCGGGAGCGACGGGGCACGACCTACGCTGCGGTTGCCTTCGTCTTCCTCGTGCTCGTCCTCTGGGCGCCGGTTGCCGCCTTCGAGAAACCAATCGGACTACTCCTGCTGGCGGTGCTGATGGTGCTTGGGACGGAGGTTCTGCGGCGCCAAACCGCAGCGGAATTCCCAGACGCCGCCTTCGGAGGGCTTGGGGATCGGGTGCGGGCATCCGTTCCGGGGCGAGAGGCGACGGCGCCACAGGCCTCTCCGCGAGAAAGCAAAATCGACCAGCTGGAGCGGATCACGGCCCTAAAAGAGAAGGGTGCGTTGAGCGAGGAGCAGTATGAGGTCGCGAAGGCCGAGGTGCTTGGTTCCTGAGGAGCGGGACGATCTCGCCGAGCTGTTGCGGCGGGAGGCGCTCACTCGTGATCGGGCGCGGCCGGATGCTGTCCGGCGGCGGCATGAGGCGGGGGGCAGAACCGCGCGGGAGAACGTCGACGACCTGGTCGATCCGGGCTCCTTCGTCGAGTACGGGCGTTTCGCGATCGCCGCGCAGCGGGGGCGTCGCGAGCTCGAGGACCTGATCGAGCGAACGCCGGCGGACGGGTTGATCGGCGGCACGGCGCGGATCAACGGCGAGCTCTTTGGCGAGCGCGGCGCCTGTGCGGTGCTCTCCTATGACTACACCGTCCTCGCCGGGACCCAGGGGGCGCTGGGTCACCGCAAGAAGGATCGCCTCTTCGAGTTGATCGAGCGGATGCGCCTGCCGACCGTGTTCTTTGCCGAGGGCGGCGGTGGGCGCCCTGGTGACACCGACTACCCCGTCGTCTCCGCCCTCGACACCCGCGCCTTTGCGCTCTGGGCGCGGTTGTCGGGCCTGGTGCCGCGGGTTGCCGTCGTCGCCGGCCGTTGCTTCGCCGGCAACGCGGTGCTGGCCGGCTGCTCGGACCTGATCGTCGCCACCGAGAACGTCTCGCTGGGGATGGGTGGACCGGCGATGATCGAGGGCGGCGGGCTGGGCAAGGTCGACCCCGACGACGTCGGCCCGTTGGAGATGCACGAGCGCAACGGGGTTGTCGACCTGTCTGTCGCCGACGAGGAGGCTGCCGTCGCGACCGTGAAGCGCCTGCTTGCCTACTTCCAGGGCCCGACTCCGCCTGGACCTGCGCCGGATCAGACCTCCTTGCGCGAGATCGTGCCCGAGCGCGAGCGCCGCGCCTATGCCGTCGCGCCGGTGATCGAGACGCTTGCCGACGCCGACTCGGTCACGTTCCTGCGCGAGCGCTTCGCGCCGGAGATGGTGACGGCGCTGGGGCGGATCGAGGGCCGTCCACTCGGCTTCATCGCCAACGACTCCATGCACATGGCTGGGGCGATCACCAGCGATGCCTCGGATAAGGCGGCGCGCTTTTTGCAGCTCTGCGACTCATTCGGGCTGCCGGTCGTCTCGCTGGTCGATACGCCGGGCTTCATGGTCGGCCCCGAGGCGGAGGCGACCGGGCTGGTGCGCCATGCCTCCCGGCTGCTCGTCGGCGGCGCCGCGCTGCGCGTGCCGCTGATCGCCGTGATCCTGCGCCGGGGCTACGGTCTCGGCGCGCAGGCGATGGCCGGCGGCAGCCTGCATGAGCCGCTGCTGACGGTCGCCTGGCCGACGGCCCACCTCGGGCCGATGGGCCTCGAGGGCGCCGTGCGACTGGCGTTGCGCAAGGAGCTGGAGGCGATCGCGGACGAGGGCGAGCGCGAGCAGCGCGTCCGCGACCTGACCGCTGCGGCGGAGAACAACGCGAAGGCGATCAACGCCGCGACGCTCTTCGAGCTCGACGACGTGGTCGACCCGGCGCAGACGCGCGGACTGATCGCCTCGACCCTGGCTGCGGCGGCGTCCCACGCTGAGCCCGAGCGCGCCCGCCGCTTCGTCGACGCATGGTGAACGTTTGTACCCCCTGGAGGGGGTACAAAGCTCCATGAAGCAGCGCCTAGAGGAGATGGCGGCGCAGGAAGGCGACCTCGTCGGCGACGACCGCCTCGTGCTGGGGTCCGTCGTAGATGTCGAAGTGGTCGACCCCGGAGTAGGTGCGCAGCTCGCCATGGGGAGCGCGCCGCGCAGCGACGATCGCCGGCCCTGGCTTTGCGACTCGATCTGCCTCGCCGACGCAGACGAGCCAAGGGCAGTGAAGAGTGGCCGCGTGTCGAGCCGGCCGATAGGGGCGGCCGAGCAGCCAGCGGGCCGAGACCCGGTTGCGCCAGCGCGAGTCCTCGCCGGTCGCGACCACGTGGCGCCATCCCTCTTCGCCGCCGGGGGCGTTGATGAACGCCGCCTCCTCCGGCTGTCCGATGGCCGGCAGATAGGCGCCCCTGGCTGCCGCAAGGACTGCTTGTGCAATGACGCGTGGGGAGGAGCGATGTGCCTGCCGCAGCATGTCGAGGAAGGGGACCTGGCTGATCGCCGCAGCAATCCGCCGATCTCCCGCGGCCGCGGCGAGCGCGTTGCCGCCGCCCATCGAGGAGCCGAAGGTGGCGACACGATCGGGATCGACGCCGGGCAGCGAACGGGCGAAGGCGATCGCCGCGCGCCAGTCCTCTAGCTGGCGGGCGGGATGGAAGAGGTCCGGCTCGCCGCCGCTATCGCCGAAGCCGCGGTGGTCGAAGAGGAGCGCTGCGACGCCGGCATCGGCAAAGCGCTCGGCGAAAGGCCCGAGCCGGTCACGTCTCGTTCCCGACAGGCCGTGAGCCATGACGACGATCGGCGCAGAGGAGAAGTTGCTCCCCGCCGGGTAAAGCCAGGCCGCGCAGGCGTCGCCGCCGATCTGAAAGCTGAGGTCCCGTCTCTCCACGTCCACTACAACGAGCGTATGCGGGGAAACGTGAGAACGCCGATGCGGGTGGCTCAGGGCCGCGTCGGTTCGAGGCCGATCAGCTCGTAGTAGCCGATCGCGAAGAGGCGGCGGCCGTCGGAGACGACCGGGGTGTAGCCGGCCTGGCGCAGGGAGAAGGTCTTCTTGCCGCTGCGCGCATCGACCCCGATCGTCTCGCGGGTCTTGAAGCTCGAGGTGTAGACAGTGTGGCCGATCACGGTCGAGGTGCCGGGAACCGGTCCGCCGACCTCGAAGCGCCAGCGCTGCTTGCCGGTCCGTGCATCGAGCGCATAGAGGTGCTCGTCATAGCCGCCGATGTAGACGCTGGGTGGCGTGCCGGGCACGTCGGCGAGGGCGGGTGAGCCGTATATGAAGTTGTGGGTCGGAAAGGACCAGGCGACTTTGCCGGTGTCTTCGTCGAAGGCGTAGACGGTGCCGTCATCGCGCGCGGCGTAGACGTGGCCGAAGGCGATTGCCGGCGAGGAGTAGAAGCCGCCGTTGCCAAACGGCGCCACCTTGCTCGTGTTGGTTCGCCAGAGCACGCGGCCGTCGGCGGCGGCGACGCAGTACATCGACGCCTCGTAGTCGGCTACGCAGACCTTGCCGTCGTGGTAGCTGGGGCTGGCTTTGATCGCGCCGGGTGAGTTGAACGCCCAGCGGACTTTGCCGTCGGAAGCGCGCAACGAGACGAGGTTCGTCTTGTCGTTGCCGAGGAAGAGCTCGCCGTCGACGGCGAGCGGTGAGGATTCGAGGTGGGCATGCAGGTTGCGCTTCCAGGCGGTCTTGCCGGTGGCCGCGTCGACTGCCACCAGGTCGCCGTCGAGGAAGGCGAGGAAGACGCGGCCCTGGTGGTAGACGGGCGCGGTGACGAAGGTCGGCGGGCCGGAGAGGCGATGATCGGTAGTCCGTTCCCAGAGCACCTCGTGGTCGCGCAGCCGGACCGCCCGCACGTCGCCGTACTTGTTGGCGACATAGGCGACGCCGCCGGCGAGCGCAGGCGGAAACTCGATCAGCGCGTGGGTGTTGATCGACCACGCTTCGCGCAACGGCGGGTCGAGATCCCGCCCTTCGTCGGGCAGGTAGTGCGTGCGCTCGGGGACGCGGCCGAAGAGCGGCCAGTTGACGAGCCGAGAGGAGCCGCCATCGACGCCGCCCGAGGCCTCGCCAGAGCCGCCGCCGCAACCCGCGAAGGCGGCAACACCGAGCACGAAGGCAAGAGAGCAGAGGGCAGCGCGATGCGCGATTCCGGTTCCCATCGGCAGTGTCGGGTATCGGCACGGCCAACCTCTGTCTGTAGCGCCCGGCCGGGGGGAGAGGAAGCGGCGGACGGGAATCGAACCCGCGTCATCAGCTTGGAAGGCTGAGGCTCTACCGTTGAGCTACCGCCGCATGCGCGAGTCGTCTCCCAGAAGCAACCCACGGGCCTCGACAGTTTGCCGGAATCCGTCAGAATGCGGAACAGCCACGGGGAGTGGCGCAGTCTGGTAGCGCACTCGGCTGGGGGCCGAGCGGTCGCAGGTTCAAATCCTGTCTCCCCGATAGCAGAGCTTTCCCCGCATGGCTTCGCATAGCCACGCGCCACGACAAATCGATTCGGCCGCGCGCGGCTATGCGAGGGGATGCGCGACGATCCGTGATACGAGCGTGATATGAGGCTTGGCGCGAGAGTGATATGAGCGGGCTCGAACGCCCAGCGCTTTGTTAAGAAATTCAGCGAAGCGCCCATCGAGGCCCAGCGTCTCGGCAATCTGCTCAGGCCGAGCCCGTGGAAGAGACTGCGTCAGTCGTCGTCGCTTGGCCGGCGCGTCGCAAAACGGGCCGGCGAAATCGAAAACCGGGAGGGAGCGGGGGCTGCGGGAGAGAAGCAGATTGAAGTGGGTCGACCTGCCAGGAGGCAGATCGACCCCACCCCTTCTTCTCTGGCAACGAGGGAAATCTATGCGGGCCTGCGTTCCTCGTCCCTGTCTTCGTCGTCGGCTTCGGTTGCGTCGAGCAACCCGCGAGCACCTCGACATTCTCGATGACCGCGCGGACTCATACATCAGTGAATCCCCCCTCAAGAGCAGGCCCCACTTCCCTGGCCGTGCCGTCGCTCTCAAGAGCTCTTAGGTGGCAGGAGATCACTTGAAGCCGAGTCGGTAAAGCTTTTCTTTCGAGCCTCGCTTGGGATTGCGTGCGCCGACGGGTTCGAGCGCGCCAAGCCAGTACAGGCGGCGGACGTGGTAGCCCGATCGAAGGGAGGCTGTGTTCTCTATGGAACACCTCGACCAACTTAGACGCCGACATCGGCACATCGATCCAGATCAACGCTTCGATGATCTGCAACTGGATGGGATGGATGAGACTCACTGCGAGCTCTGTCCAGAATCCGTCAGGGGCGCCCTCCCCGGTCATTTCCCACCCTCGTATCGGCGGTCAAGAGCTTTCACCGAACTCACGACTGCCGCTCGTCGGTGGTTGTGTCCCGACCGCTCATGGGAGGTGAAACGGCCGGGACACATTTGTGACTCAAGCGAGATCACCTTCGACTCCTCACTCGATCGGCTCAGTGCTGATCGCCCTGCGTTGGAAAGACGTCGACTGGAAGGCCGGGCTGATCCGCGTCCGCCGCAACTACACCCGCGGGCGCTTCGGCACCCCGAAGTCGAAACGCTCTAGTTGAGCGGTCCCGATGCCCGAGCGCGTCGCCACCGCGTTCAAACAGCACTTCGAGCGCTCCAGCCGGCGCCGACGATCTCGTCTTCTGCCATCCCGAGACCGGCGGCCCGTTCGACTCCTCGAAGATGAGGAAGCGCTTTAAAGCCGCGATCGAGGCCGCCAGCGTTCGCTCGATCCGCTTCCATGACCTGCGCCACACCTTCAGCACGAGGATGGCCGCTGCCGGAGCGCCCCTTAGGACCATTCAGGAGTGGATGGGCCACCGCAACTACAAGACGACCGAAATCTACGCCGACTACGCGCCCGATCCAGTCCAGGGCGCGCGCTGGGCCGAGGCAGCCTTCTCCGACGAGGAGGGCAAAGAGGACGATGAGAATGAAGCTAGCTGAGTGGTCAGGCCTGGATGCTCGCGTAAGCTAGATAGAACGCGGTCCAGATCGGCTGCTCGCCTCAGCTGCCGTGACCGCTCCGGCTCTGCTGAGAGCGCGCCCCGGTGGCCTTCATCTTGGCTTTGACGGTCTTCTTTCCCTGCTTGGCGATAACAGTCAGGGTGGGGAGGTGGCCCCACTTGAGCGAAACCTTGAATTTGCCCTTGTGGTTGGGCTTGACCCGCTTGATCAGCTGGTTGCCAGGCTGGCGTCGAAGAGTCACTTTCTTCTTGGGCGTGAAGTATGCACCGATGGCAAGCATGTGATCGCCACGCTTGCGCAACTTCAAGGTCGGATGATGGTGGCCCGACTTCCTGTGCGCCCTGCGCGTTGAGTCCGAGCCGTTGCCTTCATTCCAATGGCCACGGGGGTTATTTTTCCCAGTCGTGAATGACCACGTGTGGGAAACCGCTGGAACATCGGGGCCAGAGGAACGATCCACTGCCGCGATTTGAACATTGGCCGTGTAGGTGGTGAAGGGTTTCAACGGTTTGAGCGGGATGATGTCGCCCCCGGCCAGAAAGCCGAGCGAGTCCGGGTCCATCCATTTGACAGCAACGGGTCCCGAGGGCGAAGACAGGGACGCTGACTCAATGTGAACAGAACCTCCAAGCCCTGCATCCAAGCCGCCCTCGTAGACGAACAGGTGGCGTCCTGCGAGATCTGGTATTCCAAGCTCTTTATTAGGCGTGGTAGGAATCTCGCTGGCGAACTCCGCTGGTGGGATGCCGGTGGTCCCGTCACCCGGATAGGTATAGACCTGCCCCAGCGGCAGTTTGCGTCTCATCCCCGGCCAGGTGGTCAGACACGAGGAGCCGTGTGAGACATCTATTCCGACCACCGAGAGTTCAGCCGCCATAATCTGATTGAGATGGATAGGGGCGTCATTCCAAGGATTTTCGTCCGGTCCCCAACCTTCTGAGCTAGCTGTAGCTACTCAGGACGTTGTTCCAGCTCGGCGAGCCGAGCCGCGGGCGTCTTGTGGCCGAGGGAGCCATGTCGTCGGGTGAAGTTGTAGTGGGTGAGCCAGCCCGGAAGAGCTGCGGTCCTCTCGGCTGAGTTCGCGTAGATAGCTCCATAGGCCCATCGGTTCTGGAGCGTCTGGATGAATCGCTCCGCCTTGCCGTTTGTCCGAGGCCGGTAGGGCTGGGTGAAGAGGTGCTTGAGTCCGAGCTCCCTGCAGGCGCTCGCATGCGCATGAGAGCGGTAGCAGGAGCCGTTGTCGCTCATCACCCTCTCGACGGCGATACCCATCGATCCAAACCACTCGACGGCTCGGCGCAGGAAGCCGACGGCGGTGAGGGCGCGCTCATCTGCAAGCACCTCGACGTAGGCGAGGCGGGTGGCGTCATCCACGCAGACGTGGACGAACTCCCAACCGGCGACGCCATAGCCCCGGGCGTCGGTGTAGCGATCGCGGCGATTGCCGGTGACGCGATGGCCAGGTCGCAGGATGCGCCCCAGCTTCTTGATGTCGACGTGGATCAGCTCTCCTGGGCGTTTGCGCTCGTAGCGGTTGGGCGGCTCGGGTGGGCTCAGACGACTCCTCCTGCCCAGTCCGATTCGCTTCAGCCACCTTGAGACGGTTGAGAGAGCCATCCCAAGCACCTCGGCGATCTCAGCCGCTGTCATCCACAGCCTCCTCAGTGCCTCGATCGCCTTGACGCGATCCGCGGGCAGCTGCGTTGGGCGTGCCTTTGGTGCAGAGCTGCGGTCGAGCAGGCCCGCCTCTCCCTCAGAGCGCCAGCGGGCGAGCCACTTGGCGGCGGTTCGCTCGCTGACGCCGGCGGCCTCGGCCGCCAACGTCAGCGACCAGCCTCTCTCGAGGCGCTCTACGAGCAGGCGCCTGCTTTTCGGGCAGGTTCGAGCGTTAGCGTGCAGCTTCATCCGGTGTCCTCCTTGATCTGGGTGGTCAGCACCCCCAGCCTTCAAGGAGGCCCGGATGAACAACGTGGTGAGGAACTACAGCTAGCGAGCACGGCGTGCGTTCCAGCCCAGTTGCCGCCTTCGCTGTATCCCGGTTGTCCTGGCGTCTCGGGGTGAGCCATTTTGTTATTGAGATCCTGGTAGGCGTTGTGAGCGGCACAAGCTTGACTCCAGAGCGGCACATTGACGACCCCGGCCGGGAGGCCCCAGCGGGCTCGCTGCTGGTTAAACCAGGCCAGCTGTTGAGCCTGAATACCATCGGGCGTTCCAGCTGGAACCGGCTTAGCCCCAAGCTGGATATTGAGGTGGTTGATCACCCCCGCTTGCACCGAGATAGAGGCGCTGCCTGGTAGAGAGTCATCAAAAAAACCGCCTGATGCGGTCAGCGTGTAATTCCCAGCAGCCAGCGTCGTGTGGTAGTTGCCAGCTTCATCGGTGGAGGCGATTGACGTGCTCCCAACCATAATTTGCGCCCGCTCGACGGGCCAGCCCTCGGGACCGATCACGCTGCCGACAATCGTTCCCGGAGGCTTTTCCCCGACTAATTCCTTGGTGAGAACCTTATGGCTGCCCGGTTGCACAAGCAGGTTCTCGTTGCCAAGGTTTTGAGTGTTGCCCGATGAGAACGTGCTGTAGCTGAGCCAGTAGAATCCGGCAGGAATTTGTCCCAAATCCCAGTTGCCAGCTTCATCCGTTTCAACGTGAATGCTCATGGCAGAACCTTCGTGGAACAGCATCGGGGTCACGTTCACCTCGACCCCAGCATCCGGGCTGTGGTCTGCATAGCTGGCATTGCCAGAGAGATGCCCGGAGGTTGCAGCAGGCGACAAGACACCGTTGGCAGTCGTCGTTGAGTCGTGTACGACCGTTACCCCTTCGACCACTGAAAAGCCTCGGCTCGATCCCGAGGGCGGGACAAAGCCAACCGCATAGGTGTCCGGCCAGGCTTCTAGCGAGTAACGGCCGTCAGCTGCCGAAAGCGTATAGCCGGTGCTATTGGCCTGGCCAACCAGCTGGATTTCTACGCCAGCGACCGGGCCATCGGCGTCAGTAACCGTGCCCGTCAAAATTCCCTGGCCCGGCTGAGCTGAGGCGCTTGGGGCGCCGGTGATCGAAATGCCGATACTGATCACGCAGGTCACCAGCGCTGCCTTCATCCCGGATCGGATCATGCGGCTAACCGCTACTTGCTTCGCGAGCTCGAAAATCAATGGCAGCCTCCCGTTGGTCGCGGCAGATTACCAGCGCGTACCCAATGCTTCCGCGGATTTCGGATGCTCGGTTTCCGCTGGGTGCCTTTACTCTCTGAGGGCGGTCATGGATTTACGCCGAAATCCGCCAGTTTCTTCACGAGTTGGAAACGGTCAACTCCGGAGCGGCGCGCCTCTATCAGCCACCCTGGCGCCTTGTTCCGCCACTCCATCGAGAAGATCTCGCGCTCGCCCCAGGCGATCCAGCCCCACTCGCCGCCTCTCTCTGCCGTATAGCTCGCGAGTAGATCTTCGCGGACGTAAAGCAGGTGGCCGCGACAAAGCGCTCGTGACTATCGTCGTAGTTGCCACGACCTTCGATCAAATGACCGATCGTGTAGTTCGAGAAGTCCATTCTGAAAGCATCATCCACGGCCTCCCAGGCCTCGCTGTCGCGGTCAAGGCGGTCGGCGGTCGTCCCCGGTTGGGGGAGCGGCGGCTGAACCGCGTCGCTCGGCGCCTCAAATGCCCCACCCGATAGCCAGGCCGCCAGCTGGATGCTGGCCGGCGGGGCTCCGGAGGCCTCCGTGTTGAGCTACGTACTCGCCGAACGCAAGGCTCTTCTGAGGTACGGGAAGCGCCCGCTACCCGACATCCACGATGAGCCCGCTCCGACCAATTTGCTCTCGGAGGTGCGGCGAAAAGCCTTGAGCTGAGATGGGCGGTGTCGGATGCACGAGCGGAAAGCCCCGTCGGGATCGTAAGCCGAGTCCGCTGGCCGATGTTCCTCACCAGGTTGGTCGCGAAGGTTATGCCCCTTCCGGAAGCAAGGGAGGGGCCGAGAACGGGTTATGGCGGAACACGATCTAAATCGGTTTTCGCCAGATCGAGATCGGCTGGAATCGGCTGGAACCTGGCACCTGCCGGCTATCGCGCGAAGCGGCACAGCCCAGGTCATCGTCCAGGGGGCTCAGGCCGCCAAATCTTTCCCTCGATTCCGTAGGCGGGTCGGCCAGCGGATCAAGGGCTCGCAACTCCGCTTCGTGTTCGCTCATGACCAAAGCGGAGACCGCCGCGTCGAACGCATCTTCGGACCCGGCGGCCCGCTCGAGAAGGTCCCTCGGCTGCTCGGGATAGTGCTCGAGCAGATAGTCGTGTCGCGCCGACCACCTGCCCTTGTTGACCGGACCCGTCAGCGCGCGCGGATAGATCTCCACCACGCGCGGCCATCCCTCGGAGAACGGCCAGATACCGAAGCCGTTCTTGGCAAGCGTCAAAAGGTGCGGCATCCCACGAATCGATCCGGTGCCCACGGCACCGGCGCCACCGATCTGAAAGATGGACTTCGGACGCACCGCGTCCTCGCTTCTCTCGGTCTGCCTGTAGAGCCGTGCTTTGGGATGGGGATTTCGCTTACCCGGGCGTCCCCAGAAGGGGTCTTCGCATCCGTCAAGCAGATCCTCGCCCTCATGCCCCATCGCTGACCACACGTCCTCCCCGCTGGACCAACCCTTCTCCTCACACCACCACGCGGGGAACGAAAAGGCGAAGTCCAGTCCGATAGCCATGCGGGGTTCGGCTTCACCAAGCTCAAGAAGCTTCACGATGAGCTCACCGCGGCTGAGCCCGTTTCTCAGCTCAGTCAGATTGCCGTTGCGTACCTCGGCTCGCCAGAGAGACTCCGCTGGCCCCTTGGCCTTTCCAGACCAGTCGACAGCGATGATTCGCACGAGACGATGATCGCAGTTCTCTTGTGGAGCACAGGCGCTCCTCGCGCAAGGCGAGCGCCCGTGGTTGTTCTGAACCTGGCCAGCCTTGACCTATTGAGCGACGACGGCACATCTTGCGGAGACACGCCCTTCCAGACTGTTGGCGTTTCCGCGAGGCTTCAACGGGGCAACTTGGCGGCCTTGCGACGCAGGATCTCTTGCTTCCGCGCGGCCTCCTCGTGGCTGGCGCGCGCGGCATCTTCCTCGGGCTGCCAGATCAGCGGCAGCAGTTCTGAGAAGAAGACTTCACCGGTGCCGAGATGGCGAGCGCCCAAGACCAACAGCATTCCGCCTTCCCGCTCGCCGTGAAGAGTGGCCGTGACACGAGAGGTCTCACGGGGTTTGACGCCGACGCTCTTTGGCTCGAAGGAGACGAAGATCAGGCCCGATCCTTTATCGATGAAGTCGCCGTAGTCGTCGGCGAACACTTCTCGGATCCCCTCGCTCGAAAGATCCTCCGCCGCGAGCCCTTCCTCGATCTCGGCCAAGCACGTCTCGACGTAGCTCTCGAATGCGATGTCTCCGAGGCCTTCGGCAGGCGAAAAGGCGAACGGTTCGAACTCGGGGTCGACTGCCACGTCGAGGAGCATTGTGATCTCTTCGCCGGTCTTGACGCGCATGCCGATCCGGCCTTGCGCCCCTGCGTAACCGCCCCCGAGGGTGCCGTCATACTCCCGTTGCGGGACCCGGACCACCGGTCTCCTCTCGAACACTTCGAGAGGGCGCGAGACACCGTTCCAAGCGCCGCTCGGATCGCGGAACTCGAACTTCGTGGGCCGGCGCCAAGGCTGAAGATGGGCGGCCGGCCAAGGTTCGTACCGAGCCACTTTGCCGTCGCATTCGACCAGCCGCCGCTCGTCCGGGCGAGTACTGATCGCGAGATTCGCCCTGGCCAGCAGGCGACGCGCGAAGGTCTCGAAGGTGCGTCGAACCTCGACCGCTGGAGGCGGCGACCCGTCCGGATCGAGTATGAGCACGGGCGTGACCAATTTGTGTGGGACGACACAGGGAACCTCGGCGTCGTCCCTTCCCGCTCGCCATCTACCTGAAGGCATTGGGCGCACCGTAATCGATCAAACGATGATGTCAAAATGTAAACTTGGCGCGAGTCAGGAGTTTCTCGGGAATTCGCCAATGTTCGCCACGTTCTCGACCAAGGGTACGCGTCAAACGTCGTGCTGAACTTTTGCTTTCGCGTGAATGCGACAGTGCGGCTCTCGAACCGGCGCCCCCGATTTTCTTGATATCTGGACCGTTCTAGCCGTCTATCAGAGCCAGATTTGTCCTGTCTCCCCGACTAAGACCTTGCCCCGCAGGACTTTGCACGCCCACGTGCCGGCGTCAAGCGGGCAAGTCCCGCGAAGCTATGCGGAGGGACACAGGCGATCCGTGATACGGGGGGTGATAAGGCTGGCTCGCCGGGAGTGATATGGCCGTAGCCCTGAAACCAGTTCGGCCGCGGTCGGGTGTTCCGCGGCTAATCAGTTGCTCGGCTTACGAAGCGGCAGAGGAGGCACTCGCCGAAAGGGGATTGTTAGGGGCCTTAATCCTGTCGAAAGGCAATTCGCAGCGGTTATTTACTCCCCCATGGCTCGGCTCCGCCAACGATTTCGCCATTGGGCTCTACTACCTCGCGAGCCTGCATCAGTGCAGCTTGGTCGTCCGTGGCCTCAACAACAGCCGTCAGATGGTCGCTGACGCTCAGCTATCAGGGGCGCCGGTAAAGCCAGCCATGGCGGGTCCGATGGTGGGGATACCTGCGGCATGCAGGGCCTGCCCCACCTCGATTGCCTTATCGCTCGTGACGGTCACTTTAAATCGTGGCATTGGCTGCTCCTTTC
This sequence comes from uncultured Solirubrobacterales bacterium, assembly GCA_963716735.1. Lineage (GTDB taxonomy): Bacteria > Actinomycetota > Thermoleophilia > Solirubrobacterales > 70-9 > VRUE01. The sequence goes on from OY970321.1 coordinate 169,454, forward strand.
GATTCTGTTTTGCATTGGAGTTGAGATTGCACATCACAAGTAGCGGTCAACGCGAAACGGCAGGGATTTCGTGGGCTGATGCCTCGGATCTCTTGCTTGTATCCACTTTTGCTCGAAGTAGGAATGGAAATCGGCAAGGATCCCGTTCGGGGTGCTGGACCACTTGATATGGACGGAGTCGAAGGAAGGCTCTGACAAAAAGTAGCCGGTGATCCCGGTAATGGCCTTGCTTTGCCGTAGGCGTAGGTACATCGGGACGCACGGCAAATCTGAGTAATTGCGAACCTCGAGTTTGCCGGGGGCGTCATCGAGGTCGGCGGCAGCTTGAGTGAGAACCGCTAGGAAATCGAGCGTGTCGTCGCAGAACGTGCTCGGCTCGTACCCCGCACTTACGATCTCCGCCGCTCTCAGCTTCGCGGTTTCCGCCTTCGGATCAATGACCAGCATCCGCAGGCGGGCTCCCCTGCGAACGGCTTCGCACAGTCGCGGCAAAAACAATCGAAGATCTGGACTGTAGGTATCCAGCCAGAGCAGCTCATCGTCGGCTCCGAGGTCATCAAAGACCGTGCGAGGAACTTCGGTGGCAAAGCCATTGAAGCCATAACGAGCGGACCCCGGGAAGATGTCGTCGATTCTTTTCCCCAGGACATCGTCAAGCTTGGAGAGAGTTCGATTCTCCGTCTCCTCGACAAGGAAGTACTGATACGCATAGCCGATCACAACCGTGCCGACGAGAAAGCTGCCGAAGCTCTGCAAGATCGTGGCGGCCGTTCCCTCTCCGGTAGCCGCTGCCGCTAGGTAGCATCCGATCCCCGCAAGCACGAAGACAAGAGTCGTGCTAATGCGTAGCATCCTGGTGGTTCGGCTGGAAGTGGAGGGTTCCACGGCGCGAGACAGTATCCAACCCGACTAAACACGGCTGAACGCTTAAGTTTGCTGAACTACGTTCTCCAGTGCGGGGTGACGTTGTTCAGCGACCACCTGGTTTCGCTGACCGGCTGGGTCGGCACACTGGATCACATGTCTCATCGATCTCCTGGTCTTTGCATGTTCTGCGGCGCGACCGGTGTCACCAAGGCCCATGTCTTCGCGAAGTCATGGACGAGCCTGTTCGACGGGCCAAACGACACGCACGAGCACGAGGTCGTGCATCACTACACGGACCCGAAAACTGGCGAGCGGCACGTTCTCAAGCGGGCGAAGACTTTTGCCTTGATCAGCCGCAAGGTCTGCGGCGCATGCAACAGCGGCTGGCTCAACGAACTGGAGGCGCGGGTTCGTCCACTCATGGCCTGTTTCGCGGTGAACACGCCGATCACGCTCGATGCCGAAGCGCAGGCGGACCTCGCGCTCTGGTCCATTGCCGCGGCTCTCATCGCGATGAGCAACGACCCAGACTCGGTTGGGTTCGCCAACCCTGTAGTCGCCCATGAGATCTTTCGGGAGCAGCGCCCGCCGGACGACATGAACGTCTGGCTTGGAGCGAACTCGCATGGGGAGATGGGTTGGTTCGGCTCGCACTCGCTCAATCTCGCTCCCGCCCCTGAGCAGACCGGCGCGTGGGGTGTAACGATCTCGTTCGGCTACGCCGTGATCCACATGATCTTCCACGGCTTTCCAAACCAGCGGATACGGTTGCGCCACGACGCCCAACGATCTTTGCGGCGGATCTGGGGGACGCGCGACCGCGCGGTGTGGCCGCCGAGGCTCATCATGCGCCCGCACGACCTCACGCCTCTCGCACTAATGGTCGGAGATCAGTGCTCCTTCGAGCGGGCCGCCTCCGCGCGTCCAAGCTGAGCGCAAGGTCTGTCAGGGCGGTGACCAGTAGCACGGGCCGCATCGGGGGCCGCGGAAGCCGGGCGTCTACGAGATCGCTCTCCGCCGCTACTCCCCGTATTGCGAATGCACGATCGCCAAACCGGCGATTCCAGGTTGGAGGGTTAAGGTGCTCGTCTCGGTGAAGCTGACTTCAAGAACCTACGATTGCAGTTAAATGCACGTCTTCCTCTCCTACAACCGCGCTGATCGTGAGGTGGCGCGTCGGGTGGGTGCCCAGCTCAGACTGGTCTCAGCAGATGTGTGGCTTGACGAGTGGGAGATCAGGGCGGGGGATTCGATTCCGGGCAAGGTCAATGACGCCCTCGCCACCGTCGATACGGTCATTGTCATTTGGTCATCGAATGCCAGTCGATCGAAGTGGGTTCGGGCAGAGCTTGAGACGGCAATCCAGTCTGGTATCGAAGACGAAAGCTTGCGAGTGATCCCCGTGATCCTCGACGACACTCCGCTTCCGCCGTTGATTCGCCGCCTCAAGTGGGTCGACCTACGGGACGAGGACGAGCCTCGAGCGGTCAACGAAATCATGGGATTTGCCCATGACCGGGATCGGATGCGCGCCATTCAGCAAACTATCGACGAGGCTGGTATCGAAGTCGGATATTTCCCTGGCTACGGGCCGGTCGCCGCTTGTCCCCGTTGCGGCGCCGGCCTCGACAAACTGAGGGGTTGGGAGCAAGTAGACGAGCAGAGGGATGACCTCTACGGTGGTGTCCAATGCACCGAGTGCGGCTTCAGCGACGGTGCTGAGCTGTTTTAGCCCAGCGAGAACGGACGGCTACAACCGAAAGAATCCTCTACGCAAGTCAGGCAGGGTGAAATGATCAGAGCCGACATCCAAGTCATCCCAATTGATGGGCTCGCCGCTTTCGCGATGTCGCTGAAGTCGCCGCAGGAAGTCCTCGTCCTCTGCGTCCACCATGTTGATGCAGTAGACGACTTCTAGACCCTGCTCCGTGCCCTGGAGTATTGGGACGATGATGCGTCTGAGTCAAGTTCGGCGCTGAGCCTTGCGATCTCAAGCAGAACGAGCGCCTTCGGCCAGGCACAGCCCACGGTCTCGTATGCCTGTTCTCGTAGGTCGGTCCCATGCACGATGGCCTTTCCTTCCACGAGCAGCTCCCAGATTGGATGCTTGCCATAGGGCTTTCCCGCAAGGTAGTCCTGCATCCACGAGTGACTGGACGATTCGAATTCGTGCGAAATCCAGTTGGCGTCATGGCGGCTGATCCTTGCGTTATCCAAAATGCGAATCTCGGCCAAGAGCCTCGGATCGAATTGGCGGGTACGCCACGTGTCAGCGGCCCGTCGTGCCGACACCTCGTCTGGGAAAGCGAAGAATCCGCGCAGTCGCGAAACTGCCTGCGGGTACTCTCGCTCCCGGAGCTGGTCGATTGCGAGCTCTACTTGGAAGCGCTGTTGCCTCTGGGAGCCCTGGCTGAGATCCCGAAGGTATCCGGTCATCCAGTGGCTCAAGGCTGATTCGTGAACGACCGCTGAGGTAACAACTGCGGCTCGGTACACCTGCCACGCAACAAAAGGGTCGTCCACATCCAGGTATACATACGCGACGCGGTCATCGCTGAGGTGAGGCGGTTGAGCAATTATGTCCGGCACCAATCCACTATGCAACCGTCGCCCAGCAAAGCAAAGATCCGCTCCCAACGGGGCCCCTCGTTCTACGATTGTCCAATTGAGTCTCTTTAAGGGATGCGTCCGTCGGCATCGGGGCAATTGCGCTGAGGGCTGGCCAAGCTCGATGACGTAGCCCCGAAGGGCGGAGCAGTCGCAAGGAGAGCCGGGTGAGACAATCTGATGCTCCGGCTACGATCTCCGCATGACCAAGTCGGAGTTGATCGAACAGATAAAGGCGATGACCGAGGAGGAAGCGGCGCAGGCGAAGCTCATTTATGCGCCGGATTGGCCCTCGAAGGCGACTTCAATTGAGGAGATCCGTCGGCGGACTGGGACCAGGGCGATGAGCGCCGAGGACTTCGATCGGCACTTCGGCTCGATTCCAACCGACGGCGAGGGCTAGCTGGGTGAGCGCGGGAGAAGGCCCGCGCTTCGAGGTTCGGATCGATGAGATCCTTCTCGCTGAGGATCTGGCACGCTGTACGCAAGCGGCTCGAGCCGCCATTGAGCCGATGATTGCCAGGCTTCAGGACGTGGGGATCCCCGTCAAATGGTTGCGCCGATGCGAAGAGGAAGGCCGGGACGGCACGCGACTTGGGGGCTGCGTCAAGTGTTATATCCCGCAGCCGGCGGGTCGCTGGGGCGCGGTTCTCGCGGCCGATGAAGAGGCATCGAAGCCCGCCTTGGTATTGCTCGCCGTGGGTGAGCGCCATCCCGATCGACCTTGGCGCCCGAGCGTGTATGAGATCGCTCACCGCCGATACAACCGCTGAAAGCGGTCCCAGGCGGGATATGGGAGTGATATCGCTGGTTCGCAATTCCGCTCGGTGAGCGGAATTGATCCTGTCTCCCCGATATTCGAGAGCCCGCCTAGGAAGCGGGCTCAGGGTTCTCTTGTGCATAGGTCGGCCTCATCGCGCCGCGGCTTAGTACCAGCCGTGGTAGCGACGCACGTAAGAGCATGGACTGCGGAGGCTCGGTCGGAGTCGCGGCGCCCCCACCTGCGTATCGTTCGCCCGATGCGCCGTGCTCTCGTCCTTGCCGGGGTGCTCTTCGCTGGCCTTCTCGTCGCGGTTCCGGCTCTCGCGGCCGGTGCCGGGCGCGAAGTCGAGCGCGAACTCGCTTTCGGCCTGGACGCCGAAGGCTTCCCCGTCCAGGTCTCCGTCTCCAACAACGATGGCGATGTGAGCGCGACGATATTCCTCAACCGTGGCCCGCGGGTCGCGTACTACACGGCGCCGGCGAAGGTCACCGCGAAACGGGTGACGGCGCGGTTCGGCAGGCTCGGCGAACTCGACTACCGCTTCACTCCGAAGCGGAATGGGAGCGTCGATTGCAACGGCGCCGAAGAGGGTGAAGCCGTGTTCGAAGGGACCTTCGACTTCACCGGCGAGAACGGCTATGTCCACATCGAAGCCGAGCACGCCGAAGGGTCCTTCCAGATCTACCCCGAGCCGAGGAACTGTCCGCAGAAGCGGCTCGCCCGGCGCGTCGTCCCGTATCGCCCGTCCTACTCGGACGAAGGGGCGACCCTGAACGCGAGAGCCGGTTCGCGCGCCAAAGGACGGATCCGCGAGGTCAACGTCTTCGACGAAGACCGGCACGGGCCGCACAAGGTCGCTGTCTTTGCCACCTTGGCCGAAGAACGCGAAGGGATGACGGTCGCCCGCGGGGTGCAGCTGGCGGCAGGATCCGGTGCCTTCCGCTGGAACCTCGAGACGGGCACCGCGACGCTGCGGCCCCCAGCGCCTTTCACCGGCTCGGCGACTTTCACCCGACACGGCCATGATGGCCACGGGACCTGGAAGGGTTCACTGGGCATGCCGATCCTCGGCGGCGAACCAGTGGAGCTGGCCGGCGGCGAGTTCCGGGCCTTCATCCACAAAGGCGTGCCGCAGGACGAGTGAGACCCGCCGTTCCAGGGTTGGGGCTGGCGCTCCTGTCTCCCCGATCCGTCGTCAACTCAGTTGAAGCGTCCCGCGTCAAGGAAGGGTCAGTTGACCCGGATCGACTTTGCGCCGCTGCAGCTGCCCTTGTATCGCCGGTTGCGTTGATCGCCGGAGTAGCCGACGCTGAGGCGGTAGATGCCTGACTTGGTCGCGAGGTACTGAGCCAGTGAGACGTTGCCATTTGACTTGACCGTGACGCCGCCGCTGAATGCGGGCTTGTGTTTGCAGCGCTTGTCGCCTGGGCCGTAGAGGCGAAAGGTGACCGTGCCGGAAGGAGAGAAGCCGCCCGAAAGGAGCGCGCGGATCGAGATCCGCTTGCCCCCTATCAGGCGCGCGCGTGGCTTCACTTTCGGCATGCGTTTCTGCACTTCGACTACTTGGCCGACCGAGTCGCACGGCTCGGTCGCCCCTTTGTTTGCGGAGTCACCCGAATAGCTGGCCACGAAGCTGTAGCGACCGGGGCGCGGCGCGACGAACGGATCCGAGCTGAACGTGCCGTTTCCCGCGATCGCGACGGTGTCGACGAACGCCGGCTTGGCGCAGCCAGCCGCAACCGGGCCGTAGATCTGAAACGTGATCGAACCGGTGGGCGAATAGCCCCCCTGCAGCGTCGCCGTATCTTGGAACGAGGTGCCGACGGCAATCCGTTGCTGGACCGCGCCGGCGATCGAAGGCCCTGCCGGAGTGACGCTCAACGTCGCTTTTCCACAGCCGGCCGTCGCCGGGATGTGGTTCACGTCGCCCGAGTAGGCGACGGTCCAGCGGAAGGCGCCGACCCGAGAAGGCGTGAAGTCCGTCGAGCGATACTGGCCGTTTCCCGAGACGCTTACGGTTGAGCTGGAGGCGGCGGTCCCGGAGCAGGTCGTGTCGCCGGGGGAGAAAGCCTTGAACGTGATCTGCCCGGTCGGAATCGCCCCTTCCTGGATCGTCGCCTTGGCGTTGACCGGGTTCCCGATCGTCCCGCCGGTGGCGCCGACCGCCATGGTCACGGGGATCGTGCCGACTGCCGAAGCCTGATTGGTGGCGCCACAGCCCAACACCGCCGCCTCGTTGTTCGCGTCGCCCTCGTACTCGACGGTCCAGCGATACAACCCCGGCGCCGGGGCAAAGCCAGGCGGAGCGTAGGTCCCGTTGCCGTTGACCGCCACCTCCGCTTCGTACTTGGCAGTGGTGGCGCAGGTCTGATCGCCCGGTCCGAAGGCGCGGAAGACGAGTTGTCCGTCGGCCTCAAAGCCTTCGGCAAGGGTCACATTGTCGGTGATCTTGAGACCGACTTTGACCGCGGAGGTCGCCACCCCCACAAGAGTCGGCGAGGCTTTGCTGACGCTGGAGGCCTGGTTGGCCGCACCGCAGCCCAAGAGAGCCGCCTCGTTGTTCGCGTCGCCCTCGTACTCGACGGTCCACCGATACAACCCCGCCGCCGGAGCGAAACCGGGCGGGGAGTAGGTGCCGTTGCCGCTGACAGGCACCTCCGCTTCGTACCTGGCGGTGGTAGCGCAGGTCTGATCGCCCGGTCCGTAAGCGCGGAAGACGAGCTGTCCGTCGGGCCCGAAGCCTTCGGCAAGGGTCACGCTATCGGTGATCGACAGGCCGACTTTGACCGCGGAGGTCGCCACCCCCATGAGGGTCGGCGAGGCTTTGCTGACGCTTGAAGCCTGATTGGTGGCCCCGCAGCCCAATACCGCCGCGTCGTTGTTCGCGTCGCCCTCGTACTCGACGGTCCAGCGGAATTCTCCGGCCTGCTGGGCGAGGAAATCCGCAGAGGTGGCATGGGCGCCCTGAAGCGGGACCGCGGCCGTTTCCAACGGCGTCGAGCAGTCGGTATCCGTCGGGCCGTAGACCGAGAAAGTCACTTCGCCCGTCGGAGAGAAGCCCCCCGTCACGGTCGCTTCGTCGTGAATCGTGGTGCCTACGGTGCCGGAGCTTGCGCCGCCCGTCAGCTCAGGGCTTGCTTTTCCTACGGACGAGATCGCGGAGCAGGTGGAGTCGGCGGGTTCAAGGTCGCCCGCATAGTGGGCGCTCCAGTAATAGGCGCCCGCGGTGGGCGGGGTGAACTCTCCGGAGACGTATTGGCCTTCGCCGGTTACCGGGGCCGAAGCGGGGGCCGGGGCCAGTGCGGGCCCAGAGCAGGTGGAGTCGCCGGGGCCGAAGACTTCGAAGGAGATTTCTCCGGACGCGTTCGGGCTTTCGGTGAGTTCCGCCGTTGCCTGAATCGCGCCCCCGACGACCGCGTCGGTCGCCGTGACGGTAAGGCGAGGTGGGTCGGCTGGGGCGGCGACGGTGAGCAAAAGGCCGAGGGCCGTCGCCATCACTGCGCCGATCGATCCCCCGAGGGCACCTCGGTGAGCAATTCGCATCTTCAAGCTTTTCTCGCTCCTAGCGACCTTTTTCGGGGCTCTTGGGCAGCACTGAATTAGAATATCCGTCCACCTATTCATCTATGACCAAAAAAGCCGCCAGATGAGGAAGTTGCGCCGTCGTCGTTGCCATGAGCTTTTCGTGGTTGCCGGGGTAATCGCCCTGGTCGCTGCGGCACCGGCAGGCGCACTGGCGGCCGGTGAAGAATCCAGCGGCTCAACGGCGGGAGAAACCGGCACCGAATCTGCGGGTGGTTCGACGGAACCCGCTCCCACGGCGACCTCCGAAGAAGCCTCGCCGGCGGCCACCGCGCCGGCTTCGGCGGGTTGGGTTCCGCAGGGGGCAGGCACGGAAACGTCCGGCCACGAGGCCGCCCCAACCCGGCATGGCAGTTCGCTGGGCATCGGCGCCAGCTCGAACCAGGCCAAGCCGAAGAGCGAAGAATCTTCATACAGCGGCGGCTCGAGTCATTCATACAGCGGCGGCTCGAGTGGCTACTACGAATCGGAATCGTCGACCCCGTCGATCGTCGAAGAGCCCGCGAGCAAGCCTCAGGCGGTGAGCCCGGTCGACTCGGTCGACTCGCAGACCGCGGAGACCACCCCCGACAAGGGCGGACGTGCCGCCGTTGGCGCTGCAGTCTCGGTGGCCTTGCCGGAGCCTCAGGCCGCCAGCCCGAGCTCTATCCCCCCGCCGGCGGCACTGGTTGCGAGCACGCGTGATCGGGCGGCCTCGGGTTCCGGTGGCCTGCCGTTGCCGGTCCTGATCGTGAGTCTTCTGATCCTTGTTTATGCGGGCTGGCGGCTGCTGCTCGGCCCGGTGGAACCTGATCTCTTCAGGTCTGGCCCGCTCCAGCGGGTCCGCCGCGCTCTCTCTCGAGTCTGACGCCGCCCGCTTCAGACCGCGTCACGGCCGACCCCGCGCCGCCTACCGTCTGGCACGGCCCCGCCCGGCGATATCGACGGTTAAGCCTGGCTGGCCGTCGTCCCGCACGAATTCGAGGGAGGCGGACTGCCGTCCGGCGGTCGTCGGCCGGAACGCGACCAGGAAAGCCCGTCTCTCGCCGGGGCGAAGCAAGAAGTGGATGCCCCCCGAAGGCGCGCCCAGAAGCGAGAAGGCCGGCGAACCGACGATCCTCGCCGTCGCCCCGACCGGCCCGCCGCCCCGGCGCGGAGCGTTGCGAACGACGACGAGCCGCCACGCTTCCCTGCCGAGGCGGACGGAGCCGAACGAGCGGGTGGCCGACCAGGTCCGGAGCTGGCCGGTGCTCGGCGGCGGCGGTTCGACGGTGATGATGCCGGCGCTGACCCGGGTTTCTTGCCCGATGTCGTCCTGGGCACTGATTTCGACCACGTATTCGGCGGCGAGCGGACCTGGGTTCGCCGGCGCCGTGAAGGTGCCTTCGTAGCGGCTGAAGCTGATCGGCTGAAGCGGCACTTCGGTGCTGCCGCCGCCCGGCGCGGCGACCGTCGCGAAGACGGTCGAGACCGAGCGGTTGTCGCTGGCTTCGGCGCTGATCGTCACGGTGCCCCCGGTTGCGGGCAGGAGTTGCGGCGTCAGCAGGGGTTCGGAGACGTAAGGCGCTTCGTCGAACTGTGGCGCCGCTTCCACCTGGACGTCGCCGATGAGGCTTGCGACGTAGGCGCCGTTGGTGTCGTAGGCCTGAATTTCGACGCCATAGCTGACCGCCGAATCGGAATAGTTCGGGGGGACTTCGAGGGTGCCGAAGTAGGTGTCATGGTCACCCTGGAACAGTTGGATGGCCTGGTTGTTCCCGTCGGGTGCGTAGACCTGTGCGTAGACCATCGCCACGCCGAGGTCGTCGACGACCTCGGCGCTCAACTGCACGTTCCCGCCTTCGAAGGAAAGGCTGCTGGGGCTGACCGCACCACCGTTGATCGCCGGTGGGTTGTCTTCGACTTCCGGTTCGTCGGCGGCCGCACGATCGGCGACCAGGAGAAACGCTCCGGCCAGCCCAAGGAGCAACGCCAGCATCCGAACCCGCTCAAAGCTCACCGCAAATGACCGCATCATTGGCCTCCCCGCCCGCGTAAAACATTGCTTTCGCCGTTGAGAATAACGTCGGGTCGCGAGGGTCCCTCTAGCTTGAGGGCAACGGGGACTGGCCGGGTCTGACGTCGACTGACCCCCTGGCCGGCTCGGCCCGTCGCCCGGCCGCATTTCATCCTTGCGGCAATTGCAACATGGACCCGGTTCTGTCTACGGTCGGATTGATTCGATGTTCGCCATACGGCTCCGTTTCGTGCTCCTCTTGGCGGCTGCAATGTTTGCGGCCTTGGCGCTCCCTGCCATAGCGGTGGCTGCGGAAACGATCCACGTCGTCGAGCGCGCGACCACCGACGCCGTGACGAACGGCTCCAAGGAAGACAAGCCGGGCAACGTGCTCACCTGGCACAACAAGATCTACGACGCCGCAAACAAGAACCGCGTTGGCAGGGACGCCGGGTACTGCGTTCGCATCGTGGCCGGGAAGTCCTGGGAATGCAGCTGGACGACCTATCTGAAATCAGGCTCGATCAGCGTCCAGGGCCCCTTCTCCGATACCGGCAACACCGTGCTGGCGATTACCGGTGGAACCGCCGCCTACGCGGGAGCCAACGGCACGATGGACTTGAAGTACCGCAACAAGAAGGGGACCGTCCTCGATTTCATCTTTCACCTGGAGTAGGCATCTTGGTGGGGTGGCTCAGCCCCCGAACCAGCGGGCTCTGCGGCTGGAGCCGAACCGTTCCTTCTGGGCGACCAGCTCGGTTGACGGTGGGTTGAAGGTCCCGGTTCGCTCCGGGCCCGAGAGGAAGTCGATGTCGACGCTGCCGACCTTGTTCTCCCCGAACTCGATGTAGCAGGTGCCGCGCCCGAGGTAGCGGCCGGGCGGTTCGCCCTGTCCCAGCTCGGCGATCAGCGTCTCGGCGACGATCCGGGCGGCGCCCTCGGCGAACACGCCCGCCTTCGGCACCCCCGCGGTCGCGACGTCGCCGACCGCGTAGACGCCGGGGAACCGCGTCTGGAGAGTGGCCGGGTCGACCGGGATATAGCCATCCTCGGTCATGCCGCTGTCGATGACCACCTCTGGTGCGCGGTGCTTTGGCACGCCGAGGAAGAGGTCGAACGGCAGCTCGGCGCCGTCATCAAGGATCGCGACGTTGCGCTGGGCATCCAGCGCGTCGACGCGTCGCCCGGCGATCAGCGAGATATCGCGCTTCTCGAACTCCTCGGTCAGGGCGGCGGAGGTCTCGGGCGACGGTGGTACCGGCGTCCCCAGCGGAATCACGAATGAGATCTGGCAGGCGTTGCGGACCCCACGGGCGGTCAGCTCGTCATCGAGCAGCAGGGCACACTCGCTCGGCGCCGGCGGGCACTTGAATGGCGCGCCGCAGACACCGATCACGGCGTGGCCCCGCGAGAAGGTCGGAATGATCTCGGCCAGTCGTTCGGCGCCCGCCACCGAGTAGAACTCGTTTCCCGCCTCGGAGAGACCGGGCGTGGCGGACATGTCGTAGTCGGCGCCGAGCGCGATGACGAGGACGTCGGCCTCGTGGGTCCCCGCATCCGTGCTCACGCGCCGGGCCCCCGGATCGATCGCCGTGACCGTCTCCCGCAGAACCCGCACGCCAGGTTTGGCGATCTCGCCGTATGGCAAGCGGACCTCATCTGGCTCGGCGCGTCCGAACATCAGGTCGAGCTTGGAGAACCCGAACACGAAGGCGTCGCTCTTGTCGATCAGGGTCACGTCGACGGCATCGCCGACCGCCTCGGAGAGCGTCGTGCTCAGCTCCAACCCGCCAAAGCCCGCGCCGAGAACGATCACCTGCTTGCTCATCGGCCAGGCATCGTAACCGGCGTCGAGTCGATCGGATCGGCCTGGCATCCCTCCTGTAGGCTTCTTGAACAGATGTTCAAGTCCGAGACCGACACCCGTACGCGGATCCTCGAGGCGGCCCGGGCGGTGCTGGCCGAGCGGGGATATGACGCGACCACGATGCGGGCCATAAGCAGTGAGGCGGGGGTCGCGGTCGGGCTCGCCAATTACCACTTCAGCTCCCGCCGGCAACTCCTTGCCGAGGTGATCGCGACGAGCAGGGAGCACTTCCTGGGAGTGCTGGAGGCACGGCTGCCCGAAGGGGATGGCGCGGAGACGATGCGCCGCATCCACGAGATCGCGGCGGGCCTGGTGGACCTGATGCCCGGGTGGTACGCGCTCTGCGCCGATCTCGACGCGCAGGGCCTGCGGGACCAGGAGCTGGCCCGTGCCGCCGCCGCCAACAAAGTCCAGGGCCAGGGGGACATGCGTCGCTACCTCGGATACGCCTGTGAGCGGTTTGGCGTCCCGGTGCCCGCCGACATCGACGAGATCTCGGCCGTCGCCCTGGCGGCGGCCGACGGGATCGCGACCCGCACCCTGCTCGACCCGGACTTCGACCCCGTGCCCGCGCACCGGGCTCTGGAGCGAATGCTCGTCGCTTCGATCGCTCCCGACGCCGAGCCGCTCGATGCCGAGTGGGATCGCGAGCCCTACGCCGAGCTCGACCCGCCAGGCGACGCGCTGCGAGCGAGGGGGCGGCGGTGAAGGTCTGCCTGGTCGGTTATGGGACGCGGGGGGGCGTCCAGCCCTTCGTTGCCCTCGGCGGCGAGCTGGTCTCGCGTGGTCACGAGGTGACGCTGCTCGTCCCGCGCAACGGCGCCCCGATGGCGCGCGCCGCGGGCCTCCCTGTGGTCGAGCTTCCTCTCGACGTGCAGCAGATGTTCGACGCTCCCGCCGCGCAGCGCATGCTGGCCGCGGGTCGCATCAACAAGTTCTTCAACTGGCTGCACGACGAGGAGCGCGGTTACCAGGATGCCCTGCGCGAGGTGCTGCTCGAGGGAACCCGAGGTGCCGACGCGATCGTCTGTCACGGGCTGATGGAGGACCGCTGCGCCGCGATCGCCGAGGCGCGTGGTGCCGCCATCGCCTCCATTCACTTCTGCCCGTCGCTGCCGACGCGCCACTTCCCTTCGCCGTTCATCGCCGCGCGCAATCTCGGCCCCCTCAACCGCGCGACCCACCGGTTGGCCCTCGGCATGCTCTGGCGTTTCTCGCGGGACGACGTCGCCACGCTGCGCGGCGAGCTGGGATTACCGCCCGCGGCCGGTCCGTACACGCGAGCGGTCGTACGCGGCGAAGGCATCCAGCTGCTCGGCTACAGCCCGGCCATCGCACCGACGCCGCCGGACTGGCCGGCCACCGCTCGATCCGTCGGTCCCTTGATGCTGTCGCCGCGGTTGCGCCGGCGCATCGGCGAGGTGGGCCTCCCGGATGAGCTCGAGACCTGGCTGGACGCCGGCCCGCCGCCTGTTTTCCTCGGCTTCGGAAGCATGCCGGTGCTCGACGTCGAGGGCTTGGTCCGCACCGTCCGGGCCACGCTCGAAACGGTCGGTGCCCGCGCCGTCCTCGGGGCGGGCTGGAGCGAGCTGCAGGACATCCGCGACGAGACGATCTTCAGCGTCGGCGGCATCGACCACCAGAGCCTCCTGCCCCGTTGTCGCGCGGCGGTGCACCACGGCGGTGCGGGAACGGTTCACGCGAGTCTCGCCGCCGGCGTTCCGACGCTGGTCTGCTCGGTCTTCGCCGACCAGCCTTTCTGGGGCCACCGCTGCCGTGCGCTCGGGGTCGGCGACACGTTTCCGTTCAAGCGGTTCGACCAGCGGCGCCTGACCGCGGGGTTGGGCAAGGTGCTCGATGACCGCTCGCGGGCGAAGGCCCGCGAGCTGGCGCGGCGAATCGCGGCGGCGGAGCCTCTGTCACGGGCGGTGGCTGCGGTCGAGGAGGTCGCCGCTCGCCCCGATTCGGGGCGAAGGCCATCCGGCTCACTGTCCAGCTAGCTCGGTCTCGATCGCCGACCGCACCGCTTTGATCGCATCCGCCCGAGCGCGCAGCTTGGTCGCGGTGTGAGCCGCGGGGTCGAGCTCGGCAAGTACGTTGGCGGCCTCGAGGCTCGCCGCCCTCAACTCGTTTGCGGGGACGACCCGGTCGAGAAAGCCGGCGGTGACCGCTTCCTGCGGTCCGTACATGGTGGCGCTGACGACGGCCTGGTTGAAGTGGACCGGGTCGAGGCGCTGCCGGGCGAGCTCGATCACGAAGAGTGGGAGGGTGAGGCCGATCTTGACCTCGTTGAGGCCCAGCTGGAAGGGACCGTCGGCGCCGATGCGCAGGTCCGCGGGTAGCTGCAGGAACGCCCCGGCGGCGATCGCGTGTCCGCTGCAGGCGGTGATCACCGGGGTCGGGAAGGCGAGCACACGCTCCGCGAGGGTTGCCCCGAGCGTCAGCATCTCGACGATCTGCTCGGGCTGCTCGGTGAAGACCTTGAGGTCGAACCCGGCCGAGAAGTACCCTTCGCGCCCGGTCAGCACGACGACGGCGTTGTCCTGCTCGGCGCGGTCGAACGCCGCATGCAGCGCCTGTAGCATCTGGATCGAGAGGACATTGACCTTGCCGTCGTCCATCGTGATCGTCGCGATGCGCCCATCAAGCTCATAACTCATCGATTCAGCCATCTCTTCACCCTTCGTTCGACTGGCGGTCGCTGCAACGTATCCCTATCCCGCGGGGGCGGGGGTGAGGTATTTGCGCCGGTGGGTTTCGCCGCTATGTCCGGGCCCTACACCGGCGGCCGTAGGACCGTGCGGAAAGATCTGGCCAAAATTCAGACCCGAATTGGTCGACAGGGAAGCCGACAGCAGGTATTGATCACCTGGTAGGTCAGGTTTCAGCTATCCACGAAGGGTCGTGGACCGGGAAAAGGGGAGAGATGCGAAGGCTGCTGGTCGGGCTCGGTCCCGTTGTCGTCATCTTCGCTGCCGTGTTTTTCGTGCTGTCCATCTCGGCGCAGTCGGCGGGCGCCCACGGATCCTGTAGCCGCGACGGCCGGTCTCGCGAGACCGGCCGGCCCGACTGGCGTTGGACGCTGACGAATCTCAAGGGTCACGACGAGCACGGCGACGGACACTCCTGCCGAGGTGACGACCACCATGGGGACCATCGCCACGGCAGGGGTCACCACGGGGACGATCACCATGGGGACTCAGAACGCTGTGTTCCCTACCAGTCGCCCGTCAACAGGCAGGTGCCATCCAAAACGATCGAAGGGACTCCCGGTCCCGACGTGATCGTCGGAACGAGCGCTGCCGATCTCATCTACGGCTTTGGCGGCGACGATCAGATCCGTGGCGCCGACGGCGACGACCACGTCATCGGCGGCCCCGGCAACGACCGGATCGAAGGCGACGACGATGACGACAACCTCTGGGGCGGTCCGGGGAACGATCGGATTCGGGGTGGGGACGGGCGAGATCACGGCGTCGGTGACAACGGCGAAGACCGCCTGGAAGGCGGCGACAACTGCGACAACATCCTTGGTGGCTCCGCCAACGATGAGCTCTTCGGCGGTGACGGGGTCGACAAGCTGGATGGCGATAACTCAGCCCCGATCTTTGGCTACGGCGCGGCTGACTACTGCGACGGCGGCCCCGAGACGGACATCTTCGCCAACTGCGAGCTACCGTAGGCAGCGGCTAGCCGGCTGACTCCCCGGCCGACCCTGCTCCGGCAGGGCAGACGGGACGGCGGGTGCGCCTCTGCGTGAATTGAACCCCAGCGCTGCGCGCTGGGGTGAGTCTGGTGCGCGGCTTCGCCGCGCAGGAGCCGGATTGCATTTCCGCCGCTTCGCGACATTCCCGCAGAGGCGCACCCGCCATCCCGTCAAGTCACCCGAGCTTCGATCCTCTCCTGAAGCGCCTTGCTCGGCTTCAGGTCTCGTCAGCTTGAGAACCCTGAGATCGCCTGCGGAGCTCTTGCGGTGCCGGCGTTTGCATAGCGAGGAAGGCTGGCCGTCCTGCAGGCGAATGTCGCGAAGCGGCGGAAATGCAATCCGATATCGCGCGGCCACGGGCCGCGCTCCTCATTCACCCCACGCGCTTTGCGCGTGGGGGTTCAATTCGACTGCAGGACGGCCAGTCTTCCTCGCCCGGAGATGGTGGGATCGACCCCGTCTAGTCCGTATAGGGAGCGCCGACTGCTTTGGCCCAGTCCTCGTCGACGTGGAGTTGCCCGTTCTCGTCGGTGTCGACGATCACCACGGTCGCCGGCTGGCGGTTGCCGTTGCTCGGGTCGATCGTGATCGAGCCGGTCCAGCCCTTCTGGTTCTTGACCGCGTCGAGGGCCTTGGTGAGCTTGCCGGAGGCGGTGCCGCCCGCCTCCTTGGCGCCGTCGGCAAGGAAGTTGAGCGAGTCGTAGGTGTACGGGCTCCAGGTGCCGGGCGCCTGGCCGAATTCGTCTTCGTACTCGCCGACCTTTGCGGCCGCGCCGGAGAAGTCCTGTGGCGCCGGCACGCCGACCACCGGACACGCCTGGGCGGCGGCCACCCCGGCGGTTTCGACGAAGCCGGTGTCATATGAGGCGTAGTCGGCCACGCACTGCGCCTTCACCTTGCCCTGCTGCATCTCCTTGGCGATCAGCCCGCCCTCGGGGAAGTAGACGGCGGCGTAGATGACGTCGGGATCGGTGGCCGCGAGCTTGTCGACTACGTCGGTGTAGGACTTCTTGCCTGGTTGGACCCGCTCGAAAGCGGTCACGGTGACCCCGGCCTTCTCCAGCGACGTCCTCAGCGCTTTCGAGACCGAGACGGTGTAGTTCTGCGTCGGGTCGTAGGCGATCGCGACGGTCTTGGCGCCCAGCCAGTCGGTCAGCGCCTGCGAGGCAACTGGGGCGATCTGGTAGGTCATCGGCTGCAGGGTGAAGCCAAGGCCGTTGGTCGACTGATCGGAGGTCAGTCTGATCGGCACCAGGCCCGCCTCGAGGTACAGCGGCAGGGTCTCGATGCCGACGCCGGAGTTGTACGGGCCGACGACGCCGTCGAGACCTTCGGCGATGGCCGACTTCGCCGCCTTGACACCGGTTGCCGGATCCGCCGCGTCGTCGATCGGGACGACTTCGACCTCTTTGCCGAGGATCCCGTCCGCCGCGTTGAGTTGCGTCGCCGCCAGTTCCGCCCCCATCAGCATCCCCTTGCCGAGGACCGACTGTTCGCCGGAGAGCGGCGCCTCGAGCCCCACGCGGAAGGTGTCCGAACCGTTGTCGTCGGAGCTGCCGCAGCCGGCGGCGAGGAGGGCAAGGCCCGCGAGGACGAATGCCACGGCGAGGCGGATCTGGCTTTTCACGGCTAGTGATTCCTTTCGGGAGACATGCGGGCTCGGAAGGGGTTCGGTCTCGGCGACCCTCTCACGCTCGGCGGTCGGATGCCGTGGTATGGGTCGGCTGCCTACCCCGCTACGAGGTGGACGATCGCGGCCGTCCCGACGACGACGACCAGGGCCCGCAGGGCGTCGGGGGAGAGGCGGCGCCCGTAGTGGGCGCCGAGCTGACCGCCGACGATCGAGGAGACGGCGATGATCGCCACCGGAGCCCAGGCAACGTGCGCGGCGAAGACGAAAAAGACGCCGGCGACGCCGTTGACGAGCCCGACGAGGACGTTCTTGAGCGCATTGGTCCGCTGCAGATCCTGGGGTAAGGCGACGCCGAGAAACGCGAGCAGCATGATTCCCTGGGCGGCGCCGAAGTAGCCGCCGTAGATGCCGGTGGCGTAGACGGCAAGCGGGGGGAGCACTCCACGCTCGTGCCAGGAGCCGACCGCGCCCGAGGCGAGCAGGCGATTGATCCGCGGCTGCAGGATCACGAGGACGAGGGCAACGGCGATGAAGAGGGGGACGATCGTCTTGAAGGCGGAGGCGGGCAGGATCAGCAGGAGCGCCGCGCCGGTTATGCCTCCCAATATGGAGGCGATGCCGAAGCGGATCGCCCGCGAGCGTTGGCCGGCGAGCTCGCGGCGGTAGCCCCAGGCCCCCGAGATCGCACCGGGGACGAGCCCGATCGTGTTGGACACGTTGGCGGTCACCGGCGCGTAGCCGAAGGCGAGGAGCACCGGGAAGGTGATCAGCGTTCCGCTCCCGACCGCGGCGTTGACCGTACCCGCCGCCAGTCCGGCAAGAGCGATGGCGAGAATCTCAGCGGCGCTCATCGAGGCATGATGCGGTTTGCGCTCACGGTCGCCGGACTCTATGAATAAGGACCCCGCGCGGCGCTAAGGTCTCCGCGTGGACGCGGCGACGAGCTTCGAGGCCCACGAGGTCGACCTGCACGGTCACCGCGCGGTCTACCGCGTCGCCGGCAGCGGCCCGACCGTGGTGCTGATCCACGGCATGGTCAACTCCTCACGCCACTGGCAGGCCGTCGCCGAGAGGCTGGCCGGTTCCTACCGGGTGGTCGCGCCGGATCTGATCGGGCACGGCGACTCGGCGACGCCGCGCGGCGACTACTCGCTTGGCGCCCACGCGGCCGGCATCCGCGACCTGTTGACGACGGTTGGGGTGGAGCGGGCGACGATCGTCGGCCACTCGCTCGGCGGCGGCGTCGCGATGCAGTTCTTCTACCAGTTCCCGCAGCGCACCGAGCGGCTGGTGCTGATCTCCAGCGGGGGGCTCGGACGCGACGTCAGCCCACTGCTGCGTGGGGCGGCGCTGCCCGGAGTCTCACCGCTGCTCCGCCTGGCAACGCAGCGGTGGTTGGTCGATGCGATCGACGCCGCCGGCGGGCGGTTGCGCACCCGCGGCAGCTCCAAGGGCGTCTACCTCGAGGCGGTCGCGCGGGCGCTGCGGCCGTTACAGGAACCCGGCTCGCGGCGGGCGTTCTTGCAGACCCTGCGCGCGGTCATCGACGTCCACGGCCAGCACGTCAGCGCGGCCGACAGGCTCTACCTGCTCGGCGACATGGCGACCCTGATCGTCTGGGGCGAGCGCGACCGCACGATCCCGATCGAGCACGGCCGCGCCGCCCACGATGCGATCCCGCACTGCCGCTTCGAGACGCTGCCGCGCGCCGCCCACTTCCCCCATCTCGAAGACCCCGAGGGCCTTGCCTCGACGCTCGCCGACTTCCTGGCGACGACCGCGCCGGTGCGGATCGACGATTCCGAGTGGGCCGCCGTGATCGCCCAGCAGGCGAAGAGCCGGCTGCGCGCAGTGGCCTGAGGATCGCGGTGGCGGCGAGGGAAAGCGCCGGCGTGCTCCTCTTCCGCAACCGGGCCGCGCCCGAGTTGCTGCTCGTCCACCCCGGAGGGCCGTTCTGGGCGAAGAAGGACATCGGCGCCTGGACGATCCCCAAGGGCGAACCGGACGAGGGGGAGGAGTTGAGGCGCTGCGCGCTGCGCGAGATGGGGGAGGAGTTGGGGCCCGCCGCGCCCGGCCTCGACCCGGCCACTCTGATCGAGCTGGGCTCGATTCGCCAGAAGGGCGGCAAGCTCGTCCACGCCTGGGCCGCCGAGGGCGAGTTCGACCCGGCGGCGCTGGCGAGCAACAGCTTCGAGATGGAGTGGCCGCCCCGGTCGGGCGAGCGGCGCGAGTTCCCGGAGGTCGATCGCGCCGAGTGGTTCGACCCGGACGAGGCACGCCGCAGGATCCTGCCGGCGCAGGCCGAGCTGATCGACCGCCTGCTCAGTGCTCTCGACGCCTAGGAGGGTCCAGGTCCGCGGTAGAGGTTTGGGTCGGATAGCGACCCAAACCTCTACCGCGGCGACCGTATACTCGCCCGATGGCTGACGGTCCCGATTCCCAAGCTCCGCTTTCGGTGCGGCTGCTCGGCGCCGGGGTGCGCGGAGCGCGTTCGGTCGGCAAGGCCGCGGGGATCGATCGTGCGGTCGAGGCCGCCGCCGAGGAGGCGATGGTCGCCGCGGTCGAGAGCGAGGCGGTGGAGCGCGCGCTGGTCCGAGTGTTGCAGGGGCCGCTAGTCGAGGAGGCCGCCCGCGGCGCGCTCGAGAGCGACACGGTGAAGCAGGCCCTGATCGAGGCGCTCGACAGCGAGATGGTCGACGAGGTCTGGCGTCGGCTGCTGGCCAGCGACGAGGCGCAGCGCCTGGTCGAGCGGATCGCCGAGGCGCCGGAGCTCCGGGCTGCGATCAGCGCCCAGAGCGTCGGCTTCATCGAGGACGTCGGCCACACGATCGGCGACGCGACCCGACGTCTGGACGGCGTGATCGAGCGCATTGCCCGGCGGGTCGTCTTCCGCAAGCGCCGAACCGAGCCGACCGAGCGCGCCGGCGCGCTGACCCGGGGCCTGGCCCTCGGCCTCGACCTGTTGATCGTCAACCTCGCCTTCTCCGGTCTGGCCGCGATCGTGGCGCTGATCGGCTCCTTCTTCTCCGGCACCGGCAACGGCGTCTCCGGCTTTGCCCTCGCTGTCGGCAGCGCCACCTGGATCGCCATCGGCTCCCTCTACCTGGTCGTCTTCTGGTCGCTCGCGGGGCAGACGCCCGGCATGCGCTTCTTCGGGATCAGGCTTGGCACCGACGGCCGCGGGCTGCCGCCGCGAAAGTCATTACGGCGGCTGGTCGGACTCTTCCTCGCCGCGATTCCCTTCGGTCTCGGCTTCCTCGGCGTCCTCTTCGACGAACGCCGTCGCGGTTGGCAGGACCGCCTCGCCGGCGTCGACGTCCTCTACGAGAGTCGGGAGCCGGCCGCGGCGCCGTGGTCGACCCTCAGCGCACGAGAGCCGCTCGCCTCAGAGACGGCGAAGGCCCCGGGATCCCGGGGCCTTCGTCCACAGCAGGTTTCCGGATCGCCGCTGCGCGGCTGATCCGCGCTCCTTAGCCTCTGGGAACCGGGTTGCCTTCCGGGCCCTCGGCCAGCTTGTAGATGATCACGATCGCCAGGGCGAAGAGCGCCAGCGACCAGAACGGGCGAGCGGGGATCGCAAGCAGGGCTCCGATCGCGTTGAGTGAGGCGATGAAGATGCCGAGCCAGCGGCCGAATTCACCGCCCGAGAAGAGCGAGAAGGCCGCGACGAGCTCGAGCACGCCGACGATCAGCAGGACCCATCCCCAGGTGTGCAGGCCGCTGATGATGTAGGTGGCGTTCTCGGTAAAGAACTTGGAGTCGCCGATCGCAGCGATCCCGTAGACGATGTTGAGCACGCCGGCGATCAGGAGCAGTACGCCGGCAAAGACCCACCAGCCGCTGATCAGGCTGTCTTCGTTCATGAGTAACCCTTTCGTAAAACATGGAGGACGACTAGCGATTCGGCAGGAACTTCGTTGTTTTCGGAGTGTTTCCTGCGGTGGCTGCCGTTGACTGCGATGGTGCGATTGTCTTCGACCAGACCTTTACCTTCAACCGTCTCGCGCCGATGAGTCGTACTACTCGATCGATGGTGGGACATTGCGGACAGATGGTGCGACGGGCAACGGCCGTGGTGGTGGCGTGCGCGGTGCTCTTGCCCGCCAGTGCGTGGGGGGCTCCCCTCGTCGTGCATCAGCTGAGGACCAGGCCGGCCGCCGTGGGACAGGACCTGCGCGTGCCGGGGCGCGCTCCAAGTCGACCCTTCCGGCCTGCCCCCGGTGCCCTCGCCAGCAGCACGCACGTGTTCAACACCTCCGCTGACGGTATCCGCACCAACGGCAAGATCCTCGGGGTGGATTCGGTCACCGGTCCCTATTCCTGCTCGGGTACGGCACTGAACACGCCGAGCCACTCGATCGTGCTCACGGCGGGACACTGCGTGATCGAAAGGGGAAGCGAGGTCCGACGGCTCGTCTTCGTCCCCGCCTACGACCATGGCGACCGCCCCTTTGGCACCTTCGTCTCCGAAGCTCTCTACGTGATGCCGCAGTGGCGGCACCGGGAAAATCCCGACTTCGACGTCGCGGCGCTGCGGGTCAGGCCGAACGAGTTCGGCGCGCTCACGGACGTGGTCGGGGCCCGCGGCTACGCGACCGGTAAATCTCGGCTCGGCGCGTTCCAGATCTTCGGCTACCCGGGGGCGCGTGCCGGCGGAGAAGAGCTGCGCAGCTGCCGTGCCCATGGCCTCGGCTTCGACCCCCTCACCGATCGCTTCTCGGGCCTGCCGACCATGCCGGCCTCCTGCGACATGGCCGCCGGCTCCAGCGGCGGCGCCTGGCTCTTCGAAGGCGAATTCGTCAGCGGTGTCACCAGCTACAGCTACCAGGGCCGGCCGACCCGGCTTTTCTCGCCTTACTTCGGTCCCGAAATCGGCGCCTTCCTGCGGCAACTGCCATGATCGCGGCGTGAGCATCGAGGCGGTGAGAACGCCGGAGGAGAGTTTGCGGGGGTTGCCGGACTTTCCCTTCGAGTCGAACTATCACGAGGTGGACGGGCTGCGGCTCGCCTATCTCGACGAGGGTGGGGGGAAGCCCGTCGTCTTCTTCCACGGTGAGCCGACCTGGTCGTTCCTCTGGCGCAAGGTGATCCCGCCGGTGCGCGATGCCGGTTATCGCTGCATCGCCCCCGACTACGCCGGCTTCGGCCGCTCCGACAAGCCGACCGACATCGACTGGTACACCTACGACCGCCACGTCGAGTTGATGTCGGCGCTGCTCGAGGAGCTGGACGTGCGTGACGCCACCGCCGTCGTCCACGATTGGGGCGGACCGATCGGGCTGCGGCTCGCGGTCGAGCACCCGGATCGCTTCTCGCGCCTGGTGATCATGGAGACCGGTCCCTTCACGGGTCACCAGAAGATGAGCGAGACCTGGCTCAAATTCCGCGACTTCGTCCGCGACACCACGGACCTCCCGGTCGGGATGCTGGTGCGGGGCGGTTGCAAGAACGACCCCGGCGACGACGTGATCGCAGCCTACGAAGCGCCCTACCCGAGCCCGGAGTCGAAGGCCGGCCCGCGCGCCTTTCCCCTGATCCTGCCGACCGAGCCCGACGCGCCCGGCGCCGCCGAGGGCAAACAGGTTGCCGACTCGCTGCGCGTCGACGAGCGCCCGACGCTGGTCCTCTGGGCGGACTCCGATCCCATCCTTCCCTTCTCGGTTGGCGAACGGACCGCCGAGCGGCTGAACTTCCCACCGCCGCGGGCGATCGAGAACGCCGGTCACTTCCTCCAGGAGGACGCCGGCGAGGAGATCGGCCGGATCATCGCCGGGTGGCTTTAGAGCCCTAGCGGCTCGGCTCAGCGCTCGCGGATGTTTGCGGCCAGCCTCGCCGCGGCGGTGCCCAGCTCTTCACGGCCATGCTCCAGCAGGAGGCGAGTCCGGCGTGGCGGCCCGTCGCGGTCGAGCCAGGTGACGGTGCCGGGCCAGTAGGGCCCCGGGGGCGTGCCGGGGCGGTGGAAGGCCGAGGCGAAGACCCAGCTGCCGGTGTTGTGGAGCTGGCCGCCGCTCGGTAGTGCCCACGTCGTGTCGCCCTCTTCGGGGCCACCACGGTGGGTGTGGCCGGTGATCACGTGGGCTGCATCGATCTCCAGGCGGCGAGCGAGCTCGCTCGCGGCATCGACTCCGCTGCGGGAGATCGAGTTGGAGCTGAGCGTGACCTCGAAGTCGGCGCGGAGGAGGCGGTTTATGCCCCAGATGCCGGCTGGCACTGCTGCGCCAAGTGCCGCCCGGAGCGCGGCGCGACGGGCGCGGCCGCCGCTGCCGTTGCGGGTGGTCATCGCCCGCCAGGCCCGCTCGGACGGGCGGCTCGATCTCCCCGCGAGCCCGCCCTGCGCGAGGCCGAAGGTCAGACCGTAGACGGGGCGCAGAACCCGCTCGTAGTCGGCGGGACGCGGGTGGCCCGGCAGCGGTCCGAGAGTGCGCATCGACACCGCGGCGGCGATGCACTCGAGCCGGGGGAGGGTCATGTGGCAGTCCATGTAGTGGCCGTGGGTGGCGTAGACGTCGTCACGCAGCCAGATCCCCGGGTAGGCGATCTGGACCTCGGCGTCGCCCAGCCAGCCGGCGATTCGCGTTGCCGCTTCGTCGGCCGGTTCGGCGCGCTGCTCGAGGTCAAGGGAGCTCCCACTTAATGCGTGCTGTTCGAGCAGGGGCTCGGCGAGCCGATGGTCGTGGTTGCCTGGAACCAGCACCACCGGCCGTCCGGCCATCGCCTTGCCCAGCTCTTCGAAGAAGGGCCGGGAGCTCTCCAGCGCGGTTGCGAGCGGCGTCTCGCGCAGCTCCAGCACGTCGCCGAGCAGAACCAGCCGCTCCGCGGAGGCGAGCTCGTCGAGCAGGACACGGCGGATCTCGGCGTCGCGCAGGAGGTCCTCACCAAAGGCGCTACCGAGGTGGAGGTCGGAGACGATCGCGGTACGCATCAAGGGCAAACTTAGCTGCCGGGCTAAGCTGGCCGGATGAATGGCATGAGCGAGGAACGATTGGCTCCTGTCAACGGGATCGAGATCGCCTACCAGGAGATCGGCGACCCCGAGGGCGAGCCGCTGCTGCTGATCATGGGCCTGGCCACGCAGATGCTGGCCTGGGACGAGGAATTCTGCGCGATGCTGGCTGAGCGTGGCTTCCGCGCCGTCCGCTTCGACAACCGCGACATCGGCCGCTCGACCAAGATCGAGTCGGCGGGCGTGCCAAAGCGCACCGACATGCTGCTCGGTCGCCGCCGCACCGCGCCCTACCTCTTGCGCGACATGGCCGACGACACGACCGGCCTGATGGAGCACCTCGGGATCGAGTCGGCGCACCTGGTCGGCGCCTCGATGGGTGGCATGATCGCCCAGACGATCGCGATTCGCCATCCGGAGCGCGTGCGCTCGCTGGTTTCGATGATGTCTTCCACCGGCAACCGCTGGCTCGGGGTGCCGACCTGGAAGGCGTTCGGGACGCTGGTTACTCGCACCAGCGCCGGTCGCGAGGCCGCGGTCGAGCGCGCCGTCAATACCTTCCGCATCATCGGCTCGCCGGCTTACCCGATGGACGAGGCGCGGTTCCGCGAGATGGCCGGCGCTTCCTACGACCGCTCGCACGACCGCGTCGGCGTCGCCCGCCAGCTGCACGCGGTCACCGCCTCGGGCGATCGCACGGCGGCGCTCGAAAGACTGCGCCTGCCGGCGACGGTCCTGCATGGCGACAGCGACCCCTTGATCCGTCCCGCCGCCGGCCGCGCCACCGCCCGCGCGATCCGCGACTCCCACCTGCGCATCTTCAAGGGCATGGGCCACGACTTCCCGCCAGCGCTCTGGCCCGACTTCGTCGAGGAGATCAGCACCACCGCTCAGCGCTTCGGCCCGACGAACTCGTCCAACCTGGCAACGTCGGCCTTGCGCGAGACGTAGGACCGGCACAACCGCCACTGCGCCTGCCCTGCCATGCGGCTGAGAGGACTCGAACCTCCACGGGGTTGCCCCCACGAGCACCTGAAGCTCGCGCGTATACCAATTTCGCCACAGCCGCGGGACGCTGCAATTTACAGGGATGGGCGCGTAGGCGACGATCGTCGAGCGAGCGCTCCTCCGCAGTCGGCCCGAGATATCGAGTGCCTCGAGGCAGACAGCGCCGCCGCTCGCTCTCGCTAGAATGGCGGCCCCACGCCGCTATCGTCTAGGGGACTAGGACGCCGGATTCTCAGTCCGGAAACCGGGGTTCGAATCCCCGTAGCGGTACTTCACGAAAGCCCCGCAAATGCGGGGTTTTTCTTTGCTCTCAGGCCGAAAGGACCCGCTCTTTGTCCCAAACTTTGTCCCGAAGTCGTGCTAGAAATGTCGGGACAAAGTTTTTGAGACCGGGACAGGTGAGCGCGATGGCACAGCAGACGAGACGAGCGATCAGCGGCCACGTCTTCAAACGGGAGGGCAAGCGCGGCGGGGTCTGGTACGCCAAGTACCGCCTGCCGGACGGCCGCCAGGTGCAGGCCCGGATCGGGCCGCACTGGTCCGACCGCAAGCAGGAGCCGCCTGCCGGCAACTACACGAAGGCGAGCGCGCGAGCCTGGCTGGACGACACCCTCGCCAAAGCCCGTCGCGGGGAGCTGCCAGGGATGGTCAAGACCGGCGCGACCTTTGCCACGGCCTGCGACGACTGGCTCGCTTACAAGCGGGACCGCAAGGTCAAGCTCTCGACGCAGATCGACTACGAGCACATGGTCGACCGGATGAAGAAGATCTTCGGCGAGAAGTTCGGGCAGAAAATCCGCTTGGAGGATGTGACGCCGGAGACGGTCGAGGGCTTCCGCGACGCCCTGGTCGAGGAAGGGCTGTCGGACCGGACCGTCAACAAGTACCTGACGGTGCTCCACGGCATCTTCGTCTGGGCGCAGCGCCGCTACAAGTTGCCGGCGAATCCCGTCGCCAACGTCGAGCGCCGACCACACGCCAAGCGCGGCAACATCGACGTGTTCTCCCGCGAGGAGGTCTTGGCGCTGGTTCGAGTCGCCGCTTCCGACCAGGACGGCACGATCTACCTCACGGCCGCGTTCACCGGCCTTCGCCTCGGCGAGCTGTTGGCTCTCCGCTGGCGCGATGTCGATTTCGTCAACAGCGCGATCCACGTCCGGCAGAGCTTCACGAACGGGCGTGTGGACACCCCCAAGAGCGGCCAGGAGCGCACGGTTCCAATGGCCGACGAGGTTGCCGCGGCGCTGGCAAAGCTCGGCAAGCGCGACCACAACCGCGAGGACGACGATCTCGTCTTCTGCGGCACTCAGGGCGGGCATCTGGCAGGGCACCGACTCCGCGACCGCTACAAGGCGGCGCTCAAGGAGGCCGGGCTGCGAGAGCTGCGCTTCCATGACCTGCGCCACACCTTCGGCTCCCATGCGATCAGGACCGCTGACTCGCGCGAGGTCATGGAGTGGATGGGCCACCAGGACCTTGCCACCACCCAGCGCTACCTTCAGTTCAAGCCGCGCCAAGACGCAGCTCGCCGAATCTCCGCCGCCTTCCAAGAAGGCGCAGCCGAGCCAGTAGCGACCGCGAGCTAACGGCCAAAGCTGTTCTCGCCAACCCACCGGGCGAGGTCGGTACGGGTGAACCTCAGCCCACGCCGCCCGATCTTCACATGCGGCAGGCCGCGCGAGCGGACCAGCTCGTAAAGCGTGCTGCGCGGGACGTGGAGAAGTCGCGCCGCTTCGTCGGCGGTCATCAAGGACTCGGTGAGGATCGGGGCGTCGGGCATCTGTTTCTAGTCCTGTTGTCCACCAAGGAGGTCGTTTGCATCGGCCATTTGCATCGGGGCGGCGGCGTTTGCTTCTGCCCCTGCTGTCGCGCGAGTGGCCCGTTTGGGGCAGATCACCTCCCAGAAATCTCCATAGCCATCAAATCCCAAGGCAAAAGACATCAGGCCAGCCAAGAGCCAAAGAAGAAAGCCAAACCGCCAAAGGAGCAAATGTCAGGCCTCTCATGGCAGTGGCAGAGCCATGAGAAGCCATCCAGACCGAACCCCCAACAGCCAACAGCAACCACCCTCACGCCACATCACTTTGTTAAGAGATCGATGCAAACCACGCCCTCGCGCGACAGCAGGGGTGATGCTGTCCATAGGCAAGCTCGGCAAAGGACAAGAGCGCTACTACCTCGACAAAGTCGCCGAAGGCGCTGAGGACTACTACACCGGGGAGGGCGAGGACCCCGGCGAGTGGATCGGCGACGCCGCCGCGCGCCTCGGCCTTGAGGGCGAGGTCGGCGCAGACCAGCTCGAAGCGATGCTCACCGGCCGCAACCCTGTGGACGGGGAGCCGCTGTTGGGAATGCGCGGCGTCCCGGCCAAGGGTTCGGTTCCCGGCTTCGATCTCACCTTCTCGGCCCCCAAGTCGGCCTCCCTGCTGTGGGGCCTGGGCGGACCCGTCGCCGCGCTCGAAGTCCAAGTCGCCCACCGCGAAGCCGTAGGAGCCGCCCTCGACTACATGCAGCGCGAGGCGTGCTGGACCCGGCGCGGGGCCGGAGGCTCGGAATTCCTCAAAGGCGACGGCTACCTCGCCGCCGCCTACCGGCACCGCTCCTCGCGCAACGGCGATCCGCAGCTGCACACCCACGTCCTGGTCGCCAACGCAACCAGGGCCGAAGGCCGTTGGACCCGCCTCTACCACCCGGCGATCTATGACCACGCGACCACCGCGAGCTACATCTACGAGGCCCACCTGCGACACGAGCTGACCCGCCGCCTCGGCGTCGAGTGGCAGCCGACCCGCAAGGGCATCGCAGAGATCGCGGGCTTCGCCGACGAGCATCTACGAGCCTTCTCGACTCGCCGCGCGGAAATACTCGAGGCGGCCGGGCCGGACGCCTCCGCGCGCTCGATGCAGGTTGCGACGCTCGCCACCCGCAAGCCGAAGGAGGCCGACGTCGGCCGCGGCGAGCTGCTTGCCCGTTGGCGATCGCGGGCCGAGGAGATTGGCTTGGACCGCGCGGCGATCGAGCGGACCTTCGACACCGACGCGGGAGTGCGGTTCGGCGAGCCGCACGCCGAGGTCCGCGCGATCTCGGAGGTGAAGCTGGGCCGCGAGGTCACGGCGGCGGCGTCCCACTTCGACCGCCGCGATGCGATCCGGGCAGTCGCCGACTCGCTCCCCGAGGGAGCGCCGGGAGTCGAGGTCGAGCGCTTGGCCGACGCCTTCCTAGCTTCGGAGTCGGTGATCCAGATCGCAGAGAGCCGCAAAGGCCCCCGCTACACGACCCGGCGAATCTGGGAGCTTGAGCGCGACGCCCTGACGGCGGTCGAGCGTATGCGAGCACAGGGACCGCTCCTGGCCGGGGAGCTGGTCGCGGCGCGCGTGATCGGTGCCCGTCCGACCTTGAAGGCAGACCAGCGCGAGATGGTCCGCCGTCTTCTGAGCGATCCCGAGGGAGTCGCCGTCGTGATCGGCGAGGCGGGCACCGGCAAGACCTTCGCAATCGTTGCCGCAGCCGAGGGCTGGGCGCAGGCCGGAATTGAGCTTCGCGCAGCAGCGCCGACCTGGCGCGCGGCGAACGTGATGCGATCCGACGGCTTACCCGCCGTCAGCGCCGCTCGGCTTCTCTCAGAGCTTGACCGAGCCGAGTACGAGGGCGAGGCCGGGCTGGCGCACGGCTCGATCCTCCTGGTGGACGAGGCGGGGATGGTGGACACCGCGACCCTGGCGCGGTTGATCTCCCACGCCGAGAAGGCACAGGCCAAGCTGGTTCTCGTTGGAGATCCAGAGCAGCTTGGCGAGATCGAGGCAGGCGGGTTGTTCCGCGCGGTCGCGGATCGCACCGAGCCGATCCAGCTTGATGAGGTGATCCGTCACGAGCACGAGCTTGACCGCGAGGCGGCGAAGCGGATCAGGGAGGGAGAGGGCCGCGAGGCGCTTGGCCTCTACGAGGCCGAGAACCGCGTCACCGTTGCCCCCGACGCCGAGGCGCGGCGGGAGGCGATGGTGCGCGACTGGAACGAGGCGTTTGAGCGCGGCGAGGACGCGATGATGATCGCCAAGCAAAACGCCGAGGTCGCGCGGCTAAACGAAATGGCGCGAGAGGTTCGCAGGCAGAGCGGGCAGCTCGGAGCCGGCGAGATCGAAGTGGGGGAGGCGCGCTTTGCCGCCGGCGACCAGGTAATCACCCGCATCAACGACCAGCGCGCCGAAATCTTCAACCGCGAGCGCTGGCAGATTGCCGAGGTCGACGCGAAGGAGCGCCGCGTCGTCCTTGAAGGCATCGACCAGGCCAAGCGGGTCGAGGTCGGCCCTGAGTACCTGTCCCAGGTCAACCCCTACTCAGAGGCCCCGGCCCTCGAACACGCCTACGCCGTGACGACCTACTCGGCGCAGGGGAGCACCGTTGACCGCGCCTTTGTCGCCGCCGATCCGTCGATGGACAAGCAGGAGCTCTACGTCGCCACCTCGCGCACCCGCGAGCAGACCTACCTGTATGCGACGCCAGAGATTCAGACCCACCGCGAGGAGATCGCACCCGGAAATCCCCACCTGCGCGAGGGCATCCCGCACATCGCCGAAGCAGCCGAGCGCGACCGCGCGCAGCTCGCGGCGCACGAGGTCGCGCTGCGCTCGCGCTTCTCCGGCCTGCCGACCGAGGAGCTGGTCGCAAGGCGCGCCGTGTTGGAGGGCGCGGCGGATCGGGAGGCAGTCCAGCAAGAGCGCAGCGACGCCCTCAGGGAGCGGATCGAGCGAGGCTACGAGGGCCTTGAGCGCTACGAGGCGCGCAGAGAGACAGCCGAAGCGCTGCCGCGCCGCGAGCGCAAGGACGAGCTGCGGCGGATCGACAGCATGGAGTCAGCCTCACGCAGGCAGCTATCGCGTCTTGAGGTCGAGATGCAAGAGACACCCACTCCGGGGGATGTAGCGCGGCGGGAGTTCGCCGTCGCGGATCGCGTCCTCGCCGAGCGGCGGCAGTTGGCGATTACCGCTGCACGCCTTTCCCCGCCCACTTACATCAGGAAGGAGCTGGGGGAGAGGCCCACCGATCCGGCGAAGCGGAAGGCATGGGATCGCGGTGTTGCCGGGATCGAGAGCTACCGCCAGGAGCACGGCATCAAGGACCCGAGCAAGGCGTTTGGCCGGGAGGCGAAACAAGGAGCCGAGCGAGCACGCCAGCAGGCCGCAACGCGACGGCTCCAAGAGATTCAGCGAGTTCTCGGACTTGGACAGCACGCGGCGAGAGCACGCCAGCTTGGCCGAGGTCTGAGCATCGGCCGGTGAATGGCAACGCCCGACCCACCGGCATTGAAGCACCGCGAGGGCGGCCGTCAACCCCCTGCGGGGGTCGGGCGCAAGCGCCCTTGACTGCCACCCTCGCGGCGCTGGTTCTGCGGGTAGGTCGGGGTGTAGGCTGAGTCGATGAGCTTCACGCGAATCACGGTGCAACCGGACCAGATGGGCGGCGCTCCCTGCGTACGTGGCCTGCGAATCCCGGTGGCGACGGTGGTCGGCATGCTGGCCGACGGCATGGATGAGCCCGAAATTCTCGCCGCCTATCCGGACCTGGAAGGCGAGGACGTTCGTGAGGCGATCCGCTACGCAGCCGAGGCTGTGCGCGAGCGTGAGCTGCCTCTTGTCGCCTCCGGGTGAGGTTCCTGATCGACAACGCGCTTTCGCCGACTCTTGCGGAGCGGTTGAAAGATGCCGGGCACGACGCCGCGCACGTCCGCGAGTACGACTTGCAGGCAGCCAGTGATGAGCGGATTTTCGCCCGCGCGCAGCAAGAGCAGCGGGTGTTGGTTTCGGCGGATACCGACTTCGGCACGCTCCTAGCGACTCGCAACGAGCGTTCTCCTTCAGTCATCTTGTTTCGCCACGGCACACAGCGGCGGCCAGAGCGTCAAGCAGAGATCTTGCTATCGAATCTTGAGACGGTTGAGGCGGACCTCATCGAGGGAAGCGTCGTGGTGGTTGAACCTTCACGCCTCCGCGTGCGTGCCCTCCCTCTGGCATAGGCTGCGGCCGTGGCGAAAGACGCCAAGGAAAAAGCTCGCGCCGAGGTACGCCGCGCCCAAGCGGAGTTCGATCGCGCTCAGGATCAACGCGACAAGGCCAGCGCTTCGCGGCGCAAGAGCTTCGATCTGGCGCAAGCGGCGGGTCTCACGGTGCGCGATATCGCAGAGGAGGCCGGCCTCGGTTTCGGTCGCGTCGCCGAAATTCTCAGAGGCGAATAAATGTTTGTGCGGGTACCCGCACAAACATGTTAGGCTGAGCGCCACGACATAAGCGGCGACCCGCCGTGCGCAAACACGACGGGCCGCCTGACCACAAAGGAGGCGCACCTCCCTCATGGCTGAGATGAACCCTACGGATTCTGCTGCCTGTTGTCTCAATCCATTTATTGCTCAGGAGGTAAGAAGTCAGGGCATTGTTCTCTCTTTCCTGCTGGATGAGCACCCGGCGCAACTGACGATCCCAGAGGTCGCCCAAGCGCTCTATGCCCATCCCAGCGACTTCGAGGAAAACGACGCCGTCGAGCGGGCGATCCGCGATCTTGTCGGTGGCGGGCTTTTGCAATGTCACGGGGCTTTCGTCCTGCCGACCCGCGCGGCGCTCTACTTCTCCAGCCTGGAGATGGACTGATGGAGGTCGCAAGGCGGTTCGGCGAGAACCTGCGCCGACTCCGCAAGGGCGCTGGCATATCCCAAGAAGAGTTGGGCCTGCGCTGCTCGCTTCACCGGACCGAGATCGGTCTGTTGGAGCGAGGGGCGCGGGTCCCTCGCATCGACACGCTGATCAAGATCGCGAGCGGCCTGAGCGTGCGGATCGACTGCAAGCTCCTCGACGGGATTAGCTGGACCCCTGCCACGACTGAAGCGGGCGGGTTTCAGATCAAATCGCGCGTCGAGCAGCACAGGGAGCTGATGGAGCGCGCCGCCAAGCTGCGAGAGGGACAAACGAAGACGGTGGACGCTGTACAGCTCGTTCACGAAGCGCGCGACGAGCTAGCGGACCGTACGGAGCGATGGAAAGAGGACGAGGGGGAGTGAGGCGCGGTATTGCACCCAACGAGGAGGGTCTAGATCGTTCGACCTGATCTACTTCATCCGATCCAAGTGGCACTGTGGGCGGTATGGACAACCCGGTCACGTGGACTGACGAAGCGCAGGTTTACTTGGTAGCCGCGCAGCTCATTGTTTTGGTTGCCGCCGCGATCTTTGCTTGGCGGCAGGTGAAAGAGGCGCGGGTGCTTCGGGAAGAACAAAATCGGCCTTTTGTCGTCGTGGACGTTCAGTCGGACCCTGGTTCGCTGGTGTACCTAGAGGTCGTGAACATGGGCACGTCGCTCGCCCGTGATGTGCGGATCAAGATCAACCCTCCCCTGAAGAGCGCGATCGATATTCCGGTCGGCAAGCTGAAAATGCTCAATGAGGGAATCGCCACGCTCGCCCCAGGCAAGAAGTACAGAACGTTCTTCGATCAGGGGTTTCGGCGCAATGAAGACTCGGACTTGCCGATGAACTACGTCGCCACGGTGACCTATACCGACGAAAAGGGCAAGCGCCCCTTCAAAGAGATGATGAACCTTGATCTAGATCTGTACATGGACATGACGGAAGTGACGCGTCACGGAGAGCACGAGATCCACGAACGCCTCAAGGAGATTCGTGAGATCTTCAAGAAGTGGACCTCGGGAACTGGCAGCGGCATCCTCGCTCTCAGCTTGAAGGAATCACGGGAGGAGGGTGATCGCCGTCGAGTCCGGATGGAAGAGCGTGAACGTCAAAGGGAGGCCCGAGGGGAAAGCTAGGGATAGGGCAGTATGGGGAACAAGTCAAAGCGTGCGAAGGCACATCACGTCCTCCCGCAGTTCTACTTGAAGAGTTGGGGGAACCAGGAGGGGCTAATTGCAATGAGAGGTCGTGCCGGGGGCGAGGTTCGGACCGGTAGCAAGGCACTTGCCGTCGAGAATGACTTCTACACTCTGGAGCTTCCAGACAGAGAGAAAGACGCCTCGGTCGAGAAGGCCCTCGCTGAAGTAGATGGACAGGGGGCGGAAGCCCACAGGGCGCTCCTCGAGTTTGAGTTTCCTCTAGAGCCAGAGCGGAAGGTCGCCTTCGCCGAGTGGCTAGGTCTCCAATGGCTGCGGGGTCGTTCCAGTCGCGCAAATGGCCAGGAGCTTGCAGACAAGCTTCAGAAGATGATCATCAGGTTTGGCCTTCAAAACGCGGAAATGGACTCGGAGGTCGATCCGATAGCTGGCGGTGAGAACGAACCTACGTCAGCGCTCCCGGATGGAGTGAGGGGGCCGGGGGTCAAGATCCCCGACTTCAGCGATCTCAGCAAAGAGGAGCGAGGCGAGCTGGCTGCCAACTTGGACGACTATCGCTTCGAGATGCCTCGCGGGATGTTGCTGCTTCAGATGCTTCAAACGATGTCGCCGGCCGCCATGCCTTTTCTGGAAGGTGAGTGGCATCTATTGAGCTTCGAGGAGAAGATCCTCTTCACCAGCGATGAGCCGATCATCCTCCAGCGCCGACCCCGACCGGAGAACGAGTTTCTCGGCGTCGGTCCAGCGTCGGCGGACAGTCTCTATGTCCCACTCTCGCCATCGCTCTGCTTGGCAGTAATCCGGGCGGGTAGCTCCGGTGAGCAGGCTGTCCACAGGCTTCCGATTGTTGAGGCGGAGAAGATCAACAAAGGCACGATCAAGACCATGTGGACGCAGCTTTTTCGCCACGTCGATGGCCTGAGGTTCCCCGGATACCTTCCTTCACTTCCAGATGAGCGGATCGTTGTCGGCTAGACAGGACCAAATTTGGTCCCGAAATGATTCTTGTGCGACTCGCCGATCTCGCAACTAAGCTGGCCTTGTGGATCTGAGCAATTGTCCTGCGGCCCATATGGAGGGCTTAGAGCTCGATGGCGGGTGGGTTGTCGGCGCGCGGATTGATCGACCTCCGCATGGAACTGGAGGCAACTTCTCGTTTGGATATTCGGTGTCCCATCCGGAGCGAGGGGCTGCCTTCCTCAAGGCACTGGACTACTCCCGGGCGCTTAGCGCCGGAGACGTTCCCGCCGCGCTTCAGACCTTGGTGAATGCCTACGTCTATGAGCGCGACCTGCTGTTGGAGTGCTCTGATTCCCGCCTCAGCCGTGTTGTACTGCCCCTAGCTCATGGGCAGACGAGCGTGGACGGATTCCAGCTGCCCGTGAACTATCTAATCCTCGAACCGGCAGATGGTGATGTCCGAAACGAGTTCGCAGCCATGGATGCCTTCGACCAAGCCTGGGTGATGCGCGTTCTGCATAACACGGCGACTGGCATCCAGCAGCTTCACGGGAAGAGCATCGTTCACCAAGATGTGAAGCCGTCGAACCTACTCACGTTCGGGGAGGATGGGGACACGAAGCTCGGTGACCTAGGGCGAGGCGAACGGCGAGGCCAGGATGCTCCGACCTCGCAGCTCAAGATCCCGGGAGATCCGACCTACGCACCCCCCGAGCAGCTATATGGGTATGTTCCGGCCGACTGGAACATTCGGCGCCGAAGCTCCGATCTCTATCACCTCGGCAGCATGGTCTCCTTTTTCTTCATTGGCGCTGCAACCACGCCAGCCCTCCTCGGGCATATGGCTCCCACCCAGCATCCGATGCACTGGGGCGACACGTACGAGGCTGTGTTGCCGTTCGTTCGAGACGCCTTTGATGAAGTTGCCGACGAGCTTGACTACGCACTGCCCGATGGCTGTCGCGACCGACTCGGAGCAGCTTTTCGAGAGCTTTGCGATCCCGAGCCCGAGAAACGCGGGCATCCGAAAGCTCGCAGTGCTGCTCATGGAAACCCCTTCGCCGTCAACTACTACGTGTCCCTTTTCAACTTGCTCGCCATGCGGGCGGAGCGGGCCTTGAGGAAGTAACACGTGAGTGCAAGCTCTCCAGAAGGGGACCGCAACGTCATCCCCTTCTGGCGTAACCCCCAGAACACTTCACCGCAGGAACTTGCGTCGACGCTATCGACCACGAAGCCGCTTGACGACTCTGCGCGACTAGAGCACGAGCAGGACTGGTTAGCGCACCGAACTCTAGGTTTTGCTCTTGATCTCATCGGTTCAGGTGTCGTTCTTGGGGCCTCCCCAAGCGTCCACGAGGCGGCAGAGTTCGTCTTGGAGGCACCGGGGTCGCCCGAGCCGGCGAAAGAGTTGGCACGCCGTGTGCTCGGTCGAGTCGAGAGCAGGGACGGTAGCCCCCTATTTGATCCGACGCCCTTTGAGGCAAGGCAGCAGATCCATAGTCTGCGCTTGAAGCTTCGAAACGATCCGCGAAACGCCCTCGCGTGGACGGAGATGGCGCGCTTCTACACGATTCTCGGCCAGCGGGACCAAGCTGGTTACGCCATGGGCATGGCGCTGGCCTTGGCTCCCAATAGCCGCTACGTGCTGCGAGCAGCTTCCCGACTTGCTGTGCATCACGGGCAGTTCGAGGATGCACATTCGATTGTCTCTCGAGCAGCGCTCACGCCCAGCGACCCATGGTTAGTCGCTACGGAGCTCGCTACCTCGGGGCCCGCCGGAAAGCGCCCACGACTTGTCAAACATGGGCGACGGATGCTTGAAGGAAAAAGCTTTCCCGCACGTGCGACGACGGAGCTGGCGAGTGCCTTGGGCACTCTTGAGGTAAGAGCCGGAGCCGATCGCAAAGCACGCCGCCTGTTTGAGGCATCGTTGCAAGAGCCCAATGACAATGCGATCGCTCAAGGCGAGTGGATTTCGCATGTTCTTCCGTCGGTTGCAGTTGATCAGGCACTCCTACAGGAGTCAGCCGAGGCTCGGGCCATCCGGTATGGCAATGCGATGGAATCCGAGAAAGCCTTGGAAGCGGCATGGGAGTGGCATCGGGATCAGCCCTTTGCCAGTGGCCCTGGAGAGCTTGGCTCCTATCACGCGTCCTTGGCTGGTGCTTATCGGGAGGGCGCGGCGATCGCAGAATCGGTACTTACTGCCAACCCGGGGGAGTTCCTTCTCGCGAACAATCTTGCCTTCTGCCTCCTGAATCTGGACGAAACGGAGCGCGCTCAAGAGGTTCTCGCTTCGATCAACTTGGCGGAGCTAAGCGGCGAGCAATACTCAACGTACTTAGCCACCTACGGGCTTCTGGAATATCGCGCCGGGAACCCAGCGGTAGGTCGTGAGCTTTATCGCCGGTCGATAGAGACCACACGTGATTCACGCCACCAGGCAGTTGCGAAGATCATGCTCGCTTCCGAGGAGCTCAGACTGCATTCGCCGGAGGCGTCAAAAATGCTTCAAGAGGCATTCGCGGCTAGTCGTGAGGTCACGGCCGACGACATCAGGATGTGGCTCAAAAGGCTCCCTTCCGCCTCGTCCTGATCCGTCCGGCGGCAATGGTCTCAGAGTCCTCATCGGCTGCACGCTCGTGCTCAAAAGATGCCTGTCTCGAGCGATGGCGCTTTCCCTTCACATTCGCGGGTGCGGCTTGTAGAGCAGGCTGGGATTTTGTCCCCAAATTTGTCCCCGACTCCACCGATCTAGATCGAACTCAGCAGAACTCCTTGGACTCAGCAGGCACAGATCGACCGCAAACGGCTTGCTAGAGGCAATTCTCAGTCCGGAAACCGGGGTTCGAATCCCCGTAGCGGTACTCGCTGCAAAGCCTTCTAGGAAGCCAAAAGCCCCGGTTTGCCGGGGCTTTTCTCATTCGGTGGCGGCAACAGTTCGGCAACAGGGTTGTTGCCGCGGTGTCGGGGCGCGACTCCTGTGAGAGCGTTTCTTCCCATGCTGGAGCGGTTTCGCTGTTGCCGCGCGGCAACAGCGGCAACAGCTTGAGGCAACGCTGCGAGGCCGCCGTCGTGTTGCCTAACGACGTCTTGAGTGGCGGCGGGGGAGGACGGTGATCGCGAACGTGGTGGAGGCTTCGTGGATCAGGTCGACAGGGATGGTCGTTGTCTTGGCGGCGCTCCGCGGCGGTTTGGCTGAGCCGAAGAGGGCGATGGAGGTCAGCTGCCCGCGGGGGTCGTGGCGGGCCTTGTAGCGGATGCCGTCATAGCCGGCGTCTTGCAGGGCGAGTGCCCAGCCCTGAGTCAGGTCGTAGTCGGAGGTTGAGTGAATCTCAGCGGTGAGGCCGATGAGTCCAAGGACGGTTGGGTCCGTCAGGTCAACGACGTTTGCTTTAGGTGGGCGCAGCCTGGATAGCCGCTGCGTGTCGACCAACGGCTCGGGGGTCACGCCGCCTGGTCGCAGCAGGCGTCCGAACTTCTCGACGAAGGCTCCGATCGGCTCCTCGGCGAGGTAGCAAGTGCCTGACTCAGCGAGGTTGAACCTGCCATCCGGGCCGACATCGAAGAACCAGGGGGCGACATCGGCGGCATGGATTCGCCACAGAGGCTTCGTCCCAAGCTTCGTGCTGGGAAGCTCGGGCAGATCGTCTGGGGGAGCGGGCAGGCCGCGCGGACTCAACGCTTCAGGTCGGCCACGGTGCGGTGAGCCGAGAGAAGCAGGGGCTCGAGGTCCGCATCGCCGAAGGCGTCGACCGGCGCCCGGTCGCCCAGCTCCGGCTGTGGGGCGGTGGCAAACGCGGCAAGCGTCCAGGCATCGAGCCCCGCCTCACCGAAGATCTCGTTGAGCTTCTTGATCGCCCCGAACGGGGCGCTGTTCGGGGCATCGAACTGCCAGCGCGGATAGCGGATCAGGTCGGCGTCGTCGCGCAGGGCGAGCACCGAGCCGCTGAGCACCCGCTTGCGCAGCGCCTCACGGCTGATTCCGCCAAGCAGGATGCGGGCTTCGGCGCTGGTCAGCAGCTCCCCAAGCGCCCGTTCCCAAGCCCCACCGGCAAGTACGACCATCGCCGCACGCCGGCCAAGAACCTCGGCATCGTCAGCCGAACTCGGCTGCCCACCGATCTCGGTGAGGGTGCGTCGGAACTCCTCGACGGTGCGATCTAGGAGGGCTGGATTGGTCGTCATTGACTACCTAACATAGCGTCAACTCCGTCAACCACCAAGCTAGAGATGTGCTGGTCCCCCTCCGCAGTATTCCCCCGAGGGGACCGCGCCGCTGGCCCGTGAGGCTACGTGGCGCTTGTCGGCCCAGCCGGCCAGTGGGGCTGCGGCCCACCTTCAACCATTGCCGTTGGGATGTACGCTTCGAGTAAGCAAGTCGGTTTTGGCTAATTGAGTTCGTTAAAAGGCAGGGCAAATGGGTTTCGAATACCACCACCTTGATGAGGCAGATGTTCGCGCTGCCATGCATGCGTGCTGGCAGGAAGAGTGGGCGACTCTTAACGCCGTATCGGGACCTGCGCGGCCCTATGGCAAGCAGCTCACCACCAGCGGATGGGACGCCTTCGCTGTCGCAATGCCTGAGGCCCTGGCTGTGCAAGACGACGAGTGGCTCCGTGAACAGATGTCCGATCTCAAATATTGGGACACCCATTTGACCCGCAAGACGAAGCAGGGCATCAAGTTGGTCGACTACAACAAGGTTGACGCGATCAGGAAGCTCTGCTTCGGCGAGTTCAACATCGCCTACATTCGGGGTCTCGCGACCGCCCTGATCGGCCGCGACGAGACGGATTGCGTTGTCTATCGCGCCGACATCGCCTATGTACCGCGCGGCGAGTGCTCAGATTGGGAGGGCCGACAGTTCCCCTTGCAGGACGTAGTAGAGGGCCATCGTGTTCGATATTGGCCTCCTGGCGAAGGTGACCGAAGTATCTTCTCGATTCCCAGCGGCCCGAACTGCCATCACAGCATTAAGGCCGCAGGTGCCTAGGCCCGTTGCTCTCCTTTGTGGAGGCGCTGGCGCGCTCTCAGGAGATTCACAAGAAGCGCCACCTGTTGCTTGGCAATGGCTTCAGTATCGCCTGCCGGCCAGATTGCTTCGACTACAAACGGATCCTCGACGAAGCCGACCTAGAGCCGCTCTCGGTCGCTGGCACGGAGCTGTTCGAGAGTGAGCAGACGGCCGACTTCGAGTTGGTGGTCCGCTCCCTGCGTGCGGCGGCGCGGATGGCAGACTTCTATGAGACTTCGGACGCCGAGCTGAGCGAGCGGTTGCACGCCGACGCTGACCGCCTCAAGGACATCCTCGCCAACACGCTGGCCAAGAAACATCCCAATAACGTTGGCGAGATCGGGGATGCAGAGTATGAATCGGTACGCAAGTTCCTCGCCCATTTCGAGCGCTTCTACACCCTCAACTATGACCTACTTCTCTACTGGGCGATGATGCAGGAGCTGGCGCCGAGCTTCAAGCACGACGACGGCTTCCGTGCCGACCCCGACCAGCCCGAGGCCGATTGGGTCGCCTGGAACAGCTACAACCAGTACGGTCAGAACGTCTTCTTCCTGCACGGCGGGCTCCACCTCTACGATGAGGGCGCGACGCTCAAGAAGCTGACCTTCAGCCGCACCGGCATTGCTCTCGTCGATCAGATCCGCGAGCAGCTTGATGCGGGTGCGTTCCCGCTGATTGTTACCGAGGGAAACGCCGCCGAAAAGCTTTCTGGCGTCCTCGCCCATGCCTATCTCGGCAAGTGCCTGCGTTCGTTGAGCTCTTGTGACGGCTCCCTCTTCATTCATGGCCACTCGTTGGCCGAGAGCGACGATCACGTCCTGCGCGCGGTCATCGAAGCTAAGTTCAAGGCGATCTTCGTCAGCCTCCACGGTGACCCCGACGATGAGGACAATCGGGGGATCCGCGAGCGTGCCGAGGCGCTCACCTTGCGTCGCCCCGAGAAAAAG
Source organism: uncultured Solirubrobacterales bacterium (assembly GCA_963716735.1). Taxonomy (GTDB): domain Bacteria; phylum Actinomycetota; class Thermoleophilia; order Solirubrobacterales; family 70-9; genus VRUE01. The sequence continues at coordinate 209,162 of OY970321.1, forward strand.
CCGCTCGAGGCCCATTTCTACGCTGCCGATTCGGCCTCGGTGTGGAAGTGATTTGCGGAGGCGGGTGTCGGCCCAGCAAACGGCTGCCGGTTCGGTTGCTGTCTGTTTTGAGTCACTCTGCCAGGCGAGCGGCCGAGTTTCGGAGCCTGGATCGTCTATGAGTTGCAGGGGCAGCGCGGGTCCGACCTTGACCGACAATGAGGTTCAAATTCCGGCCGATCTTCTAGCGGCAATTGCCGCAGATGGCGGCGGCCGGGTTGTGATCGTGATCGGGGCGGGCGCGTCCTGTGAGGCGCCGACCGAAATTCCCCTCGCCGGGGAATGCTCGGAGATAGCGCACCAGCGACTGGTCGACAACGGGGTGCTCGCCGCGGGCGAGTGCAGCAATCCGTCCGACCTCTCCGAGTTGGCTGAAGTCGTCCACACCAAAACCGGCAGTCAGGTTGCCCTCGTCGAACAGCTGCCGAGGACTGACTTCCGCAGCAAACCGCCTAACCTCGGCACGACGATCGCAGCCGCCCTGCTCCGCGAGGGTGCGGTGTCCGCGGTGCTCTCACTTAACTTTGACCTGAGTCTTCAGCTGGCACTGGGCCAACTTGGTATTACCAACCATGTTGCCGTGATCCGGGGTCCCGACGACCACGGTGAGATCGCCAGCGTCAACTTCATCTACCTACACCGAAGCGTCGAAGCAGATCCTGCGGAATGGGTCTTGCGCTCGCTGGATCTTGAGGACTCTTGGAAGGGTGAGTGGGAGGAGATGATGACCGCTCGGGTGATGGCCTCTTCGGTGGCGGTATTTGCTGGCCTCGGATCTCGCGCCGCGGTCTTGGTCGATACCACGGAGAAGATCCGCAAAGCATCCGAAGGAAAAGTCAAGACCTTTCAGGTCGACCCCAGTGACTACGGTGATTCGGACTTCGCGGAAGCGCTTGCGATCCCAGAAGCTGACTACCTCCAGTATGGGTGGTGTGAATTCATGGAAGCGCTCTCGGCGCGTTTAGCCTTGGTCCACATCGATGAGCTCAGCAAAGCGTGTGTCGCGATGGCCGGGCGGGAAAAATGGCAGGACTCCACCCCAGCCGACCTCCGTGATCGGCTCGGTGGCCTCGGTCTAGTTGATCTAGGCCGCTTGCGGGCGCGTTGGCTGCTGGCGGAAGTCTCCTATCAACCGCGCGCGTCCGGGGAGGTGCAACTGATCGCCGACCTGCTGTTGGCACTTGGCCTGGTTGAGGAGATTGCCGATTGCGAGGCGGTCTTTGGCCCTGATGGTGTCGTCGATTTCATCAGCGACCAGGAGCTGGTGGGGTCTTTGGCGATCGGCTCGGGGCGCGGGGAGATGCGCTGGGGAGCCTTCGAAGCCAAGCTGCACCAGAAACGTGTTAGGGAGGGGGTTGCCGCCAGGAAGCCGAACTTCGCCCTGGTTAGCGGGGTCCAGGGGGAACGCCCCGATCCTGTGCCGCCCGAAAATGTGGTCGGAAGCCCGGCCACAAGCGAGAGTATTGTCGGCGAGGATGAACCGCTGCGACTAGTGAGTGTCGACGAGTTGCGAGCCAAACCGGCTCTCGCCAAGGAGATGGTGGCCTGATGGAGTCTTCTTCGCTGACGCCGATCAATCTCATGGCCGCTGCTTCCAGCTACCTCATCGAGGCCGAGTACGCACAGATCAGCTCGGCGCGACTCGACGGCCTTGAGACCGTCGGGGGGCGCTTCTTTGAGGATGAGTACCGGGTGGTAATGCTTTTGGTTTTCGATACCTGGGTGGAGCTTCGTGAGAGTTGGACCAAGGCGCAGTCGAGCTTGGTCGAGCTGATCTCGACCCACATGACGAAGGCAATCGAGAAGTCATGGGACGGCTATCTGGTCTTGCTCACCCTCGATCCTTGTCCACCCTCGCGCCGAGACGAATTGGACGAGATTCGCTACGACACCTTCCGGGTGCGAAAGTTGGTCGCCGCCGGGGATGAGCTTCGCAGCCTCGGCGACGTGCGACGTGCTCTTTTGCCGTTGTTGCCGATCGAGATCGAGATCGTCTCCGGGGAGGAGACCTCGGCCCTGGACGTGCTGCCGGATCTGCTCGCCGAGGGGGGCATAGATCCAGAAGCGACCGAGCGACTGCTTGGCGCCTTCCGCGAGCGGAGTTCCCTGATCGATGCGCTCCATCGCTTGGAGACCGACCGATGAAACTGAGGACCCTCGCCGTCAGCGATTTCAGGGGGTTCGCCGGCGAGCATCACTTCGATCTCAACGCCGAGGCGATTGTCCTCGTAGCTGCCAATGGTCAGGGCAAGACCTCCTTCTTTGACGCGATCCTCTGGGGGTTGACTGGCCTGCTGCCGCGACTGGGGGAGGCCCCAAAGATTCGCTCCCTTTATGCGCAGGGTGGTGAGGCCAGGGTCGAGCTTGAATTCGGTGCGGACGATGGTTTGCCCCTGAGGGTCGTCCGTCGCGAGCCGGGGGGCCTCTCGGTCGAGTGGCAGGGGAAGCGAAGCGACGGGACGAGCGCGACCTCCATGCTCCACGCCGCACTTTGGCCCGAGGCAGAGCAGGCGCCAGACGGGCCCAAGGCGCTAGCCAATGCCCTCACCCGAAGCGTCTATCTGCAGCAGGATCTGGTCAGGGATTTCGTTGAAGGGGATGACGACAAAGCTCGTTTTGCCGCCGTCTCTGAGCTTGCGGGGGCCGGCCGCGTCACCGAACTCGCGCGCGAGCTCGAAAGCGCAAGGCTCAGCTGGTCGCGGACGACGAACGCAAAAGACAGGGAATTCTCAGAGGCCACTCAGAGGCTCGATGCCCATGAGGCTCAACTCAATGCGCTGGGATCGGTCGACGGGGCCTCAGTCGAGCAGATAGCGGAGCACTGGGCTGCATGGTGGCCTAACGCAGAAAAGCTCGAACCGGCGACCGGCGAGCGAGGGGTGCCCGCCCCGTCAGGTACTGAGGCGGCAAATGTTCTCGAGGCGGCGCTGCGGCTGCTCGAGTCAGCACGTCGTCAGGCCGAACGACGCCTGGTTTCTGCTGAATCACTGCTCTCGGAAACCAAGGAACGCCCGCCTACCAAGGAGGCCGCCGACCTTTCGAAGCTAAAGCAGGCGGTCTCAGAAGTAGAGAGCCAGTTGGCCGCAGCCAGAGATGCCCTGGGGGTCGCCGAACTGGCGGCGGCTGAGCGGCGAAGAAAACAGGTCGAGCATCGCCAAGCAGTAGAGGAACTTGGCGCCCTTGCCGAGCTGGCGATCCGCCATATGGACGGCTCCTGTCCGGTCTGCGGCCAGGAGCACGACCACAGCCATACCCGTGCCAATCTCGAGCAGTTGATCGAGGCCGCCGGATCGAGCCCTGAGGAGGATCCAGAGGCACAGACCGCGGAGCTTGCTGAGGCGGTGCAGAGCCGGGAAGGCGAGCTCTCCTCCGCGCAGGCAGCCCTGAGGGAAGCCGAGAGCGCTGAGCGTGAGATCGCTGCCTGGAAGAGTGAGCGCGACGAGCGCCTCGGCGAGCTCGGTCTACCAACCACGGAGGAGGGGCAGAGTGTCGCGGCGCTCACTGCATTGATCTCGACATCACGGGAGGCCAAGGAAGCAATCGATGCGTGTGAGGCAGAGGGCGAGCGACTCTCCGTCGACCTCGTCGGCGCCAGTGAGCAGGCGAGGGCACAGGAGCTTCGAGGCACGATCGAGACCGAACGCAGCGAAGCGAGGGAGCTCGGGGAAGTGGTCGCGGCGCGTAAGAGGACTGGCGATCTCACCTCGCAAATCCTCGAGGCGCTGCGCGAGGCGTCCGCCTCGGTGGTCGAGGCCGAATTGAGACGGCTTGACCCCCTGCTGCAGGCGATCTACAGCACGGCTGATCCCCATCCCTGCTTTCGTGCGGTCAGGCTGCTCTCGAAGGTTGCGCGCGGCCGGGGGCACCTGAGCGCCGCCCTCGATGATCAGCTCGCGACTCTTTCCGTTGAACAGCCTGAGGAGATTCTCTCTAGCTCTCAGCTCAACGCCCTCGCGGTCTCTGTCTTCCTAGCTTTGAACCTCGGACTGCCCTCGGTGCCGCTGCCGATCGCGATGCTCGACGATCCTCTGCAGAGCCTCGATGACGTCAACCTGCTCGGTCTGGTCGATTTGTTGCGCGGCACCAAGGGGCAGCGCCAGCTCCTGCTCTCGACCCACGACAGGCGATTTGGTGCTCTGCTCGCTCGCAAGCTCCGGCCAGTTGGGGAGGGCGGCCCGACGCGGGTCATTGAAATCGACGGGTGGGGCCGCAGCGGCCCAACGGTGCGCGAAGCCGAGACCCTCAGAGACTCCGAGCCGCTGCGAATCGCGGTTTCCTCCTAGCCGGCGAGCACAGCTAGTCCCAGGTTGCACCGAGCGTTCAACGCCTTCGGGGTCTCTTCGCCGGGCTACTGAACTGTGGTCCAAGCGTTCGCCGGGTTCGAGTCGACGGCTTGCACCTGCGTCGATTGAATGCCGGAAAGGGGTGGCCACCAAAGTGCATGCATCGGCGCCGTTTTGGCGTTATCCTGACGGCATGCCGAGCATCCAGATCAAGAACGTTCCACCCGACGTACACCGCATCCTGCGCCAGCGCGCTGCTGCATCTGGCCAGTCCCTGCAGGAGTACCTTCTCGGCGAACTCAAGAAGCAGACCCAGGAAGAGTCTTTGGATGAGGTTCTTGACCGTGCCGGTGGCCGGGCCGGTGGATCGTTGGGTCTTGCCTTCGCGGCGGAGACGCTGAGGGCGGACCGCAAGCGCGCGGCGTGATCGTCGTCGACGCTTCGGTGTTGGCGCCGGCCCTCGCGGACGACGGCGCTGACGGAGATCTCGTGCGTCGTCGGTTGCGCGGGGAGCGGCTCGTTGCGCCGGAGCTCGTGGATCTGGAGGTGCTGTCAACTCTTCGGCGGGCGGCTCGCGGTGGCAGGCTCGAGGAGAGGCGGTCGGGTCAGGCTCTCAACGACTTGGCGGCGCTGCCGTTGCGACGTGTTTCGCACCTGCCTCTCCTGGGCCGCGTATGGGAGCTGCGCGACAACCTCACCGCCTATGACGCGGCCTACGTTGCGCTGGCAGAGGCTCTTGATGCGTTGCTCCTGACGGCCGACGGGGCGATGGGGAAGGCGAGCGGCGTTCGCTGTGAAGTCGAGGTGCTGGCGTAGGGGCGGGCTACCGACCGACGTAGGATCGAAGTCGTGGAGGATCCGGTCGAGATCAACCGGCGGATCGAGCGCCTCGTCAAGCGGGTCCGCAGGCGCGATGACTATGGCAGGCTGCTCGCCGCCGGCGAGGTGATTCAGCCGGTCGAGCGGATCGACGACGCGGACGCTTGGCGCGCCGCGATCAAACGCCAGGCGCGCGCCGATCGCATCAAAGTTCGGACCGGCCGGACCGGCGACAAGCTCTGGGCGTTTCTCGAGGGGCCCGCCACTGAGGCTCAGCTGGGGGAAGAGGAGCGCTACTTCCGCCTGCTCGACGACCTCAAGTCGCGGGCTGGACTTCACGGGCATGCCCTGAAGGTCGCGCTCCGCGACGGGGAGGAGGCGCTGTTTCGCTGCGAGCGATGCGACGGCGTTGGCTATGCCGATGCGGCCTCGGGGCCGTTGATCGGCGGGGTGCTTTTCGAGGAGGACTGTCCAGATGAGGAGCTACCCGACGTCTCCGACGCCGGGTAGCTCTCTCGGCATTTGCCTCAGTCCTCCTGGTCCTTCGGGTCCTCCGGATCTTTGGTCCACGGTCCGCGGCCGACTTCGATCGCGTCGTCGAGGAAGTCAGCTCCCCCAACTCCGTCGTCGAGGAGGTGGATGTAGGTGCGCAGGGTGAAGGCTGGGTCGGCGTGGCCGAGCCAGGTCTGGATCTGCTTGATGTTCTTGCCCTCGGCGAAGAGCAGCGACGCGCAGGTGTGGCGGAACGCGTGAAAGCTCACCCACTCCATCTGCACGAGGTCGCGCGCCGGGTTGAGGACCCGGTCGGCGACCTTGCCGCGGATCAGCTCCGTCCCGACATCGGAGGGGAAGACCGGTGCCCGCGGGCCGGCGTAGGTCGCCGCGCGGTGCGCCACGAGGCGCGCGGTCATTCGCGGGGCCAGTGGAATGTCCCGTCGGCCCGCGCCGCTCTTCAGCTCCTTGCGCACGCCTCGGTAGACCTGCTCGCGTACCTTCACGCGAGGTTTGCCCTCCAGCTCGATGTGCTCCCACACCAGCCCGATCCCCTCTGAGATCCGCAGGCCCGTGTGCACCATGAACTCGAAGAAGAGGTGCCAGTCCTCGGGGATCGCGGAGAACAGGGTCGCGAGCTCGCCCCGGGTCAGGGCTTTGGCTCGCCGCTCGGGCGGGATGTGCTCTTCCAGCGGCTTCGGGATGCGGACTCCGCGGACCGGGTTCGAGGTGATCAGGTTGTCCTCGATCGCGGTCGCGAAGAGCGCCGAGAGCGCAGCCCGAAGTTTCCTGATCGAGGACGTGCTCTTGCCTTCGTTTCGAAGCGACATGAAGAGCTCCCGCACGTCCCGAGGCTCGATCGCGCTGAGCTTCCAGGTCTGCCATCGCGGCATCGCGAAGTTCTGGATCGGCCGCCGGTACTCGGGCCTGGTCGTCTCCGAGAAGCCCCGATGCGTCAGTCCGGCGTAGCTCTCGATCCACTGCGGGAAGTAGTCCCCGAACCGGGTCCTCTCGACAGGTTTACTGTCGACGGAGTCGCGGAGCGACTTCTTCTCTCGCGCTTCATTGAAGGTGCGACAGGTTTCTTTGTGCTGCCGCCCACGGTGGCGCCAGGTGATCAGGTAGGGGCAGTCGCAGCGGCCTTTGCCGTCGCATTTGTTTCCGTGTGCCCGGTAGATGCCGGGTGAGGAGGTCTTGGCTAGCTGGGTCATCGTCTCTCCTTTTCGCGCCCGGGGTGTTGCCCAGGCGCTGAGTCTTTGGCCCCTACACGGACGAGCTGGATCCAGCGCCACCCCTCGGTAACAGCATGCCGCTGCTCGGTAACAAAAAGGCAACAGGGCGTCCTCTGACAGCCGCAAACAGCCGCAAAGGATCGTTGCCGAATTGCTGTCTTGTCGCCGCTGTTCGCGATCAGACTGCGAAATCGCCAAACAGCCGCAAAGGGCCGCAACGCATCCAGGCCATTCTCAGTCCGGAAACCGGGGTTCGAATCCCCGTAGCGGTACTGCTCGTTGCGGTGGTCGAGCGGCAGGCAAAGAGCCCCGACCGGCGATACTGCCCCCGTGGAGCTGCTCGCGGTTTCGACAGGGGTCGCCATCGCCTACGGAATTGGCCTCTGGGTCGTGCTGATCATCGGGCCGGCGACGGTCACGGTGTTGAAGGGTCAGTGGCCCCTGTTCGATTACGGCTGGTTCACGCTAGGGATTGTTTGGTGGATCACGGGCTTCAGGCTGGCCCGACCCGAGTCCTTGTGGGCCCGCCATCTCTATGGCCCAGCCAAGCTTGCGCGCGCAAAAGCTCGTTACCCAGAAACCTTGGATGAAGAAGAAGGAATTGACGGAGAACCCGACCCACGGTGGGTCTACATCGCAACCGCACTCTTCCTCGCCCTCTGCATCCTCGCGGCGATCCTCGCGGTCGGAGGGCTCCTCGGTCTCTAACGCCGGACTACTGAGTGCCGGGACCAGCGAGCCACGCCACCACCGGCTCGAACGTCATCCATCGCTACCGGGCGGCGGCGGTGATTTCCGCGGATTGCGTGACGACGAGCTACCGTGCCAGCGAGATCGAATCACCCTTGACCCGCGCCGCGTGGTTCGTCTTGTGTGCCGCTGGGGTACTTCGGCAACGATCTTTGACCGTGGTCGAACCGCAGGCAAAGGGAAAGACGGGTAGATCTCTGTGCGGCTGACGACCCGGATCTCCTCGACCGGGTTGCAGCGCCTTTCGCATGGGGGTATCGCCGCCGTCGATCACCTCGCGTACCTCGGCCTGTAGCAGGGTCAGATCCTCATCGGTCAGCGGCTCGCGCTCGGCGGGCTCTTCGGCGGCCAGCTCCTCGCGTCGGGCCTCCATGCCGCGCAGCCGTTCGCTGAGCACGTCTTCGCAGACTCCGCAACGCGGGGCGACGGTCGGAGCGTTGTGGGAGAGGGTCGATTCATCGCCGCGCGGGTTCGTCTGGCCGAGCTGCGAGGCAGTAGGTAAGACGCAGACTGGAGATTGCGCCCGTCCTGGGCGTGCGCGTCGGCGACGGCGCGCACAACATCGGTTGTGGGGAGTTCGCTTCTCGAACGTGACGATTCGCGCGGCCGTAGGAAGCTGACGATCTGGTGGGCGTAGGCGTCTTCAGCGATGAGCAGGACGGTGGCATCCTTGGCGACGCGTCTTCGCGATCTGGGTATCGACTCCCCTTGACTGGGTAATCCGAACCAACTTTGCCCAGATTAGATCGATCGAATGGCAGCGTTGATCGTCAGCATCTCGACGCGCAACGCTGCATGTACATCGTCGTGGTCGCCCACGACGCAAACCCTGCGCTCTTGCACCGTGTCGTCGTCGGTTCGCCTATAGGCGAACATCGGCTGGGTCCGGAAGGCGACTTGCATTTGCGAGCCGATGGGCACCGAGATGCGCGCAACGCTGCTCTTCGTAGATGAGTTGAGCACTCCGCCGGCGAGTCCGTGCCATCGGCGCCCGTCGAGGCTGTCCTGCAGGAACCATGAGATATTCGCCTCGTGGTGACCCGTCCAGATTTGGGAGTCATCACCGGTAAGGCTTGCGAACCCCTCCGATTTCCCGAGCTCGATTTTGGCTCCGAGGTCGACCACCATCGTTACGGCGCCCGACAGGTCGACGTCGATCGCAACGAATGTCCACTCTTCGCTGGTCGCGATCTCAGGGTGTTCCGAGCTCCACTCGTTGAATGGCGTCATCGCCGAGTCCCTGTAACCCTGAGAATGAGCGCGGCGTACTCACGCTCGCGCGCTTGCTCCGCGCGCCGGCGCATCTCCGCTTCAGCCTCGGCTGCCCCTTGCTCCGCGATCGCCCCCATCGGGATGAGAGTTCCGGGAAGATGGAAGCCCGGAATATGGCCAGGCGGCTGGATCATCGCGGTCCAGGGTATCCATCGCCTCTGTCGAAGCCATCATCGCGCATCTCAAGTACCTCTCGGGCTGCGCCCTGTGATCCCCTTCGGCCCGCACCTGCAGGGGCGCTCGCCGCTTTTAGTTAGTCCACGTAGAAATCCGGTTCACAAGGGCGACACCCCGCGAACGCCTACGCAGACTGAGCTTGCTTGAATTGCTGGAATGACCCAGGCAAACGTTTCTCAGATCGAGCAGAACCGCTGGGCCTGACCGAGGGTCAAGGCTCGGTCGTGGCCTGAACCTCGAATCGCCGAAACGGCGCTACCGCGCCAGCGAAATCGGATCAGTGGGGATTCGAGCCGCGTGGTTCGCCTTGTGTGCCGCTGGGGGTACTGGGCCTGTTCAAGTTGTAGTTCAAGAAATGAACTGCGAAAGCGGGAAGGAATTCTCTTCCAAAAACCAGGAAGACCTTGTAGCGTGCGCGTGCTCGGGGAGGACGGGGTGGTACTCCGGGCGGAAACTCTGGGGAGCCCCGCGAAGCACCGTCAAGGAGGTGGCGCCCTATGGGCTGCGACGGCGGGACCCAGATGCATCTTCACGGCAGCGAGCAGAGGCGGACGCTCTGGATCGCAGCCTTGATCGAGGTGGTGTTCTTTGCGCTCTTCCTCTCCTCGGCCCACTCGTCGGCGCTCGCCTCCCCAGGCGAATCGCTCGTGGGCGTCTGGCGCTACCAGGGCGAACCTGAACTCCTGGTCGAGCTCTCGACCTCGGCGAGCGGCTACACGGTCACCGCCCTCGAAGACACTCACGTGGCCAACAGCTCCTGTCCTCTTACGGCGGGGACGGTCCTTGAGAAATTCTCCGAATCAGGCTCGGGCTACAGCGGACAGGCAGCGCTCTGGAACACGTCGACGTGCGCCTTCCTCGAATGGGCGACGCTCGAATACGAATGGGAAGGTGAGCAACTGGTCGGCACCATCGCGGGCGTCTGCGGCTTCGGCTGCGGGCCCACCCTCGTCCGGGCGGGACCCCTTGTGACGGGAACCTCCGCGACTGCCAAAGAAGTGAGCGCGATGGTCTCGGGGGCGATAGACCCGATGCGCCAGGCGACCAGCTACCGAGTGGCGTTCGACCTGGCCGGCTCAGGATGGTGCACGAGCCCAGGGGGTGGCAGTGCGAGCGGTGCGAGCGGGACGGAATCCCTTCCCTTCACGGATCACGACGCCCACGCGGTCGTCGTGTCGCTCGGAGGCCTTGCTCCGGCGACGAGGTATTGCGCCCGGCTGAGCGCCACCAATCCCGGCGGGACCGGCGAAGGCGCCCTGGTGTTTTTCACCACGACGTCCGCCGCGTCTCCTCAATCGCCCAACCAGCCCCCCGCATCGCCGAAGCCGCCATCGGTGAAGATCACCTCGCATCCTGCGAAGGAAACCACCGCGACGACCGCGCCATTCGGCTTCACCGGCGTGCCCGGGGGTACCTTTCAGTGCTCGGTCGACGGCGGGGCGTGGACGGCATGCAAGAGCGGGGACTCCTTCGGCCCCCTGCAGCCGGGCGATCATCGCTTCGAAGTCCGGGAGACGCTGAACGGACTCACCGGCCCGGCTGCCGCCTATTCCTGGACGATCGCCCTTCCCCGCGCCTGCATCCTGAAGGTCGCGCGTGCCCGCGTCTTCGTCTTCACCCATAAGAAAAAAGCGCGCCTGGTCATCCACTACAAGGCCTACAGACCGGCGCAGGTCTCCGTCGCCTACTCCCTTGTCGGGGCGAATGGGAGCTTGCGGTTGGGGACCGCCTCCGCCCACTTCAAGACTGCCGGGATCTTCCGGCTCGGCGAGAAGCTCGATCGGTTTGCGGTGTCGAGGCTCCGGGCAGCCAGTTCGATGACGGTTCGCTTCTCCATCCCGAAGGCGCCGACGAGCTGCTCGCGCTATTACACGAAGCGGCTCACGATCCCGAAGAAGATCTTCGGCCAGACCGTGTGGTTCCAGTCCGACTCGCTCTTCGGACCTGAAGCCAGGTGAAGGGGTCGGATGATGTCGCACGAGTGGGCCCTCGCGGCCCTCGAGGGCGACGCTCGAGCTCACGCCGTCACTGGCCAGCTCACCACAAGCATGCTGAATAGGTTGCTCCATGGTGGCGTGAGCTCCGTTCCACCGGCAGGCTCCAGCATTTCTTGAACACCGTTATGGCCTTACGGAGAGATTTCAGCAACCTCGAACTATGCGCCTCTGGTGAGCCGGGTTCGAAGCACCGCTTCGTTCGAACGGGTCAAGGAGAAGCGAGGCTCGTGGCCGACTCGGGCGTTTCGCCGGCCAGCTCCTCGTCGGGGGTGAGAACCGTCTGAAGTGCGTCGAGCACGTTCTCGCGCGCCTCCTCACGGGTGTGGCCCTGGCTCATCGCGCCGGGGACCTCGAGAACCCGCGCAACGATCCAGCCCTCCTCGTCCGGGCTATCGAAGGAAATCGTGAAGTCGAGCGACGCAGCCATGCAGAAACGGTATCGCGTGAACCTGTCGGCTGGCTACTTCTGGAGTTCGTCGATCCGTTCCGAGGCTTCGGCCTTGGTCAGCCGGTCCAGATCCTCCTCGGATATTGGCTCGCCAGCTTTCGCGGCCAAGGCCGACAGGTACTCCCTTTGCGCGTCGGTGATCGGCTCGTCGCCGGTTTGCCATTCCTCTGGGTCGCGGACGAAATCGTAGTTCGGATCGCGTGCCAAGTTCATCGCCTCCTCATGCCTAGGCTACCGGCCTTTTTCGACTCCGTGAAGCCAAATCAAGGGCGCATTCGACCGACACCAGGATCTCCACTAAGGACGAAACGCTGTAGCGGTATTGTCGCCTACTGGTCGTTAGGTGGTCGAACCGAGGATGGGGGGCGTTGACACCCACCTGATGTGGTGGCCACGGGCTGATCTATCGCGCCTCGGGCGAGCGGGCCAAGAAAGTTACTAACGCCCCCCGGACGTTGGCGCGTGTTGTTTGACATGCCAAATGTATTTGGCTGGCGTCAGATCAACGTTTCCAGCCGGATCCGTGGCCTTGACCTCAAAAACGTGTTTGCCTTCCTTCAAGCCCCTGTAAACCTGTGGCGACGTGCATGAGTGCCATACCTTGCGGTCGAGCTTGCATCTGTAGGTCGAGCCAGCATCGGTCGCGAAGAAGCGGAAAGTTGCCTTCTCCTGGGGCGTCGTCCCTGATGGTCCCGACTTGATCTTCGTCCTGGGCGGAAGTTCGTCTGGTGGAGGGGGTGGAGCGGGGGTCGGAGTCGACGGAGGGGGAGGAGACGGAGGCAATTCATTCATCGGGGGCGTCGGAGCGGTCGCCGTCCACGGCACCTCTTGACTATCACAGCTGACGGTTTTGCCGTGATACGAGATCGTTCCCTGGGCCTGATGGGCCGCCGGAAAGGAACCACTGAAGTGGAGAAGGCCGTTGCTGTTCGCAAAGGAGTCGTTAACGATCGCAGCCCTACGCCCCGTCTGACCCGTGACCGTCCCACAGGGAGGCAGGGGCACTTTGTTAAGCGCAAACCTGATCACTTCGGTGCCGTCAGGAGAAATGTCGAATTCAATCGTCCCTCCGGTAGCCGCCGTCCCGGTATAGGTGGCGGGATAGCTGACGTTCGACGCCAGCGCTGGCACGACCAGCGTCGCTAGCGCGCCGACGACGAATGCAGTGAATCCAAGGCTCCAAATCCTCACGTGTCTCGTTCCCGCATCTTATCCGTACCGAATCGGGCTGAGTCGTGTGCCACTACCGTAAGAGCGTCGCAGCGTTCAGCGCCGGCGCAGCTTCAGCTTCAAGGCGCGTGTCTCGGGCTGCCCGCCTGCGACCATGGTCTTGCAGACGACGCGCAGGTGGCCGTGGCGGGCGAGCATTTCGCGCGCCTCGCGGCTGAGTCGCAGGCTGATGCTGCGGGTCAGGTCGGTGCCGAGTCGGAAGTGGCGCTGGGCGACGAGGGAGCCTCCGGCGCGCAGGCGCAGGCGGCCATCGCAGATGGCAGTGGCCGTGCCGTCGTGGCAAGTGATCTGGACCTTGGCCCGATGCCCTTTGGCGGCGGGGCCACCACCGTCGATCTCGAGCGCGAGGGGCGCCGGTTCGATCCGGCCGACGATGCCCGACTCATAGCTGCCGGCCTGGCCGCAGGCGGCGTCCCCGGGGGCACAGGGGGGCTCCGGGAGGGCCGTGTACCAGACGCTCCCGTCCGAACCGGCGACGATGTCGATGGCGCTCGTGGCGTGCGGGAGTTCGACACGCGAAACCCGGCCGCTCGGGGTCATCCGGGTGATCGCGCCGGGCCCCGATGCGAACCAGAGGCGGCCGTCGGGCCCGGCGGCCAGTGCCCCCGCGTAGACCCCCTGCTCCAGCGGGAACTCGGTGTACTGGCCCCTCGGGTCGATACGGGCGAGTGCCCCTGGGTCGCTTTCCTTGGTGACCCAGAGGTTGCCGTCGGCACCGAGGACTATTTCGTGCGGGCGAGCGCCACTCGGCAACTGGAACATCTGGATCGCGCCTGCCGGCGTGATCCTGCCGACCTTGTCTTCCTGCGTTTCCGTGAACCAGACGTTGCCTTCGGGCCCGAGGGCGAGCCGGGTCGGAAAGCTGCCCGGGCCCGGCAATTCGAACTGGGTGACCTCGCCGGCCGGGGTCATGCGGTCGATCGTCGCCACCGACTTGGCTTGGCCGCCGACGGAAACTGCTCGGTAGCCGGAGAGCCAGAGGTTGCCGTCGGATCCCGTGACGATCGGCCCGGCGGCCTGGGTGAATTGCTGGTCGACCTGTTCTTCGGGCATCGGAAAAGAGGTGATTTCGCCGCTTGCGGTCAGTCGGCTTACCCCGCGCGTGCCGGTCAGCCAGACGTTTCCGTCAGGGCCGAGCGTGAACCCGTTGGCCCCCTGGTGCTGGGAGACGACGCTGACCTGCCCCTGCTGGTCGATTCGCATGATCTGGGGGAAGTAGTGGGCTTCTTCGCCCGGGGAATACGTCTCCGAGTAGTACCCGGTGAACCAGACCTGCCCGTCGGGGCCGAAGATCAACGGCCCGTTCCCGCCGGTGGGCGGGGTGTCCGGCTGCGGGAAGGCCGTCACCTGGGCGCTTGATACGACCGGTGCCGCCCCGGCGGTAGCTGGGAACGGGAGCAGGACGACCGCGCAGATCGCCAGTGCGCCCCAGGCATCCGTTCTTCCCAGGCCCCTCATCACCTCGCATTCTCAACCACGGGGTGGTCGCCAAGTAGTGGCGCTCGGTTCTGGAGACACGTGCCGTGTTCTTCGCTTGACTTACAGATAATCTCGTTATATAAATAACGTCATTATCAATTCTCTGGTCAAAGGGAAGAAGACCGCGCCCCGGCTCACCCGAGCCGAGGCCAAGGCGGAGACTCGCCGCCGCGTGCTCGAGGCGGCCGAGGCGGCGTTTCGGCGCGATGGCTACCACGGCGCCTCGCTCGAGCGAATAGCCGCGGAGGCTGGTTTCACCACGGGCGCGATTTACTCGACCTTCGAGTCCAAGGCCGGCGTGATGATGGCGCTGGTCGCGGAGCGGGCGGAGCGCAGGCGCGCCGTCTGGTCTGAGGTCTTCGCCGCCACGGCGACCGCCGAGGACTTCGTCGCAGAGGTTTCGCGCCAGGCCGCCCGGGAGGGCGCCGCAGAGCGCGACTGGTGGGCCGCAGTGATCGAGTTCATGACGGTTATCGCTCGCGACGGCGAGCTGCGCGCCCGCTACGCCGAGATCCATGAGGAGAGCCTGTCCGCGCTCGCCGCCTCGATCGGTACCTGGATGCAGCGCTTGGGCGAAGGTATGACGATATCGCCGGAGCGGCTGGCGATCGTCGTAAACGCGCTCGGGAGAGGGTTGGGCGTGGAGGCGCTGGTCGCGCCAGACGCGGTGTCGGAGGACCTGATCGTGGAGGCGCAGCTGACCCTCCTGCGCGGTGCTCAGGCGGGCGAGCGGGAGGTCGAAGGATGATCGAGCGGTTGCGGCGCGTACCCGACGTCGTCCGGGCTTTTCGCGGCGCGAAGACGCTCGAATCCCACGATAAGTGGAGCGTCGAGCGGCTCCGCACCCACCAGCGGGAGCGCCTGCTGGCGATCGTCCGTCACGCGGCCGCCAACTCGCCCTACTACCGCGAGCGCTTCGCCGGGATCGAGCTGAGCGACGATCTCGACCTGGCTGCACTGCCCAGGCTCGACAAGCCGACCATGCTCGAGAACTTCGACGATCTGGTCACCGACCGGCGCCTCACTCTGTCGGGCGTCGAGCAGCACCTGACGGGGTTGGAGGGCGCCGATTCGCGCACCGACCCGATGCTGCTCGGCGAGTATCGCGCGATGGCCAGCGGCGGCACCAGCGGCCGCCGAGGCGTCTTCGTCTACGGCCGGGCGGAGTGGAGGGAAACCCTCGCAGGTGTGGGGCGTTGCTGGAGTGCCTACTGCGACTTCTCCCCGCGACTACCGCGCCGCCGCCTCGCGGCGATCACCGCAGACAGCCTTCTTCACATGGGCGGTCGTTGGAATCGGAGCCTCGACATCGGCTTCCACCGGATGCTGCGACTCGATGCTCGTGCTCCGATCGACGATCTGATCGAGGCGCTCAATGCCTTTCGGCCCGAGGGAATCAACACTTACGCGTCCATCGCCGCGCTGCTCGCCGAGCGCCAGCTCGCCGGTGAGCTGCAGATCGCACCGCGGATAGTCGTGACGGGTGGTGAGGTACTGACCGCCGAGATGAGGGAGCGAATCGTCGCCGCCTTCGGCCGGACGCCATTCGACGGCTATGGCGCCTCTGAGGCCGGATACATCGCTTTCGAATGCGACCGCCACGCGGGCCTGCACCTCTTCGAGGATCAGGTTTTGATCGAGGTCGTCGACGACGACTACCGGCCCGTGCCCCTCGCCGAGCCGGGCAGCCGCCTCCTGGTCACCAACCTCCTCAACCGTACCCAGCCGCTGATCCGCTACGAGTTGAACGACCTGCTCACCGTCTCGCCGAATCTCTGCTCCTGCGGTCGTCCGTCCCGCCTGCTGGAGACGGTCGGGGGTCGCAGCGACGACGTGCTCGAGATGCCCGCTACCGAAGGCGGCACGATCAAGGTCCACCCGGTGACGCTGCGCAGCCCGCTGGCCGGAGTCGGCGCGCTGTCGGAGTACCGAATCGTCTATGGGGCGGGCGGGCTGCGCGTCGACGCTGTGCTCACCGGTGCAGACGGGCGGCAAGCGTGCGGTGAGATCGAGACGGGGCTCCGAGCGGCGCTCGCCAAACGGGGCGTCCGGGTGCCGCCGATCCTCGTCGAGAGCGTCGCGGAGATCCCACGGCACCCGCGCTCCGGCAAGCACAAGGCGATCGAAGTCCAGGGCGCGTAGGCGGGCCGCTCGTGCAACGCCAACAAGACATGAAAAGAGGGGCCGAGAGATGATCGAGCGGTTGCAGCGCGTACCGGAGGTCGTCCGGGCCCTTCGCGTCGCGAAGACGCTCGAATCCCACGATAAGTGGAGCGTCGAGCGGCTCCGCGCCCACCAGCGGGAGCGCCTGCTGGCGATCGTCCGGCACGCGGCCGCCAACTCGCCCTACTATCGCGAGCGCTTCGCCGGGATTGAGCTGAGCGAGGACCTCGACCTGCGTGCTCTGCCGACCCTCGACAAGCCGACCATGCTCGAGAACTTCGACGAGCTGGTGACGGACCGGCGCCTCACTCTGGCGGGTGTCGTGCACCACCTGGACGCGCTAAAGGACACGAGCCCGCGACGCGAACCGCTGCTGTTCGGCGAGCACCGGGTGATGGCGAGCGGTGGCACGAGTGGGCGGCGTGGGGTGTTCGTCTACGGTCGAGACGACTGGACGGAAGTCCTCGCCGGGGGGCCGATGCGGGGCCAGAAGGCTTTCCTAAACTTCGGTCCGCGCTTCCCTCGCTGGCGCTTCGCGACGATCTTCGCCGACCACCCCCTCCATATGAGCGGGCGGGTCAACCGCAGCCTGGACATCAGCGCCCATCGCTTCCTGCGGCTCGACGCCCGCATGCCACATGGAGAGCTGGTCGAAGCGCTGAACGCCTTCCAGCCGGAGGGCCTCGGCACCTATCCGTCCCTGGCCGCGCTGCTCGCGGAACGCCAGCGCGGGGGCGAGCTGCGAATCCATCCGCAGATGATCTTCACGGGGGGCGAGGTTCGCACCCCTGAGATGGAGGAGCGGATCGTCGACGCTTGGAACCGGAAGCCGTTCAACATCTACGGTGCCACCGAGACGGGCGCTTACGCCGCGGTCGAATGCGACCGCCACGCGGGCCTGCACCTCTTCGAGGATCAGGTCCTGATCGAGGTCGTCGACGACGACTACCGGCCCGTGCCCGACGGCGAGGCGGGGAGCCGCCTCCTCATCACCAACCTCTACAACCGCACGCAGCCGCTGATCCGCTATGAGCTGAACGACCTCCTCACCGTCTCACGGGATCCCTGCCCATGCGGTCGTCCTTTCCCACTGCTGAAGTCGATCGAGGGCCGCAGCGACGACGTGCTCAAGATGCCCGCCAGGGACGGCGGCACGATCAAGGTCCACCCACTCGCCCTGCGCAGCCCACTGGCCGGGATCGCCGCACTGGCGGAGTACAGGATCGTCTACGGGACCGGCAGGTTGCGTGTGGAGGCCGTGCTCAACGGTGGGGGCGACCGTGAGCAGGCATGTCGGGAGATCGAAGCGCGACTTGGAGCGGCACTCATGGAGAGAGGTGCCCAGGCACCGCCGATCGACGTCAAGAGTGTCGAAACGATTCCTCGCCACCCGCATTCCGGCAAGCACAAGGCAGTCGAGGTCGAGGCGGCGTAGGAGTCGAACGAGTCCTTGGCCCAATCAGATGCGTTCCAGGACTACGACCGGGATCTCGCGCTCGGTCCGCTCCTGGTAGGCGTCGTAGTCGGGCCACTCGGAGACCATCGTCTTCCACATCTCCGGCTTCTCCTCGGGGCTCGCGGTGCGGGCGCGTGCCTTGAAGCGGTCGCCCTTCACCTGCACTTCGACCTCGGGGTCAGCGGAGAGATTCAGGTACCAGGCGGGTGGCGCATCGGTGCCACCCTTGGAGGCGACGATCGTGTAAGCGTCGCCGTGTGGCGCGTAGATCAGAGGAGCGGTGCGGGGTTCTTCCGACTTGCGACCTATCGTCGTCAGCAGAAGCGTCTGGGTCCCCTGCCACTCGTGGCCCTCCTCGCCGTCGGTGGCCTGGTAGCGCTCGACGTGCTCTTGACCGAAGAGTGGCATAGCCAAAATCTTAGTCGAGTCATTCCGGCGTACCTGGAGGTGGCTCAGGCGCGCTCGGCGCGCCGTTTGGTGGCGTTTAGCAGGCGGCGGGTGACGAGGACGTGGCCGCGGGTGGTTATCACCAGGGTGCGGTAGACGCTGCCCTTGAGGCCGGGGAAGGTGGCTCTGGTCTCAGCGCGGAGACGGGTGCTGCTCTCGTCCAACTCCTCGAGGCGGAAGATCAGCGCGTAGTTGGAGAATCGATGGCTGCCGCCGAGGGCCAGCTCTCGCGACCGATCGGCTGCATCGACGTGAAAGCCGGGGAGGGTCGAGCCGGTTCCGAGCGGTTGGCGGCCGGAGGAATCGACGTCGGCACAGCCGAGCAGGCGCGCTATCCGCCCGGTCGAGGTGGAGCCAAAGGACCCTTCGACCACCCGCAGCAGCGCCACCCAGGTGTCCTCCGGGTCAGCCGTGACATCGACCGAGTGCTCGTCGATGTGGGGGAGGGCCGAGGTCAGCGCCGCAGGGCCCGCGCGATTCGCGTTTTCAGGTTGAGCGCGCCCAGCATCGCCCGCTCGGGAAGGGAGCCGGCTGGAGGAAGGGCACCGAGCTGCTGCGCCATCTGCGCGCCGTTCAGGTAGGCGTCGTTGCGCTGGATCCTGCCGTTGCGGATCGTCAGGACGTCACAGCCGGTGATGTCGATCCTGGCGCCGGTTGGATCCACGCCCTCGAACTGCGCGTTGCCGTCGAAGGTCCCATTAGCGCGCCAGCGCACCGCCGCCTGCTCGCCCTCGGCGATGACCGCGAGGATCTCGAAGTGGAAGTCCGGGAAGGCGGCGAAGAGATTGGCGAACCAGGCCCGGTAGGAGTGGGGGACGGTCAACTCGACGAGGCCATGGATCTCACCGGTTCCGCCCGGTTCATAGAAGCTCGTCATCGCATCCAGGTCCCGTGCGGCCACCGCTTCGAAGTAGGCGCGGGCGATCGAGCCGGTCTCGGCAGATTGATCCGTGGCGGGCATGGAGAAGAGGTTAGGGGATGCCGGCTTGGTCGGCATCCCCCACAGCTGTCTATTTGTCAATCGTCAGGGGGACTTGTTTTTTGGTAATTCGGTCCTCGTCCTCCAGTGTCATCACGCCCTCGTATTTCCCGTCTTTGAATATCGTGGCCACTGGAACTCCGGCGACGATTTCGCAGGAGAAGCCGCCGATGTATTCGTATTCGATTTTTTCCAGGGCCCAGGTGAAGTCGACGTCTTCGCCGTCCGACCCCTGTTTCCACGAATACTGCTGCAATCCAGCCTGAGGCCGAATTGTGATCGTGCACACGGTCGTGTCGATCTCGACGTCTTTGCCGGCGGCACATTTCAGGTCGACTTTGCCGGCGACGAGATGCCAGTCGCATGCATTGGCGCCGAACCCTGTGACGGTCGCCGCTTCTTTGTACATTTCGCATTCTTTGTAGGTTGGGGCGAGTGTTCCGGTGGGGCCGGTCGTCGTCCCGTGGTACGTGACCGATTTGCAGCTGAGCGGCGCCCCTTTTGCCAGTGTGAAGCCGTTCGGCCCCAGCGGCAGCTGTTCTCCTGTGAGTGTCATGTCTGCGTATGGGATTGGACCTGTGAATTGGAATTCGGCGTGTGCTGCAGTGGTCATCGTTGCGGTTGCTGCTGCAGTCGCGACCAGTACGAGCCAGACTGCCCTCAGTTTGCGAGTCATCTCTTGCACCTTTCGTCTTGTCTCTGCGCCGCGGCCGAGCGCGGCGGGGCCCGATGGGACCCAGACTCTCGTACCAGATCGCACAAGTTTAGTCAAAAAAAATCTACTAACTTGGTCGTGCGCCCGCGCAACCAAAGACCTAGATATTCAGGCTGGGCGTACGGGGTGTTGCGTCGAGCTCGGGCTAGCCGCCGAGGCGGAAGGCGACGAGCTGCGGCGTCTGACCTTCGGCGGCGGCGAGTCCGGCCGGGGCGATCATCATGTCGCCCGCGACCATCACTCCGGCATTGGTGCCGGAGGGGAGGGTTTCCTGCCAGGCGACCCGGCCGGTGCTCGTGTTGAAGGCCTGCACGTTGCCGTCGGAGGTCGTCGCGAAGACGAGGTCGTTGACGACCGTGGTGAAGCCGAAGGCGGCGGCATTGGGGAATTCGTGTTTCCACTTCAGCGCTCCGGTTTTGACGTCCAGGGCGACGAGTTCGCCGCCGATCGGACCCGGTTCCTGCCGTTCGAGTTGGGTGACGATTTCAAGCGGGGCGTTGACGACCGGTATGAAGACGGTCTTGCCGTCGGTCGCCATCGGTGCGATCACGCCGCCGAGCGAGCCCGGATAGACGAGATAAGGCGGCTTCAGCTTCGACGTTTCGCCGCGCATCGCCAACAGCCCGTCGTCGTCGTGTCCGTTGTGTTTGCCGACCGTTTTTTCCCACACTGGCTTGCCGGTCTTCGCATCGAGGGCGGCGACGATCCCGGACTTGCCGGCGCCGAGGACGAGTTCCTTGCCCCCCGCCTCGACCAGCACGGGCGGGTTCTGGAAGTCCCAGTCATAGAGTGCGTGTGGGGTCACCTGGTAGTACCACTCGAGCTTCCCGGTCTTCGCGTCGAGCTTGACCAGTGCGTCTGAGTAGAGGTTTGGGCCGGGTCGGCTCGAGCCCCACGGTTCTTCTTCGGTCCCTGGGAATGGCCCAGGGTTGCCGACGCCGAGGTACATCGAGCCCTTGCCGTCGAACGCCGGCGTGTACCAGAGCCCGCCTCCCGAATTGACCTCGGGCTTTCCCCAGAGGTCTTTGGGCACGGTGTCGAAGTGCCACAGTTTCTTCCCCGTTTTCCCATCCAGCGCCCAGACGATTCCCACTCCACCCGGGCCGTAGAATTCGCCCACGTTGACCGGCACCGTCGAGACGTAGACGACGCCGTCGTTGTAGCCGGGGGCCATGTCGATGCCCTCCTGTTCGTTGCGAATCAGGGGCACGGACCAGAGCTGCTTGCCGGTTTCCTGGTCGAGGGCGAAGGCGGACGTTGGGGTCGCGCCAAACACCTTGCCCTCCTGGACCACGACGCCGTTGGGCCCGTGGTCGGGCAGTTCGTATTTTTTCGACCAGAGCACGTCGCCGCTGCTCGCTTCGATCGCCTGCACGTTGGAGGCCAGGTCCTGCGAGTAGAGGACGCCTTTGCTGAGGATCGGTGAGGAGGCGTAGCTGCCAAAGGCACTTTCGGCTTCGATCGGGCTCGTCCAGGCAACCTCGAGCTCGTCCACCGTGGACGCTTTGATCGGCCCGCTGACGTTGCGCGTATTGGCCAGGTCGCCGTTCGGGTAGCCGGTCCCGTCGAAGCTCATGTCCTCGGCGGAAGAGGAGCCGCCGCAGCCCGTCACCAGCGCCACCGCCGCGAGCATGGCGGCCAGAATCGCCACCACCCCGCCGTACCCCCGCCCGCCGGTTCCAACCGTCATCTCGCGACCCTATTGGATAGATAAAATTCTGTCAAGTATTTATAGAAACGTGAGAGGTTACAGACGACGGCTTCCGTTCGTCGAACAGCGGTTGCAGCGTTCGGTTGGCCAGCAGACCCAGAGCGCCGAGGTTGGCGAAGCCCGGCCCCTGGCTCAGCCCGGCCAGGCCGGGGATCTGCAGCCGGGGTTGCATACCGCGCAGTTCCAGGTGGCGGCCGATCGGCACCTCGGTCCCCGCCGGGGTCTCCCAGATCTGTCCCACCTGACTCTCGATCTCGGCCCGGGTCTCCGGCGGGAAGAGGTCGCTGAGCTGCGCCAACAGGTCGAACCCGGTGCAGTTGACGACGTAGTCGTGCTCGGGCCCGGCGACGCCCTCGTGGGACTCATGGCGGAGGCGCACCCCGGCACCCCCACGCGCGACGGCGACGTCGGTGATGCGGCCGGTGACGAAGCGGCAGCGGTCGTCGTAGGCGATTGCCGCCAGGCTCGGCGGGTCGAAGACGCCGCGGTCTGAGTGCTTGACGAAATCCCGTCGCGTCGTCTGGTCAAGGGCGCTCCACCCGACCTCATCGGGGTTGGAGAAGACGCGGTTCTCGAGGAAGCTCTCGCCGCGGCTCATCGGAAGCATCGGCGTGTAGACGGTGAAATGGGAGCGGGGGCGAAAGCCGCGCAGGAACATCATGCAGCTGAGCGCGCTCTCGCCGCCGCCGACGATCGCCACGTCGCAGTCGCTCTCCTCGGGCAGCCGCGCAAACTCCTCGCGCCGGCTGTCGCAGTGGAAGACCCGCGAGGCTATGTCCGGCTCGTGCGGGAACGCCCGGTGGACGCCGGGGCCGGTCAGGACCAGCGCCGCCGCGGTGTGTCGCGTATTCCCGCCCGCCTCCTCGACCTCGACCGCCCAGCGCTCGCCCTCCTCCAGCGAAACCCGCGTCACCCGGCCCTCGACGTGGTTGACGCCCTCGATCGCCCGCGAGAGGACCCAGGTCAGGTACTCGCCGTAGTCACGGTGGCGCACCTGCGGTGAGCCGGCGTCGATCCAGCGCGCGTAGCGGCGCTTGGCGACCATGTAGCGCTGCCAGGAGAACCCCATCGCGCACTCGTCGATCGCCTCGCCCGCCTCGCCGAACTCGCGAAAGCTCTGATAGGGGAAGCCGACGTCCTTGATCGGCGTCACCGCCAGCGGCTCCTCGCCCGAGGTCATCCCGTTGCGCCCCTTCCACGAGGCGGCGACCTCGGTCCCCTCGACGATCTTCAGCGAGATCGGCCCGAGGCCGAGCGAGTTGAAGGCGTGGACCTTGGTCGCGATGCCGGCGGCCTTGGCGCCGGCGCCGACTACGAGTAGATCGGACTCGGCTGCCATGGCTCGGTCGGGCTGGGGACGGGTACGGGCGAGCGGGGCCGGGCGACGACGCGGCCGCGCTTGTCGGGGCTGAAGGAGATCGCGCTTCTGCGGGCACGCTCGGAGTCGGAGTCGGCGGGGCGCAGCTCGACCTCGCTCAGCACCGTGCGCAGCACCCGCTTCATCTCGAGTTCGGCGTAGCTGGCGGCTAGGCAGCGTCGCGTGCCGCCGCCGAAGGGGATCCAGGTGTAGGTGCCGGGCGGTCGCTCGAGGAAGCGCTCCGGGAGAAAGTGCCGGGGATTTGGGTAGATCTCCTCGTTGCGGTGGATCAGGTAGACGCAGGGGGCGACCGTCGTGCCGGCGGGCAGCTCGTAGCCGCCCAGCTCCATCGGCTCCAGCAGGCGCCGGACCACCACCGGCACCGGCGGGCAGAGCCGCAGCGTCTCCTTGACGACGGCGTCCATGTAGGTGTCCTCCTCGCCGGCGACGACCTCGTCCTGCAGCCTCTCCAGCTTCTCCGGGTGGCGCAGCAGCCGCTCGAACACCCAGGCCAGCGACGAGGAGGTCGGGCCGTCGGTGAGCAGCGTCATCAATTCGTCGCGCATGTCGTTCTCGCTCAGCGGCGAGCCGTCCTCGTAGCGCGCCTCGATCAGGATCGAGACGATGTCCTGAGGGCTGTTCTCGCCGGCGCGCCGGCGCCGGTCGACCTCCTCCAGCAGCGCCGCTTCGACCGGCGCCATCGCATCGCGGAATCCACCGCTGCGGGCGAGCCAGCGAGGCCCCAGCGCCGCCGCGGCGTTCAGCCGCCGCGGCTCGTTGAGCGCCGCGGTCAGCTGGTGCAGGAGCTCGCGCAGGTGTCCGAGTCGGCCCTCCCGGTCGGGCCCGAAGACCGAGCGCATGATCACCTCCTGGGTGATCGCCTGCATGTGCGGCCAGAGCTCGAACGGCTCGCCGGCCGGCCAGCCGCGCACCCGGCTGCGCGTCACCTCGGCCATCATCTCGGCGTCGGCTCCCATCCGCTTGCCGTGGAACGGCGGCAGCATCAGGCGCCGGCGGGTCATGTGCCCCGGTTCCTCGAGCAGCATCACCGAGCGCGGACCGAGCACCGGCAGCAGCAGCGGGTTGGCGAGGGCGACGCCGAGGCTGCCGGCCGGGGCGGTGAGGACACGTTTGACGTCCTCGGGGTCGCAGAGGAAGACCCACGTGCCCGAGTGCAGGATGCGCAGGGTGAAGGTGTCGCCGAAGCGTTCCTGGCAGCGCTTCATCAACGGGTACGGACGCCGCGCCCAGCCGACCGCCTGCAGGGCGCTGGGCATCCGCGGGCCGGGGGGCAGCCCCGCGCTGTCCCCGGCCCCACGGATGGATCTCCCATCTCCCCTCATGCGTCCCTACCCTCTGAGGAAGTCTCAAGTTCCGCCATCAGGTCGTCCTCCTCCTTGCAGGTGGCGGCGATCAGCAGCTCGAAGAGGTCTGCCGCGAACTCAGCGGGCAGCTTTGCCTCCTCGCCCCGCGCCAGGTAGTGCTCGCGCACGGCTACGACCCGCTCGGGCTGCATCATCGGGATGTCGTGCGCGCGCTTGTAACGGGCGATGTCCCGGCAGACCTCGAAGCGCTCGCCGAGCAGGCGGGCGATCTCGTCGTCGAGCCCGTCGAGGCGGCGGCGGTACGGATCCAGCCCGTTCTGGCTCATGCCGCCAGCACCTCATCGACCGGCTCGTCGAGCAGCCCGGCCGCGAAGGCGTAGCTGCAGGCGGCGAGGGCGTGCAGGGCGTAGCCGCCCTCTTGGACGACGCAGACCGGTAGCCCCGAGGCCCTCAGCAGGCGGCCGATCTGGGCGAAGATCGTCGGCGAGAACCCCCAGCCTCCGTGCGGGTCGCCCTCGACCGTGTCGTAGCCGAGCGAGACGACCAGGGCCTCGGAGGTCTTCGCCAGGGAGTCGATCGAGCGGGCGACCGCGTCCAGGTAGGTCGCGGCGTTGGGGCTGCCGGTGAACTCGACCACCCGTTCGCGCTCGCTGCTCGGGGTCACCGTCCGCGCCGCGACGTTGGTCACCGGCCAGGCGTGCAGCGAGTGCAGGCTGGCGCCGTCCATCTTGGCGACGATCGCCGCGGTGCCGTTCGGGTAGTGCAGGTCGAGGTCGAGGATGCCGACCGGCCCGAGGCCGCCCTCGCGCAGGGTCAGCGCCGCCGCCGCGGCCGAGTTGAGATAGCAGTAACCGGCAAACCAGTCGGGGCCGGCGTGGTGGCCGGGTGGGCGGCAGAGCGCGTAGGAGAAGCGTGCCCCGCCGACCAGCCGGGCCGCCGCGGTGATTGCCGTGCGCACCCCCTCGTGGGCAGCGGCGACGAGGCCGGCGCAAACCGGGATGTCGGGCGGCAGGCCGGGCGCCGCCAGCTCCGGCATCACCACCGGCTCCTCGGAGCGGATCTCCCGCAGCGTCTCCAGGTAGACGTCGTCGTGCAGCTCGGCCAGGGTCCGCTCGACCTCCGCCGTCGCCGCGTCGGCATTGGCGGCCCGGACCCGCGCGTGGCAGACCAAGCCGTTGCGCACCTCCGTCATCCGCCGCCGGTCGTCCATACCGGGCAGCTTGCGGCCGCCTTCGAGGATCCAGGGGGCGCCGTTGCGGTGGCCGCCGCGCTGCTCGATCATCAGCAGCTCCTCGCTCATGAGAGCAGCCGCCGCATTCTCGGCCCCAGGGGCGTGAAGTCGTTCTCGCGGTAGAAGCGTTCGGTCGCGCCGAGCCCGGCGAAGCTCTCCTGGGGCAGGCCGACCTCCAGGCGGGGCACGCCGACGTCGGCCGCCTGCCTGACCAGAGCGAGGACCAGCTCGCGGCCGAGCGCCCTGCTGCGCCAGTCGGGATGAACCCAGAGGTCCTGGATCGTCCCGTATCGCCCCGGCACGTGGATCGCGTACTGCCAGCTCGCGGCGAGGATGCCGACGACCCGGCCTTCGTCCTCGGCGACGAGCAGCGCCCCCGCGCTCGGATCCTCGGCAAGGCGGCGCGCCCCTTCTTCCAGTGCCGTGGGCGAGGGTCGCTCGCCGCCGAGCTCGATCAGCAGCTCTTCGACCGCGCTCGCCACCGCCGGCGCATCGTCGGCAGTCGCCGCCCGCACACTCATAGCGCCCCGGCGGCCTCCGTCTGCGCCTCCAGCTCCACCGACCAGGCCCCCGCCGCGGCGCTCCCGGTGACCGCCTCGGCGATCGTCGCCATCGGCGCCCGCGCCTTGAGCAGGATCTCCTCGAACTCGTCCTCGGGGTCGGACTGCATGACGATCGCTCCTCCGGCCCCGATCGTCGTCCGGCCCGGCCGCATCACGATCGTACGGATGACGATGCTGAGGTCCATCGCGCCGTCGACGCCGAACCAGCCGATCGCCCCCGAGTAGACGCCACGCGCCTCGTCCTCGAGGTCGTCGATGATCTCCATCGTGCGCTCCTTCGGCGCGCCGGTCATCGAGCCGCCGGGGAAGCAGGCGCGGGCACACTCCGGTGCGGTTCGGCCTTCCTCGAGCACGCCGCTGACGGTGGAGATCAGCTGATGCACGGTCGCGTAGTCCTCGACGATCATCAGCTCGGGGACGCCGACGCTGCCCACCTCGCAGACCCGCCCGAGGTCGTTGCGCAGCAGGTCGACGATCATCAAGTGCTCGGCGTAGGTCTTCTCGTCTTCGGTCAGCTCGGCGCGCAACGCCTCGTCGCGCTCGAGGTCGCCGGAGCGCGAGGTCGTGCCCTTGATCGGGCGCGCCTCGACCCGGCGCTCGCGGTCGACCGAGAGGAAGCGCTCGGGGGAGGAGGAGACGACCGCCATCTCGCCGAGCTTGAGATAGGCGGCGAAGGGGGCAGGGTTGCGGCGGCGCAGCAGCCGGTAGAGGTCGAAGGGATCGGGACTGGCATCGGTCGAGATCTGGTCGGTGAGGCAGACCTCGTAGGACTCGCCGGCGGCCAGTTCCGCCTGGCTGCGGGCGATGTCGGCCAGGTACTGCTCGCGCCCGCGTCCGCAGCGGAAGCTGACGTGGGAATCGGTCGGGCCCTCGCTGACGGCGAGCGGTACGGCCGGCTCCGGTGGGTTGGCGAGGATGTCCCGCACCGCCTCCTCGGCCTCGTCGAGCCAGATCTCGGCTTCCGCCTCGTCGCCATGGCAGAGCGCGACAACATGCGTCCTTCTACGCACGTGGTCAACGGCGACGAGGCGGTTGGCGAGCATCATCACTGCATCGGGCATGTCGGACCGATGCGCGTTCTGCGAGCCGCAGTCCGCCTTGAGCTCGTAGCCGAGATAGCCGACGAAGCCACCCATCAGTCCGGGTGGGAGGTCGGCGGGGGGTGGCTCGATCGCGTGCCCTGCGAGCTCGCGGTCGAGCAAGTCGAAGATCGAGGCGCGCTCCGTGGTCGCGGAGCCGGCGCCGTGCCGGGTCGCGACTCCGGACTCGACGTCGTAGGAGAGCACGCAGCGGCCGGCGCCGGCGCTGGTGCCGAGGAAGGAGCGTTGCGCGAGTCGCGTCGGCGCGTCGGCGCTGTCGAGCCAGAAGGCGTGCTCGGCCTTGCCGAAGAGGCGTTCGAAGAGTGCCTCGGTCGAGGGTTCGCCGGGTATCGAGCGCAGGCGCAGCTCGCTCTCGCCGCCGCCGCCGCGGACACGCCGCACGGTGCTGGCGGCCGGTACCTGCCGCGGCCGCTTGGCGCCGCGCCAGCGCGGCGAGCGCAGCCGGCGGGCGAGGTCGTAGAAGTTCTCGACCAGC
Source organism: uncultured Solirubrobacterales bacterium (assembly GCA_963716735.1). GTDB lineage: Bacteria > Actinomycetota > Thermoleophilia > Solirubrobacterales > 70-9 > VRUE01. The sequence continues at coordinate 236,902 of OY970321.1, forward strand.
CTCGCGCCGTGCTCGGTGGCGATCGACTCGGGATGGAACTGGACGCCCCACATCGGCCGGCGGCGGTGTTCGATCCCCATCACGACGCCGTCGTCGGCCCAGGCGGTGACGTTGCCGTCCGGCCCCATGTCGGTGATCGCCAGCGAGTGGTAGCGGACGACCGGGAAATCCTGTGGGATGCCGGCGAAGAGGCCGTCCTCGGAATGGTGGATGCGGCTGAGCCGGCCGTGCATCGCCTCCGGTGCGCTCGAGACCTTGCCGGCGAGCATCTGGCCGAGTCCCTGGTGGCCGAGGCAGATGCCGAGCACCGGGATCTCGCTGAAGCGAAGGATGTCGTTGCAGACGCAGAAGTCGTGCCAGCGCTGCGGATTGCCGGGACCGGGGGAGAGGACGATCGCGTCGAAGTCCCAGCGCGAGAGCGCCCGCCAGGAGACGGCGTCGTTGTCGACGACGATCGGCTCCTCGCCGCTGACCCCGGCGAGCAGGTGGAAGACGTTATAGGTGTAGGAGTCGTGGTTGTCGACGAGCAGGGTCCTCATGCCGGCGCCTCCAGTCCGAGGCCGCGCGCGGCCCGGTCGAGGGTCGACTCGACGACCCGCCGCACATGGGGCGCCCGCTCCTCTTCCAGCTGCCAGCGGGCGAGGTGCGACGCGTAGCGGGCCAGCGGAGCGACCTCCAGGCTGTCCGCGACCCGCCCCAGCAGTCGCCCGTAGGTCTCGGCCTGGACGACGGCGAAGCGGTAGTCGGGGTCGAGCTCCACCTTTTCATCGCGAGACCGCAAAAACCCGTCCTGTGAACGGGTTTTTGCGGTCTCGCGACGGGATCTCGCCCTGACCAGGTCCCAGCCGAGCGCCTTGTCGTCGGCGAGCAGCTTCTCCGGCTCGAAGTCGACCCGCTTGGTCGCCGTGTGCAGGAGGAAGTAGCCGAGCGCGACCTGCGAGGCGACCTTGTCTGGGGAGGGATGGCCGCGTCGCACCGCCTCCCGCTCCGGATCGGCCTCGATCTGCTCGTCGATCCACTCGACCAGGTGGTCGATCAGCAGCGCGTCCTTCTTGCTCGAGGCGATCTTCTCGCGTTCGCGCGCGACCATGCCGTGGAAGATGTCGTGGTAAGGGTGGAAGCCGTTGCCGCTGTCGGTGTGGACCAGCTCGGCCATCAGCTGCCGGCGGCATGTCACGTGGGCGTACCACTCCTGGCCGCAGACCTGGACCGAGGTCGTGCCGTCGAGGCCGGTGTCCGCCAGCCAGTAGGCGAGGGCGCGCATGTGCTGGGTCGGCACCCCGTCGGAGCGGACCAGCGGCATTTCCTCCAGCTCCTCACGATCGGTCATGTAGATCACGGTGCCGTCGACCCGTTTCTCCAGAGTCCCCTCCTGCAGCCCGAGCTCGGTCAGCTCCGCCACCTCGGGCAGGAAGTCGGACTCGAAGAAGACGCGGTCGAAGTGGATGCCGAGCCGGGCGAGGGTCTTGCGCTGGCCCGAGATCACCCAGGCGCGCGTCTGCGACCACAGTTCGAGTGCCGTCTGGTCGCCGTTCAGCACCCGTTGCAGCAGCTCGTCGGCGCTGTCGTCCTGCACGTCGACCTCGCGGGTAAGCGAGTCGGCGGGGTGGTCCTGGGCGAGGCCAAGGGCGGCTCCATTGGCGCCGTTCTTGACGTAGTCGGCGTAGCAGTAGCCGACGAAGTGGTCGCTCTTGACCCCGTTGCCGTCCGAGCCCTGCGGGTACTTGCCGCTGCGTACGACACCGGCCATCGCCTCGCCCATGCTGCGGCCGACGTCGCAGATGATGCTGCGCCGCTCGACCTCGCCGCCCGCCTCGCCCAGGGCGTTGCCGAGCGCGTTGCCGAGCGCCAGGTTGCGCAGGTGGCCGATGTGCAGCGCCTTGGTCGAGTTGGCGTCCCAGAAGTTGAGCGCGAAGCGCCGGCCGGCGGCGACGTCGCCACAGCCGGCAACGGCCCCCTCGCCTTCCTCCAGCGCCGCTCCCCGCTCGGCAAGCCAGCCGTCGTCGAGGCGCAGCCAGGCCTGCTTGCCCTCGCGGGCGACCGAGTCGACCCACGGCTGGCGCTCGATCTCCTCCAGGGCGGCGAGCGCCTCGCGGTCCTCCTGCCAGCCGTCGACCCGCGGTACGAGCATCAGGTCATGGCGCTCGTTCGGGCGGTAGGGCGCGCGCAGCGTCCAGTGCGCTTGGGCGTCACCCCCGCCTCCCGCTCCGTCGAAGTAGTCGAAGAGATTGATGTCCATAGTCCCGGCGAACCCAGCGCCGATGCACCAGCCGGGGCTCGAACCCGGATCCTCGGCTTACAAACCCGATCCTCTAACCGATTGAGGTACTGGTGCGTATTTGTTTATCGAATAGCAGGGTAACTATTCAATAATTTTGGAGTGTAACAACGGAACGCAAGCCGTGTCCACCCGGGAAACGGATCGAGGGGTTGCCGCCCGGCGGGCGGCCAGCGCAGTCGCGATCGAGTGGGCTCTAGACGACTTCGTAGCGAGGATCGCGGGAGTCGGGATCCGACCCCTCGACGTGTTGGATGCAGCCGGAACGGCAGAGGGCGCGACAGTGGTAGGCGACCTCAGCGTATGGAGCGCCTGCGGCATCAACCAAGTGTGACCTCGCCGCGGGCGCCGACTTCAGGAGCTCGAGGATCCGCGCTCTGGTCGGATGCCAGAGTGCTCTCATCTCTTGGGTTGGCACGAGTTCTCCTCTTGTACTGAATGTAGTGGATGGAACTTCTCGATCAAGCATCTTTGCTTAATCATGGCAACTTTGCATGCCAAAGTAGACATTGGCGTCCGCTGGATGCGTTCGTTGCCGCACTTTCGGGAGAATTGATCGCATGCTGACGGTTGCAGTCACCGGCCCCACCGGCGAGATCGGCAGGTCCTTCATTTCTGCCCTGGAGCGCGCCCCGGAGGTGGAGCGGGTGATCGGCATGGCGCGGCGTCCCTTCGATCTCGGGGCCCAGGGTTGGGAGAAGACCGAGTACCGACGTGGCGACATCCTCGATCGCGGTGCGGTCGATGCGCTGGTCGAGGATGCCGACGTCGTCGTCCACCTCGCCTTCGTCATCGTCGCCGGCCGCGGCGAGAGCCGTGAGATCAACCTGACCGGCTCGCGCAACGTCTTCGAGGCCGCCGCGGCCGCGGGCGTGAAGCGCCTCGTCTACACCTCCTCGGTTGCCGCCTACGGCTTCCATCGCTCGCTTCCCTCGCTGCTCACCGAGGATGAGCCGGTGCGGGGAACCGCTCGCCATCCCTACTCGGCGGACAAGGCCGAGGTCGAGGCCGAGTTGAGGAAGGCGCTGGAGGGCTTGGCCACCGACGCCTATGTCTTTCGGCCCTGCATCGTCGCCGGGCCAAAGGCGCCGTTGCTGCTGGAGCTGGTGCCGCTGCTGAGCGTCGGCCAGAGGCTGCCCGGCCCAGTGCGCTGGGCACTGGGCAAGGCGCCCTCGCTGCGCCCGGTGCTGCCCGATCCCGGTGTGCCCTTCCAGCTCGTCCACCATGACGACGTCGCCGCGGCGCTCTGCGCCGCCGTGATCGGCCACGGCGAGCCCGGTACCTACAACCTCGCCGGGCCTGGCGAGCTGACCGTCTCCGACCTCGCCGACGAGCTCGGCTGGCACTCGGTGCCGGCGCCGCAGCTCGCTGTCGGCGTCGCCGCCGAGGCGGTCGCGCCCTTCCTGCCTTACCTGCCGGCCGAGGCGGCCTGGATCGAGACCGTCCGCCGCCCCGTCCTGATGGACACCTCACGCGCCCGCCGCAAGCTCCACTGGATGCCCCACCACGACGCCCGCCAGACGCTGCAAGAAACGATCGCCGCGGTGCGGTCCAACTGAGTTGCGTTGTGGACCTATCCCGGTAGGGGTTTCACTTAACTTTTTCGCTGGGCCGGGTTGAGCCGGCGCCCGGACGGCTCAACGAAAAAGTACAAGACGTTTCACCCCTGCCGGGATAGGTCCTTACTCCTACGCTGCCGGTTCCACGTTCTGGTTCACGCGGAAAAGATTGCCTGGATCGTAGGTCGCCTTGATTTTGGTGAGGCGGTCGTAGTTGTCGCCGTAGCTGGCCTTCACCCGCTCCTGGCCCTCGTCCATCATCATGTTGACGTAGGCGCCGCCGGCGGAATGCGGGTGCAGCGCTTCGAAATAGTCCACGCACCAGTCGCGGATCGCCCCGGCGTTGGCGGGGTCCGGATCGACTCCGGCGAACACCGAGCCCCAGTTCGCGTCGCGGTAGGCCCAGGCGGTGTCGGAGTTGCCGGCGTCGTGGGCGGCGCCGTCGATCGGGTAGAGGTGCATGGTCGATTTCATCGTCGGCATCTCCGGGCCGTAGCGGGCGTGTGCGGCGACCGCCTCGTCGGGGATCTCGTTGACGAAGTCGGCCCGCCAGTACCACTGCTCGCCCTTCGGATAGAGGTCGTCGAAGGCACTCTGCAGCGCCGGGAACGGCATCGGCTGGACGCCGTGCAGCAGCGGCTCGGGTACGGAGTCGAGCAGCGGAGCCATCGCCGCGGCCGCCTCCTCCTCAGCGCCGACGTAGCACCAGACGATGCCGCAGACCTTGCGCGTATGCAGCTCCTCGGGGAAGGGCGGCGCCGGCGGTACCGAGGTGTACGCGAAGAAGCCGTTCAGCTCGCGTGGCGCGGCCAGGATGAAATCGCGGTAGGCCGTGAGCACCTCGGCGCTCTGCTCGACCGCCCAGAAGGTCGGCCCGCCAATCACGGTCCCCATCTCGTGCAGGCGGAAGAGGAAGGAGGTGACGACGCCGAAGTTGCCGCCACCGCCGCGGATCGCCCAGAAGAGGTCCGGGTTCTCGTCGGCCGCGGCACGCACCCGCTCGCCGCTTGCCAGCACGACCTCGGCCTCGAGCAGATTGTCGATCGTCAGCCCGCATTTGCGGCTCAGGTGACCCATGCCGCCGCCGAGGGTGAGGCCGCCGACACCGGTGGTCGAGATGATCCCGCTCGGCGTCGCCAGCCCATGCTCGTTGGTCGCGGCGTCGACTTCGCCCCAGGTGCAGCCGCCGCCGACCCGGACCGTGCGTGCGCCGGGATCGACCTCGATCCGCTTGAGGCCGGCGAGGTCGATGACCACGCCGCCGTCGCAGGTGCCCAGCCCGGCGCCGTTGTGGCCGCCGCCGCGCACCGCCAGCAGGACGTCGTTCTCACGGGCGAAGTCGACGACCTTCGCCACGTCGTCTGGACCGGCGCAGCGCGCCACCAGGGCGGGACGCCTGTCGATCATCGCGTTGTAGACCGCGCGGGCCTCCTCGTAGCCGCTGTCGGCGGTGCCGATCAGCTCTCCCTCGAAGCCCGGGATGTCGGTTGCGCTGGGGGTGTTCACGTTTCCTTCTCCTCGCTGTCGCCGAATTCCTGTCCCGACCGAGGCTAGGGCCCGGATTTGGCTCTGTCATGACCTGAACTGACCCAATTCCGGCCGTTGGAGACCCACCGCCCGTCCAGTGGGCTAGTCAGACCTGACTATGGTGTGCCTGTGGGCGAAGGAACGTACGAACTTCCCGCCTCGCTGCGCCTCGCCGCGGCGCTTCCCTTCGTCGGTCGCAGCGGGGAGTTGGCCCGGTTGCGGGCGTTGATGCCCTTGGCGGAGGGCGAGGGACGCAGGGTCGCGCTGCTCGCCGGCGAGCCCGGCTCGGGCAAGAGCCGGCTGGTGCGTGAGTTCGCCGCCTCCGCAGCCGGGGACGGGGCGCTCGTCCTCTACGGGGCCGCGGATGCGGTCGTGCCCACGGCCTACGGCCCCTTCGTCGCCGCGCTCGATCGGCTGACGCGGACGATCGACGCCGAAGAGCTGCGTGCCGCGCTCGGCCCGGGTGGCGAGCTGACGCGCCTGCTGCCCGATCTGGCGGCTAGGGTCGGTGAGCTTCCGGCGCCGCTCGAGGCCGACCCGGATACCGAGCGCCTGCGACTCCACACCGCCGTAGCCGAGCTTCTCGCCGGCGTCGGTCGCGGGCGTCCCCTGCTGCTCGTGCTCGAGGACGTGCACTGGGCGGACGCTCCAACCCTCCTCCTGCTGCGCCACCTCGCCCAGAGCGCGGGCGACGCCCGCCTGCTCCTCCTGGCCACCTTTCGCGACACCGAGGCCGACGTGCCGCCGGAGCTGGCGGGGACGCTGGCCGACCTACGCCGCTCGGAGGAGGTCGAGCGACTGCGGCTGGGCGGCCTCTCGCGGACCGAGATCGAAGAGTTCGCCCGGCGGACCTCGGGTTGCGATTCCGGGGCCGGGCTGGGTGAGCTGGCCGGGACGATCCAGGCTCTCACCGCGGGCAACGCGTTCCTGGTCTGCGAGCTGTGGCGTTCCCTGGTCGAGACCGGGGCGGTGGAGGTGTCCTCCGGGGCGATCCGGGTCACCGGGCCGCTCGATCGCCTGGCAAGCCCGGAAAGCGTCCGCGAGGTGACCGGGCAGCGGCTCTCCCGTCTCGCCCCGGGGACGATCGAGCTGCTCGAGCTGGCCGCCACCGTCGGCGCCGAGTTCGACCTGGACGTCGTCCGCGGCGCCGCCGGCCTGGCTGAGCCCGAGCTTCTCGCCGCGCTCGAGGAGGCGGTGGCGAGCGGGATGATCGAGGAGCTTCCCTCGCCGCGCCTCTCCTGCCGCTTCACCCACGAGCTGGTGCGGCGGGCGCTCTATGACCGGCTTTCGCGGGCGCACCGCGCCGAGTTGCACCTCCGCGTCGGTGAGGCCCTCGAAGCCGCCGGCGGTGACTCCGGTCGTGCCCTGGCCGACCTCGCCCACCACTTCGCCGAGGGGGTTGCCTTCGGCGGCAGCGAGCGTGCGGTCGAGCACAACCTTCGCGCCGCTCGCGCCGCCGCCGCGGCGCTGGCTTTCGACGAGGCCGCCGGGGGCCTGCGCAGGGCGATCGAGGTAGGGGTGGACGATCCGGCCGTCCGCGCCGAGATCTTCCTCGAGCTGGGCGCGGTTTGCCACCGTGCGGGCAAGGCACCGGAGGCCCTGGAGGCATTCGTCTCGGCCGCGTCGCTCGCCCGCCAGCTCGGCAGCGCCGAGCTGCTCGCCCGTGCCGCGATCGGTTACGAGGACGCCTGCTGGCGCCCGGGGATCGGGACCGAGGACTCGATTGAGCTGCTTGAAGAAGGGATCGGTGCCCTGCGCGAGGGAAGTGACGAGTTGCGCGTCGGTTTGTTGGCCGGCCTCGCCCGCGCCCTCGATTTTCAGGGCGAGCGGGAGCGAGGGGCGATCGTCCGTGGCAACGCGGTCGCGCTGGCACGCCGGCGCGGCGACCGCTCCGGCCTGGCGCGGGTACTGGTCAGCTCGTACTGGTCGCGCGGCACCAGCCCGCTCGAGGAGATCCTGGCGATGCTGACCGAGGCTATGGACCTGGCTGAGGAGCTGCGCGACGAGGAACTGCGCACCGAGGCGATGGCCTGGCGCGTGCCGACCTTCGTCGCCCTCGGCGATCTCGAGTCGGCCCGCGCCGAGGTCGTCGTCCTGGAGGAGATGGCCGAGCGCACGGCGCAGCCCTTCATGCACCACATCGCCGCGCACTACGGCTCGGCGATCGCGCTCGGCGACGGCCGTCTGGCTGAGGCCGAGGCGAAGGCGAACCGCTCTGAAGAGTGGGGCCGGCTGATGAGCGGGCGGGACGCCTCTGGCACCTACGGGATCCAGATGTTCAGCATCCGCCGCGAGCAGGGGCGGCTGGCCGAGCTGGCACCGGCGGTCAGGTTGCTCGCCGGCGAGCCCGAGCGGGTTGGCCCGTGGCAGCCCGGGCTGGTCGCCGTGCTCGCCGAGCTGGGGATGGAGAGCGAGGCCAGGCGGGAGCTCGCGCGCCTCGCCGTGGAGGGCATCGACGGCTTCCGCGACTCGCTCTGGCACGCCACCCTCGCCTACCTGACCGACGCCAGCGCCGCCCTCGGCGACGAGACGATGGCGGCGATTCTCTACCCCGAGCTGGAACCGCTCGCGGGCGGCAACGTGATGATCGGCCACCTGGTCGCCTGCTACGGCGCCGCCGACCGTTACCTGGGCATGCTCGCGGCGACCCTGGGGGATAGCGAGAGTGCCGAGCGGCATTTCGAGCTGGCCCTGGAGCTGAACCGGCGGATGGAGACTCCGACCTGGGTGGCCCACACCGCGTACGAGTACGCGCGCACCCTGCTCGGACAGGGCGGCGATGGACGCGAGCGGGCGGAGGCGCTGCTCGGCGAGGCCGGCGCGCTCGCCGAGGAGATCGGCATGGCCGGGCTGCTCGGCAAGATCCGCTCGCTCGGGGTCGTGCCGGCAGGCGGGGGGCTTCCCGACGGGCTCTCGCCGCGCGAGGCACAGATCCTCGAGCTGGTCGCCCGGGGGCTCAGCAACCGCGAGATCGGTGGGGCGCTGACGATCAGCGAGCACACCGCGGCCAACCACATCCGCAGCATCCTGCGCAAGACCGGTTGCGCCAACCGCACCGAGGCGGCGTCTTACGCGCACCGGCAAGGGCTCGCCTGAGATCCGCTTCCGTCCCAGACCGGTTCAAAACCCCGCTACGATCGGGACATGGCGCTTTACATGATCGAGCGCAGCTTCGCCGATCAGCTCGACCTCCAGGACGGCGACGTCGAGTTGATCGAGGAGATCAACGGGGACGAGAGCGTGCGCTGGCTCTTCTCCTTCCTCAGCGCCGACCGCCGCCGCTCCTACTGCCTGTATGAGGCGCCCTCGCCCGAGGCGATCCGCGCCGCCGCCCGCCGCGCCGACATCCCCGCGGACGAGATCGTCGAGGTCGGCCCCGGCACGCCGCAGTTCTCCGGGCGCCTGCGCGACTGGGCCGACGCCGTCGACTGAGCGCGTCCCGGCCCGACCCAGCGCTCCTCCTACACTTTGGGTTATGTCCACCTCTTTCGCGGGCGACTCCACGTTCACGCTCTACCGGCGTGGGATCGAGCTGCTCGAGGAGGCCGATTTCGAGCAGGCGACCGCGCCGCTGGAGGCGGCGGCACGGCGGGCGCCGGAGAAGTCCTCGGTGCGCGAGGCGCTGGGCCGTGCCTACTTCCGCTGCGGCCGCTTCGCCGCCGCCGCGGCCGAGTTCGAGGCCGTGGTCGACACCCACCAGGTCAACGACTTCGCCCACTTCTGCCTCGGCCGCGCCCTGGCCAAGACCGGCGAGACGGAGCGCGCCCGCCACCACCTGGCGCTCGCCGCCAACCTGCGCCCCGACCGGCGCGACTACCGCTTCTACCGCGAGCTGCTCGGCACGTCCTAGAGGCCGGCGGTGAGGCGGCCCACGTTGCGCTTGCTGAAGTAGGGACCGAAGGTGTGGCGCACGTCTTTCTGTTTGCCGTAGCTCGTCAGGCCGTCGATCATCGTGCCATCTTCGATCAGCCAGCCGCCGCCGCTGGCGCCCGGTACCCAGTGGCAGCCGATCGCGATCGTCGGCGGGCCGGGAATCCGGTAGGTGAGGATGTCGTCGCCGACGTAGGACGATTCGCAGCCCTCCATCCAGCGGGAGCTGCCGGGGTAGCCGAAGGTCTGGAAATCCTGCCTGCGGCTGAGGTCGGTGGCGATCGTGGCACCGCCGCCGACCGCGTCGGCGACGTTGACGCCTTCGGCGTTGGGCTTGGTGACGATCGCGCCGATGTCGAAGTTGGGGTTGCCGAATTTGACCCACTGCCGCAGCGCGAATGCGGACTTGCGGTGGGCGATGAAGGCGCCGAAGGGAGCGGTGCCGCCGCTGTAGGCGGGGACGAACTCGAGCAGGCTCGACCAGATGCTGCGGCCGACGGGCGGTTGCGGCCCCGAGTTGACGCAGTGGCCGGCGGTGAGCACCAGCTTACGGCTGGGGCTGTTGATCGCGGTCGCCGAGCAGAAGCCGCTGTTTTTGCCCTGGCGGACGAAGAGGCGGCCGTTGACGGCGTACGGGGCGACGGTCGGTTCGGTGACGTGGGCGAAGCTGGCGAGGGCGGTGATGCGGCTGCGGTCACGGGGTGCGTCGAGCGGCGCCGCCGCGCGCATCCGTGCCACCGTCCAGTAGCGGGCGGTCCGCGCCGCTTCGCTCGTGCTCGCCGGAGCGGTGGGGTGGAGGCGGGCCGTGGCGGCCGCGCCCACGGGCGCGGCGAGCAGAGCCGCCAGCAGGCAGCCGAGGGCGGTCAGTGCGCGCGGGCCCATTCGCATCGAAGGGAGGATAGAGCTAGGCGAGCAGGGGGAAAACGCAGCGGTAAGCGTGGGCGTCGGTTGAGAGCACATAGTCGAGTTTGCTGATGGCAGAAACGATGACGACGCCGTAGGCATTTTTTCCAGACACATTGGTTAAGTCACTCGACCACTCATCCCCCGGGTCGAGGCTGACGTTCGGCTCTTCGGCGAAGGCGGCGAGCTGCAGGGCCTCCGGCAGCGCGCCGCCGCGGGCGGCGCATTTGCGCGCCGCGGTCGGAGCGTCGACAGCGCTTTTAGCCGAGCTGTCCCAGCAGGTGCCGGCGAAGGGGCGGGTGCCGGGCAGGCAGCCGACGCTGTGGCCGTTGACGGTTTTCGCGTCGACCGCGTTGACGGCGTTGAGCGCCGTCTGCGCGTCAACCGCGCTCTGCGCGGTGTCGGCCGAGTCGGCGTGGGTCGCATTCGGCACCTGGCCCAGAGTGAGCTCGTTGATGTCGGCACCGGTCAGGGGCCCGCTTGCCACGTCCCCCGACAGGACCCCGGGCCTGAGACGATCGGCGGTGATCGAACGGGGCTTCAAGCGGTTGCCGGGAATCGACTTCGCCCGGATCGCCTTGCCGTCGATCCTCGCCTTCTTGGCGGCGTAGACGCTGCCGCCGAGCGCCACGAACAACGCGATGACCGCGACCACCAATGCCGGCGAGTGCCGCCAGATCCCCTGCCTCATGTCCCCTCCGTAAACGTCTCAGTTTCCAGATTCCGGGCGAGCCTAATCCGGGGTCTTCCGGCAATCCAAACGAGACGGACAAACGTTCAGGAGTACTCGATTACCCGTCCTCTTCGTCGACTGCCCGGGTTTCCTCGAGGAGCGCTTCGATTGGCGGGTCGTCTTTAATCGTCGTGTCGTAGAAATGCTCGATGGCGCCGCGCACCTGCTGCTCTCCGGCCGGTTCCACCGCGCCGCATCTCCGCAGCACCCTGGTGTGGTAGCCGACCGTGGCAAGCGGAATGCGGAGCATTCTCGATACCTGGACGGGGCTGAGCGGCTTGCCCGCGTCGGCAATCACGCGCAGTATGCGGCGTCGCAACGGGTGGACGATGGCGGCGATCAGGCTGGCCCGGCGGCGGCCATCCGGCTCTCCACGGGGCCTGGATTCCCCCGCCTTGCGTGCCTTCTTCCTCGGCCCGCTCTTTCTCTGGGTGCGCCTGCCTTTACGCCGTTCCTCGCCTGCCTCTGCCATCTCGCGCATCCTCTCCTGAAACTTTGGATCGACCCAAACCGACAGGCCAATAAGGAATTTCGATGGCAGTGTAGGAATACTGATCGAGTTTTTCACTTCGAATGTTGAGACCAAACGTTTCGGTACGTTCTCAGCTGTATTGAGCACTGTGGGCCGGGCCACGTATGAGGCCCCGAACCGCTCAGCAAGATGGCCGGCGGCTCGGGACACCCCAGCTTTCCGGACTAGCCGCCCTTCGTGATTGAGAGGACCGGCATGGCGGTCTCGCCGGTTGCGAGCTTCATTTTCCACCTCCTGCGCGTATTGCTCTAAAAAATTAGAGCGTTTGAGAGAGACGCTGCGAACCACAGGGAGACTCAGAGAGTTCCGCTGTAAGACCGCATAGACTCCGCGCAAGCACTCAGGCAAATCGAAGAGCACTGGAGGGAATAAGTGGCGGACTCAGTGATGACGGTCAAGTCCAAATGGCCACTCATGATGCGGTTGGCCAAAGTGTTCATCGATCCCCTTCGGATGAAGATCATGGCCGAGTGCAATATTCGAGAGATGAGCCCGAAAGGGTTCTACGAGGAGTTTGGTGGCGGTTCCTTGTCCCGGGTTTCACGCGCCTTTGACGTGCTCGTCGAATATGACTGGCTGCGTCAGACTCGGACGGAGACGGGCGGAAAGCGACGCGGCGCGGTCGAGCATTTTTACCGAGCCACCGGCGTTCCGATGTTTGACGAGAACACCTGGCCTGAGGTTCCTGATGTGATGAAGAACACCTTCACTTGGAGGGCGTTTGAGAGCTTTGCCGGTCAGGTGAAAGAGGCGATGGAGGGGGGAACCCTCGACGCACGCGACGACCGCCACTTCAGCTGGATGCCCCTGCGTCTTGACCAAGAGGGATGGGAGACGGTCATCGCATGGCTCGACGCGATCTTCTATTTCCTCTACGAAGAGCAAGAGGAGGCAAACCTCCGCATGGCCGAGTCAGGCGAGGAGCCGATACCGATGACCGTCGCCCTCGCCGCCTTTGAGTCGCCCAAGGACACCGAGAAGCAGCCATAAAGAATTCGGTGGTCGGTCGCGGTGCGGCACTAGACTCCGGGTTCTTACGGGGAAGCGAAGAACTGGAGGCTCAATGTCGCACTCTCAGACCCGAAGCGAGCCCGAGGGGCTGCTCATGCTGCGTCTCTCGAAAGTGCTTTCCCGTCCGATACGGGTGAGGATTCTGGCCGAGTGCAGCATCGACGCGATGAGCCCGCGCGGCTTCCGCAACGAGTTCGGGGGCCCGTCGCTGGCGGACGTCTCACAGGACTTCGAAGTCCTCGAGCAGTTCGGTTGGCTGGACCAGGTGCCGGCGGAGCCCGGGGCGTCGCCCGAGAAGTTCGATCGTTGCTACGCGACGACCGAACCTCTGATTCTCGACTCGGACTGGTCCGGCATCTCGGATTCGGCAAAGGCCTTGATCACCTGCAGGGTCGTCGAGACTCTCTCTGCACGGATAAAAGACGCGATGGCGGCCGGCACGATCATCGAACGTCCCGACAGTCACGTCACATGGACGCCGCTTTCACTCGACCAGCAGGGATGGGACAGGGTCATCGAGAGAGTCGATGCTCTCTTCTACTTCCTCTTCGAAGAGCAGGAGGAGGCCAGCGCACGCATGGCGGAGAGCGGCGAGGAGCCGATTCCGACGACCGTCGCCCTGCTTGCCTTCGAGTCGCCGAAGCGCACGGCGTGACGGTCGTGGCTAGTTCCGGAGGGTAGACTCGCCGCGTACATACGGTCGGTGGTCAAGGGAAGTTCGGTGAGAAACCGGCGCGGTCCCGCCACTGTGACCGGGTGAGAGAGTCGCGGGCGCACTTTGCGCCGGCCACTGGGGGCGACACAGAGTCCCCGGGAAGGCGCGGCAGACCGATTCCCGGAAGCCAGGAGACCTGTCCCCGGCCAGCCATGACAACCCTCGAGGAAAGGGTGGCTTCAATGCCAAGACTCTTCCCATTTCGGCTGGCCGCCGCGTGCGCGCTGGCTCTTTTGCTTCTCGTCTCCACCGCCGCGATCGCCACGGCAAAGGTCCCCGTAAGTCTGCGGGTGGTTGGCGGCGGCGGCAAGATTCTCGCCGAAGAGGCGCTGAAAACCGGCACCACCTCGGTCCCGACGAGCTCCAAGGCGACTTGTTTCGGCAAAGGCACGGCGGGCAGCGGCAAAGCGGCGACGATCAAAGGCGCGACCGCGCTCGGCCTGCTCGGTCAGGCGGCTAAGTCGACCAGCACGCTGAAGCCGTTGCTGCTCACCGACGCCTTCGACTTCGGCCTCGGGATCTGCGGAGTCGGCGGCTACAAGGCCACCTCCAAGCTCTCCTGGTACCTGAAGGTCAACCACGAGAACCCCGAACTCGGCGGCGACGCGGTGAAGCTGCAGAGCGGCGACGAAGTGCTCTGGGCTCTGGCCTCCTACCCCTATCCGAAGGAGCTCACGCTGGTCGCGCCATTCAGCGCCCATCCCGGCGAGCCTTTTCAGGTCAGCGTCTTCTCCTATGACGACAGGGGCAAGAAAAAGCCGGCCGCCGGGGCGACGGTCATCGGCGCGTCGGGCCCGACCGACGCCGCCGGGCACGCGACGGTGACCCTGAGCGAAGGCACGACGCTGAGCGCTCGTCGCGGGAAGGACATTCCCTCGAACAGCAGCACGGTTCTCATGTGTGACGCGAACGGGGCTTGCCCGGTTCCATGAGCATCTGCCGTGGCACGGTGGCCGCGCTCGCGCTGCTCTCCGCGGCGCTCGCGGCCACCGGCTGCGGCGTCGGTGCGGGCTCCGTCGTCGGCGAGGTCTCGCTGACCGTGACCCGCGACTACGGCGCTCGGCGGGTACAGCCCCCAGCCACCGGCGAGGCCTCGGAGTCGGACACGGTGATGCGGGTGCTCGATCGCAATGCCGGCATCGAGACTCGCTACGGCGGCGGCTTCGTGCAGGCGATCGACGGGCTCGAAGCGGAGCAGCGCTCCGGCCGCTCGTTCGACTGGTTCTTCTACGTCAACGGGGTCGAGGCCCCGGTGGGCGCAGCCGACTTCGCCCTGCGCGGCGGCGAGGCGATCTGGTGGGACTACCGCGACTGGTCCGCCGCTCAGCGGGTGCCCGCCGTGGTCGGTTCCTGGCCGCATCCGCTCCGCGAGGGCTACGAAGGCGAGTCGCACCCGGTGGCGCTCGAGTGCAGAGGGGCTGGCGCCGCCTGCGGGGCGGTCCGCCGCAGGCTCGGAGAAGCCGGGGTCGTCCCGGCATCGGATTCGTCCGACGATGCGATCCGTGTCCTCGTCGGCCCCTGGGCGCGGCTGCGCGGGGATCCGGCCGCGGCGCAGCTGGAACAGGGCCCGCAGGTGAGTGGAGTCTTTGCCGATTTCGGCAGGCGCGCCGGGGTCGATCGCCTGCGGGGACTCGACGAAGGCGGTGATTCCGCGCGTGAATTCGGACCCGGCGCCGGCCTGGTCGCCGCGACCCGCCGCTTCGACGCGCCGCCTGTGTGGTTGGTCAGCGGCGCTACCGCGCATGGTGCTCTGGCCGCCGCCGAGCTGCTCGATGCCGCTCACCTGCGAGACCATTACGCGGTGGCCATCGAGGGCGGCAGGGAGACGCCTCTGCCGATCGGGTCGATCGAATGAGATCTCCCTTCGCCTACACGCCGCGGCCGGGGCCGTTGCAGGCGGCCTCGCCGGGCGCCGCCGTCGCCTACCTCGGCGCTCTCGTCATCGTCGCATTCCTCTACTCGAGCCCGCTGGTGCTGGGCGCGGTGGGAATCGCCGCTGTGATCGCCGGCTATGCCGCCGGTGCGGGCAGCGCCGTGCGGGTTGCCTTGCGGATGGGGCTGACCCTGGCGCTCCTGATCGCCGCGGTCAACGTTCTGGTCGTCGATCGTGGCGAGACCGTGCTGCTGCGGCTCGGGGAGCTGCCACTGCTGGGCCGTGTCGACATCACCGCCGAGGCGCTGGCCGCGGGCGCCGTGATCGGCCTGCGGGCGGCGGTGGCGATGGTCGCCTTTGCGGTCTACTCGGCCTGCGTCGACCCGGATCGAGTGCTGCGTGGGTTGCGTCCGATTGCCGGGCGCTCGGCGCTGACCGCGGCGCTGATCTCCCGCCTCGTCCCAGTCGCGGTCGCCGACGCAGCGCGCCTGCGCGACGCGGGCCGCCTGCGCGGACCGGCCGCGGCGCCGCTCGGCCGCTCCACGCTGCTCCGCCGCCTCATGGCCGGCTCGCTCGACCGAGCCGTCGACGTCGCCGCGACCCTGGAGCTGCGCGGGTACGGGCTCGGCCTGCCGCGGGCAGAGCCTGCTGGCCGGCGCTCCCGCTACGACGCCCGCTTCTACGCCATCGGCGCCTTCGTCTTGATCGCCGCGATCGCTGGCAAGGTGCTGGGCGCCGACAGCTTCCACGCCTACCCGACGACCGAGGTCGGTCTGGAGCCGGCGACGCTCGCTCTCTCAGCCTTGATCGTTCTCTCCGGCTTGGCGCCGAGGCGGCGCAATGCCTGAGCTTTCCACTCCGCCTCGCGCCGCACCGGCCCTTGCGGTCGAGCGCCTTTCCTACTTCTATCCGGCCACCGCGCGCATCCGACATTCACCACACCAGGATGGGGTGAAAGTCGGATGCGCGCTCCGCGATGTTTCGCTGACGCTGGCGCCAGGGGAGTTCGCCCTCCTGGCCGGACGCTCGGCCTGCGGCAAGACGACCCTGCTGCGCGCCGCCTGCGGCCTGGTGCCGCACTTCCACGGCGGCGAGATCGAGGGCAGCGTGCACGTGGCGGGCATGGACGCGGTCGCCAGCGGCCCTGGCGAGCTGGCGGCCGTGGTCGGCTACGTGGCCCAGGACCCCGAGACCCAGATCGTCTCGACCACCGTCGCGGCGGAGATCGAGCTACCGCTGGAGATGCGCGGCGACTCCGCAAGCTCCCGCGCTCGCGCCGTGGAGGAGGTGGCTCTGGCTCTTGCGATTCCGCACCTGCTCAGCAGAACGGTGGACACCCTCTCGGGCGGTGAGCTCCAACGCGTAGCACTCGCTGCGGCCTTGGTCACCCGTCCCAAGCTCGTCCTTCTCGACGAGCCGACGTCGCAGCTCGACCCTGTAGCCGGTGACGAGCTCATCTGGCTTCTACGCAGGCTGAACGAGGAGTGGGGGGTGTCGGTCCTTTTGGCGGAGCACCGTCTGGAGCGTTGCCTGGCCGCAGCAGATCGGGTTATAGCCATGGACTCTGGCGCCATTTCCTTCGACGGTGCCCCGGCTGACTTCCTCACCTGGGCCCAGGGGGCCGACGCAGCTTTGGAGACCCCCGCGGCCCGTCTATTCTCTCTGGCCGGCATCGAACCCCTGCCCACGGGAGTCCGCCAGGCGCGCCGAACCCTGGCATCAGCCGACACTGTTGAAGGGACGGAGGGGGACACCCTCCGAACGGCTTGTACTTTTTCGTCGACAGGCTCGGTCGATGACGCCACCGCCTCAGCGAAAAAGTTGAGAGAGGAGGGTGTCCCCCTCCGTCCCTCACCAGCCCTCTCGACCCATGACCTCTGGGTCGAGCTGAACGGCGAGGACGCCAAACGGGACGTCATCAGGGGAATCGAGTTGGCGATCGATTGCGGTGAACGGGTGGCGTTAATGGGCCGCAACGGCGCCGGCAAGAGCACGCTGTTGCGAGCGCTTGCCGGGTTGGTCGAACCGGTCCGGGGCAAGGCGGAAGTTCCGAGTGGGATCGCCCTGCTGACGCAGAACCCAAGCGACTATCTAGTACGCGAGCGAGTCGGGGACGAGCTGCCAGGTGACGAAGGCTTGGCCGCGCTGCGGATCGTTGGGCTGGAGCATGCGATCGATTCGGATCCTCGCGACCTCTCGGGAGGTGAGCGGCAGCGACTGGCGCTGGCGATCGCGCTGGCGGGGCGGATGGACGGCGATGCGCTGCCCGGCCTAGTGGCGCTGGACGAGCCCACCCGCGGCATGGACCGCGCCCGCAAGCACGAGCTGGATGAGCTCATTCAAGGTCTTGCAAGTCGCGGGGCCGGGGTGGTGGTAGCCACCCACGACGTCGAGTTCGTCGCGACCTTCGCCGAGCGCGTCGTGCTGCTCGGCGACGGCGTCGTGATCGCCGACGGAGACGCGGCCGAGATCCTCTCCGGTGGCTGGTACTTCGCCACCGAGGTCGCCCGCATCCTCGACCTCCCGGGCGTGATCACCCCCGAGCAGGGCGCCGCCTGCCTCGACTCGGAGCGGCCGCGATGAGCTGGGAGCTGGCCAGCTTCCTCGTCCTCGGCGCTGTCCTGATCGGTGGCTTCGCCTGGTATGAGCGCTCGCGGCCGACCTCGCAGGTCGTCGCCTTGGTCGCCGCCCTCGCCGCCCTCGCGATCGCCGGCAGGATCGCCTTTGCCGCGCTGCCCAACGTCAAGCCGACCACCGACATCGTCATCTTCGCCGGCTACGCCCTTGGCCCGGCACCCGGTTTCGCGGTCGGCGGCCTCTCCGCGCTCGTCTCCAACTTCTGGTTCGGGCAGGGTCCCTGGACGCCGTGGCAGATGGTGGGTTGGGGGATGTGCGGGATTCTGGGCGCGGGTCTGGCCGTGGTTCGGCCGCGCGCCGGTCGCCTCACCCTGGCTGTGGTCTGTGCCCTGGCCGGCGTCGCTTACGGCGCTCTGCTGAACTTCTCCTTGATGGCGACCTATGGAGGCGACCTCTCATGGCAGCGTTTCCTCGCCCTGGAGTCGCGCGCCGTGCCCTTCGACGCGGCCCACGCGATCGGGAACGCTGCCCTTGCCCTGGTCGCCGGCCCGGCGATGATCCGAATGCTGGTTCGCTTCCGCGAGCGGTTTGAGTGGCACGCCCCGGCGGTTGTCTCCGCCCTGTTGCTCGCGCTCGCCCTGGCCAGCGTGCTTCCCGCCCGCGCCCAGGCCTCGGAAGTGAGCCGCGCCGCCGACTGGCTGGTCACGGTGCAGAACGCCGACGGCGGTTGGGGATCCACGCCCGGTCACGACTCGGCTACCGAGATGACCGCCTGGGCGATGCTGGGTCTCGAGGCGGCCGGCCGCAACCCACTCGACGTTGCCAGCGGCGGCCACAACCCGGTCGGCTACCTGCGCGGCCACGTCGACGAGTTGAGCAGCGCAGGCGACTACGCCCGCACGATCCTTGCCCTCGAGAGCGCCGGCGTCGATCCTCATGATTTCGGCGGCCACGATCTGGTCTCGGCTCTGGCCGACCGGCGCCGCGGCAACGGCTCCTATGAAGGCTGGCCGGGATCGACGGCGTTTGCGGTGATCGCGCTGCGGGCGGGGGGTGGAGGAGGGATCGATCAGTCGATCTCCTGGCTGGCCAAGGTCCAGAACGGCGACGGTGGCTGGGGCGACGTATCGGGCTCGCCGAGCACGGCCGACGGCACCGGGGCGGTGATGCAGGCGATGCCAGGCACCAGCGCCGCCAAGCATGGCCTCGGCTACCTACGCAACACCCAGCGGCCCAGCGGCGGTTTCCCGCTCGGCGGTTCCGGGTCGGTCAACTCCCAATCGACCGCATGGGCCGTGCAGGGGATGCTGGCGGTCGGCACGGACCCGGCCTCAGTCCACGAGGGCGGCAAGAGCGCGCTCGAATACCTCGCCGCCCGCCAGGACGCCGACGGCCACTACCGCTACTCCGCTTCGAGTGACCAGACCCCCGTATGGGTTACCGGCCAGGTGCTGAGCGCAACCGCCGGCGACTCCTTTCCCGTGCCCCCGGTCCCACGCGCCGAGAATCCCACCGCATCCGGCCCGACGGCGGAGGCTGAGCTGGGCTCGGGTGCTCCCGTGGTGCCACCCGTCTCCGGCTCGACCCAGGATCTGCTCGAATCGCTTAAAGAGGGGAGCGCCGAAGGGAGCGGCAGCATCCCGCCGTCCACCGGCGGTGGCGGCAAACCGTCGGTTCCGCCGCCGGCAAGGGGCGGCGGCGTCATTCCGGCGCTGCCTCAGGGGGCGATCCCGGAGGGCGACGAACCCGAACCGACCCCCGCCGAGTCTGCCGCGCCGCCGTTCGAAGCCGGCGACAACCCCGGACCCGAGCCCTGGGCGCCCCTCGGCATCGGCCTGGCAACCGCGGCCGTGGCCCTGGCCAGCGTCCTCCTCCTCGGTCGCCGCTTCAGCTGGTAGCCGGCGGGCTATACGCTCGCTGCATGGACGTCGAGACCGCGATCCGGACGCGCCGCACCCACAAGGCCTTTGGGCCGGAGCCGCTCTCGCGCGAGCAGATCGACGAGCTGCTCGAGCTGGCGCGCTGGGCGCCGAATCATCATCTGACCGCGCCTTGGCGCTTTCGCGTGGTCGGGCCACGGGCGTTGGCGCGGCTGAAGGCGGTGGCCGGGCACGAGGGCGCCGCCAAGCTCGACCGCGCCCCGACGCTGATCGTCGTCTCCTGCGCATTCGGCGATGATCCGGTCCAGAACGAGGAGGACCTGCATGCAACCGCCGTCGCCTCCTACATCGTCCTGCTCGCCGCCCACGACCGTGGGCTGGCCGGCTATTGGCGCACGCCCGGCTTGCTGCGCTCGGCCGAGGGCCGAGCCGCGGTTGGCGTCCCCGACAGCGAGCGCTTCGTCGGCCTCCTCCACCTCGGCCCGCGGCGGCAGGAGAAGGAGGCGCCGGAGCGCCCGCCCGTAGAGCAGACGACCACCTACCTCGACTGATGCCCACCGGATGCTGACCCGAGCCGCAGCCCTGGGGGACATCGCCGGCCGGCGCTTCGAGGTCGTCGTGATCGGCGGCGGCATCACCGGCGCCGGTGTCGCCCTCGACGCCGCCTCGCGTGGCTACTCGGTGGCGCTGCTGGAGCGCGGCGACTACGCCGTCGGCACCTCCAGCCGCTCCTCGAAGATGATTCATGGCGGCCTTCGCTACCTGCAGAACCTCGACCTCGGCCTGGTCCGCGAGGCGCTGCTGGAGCGCCAGCTGATGGTGCAGCTGGCGCCGCACCTGGTCTACCCGACGCCGTTCCTCGTCCCCTCCTTCGCCGAGGAGCGCCGCGATCGCAAACTCGGGATGGGGCTCAATATGTACGACGTGATGGCGACCACGCGGGTCGGTCGCAGTCGCCGCGAGATGCGCTCCTCCAAGGAGGAGGACGCGGACTTCTACTGGTCGCCCGACCGCCACCGCACGATCGACCGCGATGAGGTGCTGGAGATGGTCCCGTCGCTGGAGCGGCGCGATCCGAACAACGCCTACCTCTTCTACGACTGCCAGACCGACGACGTGCGGCTGGTGCTGACGATCCTCGGCGAGGCCGAGCGCTTCGGCGCGGTGATGCTGAACGGCGCCGAGGTGACCGAGGTGCTGTCGCGCGACGGCCGCGCGGTCGGCGTCGCCGCGCTCGAGGCGGACTCGGGCGAGCGCTTCGAGGTCGAAGCCGAGAACGTCATCAACGCGACCGGGGTCTGGGCCGATCGGATCGGCAGCGAGGTGGCCGAGGAGGAGGACGTGCCACGGATCTCGCCCAGCCGCGGCACTCACATCCTCCTCGACCGCGACGACCTCTCCACGGGAAGCGCCGCCTGCATCGTCCCCGCCGGCGAGGGCCGCCATATCTTCGCCCTGCCCTGGTATGGCCGCACCCTGGTCGGCACCACCGACAACGACTACGAGGGCGATCTCGATCATCCCCATCCCGGGGAGGCCGACGTCGAGTACCTGCTCGACGCGGTCAAGGCCTTCTTCGACGTCTCTTTGAGCGACTCGGACCTGGTCGGTGCTTACGCGGGCGTGCGACCGTTGCTCTCCACGGGCGACCCGAAGAAGTCGGTCGACATCTCGCGCAAAGCGGAGCTGTATGAGACTTCTTCGGGGATGCTGACGATCACCGGCGGCAAGCTCACCACCTGGCGGCGGATGGCGAAGCAGACGGTCGACCGGCTGGTCGAGCGCGAGGGACGCGAGGCGCCCTGTCACACGGCCGAGATCCCGCTCGGAATGGAGGCCCGGCCGGAGGATCTGGAGGCGCCTGAGGGGGTGGGGGAGGAGGCGATCGCCCAGCTCAAGTTCCGCTATGGGCACGCGGCACGTGCCGTCCTGCGGCTGGCCCGGGAGGACCCGAAGCTGGCGGCGCCGATCGTCCCCGGTCGCCCCGACCTGCTTGCCGAGGCGGCGATTGCGGCACGGCTCGAGCAGGCGCGCTGTGTCGCCGACGTCCTCCTGCGCCGCACCCGCCTCGGGCTGCTGGCGGCGCCGCAGTTGCGCGATGCGAACGCCGCACGTTCCGTCGCCGCGGCGATGGGCGCCGAGCTTGGCTGGTCGCGGCGCCAGGTCAAGCGCGAGGCCGAGGCCTGGCCGGCGGCGCTCGCCGAGGCCGGCGTCGACCCAGCGGCCACGGCCGGCAGTGCGTTGTGACGGCCCGGTTGAATAGCCTGCTGTGACGATGACGAAAGCTGAACTGGAGTCCAAGCACCTGGGCGAGTTGCACGAGCTCGCCGCCAAGACCGGCGTAGAGCGTTACCGGATGCTGTCCCGCGCGGAGCTGATCGACAAGCTCGCCGGTGGCAACGGTGGCGGTGGAGCGGCGCCGAAACCGAAACGCGAGCGCCCCGGAGGAGACTCGGGCCAGCGCAGGCAGCGCAACCGCAGCCGCAAACCTCGCGACGGGCGCGGCGATCGCGAGCCGCGCGAGGGGCAGAAAGGCGATCGCGAGCCGAAGCCCGCGCCCCGCAGCGAGCCTGCCGCATCCGCGCCGCCGGCCGCAGCCGCGGCGGAGCGTCCGAAACGCAAACGGCGCCGCAGGCGCTGGGGCCGCCGTCCCAAGGGTGTCCGCGTCCACGACCTGCTTCTGCCCGGGGCCGCCGGCCGCCAGGCTCTCGTCTACGCCGAGAGCCGTGCTGCCTGCACCGCTCTACTGCGCGAGGTGGCGGCGGAGCTCTCCGGAGCATCGGACGGCCCCGACCCGATCGCCCTGCTCATCGACCCCACACCGGAGGAGCTCGCCGACTGGAAGCGCGAGGCGCCGAAGGCCGAGATCGTCTCCGCGGGTAAAGCCAAACATGCCGATGACGCCCTGGCCCAGGCTCGCACCCGTGCCGGCGCCGGCGAGGACGTGATCGTCCTGATCGACTCCCTGAGTCGCTTCGCCGAGACCTTCGCCGACGCCGATCAAGCACGCGAGCTTTTCGATGTCGGCCGGGGCGGGGGTGGCGGCTCACTCACCGTCGTCGCCGCGGTCGAGCGCCCCGCCTAGCGGCATACACTCACACGGATGAAGAAGCTCGCCGCCGCGATCGGCTGCTTGGCGATCGGTGCCGTCTTCAGCACGGCGAGCGCCGCGGCGGCCCCTGTCGGCCTGATCGAAGAGTTCGACGTCGGTGGCTGGGCGTACTCGTTGACGCCGGGGCCCGACGGCAACGTCTGGTTCACCTTCGACCGCGACCCGATCCGGGTCGGCGACGCGGCGATCGGCCGGATCGATTCACACGGCATGGAGACCTTCTTCAAGGCGGGCCTCGATTGGCGCAGCGCGCTGGGCAACATGATCGTCGGCTCCGATGGCAACCTCTGGTTCGCCGACCACGGCAAGCGACCGGCGATCGGACGGATCACGCCCGAGGGGCAGATCACCGAGTTCCGTGCCGGGCTCGATCCGAAAAGCAAGCCGGGGGACCTCGTCGCCGGCCCCGACGGCAACCTCTGGTTCAACAACGTCTCGAAGACCGCTGCCATTGGCCGCATCACGCCGCAGGGGGTATTCACCGAGTTCGGGCCCGGTCCGGTCCCCGGTGGCGGCGCCGAGGCGGGCCCGGTGCTGGGGCCCGACGGCAACGTCTGGTTTGCGATCGGCAGCTACAAATCGCTCGGGATCGGCCGGATAACCCCGCTGGGCGAGATCAGCGGATTTGGCGGGCTCAGTCCCCAGACGCGGTCGGTCGGCCCCTTCACCGCCGGTCCCGACGGCAACGTCTGGTTCGCCCTCAGGGGCCTGGAGGAATACGACGCCCAGGGGAATCGGGTCACCTCCGGCTACTCCACCGCGATCGGCCGCGTCCGGCCGAGTGGCGAGGTCGCAACGTTCGGCGAGTGTCTCCACACCGGCCCGCAGTACACCGGCCCGAACTCGATCGCGGCCGGTCCCGACGGCAACGTCTGGTTCACCAACCACACGACCCGCAGCCTGCCCAACGTAGGCACGCCGCCGGGGATCGGCCGGATAGCCCCCAGCGGCGAGATCACCGAGTACAGGGCCGGCCTGCGGTACGCCAGCAGCCCCGACGGGATCGTCGCCGGGCCCGACGGCTCGCTCTGGTTCACCGATCGCGAACTCCACGCGATCGGCCGCATCGTCCCCAGCAGCGCTCCGGCCAACACGTTCCTCGTCGAGCCGGCGAAGCGGGCAGGGCGCAACGGCGTCACGCGGGTGCCGGTGACGGTCCCGGGGCCGGGGGAGATCCGCCTCGACCCGATCGGCCTCCTCTCGGCACGGAACCGGCTGACCCGGATACGCCGCCCGCAGGAGTTCATGGCGACGGCGGCGTCCTGCGGGCCCACGAACGTCAGCTTCGCGCTGAAGGGCGTCGCCCGCAAGCGGCTGCGCCGCTACGGCTTCGTCACGTTGAAAGCGAAGGTCACCTTCACGCCGACGGGTGGCTCGCCCTACTCGGAATACGCGTCGATTCCGGTGGCGTTACGGCGGGGCTGACGGACGGAGCTCAGCGCCGGTAGGCGATGCGGCGCCAGGACGGCTCTTTGGAGAGCTCGATCAGCTCGTTGCTGCGATCGGGCTGGACGTAGCCGAAGGTCTGCGTGCTGTCGTCGAAGACGACGTCGAGCTCGCCCTCCTTGACCCGCTGGTCGAGCCACGCTCCACGGAAGACGAGGCGGCGCAGCCAGTGGACGAGGCTGCGGTTGGAGGGGCCGACCAGGTCCTCCCAGTTGACGTTGATGTGCTCGCCGAGCTCTGAGCTGGGCTCTGAGATCTCGCCGTTGACGGCGAGGTCGAGCAGATCATCGAGCTCCTCGCGACTCAGGCCCTGCTGGACGAAGCCGAGTTTGACCGCGGCCTGCTCGACGCGCTGGCCGAAGTCCTCCTCGTTGAAGGCGAAGCGGAGCTCGCCGTACTCGAGCACGTAGTCGGAGCCCGACTCGTAATTTCCTCTGCGGGTCGTCTTCTTGTTCATTGAGTTGAAGCCCATCTACCGCCGTCGCAAGCCCAGCGACGGCAGGTGCTGGATCATGCCTGGGATCGTAGCTGCGTGCCGGCTCGGCGCTACCGCTGAACGAGGTTTTGCGCTTCCTAAGGACTCTTCTGGGTGAACGAGGTGATCAGGCCGCCAACCCCGGCGGCGCCGAACGCCGTTCCCAAGATTGCGAAGACGTTCGTCCAGGTCTCAGCGCCCCAGGCCGGATTGCTGTCGTAGATCGCCCTCATCGCGACCAGAGCGGCGCCCAGGGCCACCGCGGTCGAGGCGATGAAGGCGGCGTCCGTGAAGCGTCCGCGGATCGCCTTGGGCCACGAGTCCGAGTCCTTTTTTTGATCCTTGGCGGCCTTGAACAGGAGCAGGAGGAAGGAGAGGATGAGGCCGAGGATCACGACGAGCATGAAGTTGCACTCGCTGGTCTTGATGTTGGCCGTGATCGCGATGCTCGTCGAGCTGACCCCCGGTGGGCCGCTGATGTAGATGGTGCCGCTGTAGGTGCCGGCCTGGGCATCGGTCGCGTCGACGCAGATGCGCAGCCTGATCTTCTTGCGGTGTTCGACGATCTGAGGATTCGAAAACCGCGGCAGGCGCAGGGATGAGGAGTCCAGCATCTGGCCGGCGCGCCGAAAGCGCTTCGGGCTGTCCAGCTCGAGCTGTTTGGTCGAGAACGCTTTCGGCAGCGGGCGGGAGGCAAGCAGGACGACGTCGACCGACTTCGTGCCCCGGCTGCCGCCGAAGTTGACCGTTTCGCTCGACACTTCCGGTTTGAGCGTGACCTTCGGCTCGATCGGCTTGTCGCTGCCTTTTGTCGGCTGATTGGCCGGGCGCGGGCAGGAGGTGCTCGCCGCTGCGGAGGCAGCCGACAGGGCCTGAAGAGCGATGACGACGCCGATGGCGAGAAGGATGGCCCGTTTTGTCAAGAGAGGTGTAGTGGGGTCGATCAGCTTTGAATAGCCAAGGAACCCTATTCATCGGGAAGACGACGAGTCAAGAAGCTTCCATGTTGGGTTCCTCAGGGGGGCGAATTGGCGAGGGCTGCGGACTTGGTCCGGCGTGAGCACACGAGCTGATGCACCTCGCCTGTGCTTGCTGCCGACCGCTGCGATCTGCGGCCGGGAGGTCCCGGTGGCTCGCGGGTTTCGCTCGCGCCTGCTCGGCCTGTCCCGCCTCGATCGCGGAGAGGTCGGGGCCGGCCTCTTCATTCCGCGCTGTTCGAGCGTGCACACGTTCGGCATGCGCTTCGCTCTCGATCTGATCTTCCTCGACCGTGAGGGCAGGCCGTGCTCGGTGAGGCGAGGAGTGGCTCCGCGCCGCTTTGCCTGGGATCGCCGGGCATACGCCGTTCTCGAGCTGCCTTGCCGGGAGGGAGGGCCGATCGCCGCGGGTCATCGGCAGGCCACGCACTGAACGCCCGCACTTTGCGATCCGCGGCCGCGAGCGCAGGGGAGAGTTTTGGCGGCTGTGCCCTTGGAGGGACGTGCTTCCCCAGAGACACGAAATCGCCAGCGTCGTCGTCTGCGAGGACGACACGCCGACGCTCGAGCTGCTCTGCGACAACCTGGTCGCCGATCGCTTCGGCGTCCTGCCGGCGCCAAGCGCATCCGATGCGCTGCGACTCTGCCGCTATAAGCAGCCGGACCTGATGCTGCTCGACCTGACGCTCCCCGATGCCTCGGGGCTCGACGTGCTGCAGGAGATCCGCGAAGCCGACGGGGTCATCTCGCGCTTCGATCCGCGCCTGCCGGTGATTGTCCTCAGTGGCCGCGGGGGCGCCGAGGATCGCGTGCGTGGCCTCGAGTTCGGGGCCGACGACTATGTCGTGAAGCCCTACGTGTACTCGGAACTGCGGGCGCGGATCTCGGCGGTGCTGCGGCGGGTGGAGCGGCGGAGCAACGGCCCGCTGCGGGTCGGTGACATCGTCGTCGACCCCGGCCGGCGCCGGGCCTGGGTCGGGGGACGGGAGGTGCAGCTGTCGAAGAAGGAGTTCTCACTGCTGCGGGTGCTGGCCACGGACCCGCACCGGGTTTTCTCCAAGCGCGAGCTGCTGGGTGAAGTCTGGGGCTACAGGACGCCAACCAAGACCCGCACGCTCGACTCTCATGCAAGCCGCCTGCGGCGCAAACTGGACCCGGAGCGGGCGCGATTCGTGATCAACTGCTGGGGCGTCGGGTACCGCCTCCTCGATGGATGATCGAGCTGGCTGAGATCACCGCCGGATGGCCGCTGGCGGCGACGATGACGGCCGTGGCCGCCGCCCAAGGGCTGCGGGCCGGCCGTCGCCGCGGCGCCGTCAACGAGGCGCTGCATGAGCTGCGCCGGCCGTTGCAGCAAATCGCCCTCGCCGGTGGCTCGGTCGGCTCGCCGCCGGCAGCCGAGGGCTCGGTGCTCCTGGCCGCGGCGGCGCTGGAGCGGCTCGACCGCGAGGTGAACGGAGGTGGTTCGCTTCGGCGCCCAGCCGAAGCGGTGGAAGTGCGGCCACTGTTGGATGCGGCGGTGCGTCGCTGGCGGGCACGAGCAAGCATCGGTGGTGGTTCGCTGAGCCTGCGCTGGCGCGCCGGCCGCGCGGTCGTCATCGGCGACCGGGTCGAGCTCGCCCAGGCGCTCGACAACCTGATCGTCAACGCGATCGAACACGGAGGGCCGGAGATCTCAATAGACGCCCGGCCGCACAAGGGTCGCGTGCGGATCGTCATTGCCGACTCGGGCCGCGCGGCGCGGCCAGATGCTCGCCATGGCACCCCGGCCGATGTGATCGCCCGCCTCTCCGGGCGCCGTCGTCACGGCCACGGCCTTGCCGTCGTCAGGCAGGTGGCGGCGGCCCACCAGGGGCGCTTCGCGCTGCGACGCTCCGAGCGTGGATCGCTTGCCCTGCTCGAGCTTCCCGTTGCCGGCGACCACGGCTCGCTTGCCGCATGACCCGGCGCAGGCGGGCGCTCGTGTTCGGGCTGCTGGCATTTCTCGCCGCGGTTGGAGCCGCGGTGATCGCCGATGGCTACGGAGCAAGCGCGGTCCGCGGCTACGGTCCCCTGCGGCCGGTCGTCGTGCTCGGCGCGAAGATCGCCGCCGGACGGCGGATCGGACCCGAGGAGCTCGGCTCCGCGCTTGCTGTGCGACGGGTTCCGGCGCGCTTCGCGCCGCCCGGGGCGCTTGTCGCTCCAGAGGAAGCGCTGGGATTGGTCGCCCGGGCTCCGCTGCCGGCCGGTTCCTACCTGCTCGGCGCACAGCTCGGCGTCGCGCACGGGGCGAGAGAGGAGGGTCCGCACCTCCCTCGCGACCGCCAGCCGGTGGAGATCGCCGTCAGCGGCGCCGATGCCCTGCTGGCGGCGGGTCCGGCGCTGTCGGGGTCGAGGGTGGACGTCGTGGTGACGAGCGAACCGGCCGCCGCCGGGCCGGGCCGCACCTATATCGCCGCTGCGCACGTTCCCCTGCTGGCGCTGCGACCGGGCGTCGAAGGATCGGGCCCTGGGTCAATCGCCGCCGCGACGCTGGGTCTGACCAAACGCGAGGCGCTCCGCCTGATCGCCGCTGAGAGCTTCGCCCGCAAGGTGACGCTGCTGCCCGGGGCTTAGATGGTCGATTCATCTAGCCGGGTGGAGGCGCGGCAACGACACCTGGAGGATCTCGCCGCGTCGTTGCGCCGCCGGCTGATCGAGGTCCGGCGCGATGCCGCGGCGAGCGGTGCACCGGTCGCTGAGGATCTGGCCCCCCAGGTTCGCGACCTCGTCGAAGAGGCGGCGGCGCTGCTTTGCGGTGAGGATCGCGACGCGCTCGTGGCGCGGGTGCTGCGGGACACCGTTGGCCTCGGGCCTCTGGAGGACCTGCTCGCCGACCCTACGGTCGAGGAGGTGATGGTGAACGGGCCAAGCCAGGTCTACGTCGAGCGCGGCGGCCGGATCGAGGCGACAGACGCCTGCTTCGCCGACGAGGAGGAGCTGCGCAACGCGATCGAGCGGATCCTCGGGCCGCTTGGCCGCCGCATCGACGAGTCGAGCCCGATGGTCGATGCCCGGCTCGCCGATGGCTCCCGCGTCAACGCAGTGATTCCGCCGCTGGCGATCGACGGGCCGGCACTCTCGATCCGGCGTTTTGGCGTCAGCCGTCCCGGGCCACGCCAGTTGCTCGAGCTGGGCACGCTGACCGAGTCACAGCTCGAGCAGCTCGAGCGAGCTGTGGCTGAGCGGCGCAGCGTCTTGGTCAGCGGCGGCACCGGCTCCGGCAAGACGACCCTGCTCAATGCGCTCTCGGGTTTCGTCTCACCGGGCGAGCGAGTGGTGACGATCGAGGACGCGGCCGAGCTGCGCCTGCAGCGGCGCCATGTCGTGCGAATGGAGAGCCGCCCGGCCGGAGTCGAGGGACGGGGGGAGGTGACGATTCGCGACCTGCTGCGCAACGCGCTGCGGATGCGGCCCGACCGGATCGTGATTGGCGAGGTGCGCGGCGCCGAGGCGCTGGACCTGCTCACCGCGCTGAACACCGGCCACCGCGGGGCGCTCTCGACCGTGCACGCAAACTCGCCCGCCGATGCACTTGCCCGGCTGGAGACGCTGGCCTTGATGGCCGGACTGGGCTTGCCGCACGAGGCGATCGCCGCCCAGGTCCGCCATGGCATCGATCTCGTCGTCCATCTCGAGCGCTTCGAGGACGGCTCCCGCCGCGTAACCGAGATCGCCGACGTGGGGATCCCCGGATGAGCGCCGCACCGGGACCGTGGCTGCCGATTGTCGGCGCCCTCGCCGGCGGCCTGGCCGCGCTCGCGGCGCGCGAAGCGGTGCTGGCGAGTCCGGCTGCCCTCGGTTGGCTGCGGTTGGCGCTCGAGCCGTTGCGCAGGGCGGGGGAGGAGGGCTACGCACCGTCGAGTGCGGAGCGTCGGCGGCTGGCTGTGGTCGGCGCCGGTGCGGCGTTGCTCGGCGGCTGGTTCTTGGCCGGTGCAATCGTCGCCGTGCCGTTGGCGGTCGCCGGCCCGGGGCTCGCGGGTTGGGTGGTCTCGAGCCGTCGCCGCCGCTACCGGGGCGCTCTCGAGCGCGCCCTGCCGGACGTTGCCGCGGCGGTCGCCGATTCACTCGCCGCCGGCCGTTCCCTGCGCGCCTCGCTGCCCGCCGCGGCATCCTCGGTCGACGGCCCCGCCGCGGTCGAGCTTGCCCAGCTCGGGGCCGAGCTCGAGCTGGGCGCGTCGACGGCTGCGGCGATCGGGGGGTGGCGGCGGCGAGTGCGTTCGGCCAGGGTCGACGCCTTCGCCGCCGCACTGCTCAGCCAGCAGCGGGCCGGTGGGGACCTGGCGGGGTTGCTGCGACGCTTCGCCGATGGGGCGGCCGAGCGCGACCGGGCCGCCGACGACGCCCGCTCGGCAACCGCGCAGGCGCGCTTCACCGGCCTGCTCGTGGTGGCGATGCCGAGCGGTGGCGCGCTCTTCGCCGAGTTGATCCAGCCGGGCTTCCTCGCCAAGGTGCTCGGTGCTCCGGCTTCGGCTGTGCCGCTGGCTCTGGCTGCCGCCCTACAGGTGGTGGGCTTTCTGGCGATCAGGCGCTTTGCCCGGGTGGTCGAGTGAGGTCACGTGCTTCGCTGGCGCCGAAACTGGCCTGCGCCATCGGGGGCGGGATCGCGGCGATGGCGGCAGCCCCAGCCGCCCCGGGCCGTACATCGCTGCTGGTGGCGGTCGCGATGCCGGCGGCGGGTTTCGTCCTGCCCGATGCGTTACTGGAGCGCCAGGCTCGCCGCCGGCACCGTCGTCTGCTCGCGGCCCTCCCCGACGCACTCGACTTGCTCGCGATCGGCTCCGCCGCCGGTCGCAGCCCGGTGGCCGGCTTGGCCGAGATCGCCCGCTCGGGCAATGGCCCGCTCGCTGAAGAGCTGCGGGTCACGACGGCCGAGCTCGGTTGCGGCCAGCCAATTTCCGAGACCCTCGCGGCCCTCCGCGACCGCGCCCCCGGAAGTGAGATCGCCACCCTCTGCGCCTCGATCGAGCGCTCGCTCCGCCTCGGTTCGCCATTGGCGGACCAGCTTCGCCGCCAGGCCGCCTCACTGCGTCGCGATCAGCGCCGCGCCGTCGAAGAGCGAGCCGCCCGAGCCGCCCCCAAGATCCAGCTGGTGGTCGCCCTCGTCCTCGTCCCCTCGGTCCTGCTGATGATCGCCGCCGCGCTGATCGCCAACGCCGACATCCTGCTCGGCGGCTTTTAACCCGGCTCTACTCCAGGGCCTCGTCGCGCAGCCGGATGGCGACGGCGGCGGAGGCGGTGCGGATCGTGTCCAGCTCGCCGGCCTTCTTCATATGGCCGTGGACATAGCAGCAGAGGTTGCCGTCGACCAGCTCGAAGGCGAACTTCTCCGGGGCCGAATCGGTCAGCCAGACGATGAAGGTGGGGGAGAAGAGCTGGCGCAGCCGATTCAGGTCCTGACCCCTGTCGGCGAAGATCTCGTAGCGCTCGTCGAGTGCCTCGCTCTCCAGCTTGATCCGCTCTTTGGAGCCGCGGAAGACGTCCTCGAACTTCTCCAGGGCACGCAAGCCCGACTTGCGCTGGCAGTAGAGCTCGGGGACGAAGCCCGCGCACTCGGGCACGTTGACGAGGCCGACGGTGTAGCGGTAGTAGTTGGTCTCGCTGCCACCCTTGCCGTTCGACGTCTTTTCCTCGTAGGTATAGAGAGCGAGCAGACCCTTGACGCCGTCGTCGAGCGGGCCTTCGAGCGTCCGCTCCGCGTAGTGGTCGCTGCCTTTGCGCAGCAGCGGCGTCGCTTCCGGCAGCCGGCTCCGCTCATAGACGGTCAGCCCGTGCTGCTCTCCGTAGACGCTGAAGAAGGCATCCTCGGAGCGGGAGTCGGCAACCAGCAAGACGGCGAGCAGCGCGATCAGCAGCCCGGCAACGAAGCCCGCCGCGCCGATCGCGGCACTCGCGAGCAGCGTGCCCGCGACGCCACCGGCGATGGCGGCGGCGGCAACCGCGATCCGCGTACCCGTCCTTCCCAGCAGCAGCCGGAAGTAGAAGCCGCGCAGGTCGTCGGAGTCGTCGGGCGGGCTGGTGGCGGGTTCGGACGGGCTCACCGGGCGCACCCTAGATGGTTGATTTCGAATTCCCGCACCCACGGATGACGCGCCTGGCACGGCGCTGGATCGGCACTCACGACCTTGCGCGTAGCGCTGCTACGCGCGGCGGCCGCGTGCACCGCCCAGCTTGGCCAGTCGCGCCCCCGCGGGCACGCTAATTCGAAATCAACCATCTAGCCGCTGCAATCGAGGTTGCGATTGGGGCGCCTGTTTGAGGTCGTGTTGCAAAGTGGGAGGAAGTGGGGTACTGTGGCGCTCGAGTTGAAGCCCAGGACCGGGGTGGTGAGGCTCCTCCCACCTCATCACTCCGGTCCTAACTTTTTTCTTCCGGTCGCAGAAAGGACCACGGGATGGCATTTCGGGGTCTCTACGAGCACAGCCTCGACTCCAAGGATCGACTCACGGTTCCCTCTCGCTTCCGTGCCGCTCTCTCCGACGGGATTGTTCTGTCCAAGGGCTTCGACCCCTGCGTCTGGGTGCATACGACCGAGGAGTTCGAGCAGCTCTCCGACCGCTTCCTCTCGCCGCACAGCCCGTTTGGCAAGGACGCGCGCAGCCTGCGCCGTCGCTTCCACGGCGGCTCCTTCGACGAGAAGCTCGATTCGGCCGGTCGCATCCGCGTGCCCAAACCATTGATCGAGCATGCCGCGCTCGGTGGTCCCTGCGTCGTGATCGGCGCCGGCGAGTACCTGGAGATCTGGAACGCCGAGGCCTGGGCAAAGCAGGAGGAGGAGCTCGACGCCTCCGCGCCCGCGATCGCCGAGGGCCTCGCTTCGAGCGGAGCCGCTGCCTGAGATGCAAGCCCGCGCCGCGCACCTACCCCTGTCCGACCGAGACCATCGCTACACCGGACCCAGCAGCGCAACCCTTATCTACATGCCGACCGAGCACGAACCCGTCCTCGCCCCGGAGCTGACCGCTCTACTGGCGCCCCAGCCTGGGCAGACCGCCGTCGATTGCACCTTCGGCGGCGGTGGCCACGCGCGCCGTATCGCGGCGGCGCTCGGTGCCGAGGGAACGCTGATCTGCATCGATCGCGATCCCGCGGCGGAGCCCCGCTTCGAGCGCTTTGCCGCCGAGGTCCCATGCCAGGCCCGCTTCCTCGGCAGCGACTACTCGGCAGGTCTTCGCACCCTGCGTGGCGAAGGCATCCGCCCAGACATGGTGTTCATGGACCTCGGAATGTCCTCGATGCAGGTCGACGCCAGGGAGCGGGGGTTCTCCTATTCCTACGACGCGCCGCTCGACATGCGGATGGACACGCGGCAGGAGTTCAGCGCCGCCGACCTCGTCAACGAGTGGCCGGAGTCTCGTATCGCCCAAGCATTGCGGCGGTTCGGCGAGGAGCGCTACGCGGGCGGAATCGCGCGTGAGATCGCCCGCCGCCGCCCGCTGCGGACCACGGCTGAGCTGGTCGATGCGGTCAAGGCAGGCATGCCGGCCTCGGCTCGCTTCGGCGGCGGCCACCCGGCCAAGCGCACCTTCCAGGCGATCCGCATCGCCGTCAACGGCGAGCTCGACTCGCTCGAGGACGCCCTGCCGACGGCCTGGTCGATGCTGCCGGTCGGCGGGCGCCTTGCGGCAATCTCCTTCCACTCGCTCGAGGATCGCCCCGTCAAGCGTTTCCTCGCCGATCGCGCCCGTGGCTGCGTCTGCCCGCCAGAGCTTCCGGTCTGCACCTGCGGGCGCGAGCCCGAAGCGGAGTTGCTGACCCGCCGCGCGGTGGCGCCGGAAGCCGCCGAGGTGGCGGCCAACCCGCGTTCGAAATCCGCCCACCTGCGCGCCGCGGTGAAGATCGCCGAGGCGCAGAGCGCCGGGAGCGCCGCCTAATGGCCGGTGCCGCGACCGTCCGCAAAGCCGCTGCCGCGCCGGCGCGTGCACCGCGCCGTAAACGCCCGGCGCTGTCCGTCGCTCCCGCCCGCAAGGCTCCTGTCCGCAAAGCCCCGGCGCGCAAGCCTGCTCCCGCCCGTCGCAAGGCGCCGGCCCGCCGCCCCGGTGGCCAGCTGATCCCGATCGCCGTCGGCACCGCGACCGCCGTCCGCAACCTTCCCGATTCGAGCCTGGTGGTGAGGATGACCCGTGGCCGTGCCTGGATCGGGGTCTTGGGCGTGCTCCTCGTCGGCATCGTCGCCCTCAACGTGATCACGCTCAGTCTCGCCGCCGGCGCCGGACACATCGACCAGAACATCCAGGCGCTCGACGAAGAGAACTCGATCCTGCGTGGCCGCGACGCACAGAAGTCAGGCGCCGGGCGGATCGCCCACGAAGGCGCGGCGCTCGGGTTGAGCGCGGCAGCGGTCGACCAGGTCGGCTCGGTGCAGGTGAGCCCGCGCGACGTCGAGACAGCGGCGCGGCGCCTCGCCGCCGCCGGAACGGCTTACTGAGGCGAATGCGCACGATCGAGCGCCGGATCGGTCTCCTCTTCGCCGGTTTCCTCATCTGCTTCCTGGCGATCGCCGGACGGGCGTTCTGGCTGCAGGGCGTGCAGGGGTCAAAGCTCGCCTCGGAGGCCGCCTACCAGCAGACCGACGTCGTCACGGTTCCGGGTCTGCGCGGCAGCGTGCTCGACCGCTTCGGCAACCCACTCGCCGTTTCCGAAGACGCGAAAACCATCTACGCGACCCCATACCAGGTCAAAAAACCGCGGCAGACGGCCGCCAAACTGGCCTCGATTCTCGATCTCGAAGAAGACGAGGTGCTGAAGAGCCTGACCGAAGACTCCGGCTTTGCCTACGTCGCGCGCAAGGTGGAGGTGCCCAAAGCCGCGCGGGTCGCCCGGTTGGAGCTACCCGGCATCGACGAGCTGCCCGACAGCAGGCGGACCTACCCGCAGGGCGATCTCGCCGCACAGGCCATCGGCGCCGTCGGCGAGGAAAATCAGGGCTTGACCGGACTCGAGATGGGCGAGGACTCCGTACTGCACGGCACCGACGGCGAACGGCGGATCGTCAACGACGCGCTGGGCGAACCGATCCGGCTGGAAACGGTGAAGGAAGCCAGCGACGGCGAAGACCTGCGCTTGACGCTCGACCCCGCGATCCAGAAGGAAACCGAGCAGGCGCTGGCCGAAGTCGGTGAAAGCTACGCGCCCAAGGGCGCTACGGCGATCGTGATGAACCCCCGCAACTCGCAGCTGCTGGCGGTTGCGAACTGGCCGCCGGTCGACCCGAGCGACTTGGAAAACGCCAACCCCGACGACCTGATCAACCGCGCCACCGGCTTCACCTATGAGCCCGGCTCGACCTTCAAGGCGTTCACCGTCTCTTCGGCGCTCGAAGAAGGGCTGGTCTCTCCGGAAACCACGTTCACGCTGTCACCCCAGCTCCACGTGGCCGACCGGGTGATCGAAGATGCCGAGCCGCGGGGGACGGAGACCCTGAGCGTCGCCGAAATCCTCTCCCACTCCTCCAACGTGGGCGCGGCGACGATCGGCCTGATGGTGGGCGCCGAAAAATTCAGCCGCTGGATCAACCGCTTCGGCTTCGGCCGGCCGACCGGGGTCCGGTTCCCGGCCGAGGAACAGGGGCTTGTGCCGCCGCTGGACGAATACTCCGGCTCGACGATGGGCAACCTGCCGATCGGACAGGGGCTCGGGGTGACGCCAATGCAGATGATCGCCGGCTACGCGGCGATCGCAAACGGGGGCATGCTGCGCCCGCCGCAGCTGGTCGAGCGGATCGGTGACGAGGCTGTCAGTGCGCCGCGCGGGCATCGGGTGATCTCCCCGGTCGTCGCCGAACAGGTCCGGACGATGCTCGAGGGCGTGCTCGCCCCCGGCGGTACGGCCTCCGAGGTCAGCGTTCCCGGCTACACCCTCGCCGGCAAGACCGGAACCGCCCAGGTGGCCGAAAACGGGACCTACTCGGAGACCAAATACATCGCTTCCTTCATCGGCTTCGCTCCCGCGCAGGACCCGCGCCTGCTGGTTGCGGTGGTTGTCGATGAGCCGCAGGGGGAAATCTACGGCGGGTCGGTGGCGGCGCCGGCTTTCGGCAAGATCGCGGCGTTCGCTCTTCCTTATCTCGGTGTGCCGCAGGAATAGGAGTGATCGTGGGCGGGGGATCGGGTGGCCCTGCCGCTTGCTGGGTTTTTCGCCAGGAGAGTCGGTGGCCGTCCGATGGCGTTTGTGGGGCGAAAAAGAGGACGCCGCTGCGCGGCAGGGCCACCCGATCTCCCGCCTAGAATCGCCGCTGTGAGACTGGATGAGCTTGCCGCGGCAGCTGGTGGCGCCCGGATTGTTGGCGACGGGCCTGTGGATATTGCGGAGCTGGCGTACGACAGCCGCAGGGTGAAACCCGGGACGTTGTTCTTCTGCGTGCCGGGGGAGAAATCCGATGGGCACGATTTCGCTGCGGCTGCGGTTGAGGCCGGGGCATCGGCTCTGGTTGTGGAGCGCGAGCTTCCCAAGCTCGAGGTCACGCAAGTACTGGTAGAGGACGCGCGCGCGGCAATGGCGCCGGTTGCTGCTCGCTTCTATGGAGATCCGACCGGCGAGCTGCGGGTGGTGGGGATCACCGGGACCAATGGGAAGACGACTACGGCCTTTCTGCTGCGGGAGATCCTGGAGTCGGCGGGGATGCGGTGTGGCTTGCTGGGGACGGTCAAGCAGGTGGTCGGTGGGGTGGAGGAGGAGGTCGAGCGGACCACGCCGGAGGCGGTTGATCTGCAGGGGACCTTTCGGCGCATGCTCGACGGCGGAGACTCCGCATGCGTGATGGAGGTCTCCTCGCATGCGCTGGCACTGCATCGGGCCGACGCGATTCATTTTCAAGTGGCCCTGTTCACCAACCTGACCCAGGACCACCTCGACTTCCATGCGGACATGGAGGACTACTACCGCTCGAAGCGGCTCCTGTTCGAGATGGGACCCGGCACGGCGATCGTCAACGTCGACGACGCGTATGGGAGGCGGCTGGCGGATGAATTTGAGTGCGTGACGTTTTCGGTCGAGGGGGGTGAAGCCGACCACGTGGCAGGTGAAGTCGCCCTCACCCCCCTCGGTGCGGAGTTCACGGTCAATGGAGCGACTCGGGTCTCCACGCGGCTACCCGGTCATTTCAACGTTGCCAACGCGCTGGGCGCCTATGCCGCTGCGAGCGCGATGGGGGTTGAGGCCGAGGCCGCCGCGGCGGGGCTCGCCGCGGCGGCACCGCCACCGGGACGCTTCGAGCCGATCGACGAGGGGCAGTCCTTCGCCGTCCTCGTCGACTACGCCCATACCCCGGACTCGCTCGAGAACGTGTTGCGGGCGGCGCGGCCGCTCACCTCTGGACGACTGATCGTGGTCGTCGGCGCCGGTGGCGACCGAGACCGCGATAAGCGCCCGAAGATGGGGCGGGCGGCGGCAGAGGGAGCGGATTTCGTCATCGTCACGTCGGACAATCCACGCTCTGAGGATCCAGACACGATCGTCGCCGAAGTGAAGGCTGGGGCCGGCGAGGGAAACGGCGTCGAGGCCGAGGTCGACCGGCGCGCGGCTATCGCGCTGGCCCTCTCCCGTGCCGAAGCCGGCGACACGGTCGTGATCGCCGGCAAGGGACACGAGCAGGGGCAGGAGTTCGAGGACGGTCGCAAGCTGCCCTTCGACGACCGTCAGGTGGCGCGCGAGGAGTTACACAAGCTATGAATCTCGCACCGGAGCGGATCGCGGACGCGATGGGGGCGGAGATCGTCTCCCGCGGGGGCGATGGTGCTCCGGCAAGAGCCATCATCGATTCCCGCCAGGCGATGTCGGGCGATCTCTTCTTCGGCCTGCCGGGCCAGCGAGTTGACGGCGGCGCGTTTGCATCGGATGTGTTGGAGGCCGGGGCTTGGGGTGTCGTGGTCGACCCGCCGACCGCGCGGTCGAGATTTGAGTCGGATAGCGACCCAAACCTCGACCGCGCTCCGGGTGAGGCATGGGTGTTCTCCGTCGCCGATCCGCTGCGGGCGCTGCAGGACCTGGCGCGGGCCTGGCGGCGCGAGCTCGGCGTCCCTGTGGTCGGCATCACCGGTTCGGTGGGCAAGACCTCGGTCAAGGACATCGCCCGGGCGCTGCTGCCGGGTCGTGTCCATGCCAACCGCGAGAACCTCAACACCGAGATCGGCCTGCCCCTGACCCTGCTCGAGGCGCCCCCCGACACCGAGCTGCTGGTGCTGGAGATGGCGATGCGCGGCCCCGGTCAGATCGCCGAGCTGGCGGCGATCGCCGAACCGCGGATCGCCGTGATCACCAACGTCGGCCCGGTCCATGTCGAGCTGCTCGGCTCGGTCGAGGCGATCGCGGCCGCGAAGGCGGAGATCCTCGTGGCGCTCCCCGCCGACGGCGTAGCGATCGCGCCGGTCGAGGCGGGTGAGCTCGAGCCCCACCTCGATGCCGCGCCGGCCATATTGCGCTTCGGCAGCGGCGGGGATGTCGACGTCGTCGAGCGGCGGGTTGAGAACGGGATCACCGATGCCCTGATCGCCACTCCGGTGGGGCAGCAGCGCTTCCACTTTCCCTTCGCCGAGCGCCACAACCTGACCAACGCGCTTGCCGCTGTCGCCGCCGGCGTCGCACTGGGAGCCGCACCCGAGGGGATGGCCGACCGCGCTGCAAGCATAGGCTTCTCCCGCTTCCGGGGCGAGCGCCTCGAGCTTGGTGACGGGATCGTCCTGGTGAACGACTGCTACAACGCCAACCCGGTGTCGATGCGCGCGGCGCTGGATCACCTCGCCTCGATCGAGGGCACGCGTCGCATCGCCGTGCTCGGCCAGATGGCCGAGCTGGGCCCCGGCGCCCCCGCCTACCACGCCGAGGTCGGGGCCCACGCACGCGCCGAGGGCATCGACCTGCTGATCGGGGTGGGCGAGCCCGCCCGCGCTTACGATCCCGACGAGCTCGTCGGTGACCCCGCCGAGGCAGCCGAGCTGCTTGCCGCCCAGCTCCAGCCCGGGGACACGATCCTGGTCAAGGGCTCGCGCTCGGCCGGCCTCGAGACCGTCGCCGAGACGCTGGCGGAGCTGCTCTGATGGGCGAGGTTCTGATCGCCGGCATGGCGGCGATGCTGATCTGCATCTTCCTCGGGCCCAAGTTCATCGAGTACCTGCGGGTGAGGGAGTTCGGCCAGCACATCCGCGAGGACGGGCCGCAGGAGCACCACGCCAAGGCCGGCACGCCGACGATGGGCGGGCTGATCGTCTTCGCCGCGATCTGCGTCCCTTACCTGGTCCTCTCCGACCGCGACACGCAGAGCCTCGCCGTCTTCGGCGTGGCGCTCGGCTGCGCCGCGCTCGGCTTCGCCGACGACTTCACCAAGATCGTCAAACGCCGCTCGCTCGGGCTCTCGGCGCGCTGGAAGCTGGTCGGGCAGCTGTTCCTGGCGCTCGGTCTCTGGTGGGTGGCGCGGCACGAGGTCGGGCTCGAGCCGACCCTCTTCTTCCGCATCGGCGACGCCAGCCTCGACCTTGGCCCGGTCCTCTACTTCGTCCTCGTCTTCCTCGTCATCGCCGGTACCTCGAACGGCGTCAACCTCACCGACGGCCTCGATGGCCTCGCCGCCGGTTCCTGCGCGATTGTCCTGCTCGCCTACACGGCGATCTGCTTCGTCACCAACGAGCAGCAGAACTTGGCCTTGCTCTCCGCCTGTCTGGTTGGGGCCTGCGTCGGTTTCCTCTGGTTCAACGCCTTCCCGGCGTCCATATTCATGGGAGACACCGGTTCGCTCGGCCTCGGCGGCGCGATCGGCGCGCTGGCGGTGATGACCCAGACCGAGGTGCTGCTGATCATCATCGGCGGCATCTTCGTGATCGAGGCCCTGTCGGTCGCGATCCAGGTCTTCTCCTTCAAGACCTTCCGCCGCCGCGTCCTCCTGATGGCGCCGCTGCACCACCACTTCGAGATGATGGCCTGGTCGGAGACCAAGATCATGCTGCGCTTCTGGATCATCGCCGCCGTCTGCTCCGGAATCGGCTTCACGCTGTACCAGCAGTCGATCGGGCGGTAGGACCGGAACGCGATCAGGGAGTGCGCAGAGCGACGAGGTCTTCGATGATCTTGAAGTCCTTGACGTTATGGGTGATCAGTTCTGCGCCTTGAACGTTGGCCGTTGCGGCGATGCCGAGATCGGCGGTGCGCTTTCGAGGCTGACCACCACGTAGTGCGACTGCGGCTTTGAGACGCCCCCATTCGCGGGCGACGAGGTCGTCGACCGGTAGCGGATCTGGATATCGGGCCTCGATTGCCCCGAGGCGCGCCGCTCGAATGGCTCGACTCTCCTCATCGCGCGCTAGGAGGAGCCCGAAGTGCAACTCCGCAATTGAGATCGTGCTTATCGACGAGTCAATGTTGTCCGGGGGTGCGTCTCCGCGGATCAGCACCGAAGTGTCGAGCAGGACGCGCACCCCTAATCGGCCCAGGGGTCTCGCAGGTCGCCGCCGAATTTCTCCAAGTCACTTTCGAGCGTTGGATCAACCGGCAACGCCCAAAGGTCGTGCAAGCTGGAGGTGTTGACCCATTGCCGATCGCGAGTTGGACCGAGTTGAGCCACGGGGCGGCCGGAGACGGTGATCGTGAACTCCTCACCCGCTTCGGCTCGCCGCAGTACTTCGGCGACATTGTTGCGCAACTCTTTCTGGGGGATGGTTTCCATCGGATCTCCACCGTAGCAGTACTGCTACCGAGAATGTAATGGGGGGAACATCTGTTCGTCTGGGTAGACTCGGCGGATAGTGGCTGCCTCTGAGCGAATCGTCATCTCGGGTGCGCGTGAGCACAACCTGAAGGACGTCGACGTCGAGTTGCCCCGCGATGCGCTGATCGTGATCACCGGGCTCTCGGGCTCGGGCAAGTCGAGCCTTGCCTTCGACACGATCTACGCCGAGGGGCAGCGGCGCTACGTCGAGTCGCTCTCCGCCTACGCGCGGCAGTTCCTTGGCTTGATGGAGAAGCCGGACGTCGACTCGATCGAGGGGCTCTCGCCGGCTATCTCAATCGACCAGAAGACGACCTCGCGCAACCCGCGCTCGACCGTGGGGACCGTAACCGAGATTTATGACTACCTGCGCCTGCTCTGGGCGCGAATCGGCGTTCCGCACTGCCCTCAGTGCGGCGCCGAGATCACCGGTCAGACGCAGGAGCAGATCGTCGACCGCTTGATGACCCTCGCCGAGGGGACGAAATTCATGGTCATGGCGCCGGTTGTGCGCGGGCGCAAAGGCGAGTACGGGAAGTTGCTCGAGCAGATGCGGTTGGAGGGCTACTCACGGGTCAAGGTCAACGGCGAGCTGCTCCGCCTCGACGAGGAGATCATCCTCGACAAGAAGTACAAACACGACGTCTCGGTCGTCGTCGACCGTTTGGTGATGAAGACCGACCTGCGCCGCCGCCTCTCCGAGTCGGTAGAGGCCGCCGCGGGCCTGGCAGCGGGTTTGGTCGAAGTCGAGATGGTTGGCGAGTCCGGGGAGACGATGCTCTTCTCCGAGCAGTTCGCCTGCCTCGAGTGCGGCACCTCGATTCCCGAGCTGGAGCCGCGGATCTTCTCCTTCAACTCGCCGCACGGGGCCTGCGAGCGTTGCCACGGGCTCGGCTTCCAGCGGGTGATCGATCCCGAGCTGGTCGTCCCCGACCCGACGCTCTCCCTGGGTGAGGGCGCGCTGCAGCCCTGGAACCGCGGGATCACCGCCTACTGGAAGCGGTTGATCGCGGCCGTCGCCGAGGAGAACGGCGTCGACCTGGACAGGCCCTGGGCGAAGCTGAAGAAATCCGAGAAAGAGATCTTCCTCTACGGCACTGGCAGCGACCGTCACCAGGTCACCTACACCAACCGCTTCGGTCGTCGCCGCTCCTACAAGGTCCGCTTCGAGGGGATCGTCAACAACCTCGAGCGGCGCTACGAGGAGACCGATTCCGAGACCAACCGCGAGCGGATCGAGAGCTACATGGCCGAGCAGCCCTGCCCGCAGTGCGATGGGGCGCGGCTGCGGCCGGAGAGCCTCGCGGTCAAGGTCGGCGGGATCAGCATCGCCGAGTACACCGAGCTCTCGGCGCGGGCCGCGGGCGAGTGGATCGCGACGCTGGAGATGACCGAGACCGAGCGGGCGATCGCGCGGCTGATCGTGCGCGAGATCACCGAACGGCTCGCCTTCCTCGAGAACGTCGGCATCGGCTACCTCTCGCTGGGCCGCTCGGCGCGCTCGCTCTCCGGCGGCGAGGCGCAGCGGATCCGCTTGGCGACGCAGATCGGCTCGAGCCTGGTGGGGGTCATGTACGTGCTCGACGAGCCCTCGATCGGACTGCATCAGCGAGACAACGAGAAGCTGATCGGAACGCTCGACCGCCTCCGCGACCTCGGCAACACCGTGATCGTGGTCGAGCACGACGAGGGCACGATGCGCGCCGCCGACCACCTAGTCGATCTCGGCCCCGGCGCCGGCGAACACGGTGGCTACGTGATCGCCGCCGGCACCCCGGACGATGTCGCCAAGGATCCGGCCTCGCTGACCGGCCAGTACCTCTCCGGGGTGCGGATGATCGAGGTGCCGACGGAGCGCCGCGAGCCGCGGGGTGCGTTGCTCGTCCGCGGGGCTCGCGAACACAACCTCAAGGGGATCGACGTAACGATTCCGCTCGGTGTCTTCTGCTGCGTCACCGGGGTCTCCGGCTCGGGCAAGTCGACCCTGGTCAACGAGACGCTGCACCACTCGGTCGCCAACCGCCTGCACCAGGCGAAACTGCGCCCTGGCGCCCATGACGGCGTCGACGGGCTCAGCCAGATCGACAAGATCATCAACATCGACCAGTCACCGATCGGTCGTACGCCGCGCTCCAATCCCGCCACCTACACCGGCGTCTTCGATCACATTCGCCAGCTCTTCACCCAGACCCAGGAGGCGCGCGCTCGCGGCTACAAGCCGGGCCGCTTCAGCTTCAACGTCAAAGGCGGGCGCTGCGAGGTCTGTCGCGGCGACGGTCAGATCAAGATCGAGATGCACTTCCTGCCCGACGTCTACGTGCCCTGCGAGCAGTGCCACGGCAAGCGCTACAACCGCGAGACCCTGGAGGTCCGCTTCAAGGGCAAGAGCATCGCCGACGTGCTTGAGATGTCGGTCGAGGAGGCGGTCGTCTTCTTCGAGAACGTGCCGAAGATCGCTCGCCGGCTGCGCACCCTGCACGACGTCGGCCTCGACTACATTCGCCTAGGTCAGGCGGCGACGACGCTCTCCGGCGGCGAGGCGCAGCGGGTGAAGCTGGCGACCGAGCTCTCCAAAGTGGCGACCGGCGACACCCTCTACATCCTCGACGAGCCGACCACCGGCCTGCACTTCGCCGACGTGCAGCGCCTGCTCGACGTGCTCGGCCGCCTCGTCGACGCCGGCAACACCGTGGTCGTGATCGAGCACAACCTCGACGTGATCAAGACCGCCGACCACCTCATCGATCTCGGCCCTGACGGCGGCGAAGAGGGTGGAGAGGTGGTCGCGACCGGCACCCCCGAGCAGGTTGCCGCGGTCGAGGGCTCCCATACCGGCCACTTCCTTGCCGAGCTAGTCGAGCCGGCAAAGCCGGCGAAGGCAAAGCGCGCGCGCAAACGGCGCGAGCCGATTGCCGCGTAACGTTTCCTCCTCTCATATTTGTTGTGGCGCTCACTGTTCGCGGGCGCTACCTTGGAGAGTGAAAGTTGCGGCAAGCGGGTAAGAGCAGGGGCGGAAAAAGGAGGAGTTCATGTCCCGATCAGCTCTGAAGCGAATCCCGGTTGTGGTTGGCATGCTGCTGGCGCTCGTCGTGGTGGCGACGGGTTGCGGCGGCAGCGACGACGACGGCGGTGGCGGCGCGACGATCGCTCTGTTGCTGCCCGAGAACGAGACGCCGCGCTACGAAGCGCACGACCGTCCTGAATTCGAAGAAAACGTCGAGGCGGAATGCCCAGACTGCGAAATCCTCTACAGCAACGCGACCGGCGACGCGTCCAAACAGCAGAGTCAGGCTGAAGCGGCGCTGACCCAGGGCGCCGACGTGATGGTGCTCGACCCAGTTGACGCCAAATCGGCCGCGGCGATGGTCGAAAAGGCGAAAGCGCAGGACGTCCCGGTCCTCTCCTACGACAGGCTGATCGAAAACGCCGAAGTCGACTACTACGTCTCCTTCGACAACGTCGAGGTCGGCGAACTGCAGGCGGAATCGCTTGCGGAAAAACTGAAAGAAGACGGCAGCCCCGAAGGCCCGATCGTGAAGATCAACGGCGACCCCGCCGACAGCAACGCCGCGCTCTTCAAGGAAGGCTCGAACAAAGGGTTCGAAGCCGCCGGGGTCAAAGTCGCCAAGGAATACGACACGCCCGAATGGTCGGCGACGAATGCCCAGAACGAGATGCAGCAGGCGATCACCGCGCTCGGCAAGAGCGGGTTCGAAGGCGTCTATGGAGCCAACGACGAAATGGCCGCCGGCTCGATCGCCGCGATGAAATCGGCCGGCATCAACCCGGGAGAAAGGCCGAGCACCGGCCAGGACGCGACGGTCGCCGGGGTGCAGCGAATCATCGCCGGGCAGCAGTACATGACCGTCTACAAGGCCACCGACAAGCAGACGAAAGCGGCCGCTGAAATCGCCGTCGCGCTCGCCGAAGGCGAAGAATTCCCCCAGAGCGAGATCACCGAAGAAGTCGACAACGGCAAAACCAAAGTGCCGTCGATCCTGCTCGAACCGGTTGCGGTGACCAAAGGAAACGTCAAAGACACCGTGGTCAAAGACGAATTCATCACCGCCGACGAATTATGCACCGGCGCCTATGCGAAAGCCTGCAAAGAAGCGGGGATCTCCTAGGGCGCGGGAGAACGGGCGATGAGCTCAAACGGGGCGCTCCTCGAGCTCGATGAGGTGAGCAAGCGATTCGGCCCGGTCCAGGCACTGGACCGGGTTGACTTCGCCGTCCACGCCGGCGAGGTCGTCGGCTTGGTCGGGGACAACGGGGCCGGCAAGTCGACGCTGGTCAAGACGATCGCCGGCATCCACACGGCCGACGCGGGACGGATGCGCTTCGACGGCGATGAGATAAAGGTCTCGCGGCCGCAGGACGCGACCCGGTTGGGTATCGCCACCGTCTACCAGGACCTCGCCCTCTGCGACAACCTGGACGTCGTCGCCAACATCTTCCTAGGGCAGGAGGAGGTCGCGCCGGGCGCGGGGGAGGTCTCGCGCCAGCTCGACGAGGCGAAGATGGAGCACCGTGCGGGGGAGCTGCTGTCCAGCCTTGCGGTGACGATTCCGAGCGTTCGCACGGAGGTCGGCACCCTCTCCGGCGGACAGCGCCAGCAGGTAGCGGTGGCGCGCTCCCTTCTCGGCGAGCCGCGGGTCGTACTGCTGGACGAGCCCACGGCGGCGCTAGGGGTGCCGCAGACCAAGC
Organism: uncultured Solirubrobacterales bacterium; assembly: GCA_963716735.1. Lineage (GTDB taxonomy): Bacteria > Actinomycetota > Thermoleophilia > Solirubrobacterales > 70-9 > VRUE01. The sequence goes on from OY970321.1 coordinate 281,790, forward strand.
AGGTGCTGGGGCTGATCGGGCGCCTGAAAGAGCGGGGGCTGGGAGTGGTCGTGATCAGTCACAACCTCGCCAACGTCTTCGAGGTCGCCGACCGGATCGTGGTCCTGCGTCTGGGCCGAACCGCCGGGGACTTCAAGGCCGAACAGACGACCGAGGAGCACGTCGTCTCGGCGATCACCGGCATCGGCGAGGGTGGCAACGGCGGCCGAGACGAGCGGAACGAGCGAGAGGAGGAGGAATGAGAGGTGAGACTGCAACCGCACCGGCCCCGGTTGAGGGCTCCGGCGGTTCGAGTCTGTTCAGCCGAGAGTCCCTGCGGCGCCTCGTCCAGGGCGACCTGGCGTCTGTCCGCGTCGTGCTCGGCCTGGCGCTGATCTGGATCATCTTCCAGTCCCAGAACGACCGCTTTCTCTCCGCCGAGAACCTGACCAACCTGATGCTGCAGATCACGGCCATCGGCCTGATCTCCGTCGGTGTCGTCTATGTGCTGCTGCTGGGCGAGATCGACCTCTCGGTGGGTGCGGTCAGCGGTCTTGCCGCCGGGGTGATGGCGGTGCTCAACGTCACTCACGGCTGGAGCCCCTACCTGGCGATCGTCGCGGCGGTCCTCGTCGGCACCGCGATCGGGCTGCTTCAGGGCTCGCTCTTCAGTCGCTTCGTCATTCCCTCGTTCGTCGTCACGCTAGCGGGCTTACTGGCCTGGCAAGGGGCGCTCTTGCAGGTGCTGGGCTCGACCGGGACGATCAACCTCACCGACCCGAAGATCACCGGCCTCGCTAACACCTTCTACTCCGACGCCGTGGGCTGGGTCTTCTGCGCGATCGTAATCGCCGCCTTTGCCACCGTCGTCTTCGTCGGCCACAGGCGCCGGGTGGCAGCGGGTCTCGCCGCCGAGAGTGTGCCGACGCTCGCCTTCCGGGTGGGCCTGGTGGCGGCGATCTCGATCGCCGCCGTGGCGGTCCTCAACTCCGACCGCGGCGTGCCCCTGGCGCTGTTGATCCTGCTCGCCTTCGTCGTCGGCATGGAGTACGTCGTCAAGCGAACTCGTTTCGGGCGTCATGTCTACGCCGTCGGTGGCAACGCCGAGGCGACTCGCCGTGCCGGCGTGCGGGTCAACGGCGTGCGGGTGGCGGTCTTCGCCATCTCCGGCTCGATGGCGGCGATCGGAGGCATCATGGCGGCCTCGCGCCTATTGGCGGTAAACCAGGGCTCTGGAGGGAGCGAACTTCTGCTGCTGGCGATCGCCGGACCGGTGATCGCGGGGACCAGCCTCTTCGGCGGCCGCGGCTCGGTCTGGACCGCTCTGCTGGGAGCGCTGGTGATCGGCTCGATCTCCAACGGGATGGACCTCTTGGCCCTTTCCTCCGCGGTCAAGTTCATGGTCACCGGCGGCGTCCTGCTGCTCGCGGTCCTAGTCGACGCGATCGCCCGCCAGCAGCGCCAGGCGGCAGGGCGGGTGTAGACAACACAGCGCAATATCTGCCAGAATGTGCTACGGTGGCGCACATGGGCTCGGTCGGTGTGCGAGAGTTGAGACAGAACTTGTCTCTCTACCTGAGAGAGGTGAAGGGGGGCGACAGCTTTCGGGTCACCGAGCGAGGACGCGAGGTGGCTCGGCTCGTGCCGTCCGGGCCTGCGGATTCGCCGATTGCCCGGTTGGTCGCCGAGCGGGGTGCGACGATGCCGAGGGTCGATTTGGTCGCTTTGGCGAAAGCGTCCGAGTTACCGCCCGCCGTGGGACCGCCGAGCGGTCAGATCCTCGACGAACTGCGAGAGGAGCGGTTGTAGCCAGCCGGGTTGCATATCTGGACACCTCGGCATACGTGAAGTTGCCGCTTCGCGAGGTGGAGAAGGATGCTTTGCTTCGCGAGCTGGTCGAGTGGGAAGGGTTTGTTTCGAGCAGTCTCTTGGGGGTCGAGTCACTTCGCGCCTGTGCTCGCTATAGCCCCAGTTACGAACGCGCCGCCAGGGAATGGATGGAGGGTCTCGCGCTGATACCAATTGATGACGGGGTACTCGACGTTGCTGCCGAACTGGAACCAGCTGGGCTGCGAAGTCTCGACGCGCTGCATCTGGCAACCGCCATATCCCTTGGGGACGAGGTCGGCCCCTTTTTCACCTATGACGATCGCCTCGGTCGCGCCGCCGAGGAAAATGGGCTGATGGTCACTCGGCCGGTCTGATCTCGGTTTTAGCGACCGAGAAGTAGTGAGGCCCCGATTGCGCCGCCGAGGTCGCCGAGCGAGGCAACCCGGATCGCCGGAGGGCGCTCGTTGACGAAGAGGTGCACCTCCATCTCCTTTTTTAGTGCCTCCATGTAGCGGTCGCCGAAGCGGATACCGAGCCCGCCGCCGATGATCACCGCTTCGACGTCGAGCAGATTCATGGCCGAGGCGATCCCGGTGCCAAGCGCCTCGATCGCACGGTCGATCAGCTTCGTCGCGAGGTGGTCGCCGTGGTCGATCGCGCGCTCCCAGATGCCGCTGGTCAGCCGCGGTTTCCCGTGCTTCTCCATCAGCTTGAAGAGGTCGGTCTTGTGACCCTCTTCCTGCTCGCGGCGCGCCTCGGCTTCCATCGCCGAGCGGCCGGCGTAGGCCTCCATGCAGCCCCTGCGCCCGCAGGGGCACTTGGCGCCACCGCGCTTGACCACCATGTGGCCGATCTCACCGGCTGCACCGCGGCCGAGCCAGGGCTTGCCGTCGAGCACCAGGCCACCGCCGACCCCGGTGCCCCAGAAGACGCCGATCAGGCTCGAGAACTCGCGCGCCGCCCCGAGCTGAAACTCCGCTTCGGTCGCGACCTGGACGTCGTTGCCGATCCTGACCTCGGTTCCCAGTCCCTTCGACAGCGTTTCGCCGAGGGGGAAGCTGCCATTCCAACCAGGCAGGTTGCGGGCGCCGGAGACGACGCCGGTCTTGCCGTCGGCGTCACCGGGGGAGCCGACGCCGACCCCGCTCAGATCCTCGGGTTTTGCGCCGGCGGCGGAGGCCGCTTCGCGCAGCGCATCCTCCATCGCGCGTGCCACGTCGGCCGGCCCACCAGACGTGGGGGTCGGCTGGCGCGCTTCGCCACGAACCGTCCCGTCGCCGTCGACGATCACCGTCTGGATCTTGGTGCCGCCGAGGTCGATGCCACCGCGTAGGTCGCTCACGTCGCCCAGTCTACGTCCGCGATGCGTCTGGGAAGCTACGCCCGTGAGCGAGCTGCAGGGTTGGCGACACTGGTGGGCGAAGCGGCGCTGGTACGAGCGCAACGGGCGTCTCCTGCGGCGCTGGCGGCTCGCCCGGCACGCCGCCCGAGGCGGCTTCTACATCCGCCGGCCGGTCGAGGGCGAGCTGCTGGAGGCGCTCGACGAGGGACGGTTGCGGATCGGCGAGGGAACCCTGCTCGAGCCCGGCTGCTGGTTGACGCTCGCCCCCGAGGCGCAAATCGAGATCGGCGCCGGCTGCTTCCTCAACCGCAACACGATGCTCGCTGCCTATGAGCGGATCGAGATCGGCGAGCACACGATGTTCGCCAACGGCTGCTTCGTCGGCGACGCCGAGCACCGCTTCGACGACCCGGACACGCCTATCACCTGGCAGGGATTCACCAGCAAGGGCCCGGTCAAGATCGGTTCCAACTGCTGGTTCGGGGTCAACTGCGCGGTGACCAGCGGCGTGACGATCGGCGATCGCTGTGTGATCGGCGCAAATTCCGTGATCACCAAGGACCTGCCTTCCGGCTCGATCGCGGCGGGCGCCCCGGCCCGTGTGATCAAGCCCATAGATTTCCGTTCCTGAGTGCCTATACTGGGAAACCGGCCGTGACCCGCCAAGGGCATGGACCTTCCCATGAACCTCGCATTGACTGAACCGTTGCATGCACGAGCAGGCGTGAAGTTCGTCCGCGCCAAGGACGAGCTGCGTGCCGAGCTTGCCGCCGCGCGCCGTGAAGGCCGCTCGATCGGGCTAGTGCCAACGATGGGGTACCTGCACGACGGCCACCTCTCGCTGCTGCGCGCCGCCCGCGCTGAGTGCGACGTGGTCGTGATGAGCCTCTTCGTCAACCCGACTCAGTTCGGCCCCGGCGAGGACCTCGAGCGCTACCCGCGCGACGAGGAGCGCGACGCCGAGCTGGCGAGCGAGGCCGGCGTCGACCTGGTCTACGCGCCCCCGGTCGCCGAGGTCTACCCCGACGGTTTCTCCACCAGCGTCGCGGTCGGCGGGCTGACCGAGGTCCTCTGCGGCAACCCCTCGAGACGTGGCCCCGAGCACTTCCGCGGCGTCACCACCGTCGTCGCCAAGCTCTTCAACACGGTCGGGCCCGACGTCGCCTACTTCGGCCAGAAGGACGCCCAACAGGTGGCGGCGATCCGGCGCATGGTCCGCGACCTCGACATCCCGGTGCGGATCGAGACACTGCCGATCATGCGCGAGCCCGACGGCCTGGCGATGAGCTCCCGCAACGCCTACCTCGGTCCCGAGGATCGCGAGCGGGCGACGGCGATCTCGCGGGGGCTACGGGCGGTCGAGCGCGTCGCCCGGGAGGACTCGCTCGCCGCCGGCATCGAGGCGGGACGGCGTGAGCTGGAGGAAGCGGGGATCGAGGCGGAGTACCTCGAGGCCCGCGACGCGGAGAACTTGGAGCCGGTGGCCGAGCTGAACGGTCGTCCGGTGCTGATAGCGGTCGCCGCTCAGGTTGGCGGTGCCCGTCTCATCGACAACGTCTTGATCCGGTCATGAAGGCCTGAACCCAAGAGGAGACTGAGATGACTGACCCCCAATCCCCGCACACCTGGATGACGCACGTGGTGCTTCGCACCTCTGCGTCCTCGGGTTTGCCTTTGCAACCAGCAAAGGCTGCACCCTGCGTCCTTGATCTGCTCGACCCCGCGCGCCCCCAGGCGCACGCGGACTGGAGGCCAGTCATCTAATGCAGAGGCAGATGCTCAAGTCCAAGATCCACCGGGCCACGGTGACCGACTGCGACGTCGATTACATCGGCAGCATCACGGTCGACACCGAGCTGATGGCAAGCGCCGACCTGATCACCAACGAGCAGGTCCACGTCTGGGACATCGACAACGGCGCCCGCTTCGTCACCTATGTGATCGACGGTGAGCCGGGCTCCGGCACTATGCAGGTCAACGGCGCCGCCGCCCACCTGACCCGGCCCGGTCACAAGATCATCGTCGCCTCCTTCGGCGCCTACGACGAGAGCGACCTGGAGGCCTACTCGCCGGTCGTCGTCCACGTCGACGACGACAACGTCACCGTCGCGGTCGACAGCCACCCGGAGGTGCTGCTCGCACAGGAGGTCATCTGATGAGCGACCGTCAGCCCGTCACCCTGCCTCGCCTGGCCGAGATGAAGGCCGCCGGCGAACCGATCGTCATGGTCACCGCCTACGACTACCCCTCGGCGCGGGTCGCCGAGGAGGCCGGCGTCGACCTCGTCCTCGTCGGCGACACCGCGGCGATGGTCGTGCTCGGCTACCCCGGCACCGAGCAGGTTTCGATGGACGAGATGGTGATGCTCGGCAGAGCCGTCCGCCGGGGTGTGAAGACGCCGCTGATGGTCGGTGACATGCCGATGGGCAGCTACGAGTCGAGCAACGAGCTCGCCGTGCAGAGCGCCCAGCGCCTGGTCAAGGAGACCGGCTGCCAGGTCGTCAAGCTGGAGGCGGGGGGGACCTCGGTCGAGCGTGCCCGGGCGATCATCCGCGCCGGCATACCGGTGATGGGTCACGTCGGCTTGACTCCGCAGACGGCGACCGCGCTGGGCGGTTACAAGACCCAGGGCAAGACCGCACAGGGCGCCGTTCAACTGCTCGAGGACGCGCTCGCACTGCAGTCGGTCGGCTGCTTCGCGATCGTTTTCGAGGCGGTTCCGGCGGCGATCACCGAGGCGATCGTCGAGAAGCTCGAGATTCCGGCAATCGGCATCGGCGCCGGCCCGGCAACCGCCGGTCAGGTGCTCGTCTACCACGACCTGCTCGGGATCACCACCGGCCGCACCGCCAAATTCGTCAAGCGCTACGCCGAGATCCACGCGGCGATGGTCGAGGGGGTGGGCCGCTACACCGAGGAGGTCCGCACCCACCACTTCCCCGAGGCCGATCATGTCTACGGGATCGAGCCGGCCGAGCTGCAGGAGTTCCGCCGCTACCTCGAGCAGAAGGACGGCCTCGGCTCGCGGGCGTCGTGGGACTGGGAGCCGCTGCCCTGAGGATGCACCCATCCGACATTGACCACACCAGGGTGGGGTAAATGTCGGATGCGCGGTTAGCATTGCCTCGATGACGGCCGAGGAGCGGCGCGAGAAGCTGGTTGAGCTCTACAAGGAAGTGCAGGTGTGCGAAAGGTGCCCGCTGCACGAGACGCGGACCAAGTCCGTTTTCGGTGCGGGAGACGCCGACGCCGACGTGATGTTCGTCGGCGAGGCGCCGGGCGCCGAAGAGGATCGCCAGGGGCTGCCCTTCGTCGGTCGGGCCGGACAGCTGCTCAACCAGCTGCTGGAAGGAGTCGGCCTCTCGCGGGAGGACGTCTTCATCGCCAACGTGTTGAAGAGCCGGCCGCCAGGCAACCGCGATCCGCAACCCATGGAGATCGAGGCCTGCCGCCCTTACCTGTTCGAGCAGGTGCGGCTGATCGAGCCGCGCGTCGTCTGCACCCTGGGCAACTTCGCCACCAAGCTCTTGAGTGGCAACCCGACCGGAATCACCCGCGTGCGGGGCACGCCCCAAGTCCACGAGCTCGGCGGTCGCACTGTCTTCCTGCTGCCGCTCTTCCACCCAGCGGCGGCGCTGCGCACGCCCGCGGTCAAGGAGACGCTGCGGGCCGACCTGGAGCTGTTGCCGCAGCTGCTGGCCGGGCCGCCCCCCGTTGGGGCCGCTGAGGCCGAGGTAGAGGAGGAGATCGCGGAGGAGCCGGTAGTCGAGCCGCCCCAGGACCCTGCCGATCAGCTCGACATGTTCGGTTGAGCGCTGCAGTGGAGACGGTCGAGAGCGGATCTTCGGCCGAGACCGAAGCTGCCGGGGCGAAGATCGCGGCGCAGCTCGCAGCCGGTGACGTCGTCGTCGTCAGCGGCGATCTGGGGGCGGGCAAGACGACCCTGATCAGGGGCGCCTGCCGGGCGCTCGGGGTCGAGGGCCCGGTTACCTCTCCCACCTTCACGATCGGCCAGCGCTACCGCGGCCGGGTGCCGATCTCCCACCTCGACCTCTACCGGCTCGGCGGGCTCGAGGGCGAGGACCCGGCATTGCTCGACGACTACCTCGACGCCGCCTCGATCGCCTTCGTCGAGTGGCCCGCGGTGGCCGAGCCGCAGCTGGCCGGGCGACGTGTGGTGGCGGTCCGGTTGGATCACGCCGGTGGTGACAGGCGGCGCATCGAAGTTGACAGCGCATCGGTCTCGAAATAGGTGTGTTTGGGAGGGGGATGCTGCCCTGTAGCATCGCCCGCGTATGCAAATCGAAGGAGGAGAACGCTGATGAAGGGACTTAAGACGCTGACCGCGATCGGACTCGGGATTGCGCTGTTGGCGAGTGCTTCCCCTGCATCGGCGAAGGGCGCCGCTTTCAAGCACTACGTCGCCTGTGGTCTCTCGCAGAAAGCGGACCCGTCGCACGTCTGTCAGAAGCAGCGCGACAAGGGCGCCTTCTTCCGCAGTAACAACGGCGATGTCTTTTACTCGGTCTGCGTCAAATTCCCGGGCAAAAAAAACCTCTGCAGGCCAAAACAGGAAGCGAAAAAGGGCCAGCTGTACGTGAACAAGATCACCTCGACGATCCCCGGCAAGCACCAGGTGACGTGGTTCGTGGGGGGCAAGCGGGTCGGCGCCTTCACCTTCACGGTCCCGGGGTAGCGGACGCTGATAGCGGTCGGCTTCGACACCGCGACCGCCGACACCGCGGTCACCGCGACTCGCAAGGGCGAGGTTCTGTACGAGGCGCTGCTCGGCCTCTCCGAGAAGGGGGGGCCGCAGCACACCACTGCGCTGCTGGCCGAGGTTGAGCGCGCGGCGGAGGTGGCCGGCGGCTGGGAGGCGGTCGACCGGATCGCGGTCGGAATCGGGCCCGGCTCCTTCACCGGCCTGCGCGTGGGCATCGCCACGGCCCGGGCGCTGGGACTGAGTCGGAGCCTGCCCCTCAGTGGGGTCGGCACTCTCGATGCGCTTGCGCGGGGGCTGGGCGAGGTCGCCGATCGGCAGCCCTGCCTCGCCGTCCTGGACGCCCGTCGCGGCGAGGTTGCGGCGGCGGCCTATTCGGCCGACGGCGAGCAGCTGTGGGGACCCTGGCTCGGAGCCCCGGAGGAGCTCGCCACGCGGATTCTCGCGCTGCCGGAAGCGGCGCTGTGCGGGGGGTCGGGCGCTGTACGATTTAGGCAGCAACTGACGAATCGGGCGGTCGAGATACCGGACGACGCCGATCCCGTTCACCGCGTCGCCGCACGGCACATCTGCGCTCTCGCGGCCGCGGGGAGGGAGGAGGACGAATCCGGCTCCATCGCCCCGATCTATTTGAGGCCCCCCGATGCAGAACGGTGGCGTGAGCGAGACTCTCTCAAAGCAGCCGAGTGAGCTGAGCGGCGAACCGCCGGTGCGGCGGCTTGCCTACAGCGACCTCCCGGCGGTGATCTCGGTCGAGCGCCGCTCCTTCCCGGCGCCCTGGTCGCTGGCGATGTTCGTGCTTGAGCTTTCCAAGCCGTCGGGGATCTGCCTGGCGGCCACCGCCGCCGACGAGCTGGTCGGCTATCTCGTCTGCTCGCGCTATGACCGCGTCTGGCACGTGATGAACGTCGCGGTGGCGCCGGAGCGGCGTCGCCAGGGCATCGCCAGCCGCCTGATCTCACAGCTGCTGGCCGAGGCAGGCGACGAGCTCCCGTTCACGCTCGAGGTGCGGGTCTCCAACCGCGACGCGATCGCGATGTACGAGAAGCTCGGCTTCCGCTCGGCCGGGGTGCGGCCTCGCTACTACCAAGACAATGGCGAGGACGCCCTGATCATGTGGCTGGACTGAGCCGCCTTGATCCTCGCCGTAGAGACCTCCTGCGATGACACCTGCGCCGCCGTCCTCGACGGCCCGCGGATCCTCTCCAACCTGATCTCCTCCCAGGACGAGGCCCACGCGGCCTTCGGCGGGATCGTCCCGGAGGTGGCCTCGCGCCACCACCTCGAGCTCGCGGTGCCGGTGATCGGTGCGGCGCTGAGCGAGGCCGGCGCCTCGATGGATCAGATCGATTCCGTCGCGGTGACCGCCGGCCCCGGCCTGATCGGGGCGCTGCTGGTCGGGCTCAGCACGGCCAAGGCGATCGCCGCGCCGCGCCGCCTGCCGTTGATCCCGGTCGACCACCTGCAGGGTCACGTTGCCGCCAATTTCCTTGCTCCCGAGCCGCTCGAGCCCCCCTTTCTCTGTCTCGTTGCCAGCGGTGGCCACACGCTGCTGGCCGGGGTGCGCGACCACAGCGGCCACGAGGTTCTCGGTCAGACCCTCGACGACGCCGCCGGCGAGGCCTTCGACAAGGTCGCCCGCCTGCTCGGCCTCGGCTTTCCCGGCGGTCCGGCGCTGCAGAGGCTGGCTGAGGAGGGCGACCCCGCGGCGTTTGACCTACCGGTTGCGATGGCCCGGGATCCTGGGCTCGACTTCAGCTTCAGCGGGTTGAAGACGGCGATGGTGTACCTGTGCCGCGACCTCGGCGAGGACGGGGTCGTCGAGAGCCGTGCCGACCTCGCCGCGAGCTTTCAAGCGGCAGCGGTCGGGCAGCTGACGGCGAAACTGAAGCGGGCGCTGAAGCGGGGCGATTGGGGCGCGGTCGCGCTCGGCGGCGGCGTCGCCGCCAACGGGCCGCTGCGCGAGGCGGTGTCGGCCCTCTGCGAGGAGCAGGGCGTGCGGTTGAAGCTGGTGCCGTTGGAGCTCTGCACCGACAATGCGGCGATGATCGGCTCCGCGGCCCGCTTCGCCCCATCCCTCCCATACCCCGAGTACCTTGCCTACGATGCATTCCCACGATCCGGGACCCAGCGGAGCGCCGAGCGAGCAAGCGTCCATCTCTGATTCTTCGCGCCGCGAGCGAGGCGCGACTTTGATTCTCTACTCGCGCCCGGGTTGCCACCTCTGCGAGCAGGCGCTGGAAGAGCTCGTCGCCCTGCACGCTGAGGGCTACCGCTTCGAGCTGCGCGAGGTCGACATCGAGAGCGACGAGGCACTGTTGCGAGCGATGCTCGAGCGCATTCCCGTGCTCGAGCTGAACGGTGAGGTCGTCTCCGAGCTGACCCTGGACCAAACCTCCGTTCGGGCGCGGCTCGATACTGTGGGGGCCGATGATTGAGCAGGCCGTGGAGGAGGTCGAGGTGCCCAGTGGGCTGGTTGGCGATGGCGAGCGCCTCTCGCTCGGCGTAGCCGCGCGCCTCTCCCGCTACCTGCAGGTGCTGACCCAGGCCCGCAAGATGGGGCGCGAGACGATCTCCTCGCAGGAACTGTCGGACTACACGCACATCAATCCGACCCAGATTCGCCGCGACCTCTCGGGCTTCGGCAAGTTCGGCAAGCGCGGCGTCGGCTACAACGTCGACTCGCTGGTCGCTGAGATCCGCAAGATCCTGCGCACCTCGGGCCAGCACAACATCGCCCTCTTCGGCGCCGGCAACCTCGGCCAGGCGATCGCCAGCTCCGACATCTTCGCCGACCACGGCTTCGAGGTCGTCGCCATGTTCGACATCGACCCGGAGGTCGTCGGTACCCAGGTCGGCAGCCTGCAGATCCGCGATTTCGGCGAGCTCGAGGCGGTCGTCTCCGAGCAGGAGATCGTCGTCGGAGTGCTTGCCGTCCCCGCCGCGGCGGCGCAGGCCGTCGCCGACCGCCTGGTCGAGGCCGGGGTGAAGATCATCTTCAACTACTCCGAGCAGCTGCTTCAGGTGCCGCCGGAGGTGACGGTGCATACCTCCAGCCCCGCTGTCGACCTTCTCTACGCGCTCTACTTCTACTTGACCTGAGAAGGAGACCGGACCTTGTCCCTGGACCTCGACCTGGCTCGGGAGAGATTCGAGTCATCCACCGACTTCACGATCGGCCTCGAGGAGGAGTTCGCGATCCTCGATCCCGTCACGCTCGAGCTCGAGCACCGCTTCGAGGAGCTCTACGCGGCCTGTCAGAAGGATGAGGTACTGGCCGAGTCGGCAGCCGGCGAGCTGATCGCCTCGGAGATCGAGATCCGCTCGGGACGCTCGCGGGACTTTGAGACAGCGATGGCCGCGCAGCAGGAGCGCCGTGGCCGGCTTTTCGATCTAGCCGACGGGATGGGATTGGGACTGGCCGCAATGGGCACGCACCCTTGGGCGAATTACCTCGACCAGCGGATCATCGATACCCCCCACTACAACCGCCTGCGGCAGGAATTGGGCTGGGTCGCGCAGCGCAACAACACCTGGAGCATGCACGTCCATATGGGCGTGCGAGGCGCCGACCGGGCGATAGCTGTCTGTGACTGGATGCGCGAGCTGCTGCCGCTGTTGCTGGCGGCCTCGGCCAACTCGCCTTTTCTCGACCGTCGCGATACCGGCCTGCACACGGTGCGCACCGAGATCTTCGCCCGCACCTTCCCCCGTTGCGGCGTACCCAGTCCCTTTGTCGACTGGGACAGCTACGCCGAGTTCATCGGTGTCCTGCAGCGGACCGGCAGCGCGGTCGAGTCGACCCAGCTGTGGTGGAGCGTCCGGCCGCACCATCAGTTCGGCACGGTCGAGGTACGGATCTGCGACGCGCAGACGCGTGGCGACGAGTCGTTCGCGCTGGCTGGCCTGGTCGCCGCCAGCATTGCGCAGACCGCGCTCGACTACGACGAGCACGGTTACGACGGCGCCGGCGCGCCGCTGCGCGACCGCGAGATCGAGGAGAACCTCTGGCGGGCGATCCGTTACGGGATGAGCGGCAAGCTGATCGATTTCCGTCGCGGTGAGGAGATCGAGGCGCGGGCGGTGCTGGAGGGCCTGCTCGAGTGGACCGAGCCGGCGCGCTCAGCGCTCGGGATCGAGCCGCGGCTACCCGAGCGCAACGGCGCTCAACGCGCGCACGAGGCTCTCGGGGCGGGCATCGCGATTGAGGACGTCTACCGCGACGCGGTGCGCGAAACGCACCGCACCTATGCGGGCGCCTAGCAGACGGCGTAGGGCGTTCGAGGGCTGAAAACGCGGTATCCGCGGGCCCTTATAGACTCCCGCGCCGCCTTAACCCCAGCCGGAGGAACCGAACTTGACCAGCTTCTTGACCGATTACGGAGTCGTCGTTGCGCTTGTCTGCGCAGGGGCGGCGGTTGTCTATGGACTCATCATCACGCAGCGCCTGCTCGCGAAGTCGCCGGGCAACGAGCGCATGCAGGAAATCTCAGGCGCCGTCCAGGAGGGCGCAAAGGCCTACCTCAACCGCCAGTACACGATCATCGCCGCGGTCGCGGTGCCGATTGCGATCGTGCTCTGGCTCCTGCAGGACTACCAGACCGCGATCGGTTTCGTGATCGGCGGGGTCCTTTCGGGCGCAACCGGATTCATCGGCATGAACCTCTCGGTGCGTGCCAACGCCCGCGTGGCCGAGGCCGCCCGTGGCGGCGTCCCGCCGGCACTCGACGTCGCCTTCAAGGGCGGTTCGGTGACCGGCCTGCTCGTCGTCGGCCTGGCGCTGCTCGGCGTCGCCGGCTACTTCGGCATCCTCGTCGCCACCGGCAGCAGCGACAAGGAGGCCGTCGACGCGCTCGTCGGCCTCGGCTTCGGCGGCTCGCTGATCTCCGTCTTCGCCCGGCTCGGCGGTGGCATCTTCACCAAGGCCGCTGACGTCGGCGCCGACCTGGTCGGCAAGGTCGAGGCGGGGATCCCCGAGGACGATCCTCGTAACCCCGCGGTGATCGCCGACAACGTCGGCGACAACGTCGGCGACTGCGCCGGCATGGCCGCGGACCTCTTCGAGACCTACGCGGTCACCACGGTCGCGGTGATGCTGCTCGGCGTGCTCACCTTCACCGGCTCGGGTGGTGACTTCTCGCGCGAGGTGGCGCTTTTCCCGCTGGTCATCGGCGGGGTGGCGATCATCGCCTCGATCATTGGCGCCCTCTTGGTGCGGACCAAAACGGACCGGGTCGAGGGAGCGCTGTACACCGGCGTCATCGCCGCCGGGATCCTCTCGATCGCGGCCTTCTACCCGATCACCGATTGGATGATGAGCGACCCGGTGCGGCTCGGCCTCAGCACCGCGGCCGACGCGGTCAGCGTCACCGACCTCTGGCTCTGCGCCGTGATCGGCGTCGCCGTGACGGCGCTACTTTTTGTCATCACCGAATTTTATACCGCGACCCGTTTCCGCCCGGTCAAGTCGATCGCCAAGGCGTCGGAGACCGGTCACGCGACCAACATCATCCAGGGGCTGGCACAGGGCTTCCAGTCGACGGCAGCACCGGCGTTGGTGCTGGCGCTCGCGATCCTCGGCGCCAACGAGCTCGCCGGCATCTACGGCATCGGCATCGCCGTGATGGCTCAGCTCTCGCTCTGCGGTCTGATCGTCGCCCTCGACGCCTTCGGGCCGATCACCGACAACGCCGGTGGCATCGCCGAGATGGCGGACCTGCCCGAGGAGGTTCGCGCCGTGACCGACCCGCTCGACGCGGTCGGCAACACGACCAAGGCGGTCACCAAGGGTTACGCGATCGGCTCCGCCGCGCTCGCCGCGCTGGTGCTGTTCGCCGCCTTCAAGAGCGAATTGGCCGAGGAGGCGCCGACCGGGTTCGACCTCAACGCCCTCTTCAACCTGAGCAGCCCTGACGTCCTGATCGGGCTGATCATCGGCGGCATGATGGTCTACCTGTTCGCGGCCTTCGCGATCGAGGCCGTTGGACGTGCCGGTGGCCAGGTCGTCGAACAGGTGCGCGAGCAGTTCCGCGAGCACCCGGGGATCATGGAGGGCACCGAAAAACCCGACTACGGGAAAACGGTCAGCATCGTCACCCTGGCGGCGCAGAAAGAGATGATCCTGCCCGCGCTGATCCCGATCGCCGTCCCGGTCGTCGTCGGCCTGCTCAGCGTCAATGCGCTCGGCGGTCTGCTGATCGGCGTCATCGTCGTCGGTCTCTTCGCCGCGATCTCGATGACCGCCGGTGGCGGTGCCTGGGACAACGCCAAGAAGCTGATCGAGGACGGCGCCCACGGCGGCAAAGGCTCCCCGGCCCATGAAGCCTCGGTGACCGGCGACACCGTCGGCGATCCCTACAAGGACACGGCCGGGCCGGCGATCAACCCGATGATCAAGGTGGCCAACATCGTCGCCATCCTGATCATCCCGATAGTTCACTTCTAAGGATTCGGCAAGGGGGAGGGCCAGGGTGCCCTCCCGCCTTGCTGGGTTTTTCGCCAGGATCGCTTTAGGCTGGCCGCGTGCGCTGGTGGGGCGAAAAAGAGGACGCCGCTGCGTCGGGAGGGCACCCTGCCCCTCCTCGCGGGCGCCCAGTGCTGTCCACGGTTGATCGGGATCGCGGCCCGTTTCTGTAGCTGCTGTGGTCCTGCGGCCGGCGTGTTCTACGCAGCGCTTCTGGTGCGGCTTGGAGTTGGTAGCGCATCTACCAACTCAGGAGGGAGATTTCGGCTGGCGTCCCAGATCTCGAAACCCATCAGGTGGCCATCGTCCGGGTGACGATCGATAAGGCCCCAGTCGTGCTCTTCGCTAACTGCCCTGCCACGCTCGAATGAGAGCAGAGCGATATCGACCTCGGGGTCATAGTGAGCGCGCACGATCGGTCGAGGATAGCGCAACTCTTTGTCGTCTCTTAGAGCGGCCATACACTCACGATGCGCACCGCGCGAGTATCGGCGCCATGCGGGTGGTCGTAGATAACGACGAAGGCACGATCATCGCTGGTCGAACTGACGATACGCCACTGCGCTCGACCGCGGTTAATCGCTCTGCTCGAATGTTGGTTCTGGATAGCGACCACGACATCGCGTGCCCGAAAATCGCGTTCGCGTATGCGGCCGATTGCATGCTCTGTCCAGAAGAAGCGGACGAGGCGCTGCGGGGGGCGCCGAGGTTTGACTGATGTAAGCCACTAGGACTCAAGCCTCTAGCGATCGATTCTCTCCCCCTAGACACTCGGTTAGGGTCGCAGCGTGATCGACGGGTTGATCAACGTCGCTGACTTCGAGCGGGCCGCGGCTGAGAAGCTTGACGCCGGGGTCGCCGGGTACTTCTTCGGCGGTGCCGGAGATGGGCTGACGCTTCGGGAGAATGTTGCTGCTTGGTCGGGTTGGCGCTTGCGGCCGCGGGCGCTTGCCGGGCTTGGTGAGTGGTCTGCTGAGGTGGAGTTGCTGGGTGGGGACGTTTCGATGCCGGTGCTGGTGGCGCCGGTTGCCTACCAGGGGTTGGTCGATCCGGATGGGGAGGAGGCGATGGCTCGGGCCGCTGCTGCGGAGGGGACCGTCATGTGCCTCTCCACGCTGGCGACGCGGCGGCCCCGACCGGTTGCGGAAGCGGCACCGGGCGGTAGGCGTTGGTTTCAGCTCTACTGCTTCAAGGACCGGGCAGTGACCCGGGCTCTGATCGAGGAGGCGGTCGATTGTGGCTACGACGCGATCGTCGTCACCGTCGACGCGCCGCGCGCGGGCAACCGCGAGCGCGACCGGCGGACCGGCTTCAAGATCCCGGCGGAGCTCGGTGTGCCCAACGTGGAAGCGGCGCTTGGCTCAGGCCGAGCGATCACGATCGAGGAGACGTTCGAGCTGATGGAACCGGCGCTGACCTGGTCCGACCTGGAAGGGCTGGCCGCCGATTGCAGCGTGCCGGTGCTGGTCAAGGGCATCCTGACCGCCGAGGACGCGGCGCTTGCGATCGAGCGCGGCGCCGCAGGCGTCGTCGTCTCCAACCACGGTGGGCGCCAGCTCGATCGCTGCATCGCGACCGCCGACGCCCTGCCAGAGGTGGTCGACGCGGTCGATAGTCGCGGCACCGTGCTGGTCGATGGTGGCATCCGGCGTGGCGTCGACGTTGCGATCGCGTTGGCCCTCGGCGCCGACGCGGTGCTGGTCGGCCGGCCCGCGCTCTGGGGGCTCGCGGCCGGAGGCGAGCCCGGTGCCCGCCGGGTGCTGGAGCTGTTGCGCGAGGAGCTCGAGCTGACGCTCGCTCTCTGTGGCTGCGCCTCGCCGGCCGAGCTCGGCCGCACACACGTGCAGAGAGCACCGGCGGCGTCCGTATATTCGGTCTGAGTGACCTGCACCTCGACCTGACCCATGGCCCAGCGGATCCCCAGAGACGAATCGCTGAGCCGCGTGCACGGTGTCGGCGCGCTGTTCTCGGCCGCCTACGGCAACGTCGGCTCCTCGATCTACTACGCGCTCGGCGTCACCGCCGCCTTCGCCCTCGGCCTCACGCCGATCGCCTTCGTCATCTCCGGGCTGATCTTCGCCGCAACCGCCGCGACCTACGCCGAGGCGACGGTGATGTACCCGGAGGCGGGGGGGTCTTCGAGCTTCGCCCGCCATGCCTTCAACGAGCTGGTCAGCTTCGTCGCCGCCTGGGGACAGATGCTCAACTACACGATCACGGTCGCGATCTCGGCCTACTTCGTGCCCCACTACCTGGCCGTGTTCTGGGAGCCGCTCGGTCACGCTCCGGGAGACATCATCGGCGGTGCCGTCCTGATCGGGGCCTTGGCGCTGCTCAACATCCGCGGCTCTCAGGAGTCGGCGAAACTCAACCTGATCCTCGCCGTCGCCGACCTCGCCACCCAGGTCGTGCTGGTCGGGATCGGCATCGTCCTGGTGCTCAGCCCGGAGATCCTGGTCGACAACGTCCACCTCGGCGTCGCTCCGACCTGGAGCGACTTTGCCCTCGGCATCGCGGTCGCGATGATCGCCTACACCGGGATCGAGACGATCTCCAACATGGCCGAGGAGGCCAAGGACGCCGCGCGGACGATTCCCCGCAGCGTCGGCCTCACGGTCGCAGCGGTGCTCGGTCTCTACCTGCTGATCCCGATCGTGGCGCTCTCGGCGATGCCGGTGGTCCAGGATGGCGCCGGTCACTACACGACGGCGCTCGGCTCCGAGTTCGCCAGCGATCCGATTCTCGGCATCGTCGAGAACCTCGGTCTCAGCGGCGGCCTGACCGAAGCGCTGCGCTTCTACGTCGGCATCCTCGCCGCGGTGATCCTGCTGATCGCCACCAACGCCGGCCTGATCGGCGTCTCCCGTCTCACCTACTCGATGGGCCAGCACCGCCAGCTGCCGGAGGGCCTGCGCCAGGTCCACCCCCGCTACCGCACCCCCTACATCGCGATCCTCGTCTTCGCCGGGCTGGCGATGATCACGCTGATCCCGGGCCAGGCCGAATTCCTGGCGACGCTGTACTCGTTCGGCGCGATGCTCTCCTTCACGATCGCCCACGTCTCGGTGATCCAGCTGCGCCGACGAAAATCGGGGGACGAACGGCCCTGGAAGCCACCGCTCAACTTCCACGCCTTCGGCTTCGAGCTGCCGCTGTCCGCGGTGCTCGGCGGCCTCGGCACCTTCTTCGCCTGGATCGTGGTGATGACGCTGAACCCGCGCACGCTGGCGGTCGGGGCCGGCTGGATGGCGTTCGGGATCGTCGTCTACGTCCTCTACCGCCGCAACCAGAAACTGCCGCTGACCGAGACCGTCAAAGTGGTCACGCCGGAGCCGCTCGGCGTGGAGGAGATCGAGTACCGCAGCATCCTGGTTGCCTTCGAGGACGGCGAGCCGTTCTCCGAGGAGATGGTCGCGACCGCCATCAAGCTCGCCTCAAAGCGCCGCCGAGGAGTTCACATCCACTCGATGCTGACCGTACCGACCGATCTGCCGCTGAATGCCGACTTGCGCGACCAGGAAGCCGAAGCGCAGAGCAAGATCGAGCAGGCGAAGCTGATCGGTGGGCAGCGGGTGACCGGTCACGTCGAGCGGGTGCGGCCGGCGCAGGCGGGCTACTCGATCTCCGACGAGGCGAACCTGATCAGCGCCGCGGCGATCGTCGTCGGGCTGCGGTATCGCAACGGGGCGCCGCTTTACGACAAGACCCTGCAGACGGTTCTGAGCGAGCGACCCTGCCGCGTCCTCGTCGTCTCCGACAGGAGCGTCCAGGGCTCCGAAGCTGCACCTGTCCTCGCCTAGAATCGCCGCCATGTCCTCGCCCGAGCGGATCCACAGCGCCACGATCCGCACCCTCTCCTTCATCTTCGTAGGGCTCGGCGTCGCAATTCTCGCAAGCACCTTCAGTCACGGCGGCGGTCCACTCTCGCTGGGCGCCCTGATGGGCGTGGCCTTTCTAGCCGTCGGCGTCGCCCGCCTCTGGCTAAGCGGCGCCTTCCGCGGGTGGCGGAGGGGGAGGGGGGGTTCGGACGGGTGAGTCCGCTAACCCCCCCTCCCCCTCCGACAGGACCCGCGGCCGATGGCTCCCATGAGCCGCACGAGCAACCGGACCAACCCGAACAACAACGCCCCCGCCTAGAACCCCTGCTAACCCGCGGCCTGGGCGTCCCCGGCCTCTTCGCCGCCGTCTACTCCGCCGTCGGCTTCTCGATCTACTTCTCGCTCGGCGTCGTCGCCGACCGCGGCCTCGGCCTGACGCCGCTGATCTTCCTCGCCGCGGGGCTGCTCTTCGTGCTGACCACGCTCAGCTACGTCGAGGGGGGCGCGATGATCCGCGAGCGCGGGGGGTCGTCGAGCTTCGCCCGCCACGCCTTCAACGAGCTGATCGCCTTCATCGCCGGCTGGGCGATCTTGATCGACTACCTGATCGTCGCCGCGCTAGCGGCGATCTCGGTTCCCCATTATCTGGAGCCGGTCGCCCAGGATCTCTCCAAGCCGGGCTGGGAGATCGGCGTCGCCGGCCTGGTGATCGTCGCTGCCTGCGGGCTCAACATCCTCAACATCACCGGGCGCGGGCGGGCGCGCACGCTCAGCGTGCTGGCCCTCGCCGACGTCGCCCTGCAGCTTGCGGTGATTGGCGTCGGTGCGCTCGCGGTCCTGCACCCCGACCGCCTCACCGACCAGATCCACCTCTTCACCGACCCGAGCCTCGAGGACATCGTCTACGCGTCGGTGGTGGCGATGCTCGCCTATGCCGGGATCGAGGCCGCCTCCGACCTGGCGCCCGACATCGACGTCAAGCCACGTGACCTGAAGCGGATCGTCTCGGTGGGAGCCGTGGCCGTGCCCCTCATCTACGCCGGGATGGCGGCGATCGCGCTGATGGCGGTGCCGGTCGTCGCCGGACCGCAAGGCCCCGAGACCGCACTCGGTGGCGAATTCGTCGAGGCACCGGTGCTGGGGGTCGTCTCCGCCTACCACCCGGCCTGGGTTGCGGACGCGATGCGGTGGGTGGTGGCCCTGGTCGCCGCCCCGGTGCTCTTCTGGGCCGCGACGACGGCGATGCTCGGCGTCTCCCGTCACATCTACACGCTGGCGATCAACCGCCAGATCCCCAGCTGGCTCGGCAAGCTCAACGGTCGCTACGCGACGCCGCACGTCGCGATCGGGCTCTCCGGCCTGATCGCGATCGGCCTGATCGCGCCCACCGACGTCAAGCTGCTGGCCGGGCTCTACGCCTTCGGGGCGATGCTGGCGATCACCATCGCCCACCTCTCGATCCTGCGGCTGCGCGTCTCCGAGCCCGATCGGACCCGCCCCTTCCGGGTGCCCTGGAGCGTCTCCTGGCGCGGCGCTCAGCTGCCCTTGCCGACGCTCTTCGCCGCCCTGCTCAGCGCCCTGGCGTTTCTCAGCGTCCTCGCCTTCCACGACCGGGCGCGCTGGGTCGGTGGCGGCTGGATGCTGTTCGGCCTCGTCTTCTACGTCGTCTACCGCAAGGTCTTCGAGGGGACCACGCTTACCCGGCGGGTCTCGGTGACCGAGCGGGCACTGACCAAGCAGGTCCCCAAGGTCGAATACGGCAACATCCTCGTGCCGGTGTTCGGGACCACGCTCGACGACGACATCGTCGCCACGGCGGGGCGCCTCGCCGCCGCCGAGCACGAGGGCGACGGCGAAGTCGACGAGACCCACCTTGCGATCGTCTACGTGCTCAGGGTGCCACTGACCCTGCCACTTGACGCCGATCTGCCCCGCGAGCAGGAGCAAGAGGCGCTGCACGCGATCGAGCGTGCCCGCGAAGTCGGCGAAGAGTACGAGGACGTGAGGGTGACGGCGTCGGTTACGAGGGCGCGCGAGGTCGGCGCCGGGATCGTCGAGGCGGCGCGGCGCGGCGGCGTCGAAGCGATCGTGGTCGGGGCAGAGCCCCCGAGCAAGATCCGTGGGGGTGCGACCCTCGGTGGGATCGGCGCCCCCAGGCCGGCCGAGATCGGTGCCGCGACCGAGTACGTCCTGAAGAAGGCGCCTTGCCAGGTCCTGCTGACTGCGCCTCCGGAGCAGGCCCCCTCCATCTAGTATCCGCAGCGTGTTCATTCTGATCGTCGGTTGCGGAAGAGTCGGCTCCTCTGTCGCGCGGAGCATGCTGAGCGAGGGTCACGACGTCTCCTGCCTGGACGAGGACCCCGAGTCCCACACCAGGCTCGAGGTCGGCCTCGACAAGGGCTGGGAGGACCTCGGCGGTCGCTTCACGGTCGGTACCGGCCTCGAGACCGACGCCTTGGTGGCCGCCGGGATCGAGACCGCGGACGCCTTCATCGCCGCCACTAACGGCGACAACACGAACATCGTCATCGCCCAGATCGCCCAGCGGCGCTACGAGGTTCCGACCGTGATCGCGCGGATCCTCGACCCGCTGCGAGCGGAGTGGTACCGCCAGCAGGGCCTGCACACGATTTGCCCGACGCGGGTCGCGATCGACATGTTGGAGAGCGCCGTCCGCGAGGGCGCCCAGCGCGAGGTCGCCTGAGCATGTACATCATCGTCGTCGGAGCGGGGAAGGTCGGTTGGAACCTGGCCCGCGAGCTGCTTGAAAAGAACCACGAGGTGACGGTGATCGAGAGCAACCGCCGCCGCTACCTGACCGTCGAGCAGGAGCTCGAGCACAACGTCACCTACGGCGACGCCTCCGAGCTCTGGGTGCTTGAGCGGGCAGGCATCCAGCGCGCCGACATGGTGATCGCGGTCACCGGCGACGACGAGGACAACATGCTGATCTGCCAGGTCGCCCGCGAGAAGTACGAGGTGGCGCAGATCATCGCCCGCGTGAACAACCCTCGCAACCGGCCGCATTTCGACCTGCTCGGCGTGAAGCCGTCAGTCTCCGCCACCGACCTGATCCTTCGTCTACTCGAGCACGAGGTGCCTGAGTACGGGCTCGTCCACCTGCTCGACCTGCAGGAGGAGCAGCTGGAGATCATCGAGATGTTGCTCGGCAAGGACTCCAGCGTCACCGGCCGCCGCGTCGGCGACCTCTCCATGCCCGAAGGAAGCCTGTTGATCTCGGTGTTGCGAGCGGGCAAGGGTTTCGTTCCCAATGCCGACACCGTCCTGGAGGTCGGGGACGAGGTGCTGGCCGTGCTCGATCCTGGCCGCGAGGATGAACTCAAGGAGCTCTTCGGACCGGCTGCCGGCGGCAACGGGACCGGCTGAGCAATGGCCGAGCGCGAGGTCGACTTCCTCTTGGTCGGCGGCGGCATGGGCTCGGCGCACTGCGCGGCGGAGTTGCGCAAGCGCGGGGCGGAGGGCTCGATCCTGTTGGCCGGGCGTGAGCCGGAGCCGCCCTATGAAAGACCGCCCCTCTCGAAGGAGTACATGCGGGGAGAGGTGAGCCGCGCCGACGCCTACGTCAACCCGCCTGGCTGGTACGAGGAGAACGGGGTCGAGTTGCTGACCGGCGTCAACGCGATGTCGCTCGATCCGGTGGCGCGTACGGCAAAGCTGCAGGGCGGGGAGGAGGTTGCCTTCGACAAGGCGCTGCTCGCCACCGGGGCGATGGTCAATATCTTGCGCGTCGAGGGCGCTGAGAACGAGGGCATCCACTACCTGCGTGCCTTCGGCAACTCCGACGCGATCCGCGCCGACGCCGAGGCGGCCGAGCACGTCGTCCTGATCGGCGGCAGCTACATCGGCACCGAGGTCGCCGCCTCGCTGACCGCGAAGGGCGTCAAGTGCACGATCGTGATGATGGAGGACGTGGCGCTCTCGCGGGTCTTCGGCGAGGACGCCGGGCGCTGGTTTCAGGGGACGCTCGAAGACCACGGCGTCACCGTCCACGCCGGAGAGGAGCTGGAGGCCTTCGAGGGCGACGGCCGGGTCAAGGCCGTGCTGACCAAGAGCGGTATGGCGATCGAGTGCGACACGGTCGTGGTCGGTGCCGGCGTGCGTCCCGACGCGATGCTCGCCCAGCGCGCCGGGCTCGACGTCGACGACGGGATCGTCTGCGACTCCAAGCTGGCCACGTCCGTCGAGGGCATCTACGCCGCGGGTGACTGCTGCTCCTACGACAGCGTCGTCCACGGCCGGCGCATCCGGGTCGAGCACTGGGACGTGGCGATGCAGCAGGGCATGCACGTCGCCGCCAACATGCTCGGCGAGGACCGCGACTACGACGTCGTCCCCTACTTCTTCAGCGACCTCGCCGACTGGGCGAGCCTCGAGTACGTCGGTCCGGCGGCCGAGTGGGACGAGGAGATCTGGCGGGGCGACCGCGACGGCGGCGAGTTCTCGGTCTGGTATCTGAAGGACGGCAGGGTCGCCGGTGCGCTCAGCGTCGGCCGCTCCGAAGATCTCGCCGAGGCGCGCCGCATGCTCGCCGACGGCGTCGACGTCTCCGCCGCCCGCGAGCTGATCGCCGACTCCGGCAGCGACCTGGGCGAAATCTCCTGACGAGAGGGCCTGCGCACCCTCGCGCACGCCGCCGGATATCCTCAAGGCAGTTCGTTGCGCCCTGGTGTAATTGGCAACACGCCAGCCTCTGGAGCTGGATTTCGGGGTTCGAGTCCCTGGGGCGCAGTTCGCGAAACCTCCTGCAAAGCTCGTCTAGTCGCTCTGCTACCTTCGCGGCGATGGGGACCCGAAGGCGCCTTCTCGCGATCTTGCCTCTCGTCGCTCTTGCAATCGCCGGCTGCGGTGGTGGCGATGGGGATGACTCGACGACCGCTGCGGCGCCAGAAATCACCGAAGCGACGACGTCGCTGAGCAAGGAAGAGCTGCTCACCCAGGGAGACGCGATCTGCGCCGAGGTGAACGCCGCGGTCGGCACCGTCGGATCGACCAGCTCCGGTGCCTCCGGTCAGGCTGCCCAGGTCGCGGGTCTCTACGGCGGCATGGTCGAAAGGCTTAAGGATCTGGGCGCACCCAGCGACGAAACGACCGGCTATCCCGAATTCATCTCCTCCGCCGAAGCGCTCGCCCAGGCCGAGAGCAACGTCAAGCTGGCCTCTGAACGGGAAGAAGGGGAAGCACTGAGCGAAGCCGAAACCGAAGCCTCCTCGGCGCTCGCCTCGTTCCAGTCGGCAGCTATTACGTTCGGTCTCGAAGACTGCGCCGAAGCGCCGGCGGCGCCGACGCCGAGCGGCTCGGTCGAAGAACCGGCTGGAGAAGAAAGCTCCGGTGGCGTCGAAGGGGGAGTCGAAGAAGCGGCGCCTGAAGAAGAAGTCGAAATCGCGCCCGAAGAAGCTCCGCCCGTCGAAGAAGAAGGCGCTGGTGGGGGTGCCGGGGTGGGTGGCGGCACGGAAGGCGGCGGCGGCAGTTCAGGTGGCGGAAGCAGCGGAGGAATCGGACCGGGGTAAGAGTCCATCCCGGTAGGGGTGGAACGTCTTGTACTTTTTCGTCGATGCTATGGGCGCCAGCCCTACCGAGATTTCACCGAAAAAGTTAAGTGGAACCCCTACCGGGATGGACTCAGGCTGCAGAGCTCTCTTCCCAATTGCCGTAGAGGCGGGCATAGGGACCGCCGGCCTCGATCAGCTCATCGTGGGTGCCGCTCTCGGCTATCCGCCCATGTTCGAGCACGACGATCTTGCCGGCACGGCGGATGGTTGAGAGCCGGTGGGCGATGACGATCGCCGTGCGGCCGGCCAGGAGGCGCTCCAGACCCCGCTCGATCGTCTTCTCGGTCCGCACGTCGACGTTGGAGGTCGCCTCGTCGAGGATCAGAATGCGGGGTTCGGCAAGGAGTGCCCGGGCGAAGGCGACGAGCTGGCGCTGGCCGGCCGAGAGCTGAACGCCGCGCTCGCCGACTTCGGTCTCGACGCCTGCGGGCAGCGCCGCGATGAACTCGGTTGCGCCGACGGCGGCCGCCGCTGCCTCGATCTCCTCGAGGCTTGCCTCGGGTCGGCCGAAGGCGATGTTTTCCCGCACGCTGCCGGAGAACAGGAATCCCTCCTGTGGAACGATGCCGAGCTGGCGCCGCAGGGCGTGCTGCTGGACTCCCCGCAGATCGTGGCCGTCGACCATCACGCGACCATGCTGTGGGTCATAGAAGCGGGCCACGAGCTTGGCAAAGGTCGACTTGCCGGCTCCGGTCGTGCCGACCAGGGCCAGGGTCTGTCCGGGCGGCACGTGCAGATCGACCTCCCGCAGCGCCCACTCCACGCGTTCTCCGCGCCCCTCCCGCTCCAGCGCGTCGTCGCCGTAGGCGAACGAGACTCCCTCCATCTCGATCTCGCCGCGCAGCGTCCCCGGGTCGATCGCGCCGTCCGCGTCGACCATGTCGGGCTCGGTGTCCAGCAGCTCGAAGATCTTGTCGAGCGCGGCCATTCCCTGCTGGTAGGTCGTGTAGAGCTGTGAGAGTTCTTGGATCGGCGAGAAGAAGACCTGCAGGTAGCCGATGAAAGCGACGATCGTGCCGATCTGGATCGCGTGGTCGATTGCCTGGGTGCCGCCGTAGAGGATGATCTCCGCGGTGCCGGCAGCGGTCAGCAGTTCGATCGCCGGGAAGTAGGAGGCGTTGAGGAAGACGGTCCGCATGTTCGCCTCGCGGTTGGCTTCGTTGAGCTCGGTCATCGCCGCGCCGTGGCGCGCCTCCTGGCCGAAGCTGCGCACGACCCGCACGCCGCTCAGCGTCTCCTGCAGGTATGCGGTGACGGCGGCGATCCGCTCGCGCGTCTCCCGGTAGGCGCCCTGTGAGGCGACCCGGAAGATGATGCTGGCGAGGGCGACCAGCGGAAAGGTGAGGAAGGTGACCAGGGCCAGCTTGGCGTCGAGCAGGAACATGATCACGACCACGCCGATCAGGGTGAGGCCGCTGGAGAAGAGGGTCGTAACGCCGCTGGTGAGGAGCTGGTTGAGGGCCTCGATGTCGTTGGTCATGCGGCTGATCAGCACCCCCGGGCTGCGCCGGGTGAAGAAGCCGATCGACATCGATTGAAGGTGGGCGAAGACGTGCTCGCGCAGGTCCTGGAGCGCACGGGTGCCGACCCAGCCGACCAGGTAGGTCTGGGCGTAGGTGGCGACGGCGAAGACGGCGGCGACGCCGAGGAAGGCGATGACGATCGTCGTCAGCGCGCTGGTGTCGCCGGTGACGATGCCGGCGTCGATCGCCTGTCCTGCGAGGTAGGGAGGGGCGAGGCCGGCGCCGGTCGCCGCCAGGATCGCGATAACGGCCAGCGCCACCCGGCCGCGGTAAGGGCGCAGCAGGCCGGCCATCCAGCGCAGCTTGCGGCCGCGCTGGTCCTCGCCGCGGACTATCAGCCAAAGCCTTCTCACAGCCTCGCCATCTCCTCGCGCCGCTCCAGGTCGCGCTGCAGGAAGACGGAGTCGGCGAGCCCGTGCTCGGCGATCTCGCGATAGAAGCCACAGCCCTCGAGCAGCTCCTCGTGCGTGCCGCGATCGACGATGCGGCCGCCGTCCATGACCACCACCTCGTCGGCGAGTGAGACGGTCGAGAGGCGGTGGGCGATGACGAAGGTCGTACGCCCGGCCATCGCTTCGCCGAGTCCGGCCTTGATCGCTGCCTCGGTCGTCGCGTCCACCGAAGACGTGGCGTCGTCGAGGATCAGGATGCGCGGGTCGGCGAGCAGGGCGCGGGCGATCGCGACGCGCTGGCGCTGCCCGCCGGAGAGGGTCATCCCGCGCTCGCCGACGAGGGTGTCGTAGCCACCCGGCAGGTCGCGGATGAACCCGTCGGCCTGGGCGCGCCGTGCCGCCGCTTCGACCTCCTCGCGGCTCGCCTGCGGCCGCGCGTAGGCGATGTTCTCGGCGATGCCGGCGGTGAAGAGGAAGCTGTCGTCGCCGACGAAGGCGACCTCCGAGCGCAGCGAGCCCAGGTCGACCGACCGCACGTCGGCGCCGTCGATCGCCACCGAGCCCTCGCTCGGGTCATAGAGGCGGGCGATCAGCGCCACCAGGCTCGTCTTACCCGAGCCCGAAGGGCCGACGAGCGCCACGGTGCGTCCCGCCTCGATGTCGATGTCGATGTCGGTCAGTGCGGGTGCGCCGCCGTCGTAGCGCAGGGTCACGGCGCGCATCTCCAGCCGTCCGCCCCCGGCAGGCAGCGGGGGTGCGTCCGGCGGGCTCTCGATCTGCGGGTCGCGGTCGAGGATCTCGAAGAGGCGATTTCCGGAGGCGATCGCGCGCTGTGCCATCCCCAGCGTCATCCCCAGCATCCGCATCGGCCCCGCCAGCATCGCGACGTAGGTGTAGAAGGCGGTGAAGTCGCCGAGGCTGAGGTTGCCGGCGATCACCTCGCGACCGCCAATCAGCAGCACGAGGGCGATGCCGAGCTGCGGCAGGAATCCAAGAAGAGGGGAGAAGGTGGCCTGCAGCCGAGTCGAGTAGATGCTCTGGTCGAAGACGCGAGAGACGGCGCGGCGGAAGCGGTGCAGTTGGTGCTCCTCGCGGGCAAAGGCCTTGACGATGCGGATCCCGGAGACGTTCTCCTCGGCTTCGGCGGTCAGCTCGGCGATGCGCTGCTGCACCTCCTGCACGGCCGGGCGGGAGACGCGGTTGTAGCGGGAGGCCGCGTACACGACGAATGGCGCCGGGGCGAGGGCGACCAGCGCCAGCCAGGGCTCGAGGACGAACATCACCGCGCTGGCCAGCGCGATCGTCAGCAGGTTCTGCGTGATGAAGATCAGGCCGTAGCCGAGGAAGAAGCGGATCGACTGCAGGTCGACGGTCGCCCGAGACATCAGCTGACCGGTCTGCTGGCTGTCGAAGAAGCCCAGCTCGAGCCGCTGCAGGTGGGCATAGAAGCGTTGCCGCAGGTCGAACTCGACCGCGAGAGAGACCTTGCCGGCGACCACCCGCCGCACCATCGTCAGCCCCAAGCGCAGAATGCCGGCGGCGACGATCGCGATCGCCAGCGGCAGCAGGTCGGGCTTGTCGCCGTTCTCGATCGCGTTGACCGCACGGCCGATCAGCCACGGGATGAGCACGGTCATGCCCATCGCCAGCCAGGCGAAGACAAGCGAGCCCCAAAGCTGGCGGCGATAAGGCCGCAGAAAGCCCATCAGACGGCGATAGGTCCGCATCAGGCCACTATACAAAGTGAAGTAAAGGCCCCCCAGGTGGTACGTACCTCAAGTTAGGGACCCATATGGGCCTCTAACTCGAGGCACGCCGTCAGTCGAAGGCCGCGGCCTTGGCGCTGGAGACTTTGCCGCCGCTGCACTTGGGGCCGTGACCCGGGCGGGGCAGGATCTGGAAGTTGGTTACGGCGTGGTAGGGCGTGGTGGCGCCGTTGTTGCGGGCGAGGGTGACGACGAGGCGGTAGAAACCGGCCCGCAGGTCGTGGTAGTAGATCTCGGGCCGCGTTGCCGGTGAGTAGCTGCCGCTGGCGCCGATCCGTTCGGCCAGCTCGCCATTGGGACCGGAGTAGCGGGAGAAATCGAAGGAGGCGCCGACGAGCCGACCTCGTCCGAGCGGGCTCGCTATGGCTCGCTCCAGTTTGACCGGGTCGACGCAGTCGGGCACGCGGTTGAGCGCGAAGCGGATGTGGCCCTCGCCAAGCTGTGGTTCGCC
Source organism: uncultured Solirubrobacterales bacterium (assembly GCA_963716735.1). Classification (GTDB taxonomy): domain Bacteria; phylum Actinomycetota; class Thermoleophilia; order Solirubrobacterales; family 70-9; genus VRUE01. The sequence continues at coordinate 309,644 of OY970321.1, forward strand.
GCCGAAATGGCGTGGCGCGAGCGTGAAGTTGTGCACCCTCGCCTTGACCACCACCGCGCGATTCGATTGGCGGGCACCGTTGCGCGGGGACACGATCGTGACGCCCGGTTCCCCTGCGACCGTCTCCATCCCGGGTGCGGAGTCGCCATCGGCTCCGTCGACGAGGACGACGACCAGCGCGGCGGCAACGGCGGCAGCGAGGACGGCAAAGATGGCGATTCCGGGCCGCATCGGAGCCGGAAGGTTACGTGCCCCGTGGCCCAACGCGGTGGGTGCGGGGGCGCGGACCCCTAACGTGTGCCGATGCTGAGAGCGGCCGTGATCACGCTGGGGGCAGTGTTTGCGCTTGGTCTCGCCCCTGGGGCAACCTCGGCGGCAGGGCCGAGTGAGGAGGTCGGGGTCTTCGCCGGCACCGAGCCGGGCGGGGGCGCTTTTGGCGGCGGGCACAACTTCCCCGGCGCCACCGTGCCCTTCGGGATGGTCCAGTGGGGCCCCGACACCGTCCCCGCCGATCGCCATTCGGGCGGCTATGACTACCGCGACCGCCATCTTCGTGGCTTCAGCCTCACTCACCTCAGCGGCGCCGGTTGTGCGCTCTATGGCGACTTCCCCTTTCTGCCGACCACCGAGCCGCTCCGTGCTTCCCCGGCGGCAGTGGGCGCCGCCGGGCTCAAGGGGCGTTTCCAACCTGGCTTCTCCCATGCCCACGAGCGCGCTCACCCCGGCTTCTACTCGGTCCGCCTCAATCCGGCTGGTGGAGGTGCAGTCGATACGGCCCTGACTGCCACCACACGTACCGGGATGGCCAGCTTTTCCTTTCCCCGCTCGCCCCACGCAAGCGTCCTGATCGACGCCGGCGGCAGCGCCAAAGCCGACGACCTCGCCGAAGTGCAGATCGATCCCCGCCGGCGCGAGATCTCGGGGTCCGCATCAAGTGGTTACTTCTGCGCGCAGCGGCCTCGCTACCGGATCTACTTCGCGGCGGCCTTCGACCGCCCGCTCGACACCTACGGCACCTGGACGGGCCAAAAGCTGGCACCCGGTTCGACCGCCGCCTTCGAACAAAAGCGACCGTCGACGGTCTCGGCCAACACCGCCCAGGCGGGCGCATACGCCACCTTCGACACCAGGCGCAACCGCGCCGTCACCGTCCGCGTCGGCGTCTCCTTCGTCAGCGTCGCCGGAGCGCGCGCCAACCTCGCCGCCGAGAGCGGGCGCAGATCGTTTGGACGCATCGCCACGGGCGCGCGGAGGAGTTGGGACCAGGCTCTGTCCTCGATTCGTGTCAGCGGCGGCACGCCGGGCAACACCGAGGTCTTTTACACGGCGCTCTACCACGCGCTTCTCGCCCCGCGCACCTTCAACGACGTCGACGGCCGCTACGTCGGCATGGATGGCGCGGTGCACGACACCGGTGGGCGCACCCAGTACGCCGACCTTTCGGGCTGGGACGTCTACCGCACCCAGATCCCGCTGCTGGCGATGCTGATGCCGCGCCGTGCCAGCGACGTCGTCGCTTCGATGCTGGCCGATGCCAGGGAGAGCGGTTGCCTGCCGCGCTGGTCCTACGCCAACGGGCAGAGCATGACGATGGTGGGCGATCCAGCCGACCCCATCATTGCCTCGGTGGCCGCCTTCGGCGCCAGGGGCTTCAATGCCCAAGCCGCGCTGGAGGCGATGCTGAAGGGTGCAGAAGACGACTGCCGGAGCAGCGACGGCAGCTACGTCCAGCGACAGGGCCTCGATCGATACAAGGCACTGGGCTACGTCCCCTTTGACCTCGACGTCCGGCGCCGCAACGCGAACTCGTTGTTCGGCGATCCGGAGGCGGTATGGGCCTCGGCGGCCACGACCCTCGAGTACGCGATCGCCGACTTTTCGATCGCCCAGTTCGCGGCGCGCTCTCTTCGCGACCGGACCACCTATAACTCCTTCATCTCGCGTTCGGGAAATTGGCGCAATCTCCTCAACCCACGCAGCGGCCAAATCGAGCCCCGCTTTGAAGATGGGACTTTCGTACCCGACTACGACAACCTCCATGGCGCCGGGTTCGCCGAGGGCAACTCGGTCCAGTACACCTGGCTGGTGCCCCAGGACCCGGCCGGCCTCTTCGCGACGATCGGCGGCAGCGCAAGCGCCGAGAGGCGGCTCGACCGCTTCACGCGGACTCTCAATGGCGGGCCCGGCGCCACCCACGCCGATCACGCGCTGCTTGGCAACGAGCCCAACCTCAACGTTCCCTGGCTGTATAACTGGGCTGGGGCGCCCTACAAGACCCAGGCTGTCGTGCGGCGAGCGCTGCGGCTCTACGACACCGCCCCGGATGGTTACCCCGGCAACGACGATCTCGGCACGCTCTCATCCTGGTACGTGTTCGGGGCACTGGGCCTTTACCCGGAGGTCCCGGGCACCGGCGTGCTCGCAATCGGCAGCCCGCTTTTCCCGCGGGCGACCGTGCGCCTGGCCGGTGGGAGGAAGCTGCGGATCGTCGCCTCCTCCCGCGCTCCATACATTCAGTCGATGCGTTTCAACGGCCACACCTATGAGCGACCTTGGACCACGTTTTGCTCACTGGCTCGCGGGGCGACCCTCGCCTACCGACTCGGAACACGGCCGAACCGCGCCTGGGGCGATTCTGTCGCCGATGCGCCGCCTTCCTTTGGGATGAAGCGACCAATGCCCCAGAGCCCCTGCGCTCCTTGACCACGGAACCCGTTCACTCGACCGTCCTCTGGGCGCTCGCCGGCCTGGTCGCATTGGGGGTCGCGGTTCGCTTCGCCACCCTTGGCGTCCAGAGCTACCACCACGACGAGGTGATCACCGCGGTGCGGGTTATCCCCGGCGACTTCACCGAGATGCTGCGCCAGGTCAAGGGGAGTGAGTCCAACCCGCCTCTGTACTACGTCCTTGCCTGGGGTTGGGCAAAGGTCTTTGGCACGGGGGAGATCGGCCTGCGCTCGCTCAGTGCGCTGCTCGGCGCGGCCACCGTTCCGGTGGCGTTCCTGATCGGTCGTGAGCTGGCGAGCAACCGCGCTGGGCTGATCGCCACCGCGGTGGTCGCCGTCAACCCGATGCTGATCTGGTACTCGCAGGAGGCTCGTTCCTATGCGGCGCTGGTCTTCTTCGGTGCGCTCGCTCTGTTCTTTTTCGTACGCACCCTGCGTACCTGGAGCGGGTGGGATCTGGCTTTTTGGGCGTTGGCCTCGTCGCTGGCGCTGTGCAGCCACTACTTCGCCGTCTTCGCGGTGGCGATCGAGGCGGTCTGGCTCGCGGTGGCGCTGAGGTATGTCTGGCGGTTGGTCCTACCCGCGGTCGGTGCTGTGGTTGCCGCCGGCTTGGCGCTCCTGCCCCTGATCTCGGCTCAGGTCAACCCAACCCATATCGGCTGGATCGACCACAGTGCCCTGTTGTTGCGCCTCTTCGAGACCGGCGTCAGCTTTCTCGCCGGGGAGACCGGCCACGTCATCGCTGAGCCGCCGCGCGAACGCTATGCGCTGATTCCGGTGGTGCTGACCGGAGCGGCTCTGCTTCTGGTCATCTCCCGCGGTGACCCACGCGAGAAGCGAGGGGCGGTTGTCGGGTTGGTGGTGGGGTTGGGGGTGGTGCTGCTGGCGACCCTGGCCGCGCTCGCCGGAAAGGACTATGTGGTCGAGCGCAACCTGCTTCCGGCCTTGATCCCGCTGGCCGTCGCGGCGTCGATCGGCTTTGGCGTCGACCGGGCGCGGCGAATCGGTGTCGCCTGCGCGGCGCTGCTCTGCGTCTACTGGCTCGCCTTCGATGTCTATGTCGCTCGCACCCCCAACCTGCAGCGCCCCGATTTCCGCGATCTCGCCGCGCAGCTCGGTCCACCGCAGCGGCCACGCGCGATCGTGACTTGGAAACTTGCCTCGGACCCGATTCGGTTCTATCTCGATGGTCACTCGCGGCGGGCCTACCGGGGTATAGTTCCCGTCCGCGAGATCGACGTGGTCAGCAAGCCGGTCGTTGCGGGAAAGCCACCTGGGCTTCCGCTCGGCTTCCGTCCGGTCGAACGTCGTAGGCTGGAGCGCCTTACGCTGATCCGCTACATGTCTCCCCATCTGCAAAAGGTCCCATTCCATGTGCTGCGCGATGCGCGGACCGGTTTCGGTCGCAACGCGGCCATCGTCGATGGGCCTCCGGCCGCGGAGTGGAGGGCTCGGTGAACGGCACCTATGAATTCGCCTATCGCCTTCGTGCGGCCGCCCGCCGCCCGGCGAGTTGGTTTCAGCTGCTCAAATTCGGTGTCGTCGGCGGCTCCGGCTACCTGATCAACCTGGCCGTCTTCGCGGTGCTCGCCGGTGGCCTCGGCGTGCACCACCTACTTGCCGCGATCGGGGCCTTCTGTATTGCCCTGGCCAACAACTTCCTCTGGAACCGGCACTGGACCTTCGAGGCTGGTCACGGCCACCCCGGCTTCCAGGCGGCACGCTTCTTCGCCGTCAGCGTCGCGGCGCTGCTGATCAATCTGGTGGTGCTGGAACTGCTCGTCTCGAGTGCGTCTATGGGCGATCTTCCCGCGCAGGCGATCGCCGTTGCGGTGGCGATGCCCTTCAATTTTTTAGGCAACAAGCTCTGGACCTTCGCCTGACGCGTCCGTAGACCGGCGCATTTCGGGGTCTTCGGTCGGGCTCCTCGGGTCACGCACTTGAAGTGCGCTCCCCTCGTCGCCCTTTCCTGCATCCCCCGAACTGCTTGGTCTACGGGCGCGTCAGGTAGTGAGCGGTATGCGGCATTTCGGCTACCACTTGCCTTCGAGCCAGCGGAGTAGGTCCGGTTCGAGCTTTTCGAGGTCGGGGGTGGGGGAGGCGAGCTCGGCGTCGGCTAGCTGGATTGCGGCGCCTAGTCCGAATGTTGCCCGATCGGGGTCTCCACCCAGCCAGGCCTCGATTTGGCTCAGGCGGTGATGATCTGCGCGGAGCTCGTGCAAGGCAGACCGGGCGGCGGCGGGATCGGTCTCGGCCAGATTGATCAACGCCTCCAGCCCGGCTCTGACCCGGTCTTCGGGCGGCGCCTCCTCAGTGGCGGCGATGGCCCGCTTAACAATCTCTTCGTCGACCCCCCCTTTTTCCAACAGGGCGGTTCTCGTACCCTCTCTCATGTTGGGACCTCCTCTTAAGGTCTCGGCCAGGCCCCGGGGTGTCGCAAGCACCGCCGGGGTCGCCTATTTCTCTTCCCAAATCAAGCTAGGCCCGCGCCCGGACGGCGAAGCGCCCAAATCTCTCCCATCCGCGACTTTTTCCACTTATTTGACACTTTTGTCACGGTTTCGTATGTCACTCGAATACTTCAAGGTGCTTGACCATTGTTTTCCAGCATAGGACCCCTCGGGCCCGGGGTCAACGTCCGTGGCACACTGCGACGACGATGAGTCGCGAAAAGCCGATCTACGACGCTGGCGAGACTGAGTCCTCCCGGCAGGCCGAGTGGGCTGGGCGGGGTGCTTTCGCGACCCCTGTGCCGACGGCGGGGCAGGCCGCCGTCTACATCAAGCCGTCGAGTCCGTTCACTTCCGGAAACCTGCACATGGGTCACGTTCGGGACTACTCGATCGGGGATGCGTACGCGCGTTTCCGCCGCGCCCGCGGCGACGCGGTGCTCTTCGGTTTCGGCTTCGACGCCTTCGGCCTACCGGCCGAGATGGCGGCGATCGAGCGTGGCACGCGGCCCGCCGAGTGGGTCGAGCGCTGCGGCGAGCGGATGCTGGGGCAGATGAAGCGCCTCGGCTTCTCCTTCGACTATGAGCGCGCCTTCTACAGCTCCGATGAGGCCCAGTACCGCTGGTCTCAGTGGCTCTTCCTGACCCTGCTCGAGGCCGGGATGATCTACCGCGACGATGCCACCGTCGACTGGTGCGACACCTGTCAGACGACGCTCGCCGCGCTGCAGGTGGAGGACGGGCGCTGCTGGCGCTGCCACAACAAGGTGCGGCTGATTCGTCGTCCCACCTGGTTCCTGCGGTTGTCCCCTTACCTGGAGGAGAACGATCGCAACCTCGAGCGCCTCGCCGACTGGGACGAGCTATCGCTGAAAACCCAGCGCTACATACTTGGCCGCAGCGACGGCGTCGAGCTGGATCTGGGGACCCCGGACGGCGATCTCGTGGTCTTCAGCCCGCACGGCGGTGACGTGGGTGAGGCCCGCTTCGTTCTGCTCTCCCCGCGCCACCCGGATATCGAGCGCTGGGTGACCGACCCCGCGGTCGCCGAGAAACTGGACCAGCTGCGATCCGGCGGCTGGGAGCGCAGCGCCCGCGACGCCTCTGCGGTTCCGGTCGTCGACACCGGCGCCTCGGTCGAGGTCGCCGGCGGTGGAAGCCTGCCACTCTTCGTCTCGCCGATAGTCGATGCCCGCTATGGCCCCACCGCGGCACTCGGCATCCCCAGCGCCGACGAGGCCGACGAGGCGATCGCGGCGCGGATGCCTCGAACGGCGAGCGAGTCCCTCGGCGGCGGTTCGGCCGATGCCTTGGAGCCGCGGGAGGCGAGCCGTTACCGCGCATATGACTTCTCGATCTCACGCCAGCGCTACTGGGGCACGCCGATTCCCGTGCTGCACTGTGAGCAGTGCGGGGTGGTCCCGGTCCCGATCGAGGACCTGCCGGTGGTGCTGCCGCGCGACGTCGAGCCGACCGGCGAAGGCAACCCGCTGGCTGATCGCCCCGACTTCCTGGCGACGACCTGTCCGACCTGCGGTGGGGCGGCACAGCGCGAGACCGACACGCTCGACTGCCACTTCGACGCCCTCTGGCTCTGGGTGCCGGCCGCGGTACCGCCGGAGGATCGCGACGAGCAGATGTTCACCCACCCGGACCTGCAGCGCTGGCTGCCCTCGGAGAGGCTCGTCGCCGGCAATGACAGCGGTGGCTTCGTCTTTGACCAGCGGGTCGTGACCAAGGCGTTGCGGGACATCGGGCCCTTCTCCTTCCTCGAGGACGGCGAGCCCTTTGCCGGCTGCCTCTTCCACGAGATGGTGATCGCCGATGGCCGCAAGATGAGCAAGCACCTCGGCAACGTCGTCGATCCCGACGAGCTGGTCGCCGAGCACGGCGCCGACACCGTGCGGCTTGCTGTTCTTTACGCCGCCGGTCCGGCCAAAGCACTCAACTGGACCGACGGCGCTCTGCGCTTCGCGTCTCGCTTCCTGCGTGGCCTCTGGGACTACGCCCACGAGAGCATCGTCGCGGCCGCCGACGCTCCCGAGGACGCGGAGGCGGCGGTCGACACCGCCTTCATCCGCGAGCGGTTGGGGAAATGGTGCGAGGCCGGGATCGAGCGGATCACCGCCGATCTCGAGGAGCTGCAGATGCACAAGGCGGTGCGCAACGTCACCCGGTTACTGGAGCGGATCAAGGACTACGAGAAGCGAATCCTCAAGCGTCGCGGCCAGCTTGGCCGCGAGGACTACGATGCGTTGCTCGACGCGCTGGCCCTGCTGGCCGGGGCGCTATCGCCTTTTGCGCCGCACATCGCCGAGGAGCTGCTGATCGCGCTCGGGCAGGACGCCTCTGTAGGATTTCCGACCGGAGGAGAGGCCTCGTCCCTCTCTATAGCCAGGAATAATTGATCGACATGGCCGTACCTGCTATACAGAACCGCTCATGATCAGGCGCCAGCACGGAAAGCGCAGACGGAGATTTGCCAAGGCGGGCGGCCTGCCGTCGCTAGCCAGGGGTGTCGAGGGGCGATGACCGCCCCGGCCGACCAGCGCACCCGCTCCTGCGCGACGGAGCTGGTCTGCCACGACTGTGAGCTTCGGCTACCGCTTCTCGATACCACCTTCAGGTGCCTTGGCTGCGGCCAGACGCTTGACGTCGACTACGACTACGAGCTGGCCACCAGCCGCGTTGCCGAGCGGCCGATCGCCGAGCGCGAGCTCAACATCTGGCGCTTCGAGGAGCTGCTGCCGATCGTCGACGCGAAGGCGAAGGACCGCGTCGGTCGCTACAGCGGCCGCACGCCGCTGATCCACGCCGACCGCCTCGGCGCTGAGCTGGGCCTGCGCAAGCTCTACCTCAAGGACGACAGCACGCAGCGCCCCAGTCTCTCCTACAAGGACCGCGTCGTCTCGATGGCGGTCGCCCGCCTGCTCGAGCTGGGCAAGCCGGAGATCGGCTGCGTCTCGACCGGCAACGTCGGCACCGCGGTCGCCTCGCTGGCGGCCAAGGCGGGGGTCGCCGCCTACGTCTTCTACCCGAGCAACATGGAGCGCGGCAAGGCACGCGCCTGTCGAGCCCTTGGTGCGGCGGTAATCCAGCTCGACGGCAACTACGACGAAGCCAACCGCGCCTGTCGCGAGCTCGCGCTGGCGAGCGGCATCCAGTTCGCAAACATCACCCTGCGGCCGTTCTACGCCGAGGGGGCGAAGACGATGGCCTTCGAGGTGGTCGAGCAGCTCGACTGGGTCTCGCCCGATCACTTCGTGATCCCGGCCGCCGGTGGCACCCTCTCCTCGCGTGTCCACAAGGGACTGGGGGAGATGGAAACGGTGGGCATGGCGGAGACGGCGGCGACCAAGATCCATATCGCCCAGGCGGAGGGCTGCGGGCCGATCGCCACCGCGATCCTCGACGGCAGCGGCAAGATCGAGCCGCAGCGGCCCGATACCGCGGCTCACTCACTTGCGATCGGCGCCCCCGGCGACGGTCCGCTCGTGGTCGACGCGGTGACCTCGCGCGGCGGCTCGGCCGCGACCGCCAGCGACCCGGAGATCTTCGAGGCGCTCGACCTGCTCGGCGCCACCGAGGGGATCCTCACCGAGCCCGCCGGCGGCACCACGATCGCGGCGACGATGAAGCTCGCCAACGAGGGCAAGCTCGGCCCCGACGACACCGTGGTGGCCGTGATCAGCGGCAACGGCTACAAGACCCTCGACGAGCACCCCGACAAACCGTGGCCCGAAATGGTCGCCCCCGAGGTAGAGGCGATGGAGGAAACCCTCGCCCAGTTCCGCCACTCCGGCGCCGCGTTGCCCAGCTGATTCAACGCATTTCAAGCAGCGCAATGCCGGAGGGACTCGAACCCCCGACACGCGGTTCCTTCTCCCGCTTCATGCCTCACCTACCTGGCGTTAGTCAGCCCACCAGTCCCGCTGACCCTCTACGTCTTCCCGCGGATTCTCGCCGAGATTGGGGGCGCCGATGACGAGGATCTCGAGGCCCTCCTCACCGGCCTCGTAGCCTCGCCACGTACCGGGCGGGACACGCACCGCGTCCCATTCCTCAAGCTCGACGATCTCGTCGTCGAGCTTCATCCTCCCGCTCCCGCCCAGGACCACGTACACCTCCTCCTGCTTCTTGTGCGTGTGGCCGTACGGAAAGCGATAGCCGGGCGGGATGCGCTGATAGCAAAGCCCGGACTGCTCGAGCTTGAGTGCCTTGGTTGCGAGGCGGAACTCCAGGTCCGGCGCGCCGTCGAAGTTGGATCCGAGATCCTCCAGATCCTCCTTCAGGTTCCTGAGCGTGAACCGCACGGCGCAATCCTATGGCACCCCTTGGCTGGGGTCGCCGATCTAATACGTCACGCGCCACGGATTGCGATTTGTCCCTTCTGATGGCGAAGAGCGGCGCATTCCGCTTGCTGCTGCGATGCCGGAGGAGGGACTCGAACCCCCGACACGCGGATTATGATTCCGCTGCTCTAACCAGCTGAGCTACTCCGGCCGGGACGGGGATGCTAGCGAGGGAGCATGCGGGAGAGAGCCGCACGCCGGTACTGCGGTTAGCCTTGTTGTTGTGATGGGGAGCGCTCTCGATAGGGCAGTCAACACGCTGATCCGGGATTGCCTGGATCTGAACCCCTCTGAAGAGATGCTGGTGATCTGCAACCCGATCACCGAAGAGCTGGGCGCGCTGCTGCGCATCAACGCCCAGGGCGAGGGTGGGGAAGCGACGCTGGCGGTCATCTCCGAGCGGGAATCGCACGCCGCCGAGCCACCCGCGGTGGTCGCCGCCGCGATGCTTGCCGCCGACATCGTCGTCGCGCCGACGATCCAGTCGATTTCCCATACCGAAGCGCGCCGAGCCGCTACCGAGGCAGGTGTGCGCATCGCCTCAATGCCCGGCGCGACCGGCGAGATGCTCGCCCGGGTGATGGGGGCGGATCTGAGATTGCTACGCAAACGGGGCGCCTCGGTCGGCCGGGCTTTGGGTGCGGGTGCGGAGGCGAGAATTACCTGTGAGCGCGGCTCCGACTTGCGCCTCGGCCTCGAGGATCGGACCGCGATCGTCGATGCCGGGGCGCTGAACATGCGGGGCGCGTTCGGCAACATTCCCTGCGGCGAGGCCTTTATCGCACCGTTCGAGGGGGTGGCCGAAGGGACGCTGGTCGTCGACGGCTCGATTGCCGCCATCGGCAAAGTTGCGGAGCCAGTCGAGCTCACGGTTCGCGACGGTCACCTGACCGAGGCGAGCGGTAGCGAGGGGGCGCAACTGATGGAGCTTCTTACCGAACACGGCGTCGAGGGCACCAATGTCGCCGAGCTCGGCATTGGCACCAACGAAAGCGCAATCCTCACCGGCAACATCCTCGAGGACGAGAAGATCCTCGGAACCGCCCACGTCGCCTTTGGCGCCTCGGCGGCGATCGGTGGCATGGTCCAGGTGCCGGTCCACCTCGACTGCGTGGTGCTGCAGCCGACGGTGGAGATCGACGGCGCCACGATCGTCCAGGCCGGAGAGCTGGTTATCTGAGCAGTGGCTCATCCGCTGCTTGCCGTCCCCAACGTCTCAGAGGGTCGAGATGCAGCGCGGATAGGGGCCCTCGAAGAGGCTTTTTCCGCCGGCGTGGCTTTGCTGGATAGCCATAGCGACGCCGATCACAACCGGACCGTATTTACGCTCGCCGGCGGGGCGGCGGCGCTGACGGCGGCGCTGGCGGGCGGGGCTGCCGAGGCCGTCAGGTCGCTCGACATGAGCGCGCAGAGGGGCGTTCACCCAGCTATTGGCGCGCTCGACGTCTGCCCAATCGTCTGGGTCGATGCCGAAGATCGGCCCCTCGCCGCAGCGACCGCGGTCGAAGTTGCCGATGCCGTCGGCTCTCTTGGGGTCCCCGTCTTCCTCTACGGCGAGCTGGCCACCGGGCCCGAGCGGGCCGAGCGGGCCTACTTCCGCAACGGCGGGCTGGCCGAGCTCTGGCTGCGGATGGAGGCCGGCGAGTTGCGCCCGGACCGGGGCCCCGGGCAACCTCACCGCACGGCGGGCGCCACCTTGGTCACCGCCCGTCCACCGCTCGCTGCCTTCAACGTCGAGCTCGACAGCGGCGACCTGGAGCTGGCGCGCTCGGTTGCCGCCGGTCTGCGCGAGTCGGGGGGTGGCCTGACGGGTGTGCGGGCGATCGGCCTGTGGCTCTCGGGCGGCCGTGTACAGGTCTCAACCAACATCCATGACCCGGTGGGAACGCCGCTGGGGATGGTCGTCGAGAGAATCCGCTCGCTCGCCGCGCCGCTCGGCGCCCGGCCCGTCGAGGCCGAGCTTGTCGGCTTGATTCCGGCCGCCGCCCTCGCCGGCTATCCGGCCGACGTGCCGATTCGCGACTTCGACCCGGACCAGCGAACGATCGAGCGCCGGCTCTCGGTCCCTCCTGAGTAGCCCGGCGCGGTATTCCTCTAGATTCCGGATATGGCCCAGACGAAGAAGAAGCGCCGTCGCAAGCACAAAGGAACGCAGGGTGGACGGGTCGATCCGAACCGTCGTGCCGGCCGTCCACGCTCTCGCGAGGAGGCCAAGGCGCGCGCCCGCTCCGGCCGCAGAACTCAGTCGAAAACCGATGCGCCGCCGACCTGGCGCAGCTCGATCCTCCGTGGCGTGGTCGCCGCCGTCATCTTCACGGCGCTGCTGATGTTGATCTTCAAACGCCCGCCTGGCGCCGCGTTCGGTCTGGGGGCTTTCATGCTCGTCTTCTACATCCCGGCTGGCTATTACATCGACACGATGCTGTGGCGCCGGCGCGAGCGGGCCCGGATTCGCGCCGGGGGAAAGGAATGAGCCTCGACGTCCAGATGCTCACCGTGGGGCCGATCGGCGAGAACTGCTTCGTGGTGCGGCGGGAAGGCTCCGGCAGCGGATTGATCGTCGACCCGGGCGATGAGCCGGACCGCATCCTGGCCACGGTCGAGCAGATGGGGACCAAGGTCGATGCGATTCTGATCACCCACTGCCATTTCGACCACATCGGGGCGGTCTCTCCAGTGGCGACAGTCACCGGTGCACCCGTGTACTGCCCGGAGGTCGAGCGGCCGGTGCTCGCAGACATCATGACCTACGTCCCGATGCCCGGAATCGGCCCCTACGAGAGCTACGAGGCCGATGAGACGGTAAGCGGCGGGGAGACGCTGGAGTTGGCGGGCCTGACCATCGACGTGATCTTCACCCCGGGCCACAGTCCGGGTCATGTCACCTACTCGATCCGCGACGAGGAGGCGATGTTCTCCGGCGACGTGCTCTTCAAAGGCTCCGTCGGGCGGGTCGATCTGCCGGGCGGCGACGGTCCGACGTTGCTGCGCTCGATTCGTCTGCTGCTCGATTCCCATTCGCCGGAAACGGGCGTCTACCCCGGTCACATGGGCGTCACCACACTCGGCGCCGAGCGGGCGAGCAATCCCTTCCTCGCCGAGCTGGCGAGCTAAGTGATCCGCGCCCCACGCAGGTAAGGTCGCGCCACTGTGGCCAGCAAGTATCAAGCCCCCAGGGGGACCTTCGACGTCCTGCCGGCCGATGCCCGTGCCAGGAGGCGGATCGAAGCAGCCGCGGCGGGCGTCTTCGCCCGCGCCGGTTATGAGCCGATCGCCACCCCGGCGTTCGAGGACACCGAGCTGTTCGAGCGCGGGGTGGGTCGCTCCACGGACATCGTCCGCAAGGAGATGTTCACCTTCGAGGACAAGGGTGGCCGCAGCATCACCCTGCGACCCGAGGGCACGGCGCCGATCTGTCGCGCCTACCTCGAGCACGGCATGCACAAGCTGGCGCAGCCGGTGAAGCTCTCCTACGTCGGCCCCTTCTTCCGTCACGAGCGCCCTCAGGCCGGCCGCTACCGGCAGTTCCACCAGATCGGCGTCGAGGCGATCGGCACCGATTCGCCGCTGGCCGATGCAGAGGCGATCATGCTGCTCTCCGACTTGCTTACCGAGCTGGGCGTGCCGGGCGTCGAGCTGCGGCTGGGCAGCCTCGGCTCGCCGGGGGCGCGCAGTGCCTACCTGGAGGAGTTGAAGGCCCACCTGCGGGCCCACGGGTCGGAGCTCTCCAAGGACGTCCGCGAGCGAATCGAGATCAATCCGCTGCGTGCCTTCGATGCGGATGACGAGGGGACGCAGGGGGTGATGGCAAGAGCGCCGACGATCGTCGGGCGCCTCGAGGGGGAAGACGCCGAGCACTTCGCCGAGGTGCGCGCCCTGCTCAAGGCGGCCGGGATCGCCTTCGAGATCGACCCGACCCTGGTGCGCGGTCTCGACTACTACACGCGAACGATCTTCTCCTTCGTCTGTGACGAGCTCGGTGCCCAATCCGAGATCGGCGGCGGCGGGCGCTACGACGGCCTGATCGAGCAGCTGGGCGGGCCGCCGACGCCGGCGGTCGGCTGGGCCGCCGGAATCGAGCGCATCCTGCTGGCGCTGGGCGAGGCCGAGGAGGAGGCGGGCCGCGACGCCTTCATCGCCGTCGCCGATGCCGACCAGCAGCGGCGGGCGCTGGCGCTGGCAAGTGAGCTGCGCCACGCCGGCTTGACGGCCGAGGTCGACCTTGCCGGGCGGGGGCTCAAGGGCCAGCTCAAGCACGCCGACCGGATCGGTGCCCGCCGCGTGCTGATCCTCGAGGCCGACGGCTCGGCGCAGTTGCGCGACATGCGGAGCGGTGAGCAGGCTCCGATCGAGCCGGCGCGGCTGATCGAGGCGATCGGCGAGGAGGGGTCGTGACCGACGCGCCGGCCCTGCGCCCCAACGGGTATCGCGACGCCTGGTGTGGCCAGGTGCTGGGCGATCGGGTCGACTCCACCGTCCGGGTGGCCGGCTGGGTTCACCGCCGCCGCGACCACGGCGGCCTGATCTTCATCGACCTGCGCGACCGCACCGGCATCGTCCAGCTCGTCTTCCACCCGGACACCTCGGGTTCGGCGTTCGAGCTGGCCCACAAACTGCGCGCCGAGGACGTGCTGAGCGCCGCCGGCAGCGTCGTCCGGCGCTCGCCCGAGACGATCAATCCGGAGCTGCCGACGGGAGAGTTCGAGCTGGCGGTCAGCGATGCCGAGTTGCTTGCCGACGCCGAGACGCCGCCCTTCCAGATCGAGGGTTTCTCGGGTGAGGTCGGCGAGGATGCCCGCCTGCGCTATCGCTACCTCGACCTGCGTCGCGAGTCGATGCGCGAGGCGCTGGTCCTGCGGCACCGGGTGACCGCGGCGATGCGGGAGTTCCTCGACCGCGAGGGCTTCCTCGACGTCGAGACGCCGGTGCTGACCCGCTCCACCCCCGAGGGAGCCCGCGACTTCCTCGTCCCCAGCCGCCTCCAGCAGGGCTCCTTCTACGCTCTGCCGCAGTCCCCCCAGCTCTTCAAGCAGATGCTGATGGTGGCCGGTTTCGAGCGCTACTACCAGGTTGCCCGCTGCTTCCGCGACGAGGATCTGCGTGCCGACCGCCAGCCCGACTTCACCCAGCTGGACATCGAGATGTCATTCGTCGGGGTCGATGACGTGATCGAGGTAAACGAGCGGCTCTTGGCGTATGTGTTCGAGCGCGTCGGTGGGCCGGCGATCGAGCTGCCGATCGAGCGGCTTCCCTACGACGAGGCGATGAGTCGCTTCGGCACCGACCGGCCCGACCTGCGCTTCGGACTGGAGCTGGTCGACCTCTCCGAGGCTCTAGCCGAGACCGAGTTCAAGGTCTTCCGCGGGGTGCTCGAGTCCGGCGGTGCGGTGCGCGGGCTCAACGCCGGCCGCCGCGAGATGCCCCGCTCCGAGCTCGACGGCCTGATCTCCCGCGCACAGGAGCTGGGGGCGAAGGGCTTGGTCTGGGCCTTCCGCGAGGGCGAGGGCTGGCGCTCGCCGACCGCCAAGTTCCTCTCCGAGGACGAGCTGGCGGAGCTCAACCGCCGCCTCGGCGCCGAGGAGGGGGATCTGCTGCTCCTGGTCGCCGATCAGAAGCCGGTTGCCAACGCCGTGCTGGGGCAGTTGCGAGTCGATCTCGCCGAGCGCTTCGAGTTGATTCCAGAGGATGCGCACCGGCTGGTCTGGGTGGTCGACTGGCCGCTGCTCGAGCAGAGCCCCGGCGAGGAGCGCTGGGATCCGTTGCATCACCCGTTCACCGCGCCGGCGGGCGAGTTTGATTCCGGTGATCCGGGCAGCGCTCGCGCGCTCGCCTACGACCTGGTCTGGAACGGCCAGGAGATGGGCGGCGGCTCGATCCGTATCCATCGCGCCGACGTACAGGGGGAGGTCTTCGCCGCGTTGGGAATCGACGCCGAGGAAGCCGAGGCCCGCTTCGGCTTCCTGCTCGAGGCGTTGCGCTACGGCGCGCCCCCGCACGGCGGCATTGCCTACGGACTCGACCGCATCGTGCAGCGGCTTGCCGGCACGGACTCGATCCGCGACGTGATCGCATTCCCGAAGACCGCCTCGGGCGCCGATGCTCTGACCGGCGCCCCGGCACCGGTGGGCGAGATGCAGCTCAAGGAGCTGGGCATCGCGATGCATCGCCGTGGTCTCGCCGGCCACTGAGCCAGGTCGAATCCCTCACCGGGAAGAGCGGTCAAGATATGACCATGAGCCTCCTCGATCGCTTTCGATTTGCCCGTCGAGGTCGCCAGCCTGGACCGGGGAAGACGCCCGTGCAGGTCGATGACCCGACCTTCGATTCCTGGGAGGTGGTGCGCGACTTCGGTGACGTGCGCACGGCGCGGGCCTGGCACCAGGCGCTGGAAGAGGCTGGGATCGAGGCCGCTCTCACCGCCGATTGGCCGATCGATCGCTTCGGCCGCGGCGACATCGCCCTGCGAGTCCGGGGCGAGGATTGGAGCGAGGCCGAGTTCCTGCTCTCGAACCTCGACTGAAGATTGATCGGGAGCATTTCTCCTGGACCGATCTCCAGTCGCCAGCCGGGCCTCCCGGTGGTACGGTTGCACCGAGGCTCGAGCCCGTGCGAGAGCCGTCCCACCGTTTGACCCAACACAAACGGCGCGGGGGCCGATCTCTCTTGGTCCTGTGGGATCCGGAGGAGGCGCCCACCCTTTACTTCAAGGGATCAAAGCCAGGGGCGGCAACGGCGGGTTGGAGCCTCTTTTTTGGGCGCGGCTCGGGAGATCCGGGCGCACACCCGGCGGCGGCGGACCGGCGCGATGCGGCGACTGCGTCCTTGCCTCGCTTGGTCCGGCGCCCGCCAGCCGCACACCCGGATCTCCCTCGACACGCCCGTTGGGGAGAGATATGACATTCAGCGCGCCACGCGTGCGTTGCGATGGGTCAGTCTCCGGCTCAAATGGCGATGCAAGCTTCGATTCGACCGCTGCTCTCGGCCGAGCTTCACGTTGAGCCCTTCACAGGGGCCGAAGGTGAAGCTCGTCCCTCGGAGGCAGTCAATCGCCGTGTGGATCGGGTGCTTGCTGAGTTGGCGGAGGCGCAGCACGGGGTGGTGGGACGGCATCAATTGCTCGCCGCCGGTATCGGGAGGCGTGCAATCGGGGCTCGACTCGAGAGGTCGGCACTTCACCAGGTCCACCGTGGTGTCTATGCCGTAGGACATCCGATCCTCTCGGTTAGGGCGAGATGGATGGCGGCAACGCTCGCCTACGGTTCAGGCACGGTGCTCAGTCACCGATCGGCAGGGGAGTTGTGGGGCATCGCCCCCAGATCAACCCGGGCAATCGAAGTGACCGGCCCGACTCACGTCCGTCCACGCGCTTGCATCCTTACTCATCAGTCTTCGCTCCCTGACGACGAGCGGACGGTGGTTGACGGGATTCCGGTTACGACTGTGCCGCGGACGGCTCTGGACCTCGCGGCAGTTGCTTCGCGACGGCAGGTTGAGCGGGTGCTGAATGAGATTGAAGTGCGCCAGTTGACCGACCCGCTGTCGATCCCCGACCTGCTTGTGCGGTATCCGGGGCGACGCGGAACGGTTGTTCTCCGGGAGCTGCTGGCGGAAGGGGCTGAGGGCGGTGGGGCGACCAGGAACGACTTCGAGGAGTTGCTCGTGCCCCTACTCGATTCGCATGGACTTCCTCGACCGCGCTTCAACGCCGATATCGCGGTTGCCGGCCGCTTCTTCTGCGCGGACTGTCTCTGGCAGCGAGAGCGTTTGATCGTCGAGCTCGACAGCAGAGCCGTGCATGGGACGCGCAAGGCTTTCGAGTCCGACCGCGAGCGTGACAGGCTGCTCATGGTCGATGGCTGGCGGGTCATGCGGATCACGTGGCGACAACTCCAAACCCAGCGGAACGCGATCGCCTCCGACCTCCGCAAGGCTCTCGCCTCGCGCTCTACCCTGTCTGCATGAGCCGGGAGCTTTTCGAGCACTATCTGCGTGATGAGGCGCGGCTTGGGCCGTCGTTCGACGACGGCTTCACCGGTGCTGCCGGCGGGGCTGCATGCGGGGATCTTTCGCGTATCTCCCTGCTCGTTGAAGATGAGCGCGTTGCCGGCGTCAGCTTCGAGGCCGAGGGGTGCGGGGCGACGAGGGCAGCCACCGCGGCCGTTGCCGAGATGGTCGACGGAGAGCCCGTGATCGAGGCGGCCCGGATCGGGATCGACGAGGTCGACGAGGCGATTGGGGGACTGACCCCCGCCAAGCGTCACGCCGCGCAGCTCGCGGCCGATGCTCTGCACCGGGCGCTGGCGGGCGCCGCGGCATCGTCGAAGACTCTTGCCGCGCCGCGCGGGGGTCGCGTCCTGATTGCCATGTCGGGTGGGGTCGACAGCGCCGTCGCCGCCCTGTTGGAACGCGAGCGGGGCGCGGAGGTGCTTGCCGTCACGCTGAAGCTCTGGGCCGATCCGGAGACCGACGGGGCCAAGGCTTGCTGCTCGCCCGAGGCGGTTCTCGGCGCCAGGGCCGTCGCCCACGCCCTCGACATCCCGCACCTCACGCTCGACCTCGAGCAGGAATTCCGCCGGCGCGTCGTCGGTGCCTTCCTCGACGGGTACGGAGCGGGGGCCACCCCGAACCCTTGCATCGTCTGCAATGGCGAGGTGCGGATCGCGGCGATGGTCGACCTCGCCGAGCGCCTTGGCGCCGACTACCTGGTCACCGGTCACTACGCGCGGATCGTCGAGGACGGCGACGGCCCCCTGTTGGCCGCGGCGTCCGATCGCAAGAAGGATCAGAGCTACATGCTCGCCGCCCTGCCGCCGGCGATGCTCGACCGCCTGCGCTTCCCGCTGACCGAGCTGAGCAAGCCCGAGGTGCGCGAGATCGCGGCCCGCCACGGCCTCTCCGTCGCCAAGAAGCCCGAGAGCCAGGATCTCTGCTTCCTCGCCGGGCAGGGCAAGGGACGCTTCCTGCGTCGCCATGCCGGCCTCGGGGAGCGCGAGGGCGCGGTCCTCGACCGCTCCGGCAAGGCGATCGGCCGCCATCGTGGCCACCACAACTTCACGGTCGGGCAGCGGCGCGGGATCGGCGTATCCGCCCCGGAGCCCCTGTACGTGTTGGCAACCGATGCCGGCGCGAACACGGTCACCGTCGGTCCCCGGGCGGAGCTGGCGGCAAGGACGGTGCGCGTCCGCGACGCTGTCCTGCACCGCGGCGGCGACCGGGTCGACGCCGTCAAACTGCGCTATCAGGCGACACCCGTTCCGGCCTCCGTCTCCGGCGCGGAGAGTGGCCATCACGCCGAGCTGAGCGTCCAGCTCGGCGAGGCCTTCGACGCCGCGGCGCCTGGGCAGGCGGCGGTGCTGCTCTGCGGCGAGGCGATCGTCGGACACGGCACCATCGCGGCAGCGGCCTGAGGCCGGTTGCGGTCGCTTAGGCTTCGTTGCCGATGAAAGCCGAGGAAATTCGCGACACCTACCTCTCCTTCTTCGAGGAGCGCGGCCACCGGATCGTGCCCTCGGCATCGCTGGTTCCCTCCGTCCACGATCCCTCGGTGCTGCTCACCACCGCCGGGATGCAGCCCTTCAAGCCCTACTTCCTCGGACAGGAGCGGCCGCCGGCGCCACGCCTCGCCGACGTGCAGAAGTGCTTTCGGACCACCGACATCGAGGAGGTCGGCAACACCGCCCGCCATCTCACCTTCTTCGAGATGCTCGGCAACTGGAGCTTCGGCGACTACTTCAAGGCGGAGTCGATCCCCTGGGGCTGGGAGCTGGCCACGCAGGGATTCGGCATGGAACCCGAGCGGATCTGGGCGACCGTCTTCGGGGGGGACGAGGAGCTCGGCCTCGGTCCCGACGAGGAGGCGATCGAGATCTGGAAGAGCGTCGGCATGCCCGAGGAGCGGATCGTCCTGCTCGGCCGCGCGGACAACTTCTGGCAGGCGGGGCCGACCGGACCTTGTGGCCCCTGCTCGGAGCTCTACCTGGACCGCGGCGAGGACTTCGGCGCCGCCGGCGAGCGGCCGGGCGATGACACCGACCGCTTCCTCGAGTTCTGGAACCACGTCTTCATGACCTATGACCTCTCCGCCGAGGGGGTGCTGACCGAGCTGCCGATGCGCAGCATCGACACCGGCATGGGGCTCGACCGCATGGCGGCGATCCTCCAGGACGTCCCCTCGGTCTTCGAGACCGACCTGGTCCGGCCTCTGATCGACCTCGCCGAGGAGATGTCCGGCCGCTCCTACCGCGAGGGCGGAGCGGTGACGCGGGCGATGCGGATCGTCGCCGACCACTCGCGCGGCGCCGCCTTCCTGATCGCCGACGGCGTCGTCCCCTCCAACGAGGATCGCGGTTACATCCTGCGCCGGATCATGCGCCGCGCGATCCAACAGGGCCGCGCCCTGGGCCTGGAGGCGCCCTGGCTGGGCCGTTTCGCCGAGCGCGCGATCGAGGTCATGGCGCCGGCCTACCCCGAGCTGGCCGCGGAGCGGGAGACGATCGCCCGCTGGGTCGGTGACGAGGAGGAGAGCTTCGGCCGGACCCTCGAGCGCGGCAGCGAGCTGCTCGACCGCTTGATCGTCGAGGCCAAGGAGTCCAGCACTTCCTGGATCGACGCAGGCGACGCCTTTGAGTTGCACGACACCTACGGCTTTCCCTATGACCTGACCAAGGAGCTGCTTGCCGAGCAGGGGCTCTCGGTCGACGATGGCGGCTTCGAGGAGCTGATGGAGGAACAGCGCCAGCGCTCCCGGGTCGGTTCGGCAACCGCGCACGGCTCCGAGGATCGCCACGGGAAGGTGATCGCCTTTGCCGCCGAGGCTCCGCCGACCCGCTTCGTCGGCTACGAGACCCTGCGGGCGACGACCGGCCTTGCCGCCGTCGCCGCTGAGGACGGCCGTGCTCTGGTCAAGCTCGAGGAGAGCCCCTTCTACGCCGAGGGCGGTGGCCAGGTCGCCGACTCGGGCCTGTTGCGCTGGCCGCAAGGCGAAGCCGAGGTCGTTGATGTGTACCGCGTCGGTGAAGACCAGGTGCTCGAGGTCGTTTCCCGCCGCCCCCGGACGCGGGAGCAAGGACGCGAGACTTCCGGTGGCGATGAACGCGTCCTTGCGGGAGCAGAGGAGGCGGCGGTTGATGCTCTGGTCGATCACGAGACGCGCCACGCGACGATGCGCAACCACACCGCGACCCACCTCCTGCACGCGGCGCTGCGCGAGCGGCTTGGCGACCATGTGCGCCAAGCGGGTTCGGCCGTGCGCCCCGACAAGCTGCGCTTCGATTTCAACCACGGCCAGGCGCTCGCCGCCGAGGACCTGGCCGCGATCGAGGATCGAGTCAACGGCTGGATCAAGGCGAGCCGGCCCGTTCGCTGGCTGGAGATGGAGCGGACCGAGGCGGAAAAGCTCGGCGCGATGGCGCTGTTCGGCGAGAAATACGGCGATTGGGTTCGGGTGGTCGAGGTCGATGCGGTATCGCGCGAGCTCTGCGGTGGCACGCATGTCGCCAATACGGCGGAGGTCGGAATCTTCAAGATCTCCTCGGAGGGTTCGAGCGCCGCCAACGTGCGGCGGATCGAGGCCTTGACCGGCCCCGCGGCAATCGACTGGTTCCGCGGCAGGGAGGAGCAGCTGCGCGAGGTCGGTGAGCTGCTCGATTCTCCGCAGGACCCGCTGGTCGGTGCCCGCCGCGCCGCGGAACGACTGCGCGAGGCGGGCGAGGGGGACAAGCAGGCCGCCAAGCAGCTGCTTGGCGATGAGGCGGAGCGCCTGGTCGCCGCGGCGAAGGAGGTCGACGGGATCGACGTCGTCGCCTCCCGGGCGCCGATCGCCGACCAGAAGCAGCTGCTCGAGCTCGCCAACCGGGTGCAGTCGAAGCTCGGCGGCGAGTCGGCGATCGCCCTGGGCGGCGCCGAGGGTGGCAAGGTCGGCCTGGTCGTCCTCGTCTCCAAGGGCACGGTTGGACGCGGTGTCTCGGCGGCGACCGTCGTGCGCGA
The DNA here is from genome assembly GCA_963716735.1 of uncultured Solirubrobacterales bacterium. Lineage (GTDB taxonomy): Bacteria > Actinomycetota > Thermoleophilia > Solirubrobacterales > 70-9 > VRUE01. The sequence goes on from OY970321.1 coordinate 331,157, forward strand.
GGCCGCGCCGCTCGTCGGCGGTGGAGGCGGCGGCCGCGAGGAGATGGCGCAGGCGGGCGGCAAGGATGCCGCCAAGCTCGACGAGGCACTCGACGTCGCAAGGCAGGCCATCGAACGGGGACTCGGATGAGGGCATTCGGATAGTGCGCGTGCTTGCCCTCGACTACGGCACCGCCCGGATCGGTTGTGCGATCTCCGACCCCAGCGGGACCCTGGCGACGCCGCTGCCGGTGATCGAGCCCTCCGAGCCCCGCTCGGTCGTCGACCTGGTCGCCAAGCACGAGGTCGAGCGTGTCGTCGTCGGTCTGCCGTTGCACCTGAGCGGCGAGGAGGGATCGCAGGCGGCCCTGACCCGTACCTTCTGCGTCGAACTGGAAGCGCTGCTCGACGTCCCGGTTGAGACCTACGACGAGCGGCTGACGACGCGGATGGCCGAGGCGAGCAAGCGCGAAGGGGCCGCCGCGGCGCCGGACTCGCTGGCCGCCGCGCACCTGCTGCAGGCGTACCTCGCCGGGCAGGCCGCGATCGAAGGCTCCGGGGAAGATGACTGACGACTGGTTCGGGGACGACACCGCGCTAGCCGAGCGGGAGCGTCGCCGGCAGGAGCGTGAGCAGCGCCGGGCTGGAACGGTGAAGCGTCGCAGGCGCGTGGGGCTCGTCGTGCTGCTCGCGGCGCTGGTGCTCGTCGGGTTCGCGGGCGCCCTCGCCTACCGCCACCTCCACAACCCGGCGCCGCCGCCACCCGTCGTCCTGAAGACGATCACGGTGACGATCCCCGAGGGCTATACCCGCGCGCAGACCGCGCAGGTAGCCAAGGAAGCGGGCCTGACCGGCAGCTACATGAAGGCCAGCGAGGGACATGAAGGCTTCCTCTTCCCGGACACCTTCGAGCTGGAAAAGCGGGCGCCCGCCTCCGACCTCGTCCAGTTGCAGCTGGAGGACTTCAAGCGCCGGATCAAGGGCGTGGACATGAGCTACGCGCGCTCCAAAAATCTGACCACGCGTGACGTGGTGACGATCGCCTCGATGGTCGAGCGCGAGGCCCTGCTGGAAAAGGAGCGGCCGCTGATCGCCGCGGTCATCTACAACCGCCTGCACGAAGGGATGACGCTGGGCATCGACGCGACGATCCGCTTCGCCACCGGCAACTTCGACCGGCCGCTGACCGAATCGGAGCTCGCGGTCGACTCCCCCTACAACACCCGCCTCCACACGGGCCTGCCGCCGGGGCCGATCGGCAACCCCGGTCTGGCCTCGATCGAAGCCGCCGCCCACCCGGCCAAGGTCGACTACCTCTACTACGTGGTCAAGCCCGGTACCTGCGGGGAAGACGCCTTCTCGTCCAGCGCGGCCGAGTTCGAAGCCGACGTCGCCCGCTACAACGAAGCGCGCGAAGCGGCGGGTGGCGAATCGCCCGACACCTGCGGCGAATGAGGCGCCTCGCCGTCCTCGGCCACCCGGTCGGCCACTCGCGCTCGCCCGCCATGCACAGCGCCGCGCTGGCCGAGCTCGGACTGGCGGGGGAGTGGGGCTACGAGGCAATCGATGTGGCTCCGGACGAGTTTGAGTCGCGAGTGCGGGCAATGGCCGACGAAGGGTTCGTCGGCGCCAACGTCACCGTTCCCCACAAGGGAGCGGCGCTTTCGCTGGCCGACTCGCTGTCTGAGACGGCACGCGAGATCGGCGCCGCCAACACGCTCAGCTTCGAGGCCGGGGAGATTCGCGCCGACAACACCGACGCGCAGGGGCTGCTGGACGCTTTGCCGGCGCCAGCCATCGGCAGGCGGGCGCTCGTCCTTGGAGCCGGCGGCGCCGCCCGGGCGGCGGTCTGGGCGCTGGTCCGCGAGGGCGCCGAGGTGGCGGTCTGGAACCGGACCGCTCTGCGCGCGGAGCATCTCTGCGCCGAGCTCGGCGGTGCCCCGACCGCCGCGCCCGACCAGGGCAGCTACGAGCTGATCGTCAACGTCACTGCGGTCGGCCTGCACGGTGAGGATCCGTTCGCGGAGCTGCCGCTCAGCCCGAGCGGCTTCGTCGCCGGTCAGACGGTCGTCGACCTCGTCTACGGCGAGCGACCGAGCCCGCTCCTGGCTGAGGCGGAAGCGGCAGGGGCGTCCGTGGTCGACGGAATCGAGGTCCTGGCGCGCCAGGGTGCCCTCTCGCTGCAGATCTGGACGGGACGAGAGCCGTCGCTGGAAGCGATGCGAGCCGCGTCGCGCAGATAGCCTAGGCGGCGATGAGCACGCGCTTCAGGTTCACCACGGCAGGCGAGTCGCACGGTCCCGGCCTGGTCGCGATCGTCGAGGGCATGCCCGCCGGGCTGGAGCTCGAGCGCGGCGCGCTCGACCGCGACATGGCACGGCGGCAGCTCGGCCACGGGCGCGGCGGGCGGATGAAGATCGAGACCGACTCGGTCGAGGTGCGCTCCGGCGTTCGCCACGGGCGCACTCTGGGCAGCCCGATCGCGGTTCTGGTCGCCAACCGCGACTACGCCAACTGGGAGGAGCGGATGAATCCCTGGCCGGTGGAGGGCTTCGAGCCCGAAGCGGTCCACCTGCCCCGGCCCGGTCACGCCGACCTGGTCGGCGCCCAGAAGTACGGACACGACGACATCCGCAATGTGCTGGAGCGGGCAAGTGCCCGCGAGACCGCGGCGCGGGTGGCTGCCGGCTCGCTCGCCCGCGGCCTGCTCACCGCCCTCGGCGTGAGCGTCCACAGCCACGTCACCCAGATCGCCTCGGTCAAGGCGCCTGAGCGTCCCAACCTCGGCCCGGAGGATTTCGACGGCGTCGACGACGATCCCGTGCGCTGCCTCGACCCCGAGGCGAGCGCGGCCATGGTCGCGGAGATCAACCGGCTGCGCAAGGCCAACGAGAGCCTCGGGGGCAGCTTCGAGGTGCGCGCCTTCGGCCTCGTCCCCGGCCTCGGCTCCCACGTCTCCTGGGAGGAGCGGTTGGACGGCCGGCTGGCCGGTGCCGTCGCCTCGATCCAGTCGGTCAAGGGGGTTGCGATCGGCGAAGCATGGGACGTCGCCACTCGCCCCGGGTCGGAGGCGCACGACGAGATCTTCTGGTCGGAAGACCGCGGCTACCACCGCGAGACCAACCACGCCGGCGGCCTCGAGGGTGGCATGACCAACGGCCTTCCGCTTTCGGTGCGGGCGGCAATCAAGCCGATCTCGACCCTGACCAAGCCGCTGCGCTCGGTCGACACCGAGACCAAGCAGCCGGCACAGGCGCTGCGCGAGCGGACCGACTCGACCGTGGTCCCGGCCGCCGCCGTGGTCGCCGAGGCGATGGTCTGTCTGGTCCTCGCCCGTTGTTACCGGGAGAAGTTTGGCGGCGATCACATCGACGACGTGCTCGCTGCCGTCGGCGCGTACAAGCAGCGCATCGACTTCCGCGGGTGACGGCGTGAGTCGCCCCGCGATCGTCTTCATCGGCTTCATGGGCGCCGGCAAGTCGACCGCGCTCGCCGCGGCGCGCGCGGTCGGCCTGGAGACGACAGAGATCGACGACCTGATGGCGGCCGACCTCGGGATGCCGATCGACCAGGCGTTCGAGCGCCACGGCGAGGAGGGATTCCGCGCAAGGGAGGCAGAGGTTGTGGGTCAGCTGCTGGAGGGCGCCGATGGCGGCGTGATCGCCCTCGGCGGCGGCAGCGTCCTTTCCGAGCGTGTGCGCGATGCGCTCGGCCGCCATATCGTCGTCTGGCTGCAGATCGACGCCGAGGAAGCCTGGTCGCGGATCGCCGGCAGCGACCGGCCGCTGGCGCGGAGTGCGGCGGACGTGGCTGAGCTGCTCGACGTGCGGTTGCCGCTGTATGAGCAGCTCGCCGACGCGATCGTCCCCCAGGGGGATCGCGGTTTGGTCGGCCGGGCGCTGCCTTCGATCCGAGCGCTGGCAGGGATGCCGGCTGGGACGAAGTTGCTGTGGGCGTCGAGCGCGTCCGGGGACTACCCGGTCTTCGTCGGCAAGGGATTGGTGGGCACGAATTGGTGGCCGCTCGAGGGCCGACAGTTCCTCATAGCCGACTTGGTCACCGTCGACCTGCTGCCCCCCTCGCGGATCGAGTCGTTCTGCGGCATCGCGGCGGACCTCGCAGGTGAGGAGACGAAGACCCTGCAGCGGGTGGAGCGCATCCTCGAGCGGATGGCCGAACAGGGTATGACCCGCGAAGATCACGTCGTGGCGTTCGGAGGAGGGGTCGTCGGGGATGTCGCCGGCTTCTGCGCCCACGTCTATCAACGGGGCGTGCCGGTCGTGCACCTCCCGACCACGCTGGTGGCCCAGGTCGATTCGGCCTACGGTGGTAAGACGGGAGTGGACCTGCCTCAAGGGAAGAACTACGCCGGGGCCTACCACCTCCCCGCGGCGGTCATTGCCGATGTGGAGATGCTCAATGAGCTGCCCAGACCGGAGCTCTCGGCCGGCTTTGTCGAGGTGCTGAAGACGGGTCTGCTGGCAGGCGGTGACCTCTGGGAGCAGGTGCGGTCAATCGCCGTGCTCGTTCCTGACGAGCTGGACGGCGTCGTCTTCGCCTGCGCTCGCTACAAGTGCGCGATCGTCGCTGCCGATGAGCGCGATTCGGGCCTGCGCCACGTCCTCAACCTCGGTCACACCGTTGGCCACGGAATCGAGACCGCGAGCAACTACGCGCGCTATCGGCACGGCGAGGCGGTCGGTCTTGGCTTACTGGCGGCGCTCCGCCTCTCCGACGCCCCCGAGCTACGCAACGAGGTCGAGGAGATCCTGCGGCGCCACGACCTGCCGGTGACGCTCGACCCGGCGATCGCCGTCGACGACATCCTCGACGCCCTGCAGCGTGACAAGAAGCGCACCTCCGCGGGCGTCGGCTTCGTACTCCTCTCCGAGCCCGGCGTGCCGCGGGTGGGAGAAGTACTCGATCCGGCTAAGGTCGAGGCCGCCGTGAAGGAGCTCTACGCATGACCTCCGCCCACAACCGCGTCGCCGTCCTGCACGGGGTCAACTTCGACGTGCTCGAGAAGCGCGACCCCGCGGTTTACGGCGGTTTCTCGCTGAGCGAGCTGGAGATGAGGATCCAGGTCGTCGCCCGCGAGCTCGGCCTCGAAACGCTCTTCTTCCAGACCAACTCCGAGGGTGAGTTCGCCGAATACCTGCACCGCGCTCCGGAGATGGCCGACTCGATCATCATCAACGCCGGCGCCTGGACCCACTACAGCAGGGCGATCGCCGACGCGCTCGAGTTGACCGGCCTGCCGGCGGTCGAGGTCCACCTCTCCGATGTCGAGTCACGTCAGGACTGGCGCAGCGAGTCGGTATTCGACGGGTTGGTGCTGGAAAAGATCTCCGGCAAGGGGCCCGACGGTTACCGTGACGCGCTCGCGACCCTGGCGCGCCATCTGGACGTCTCCGGCGGCGCATGAAGGGCCGCGGCGACCGCCTCGCGGGCGTATTGGCCGATCGCGAGCTTGACCTGGTTTTGGTCACCGAGCTGACCAACGTCCGCTACCTGACCGGCTTTACGGGGACCAACGGCGCCTGCATCTGCGGCCCGGAGACTCGCCTTTTCCTGACCGACTTCCGTTACACCGAGCGGGCCGCGGCGGAGGTCGAGGGCTGGGAGACGATCACGGTCAGCGACGACTGGCTGGGGGGCATCGCGGCGCATCTCTCCGGCCGCTTCGGCTTCGAGGACGACCACGTCTCGGTCCGCCTGCTCGAGCGGTTACGGGGAAAACTGGCCGACGGCGTCGAGGCGGTGGCCGCCGGCGGCGCGGTCGAGAAGCTGCGCCGGGTCAAGGACGAGGGAGAGCTTGCGGCGATCGCCGCCGCTTCTGAGCTGGCCGACGAGGTCTGGACTTGGAGTGTCGAGCGCGGCCTGGGCGGCCGCTCCGAGCGCGAGGTGGCCCGCGCCGCCGAAGCGCGGATCCGGGAGCTGGGAGGCGACCCTTCCTTTCCGGCGATCGTCGCCGCCGGTCCCAACGGGGCGTTGCCGCACGCCGAGCCGGGAGAGCGGCAGATCGAGCATGGAAACCTGGTCGTCTTCGACATGGGAGCGAAGCTCGACGGTTACTGCTCGGACGGCACTCGGACCTTCGCCGTCGGCGAGCCCGGTGAGCGCGGCCGCGAGGTCTACGAGACGGTGCGGGCTGCACAGGCCGCGGCGCTCGACGCGGTTGCCGCGGGCCTCGGTGGTGAGGCGCTCGACGCGGTTGCCCGCGAGATGATCGCCGCGGCCGGGTATGGCGAGCGCTTCGGGCACGGCCTCGGCCACGGCGTCGGACTTGAGGTGCACGAGGCACCGCGCCTCTCGCCACGCTCGGAGGACGTGCTTGCGGCGGGCGAAGTGGTGACGATCGAGCCGGGCATCTACCTGCCGGGCGAGCTGGGCGTGCGGATCGAGGATTTCGTCGTCGTCACCGAGGGCGGTTGCCGCAATCTCAGCGGCTTGCCCAAAGAGCTTCAGCTGGTCGAGTAGCTGCACCCCTAAGCCTGAGGACCGGCAGGGTCGATGCCCTCGCCGTGATATCGAGCACGAGCACAAGCCGACCGACGGCCGCGTCGCTGCTCGCGGCGCGCGACGACGCTCGCCGCGAGCGCCTGCTCGACATGGAGGTGAGGCTGCGTCCCTACCGCTTCGCCTGCTTCGCGATCCTTGCCCTGGCGCTCGCTTCGGTGGGCGCCGAGATCGGCTGGTGGTGGATCGCCCCGCTTCTAGCCGGCCTCGGCGGCTTCGCCGTCGCCGACAGGTTCATGGGCAGCAGCGAGCACCCGGCGCTCTGGGTGGCGGCCGCCTGGGGAATCCTGCCGCTGCTCCTTGCCGATGCCGTCGCCGTCACCGGCGGCGCTTCGAGCCCGGTGCTGATGTGGTTCGCGCTGCCCGCGGTGACCCTTGGCGCGCGGTTCTCCACCCGGGGGACGGCCATTGGCACCGCCTACATTCTCGCCCTGCTCTTGGCCAGCACGGTCGGACTCAGTCCGGCGGCGGCATCCGCTCACCACCAGGAGGTGGTCGCCGCTGTCGCGCTGGTCCTCAGCGCGGTGATCCTCTCCGGTGCTCTGGTCGAGTCCGACCGGGCCCACCGGCGCCGCGCGACGCTCGACCCGTTGACGGGCCTCTTCAATCGCTCCGCGCTAGAGCAGCGGCTGGGCGAGCTCGACGGTCAGTCGACCAGGGAGGGGGGCCTGAATCACGCGCTGCTTCTCTGCGACCTCGACAATTTCAAGCGGGTCAACGATCGGCTCGGACACGCGGCCGGCGACGAGGTGCTGCGGGACGTCGCCCACACGATGCGCACCAACCTGCGCGCCGGCGACTCGATCTACCGGGTCGGAGGCGAGGAGATCCTGGTCGTCCTGCCTGGAACGACGCAAGCCGACGCCCTGGGGGTCGCCGAGCGGCTGCGGCTTGCGGTGCGCGAGCGCCGCCCCGCCGGGGCTTCGGTGACGGTCAGCATCGGCGTCGCCGTTTCCCAGCACGGCCCGCTCGAAAGCGACGTGCTGGTCAGCCTGGCCGACGAGGCGCTCTACTCCGCCAAGGCGGCAGGGCGCGACTGCGTTGTGGTCTGTGCCAACTGAATCCCGCGGGAGGCTTCAGCGGCTGAGGTCGACGTCGGCCTGCAGGCGTGCCGCGAAGGCGGCGATCAGCTCGACGGTCGCCTCGAGGTCGCCGAGGTCGCAGAGCTCGACCGGCGAGTGCATGTAGCGCAGCGGAATCGAGACCAGGCCGGTGGGGATGCCCGAGCGCGAAATCTGGATCGAGTCGGCGTCGGTGCTGGTGCCCCGACCGCTGGCGCTGACCGTGTAGTCGATCCCGGCGTCCTCCGCGGTTTCGACCAGCAGCTCGAACACCTTCGGCGAGAGCGTCGAGCCGCGACCGATCGCCGGACCGGAGCCGAGCGGATGACTGCCGACCTCCTTCTCGTCGACGCCGGGCGCATCGGTGGCGTGGGTGACGTCGATCGCGACGGCGAGGTCGGGACGCACCTCGAAGGCGGACGTGCGCGCGCCGAACAGCCCGATCTCCTCCTGGACGGCGGCGATGGCGGCGTAGCTGCCGCTCAGCGAGTCGCGCTCGTGGCAGCGGCGCAGCGCCTCAAGCGCCACGTATGCGCCCAGCCGGTTGTCCATCGCGCGCGAGACGAGCCGGTCGCCGGCCAGGCGCACGGGCTCGGCGGCGATCACGACCGGGTCGCCGATGCGGATCAGCGCGGCAGCCTCGTCGCGATCGGCCGCGCCGACGTCGATGTGGAGGCCCTTCAGCTCGACCACCTTCTTGCGCTGGTCGGGCTCGAGCAGGTGGATCGGCTTGCGGCCGACGACACCGGGAACGAGCCCGTCGCGGCCCCGTACCTCGACCCGTTGGCCGACCAGGATCTGCGGGTCCCAGCCGCCGATCGGGGCGAACCAGAGGAAGCCCTTCTCGTCGATGTGGGTGACGACGAGCCCGATCTCGTCGATATGGCCGACCACGGCGAGCAGCGGCGACTCCTCGCCGACCCGGGCGATCGATGAGCCGAGCCCGTCGGCGGAGAGCGTGGCGAAGGAAGCTTCGTCTCGCCAGATGGCCGCGGCGGGCCCCTCGTGCCCTGAGGGCGCTCCGGCGCGAAGCAGTTTGTCCAGCAGTGGGGGGATCTCGGCCATTACGAAGGCGCAGTATGTCGAGTCGAACAGACGCACGCGATCAGCCGTCGAATAGTTTTCCCGGGTGGAGAAAAACCGCATGACCGCGTTGATCACGGGAGCGTCGAGCGGCATCGGTGAGGCGACCGCGAAGCGGCTCGCGCGGGAGCCGGGCGCTGAGCTGATCCTGGTTGCTCGTCGTGGGGAGCGCCTGAAGGCGCTGGCCGAGTCCCTGCCCTGCGAAGCGAGCTGGCTCGCCGCCGACCTGACCGAGTCCGACGCCCCGGAGCGGATACGCGCGCACGTCGCCGAGCACCACGGTGGCGCCCTCAACCTCCTCGTCGACAACGCCGGCGCCTCCTGGCGCGGCTCCTTCGCCGACGCCGGCTACGAGAACGTGCATCGCCACATGGAGATCAACTTCGACGCGGTCGTTCGCCTCACCGAGGCCCTGCTGCCGGCGCTGCGATCCTCGACGCCGAGCGCCGTCGTCAACATCGCGAGCACCGCCGGGCGGGTCGCGCGGGCGCGAACCGGCTCCTACTCGGCGAGCAAGTTCGCGCTGATCGGCTGGACGGACGCCCTCTACGCCGAGGAGCGACCCCACGGAGTCCACGTCGGCATGGTGCTGCCCGGTTTCATCGAGACCGAGGGGTTCCCCGCGACGGAGCTGCGCGAGCGGGCGTTGACCCGCTGGACGGTGTCCAAGCCGGAGAAGGTTGCCGAGGCGATAGTCGAGTGCGGCCTGCGCGGCAAGGCGGAGCGCTACGTGCCGCGTCCCTACGCGCTGGCCGCGGTTGCTCGCATCCTTCTGCCGGGGTTGGTCCGTCGTGTCCTCTCCGGCGCCGCCGCCTCGAGCTTGACCACCAGCACCGCGGCGGAATCGCGGGACTGAAGCCCTCACGAGGAGGGCGGCGTCAGGTCCCTTTGATGTGGCTGAAGCGGCAGTATTGGAAGTGGAAGACGATGCTGGTGTTGTTTGCCGAGAGTCCGCTGCGTTCGGCCAGGATCGACTCGTGCGTGGCTTTGATCTTTTCGCCGGCCTTGTAGTACTTGCCGACGTTGCGCAGGCGCTGCTTCAGCAGCCGCATCGAGCTGAACCACCGTTCGACCCGTCGCTCGTCGGCGGGCGGGGCCGGAATCGGCGCCAGCTGCGCGATCAGCTTGCCGACAGAGCCCGAGACTTCGATGAACTGCTCGCCCGCCAGCGCCAGCTTGTCCTTGTTGACGCGGTCCCTGGCCCCGGCCATGATCTTTTCGTTGGCCTTCCGGTTCGCCTGGCAGATCGGCTCGGCCTGCGCCTTGTAGCTTTCCCGCGTCTGTTCTTCACCAGCGGCAAGCGGCGCGATGGCAAGCATCGCGATGGCAATCGCAGCGAATGTCCCCAGCGGTCCCTTCATCTCCCAGGCCATCCTAGGTTAGTGGGTGGCGCCCGCAGGCCCGTCCACGGTTAGGATTCACCGCCGTGATCTCGACCAACCAATTCAAGAACGGCAGCCACATCGAAATCGACGGATCGGTCTTCAAGATCCTCGAGTTCCAGCACGTCAAGCCCGGCAAGGGAGGGGCGTTCGTGCGGACGAAGCTGCGCAAGCTCGAGGACGGCTCGGTGCAGGACAAGACCTTCAGGGCGGGGGAGAAGTTCAGGCCGGTCCATACCGAGTCGCGCAAGATGCAGTACCTCTACGACTCCGGGGATGCAGCTGTCTTCATGGACAGCAACAACTACGAGCAGATCGAGATCCCCAGCCAGATCGTCGGCGAGTCGATGCGCTGGGTGCTTCCCAACGACGAGGTCGACGTCCTCTTCGTCGACGAATCCCCGAGCGACGTCCAGGTCGCCAGCGCGGTCGAGATGAAGGTGACGCAGACCGATCCGGGTGTGAAGGGCGACACGGCCTCCGGTGGCGGCACCAAGCCGGCGACGCTCGAGTCGGGCGTGATCGTGCAGGTGCCCCTCTTCATCGACGAGGGCGAGACGATCCGAGTCGACACCGACAGCGCCAAGTACATCTCCCGCGCCTAACGGCTGATCCTGCCCATCCCCAGCGGGGGTAGGTGGGATGGCGGGTGCGCCTCTGCGTGAATTGATACCCCAGCGCTGCGCGCTGGGGTGAATCTGGTGCGCGGCTTCGCCGCGCGGGAGCCGGATTGCATTTCCGCCGCTTCGCGACATTCCCGCAGAGGCGCACCCGCCATCCCACCAAGTCACCTCAGCTTCGAGCCTGAACCATGCCGGTGATCGAGTAGCGAGGAAGGCCAGCCTTCCTCGTCGGGGGGCGGTGGAATCGGCTGTCTAGGCTCTGGCTCGCTGCCGGCCGCCCGAAGCGCGAGAATAGGCCGATGCGCAGATCCGACCAGCGACGCGACGCCGTCTTCGCCTGTTATCAGCGTGACGTTACCGGCCGCCCGTTGGGGGAGCTGCTGGAGGATGCCCGCCCCTTCACCCGCGAGCTGGCCGAGGCGGTCGAGTCCCACCGCGAGGAGCTCGACGCGACGATCGGCAGCCACGCGCGCGGCTGGGAGCTGAAGCGGATCGCCCCACTGGAGCTGAACGTGATGCGGGTCGCTCTGCATGAGATCGAGCACAGCGAGGACGTGCCCGACGAGGTGGCGATCGATGAGGCGGTCGAGATCGCCAAGGAGTACTGCGGCGCCGACGCGCCCGGCTTCGTCAACGGGATCCTCGGCGCGATCGTGCGCGAGCGCCAGGGCGGGGCGGTGACGTGAGCGACCTCAGCCGCACGATCGAGGCGCTGCTCTTCCTCTCCCCGCAGCCGGTGTCAGTGGCCGACCTCGCCGAGGCGACCGAGGCGACCGAGGGTCAGATCGCGGAGGCGATCGACCTCCTGCGCGAGGACCTCGCCGAGGGGCGCCGCGGGATCGTCCTGCGTGACGTCGCCGGCGGCGTCGCGCTGGCCAGCAACCCCTCCAGCGAGGAGGCGGCGCGGCGGCTGCTGGCCAAGCCGCGAACTCCGCCGCTGACCCAGGCGCAGGCGGAGACGCTCTCGATCGTCGCCTACCTGCAGCCGGTCTCACGACCCGAGGTGGCGCGCATCCGCGGTGTCTCCTCGGAGTCGGCGGTGCAGACGCTGGCCGAGCGCGGCCTGATCGAGGAGTCGGGACGCTCGCAGTTCGGTGCCGCCCTGTTCAAGACGACCGAGCTGTTCGAACGCCTCTTCGGCCTCACCGGTCTCGACCAGCTGCCCGATCCCTCGCAGTTCGATCCGACCCCGGAGGACGAGCGCGAGCTGCGCGAGCGCCTGCTCAAGGCAGGGGAACAGCGGGCTGAGCCATGAGGTGGGGGAGCCGGAGGAGGTCCCGTCGGAGCAACAGCGGGGAGGCTCCGTCGGGACCTCCCCCGGCTCCCATCTCGTGAGGCTCGCGAAGTTCCTGGCGCACGGAGGCGTCGCTTCGAGGCGGAAAGCTGAGGTGATCATTGCGGCGGGGCGGATTACCGTCGGCGGTGAGGTGGTGCGTGATCCTGCCCGCGACGTGGGGGAGGGCGACGACGTGCGTGTCGACGGCAGCCCGGTAGGGGTGGAGCCGCGCGAGGTCTGGGCGGTCAACAAGCCGGCCGGCGTTGTTTCGACCGCGCGCGAGCCCGGCAGCCGGCCGGCGGTGGTCGAGCTTGTCGATTCGAAGGCCCGCCTCTATCCGGTGGGCCGTCTCGACGCTGACTCGACCGGCCTGCTGCTGCTGACCAACGACGGCGCCCTGGCGAATCGACTGATGCACCCCCGCTATGAAGTGCGGAAGGCCTACCGGGCGCAGCTGCGTCGCCCGCCCGCCGAGGCGGACCTGCGCCGCCTGGCGAGCGGGGTCCAGCTCGACGATGGGCCGACGGCACCGGCCGAGGTGCGCGCCCTGGGTGAGCGTGAGATAGAGATCGTCCTGCGCGAGGGTCGCAACCGCCAGGTGCGGCGCATGGCCGAAGCCGTCGGCAACAACGTCGTCGCGCTGCGGCGGGTCCGCTTCGGCCCGATCGAGCTGGGCGACCTCCCGGTCGGCAAGGCGCGGCGCCTCTCGGCGGGTGAGCTGGCGGCGCTCTCCCAGCAGGGCTCGGACTGAGAGGCCGGCTCAGCCCACGGAGGTGAAGCGGCGCCGGTTGGCACCCGGCGCCGGCTGGACCGCGAGCATCAGCGTGAGGTTGATCGAGGCGATGCCGAGCGTGTGCGTGACGCCGGCCTGTTCGCCTTTCGAGACCGAAGCGGTTTTGTGGCAGATCTGCGGCGAGTCGGCCTGGTCGCCGTCCTCGGTCCAGCCGGCGGCGGGGGAGGCGAGGGAGCCGTTGTCGTTGAACACCCCGGAGAGCAGCAGGCATTCGTCGACCGTCGTGGTCAGTCCTCCGACCACGGCGTTTTTCGAGGAGGCGTTTTCTTTGAAGCCGGCTCCGCTCTGCGCGTTGATCGGCGATTCTGCTTTGGCTCCGGCGATCGCCTCGATCGCGCCGGAATTGCGTTTGTTCGCGCCGCCCCAGGTGAGCGTGTAGGTCGTCGTTTTGCCGTCCCAGGCGGGCAGTGCGAAGCAGACCGCGACCCAGCCTTCGCTCGCCTGCGTGGTTTCCGCGACCTTCGTCCAGCCGGTGAGCGAGAAGGTGATGCCGGTCGCCTCGATGTATGCCCAGATCAGCAGCAGGTCGCCAGGGGCTGCCGATGCCGGCACGGTGTACACGCGAGTCGTCCCGCCGGTCCCCGGCAGCATCGTGATCGCGCGGAACGCGGGAGCGGCCACTTAGGACACGGTGTACTCGATCACCACGGCGACCGAGAGGTTCTTCGGCGCTCCGCTGACCGCGGTGACGACCATCGCCAGCCGGTCGCCGTCGGCTATTTCCTGATCGGCCGGGTCTTTGGTCTGGGTTTCGGTTTTGGCTTCGATCCCCGTGAACCCGGTCAGGTCGGAGCCGTTCTTCTGCAGCTTGAAGGTCGCCGAGGTGCCCGAGTGGATGCTGTGGATGACTTTGATCACTTTTGCGGTCTGGGTCGCGCCGAGCGAGACGTAGAAGGGGGGGATGAAGTCGATGTCGCCCGCGGGGACCTTGATTTCGTCGGGGATGGTGAAGACCTTGGTCTCGCGGAAGGTGGAGCTCCCACCCGCGCCGCCGACCGCGGGGGAGCCCGGGATCGCGCCCATCGCGTCGGCCATCGTCAGCACCTCGATGCCGTTGCCTTCTTCCTGCAGCGTGCGGACGTGGTCGACCACTTCTGCGAATTCGCTGACTTTGAACTCGGTGCTTGCGGCGGGGGCACCGGGGACCAGCTTGTGAAAGGAGAGGATCATCCAGGCGCCGGCCGCTACCGCCGCGTCGATCTCGGCTTTGAGCGTCGTCGCCGTCTCGACCAGGCCGTTGACCGAGTGCCCGCGCAGGATGTAGTCGTCGCGGGGCGGCAGCGTCTCGGGCCCGGGCCCGGTGGCTCGCCCGCCGCCGTAGTCGCGCTTGATGATTTGGCGGACTTCGCTGCCGGCGGCGCCCTTCGGATAGGCGAAGGTCGCGCGCCGAAACCCGTGTTCGTCGAGCCAGCGCCGCAGGCCGTCGACCTCTTCTTCGAGCGCTTTGCCTTCAAGCGAGTCGAGACCGCTCGGTTCGTTGTGGGCGGCCACGGTGTAGGCGTGCCCGGCGATCTCCCAGCCGTGTTGGTCGCGCAGCTCGTAGAGCTGGTCAAGCGTCAGGAAGGTGCTTTCGCCGATGGTGTTCGCGATCACGTACTCCGTCGCCGGGAAGCGGTATTTCGAGAGCGCCGTGCGGCCGAGGGTGTAGGCGCTTTCGAGCGAATCGTCGAAGGCGAAGGTGATAGTCGCCTGTCCGGGGTCCGGGACGACGTAGATGCCCGCCACGTACACCGCCAGTTTTCCGGCTTTGTTGTCCGTGACGAGGATCTGGGCGTGCGTGATCGCCGACCAGTTCACCGAGCCGGTCACCGCGAAGGCTTCGAGTGGCAGCGACTGTCGCTCGAAGGTCGAGTGGAGGATGATCGGGTCGTCTTCGCCTTTCCAGACCGTGGCCTCGGCGAAGTCGGTGCCGATGTTGCCCGAGGCGAGGCGCAGCTTGATCGTCTTCAGCCGTGCGGCGAAGCCGAGCTCGGAGTGGAAGACGACGTGCTTGCCTTCGAGGTCGACCGGGTCGAGTTCGGGCGAGGTGGCGACCGACGCTTCTTCCGCACCGTTGGTTTCGATCAAGAACGAGCGATCGATGTTGACGATGGCTTCGCCGCCGGCATCGGTGAAGGTGCCTTTGCCGTTGCCGGTCCAGCCGTGCCCGTTCGGGAACATGGCGAGGGGTAGCTCTTGGCGGATCACGGCGCACATCCCGGCGGCAGGCTAGACCAGTCTCCGGGTGGTGTGTGCCACTCGCTCTGAAAAGATGACGGATATATGAGATCGAGCTCAGGAGAAGGGGAACGGCTCTTCGCGGTGCGCGGCGCCGTCCAGGCGGAGGCCAACGAGCCCGAGGCGATCGCCGGGGCGACAACCGAGCTGATGCGCGAGCTGCTCGACCGCAACGAGCTGGCGCCGGCGGCGATGGTCAGCTGCCTGTTCACGACTACCGACGACCTCGACGCGGAGTTCCCGGCGGTTGCCGCCCGCAGCCTCGGGTTGGACGCGGTGCCGCTGCTCTGCTGCCGCGAGATCCCGGTCCCCGGCTCGATGCCGCGGGTGATCCGGGCGATGGTGCACTACTACGCGCCGGTCGGTCACGCGAGCGCCCACGCCTACCTCGGCGCGACCCAGGAGCTGCGCTCCGACCTCCACGCCGCTCAGTAACGGCGTCGGTCGGCACAATGAACCGATGACCGTCACCTTTGCGGAGAAGCTGGCTCGCATTCCGGGCTACCAGGCCGGCGTGCCGACCGGGCAGGCGCCTGAGGCGATCGCCGCCGGCGGTATCGCTCAGCTGGCCTCCAACGAGTCGCCCTTCGGTCCCCACGAGAAGGTGGTCGAGGTGATCCGCGAGGCCGCCGGGGCGATGAACCGCTATCCCGACCCCGATGCGACCCTGCTGCGTCGCCGCATCGCCGAGCGCTACGAGACCGAGTCCGGGCGGGTCACCGTCGGCAACGGCTCCTGCGAGATCCTGCTCGCCGCCGCCGAGGCGCTCTGTGAGCCCGGGGACGAGATCGTCTACGCCTGGCCCTCGTTCTCGATGTACCCGTACCTGGCGGCGCTGACCGGGGCGCGCGAGATTCGCGTGCCGCTCGCCGACGGCGAGGTCCATGACCTCGACGCGATGGCGACCGAGGTAACCGCGGCGACCCAGGTGGTGATCGTCTGCAACCCGAACAACCCGACCGGTACCCACCTGCCCGCCGCGCAGATTGCGGCCTTCTGCGAGCGAATTCCGAGCCACGTCACGATCGTTCTCGACGAGGCCTACGTCGAGTTCCAGACGGTCGACGATCCCGACACCACCGTCGACCTGCTCGCCTACTTCCCCAACCTCGTCGTCCTGCGCACCTTCAGCAAGGTCTACGGCCTCGCCGGGCTGCGGGTCGGCTTCGGCCTCGGCTCGGCCAAGTTCCGCGCCGCGGTCGACGCCGTGCGGCAGCCCTTCAGCGTCAACGCCCTCGCCCAGGCGGCGGCAGCCGAGGCGGTCCTACACCAGGACGACGTCGCTCAACGGGTCGAGCGCACCCTGGTCGAGCGCGTCCGCGTCGAGGAGGGCGTGCGCGAGCTCGGCCTGAGCACGGCCGAGACCCAGACCAACTTCTCCTGGATCGACCTCGGCGACGCCAACGAGGAGGAGATCGTCGCCGGCCTGGCCGAGCAATCGATCGCCGTCCGACCTGGCACCCCGCTGGGCGATCCCGGCCACATCCGGGTTAGCTACGGCTCCCCTGCCGAGAATGACCGCTTTCTCGCCGCCCTCGACGAGCTGCTCGACTAATTCCGCTTCGCCTGCTACAAACTCAAGGTAAGTGAAGCGAACAGGCGACACCGCTTGCAGCATGTGCGCGAGGCGCGTTGCGGTTGCCCCTGCCCGCTACTCCTATTTCTGGCGATTTAGCTAGGCGTCCGGCCTGGCGGCTTCGCGCCGCCTCCATAGAGCGTTTGGCCGGGCGCCGGTTCAGTTGGTTCGCGTGTTTCGCGATGCCCGCGCTCGCATGGCGAAATCCGCACGGAAAGTAGAGTCCAGAACGTGGAGAAAGGCGGCGAGGAGATGATCATCGGAATGCGGGAGGAGGCGCGAGATCGGGTTCGCGATCAACGGATCGAGCGAGTCGTCGAGCTGGTCCCGCCGGAAGCGCTGCTCGGTGACCTGCCGCTCGGCGAGGAGCGCGAGCAGGTCGTGGTGAAGGGCCGCAAAGACGTCGAGAACGTGCTGGAGCGGATCGACGACCGGCTGCTGGTCGTGGTCGGCCCCTGCAGCGTCCACGACGTCGAGGCGGCGCTCGAGTACGGCGGCCGCCTCGGCGAACTGGGTACCGAGTTGGGCGATGACCTGTTGGTGGCGATGCGCGTCTACTTCGAGAAGCCGCGGACGACGACCGGCTGGAAGGGCCTTATCAACGACCCCTACCTCGACGGCTCCTGCGACGTCAACGCCGGTCTGCGCATGGCGCGCACCCTGCTGCTGCAGGTGCTCGACCTCGGCCTGCCGATCGGTTGCGAGTTCCTCGACCCGATCACGCCGCAGTACATCTCCGACACGGTCGCCTGGGGCGCGATCGGCGCCCGCACGACGGAGAGCCAGATCCACCGCCAGCTCGGCTCCGGCCTCTCGATGCCGATCGGGTTCAAGAACCGCACCGACGGCAACGTGCAGGTGGCGGTCGACGCGGTGCGCGCCGCGGCGGCGTCCCACGCCTTTGCCGGCATCGACGACGCCGGCCGGCCGGCAATCCTCCACACGGCGGGCAATCCGGACGGCCACGTCATCCTGCGCGGCGGCCGTGGCGGCCCCAACTGCGACCCCGAGGGTGTTGCCGGGGCGCTGGAGAAGCTGTCTGGCGCCGGCCTCGCCGAGCGCCTGGTGATCGACGCTTCGCACGACAACAGCGCCAAGGACCCGGCGAAGCAGATGCTGGCCACGACTGAGATCGGCGATCAGGTCGCCGCCGGTAACGCGGCGATCGTCGGCGTCATGCTCGAGTCCTTCCTGGTCGAGGGCCGCCAGGACCTCGGCGACGGCGAGTCGCTCACCTACGGCCAGTCGATCACCGATCCCTGCATCGACTGGGACCACACGGTCACGGCGCTGGAGGGATTGGCGGCAGCGGTCAGGGCGCGGCGCGGCTGATGCGGACGGCCGTCCTCGGGGTGGGCCTGATCGGAGGCTCGATCGGGCTCGCCGCGAAGGAGCGGCTGGGCAGCGAGGTCGTCGGCTGGGGCCCGAACCGCCCGAGCGTCGATCGGGCGATCGAGCTGGGCGCGATCGACGAGCCGGCGGCCTCGATCGAGGAGGCATGCGCCGGAGCCGACGCTGTCTTCTGCGCTGGGCCGGTCTCGATCCTGCCG
The DNA here is from genome assembly GCA_963716735.1 of uncultured Solirubrobacterales bacterium. GTDB lineage: Bacteria > Actinomycetota > Thermoleophilia > Solirubrobacterales > 70-9 > VRUE01. The sequence goes on from OY970321.1 coordinate 349,216, forward strand.
GGGCTGGTCGCCGCGGCGCTGAGTGCCAGCGGCGAGGACACGGTCGTCACCGATGCCGGCTCGACCAAGCGCCAGTTGGTCGCCGCGCTCGGCGAGGACGAGCGCTTCATTGGCGGGCACCCGCTGGCCGGAGCCGAGACCGCGGGCGTGGCAAACGCCCGGGCCGATCTCTTCGAGGGCGCTCGCTGGTACCTGACGCCGACAGAGCACTCCAGCGGAATTCTCTACGACCGCCTGCAGCGGACGATCGCCGGGCTCGGTGCCCGCCCGCAGGCAATCGACGCCGGGGCGCACGACCGGCTGATGGCGACGGTCAGCCACCTGCCGCACGTGCTTGCCAACGTCCTCGCCGCCCAGGCCGCGGCGGAGCTGACCCGCGATTCCGAGCGGCTGCCCGAGGTGGGCCCGAGCTTCCGCGACGCGACCCGGGTGGCCGGCTCGAACCCGTCGATCTGGGGTGACATCTTCAGCGGCAACGGCGATGCGGTCACCGACGCGATCGATGACGCGATCGCCCGTTTGGGCAAGGCCCGGGAATTGATTGGCGCGGGGGAGCCGGACGCGATCGCCGCCTGGCACGCCGCCGCCGGGAGCGATCGCCGCGGCTTGCTCGAGGCCGATCTGGAAGGCGGCACGCTGCGAGAGCTGCGTGTCGTCGTCGTCAACCGCCCCGGGACGGTGGCCGAGCTGGCCCTGGCGCTGGGCGAGGCCGGGGTGAACATCGAGGACATGGCTCTGCATCCGGCAAGCGACATGAAGTCCGGTGCGATCTCGCTCTGGGTGGTGGGCGAGGAGCAGGCCGGGCGCGCCGCGGCGCTGGTTCGCGATCTCGGCCACAGCGTGACCGTGGTGGCCGGGGATTAACGGCTTGTCGACCCGCTTCGACCCATCGGGTCCGCTCCGCGGCGGCCTCAGGCCACCACCGGACAAGTCGGTCTCGCACCGGGCGGCGCTGATCGCGGCGATGGCAGAGGGGGAGACGACGATCGAGGGCTACCTGGACGCCGCCGACACGCGCTCGACCCTGGACGCGGTAAGGGCGCTCGGCGCCGAGGTCGATGGGGCAGGCGGGGAGACGATCGAGCCGCGGCTGCGCGTGCGCGGCGTCGGCCTGCGGGCGGCCGCCCCGGCGACGATCGACGTCGGCAACGCAGGCACCCTGCTGCGGCTTTTGCCGGGCTGGCTCGCGGGCCAGGAGACGGGGGCCTGGACACTCGACGGCGACGACTCGATTCGTCGCCGCCCGGTCGACCGGGTTGCCGAGCCGCTGCGTCTGATGGGAGCGCGGCTCGAGTGCCGCGAGGATCGCCTGCCGCCGCTGCGGATCGAGTCCGCTCCGCTTAACGGCATCGCGTATGAGATGCCCGTCGCCAGCGCCCAGGTCAAGTCCTGCCTGCTGTTCGCCGGGCTGCTCGCCGACGGCGAGACCCGGATCGTCGAGCCGTTGCCGAGCCGCGACCACAGCGAGCGGATGCTCGCCGCCGCGGGGGCCGAGATCGAGCGTGGCGACGATGCCGTCGTCGTGCGCCCGGCGGCGCGGCTCGAACCGGGCGAGATCGCCGTGCCGGCCGACTTCTCCTCCGCCGCCTTCTTCATCGTCGCGGCGCTGCTCGTTCCCGGCAGCGAGGTCACCCTTGCCGGGGTCGGGCTCAACCCGACCCGCACCGGCCTGCTCTCGATCCTCGCGCGGATGGGAGCCGAGATCGAGGTCGAGCCCGAGGGCGAGCGCGGCGGCGAGCCGAGCGGACAGCTCCGTATTCGTCCCTCGCGGTTGCGTGGGACCGAGGTCGGCGGCGCCGACGTACCCCTGGCGATCGACGAGCTGCCGCTGGTCGCGCTCGCCGCCTGTTTCGCCGAGGGCGAGACGACGATCCGCGAGGCTGCCGAGCTGCGCCGCAAGGAGAGCGATCGCATCGCCACCGTGAGCGAGGCGCTCACAGCTCTCGGGGCCGGCGTCGAGACGAGCGAGGACGGGATGCGTATCGAGGGAAGGGGCGGCCTGCGCGGCGGCGCTATCGACTCCCACGGCGACCACCGGATCGCGATGCTCGGCGCGATCGCCGGCCTCGCCTCACACGAGGGGGTTGAAGTCGTGGGGATGGATGCCGCAGCGGTCAGCTATCCCGGCTTCGAGGGGGACCTCGCCTCCCTCGCTGCTCGCTGAAGGCCGCCGCGCCATACCCTGCCGCGCATGGTCATCGCCATCGACGGTCCCGCCGGGGCCGGCAAGTCAACCGTCGCCCGCGCCGTTGCCGCGGCGCTCGGCTTCACCTACCTCGACTCGGGGGCGATGTATCGCTGTGTGGCGCTGGCCGGGATCGAGCGCGGTGCCGACCTCGACGACGCCGACGCGATAGGCACCCTGGCTCGGTCATTGAGAATCGAGCTCGACGGCGAGCGGGTCGCGCTCGATGGCCGCGACGTAAGCACCGCGATCCGCGATCCGCGGGTGACCGAGGCATCCTCGCGCGTCTCCATCCATCCCATCGTGCGCGAGGCGATGGTCGAGGGGCAGCGGCAGCTGATTGCCGCCGGGCGCTACGTGGCCGAGGGCCGCGATATCGGCACCGTGGTCAGCCCCGAGGCTCCGCTCAAGGTCTTCCTCACCGCTTCCGCTGAGGAGCGCGCTCGCCGCCGCGCGGCCCAGACCGGAGAGGTCGAGGCCACCGTGCTCGCCGCCCAGCGCGAGCGCGACGAGCGCGACGAGAGTCGCGAGCACAGCGCCCTGCGCGCGGCGGACGATGCGATCGAGCTCGACACCACCGGCCTCGGCCTCGACGAGGTCGTGGGACGGATCGTCGAGCTGGCGAGGGAGCGGGAGATCGCGTGAGCAGGCCGACCGTCGCCGTCGTCGGCTTCCCCAACGTCGGCAAGAGCACCCTGGTCAACCGGCTCGCGGGCGGGCGCGAGGCGGTGACCGACGCCGAGCCCGGTGTCACCCGCGACCGCAAGCGCGTTCCCTGCGAGTGGAACGGCGTCGCCTTCGACCTGCTCGATACCGGCGGCATCGACCTCGCCGACGAGAGCGAGCTGGCCGAGGACGTGCAGCGCCAGGCCCGGATCGGGATCGCCGAGGCCGAGGTGATCCTGCTCGTCGTCGACGGCCGCGCCGGAGTCAGGGCCGGCGACGCGGAGCTGGCGAAGACGCTGCGCGGCAGCGATGTCCCGGTCCTCGTCGTCGTCAACAAAGTCGACCGGCCGGGCGACGAGCACGTCGGCGCCGAGTTCCATCAGCTCGGCCTCGGCGATCCGATTGCGGTCTCGGCGACGCACGGGCTGGGCACCGGCGACCTGCTCGACCGGATGGTGGGGCGGTTGGGTGAGCTTCCCCCTGCGGTTCCTGGCGATGCGCCCGTCCACATCGCCGTGGTCGGTCGGCCCAACGCCGGCAAGTCCTCGCTGGTCAACGCCTTCCTCGGCAGCGAGCGGGTGATCGTCTCCGAGCGGGCCGGCACGACCCGCGACGCGATCGACACCGAGCTCGAGGTCGACGGCCGTCCCGTGCTCCTGGTCGACACCGCCGGCCTGCGCCGCCGCTCCAAGGTCGCCGGCACGGTCGACTACTACGCGCAGCTGCGTTCCGAGCTGGCGGTTGAGCGGGCCGACGTGGCGATCGTCGTCTGCGACGCCGGCGACGGGGTGACGGCGGAGGATCTGCGTATCGCCGAGATGGCGATGAAAGCCGGGTGCGCGACCCTCCTGGTCCTCAACAAGTGGGACATCGGCATGACCGACGTCGACGACGCCCGGGCACGGGTCGAGCGCAAGCTGCGCCTGCGCCCGGAGGTTGTCACCGGCTCGGCGCTCTACGGGCGCAACGTCGCCAAGCTGCTGCCGAAGGCGGTGCAGCTCGCCGACCGCGCCGCCGAGCGAATCCCGACGCCGGAGCTGAACCGCTTCGTCGCCGACGTGGTCGCAACGACGCCGCCGCCCTCGCGACGCGGCCGGCGCCTGCGTCTCTACTACTCGGCCCAGATCGGCGAGAGCCCGCCGCGCTTCGCGATCCAGGTCAACGACCGCCGCCTGATCGTCCGTGACTGGGCCTACCACCTGGAGAACAGGATGCGCGAGACCTACGGCCTCGAGGGCATCCCTCTGATAATCGATTTCGTCCCCCACACCGGCCGCCGGGGACGGGCGTGACGCTGCGCATGTCGGCGTCCTCGGTCGCTCGCGTGCAGAGCACGCCACGCTCCCTGCGTCCTTGACCTGCTTGGTCACGCCCACCCCGGTACATTTCCTGCCATGTCAGATATTCAGCCACTCGCCGAGGGCGAGTATCTCTTCACTTCCGAGTCGGTCACCGAGGGTCATCCGGACAAGGTCTGCGACGCGATCTCAGACACCATCCTCGACGCCGTGATGGCGGGCGACCCAGAGGGGCGTGTTGCCTGCGAGACCCTGGTCAACACCGGCATGGCCGTCGTTTCTGGCGAGATCTCGACCAATGTCCACCTTGACGTCCCCGAGCTGGTTCGCGAGACGATCCGCGATATCGGCTACGACCACGGCGACTACGGATACAACTGCGATCACATCTCGGTTCTCGTCTCGCTCGACAAGCAGTCACCCGACATCGCCCAAGGGGTCGACGCCTCACACGAGACGCGCACCGGCCCGTCGACCGACGACGAACTGCTGCTGGCTGGGGCCGGCGACCAGGGGATGATGTTTGGCTACGCCACCGACGAGACCGAGGCGCTGATGCCGATGCCGGTCCATCTCGCCCACCGGCTGGCCGAGCGGCTTGCCGCGGTGCGCAAGGACGGCACCCTCGAGTACCTCGGTCCCGACGGCAAGACCCAGGTCACGGTCCGCTACGCGAACGGCCGTCCGGTGCGGGTCGAGAAGCTCCTGATCTCCACTCAGCACGCAGACGGCGTCGAGTCCGAGGAGACGATAAAGCCCGACCTCTGGCAGCACGTCGTCGTCCCCGTGCTCGAGGCCGAGGCGAACGGCCTCTACGACGAAGCCGCGCTGCGTGAGGGCTTTCTCGTCAACCCGACCGGCAAGTTCGTGATCGGTGGCCCGGTCGGCGACGCCGGCCTCACCGGCCGCAAGATCATCGTCGATACCTATGGCGGCATGGCCCGTCACGGCGGCGGCGCCTTCTCCGGCAAGGATCCCTCCAAGGTCGACCGCTCGGCGGCTTACGCGGCCCGTCACGTCGCCAAGAACGTCGTCGCGGCCGGCCTCGCCCAGCGCTGCGAGGTGCAGGTCGCCTACGCGATCGGCGTCGCTCACCCGGTCTCGCTGATGGTCGAGACCTTCGGCACCGGCAAACTGCCCGACATGGAGATCTCCCGCCTGGTCGAAGCCGAGTTCGACCTGCGCCCCGGCGCCTTCCGCCGTTACCTCGACCTGCATCGTCCGATCTACCGCAAGACCGCGGCCTACGGTCACTTCGGTCGCGACGATCCTGACTTCACCTGGGAGCGGACCGACCGCGCTGATGCACTTCGCGAGGCCGCCGGCTCGGCGGCTGCAAGCCCCGCTTAACCGCTCGGAGGCTGAGCCTCACCGAGGCCGTGCGTTCCGGCTGAGGCCGCTCCGGTTGCCTGATCCACTCGGTGGACCACTTCGCTCGGGTCGGCTACTCCGGCGAAGACGAAGTTGTAGTCGTCGGTGGCCGCGGTGTCGAAGTCGACGTCGCCGATCTGCATGACCCGCTGGTAGACAGACTGGCGGTAGTTGACGTTCTGGACCCGCTCGAGCCGCGTCTCCTGGACCTCGCGCGAGACGATTCCGCGCTTGATGTTGAGCCGACGGTCGGTGATCGTGTAGGTCGTCGCGACCCGCTTGACGAAGCCGATCAGGACGGTGAGTCCGATCACGACGAGGACGATCAGGAAGACCGTGCCGCTGCCGGCGTCGAACAGCTTGGCGATGACGCCGATGATCGCCGCGACCAGGATGCCTTTCAGGTAGAAGCCGAGGATCGCCCGCCACGAGGGGTGTCCCTGGAAGATCATCTGCTCGCCCGGGCTGAGGTTTAGGGCCATCGACGGGCAGGATATCCGGCCGTCCGCCTTTCGCCATAGCTTGGGTGGGTGATCGCCAAGGTCGAGCCGCTGACGACTGCCCGTGCGCTGCGCGGCCCCTTCGACTACCGGCTGCCGGAGGCGATGGCCGACCTCGAGGTGGGAAGCGTCGTCCGGGTTCCCTTCGGGCGACGGCGATCGCTGGGTGTCGTCGTCGGCCTGGCCGAGACCTCCGAGCTGCCGCCCGAGCGTCTCGCCGAGCCGCTGGAGGCACTCGAGGCCGGGGTGCCGGCGGAGCTGGTCCGCCTCGGGCTCTGGGTCGCCGCCGAGTACTGCTCGACCCCGTCGCGCGGGCTGCAGCTGGTGCTGCCGCCGGGCACGGGGGCCGGAGGTCAGCGGGTCCGCTCGCGGACCGAGCTGCGCGCCGAGATCACCGCCGCCGGGGAGGAAGCGCTTGCCGGCGGAGGTCGGTTGGGCACCAAACAAAGGGCGGCGCTGGAGGCCCTTGGCGGGGGGGAGATGTCGGCTGGGGAGATGTCCGCCGCGGTTGGTGCCGATCGCCAGGTCCTGCGGCGGCTGGAGGAGCGCGGCCTGATCTCGACCCGCAGCTCACAGGTGAGGCGGCGCCCGGGGGAAAGCGGCCTGGGCGCAGCGACGGATCGGCCACGGCTGCTCGAGGAACAGCAGCACGCCGTGGCGGAGATCGTCGCCGCCCTCGACGGCGAGGCCGGTGCATCCCGCAAATTGCTCCTTCACGGCGTCACCGGCTCGGGCAAGACCGAGGTCTACCTGGCTGCGGTCGAGGCCGCGCTCGCCCGCGGCCGGGGGGCGATCGTCCTCGTTCCCGAGATCGGCCTCGCCCCCCAGGCGGTGGCGCGCTTTCGCGCCCGGCTCGGCGATCGCTTCGCGGTTCTGCACTCGGCGCTTTCTCCGGGTGAGCGCTACGACGAGTGGCGGCGGCTGCGCAGCGGCGAGGCGAGCGTCTGCGTCGGTCCCCGCTCGGCCGTCTTTGCCCCGGTTCGCGACCTCGGCCTGGTCGTGATCGACGAGGAGCACGATTCCTCCTACAAGCAGGAGGGCGACCCCTGTTACGACGCCCGCACCGTCGCTCGCCGCCGGGCCGAGGAATCCGGAGCCACGCTGGTGGCGGGCACGGCGACGCCGCGTCCCGAGTCGTGGCTGGAGCTACCGCGAGTCGAGCTGCCGCGCCGCGTCGACGGCCGGCCGATGCCGCCGGTGGAGGTGCTCGACATGCGCGAGGCCGATCCGCGCTCGGGGCCCCTGCATCCCGCCACCTGGGAGGCGTTGGGCAAGGTGCGCGACGCCGGCCAGAAGGCGATCCTGATGGTCAATCGCCGCGGCTTCGCCCCATGGCTCACCTGCCGTTCGTGCGGGCGGCACTGGGGTTGCCCCAACTGCGACGTCTCGCTGATCGTCCACCGCCATGCGGGGCGACTCGTCTGCCACCACTGCGCCCACGCGGAGCCGCTGCCCCGGGCATGTCCGGGCTGCGACTCGACCACGCTCTCACGGGCCGGCGCCGGGACCGAGCAGATCGAGGCGCTGCTCACCGCGCAGCTCGATCCGATGCCGGTCTTCCGCCTCGATACCGACACCGCCTCGGGCCGCGGCTCTCACGCCCGCATTCTTGCCGGCTTTGGCGAGGCGGAGAGCGCCGTTCTGGTCGGCACCCAGATGGTCGCCAAGGGCCATGATTTCCCCGAGGTGACCCTGAGCGCGATCCTCGACGCCGACGCGACCCTGCGCTTCCCCGATTTCCGTGCCGGCGAGAGGACCTTCGCGATGGTCGCCCAGCTCGCCGGGCGCAGCGGTCGGGGCGAGGCGGGGGGAGAGGTGATCGTCCAGACCCTCGCCCCCGAAGCCGCGAGCATCGCTCACGCCGCCCAGCACGACTCCGCTGCCTTCCTGGCCGAGGAGATCGAGCGCCGCCGGGCGCTGCGCTACCCACCGTTCTCCCACCTGGTCAGGGTCGTGCTCAAGTCGGAGTCCGAGCCGCGGCTCGAGCAGGCCGCCACCAAGCTGGCGACCGTTCTCGCCGAGACCCTGCCCGGCGACACCGACCTGCTCGGCCCGGCGCCGATGTTCCGCGTCCGCAACAGGTATCGCCGCCGTCTCCTGACCAAGGCCCGGGACCGCGAGGCCACCGTCGCCGCGATCGGCGCAGCGGTCGAGCGCCTGGCCGCCAACCGCTCGCTCAAGGACGTGGCGATCGGCGTTGACGTCGACCCCCAATGATGGGGTTACGTCCCTTGCCTAGGGCTTTGGGTTAGGTATTGTCTGAGTTCTAAAATGGCTTGGGCAGGGTGTGAGGTTGCCCGACTTGATAGGCCTGTGGGTCAGGATTCGGTGGGGCCGGTAGAACAGTGCGTCTCTTGACGTATCGGTTGAGACCATTTGAGCTTGGAGGCCAATAAATGATGCGCCGCGCGATGCTGGTTAGCGCTTTACTGTCGCTTCTCGTGGGGATGACGCTGGCCGATAGGTCCGATGCGGCACTGTATTGGGCAGGGAGTGGCATCACCCGCGTAAACGTGGATGGGTCTCTCTCCACGCCCGAATTCATCCGCACCCAAGACGCCAGCGTATGTGCAATAGCAGTGGATCATTCCCACGTCTACTGGGTTGACGGCTACTCAGACACGATTGGTCGGGCCAATCTCGACGGTACGAATGTTGAAGATGACTTCATATCACCGGCTGGAGGCGTTCCATGCGGCATCGCACTCGACGCTCAGCACCTCTATTGGGCCAATAGGGGTGGTGAGAGCATTGGACGTGCGCGGCTGGACGGCTCGCACGTAGAAACGAAATTCATTTCAGCTCCGGAAAACCCCTGTGGCGTGGCCGTCACTTCCACTGCTATCTACTGGTCAAGCGAGACGGAAGGTGTGATCCGGCGAACGGATATCGGAGGACTGAATGGACCGGAAGTGGTTGTCAGCGGCGCTACGACGCCTTGCGGTCTTGCGGTAGATGCGTCGCATCTGTTTTGGGCGAATAGCGACTTGGGCACGGTCGGCAGGGCAAGCCTCGATGGGACGGAGGTACTCCAAGATTTCATCGTCGGCGGAGAATTTCCCGCAAGCGTTGCACTGATTGGTACCTATATCTACTGGGTGAATGCTGGGTGGGGGTTCGAATCCATCGGTCGAGCAAATCTGGATGGCACTGACGTGAATCAACGCTTTCTTGCGGGATTGCGAAATCCTTATGCGCTTGCGGTGGACGAAGTCCAGATTGCGCCATCCTTGGATCCCCAGAAAGGGCTCAGCAGCTTTACGATCGGCACGATCAAGCGCAATAGGCAGAGTGGCGTAGTGCACGTCGGTGTCGATTTGCCTGCGCACGGCGTGCTTCGTGCAGCCGTCACGGGGGGACGGGCGCAACTTGCCCCGAGAGTGCTGGAGGATGGCCGCGCTCTAGACGCTGGGAGAGGGTGGCTCAAGCTCAGTCCGCTGGTCCGTCGGGGCGGGCGATGCGTTGTTGGGAGAACCGATCGAATCAGGGTGACGCTCTACCTCACGTTCGCCGAGCCTGGCAAGGAGCCGGCGGGGAAAAGCAAGAAACTCCTGCTGCGGCCGATCGTTCTACCGGCATGCAGTCGCGTTCGGCACCGCCGGCACTGAGCCGATCCATACAATCGAGTGCGTGAGCGATGAAGGCGTCCTGAAGGACGAAACGGAGCGCGACCGGCTGGAAGCCGAAGTGCTGGAGCGGCGTGAAGCGGCGCTCGCGAACGTGGTCAAGTTCGGCGACCCGGTGTTGAAGAGCAAGGCCTCGCCGGTGACCGCGTTCAGCCCGGAGCTGCGGGCCGAGGTCGACCGAATGATCGCGATCATGCGCGATGGACTGGGAGTCGGTCTGGCGGCAACCCAGCTCGGGATCCTGCGCCGCGTGCTGGTCTTCCAGTCAGGGTCGGACAGCGCCCCGACCGGGCTGATCAACCCGTCGATCGAGTGGCTCTCCGAGGAGGCGGTCGTTGCCGAGGAGGGCTGCCTCAGCCTGCCGCGGGTGGCGATGGACGTCCAGCGGCCCCTGCATGCGCGAGTGGGCGGCTTCGACGTCGAAGGGCAGCCGACGATGATCGAGGCCTCAGGCCTGGAGGCGCGTGTCCTCCAGCATGAGATCGACCACCTCGACGGAGTGCTGATCCTCGACCGGGCACCGCGGGCGCAGCGCAAGGCGGCGTTGCGGGCGCTTCGCGAAGGTGGCAGCTACGCGCCCGCCAGCGAGGAGTACGAGGCGGCGGATGCCGGCGAGCATCGCGAGCCTCGCACCGACGCGTGAGGACCGTCTACCTCGGCACCTCGGAGTTCGCCGCGGACGTACTGCTACGCCTCGCCGACTCCAGTCACCGGCCGCAGCTGGTCGTAACGCCGCCCGACCGAGCGAAGGGCCGTGGCCGCCGTAGCGGCCCGCCGCCCGCTGCCGCAGCAGCCGCCGAGCTCGAAATCGAGCTGCTGCAGGCGGAGAACGTCAACGAGCAGGACGCGCTTGAGCGGATCCGCGCGGCCCGTCCCGAAGCGGTCGTGGTCTGCGCCTTCGGCCAGATGATCCGCGAGCCGCTGCTCTCCGAATGGCCGCTGCTCAACGTGCATCCATCGGTGCTGCCCCGCTGGCGCGGCGCGGCGCCGATCGAGCGCGCGATCATCGCCGGCGACACCCGCACCGGCGTCTCCCTGATGCAGCTCACCGCCGGTCTCGACTCCGGTCCGGTCGCCCTGTGCGAGGAGATCGCGATCGGTCCCGAGGACGACTTCGAAAGCCTTTCCGGCAAGCTCGCCGCTCTGGGCGGCGAGTTGCTGATCGAGGCACTGGACCTCCAAGCCGAGGGGTCGTTGACGTTCACCGACCAGGACGACGAGGAGGCGACCTACGCCGAGAAGATCGATCCCGCCGAACGGCGACTCGACCCCGGTCGGCCGGCGGTCGAGCTGGCGCGCACAGTCCGGGCCCTGACTCCCCACGTCGGCGCCTACCTCGAGGTGGGCAACGAGGGCCGGCTCGGCGTGAGGCGGGCTCGGGCGGTCGACGTCGGCGTCAAGCAGGGTGCGATGAAGGCCGAGTGGGGGGCACTGCTGCTCGGTTGCGGGCGCGGCGCGCTGCGGCTGGAGGTCGTGCAGCCGCCTGGCGGCAAGCCGATGGGGGCGGACGCCTACCTGCGCGGCCACGCGGTGCCCGTGCTTTGATCGCGCCTGCCCGGGCGCTTGCCTTCGAGACGATCCGGGCGACCTTCGAGCGGGAGGCCCATACCGAGCGCTTCTTCCGCGAGGCTGCCGATGCCGAAAGGCTGGCCGGTCGCGAGCGTGCCCAGGCGCAGCGGCTTGCCTTCGGCGCCGTGCAGCGCCGCGGCACCGCCGATGCGGCGATCGAGCGCCTCGCCGAACGCTCGCCGCGGCTGCTCGATCCACCGGTGGTCGCCGCCCTGCGCCTCGGCCTATACGAGCTGCTCTTCGCCGACGGGACGCCCGACCACGCGGCGGTCGACCAAGCAGTTGAGCTCGTCAAGAGCGCCGGGGCCGCTCATGCCGCCGGGCTGGTCAACGCGGTGCTCCGCCGCGCCGGCCGGGAGCGGGAGGAGTTGACGGAGGCGTTGCTAGGGGACGACTCGATCCCGGAGAGCGCCGCGGTCGCGCACTCGGCGCCGCTCTGGCTGGCGCGGATGTGGTGGGAGGAGATGGGCCCTGAGACGGCGCGCGCGTTGCTGGCTGCCTGTAACAGGCCCCCCGAGTTGGGCCTTTGCGTCAACACGCTGCGCCGCGATCGCGAGGCGATGCTCGCGGTCCTGAGTGAGGCCGGGCTCGACGCCCAGCCGGCGGAAGGTCCCTGGCCCCTGGCTCCGCCGGAGGCGATCGTGACCGCCGGTCGCACCGGAGCCACGGTGCCGGAGCGGGTCGCGGCGGGCGAGCTGACGCCGCAGAGTCGCGGCTCCGCGGCTGTCATCGAGGTGCTCGATCCCCAGCCGGGGGAGCACGTGCTCGACCTCTGCGCCGGGCCCGGGATCAAGACCGCCCAGATCGCTGCCCGCATGGGCGACCGCGGCGAGGTCATCTCGGTCGAGCAGGACGCGGCCCGGGCGGGGGAAGTCGCAGAGCAGGCCCGCCGCCTCGGCCTGCGCAGCGTCACCGTGGTCGAGACCGACGCGGCGGCAGAGGGGATGGCGCCCGGCTTCGACCGCGTCCTGGTCGATCCGCCCTGCTCGGATCTCGGCGCGCTGGCCTCGCGCCCGGATGCCCGCTGGCGCAAATCGCCGCGGACGATCGAGCGAGTGGTCGAGTTGCAGAGAGAGATCCTCTCGCGGGGACTGGAGGCGCTGCGACCGGGCGGGACGCTCGTCTACTCGACCTGCACGATCTCGCGCCGCGAGGGCGAGGAGCAGATCGAGTCGCTGCTGGCGCGGGCGGCAGCCGGCGAGGCGCCGCTACTCTCGGTCGACGATCTGGGCGCCCTGGCGCCGGATCTCGCTTCGTCCCACGACCGGCGCTGCCTCCAGCTTCGCCCCGACCGCGATCGCACGACCGGATTTTTTGTCAGCCGCTTGAAAAGAGATGATTGATGTAGATGCTGAAACGAGCTAAATGCCCGAGTTGCAGCGAGCCGTGGCTGCGCCCGACGCAGCTGCCCGGCCGCTTCCGCTGCGTGTACTGTCTGCACCGCTTCGAGTTGGTCTCCCAATGTCCCAACTGCGGCGAGCACCAGACGATCGCCCGGATGAGCACCACCGAGGACATGACCTGCCAGACGTGCGGAGATTCGATGCTGAGACCTATATGACCCCAGGACGCTGCAAACCGGCGCATCTCGGGGTCTTCGGTCGCCCGGATCGGGTCACGCACGAAAGTGCGCTCCCCTCACCGGTCTCCCTGTATCCCCCGACCTGCTTGGTTTTCGCGCCCTGGAGATGTGTGCATGTCTGAGCGGATGACCGAGTTGCTGGGAGAGCGGCGGGTCGCGCCGTCGATCCTCTCGGCCGATTTCTCGAAGCTCGGTTCGCAGGTCGACGAGGTGATGGCCGCTGGGGCGCGCGTGATCCACGTCGACGTCATGGACGGGCACTTCGTCCCGCCGATCACGATCGGTCCGCTCGTCGCGGCGTCGATCGCCGACCGGGTGCATGCAGCCGGGGGCGCGATCGACGTCCACCTGATGATCGAGGCGCCCGAGCGCCACATCGAGGCATTTGCCGCCGCCGGTGCCGACTCGATCACCTTTCACGAGGAGGCCACGCCGCACGCGAACCGCACTCTGGCGGCGATCCGTGAGCTGGGATGCCTCGCCGGGATCGCGATCAACCCCGGCACTCCGGTCGAGACCCTTGCTGAGCTGCGCGACCGCGCCGACATCGCCCTCTGCATGACGGTCAACCCCGGCTGGGGCGGCCAGGCGTTCATCGACGGCTCGAACGACAAGGTCTCACGCCTCGCTGCCGTCGTCGGCGACGCCAAGATCGAGGTCGACGGCGGTATCGACGCCGGCACCGCGGGTCCGATCGCGGAGGCCGGTGCATCGCTGTTCGTGGCCGGCTCCGCCGTCTTCGGCGCTGCCGACCCCGCCGCTGCCTACACCGAGATCGCCACAGCGGCCGGCGCTGCCTAGCCTCGGGCTATCAGAGCCCCGATGGCCTCCTGCCACCAGGCTCTCTCGGACGGATCGTCGCCGCTCCGCTGCGCTCGGCGCTCGCACCAGCGGGCCAGCGCCTGGCGGCTGCCCATCGCGATCAGGGTTTCGGTCGTGATCGCGTAACGGCCATCGGCCAGCACGGTCAGCGCGCTGTTTCGATCGCGGCGGCTGCGCAGGATCGCGGCGACCGCGATGCCGTCGATCTCCTTGGGCGCCGACGGATCCGCGATCTCGCCGGCGGGGCGCACGGTGAAGACCTGTGAGCCGCGGCGAGCGACGGGTTCGGGCGGCGGCGTGCCGACCGGACCCTGGTGCCATTGCCGGGTCAGCTCCTCGACCTCCTCGCGCAACTCGCCACGGACCAGGATGTGCAGCTCGTCGCCCTCGCGCACCTCGGTCGAGCCACGCGGAGGGATCGCCCTGCCGTTGCGGACGATCACGTTGACCAGCGCCTCGCGCGGCAGGCCCAGCTCGCGCACCATGTGGCCGGCGGCCGCGGCGCCCGGGCGCAGGCGATAGGAGACGACGTCGCCACCCATGCGACGGATGCGCCCCGACTCGAGCAGGCGCCGCGGCAGCGCCGGCTCGTCAGTGGTCAACCCGAGCCACTTGGCCAGCGGCTCGAAGCTCGCCCCCTGGACCAGGGTCGAGGTGACGACGACGAAGAAGACGATCGAGAAGAGCTCCTGTCCGGCGCCGACGCCGGCTACGACCGGGAAGGTCGCAAGCCAGATCGGGGTGGCGCCGCGCAGGCCTGCCCAGCCGAGCATCGCCCGCTCGCGCAGGTTGAGCGGCGAGAACAGCGTCGCGACATAGGCGGCGAGGGGACGGGCGACCAGGATCAGTGCCGCGGACAGCGCTAGGCCTTCGAAGGCGACGTCGCCGAGCGTGCTGGGGAAGACCAGCAGGCCGAGCAGGATGAAGAGGCCGATCTGGGCGACCCAGCCGACCCCCTCGTGGAAGGCGACGACCGTGCGGCGCGCCGGGATGCTGCTCGATCCCAGCGCGAGTGCCGTCAAGTAGGTCGCGAGCAGGCCGGAGCCGTGGGCGACCTCGGCCAGTCCGTAGGCAAGTCCGGCGATCGCGATCGTCGCCACCGGGTAGATCCCGTCGGTCGGCAGCCGCACCCGGTTGAGAGCGGTGACGGCGAGGCGCCCCAGGGCCAATCCGATGGCGGCACCCAGCGCCAGTTTGAGCGCCAGCAGACCGGCCATGTCGGCGAACCCATAGCCGGGCTGCTGAATCCATTCGATGAAGCCGATCACCAGCAGCAGCGCCACCGGGTCGTTCATGCCCGACTCGCCCTCGAGCGAGCGCGCCAGGCGCTTCTCCAGGGTGGAGCGGCGCAGGACGGCGAAGATCGCGGCCGAGTCCGTGGCGGCGACAGCCGCCCCCACGAGCATCCCTTCCAGCGTGCTGAGGCCGAATATCCACTTCGCGGCGAGGCCGGCGAGCGCGGCGGTGACCGCGGTTCCCACCGTCGCCAGCGAGGCCGCCGTGCCCAGCACTGGCCGGATCTCCGACCAGCCGGCGGTCAGGCCACCCTCGAAGAGGATCAGCACCAGCGCGATCGTCCCCAGGGTGCGGGCCAGCTCGGTGTCGCTGAACTCGATTCCGCCGATCCCCTCCGAGCCGGCGAGCATCCCGAGTCCGAGGAACAGCAGCAAGCCGGGTATACGCACCCGGTCGGCCAGCAGCGCCCCCAGAATCCCCGCCGCGAGCAGGGCGCCGACGATCAGAATCAGCTCGGCGTCGTGTCCACCCATCGGCGGACCCTAATGAACCTCTACACCGACTCGTCGATAGACGCCAACCGCGCCTCCAGCTCCTCGGCGGAACCGGCTTCGGGGACGTCCTCGGGTCGTTCGTGCGGGCGGCGGTAGATCAGGAACAGCAGGATGAAGAGGACCCCGGCGGTGAGCAGGAAGCCGACCTCGACCCGGCGGAACTCGTTGCTGACCAGCGGGATGAAGTTCCAAGCGATGAAAAACGTGGCACAGCTGATCCAGCGGACAGCGGCGCGGCGAACCTGGCCCTGGGCGAGGCAGGCCTGGTTGACGGTCACCGAGCCGAGGTAGAGGCCCATCCCGAGCGTGACCAGGAGCAGGCCCTCGCGGTCGTAGCTGAACTTCTCGCTGAAGGCGATCTGCATCAATTTGGGACCGGCGATCGCCATGACGACGAAGGCGACCGCCGTGAAGGCGGCGATGCCGAGCAGCACCATCCGCACGGAGCGATGGAACTCGCGCTTGCTGCCCTCCTCGGTGGAGGTGTGGAGGCTGGTCAGGTGGGGGAGGATGCTGGTCGATACCGCCTGGAAGAGCTGCAACGGGGCGCGGGCGATCATCAGCACGTTGAAGATGAAGCCGGCGGCCGCGGCGCCCTGCAGCCCACGCGCGATCAGCGGCCCGGCGTTGAGGAAGGCCTGTTCGCTGAACATGATCACGAGCACGGCGCCAGCGAACCCCGTCCCGTGGCGCATCGAGAACTCCTCGTGCTCCGCATCCACGTTTGGTGTGGCTGGTTTGGGCTGAGCCTGCACTTTCTGGGCGCGGCGAGCGAAGGCGAGGGGGACGACCATCAGGCTGAGCGAGGGGGCGGCGACGATCCCGATCGCGACCGCCGACTGGCCTTCAAGCAGGCTGACCGCGACGAGAACCGCGAACGAGGTGCGGAAGACCGACTCGGAGAGGATCAGGGCGGTAAAGAGGCCGAAGCTGCGCTGGCCGGCGAGGAAGCCGCGGGCGAAGTAGCTGGCGGCGTAGAAGAGGACCGCACCGAAGAAGACCCAGTAGAGGGTTTCGTTGCCTTCGAGCAGGTTGTCCTGAATCGGCCCGCGAAGCACCAGTGCCAGTACCGCGAAGAAGGCGGCCAGCCCGAGCTGGATCGTCGCGGCCACTCGCATCGGCTGGCCGATCGGTTCGCTTTTGACCAGCCGTTCGGAGATGTGGCGCGAGAGCAGCTGTTCGACCGGCCTGTAGAGGGTCGAGATGGTGATGAAGACGGCCGACCAGAGCACCGTGATCTGCCCGTAGTCGGGCTTTGAGAGCACGTGCGAGGCGATCAGGAAGTAGGCGTAGGTGATCAGGCCGGTGAGGCCTACGCCGACGGCGAGGAAGCTCGCCAGGCGGCCGTACTCGGCAGTGGCAGAGCCGCCCGCGGGCGCCGTCCCGGCTTTTGCGCCGGGGAGTTTCTCGCGTAACCCCATCAGCGCTTCGGCGCGCCGCGCTCGTAGTGGGAGGGCTCGACGCCGAGCGAGAGCTCGACTCGGCGCACCCGCTCGAATACCCGCTGCGTCATCACCCGCTGCCCGGCGAGCAGGTCGCCAATCACGCCCAGTGCGAGCAGCTGTAGAGCGGCGATGAAGAGCACCGCGCCGAGGATCAGCGACTGGATGTGGCCGCTGCTGTCGCCGTTGAAGATCCAGTCGATCAAGAAGGGCATCCAGGCTGCGAGGGCGAGGACGCCGACTACCACGCTGGCGCTGGCAAAGACCCGCAGCGGCTCGTAGCGTGCGTAGATGCGCAGGATCGAGAGGGCATTGCGGCGCACGTAGGCGCCGGTCGAGTCGAAGAGCCGCGACTCGCGCGTCTGCGGGTTGGTCGCGACCTCGACCCCCTCGACGGCGGACAGCATCTTGCCGGCCTGGATCAGGCTCTCCAGCGTGTAGGTGAAGTTGTCGGTGACGAGCAGGCCCAGCGCCGCCTCGCGGTTGTAGGCGCGGAAACCGGAGGTCGTATCGGCGATTTCGGTGTCCGAGAGCCTGCGCACGACCCAGCTGCCGGCCCGCTGCAGCGCCTTCTTGGCGCCGGAGAAGTGCTCGATCGTGGCGACGCGGCGGTCGCCGACGACCATGTCGGCCTCGCCGGCGAGGATCGGCGCCAGCAGCTTCGGCACGTCGGCGCCGCTGTACTGGTTGTCGGCGTCGGTGTTGACGACGACGTCGGCGCCGAGCTTGAGGCAGGCGTCGAGGCCGGCCTGGAAGGCCGCCGCCAAGCCCCTGTTGTTGGTCAGGCGGACGATGTGCTCGACGCCGCACTCGCGCGCGACCTCGACCGTGCGGTCGGTCGAGCCGTCGTCGACCACGAGCAGCTCGACCTCGTCGATGCCCTCGATCGCGCGGGGGAGGGCCGCGATCGTCTCCGGCAGCGTCGCTTCCTCGTTGAGGCAGGGGATTTGGATGATGAGCTTCATCTGAGAGGCGATCAGGGTATCCCCGTGCTCGGCCCGATCGCACTGGCGGTACCATTGACTGACTCGTCAATCAATATGAACGCCTCGCTGAAAACCGCGGACCGCGAACACCTGAGACGGGCTCTTGAGCTTGCCGAGCGCGGACGTGGACGAGTTAACCCGAACCCTCTGGTTGGAGCGGTAATCGTCTGCGATGGCACGGTCATCGGCGAGGGTTTTCATGCTGAGTTGGGCGATCTGCACGCTGAGCGGGCGGCGCTTGCCGATTGTCGAGAGCGGGGGGAGGATCCGGCGGGCGCGACCATGTATGTGACGCTCGAGCCGTGTGCGCATCAGGGGCGGCAGCCTCCCTGTGTCGACGCGGTCCTCGAGGCCGGGATCGGGCGTGTGGTGATTGCCTCCGACGACCCGAGCGAGAAGGCCGCCGGGCGCGGTCCCGGAATGCTCCGCGACGGCGGGGTGGAAGTCGACTTTGCCGATGGGGAGGAGGCGACCGCCGCGCGCCTGCTGAACCAGCCATTCCGCAAGCACGCTCGCACCGGGCTGCCGTTGGTGACGCTGAAGCTGGCGATGTCGCTGGATGGGCAGACGACCACCGGTGAGGGCGACTCCCCTTGGATCTCGGGTGCGAAGAGCCAGGAGCTGGTCCACCGCTGGCGCGCCGAATCTGACGCGATAGCCGTCGGTATCGGCACGGTCCTCGCTGACGACCCCCTTCTAACCGCCCGCCCGTCGCGGTCGAGCTTTGGGTCGGATAGCGACTCAAAGCTCGACCGCGCGGATGCCCGCCAGCCGATCCGGGTCGTCTTCGACCGCCAGGCCCGCCTGCCGCTCGACTCGCAGCTCCTGCAGACGCTAGATCGGTCACCGGTGCTTGTCGTCACCTCGCAGGCGGCCGACCGGGACCATGTCGCCGCTCTACGCAGCACAGGTGCCGAGATACTCGTCGCCGACGACATCAACGCTGCCCTCTCGGAGCTCGGCCGCCGCAACATCACCAGCATCTTCCTGGAGGGCGGTCGCACTCTCGCTGCAGCTTTCCTCGCCAAGGACGCCATCGACGAATCACGCACCTTCATCGCCCCGACCCTTCTCGGCGATGCGAGAAGCGAGGCCGGGGGTGCCCCTCCCGCGCAGCGGCGTCCTCTTTTTCGCCCCGACACCTCTCGCGGCCAGCCGCAATCTCCTCAGGCGAAAAACCCAGCAAGCGGGAGGGGCACCCCCGGCCTCGCCCTGCACAGGGTCGTCGAGACAATCGGCGACGACATCCTGATCACAGCCCGCTTCAAGGAGTGGTGAGATGTTCACCGGACTGATCCAGGACGTGGGCACGGTCGAGTCGCTCGATTCCGGCGATGCCGGGGCCCGCCTGCGGATCTCGACCTCGCTGTCCGGCGAGATCGAGCCCGGCGACTCGGTCGCAGTCAACGGCGTCTGCCTGACCGCGACGACCGTCGACGCCGATGGCTTCGGGACCGAGGCGATGAACCAGACCCTCGGCGTGACCGCGCTCGGTGGGATAGGGCCGGGAAGCAGGGTGAATCTCGAGCTGGCGATGAAGGCTTCGGATCGACTCGGTGGACACATCGTCCAAGGGCATGTCGACGGCGTCGGGGAGGTGGCCGCCATCGAGCAGGATGGCTTCGCCAAGCGCCTGCGCATCTCGCTCGGTCGCGATCTGCTCCGCTACGCGATCGACAAGGGGTCGATCACCCTCGACGGCGTAAGTCTCACGGTGAGCGACTTGGGGGAGGATTGGCTCGAGGTGTCGCTGATCCCCGAGACGTTGGAGCGCACGACCCTGGGCGAAGCCTCGCCCGGACGCAAGATCAACGTCGAGTGTGACGTGATCGCAAAGCACGTGGAGCGGTTGATGGCACCATTCGCTGGAAAGGAGCGAGCGTGAGCCAGATGACGGAGACCCAGAGACAAGACGGAATCGAGCGGGCCGAGGGCGAGAGCCCCTTCTCGACGATCGAGGAGGCGATCGAGGAGATCCGCCGCGGCCGCATGGTCGTCGTCTGCGACGGCGAGGACCGCGAGAACGAGGGGGACCTGGTGATGGCCGCTCAGTTCGCCACCCCCGAGGCGGTCAACTTCATGGCCAAGGAGGCGCGCGGCCTGATCTGCCTGGCGCTGACCGCGGAACGCTGCGAACGACTCGGTCTCAACCTGATGGCGGCCAAGAACGAGGCGCCGCTGCAGACCGCCTTCACGGTGACGATCGAGGCCGCCGGCGGGGTCAGCACCGGCATCTCCGCCCACGACCGCGCCCACACGATCCAGGTCGCGATCGACCCCAACTCCGGGCCGCGCGACATCGTCGTCCCCGGCCACATGTTCCCCTTGCGGGCCAAAGAGGGCGGCGTGCTCGAGCGCACTGGCCACACCGAGGCGAGCGTCGATCTCGCCCGCCTTGCCGGCCTCACCGCCGCCGGCGTGATCTGCGAGGTGATGAACGACGACGGCACGATGGCGCGGGTGCCCGACCTGATCCCCTACTGCGCGAAGCACGACCTGAAGATGATCACCGTCGCCGAGCTGATCGCCTACCGGCGCCGCACCGAGAAGCTGGTCGAGCGCGTGGTCGACACCGGCCTGCCAACCGCGTTCGGCGACTTCACCGCGGTCGGCTATCGCTCGCTGATCGACGACAAACACCACGTGGCGATGGTCAAGGGCGAGGTCGACGGGGCCGAGAACGTGCTCGTCCGCGTGCACAGCGAGTGCCTCACCGGCGACGTCTTCCACAGCATGCGCTGCGACTGCGGCGAACAGCTCGCCTCGGCGCTCTCGATGATCGAGCAGGAGGGCCAGGGCGTTCTCCTCTACCTCTCCCAGGAGGGTCGCGGGATCGGCCTGCTCAACAAGCTGCGCGCCTACAAGCTGCAGGAGGAGGGGGCCGACACGGTCGAGGCAAACCTCAAACTGGGCCTGCCCGCCGACCTGCGCGACTACGGCATCGGCGCCCAGATCCTCGGCGACCTCGGCCTGACCAGCATCCGCATCCTCACCAACAACCCAAAAAAGATCGTCGGGTTGGAGGGGTACGGGCTCTCGGTCAGCGAGCAGGTGCCAATCGAATCGGCGCCCAACACGCACAACGAGGACTACCTGCGGGTCAAGCGCGACAAGATGGGCCACACGCTCCACCACCAGGGCCTGGCGCTCGACGAGGAGATGATCCACGACGAGGAGGAACGCGACGCAGGGAACGCAGGTGGCTGAGCCCGGCGCGTTCCTGGAGAGCTTCGACGAGGGGGAGCGCTCGACCCTCTCCTCGCTCAGCTTCGCCGTCTGCGTCGGCCGCTTCTACGAGGATCTGGCGGTCCGCATGCTCAGTGGCGCCCGCGAAGGCTTCGACCTGGCCGGCGTGCCTGCCTCGGCGGTGACCGAGGTCTCCGTCCCCGGCGCCTACGAGCTGCCTTTCGCCGCCAAGTTGCATGCGACGACCGATCGCTATGCGGGGGTGGCCTGCCTCGGTGTCGTCATCCGCGGCGAGACCGATCACTACGACTTCGTCTGCGCCGAGGCCGCCCGCGGTATCCAGGGCGTGCAGCTGGAGACCGGCGTGCCCTGCGCCTTCGGCGTGATCACCTGCGACACGATGGAGCAGGCGATCGCCCGCGCCAACGGCGACAAGCGCGATCAAGGCCGCAACGCCGCCCTGACCGTCGCCCGCATGGCCCTGCACAAACGGACGATCAACCCCTATCGCTGGCAGGGCCGCGACGGCTGACGGCTACCTGTACCATCCACGACCCGATGGCCAAGGTATGTCACAGCTGCGGCAAGGGACCGGCGTTCGGCCAGTCCCGGAGCCACTCGATGGTCGCCACCAAGCGGCGCTTCGATCCGAACCTGCAGAAGGTGCGGATCCAGGAGAACGGCCGCAAACTGCGCACCTACGTCTGCACTCGCTGCCTCAAGGCCAACAAGGTCACCAAGGCCGCTTAGCTCGTCGGTCGGGAGGGAGCTGGTCTTCCTCCAGATGAATTTAGGTCGCACGCGCTGCGCGCTTAGCGACGATGTTGGAGCGCGGCTTCGCCGCGCAGTTACGAGATTGCATATCGCGGCCTTCGGCCACATTCATCTGGAGAAAGACCAGCTCCCTCTCCACGGAAGCTCAGCTTTGTGCGGAAGCTTCGTTCTTCAAACGTTTGCGGCGGCAGCGGAAAGCTTCAGCCTGTAAGCCCCACCGGCGAGCGTGTGCGGAGCTCCTGAAAGCTGGAGAAGGGACGGGGGTGTCCTCTGTGGGAATGTCGCGAAGCGGCGATATGCAATCTGTCTCCTGCGCGGCGCAGCCGCGCACAAACACAGTCGCTAAGCGCGAAGCGCGTGCGACCCAAATTCACACAGAGGACACCCCCGTCCCTTCGCGAGACTCAGGCGCTCTCGACGACGGGATGCTCACCCGTCGGCGCCGGATCGCCCTCGGCTGGCTCCACATGCAGGCGAGGCAGGATGCGGTCGAGCCAGGCGGGCAGCCACCAGGCCCGTTTGCCGAACAGCTGCATCACCGCTGGGACGAGGACCGAGCGGATGATCACGGCGTCGATGAAGACCGCTGAGGCCAGGCCGAGGCCGAAGAGTTTGATGATGCGGTCTTCGCCGATCATGAAGGAGGCGAAGACGGTGACCATGATCGCCGCGGCGGCGGTGATCACGCGGCCGGTCAGGGCGAGGCCGCGCGTGACCGCTTCGGTTGCATCCTTCTTGTCTTCCCACTCCTCGTGGATCCGCGACATCAGGAAGACCTCGTAGTCCATCGAGAGGCCGAAGATGATCGCGAAGAGGAAGATCGGGAAGAAGGAGATGATCGGTCCGGTGCCGTCGACGCCGATCAGGCTCGCGCCCCAACCCCACTGGAAGACGGCGACGATCAGGCCGAAGGCGGCGCCGATGCTGAGCAGGTTCATCACGACCGCCTTCAGCGGCACCAGCACCGAGCGGAAGACGGCCATCAACAGCAGCGCCGAGAGCAACACGACGACGCCGATGAAGAGCGGCAGCTTTTCGGCGATCGCGGTGCCGAAGTCCTCGAAGATCGCGGTGATGCCGCCGACGTGCACTTGGGCGCCGGTCTGCTGCTCGACCGGCGGGATCATCTCGTCGCGGATGTGGTCGAGCAGCTTGGTGGTGTCCTCGCTCTGCGGCGAAGTGGTGGGGTAGACCTGGAAGACGCCGGTGTTCTTCGCCGGGTTGAGCATGACCGGCGTCGTGTCGGCGACGCCCTCTTCGCCTTCGAGCGTCTTGCTCAGCTCGACCAGCGCCGCGTCTTCGCCCTTGCTCGGCAGCGCCGCGACGATCGAGAAGGGCCCGTTGAATCCCGGGCCAAATCCCTCCGCGAGCAGATCGTAGGCTTCGCGCGTCGTCGTCCCCGCCGGGTCGGTGCCGGCGTCGTTGGAGCCGAGACGCAGGGAGAGGGTGGGAATGCAGAGGGCGATCAGCAGGCCGCCGGAGAGCAGGGCCGAGAGAACCGGCCGCCGCTGGATCTCGCGGCTCCAGCGGAACCAGCGCGTGTCCTCGGCGGTCGACGGCTCGCGTTTTCCCAGCCCGGGGATGCGCAGCCTGTCGACGCGGCGACCGGCGATCGTCAGCAGGGCCGGCAGCAGGGTCAGCGCCGCGATCATCGTGAACAGCACGGCGATCGCGGCAGCCATCGCGACCCCGTAGAGGAAGCTGAGGCCGAGCAGCCACATCCCCATCAAGGCGATGATCACGGTCACCCCGGCGAAGAGCACGGCGCGACCGGCGGTGTCGACCGCGGCGATCGCGGCGTCGCGGGACTCCAGACCCTCGTCGAGGCCATTGCGGAAGCGGGTGAGGATGAAGAGGGCGTAGTCGATGCCGACGCCGAGGCCGATCATCGCCGCCAGCTGTGGCGCGAACTCGGCCGTGTCGAAGACGTGGGTGCCGAGCGTGACCAGGCTGAGCCCGACCCCGAGCGCGAACAGCGCCGTGATCAGCGGCAGGCCCATCGCCACGACCGAGCCGAAGGTGATCAGCAGGATGACCACCGCCGCCAGCAGGCCGATCATGAAGGAGGAATCGCCTTCTTCTTCGGCGCGAGCTTCCTCGACCGGCTGACCGCCGACCTCGACCTGCAATCCCCCGCCGGACGCCGCCTCGGCTGCGTTCATCACCCGTTCGGTGTCCTTCGTCTCCAGCTTTTCGGTCGTGGTGTCGAACTGGACGGTGGCGTAAGCGATCGTGCCGTCGTCGCTGATTGCCGCCGCGCCGCCGCTTTCGTAGGGGCTGGCGACTTCGCTCACGTGCGGGACCTTGGCGGCGGTGGCGAAGACGCCTTCCATCTCGCGCTTGACGGGCGCCGCCTCGACCCCGCGCTGAGCCTTGAAGACGATCGTCGCGGTATCGCCCGACTGCGCCGGGAACTTGTCTTCAAGCAGGTCGAAGGCTTCCTGCGAGTCGGAGGCGGGCAGCTTGAAGTCTTCGGAGAAGCTGGAGCCGGCCGAGCCGGCGATTATCAATACCCCGACCAGGGTGACGATCCAGCCGGCGATCACGATCGCACGGTGTCCGGTGGTCCAGGTGGCGAAGCGTCTCATCGAGCGTCGCACCGTAGCGAACCCAGTCGGTCGCTTCATCTGAGAGGCGCATCCGCCGATGGCAGCTAGATTTCGAGCGATGCCCGATCCCTCGATCGCGCGCTTCCGGCGCGTCGTCACGTCCGCCTATGCCCACCTGGAGGAGCGCCGCCAGGAGGTCAATGATCTCAACGTGTTCCCGGTCGCCGATGGCGATACCGGCGACAACATGGCGATGACGATGCGTGCCGTGATGGAGGAGCTCGATCGTCTCGACGGCCTCGAGGTCGACGAGGTCGGCCGCACCGAGCTCGTTCAGGCGCTGGCGCGGGCGGCGCTGATGGGAGCGCGGGGAAACTCCGGCGTGATTCTCAGTCAGATCGTCCGCGGGGCCGCCGAGGAGCTCGCTAGCCGGCCCGGCGAGCTGGTCGATCCGGTGCTCGTCGCATCCGCCTTCGCCAGCGCGGCCGACGCTGCCTATGCCTCGGTTCGCGATCCTGCCGAGGGCACGATGCTGACCGTCTTCCGCGAGATGGCGCACTCGATCGCCCGCCAGCTCGCCCACCTCGAGGCAGACAAGCAGCGGCTCGGCCAAGGGGTCAGCGACGAGCAGCAGGACGCGGTCCTCGCCGAGGTCCTCGAGCAGGCGATCGCCGACGGCCAGCGCGCGGTGGAGCGGACCCCGGAGCAGCTCGAGGTGTTGCGTCAGTCGGGCGTCGTCGACGCCGGTGGCTATGGCCTGGTGCTGATCCTCGCCGGAGTGGTCGCGGGGCTGCGCGGCGATGGAGCCGCGGCCCCCGAGGTCTCTCACCACGAGGCGCCGCCGCTGAGCCGCCCCCACCACGAGGACAGCCGCTACCGCTACTGCACCAACTTCATCGTCTCCGGCACCGGACTCGCCGCTCGTGACTTCCTACCTCACCTGGAGGGACTGGGCGACTCGGTGCTTGTCGTCGGCGACGAGGCGACGCTCAAGGTCCACGTCCACACCGACGAGCCCGAAGCCGCCGTGGCGCTGTTCGAGGGTACGGGTACGGTGACCAATCTCGACGTCGCCGACATGCGCGAGCAGATCGCCGAGCGTCAGGCCCGACTGGGAGGCGGGCGGACGGGTGCTCTCGCGGTGGCGGCCGGCGATGGTCTCGAGCGGCTCTTCGCCGAGCTGGGCGCGCACGTGGTGCATGGCGGCGAGACCCTCAACCCGTCCACCTACGAGTTGCTGGCGGGCATCCACGAGGTGCCGGCGGAGGAGGTGTTGGTTCTGCCCAGCTCCTCGAACGTGATCATGGCGGCCGAGCGCGCCTGCGAGCTGTCCGAGAAGCCGGCGCGGGTGGTCGCCGCGACGTCGCAGCAGGCCGGACTGCTTGCGCTGGTCGAGCTGGACTCGGTGGCTTCCGCCGAAGAGAACGCTGAGCGGCTGGCGGCGGCCCTCGACGGAATCGTTTCCGGCGGCGTGGCCCCGGCCGCCCGCGACGACGCACAGGGGCGCTTCCGCACTGGGGACGCGGTCGGCTTCGCCGGCGAGGAGATCGTCGCCTGGGGCGGTGCCGGTTCGACCCTCGCGACGACCCTCGCGCGGCTCGCCGAGGATGCCGAGATCGTCACCGTCCTCGCCGGCAAGGACGCTCCGATCCCGCTCGAGGAGATCGACACCCACGTGCCGGACGGGGTCGAGGTCGAGACCCACGAGGGTGGACAGCCGAGCTGGTGGTGGCTGCTAGCCGCCCAGTAGCCCGCTCCTTCGCCGGCGCTTCGGAGCTGACGAGGGAGCAGCTGCTCGATTGCCCCGTCCACTGGCCGCGCCCCAGTGCGCTCGACATCTCCCTGGAGGCTCTAGAAGGAGTTGGGCCCAAGCTGGCGGCGGCGGCCGGAGAGGCGGGTATCGGGACCGTCGGCGATCTGCTGTTGCGGTTCCCCCACAGTCATCGGGACCGGACGATCGTTCCGGTGGCCGGCTTGGAGCCGAAAAGGCAGGCGACCATCCTCGTCGAGGTGCTTGGGAGCCCGAGCAATTTCCGCCGTCGTGGTCTCTCGATCCTCTCGGTCAAAGTCGGCGACGACTCAGGGTCGGTTCGGGCTACCTGGTTCAACCAGCCTTGGGTGGCGCAGAAGCTGTCACCTCGAGCGTCTCTCCTGATCACCGGCTCCAAAGACAAACGCGGGTTCAGGGTTTCGGAATACGAGGTGATGGCGGAGGGCGGTCCCGCCCGCTCTTCGTCCGGCTCTCTCGTTCCGGTGCACCCGGCAACCGAGGCACTCAAAGCCCAGAGGATTCGACTGTGGATGGAGCAGGCCGTGCGCTGGGTGGGGAACGTACTCGAGCCGTTGCCGGTGGAGTTGCGCTTGCGCAGGGGACTTGCCCTTGCTTCGGATGCGGTCAAAGCTGTGCATTTCCCCGAGGACGAGGAGGACGTCGAGGAGGCGCGCAAGCGGCTGGCGTTCGAAGAGCTGTTCCTCTACCAGGCGCTGCTCACGACCCGGAAGCAATCGCACCGCACGACGCGGCCGGCACCGAAGCTCGGCAAGCCCGGCGAGCCGGTGGGGCGCTGGATCGAGTCTCTGCCTTTCGAGCCGACGAGGGATCAGCTGAAGGCGTTCGATGAGATCGATGTGGATCTCGACTCCGGGGAGCCGATGCAGCGGTTGCTCATGGGGGAGGTCGGATCCGGCAAGACGGTGGTCGCCCTCTACTCGATGCTGCGCGCTCTCGAAGCGGGCTTCCAGGCTGTCCTCATGGCGCCGACCGAGACGCTTGCTGAGCAGCATGCGATCACGCTGGGGAAGCTGCTGGCCGAGGAGGCGACGCCGTTCGCCCTCTTGACCGGGGCGACTCCGGCGGTGCGGCGCAGGGAAGCGCTCGACCGGCTTGCCAGTGGCGAGCTCGGGCTGGTCGTCGGAACTCATGCGTTGGTCGAGCCGGACGTCGAGTTCGCGCGACTGGGCCTCTGTGTGGTCGACGAGCAGCATCGCTTCGGCGTGGAGCAGCGGCAGGCGCTGGACTCGAAGGGGGTGGAGGGGATGGCGCCGCACGTGCTGCATATGACGGCCACGCCGATTCCGCGCACCCTCTCGTTGACCGCCTACGGCGATCTTGACACGACCGCCCTACATGAGCTGCCCGCCGGTCGCCAGCCGATCGAGACGCGGGTGGTGGAGGAGGACGACCGTGCCGCCGCCTACGAGTTCGTCCGCGCTCAGCTGCGCGAGGGTCGGCAGGCGTTCGTCGTCTGCCCGCTGGTCGAGGAGTCGGAGAAGATCCAAGGGCGGGCCGCCGAGGTCGAGGCCGAGCGGCTGGCCCGCGAGGAGCTGGACGGTTTCACGCTCGGAGTGATCCACGGCCAGATGCCCTCCGCGCAGAAGGCCGAGGCGATGGAGGCATTCGTCTCGGGTGTCACCGACGTTCTGGTCGCGACCACCGTGATCGAGGTCGGCATCGACGTGCCCAATGCCACGGCGATGATCATTGAGGGGGCCGAGCGCTACGGCATCTCCCAGCTGCACCAGCTGCGCGGGCGGGTCGGGCGCGGCGCGCACCGGTCGTACTGCCTGCTCTTCCCGGAAGAAGCCGGCGGCATGGCGCGGCGGCGCCTCAAGGCCGTCGAGCGTGAGCGCGACGGCTTCAAGCTCGCCGAGGTCGACCTGACGCTGCGCGGCGAGGGCGAGGTGCTGGGAACCCGCCAGCACGGCCTGCCGCGCTTCGCCGTGGCGGAGCTGCCAGAGGAAACGCCGACCCTGATCGCGGCACGCGATGAGGTGCTGTCCCTGCTGCATCGCCATGGGTCGCTTGACTCGCCCGAGCTGGGACCGATGCTGGAGGCTGCCCGCCGCCGCTTTGGCACCGGCGAGGCAGACCCGATAGCACTCTGACCGTGAGAGTGATCGCCGGAGAGTTGAAGGGGCAGCGTCTGGTCGCGCCACGCGGCTGGAAGGTGCGGCCGACCTCGGACCGGGTTCGGGAGGCGGTGTTCTCGGCCCTCGGCGAGGTCGCCGGGGCCCGTGTGCTCGACCTCTACTGCGGCACCGGGGCGCTCGCGATCGAGGCGCTCTCACGCGGCGCGGCGGGGGCTGTTTTGGTCGATCGAGACGTCAGGCCGGCGCTGGGCAACGTCGAGCGACTTGGCCTCGGCGAGCGGGTGGAGCTGGTGCGCGCGGACGCATCCCGCTGGCTCTCGAGCGCCACGTCGGCACGCTTCGACCTCGTCTTTGTCGACGCCCCCTATAAACTCGCCGATCGCGTGGGGCAGGAACTGAATACACATCTGCCCCGGCTTCTCGCAAGCGGGGGCCGGGCAATCGTCGAGAGCGGTGCTCGTCGCCCGTTGCGTATCGACTCCCTGGAGCCGTTGCGCCGGCGCCGTTACGGCGCCACCGACGTCTCCTTCTACGGAGAGTCGAGCTGATGGCCGAGCGCGACGGGACCGTGGTCTGTCCGGGCAGCTATGACCCGGTCACCAACGGACACCTGGACATCATCAAGCGCACCTCGCAGGTCTTCGAGCGGGTCGTCGTCGGCGTCGTCAACAACCCGATCCGCAAGGACAAGACGTTGTTCACCGCCGAGGAGCGTCAGGCTCTGATCGGCGAGGCGACCGCCGAGCTCGCCAACGTCGAGGTCCAGATCTTCTCCAACCTGCTGGTCGAGTTCGCTCGCGAACTGGGGGCGAAAGCGATCGTCAAGGGCCTGCGTGCGATTTCAGACTTCGAGTACGAGTTCGAGATGGCGCAGCTCAACCGCAAGCTCGACCCGGGGATCGAGAGCATCTACATGATCTCTTCGCCGCATTACAGCTTCCTTTCCTCGACCGGAGTGAAGGAAATGGCGACCTTTGGCGGCGACGTCTCTGACCTTGTTCCCGGCCCGGTGGCAGCCGCGATGACGGACCGCCTGGGCGAAAGGTAGGCTTTCTGCTGACCGTCGCCCCCGTGGGCGAGAGTTTGCAAAAAGCCGAGGAAATCACGGCTTCTTCACCGAAAGTGCCTCTGACACGTAGGCTTACGCCCTGTTAATGGACGTTCTCGTTCTCATAGACAAGCTGGACGACGTCGTCCACAACGCCCGACCCGTGCCCCTCACGGATCAGGTTCGCGTGGACCGCGAGGAGATCTACGACCTCCTCGACCAGATGCGCGCGACGATCCCCGAGGAGATCAAGCAGGCGCGCTGGATCGTCAAGGAGCGCCAGGAGATGCTCGCCGAGGCCAAACGCGAGGCGGAGCGGATCGTGCGCGAGGCGCGTGAGCAGCAGGCCCGCCTGATCTCCGACGAGGAGGTCACCAAGCAGGCCGAGCGTGCCGCCGACGAGATCGTCGAGGACGCCCGCACGAGGGAGCGCGAGATCCGCCTCGGCGCCGAGGACTACGCCGACGAGATCCTCAACACCCTCGAGGTCAACCTTCAGAAGTTCCTCGCGGCCGTGCAGCGCGGCCGCGACCGGCTCGCCGGCCGTGACGAAGAGCAGCCGGTCGCCGAGCTGGACGAGCAGCCTTAGTCGAGTTTCAGTGGGGGCGAGGATCGGGTGCCCCTCCTGCTTGCTGGGTTTTTCGCCAGAGAAGTCGGTGGCTGTCCGCGCGGCGCTGGTGGGGCGAAAAAGAGGACGCCGCTGCGCAGGAGGGGCATCCGATCCTCGCCCTCTTGATGCGCTGTTACTGCTGGTCCAGCTTGAGCTCTTTGAGCTTGTTCCAGCGGGGGTCGATGCTTTCGTCGTGGTTGTGGTCCTCGGGATTGACGTCGTTCAGGGACTCGCCACAGACTGGGCAGAGGCCAGCGCAGTCGGGGCGACAAAGGATGCGCGCTGGAAGAGCCAGGATCGCTGCGTCGTGGGCCCAGCGGCCCAGATCGAGCTCGTCCTCGACCACGTAGGGGCTGCGCAGCTCCTCGTCGTCCGTGTCGGATTGGTCGACCTCGCGGGCGTCAACCTCGGTCTCCACCGCGGCCTCCTCGAGGCAGCGCATGCAGGGTCCCTCGACGCGGAGCGGAAAGCGCAGCCTGAACGCGTAGCCGTTGCTGGGTCGGGAGACGTCGAGCCTCGCCTCGAGTGCGTCGCCCTGCGGGGCGTAGGTCTGCCCACCCAGCTCCAGCGGCTCGAGCCGGATGGGGACGTCGAAGCGAGCCCCCTCCCCATGGCTGAGCGAGAGACGTGCAAGGTCGATGATCGTGGTTGGCGTCTTGGCCATTGCGAGCTCCTCCGCCCTGCCGCTTACGATGGCACCCTCGCAACGAGATTACGAAATGGGTCAATTCGACTGGACACCGGACGAGTACCTGGAGCGGATTCGCGCCAGGCTCCCGCGCTACGACGAGCTGCAGGAGCAGGCCGTGGCCGCGATCCCCTTCCCGCCCGAGCGGGTGCTCGAGCTGGGAATGGGCACCGGCGAAACGACCCGGCGCCTGATCGAGGCCTACCCCGACTCCTGGGTGGTCGGGCTCGACGCCAGTCCCGACATGGTCTTTCGGGCCCGCCAGAGCTATGACGACGTGCAGTTGGCCCGCATGGAGGATCCGCTCCCCGACGGCCCCTGGGACCTGGTCATCTCGGTGCTCTCGGTCAACGATCTCGACGACGAGCAGAAGAAAGCCCTCTTCCGGCGGGTCAAGGACCACTCCCGCTCCCTGGTCATCGGCGACGTTTTCGAGAATGACCAGCTGGGCAACCTGGTGGAGTGGTGCGGAGGCGAAGTCACCTGGCAGGCGGATGGCCTGGCGGTCGTGCGCGCCACGTACTGAGCGGCTCGCCACCCGCTACCATGCCCGACTCATGGCCGTCCCGAAGAAGAGAACTTCCCGCACGCGGCGGGATAAGCGGCGGGCCAACCACAAGGCCGGCAAGGCGCGCCTCAACAATTGTCCGAGGTGCCACAGCCCACGCCTTCCGCATCGGGTCTGCCCGACCTGCGGCACCTACAAGGGTCGTGAGGTGATCGAGCACTCGATCGTCGACCCGACCGCGCCGGCGCCCGACACCGAGTAGAGATGCCGCCAGGGCCTGGCGTCACCGTCGCGCTCGACGGCTTTGGCGCCGAGCAGGGCTTCGACGTACTTGCCGAGGGCGCCAGGATGGCGGCGGCGGACGGGATCCGCATCCGGGTCTTCGGGCCGGAGCGGGACCTGGGCCTGGACCGGGTCGATGAGGTGGAGGTGATCCCGACGAGCGAGTGGATCGGCAACGACGAGGATCCGGTCCCCGCCGTACGGGCCAAGAAGGAGGCCTCGGTCGTAAGGGCGGCCCGTGACGTGGCCGCTGGCGACGCGGACGCGCTGGTCAGCCCCGGTTCGACCGGGGCGACGATGGCGGCGGCGACCTTTGGCATGAGGCGCCTGCACGGTGTCCAGCGCCCGGCGCTTGCCGTGCGGCTGCCGGTCCCCGGCAAGCCGGTGCTCTTCCTCGACGTCGGCGCCAACGTCGAGGTGCGTGCCCAGCATCTGGTCCAGTTCGCTTTCCTCGGCGCCGCCTTCAGCGCTGCGGTGCTGGGAGTCGAGCGGCCCCGTGTCGGCCTGCTCTCGGTCGGTGAGGAGAGCGGCAAGGGCAGGGAGGAGGTCGTCGCGGCGCACGCCCTGCTGACCGGGGCGCCGGGAATCGATTTCGTCGGCAACGTCGAGGGCGGCGATCTTCCCGGCGGCGAGGCCGACGTCGTCGTTACCGACGGCTTTACCGGCAACGTCTCGCTGAAGCTGATGGAGGGAACGGCGCGAACCGTCACCGCGGCGATCCGCGACGCCGCCAAGTCGAATCCGCTCGCGGCTCTCGGCGGCCTGCTGATGCGCCCTGCGCTCGGCGGCCTGCGCCGCGAGCTTCACCCCGACGCGACCGGCGGCGCGATCCTGCTCGGCCTGCGTGGCATCGCCGTGGTCGGGCACGGCAGCGCCGGCGCCGAGGGCATCGGCAACGCCATCCGCCTGGCGGCACGCAGCGTCGAGGTCGACGCGGTCGGTCGGACGGCGGCACTGCTCGAGCAGGGTGGCGCGACCAGGAGCGCCCTCGCAGCCGACGCGAGCGCGTGATAGGACACCGGGGATGCAACGGGAAGAGGTTTTCAATCTGGTGCGCGACCACCTCGCCGAGGAGCTCGAGCTCGATCCGGCGAGGATCGCCGAGGAGACCCGTTTCAAGCAGGACCTCGACGCCGACTCGCTCGATCTCTACGAGCTGGTGATGGAGTTGGAGGACCGCTACGGGATATCGGTCTCCGAGGAGCAGGCGGCGCGGATCGAGACCGTGGGCGATGCCGTCTCCTTCGTCGTGGAGCACGCCCCGGCGTGAGCGTGGAGGCGCTCGCGGAGCTCGTCGGGAACCTTCCCGCCGACCTGAGGCGTTGCGCCCTTACACACTCCTCCTGGACCACCGAGTCGCCGCGGTCATATGAGCGGCTCGCCTATCTCGGCGACAGCGTCCTCGCCCTGGCGGTCGCCGCGGGGATCTACGAGCGCTTCCCCAACGTCGACGCCGGCGGCCTGACCAAGATCCACAACCAGACCGTCAGCGGGGTCTCCTGCGCCGAGGTGGGACGCGAGCTGGGGGTACCGGCGATGCTCGAGGGGGCCGAGCCGGAGGCCGAGGAGGCGATCCCGGCAAAGATCCTGCTGGCGGGCTCCCGACCGCTGCCGGAGGTGACCGAGGCCCTGATCGGCGCCTGCTTCCTGGCCTTTGGCTTCGATCGGGTCGCCGCAGCCGTAGGCGCGGCTTTCGAGACCCAGATCGAAGGGGCCGTGGAAGCCCCGGTAGATGCGAAGTCGGCGTTGCAGGAGCTGCTCGCCCGGCGCCGAGCGCGCGTAACCTACGTCGTGATCGGCGAATCCGGGCCCGCGCATCAACGCACCTTCGAGGTCGAGGCGATCGTAGGAGGAGAGGCGGTGGGGGCCGGCGCCGGACGGAGCAAGAAGGCCGCGGAGCAGGTGGCGGCCGAGCAGGCACTGAAGCGCCTTGAGGGATAGCTGAAGGTCGCGTCCGACTCAAACGCCAGCCTTCCGACCGAGGACGAGAGATGTATCTGAGATCGATAGAGATGAAGGGGTTCAAGTCGTTCCCCGGCCGCACCAAGCTGGAGTTCTCTCCAGGCGTCAGCGTGATCGTCGGCCCCAACGGCTCCGGCAAGTCGAACATCACCGACGCGGTGCTCTGGGCGCTCGGTGAGCAGAGCCCGGGTGCGATTCGCGGCGCCTCGATGCAGGATGTGATCTCCGCCGGCGGCCAGGGCGTCGGCCAGCGCCGCGCCGCCGAGGTCGAGGTCGTGATCGACAACGCGGAGGGGCGTGCGGCGACCGAACTCTCGGAGATCGCGATCCAGCGCACGCTCGACCGCTCCGGCGACGGTGTCTACCGGCTCAACGGCGCTCGCTGCCGCCTGGTCGATGTGGTCGAGGTCCTCTCCGACACCAACCTTGGCCGCGAGATGCACTCGGTTATCAGCCAGGGCCGGGTCGAGACGATCATCCACTCCAAACCACGCGAACGGCGGCTGCTGGTCGAGGAGGCGGCGGGTCTGGGCAAGCACCGCAAACGCCGCCGCCGCGCCGAGCTGAAGCTGCGCGCGGCACGCGACAACCTCGACCGCGCGCTCGACATCGAGCGCGAGGCGCGGGCGCGGCTGCGGCCGCTGAAGCGCCAGGCGCAGGCGGCCGAGCTGGGCGCCCGGATCGAGCGCGAGGAGATGGAGCTGCGTGGCCGCCTGGTTGCCGAGGAACTGCGCTTCGGCAAGGACCGGGCCGAAGCGGCCGAGCGCGCCGCCGAGAAGGCACGGGCCCAGCGGACGGCGGTGGAGAAGCGCCTGGCCGAGGTCAGCGAGCGGCGCCGCGCGGCCGAGGAGCGCTTTGCGGCCCGTGATCGCGAGCGCACCCAGGCCTGGGGCCTGCTGACCAGATTGCGCGGCGAGCAGCAACGGATCGCGGTGCGTGCCATCGGGCTGGTCGACCGCAAGGCGGAGCTGGCGAGCGCCCTGGAGGGACTGCGAGCCGAGTTTGGACCACTGACCCTCGACCTCGGTGCCGCCGAAGGGACGTCGGCTGAGCGTGTTCGCAAGTTGGAGGAGGAGCTCGGTGAGATCGACGCCGGACTCTCCGGCGCGGTTGCCGGGCTAGAGCGAGCCCGCTCCGCCGCCGCAGCCGAGTCGGAGCGGGAAGCGGCGCTGGGTGACGTCCAGGCCGGCGCCGAGCGCGCCACCAGGCACGCGCGCCGCGCCGAGGGCCTGCTCGGCGAGCGCCACCGCGAGGCCCTGCGCGAGCGGGTCGCCGCCGGCGAGGAGTTGTTCGACGACGTCCGCGCCGCCGCTGCCGCTGCCGCGGCGGCCGAAGCCGCGATCCGCGCCCGGGTCGAGCGGATCGAAGCGAAGGTGGTCGGCGAGGAGGGCGACGGCGATGCGATCGCGGAGGAGATGCGCGAGTGCTCGCGGCAGGAGTCCGAGCTGCAGGTCGAGATGAAGGCTGCCTCCGACGCGCTGACCGAGGCGCAGGTCGAGGCGGCGCACCTCGGCGACCGTCGGGCCGAGGCCGCCAAGGAGCTGGCCTCGATCGCCGAGCGGCTGGGCGAGGAGGTCGAGCCGGCGAAGGAGGCCCTGGACGAGGAGGAGCGGGCTGACATCGATCGCCGCCTGCAGCGCCTGGAGCGCCGCCGCGCCCAGATCGGCCCGGTCAACCCGCTCGCCGAGCAGGAGTACGAGGAGGCTCGCGAGCATGTCGAGGCGGTGCAGACCCAGCGCGAGGACATCGAGCGCGGCATGCACGAGCTGGAGGCGCTGATTCGCGACATCGACCGCGAGATCGAGCGCGCCTTCGAGCACACCTTCGAGGCGACCGCGAAGAACTTCGAGGAGATGGTCGAGCACCTCTTCCCCGGCGGGCGGGGGCGCCTGCGGCGGGTCAGCCTGCGGCCCGTGCGTAACGCCGAGGAGGCTGGGTCAGAGGAGGAGGGCGACGACGGGGAAGAGCACGAGGAAGAAGAGCGTGAGGAGCTCGGCGTGGAGATCGAGGTCACCCCGGCCGGCAAGTCGACCCGCAAGCTCTCGCTGCTCTCCGGCGGCGAGAAGTCGCTGGTCGCGCTCGCCTTCGTCTTTGCCGTCTTCCTCGCCCGTCCCTGCCCCTTCTACATCCTCGACGAGGTCGAGGCGGCGCTCGACGATGCCAACATCGACCGCTTCCTGCAGCTGATTCGGCGCTTCTCCGACCGAGCCCAGTTCGTCATCGTCACCCACCAGAAACGGACGATGGATGCCGCCGACGTTCTCTACGGCGTCACCATGGGCGGCGACGGCGTGACCAAAGTCGTCTCGCGTCGCCTCCCACGCGAAGTCGAGAGCGGGGCGGACGACGGCGCACCCGGTCGGCCGCCGGCGCTCGAAGCGGCTTAGCCCGGGTCCATAGGATCACCGGATGCCCACCTCCTGGCAGGAGATCTTCGATCTCGGCACGCGCGACTCGGCGTTGCCCGGCGCCGAGCCCGAAAGCGAGGAGCGCCGCCGCGGCGTCTTCAGCCGTCTGCGCGAGAGCCTCTCCAAAAGCCGCCAGGCGCTCACTGAGGAGATCTCGGCCAGCCTCTTCGATCGCATCGACGAGGAGACCTGGGAGCGGCTGGAGGAGGCGCTGATCCTTGCTGACGCCGGCGCTCCGACCACCGCCGAGGTGGTCGAACGGCTCGAGCAGGAGGTCGAGAGCGGTGCCGTTTCGGCCGACGGCGGGGCCGTGCGCGAGCGGCTGATCGAGATCCTCGCCGAGGTCGCCTCCAACGGCCGGCGCGCGATCGACCTCAGCGGCGAGCCGGCGGTGCTGCTGATGGTCGGCGTCAACGGCACCGGCAAGACGACGACGATCGGCAAGCTCGCCTGGCATCTCTCGAAGGAATTCGGCCTCTCGGTCGTCCTCGCCGCCGCCGACACCTACCGTGCCGCCGCGGCCGAGCAGCTCGCCGAGTGGGCGCAGCGGGCCGGGGCCGAACTGATCCGCTCGGCGCCGGGTGGCGACCCGGGGGCGGTCGCCTTCGACGCGGTCGCCGCCGCACGTGCCCGCGGCGCCGACGTGGTGATCGTCGACACTGCTGGTCGCCTGCACACCCAGGGAAACCTGATGGATGAGCTGACCAAGGTGCGCCGGGTGATCGCCAAGCAGATGCCTGGCGCGCCGCACGAGACGTTGATCTCGATCGACGCGACCACCGGCCAGAACGGTCTTCGCCAGGCGAAGATCTTTTCCGAGGCCGTGGAGGTCGACGGCGTCGTCCTGACCAAGCTCGACGGCACCGCCAAGGGCGGGATCGTCCTGGCGATCGCCAACGAGCTCGATATCCCGGTGAAGCTGATCGGCACCGGCGAGACGCTCGAGGACCTGCGCCCGTTCGACCCCGAGGATTTCGCCCGCGCCCTGCTCGCGGAGTAGGTGCGGTCGAGGTTTGGTGCGGATGCCGACCCAAACCTCGACCGCACTCCCCTAAGCTCCGCTGCGGTGTTCGACCAGCTCTCAGACCGCCTCCAGGCGACCCTCTCTGACGTCCGCTCGCGCGGCACGCTGAACGAGAGCGACGTCGATGCGGCGATGCGCGAGATCCGCCTCGCCCTGCTCGAGGCCGACGTCAACTTCAAAGTCGTCAAAAGCTTCACCAAGACGCTGAAAGAGCGCTGTCTGGGCGCCGAGGTGCTGGAGAGCCTCGACCCCGGCCAGCAGGTGGTGAAGATCGTCAACGAGGAGCTGACCGGGCTGATGGGGGGGACCGGGCGCGACCTTGCCTTTGCCTCCAGTGGCCCGACGGTGATCCTGATGGCAGGACTGCAGGGCTCGGGTAAGACGACCGCCTGCGCCAAGCTCGCCCGCCATTTGGGCGAGTCGGGAAAAAACGTCGCCATCGCCGCCTGCGACGTCTACCGCCCGGCCGCGGTCGACCAGCTGGTCACCGTCGGCGAGCGCGCCGGGGCCGCCGTCTACGAGCAGGGCACCGAAGCCGACCCGGTCGAGATCGCCGCCTGGGCGCTCGACCGCGCCCGCGAGGAGCAGCGCGACGTCCTCATCGTCGACACCGCCGGCCGCCTCCACGTCGACGCGGACCTGATGGACGAGCTGGCCAAGATCCGCAAGCGGACCAAGCCGCACGACGTGTTGCTGGTCGTCGACGCGATGACTGGCCAGGACGCCGTCGGCGTCGCCGAATCATTCGCCGAGGCGGCCGAGTTCGACGGCGTTGTGATGACCAAGCTCGACGGCGATGCCCGTGGCGGTGCCGCGCTCTCGGTCAAGGCGGTGACTGGCAAGCCGATCCTCTTCGCTTCGACCGGCGAGAAACTGGAGGCCTTCGACCGCTTCCATCCCGACCGCATGGCTTCGCGGATCCTCGGCATGGGGGACATGCTCAGCCTGATCGAGAAAGCCGAGCAGCAGGTCGACGAGCGCCAGGCCGAGGACCTGCAGAAGAAACTCGAAAGCGATCGCTTCACCCTCGAGGACTTTCTCCAACAGATGCGCCAGGTGCGCAAGATGGGCCCGCTCAGCGGCCTGATCGGGATGCTGCCGGGCATGGGGGCGATGAAACAGCTGAAGAACGCCGACGTCGACGAGGGCGAGCTCGACAGGGTCGAGGCGATCATCCTCTCGATGACCCCGCTGGAGCGGGCCAACCCGGCGATCATCAAGGGCTCGCGGCGAAAACGGATCGCCCACGGCTCGGGGACGAAGATCCAGCAGGTAAACCAGCTGGTCAAGCAGTTCGACCAGATGCGCAAAATGATGCGGATGATGGTGTCCGGCGAGCAGCCAAGCCCGCAGCAACTCGCCCAAATGGCCGGCGGTGGGGGCGGCGCTCCGCGCCCCAAGTACCGCAGGCGCTGATATCAACCGGCCCGTCCTCCGCTTCGCGTCCGGGCGTGCCGGGCGAGTCCTGTAACCTCTCGCGGCCAATGGCTGTCCGCATCAGACTCAGAAGGGTGGGTTCGAAGAAGAACCCGATCTGGCGCATCGTCGTCGCCGACAAACGCTCTCCGCGTGACGGTCGGACGATCGAGACGATCGGTCGCTACAACCCGCAGACCGAGCCCTCGACGATCGAGTTCGACGAGGAGCGCGCGCGCCACTGGCTGGAGCACGGAGCGCAGCCGTCGGAGACCGTGGCAACGCTGCTGCGGACCAAGGGCATCGCCGCCTCCGGTAGCTAGCCGTGACCGAGCTGCTGGAGTTCCTCGTCAGAGCGCTGGTCGAGGACCCCGACGCGGTCGAGGTCGAGGAGCTCGAAGAGGACGGGGACCTGATCTATGAGATCAGCGTCGCCGAGGGGGATCTTGGGCGGGTGATCGGCAAAGGCGGTCGCGTCGCGAACGCGATCCGCACGGTTGCCAAGGCCGCCGCCGTCCGGCTCGATCGCC
This sequence comes from uncultured Solirubrobacterales bacterium, assembly GCA_963716735.1. GTDB lineage: Bacteria > Actinomycetota > Thermoleophilia > Solirubrobacterales > 70-9 > VRUE01. The sequence continues at coordinate 387,908 of OY970321.1, forward strand.
GCGTCATCGTCGACATCCTCGATTGAAGCTCGACGTCTTCACCCTCTTCCCGGAGGCCTTCGACTGGTTCCAGTCGCAGCGCTCGGTGCAGAACGCGCTGGGCAAGGGGAACGAGCTGCGGTTCTTCAACTATCGGGATACGACGCCGCTTGGAGCTGGGCAGGTCGACGACGCTCCCTATGGAGGTGGGGCCGGGATGGTGTTGCGGGTCGATGTCGTGGATGCCGCGTTGCAGGCCGCCTACGCGAATGGCGACAACCCGCGAATCGTTCTGCTTTCTCCTACGGGACGGCTGCTGGACGACGAGCTGGCGGATGAGCTGACCCAGGAGCACCATGTGGCTTTGCTCTGCGGGCGGTATGAGGGGTTCGACGAGCGGGTGCATGAGCATCTGGCGCACGACGAGGTTTCGATCGGGCGCTATGTGCTGGCCGGCGGGGAGCTGCCGGCGATGGTGGTCGCCGACGTGCTGATGCGCAAGTTGCCGGGGGCGCTCGGGCACGAGCAGAGCGCCGTCGAGGAGTCGTTCAGCCGGGTGCTGGAGGGGGCGCCGGAGTACCCCCACTACACCCGCCCGCCCTCGTATCGGGGCTGGGGTGTGCCCGATGTCCTGGTCTCTGGAGACCACGAGCGGGTGCGCGAGTGGCGGGCCCAGCAGAGCCGCGCCCGAGCCGAGCAGCTCGAAAAAAATCCCGAGTAGGTACGATTCCGCCACCGCGCGGCGCCCGAATCCGGCTCCGGCGGTTTTTTCTCGCCAAATGAGCTCCGTAATCGACAGCATCGAGCGTGCCCAGAAGAGGCAGGGACTTCCGTCCTTTGCCCCTGGCGATCGCGTGCGCGTCCATTTCCAGGTCGTCGAGGGCAGCCGCCGCCGCACCCAGGTGTTCGAGGGGATCGTCCTCAAGCGTCAGGGCTCGGGTGTGCGCGAGACCTTCACCGTCCGCAAGCAGTCCTTCGGCGTCGGGGTCGAGCGAACGTTCCCCTTGCACTCGCCGAAGATCGAAAAACTGGAGATCGCGGCGCGGGGTGCGGTGCGCCGGGCAAAGCTCTACTACCTGCGCGGCAGGATCGGCAAGGCGGCCCGGGTAGCCGAGCGTCGCTGGGGGATCGACGAGGAGTTGATCTCAACCCCGGTCGCCGCGGAGGAGCCGGCGGCGGTTGATGCCGAGGGCGAGACGATCGACGAGGCCGAGGCGGCTGAGGCCCCGGAGGCTGAGATTGCTGAGGCGCCGGAGGCTGAGGCTGAGACGGCTGACGCGCCGGAGGTCGAGGAGAACGCCGAGGCCGAGGTGAGCACCGAGGTAGAGGCAGGCACGGACGCTGAGGCGCCCGAGGCAGGGGAGACCGAGGACACCGCCGCGGCGCAGGATGCCGAGGATGAGTCGCCGCGGGAGGATTCCGGCGACTCCGGCGAGGACTCGGCCTGAGACCGCTCATCCCCAAACCGGAAAGCCGGGCCGGTGGGCTTATCGAGCTGGTCGTGATCGTCGCCTTGGCGCTTGCCCTGGCGCTGGCTATCCAGGCCTGGCTGATCAAGCCGTACCAGATCCCCTCGGAATCGATGGAGCCGACGCTCGACGTCGGCCAACGCGTCCTCGTCAACCGTTTTCTCTACCACTTGAACGACCCCAGTCTCGGCGACATCGTCGTCTTCCATCCGCCCGCGGGGGCGGAGAACGGCACCGAATGCGGCGTCCCGCACTCCCCCCGGCAGTCCTGCCCTCAGCCGACCGAGGCTGAGTCGGGCCAGAACTTCATCAAGCGAATCGTCGCCGGCCCCGGTGACACCCTGAGCGTGCGTGACGGCCATCCAGTGGTCAACGGTGTTGAGAAGACCGACGAGCCCTACACGCTTCCCTGTGGTACCGCTCCTGCTTGCAATTTGCCCAAACCGATCACGATTCCACCCGACTCCTACTTCATGATGGGTGACAACCGTGGGGCGAGCGACGACAGCCGTTTCTGGGGACCAGTCCCCCGCAAGTGGATCATCGGCAAGGCCTTTGCCACCTACTGGCCCCCAGACCGCGTCGGCATCTTCTAGCGGGCAGACGAAGGCGCACAAGCGCCGCCTGGCCCGCTCGCGCCGACTTTTCGCCTTCGACCGGGGTCTCGGCAGCAACCAGGTTGCCGGTGCGGATGAGGCGGGACGGGGCTGCCTGGCGGGGCCGCTGGTCGCCGCCGCGGTGCTGATCGACTACGAGTCTCTCTGCCGTGCCGATCGCCGTGCCCTCGCCGGCCTGCACGACTCCAAGCAGATGAAGCCCGAGCGGCGAGAGGAGATGTACCCGGCCGTGCTCCGCGCCGCAAGCCGAGTCAGCGTCGTCGTGCGCTGCGCGCGCGGGATCGACGACCGCGGCCTGCACGTGACCAACATCGAAGCGCTGTCCAAGGCCCTGGAGGGGCTGGAGCCCGGCAAGGAGGTGGCCTGCCTGGTCGACGGCTTCGCGTTGCGTGACTGCAGCGTTCCCCATCGCGCCGTGATCGAAGGCGACGGGACGAGTGCCGCGATTGCCGCCGCCTCGGTGATCGCGAAGGTGACTCGAGACCGCTATATGCACGGCGCCGCCGGCGAGCACCCCGGCTGGGGCTTCGAGGAGCACGTCGGCTACTCGACCCCTGAGCACCGCGCCGCGATCGAGCGCATCGGCATCTCGCCTCTACACCGGCGCTCCTTTCAGTCGGTCGCATACAGCCAGCTCGAGCTGGCTGGCTAGAACGCGCCCTCGAGGTGCTCGTAATCGCATACGCGGCCGCTGCGGTCGTAGGTGACGCCGACGGCGTCGAAGCGGATCTCGTCGTAGCGCGGTAGGTCACGGCGCTCGCTCATCCAGCCCGTCGCGAGGCGGCGGATGCGGAGCTGCTTGCGGAAGTCGACGGATAGCACCGGCCGCTCGGGGCCAAAGGCAGAGCCGCTCCGGCCGGCCTTGACCTCGACGAAGACCAGCGTGCGCCCGTCGAGGGCGATGATGTCGAGCTCGCCGTGGCGCGTGCGGGCGTTGCGCTCGACGAGCTCCCAGCCGGCGCTCGCGAGCCTGGCGGCGACGAGATCCTCCGCCACCTGGCCGAGTTGTTGGCGTGCTCCAGTCATGCGCCGAAACTAGGGCAGCGGGCGAACGCATGCCTTCGGTCGCAAAGTTGGTCCAGAAGATTTTGAAGCTGCGCGCCACACGCGCGTTCGGACCCGCCAGCGTGGCCGCAATGCTCGCCACCGCGCAGACATTCACGCTCGACGGCATCGCGGCCCGGCCGGTGCGGGTCGAGGTCGACGTGCACCGCGGCCTGCCGGCTTTCTCGGTCGTAGGCCTTCCCGATACGGCCGTTCGAGAGGCGCGGGAGCGGGTCCGTGCCGCGATCGCCAACTGCGCCTTCGACTTTCCGCTACAGCGGATCGTCGCCAACCTGGCGCCGGCCAGCGTGCGCAAGGCGGGTCCCGGTCTCGACCTGCCGATCGCGGTGGCCCTGCTGGTGGCATCCGGTCAGCTCGAGTGGGAGCGTCTGCCGCGTCTCGCGATGGCCGGCGAGCTGGCCCTGGACGGCACCGTGCGCCCGATTCCGGGAGTGCTGGCGATGGCGGAGGCGGCTCGTGAGCAGGGCGCTGAAGCACTCGTCGTCCCGGCCGAGAACGGCCCCGAGGCGGCGCTGGTCGGCGGGATCGAGGTGTTGCCGCTCGACCACTTCGTGCAGATCCCCGAACTGGCCGGGGGTGAGTGGAGGCCAGATCCACCATCGCCGTTGTCGCTGCCGTTGACCCCTGGGCCGGGGGGACTCGATCTGGCAGATCTGCGCGGGCAGCCGCACCTCCGTTACGCGCTCGAGGTCGCGGCGGCCGGTGGGCACAGCCTGCTGATGGTCGGGCCGCCCGGTGCCGGTAAGTCGCTTGCCGCCGGCCGCCTGCCCTCGATTCTGCCGCCGTTGAGTACCGAGGAGGCCCTGGAGGTCGCACGGATCGCCAGCGCTTGCGGACGCCTCAGCGATGGCTTTGGCGGCGGCAGGCCATTTCGGGCTCCACATCACACCGTCAGCCCCGCCGGTGTGATCGGCGGCGGCAACCCGCCCGGCCCCGGCGAGGCGACCCTGGCTCACTGCGGCGTCCTCTTCCTCGATGAGCTCTGCGAGTTCCGCCGCGACGCGCTCGAGGCCCTGCGAGCACCGCTGGAGAGCGGCTGGGTGACGATCTCGCGTGCCGGCTCCAACCGTCGCCTGCCCTGCCGCTTCATGCTGGTCGCCGCCTCCAATCCCTGTCCGTGCGGGCGCGGCGAGGCCGACCCCGAGTGCACCTGCGCACCACTTGCCGTGCGCCGCTATCAGGGGCGCCTCAGCGGCGCCCTCGCCGATCGGCTTGACATCCTCGTCGCGATCCGCCAACCCAGCGCGGCGGAGATCGGCGGCCCCCCGGGTGAGCCCTCGGCGAGCGTGCGCGAGAGGATCGCGGACGCGAGGCAGCGGCAGGAAGCACGCCTCGGCGTGGGGCGCTGCAACGCCGAGATGACCCCTGCCGAGGCGCGGGCATGCGTGCTTGAGGAGAAGGCGGCGGCGCTGCTCGCCGAGGCCTACTCGCGTCGCCGGCTCAGCGGCCGTGCCCACGATCGCGTTTTACGACTGGCCCGCACGATCGCCGACCTGGCCGGCACGGAGTCGATCGGCCGCGATCAGATCGCCCAGGCATTGCAGCTGAGGAGGAGGGACCGTGATTAGCCAAGTCAACCCGCAGGCCTGTCCCGAGTGCCTGCGTCGCTCGCGACTGCTTGCTCACCTGGCGCCGTACATCGAGAGGATCGCCACTGGTGCTCCGGGTAGGCGCTCGCCGGAGCTGTTGAGGCTCGGCAACGAGGATCTCGCCGAGGTGGCGGCGCCAAATGCGGCAGCCAAGATCCTGGCGGGGATCGGTGCGGTGCCCGAGGCCCGCTTGCGAGATGAGCTCGCGGCAGCCGAGTGCTGGGCCTGTTGCCGGCACGATCCACTCTTTCCGGTCGGTCTCATGGACGCCGCCGATGCGCCCTGGACTCTGTTTGGCCGCGGCGACGCGAGTCTGTTGCCGCGGCTTGCGCCCGACGGTGCGGTGACGGTCGTCGGGTCGCGGCGGGCCAGCAGTTACGGGCGCGAGGTGGCACGCGAGCTCGGCAGGGAACTGGCCACGGCCGGACTCGTGGTCGTCAGCGGCCTCGCCTTTGGCATCGACGCCTGCGCCCACCGTGGAGCGATCGACTCGGGCTTGACGGTCGCGGTTCTCGGCTGCGGTGCCGACGTCGCCTACCCAGCCGCCCACCGCTCGCTCTGGCGGCGGATCGGCGAGCATGGCCTTGTCCTCTCCGAGCTGCCGCCCGGAACCAGTGCCTGGCGCTGGTCGTTCCCCGCCCGCAACCGGATCATGGCGGCGCTTTCGGGGATGACGGTCGTGGTGGAGGCGGCGGAGCGATCCGGTTCGCTGATCACGGCCGATCTTGCCGCGGACCTCGGCAGAGATCTCGGCGCCGTGCCCGGTCCTGTCGGTTCGCGACTCTCCGCAGGTCCCAACAACCTGCTGACGGGAGGCGCATGCCTCGTTCGCGATGCTCAGGACGTGCTCGACGCCATGCTCGGTCCAGGGGTACGCCGGATCGAGCGCTCCGGCCCGAGGCTGGAGCCGGCCCAGCTCTCGGTCCTGGAGTCGCTGGAGATGGGGGCGGACACCTGCGATGCCGTCGCGACCGACCTCGGGGTCGCCGGCGGTGAAGTCGCGGCGGCGCTCGCCGATCTCGAGTCGCTCGGCTACGTCACCTGTTCAATGGTCGGCGTCTATACGCGCACGAGCCTGAAAACACCCGCGGCCATCTAGGCTGCCGAAGATGCCCACAGAACCCCGCATTCCAACCGTCCTTTCGATCGCCGGCTCCGATTCGGGCGGGGGCGCGGGCATCCAGGCGGACTTGAAGGCTTTTGCCGCTTGCGGCGTATACGGGACCACCGCGATTACCGCGATTACCGCGCAGAACACGGTTGGTGTCAGTGCCGTTGAGGCAATCTCACCGGCCACGATCGTTGCCCAGGTGCGAGCGGTCGTCGAGGACATCGGCGTCGATGCGGTCAAGGTCGGCATGCTCGGTACGGCGGAGACGGTGGCGGCGGTGGTAGCTGCTCTCGATCTGGTTGGCGACGCTCCGGTCGTCGTCGATCCGGTGATGGTCGCCGAGAGTGGGGCCGTGCTGCTCGACGACGAGGCAAGGACCGTGCTGATCGAGCGACTGCTGCCGCTGGCAACCGTGGTCACGCCGAACATCCCCGAGGCGCGGGCGCTGGCAGGAGCCGGCGAGCGGGAGTCCCAGGAGGATCTCGCTCGCGAGGTGCTCGCCCTGGGCTCGGCGTCCATCGTCGTCACGGGCGGCCACAGTGAACGAGTGGTCGATCTCTTCTTCGACGGTGCCGAGGTGGCTGCGATCGAGGGCGAGCGCCACCCCGACGGTGTCTCTCATGGCTCTGGCTGCACCCACTCCTCGGCACTGGCTGCCTTTCTCGCCCGGGGTGAGGCCCCGCTCGGAGCGGCACGGGGTGCCAGGGAAGTCGCCTCCGCCGCGATCGCTGCCGGCCTCGAGGACATCGGTGAGGGGGCTGGGCCAGTCGACGCACTCAACCTGACAAGTAGATTTGAACCATGAGCACTAACGGCGCCACCTCAACCAAGCTTCCCCGTCCCCGCTCGAGCGTGGTCTTCGACGGTCCCGAGCGTGCCCACGCGCGCGCCTACATGAAGGGCATCGGGTTCGATGACGACGCGCTCAGCCGGCCGACGATCGGCATCGCCAACACCTGGACCGAGGCGATGCCCTGCAACTTTCACCTGCGCGGTCTCGCCGAGCACATTAAGGAGGGGGTGCGCGCCGCCGGCGGTACGCCGATGGAGTTCAACACCATCGCCATCTCCGACGGGATCACCATGGGGACGCAGGGAATGAAGGCCTCGCTGATCAGTCGCGAGGTGATCGCCGACTCGATCGAGTTGATGGCGCGCGGCTACCAGTTCGATGCGATCGTCGCGCTCTGCGCCTGTGACAAGACGATTCCCGGGTGTGCGATGGCGCTGGCTCGGCTCGACGTGCCGTCGGTTCTGCTCTACGGCGGCTCGATCGCACCGGGACGCTGGCACGGCCGCGATGTGACGATCCTCGACATCTTCGAGGCGGTCGGCGCCCATGCTGCGGGGGAGATGACCGACGAGGAACTCAACGAGCTGGAGGGTGTGGCGAGCCCAGGGGCCGGCGCCTGTGGCGGCCAGTTCACCGCCAACACGATGGCCTGCGCCTTCGAGGCGCTCGGGATCAGCCCCGGCGGCTCGGCGATGGTTCCCGCCGAAGACGACGACAAGGGGACCGTCGCCGAGAAGATCGGGGAGCTGGTCTTGCGTGTCCTCGCCGACGACCTGAAGCCGAGCCAGGTGATCACGCGCAATTCGCTGGAGAACGCGATCGCCTGCGCCTGCGCCTCCGGCGGCTCGACCAACGTCGTCCTGCACCTGCTTGCCGTCGCCAATGAGGCGGGCATCGAGTTGAGCATCGACGACTTCGAGCGGATCTCCCGGGCGACGCCGCTGCTCGCTGATCTGAAGCCGGGAGGGCGCTTCGTCGCCACCGACCTCTACCGCGCCGGCGGTGTCCCGCTGATTCTCAAGCGCCTTGCCGAGGCGGGCATCCTGCACGGTGACGAGATCACCGTCAGCGGGCGCACGATCGGAGAAGAGGCAGAGGCCGCGGACGAGGCAGACGGGCAGGAGGTGGTGCGGCCGCTCGCCGATCCGCTCAAGGCCGAAGGTGGCCTGGCGATCCTGCGTGGCAACCTGGCTCCGGAGGGGGCCGTGGTCAAGCTCGCGGGCACCGAGCGCAAGCGGCAGGTGGGCCCGGCGCGAGTCTTCGAGTCCGAAGAGGAGTGCTTCCGCGCGGTCAAGCAGCAGGGGATCCGCTCCGGCGACATCGTCGTAATTCGCAACGAGGGCCCGGTCGGCGGTCCCGGCATGCGCGAGATGCTGCAGGTGACGGCGGCGATCGTCGGTGAGGGGCTGGGCGAGGAGGTTGCGCTGATCACCGATGGGCGCTTCTCCGGTGCGACCCGCGGCCTGATGGTCGGTCACGTCGCTCCCGAGGCAGCCAAAGGGGGTCCGATCGCCGCGATCAGGGAGGGCGACGAGATCAGCCTCGACGTCGACGGGCGCCGCCTCGACGTGGCGCTCCCCGACGAGGAGATCGCCAAGCGGGCGGCCGAATACGAGCCTCCCAAGCCGCTCTTCGAACGCGGCGTGATGGCCAAGTACGCGGCCACCGTCTCGTCCGCGGAGCTGGGCGCGATTACCTGACGTACGTGATATGGCGCATATCGGCGTCCTCGGTCGCTCGCGTGCAGAGCACGCCACGCTCCCTGCGTCCTTGATCTGCTACCACGTACGTCAGGCCAGGAACTCGTCGAGCAATGCATTGAAGCGCGCGGGGCGCTCCATCTGCGGCACGTGACCGGTGCGCTCGAACAACTCGAGGCGCGAATCGGGGATCAGGCGGTGGTAGCCGATCGCCGCCTCGACCGGGACGATCCTGTCCTTCAGGCTCCAGACGATCAGAGTTGGAATCTCGATCTCGGGCAGGCGGCCGCGGGTGTCGTAACCGCTGATCGTGCGCGCCGCATCGGCAAAACCCGGGCTGCGAACGCTCGGGTCGATCTGCTCACTGAGCAACTCCGGGCGCACCCGGTTTGGGTAGTTGAAGATGTTGCCGAAGGCCAGCTGGCGGCCCCGTGGCCGGGCAAGCCAGGTACGGCGCGGACCCGCCAGTGGCGGAACGGTCGCCTCGAACATCCTGATCAGCGCCGCGTCCCGCCGCCCCTGTTTCTCGGCGAAGCTGATCCCGGCGGCCGAGACGAGCACCAGCCTCTCGAACCGCGAGGGCTGTTCGATCGCCGCCTCGGTGGCTGCGAAGCCGCCCATCGAGTTGCCAACCAGAGCGGCCACCCGTTCGATGCCGACCTTCTCGCAGAAGTCGTGGAGGAGCCGTCCGTAGGTGGGCATGTCGATCGGCCATGACGGCATCGGGCTGGCGCCGAAGCCGGGAAGGTCGAGGGCGATCGCGCGGTGGGTGCGGCCAAAGTGGGGGAGGTTTTCCAGCCAGTTGCGCCAGCAGCCCGCAAGTCCGTGCACGAAGAGGATCGGCTCGCCTTCGCCGATTTCGGCGTAGTTCACTTCGGCGCCTGGAAGCTCGATCCGGCGCAGGTGCCGCCGCCAGTCGATCTTGAGCCACTCCGGATCTGGGTTGCCGTAGTCGGAGGCCGGGAATACGACGGAGCCGCTGGTGACCGCGTCAGGCATATCCCATTCGTTCCAGCACGGGGATCTCGCGGATCTGAGGCGGCTGGAGATGGTCCCAGAGGATGCCGCGCGGTCGCTCGTACTGCCGCTCGACCTCGATCACGGCGCGTGGCGTCGCGATCAGATCGATGGGGAGGTCGTGGGAGATCACGGGCAGGTGCCGCCGCATGATCTGGATCGGGTGGACGGTGGTGGCGATCGTCGTGTGCTCGTCGATCTTGCCGGCGTCGATCAGGATCCCGTACTCGAGGTCGTTGTAGCCACCGCCCTTGCCGATCCGGGCGCCGCTCAGGTTGACGGCCACCGACCCGGTGAGGACGAAGTCGATCTCGGGGAGATCGTCTAGGGCGACCACGCGCCCGTGCCTGAGTGCCCCCTTGATCGTCGCTGCCTCTTTCATCGCCGCTTTCGAGAGTCGCTTTGGCTCGAGCACGCGGAACGGGTGCGGGTCGCGCAGCCGCGGCACCGCCATGATCAGTGTCTTGCCCTCCTCCAGAGCGGTGCGGCGAGCGTGGGTCTGCGGGGAGTCGGGGTTGGCCTTTATTACGCGCGCCCGCTTCCAGAGGCGGTTGCCGGCGAGCTTCTCGGCCGCCAGGCGGGCGCCGGCGAAGTTGGGGATGCGACCCTCCGCGCCGGGGAAGCGGGAGACACCCTCCCGGTCCATCGCCTTCCAGATCTCCTTGCGGATCGCGTCCTTGCCGGCCACTGACGAAACATATCCGTCAGAACGACCGACTTGTGTGCCTAATATTTCAACATCGGGCGTAGGAGCAAAATTGCCGTGGTTGTCGGAGTACTTGCCTTGCTTGTCTTGGCGGTCGGCGCATACGCCTACGACAGCTCACAGGAGGGCGAGATCGCCGACGGCGTCTCGATAGCCGGCGTTGACGTCGGTGGGATGACCGAAGCCGAAGCGGAGCGCGCCGTGCGCCGCCAGCTGATCGCCCCCTTGCGCCACTCGCTCCGGGTCGGTTACGACGGCGAGAACTGGACCTTGCCGGGGAAGACGTTGAAGCTGCACGCGGAGGTCGATCAAGCCGTCGAGGAAGCGCTCGAAGAGAGCCGCAGCGGCGGATTTCCGGGACGGCTCGTGCGCTACGTGACCGGCGGCTCCGTCGAGCAGCAGCTCTCTCCGGCGGTGACCTACTCCCAGCCGGCGATCAACCGGTTCGTGCGCGAGGTCGCCGACGCCATTGACCGCGAACCGCAGGACGCGTCCGTCGAACCGACCGGCGAGTCGCTTTCGATCGTCCCCGCGGAGTACGGGCGCAAGCTGCGCGACGACCTGCTGACGCGCCAGCTCAACGCCGCCGTCCTAAATGCAGGCGCGGACCGCACGATCTCCGCCCGCACCCACCCGCTCAAGCCCGAAGTCACCGGCAGCGAGGTTGTGGACGAGTACCCGTCCTACCTGACGCTCGACCGGGCGACCTTCACGCTGCGTCTTTGGGAAAACCTGAAGCTGGCGAAGACCTACACGGTCGCCGTCGGCCAGGAAGGCCTCGAAACGCCCGAAGGCCTCTACGACATTCAGGAAAAGGAAGAAAACCCGACTTGGCACGTGCCCGAATCGGACTGGGCCGGCTCGCTCGCCGGTCAGGACATCCCGCCGGGACCGTCGAACCCGATCAAGGCGCGCTGGATGGGGATCTTCGAAGGCGCCGGCATCCACGGCACCGAAGAGACCTACTCGCTCGGGTCCGCCGCGTCGCACGGCTGCGTGCGGATGGCGATCCCCGACGTGGAAGAACTCTACGACCGGGTCGAAGTAGGCACCCCCATCTACATCGGGTAACGCAGGCTCACGCCCGACCGTGGCGAATTCCATCGCGATGGCCTGGGAAGAAGCCTTGACCGGATACGACCGCGACCTGCGGGCGCGCAGCATGGCCGAGCGCACGCGCCACGCGTACGGCGTCGATCTCGGTCAGTTCGTCGAGTGGGCGACGGAGCGGGGGGTGGAGCCGGGAGAGGTTCGCCATCGTGACGTGCGGCGCTATGGGGCCGGCCTCTCCTCGGCTGGCGCCGCTGCGGCAACCGTTGCGCGCAAGCTGGCTGCGATCCGGGGCCTGTTCGACTTCCTCGTGCGCACCGAACGCGTCGGGCAGAACCCGGCTGATCTGGTTTCGAGCCCCAAACGGGAGGGCAAGCTGCCACAGGTCCTCAGTGGCGAGCAGGTGCGATCGCTGCTGGAGCGGATCCCGGCCCGCACGCCGCTCGAGTTGCGTGACCGGGCGATGCTCGAGCTGGCCTATTCCTGCGGTCTGCGCTGCGAAGAGATCGTCAGCCTCGATCAGGGCTCATTCGACTTCGAAAGCGAGCAGCTACGGGTACTGGGCAAGGGCTCCAAGGAGCGCCTGCTTCCGGTCGGTGAGCCCGCGCGAAAGGCTCTGGAGCGTTATCTGGCGCGGGGCCGCCACGCCCTCGCGACCGACCCACGCGAGCTGGCCCTCTTCCTCTCCAAGAGCGGCCGGCGTCTCTCCAACTCCGACGTCACCCGTCGCCTTGCACTCTGGGTACGCGAGGCGGCGCTCGCCGCCGGTGTCTCCCCGCACGCGTTGCGCCATAGCTTCGCCACCCATCTGCTGGAAGGGGGAGCGGACCTGCGTACGATCCAGGAGCTGCTCGGCCACGCATCGATCTCGACCACCCAGGTCTACACTCGAGTCGATGCCGCTCGCCTTCGGGAGGCCTACGCCGCGACCCATCCGCGCGCTTGACGACCATATGTTGCCCCAGCGGACATAGAATCGAGCAAATTCCATGGAAACCGGCGTAAAAGAGGTAGAGCTTCGCGACCTGTGGCGTCGCTACAAGGACGACGGCGATCGCACCGCGCGCGAGCGGCTGGTGGTCGCCTACTCGCCCCTGGTCAAGTTCGTTGCCGGCCGTCTCGGTGCCGGGCTGCCCTCGCACGTGGACGATGCCGACCTGATCTCTTACGGGCTGATGGGCCTGATCGGCTCGATCGAGCGGTTCGAGCCCGAGCGGGGAATCAAGTTCGAGACCTTTGCCATGACCCGGATCCGCGGCGCGATCATCGACGAGCTGCGCTCGCTCGACTGGGTGCCGCGCTCGGTCCGCTCGCGGGCTCGCGAAATCGAGGCCGCCCAGGCCAAGCTCGAGCACGAACTGCAACGGGCGCCCACCGAGGCCGAGCTGGCCGCAAAAGTCGGTCTCACCGAGGAGGAGCTGCAGACCTCGCTGCTGGAGATCGCGAACTCCTCGGTCTACGCGCTCGATGAGCTCTGGACGATCTCCGACTCCTCCGGCGACTCGGTCTCGCTGCTCGACACGATCTCCGACCCGCGCGCCGAAGACCCACAGGAATCCCTCGCCAGCAGTGAGATCAAGGACCGGCTGACCGAGTCGATCGCCGGGCTGCCCGAGCGCGAGCAGCTGGTCGTCGCGCTCTACTACTACGAGAACCTCACCCTGCGCGAGATCGGCGAGGTGTTGGGCGTCACCGAGTCGCGCGTCTCCCAGCTGCACACCAAGGCCGTGATGCGGTTGAAGTCCGCCCTGCAAGAGGACTGAGCATCGCGCCGTCGCGCTCAGGTGGCCGCTCGACGCCGCTGGTAATTTGACCCGGTGAGTCCTGATGAGACCTGCGCGGTCTGCGGTCGCACGATCCTGGCCGGAGAGCGCACCCGCAGCTACATGAGCCCGAAGGACGGTCCGCGGCTGGTCTGCGACCTCTGCCGCGGCAGGGCTGAGCGGCTCGGCTGGGTCGACCCGGCGGCGCCGGGCGCCAACGTCGGCCGGCGACCGGAATCCGACCGGGTCGAGTCGCCGGTGGGACGGCTGGAGCGGGCGGTCGCCCGCTTCAATGCAAGCGACGCGGCGCGCACAGTTGCTGGGTTGACTCGCACGCTGGGTTCACCGCAGGTATCGATCGGCTCGGCCGCGGGCTCTCCGAGCGAGGTGCGCGTCACCGTCGCCTGGGAGCTCTGCTGGTATCAGTGGGGGGTCGATCTCGGCGACGAGATGCGCGCCGTCTTCCAGCTCGACAAAGGCAGCGAGATCGAGCAGCTCGACGGCTCGGCGCGGCAGTGGAACGCGCGAGCGGGGGAGGGTGGACAGCTCGTGCTCGGTGCCGGGCGTGCGAAGAAGCCCCGCGACGGCGAGCCGGTCGGCTAGGGGTGGCTTGCCCATGAAACTGGTCGTGAACGTCGATGGCGGCGCCCGTGGCAACCCGGGGCCGGCCGCGGTCGGTGCCGTCGTCAGGGATGCTGCCGGCGAGGTTCTCGAGGAGCGCGGCGAGCGGATCGGCACCGCCACCAACAACGTCGCCGAGTACCGCGCGCTGCTGCTCGGGATCGAGCGGGCGGCCCAGCTGGGGGCGAGCGAGCTGGAGCTGGTCGGGGACTCGGAGCTGATCGTGCGCCAGGTCAAGGGTGAGTACAAGGTCAAGGACGCGACGATGCGCGAGCTGCATGCAGAGGTGAAGCGGGCATTGCGGCCCTTCGAGCGGTGGTCGATCCGCCACGTGCGGCGCGAGCACAACGCTGAGGCCGACCGTCTCGTCAACCAGGCGCTTGACGGCGCGGAGGTCGGTGGCCATGAGTGAGCCGATCGACCCCCGTGTCGATATCGGCCACGTCCACCTCAAAGTTGCCGACCTCGATCGGGCGCTGGATTTCTACTGCGGCGTGCTCGGCTTCCAGCTCCAACAGCGGATCGGCGATGACGCCGCCTTCGTCTCGGCCGGCGGCTACCACCACCACATCGGCCTCAATACCTGGCACTCGAAGGGAGCGCCGCCGCCACCGGCGAGGAGCACCGGCTTGTTCCACGTCGCGATCCGCTATCCGGACCGGCGCTCGCTCGCCGACGCGCTGCGACGCCTCTCTCAGGCTGGTATCCAACTCGGCGGCGCCTCCGATCACGGCGTCAGCGAGGCCCTCTACCTGAACGACCCCGACGACAACGGGATCGAGTTGTACTGGGACCGCGCGCGCGAGCAGTGGCCGCGCTCCCCTGGCGGTGAGGAGATCGCGATGGTCACCGAACCGCTTGACCTACGCGATCTCCTCAGCGAGCTCGACTGATCTTGGTTATGAGCCGAGGATCGCTTCCACCAGGTTCGGTTTGAACGGCTCGGTTCCAGGCACCAGCTGCATCGCGCCGAAGCCGCTGTTGGCGCGCAGGTAGGCGAGCTCTCTGTCGAGGTCGCCGACCCCGTTGGTGCCCGCCAGCGGCGCGAGCTGAAGGGTGCTGAGGACACCGACCGCTTCACCTGAGCCATTGAGGAAGCCGCTGCCGGAGTCACCCGGCACGCCCGGGGTCAGGGTGATCACGACATGGCTCCAGCCGCCGCCTTCGTTTTGGACGAGACGCCCTGCTTGGGGCTGAGCTTGGTGATGCCGCCGCGAAGTTCGGAGTTGCCGTAGGAGTAGACGGTCGAGCCGAGGTCGCCGACGGCACCGACGCCGGTCGGTCCGCCGAAGCCGGGGACCGAGGGGTTGACGCTGCCGACATCGGCGGGATCGATCCTGACCAGCGCCAGGTCGTTGTAGGCGCAGGTGTCGCGGTCGGTCTCCCCGGCGGCCTGCATCGCCAGCCAGGAGTTGTAGACGAGCGTGCCGGGCCTGCTGGCCCCTTTCACTTCTACCGGAGTGCCAAGTGGCAGCGAGCCGCTGCTGCAGCCGTCGGTTTCGGTCTGCCCCCCGGTGCCGGAGCAATGCGCGGCCTGGCCGAGGTAGACGCTGGCGCCTTCCTCGAAGACGAAGTTCGAAGTGCACTGCGCGCCTTCGGTGAAGGTCTGAACGCCGGGATGGATCGTGGCCGATTTCGCCGGAGCCCAAGCCGCCGACCCGGCGGGGGCGATCAGAGCAATTGCGAGGGCGAGTGCGACGACGACAGGAGTGAAGACCTGGGCTCTCTTCAAGGGATCCTCCGTGGGTTCGGCGCCGAGGAGCGCTGGACTGGGTGGCCGAAACAATTGCTACCCATTACTAGGTACTCAAAACCAGAGCCCATGTGCCGTTCGCGGTGCAGATGGAGCCCCAGTCCGGCGCTGAATCCCCGCGCGCCTATAATCCGCGACCGATGCGGCTGTAGCTCAGCTGGCTAGAGCGTCTGCTTGCCATGCAGAAGGTCGAGGGTTCGAATCCCTTCAGCCGCTTTTCGTGAATCCCCTGCACGTTGGGGGGTCGGGTTCGGCGCGGGTCGCCGAAACAAGATCGAACCATCCCGCATATCCCCTCCATTTCAGGCACTAGTGCCTGAAATGCCATGGATGCACGCGGATTAGCGCCGATTTCGGCCGATTCCGCCTTGCATTAGTCCCGCAGACGAGGTAGCGGGTAGGCGGCGAGGTACCCTTGCTCTATGGCCCAGGAGCGAATCACCGTCGATCCAAATCGGATGCGCGGCCTGCCCAGCATCCGCGACACTCGCGTCACCGTCAGCGCGGTGCTGGGTCAGCTTGCCGCTGGCGCCAGCGTCGACGAGCTGCTGGCCGACTACCCCTACCTGGAACGCGAGGATGTCCTCGCCGCGCTCGAATACGCAGCAGTCGCTGCGCAAGAGCGTGAGCTGGCAGTGGTAGCTCCGGCGGCGTGAAGCTGCTCCTCGACGCGAATCTCTCACCCGAGGTCGGACGCCGTCTCAAAGAGGCAGGGCACGATGCGATCCACGTCGGAGACATCGGGCTACTGACCGCAACCGATCCCGAGATCTTGCAGGCCGCGGCGAAAGGGGGGCAGATCCTGCTCACGGCGGATTCCGACTTCGGGGCGCTGCTGGCTTTGGGCTCGTTGGCGTCGCCGTCCGTTCTGCTTTTGCGCTCCGCCGACCATCTGCGCCCGAGCGAGCAGGCAGAGCTAATCGCGGCCAACCTGCCGCAGATTGTCGAAGACCTGGAGCAGGGAGCGATCGTCAGCCTCTCGAGAGATCGCCTGCGCGTTCGCGAGCTACCCATCGCGGCCGAAAGTCACGGCGAGTAGTCCTGAATCAAGACGAAGACACGGCCGCTGCCGAGAGCTTCGCTGCTCACAAGCACTCGCACCGAACCAAAATGCGGCCTAGCCAATTTATAAAGTGCTCATATGCGGATGGTTTCACTGAGAATCGCGGGGTTCAGGCGTTTCGAGCGGGAGTCGACGCTCGACCTCACCCCTCGGGTCCTGGCCGTCGTCGGCCCGAACGAGGCTGGGAAGAGTTCACTGCTCGACGCGATGGAATACCTGACGACGCCACCTGAGGATGGATTCAAGGACCGCGACTTCAGCGGTTGGAGCCGGCCTGAAGACGAGAAGACGATCATCAGCGCGCTGTTTGAGATCGAGGACGACGACAAGGCGAAACTGGAGGGGATCCCTGGGGCTCAGAGCGTCCGTCTCTGGCATACCTGGCGCAAGGCCGATGCGAGCGCTGACGCTGAAATTATCCCCCGGCCTGTACGGCCGCAGGAGAGGCGCATGCATGTGAGAGACGACCTCGCGCGGCTTCTGGCGCGAAAGTCGCGCCCCGGCGAGGATCTGTGGTCGCAGAGGCCGAGCGAGGTTTTTGTGAGTGAGAACGAGGAGGAGGAGTCGCCCGAGGTGCCCGAAGACGAACCGAGTGTCGAGGAACTCGCCTCGCAAGTGCTGAGCGGGCTGAACGAAGAAGGCGAAACCCTTAGCCCCGCTACCCGTGAGGGGCTACGGACGCTCGGGGCGGCACTGGCGACGATCACGGATGAGGAGGGTGCGCCGAACTACCTGAGAGAGATGCCGGCCGCCTGCGCGAGCTTGGTGGACGAACACGAAGAAGATCATCCCTACACCCGCATCCGTCGGATCCTCGACGAACGCGAGCCGCAGGTGAGGGTCCTGCGGGAGTCCGACCGGCAGCTACAGACGAGCTATCAGTTCGAGGAGTTCGAGGAGCCACCGGCGCCACTTGAGAATCTACTGTCGCTGGCTGAGGTGAGTTGGAGCGAACTAAAGGCAGCGGCAGCGACGCCGGGGAACCCAGTCCTGCAGACGCTGCAAAAGCGGGCGAATCGCAATTTGGAGAAACGCTTGCACGGAAGTTGGCGACAGTCGAAAGTGTCGATCGAATTGAACGAGCAGAACGGTTGGCTGAACGTGTTTCCGTACGACGCCGAAAGCGACGAGCACTCGCGGATCGAAGAGCGGAGCGACGGCTTCCGGGCGTTCCTGGCGCTGCTGGCGTTCACCACGCGACACTCGAAGGAAGGCAGGAAGCTTGTGCTCGGGATCGACGAGGCCGAGATGCACCTGCATTACGACGCCCAGGTCGACCTGGTGAATGTGCTGACCGAACAGACCTTCGCGACGCAGATCGTCTATACGACGCACTCCGCGGGGTGTCTACCGGAGGATCTGGGATCGGCGATCCGAGTAGTGAGCCCGGTGGCGGGGGATCGAAGCAAGATCCAGAACGCGTTTTGGAGCTCGCAGGCCGAGGACGGAAGTGGTGGGTTCACCTCGCTACTGATGGCAATGGGAGCGGAAGCTGTGGCGTTTACGCCGGCGCGTCGAGCAGTGATCGCAGAGGGCCCCTCGGACGCACTGCTGCTGCCGGCGCTGTTTCGAGAGGCGGCTGGCCTCGGCCGGGCGGAGTCGCTGCAGCTGCAGGTGGCGGGTGGGCTGGCCTCGACGCCACCGCGGCTGCTGCCGCAGCTGGAGGGCGAGGCCGGGCACGTCGTATACCTGGCCGATTCGGACCCCGAAGGCCTGAACTACGAACAGGCATTGCTCGATGCAGGGTTGCCGGCCGAGCGAATCTTCACGCTACGAGATGGCGAGGAGGACGGCCTCAGTATCGAGGACTTCGTCGAGAAGAGCCTCTACGTCGAGGTCGTGAATCTGCTCGCGGTGGAGCTTCGAGGGCACGAGGGCCTGCCCTATGAGCTCGATGCGGCTCCCGAGGCAGGGATTGCGAAGCACGCCGAGCGGTGGGCAAGCGAGCAGGGGATCGAGCCGCTGCCGAAGCCGGCGGTCGCAGAGCACCTTCTGCGGCTCTCAGCCGCAAGTCTCGCCTACGCGGCGTGGGACCCGGAAGCCGAGCGAAAGCCAAGGGCGCTGCTGCGGGCTTCACGAGGATTGGCATTGCGGGAGATACTGTCGGATATCAGGGGAAGGTTGGCGCTGGGGTCGCTTGAGGTGAATCAGGATCAGTCCCTGCCCTCGCCACCGCCTCAGGGATCGAGCACTCTCATGGCCCAGGTCGATTGAGGTGGCATCTCGGACGCACGGGCAAAGAAACCTGCCCCGATTTCGGGAACTTCGGTCCTACTTGTCGGTAGGCCCGAGCAATACCGAGATGAAAGAGGACCGTGATGACTGACTTGACAGCAAGGATCGCCATGGTTCTCGGCTGCCGCCTCCATGCCATCGGCGTCAACCCTCGCTCGCTCGCTGATGCTCAAGCGGCAGGTCAAGATCGGAGGCGAGTATGCCTGGCAGGAGCGGTATTCGTTTAATTCCAGCGAGTACCGCAAGGTCACACTTCTGGAGTTCTTGAGCAATCCGGGCGGCAGGCACGTACTCGTCCGCGACGAGGACGGCGAGTTCGAGACGCACCTCGAACGTCTCGTCAAGCCTTGGTCGGAGCTTGGGGCGAAGGAGCAGGAGTCAAAATTCCGGACTCGCGCTGAGGAGTATGAGCATGAGCAACGTCTCGCTCAGGAACGGGATCCGGTTGGCTTTGGGATCGAGGAGAGCTGGCGGTTGCTCTCGCTCTTTGAGCCGGGAAAGGGCGGGGTCCCGCGCGTTCCCGAGTGGCTTCCCCGCAGATTTGAAGGCATGGCGAGCGCCGTCCTCAAGCTGGACATGGGCCGTGGGGTCGTTGAAGACGAGAAGATCGCCTGTTATCAAATGCTCAGGGAGATGGTGAACGTCTGCGCGCGCATCAGCGATGTGGCGCGCGAGATGCTTCCGGCGTGGGAAGTCGAGGACAAAGCGGCGAAGTACCCGAGCTGGATTGCGGAGAGGGTCCGAGGCCGGCTCGACGACGGCGACCTGCCGTTCGCCAGTAGCGAGATAATGCCTGTCCACGCCAACTACGGGATGTCCCGAAGTCGAGCTACGACGCAGCACCACACCGGCAGCATCGTCGCTGCGGATTTCATGGAGCGCGTCGCCGACGACTACGAGGAGCTCGATCGCTATGCCTCGCTTGTCGTCCAGTGGGCTTGGGGCTTCTACCTGCGCTGGCGTACTGAGCATCAAGCCGAAATCCAGCAGGCGCTGCTATCGAAACGGCGCCGCCCCCGTAGTCGACGATGACGAAATGCACATGATGGCGCCCATTAGCCCGAGCGATTACCGGTGCCAGAGGAATCAAACCGCCAGTTCGTGTTTCGGGCACTCGTGAGCATGAGTGCCCGAAACGGGTCATATCGCCGCATATCAGCGCGCATCCGTGATTGACACTTTCCGTCTCGTCAACGCGAAACTCCTGCAAATCACGACATTAGCGGCGCTCGGCCTCTGGACGACGACCTCTTTGCCATGCAGAAGGTCGAGGGTTCGAATCCCTTCAGCCGCTTCGCTGTAAACCGGCGCCTTTTGGGCGCCGGTTTCTTTATCCGGGCGCTCTTCTGGTCAAGAAGTCGGACACTGGTGCCCGAAGCTCGCCGACTGGTGTCCATATACGCCGCCCTTGAGCAGCTGACGCTGCGCTCGTCGATTTTGAGGCGCCAGGAGGGTTCGGCCATGGCTCAACTCTGCTATTGACCGGCGGTCGGTAAGTCCTCTAAGTTATCGACCAATGGTCAACAACGGCGTGGGAGGCAGATGATGACGACCGAGTACCAGCCTTTCCCTAACGAGGAGGGGCGGAACAATCGGCAGTCTCAACTGGAGATCCCGGCGATGGTGTGGGCACTGGGAATTCTGAGCGACAAGCGGATCCTCGAGGTGGGGTGTGGGCGGGGGGTCGCGCTGCCGGTCATCGATCGGTTGTGCAGCCCCCGACTGCTGGTGGGGCTCGACATCGACCCGAAGCTGCTGGTCGAGGCGGCGGCGAATCTCCGCGAGCACGGGACCACGGCGCAGCTTTGCGCCGCCGACGTCCGCCGAATGCCGTTCGCCGACGGAGCCTTCGACGTGATCATCGACTTCGGCACGCTTTACCACATTGCCAAGCCGCAGGCCGCATCGGCCGAGATCGCTCGGGTCCTCGCTCCGGGCGGGATGTTTGTCCACGAGACGATGGCCTCGCAGTTGCTCTCGCATCCGGTTCGTTCGCGGGGTCGACGTCTGCCGCGGCTGGAGCATGACGGCCTGCGGCATAAGCGCTGGGCGATGCTCTGGGCCTCTCGCACCAAGGGGGTTTTGCCGACGGATGCAAGACAAAAGACCTCTTGTGCGTGACCGCCGGTCGCGAGGGCAGGGCGGCCCTCGCGGAGTGAGAACCCCCGGTGGACGACTTGCCATGCGGAAGGTCGAGGGTTCGAATCCCTTCAGCCGCTTCGCTTCGAATCTCCTGCATTTGGGCCACTCGGCCTTTCCGGGGGAAATCAAACCACCCGCCCAGAGGTCAGGGAGGCTCTCGCACTGGGCCCTCTAGGAGTCGGCTGAAACTACCGGTGGGGAGGCGACTATCTCATCGGCAGCCGTTGCTCGAAGCCTAGGGCGAGGCTGGCTGTGCCAGACTCGGGGCAGCGCAGCACGACGCGGAGTGCAGTGGTGCCAGCCGCCGCCCACCGATTAGAAGCGTCTGAGTCGGGTTGAACCTCTACAGGAATGGGAGTTCGTCTTGCTATTCGTCGGACTAGGCATCTTGTATTTCGTTCTCTTGGTTGTCCTTGGCATTAGGACGTTCCAGAACAAGCACTATCTCCTCTTTGCCTTCGGCTTTGTCATCCCGGTCATCTGGATCGTTGGGGCAATGTTGCCGCCGAAAGGCATGTCCCATGTGGATGACCTGTATGCCCGCCGCGGCGAGACGGACTAGGCGCCTCGGCCGGCCCCGGTGGATCTCATCGCCACAGCTCGCGGCGCAGCATCGCATTGCCGCGCTCGAGTTGATCGATGGTGGCGCTGGCGACGGAGCGCGTCCGGGTGTCGCGATTGATGCGGGCCTGGACCTCCCGGTGCGACTTGCTGGTGCGACGGGCGACCTCGGTGACCAGGCGCTTACGCTCGCCGCGCAGCCGCTCTCGGGTCGCGTAGGCCGACTCCCGCTCGGGTTCGAGATCCTCCGACGCGGCTTCGGGCCTGGCGAGGGCGGTCGCCTTCTTCGTTCCCGGCTCGGGGTCATCGGTCGGGAAGAGCTGAAGCGTGGTCTCGCTCATGATCGCCTCGTCCAGCTCGGCGTCCCCCGAGCTCAGGACGGCAAAGCCATCACCCGGCTCGCCCCGCTCCGAGTCGTCCATCTCTTCGCCCTCTTCCTCCTCGGCGTCAGGCGAGAGGTCGAGCGCATGACGGCGCTCCAGCTCGATCTCGCGGGCGAGTGCCTTCAGCCGCGGGTCGGCCGGCATCAGGAGGTAGCTCATCTGGCGGCGTGGCCCCGGGGTGGTCCTGATGAAGCGACCGACCACCTGGCGGAAGAAGAGCTCGGTCCGGGCCGCCGTCGCATAGACACCGACCCGCAGGCGGGGAATGTCGACGCCCTCTGAAACCATCAGGACGGAGACCATCCAGCGTCGGTCGGAGGAGGCGAAATCGGCGATGCGCCGGCTGGCACCGGGTTCGTCGCTCATCACCAGCTCGGGTCGCTCCCCCGAGACCGACGCGAGCCGCGTCGCAATCGCCCGCGCGTGATCCTGATCGGAGGCGATGACCAAGCCACCGGCGTCAGGGTGCCCGTCGGCGCGCACCTCGCTCAGCTTGGCATCGCCGTCGCGCAGTACCTCGCCCATCCACTCGCCTTCCGGGATAATCGCTGTCCGCAGGCGCCGTGCCGTCTCCAGGGCCGGCAAGGCGAGGTCGAAGTCGGCGCTGCGCAGCCGACCGTCCGAGAGCCACTCCATCTCGCCGTCATACGGCAGGAAGGTGATCGGGCGGCATACCCGGTCGACCAGCGCCTGCGGATAGCCGTAGACGTAGTCGGCTCGGCTGAGGCCGTTCTCGCCGTAGGTGACCCAGGGAATGGCCGAGTTGTCGGAGCGGAAGGGCGTGCCCGAGAGAAGCAGCCGGAAGCGGGCGCCGTCGAAGGCCTTCCGGGTTTGCAGGCCCCAGGCGGCCTGATCGCCCATGTGGTGTGGCTCGTCGGCGATCAGAAGGGTCGGCCGGTGGCCGGCGGCCAGCCGGTGCGTATCCGGCCCGGCCGCGATCGTCTGGTAGGTGACGGCGACGCCGTGGAAGTCGGCCGACTCCGGCCCGTCCGAGTTTGGCCTGTTCGGCTCGAGGTCGATGCCGTAGCGGCCCGCGTCAGCGGCCCACTGGCGGCAGATGTGGGTGGTCGGGCCGACCACGACGACGCGCGAGACGAACTTGGCGCTCAGCATCCGGTGGGCGATGTGCAGACCGAAGGTGGTCTTGCCGGCCGCCGGCGTGGCCGAGGCCAAGAAGCTGGTGGCCGAGTGCGCCCGCACGGCTTCGGTCGCCTCCTCTTGCCACGAGCGGAGGGGTCGGGCGTCGGGCCAATCCGGAAGCGATCCGGCACGCGCCCCGCCGCCGATCAGGTGCTGAGAGGCGTCGTACAAGGGCGCGCCACAATAGGGTTGCCGGCGGTCGGAGGACGGCCGCCCGTACCTCACTGCCTGCGTGAAGACACGGTCAGGCGGGCTGCCAGAGCTCGATCCGATTGCCCTCGGGATCGGTGACCCAGCCGAATCGACCGACACCCTCCATGTCCTGCGTCTCTTGAGACACGTCCGCTCCCTTGGCGCGCAGCTGTGCGAGCATCGCATCCAGGTCGCGGACGCGGAAGTTGACCATGGCCTGCTGGGCACGGGACCCGAAGTAGTCGGTCTCGGACTCGAACGTCGCGAACACCGTCGGCCCCGCTTCCTGACGCCACAGGCCGTTCTCATCGGCGTCCAGGCCCAGGCAATCGCGATACCACGCGCCCAAGGCCACCGGGTCGGAGGCCCGCATGAAGTATCCACCGATTCCAAGCACACGCTCCATGTCGCTATCTTGCCAGGACGGCGATCGGACGGGTCTAGGATCGTGCAGTGGGCGTTCTGAGCATCGACGAGCTACGCGGCTTCTACGCGGAATACGTCGCCGCATGGAATCGTCGGGACATGGAGCGTTACTACTCCCTCTACAGCGAGAACCTGGTCTTTCAGGACGGCATCAAGGTCTTGCACGGCGTGGACGCTCTTCGAGAGCGCTACGAATCCGAACTGTCAGCCTTCCCCGACCTCGCGATCGAGTGCAAACGACTGTTGGTCGATGAAGGCACGCAAACCCTCGCGGCTGAGAACCTCGAGCGAGGTACGCATAGCGGCGACCTGGTGGTGGGCGGCGAGAGACTTTCGCCGACGGGAAGGAGGCTGGAGCTGCGGGGAGGCCTATTCATGACCCTCGATGAGGACGGGCGTATAGCTGAGATGAGCGAGTACTTCGATTTCGGACAGTTCCTTGCCCAGCTACGCGGAGATTCCGCCTGAGCTCTTGACGCTTCTCGGCCGCACCAGGGGGATGAGCGGATATCACCATCGTTTACTGCTGATTTTCGTGGTCTGTCTTGCCTTGCTACCTGGCTGCGGCGAGAGCTCTCAGTCCGACGACACGACCGCACGGATCGCGCCCGGCGCGCACCCCGCGCCGACCCACCCGAAGTTAGCAGTCGGCCACAAGGTCCGCGACTGCGACATCACCTTCGACGGTCCCGGCCCGGCCGACTGGCGCAAGCACTCTCTGTGGGTCGGCCCGTTCGGGCTGGCCGGTCCGGGCCCGGGACCGGACTTCGACGAAGGTGCGCTCCAAGGCGGCCTGCTGACGGTGAAGACGCCGACGATGGTCGCCGGGCATCGTCCGGTGACGATCTCCGTACCAGAGGCGCAGCGGTATCGCGTTGGGATCCTCGGAGTGCATCCCCGCCCCGCCTATGCCTCGGTCACCTATGTGCCCTGCGACGACAAGCCGCGAACCGTTTTCGCGGCCGGGTTCCTGCTACGCGACCGCAGGCCGGTGACCCTCCTGGTCCGGGTCGGCGACGGGCCGATCCGCGGTCTCCATCTGAGCGGCTAGTCGCCGCTTCGCCGGTTGCGTGGCCCAGATACGCGATCTTCGCTGTCGGTCTCGCATGGCGTCCGCGAGCGGCTGCATGCTCCGCCGGACCGATGACGCCGGTTGCGGACGATCGCCCTCGCTCGCCATCACTCGTGCGCCCGCGCGAAGTGGCGCGGTCGGTTACGCCGCTGGAGCTGTTCTTCGACCTGGTCTACGTCTTCACGGTGAGCCAGCTTGCGCACCACCTGCTCGATCACGTCGACGCTCGTGGCATGGCCGAGACCCTGGTTCTAACCCTGGCGGTGATGTACGCCTGGTTCATGACCGTCTGGACGTCGAACTGGCTCGACGCCGACCGGCAGCCGGTCCGCCTGCTGCTGCTCGGGCTGATGTTTGCCAGCCTAGTCATGTCGACCTCGATCTCGGGTGCGTTCGGCGACCGAGCCGGCATGTTCGTGATCGGCTATCTGACGATCCAGATCGGCCGCACCGCGTTTGCCGTCTTTGCCTTCCAGGGTCACCGCCTGCACATGCACTTCGCCAACGCGCTCGTCTGGGAGGTCGGGACCGCGCCGCTCTGGATCGCCGGCATCGCCACCGGTAGTGGCGCCCGGCTCGCGCTGTGGGCGGCGGCGACGCTGATCACCTACGCCGGCGTGATCGCCGGCCATCCGCTGCCGGGTAGGAAAAGCCCATTCAGCTCCGACAGCCAGATCTACGCCGAGCACCTGCTCGAGCGCTTCCGTCTCTTCTTCCTGATCGCCCTCGGCGAGACCGTCCTCACCCTTGGCAACGCGTTCGCCGATCAGGAGATCGCGGCCGACCGGTTGCTCGTCCTCGCCGCCGCTTTTACCGGCTCGGTCGCCCTCTGGTGGTGCTACTTCCATCGCGCGGAGGAGATCGGCGTACGGGCTGTGAAGGAAGCGGACAAGCCCTCGCGCATCGTCGGCCTCGGCAACTACACGCTGATCCTGATGGTCATCGGCATCGTCGCGATCGCCGTCGGGGACGAGTTGGCCATTGCCCACCCAGGGGCGGAGACGAGCTTCGACGTCAGCCTGCTCGTCTTCGGTGGTCCGGTGATCTTCCTGCTTGCCCAGTCGGCCTTCATGCGCATGGCGACCGGCCGCGTGCCCAGATCCCGGGCCATCGCCTCGGTGGCGCTACTGATTCTTGCCCTGGTTACGGCGCCCCTCAGCCTCCTCGTCGCGGTTACCGCGGCAAGCACCGTCCTCGTCTCGGTGGCGGTCGACGATGCCCGTGCCGAGCCCCACCCGGCCGGCCCGGACATGGCCGCCCCGTAACGGGTGGGCCGCCGCTACGCTTTGCCTCGCTTCGGCGCCTTGGCGGAGTGGCTACGCAGCGGCCTGCAAAGCCGTTTACACCGGTTCGATTCCGGTAGGCGCCTCTGGCTCTGGCGAGCGAAGTTTGGCTTGTTAGAGCGCTTTGCGCGGCCTTCTCAGGCCGCTTGCTCCTCCGGCTGAGTCCGGTTGTTGCCGATTATCTGGATGTAAAACTGGCCCACGACTGGCCTACCGGTCCGTTCACCGGCTCTGATTTCCGGTGGCGTAGAGCCTGGGTGCAACAATGTGTCCGCGATGAAGCCCCAAGCTCCCAGCGCTCCGACGAAGACCACTGAGAAGCCCGATATGAAATCGGGCCTGCCGGGCACTCCGGAGGAGCAGCGCCGCGATCTTCGTGTGGCCATGAAAAAGCATGAGGAGACGCTGCGCCGCTTGGCGCAGTAGCCCGCCACTCGAAAGTGGCCGGGGTCTTCTACGTCACGTTCGGCGACTACTGCCGCATTGCAGCCGAGGTACTCGGGACGACCCCTGAGCAGGTCGCTCGGCTGCCTCGCATTGCCCTAGCCGATTCTGCGCTTGCCTCTCCGCGCGCTGGGTTCGGCGACCACGATGCCTATCCGACCCTGATCGAGAAGGCCGCCGTTCTGGTTGAGCACCTGGCTCGCAATCACCCGCTCCCCGACGGCAATAAGCGCTGCGCTTTCCTAGCTGTGGAGCGCTTCCTGGCGGCCAACGGACGGCCGATCACTGATGCTGATCCTGATACCGACGTACCGATGGTGGAGAAGATCGCGGCGGGCGAAGCGACTCCCAACGCGATCATCAGGTGGCTGGAGAGTCGTACCTGACGAATAGGCTCCCGGTGTGCCGAAGGACGCCAAAGCAAAAGCGCTCGCCGATGCGAAGCGCGCTCAGCTTGACTACGAGCGGGACGTGAAGGCCGCGCGAGAGGCAAGGCGCAAGAGCTTCGCCCGAGCGCAGAAATCCGGATCGTCGCTGGCCGATATTGCGGGCGCTCTATCGCCGCGCTCGCGCCCGCGAGGGTCTTGCGGTCAATCCGACCCGCGATCTGGAACTGCCAGCACCGAACGCGAAGGAGGTTGAGATCGTCGGCCCCGAGATCGCCGCGCAGCTGCTCGATGTGCTGCCCGCCGAGGACCGCGCCTTGTGGGCCACCGCTCTATACGCGCGCCTGCGCTACGGCGAGCTTCGCGCTCTCCGTTGGTCGGCGGTTGACCTGGCGGGTGGCTCGATCCGCGTAACGGAATCATGGGACCCGAAGGAGGGGCGATCGCGCCGAAGACCAAGAACTCCCAGCGGACGACGCCGCTCCCAGGTCTTCTCCGCGACTACCTTATGGAGTAGCGGATCGCAGCTGGTGAACCTCCCGCCGAGGCTCTTGTTTTCGGCGACAAGATCGGCAAGCCGTTCCAGGCCGCGACGATCTACCGGCGAGCGGATCGGGTATGGGAGGCTCGGGCATTGGGTCGGCTGCGGCTGCACCAGGCCCGCCATACCTACGCCTCGTTCATGATTGCGGCCGGGGTGAACGCCAAGGCTCTGTCCTCTTTCATGGGTCATTCCTCAATCAAGGTCACGTTCGACCTCTACGGGCACCTGATGCCAGGAACTGAGGCTGAGGCGGCGGCGCTATCGGACAGCTACCTAGGCGCCCAGATGGAGCAGGGCGTTGAGGCCGCCCGGCGCTCTCCCGCGCCGTCCCGCTAGGGAGACACGTGGACTATCTGACCTATCCGTTTCGTCCACAGCGTTTGACACGATGCTGCCGATGGCACTGCACGACGAACTAGTAGAGATTCGGAAGTCCCTTAAGGCAGCTGCTCCCACAAGCAGCAATGAGCCAAGGGTGGAATCGAGGCTCTCAGAACAATTCAGACAGATTGCGGAGCAAGCCACCCCGATCAGGTCACCGCACTTAAAGGCACTCGACGCCATCGAGGAGCGTCGCGATCAGCGCAGCGCCGAGATGGAGGAGATGGCCGAGAGTGTTGCATCTGCCCATCGCGCGGAGATCGAGCGGGAGGAAGCGATGCTCCGGGCACTGGAAGCGGTGGCCAGTGAACTGGAGCAGGCGAATGTGAGCGAGGCTCAGGCGGCCATTCGCGAGCGCTGGATGCTTCGGCTCACCGTCGCGTCTGTGTTGCTGGCCGCCGTGGCGGCGTCGGGCGTCCTTATGCAGCTCGGCATTTAGACGAGAAGCGTGCGTACTCGCCTGCTTCAACTGATCGTCTGGATCGCTGCGGTGGCCCTAGCCGGGCTTGTCACCTGGGCCTTCATTGAAGCTGTGCGGGCGGAGCCTGCGGTTGTCGGGTCGGTGGCGACCGCTGTTGTTGGTCTGTTCGGGGTTCTGTGGCAACAGCGACGGTCAGAGGAGGCCCGACTACGTGAGGCACATCGAACCCGAATGACGCCGGTCTACGACGACCTCCTCAAGATGTTCCTCGACAACCTTGGGTCGGGGAGCGGCATGAATTCTGAGGCGGAGGACTTCATGAAGGACCTCAAGGGGAGGCAACTACTGTTGGGCGCCTCCACCGAGATGATCCGAGAGTTTAATGACTGGCAGCGATCCACTGTTGCCGCTCAGGCCGATGACGACGCGATGACCGCGATCTTCGCCTGGGAGGAGTTGCTCCGTGCAATCCGCCGCGACCTAGGGCATAACGATTCCGGCCTCCAGCGAGGCGAACTGCTGCGCGTCTTCATCACTGACATGGACGAGCACGCGGCCGCAGTCAGCTGAGTATTTGTGACTCATTCTCCTGAGCACCGTGAGGCGGTCCGGCGAGCCTTGGCTGCCGGCTTGCGCTCCGAGCGCTTGGGCGTCCTCTGCAAGGACGAGCCAGGGCGGTTTGCCCTGGGGTCGGAGCGAGTCAGTTACGCGCTGGTTTCCTTTCTAGCGCTGGGCGACATCTTGTATCTGGCGTCGGGTTCCTCGGTCCCGCCGCTCCTCGGAGTCGCGGCCTTCGTCTGCCTGGTTCTCGCGGTCGCCGCCAAGGTCAGTCCGCTGGCGGGCCTGTGGGTCATCCTGCTTGCATGGGCCGGGACCGCAGTCAGCCAACTGGTCAATGGAGGCTTTGAGCTTCTCACCACGACCCATTTAATACCCGCCCTCGCTGTGATTGCTGTGGTTGTGGCGTGGCGCATTGCTCGGTTCGCCCGAGGCGTGCCGCTGCTATTCCCCGTCGTGTTGGTGGTCTTGTTTGCTCCTCTCCTTACCGCAGACCTTTGGCAAGTTGCAGACGACCTCCAGGCACGCGAACTCACCTATGTCTTTGGCCTCTCTGTCCTGCCCTTCTTGTTAGTTCTGGCACCTCAACTATGGCGGAGTGCTCATAGTGCCTTCCTTCGTGCCGCAGAGGAGGTAGACCACGAGGAGGGCGTTGTCGAGGAAGCGGCCGAGCGACTAAAGAAGGTCAAACGGGAATCTGATCCACATCTTCCCGAGCGGGATCGCGGGGTCGAAATGCTGGCTCCTTATTTTTCATCTGACGCAATCGACCGAGAGGCACCAGAAATTCAGGAGCGGCTGTCCAAGGTGCTAGGGCGCCGGTTGCTTCTGAGTCTTATCCCGCTCACGCTCGGCCTCGGCATTTGCGTCACCTCCTACATCTACCTCGTTGCCTGGGCTCTTGTGCCTGTCAGCACCGTGGAAAGTTGGCTGCGCCGCCCCGTTGATCATGAGACGGTCGCGATCTTGGGGGACCTGCCCGTTGGCCCCTACCTCCCTGCCTCGGTGCTGCTCGGCATCCTTGCGACCGCGATTTTCTTCGCGTTCGTCGTCACGGATGAGGAGAAGTACGCATCCACGCTGACCGATCTTGTTGTCAGGAAGCCCCTGCGGCGAGCCGCGATTTTCGCGCTGCCCTATACGGCCGTCCGTCGAGAGTGGGGCGGACCGCCTAGGAAGGAAAAGAAGGCCTCTTGAGCGCGAAACTGGCCCATTTACTGGCCCATGGCCGGGCAAAACCGCTCTAGAAAGCGGAAAGTCGCCGTATGTACCGGCCTGCAAAGCCGTTTACACCGGTTCGATTCCGGTAGGCGCCTCTGTTCCTCGCTGGGCCTCGCAAACAGCTCGCTTAGCCAGGCGTCTCTCCACCGAGGAGGGTCAGCGACAGCCCGGCGTCTCGGCCGGTTTTGATCGCCTCCATACGCTGGTCCTCAAAAAGGATGAAGGATCCGAGCTCGAGCACGACGTCTGCACCGTGTGCACCCACTAGGCGAGGCTCGATGTGGAACCCGTTCAGGTAGCGGACGACCTCGACAAGCGCGTCGACGAGATCCTCATCAAGCGATGGCGCAAGGTTCTTGACCGCCTCGACGTCCGGTGGCACGGCCGGGAACTGCAGCAGTTTCTCCACTCGCTCGTCGGTGCTCGTCGCTCGACTACGGCTCGGCTTGATTGCGGCAACCTCTTGGAGAACGAGGTCGATCTTTTCTTCCAACGGATTCTCAATCTCGGCTGGCTCCGCGCGTTGGGTAAGCCCAAAGTATCGCCACAGGCCGTTCCGACCTCCCGCTCGTTTGCCGGTCTCGCCCAGATGCTCTGATAGTGCCTGGATCTCCTCGTCTAGCTTCCAAGGAGAAAGCGAGCTGTCGTAGGTGTGATGGTTGATCACGCCGGTGTCGAACGGCACCTGTGCGGTCTTGTCGTCCTTGACGAGCGCTGCCGGTCGGTCAAGGGCGGTTCTGATCCCAAGCTCAAAGAAGACGTTGGCGTTGAGGCGACTCATATCGCAGAGAACCATGTCCGCCTCCTCAAGCTGCTTGACGATCTCGGCGTGGATGAGATCCGCGCCCTTCATGACCGGCTTGACGACGGTTAGCCCAGCCTTCTCGATCGCCGGCACGAAGAGATGATCGAGCACGTGAGTAAAGTGCACATCGTCACCGCCGTAGTCCCCCACCGCGTCTTTGGGCGTCGAGATCGGCATGATCACAAAGCAGTCCGGCATGGCTGACCATCGTGCCATGGGGCCCCGACGTCTTGGGCGGCCTATTGCCCGCCGCCAGGCATACCGAGGTGGTTGTTGAACCCATTGGACGCGCCTGCAAGGCTGCTTACATCGGTTCGATTGCGGTAGGCGCCTTTCGGCCTGCTGCCGATTCCGCCCAGCCGTGCGATGCGCTCGGCTGATGGCCCTCGGGGTCCTTCGCGGTTGAGCGGAGCGCCGTCGGGGTACCTGTCAGGCTGATCTCGTGAGTGCCGTGACCGTCACCGAGCCCGTTTCCGCCGTTGCCGATGAGCAGGTGCCTGACGATCATGTGGTCGTGCTCTTCGGGGCGACCGGGGACCTTGCGAGGCGGAAGCTGTTGCCGGGGATCTTTCATCTGATGCGGGCGGGGTTGATGCCGCATCGGTTCCGGTTGATCGGGGTGGCCAGACGTGACATCGGTGAGGAGGCGTTCGTCGAGATGGCCAGGGAGGCGATCGAGAGCTCGGGTCGTCGCTCGCCGTCCGCGGAGACGGTGGACCGCTTTGCCGAGTGCCTGGGGTTCGTCGGCGTCGAGCACGGGCTGGAGGCGCTCGCCGATGCGGTCGCGGCGGCCCGCGCCGATCTCGGTCCCGATGCGCGTGTTCTCTACTACTTGTCGCTACCGCCGGGTGCCGCGGGGCCCACCGCCGATGCGCTCGGTGAGCTGGGTCTAGGCAAAGGCGCTCGGGTGATCATCGAGAAGCCCTTCGGTGTCGATCTCGACTCGGCGCGGGAGCTGAACTCTTGCCTGCTCTCGGTCTTTCGCGAGGAGGACATCTTTCGCATCGATCACTACCTCGGACGCGAGGCGGTGCAGAACCTGCTGGCGCTGCGCTTCGCCAACGGGATGTTCGAGCCGGTTTGGAACCGCAACCACATCGACCACATCCAGATCGACGTGCCGGAGACGCTCTCGATCGGCATGCGGGCCGGCTTCTACGAGGAAACGGGCGCCTTCCGCGACATGGTCGTAACCCACCTCTTCCAGGTGCTCGGCTTCGTCGCGATGGAGCCGCCGACCTCGCTCTCGGCAAAAGCGTTGATGATCGAGCGGGAGAAGGTGTTCGACTCGATGTCGTCGCTCGACCCCGCCGCGGTCGTCCGCGGCCAGTACGGCGGTTACTGCGACGAGGAGGGCGTCGCACCCGACTCGGACGCCGAGACCTTCGTCGCCCTGGGAGCCTGCGTCGACAACTGGCGCTGGGACGGCGTCCCCTTCTACCTGCGCACCGGCAAGCGCATGGCGCAGGATCGGCACATCCTCACCGTCGCCTTCTCGCAGCCGCCGCGCAGCATGTTCCCGCTGGACTGCGACCAGATCGCCGAGTCGTTCGGCCACGATCACCTGACCTTCGGGCTGGGCGATCCCGGCAGCATCTCCGCCTCCTTCCTCGCCAAGGTGCCGGGGCCGACGATGCACCTGGGAGAGGCGCACATGCACTTCAGCTACGCCGACAACTTCGGCGGCAACGCGAGGGCTCTGGACGCCTACGAGCGATTGATCCACGACGTGATGCTCGGCGACCGCACGCTGTTCACGACCACGGCCGGCATCGAGCGCCTCTGGGAAGTGTCGGAGCCTGTGATCGAGAAACCACCAGTCGTCCAGCCCTACGAGCCGGGCAGCTGGGGGCCGGCGGCGATCGACGATCTGATCGCGCCCCGCCACTGGCACCTGCCGAGCAATCACGTCTAGGAACGGAAAAGGGCCCCTTTTCGGGGCCCTTTGTTTCCGAAGGACGTACCACCAGAGAGTTCTAAGTCGCTGGCTCGTCGGTCCTTGAGCTTTGAAGTTCGTCGCCGCCCTGCTCGGCGACTCAAATAGATAAACACGCCGTTTGGGGAAAAGTTGCACTGCCTGCATCGGTGGTTGCAGCAGCGAACTTGAGCAGCGACTGCTCTTGGCGTCTCGCTGGTAGATTCAGGATTCCCCTGGGGCGCATAGCTCAGTTGGGAGAGCGCCAGCTCGACAAGCTGGAGGTCACAGGTTCGAGCCCTGTTGCGCCCACTTCGTCATCCCCGAAGGGAGTGGACTAATGGCCCACCGACTTTTGCGCGCCGGCGACGCTTACTGGCGCGAGTCGAACCAGATGCGGGTGCTCAACACGGATCTCGCCAAGCAGCTCGAGGCCGGCAATCTCGGCGCGCGGCTCTGGCGGCTGCGTCCAGGACAGGCTTCGACCAAGCACCGCCACCAGCTGGAGGAGGAGCTCTATGTGCTGCTTGAGGGCCGCGGGCGGATCAGGGTCGGCGAGGAGGCGCTTGAGCTGGGGCCGCTCGACTCGCTCCTGGTCGAGCCCGAGACGATGCGCCAGATCTTCAACGACACCGAGGAGGAGGCGCTGTGGCTCGTGGTCGGCGCCCCACAGGGACCGGCGAACACCCTCGAGATGAGCGAGGCCGAACTGCGCTCGCTCTATCCCGAGGGTCCACGCGTGCTGCCGCCCGAGCTGGGCGGCGGCGAGTTCAGGCCAGCGCCGGCAGCTGAACCTGAGTGAGCCGAAAGCTGTTGCCTGAGGGGTCGCGAAAGCCCGCGTCGATCCCGTACGGGCGCTCTTCGGGCTCCTCGGTGAATTCGACGCCCCGACCCTTCAGCTCTTCGTAGGACGCCTGGCAGTCCTCGGTGGTGAGGAAGACCGTGCCGGCGAATCCCTTGGCCATCAGCCCGCGGACCTCCTCGGCGGTCTCCGCGCTCATCACGGGAGAGCCCGGTATGGCCATCAGCACGATCGAGAAGTCTTCCTGGCCTGGGGGCCCGACGGTGAGCCAGCGGAAGTCGCCCATCTCGGCGAGGGTGACGTCGGCTCGCACCTCCATACCCAACTTCTCGGTGTAGAAGGCGAGGGCCTCGTCCTGGTCGTGGACCCACAGCTGCGTGTTGGCGATCTTGATCATCGACGTTCTCCTAGCTCGGCGGACAGGTCGTCGCCGATGCTAGGCGGGCGCTTTGCCGCTGTCTTCTCGAAACGTGCGGTGTTGGGGTCGGCCGTGAGCGCGTGCGACACAGCCGGGAATGCGAGCGTAGGCGGAGGCGGGTGGGAAGCAGGCTCGATAGGTCGTCGGCGACTTGCCGTAGGTGCGGCTGAAGCTCGTCGTAAACGAGCCGACGCTCTGCAGTCCGACGGCAAGGCAGATCTCGGCGACCGAGCTGTCGGTCGTGCACAGCAGCGCGGCGGCACGCTCCAGGCGGCGCGTCAGCAGGTAGGCATGCGGCGACTCGCCGAAGGTGCGGCGGAACTCGCGGCTGAAATGGGCGCGGGAGAGGCCCGCCGCGGTGGCTAGATCGTCGACGCTCAGCGGTTCGAAGTAACGGGCGTCCGCCAGGTCCCTGGCGCGCAGGAGGTGCCGGGCGGGCGGGACATGCGCCATCCGAGGAGCATAGGCTCGCCGCCTTGTGATCGCGACCTATGCGGCGGTTTTGGCGATATGCGGCGCGTCGTTGGCTATCGGGCAGGCGGCGCTCCGGCTCTGCGGCGTCAGGCGGTGGTCCTGGCTATCGCCCGCGGTTGGGCTGGCGCTGGTCTGCGCGTTCTGCTGGGCGACCGTGCGGATGCCAGGCCACGGGGGCGCCTCGGGGATGGTCGTCGTGTTGCTGACGATCGTCGCCGTGGTTTATTTGCGCGGCCGGCTCGAGGGCGGGGGAGACGCGTTGCGATCGGGTCTCCCGGTCGCGGTCATGGCCCTGGTGGCGGCATCGCTGCCCTTCGTGGCCGAAGGCCACTACGGCATCCTCGGCACGGGCTTCAACCCGGACATGTCCCAACACCTGCTGGCGACGGATCGCCTCGCCCACGGCGCCAGCTCGCAGCTGCTCCATCAGGGCTATCCGCTGGGTCCTCACGCGGTCGTCGTAGCGCTGAGCAAGGGGCTGGACTTGGGAATCGTCCAGGGCTTCAGCGGCCTGACGATCGCCGCCGCGGTCATTGCCCCGCTGACCGCTCTGGCGGCTTTCGCCGATCAACCGAGATGGCGAGGCGCCGCCGCGGCCCTCCTGGTCGGTCTCCCGTACCTGGTCGCCTCCTACTTCGCCCAAGGAGCGTTCAAGGAGGTGATCCAGGCCCTGCTGGTCCTGGCTTTTGTCCTGGCCCTACGTGAAACGACCCGCGCCTGGCGAGATCTCCCACTGCGCTTCGTCCCCGCGGCGCTGATCGCAATCGGCTCGGTCTACGTCTACAGCTTCCCCGGCTTGATCTGGTTGACCGCGATCCTGCTGGTTTGGCTGGTTCTCGAGCGGGCGTTGCCGGTGCGACCGCTGCTCCTGGCCCTGGTCGTCTTCCTGGTCGGCGCCCTCCCCGAGTTGGGGCGGATGATCGACTTCCACAACTTCGAGACCTTCGACCCCAACGGTCCCGGTCTCGGCAATCTCTTCGGTCAGATCTCGCCCTTCGAGGCGCTGGGGATCTGGCCCTCGGGGGATTTCCGGCTCGCACCCGGAGCCGGCGCGGCTCCCGCTCTCGCCTATTACCTCGGGGCCGCCTTTGCTTCGCTGCTGTTGCTCTACGGCGTCGTGCGAGCCTGGCGCGACCGCGAGAAAGCGATCCTCGCCGGAGTTCTGGCGGTGGCGGTCGTGTACGTCGCGTCTCGGACCGGCGGTACCGCCTACACGTCGGCCAAGGCACTCGAGGTGGCGGCGCCGCTGGCGACCCTGGCCATCGTTCTGCCCCTGCTGCGCCGGCCGGTCACCCTGCTGTACTTCCTCGCCGCCGGCGTCTGCTCGCTGCTTGCCTTCGCCAACGCGCCTGTCGGCCCGACCTCCTACTCGCCTGCGCTCACCGGCCTGCGCCCGCTGCTTGCCGGCGGTTCGACCCTCGTCCTCGCTCCCGATTCGCTGCTCGCCGACGAACAGGGCGAGCGCTACATCGTCTGGGAGCTACGCGGCGGTCGCGTCTGCATCGAACCGGAGAGTGCCGTGGGCGGGAGGCCGCCGGCCGGCATCCGCTTCTTCGTCACCAGCGACTCGCCGGCCCGGCCTCCGTTCAGCCGGCTGAGCCTGCGCCGCCACACCGGCTCCTACACCGTCTGGGAACGGCGAGGAGCGGTCGGCGGCCAAAGTCCCTGCCCGTTGATCGCCGTGCGCCAGGCGCGTGCCGGCGGATAGTGGACTCTTGTGTCCCCTATAGAGGCTCCAATGCTCCGCTGACCGATGCGGGCCCTGCCACGTAGCATGGGGGCGATGGAGGCGACGACGAAAATCACCGCCAAGCTCCCGGACGGAACGCCGCTGGAGCTGCCCGACGGGGCGACCGGCGCCGATGCCGCGGCGGCGATCGGCCCCGGTCTTGCCAAGGCGGCGCTGGCCATTGCCGTCGACGGCGAGCTGCGCGATCTGAGTGCACCGCTCCCCGATGGCGCCGAGATCGCGATCCTCACCGACCGTGACCCGGAGGCGCTGGAGCTGATCCGCCACGACGCGGCCCACGTCATGGCCGAGGCGGTGATGGAGCTCTATCCGGGGACCAAGGTGACGATCGGCCCCCCGATCGAGCAGGGCTTCTACTACGACTTCGAGTTCCCGGCGGACGTCAAAGTCAACGAGGACGATCTGGAGCGGATCGAGAAAGCGATGCAGGAGCACATCGCGGCCGACGAGCAGTTCGAGCGCCGCGACGTGCCGGCCGCTGAGGCGATCGAGATCTTCCGTGCCCAGGGTCAGGACTACAAGGTCGAGCTGATCGAAGACCTGGTTCGCGACGAAGGGGTGGAGACCGTCTCGCTCTATCGCAACGGTCCCTTCGAGGACCTCTGTCGCGGCCCCCACGGTCCCGGCACCGGCCGGATCAAGGCGATCAAGTTGAGCTCGCTGGCCGGTGCTTACTGGCGGGGCGACGAGAGCCGCGCGATGCTCACCCGGATCTACGGCACCGCCTTCTTCTCGAAGAAGGACCTCGGTCTCCACCTGGAGCGGATCGAGGAGGCCAAAGCCCGCGACCACCGTCGCCTCGGTCCCCAGCTGGGCCTCTTCATGCTGCGCAAGGAGGCGCCGGGGATGCCCTTCTGGCTCGCCCACGGCACGACCCTGCTGCGCCTGATCGAGGCCGAGGTGCAGAAGCAGCTGCGCAAGCGCGAGTACACCGAGATCAAGACGCCACACCTGATGGACGTCGAGCTCTGGCACCGCTCCGGCCACTGGGACAACTACCAGGAGAACATGTACTTCACCGAGTCCAAGGAGCGCCAGTACGCGATCCGGCCGATGAACTGCCCCGGCGCCTGCCTCGTCTTCGACTCCGAGCGCCACTCCTACCGCGAGCTGCCGCTGCGCATCGCCGAGTTCGGCCAGGTCTCCCGCGCCGAGCGCGAGGGCGTCCTGCACGGCCTCCTGCGGGTGCGTGCCTTCACTCAGGACGACGCCCACATCTACTGCACCCCAGAGCAGATCGTCGACGAGGTGACGGGAATTTGCGAGGCGATCGACGAGCTCTACGCGCGCTTCGGCTTCGAGGACGTGCACATCGAGCTTTCGACCCGACCGGAGAAGTCGATCGGGACCGAGGAGCAGTGGGCGCAGGCAGAGGAGGCGCTGCGCAACGCCCTGGACAGTCAGGGTCGGGAGTACACGCTCAACCCCGGCGACGGGGCCTTCTACGGACCCAAGATCGACTTCCACATCACCGACGCACTGGGCCGCTCCTGGCAGTGCGGCACCTGTCAGGTCGACTTCTTCATGCCGGAGCGCTTCGACCTGACCTACACCGACCAGAACGACGACCCGCGGCGGCCGGTGATGATCCACCGTGCCCTGCTCGGCTCGATGGAGCGCTTCGCCGGCATCCTGATCGAGCACTACGGCGGCCGTTTCCCGGTCTGGCTGGCGCCGGTGCAGGCGACAGTGCTGCCGATCTCCGACCGTCATGTCGCGTTCGGCGATACGACCGCGACACAGCTGCGCGAGCTCGGGGTCAGGGTCGAGGTCGACCGTCGCTCCGAGTCGATCGGGAAGAAGGTCCGCGACGCTGAAATCGCCCGCAACCCTTACATGCTGGTCGTCGGCGATCGCGAGGAAGAGACCGGCGAGGTGGCGGTGCGCTCCCACGCCGAGGGTGAGCTGGGAGCGATGAAGCTGGCCGAGTTCGCCGAGCTGGTCCACCGTGCCGAGCAGGCCGGCTGAGCCGCTCGCGACCGTGTTTGGACACTGTCTCTATACTGCGGGCACTTGTTCGCAGGCATGCCAAACACACCGCGCCGCTGAGCGTCCCGTGGCTGCCTCCGCATCCCTCGTCCTCTTGAAGCTCCACCTCTCCTCTCACTAGTGCCTGTTCCGCGCAGGTTCGATCGCCGGCCGCCCGAGCGCGACACGACGCGCATCAACGAGCGGATCCGCGTGCCCAAAGTGCGCCTGATCGGTGCCGACGGGGAGCAGCTCGGCATCGTCGAGATCGCCGAGGCGATGAAACGGGCGCAGGACGCCGACCTCGATCTAGTCGAGGTGGCTCCGGGATCGAAGCCGCCGGTGACCCGCCTGCTCGACTACTCGAAGTACAAATACGAGCAGGAGCAGAAGCAGAAGGCGGCCCGCAAGCACCAGACCCAGGTCAACGTGCGCGAGATCAAGCTGCGGCCGAAGATCGCCGTCCATGACTACGAGACCAAGAAGGGCCACGTCGAGCGCTTCCTGCGTCAGCGCAACAAAGTCAAGATCACGATCATGTTCCGCGGCCGCGAGCAGGCGCACCCGGAGCGGGGCAGGAACCTGCTGCAGCGTCTCTTCGAGGACCTTGACGGTCTTGCCGTGATCGAGTCCGCGCCGCTGCAGGAAGGGCGCAACATGAGCATGATGTTGGCGCCCAGCAAAGAGGTCGAGGCGCAGACCAAACAGGACGATCCGCCGGCTGACGAGGTCGAGTCAGACGGCGACTCCGAGTCTCCTGCAGAGGGATAGAGCCCGCCCCGGCAGGGGGTTCCACTTAACTTTTTCGAGACGCGCTTGTGGCTGCCCACGGTGGCCGGCGGCGAAAAAGTACAAGACGTTCCACCCCCTACCGGGGCGGGCTCTATCTCGTGGCGAATACGTCGGCGATCCGCTCCGCTGCGCGGCCGTCCCATAGGGGCGGCGGCTCGGGGGCCTTGGCCGGGCGCGAGGAGAGAGCTGCGGGGATACCGGCGATCGCTGAGGGGTCGAGGCCGAGCAGGGTGTTGGTGCCGGCGCGGATCGTTACGGGGCGCTCGGTGTTGTCGCGCAGGGTGAAGCAGGGGATGCCGAGGTAGGTGGTCTCCTCCTGGATGCCGCCCGAGTCGGTGAGGACGGCGCCGGCGTCGGCGATCAGCGAGAGGAAGTCGACGTAGCCGAGTGGCTCGGAGAGCAGCAGCCCGGGATGCTCGGACTCGACGGCCTCCATCTTCTTGCGCGTGCGCGGGTGGACGGGGAAGACGACCGGCATCTCACGCGCGAGCTCGGCCAGGCGGCGCACCGTCTGGGGCAGCAGCTCACCGTCGACCAGGGCGGGGCGGTGCAGCGTGACGAGCGCGAACTTGCCGGGCTCGACGCCGAGCTTCGCCGCGGATCCCGCCGCGCGGAAGCGGTCTTCGAGCGCCACCAGGGTGTCGATCATCGTGTTGCCGACGAAGTGCATCCGCTCGTCGCCGATTCCCTCCGCGCGCAGGTTCTCGATCGCCTCGTCGCTGTGCAGGAAGAGGTACTCGGAGAACTCGTCGGCGACGATCCGATTGATCTCCTCGGGCATGGTGCGGTCGAAGCTGCGCAGGCCCGCCTCGATGTGGGCGACCGGGATCTGCATCTTGACCGCGGTCAGCACCGCGGCGAGGGTCGAGTTGACGTCGCCGGGGACCACCACCAGGTCAGGCCGCTCCGCCTCCAGAACCGGCTCCAGACGCTCCATCGTGCGCGCGGTCTGCTGGGCGTGACTACCCGACCCGACCTCGAGCATGTGGTCCGGCGCGGGCACGCCGAGCTCCTCGAAGAACACCTCCGACATCGCCCTGTCGTAGTGCTGGCCGGTGTGGACGATGGTGTGGCGCCCGTCGGGCAGGCGCCTGCTCAGCGCCGCGATCACCGGTGCCGTCTTGACGAAGTTGGGGCGGGTCCCGATCACATAGACGATCCGCATGCGGCCGCACCGTACCCTGCGCCTCGGCGAGGAAGCACCACAAGGGGGGCAGTCCGGGTGACGGTCGTGCGCGGACACGGCGTCCGGTCTGCTTCAATACCCGTCCCGATGCCGAAGATGAAAACCCATTCGGGCGCCAAGAAGCGCTTCCGCAAGACCGCTAAGGGCAAGCTGCGTGGGCGGCGCGCCTACTCGAGCCACATCCTCGAGAAAAAGTCGCCGAAGCGCAAGCGGCAGATGGGACGACCCGTCGTCATCGCCAAGGCCGATGAAAAGCGGATCAGGACTCTGCTCGGAGGCGGCAAGTGAGCCGGGTCAAGCGCTCAGTGCACGCGCGCAAGAAGCGGCGCAAAGTCCTCAAGGAAGCAAAGGGCTACTTCGGCCGCAAGCATTCCTCCTACCGCTTCGCCAAAGAGCAGGTGCAGCGGTCGGGCATGTACGCCTACCGGGATCGGCGCAACCGCAAGCGCGAGTTCCGGCGGCTCTGGATTACCCGGATCAATGCTGCTGCACGGCTCGAGGGCATGAGTTACTCGCAGCTGATGCACGGTCTCAA
The DNA here is from genome assembly GCA_963716735.1 of uncultured Solirubrobacterales bacterium. GTDB lineage: Bacteria > Actinomycetota > Thermoleophilia > Solirubrobacterales > 70-9 > VRUE01. Next base: position 428,238 of record OY970321.1, read on the forward strand.
CGGGGCCGGGGTCGAGGTCAACCGCAAGATGCTCGCCGAGATCGCGGTCTCCGACCGCGAGGCCTTCCGCCGATTTGTGGAGCTCGCCCGGGAGGGTGCGGCCGCCTAGTCGCGAGCCACACTCCACTTCCCTGGCGGGCCGTCTTCACGGCCCGCTTTTTATTTGTCCGGGGTTTGTGCAGACGTTCCAGGAGAAGATTCGACCGAACCGAACCAACACTGATGATTTCCAGCCCCCAAAACGAGAAGCTGAAACTGGTCCGCAAGCTGCGCGAGCGCAAGCATCGCGAGCGCGAGGGTCTGTTCGCGACCGAGGGCGAGGATCTGGTCGAGGCGGGGCTTGCCGCCGGTGCGGAGCCGCGCTTTTTACTCAGCGCCGCCGGCAGCGATCTGGGCGGCGAAGAGGTGGAGGCGGAGTTGCTGGCCGAGGTGTCGGCGCTCGGCTCGGGAACCCGGACGATCGCCGTTTGGCCTCAGGTCTGGGCAAGCTCAGCCAGCTCTCCCTGTGTCTACCTGCACGGGATCGCCGACCCGGGCAACGTCGGCGCGATCGTCCGCACGGCGCACGCCCTTGCCGGTGGCACGGTTGTGCTTGGTCCAGGTTGCGCCGATCCCTTCGGGCCGAAGGCGGTGCGGGCGAGCATGGGCTCGGTCTTCGGTCAACCGCTGCTGCGGGCGGAGATCGGGGCTGCGCCACGGTCACGGGCGGCTCTGGTGGCGCACGGCGGCGAAAGGCTTGGCGCGCTGGGCGACGTCGAGACCGTCTGCCTGGGCGCCGAGCGCGAGGGGCTGCCCCCTGAGGTACTGGATGAGTGCGACCTGCGGGTGACGATTCCACTGCGCCCCGGCGCTGCCGAGTCGCTCAACGTCGCCGCTGCGGCGGCCATTGCGTGCGAGCGGTTATCGTCGCCCGCCATGCGGGAGGCGGCCGAGGATGCTTGAGCGGATCGAGAAGATCGAGGCGGAGGCGACGGCGGCAATCGCTGCCGCGGACAGCACCGCCGGGCTGGAGGAGCTGCGGGTCCGCCACCTGGGCCGTAAAGCGGAGCTGACGACGATCCTGCGTGGGATTGCCGAGCTGCCCGCCGAGGAACGGGGCGCGGTCGGGGCCGCGGCAAACCGGACCCGCAAGGCCCTCGAAGAGCTGCTCGAGGGGCGGGCGGGGGAGCTCGATGCGGCCGAGATGGACACGCACCTGGTCAGCGATCGGGTCGACGTGACCCTGCCTGGCACGCCGGCCCATCCCGCCGGCCATCTCCACCTCATCACCCGCACGACGCGGCAGATCGAGGACGTAATGATCGGACTCGGCTACCGGGTGGTCGAGGGGCCCGAGATCGAGCACGACTACTACAACTTCACCGCGCTCAACCACCCACCCGGGCACCCGGCGCGGATGCTCCAGGACACCTTCTACATCCAGTCCCACCCCGAGGTGCTGCTGCGCACCCACACCTCGCCTGTGCAGATCCGTTCGATGGAGACCCAGTCGCCGCCGATCTTCGTGATTGTTCCGGGCAAGGTCTACCGCCGTGACTCGGACGCCACCCACAGTCCGATGTTCCACCAGATCGAGGGCTTGGCGATCGGCGAGGGAATCACGCTCGCCGACCTGAAGGGCACGCTGGAGGAGCTGCTGCGGGCGATCTTTGGCGAGGAGCGGGAGATCCGCATGCGGCCGCACTTCTTCCCCTTCACCGAGCCCAGCGTCGAGGTCGACGTCTCCTGCTTCCGCTGCGCGGGGACCGGGACGCTGGCCGGCGGCGAGCGCTGCAACCTCTGCAAGGGCCAGGGCTGGATCGAGATCCTCGGCGCCGGCATGGTCGATCCCAACGTGCTCGGTTTCGTCGCCGAGAACGGCTACGACCCCGACCGGGTCCAGGGCTTCGCCTTTGGCATGGGGGTCGAGCGGATCGCGATGCTGCGGCACGGCGTGCCGGACCTGCGTCGCTTCTTCGACAACAACGTGCGGATGCTGGAGCAGTTCTCATGAGGATTCCGTACTCGTGGCTGCGCGAGTACTGCGATCCGGGCATCGATGCCGGTCCCCTCGCCGAGCGCCTGGCGATGACCGGCACCGAGGTCGAGCGGGTCGGCCTGCTCGGGCCGCCGATGGCGGACGGCTTCGTGATCGGCAAGGTGCTGGAGCGCGACAAGCACCCCGACGCCGATCGGCTCAGCGTCTGCACGGTCGATACCGGTGACGGCGACCCGCGCACGATCGTCTGCGGCGCCCCCAATGTGGCGGCGGGACAGACCGTGCCCGTGGCGTTGCCGGGGGCGACGATGCCCGGTGGCACGAAGCTGGGCAAGGCAAAGCTGCGTGGCATCGAGTCGCACGGAATGATCCTCTCCGCCGCCGAGCTGGAGATCGCCGAGGAGTCGGCGGGAATCCTGGTCCTCGAAGACGGGGCTGCTCCCGGAACGCCGCTCGACGAGGTCCTGTCCGTTGCCGAGCCGGTGCTGGAGCTCGAGGTGACGCCCAACCGGCCCGACTGCCTCGGCGTCTACGGGGTGGCACGCGAGGTGCACGCGATCAGTGCCGCGCCGCTCGCGACCGAGCCCTGGGAGGACGATGCGCCGGCCGACGGCGAGGGAGAGGCGGGCGACTACGCCTCGATCGCGGTCGAGGTGCCGGAGCTCTGCCCGCGGTTCACCGCACGCGTCTTCACCGACGTCACGATCGGCCCGTCGCCGGCCTGGCTGCAGGCGCGCCTGAGCGCTGCCGGACAACGCCCGATCAACAACGTCGTCGACATCACCAACTACGTGATGCTGCTGACCGCACAGCCGCTGCACGCCTTCGATCTGGACAAGGTCCCCGACGGCGCGCTCACCGTCCGCGCGGCCGCGGAGGGGGAGAAGATGACGACGCTCGACGGCATCGAGCGGACCTTCGACGCCGAGACGGTCCTGGTCTGCGACAGCCGCGGCCCCTCGGGCATCGCCGGGATCATGGGCGGCCAGGTCTCCGAGGTCTCCGACGCCACCACGCGCGTCCTACTCGAGGTTGCCAACTGGAACGGGACCAACATCCTGCGCACCTCGCGCCTGCTCGGCCTGCGCTCGGAGGCATCCTCGCGCTTCGAGAAACAGCTTCACCCAGCGCTATGCATGCGCGCGCAGCGGATCGCCTCGCGGATGCTGGTCGAGCTGTGCGGTGCGAAGTTGGTGCCCGGGACGATCGACGTCGCCGCTGAGATCCCGGCCCCCCAGCAGATCCGCTTGCGCGGCGAGCGGGTCGAAGGGCTGCTCGGGATGAGGATCGAGCAGTCCGATCAGATTGCCTACCTGGAGCGGCTCGGCTTCGCGGTCGAGGCCGAGGGCGAGGGCCTGGTGGTCAGCGTGCCGCCCGACCGCCACTACGACGTCACCCGCGAGGCCGACCTGATCGAGGAGGTCGCGCGCGTCCACGGCATCGACCAGCACCTGCCCTCGACCCTGCCGGGCTCCGCCGGACAGGCGGGTGGCCTGCGTCGCGACCAGCGGCTGCGGCGCCGCGCCGAGGACACGCTGCGCGATCTCGGCTTCGATGAGATCGTCGGCTGGAGCTTCACCGATCCGGGCGAGGCGGAGCGGTTGCGGATCCCCGCCGGCGACCCGCGAACCGAAGGCATAACGGTCTCCAACCCGCTCTCCGAGGATCAATCCGTGATGCGGACGAACCTGCTGGGCTCGCTGCTGAACGCCGCCCAGCGCAACCTTGCGCGCGATGCCGAGCAGGTTGCCCTCTTCGAGTCCGGTCGCATCTACCTGAGTAGCGAGGCCGCCGGTGGACCGCTGGCGGGCGGATTCGTCGGCAGGCAGCCGGCGCCGTTCGTGGAGCCGCACCGGCTCGGGGCGCTGGCGGTCGGACCGCTGACGCCGCGCTCCTGGCGGGGTGGGGGCGAGGCGGCGGACTTCTTCGCGCTCAAGGGTGTGCTGGAGGGACTGGCCGCAAGACTTGGGGTGGAGACGGATCTCGAACCCGCGACCGAGAGCTTCCTGCATCCCGGTCGCTCCGCCAGGGTCCTCGTCGACGAGGCGGATGCCGGCTGGATCGGCGAGCTGCACCCGCTCGTATGCCGCCAGTGGGACCTGGACTCCGCGGTCGGCTTTGAAGTTGCCCTCTCAGCGCTGGTCGATGCCTCCTCCGCTGGCGAGGAGACCTTCGAGGACGTAACCGCCTTTCCCGCCGTGCTGCAGGATCTCGCCGTCGTCGTGCCCGACGACGTGGCGGCGGCGCGGGTGCGTGGCGCTGTCCTCGCCGGGGGTGGCGAGCTGTTGCGGGCCGCCGAGGTCTTCGACCTCTATGAAGGTGAGCAGCTGGGGGAGGGGCGCAAGAGCCTTGCCCTGCGGCTCGAGTTCCGGGCCGAGGATCGCACCCTCACCGACGAGGAGGTCGCCGCCAGACGCGAGGCGATCGCCGCCGAGCTGAATCAGATCGGAGGGTCGCTGCGTGAGTGAGAAAACGAAAGTCCTCGTCGCCGGAGCCTCGGGCTTCACCGGCGCCCTTGCCGCGCAGATCGTCTGGCGCCATCCGCGCCTGGAGTTGGTCGGCGTCACTTCGCGCAGCGATGCCGGCACCAGGCTGGACCGCCTCTACCCGCGTTACCGCGTGCCGTTGGAGCTGACCGAGCTCGACCTCGACACGCTGGAGGAGGTCGACGCGGCGATCGTCGCCTATCCGCACGGCGCCTCGGCGCCGACGGTCGCCGCGCTGCGTGGCCTTGGTGCGCTTGTGGTCGACCTCTCTGCTGACTTCAGGCTCCGCAATCTGCCGACCTATGAGCGCTGGTACGGCGAGCACGGTGCACCGGAGCTGCTCGACGGTGCGGTCTACGGGCTGACCGAGCTCTACCGGGAGCAGCTGCGCGGAGCGGAATTGGTCGCGACGCCGGGGTGTTACCCGACGGCGAGCGTGCTGGCCCTGGCGCCCCTGGCCGAGCGCGGCCTGCTGGCCGACGTCGTGATCGACGCCAAGCAGGGCGTCTCCGGAGCCGGCCGCGGCGGTGGCGACGAGATGCACTACGTCTCGATGGACGAGAACGCCTTTGCCTACAAGACCGAGGGCCATCGCCACCGGCCGGAGATCGAACAGGAGCTGGCGGCGCTTGGCAGCGAGACGCCGGTCACCTTCGTTCCCCACCTGCTGCCGCTCGACCAGGGGGAGCTGACCAGCTGCTACGCGCAGCTGAGCGAGCCGATGTCCAAGGATGAGGTGCAGGCCCTATACGCGGAGCGCTACGCCGACGAGCCCTTCGTGCACGCCGTCGACCGGCCGCCCGGCCTGCGCGACGTGCGCGATACGAACGAGTGCCATGTCTACGTCACGGTCGAGGAGCGCGGGCGGGTGCTCGCCTTCTCGGCGCTCGACAACCTCTGGAAGGGAGCCTCGGGCCAGGCGGTGCAGAACCTCAACCTGATGCTGGGCTTCGATGAGACCGAGGGGCTCCTGTGAGCGAGCCTTTCTTTAGATCCCGCTGGGTCGATCCACCCGCCGGCGTCGAGCAGTTCGACTCGGCGCAGCTCGCACCCGGCTTCCGCGCCGGCGCCGCCCACTGTGGACTCAAGGGCGGCGGCAAGACCGACGTGGGCCTTCTGGTCTGCGACGCCCCACAGGTGTCTTCCTCCGTGTTGCTGACTCGCAACGCCTCGGCCGCGGCTCCGGTGCGGATCTGCCGGGACCGGGTCGATCGTGGCGCGGTGCGCGCGGCGGTCGTCAATGCCGGCAACGCCAATGCCGAGACGGGTGAGCAGGGCCTCGCCGACGCCTGGGCGATGTGCGAGGCGGCCGCAAAGGAGCTGGGTCTGGATCCAAGTGCCGTCGCGGTGGCCGAGACCGGCGTGATCGGGGTGCCGCTGCCGATCGACGCCGTGCTTGCCGGAATAGGCGAGGCCGCCGGCTCGCTGTCGGCGAACGGCGCCGGCGCCTTCTCCGACGCGATCCTGACCACCGATCGCTGGTCGAAGAGCTGCACCCTGCAAGCCGGCGGCGTCACTCTCTCCGCCCAGGCGAAGGGGGCCGGGATGATGCAACCGGACTTCGCGACCATGCTCTGCTTCGTGCAGACCGACGCCGTGGTCGAAGACGCCGACGCGGCGCTGCGCGCCGCCGTGGACGCCTCCTTCGAGCGGATCACGGTCGACGGCCAGATGAGCACCAACGACACCGTTTTGCTGCAGGCGACCGGCGAGGCCGGCGTACCCCTCCCCGACGGGCTGCTGGAGGCGGTTCTCCTGCAGCTTGCGATCGAGATCGTCGCCGATGGCGAGGGCGCCGTACGGGTCGCCCGCGTGCAGGTCGATGGCGCCGCGTCCGCCGCCGAGGCCGAGCGGGTGGCGCGCGCGATCGCCAACTCGCCGCTGGTCAAGACTGCCATGTTCGGCCGCGACCCCAACTGGGGCCGGATCGCACAGGCGGCCGGGATGGCCCTGGCGGGCGAGGACCTCGATGAGATCGGTGCGGACTCGATCGACGCCAGCGAGCTCGGCGAGGACGCCGCCGAGGCCGAGATCGGGCTACGGCTCGATCGCGGCGAGCACAGCGCCCACGTCTGGTTCTCGGACCTGGGCTACGAGTACGTGCGGATCAACGCCGAGTACACGACCTGAGGAGATGGACGGATGAGCAGCAACGTCGACACCCTGCTGGAGGCGCTTCCCTACATCAGGGAGTTCCACGGCCGCACCGTCGTGATCAAGTACGGCGGCTCGGCGATGCGCGACGACGCTCTCCGCGAGGCCTTCGCCACCGACGTCGTCCTGCTCAAGTACGTCGGCCTCAACCCCGTCATCGTCCACGGTGGCGGCCCCGAGATCACCGAGTACATGGAGCGCCTCGGGCTCGAGGTCCGCTTTCACGAGGGCCTGCGCGTCTCCGACGCGGAGACGGTCGAGGTCGCCCGCATGGTCCTGCTTGGCAAGCTCAACTCCGACATCGTTCAGCGGCTCAACCGGCACGGCCAGCCCGCGGTCGGCCTCTCCGGCCAGGACGGCACGCTGTTCGAGGTCGCCCCCGTCGCCAACGCCGAGCAGGTCGGTTTCGTCGGCTCGATCGAGCGGGTCGACGTCGACGTCCTCAACCACATCGCCGAGGACTACATCCCGGTCGTCGCCTCGTCGGCCTCCGACCGCGGCGGTCAGTCCTACAACGTCAACGCCGACGAGGCGGCGGGAAAGATCGCCGCCGCCCTCGGTGCTTACAAGGCGATCTTCCTCACCGACGTCGAGGGCTGGCTGGCTGACGCCGCCGACGAGGGCTCGCTGATCTCCCGTGCCACGGTCGACGAGGTCGAGGAGCGGTTGCCGGCGGTAGGCGGAGGCATGCGCCCGAAGCTGGGCGCCTGCGTAGACGCGATCCGTGGCGGCGCCCAGTCCGCCCACATCATCGACGGCCGCCAGCCGCACAGCCTCCTGCTCGAGCTCTTCACCGATGCCGGCATCGGCACCATGGTGACCTCGTGACGCTGGAGGAGCTGCAAACGCTCGAGCAGCGCTACCTGATGCAGACCTACCGCCGCGCGCCGGTCGAGTTCGTGCGCGGCGAGGGGGCGCTGCTCTGGGACTCCGAGGGCAAGGAGTACCTCGACTTCCTCGCCGGGATCTCGGTCTGCTCGATCGGTCACTGCCACCCGGCCGTGGTCGGGGCCGTGTGCGAGCAGGCGGGCAAGCTGATGCACGTCTCCAACCTCTTCTACACCGAGCCCATGGTGCGCCTCGCCGAACGGCTCTCGAAGTCGAGCCTGGGGGGGAGGGTCTTCCTCTCCAACTCCGGAACCGAGGCCAACGAGTGCGCGATCAAGGTGGCTCGCAAGCACGCTCACGGGCGTGGAATCGAGAGCCCCGAGATCGTCAGTTTCGAGCGCGACTTCCACGGCCGCACCTACGGCGCTCTCTCGGCGACGCCGAAACTGGCCGAGAACCCGGCGCTTGGACCGATGCTGCCGGGGTTCCGCTCGGTCCCCTTCGACGATGCAGGCGCTCTGCGCGAGGCGGTTGGAGAGAACACCGCCGCTGTGATGATCGAGGCGATCCAGGGGGAGTCGGGGGTCTATCCGCTCAGCGACGAGACCCTGCTCGCCGCCCGTCAGGCCTGCGACGAAACCGGGGCGTTGCTGATCCTCGATGAGATTCAGACGGGGATGGGGCGGACCGGTTCGCTCTGGGCCTATGAGCAGACGCCGGTGCGGCCCGACGTGCTGACCAGCGCCAAGGCGCTCGGCGGCGGTCTGCCGATAGGTGCCTGCGTGACGGCCGAGCAGCTCGGCGACGTGCTCGAGGCCGGCGATCACGGCTCGACCTTCGCCGGCGGGGCCGTGGTCTCGGCGGCGGCGTTGGCGGTGCTCGAGGTGGTCGACGAGCCGGCGCTGCTGCGCGGCGTGCGTGAGCTTGGCGCCGAGCTGCGGCAGGGCCTTCTGGCAATCGACGGCGTGACGGAGGTGCGCGGCCGCGGCCTGATGCTTGGCGCGGGGCTGGCCGATGGAATCGACGCCGCGGCGGTGGGGGCGGAGCTGCTCGAGCGAGGCCTGATCGTCAACGTCCCTGAGCCAGGCACGCTGCGCCTGTTGCCCCCACTGACGGTCGATTCGGCCCAGATCGAGCACGCCGTTGCGCTGATCGGCGATTCGCTCCTAAGCTACGCGGCAGGATGAGCGCCGAAAAGTTCCCGCCAAAGCAGCAACCGCCCGCCTCGGCTGCCGATGCCGCGCAGCGACTGGCGACGATCGTCAACGCCGCCGAGCAGGCTGCGGAGAGCGTTATCGACGGCGCTGAGCGACAGGCTCAGCAACATCTGGAGGAGGCCCGCGAGCGCGCCGATCGGATCGTCGCCGAGCGCCTGCGCGAGCTCGCCGACGAGCTCGATCCACCCACCTCCGACGAGCGCCGCACGGGCCACCTGAAGTCGGTTGAGAGCGCGGCGGATGACGACGAGGTCGAGCCGATCGCTCCGCGCCGCTCGGGCTCGGCCGGCGCGCGACTGCTGGCTACCCAGATGGCGGTCTCCGGCGCCGAGCGCAAGGAGATCGAAGCACGGCTGCGGAGCGGCTTCGAGATCGAGGACACCAGCGAGATTCTCGACGCGATTCTCGGACCGGAGGAATAGATCGAAATGCACGACGACCCGACCCGGATCATGGGCCAGCCGGACGATCCCGGCCACCGGCCGCGGGGCAACGTGCGCCTGCTTGTCGCCGGCTTGATTGCGGTGATCGTCGGCCTCGTCGTGGCGATCGTCGTGATTGCCTCCGACAACGGAAGCGACAGCGGCTCGACCTCCGTGATCACCACTCTGTCGACGACGTCCGAGACGACGGCGCCGACGACCGAGACGACCACCGGCTCGACCACCGAACCGACGACGACCGAAACCACCGAAACGACCACCACCACCGCGCCGCCGACGACCACTCCCGAAGAGGAAGAAACCGGCAGCGGCGGGATCCCCGCCGAATGACCGATTTACCACCCGAGGCGGTCCGCACCGCGGGCTACGAGGCCGACCCCGCGGAGGTCAAGCGAGTGCTGCTGCTCTACTCCGGCGGCCTCGACACCAGCGTGATGCTGAAGTGGATCCAGGACCGCTACGGGGCCGAGGTCGTCTGCCTCACGGTCAACCTCGGCCAGCCGGGCGAGGACTACGCGGTGATCGAGGACAAGGCGAAGCGACTGGGCGCGCTCGAGTGCCATGTGGTCGACGCCCGCGAGCGTTTCGCCCGCGACTTCGTCGCCCCGGCGATCAAGGCGAATGCGCTCTACGGTGGCGGCTACCCGCTCTTCACCGCCCTGGGTAGACCGTTGATCGCCGAGCTGGCGGTCGAGTACGCGCGCCGCAGCGGCTGCGACACGATCGCCCACGGCTGCACGGGCAAGGGCAACGACCAGGTGCGGATCGAGGCGACCGTCGCCACTCTTGCCCCGGAGCTGAAAACGATCGCGCCGGTGCGCTCCTGGCAGATGGGTCGTGAGGAGGAGATCGCTTACGCTCGCGAGCACGGCATCCCGGTCAAGGGCGGCACCGAGGCAGCCCCGTACTCGATCGACGACAACCTCTGGGGCCGCTCCTCGGAGGGTCGCTGGATCGAGGACCTCGGCCACGCGCCCGAGGACGACGTCTTCCAGCTGGTCACCCGGCCCGAGCTGGCGCCCGATGAGGCCGAGACGGTGACGGTCGAGTTCGAGGCCGGCGTCCCGGTCGGACTGAACGGTGAGCGACTCGGCCTGGTCGAGCTGCTCGAACGCGCCGCCGAGATCGGCTGCCGCAACGGGGTCGGGATCGTCGACCACATCGAGGACCGCATCGTCGGACTCAAGGTGCGCGACATCTACGAGGTGCCGGCGGCGGCGATCCTGCTGCCCGCTCACCAGGAGCTGGAGAAGTTGGTCGGCACGATCCACCAGAACCAGTTCAAGCCCGGGTTGGATCAGAAGTGGGGCTACCTGGTCTACGCCGGACTCTGGTGGGAGCCGCTGCGCACCGACCTCGACGCCTACATGGACGCGGTCAACGCACAGGTCAGCGGCACGATCGGCCTCAAGCTCTACAAAGGAGGGGTGCGAGTCGTCACCCGCTCCTCGCCGAACGCGGTCTACGACGCCGACCTGGCCTCCTTCGCCGAGTCGGGCGGGCTCTTCTCGCAGACCGCCTCGCCGGGATTCATCGAGCTCTGGTCGCTGCAGTCGCGGATGGCGTACCGGATCAGGCAGCGCGCTGTGGGTGAGAAGGGCTGATGTACGACAAGGTCGGAAAAGCGGCCCTGCGATTCGCGGTCGCCTACCTGCGTCGCCGCTACCGGCGCGAGATCCGCATCGGTGCCGGCGTCGGCATCGCCGCGATCGGCATCGCGATCTACATCGCCAACCGGGACGTCCCCGAGGGCTAGAGGTGCTCGCATGCGCTGGAAGCCCGCAGTCGTTCTCCTTGCCGTAGCTCTGCTTGCGGTCGCCTCGGCACACGCCGCCGATCTCGGGTCGCTGCGCGACAAGGTGGGCGGCGCCCGCGAAGAAGCGGCGTCGCTGGGGGCTCAGATCCGCGACACGCAGGAACGCCTTGCCGCGACGGAAGCCGAAGCCGCCCAGGCTGCCGCGCACGAGCGGCGCCTCACCGACCTGCTCGCCCACGGCCGCGAACGGGCAGCGCGGCTCGCCGCCAAGGTCGAGCGCTCCGAACGGCACCTCGAGGCGGAGCGGGAGCGGCTGCGCCGCGCCAGGAAGGCGCTGGCCGAACGGCTCGTCGCGATCTACATGAGCGGCACGCCCAGCACCGCCAGCATCGTGCTCGGCTCAGGCGACATCAACGAACTTGAGGTCCGCACCGAATACCTGCGGCGGATCGAGGAATCGGACACCGAGCTTGCGGCGCGGGTCGAGGAAGTCCGCGACCAGGTGCGTCACGAGCTGGATCTGGTCGCGGAGTTGAAGGCGAAAGTCGACGCCTACAACGAGGAACTGGCCGCCGCGCGGTCGGAAATCGCCACGGTGCGCAGCCAGGCGGAGGACGCCGCCGACCGCCTCGATGCGCTCGCCGCCGAACGCTCGTCCTCGCTGGCGGAGCTCAAAACCCGCATCGGCGAGTGGGTGAGCGAAATCGAAGCGGCTGAAGCCGCGAGTCGTGAAGCGGCTGAAGAAACGGTCGGTCGCTGGCTCGGCGGTCCCTACTCGATTCCCACCTACATCGTGATGTGCGAGTCCGGCGGCAACTACGCCGCCGTCAACCCGAGCAGCGGCGCCGGCGGCGCCTACCAGATCCTGCCGTCCACCTGGGACCTCTACGGTGGCAGCGGCGCTCCCCAGGACGCGCCGAAGGCCGAACAGGACCGCATCGCCGCCGAAATCTGGGCCGACTCGGGCGGCAGCGCCTGGGTCTGCGCCGGCTGATCGCACGTTTCGCGCGGTACCGGTGCGAAACATTTTGCTTTCAGCGCAACACACGTGCGCGCCGACCGCCTAGCGTGGCATCATGCAGACAGTAGACCTCGCCAGGACAGGAGACCACATGGCCGATCTAGACCACAAGATCGATGAACTCCGAGCAGAGATGCGGGAGGGATTCAAAGAAGTACGGGCCGAATTCAAGAACGTCAGATCCGAAATCAAAGACATCAAGTCGGAAGTCAACGGCGTCCGGTCCGAGGTCAAAGACGTCAGATCGGAGATCAACGGCGTCCGGTCCGAGGTCAAAGACGTCAGATCGGAGATCAACGGGGTTCGGTCCGAGGTCAACGGGGTCAGGTCTGAGGTCAAGGACGTGCGAGACGAAGTGCAGGTGGGATTCAAGGATTTGCGAGCGGATCTGAGGGATGTCCGCACCGAAGCCCATGACGAGGTGGTCGAACTCCGGTCGGAGATCAACACTCGCTTCATCGGCCTGGAGCGCTCGATGACCGCCCTATGGGTCTCGCTGACCGGGGGCATGGCCGCGTTCGCCGCGGCGCTAGTCGCGACCAATCTCTGATCCGAGCAGGGGAGGCGCGACGGCCGTCGAAGCGGATGCCATGTTCGTGCGCAAGAAGCGAGGCTCGGCCGCGCGTCGCAAACCGAAAGCGAAGGCCAAAGCCAAATCGCGGTTCCCCCGGCCGCATCTGCCGGAGGGCCTGCAGCAGCGCCACCTCGATCTGATTGGACTCTTCCTGATCGCCGCCGGCGTCTATCTCAGCTTCGTCCTCTTCTTCGGTTGGGACGGCGGCAAGGTCGGCTACGGGCTCGAAACCGGGCTGGAATACCTCTTCGGCCAGGTCGGGGCGCGGATCGCGACCGTGCTGATGCTCGCAATTGGCACGATGCTGGTCACGGGTACGTCGGTCTCGACCGTCTTCCGCGGCGTCGGCCGCGGCGTCCGCCACACCTTCGTCGGGGGGCGCGACATCGCCCAGACCGCGATTCAGCACCGCGAGGAGCGCCGCGGCGAAAAGACCTCCGCATTCGAGACCCAGGCGGGGCCGACCGATGTGATGAGCACCTATCCCGAGGACGACGACTTCGAACCGACCGTCGCGATCGCCGAGGACAGTGCCGAGGACGAGCCGGTCACCACCGAATTCGAGCCGGATGTCGAGCCGGCGGAGCCTGAGGTCAACACCGAGCCTGTCGACGCAGGTCTCAACCCGCACGCCTACGAGGTTGAGGTCCGCAGCGAGGAGGGACTTGGTGTCGGCACGGACGCCGAGTCGAAGCAGACTTCTCTCACCCCGATGGGGCAGAAGCGTGGTGTCACCGAATCCGACCAGATCGACTATCGGCCGCCGCCGTCCAAGGTGCTCGAAAAGGGAAAAGGCGACAAGGGCCCCGACCCGCGCGACCACGAAGTGATCGGTCGCAAGCTCGTCGAGACGCTCGGCCACTTCGGCGTCGAGGCCAAGATCGTCGGCATCGTCAGCGGCCCCCATGTGTCTCGCTTCGAGCTGCGCCTCGCGCCGGGCACCAAGGTGAAGAAAGTCACCGAGCTCTCCAACGACCTCGCCTACGCGCTCGCCTCGACCGACATCCGCATCCTGGCGCCGATTCCCGGCAAGCAGGCGGTGGGGGTGGAGGTGCCCAACGCCCGCCGTCGCCTCGTCCGCCTCGGCGACATCTACGCCGGCCGGCCCGAGAAGACCTCGCCGCTGGTCGCCTGGCTCGGCAAGGGAATCGACGGCAACCCGGTCTGGACCGACCTGGCCAAGATGCCGCACGTCCTCGTCGCCGGCACCACCGGCTCGGGCAAGTCCGGCTGCGTCAACGCGATCCTCTCTTCGATCCTGATGCAGGCCTCGCCCAACGAAGTGCGCCTGGTCCTGGTCGACCCCAAGCAGGTCGAGCTCAACCACTACGAGCACGTGCCGCACCTGTTGACCCCGGTCGTCACCTCACCCCGCCTTGCCGCAAACGTCCTCGCCAACCTGATCGGCGAGATGGAGAACCGCTACGGGATCATGGGCGAGGCGCGTTGTCGCAACCTGGCCGAGTTGAACCGTGCCCGCTCCAAGGCCGGCGAAGCGCCGCTGCCGCACATCCTCTGCGTGATCGACGAGCTCGCGGACCTGATGATGGTCTCCCCGGCTGAGGTCGAGGACTCGATCATCCGCCTGGCGCAGAAGTCCCGGGCGACGGGGATCCACCTGGTGCTGGCCACGCAACGTCCCTCGACGGACATCATCACCGGCACGATCAAGGTCAACATCCCCGCCCGCATCGCCTTCGCCGTGTCCTCGCAGACGGACTCGCGGGTGATCCTCGACCAGGGTGGGGCAGAGGCTCTGCTGGGTCAGGGCGACATGCTCTTCCGGGGCGCCGGCACCTCGAAGATGGCGCGCGTCCAGGGGGCGTTCGTGACCGAGGAGGAGATCGCCCGCATCACCAAGCACTGGGCCAAGCAGGGCGAACCGGAATTCGAGGCGAACCTGCTCGAGGCGCGTGAGGAGACCGGGGGCGATGGCGGCGACGATGAGTTCGATCCCGACGCCGACGATCTGCTCGACGAGGCAATCCGCACCGTGGTGCAGACCGAAACGGCTTCGGTCTCGATGATCCAGCGCCGCCTGCGGGTCGGCTACACCCGCGCCGGCCGCCTGATCGACATGCTCGAGCGCCGCGGCGTGATCTCGGGATACGAGGGCTCCAAGCCGCGCCAGGTGCTGATCACCGAGGCCGATCTGTCCCGTGTCCTCAGCGGAGGACAGGAGCCGCAGCCGGTGGCCGTCGAGGCCGAAGACGCGGGTTAACAGCGTTCTTTCGCGCCGAATTGGCGCAACGGACACAATGTCTGGGTGGATACCGGCATCGGACCCACCCTTCGCGAGGCACGAAATCGCCGCAAAGTCGATCTCGTCCAGGTCGAAGCCGCGATCAAGATCCGCGTTCGCTACCTGCAGGCGATGGAGAACGAGGAGTGGGACGCGCTCCCCGGTGGCGCCTATACGCGTGGTTTCATCCGCACCTATGCGTCTTATCTGGGCTTGGACGGGGATCGCCTCGCCGACGACTACCGTCGCGCCATGGGGCCGCAGGGCGGAGAGCGGGTGCCAAAGCGAGTCGAGCCGGTGCCGACCGCAAGGCGGGGGCACCGGCCTTGGATCTCCGGCCGTGTCGTCATCGCCGCGGTCTGCCTCCTCCTGGTTGCCGCCGTGGTCGGTATCGCACTGGCCGGAGGGGGTGGCGATTCGTCCTCGCCCTCGCCGGCGGCGAGTCAGGGGAAGAAGGGGCCGGCCGAGCAGGCTCAGAAGGCCGGAGCAGCGAGCAAGCCCGGAGTCGCGGTGCGCCTGGCGGCGACGGCGGAAGTCTGGGTCTGCCTGCTCGACGCCAAGGAAGAGCCGCTGGTCGACGGCCAGATCCTCGATGAAGGCGCCGAAGCCGGACCGTTCCGCTCTGGCGGCTTCGAAATCGCTCTGGGCAACGGTTCGGTGACGATGTTCGTCGACGGAAGGCAGGCCGATGTGCCCGCAAGCTCCAGCCCGGTGGGCTTTCGGGTCGATTCGGGCGGCAAGCTGGTCTCGCTGGAAGAAGGCGAAAGGCCAAGCTGCGAATGAGTGGAAAGGCTGTTCGCGCTGGAATCGTTGTGACCGGCACCGAGGTCCTGACCGGGCGCATCGCCGATCGCAACGGGCCCTGGATCTCCGAGCAGCTGGCCGAGCTCGGGGTCGACGTCGCTCACATCACCGTGGTCGGCGACCGCCCGGAGGACCTCGAGGCCGCACTGCGCTTCATGGCCGGTGAGGGCATGGACCTGATCATCACCTCCGGCGGACTGGGGCCGACGGCCGATGACCTGACGGCGGAGATCGTCGCTCGCTTCGCCGGGGCGGAGCTGGTGCTGGACGAGGAGATGGAAGAGAAGATCGCGGCGATCCTGCGGCGCTTCGCACGGAGCTTTCGCTTTGACGAGGGGGCCGTGCGGGAGGCCAACCGCAAGCAGGCGATGGTCCCGGAGGGCTCGTTGCCGCTCGATCCGGTCGGGACCGCGCCGGGGCTGGTGGTGCCAGTGGGGGAGCGGGTGGTGATCGTCCTGCCCGGGCCACCACGTGAGCTGCAGCCGATGTGGCCGCGGGCGGTCGAGGCACCCCCGGTGCAGGCGATTCTCGCCCGCGCCACGCCGCTCCTCTCCTACACGCTGCGGATGTTCGGCACGCCCGAGTCCGAGATTGCCAAGAGCCTGCGTGAGATCGAGGACGAAGGGATTGAGCTGGACAGGGTCGAGATCACGACCTGCCTGCGGCGGGGTGAGATCGAGATCGACGCCCGCTACAGGGCCGAGGCGGCGCCGGTTGCCGAGGCGGTGCGTGCCGGGCTGGTCGACCGCCACGCTCGCCACCTGTTCAGCCTCGACGGCGAGACCGTCGATTCCCAGCTGGCCCGCCTGCTGGGGGGGCACAGGCTGGCTCTCGCCGAGTCCTGCTCCGGTGGCCTGCTGGCGGCACGGATCACCGACCTGCCTGGCGCGTCCGCCTACTTCGCGGGCGGCGTCGTCGCCTACTCGAACGGGGCGAAGGCGGAGCTGCTCGGCGTCGATCCCGCGCTGATCGAGGACAGAGGCGCCGTCTCGCCCGAGGTCGCGGAGGCGATGTCGCGCGGGGTGCTGGAGCGCTTCGAGGCTGACGTCGCCATCTCGATCACCGGCATCGCCGGCCCAGACGGCGGCACGGAGGAGAAGCCGGTCGGCTACGTCTGTTTCGACGCCCGCCTCGCCGACGGAGCCGGCATCGCCCGCGACCCGGTGATTCCGGGAGGCCGCGCGGACATCCGCGAACGCTCCGCTCTGGTTGCGATGCACATGCTGCGCACCCTGCTCGGTGGCGGCGACGCACCTCTGTAAGGAATGCGTCACGGACTTTTTTCGATTGCCGCGTATCTCGCGCGTCGCGACCCCCTAGGGTCGGCCGCATGGCGAAGGAGAGACTGAAGAGCCCGCGGGCGAGATTGTTCATCGCCCTCGACCTGCCCGATCGGGTGCGGGCAGGGCTCGCTGAGTGGGGGCGCGAGGCGCTCGCGGACCCGGCACTGCGTCCAGTCCGGCCCGAGTCGCTCCACGTCACGCTTGCCTTTCTCGGCTACCTGCCGGAGAAGGAGATTCCCCGCCTGGCGGAGATCGTCGAGGCGAGCCAGGTGCCGGCGCCCTCGATCGTGCTCGGGGAGCCGGTGCCCAGGCCGGAGCGCGGCCGTCCGCGTCTCTTTGCGCTTCCGGCCGAATCGCCTGGCGCGGTTGCGTTGCAGGCAAGATTGGAGGAGCGGCTGGTTGCCGCACGTCTTTTCGAGCCGGAGAAGCGGCCGTTCTGGCCGCACGTGACCGTGGCCAGGGTGCGGCGCGAGGAGCGCGGCGCGAAGCGCCCGGCGCTGGTTTCCAAGCCTCCGAAGGCACTGTCGAAAGATCTTTCCCAGGAGCTCCATGGCGTCCGATTGACGCTCTACCTTTCGCAAATCCAGCCGCAGGGTGCGCAGTACACCCCGCTGGCGCAAGTCGAGTTGCCCGCAGACGGGCGGCAGTGAGGTGAAAGAGATGGCAGACAAGAAAGCGGCTCTGAAGGACGCCTCGGCGAAAGAGGCCAAAGCCAAGGACGCGGCGCTGGAAGCGGCCGTAACCCAGATCGAGCGGGACTTCGGCCAGGGTGCGTTGATGCGCCTCGGTGCGGACGCGACGATCAAGATCCCGGCGATCCCGACCGGAGCACTGTCGCTCGACCTTGCCCTGGGCATCGGCGGCGTCCCCCGGGGGCGGATCGTTGAGATCTTCGGCCCCGAGTCCTCGGGGAAGACGACGCTGATCTACCACATCATCGCCGAAGCCCAGAGCCGCGGCGGGATCTGCGCCTTCATCGACACCGAGCACGCGATCGACCCCAGTTACGCGCGCAAGATCGGCGTCGACACCGACGAGCTTCTGGTCTCTCAGCCCGACTACGGCGAGCAGGCGCTGCAGATCGCCGACCGCCTGATCGCCTCCGCCGCGATCGACGTGGTCGCGATCGACTCGGTCGCGGCGCTGACGCCGAAAGCCGAGCTCGACGGCCAGATCGGCGACACGACCGTCGGCCTCCAGGCCCGCCTGATGTCCCAGGCGATGCGCAAACTGGCCGGCAACCTCAACCGAACCAACACCGTCTGTCTCTTCACCAACCAGATCCGCGAAAAGGTCGGTGTCCAGTTCGGCTCCCCCGAGACCCAACCGGGCGGTAGGGCGCTCAAGTTCTACTCCTCGCAACGCCTCGACATCCGCCGCATCGAGACCCTCAAGGAAGGGACCGAGGCGGTTGGCAATCGGGTGCGGGTCAAAGTCGTCAAGAACAAGGTTGCCTCGCCCTTCCGCCAGGCCGAGTTCGACATCGAGTACGGGGTCGGCATCTCGCGCGAGGGGGGCCTGCTCGACTTCGGCATCGAGCACGACCTGGTGCAGAAATCCGGCTCGTTCTTCTCCTACGGCAAAACGCGCCTCGGCCAGGGACGCAACAACGCTAAACAGTTCCTCGCCGAGAACCCTGAGATCGCAAGCGAGATCGAGACCAAGATTCGCACCGCCCTCGGCATCGGCACCGAGAACGTCGTGCCTGAGGCCGAGAGGACGGCGCCTGTGGCTGAGTCCGCGGTCGAGCCGGTTGCCGAGGTTCAAGCCGCGTAAAGCCGATTAGACAAGCGCGTCTATGGGAGTAGTCTCTCCTCTAGATGAAAATCAGCATGCCGCCGTGGAATTGGTCACGCGGCAACGGTTCAGAGCCAGACTTGGTTCTGGATCGGCTGGAGGCGCTGGACGCACAGCTCGGTGAGCTGGAGCGCCGCCGGGGTTCGCTTGAAGCACTCGAGCGCGATCTCGACCGCCGTGCCGCGTCCCTCATGGAGGGCGAGTCCCGCCGGCGCGCGGAGCTGGAGCGAGTGGCCGGGCTGAGCGCCTCCCAGGCACGCCAGACGTTGCTTGACGAGGTCGAATCCGACGCCCGTCGCCAGGCCGGACTGGCCTTGCGCAGGATCGAGGAGGAGACTCGGCGTGAAGCCGACCACCGTGCCCGCCGCATCCTTGCGACGGCGACGCAGCGTCTCGCCGGCCCGCATGCGGTGAGGACGACCACGCAGCTCGTGCAGCTGCCGAACGACGCGATGAAGGGCAGGGTCATCGGTCGCGAGGGGCGCAATATCCATGCGCTCGAGCAGCTGACCGGGGTCGACATCATCGTCGACGACACGCCCTCGGCGGTGCGCCTCTCGAGCTTTGACGGGATGCGCCGTGAGGTAGCCCGCCTCACCCTTGAACGCCTGGTCGCCGACGGCCGCATCCACCCGGCTCGTTGCGAGGAGGCGTTCGCGCAGGCGTCGAAGGAAGTCGAGGAGCGGATCGTCGAAGAGGGCGAGCGAGCCACGCTCGACGCAAACGTGAATGGCATCCATCCCCATCTGATCGATCTGATGGGCAAGCTGCAGTTCCGCACCAGCTACGGCCAGAACGTGCTCGCCCATCTGGTCGAGTCCGCCTATTTGGCGGCGTTGATCGCGATCGAGCTCGGCGCCGCGGCTGACGTCGCCCGGCGGGCCGCGCTGCTGCACGATATCGGCAAGGCTGCCGATCAGGAGGTTGAAGGAACGCACGCGCAGATCGGCGCTCGGCTTGCCCGTCGCTATGGCGAGAGCGAGGAGGTCGCCCACGCGATCGAGGCTCATCACGACGAGGTCGCGCCGCGAACGGTCGAGGCGGTGGTGGTGCAGGCGGCGGATGCCCTCTCAGGCGCCCGCCCCGGCGCCCGCGGCAACACGCTGGAGGAGTACGTAACCCGCCTGCACGACCTCGAGGAGCTTGCGGCGCGCCACGACGGGGTTGAGAAGGTCTACGCGATGCAGGCGGGCCGTGAGATGCGGGTCATGGTCGACCCCGGCGAGGTCGACGATGAGCGGGCGGCGCTGATCTCGCATGAGATTGCCACGGCGGTTGAGCGCGAGGTGTCCTATCCGGGTCGGATCAAGATCACCGTCATCCGCGAGAGCCGCGCCACCAACTACGCAAAGTGAGGCCGATCCGGCGGGGCCGCTCCGCCGTCGTCTGTGGATAGGATTCCCGCCGCATGGACAACGCAACCGTCTTCTACGTGGTCGGGGTCGCCCTCGCCGTCTCGGCCGTGGTGGTCAGCTTCATCGGCCTGCGCGTCGAGAAGTTCCCCGGTCGGTTCACTCCAGTCGTCGTCCTCTGGTTCGTGGCGTTGATCGCTGTCACTGCCACTTTCTCCGTCCTCAACGGCAAGGACGAGCAGGAGGCGCGGGCGAGTGAGGTTGCGGCCGCCGGCGAGGAGTTCGAAGAAGAGGAGGAGTCCCCCATCGATGCCGGTGAGGGCGAAGGCGGCGCAAAAGCAAAGCCCGAAGCGGCGGCTAAGGGCCCAGGTGGGACCCTGAAGCTGGCGGCGGATTCCACTCAGATCGCCTTCGACACGACGACCCTGACCAGTAAGCCCGGCAAGGTCACGATCGACTTCGACAACCCGTCGGCGCTCGAACACGACGTGGCGATCGAGCAGGACGGCAAGGAGATCGCGATTTCCGAGACGATCACCGAAGCGGAAACCTCGGTGACCGCCGATCTCACGCCCGGCACCTACACCTTCCTCTGCACCGTGCCGGGGCATGCCGAAGCTGGCATGCAGGGCACCCTCACGATCAAGTAACGGCGCTAGTCTGCCCTGATGGGCAAGCGATACCACGTCACCACGTTCGGTTGCCAGATGAACGTGCACGATTCCGAGCGGATGCAGGGGATGTTGGAGTCGCTCGGTTATGAGCAGGCACCGAGCCGTGCCGAGGCCGACCTGATCCTCTTCAACACCTGCTCGATCCGCGAGTCGGCGGACAATCGCTTTGTCGCCCACCTGGGTGAGGCCAAGCGGCTCAAGTCCGAAGATCCGGAGCGCGTGGTCGGAGTGGGGGGTTGCTGGGCGCAATCGGTCAAGGAGGAGGTCTTCGAGCGCTTCCCGTTCGTTGACGTCGCTTTCGGTCCGGGGCAGATCCACCGGCTGGCCGAGTTCCTCAACTCGGACTCGCTCACCGCCCAGGGCTACTTCGAGTTCGAGGACTTCTCCGGCCATCTGCCGGCGCGGCGCGAGCGTGAGTTCCAGGGCTGGCTGCAGATCTCCCAGGGCTGCAACTGCAAGTGCTCCTACTGCATCGTCCCCTCGACTCGGGGCCGCGAGGAGAGCCGCGACCCGGCCGAGTTGATCGTCGAGGCCGAGGCCCTCGCCGCCGACGGCGTGCTCGAGGTGACGCTGCTCGGGCAGAACGTCAACAGCTACGGACGTGATCTGCCAAGCGAGTCGCGCATCAGCTTCGCCGAGCTGCTGGCGCGGGTAGACGCGGTCGAGGGGATCGATCGCGTCCGCTACACCAGCCCGCACCCCAAGGACATGCGCGAGGACGTGATCCGGGCCCACGCTGAGCTGCCGTCGCTCTGCGAGCACATCCACCTGCCGCTGCAGTCGGGGTCGAGCACGATCCTCAAACGGATGCGGCGCACCTATGACCGGCAGCGCTACATGGACCGCGTCGCGCTGATCCGCGAGCACGTGCCCGACTGCGCGATCACCACCGACATCATCGTCGGCTTCCCCGGCGAGACCGAGGCCGATTTCGAGCAGACGCTCGAGGTCGTCGACGAGGTCGGCTACGACAGTGCCTTCACCTTCGTCTTCTCGCCGCGGCGCGAGACCGAGGCGGCGACGATGGGCGAGCAGGTCCCGCATCCGGTCAAGCGGGAGCGGATGGAGCGGTTGGTCGAGCTGGTGCAGCGGCGGGCGGCGGAGCGTTCGCAGCGGTTCGTCGGTCGTGAGCTCGAGGTGCTCGTGGAGGGGCCAAGCAGGACCGATCCGACTCGGCTACGGGGCAAAACGCGGCACAACAAGACGGTCAACTTCGATGGGGCCGCCGAACCGGGAGAGCTCGTGAACGTCGAAGTAGAAGCTGCCACGTCAACCACCCTCAGCGGGGTATCGGTGAAGCCCCTCACTCAACTTTTTCGGTGATTTGGGGTTGAGCTGGCGCCCGGTGCGCTCAACGAAAAAGTACAAGCCGTTCGGGGCATCACCGAGACCCCGCTGATGGACGTCCTGGCGATATTTGGACCTACCGGGGTTGGGAAGACCGGGGTTGCCGTAGCTCTTGCCGAGTTGCTGCAGGAGCGGGGTGAGAGACCAATCGCCATTTCGTGCGATGCACTTCAGGTCTATGAGGGGCTTGCTGTGCTGACTGGGGTTGCCACGACCGCGGAGCAGGGCACGCTAGAGCATCGGCTTGTGGGATTCGTGCCTGTGACTGAGCCTTTTTCCGTCGGCGACTACATGCGGCTGGCGCACACTGAGATCGATCGGGCGCTGGAGGTTGGGCGGCGACCGATCGTGGTGGGGGGGACCGGGCTCTATTTGCGGGCCGCGGTCGCGAAGCTTTCGCTTGAAAAGGCGCCGCCGGAAGCGGAGGACTCGGAGCTCTGGTCGCCGGAGACGCGGCTGCCCACGACGATCTTCGGGCTCGACATGGACCGTGCTCGGCTGTACGAGCGGATCGATGCGCGAACTGAGGCGATCGTCGCCGGCGGGGCGGAGGAGGAGGTGCGCCGGGCCGAAGCGCTGGGACCGTCGCGGACGGCTCGCAAGGCGCTCGGCTTCGACGAGCTGCTCTCAGGCGATATCGAGGCGATGAAGAAGCGCTCGCGCAACTACGCCCGCCGCCAGCTCACCTGGATGCGCAAGATCCCCAACCTCCACGCGATCGACCGCACCAACCGCTCCGACGCTGATGTAGCCGTCGAGATCGTCGCTCACCTCGACGATTGAACGGTTGTACCCCCTGTGGGGGGGCACAACTCTCCAATATCGGCGGTCACGACCCTTCAATAGGCTCCGGCGATGCGATTTGAGAAGTGGCAGGCGCTTGGCAACGACTATGTGATCCTCGAGGCGGAGACCCTCCCGTGGGAGCTGACGGCGGCTCGCGCGGAGTGGATCTGCGATCCGCATTTCGGCATCGGCGCTGACGGGCTGCTGCTGCTCTCGCGCAGCGACGATCCCGAGTTCGTCGCCGAGCTGCGCATCTTCAACCCCGACGGCTCCGAGGCGGAGCTCTCCGGCAACGGGGCGCGGGAGGCGATCCTCTACCTGCGGCGGCACGGCTGGACGGACGAGGACGTCTTCACGATCCGAACCGTGGCCGGGCCGATCACGCCGACGATTACCTCCGAGCTGACCTGCTCGGTGGACATGGGCAAGGCCTCGACGACCTCAAAGGACTTCCCTTCGGGTAACCCCGATGGCAGGGGTTCGCTGAGCGCCGGTGGCCGTCAGTGGGATTTTCAACACGTCTCGATCGGCAACCCGCAGTGCGCGATCGAGGTCGGCGAGGAGATCGAGGACCTCGATCTCGAGCCGATCGGGCCGGAGATCGAAGCACACGAGCTCTTCCCCAACCGCACCAATGTCTCCTTCTTCAAGGTCGACGGCAGCCGGGTGCGGGCGCGGATCTTCGAGCGAGGGGTGGGGGAGACGCTCTCCTCGGGGACCGGGGCCAGCGGTGCCGCCGCAACGGCGTTCCTGCGTGGCGCACCGAGCCCGATCACGGTCGAGCTGGACGGAGGAGAGCTGGAGGTCGAGATCTCCGACGACCTCGCCGTCCGCTTGAGCGGCTGGGCGGAGCCGATCTGCTCGGGGGAGCTCTCACCGGAGCTCATTCAAGCGCTGTCCGAGCCCACCTAATACATTTCCGCGCCCGTGGCGATCGCAGACCCATCCAAGCGCCTGGAGGCGATGCCTCCCTACATGTTCCAGGAACTGGAGCGGCGGATCGCCGAGAAGCGCGCCGCCGGCATCGACGTGATCAGCCTCGGGATCGGCGACCCGGACAAGCCGACCTACCCCCACATCGTCTCGGCGATGCAGGAGGCGGTCACCGACCCGGCCACCCATCAGTACCCGAGCAACCGCGGCCGCGACGATTTCCGCGAGGCCTTCGCGCGCTTCTACGACGAGCGCTTCGGGGTCGAGATCGATCCCGCGAGCGAGGTGATCCCGGCGATCGGCGCCAAGGAGTGCATCTACAACCTCTGCTTCGCCTTCCTCGATCCGGGCGGTGTCGCCCTCGCCTCCGATCCCGGCTACCCCGTCTACACCGGCGGGCCGATCCTCGCCGGGGCCACCCCGGAGCTGCTGCCCCTGGTTCCGGACCTCGGCTTCGCCCCGGACCTTGGCTCGGTGCCGGCCGACGTCGCCGCGAAGGCCCGGCTGATGTTCATCAACTACCCCGACAACCCGACCGGCGCCATCGTGCCGGAGGGCTTCTTCGAGCTGGTCGTCTCCTTTGCCCGCGAGCACGAGATCCTCGTCGTCCACGACAACGCCTATTCCGAGACGACCTACGACGGCTACGTCGCCCCCAGCTTCCTCTCGACGCCCGGGGCCAAGGACGTCGGAGTCGAGGTCTTCTCGCTTTCCAAGGGCTTCAACATGACCGGCTGGCGCTGCGCCGCGATCCTCGGCAACGCCGAGGCCGTGCAGACGTACTGGCGACTGAAGACGAACGTAGACTCCGGCCTGTTCGAGGCCGTGCAGAAGGCGGGCGTCGCGGCCCTGGAGGGCCCGAGCGGGCCACTGGAGCGGATGAACGAGACCTACGCCCGCCGCCGCGACCTGGTCGTATCTGCCCTGGCCGAAATCGGCGTCCAAGTGAGTGCCCCGAAAGGGACGATTTACATCTGGGCGCCAGTGCCGGAGGGCCACACCTCAACTTCTTTCGCTGAGCTGGTACTCGAAGAGGCTGCGGTCGTTGTCTCACCTGGCTCGATGTACGGGCCGAGCGGCGAGGGGTTCTTCCGCATTGCGCTCACTGCCCCTGACGAGCGCATCGCTGAGGCTGTTGAGCGGATGCGTGAGCATTTGGCGTGAGTGGGGCGGCGCCCGGGTAGGGCCTTCACTTAACTTTTCGGTGAGGTGGGGCTGAGCTGTCGCCCCGGCCGCTCGACGAAAAAGTACAAGACGTTTCGGCCCTACCCGGGCGCCGCCTGTCTCTCTTCAAGCTTGGTCCAGTACCTGTGCAGGCCGCGCCACTGGTATTGCGGGGGGACGCATTGGATCATCTCGGCCGCTGCTTCATCGGAAGCTGAGCTGTCGGTGACGCGCTGTCGATGGCGCTCCTCGTAAGCGTCCTCGTTGAGCTTGCGGGCGAGCTGGGCCTCCTCGCGCAGCCGCTCGCGCACCTGGGCCAAGTGGGGGAGGGGGTCGTCGATCGCGGCGAAGTGGGTCAGGGCGAGGCGCTCGGGTTTCCACCCTTCGACTATCTCGATCGAGTCGATCCAGGTCTCTATGTCGATGTCGGGCGGTGGGGTCGGCGGCACGATCAGGTCGACGCCGGGGATCGAGACCGCCGCAACGTCGCCGACGAAGGCGGTGCCGCTCTCGTGCAGGTAGCAGACGTGGTGAGAGGCGTGGCCAGGGGTGTAGGCGACCTGCATGCCGAGGACCTGCTCGCCGCCAGTCAGCGGCTTCACATTTGCCTCCGGCACGGGCACGATCTCGCCCCAGAGGCGCTGCATCTGATCGCCGTAGAGGCGCCCGGCGCTGGCCAGCAGCTTCGAGGGGTCGATCAGGTGCGGTGCGCCACGCTCGTGCACGTAGACCTCGAGCTCGGGCCAGCGGCGGACCAGGGCCCCGGTTGCCGCGGCGTGATCGAGGTGGATGTGGGTAAGCAGCAGAGCCCGCGGCTGCTCGTCGCCCAGCGCCTCCAGCAGCGTCGGCAGCGATGACTCGGGCCCGGGATCGACCAGCATGCCATCGACCTCCCAGCAGCCGATCACATGCGGCCGCCCAAGGTGCATGACATCGATTACGCGCATCGAGGCAGCCTATGGAAGTCGGGGGAGGGCTCGACGGAGCCTCCATGCTGTTGCTCCGGCGAGTCCTCCCCCGACTTCCTCAAACCATGGGATCGGGGAAGCGGTCATCCGCCTCCAGCGTCTGCCGCCAGCCCTCCTCCATGCCGCGCGGCGCGTAGCCGAGCTCGCGGCTGGCCTTCTCGTGGCTGGCCCAGAAGGTGACGCCGTCGGCCGAGGAGATCAACTCGCGCAGGTTCGGCGGCTGCCCGAACAGTTTGCCGACCAGCGGGCCGATCGGGGTCATCGCCTTCAACAGGGACGTCGGCATCGCCCGCTTCGGTGCCTTGCGGCCACTGGCGGCGGCGACGGTCTCGACCGCCTCGCGCATCGTCACGACCGGGCCGCTGAGCACGTAGATCTCACCGAGCTTCCCTTTGTCGACCGCCAGAAGGATGCCGCCGGCGATGTCGTCGACGTGGGTGAGGCAGATCCCCAGCTCCGGGAACGGCATCAGCACCAGTTTCCCAGCGAAGAATTCCTTCAGCAGGTCGGCCACCTGCGAGGTGTCGTTCGGGCCGTAGACACCGCCGGGCTGGACGATGATCGCGGGCAGGTCCTGGTCGGCGATCATTCGCTTGACAATCCTGTGCGCCTCCAGCTTGGTCTCCTCGTAGTAGGAGGTGAATTCCTTGCCGGGGTGCTCGTAGGTCTCGTCGACGACCTTGCCGTGGGTATTGCCGAAGACGCCGCAGGTGGAGACGTAGACGATCCTGGGGACCTTGGCCTCGAGAGCGGCGCTCATCGCCCGCTCGGTGCCGGCCACGTTGGCCTCCCACATCGCCGGGTGTTGCTTGGCGGGGATGCCGACCTCGTACATCGCGGCGGCGTGGACGAGCGCGTCGCAGCCCTCCATTCCGTTGCGCATCGCCTCGCCGTCGCCGAGGTCGCCGCTGACGACCTGGGCGCCGAGGGAGGTGACGGCGTCGGCCTTCTCCGGGCTGCGTACGAGGCAGACGACGTCGTCGCCGCGTTCGCGCAGCTGGCGCACGACGGTGCCGCCGATGAACCCAGTCCCTCCCGTTACGAAGACTTTCACGCCCGCAAGCCTATCCAGGAAATCCCGGCGCCTACAATCAGCCCAAGTGGATCGATCCAGGAACGGGCGCAACAAGCAGACGCACTACGCCGCCGACGGCGCCGGCGTCTCCAATCCGCGCGCCCGCCAGCGTGCAATGGCGATCGGGGTCGTCGAGGGCGGTGAGGCGGAGGGTGACCCGCTCGCCGAGCTGAAGGAGCTGCTGCGCACCGCCGGCGTGGCGACGGCGGGCGAAGCGGTCCAGCAGCGCGCGAAGCCCGACCCCGACCGCTACCTCGGCCGCGGCAAGCTGGCCGAGGTGAAGGAGCAGATTGCCGCCTGCGACGCGAACCTGGTCGCCTGCGACGACGAGCTTGCTCCCCGGCAGGAGCGCAACCTCGAGAGCGCATTGGGTGTGCCGGTCGTCGACCGCACCGCGGTCATCCTCGACATCTTCGCTGACCATGCCCACTCGGCCGAGGGCAAGCTGCAGGTCGAGCTGGCCCAGCTCGAGTACAACCTGGCGCGGATGAGGGGCCTCTGGACCCACCTCGAGCGCCTCGGCGGCGGGATCGGCACCAGGGGCCCGGGAGAGAGCCAGATCGAGACCGACCGCCGTCTTGCCCGCGACCGGATCGCGGCGCTGCGCCGGCGGCTCGGGCGGATGGAGCGCAACCGCGGCGTGATGCGGGCGCGCCGCGAGCAGTCGTCCCTGCCCCGGGTGGCCCTCGCGGGCTACACCAACGCCGGCAAGTCGACCCTGCTGAACGCGTTGACCGGCACCGAGGAGGTCGGGGTGGGGGACAGGCTCTTCCACACCCTCGACCCGACCACGCGCAGCGTGCCGCTCTCCGGCCGCGACTTCCTCTTCACCGACACGGTCGGCTTCATCGAGAAGCTTCCCCACCAGCTGGTCGAGGCTTTCAAGGCGACGCTGGAGGAGACGGTTCTCGCCGACCTGATCCTGCAGGTGGTCGACGCCGCGGCGCCCGAGGAGCGGCGGTTGGCCGACCTGGAGGCTGTCGATGCGGTGCTCGAGGAGATCGGCGCCGGCGCCAAGCCGCGCCTGCTGGTCCTCAACAAGGCCGACCTGCTCGACGAGGACGAGCGCGCCGAGGCGCTGCTGCGCCATCCGGAGGCGGTTCTGGTCTCGGCCTTGAACGGCGCCGGGATCGAGGGCCTGCAGGAGCGCGTCGAGCAGGCCTTCCACGACACCCTCGCCGAGGTTGAGCTGCTCATCCCCTACAGCGAGGGGGCGCGGTTGCACGAACTGCACGAGGTGGCCGGTGACCTGACGCGGACCGAGCGTGAGGACGGCGTGCTCGTGCTCGCCAGGGTGCCGGTGGCCGAGTTGCACCGGTTCGACGATCTGGCGGTTGCGTAGGGAGGGAGAGGGTGTTTCCCGCCCGGACTCGCTCGCTTCGCTCGCTCTGAGTATCCGCCCGTTCGGGAGACACCCTCTCCCTCCTCTCTAGCGCTGTAGGGTGCTCGCCGATGGAGCTTCGGGTCGCCAAGCTGAACGAGGAGGCTGTGCTGCCCAGCCGGGCGCATGAGGGCGATGCTGGGCTGGATCTGTACGCCTGCGAGGCGGCTCATCTGGGGCCTGGAGAGCGGTGGAGCGTTGGTACTGGGGTTGCGGTTGAGATCCCGGAGGGGCACGCTGGGCTGGTGTTGCCGCGGTCGGGGCTTGCGCGGGACCATGGGATTGCGCTGGTCAACAGCCCGGGGCTGATCGACGCCGGCTACAGGGGGGAAGTGCGGGTGTTGCTGCTCAACACCGATCCCGCCGAGACCTTTCGAGTGGAGCCGGGAGAGCGGATCGCCCAACTCGTCATTGCGCCGGTCGCGCTCGCCGAACCGGTCGAGGTGGAGTCGCTGACCGAGTCTGCCCGTGGCGACGGTGGCTTCGGCTCCAGCGGACGCTAGCGTCGGCGGACCCGGAAGGCGAACAGGGCCGGGGAGCGATCGCGGTTGCCGGCTCGATCGACTGCGAGGACCCGGAAGGCGTGACGGCCGGGTGCGAGTCGGTAGACCCGAGGCGAATGGCAGGACCTGAAGGGCTTGCTGTCGAGTTTGCAGCGGAAGGTCGCGCCGGGCTCATTTGCGGCGAAGGCAAAGCTGACGGTGCGACGCGATCCGGTGGTGAAAAGGACCCTTGCCGGGCGGTGGAGAAGCCGCGTTTGCGGCGATTTGCGATCTCTAGGCCGCCGGGGTTCGACCGAGGGCGGAGGTTCGACCACGGGTGGGGGGGCGACTGCCTGTTCTGGGGTGGGATCAACGGGCGTGTTCGGCGGGCGGAAGCTGTTGGGGGCGCGTTCCTCGATTTCCTCGCAGCCAACCGGCGAGGCGTCGGGGCCGTTTTCGGGGAAGTCGATCTGGGCGGTATCGAAACCGTCGCCGCAATCGATCGTCGGATCGGGGTCGGGGTTGGGAGTGCCGGAGTTGGCGAGAATCGTGTCGTTGCCGCCGGCGGCGAAGTAGGAATCGGGCCCGGGCCTGCCCAACAGCTGGTTGTCGCCCGAGTCCCCGATCATGACGTCGCCCAGGCTGGTTCCCTCAGTGTCCTCGAGTCCGAACAGACCGGTCAGCAATGCGGCACTCGAGCACTGGGGTTGTCCTCCCGCGCCGATCAGGCCAGCGGCATGCGCTGCCATGTTGATCGCGACCGCCTGGTTGAAATTCGCCCAGTTGGCGTTGTCGCGCCCCTCGCCACCGTCGAGTGAGTCGCCATCGCAGACAGCGTTGGAAACGAAGAGGTCATCCCCCGTGCCGGCATTCAGGTCGTCGTCACCGCTGTTGTTCGGCACGGCGTCGTCTGCGCCTCCGGCGTTGGAGATGTTGTTGCCCGGGCCATCGACGAGGGCGTCCTCGGTGTCGCCACTGGCTAGGTTGTCACCGCCGTCGCCGCCCAGCAGGATCACCGAGGTCGTCTCCGGAAAGCCGGTGGTGGTGAGGGTGTCGTTGCCCTGCAGGCCCGCGAGCATGATCGAGTCGGGAGCTTCATCGAGGTCGAAGGAGCCGGCCGGGCTGCCGTTGCGAGTGAAGGTGACCAGTTGGGTAGCGCTGGAGTAGGTCGCCGTGACGATGTCGTTGCCGTTGCTGCCGGTTAGGTAGAGGGCCGGCGTGGCGCCCTCCTGGGGCGCCATCAGGCCGGCGCTCGCGGTGCCTGGATCGCGCGGATCGACTTCCTGATCGCTGCCGCTGAACTCGCATTCCGAGAGCGTGGTACCGGTCGCAGCTTCGCAGTAGTCGCCCTCGGGGCCGCCGAAGACGTTGTCGTCCCCTCCTTCGCCGAGGATCACGTCGGCCCCGCCGCCCCCATAGAAGGTTTGATCCTGGTCGGTGCCGACGAGGAAATCGGAGAACGCGGTGCCGATCACGACATCGAAGTCGGCAGCCTCGATGTCTTCGTCGACGCCTCCTCCCTCGGGTGCCAGGCCGTTGTCGCCGAGGTTGCTCTGCATGTTGAGGTAGACCCCGCGGCCGTCTCTTCCGGCCGGCAGACCATCGAAATCGGCGACCCCCGGCCTGTTGTCGAAGAAACCCGGCGTCGCTCCGGTGGCGTAGCTGAGCGTGTCGACCCCGCCACCCGTGTTTTGAATGTCATCGATCGTGGCGTCTCCCCGGACAAAGTTGTTGCCCGCTTCGCCGTCGAGCAGCGAGTCGGCACCGAATCCACCGGAGAGGCGATCGTCGTCGGCCCCGCCGCGCAGCTGGTCGTCGCCGATCCCGCCATAGAGGCGGTCGTTCCCGTCGCCGCCGTTCAGCCTGTCGTTGCCCCGGCCGCCGAAAAGGGTGTCATTGCCCCCTTCGCCGTTGACGGCGGTGATGCCGCGAGGGGCGTGGATCGTGTCGTCGCAGGGGGTCCCAACGATCGTGCTACCGACGGTTTCGGGGCCTTCGGCGCAGCTTGGCGCGGCACTCGCCGCCGGGGCGAAGATCGCTACGGCTCCCATCGCCAGCAACACGGCAAGCGCGGTCGAGGTTTGGGTCGCATAGCGACCGAAACCTCGACCGCGACCCCCTCTTCGGTCGGATTGCACGCTCATCACCTACCCAAACCCGCTCCCGGCCACTCAGCTGCGCAGCGCGACCGCCCGCGCGCACTCCTGCGCGGCCAGCTCCAGCGTGTCATCCAGGGGCTCGAGCTCCCGGGCCGAGCCATAGCGGCGCTCGAGGGCAAGGCCGATCAGGCGGTCAGCCAGCCAGGCGTTCTTGGGCAGCAGCGGGCCGTGTAGATAGGTGCCGATCAGGTTGTCGCGGTGCACGCCCTCGAAGCCGTCTTTGCCGTTGTTGCCAAACCCCTTCAGTACTCGGCCGAGCGGGGCTGCGCCGTCGCCGAGGTAGGTGCGTCCGCCGTGGTTCTCGAAGCCGGCGATCGTCTCGGGGCCGCTGCCGATGTCGGTGCCGATGTCGGCCTCGATCGCGACGTTGCCGATCAGCCGCTCGCCTGGCTCCCGCACCGTCTCCAGGTCGGCCAGTCCGAGCCCGGGCAGCGTCTCCTCGCCGAGCTGGTAGCTGTGACCGAGCAGCTGGTAGCCGCCGCAGACGGCGAGCAGGACGGCGCCGTCGCCCACCGCCGCCCCCAGTGCCTCGCGCTTGCTGGCGACCATGTCGGCGGCGACAGCGCGCTGGTCGCGGTCCTGTCCGCCGCCGAGGTAGAAGAGGTCGTGCGCGGCGGGGTCAAGCCCCTCGCCTGGGCCGGCTGCGGCGTAGGAGAAGCCGATCCCGCGCCACTCGCAGCGCCGCTGCAGGAAGAGAATGTTGCCGCGGTCGGCGTAGATGTTCATCTGATCCGGATAGAGGGCGAGCAAGCGGAGCTCCATCGTCACTCCGTTCCCTTGCCGAGGACGACGACTGTCGAGCCGACGTGTATGTCGGTTGGCCCGATCCGCCGGCGCTCGACCGGCGCCAACCCCACCGTCGCTGCCTCCTCCTCGAGCTGTGCTGCCGAGAAGGTCTCGATCCGAACCCGATTCGGTTCCTCGCCAAGCTCGCCGGCCGGGGAGACGATCTGGCGGAGGCGGTGGATGACGATTTCGTCCGGTCCAACCGCGGCCTCGACCGCGAGGCTCGAGTAGACCCAGCCGTCAACCTCGCGCACGTCGGGCAGCGGTGGCGGCGAGTCGTCGGGCGGCGGCATCTCCTCCAGGATCGCAGCCGCGAAGCATCCTCCAGGTGCCAGGGCGGCGGCCACGCGGCGCAGGCAGGCGATGCGCTCGTCGGTGCCTTCGAGCAACTGCAGGGTCTGCATCGGCGCCACCGCCAACGCCACCAGGCGGTCGAGCACGAACTCGCGGGCGTCGGCGTGGACGGGCTCGACCGCAAGCTCGCCGGCTCGCTCGCGCAGCGCCGCGAGCAGCGTCGCGTCGTGGTCGACGCCGATGATCTCGTGACCGCGGCGAGCGAGGTGCAGCGTGACCCGGCCGGTGCCGCAGCCGAGATCGAGGACCGCACCGCCCCCACCGGCCGCGAGCTCCTCCCAGAGAGGCAGATCGGCGCCGTAGGAGGCGCACTCGACGTCGTGCCAGATCACCTCGGTGCCGAGCGCCGCGCTCATCGCCAGAACTCCCGCGTGAGCCCGCGGTCGGAGAGCACCTTGTGCAGCTCGAGCAGCGCGGTGTAGGTGGGGAGGGCGAAGAGCTGCCCGGGCGCGTCGCTCACGGCCCGGTCGAGCGAGGCCTCGATCCCGCGTTCGACCGTGATCGCCTCCTCCGGCCAGCCGGCATATTTGAGCCGCAACGCCATCTCCGGCGCCCGCGTGCCGGCGCAGGTGACGTGACGCACGGCGCCCTCCAGCAGCTCGAAGTCGGCGTCCCAGACCCAGGAAACGTCACGGCCATCGGCGATGCGGTCGTTCAGCCCGATCCAGAGGTCGAGCTGCCCATCGGTCGCCTCCAGCTCGAGCGTGCGCAGGACCTCGTTGGTCCCAGCCGGGTTCTTGACCAGCAGGATCGAGACCGGCTTGGGGCCCACCGCGATCGTCTCGACCCGGCCGAAGGCGCCGCGCATTGCGCTCAGGGCGGGGCCAATCCGCTCCGGGGGGACTCCCAGCTCCAGAGCGGCGGCGATTGCGGCCAGGGCGTTGTAGGCGTTGTAGAGGCCGGGCAGGGGAAGGTCGATCGCCAGCTCGCCCTGCGGGGTCTGGATCGTGAGCGAGGAGCCGCGCATCCCGTGCAGCTCGATCCGGGTCGCGGCCACCTCGGGCTGTGGCCGCCTCGCCCCGCAGTCGGGGCAGGAGTAGTGGCCGAGGTGGCCGACGAAGGCGCGCTCGTAGGCGTAGGGATGACCACAGCGGCGGCAGTGCTTGGCGTCGAAGGCGTGCTGCAGCTCCGGCAGTGCTTGGGCCGTGTCATCGATGCCGAAGTAGACGACTCCCTCGCGCTGAGCTCCTTGCTCGTCACGGCCGAGGTCGGCGACGAGTGGGTCGTCGGCGTTGAGCGCGAAGCGGGCGTGTCCGACCCGTTCGCCGACCGTCTTCGCCCAGGCATCGGCGAGGGCCTCGGTCTCGCCGTAGCGGTCGAGCTGGTCGCGGAAGAGGTTGCCGAGGACGACCAGCGAGGGCTTCAGCTCGGCGGCTACCTGCGGCAGCCATGCCTCGTCGACCTCGAACAGTCCCTCGCGGCCACGTTGCTCGAGCAACGCCGTGGCGATCCCCCAGGTCATGTTCGACCCGGCCCGGTTGTGGACGGGGGTGCGGCCGTCAGCGGCAAGGAGAGCGGCCAGCATGCCCGCCGTCGTGGTCTTGCCATTGGTGGCGCTGATCAGGGTGACGCCGGCGTCGAGCCGTGAGCCGAGGCGTGCGATCGATCGCCGGTCGAGTCGCAGCAGGAACCGTCCCGGCAGCGTCGTGCCGCCGCCGCGGCCGCTGGCCCTACTGGCCGCGCCCACCGCGCGTGCCACGAGGCGCTTGGCCCCGAACAGGGCCCCGCTGCCGTCCCCGCTCACTCCTCGGCCTGCGCTGGAACGATCACGCTCAACGCCCGGGGCAACACCCGCAGCGTCGCGGGCAGGTCGGTGAGGTGCTCTCCGTCGGCGTAGACGGGGAAGGACCGGCTGGCGCTCAGCTCGAGCCGTGAGGCGCGGAACACCCGCACCTCGTCCTCCTCGACGTGGGTGCCCTTGAACACCTTGGGCAGGTTACCCAGGAAGCGCAGCTTGCCCACCTCGCCGACCGTGACCACGTCGAACTCTCCATCGGCAAGATCGGCGTCGGGGGCGATCAGCATTCCGCCCCCGAACGCCTTGCTGTTTGCGACCGAGACCGAGTAGCCGGTGAAGCGCTCGCGCTGCTCGCCGACGCGAACGGTGAAGCGGGCCGGCTTCCAACCGAGCAGGGTGCGTACACCGGCGTAGGCGTAGACCAGATTTCCGCGCAACCACGCGGTCTCGTTGGCGAGTCGATTCGCTTCGGAGTCGAAGCCGACGCTGACGATGCCGAGGAAGCGCTTGCCGTTGACCTCGCCGACGTCGATGCGGCGGGTGTGGCCCGCGGCGAGCGTTGCCACCGCGGCTTCGGGCTTCGCGGGGACGCCAAGCACGCGAGCGAGGTCGTTGCCACGACCGCCGGGAACGATCCCCAGCGGGACCTCCGTGCCGGCAAGGGCACCGCCGACCGCCCCGATCAGGCCGTCGCCGCTGACGACGACCGGAACCTCATCCGCCTCGGCGGCCCGCAGGGCCCGCTCAACTCCATCCTCGAGCCCTTTCGTACGCTCGACCCGAAAAGGGATACGCCTTGCGTCCAGCTGCTGCTCCAGCCGCGGCAGCAGCTTCAGGGTGTGCCCGTGCGCGGAGGCCGGGTTGACCAGCAGCACCAGAGGCATCGCTTCGACTCGCATCCCTGCGGCACCCTATTCGGGCGTTGGCTCGCCGGTGTCGAGACGGGCGACCTGAAAGCACTCGCCCTCTGCCTCGCCGCTCTGGACCGGGACGAAGCTGTGCTTGCCCAGGCGCCAGTCCAGCCAGCGCCAAGCGCCGATCAGGATCAGGTATCCGTCCGGGCGCAGCACCCTCGCGATCTCTCCTGGATGCAGGGCCCCGTCGGCCTGGGTGACCAGGTCGAAGAAGCCATCGGGGTAGGGGAGAGCACGCGACTTGCCCTGCTTAAAGGCAACCCTGCCCTCGGGGTCGAGGCCGACCCGCGACACTGCCGCGCGGATCGACTCGGCGGAGCCGTCGACACCACGCACTCGGGCCGCCGGATACTCGCGCGCCAGGAACAGCACGCGCTCGCCGTTGCCGCAACCGATCTCGAGAGCCCGCTCCGGCCGGTTGGGCACGTGGAGGACGGCGGCGGCAAGCGCGATGAGTGCAGGCGAAGGCATCTGTCGATCATCTAGGATCTCGCCGCGATGAAGGGGCCTCGGGAAAAGTGGATAGCGCTTGCCGCCTTCGGGCTGATCGCCGCGGGCATCGTCGTCGCGATCCTGATTGGGCGTGGCGGCGGGGACAGCGACTCGACCACGACCGCCGCGAGTGCATCGGACTGCAAGCGGGTTGCGGCCCCAAAGCCGAAGAGCGTCAGCTTCAAGGCACCGAAGCAGACCGTCGGCAAGGGCGAGAAGTTGACCGCCGTGGTCGAAACCAGCTGTGGGACCTTCGAGATCGCCTTGGACTCGGCGCGGGCGCCGAAGACGGTCAACTCCTTCGTCTTCCTCTCCGAAGAAGGCTTCTACGACGACCTCGTCTTCCACCGGGTCGCGCCTGAATTCGTGATCCAGGGAGGGGACC
Organism: uncultured Solirubrobacterales bacterium; assembly: GCA_963716735.1. GTDB lineage: Bacteria > Actinomycetota > Thermoleophilia > Solirubrobacterales > 70-9 > VRUE01. The sequence continues at coordinate 463,811 of OY970321.1, forward strand.
CGACCGGCGGCGGAAGCGGTGGGCCCGGTTACAGCGTCGATGAGAAGCCGCCCGCCAACCTCGCCTACACCAAAGGCATCGTCGCGATGGCGAAGACCTCGGCGGAGCCACCCGGGCGCTCCGGCAGCCAGTTCTTCGTGGTCCTCTCCGCTGACGCCGGCCTGCCGCCCGAATACGCCCTGGTCGGCAAGGTCGACAAGGGCTTCGACGTGGTCGAACGGATCGGCGCGCTCGGCACGCCGGCCCAAAAACCGAAGCAGACCGTCCTGATCGAGAAGATCTCGATCGAACGCGGCTAGCGAGCCCCGCAGCTAACCTCCCGGCCATGGCCAAGGTCGACGTGGGCGACGCTGCACCGGACTTCGAGCTGCCCGGCACCGGCGGCAAGACGTACAAGCTCTCCGACTACCGGGGGAAGAACGTCGTGTTGGCCTTCTATCCGGGCGACGAAACGACGGTCTGCACGGCGCAGTTTTGCTCCTACCGCGACAACAGCGAGCGGATCGACGAGCTCGACGCCGAGGTCCTCGGCATCTCGCCGCAGTCGGTCGGCTCGCACGAGCACTGGGTGCAGGAGCAGAGCCTCAACGTGCCGCTGCTGGCCGACGAGGATCTCGCCGTGAGCAAGCGCTACGGGGTTACGGCCTGGCTCGGGCCGCTGGCGAGGTTCACCGAGCTCAAAGACGCGCCCGGCGGCCGCTACATCATGCGCGCGATCTTCGTCATCGACGCCGAGGGGATCGTCCGCTACCGGCACGTATCCCGGACCGGCTCAACCTTCCAGTCGGTCGGCGATCTCGAGCAGGCCGTCGCCTCCCTGGCTTGATGCCGGCCCAGCCGCGGCCGTTCACCGTCGGCGAGCGCCCGCGGATCCGCGGCGAGGTGGCGGGGGAGGGGGCCCCGATCGTTCTCTGTCACGGGATCACGGCGACCCGCCGCTATGTCGTACACGGCTCGCGGGCGTTGGAGCGGGCCGGCCACGCCGTCGTCTCCTATGACGCGCGCGGCCACGGGGAGTCCGATCCCGCCCCCGCAGGCCAGGGTTATGGATACCCGGAGCTGGTCGAGGATCTGGAGACGGTCGTCGCGGCCGCCATCGGGGACGGCTCGTTCGTGCTGGCCGGCCACTCGATGGGCGCTCACACCGCGGTTGCCTACGCGCTGCGCAACCCGGAGCGCCTCAGCGGTCTCGTCGTCATCGGACCGACTTACATGGGAACGATCTCGGATCAGTCACTCGAGTACTGGGATGGGCTGGCGGCCGCCTTGGAAAGCGGTGGCGTCGACGGATTCGTCGACTACATCGACCACAGCCAGGAGACCGACCCGGCCTGGCGCGACTCGGTACTCCGTTTCACCCGCGAGCGCCTGCTGCGACACCGCCACCCGGAGGCACTGGTGGACGCGTTGCGCCAGGTACCGCGCTCGCGGCCGTTCGGGGAGCTGGCGGAGCTCGAGTCGCTGCGTGTACCGGCACTCGTCGTCGCCAGCCACGACGCCGCCGATCCCGGGCACCCGCGCCGGGCGGCCGAGGCCTACGCGGAACACCTGCCGCTGGCGCGCTTGACGGGAGAGGCCGAGGGCGAATCGCCGCTCGCCTGGCAGGGCGGCAAGCTCTCACGCGAGATCGCCGCCTTCTGCGCTCGCTGAGAGCCCGGCTTAGTAGCCGGCCTGAAGGTGGGTCGAATACGGTTGCGGCGATGAGGCCACCGGCAGAGGGAACGCTGCGGATGGTCGCGACCTTCGTCGCGGCTTTCGGCATCGGCGTCGCCACCTACATCACGATCGCCGATTCCGGTGGAGGCTCGCCCGTCTGCATCGCCGGCGGGGGCGGTTGCGAGACCGTCGCCAACAGCACCTACTCGCACCTGCTCGGCGTCAACATCGCCGTCTTCGGCATCGTCGGCTACGTGTTGCTGCTGGCTGCGTCGTTGCTGCGCGGAGACCTGGCCCGGATGGTCGGCTTCGGCGTCTCCCTGGTCGGCTTCGGCTACAGCGTCTACCTGACCTATCTGGAGCTGTTCAAGATCGAAGCGATCTGCCAGTGGTGCGTGGCCAGCGCGGTGCTGATGACGGTTCTCTTCGGCTTAAGCGCGATTCGCATGGTTGGCTACGTCGGGAAACCGGCATGAGCGGCATGGGCGAGCTGGAGGAGCGCCGCAAGCGACTGCTGCAGATCGGCAGCGCCGCGGTCTTCCTGGCGATCGTCGTCGTCGCGGTGCTGATCGTCGTCAGCGCAAACGAAACCAGCGGCGGCGACACCAGCCTCGAGGACGTCGGCCTGGTGAAGCGCGAGCTGCAGGGGATCCCGCAGAGCGGACTGGTTCTCGGCGACCCACAGGCGAAGGTGACGCTGCTCGAGTTCGGCGATCTCCAGTGCCCGGTCTGCAAAGGCTTCTCCGAAGAAATCATCCCCGAGGTGATCGACTCGAAGGTGCGCAGCGGCGAAGCCAAGATCGAGTTCCGCAACTACACGATCATCAGCCAAGAATCGGTTCCCGCCGGCGCCGGCGCGATCGCGGCGGGCAAGCAGGGCCGTGGCTGGACCTTCATCGAGCTCTTCTACCGCAACCAGGGCCTGGAGGCCTCGGGTTATGTAACCGATGAATTCCTCGCCGAAATCGCCAAGGGTGCCGGGGTGCCGGACATCGACCGGTGGAACAAGGACCGCAAGAGCAGCGCGACCCTCGCCGAGGTCAAGCGCACGACCGAAGAAGCGCAGACGCTGGGGCTCACCGGTACGCCGTCCTTCGCCGTCGAAGGTCCCGCGACGAAGGGGCTGGAAACCCTCGGCACGCCCGGCTCGGCAGAGGCCCTAGAAGCTGCAATCGAAGCCGCTGCCTAGCCGATTCCCGCTTGAGTTGACATAACCACCATTATCGTGCGTTGATCGTGGGAATAGGGTCGCGCGCCACCGAATAGAATCCCTCCGTGTTTTCCCGGCTCCCCGTCCTCGAACCGATCCCCAAAGGCATTGCCAATGCGCTGTTCTCGGTTGCGCTGGCTTCGATCGGCGGTTATTTCTTCTTCAATGCGGTTCCGCTCGCGTCGCCGGATCTGTTGCGCAGCATCGCGATGATCGGCGCCACGCTGCTGCTCGCCTACATCGTCGAGGCCGTTTGGCTCGTGCAACAAGGTCAAAGGGACGAGGAGTTCGAGGAATGGCTGGGCTTCACCGTCGGCGCGGCGATCGCCGGTTTCATCGGCGTAATCGCCGCGCTGCTGCTTTCCGAGCATCGTGCCGTGGGGCACGCCAATTTCATCGACGAGATCGGGGTCGCTTGGGTAGCCGTCTCCCTGCTGATTCTCGGCGGCTCCCTGATTGCGCATCCGCTGCTGGCCCACAGGCTCAGTGAGACGGCGCACTCAGATGGGCAGTGAGGCGCTGCCCCGCACCAGGGGCCTGATCAGCGGCGGAGCTTTGGGCAGCTTGTCGCGTTCCACCTGCCCCAACTCGAGCGGGGAGGCCTCGATGTTGGCGACGGTGTCGCGGTTGCAGTGGCAGCCGTCGCCGATGAAGCGCCAGGGCTTTTCGAGACGGTCCTGCCAGCGGGCCAGGCCCGGATCCTGGGCGCGGACGTGCTCGAGGAAGAGCAGCTTGCCCCCCGGTTTCAGGACCCGTGCGGCCTCGGTGAGGGCGGCCGTTGGGTTGGGAGTCGTGCAGAGGACCAGCGTGAACACGGCAGTGTCGAAGCTCGAGTCCTCGAAGGGAAGCTGTTCCGCCGGCGCCTCGACCACCACAGCGTCCGCTCCGGACTCCCCCACTTTGTCCCGCAGTCTCTTCAGCATGTGTGGGTCGGGCTCGGCGAGGATCAGCTCGCTCACCGCATCCGGATAGAGGTGGAGGTTGGCGCCGGTGCCGGAGCCCAAGTCGATCGTCCGCCCCTGTGCCGCTTCGAGCGCCTGCCGCCGCATCTCCCTCAGACCGGCCTCTTCGGTCGCCTCGAAGGCACGGTCGTAGAGCGCGGCGAAGGCGCGTCCCCAGGTTGCGTCGTAGATTCGCCCCACGAAACGGCCTACGCGGCGTCGCGGTGGGCCGGCTCGGCCTCCTGCTCCAGGCCCGGCTCGCTGTGCGAGGCCCGCTCCTCGTAGGCGCGGCGGGCGCCGTGGTCGACTTCGGTCATCAACTTGTCGACCTTCATGAAGCGGCCCAGCGCCTCGCGCCAGGTGCGCGGCATCAGCGCGACGACCTTGAACAGGCCGCCATTGGCGCGCGGTACCCAGACGTCGAAGCGGGGTGCTTCGAGCGCGTCGACGATCTCGTTGGCGACGTCGCTCGCCTCTACGGCTTTGATCATTTTCTGGCCGACGCCGGAGGTGAGCTCGGTGTTGACCACCGTCGGCATCACGCAGGCGATCTCGATGCCTGAGCCACGCAGCTCCGCCCGCACCGCCTCGCTGATGCCGACGACGGCGTGCTTGGTCCCCGAGTAGGTGGCGATGCCCGGGAAGCCGCCTTTGCCGGCCTGCGAAGCGAGGTTGACGATGTGTCCCGAGCCGCGTGGCCGCATCCGCTCGATCGCCAGCTGCATCCCGGTGATCACCCCGAAGACGTTGATGTCGAGCTGACGCCGGATCGAATCAGGCGACTCCTCGGCGAACGGCGTCACGGGCATGATCCCGGCGTTGTTGACGACGACGTCGAGCGGGCCGAGCTCGCGCTCCGCCTCGTCGAGGAAGGCGGAGAAGGAGCTTCGACCGGTGACATCGAGTGCGACCGCGATCGTGCCGCCGCCCAGCTCCGCCGCGGCCTGCTCGGCGAGCGCCAAGTCGAGGTCGCCGATCGCGACTCGGGCGCCCTTGCGGACCAGAGCAGTCGCCGTCGCCTTGCCGATCCCCCGGGCGCCCCCGGTGATCGCCACGACCTTGCCGGATAGTGCCTGTCGCTGCTTCGCCATCGGGCCCTCCTCCTCCGGCGGCTCCTAGGCCGCCGGCTTGTAGACGGTGACCACGGCGGCACCGCCGAGGCCGATGTTGTGCTGCAGGGCGGTCTTCGCGCCCTCCACCTGTCGCTTGTCGGCTTCCCCGCGCAACTGCCAGGTCAGCTCCGAGCACTGCGCCAGCCCCGTAGCGCCGAGCGGGTGCCCCTTGGAGATCAGCCCGCCGGAGGGGTTGACGACGACCTTGCCGCCGAAGGTGGTTGCTTCTTCCTCGACCAGCTTGTGGGCCTCGCCCTCGGCGGCGAATCCGAGCGCTTCGTAGGTGATGAGCTCGTTGGCGCTGAAGCAGTCGTGCAACTCGCAGACGTCGACCTCGCCCGCGGCGATGCCGGCCTCGGCGTAGGCCTCGTCCGCCGCCTGCTTCGACATGTCCGAGCCGACGATCTTCATGCAGTCGGTGTCCTCGGCGAAGGTCGAGCTGAGGTCGGTGACCATCGACTGACCGGCGATCTCGATCGCCTGGCCGCCAAGGTCGTGCTCTTCTACGTAGCGCTCGGAGGCGACGATCGCGCAGGCCGAGCCGTCGGAGGTCGGCGAGCACTGCAGCTTGGTCAGCGGCTCGTGGATCATCTTCGCCGCCTTGATGTCCTCGATCGTGTACTCGTCCTGGAACTGGGCGTAAGGGTTGTTGACCGAATGCTTGTGGTTCTTCCAGCCGATCCAGGCGTAGTGATCGGGGTTCGAGCCGTATTTCTCCATGTGGTCGCGGCCGGCGTTTCCGAACATCTGCGGCGCCGGCGGCGACTGCTCGGGGTCGCGGATCTCAAACATTCGCATCGCGTGCTTGTCGAGCGCGTTGGTGCGGTCGGTGTACTTGACGCCGAGCGAGCCCGGCTCCATCTTCTCGAAGCCGAGTGCCATCGCGCACTCGACGAGGCCGCCCTTGACCGCCTGGCGGGCGAGGAACAGAGCCGAGGAGCCGGTCGAGCAGTTGTTGTTGACGTTGACCACCGGGATCCCGGTGAGGCCGAGCTGGTAAAGCGCCCGCTGACCGTAGGTCGAGTCGCCATAGCAGTAGCCGGCGTAGGCCTGCTCGACGTCCGTGTATGGAATGCCGGCGTCGGCGAGTGCCTTCTCCCCCGCCTCTTTTGCCCAGTCGGGATAGTCGCCCTCCTTCGTCCCCGGCTTCTCGAACTTGGTCATCCCGACCCCGATCACGAACGTGCGGTTGCTCAAAGTCTGCTCCTGTGGTCTGCCGCGGGCGCGCGGCGATTTGGCTGGCTGGCCAAGAAATCTACCGGGCCGGGTCCGGCGGCGCGACCGGCTCCGTCCGTTCGCCCGGATTCGACCAGAGCAGGAAGGCCGCGCCGGCGATCGCGATGCCGACCGCGGTCGCCGCCGCACGCTGCCCCGCCGCCGTCAAGGCGGGCTCGCCGAGCGTGTCGGCGAGCAGCACGGCATAGGTGGTGATCGCGGCGGTGAACAGCGCGTACTGGACGGTGAGCAGGCCGTAGGCAAAGGCGGTGGCAATGGTCAGGGCGATGGCGAGGGCGACGTCGTCGTCGTTGAGCCAGTACGAGAGTGCCGTGGCGAGGACGAGCCCGATCGCGGTGCCGACCGCGCGCAGGATCAGGCGGTGGAAGGTCTCCCCCTCTTCCGGCCGCAGGACGAAGAGGATCGTCAGGGGAATCCAGAAGCCGTGCTCATGCATCCCGAGCAGCCAGTAGACGGCGACGCCGGCGGCGAGGGCGGAGCCGAAGCGGAGCGCATGGCGGGCGCTTTTGGAGCGCAGGGTCAGGTTGGCGGAGAGGACCTGCAGCGCCGCTCGGGTGTCCCAGCCCGCGGCCCCTCCCTCCTCTTCGCGATCGCCGGCCGCGAAGACGCATAGCGAGAAGGCCGCCTGGAGCAGGCCGCCAAAGCCGGTGAAGAGCAGCGCCTCGAGCGTGTGCGAGGTGGGGATCCCCAGGCCCTGGGAGACGACGAGAGCCAGCGCCACCGAGAGGCCGGCGATCGAGAATCGCAGGGAGACGGCGAAGCAGTAACCGGCTGCAGCACCGACCAGGGCCACCGCCACCACCGCCAGAGGAGCCGAGGGTCCGGTGAGGACGCCAAGCGCGGCGGCGAACCCGACCAGCGGCGCTACGGACGCCTGCCAGGCGGCTCGGGTCAGGGCCGGGGCGTCGAGCCCCGTGAAGCCGACGAAGAGCGCACCGGTCGCGATCGCCCCCTTGCTCTCGGCGCCCGTCCCCAGCTCGTACAGCAGCGCCGCGCCGACCGGAACCGCCACGAGGGCGCCGCGCCGCAGGGCCGGCCCGGCCGCACTCGGTCCAAACGCGAACAGCGGCGAGGCACGCAGGCGCCGGGCCGCGCCGGCGGCGTTGAAGAGCGGCGCTGTCGAGCGATCAGCCGACGTGGCGGGCGAGTTTAGGCGCGGAGCTGGATGGCGTCGCACAAGTACTCTGGAGGGCCGTGATTTTCGCCGAGCTGAGCACCGATCCGACCGCAGGGGTCGGCATCTTCGCCGCCCTTGCCGCCGGCATCGTCTCCTTCCTCTCGCCCTGCGTGCTGCCCCTGGTTCCGGGTTACCTATCGGCGGTGACCGGCGTCTCCGCGGCCGAGCTCGACAACGCCGGCTGGCGGCGCGTGCTGGGACCCAGCCTGCTCTTCGTCGCCAGCTTCTCGGCGATCTTCATCTTGCTCGGACTGACCGCGACCGGTCTCGGAGCGACCCTGCAGGACCACAAGCAGTTGCTGACCAAGATCTCGGCGGCGCTGATCATCGCCATGGGCGTGCTCTTCGTCGCCTCGCTCTTCGTCACCCGTCTCAACCGCGAGTGGCACGTCGATGGCCTGATGGAACGGGCAGGCAAAGGCGGCCCGATCGTCGCCGGCGCCGCCTTCGCGATCGCCTGGACCCCATGCATCGGCCCCACCCTCGGCGCGATCCTCTCCGCCGCCTCACTCTCCGGCTCCGCCGCCCACGGTGCCCTCCTCCTGGCGGTCTACTCAGCCGGACTGGCGATTCCCTTCATCCTCACCGCGGTCGCCTTCTCCCGCATGACCACCGCCTTTGCCGCGGTCAAGCGCCACTACCAGGCGATCGTCGCCACCGGTGGCCTGATCCTGATCGCGATGGGCGTCCTGATCTGGACCGGCGAATTGACCCAGCTGAACGTCGAAGCCGAACGCCTCTTCAGCGAACTCGGCCTCGATGTCTGGAACCAGATCTGATCCCCGTCACAAGTTCGCCGACGCCTCAGGTGCGGATCCGGGCGGGAGCCGGGGCGACTGTCTCGAGCTCTTGGCCGAGCGCCTCCGTCTCCTCAAGGCCGGCGTCGTCCAGCTCCTGCGAGCAGACGATGCGGAAGCGCCCGGTTCCAATCGCTGAGTCGGGCACCACCGGCAGCCCGCGAATCTCTTCCCACCCGAGGCGTTCGACCTCGAACGGGTTCATCCGCACCTCGGCCGCCGGAAACGGGCAGTTGCGGTTGTGCTGGTCGATCGCCTTGGAGATCGCCTCCAGGTTCTTCGCCTCGGGGGAAGCCATCGCTACAGCGTGCCCCCGGTTGCGTAGGGCTCTCCGGGAGTGGCGCCGATGACAAGTAGGCGGATGCCCTCAGGGCCAGGGGTGACCTTGCGCTTGACCTCGGGCCCGACGCGGGCGATGTGCTCGGCGTCGAGCGGGTAGCGCTCACCGTCTGCTTCGAGGGTGCCGGAACCCCTGAGGGCGACGTAGACCTCCTCCTGGCCCAGCTGTTGAGGGCGCTTGGCGAACATCTGGCCGCCTATCCCCTCAGCGGAGTGGTCGTGCTCGGGGTAGTCGCCGGCGCCGGGCGCGAGGTCGGTGATCGACATTCCGAACGAGCTGACCTCGAGGCCAGCGGCAGCTTTGTGGAACTTGATCCCCTCGAAGAAGCCGTCGATCGCTTCCATGTCGTCGATCTTCGTATGGGTGATATCTGCCATCGGTTCGATCCTACCCTCGTCCTACGATCATATTCGTGGCGGACCTACGGACGATCGCGCATCTGGACATGGACGCTTTCTACGCCTCGGTCGAGCTGCGGCGGCGGCCGGAGCTGAAGGGGAAGCCGGTCGTGGTCTGCGGGTCGGGGCCGCGCGCCGTCGTCACCACGGCCAGCTACGAGGCGCGCAAGCTGGCCGGGATCCACTCGGCGATGCCGGCGGCGGTCGCGCGGCGGCGGCTGCCCGACGCCGTCTACCTCCCCCCCGACTTCGGCGCCTACCGCGAGGCTTCGGGGTGGGTGATGGCGATCTTGCGCGCCAATGTCGAGACGGTCGAAGTCGTCGGCCTCGATGAGGCCTACCTCGACTTGACCGGGCTCTTCGCTCCCAAGGCGACGATGCGGCGGATCTCGACCGAGATCCGCGAGGACCTCGGCCTCACCTGCTCGGTCGGCATCTCCGAGAACCGCCTGCTGGCCAAGATCGTCAGCGAGCTGGGCAAGCCCGCCGGGCTGGTGGTGCTCTCGAGGGCCGAAGCGCTGGAGCGCTTCGCCGGCGACCCGCCCGGTCTCGTCCCCGGAATCGGGCCGAAAACCGTGCTCAAGCTGGAGAGGATGGGTATCCGCACCCTCGCCGAGCTGCGCGATCACGATTCCGTCGCGCTGGAGCACGCCTTCGGGCCCCGCATGGGGAGCTGGCTGCCGGCCCGGGCGCGGTTCGAGGACGAGACGCCGATCGCGGTCGAACGAGAGACGAAGTCGCAGTCGACTGAGATCACCTTCGACGTCGACGTCGCCGACCAGGCCGAGATGGCAACGCACGTCGCCTCGCTTGCCAAGGAGCTCTGCCGTCGCCTGCGCTCGCGCGACCTTGAGGGGCGGACGATCGGGATCAAGGTCCGGCTCGACGATTGGACCAACGTCACCCGTGCCCACACGGTCGACGAGCCCACCAACGATCCCGAGGTCGTCGCCCCGGTTGCGCTGGAGCTGTTGCGCGCCTACGCCCCGCCCCGCCCGGTGCGGCTGCTCGGGGTGCGGGTCGCCGGTTTCTCCCACGACGAGGACACCGAAGCGCCGGAGCCCGAGAAGGCTCAGCTCCAGCTCACGGTCTCCGATTGAGCTCTCGCTCGGGTCTGCCAAGATGATGCGGTGAATCAGGATCGACTGACCGGCCTCGACGCGTCGTTTCTTCACATGGAGCGCGCCGGCGCCCACATGCACGTCGCCTCGACGATCCTCTTCGACGGCGAGCCGCCCACCCATGATGAATTCCGCGACCACATCGAGTCACGGCTGCATCTCGTCCCCCGCTTCCGCCAGAAGCTGCGCTTCGTCCCCTTCGACCAGGGCCGGCCCGTCTGGGTCGACGATCCCTTCCTCAACCTCGACTACCACGTCCGCCGCACCGCGCTGCCGGCGCCGGGCTCCGAGGAGCAGCTGCGCAACCTGGCGGCGCGGATCTTCTCCCAGCAGCTCGACCGCACCAAGCCGCTCTGGGAGCTGTGGCTGGTCGAGGGGTTCGACGGCGACCGCTTCGCCGTCGTCGGCAAGAGCCACCACGCGCTCGTCGACGGGGTCTCGGGCGTCGACATCACCACCGTCCTCTTCGATCTCGAGGAGGAACCCGATCATCCCCCTGTGCGGCCGCCGAAGTGGGCGCCCCGGCCCGAGCCGACCAACCTCGACCTGCTCCGGGACGCTCTGTACGAGCGCGCGACCAGTCCGCGTGAGATCGGTCGCGGCGTACGGGCGGCGCTGCGCGGGCCACGCCAGGTGCTGCGCAGCCTCGGCGCCACCGGCAAGATGCTCGAGGTTGCGGTCTCGGCCCCGAGCACGCCGTTCAACGTCGAGATCGGCCCCCACCGGCGCCTCGCCTTCGTGCGCAGTGACCTCGGCGACTTCAAGCGGGTCAAGAACGCACATGGAGGCACGGTCAACGACGTGGTCCTCTCGGTCGTCGCCGGTGCGCTCGGCAACTACCTGCGCGCCCGCGGCCACGACACCGACGAGCTGAAGATGCGGGCGATGGTGCCCGTCAGCGTCCGCGCCGACGAAGAGCACGGCGCGCTCGGCAACCGCATCTCGGCGATGATGGCGCCGCTGCCGGTCTGGTCGCGGGACCCGGTGGAGCGCCTGCACCTCGTCAGCGAGACGATGGGTGACCTGAAGGGTTCCGGCCAGGCGGTCGGCGCCGAGATACTCACCAAACTGACCGATTTCGCACCGACGACGATCGCCTCCCAGGCGGCGCGGCTGCAGCCCGCCCAGCGCTTCTTCAACCTGGTCGTCACCAACGTCCCCGGCCCGCAGTTCCCGCTCTACCTGATGGGCAGGCGGATGAGCTCGATCTTCCCGATGGTTCCGCTCGCCCGCCGCCAGGCCCTGTGTATCGGGATCATGTCCTATGACGGCAAGATCGACTTCGGCCTGGTCGGCGACTACGACGCGATGGCCGACCTCGACAGCTTCGCCCTCGACCTCGAAGGGGCGATCGCCGAAGTCGTTGCCACGGCGCCGGCTGAGGATGTTCAGCGCACGGACCGGGCGCGGACCCGGAACGGCGCGGTGTCGGTCAAGTAGTTCCAGTCGAGCCGGCGGGCGCTGAACCCTTCGGCCCGGGTATCGGCGTTGACCAGCACCAGGGTGATCCGCTCGAAGCGGTCGGGCCGGGGCAACCTCACGCGCATCGTGCCGCCGTCCTGCCGGAAGCGCAGCCTGGAGACGACGCGGCCCCGACGCTCGCTGCCGATCCGCCCCACCAGCGCCACACCGGCGGCAACGCCGAGGGGCCCGCTGACGCTGGCGACCACCGCCCGCCCGCCCTTCGGGTGCACTCGCAGCATCTGGAAGGTGGCGTGGTTCAGCGAGCGCTCGAGCGGGCGTCCGTCGGTCGGCAGGCTTCCCTGGCGCGGCTCGTCGGGATAGCGCCGGCCTTCGCGGAAGCGAGTGCCGGTGTTCCACTCGGCGACGTCACGGGCGAAGCGGGCGAAGTCGCGGCTGAAGTCCGAGCTCCCGGCTGCCCGGATCGCCGAGTTGTAGCTGGCAACCGAGAAGCCACCCGGTCGCGTGTGCAGAGCGCGGGACCAGGCGTTGCGGAGAATCGTGTGGCCGTAGTGACGCACCAGCCACTCGTTCCAGACCGTCGCACCGTACTCGCTGATCGAGTTGGCGGTGAGCGGCGTGTTGTGGAGGTTGACCCAGCGGCGCACGTAGCGCAGGTAGTCGTTGATCCCGTTGTAGACCTGATCCTCCATCCAGACCGCGGTCGACTCGGCCATCCAGGCATCCTGGTAGGCGTCGTAGCCCATCTGCAGGATGTGGCAGTACTCGTGGGCGAAGGTGACCTCGAGGTCGGGCAGCGGCTTGGTCCCCGGGTACTGGAAGGGGTCGTAGTCGTTGTCGAGGACCAGGTAGCCGTGCAGGCGACGCGGCAGGTGATGGCCTTTCGAGGCTTGGCCGCGATCGGGCGCGGCATAGCCGAACAGCTGGCGTCCTAGCTCTTTCAGGTAGACGTCGGTCTTGCCACGGCGGCCACCGCGGCGGCCGTCGGAACGCGGTTCTCGCCAGCCGAGCTTGCCGTTCTCGACGGTGTGCACATGGGCGTCGACCTTCAGCACCTGCGCGACGTAGTCCGGTACCCCGTCGCCGTCTCCGTCGTCGAGGTCGGGGGCGTCGATTCCCTCCGCCACCCAGTGGACGCAGAACTGCCCTTCACAGGCGGGTGAGTGGGGTGCTTCGGGAACGGAGTAGGAGTGACGGGCGGGATCCGGGTGATCCGTAGGCCGCGCAAGCGGTTGGCGGAAGGTCCACTGGGCCCCCGCCTGCGCCGCGCTCGGGGCGGCGCTGAGAACCGCCAGCGACGCGAGCGAAACCGCGATCAGCAGCAGATTTGCCCGCATCGGGGCAAATCTACAGGCCGCCGAGGCGCGTCCCGCGTGCCTGGACGGAGATACTTCAAGCGTGACCGATGGAAGGCCCCCTTGCGCATAGCCCTCGCCCAGATCGACCCGACGGTCGGGGACCTCGACGGCAACGCCGCCAAGATCGCCGAGTGGATGGGCCGGGCGGCTGACGCCGGTGCCGACCTGGCGATCTTCCCCGAGCTCTGCCTTCCCGGCTACCCGGCGGAGGACCTCTACCTGAAGCGGCATTTCGTCGAGGCCAACCGAGCCGCGATCGAGAGACTCGCCCGCGACAGTGGTGAGATGGTCGCTCTGGTCGGTTTCGCCGAGCCGGTCCCGGGCGGAGGCGACCACCGCCATGCCCACAACTCGCTCGCGGTCCTCGCCGGCGGCGAGGTTCGCGCGGTCTATCGCAAGAACAGGCTGCCCAACTACGCGGTCTTCGACGAGCAGCGTTACTTCGTCCCGGGACTCGAGCCGGTGGCGATCGAGGTCTCCGGGCTCGAGGTCGGCCTGACCGTCTGCGAGGACGTCTGGGAGGAGGGTCCGCCGGCGTCGAGCGAGGCCGAAGCGGGCGCGGCGCTGATCGCCAACCCGTCGGGCTCGCCGTATCACCGCGGCAAGGGCCGCGAGCGGGAGGCGATGTTCGCCGCCCGTGCCCGTGCTTACGGCACCCACCTCGCCTTCTGCAATCTCGTCGGCGGCCAGGACGAGCTGGTCTTCGACGGGCACAGCTTCGTCGTCGATCCGAGCGGCGAGGTCATCGCCCGTGCCGCTCAGTTCGAGGAGGAGCTGCTGATCTGCGAGATCCCGGGCAACGGCTCCGCGCCGCTCGCCAAGCCGCTCGCCGATCTGGCCGAGGTTTACGGGGCGCTGGTTCTCGGCCTGCGCGACTACATCGGCAAGAACGGCTTCCGCCACGTCGGCATCGCCCTCTCGGGTGGAATCGACTCGGCGCTGGTAGCCCTGCTGGCCGCGGATGCGATCGGACCCGAGAACGTCAGCTGCGTCGTCATGCCTTCCCCTCATTCCAGCAATGAAACCCAGGCCGACGCGCGAACTATCGCTGCCAACCTCGGAGCCGCGACGATCGAGATCCCGATCGAGGCGGCGATGGACGCCTACGAAGACTCCCTTGCCGCCGCCTTCGCAGGCAGCGGCGCCGGCGGCGTCGATGAGGAGCCCCTGCCCCGTGACCCGACCCGACCGTCCGAGCCCGACCTGGCCGCCGAGAACATTCAGGCGCGGATTCGCGGCAACGTGATGATGGCACTCTCCAACAAGCACGGTTGGCTGGTGCTGACCACCGGCAACAAGAGCGAGATGTCGGTTGGCTACGCGACCCTCTACGGCGACATGGCGGGTGGCTTCGCGGCGATCAAGGACGTGCCCAAGACGCTCGTCTACGAGCTCGTACGCCACCGCAACGAGCAGGCGGGGCGCGAGTTGATCCCCGCCTCGGTGCTCGAGCGGGAGCCGTCGGCGGAGCTACGCCCCGACCAGCTCGACAGCGACTCGCTGCCGCCCTATGAGCTGCTCGACCGTGTGCTCGAGGCCTACGTCGAGGGCGACCAGGGCCGCGAGGAGATGGTCGCCTCCGGGATGCCGGCAGAGGTGGTCGACGAGGTGGTGCGGATGGTCGACCGCTCCGAGTACAAGCGCCGCCAGGCGGCGCCGGGAATCCGCATCACGCCGAGGGCCTTCGGCAGGGATAGGCGCCTGCCTATTACGAATCGCTTCGGCGGTTAGGCCTGACTGCAATGGTCATTTGGGCGAGTGCGCAAAGACGCTCCTCGGCGTCGAGGACCTCTGCGTCCCAGACCCAGGTGGTGCGGCCGCGGTGACGGGCCTGCGCCCTGACTTCGGCGTGGCCGGCCGTGACCGGGCGGATGAAGCTGACGCTGATCGACTGCCCCATCGCCGCCATGCCGTCGTCGAGCACGGCGAGCGCGGTGGCCCGCGAGCAGACGCTCTCGATCAGGGTCGACATCACCCCGCCGTGCATCAGTCCGACCGGCTGGCGCAGATCGTCGCGAATCGGAACTCGCGCCCGGGCGTGCTCGGGGTCGTCGCTGAGCCACTCGGTGCCGATCAGGGCGTCGAAGTGGGATAGGAGGCCGCGAGGGTCGTCCGCCATCGGCGCGGACCCTACCCCCTGCTTGTCGCGGTCGAGGATTAGGTCGATATGCGACTCAAACCTCGACCGCGCAAATGTGGGCTTAAAGCGCGTCCCATAGTCTTCCCGCCGGGATGGGATTGACCGACGACCAGAGGGCCCTGCTCCGCCTGCTCGCGCAGCGCGAGGAGGGCTATGAGGACATCGCCGCGCTGAAGGGCCTCAGCGTCGAGCAGGTACGCGCCGAAGTGAAGGACGCGCTGGCGGAGATGCAAGCCGCCGGCGAGGCCCCTCCACCCTTGCCTCCTCCTCCGCCGGCCAAGGCAGAGGAGCCGCCTCCGCCGGCAGCCGAGCCGGCGACGGCGCAGGAGCCCCCTCCGCCCCCGCCGGAGCGCCCACCCCCACCTCCGGCTGCCGAGCCGAAGGCGCCCAGCGGGCGGCCTTCGAGCTCCACGCTTCCCGCCGAGCGGCGCCGCATCGTCCTGTTGACCGCCGGCGCACTCGGCATCGTCGCCGCGATCCTGGCCGCGATCGCCATCTTCAGCGGCGGTTCGGACTCGGACTCAAACGAAGCGAGCGGCGGCGGCTCCGGGGCCGAAACCGCAGCCACCGCCGATGAGAACGGCAAACTGACGCAGGCGGTGCTGGAACCGGTGGATGGCAGCGACGCGAGTGGTCGCGCCGTCTTCGGCCGGCTCGGCAAGAAGGAAATCGTCCTCCAGGTAACCGCGGACGGCCTGCAGCCGACCGACCAGGGCCAGTCCTACATCGTCTGGCTCTATCGCTCGCCCAAACTCACGCTGCGGGTCGGCAGCGTCCCCGTCGACGATTCGGGCAAACTGGGAGCGCGCTTCTCGATTCCACCCGAACTGCTCGCCTACGTCGCCAGCGGCGCCTTCGACCAGATCTACGTCTCCCGCGCCGACGATGCGGCTTACCAGCAGGAGGTCGCGCAGGCCAGGAAGAACAAATCGCTGCCCCGCTACACCGGCGAAACGGTCCTCGCGGGCGAAATCACCGGTCCGATCGCAAAAACGGCAAGCAACGGGGGCTAGCTCGGCGGGATCAGCTTTTCCGGGTTCATGATTCCAGCTGGATCCAACTGCTCCTTAACCGCGCGTAGAACATCCAGGCCGGTCTCGCCCACCTCAGCCTGCATGTAGGGGGCGTGGTCGCGGCCCACGGCGTGATGGTGGGTGATCGTGCCGCCGGTGTCGACGATTGCCTCTGAGGCCGCTCGCTTGACCGCCTGCCACTGCTCGATCTCCTCGTTTCGACGGGCGCGGGAGATGAAGGTGAAGTAGAGCGAGGCGCCGTCGGCGTAGGCGTGCGAGAGGTGACAGAAGACCAGCCCGGGCGTACCCTGGGCGATCAGCGCGCTCCGGATCGCAGCGGCGACCGCCGCGTGCAGCTCGTACAGTCGCGACCAGGCGTGGGAGGTCTCCAGCGTCTCGACCATCGCGCCCATCCCCATCAGGGTGTCGCGCAGATATGGCCCCTGGTAGCGGCCGTGCTCCCAGGAGGCCCCGGCACCCTGGCCGAGATAGGCGGCACCGCCGCGGCGCAGCGCTCGCACGGCAAGGGCGCGGCGGCGGCCGACCGACTCCTCATCGCCCTCCAGGCCGACGATCATCAGGCAACCGCCCCGCCGGCGACGCAGTCCCAGGTATCCCCCGAAGGCCTTGCCGGCCAAGCCACGCGGTCCGGAAAGCGCCAGCGAGACCTCGGTCTCCTCCTCGTCGGAGACGCGGATCACGTCGGGGAGGCCGGGGCCCTGGGCGAGCGTCCGCACGATCTCGGCGCCGGCCTCGAAGCTCTCGGCGATCCAGGCCTCGTAACGACGCACCGGTGGCTGAGGGCGGACGCGCAGGGTCGCCTCTGGGATGACCCCCAGGGTGCCCTCGGAGCCGACGACGAGCTCGCGCAGCGACGGTCCCGCCGCCGTATGGGGAGTGTCGAGCGTGCGCAGATCGCCGCCGGGGGCGATCAACCGCACGGCGCTGACCAAGGCATCGAAGCGGCCGTACCCGCTGGAGGCCTGACCGGCCGAGCGGGTGGCGGCGAAACCGCCGATCGTCGCGTACTCGAAGGACTGCGGGAAGTGGCCGAGGACGAGGCCCTCGGCGTTGAGCGCGGCTTCCGCCTCGGGCCCGCGCAGGCCGGCGCCGAGGCGAGCGGTGAGCGAACGCCGGTCGACCTCGACGTCGCGCAGGCGAGCCAGGTCGAGGCTGATCAGGCGGTCGTGCACACCGCGCAGCGGCGCTACCCCGCCGACGACGCTGGTGCCGCCACCGAAGGGAACGACGGCGACTCCCTCGGCCGCGCAGATCGCGAGCACGCGCCGCACGGCGTCGCCATCGGCCGGCAGCAGCACGGCGTCCGGGGCGGCGTCGAGCCGGCCGCCGCGCAGCCGCGCCAGGTCAGCGTAACCGCAGCCGGTCGCGTGCCTGAGCCGGTCCTCGTTCCCGCTGAAGACGTTCTCCTCGCCGACCGCCTCGATCAGGCCCCGCGGCAATTCCTCGGCCTCCGGCAGCTCAAACCGCTCCAGCTCGGTCGTCAGCGGCCACGGCTCCAGCTGTCCCACCCGCTCGCGCAGCGTTGCCAGCGCCTCGCCATCCAGTCCAGGCTCAACCGCCGGGTCTCCCCAGCCCCACCACTTTGAGTCTCTTCGTGGTGAGCTCAAGGCCTATCCCGGGTCATTTAGGCTCCCCGAGGGCGGCTTCGAGCCCGTCGAGTGCCTCGTCGAGAATCTTGCCCTGGCCACCGCGCATCAGCGGGGAGCCTAGCCGTGACATGCCGCGCAGCTTCTGCTCGGAGGCGAGTGTCACCGCCGTAACGTCGCCCTCGGCCCGCAACCCGATCTCGACGATCGAGCTGCGCAGATGCCGTTCGAAGGGACTGCCCGCGAGCTGCTGCTCCCAGACGTAGCGCTCTCTCTCCGCTGAGCTGAGGCAGCGGTAGTCGGCGCGAACGCCACGCCCCTCTGCCGTCTCCAACACCTTGGTCCACTGGCTGCGCTTGCCCTCGGGCTTGCGGTCGACGCTCTCGACACGGCTCGTCCGCGGCCACCAGCGGGGCAGGCTGTAGGGGTCGGAGACGAGGTCCCAGACCTCGTCCAGGGGGGCCGCGATCGTCCGTCGGCGGGTTACGCGGGGCACGGATCGCGCCGTCAGTCCCCGGCGAGGCGCCGCAGGTCCCTGACCAGCAGCAGATGCTTGAGATGGCTGACGGTCGCCGCCAGGCTCTCGAGGCTCTCCAACGCCTCTTTGCGCCGCTCCGGGTTGCGCGAGCGCAGCGAAGGTCCCAGCAGCGCTTCCAGCAGGTTGGCCTCGCGGTCGGCGGAGGAGCGGAAGACACGCAGGTTGCGGGCGCCGACGCCGACCCGGGACAGCTCGTTGGCGGCACGGACGATCTCGCGGTCGGTCTCGTCGTAGACGGTCTTGCCTTCGCGCTTCTCGGGCTGGACGATGCCGAAGTTCTCCAGCTCGGCGATCAGCTCAGAGCGGGCGCCCGTCTCCTCAATCACCTCCTCCAGCGTCAGGTAGGCGCTCGAGGTGTTGACGAGGATCGCCCGCCGTACGGCTCCCGCGGCGGGACGGCGGTCGCCGCCGCTTCCCCCGCCGAGGTCGATGTCACCGCCGGCGGCGAGCTCCTGGCGGATCACCCGCAGGGGCAGGAACTCGTCGCGCTGCAGACGCAGGATCGTGCGCAACCGCTCGACGTCGGACTGGCTGTAGAGGCGGTAGCCGCCCTGCGTGCGGCGTGGCGTCAGCAGCTTCTGGTCCTCGAGGTAGCGGATCTTCGAGATCGAGATGTCGTCGAACTCGTTCTGGAGGATCTTGCAGACGGCGCCGATCGTCAGCGCCTTGCGCGGTCGCGAATCGCGCTGGCGGACCTGCTGCTCGGATACGGCCACGGTCGGTCCCTACTTCTCCAGGTAGCTCAGCTTGTACTTGCCGACCTGGATCTCGTCGCCGTCGGCCAGGCGGTGCGACTCGATCCGGCGCCTGTTCACGTAGGTGCCGTTGAGCGAGCCGAGGTCGTCGATGTAGAAGCCGTCGCGGCGGCGCACCAGGAGCGCGTGGTTGCGGGAGACGGTGACATCGTCGAGGAAGACGCCGGCGTCGGGGCTGCGGCCGATGCTGACGCGGTCGTCGGTCACCGTGAAGCTCTCCCCCGCGCGACCGCCGCCGGCGCGAATCACAAGCGCCGCGCCGCTGGCCTCGAGGATCTCGTCGATGTCTATCGGTTGCATCTCACCGGTGTCGTCGACCGTGTAGGTCATCGTCGTCGGTTCGTCTTCGCCGTCCTTCGGCCCCCCGAGGTAGGCGCCGCACTTCTGGCAGTAGTTGGCGCCCTCGGGATTGACGAAGCCGCACTCCGGACAGTGGATGGCCATCGGCTCTGCTCCGGCCTCAGGCGGCCGCGTCGTCCTCCGGCGGGCTCTGCTGCGCTTTGCCCGCAAGGATGTCGGTCAGCTGGGCGACGTCATCGCCCGAGATCAGCGAGTCGCCGCTTTCGCGCTTATGGCGCAGCCGGTTGACCAACTCGGCACGCAGGATGTCGATCTTGCCGTGCAGGACCCGGCGTTTGTAGGAGATCTCGTTCTCCTCGGTGGTGAGCTTGTCGATCAGGTCCTTCAGCTCTTCGTCGCTGAGAGAACCGAGATCGGGAAAGGTGTCCTCCATCTCGCTCCTTGATCGGGAGACCTTCGCCTCCGTTGGCCGCGGCGACCAATTATAGGTCGTCAGGCCAAAGGTTCAACTGTAGGTTGAAGGTTATGGATCCTGGGCGCCGGCTTGCGCCTTGCGTTCCCGGACCGTGCGCACGCCCGTCTGGGCGTAGAGCACGGTGGCGAGGATAGCCAGGGCGACGCCGACGATCAGCAGCGCCGCCGGGACCCAGCCGGCAAAGACGAGGGCGAAGAAGATGCCGCCCATGATCGGGAAGACCGAGATCCGCCCCGGCCAGTTGACGGCGATCTGGACCCCGTGGCGCAGCCCATACTGGGCGAGCAGCAGCATCGCCAGCTCGCGGACGACGAGCAGCGCCAACGCCCAGCGCGGCAGCAGCTCGAAGTGCCAGCAGACGATCGCGCCGGCGAGGATCGTGAGACGGTCGATCAGGGGGTCGAGCATCGCCCCGAGGCGGCTGTACTGTCCGGTGACCCGGGCGAGGAAGCCGTCGAGGTAGTCGCCGGCCGCGATCAGCCAGAAGATCGCCGCCGAGGCCACGCTGCGGCCGTCGCCCGATTCGAAGGCGAGGTAGAGGAAGACGGGAAGCCCCGCCAGGCGCAGGTAGCCGACCAGGTTGGGCAGCGTCCAGGGGTTGAGCGGTTCCCCCTCGCGCGTCTGTCGCGGTGGGGGGCCGCTGCGGTCGAGGCCGAAGAGACGGCGGATGCGGCCGCGCCCGAAGGGGGCTGCGTCAGACATCCTCGCCTTGTAGCAGCGCGAGGGCGCGCTCGCCGGCTTCGTCGACCGGCAGCTCGTGTTCGGCGCCGCTCGCCCGCTGGCTCGCCTCGACCACGCCCTTGGCCAGGCCCCGCCGTCCGACGACGACGCGTAGCGGGCAGCCGAGCAGCTCGGCGTCGGTCAACTTCTCCCCCGGGCCGGCGTCGCGGTCGTCGTAGAGAACCTCCGCCCCAGCCTCTCCCAGCGCGGCGTAGAGATCGTCGGCCGCCTCGCGCTCGGGCTCTCCGGCCTTCGCGAGGGAGACGAGCTGCACCTGCCAGGGAGCGAGGGTGGCCGGCCAGACGATGCCGCGCTCGTCGGCCCCCTGCTCGATCGCCGCGGCGACGATCCGGGCCGGGCCGATCCCGTAGCTCCCCATCGCGATAGGTCGCTCGACCCCACCCTCGTCCAGGTAGGTGGCGCCCAGTGGCTCGGAGTAGCGGGTGCCGAGCTTGAAGATGTTGCCGATCTCGATCGCGGGCTCGATCTCGATCGTGCCGCCACCGGGGGCGACGTCGCCGGCCTCGACCGTGCGCACGTCCAGCTCCTCGAACTCGAAGTCACGCCCCGGCCTTACCCCGCGCAGGTGGGTGTCGGGCTCGTTCGCGCCGGCTACGAAGGAGTCGCCCTGGATCGCGGCGTCCTTGACGATCGGCACGTCGACTCCGACCGGGCCGATGAAGCCGACCGGGCCGAGCTCGGCCTCGATCTCCTCGACGCCCGCCTGGCGGAAGTCGGCGCCGAGCGCGTTGCGCAGCTTGATCTCGTTGAGTCGGTGGTCACCCCGGATCAGGACCAGAACCATGCCGCGGCCCTCGACCACGACCGGTAGGGACTTGACCAGAGCGCCGTGCGGCAGGCCGAGCCCGCCCGAGACCTGCTCGATCGTCGTCTGTCCGGGGGTCGCGACGGGCTCGGGCGCGTCCAGGCCGGCGGGCAGCGCGACCGGCTGAGCCTCCGCCGAGGCGATCTCGACGTTGGCGGCGTAGCCGGGGGCAAGCGCCACCTCGTTCTCGCCGGCGGAGCAGGGCGCCATGTACTCGTGGGCACCGGAGCCGCCCATCATCCCCACGTCGGACTCGACTCTGTACCAGCGCAGCCCGCAGCGATTGAAGATCCGCTCATAGGCTCCGCTCTGTAGCTCGTAAGAGCGCGCCAGACCCTCCTCGTCGCGATCGAAGGAGTAGGCATCCTTCATCGTGAACTCGCGGGTGCGCAGGACGCCGGCCCGGGGCCGAGGCTCGTCGCGCTCCTTGGTCTGGATGTGGAAGAGCATCAGCGGCAGATCGCGGTAAGAACGCACCTCGCGAGCGATGTGGGAGGTGACGCACTCCTCATGCGTCATAGCCAGGACCATCTCCGCGCCCTTGCGGTCCTCGAGCTTGAACAGCTCGTCGATCGCGTAGCGCCCGGTCTTCTTCCAGGCCTCGGCAGGCTGCAGCACGGGCATCAGCATCTCCTGGCACCCGATCCCCTCCATCTCCTCCCGCAGGATCGCTTCGACCTTGCGCACCACCCGCCAGCCCGCGGGCAGATAGGTCCACAGCCCAGCGCCCAACTGCCGGATCAATCCAGCTCTGACCATCAGCTTGTGCGACACAGCCTCCGCGTCAGACGGAGCATCCTTGAGGGTGGGAATGAAGCTCTGGCTCAGCCGCGTCACTGCAGGAAACCTATCCACTAGTAAGGCGGACAGCGGTCGACAGTACGTCTCGCCGCTGGGAAGCTCAGGCCCTGGTGAAGCGCCTTCCGGCCGTCGGGGACGCCTGCTCGTCCAAGAGCACGCGGTCGGACTCGCCCTTTTCGACGGCTTCCTTCTCCATCTTGGCGATCTTCTCGGGGGTCAGTTCGCCGGCGTTTTCCTCCTCGATCTTCGCCAGCCAGGCGGCGCCCTCCTGGGACTCCTGCTCGTCGAACTCGACCTTGCCACCGCGATCGAGGGATTTGTCGATCTCTTCGAAGAGGGTGTCGACCAGGCTTGCCTGGGGCACCTTGCGCAGCGGTTTGCCGTGGGCATAGATCAGGCCCTCGTTCTTGGCGCCGGCGATGCCGAAGTCGGCGTGGCTGGCCTCGCCGATGCCGTTGACGGCGCAACCGAGCACCGCAACCTCGACCGGCTCGGCGTAGCTTTCCAGCCGCTGCTCGATTTCCGCCACCACCGAGTCCATGTCGAACTGGAGGCGGCCGCAGGTCGGGCAGGCGATCAGCACCGGGCCGCGCTCGCGCAGCTGCAGCGCCTTGAGGATCTCCCAGGCGACTTTGACCTCCTCCTCGGCGTGGAAGGTCGAGAGACTGATCCGGATCGTGTCGCCGATCCCATCGGCGAGCAGCGTCCCCAGCCCGACCGAGGATTTCAGTGCGCCGGACCATTTGGTCCCGGCCTCGGTGATCCCCAGGTGCAGTGGGTAGGGGATCTTCTCCGAGAGCAGGCGGTTGGCGGCAATCGTGTTGGGCACGTTGGTCGACTTGATCGAGACCTTGAAGTCTTCGAAGTCCAGGCCCTCCATCAGCTCGACGAACTCGATCGCGGCGGCGACCAGCGCCTCGACCGGCGCTTCGCGCTCGAGCTCATGGAGATGTTTCGGCAGGGAGCCCGAGTTGACCCCGATCCGCATCGGCACCCCGGCGGCGGTCGCCTTCAGTGCTACCTCGGCGACTTTCTCGCGGCCGCCGATGTTGCCGGGGTTGAGGCGAATGCAGTGGGCACCGGCGTCGATCGCCTTCAGCGCCAGCGTGTGGTTGAAGTGGATGTCGGCGATCACCGGGATCGGCGATTCCACGACGATCGTTTTAAGTGCCTCGACGTCGTCGTCGCGGGGCACGGCAACGCGGACGATGTCGGCGCCCGCGTCGGCAACCTTGCGGATCTGCTCCATCGTCGCCGCCAGGTTGGCGGTCTCGGTCTTGGTCATCGTCTGCACGACGACCGGCGCCCCGCCGCCGATCGGCACCCCGCCAACGAATATCTGCCGCTTGGAAGCCATGCCCACAGGCTATCTGGGTGGTTCAGTCGTCTTTAGGTTCGTCGAACTCGTGTCGGTCGAGGAAGTGACGCAGGTTGACCGCGAAGACGATGAGACCCAAGGTCATCCAGCCTTTCGCCTCGGGATTGTCGCGCAAGAGGAACAGCCCGAGTACTCCGATTGGCAGTATCACCGCCAGACTGACCCAGACGTTGCGGAAGCTGAGATCGTCCATGACTATGTAGCGTAAACGATGCACTGGTCGAAGCCCCATATGGCAAGTACTACAGCAGCCCCGATGTAGCTATCTCGAAGCGCTTCGCCCTCGACCTGCTTGCGCGACTCCCTGCGGAACACGCCACGCGTAGCTCCCAGAAAACCGCCGACGACAACCCCGGCGCCGATGGCCGTATCGATCACCCCAAAGGGGGCCCCACGAAACGCCAGGTCAGTCTGCGTAGAGCGCTTCGATCTCGGTGGCGTATTTGCGTTCGATCGGCTTGCGCTTGAGCTTCATCGTCGGGGTCAGCTCGTCGCCTCCGGGGGCCCAGTCCGTGGGCAGGATCCTGAACTTCTTGATCTGCTCGACGCGGGACATGCGCTCGTTCGCCGCCTCGACCGCTTCGTCGATGGCCGCCTCGAGCGCCTCGTTTTCGGCGAGTCGACCGAGGTCGGCGTCCTCGATGCCTTGTTGCTGGGCCCAAGCCGGCGCGTAGTCGGGGTCGAGGACGATCAGGGCGACGTTGTAGCTGCGGCCGTCCCCGATCGCGGTCGCCTGGCCGATCAGCGGGCTTGCCGCCTTCAACTTGGACTCGATCGAGGCCGGCGACATGTTCTTGCCCGCGGCGTTGATGATCAGCTCCTTCTTGCGGTCGACGATGCTCAGGTACCCGTCCTCGTCGAGCTCGCCGATGTCGCCCGTGTGCAGCCAGCCCTCAGCATCGATCGTCTCCGCGGTCTTCTCCGGCATGTTGCGGTAGCCGGGCATGTTGGCGTCGCCGCGGACCAGGACCTCGCCGTCCTCGGCCAGCTTCAGCTCGACACCCGGCATCGGCGGCCCGACGGTGCCCAGCTTGATCCGCTCTGGCGGGTTGCAGGTGGCGACGCCGCAGGTCTCCGACATGCCCCACAGCTCGCTGACCGGGATGCCGACCGCGTGGAAGAACTCGAGCACCTCGACCGGGGTCGGCGCCGCGCCGACGCTGACCGCGACCGCCTCGTCGAGGCCGAGCTGGTGGCGCAGGGCGGAGAACATCCCCTCCTCCGCGGCCAGTGCAGCCGCCGTCACCTCGGCGGGCACCGCCTCTTCTCTCTGCTCCAACCGGACCTTTTCCAGCGCGGCCTCGAAGCCGCGCTCGACTGGCTCGCGCTGCTCGTCGGGGAGTCCGGCGAGCATCGCCTCGAGACCCGCTTTCAACTTCTCGAAGACACGCGGGACGGCGAAGAACCAGGTCGGGCGGGCCTGGGGTAGGAACTGGACGATCTCGCGTGGGTCGGGGCAGATCGCGATTTCAAGCCCCTTGACCACCGGCAGGTAGTAGTTGGCGCCCCGCTCGGCGATGTGGGCGGCGGGAAGCCAGGAGATGACCCGGCCGCCATCCTCCGGGAAAGGGACCAGGTCCTCCACCGAGGCGACCAGCGTCAGCAGGTTGCGGTGGGTGAGTTGAACACCCTTCGGCGGCCCCGTCGTGCCGGAGGTATAGATCAGGGTGAGCAGGTCGTCGGGCCCCACGGCGCCGCCGGGCACAGAGACATCGAAGTCCGGATCGCGCCCTTCGAGCTCGGCAAGCGTCTCGGTGCCGCCCTCCGCGTCGAGAACGACCAGGTGCTCGACTCCGGGCAGATCCTCACGAGCGCGTTCGAAAAGATCGAGATAGGCCGCCTCGACGATCGCCACGCGGGCCTCGGCGTCGCCGACGACGTAGGCGATCTGCTCGGGCGAGGAGGTCTGGTAGATCGAGAAGGGCACCGCGCCGAGGGCGACAGCGGCAAGGTCGCAGGCGAAAAACTCAGGACGATTGGCGAGCATCAGGGCGACGGTGTCGCCCTTCCCAACGCCGAGCGAGGCGAGCCCGCCGGCGATCCGCGCCACCTGCGCCGCCAGCTCCGCCCAGGTCAGCGCCTCCTCGCCGCTGCGCACCGCAACCTCTCCCCCTTGCCGCTCCACCGTCGCGGCAAATCCCTCATAGAGGCTCTGTACCGGGAGCTCGGGGGTCGGGGCCCCGCTGGCGTATCTCTCGGTAGCGGAGAGCTCCATCAGCGGACGTTGAATCCTTCGCCGGTGATTCGGCCGATGTCGTTGTTGAGGCCGATGAAGAAGAGCATCGCGACCAGTGCAAAGCCGATCACGCTGGCTCGCTCCATCACCCGCAGCGAGACCGGCTTGCCGCGCATCTTCTCGACCAGGCTCCAGAAGATGTGGCCGCCGTCGAGCGGCAGGATCGGCAGCAGGTTGATCAGGCCAAGGGAGAGGCTGACCAGGGCGAGCAGCAGCAGCGCCGGGGCAACGCCGAAGTCGATCACCTGGTTGGCGACGTCGCTGGTGCCGACTATGCCCGACACCTGCTTGCGTTCCCTGGCTTCGAAGATGTGGGAGAAGACGTGGACGGTTCCCGAGGCGACCATCCACATCCGGTCCCAGGCCTGGCCAGCAGCCGCCGAAACGCTCAGGTCCACGGGTTCGCTGCCGAACGAGAAGCCGATTAGGGTCTGGCCCGCCGTGGCGTCGAATTCGGGACGGACCGAGACCGTCCGCACTTCGCCGCCGCGGTCGACGGTCAAGCGCACAGGGGTCGCGGCCAGGCATCCCTCCTTCTGGGCGCCGGCGCACTTGTGCGAGCCGATTTCCTCGCGGAAGCGATTGACTCGATCTTCCTTGCCGAGGTCACGGTGGCGATTGCCGTCGACGGCGACGATTTCGTCGCCCGGTTTCAGCACACCCACCGCCGGACTTTTGGGCAAAACGGAGTCGACGGATTGGTTCCCCTGGTGGAAGCTGAACATGAACACGCCGAAGAGGATCGCGAACGCCAGCGCGATATTGACTGCCGGGCCCGCTCCGATCACGACGATCCGCTTCCAGACCGGCTGGCGGTAATAGGCGCGGTGGGCGACCTCCGGAGGCAGCTCTTCCTCCGGATTCATCCCGGTGATTTTCACGTAACCGCCGAGCGGGATCGCTTTGACCCCGTACTCGGTCTCGCCGCGTTTGAATGACCAGATCGTCGGGCCGAAGAAGAGGAAGAAGCGCTCGACCCGCATCCCGGTTGCCTTGGCGGCAACGTAGTGCCCGGCCTCGTGGAGCATGATCAGCAGGCAGAAGCCGAGGAAGATGAGCAGCCAGTTCATGCCGGAGTCAACCCCCGGACCTGCTCTTCGGTGCGGCGGCGCGCCTCCGCGTCGGCGGCGAAGAGATCATCGAAGTGGGTGACCCGCTGCGCGGGCATCTCCTCCAGCACCCGCTCGATCGCCGCCCCGATCGCGGTGAACTCGATCCGCCCGTCGAGGAAGGCGGCGACGGCGACCTCGTCGGCGGCGTTGAGTACGCAGGGCGCGGTCCCCCCCGCCTCGCCCGCCTCCAGCGCCAGGCGCAGGCAGGCGAACGTCTCCGGGTCGGGCGGCTCGAAGCTCAGCTCGCCCACCGCGGCAAGATCGAGCCGCGGCACGTCGACGTCTGCTCGCTCGGGGAAGTGGAGCGCGTAGGAGATCGGCACCCGCATGTCGGGATGGCCGAGGTGGGCCAGCGTCGCACCGTCGTTGAGGTCGATCAGCGAGTGGACGATCGACTGCGGGTGGACGACGACGGCGATCTTCTCGTAGGGGACGCCGAAGAGGTGATGCGCCTCGATCGCCTCGAAGCCCTTGTTCATCAGCGTCGCCGAGTCGATCGTGATCCGCCCCCCCATCCTCCAGGTCGGGTGCGCGAGGGCATCCTCGACGCTGACCCCGGAGAGGTCGCTGCGGCCGCGGAAAGGCCCGCCGGAGGCGGTCAGCACCAGTCGCTCCACGGTGCCCGGTTGCGCGGACCCGATCAACTGGTGGAGCGCCGAGTGCTCGGAGTCGACGGGTATCAGCCTCGCCCCGGTCGCCTCGGCCAGCGCGGTGGTCAGCTCGCCGCCGATCACCAGGCTCTCCTTGTTGGCCAGGGCGACGTCGATCCCCTCGCCGAGGGCGACGACGGTCGGTCCCAGGCCGGCCGCGCCGACCATCCCGTTGAGGACCAGATCGGCACCGGAGCCGGCGATCAGCTCGTGAATCCCCCCCTCTCCTGCCAGCACGCGTCCGTCCCAGGCAGAGCGCGCGCATTCAGCCGCCTCGGCGTCGGCGAGCGCCACGGTGGGCACGCCGTGCCGGCGGGCCTGCTCGAGTGCCGGCTCCCAGCTCGTCCCAGCCGCCAGCCCGACGACCTGCAGCTCCTCGGAGGCAGCGACGATCTCCAGCGCCTGGGTGCCGATCGAGCCGGTGCTGCCGAGAATGACCAGCTTCTTCATGTAGAGCAGTCTAAGAGGGTCAGTAGACCAGCTGGACGGCGAGGTAGTAGCCGACGACGATCGTGAAGAAGACGGCGTCGAGGCGGTCGAGCAGCCCGCCGTGCGGGCCGAAGAGCTTGCCGGTGTCCTTGGCGCCGAGGTCGCGCTTGACCATCGAGGCGAAGAGATCGCCGATCGGGGCGATCGCGGCAACCGCCGCACCGATGATCAGAGCGTCGGCGCCGGAGAGCCAGTCCTGGTAGAGACCGGCGAACCAGAAGGCCATCGTGCCAATCAGGAAGCCGCCGACCAGACCCTCGATCGTCTTGTTGGGCGAGAGATCCGGGGTGATCCGGTGTGAGCCGAACATGCGCCCGGTCGCGTAAGCGGCGGTGTCGGTGGCGAAGGTGCCGACGAGGACGTCGATGAGCAGCGCCGCGCCGTGATCGGGGAGGTCGCGCAGCAGCACGGCATGGACCAGCGGCAAACCGATCCAGACCGCGCCGAGGACGGTGACTCCCATCGAGACGACGATGCCGTCGCGGGGCCGGCGCCGTGCTCCGAAGAAGAAGAGCAGCGGGAAAGACGCGGTCGCCAGCAGGAGGACGTTGAAGGCGGTGCCGAAATAGGCGGCTGCGACCATCGCGACGAGAGCGATGTAGGCGGCCATCTCCAACGGCCGCTGCGGCGCCGTCATCGCGAAGTACTCGCGCAGGCAGAGCAGGCCGATGGCGGCCATCGCCACGGCAAACACGGGTCCGCCGAGGACGACGATCGCAATCGCGAAGGCGATCCAGGGGATCGCAACGAGGATCCGCCGCGCGGTCTCGCCGGTGAGAAGCCCGCCGCGCCGCGGCCGTGGCTGGCGGGGCGGCCGCTCCCGGGGCGGCGGCTCCTCCGCGAACATCTCCTCGTCGAATAGATCCCGGACCACCGGCTAGCCCCTTGCTCCAAATCGGCGACGGCGGGTCTCGAACTCCCGCAGGGATTCCTCGAAGGCGTCGCGGCTGAAGTCAGGCCAGAGCTCGTCGCGGAAGACGAGCTCCGAGTAGGCGCACTGCCAGAGCAGATAATTGGAGATCCGCTGCTCGCCGCTGGTCCGGATCAGGATGTCTGGGTCGTGCATCTCGGGCGCGTAGAGGTGTCGGCGGAACTCGTCCTCGGAGTCTCCCTTGAAGTTTCGCGCCGCGTCGACGATCTCCGCCCGGCCGCCGTAGTTGAAAGCGATGAAGAGGACGATGCGGTCGTTCTTCGCCGTCGTCTCTTCCGCCCAGCTCATCCGCTCGACCAGATCGTCGGCGACGCCGTCACGGCGCCCGAGGAAACGCATCCGCACCCCTTCCTCATGCAGCTCGGGGGTCTCGGCATCGATCCGCTCGCCGAACATCCGCATCAGGCCCTCGACCTCGGCTGAGGGTCGCGCCCAGTTCTCGGTCGAGAAGGAGAAGACGGTCAACTCCTCGATCCCGAGCTCGACCGCGTCCCGCAGGCGTGCCTTGACCGTGTCGGCACCCGCCCGGTGCCCCTCGACGACCGGGAGTCCGCGCTGCTCCGCCCAACGCCCGTTGCCGTCGGTGATGATTGCGACGTACCGCGCGGAGGTGCTCACACCTCCAGGATCTCCTCTTCCTTCCCTTTCAAATGCTCGTCGATCTCGGCGATCGCCTCATCGGTGTGCTTCTGCAGAGCCGCCTCGGCGCGGCGCTCGTCGTCCTCGCCGGCTTCGCCCTCTTTCTTCAGATCGCGCAGGTCCTGCATCGTGTCGCGGCGGATGTTGCGGATCGCGACCCGCCCCTCCTCGGCGACGCCGTGCACCACCTTGACCATCTCGTGGCGGCGCTCCTCGGTCAGCTCGGGGATCTGCAGGCGGATCACGTTGCCGTCGTTGCTCGGCGTCAGGCCGACGTCGGACTCCTGGATCGCTTTCTCGATTTCACCGATCGAGCCCTTGTCAAAGGGGGTGACGGTGAGCAGCCGGGCGTCGGAGGTGGCGACGTTGGCGAGCTGCTTCAACGCGGTCGGCGAGCCGTAGTAGTCCACGGTGATCCGGTCGAGAAGGTGCGGCGAGGCGCGGCCGGTGCGCACGGTGGCCAGCTCGCCACGGCTCGACTCGACCGACTTCCTCATGCGGTCCGCGGCGTCCTTGAGCAGCTCGTCGATCAGCTCCACTGGGTCCTCTCTCCCATTCTCAGGGGGCGGCGCTGGAGACCAGCGTGCCTACCCTCTCGCCGCCGACGATCCTATCTATGTTGGTCTCGTCGCCCATGTTGAAGACGTAGATCGGCAGGTCGTTGTCCATGCAGAGGGACAGCGCGGTCGAGTCCATCACCTTGAGCCCGCGCTCGATCGCCTCGCGGTGGCCGATCTCGGGGATGAACTTGGCGTCGGGGTTGATCGCCGGGTCGGAGTCGTAGACCCCTTCGACGCCGTTCTTGGCCATCAGGATCGTTTCGGCGTGGATCTCGAGGGCCCGCAGGGCAGCGGCCGTATCGGTGGTGAAGAACGGGTTGCCGGTACCCGCGGCGAAGATCACCACGCGGCCCTTCTCCAGGTGGCGCATCGCGCGGCGGCGGATGTAGGGCTCGGCGACCTCCTTGACGTCGATCGCCGACATCACCCGGGTGTGCTCGCCGATCTTCTCCAGCGCGTCCTGCAGCGTCAGCGCGTTGAGCACGGTGGCCAGCATGCCCATGTAGTCGCCGGTGGCCCGGTCCATCCCCGCCGCCGCTCCCTGCAGTCCGCGATAGATGTTGCCGGCGCCGACGACGATCGCCACCTCGACGGCACGCGCGCGCACCGCCGCTACCTGTCGGGCGATCCGCTCGACCTCGGCCGCGTCGGTCCCGTGCTCGCGCTCCCCCATCAGCGCCTCCCCCGAGAGCTTCAGGAGGATGCGGCTGAATTTGGGCTCGGGCTGGTTCAATCGTCGCCGACGCGGAAGTAGGCGAAGCGTGCCACGCGGATGTTCTCGCCGGTCTTCGCGGCCAGCTCCTGGCGCAGCTCCTCGATCGACTTCGAGTCGTGCTTCTCGGCGTTGACGTGGGACTGATCGAGCAGGGCCACTTCCTTGGCCCACTTGGAGAGCTGACCCTCGACGATCTTCTCGACGACGTTGTCCGGTTTGCCGTCTTCGCGAGCCTTCTCCTCGAAGACCCGCTTTTCGGCTTCGCGCTCCTCAGCGGGTATCTCCTCGGAGGAGACGAACTTGGGAGCGGTCGCGGCGACGTGCAGGGCGACCTCGTAGGCAAAGACCTTGAAGTCCTCGTTGCGGGCGACGAAGTCGGTCTCGCACTGCACTTCGACCATCGCCCCGACCTTGTCGTTGGCGTGGATGTAGGAGGAGACGACCCCCTCGCTGGTCCCCCGCCCTTCGCGCTTGGCGGCCGAGGCCTGCCCCTTCACCCGCAGGATCTCGATCGCCCGATCGACATCCCCCTCGGACTCCGAGAGCGCCGCTTTGCAATCCATCATCGCGGCCCCGGTTCGATCCCGCAGGGCCTTGACGTCGGCAGCGGTAACGCTCATTTGGCGTCACCCTCTTTCGGAGCCTCCTCGGCTGGCGCTTTCTCTGCAGCCGGCTCCTCAGCTTTCGCTGGAGCTTTCTCCTCGGCAGCAGGCTCCTCAGCTTTCGCCTTAGGCGCCTCTGCCGGCGGAGCCGCCGCCTCTTTGGCGGGAGCCGCAGCTTTAGCCGTCTCACCCGCGGGTGGCGTGGGGTTGGGGGGGGTCGAGGACGGACTTTTTTGGTCCGCCCGCAGCGCCCCCCCCTGCCCCGCGACAGGACCCGCGGCCGCAGCGCCCGAACCTTGGGCAGTTGGTGCCGGTTTGACCGGAGGCGCTTCGGCAGCTTTTTTCGCCGCCGCTTCTTCCGCGATCCGTTTCTCCGCCTCGAGTTTTTCGACCCGCTCTTTCTCTTCCTCCTCCCGCTTCTTTCTCTCCTCTTCCTCACGTTTGCGCCGTTCCATTTCCTCGGCGATGCGGCGCTCCTCCTGGACGCGCCAGGCGCTGGAGCCCTCGTCGACCGCCCCACCGATCGTGCCGATCACCAGCTGGCACGAGCGGATCGCGTCGTCGTTGCCGGGAATGACGAAGTCGATCTGGGTCGGGTCGCAGTTGGTGTCGACCAGTCCGATGATCGGGATCCTCAGCCGGACCGCCTCGCGGACCGCGATCTCCTCGGTTTTCAGGTCGGTGACGAAGACGGCGTCGGGAAGCCGATCCATGTCGCGGACGCCGCCGAGGTTGTACTCGAGCTTGGCCAGTTCGGCCTCCATCCCCATCCGCTCCTTGGTCGGCAGCAGGGTGAGTTTGCCCTCCTCCTGCCAGGTGGTCAGCTCGTGCAGGCGCGAGATCCGCGCCGAGATCGTGTTGAAGTTGGTCAGCAGGCCACCGAGCCAGCGCTGGTTGACGTAGGGCATCTTGCAGCGTTCGGCCCATTCCTGGACCGGTCCCCGCGCCTGCTTCTTGGTGCCGACGAAGAGCACCGTGCCGCCGCCGCTGGCGAGCTCGCCGGAGAAGCGGCGCGCGTTCTCCAGCAGCGCCTCGGTCTGGATCAGGTCGATGATGTGAATCCCGTCCAGCTCGCCGAATATGTAGCGGCGCATGTTCGGGTTCCAGCGTCGCGTCTGGTGGCCGAAGTGGACTCCGGCCTCCAGCAGCTCTTTGAGGCCTGCCTCTGGCATTGTCGAACGGTCTCCTTGGGTTTTGGGTGAAGCCCGGCGCCCTAGCCGGGGACTCGGCCTTGTCAGGCTCAGTCAGGATCCGGGGCGGTCACGACGGGGGTCGGTTTAGGTTTAGAACGGAGGAATTGTAGTGGGGTGCGCCGGGTCAGGCGGTGCGGGCGGCATCGAGCGCGGCGACTAGATCTACCGGAAGCTCGGAGCGAAAGCTCAGTGCCTCACCGCTGTCGGGGTGGGCGAAGGCGAGCCGATGCGCGTGCAGGAACTGGCGGCACAGGCCGTACTTCCGCTCACCGCCGTAGGTCGCATCGCCGACAAGGGGATGGCCGATGGCGCCGAAATGGGCACGGATCTGGTGCGTGCGCCCCGTCTCCAGCTTCACCTCGAGATAGGTCTCGGACGCGAGCAGCTCCAGCGCCTCGAAGTGGGTACGCGCCTGACGCGACGCGGCGCCGGATACGGCCATCCGGTGGCGTTGCCGCGAGGCGCGACCGATCGGCGCGTCGATGGTCCCGGTGCGCGAGCCGAGGCGTCCACCGGCCAACGCCAGGTAGACGCGTTCGACCTCTCGCCGGCGGACCTGCTCCTGCAGGGCAGCATGGGTCGCATCGTCGCGGGCGACGACGAGCAGGCCGCTGGTCTCCTTATCGAGCCGGTGGACGATGCCCGGTCGCTCCGGGTCCGCGCCGCCACCGAGGATCTCCCCCAGCTCGTCGACCAGGGTGGGGCCATGGTGAGAGGGCGCCGGGTGGACGACGAGGCCGGCCGGCTTGTCGATCACGGCGAGGTGCTCGTCGAGGTGGACGACCTGCAGCTCCGAGCTCACTTCTCTGCCTCGCTGAGGTAGGTCAGCGCCAGCACCATGACCCCGAGCGTGATTGCGACGTCGGCGAGGTTGAAGGGCGGCCAGGTGAAGACGTCGACGTAGTCGGTTACGGCCCCGGCCCGCACACGATCGGCGAGGTTGCCGAAGGCGCCGCCGGCGAGCAGCCCGACAGCGACCCACATCCAGGGCCGGGTCGGGTTGCGGGCGAAGAGGACGCCGACGAAGAGCAGCGCCACGATCGTGAGAACGACCAGCGCCGCGCCGCCGCCGCTGGCGAGGCCGAACGCGACGCCGCGGTTGTGGACGAGAGTGAAGCCGAGCGGGCCGAGGATGTCGACATGCTCACCGGGGACGAGGTTGCCCTCGATCAGCGCCTTGGCACCCTGATCGAGGGCGATGACGAGAAGGCAGAGCGCGCCCGCGCGGACCCAAGCGCGTCGGGAGGCGCTCACCCGGCGATCAGGGCGACGACGATGCCGCGCAGGATGTAGAGCACGATGATGCCGATCATCGGGCTGAGGTCGAGCCCGAAGCCGCCTCCCCCGATCGGCGGGATGATGCGGCGGAAGAGGTTGAGGTAGGGATCGGTGGTCTCGGAGATGAAGTCGAGCACGGCCCGCAGCGTCGGGTTGTAGGGCATGCGCGGGATCCACGACATCAGCACCCGGATCAGGATCAGGATGATGTAGACGAGGAAGAGCGCGCCGACGTAGTCGGCTACGTCTCCCCGGGCGATCGCAAGCAGCATCACCCGCGCATTCTCTCCAACGAGGCGCGAACGGCAGCTTCGAAGGCAGCGCGTGCCCCTTCGCGATCGAGTGCTTCCAATCCGGCTTCCGTGCTACCACCCGGCGAGGTGACGGAGACGCGGACATCGGCTGGGCGACGGATGCGCATCAGCGATCCAGCACCCGCGGCGGCCTCGACGACCAGTTTTTCGACCAGACCTCGGTCCAAGCCCTCGCTAACGCCGGCCTCGGCGAGCGCCTCCGCGAGCAAGGCGAAATACGCCGGCGAACAGGCCATCAACGCGGTGGCAACGTCGAATTGCGAGTCGGGCAGCTCGACGACAGCCCCGAGAGCTTTCAGCTTCTCTCGAACCTCGGGGCTGAACTCCCCGGCGATGCAAAGAACCCCGCCGCCCACCTCGACCGCGACGTTGGGCATGACCCGCCCCACTTTGGCGTTGGGAAAGGCGTTTTCGACTTTCTCCAGCGAGGTGGCGCCCAATATCGAGATGACCGACCTCGCGGCGGTCAGTTCGCCGGCTGCTTGCTGAAGAGCAGCTGGCTTCACCGCCAGGACGACGACGTCGGCTCGCTCCGCCAGCTCCCCGTTGGACCCGACAGCCTCGCCACCAAGCTCCTCGGCCAGCATGAGAGCCCTATCGGAGTCCGGATCGAAGAACAGCATCTGCTCCCACTGCCCGACCCAGCCCCTGGCAATGGCCGCAGCCATGTTCCCCGAACCACAGAATCCAACGATCATCAGCCGCAGCCTAGTAGGACTGCCGGGTGTGTCCCCCAGCGCTGCGACCTAAGACTGGTTGAAGAACCCTTTGTCAAGCAATCGTGCCTTCTCCTCGGCGGAGACCTCGACGTTGCGCGGGGTGAGCAGGAAGATCTTCTCTGCGATCCGTTGCATGCCCCCGTCCAGCGAGTAGGTGAGGCCGGAGCAGAAGTCGATCATCCGCTTGGAGAGCTCGTGATCGGTCGTCTGCAGGTTGAGGATCACCGGTACCGACCGCTTGAACTGGTCGGCGACCTGCTGGGCGTCATTGAAGTTGCGCGGGATGACGAGGTGGACTTTGACGTCGGAGTCGTCGCCGACGGGCCGCAGAGTGCGGGTCCGCGAGGCCGAGATCGGCTCGTCGTCGGCAAAGATGTCGTCGATCTCGTCGCGCCGTGAGCGGCGTGAGGTCGGCAGGCGTCGCACCTGACCGGATTCCCGCCGAGCCTCGATCTCCTCTTCGGACGTATCGGGGAAATCTTCCTCGTACTCGTGACCGTACTCGTGCTCTTCCGCCAGTCCGAAATAGACCAACGCTTTATGCCAGGTATCTCTTAAAGCCATGTTTCGGGGTCTTTCTGCTCTGACGGCGCTATTCCTCTACCGATTATGGCTCCTCGGGCGGGTGGCACGAGGGGAGGGGGTGTTCGGACGGGTGAGTCCGCTAACACCCCCTCCCCTCGTGACAGGACCCGTCCGCCGAAAACTCATATGTAGAGGGCAGTCCCAAGCCTGATTATCGTCGCCCCCTCCTCGACCGCGACGGGCCAGTCCTGCGAGGTGCCCATCGAGAGCCGCGTCAAGCCGTGGCTCTCGGCGAGCTCGGCGAGGCGGGCGAAATGAGGTCGCGAGTCCTCCGGATCGGTGCTGAATGGCGGCATCGTCATCAGCCCCGCGACCCGCACCGGACAGCGCTCGATGAAAGCGCCGAGCTCCGCCGGGGAAACGCCGCCCTTGCCCTCCTCGCCGGCGACGTTGACCTCGACCAGGACTTCGATCTGGGGGTCGCCGTGGCGGCCCAGCTGCTCCAGCACGGACTCGGAGGCGATTGAGTGGATCAGGCGACAGAGCGGCAGGATCCGCTTCACCTTGCGGCTCTGCAGGTTGCCGATGAAGTCCCAAGCGAAAGCATCGCCCCATTGCGCGTGCTTTTCCTCCAGCTCCTGCTGGCGGTTCTCGCCGACCAGCTCGACTCCCGCCTCAGCGAGCGCGCCCATCTCCTCCCGCGGCACGTACTTGGTCGCGGCGAGGATTTCGACTTCTCCGCCCGTCCGCTCG
Source organism: uncultured Solirubrobacterales bacterium (assembly GCA_963716735.1). Classification (GTDB taxonomy): domain Bacteria; phylum Actinomycetota; class Thermoleophilia; order Solirubrobacterales; family 70-9; genus VRUE01. The sequence goes on from OY970321.1 coordinate 499,848, forward strand.
CGCACCTGGTCCAGGTTTGCCGCGATCTTCTCCGGGTCGAGCCCGTGGATCAGACCGGGCACGTCAGCTCTCCCCCATCTCGAGCCAGGCGAGGCCCGCCTGCCGCCCGGGGCCTCCGTCTCGGCGGTGGGAGAAGAACAGCCCCTCTTCGCAGCAGGTGCAGAGACCCGCGGAGGCGACGTCCTCGACGCCGGCCCGCTCGAGCAGGCGGCGGGCGACCTCGGGCAGATCGAGCATCCGCCCGGCGACGACGCCTTCCCCGAGGCCGTCGAAGGCGTCCAGCACGTCGTCGCCGACTTCGTAGCAGCAGGGTCCGATTCCGGGTCCGATTGCGGCGTGCGTGGCATCGACCGCGGCGGCACCGCGGGCAACGATGCCGGCGGCCAGCCCCCGCCAGCCGCAGTGGAGCATCGCGATGCCGGCGGGGCCGACCAGGGCAACGGGCAGGCAGTCGGCGGTGTAGACCAAGCCGATCGGCCCGGCCTCGGTGATCACGTGGCCGTCGACCTCCATCGCTTCCGCGCCGGTTCCGGGATGGAAGGCGAGATTGGCGCCGTGCACCTGGTGAGCACTGACAAACCGATCGGCGGGGACGTCGAGCGCGAGCGCGAGGGGTAGGTGGCTCTCCTTGATCGAGCCGGCGGAGCGGGTGGAGAACACGACCATGGCAGCCGGCAGATCGGCTTCCAGCCAGCGAACGCCGTTTTTCTCGCGCCACCTCATTGTGCGCCGCGGGCGCCGGCGAGCGCGGCGGCCAGCTCCTCGTCACGCCCGCTGAGCTCGCCGTCGAGCTTGCGGTCCAGCGCTACGGCGAGGCCGCGGCCGATGCCCGGCCCCTGTGGCACCCCCGCGGCGATCAGATCCTCGCCGTCGATCTCGAGCGTGACCTGACTCCACTCCAGCAGGTAGCGGTCGAGCCACTCGGCGCCCATCGCGCGAGCGATGACCTGCTGCTCAGGATCCGCTCCACGCGCGATACGGACCGCCTCCGACGGCCTCCCGGGGTGCGCCCCGGCCAGCTCCTCGGCCACCGCCCGGGGCCCCAGCGCCGCGGCAACGACCGCCCGGTCGCGTGGTGCGGTCCCCGCCCATGGCGCCGCGATGAGTAGTCCCGCGACGCGGCCGGCCAGCTCCACGCCATCTTCGTCCAGGTTCAGCAACCCCCACTGGGCGAGCAGAGCGAAGCCCCGCACGGCCTCGACTTCACCGGCAAGCCGCAGCAGCTCCGCTTCACGGCGGTCGACCGACACCGTGTTCAGGTCCGTCTGGCTCAAGAGCTCGGCGGTGTCGGGCTCCAGCTCGAAGCCGAGGCGAGCTGCATAGCGCGCGGCGCGCAGCGCTCGGGTCGGGTCGTCTTCGAAGGAGTGCGGGTGCAAGATGCGCAGCAGGCCGTCTTCCAGGTCCTGCTTTCCGCCATGGGGGTCGATCAGCTCCGGATCGCGACGCAGTGCGACCGCCATCGCGTTGATCGTGAAGTCACGGCGGGCGAGGTCGGCGGCGATGCCCGCGGTCGGTTCGACCTCCGGCAACGCACCCGGATGCGGATAGGACTCGGAGCGCGCGGTGGCAAGGTCGACCTCGTGGCCGTCGAGATGCACCTTGGCGGTGGCGAAGCGCTCGTGCTCGACCACCTCGCCGCCAAGCCGGGCAGCCAGGGCAGCGGCATCGCCCTCGACGACGATGTCGATGTCGCCTCGCCCGCGCCCGAGGAGGAGATCGCGGACGGCGCCGCCGACCAGGTAGACCGGTTTTCCCCCCGCCACCTCACGCACCGAGGCCAGCTCGGGATAGGCCCCGTGCAGTGCCTCGCCCAGATCGTCGATCTTCATCTCGGACATCCCAGGCGAGCCTATGCCCGCACGGGGATGCCGGCCGCTGCCAGGTGCTGCTTCGCGTCGCATACCCGGTACTCGCCGTAGTGGAAGATCGAGGCGCAGAGGACGGCGTCGGCGCGGCCGTCGGCGATCGCCTCGCTGAGGTGATCGAGAGTGCCGGCGCCGCCGGAAGCGATGACCGGCACGGTTACGGCATCCGCAACGGCACGGGTCAGCTCGATGTCGTAGCCGTCGTTGGTGCCGTCGCGGTCCATGCTCGTCAGCAACACCTCCCCCGCCCCCCGCTCGACCGCCTCCTTGGCCCAGGCGATCGCACTGCGACCCTCGACCCTCTTGCGACCGCCATTGACGTAGACCCCCCATTCGTCTCCGTCCCGTTTGGCGTCGATTGCGATGACCACGCACTGCGCTCCGAAGTGGTCGCCGAGCTCGGTCAGCAGCTCGGGCCGGGCAAGTGCCGAGGAGTTGACCGAGACCTTGTCGGCGCCGGCGTCTAGCACCGCCTGCGCATCCTCGACCGAGCGGATACCGCCCCCGATCGTGAACGGGATGAAGACGTTGTCGGCGGTGCGGCGAGCCAGCTCGACGATCGTCTCGCGCTTCTCGTGCGAGGCGGTGATGTCGAGGAAGACGAGCTCGTCGGCACCCTCCGCGTCATAGCGTTCGGCCAGCTCGACCGGATCGCCCGCGTCGCGCAGGTCGACGAAGTTGGTGCCCTTGACGACGCGCCCGGCGTCGACGTCTAGGCAGGGGATTACGCGTTTTAGGACCATTGGACAAGCGTAAGGGTAGGGCCGAGGTGCCTCGGCCCTACTTGCGAAACGCGGCGATGGCCTCGCGAACGGTGAAGCGCTGCTCGTAGAGTGCTCTTCCCACGATGGCCCCGTCGATGTTCGGGGCACTGAGCTGGGAAAGGGATTCGAGGTGGGCGAGGGTGCCTACGCCGCCGGAGGCGATTATCAGGGAGCTGGTGGCGGAGGCGATTTCGTTGAGTTGATCTAGGGCGGGGCCCTCCATGGTGCCGTCGACTTCGATTGCGGTGCAGAGGAATCGGGCTACGCCCCGCTCGCTGAGTGCTGCGACGGCGTCGACCACGCCCTCCTCCCCCGCTTCAGTCCATCCCTCCAAGGCGACACGGCCCGCTCGGGCGTCTACCGAGACCACCACTCGGTGGCCGTGTGCTTCCAGCATGGCGTCGAGGAACTCCGGGTCTCGCAGTGCCGCGGTGCCGATTACGACCCGGTCTGCGCCGGCATCGAGGATTGCCCGCACCGACTGCGGGTCTCGCAAGCCCCCGCCGACCTGAATCGGACAGTCGACCGCCGCGGCGATGCGCTCGACGGCATCGAGGTTGCGCGGTTCGCCCGCCTTCGCCCCGTCGAGGTCGACCACGTGCAGGAACTCGGCGCCTTCGTCCGCCCAGCGCTTTGCGGCGTCGACCGGGTCGGCGTCGTAGGTGGTCTCGCGCTCGTAGTCGCCCTGCAGCAGCCGCACCGCTTGGCCGCCGCGGATGTCGATCGCCGGGTAGAGGATCACGCCGCGGCGGGCGCCTTCGCGCAGACGCCGGCGAAGTTGGAGAGCAGCCGCAGGCCGGCCGCGCTCGACTTCTCGGGGTGGAACTGGACGCCGAAGACGTTGTCGCGCTCCGCCGCGCAGGCGAAGCGGGAACCGTAGGCGGCGCTGCCGAGCAGATCGTCCTGGACCGGGCTTGGCGCGAAGGAGTGGACGAAGTAGAAGGGCGTCTCGCTCTCGATCCCCTCGGCGAGGCGCGACTCCTTCTCCCAGCGAACCGGCGACCAGCCGATGTGCGGGACCTTGAGGCCGTCCGCGTTCAACTCGGCCACCCCCCCAGGCAGGAGGCCGACGCCACTCGACCCACCCAGCTCGGTGGTCGAGTCGAAGAGCAGCTGCAGGCCGAGGCAGATGCCGAGAATCGGCACCCCGCTATCGCGGCGCTCGGCGATCAGCTCGTCGAGTCCGAGCTCGCGCACACGCTCCATCGCCCTGGGGAAGGCGCCGACGCCAGGCAGGATCACACCATCAGCGACACGGACCGTCTCCGTATCGCTGGCGATCGTCGCGGTCGCGCCGACGTGCTCGAGTGCCTTCTCGACCGAGCGCAGGTTGCCCATGCCGTAGTCGAGGATGCAGATACGGGTGGTCATTCGCTCAGCGTCCCCTTGGTCGAGGGCACGCCCTTCTCGTCCGGATCGACTGAGACGGCTACCCGCAGCGCCCGTGCAAAGGCCTTGAAGCTCGCCTCGATCATGTGGTGGGCGTTAGTGCCGTAGCGGACCGTGACGTGCAGGGTCAGTTTTGCGCTGTTGGCGACGGCACGGAAGAACTCCTCGGCGAGCTCGGTGTCGAAGCCAGCGATAGAGGTCGTCGGCAAGTCCGCCTCGAAGACGCACAGCGGCCGCCCCGATATGTCGATCGCGCACTCGGCCAGCGACTCGTCCATCGGCACCAGGGCCGAGCCGTAGCGACGGATCCCGGCGCGGTCGCCCAGCGCCTCGTCGAGCGCCTGGCCGAGCACGATGCCGACGTCCTCGACCGTGTGGTGCGCCCCGGTCTCGAGATCGCCGCTGGCCTCCACCACCAAGCCGAGCTTGCCGTGACGGGCGAGCAGGTCGAGCATGTGGTCGAGGAAGCCGACGCCGGTTGCGGCGCTCGACTCACCCCCATCGAGATCGAGCGAGAGCTTGATCTTGGTCTCGGCGGTGCTGCGTTCTCTGTCTGCGCTTCTGCTCATCGCCTAATCATTGCCGACTCGCCGTGAACTGGGAACCCCTCGGCACGGGCAAGCGTGTCGACATGTGGGGCCAACTTCGCCGCGGCGTCGGCGGAGACCTCCACGGAGGCGACGGTACGGCGAAAGACGCCCGGGCCAAGCGGACCGGAAAAGCGCCCCGCCCCGCCGGTTGGCAGGACATGGTTGGAGCCGGCGACATAGTCGCCGAACGCGGTGGCGCTGTAGGGGCCGACGAAGACGCAGCCGGCGGTCCGCACGTGACCGGCCAGCGTCGCGGCCTCCCCGTCGAACAGCTCCAGGTGCTCGGGGGCAAGCGCGTTGGCAAGGTCGATCGCGTCGCGCGAGCCGGCTGAGACCAGAGCCAGGGGTGAGTCCCCCACGCCGGGTCGCTCGCCGGCAAGCCGCTCGGCTGCCGTGCCGATGCCCTCGAGCGTCGATTCCTCCGCCGCGCAGGCGACCAACAGGCCCTCCCCGCCGTGCTCTGCCTGCGCACAGAGGTCAAGTGCCGCCCACTCGATCTCGTTGTTGCCGGCAACCACCATCAGCTCGGAGGGGCCGGCAAGGGAGTCGATGCCGACGATGCCGCTGACGGCCCGCTTCGCCTCGCGCACCCAGGCGTTGCCTGGGCCGGCGATGACGTCGACGGGATCGATCGTCTCGGTGCCGTAGGCGAGGGCGAAGATGGCCTGGGCGCCACCGACCGGGTAGACCTCATCGACCTCGCAGAGCGCGGCGGCGGCGAGGACGAGTGGGTTGAGCTTGCCGTCGGGGCCGGGCGGCGAAGCGAGTGCCAGGCGCTCCACCCCAGCTGCCCGCGCCGGGATCGCGCACATCAGGACGCTTGACGGGTAGGCAGCGCGGCCACCCGGCGCGTAGATGCCGGCGGCGTCCGTGGCGACCTCGCGCAGGAGCACCGAGTGCCCCTGAGGCAGGTCGACCCGCCGCGGCTGCGCCGCGCCCTGGGCGTCGGCCACCGCCCGGACGTTGGCGGCAGCCAACTCGAGCGACTCGCGGATGCCGGGGTCGAGCCCGGCCAGCGCCCCCGAGAGTGCCTCCGGATCGACGCGCAGCGCTTCGGGCGCGCGCTCGGTTGCATCGAAGCGCTCGGTCAGCCGCAGCAGCGCCGCGTCGCCCCCCTCTCGCACTTCACGTTCGATCGACCCGACGTCGACCGCCGACTCCGCCTCCGAGGCCCAGGCGCGGATCGCGGTGGCGGTAGCGGTGGCGCCCTCCCAGTTGAAGCGCCGCAACCTCAAGGCGCGGTCACCTCGCGCAACCTGGAAGTCAGATCGTCGATCTCCTTCGCCCGCAGCTTGTGAGCGACCCGGTTGGCGACGAAGCGCGCGGTGCACTCGACGATCTCCTCGCGCACCTCGAGGTCGTTCTCTTCCAGCGTGCGGCCGGTGGCGACCAGGTCGACGATGCCGTCCCCCAGGCCGATCAGCGGGGCGAGCTCGACCGAGCCCTTGACCTCGATCGTCTCCACCTGGCGTCCCGTCGACTCGAAGTAGCGCTCGGCGATGCGTGGGTACTTGGTCGCGATCCGCATCATCCCCAGCCGCCGCTGCGACTCGCCAAGGCTCTCGTCCCCCTTGCGCCCGGCAAGCACCATGCGGCAGCGCCCGAAACCGAGGTCGAGGAGCTCGTAGACCATGCGGTCCGCCTGCTCGAGCAGCACGTCCTTGCCGGTGATGCCGACGTCGGCGGCGCCGGCCTCGACGTAGGTCGGCACGTCGGAGGGCCGCATCGTCACCAGCGTGATCCGTTCGCCAGGGAAGATCAGCGCACGCGACTCGCCGCGCACCGGGCCGGTGTCGACGCCGGCCGCGTCGAGGACGTCGAGCGTCCCCGCAAGCAGCGCGCCGCGCGGCACCGCGAGCTTCAGCGGTCCGTCTGTCTTCGCCCCGGCCATGCCGGCGACTTCGACGCTCACGAGGGCTCCTCTCGCCGCGACTCCTCCATCTGGGCGACGTGGACCCGCTCCAGGTACAGCGCGAAGCCCGCCGCGGGCAGATCGATGCCGAAGCGCCTGAGCAGCTCGTCGTAGCGTCCCCCGCCTCCCAGCACGTGGCCGACAGCGGGATCGTAGACCTCGAGGATGGCGCCGCTGTAGTAGCCGAGGTCGCGCAGCAGGCCGAGGTCGACGCGGACGCGCTCGGCTACGCCGCGCTCTTCCAACGCCGCGAAGGTCTCCCCAAGTCGCGCGGTCGCCCGCTCGACCGCCGCCCCGCCAATTGCACGGGCTTGGTCGAGAACCTCGCGACCCCCGCGCAGCTGCGAGAGGGCGACGCAGGTGTCCACCTGCTCGGTGCCGAGCCCGGCCTGCGAGAGCTCGACCTCGAGTCCAACCAAGTCGTGCTTGGCCAACCGCTCCAGGATTGCGTCGCGGGCCTCGCCTTCGACCTCGAGCTCTGTGAGCAGCTGGCGGTAGAGATCGGCGTCGCCGAGCCCGATCACCGCTCGATCGAGACCCGCCGCGTCGAGGGTTGCCTCCAGCACCTCGATGATCTCCACGGTGCCGCCCGGAGCCGGCGCTCCGATCAGCTCGACGCCGGCCTGGGCGAACTCGCGCATCTGGCCGCGCTGCGGACGCACCGCGCGGAAGGCGTTCGCCAGGTAACAAAGACGCAGCGGCCACTCGGCGTCGGCGTATCGCGAAGCGACCAGCCGCGCGATCGGCACGGTCATGTCGGAGCGCAGCGCCAGCAGGTCGCCGCGCTCGTCGAAGAAGCGGTAGGCGGAGTCGGCGGTGCGGCCGTCGCCCCGGGCGAGCACCTCGTCGTACTCGATCGCGGGGGTCGCCACCTCGCCGTAGCCACGGCTCTCGAACACCTCGATCATCGCGAGGTGCAGGCGCCTCAGCTCCCGCATCTCGTCGGGGAGGATGTCGCGCGTGCCTGGGGGAATCGGGTGAATCATGCGCCTGACCTTACGAGAGTGGGCGCGGAAAGCCTGCTAAGCCGGGATCTCTGCAGAGACGCGTTCGATCCGGGCACCGAGCCCGCGCAAGCGCTCGTCGATCGACTCGTAGCCGCGGTCGATCTGGCGGATGTTGCCGATCTCCGAGGTGCCGTCCGCTGCCAGAGCGGCGATGAGCATCGCCATCCCGGCCCTGATGTCGGGGCTCTCGACCCGTTCGCCATGAAGACGGCTCGGACCGCTGACGATCGCCCTGTGGGGATCGCAGAGCGTGATCCGAGCGCCCATCGCGACCAACTTGTCGACGAAGAAGAGGCGGTTCTCGAACATCTTCTCGAAGATCAGGATCTCGCCGTCGGCCTGCGTCGCAAGCGCCAGCGCGATCGAGGTGAGGTCGGCGGGGAACGCCGGCCAAGGACCGTCCTCGATCTTGGGGATCGCATCGCCGATGTCGGCCTTGATCCGCAGCCGCTGCTCGGGCGGCACGATCACGTCATCACCCTCGATCGTGGATTCCAGGCCGAGGCGGCGGAACTGGCGACGCACCATGAGCAGATCGGCCGGGGCCGTTTCGTGGATCCGCAGCTCACCGCCCGTTGCGGCGGCGAGTGCCATGAAGCTGCCGACCTCGATGTGATCGGGGGAGATCGTGTGCTCGGCGCCACCAAGCCGGTCGCGGCCATGCACCGTCATCACGTTCGATCCGATCCCGGTGACCTCGGCGCCCATGGCGGTCAGCAGGCGGGCGAGATCCTGTACGTGCGGCTCGCTCGCGGCGTTGGAGATCGTCGTCGGGCCCGGCGTCAGCGCGGCCGCCATCAGCGCGTTCTCGGTCCCCATCACCGACGGCTCGTCCATGAAGATCGCGCAGGGGCACAGACCGCTCGCCGGCGCCTTCAGCTCGATCCAGCGATCGCCCTCGACGCGGGCACCGAGGTCGGCGAAGGCGTCGAGGTGCGCGTCGAGCCGCCGCCGGCCGATGAAGTCCCCACCGGGGGGCGGCATACGTGCTTCGCCGAAACGCGCAAGCAGAGGCCCGGCGAGCAGGAACGAAGCGCGGATCCTGTTGGAGAGCTCCTCGTCGACGACGACGTCGGAGACCGCGGAGGCGCAGAGGCGCAGGCTGTTATCGGCAACCCACGCCGCCTCGACGCCGAGGCGTTCAAGCAGAGCGATCTGCGCCTCGGTGTCGCGTATTCGCGGTACACGGTGCAGGAGCAGCTCCTCCTCGGTGAGCAGGCAGGCGGCGAGAATCGGCAGCGCCGCGTTCTTGTTTCCGGCGGCCGTCAACTCGCCTGAGAGCGGCGCGCCTCCGTCGATGACGAACTTCTCCATGAGTCCGGTTAGGGTACTGGCGCAATGAGACGTGGCTGGAAGATCCTGATCGGCGTTGTCGTCGTCCTCGTGCTCGTGATCGGGGTCAATGCCTTTGTCATCGAGGGGGAAACGAAGTCGGCCGGAATAACCGAACCAGGCGGCCGCGTCGTCAGCCTGCCCGGCGGCGATCTCGAGGTGGTCGAAAGGGGACCACGCGATGCCAGCCCGATCGTCCTCATCCACTGCTTCACCTGCGCGATCAACTGGTGGGACGGGATGATCCCGATACTCGCCCGCGGGCACCGAGTCGTCGCCGTCGATCTGCTTGGGCACGGCGGGTCCGAAAAGCCCTCGTCCGGGTACTCGATCGAGAACCAGGCTGACCTGGTGGCGGGTGTCCTGGGGCGATTGGGCGTGCGCGATGCCGAGGTCGTCGGTCACTCTCTCGGTGGTCCGATATCGATCGCTCTCGCCGAGCAATCGCCGCAGCTGGTCAATCGCCTGGTGACGATCGACAGCATCCCCGACACCGGCTATGGCGACGTCGGCTTCATCGGCGAACTCCCCTTCAAGCCGGTGATCGGTGAGACCCTGTGGAGGATCAAGCCCGACTTCTCGATCAAGGACGGGCTCGAGATCGCCTTCGCACCGGGATTTGAAGTTCCAGACACCTTTGTCGATGACGTCAAGCAGATGACCTACAGCGCCTACACCGGCTCCCACGACGCCTATGACGAGTACACGGGCGAGGAGTCACTGCCGCGGCGGGCCGCCGCAACCGGAAAGCCGACCCTCGCGATCATGGGAGCCGAGGAGCAGATCGCCAACGACCCGAGCGCCGCCCTCGCCGCATACCGCGCCGCCGGCGCCGAAACGAAGCTGATCCAGGGCGCCGGCCACTCGCCCAACGTCGAGAAACCGGCCGAGACGGCGGCCCTGGTCCTCGCCTTCGATGCGGTTAAAAGCCCTGCAAAACGGGTAAAAGCTAGGCATGCTCCGCAAGACCGCTTGCAAAAACCCGGAGCCGTCCGAAGGCAACCGTAGAGTCGAACCTATGTTCGATACGAAGAAATCACTCAGCACCCACGTGGTCGACGCCGCAGACCTGATGATCGACTTCGCCACGCTCGGCGAGTACGGGCTTGAGCCCGTCAACCCCCCGACGCAGCCCTGCGAGGGTCGCCGGCGCAGCGGCAGCCTGCGCAGTACCGGTGCGTGGACCTCGGCGATCGACCACTTCGCCACGCACCCCTAAGGGCGACAAGCCCTGCAACGACAAAGGGCCGCCCGATGGGCGGCCCAGAGTCAGAAGAACCGGCGGCGACCTACTCTCCCAGGGGGTTGCCCCCCAAGTACCATCGGCGCAGAGTGGCTTAACTGCTCTGTTCGGAATGGGAAGAGGTGTTTCCCACTCGCTATGCGCCACCGGAATTTTGCGAGACCGCCCCCGGTGGAGCTTGAAAACTGCACAAGGCCATAGGTAAGTAATAAATAATCCGTCAAGCCCTCGACCCATTAGTACCGGTCGGCTGAGCACATCACTGCGCTTGCACCGCCGGCCTATCAACCTGGTGGTCTACCAGGGGTCTTACTCCCTCGAAGGGATGGGAGAGCTCATCTCAAGGACGGCTTCCCGCTTAGATGCCTTCAGCGGTTATCCGTTCCGTGCGTAGCTAACCTGCGGTGCCCTTGGCAGGACAACAGATACACCAGCGGCACGTTCATCCCGGTCCTCTCGTACTAGGGATGACTCCTCTCAACTCTCCAACGCCCACAGCAGATAGGGACCGAACTGTCTCACGACGTTCTGAACCCAGCTCGCGTACCGCTTTAATGGGCGAACAGCCCAACCCTTGGGACCTACTCCAGCCCCAGGATGCGACGAGCCGACATCGAGGTGCCAAACCGTTTCGTCGATGTGGACTCTTGGAAACGATAAGCCTGTTATCCCCGGAGTACCTTTTATCCGTTGAGCGACGGCGCTTCCACTTGCTACCGCCGGATCACTAAGCCCAACTTTCGTTCCTGCTCGACCCGTCGGTCTCGCAGTCAAGCTCCCTTGTTGCCTTTACACTCTACGCACGATTTCCAACCGTGCTGAGGGAACCTTTGGGCGCCTCCGTTACTCTTTAGGAGGCGACCGCCCCAGTCAAACTGCCCACCTGACACTGTTCACCACCCGGATCACGGCATGGTGTTAGAAGCCCAAAACATCAAGGGTGGTATCTCAAGGACGACTCCCCGGCAGCCAAGGCCGCCGGTTCACTGTCTCCCACCTATCCTGAGCGAGATACATCAGACTCCAATATCAAGTTGCAGTAAAGGTTCACGGGGTCTTTCCGTCTAGCTGCGGGTACTCGGCATCTTCACCGAGACTTTAATTTCACCGAGCCTCTCGTTGAGACAGCGTCCAACTCGTTGCGCCATTCGTGCAGGTCGGAACTTACCCGACAAGGAATTTCGCTACCTTAGGACCGTTATAGTTACGGCCGCCGTTTACCGGGGCTTAGCTTCATTGCTTCGCGCCGAAGCGCTAACAAGTCCGCGTAACCTTCCGGCACCGGGCAGGCGTCAGCCCCTATACGTCGTCTTGCGACTTAGCAGAGGCCTGTGTTTTTGGTAAACAGTCGGTTGGACCAATTCACTGCGGCCCCCTCAGGCTCCCTCCGTATGGAGTTCACCCTACCGGGGCGTCCCTTCTCCCGAAGTTACGGGACGATTTTGCCGAGTTCCTTAACGAGAGTTAGCTCGCTCACCTCAGTATGTTCTACTTGTCCACCTGTGTCGGTTATCGGTACGGGCACGCGAATCCTGCCTAGAGGCTTTTCTCGGAGGCATGGGATCGGGGACTGGCCGGCGGTCAAGCCAGCTGGCATCGCACCTCGCGTCAAAACGCCTCTGCGGATTTCCCTACAGAGACTGGCTACGTGCTTGCCCCAGGACGACCATCGCCTGGGTTCCCTTACCCTTCCCCGTCCCCCCATCGGTCATAACGGAAACGACGTGGTACAGGAATATCAACCTGTTGGCCATCGGCTACGCCTTTCGGCCTCGCCTTAGGTCCCGACTAACCCTGAGCAGACGAACTTTACTCAGGAAACCTTGGACAATCGGTGGAGGGGAGTCTCACCCCTCTATCGTTACTCATGCCGGCATTCTCACTTCCAGCCACTCCACAGGAGCTTACGCGCCTGCTTCACGCAACTGGAACGCTCTCCTACCGCGTACAGAGCCCGCAGGCCTGCACACCCATAGCTTCGGAGACTAGCTTGAGCCCCGTTACATTCTCCGCGCCCGAACACTTGACCAGTGAGCTGTTACGCACTCTTTCAAGGGTGGCTGCTTCTAAGCCAACCTCTTGGTTGTCTATGCACTCGGACATCGTTCACCACTTAGCTAGTACTTAGGGTCCTTAGCTGATGGTCTGGGTTGTTCCCCTTTTGCGTACGAAGTTTATCCCCCGCACACTGACTCCCGCGCTAACCGTGACGGTCTTCGGAGTTTGCCTGAAGTCGGTAACCTGGTAGGGCCCCTAGTCCAAACAGTGCTCTACGGCCGCCACGCAATCACGCGAGGCTATACCTAAATATATTTCGGAGAGAACCAGATATCTCTGGGCTTGATTAGCCTTTCACTCCAATCCACAGGTCATCCGCCCAGTTTTCAACCTAGGTCGGTTCGGCCCTCCACGAGGTCTTACCCCCGCTTCAGCCTGCCCATGGATAGCTCGCCCAGTTTCGGGTCTACCGCCAATGACTTTGTCGCCCTATTCAGACTCGCTTTCGCTACGGCTCCGCTCATCGCTTAACCTTGCCACTGACGAGTAACTCGCCGGCTCGTGATGCAAAAAGCACGCCGTCACACCCGAAGGTGCTCCGACCACTTGTAGGCTTACGGTTTCAGGTACTATTTCACTCCCCTTCAGGGGTGCTTTTCACCTTTCCCTCACGGTACTAGTTCACTATCGGTCACCAGGTAGTACTTAGCCTTGGAGGGTGGTCCCCCCAGGTTCAGACCGCGTTTCACGGGTGCGGTCCTACTCAGGAACATCAGTCGGCAGATCAGTGCGTTTTCACCTACGGGACGATTGCCCTCTGTGGTGCGAGGTTCCACTCGCTTCGGTTAACACCTGATTTGGTAACTGCCGCCGAGCCAGGCACGGCTCGGGCGTGATGTCCTACGACCCCTGACAGACAACGCGTGCCCGCTTACATCTGTCAGGTTTAGGCTGATCCCCTTTCGCTCGCCACTACTAAGGGAGTCTCGGTTGATTTCTATTCCTCGGGGTACTTAGATGTTTCAGTTCCCCCGGTTGCCTTCCGGTGACTATGAATTCACCACCGGATGACGCCGCATTACCGGCGCCGGGTTTCCCCATTCGGAAATCCGCGGGTCAATGGCTGTTCAGCGCCTCACCGCGGCTTAACGCAGCCGTCCACGTCCTTCATCGACTCCTGGTGCCAAGGCATCCACCGTAAGCCCTTACTATCTTGACGGTGAGCGACCCGCACACCTAAGTGTCCGGGTCGTTAATTAAATACCCAGAACCTGCCTTGCGACAGGTTCTAATTATTGGCCTTGTACAGTTTTCAAGGTCCACCGAGGCACACGCAGCGGAGTACTTCCGCTGGCGGTCTCTCAAAACTGAGCAGCGTTCCCAGTGACATACAGCCACTGGGGAGCCCGGTCGACGTTCTAGAGAAACTCCCTAGAAAGGAGGTGATCCAGCCGCAGCTTCCGCTACGGCTACCTTGTTACGACTTCACCCCAATCACAGGTCCCACCTTCGACGGCTCCCTCCAAAAGGTTAGGCCACCGGCTTCGGGTGTTACTTGCTTTCGTGGTGTGACGGGCGGTGTGTACAAGGCCCGGGAACGTATTCACCGCAGCATTGCTGATCTGCGATTACTAGCAACTCCAGCTTCATGGAGGCGAGTTTCAGCCTCCAATCCGAACCGAGACGCACTTTCTGGGATTCGCTCCACCTCGCGGTATTGCTGCCCTTTGTATGCGCCAATGTAGCACGTGTGTAGCCCTGGACATAAGGGGCATGATGACTTGACGTCATCCCCACCTTCCTCCGGTTTGTCACCGGCAGTCTCCCATGAGTCCCCAACTTAATGATGGCAACATGGAACGGGGGTTGCGCTCGTTGCGGGACTTAACCCAACATCTCACGACACGAGCTGACGACAGCCATGCACCACCTGTGATGGTGTCCCGAAGGAAAACCGTGTTTCCACGGCGGTCACCAACATGTCAAGCCCAGGTAAGGTTCTTCGCGTTGCGTCGAATTAAACCACATGCTCCGCTGCTTGTGCGGGCCCCCGTCAATTCCTTTGAGTTTTAGCCTTGCGGCCGTACTCCCCAGGCGGGGCACTTAGTGCGTTAGCGACGGCACGGGAGGAGTCGACACCTCCCACACCTAGTGCCCATCGTTTACGGCGTGGACTACCAGGGTATCTAATCCTGTTCGCTCCCCACGCTTTCGCGCCTTAGCGTCAGTACCGTCCCAGCGAGCTGCCTTCGCTATTGGTGTTCCTCCTGATATCTGCGCATTCCACCGCTACACCAGGAATTCCACTCGCCTCTTCCGGACTCTAGCCCTGCAGTATCCATCGGCTTTCAAAGGTTGAGCCTTTGACTTTCACAACGGACTTACAGGGCCGCCTACGCGCGCTTTACGCCCAATGATTCCGGACAACGCTTGCCCCCTACGTATTACCGCGGCTGCTGGCACGTAGTTAGCCGGAGCTTCTTCTGGAGGTACCGTCAGTCCGGACGGCTGTTAACCGCCGAACCTTCGTCCCTCCTGAAAGGGGTTTACAACCCGAAGGCCGTCTTCCCCCACGCGGCGTTGCTGCGTCACGCTTTCGCGCATTGCGCAAGATTCCCCACTGCTGCCTCCCGTAGGAGTCTGGGCCGTGTCTCAGTCCCAGTGTGGCTGATCGTCCTCTCAGACCAGCTACCCATCGTCGCCTTGGTAGGCCTTGACCCCACCAACAAGCTAATGGGCCGCGAGCCCCTCCCAATGCGGAGGCCGAAGCTTCCTTTAGCGAACAGGCTTACGCCTGTGCGCCACATCCGGTATTAGCCCGAGTTTCCTCGGGTTGTCCCGGTCATCGGGGCAGGTTACTCACGTGTTACTCACCCGTTCGCGGCTTTGCCCCAGGGCAAGCCCTGGTTCGTCGCACCACTTGCATGTGTTAAGCACGCCGCCAGCGTTCGTCCTGAGCCAGGATCAAACTCTCCGTGAAGAGTACTTCTACAGAGAGATGCCATGCCTGGCTGGCCACCGGGTACACATACATGGTGGCCGGCATGACGGGTAAATCAGACCACTCGACACGCTGACGAGTCGAGTGGATCGGGCTCAAACAATCCCACGGACACGAATGTCCGCGGGGTGCACGCTGCTCAGTTTTCAAAGACCGCTGCGCCTCTGCGGCGGGACTCGCCGTCTTTTGCGCATGGGACGGCACAGGGCCAATCCCAGAAGGACGCGGGAGTATAGCGCTGCGGCGGCGCTTTGCCTAGTGCCCCCACGCGCAGTGTCCCCGTGCCTGCTCAGGCAGGGGCGTGGAGGCGACGGAACCGCCTCTTGCCGGCCTGCAGCACCCGTCCGTCTAGCTTGCCGGCTTCCTCGTCGAAGAGGTGGGCCGGCCACGGCTCGCCATCCAGCTTCACGCCCCCCTGCTGGATCAGCCGCCGCGCTTCGCTGGAGCTGATCCCGAAGGCCTCCGCCATCAGTCGCGGCAGGTGGACGGTGTCGTGGCGGCCGGCGGCGAAGCTCTCGAGGGAGATCTCAGGCACGTCATCGGGGATGCCCCTGTCGACGAAGAGCCGGTTGAAGTGTTCCTCCGCGGCCGCTCCGGCCCCCTCCCCGTGGAAGCGGTCGACGATCCCCCTGCCAAGCTCGCGCTTGGCCTCGTTGGGTGGCGTCGCCGGCACCTCGGCCCCGAGCAGCAACCGGTAGTACTCGGCCATCGCCCCGTCGGGGATGCTCATCAACTTGCCGAACATCTCCTCCGGCGCCTCGGTGACTCCGACGTAGTTGCCGAGCGACTTGCTCATCTTCTGCACGCCGTCGGTTCCGACCAGGATCGGCAGCGTCATGATCGATTGCGGCTTCTGGTCATAGGCGCCCTGGATGTCGCGGCCGAAGAGCAGGTTGAACTTCTGGTCGGTGCCCCCCAGCTCGACGTCGGCCTCGACGGCGACGGAGTCGTAGCCCTGCAGCAGCGGGTAGAGCAGCTCGAGGGCGGCGATCGGCGAGCCCGCCGCCAGTCGCTTCTGGAAGTCGTCGCGCTCGAGCAGCCTGGCGACCGTCGTCTGGGCGAGGAGCCCGAGCAGCGCCTCGGGCTCCATCCGAAGCCACTCGCTGTTGAAGCGCACCTCGGTCCGTTCGCGGTCGAGCAGCTTGAACGCCTGCTCCTGATAGGTGGCGGCATTGGCCTCGATCCCCTCGGGCGAGGGCAGCGGTCGCTGCGCCGAGCGCCCGCTGGGGTCGCCGACCCGCGCGGTGAAGTCACCGATGATGAGGACGACCTGGTGGCCCGCGTCCTGGAACTCGCGCAGCTTGTTGAGGACCACCGTGTGCCCCAGGTGGATGTCGGCGGTCGTCGGGTCGATCCCGAGCTTGATCCGCAGCGGGCGACCCGCGTCCAGCTGCTCGGCAAGCATGCCTCCGGGCAGCACATCGACCGCGTTACGCGTCAAGTCGGGCACGGGCGCAATGCTAGACTGCCGCCTCCTCTTGGCGGGCCAACGCACCAAGCCGCGCCTGAAGAAGCTGCGCGTCCTCTTCGTATTGCTGGGTCTCGGCGTCCTTGCCGCGGTCTCGATGGTCTTCGGCATGATGACCGCGGTCTCGAGGGACCTGCCGGCGATCTACAACTTCGCCCAGTACAAGGCGTCGAAGAACAGCGAGGTCTTCGACGCCTCGGGTGAGCCGATCGGCACGCTGACCAGCAACCAGAACAAGATCCTGCTCACCTCCGGGCAGATCTCGCCCAACATCAAGAATGCGGTGGTCTCGATCGAGGACGCCCGCTTCTACGAGCACAGCGGCGTCGACTTTCAGGGGATCGGGCGGGCGCTGGTCAAAGACATCCTCAGCCAGAGCGCCGCCCAGGGCGGCTCGACGATCACCGAGCAGTTCGTCAAGAACGCGCTCGAAGCCGAAGGCAGGCGCACGATCCTGCAGAAGTTCCGCGAGGCGGCGCTCGCCTACCGCCTGGAGCGTCACTGGAGCAAGGACAAAATCCTCACCGAGTACCTCAACACGATCTACTTCGGCGAGGGCGCCTACGGGATCGAGGCAGCCGCCCGCACCTATTTCGGCGAGGCGCACCCCGGCTGCGGGTCGCAGGCCGAGCCCTGCGCGTCGGTGCTGGAGCCGTGGGAGGCGGCAACCCTGGCCGGGATCATCGCTTCGCCGTCGGCCTATGACCCCAAGATCTACCCCGAAAACACGCTGATGCGGCGCAGCATCGTGCTCGAAAAGATGTACGAGCAGGGCTACATAACCCAGACCCAGTTCGATGAAGGGACGGAGCAGGCGCTTCCCGCCCCCAGCGATATCGCGCCCCCCCGGCTCGACTCGAGGGCCCCCTACTTCACCGCCTGGCTGCGCCAGCAGCTGGTCGAACGCTACGGCGCGGCGAAAACCTTCTTCGGCGGGCTGAAAGTGAAGACGACGCTCGACCTCAAACTGCAGAGCGCCGCTGAAGAAACGGTCAACTCCTACCTCGGCTACCTGCCCCCCACCGCGTCCCTCGTCGTCATCGACAACAAGAACGCCGGGGTCAAGGCGATGGTCGGCGGGCCCAACTTCGAGACCAAGCCCTTCAACCTGGCGACGCTCGGCCACCGCCAGCCGGGGTCATCGATCAAGCCCTTCACGTTGATCACCGCCCTGGAAGAGGGGATCTCGCCGGAAACGGTCTACGAATCGGCGCCGCAGGAATTCCACTTCGGCAAGCACGATCAGGAAACGTTCGTCGTCAGCAACGACGAGGACGCCTACCTCGGCTCCTGCAGCATCGCCTGTGCGACGACCTACTCCGACAACTCGATCTACGCCCAGCTCGCGCTGGAAGGTCTGAAGGGCAAGACGCTGGAGGACCGCACCCGCTCGATCGCGCAGACCATCCACAAAATGGGATACCGCGAGCCGATCTCAACCAACCCGGCGATGGTCCTCGGCGGCCTGAAGGAAGGCGTCACGCCCCTCGGCTGGACCTACGCTTACTCGACTCTCGCCAACAACGGCGATCGCGTCAGCGGCACCCTTGCTCCCGACCCCGGCGACAGCCCGGTGGCATTCACCCAGGTCTCCGACCAGGACGGCCACACGATCAAGGGCGGCGACAACGACTCGCTCCACGAACAGGTGCTGAGCGAAAGCACCGCCGAAGAAGCGAAGAGCATCCTCGAAACGGTCGTCAGCGGCGGCACCGGAACGAACGCCGACATCGGCGCCGCCGGCCAGTGGGGCAAGACTGGCACGACCGAGGAAAACGGTGACGCCTGGTTCTGCGGTGCGACCGAAGAAGTGACGGTCTGCGTCTGGGTCGGCTACGCCGACACGGTGACCCCGATGACCACGCTCTACAACGGCGGCCCGGTGATGGGCGGAACCTTCCCGGCGCTGATCTGGGCCGGCGTGGTCTCTGCCTGGGAAGAGATCAAGGCCGAACGGGCGGCGGAAAGCGCCAGCGAGAAAGCGGCCAAATCGAAGGGCTCGGGCGGTGATTCTTCTGAAGAAAGCTACGTGCCGGAAGAATCAACCCCAGAACCCGAACCTGAAGCAGAACTCAGCGAACCGGCGCCTGAACCAGAACCTGCGCCAACCCCTGAAGCAGCGCCCGAATCAGGGGGCGGGGGTGGCATCACCGCCGGGTGAGGCCTGGATACGAACTCACTACCCGCGAGACAGAAGCGCCAGGGACGCTCGACCGCTTTCGTTATCCCGATCCGAGGGCCGGTGACGATCTCACCGTTCCAACCTGGGGGACGCGGCTGGAGCACGAACGGGGGTGCGGTTATATCGGCGTTGTTGGCGTCGAGGCCTATGCCGAGCGCCTCCGTGAGCTTGCCCGGGCCCGAGCAGAGGTCGGCATCGGGGCGCTCGCCACGCCGTACGCGCATCGCCTCGAGGTCGCTGGTCGGCTCAAGCGCTCGGATCAACACGGCCGCCGCCTCGCCCTCGGGTTCGGCGACGAAGTTGAGCAGGCTGTGGATACCGTAGGAGAGGTAGACGTAGGCGCGGCCCGGCGGTCCGAAGAGAACCTCGGTGCGTTTGGTCAGGCCGACGTAGGCGTGACAGGCGGGGTCGTCGCGCTCATAGCTCTCGGTCTCGACGATGGTGCCGCCGCGGCCGTCGTAGAGGAGCCGGCAGCCGATCAGCTCGCGCGCCACCGCATGCACGGAGCGGGCGAAGAACTCAGCCCCCAACGGCTCTGCGAGCGGTTGGGCCCGGCTTCCAAACCCTGGGGGCTGCCGCTTCACCCGCGCTCGTCGGCGACGCGAGCCTTGACCGCGGTCAGGGTCTCGTGGGCGAGCGCGATCTGCGCGGCCAACGGCGCCGAACCGGTGCCGCCCTCGATCTGCTTCGACTCGAGCCAGCTCTCGCGCTTCAGCACCTCGTAGAAGGAGCCGTCGAGATGCTCGGAGCGTTGCCGCAGATCCTCCTCGCTCAGCTCTGAGAGCGCCACACCGCGCTCGACCGCGTCGCGGACCAGGCCGCCGACGATGCCGTGAGCCTCACGGAAGGGGACGCCCTTGCGGACCAGGAGGTCGGCGACCTCGGTCGCGGCGAGCATCTCGTCGCCGGAGGCGTCCGCCAAACGCCCGCGATCGAAGCTGATCCCAGCCAGCATGCCCTCGACTGCGTCAAGACAGGACTCGACAGTGTCAATGGCGTCGAAGAGCGGCTCCTTGTCCTCCTGCATGTCCTTGCCGTAGGTCAGCGGCAGCGCGTGCATCGTCCCCAACAGGGCGAGGTAGTCGGCGGCGACTCGAGGGCTCTTGGCGCGCAAGAGCTCCGCCGAATCGGGATTCTTCTTCTGGGGCATGATCGACGAGCCTGAAGAGAAGGCCTCATCCAACTCACAGAAGCCGAACTCGCTGCTCGACCAGATGACGATCTCCGAGCCAAGCCGCGAGAGGTGCATCGAGCAGGTCGCGGCGGCGGACAGGTAGTCGATGACGAAGTCGCGGTTCGAGGCGCCGTCGATCGAGTTGGGGGTGACGTGTTCGAAGCCGAGGTCGTCGGCAACCGCGTTGCGATCGATCTCCCAGTTGACGCCGGCGAGGGCGCCGGAGCCGAGCGGCATCACGCTGGCGCTGTCGAGCGCGAACTGGAAGCGCAGGACGTCGCGGGCAAGCATCCAGAAGTAGGCGAGCAGGTGGTGGCCGAGGTAGACCGGCTGGGCGCGCTGCAGGTGGGTGTAACCGGGCATCGGCCAGTCGCGGTGGCGCTCGGCCAGCTCCAGCAACCGCTCCATCGCCACCGCGGCTAGGTCGATCGCCTGCAGCGAGTGCACCTGGACGACCATCGCCATGTCGGTCGCGACCTGGTTGTTGCGCGAACGGCCGGTGTGCAGCTTGCCCGCGAGCGGGCCGATCTCATCGCCGAGCAGCCGCTCGATCGCCATGTGGATGTCCTCGTCGGACTGCTCGAACTCGAAGCCGTGGGCGCCGATCCGCTCGCGGACCCGGTCGAGTCCGGTGACGATCTGCTCCAGCTCAGCGTCGTCGAGGACGCCGATGCGGCGCAGAGCGCGCGCGTGCGCCTGCGACTGATCGAGGTCGTAGGGCGCCAGCGGCCAGTCGAACTCGAGCGAGCGGTTGATGCGCCAGAAGCGCGGATCTGGGTCTTTGCGAAAGCGCGACATCAGCGGAGGGATTCGGCGAGAGCCTCGCACACCCGCGCGACCTGCGACTCCGTCATCGCCGGGAAGAACGGCAACGCCAGCGAGCGGGCGGAGGCGGCTTCGGCAACCGGGAACTGCCCCTCGCGGTAGCCGAGGTCGCGCAGGTGCGGGAAGAGATGGATGCAGGGCAGGTACGCCTTGGAGGCGACGCCGCGCTCGGCCAGACGGGCGATGATCGCGTCGCGGTCGACCTCGTCTGCCAGGCGCACCGTGTAAACAAACCAGCTGCGCCGCTCCCTGCCGCGGGTGGCGATCGGCGCATCCACCCCCTCCACGCCACCCAGGCCTTCCGCATACAGCGAGGCGACGGCGGACCGTCGCTCCAGCATCTGGTCGAGGCGCTCGAGCTGGGCGACACCGAGCGCCGCGGCGAGGTCGGAGAGGCGGTAGTTGAAGCCCAGCCCGCCGTGGTCGAGCCAGCCCATATCCGCCGCCCGCCCCTGATTGCGCTCGGAGCGCAGGCGAGAGGCGGTCTCGGGCCCCGAGGGCACGATCATCCCCCCCTCTCCGGTGGTCATCTGCTTGTTGGCGTAGAAGGCGAACGTGGCCAGGTTGCCGCGGGCACCGACCTTGCGGCCCTCGGAGTCGATCGCGCCAAGTGCCTCACAGGCATCCTCGAGGATGCCCAGACTGCGGCTTGCCGCGATCGCCTCCAGTTCCGGCATCGCCGCCGGAAAGCCAAAGATGTGGACCGGCAGGATGCCGGCGCTGCGCTCGCCCGCGGCTGCCTCCACCGCCGCCGGGTCGAGGTTCAGCGTCACCGGGTCGACGTCGCAGAAGACCGGTCGCGCGCCCTCGTAGAGCAGGCAGTTGGCGGAGGCGACGAAGCTGAAGGGACTGGTCAGGACCTCGTCCCCGGGCCCCCAACCCAGCGCTCGCACCCCGAGGTGCAGCGCCGTCGTCCCGCTGGAGACCGCCACCGCGTCGTCGGTCCCCAGCCAGGCGGCGAAGTCGTGCTCGAAGCGTTCGCCGGTCGGGCCGAGCGAGAGCCGGCCGGAGCGCAGCACGTCGAGGATCTCCTCCTCCTCGCGGGCGCCGATTTCCGGCTTGGCGAGCGGGATCGCGTCAGTCATGCCGTGACCTTATTCGGCTTCGCCATAAATGATTTCGCTTCGCTCCCGGCGCGAAGAATCAGATATGGACGCTTGGTCGCTCCGCTCATCGCGGCTGGAAGGCGTACTCGAGCGAGTCGACCAGGGCCTCCCAGGAAGCCTCGATGATGTTCTCCGAGACGCCGATCGTCCCCCACTCGCGCTCGCCATCGGATGAGTCGAGCAGGACGCGGGTAACGGCGCCGGTGCCGTGGCTCTCGTCGAGGATGCGCACCTTGTAGTTGGTCAGCTCGACGTCGGCCAAGTGGGGATAGCGGTCGGCGATCGCACCACGCAGGGCGCTGTCGAGGGCGTTGACCGGGCCGTTGCCCTCGGCAACCCGCACGTAGCGCTCGCCGTCGACTTTGACCTTGATCGTCGCCTCGGTTTCGACCGCGCCGTCGGCGCGCTTCTCGACCAGCACCTTGAAGCTCTCCAGCTCGAAGAGCGACTCGTAGCTGCCGGCCTCGCGGCGCAACAGCAGCTCGAATGAAGCGGGCGCTGCCTCGTAGTGGTAGCCGCGGTGCTCGCGCTCCTTGAGGCGCTCGACCGCGTTCGTCGCCTCCTGCTCGCCGAGGTCGAGACCGGCCTGCGCGGCCTGACTGCGGATCGTCGCCTTGCCCGACAGCTCCGAGGCGAGGATCTCGCGCTGGTTGCCCAGCAGCGCCGGGTCGAGATGCTCGAAGGTGCTCGCGTCGGCCTCGACCCCGGCGGCGTGCATTCCCGCCTTGTGGGCGAATGCGTTGCGACCGACGTAGGGCTGGTCTGGGTTCGGCGTCATGTTGCAGAGCTCGTCGAGGTAGTGGCTCGTCCGGGTCAGGGTGGCGAGCTTCTCCGGCGCGACCACGTCAAAGCCCATCTTCAGCTGCAGCGCGGGCATGATCGTCGCCAGGTTGGCGTTGCCACAACGCTCGCCGTAGCCGTTCACGGTGCCCTGCACGAGCCGCGCACCCGCTTCGACCGCAGCCAGCGAGTTTGCCACGGCACAGCCGGCGTCGTCGTGGGTATGGATGCCGATCTCGACCCCGTCGCCTAGGGCGCCGACCACGGCCGCGGTCGCCTCGGCGACGAAGGCGGGCAGGCTGCCGCCGTTGGTGTCGCAGAGGGTGACGTTCTCGGCGCCGGCCTCGGCCGCGGCGCGGACGCATTCCAACGCGTAGGCGGAGTCGTCGCGGTAGCCGTCGAAGAAGTGCTCGGCGTCGAAGACCGGCCGCTTGCCGCGCTCGCGGCAGAAGCCGATCGAGTCGGCGATCATCGCCAGGTTCTCCTCGGCGGAGACCTTGATCACCTTCTCCAGGTGCAGGCCCCAGCTCTTGCCGACGAGGCAGACGACAGGGGCGATGCTGTCGACCACCACGGCGAGCGCCTCATCCTCCTCGGCGCTGCGGTCGCGGCGACGGGTCATGCCGAAGGCCGCGATCGTCGCCTGCTCGAGCTCCATCTCGGCGAGCAGCTCGAACAGCTCCGCTTCCTTCGGATTCGAGCTGGGAAAGCCCGCCTCGATCGTCTGCACGCCGAGCTCGTCCAGGGCCCGCACGACTTTCAGCTTCTCCCCCACCGAGAGCGACATGCCGGGCCCCCCCATGCCGTCGCGCAAGGTGGTGTCGTAGATCTTCACCTGTTCCATCTGATGCCTTTCGATACGAGGGTCGAACCGGGAGTGCGCGCAGCGCAGCGCCAGCCGCTAGGCGGCAGGCGTAATTCGCCCGGCCGACTCGTCGGCTCTTGCTGGCGCCCCGACGAAGTCGAGCCACTCCAGGTACTCCTCGGCGCGTCCTTCCAGGGCATCGCGGAACTTGGCCTGGATCACGCGCGTGATCTCGCCCGGCTCGCCGAGCGGGTGGTCGTCTATCTCGCGCACCGGGACCAGCTCGGCCGCGGTGCCGGTGAGGAAGACCTCCTCCGCCAGATACAGCTCCGAGCGGGCGATGTCGCGCTCGACCACGGTGTAGCCGAGATCGCGGGCGATCTGGATCACCGACTTGCGGTTGATGCCGTCGAGGATCGCCGCGACGTGCGGCGGAGTGCAGATCGTGCCGTCGCGGACGACGAAGATGTTCTCGCCCGATCCCTCGCAGACAAAGCCGCGCTCATCGAGCAGCAGCGCCTCTTCGTAGCCGGCGTTCTCCGACTCGGTCTTGGCGAGGATCGAGTTTAGGTACTGCCCGGACGCCTTGGCGTGGGGAATCAGCCCGGCGGAGCCGATCCGCCGCCAACTCGAGACCTTGGCGCGGATACCGTGTTTCTGGCCCTCCTCACCGAGGTATGCCCCCCAGGGAAAGGCCGCGATGACGACGTCGATCGGGGCGTCGGTCGCGTAAAGACCGAGGTTGCCGTAGCCACGGAAGGCGAGCGGCCTGATGTAGCAGGAGCGCAGCTCATTGCGCCGGATCAGCTCCCGGGTGGCCTCGGCGATTTCCTCGGTCGAGTAGGGCAACTCGAAGTAGTAGAGCTCGGCTGACTTGGCGAGCCGGTCGAGATGGTCCTTGTGGCGGAATATCGCCGGGCCACGCTCGGTCTCGTAGCAGCGGACTCCCTCGAAGACGCCCGTGCCGTAGTGCAGGCCGTGACTGAGCACGTGCGTCTGCGCCTCGTCCCAGGGCACGAACTCACCGTTCTGCCAGATCAACTCCGCGGTTTCCATCCCGCGAAAGTATGCCCGATGAATCGAACGAGGTCGAGTTAGAGCGCGGAGAGCACGGCCTGGGTCATCTCGGCGGTGCCGACCGTGTTCTCCTCGGCAAGATCGGGCGTACGCAGGCCGCGCTCCAGAACCGCGTCCACCGCGGCCTCGACCCGCTCGGCCTCCGCCGGGCGGTCCAGTCCGTGGCGCAGCATCATCGCCGCGCTGAGGAAGGTCGCGAGCGGGTTGGCAATCCCCTCGCCGGCGATATCGGGTGCTGAGCCGTGGACCGGCTCGAAAAGTCCCGGGGCACCCTCCTCGCCAAGACTGGCCGAGGGCAGCATCCCGAGCGAGCCGGTCAGCATCGCCGACTCGTCGCTGAGGATGTCGCCGAAGAGGTTCTCGGTGACGATGACGTCGAACTCGGCGGGGCGCGAGACGAGTTGCATCGCCGCGTTGTCGACCAGCAGGTGGTCGAGTTCGACGTCGGGGTAATCGGCGACGATGCCGCTGACCACCTCACGCCACAGCCGCGAGGTCTCGAGCACGTTGGCCTTGTCCACCGAGGTGACCCGGGGCGTGCGGGTGCCGCCCTCGGCGCGCCGCTGAGCGGCCTCGAAACCGGCCCGAGCGATCCGCTCTATCTCCATGGTCGAGTACTCGCAGGTGTCGTGGGCTGAGTCCCCGTCGCGACCGCTGTCGCCGAAGTAGATGCCGCCGGTCAGCTCGCGCACGACCAGTAGGTCGGTCCCCGCGATTCGCTCCTCGCGCAGCGGGCTGGCTCCGACCAGCGCGGGGCTGGGACGCACCGGCCGCAGGTTGGCGTAGAGGCCCATTCCCTTGCGCAGGCCGAGCAGGCCCTGCTCGGGACGCGGCGCGGCCGGGTCGGTGGTGTCCCATTTCGGGCCGCCGACGGCGCCCAGTAGAACCGCATCCGAGGTCCGGCAGAGATCGAGCACCTCGTCGGTGAGCGCGACGCCATCGGCGTCGATCGAGCAGCCGCCCATCAGCTGTTCGTCGAACTCGAACTCCCCCAGGGATTCGAGCAGCTGCCGCGCGGCGGCGACGATCTCCGGTCCGATCCCGTCGCCGGGAAGCAGGACTATGCGCGATGCGTCACTCACGAGCGCGCCACTCTAGACGTGCCTCAAGTTAGAGGTCCCCATGGGTACTCAACTCGAGGCACGTGCCTCGATGTTGAGGCGCACGTAGTCGAGCGTCAATGGCTTCGCCGACTCCTCGAGGATCGCTTCGGCGAAGGGGCGACGGAGGTCGGCGGGAAGCTGGGCGAGGAGTGGGCCCAGGGTGACGGTCGAGGTGAACTCGAGCGGGTTCTCGGGGGTGACAGGCTTGGGCTCGAGCCAGCAGCGAGCAGTGGAGAAGCCGGCTCCGATCAGCCGCTTCTCGGTCTCCTCTGGACCGGCGAAGTTCCACATCCCGGTCATCTGCTCCAGGTGCGAGGCGAACTCGGGGCGCGCCGCGACCATCGCGATCATCCGGGCGTGCTCGGCGACGTTGCCCTGACCGCCGCACTGGGCGACCAGGCGCCCGCCTGGCTTCAACGCACCGTGCAGGTGCGCGAAGAGGCGGTCGTGATCGGCGATCCAGTGGAAGGTCGCGGTGGAGAAAATCAGGTCGACGGGCTGTTCGATCTCGAGCCCAGCAAGGTCGGCGACGAGATAGGTCGCCCGATCTCCCAGCCGCTCCTTCGCTTTCTCGATCATCGCCTCGGATCCGTCGGCGGCGAGCAGCCGCCCGTGGGGAAGCCGCTCGAGCAGCTTCTCGGTGACTTTTCCCGAGCCGCACCCCGCGTCGATCGCCGACTCGTCGCCATTCAGCTCCAGCCGCGCCAACACCTCCGTGCCCCATTCGAACTGCGGATCGGAGACCGCGTCGTAGGTCTCTGCGTCCCACTCGCGAGGGCCGGCGTTGATCGATCGCTCCATGCTCGCTCGGCTCAGAGTGCCGTGGTCACCGGGCCGGCCTTGGCGCCCTGCGCCGCCTCGAACTCATCGATCGCGGTGGCGCTCTCCAGGGTGATCCCGATGTCATCGAGGCCATTCAGAAGGCGGTGCCGCACGTCGGGCTCGATCGCGAACTCGAAGACCCCGCCGGCGCAGGTGACCGTCTGGTCGTCGACGTCGATCCGCGCCTCGCCCGCCTCCGCAACCACGCGGCAGTGCTCCTCGTCGAGCTCGACCGGCAGCAAGCCGACCTTGGTGCAGTTGGAGTAGAAGATGTCGGCAAAGGACGGGGCGACGATCGCCTCGAAGCCGAAGTCCTCGAGCGCCCATGGCGCGTGCTCGCGAGAGGATCCGCAGCCAAAGTTGCGACCGGCCACCAGGATCGGGTTCGGCTCGAGCTCGATCTCGCCGTCGCGGATCCAGTCGTAGAAGAGGAACTCGCCGAAACCAGTCCGCTCGACCCGCTTGAGGAACTGCTTGGGGATGATCTGGTCGGTGTCGACGTCGTGCCGGTCGAGCACCGACACCTTGCCCTCGATCACGTCTATCGGCCTCATCTCTAGCTCCAATCCCTGATGTCGACGAAATGGCCCTCGATCGCTGCGGCGGCGGCCATCTTCGGGCTGACCAGGTGCGTCCTGCCGCCCTTGCCCTGGCGCCCCTCGAAGTTGCGGTTCGAGGTCGATGCGCAGCGCTCGCCCTCGATCAGGGTGTCCGGATTCATCCCCAGGCACATCGAGCAGCCGGCCTCGCGCCACTCGAAGCCGGCGGCGCGGAAGACCTCGTGCAGGCCCTCCTCCTCGGCGGTCGCCTTGACCTGCTGGGAGCCGGGTACGACCATCGCCCGCACCGAGCCGGCGACGCGCCGTCCGTCGACCACCGAGGCCGCCTCGCGCAGGTCCTCGATCCGGGAGTTGGTGCAGGAGCCGATGAAGACCCGTTCGGGCTTCACCTCGGTCATCGGCGTGCCGGCCTCCAGTCCCATGTAGGCAAGTGCCCGTTCGGCCGACTCGCGATCGGCCGGCGACTCCATCGCCGCCGGATCGGGCACCGAGTCGGTGACCTCGACCACCATGCCGGGATTCGTCCCCCAGGTGACCATCGGCGAGATGCCGGCGGCATCGATCTCGACCTCGGTGTCGAAGCGCGCCTCGGGGTCGGTCGGCAGCCGGCGCCAGCGCTCCACGGCGGCGTCGAAATCCCGCGGCGCCGCGTCGCGGCCTCGCACCCACTCGAAGGTGGTCTCGTCGGGGGCGATCATCCCCGCGCGGCCGCCGCCCTCGATCGTCATGTTGCAGACCGTCATCCGTCCGGGCATCGAAAGCGACTCGATCGCCGAGCCGGCGTACTCGACCGCGTAGCCAACCATGCCACCGGTGCCGAGGCGGCCGATCGTCGCCAGGATCAGATCCTTCGGCGTCACGCCGGCTCCCAGTTCGCCCGAGTAGATAATGCGCATCGTCTTCGGTCGCTTCTGGACCAAGCACTGGGTCGCCAGCACGTGCTCGACCTCCGAAGTGCCGATGCCGAAAGCCAGGGCGCCGAAAGCGCCGTGGGTCGAGGTGTGGCTATCGCCGCAGACGATCGTCATTCCCGGCTGGGTCACGCCCAGCTCGGGCCCGATCACGTGGACGATGCCCTGACGCTCTGAGCCCAGCGAGTAGAGCGGGACGCCGAACTCCTCGCAATTGCGCTCCAGCGTTTCGACCTGGACCCGGGAGAGCTCGTCGGCGATCAGTCGCGCCGCCATCGTGCCGTCGGTGGGCACGTTGTGGTCGGCCGTGGCCAGCGTCCTGTCGGGCCGGCGCAGCGGCCGCCCCGCCATCCGCAAGCCATCGAAGGCCTGTGGCGAGGTGACCTCGTGGACCAGGTGCAGATCGATGTAGAGCAGGCCGTCGGAGACCTCGTGCTCGCTCCAGATCTTGTCGAACATCGTTTGTGGCATCGGCTAGCTCCTCCTCAGTCCGGCGGCTATTACGGCGAGAAAGCGGGCCTGCTCCTCGCCGTCGTTCTCGAAGTGATGCGGAAGATCGGCGTCGAAGGTGACGCTGTCGCCCTCGCGCAGCTCGTGACGGGTTCCGTCAACGGTCAGCGCCAGCACGCCCGTCAGGACCACCGCGGTCTCGCGGCTCCCCGGCTCATGCATGGGCGGATCGTCCGGCCCACCGGTCGTGGCCCCCGCCTTCAGCGTGTGCAGCGAGACGTCGGCGCGCTGACCCGGCAGCGGCGGGGTCAGCTCCTCGAAGCGATGCCCACCGCGCTCGTAGCTGCGGCGCTCGTTGGCGCGGCTGACCGCGACGTGCTCACCCTCATCGAGCCGCAGGAGCTGCGAGAGGGTCAGCTCCAGCCCGGCGGCGATCTTCGCGGCAACCGCCAGGGTCGGGCTCGTCTCCCCCCGCTCGACCTGGGACAGCATCGGGGCGCTGACCCCGCTGCGCTCAGCCAGATCCCGCAGCGAGAAACCCATCGCCTCGCGCAGCGCCTTGACCCGGGTTCCGGCGGCGACGGAGCCGGCCTCGACCGGCGGCTTCTTGGTCGACGTTGTGCTCATTACGCTCGTACGTTATCACGTACGAGCGTAATTGCACTGTGCGAGAGCGGGCGTTACGGGCCCGGCGTTCGCTCAACCGCGGCCTCGGCGGTTGCCGCCTCGGCCTCGCGGATCGCGGCGCCCTCGAGTGCGTTCGACAGCGCCCGCACGTAGGCCCTGGCCGAGGCCTCGAGGATGTCGGTGGCCACACCCTGACCACTCGCCAGGCGTCCGGCGGCGCGCAGCATCACCGTCACCTGGCCGAGGGCGTCCTCTCCCCCGGTCACCGCCTCAACCGTGTACTGGCGCAGCTCGCACTCGGTGTCGGTGGCTTTCTGGATCGCGTGGAAGATCGCATCGACCGGGCCATCTCCACCCGACTCGCCGACCGCCTCCTGACCCGAGGGCAAGGTGACGGCGACACGGGCCAGAGGCTCGCGACGCGAGCCGGCCTCGACCTCGAACCAGGCCAGCTCGTGCGCGTCGGCGCGCTCACGCATCTCATCGGAGACGATCGCCTCCAGGTCCAGGGCGGTGACCTGCTTCTTGCGGTCCGCGATCTCCTTGAAGCGCTTGAAGGCGGCGTTGAGCGCGTTGCCCTCGATCTTGAAGCCGAGCTGCTCCAGCGCGTCGCGCAGGGCGTGGCGGCCAGAGTGCTTGCCCAGCACGATCGAGTTCGACTCCAGGCCGACCTCGGTCGCGTCCATGATCTCGTAGGTGGTGCGCTCCTTCAGCACGCCGTCTTGGTGGATGCCGGACTCGTGAGCGAAGGCGTTGCGGCCGACGATCGCCTTGTTGGGCTGGATCGCGTAGCCGGTCAGGCGGGAGACCATGCGGCTGGTACGTGCCAGCTCGCGGGTGTTGAGGCCGGTCGTCAGCCCGTGCACGTCCTCCCGGGTCTTGACCAGCATCACGATCTCCTCCAGCGAGCAGTTGCCGGCGCGCTCGCCGATCCCGTTGACCGCACACTCGACCTGGCGGGCGCCGGCCAAGACGCCGGCGTAGGAGTTGGCGACCGCCATCCCCAGATCGTCATGACAGTGGACCGAGGTCTCGACCGCACGCAGGTCCGGTACCAACTCGTAAAGGCGGCGGAAGTAGTCCGCGTACTCCTCCGGCGTGGTGTAACCGACGGTGTCGGGAATGTTGACCACGGTCGCGCCCTCCTCGACGGCGATCGCGCAGACCTCCGCGGTGAACTCGACGTCGGCGCGGGTCGCATCCATCGGCGAGAACTCGACGTCCTCGCAGTAGGACTTGGCCAGCGCCACGGCGGCGCGGGCCTGACCCTTGACATCCTCGCGGTCGGTCTGCAGCTGGTGCTCGATGTGGATGTCGGAGGTCGAGATGAAGGTGTGGATACGGGGCCGGCCCGCCTCGCGGATCGCCCCCCAGGCGGCGTCGATGTCCGCCTTGTGGGTACGGGCGAGGCCGCAGATCACCGGTCCCTCCACCTGCCGCGAGATCGCCTCGACGGCCTCGAAATCACCGGGTGAGGTGATCGGGAAGCCGGCCTCGATCACGTCGACGCCGAGCCGCGCCAGCTGCTGGGCGATCTCGACCTTCTCCGCCGTGTTCAGCGAGATGCCGGGCGACTGCTCGCCGTCCCGCAGGGTGGTGTCGAAGATGTGGACGCGGTTCGCGTCGGGTGCCGTACTCGGGGTGGTACTCATGAGACTGTCCTCCTTCTCCAGCTTTTCCGAATGACCTTGTCTCTCGCGGCTCTCGCGCCGCCCAGCGCTATTCCCCCCGAGGGGGGAGGAGAAGGAGTAGCGACAGGCTGTCGAACCGGGGCGTCATTCGTCGCCTCAGCTTAGCGTAGGCTGCGCGCATCGCAAGGCTGGATCGCACGACCATCCTCGCTCTGCTGGCAATGAGCATGAGCGTGCTCGTGATCGCCAACGACTTCTCGGCGATCAACGTGGCCATCCCAACGATGGAGAAGGGCTTCCATTCGAACATCAACACGATCCAGTGGGTGGTCAATGCCTACGCGCTCACCTTCGGCGTGATGATCGTCACCGGGGGGCGCCTTGCCGACATGTTCGGCCGCCGCCGCGCCTTCTTCCTCGGCGCGGCAATCTTTGCCTCGATGTCGGCACTGGGCGGCGCCGCACAGACCGAGACTTGGCTGATCGCGTCCCGCGTCGTGATGGGCATCGGCGGGGCGTTGATGTGGCCAGCGATCCTCGGCATGACCTTCGAGCTGCTGCCCTCCGAGAAGGCCGGGCTGGCCGGCGGGATCATCCTCGGCGCCGCCGGCCTCGGCAACGCAATTGGCCCGCTGATCGGTGGCGTTCTAACCGACACGCTGAGCTGGCGCTGGATCTTCTTCCTCAACGTGCCGATCGCCGCCTTTGCCGTGCTCGTCACCTACTACCTGGTCAAGGTGAAAGAGCCGGAGCCGGCTGAACAGCGGATCGACTATCCAGGGATCGCGACGATCTCGATCGGTCTGGTCTCACTGCTGGTCGCGCTCGACCAGGTCGACGACTGGGGCTGGGGGGACCCGAAGGTGGTGGCGATGCTGGCGCTGGCCGCAATCCTGATCGCGTCCTTCGTCCGAATCGAGCTCCGGGCCGGAATGAACGCACTGGTCCCTCGGGCGGTGATGAGCAACGAGAGCTTTCGCGCCTCCTGCGTGGCGATCACGCTGATGTCGGCGACCTTCTTCGCGGCGCTGCTCTACCTGCCGCAGTTCATGCAGAAGCACCTCGGCTACTCGCCCCTCGAAGCCGGCGTCGGCGTCCTTCCCTTCCTCGCCACCTTCGCGCTGGTCTCCTTCATCGCCGGCCCGCTCTACAACCGGCTGGGGGCGAAGCCGCTGGCCGTTGTGGGCGCGGCCTGCATCACGATCGCTCCGTTCCTCTTCTCGCAGGTCAGCGAAGGTTCCGCTTACGCGGCCCTGGTTCCCGGGATGTTCGTGCTCGGCATCGGCATCGGCAGCTTCTACCCGACCGCGACGACCGCAGGGGTCACCTCGGTCGACGAATCGCAGAGCAGCCTCGCCGGCGGCATCCTCTACATGTGCCAGATCGCCGGCGGCGCGATCGGCCTCGGCCTGACCACCACCGTCTTCTCCGCCCAGGACTCGTTCGTCGACGGCATCCAGGCAGCCTTCCGCCTCGATTCGGCGCTATCCCTGGTCGGGTTTCTGATCGCGCTGTTCTTCGTCGGCGGTCGGCTGGTCGGCCGCCGGACCCGGCAGGAGACCGTGGCTTAAGCGATCACTGGTACTGGTGCACTTCGTTGGTCCCTGGGCCACCGACGAGGGTGTCCATGCCAGACCCGCCCCCAAGCACGTCGCCACCGGGCCCGCCGATCAACACATCGTCGCCGGGGCCACCGTAGAGGAGATCGTTGCCCCGCCATCCAACCAGGCGATCGTCGCCCTGACCGCCGATGAGCTTGTCCGGACCGCCACCCCCGATCAACAGATCATCACCGGCACCGCCCCTCATGGTGACCGGGACAGTGACGTCCTTCGCGACCGCAACGTGGTCGTCCCCCCCACCCGAATTGACTTCGAAGCCGCCTATCGAGGGCGCGGCGCAGACCAGCTCGTTCGGATTGTCGTCAGGGTGTGCACAGACCGAACCACCGACTTCGAGCTGCACAAGCGAGTCGATCACGTATTCGCGCCCGTCCGGACTGAGCCAGATCTTGATCGAGTTCGCTTCATCGCCACCGGCGAGCAACACGGTGTAGGTCTTCTCGGCTGCCTGCACAGACGCGGGCGCCAGCAGCGCCAGGAGAGCGAAGGAGATGAGTAGGAGCTTCTTCATTGCAAGTCGTCCCCGCCCGATCGGGTCGGAGCGTCTACTGAGGAAACAGCACGACCTTGCCTACGTTGCGGCGCTCGGCGATGAATTTATGCGCATCGCCGGCCCGCTCGAAGGGAAATGCCTCGGCGACGACCGGATCGATGCGGCCGGCGACCAGGTCAGCCATCAGAGGCTCCGTGAGCCGGTCGAGGCTGCCCTCGGTTTCCCACCACTTGAGCATGTTGAGGCCGAAGACCCCTTTGTTCTCGTTCATGATCAGCAGGCTCTTCCACCACGGCATCGTCGTGGTCGGCATCGAGAGCAAGCTCTTCAGCATCGCCAGGATGTCCCGCTTACCGTCGTTGGAGCCCTCTGAAAGCCCGTACATCACCAGACGCCCGCCGGGCCGCAGCAGGCGGTAGTCCTTGCGGAACGAAGTGGGGCCAAGCGCGTCGATCACCAGGTCGACACCATCGCCGGCGGTGATCCGCATCGTCTCGGTCTCGAAATCCAGCGAGCGGTAGTCGATCGGATGGTCCACCCCCTGCGCACGGATCGCCTCGTGCTTGGACGGAGAGGCCGTACCGAAGATCTCGGCACCGACGTTGCGAGCGATCTGCGTCGCCGAGATCCCCACCCCGCCCGCTGCAGCATGAATCAGGACGCGATCGCCTTGACGCAGGCTGCCCATCACGATCAGCGCCGCGTGAGCCGTGCCGTAGTTGACCGGGAAGGCCGCCCCCTGCTCGAAGCTGAGCGCCTCGGGCAGCGGCAGCGCCTGCTCCGCCGGAACCGTCACCAGCTCTGCTTGTCCGCCGAACTGGGTGCCGGCGAGGACACGGTCTCCGACCTTGTGGTCATCCACCCCGTCGCCGACCGACTCGATCTCACCGGCAACCTCGTAGCCGAGCACACACGGCGTCTTCGGCGCATCCGGATAGAGGCCGACCCGAGCCATCGTGTCGGCGAAGTTGATCCCCGCAGCCTTGACCGCGATCCGCACCTCGCCCGCTCCGACCGGTGGGTCAGGACGCTCCTGCACCTGGAGCACGTCGTATCCACCCGTCCCCGTCAGCACCACTGCCTTCATTGGATGAAGCCTATCTCGCGCTAGAGATCAATCGAGCGGCCGATCGAGAAGCCGTCGAGCTCGAGGATCTTGGCGATCGTCTCAGCCCGGACGGGCGCGTCGGTGGTCAGCGCCATCACCGCGCGCTCCCCCCCGGGCTCGGCACCGACCGCCGCGGAGATGATGTTGACGCCCTCTTCGCCGAACATCGTTCCCACCCGGCCGATCATCCCCGGCCGGTCGGCGTAGCTGAAAACGGCGAGGTGATCGGCGAAGGGAAGGTAGAAGCTCTCGCCCAGGACCGAGACCAGGTACGGCTCGTTGCGCGGTCCGACCCCGGTGCCGGCGACCTCGACCGCATCCTCGCCGGAGCCGAGCCGCACCGTGATCAACTCGGTGAAGTCCTTGGAGCCGCCGTCCTTCGTCTCGACAAGTTCGATCCCGCGCTCTTCCGCCATCTGGGGCGCGTTCACCAGGTTGACCGGCTCCTCGGTGTGGCCCGAGAGGATGCCGACCAGTACCGCGATTCCCAGCAGGCGGGTGTCGTGGGAGGCGATGCGACCGCGGAACTCGACCGAGACGCCGCCGATCGAGCCGTCCCCCAGGCCCTGCGCGAGACGGCCCAGCTTTTCGCATAGAGGCACGAACGGGGCAAGCGCCTCCATCTCCTCGGGCCGAACGGCGGCGATGTTGACCGCGTTGGTGACGACACCGCCACTGAGCGCCGCGATCACCTGTTCGGCCGTGACGACGCCGGCGCGATCCTGGGCCTCGGCGGTGGAGGCACCCAGGTGCGGGGTGACGACGACATCGTCGCGGGCGAAGAGCGAGTGCTCGGTGAAAGGCTCCGAGGGAAAGACGTCAAGCGCGGCGCCGCCCAGCTTGCCCGATTCGAGCCCGGCCAGAACGGCATCGAGGTCGACCAGCTCGCCGCGGGCGCAGTTGACGACCCGCGCCCCCGCTTTCATCGCGGCAATCGCCTCGGCATCGATCAGG
Source organism: uncultured Solirubrobacterales bacterium (assembly GCA_963716735.1). GTDB lineage: Bacteria > Actinomycetota > Thermoleophilia > Solirubrobacterales > 70-9 > VRUE01. Next base: position 534,647 of record OY970321.1, read on the forward strand.
TCGACCGTGTCCGGCGTCTTCGGCACGTGCAGGGTGACGATGTCGGCGCGCCCCAGCAGCTCGCCGAGCTCCTCGACCCCCTCGACGCCGAGCTCGCGAAAGCGCTCGGCCGAGACGAACTTGTCGAAGGCGACGACGTCCATCTCGAAGGCCTGGGCGCGCTTGGCGACGAGCTGGCCGATGCGGCCGAAGCCGATCACGCCGAGCGTCTTGCCATAGAGCTCGGTGCCCTTGAACTTGGGCCGCTCCCAGGCGCCACCGGTCAACGAGGCATGGGCGCGGGGCACGTTGCGACAGAGGGAGAGCATCAGCGCCAGCGTGTGCTCGGCAGCGGCCACCGAGTTCGATTCGGGCGCGTTGGCGACCACGATGCCGCGCCTCGTGGCGGCGGGGATGTCGACGTTGTCGACCCCGGTGCCGGCGCGACCGATGACCTTGAGGCGGTCGGCGCGCTCGATCAGCTCGGGGGTCACCTGAGTGGCGGAGCGGACCAGGATCGCGTCGTAGGAGCCGATCGCCTCGCGCAGCTCGTCGTCGGACATCTCAAGACCGAGGTCGACCTCGAAGCTCTCGCGCAGCAGGTCAACGCCGGAGTCGGCGATCTTCTCCTTGACCAGAACCTTCATGGAGTCACCTCGGGCACGTTCTCGACCACCCAGTCGATGCAGGCCGTGAGCGCCTCGACGTCGGCCGGCTCGACCGCAGGGAACATGCCGACGCGGAGTTGATTGCGCCCGAGCTTGCGGTAGGGCTCGACGTCGACGATTCCATTGGCGCGCAGGTTCGCGGCCAACGCCGCGGCGTCGACCGAGTCGGCGAAGTCGAGCGTGCCGACCACCAGCGAGCGCTTCGCCGGGTCGGTGACGAACGGCGTGGCGAAATCGCTCGCCTCGGCCCAGTCGTAGAGGAAACCCGAGGAGGCGCCGGTCCGCTGCACGCACCACTCGAGGCCGCCGCCGGCGAGCATCCACTCGACCTGATCGGCCAGCAGCAGCATGGTCGCCAGGGCGGGCGTGTTGTAGGTCTGGTTCTTGCGCGAGTTCTCGACCGCCGTCTGCAGCGAGAGGAAGGCCGGCTGCCAGCGACCGACTGCCCCGTCGAGCTGCTCGATTCGCTCGATCGCCGCCGGGCTCAGCGCCGCCAGCCAGAGACCGCCGTCGGCGCCGAAGGCCTTCTGGGGGGCGAAGTAGTAGGCGTCGACCTGAGAGGCGTCGACCGGCAGGCCACCGGCGCCCGAGGTCGCGTCGACCAGCACCAGCGCGTCGCCGGCATCGTCGGGCCGACGGACGTCGACCATGACTCCGGTCGAAGTCTCGTTGTGCGCCCAGGCAATTGCATCGGCGGCGGGGTCGGCAACCGGCGCCGGAGCGTCACCGGGATCCGCCTCGACCAGGATCGGGTCTTCGAGGAACGGCGCGCCCGCGGTCACCTTGGCGAACTTCTGCGAGAACTCGCCGTAGGTCAGATGAAGGGCACGGTCGCGGACGAGCCAGGCCGCGGCGGCGTCCCAGAAGGCGGTCGTCCCCCCGTTGCCGAGCGTCACCTCGTAGCCGTCGGGCAAGCCGAGCAGCTCGCCGAGGCCGGCTCGGATCTGGCCGACCAGGTCGCGCACGGGGGCCTGCCGATGCGACGTCCCCATTAGGTCAACGCGTTCGGCCAGAGCCGAGAGCGCCTCGGGACGGACCTTCGAAGGCCCGCAGCCGAAACGGCCGTCAGCGGGCTTGAGCTCCGCCGGGATCTGGACTGTGGTCGAAGTAGGCATCCGGCGGCCAAGGTTATTGACCCGCGCGGGTGGACCCTGGCGACGCTTCGCGGGCATGGGTCACGTACGATTCCGCCGATGTCCGAGAACGGGGAGCAGGGCGCGGTGAAAGGCGACGGCTACGCGGTCGCCAGCCTCTCCGGCCTTGGCGAGGGCTACGGCTTCCGCAAGATCCGCAAGGGCCTCGGCGTCACCGCCTTCGGCGCCAACGCGATCGTCATCCCGCCCTCCTACGAGACCGGCAGCCACATGCACGAGGAGCAAGAGGAGCTCTACTTCCTGCACAGCGGACGCATCGCGATCGAGTTCGGCGACGGCACCAGCCACGAGCTCGAGCCCGGCGGCCTCGCCCGGGTCGACGCGGCAACGGTCCGCAAGATCCGCAACCTCAGCGACTCCGAGGACGCGGTCTACGTCGTCGTCGGCGGCAAGGACGGCTACGTGGGCCGCGACGGCAAGCTGCCGCCCGGCGAGGAGTCCCCCTTCGGCGGCGACGGGCCGCCCGGCGCTTGAGCGCTATTCGTTCGTGATGAAAAGCGGTTTAGGTTTGGTCACTTCATAGACGGCCGTGATGCTCGATTCGGCGGGGCAGCCGATCGTGCTTTCGCCTGCTATCAGTTCCATTTTCGTTTTCGCCGCTTCGGCGATGATTTCGGCGGGATTTTCGCCTTTGACTTCGAGTTCGATCTGGGCTTTCGTGTAAAGGCAGCTTTCCGGCGTGCAGGTGGCCCGGATCTTCGGCAGGAAGACCTTGAGCGTGCCGTTCTTCAGCGTTTTCCAGTTGACTTCGGCTTTCCAGAATTCGTTTGGCGGAGCCGGAAACACCGCTGAGACACTTGCACCGCCGGAGGGGCAGGTGCATTTCGTCCAGGTCATCGATTCGATCTTCACGCCGACTGGGGTCCCCGGTCCGCCGCCGCCGTCGGTCGATGCGCCTTTCAGCGTCCCAGCCGTGCATTCGACCGGCCCCCACACGCCGATGGGTATTTTCGCGGATTTCAGCGTCGCTTCAATCGCCTGGCCTTTCCCGTACGCGGCCGAGCAGGGATCGCTGTTTTCGTTCTGGCAGAGCCTGGTCGCGGAGGCCGTCGTCGCGCAGACGACGACCAGCAGGGCAACCGCCGCCACGAGGCCGAGGGTTTGGATGAGTCGCATTCTCGTCTCCCCGCGCGACCGAAGCCGCGCATTCGGTTAACGGGAGAAGGTTCGCCGAACACTAATGAAAAGTCAACCTATCTAGTGCAATCGGTCTTGGCGGAGCCGCCGCGATCGGCTCAGAACTCGGTCTCGATCCAGGGCATCATCTTGCGCAGGTCGCCGCCGACCTCCTCGACTTCGTGCTTGGCGCCCTCGTCGCGCATCCGCGCGAGGTTCTCGCCGCCAGCACGGTTCTCGGCGATCCACTCCTTGGCGAACTCGCCCGACTGGATCTCGCCGAGGATCTGTTTCATCGCCGCGCGGGACTCCTCGCCGATCACGCGCTTGCCGCGGGTCATGTCGCCGTACTCGGCGGTGTTGGAGATCGAGTAGCGCATCCCCTGGATCCCCTTCTCGTACATCAGGTCGGCGATCAGCTTGAGCTCGTGCAGGCACTCGAAGTAGGCGAGGCGCGGGTCATACCCGGCCTCGACGAGGGTCTCGTAGCCGGCGCGGACCAGCTCGGAGGCGCCGCCACAGAGCACCGCCTGCTCGCCGAAAAGGTCGGTCTCGCACTCATCCTTGAAGGTGGTCTCGATGATCGCCGCGCGGCCGCCGCCGATTCCCGACGCGTAGGCGAGCACGAGGTCGTGGGCGTTGCCGGTCGCGTCCTGGTGGACGGCCATCAGGCAGGGCACGCCGTGCCCTTCCTCGTACTGGCGACGCACAAGGTGACCCGGGCCCTTGGGTGCGACCATGCCGACGTCGACTCCTGGGGGGGGAACGATCTGCTCGAAGTGGATCGCGAAGCCATGGGCGAAGAGCAGCAGGTTGCCCGGGGCGATCCCGTCGGAGATCTCCGTCTCCCAGAGCTCAGCCTGTTTCTCGTCGGGCAGCAGCACCATGACGAGGTCGCCGCGACTCGCCGCATCGGCGATGTCGAGTACCTCGAGCCCTTCGCCTTCGGCTTTGGCGCGGCTGGAAGAGTCGGGGCGCAGGCCGACGACTACGTCAACGCCGGAATCCTTCAGGTTGAGCGCATGGGCATGTCCCTGAGAGCCGTAGCCGAGGATCGCGACGGTCTTCCCCTCGAGCTTCGAGAGGTCGGCGTCCTTGTCGTAGAAGATGTCGTCGGTTTTCATGCCGAGCAGGCTAACGAAGGGCGCGCCGCAGCAGCTTGCCCGAGGGAGTGCGGGGCAGCGCCGCTGCCAGCTCGACCCGCTTCGGCACCTTGAAGCCGGCCAGCGACTCGGCGCAATGGCGGCGCAGCTCGTCGGGCGTCACCGCGGAACCGTCCTGAAGGACAACCACCGCGGTCACCGCCTGCTGCCACTCCGGGTCCTCGCGGCCGACCACCGCCGCGTCGGCGACCTCGGGATGGCGCAGCAGCACCTGCTCGACTTCGGCCGGGATGACGTTCTCGCCGCCGCTGACGATCATGTCGTCGATCCGGTCCTCGACGTAGAGGAAGCCCTCCTCGTCGATCCGGCCCAGATCACCGGTGTGCAGCCAGCCATCGGAGTCGACCCGGCTCGGCGCCACGGTCGGTCCCTGGACGAGGATCTCGCCGTCGCGGATCCGCAGATGGGTGGTCAGCAGCGGACGACCGGCAGAGCCGAGCTTGCGCTGAGCCTCGGCCGGGGAGAGCGTAGTCACCTGCGAACAGGCCTCGGTAAGGCCGTAGGTCTGGACGACGGTGGCGCCGCGACCGACAGCCTCTTCGAGCGGCTCCTCGGGAACCGGGCCGCCGCCGATCAGGATCGCGCGCGGGCCGGAGAGGTCGGCGCCGGCCTCGAGCAGGCGGGTGAGCTGGGTGGTGACGAGCGAGACGAGCGAAATCTTGTCGTCCTGCAGCGCGGCGGCAACACGATCGACGTCGAAGCCGTCATGCAGGACGGCGGTGGTGCCGTAGATCACCGAGCGCATCGCGATGCTGAGCCCGGAGATGTGGCTGAGCGGCAGGCAGCAGAGCCAGCGATCGGCCGGCTCGACGCCGATGTTGAAGCCGGAGCCGACCGCGCTCCAGAGGAAGTTGCCGTAGGTCAGCTCGACAGGGTCTGGTGTTCCCGTGCTGCCGCTGGTCAGCACCCGGCAGCAGGGCGCATCCATGTCGTGCTCTCCGAGCAGGGGCAGGTCGGCCTCGGTCTGGGTCAGCTCACCTGGGTCGCTGAGGTCGACGGTGGGCTCCTCGGCGGCGATCACCGCGGCACGCTCCACCGCGGTCAGGCGCGGGCTCAGCGGCAGCAGCACCGCGCCGACCTTCATCAAGGCGTGAACGAGGACCACCTGCTCGCGGCGCGGCTCCATCGTCAGCGCGGCGGTCGAGCCACGGCGCACGCCGTGTGCCTCCAGTCGCCGTGCGACCCAGGTCGCCTCGGCCTCGAGCTCGGCATAGGTCACCTCAGAACCGTCCGCGATCAGGGCGACGCGGTCGGGACAGCTTTGGGATCTCTGGGCGAGCCAGTCGTCGAGCTTCATCGGCCGGATATCGTGCCAATCATGCCCCAACGCCCCAAGCAGGCACCGTCCGAGCAGGACCTCTACGCGCCGATCGAGTGGAAGGCCGCCGCCGAGTACGGCGACATCCGCTACGAGAAGGCCGACGGGATCGCCAAGATCACGATCGACCGGCCCGAGGTTCACAACGCGTTCCGCCCCCAGACGCTGATCGATGTCTCCTCGGCGCTTGAGCTGGCGCGCGAGGACACCGAGGTCGGCGTCGTCATCCTCACCGGGGAGGGGCAGAAAGCGTTCTGCTCGGGCGGCGATCAGACGGTCCGCGGCGATACGGGCTACGTCGCCGAGGGCACCTCACTGGGCCGTTTCCACGTCACCGACCTACAGGTGCAGATGCGGCGGCTGCCGAAGCCGGTGGTGGCGATGGTGGCCGGCTACGCGGTCGGAGGCGGTCACGTCCTGCACGTCTGTTGCGACCTGACGATCGCCGCCGACAACGCCTGCTTCGGGCAGACCGGACCGCGGGTCGGCTCCTGGGACGGTGGCTTCGGCGCCTCGCTGTTGCGCGACCTCGTCGGAACCAAGAAGGCGAAGGAGTTCTGGCTGCTGTGCCGCCAATACGACGCCGAGGAGGCGCTCGACATGGGTCTCGTCAACGCCGTCTTCCCAGTCGGCGAGCTGGAGCGCGAGACGGTCGCCTGGTGCCGGGAGATGCTCGCGCTCTCACCCTTCGCCCTGCGCCTGGTCAAGGCGAGCTTCAACGCGCACGAGGACGGCTACGCGGGGATCCAGCAGCTGGCCCACGACACCAACCTGCTCTTCTACGGCAGCGAGGAGGCCCAGGAGGGCCGCGAGGCGTTCAAGCAGAAGCGACAGCCCGACTTCTCCGAGTTCCCGAGACGCCCATGAGGATCTGGCTGATGGCGGCGCGGCCGCGTACCCTGCCGGCGGCGATCGCGCCGGTCATCGTCGGCACCGCCGCGGCGGTCGAGTGGGCCGGCAGGCTGCCGCGGGTTGGCGCATTCATCGCCGCGCTCATCGGCTCGATCTTCATCCAGATCGGCACCAACCTCGCCAACGACTATTCAGATGCCAAGCGCGGTGCGGACACGGTCGACCGCCTTGGTCCGGTCCGGGTGACGTCGGCCGGATTGGTCACGCCGCAGCGGGTCCTGGTCGCGACCTGGGTGGCCTTCGGCGTTGCGGTCGCCTGCGGGATCTACCTGACCGCGGTAGCCGGGATCGTGATCCTGCTGATCGGCGCCGTCTCGATCGCCGCCGGCGTCCTCTACACGGGCGGACCGCGCCCCTACGGTTACGCCGGCCTCGGCGAGGTCTTCGTCTTCCTCTTCTTCGGCCTCGTCGCCGTCAACGGCTCCTACTACGTCCAGGTCGAGCAGCTCGATGCGTTGGCGCTCGGGCTTTCGATCGCGGTCGGCTTCCTGGCGACGGCGATCCTCGTGGTCAACAACGTGCGCGACCTCGAGACGGACCGGCGAGCGGGGAAGAACACGCTCGCGGTGCGGATGGGACGCAGCAACGCCGTCGCCCTCTACCGGCTGTTGGTACTGGGAGCCTTCGCCGTACTCCCGATCGCGCTTGTCGCCGGCGATGCCGGCCTGCTGCCGTTGATCGGCTTCCTCTCGCTTCCGATGGCGATCAAACCGTTGCGGGCGATGAGCAACCGCACCGACGGCCCGGCGCTGAACGCCGCTCTGGCCGGCACCGGAGCCCTGCTGGGCGTGTTCAGCCTGCTGGTCTCGATCGGCCTGCTGATCGCGGCGTAGGCTCTCTCCATGCGCATCGCCTCGGTCGAGGTCGTCCCATACGCGCTCCCCTTCCGCGAGCCATACGTAACCGCAACCGGCACACTCGAACAGCGCGAGATGGTGCTGCTGCGACTTCGCGACGAAGAAGGCCTGATCGGGCTGGGAGAAGCGGTGCCGCTCTCTTTGCGGGGCGGCACGGGGCTGAGGCGAGTCGTCCAGGAACTGCAGGACCTCGGCGAGCGCGACACGCTGGACGAGGCGAGCCTGAGGGGCGACGCCCCGGCGCTTTCGGCGCCGGCCCGCTGCGCGGCACTGACCGCGCTGCTGGACCTGCGCGGCAAGCGCGCCGCCGCGGAAGGCGGCGTGAGTGCAGGACCCTCTCCTCCCGTTCGGTGCAACGCGACGCTGACCGCGGGCGACCCGGCGGCGGTCGTCTCCGCCGCAGAATGCTGGGCGGCTGACGGCTTCTCCACTTTCAAGCTGAAGCTCGGCGCCGAGACCGCAAAAACTCGTGTAGAGCAAGGGTTTTTGCGGTCTCGCGATGTGGAGCTGGTGCGGAGGGTGCGCGAGGCGCTGGGTTCACGGGCACGGATCCGGGTCGACGTCAACGGCGCCTGGGATGTGGAAACCGCGAAGCGCACGTTGGCGGAGCTGGAGCCCTACGAGATCGAGCTGGCCGAGCAGCCCGTGGCGACGCTGGAGGAGGCCATGGAGGTGGCCAGGTCTACCTCGATTCCGCTTGCCGGCGACGAGAGCATCGAGAGCCGCGACGACGCCGAGCGCGCCGTTGCCATGGAGGCTTGCCGAATGACCGGCATCAAGCTCTCCAAGGTCGGCGGGCCCGAGGCGGCGATCGAGATCGCCGAGGTTCTACCCGCGTACCTCTCCAGCGCCCTGGACGGCCCAGTTGGGATCGCCGCGGCAGCGCAGGTCGCTACGACCCTTGGCGTGGCGCCCGACGGTGGGCCGGATCTGGCGCACGGCCTCGCCACCCAGCGCCTCTTCGCCTCGACGATCGCCTCGGTCGAGTGCAGGCTCGAAGGCGACGTGCTCCACCTCCCTGCCCGCCCCGGTCTCGGTGTCGAGATCGATGAGACGGCATTCGACGCGCACCGGCTGTGACGAGCGCTGGCGACGTACCCGTCATATACGGAGGGTTAAGTCGCCAATAGGCTCTCGGCATGGATTCGACCAATTGCAACACGGCTCTCGCCTCGGCCTTTGCCGAGGAGCTAGCACGCTGCGGGCTCCGCCATGCCGTCCTCTCCCCCGGCTCGCGCTCGACCCCACTCGCATTGGCGCTCTGGCGACAGCCCGAGGTCGAGACGACGGTGATCGTCGATGAGCGCTCGGCGGCTTTCTTCGCCCTGGGGGCGGCACAGGCCAGCGGGACGCCGGTCGCGATCCTCTGCACCTCGGGCAGCGCCGCCGCCAACTTCCACCCCGCCGTCTGCGAGGCGGACCATTCCGCCGTCCCGCTGCTGGTACTGACGGCAGACCGGCCGCCGGAGCTGCGCGGGATCGGTGCCGGCCAGGCGATAGACCAGCTGAAACTCTACGGCTCGTCGGTGCGCTGGTTCTGCGAGGTCGGCACGCACGAGGCCGATGACGACGGCCTGCTCCACTACCGCTCCACCGCCTGCCGGGCGTTCGACACCGCGCGCGGCGACTCGCGCCGGGGGCCGGTTCATCTCAACTTCCCCTTCCGCGAGCCGCTTGCGCCGTTGCCCCAGGACGGCGCCGTGACCGCGACCGACCCATTGGCGCTGAACGGTCGCGATGGCCGGCCGCTGACCGCGGTCACGCCGATCGACATGGAGCCCTCCCAGTTCCTCCTCGACGAGGTGGCGGGACACATCGCCGAGGCCGACATCGGCGTGATCGTCGCCGGCCGTCAGCTCGATCCCGAGCTGCGCGAGCCGCTCGCCCACCTCGCCCGCGTCGCCGGCTTCCCGATCCTCGCCGAGCCGACCTCGCAGCTGCGTTGCGGTCCTCACGATCGCTCCCACGTGATCACGACTTATGACCTGCTGCTGCGCGACGAGCAGTTCCGCAAGACCGCCGCGCCCGACCTGGTGCTGCGCTTCGGAGAGATGCCGACCAGCAAGCCACTGCGGTCCTGGCTGGCGGAATCGGGCGCCGATCAGATCGTCGTCGATCCCCTCGGCGACTGGAACGAGCCGACCCGCAGGGCGGCGGCTCTGCTGCGCGCCGACCCGACCGAGCTGGCCGCGGGCTGGGCGGCAAGGCTGGGCGAGGATCGCCCGGTGCCGGCGATGTGGCTGCAGGCGGAGCGCTCCGCGCGGGAGGCAATCGAGAAGGAGCTGGCCGGCAGCGAGACCCTTACCGAGCCGGGGCTGCAGCTAGCGCTTGGCGGCGCCTATCGCGACGGCGAGCTCGTCTACACCGCCTCCAGCATGCCGATCCGCGACCAGGAGGCTTTCCTGCCCCCCCGCGACGCCGACGTCACCTTCCTCTGCAACCGCGGCGCCAATGGAATCGACGGCCTGATCTCCTCCGGAATCGGCGCTGCCCACGCGACGGGGAAGCCGACCACGATCGTCACGGGCGATCTGGGACTGTTGCATGACATCGGCGGCCTCGCCGCTCTGCGAGATGTTTCGACGCCGGTCCGAATAGTGGTGATCGACAACGATGGCGGCGGCATCTTCCACTTCCTGCCCCAGCAAGAGACGCTAGGTACCGACGAGTTCGAAGCGCTCCTCGGCACCCCACGTGGTGTAGAAGTCGCCAAGGCGGCGGCACTCTTCGATCTCCCCCACCGCCGACTCGCCTCACTGGACGATCTCCCGAAAGCCCTCGCAGCAGGCACCGGCCTGATCGAGCTGAAGACCGACCGTCAGGCCAACCTCGATCTCCACCGCCGCATCGCCGATCGCGTCGCAAGCGCGGTCGAGCTTTGAGGCGCTAGGCGAACCAAAGCTCGACCGGGCGGAAGCTCAGCAGGCGATGCGGCCAGCCTCCCGCCCGGGACCAGGCTGCCAGGCCGTTCCAAAGAACGCGGTCAAAGGAGACGCGGCCAATACCGTGCGTGGACAGGTTCCGTCCGAGTTGACCTGCATCACGGCGCTGCCGAAACCGAGTTCGGCGAGTTCGCCGGAAGCTTCCGGCGCGAAGCGCACATAGGCGAGCCGCTCGCCGGAGGGGTCCCAGCTTTGAAAGAGGGCACGACCTCTGCCGCTGGTCAACCTCCTCAGCCCCCCACCGCCGGCCCTGATCGTGAAGATGTCGGTGCTCGTTTCCTCGGTGCCGTCTCGAAGTTTGCCGCTAACCCAGCGGATGAACGCGATCCTGCTGCCGTCCGGGGAGAAGATGGGATCGAAGGCTCCACGCAGGAGGACATCCGTCTTTCCGGTGGCCATGCTCATTCGAACCACTTCCCAGGGCCGCGTCCCGACCGAGCGGCTGATCAGCAGCGTGGTTCCGTCAGCTGAGAACGATTCCGGAAACACGTAGACGCCGTCGCGCGTGGGCGTCAGGCGCCTCGGCGTTCCTCCCGCGAGGCCGACGATCCAGATGCTCGCGCCTCGGGCGACGAACCTTTCCCCTCCGCGTCGATTTGCTCGTGGCCGGTACTGGTAGCGCGCAAAGGCAACGGAGGCACCGTCGGGCGTGAAAACGGGTTCGTCCGCGTTGCGCGTGCCCGGCAACGGGCGCATTTCGCTGCCGTCGGAATTGACGACGTAGAGCCGCGTCCCGCCGGCGAGTGCGGAAAAGACGATTTGCGAACCATCCGGCGACCAGGCAGGCTGGACGTAGGGTTCGGGAAGGGGCCTCTTGCGTTCGCCACCACCGGCCAGGCGCAACGGCAGGGCGCCCTTCTCGTTCACAGTTTCCAGGTCATAGCGACCGGGCAGAAAAGTCACCCTGGAGACAGCCAGGCGCGGCCCATCTGGGACCGATGCAGCCATGGCCCCACCCGCGAGCCACAGTGCGAGCACGGCGCAAAGACCCCCTGCATATCTGAGCACGCTCACATTCTGCACTAGTTAGGCAACGCAGACAGGAGTCACTCGGCCACCAGAGGAAGCAGCGCCTGCAGCTTGACCTCGGTCTCGGCCAGCTCGGCCGCGGGGTCGGAGCCGGCCACCACGCCGACGCCGGCAAAGAGACGGGCCTCGCGGTCGCGGAGCAGGGCGCTGCGCAGGGCCACACAGAACTCGCCGTCTTCGGTGGCGTCCATCCAACCGATCGGGGCGGCATACCAGCCGCGGTCCATCCGCTCCAGATCGGCGATCGTGGCCGCGGCCCGTGGCCAGGGCTCGCCGCCGACGGCCGGAGTCGGGTGGAGCATGCCCGCCAGCTCCACCGCGGAGCGTGGTTCGGCGAGCTGGGCGATCACCGGCGTCGCCAGGTGCTGGATGTTGGCGATCTTGACCACCTCCGGCTCCGGCGCGCTCTGCACCCAGACCGCATGCGGCCGCAGCTTGCGGACGATGCGCTCGGCGACGATGCGCTGCTCGCGACGGTTCTTGTCGCTGCGCAGCAGCTGCTCACCGAGGTGGTCGTCGACGGCGGGGTCGGAGCTGCGGCGCGTAGAGCCGGCCAGCGCCACGGTCGAGGCACCGGCCCCGGCACGGCGGATCAGCAGCTCCGGAGTCGCGCCGAGGAAGGCGGCCTCCGGGGTGCCACGGCAGAAGCAGAAGCAGGAGGGGAACTGCTCGCGCAGGGCACCGAAGATCGCTGCCGGATCGTGGGCGGCCGCCGCCTCGACTGTCACCTCGCGGGCAAGCACGACCTTGCTCATCTTGCCCTGGGCGATCCGCGCTGTGGCGGCGGTGACTGCCGCTTCGAAGTCGCCGGGCGGGTGCACGCTGTGGATCTCAGGACGGTCGGTCAGGTGGGGGTCGAGCATCGGCAGGGGGTCGGTGCGCAGGCCCGCGAGCCGCGCCCCCACCCGCTCAGCCGCTGCGGCGCCGTTGTCGCCCGGAGAAACGACCAGGTTCGCGGTGAGAAAGCACCTGCCGTCGCTGCTGCACAGCGAGACCTCGGAGAGAATCAACGACGCTGGCGCAAACGACGACCAGGCCGAGGATCCCGCGCCCTCCGCGTCAAATGCGAAACCGCCGGTCCAGACCGGCCCGGCACCCGACGGAAGCCCGGGCGGCTCGTCCAAGATCGCGCCCTCGTTCAGCCGCAGGCACTCCCGGGCCACGTCGTCGAAGCGGCTATCGCCGCGCGAGTTCGCCTCGTGGGCCACGCCCATCGCCGCGAGCGCGAAGCCCCGATCTGGCTGCTCCCAGCAGAACCAGTGATCCGACGCCAAGCGCGAGGCGAAGACGGCAGCACAGGGATCGACTCCCTCGACCGGCACCGTGGCGCTGACCAGCGTGCGCCGGGCTCGCTCGGCTGCTCGCTCCGCGCCCTCGCGCAGCGAACTCTGCAGCTCGCTAGTCGCTGCCTCTAGCAATCGCGATCTCGCCCGTCCGGACCATTTCGATCAGCCCGTGAGGCCGGATCATCCGCTCGAAGGCCTCGATCTTGTCGGCCGAACCGGTGACCTCGATCGTCATCGCGCGCCGCGAGACGTCGATGATCTTGGCGCGGAAGATCTCGGCAAACTGGATGATCTCGGCACGGCTCTCGACCGCGGCCGAGACTTTGAACATCGCCATCTCGCGGGCGACGGTCTCTTCCGGCTCCATGTCGCGGATTTTCAGCACGTTGACGAGCTTGTGCAGCTGCTTGGTCACCTGATCGATCGGGTGGACGGCGCCGTCGAGCGTGAGCGTGATCCGCGAGATGCTCGGGTCGTCCGTCGGCCCGACCGCGAGCGTGTCGATGTTGAAGCCGCGGCGCGAGAAGAGCCCCGCGATGCGGGCCAGGACGCCGGGTTTGTTCTCGACCAGGATCGAGAGGATGTGCTTGCGCCCGCTCAGCTGTCCGGGCACGTGCAGGTCCTCGAGTTTGACCATCTCCGGCGTGCCGGCCTCCATCAGCGCACCCCCTGGGGGGCCTCGACCATGTCGCGTGCCGCTTCGCCCGGCGGGATCATCGGGTAGCAGTTCTCCTCCTGGGCGACGCGCACATCGAGCAGGACCGGGCCATCGGTCTCCAGTGCGCTCGTCATCGTCGCCTCGAGCTCGTCGGCGTTCTCGCAGCGCATTCCGGTCGCGCCGAAAGCCTCGGCCAACTTCACCCAATCCGGGCTGGCGCCCATCTCGACCGAACTGTAGCGACGGTCCCAGAAGAGCTCTTGCCACTGGCGGACCATGCCCATGTAGCCGTTGTTCATCAGGAAGACCTTGACCGGGATCTCTTCGGTGACACAGGTCGCCAGCTCCTGGCAGTTCATGATCAGACTGCCGTCACCGGCCAGACAGACGACGTCGTCGTCAGGGCAGGCAACCTTGGCGCCGACCGCGGCAGGCAGGCCGAAGCCCATCGTCCCCAGGCCACCCGAGTTGATCCAGTGCCGAGGCTCCTCGAAGCCGTAGTACTGCGCGGCCCACATCTGGTGCTGGCCCACGTCGGAGGTGACGACCGCATTGCCGCCGGTCGCGCGGTGCATTGCCTCGACCATGAACTGCGGCTTGATCTCACCGTCGACCCCGGACTCGTAGCGCAGCGGGTGCTGCTCCTGCCACTCGCGCAGCTGCTTCCACCAGGGATCGAGGCGCGAGCTGTCGGTCTGCAGAGCCCGGTACTCGCGGTTCAACTCCGGCAGCACGAGCTTGACGTCACCGACGATCGGGATGTGGGCGCCGATGTTCTTTGAGATCTCGGCCGGATCGATGTCGATGTGGATGACTTTGGCGTGCGGCGCGAACTCGGAGAGTTTGCCGGTGATGCGGTCGTCGAAGCGGGCGCCGATCGCGACGATCAAGTCGGCGTTGTCCATCGCCCAGTTGGCGGTCACGGTGCCGTGCATGCCGAGCATCCCCAGCCAGTGCTCGCCGGAGGCGGGATAGGCGCCCAGCCCCATCAGGGTCGAGGTGATCGGGAAGCGGTCGGCCGCGGCCAGCTCGCGCAGCTCCTCGGCGGCGTTGCCGTTGACCACCCCACCACCCGTGTAGAGGATCGGTCGTTTGGCGTTCGCAAGCGCTTTGGCGGCGATACGGACCTGTTTGATGTTGCCCTTGCTCATCGGTTTGTAGCCGGGCAGCTCCACCGGCTCGGTCCGCGGCGCGTAGTCGATCTCAGCCCGCGAGAGGTCCTGCGGAATGTCGAGCAGCACCGGGCCAGGCCGGCCGGTGGCGGCCACGTGGAAGGCCTCGTGCACGTACTCGGGGATCTGGCGTGGGTCGGTTACCTGGAAGGAGTGCTTGACGAAAGGCAGGGTCGCGCCGAGGATGTCGGCCTCCTGGAAGCCGTCGGTGCCGATCAGCTCGGTCCGCACCTGGCCGGTTACGAACACGGTCGGCACCGAGTCCATCATCGCGTCGGCGATCGCGGTCACCAGGTTGGTGGCGCCGGGACCGGAGGTCGCAAAGGCCACCCCTACCCTGCCCGACGCCTTGGCGTAGCCCTCGGCCGCGTGACCGCCACCCTGCTCATGCCGCACCTGGATGTGGCGGAAGCCGGCGTCGACGAGCGCGTCATAGGTCGGCAGGTTGGCCCCACCAGGGATGCCGAAGATGTTTTTCACACCCTCGGCCTCGAGGCTCTTCATCAACGCGTCCGCGGCTCTCATGACAAATTTTCGCGCTCCGCTCGCGGCGCGAAGAACCAGATATGCACGCTTGCTCGCTCCGCGCTCATTGGACTCGCGATGGTACCAGCGGGCCTATGCCCGGCCAGCAGGGGATTTCGCCGGGTTCCAGCGGGTACGGGGGTCAATCGAGCTCTCGATCACGTTGCCCTTGTAGCGCTCGATCGCGTGGATGATCGACTCGACCAGCTCCTCACCGAGCAGGGTCGGCTCAAGGCCGAGGTCGAGCAGCTTGGTGTGAATCGCGTTGTAGTAGTGCTCTTCCTTCTCGACCCGGGGGTTGTCGACGTGGTCGATCTGGACCGCGTAGCCGAGGTGCTCGGCTGCCTGCTTGACCAGCTCGGCCAGCTCGAGCACGGAGAACTGCTCGGTGAACTGGTTGAAGACGCGGAACTCACCGGCGTCGGCGGGATTGGTCGCCGCCAGCTCGACGCAGGCAAGCGTGTCGCGGATGTTGAGGAAGCCGCGGGTCTGCCCGCCGCTGCCGTAGACGGTCAGCGGGTGACCGATCACCGCCTGCACGCAGAAGCGGTTGAGCACGGTGCCGAAGATCTCGTCGTAGTCGAAGCGGGTGATCAGGCGCTCGTCGGACGCAGTCTCCTGGGTCTCGATTCCGTAGACAACTCCCTGATTCAAGTCGGTCGCGCGCAGGCCCCAGGTGCGGCAGGCGAAGTGGATGTTGGTCGAGTCGTGGACCTTGGAGCAGTGGTAGAGCGAGCCCGGCAGCTTCGGGAAGGGCAGCGTGTCCTTGCGGCCCTTGTGCTCGATCTCGATGTAGCCCTCCTCGATATCGATGTTCGGCTGGCCGTACTCACCCATCGTCCCCAGCTTGACCAGGTGGCAATCGGGGACGTGGTCGCGCAGGCTGAAGAGCAGGTTGAGGTTGCCGATCACGTTCGTGTACTGGGTCTCGACGGCGCGCTCGCGCGAGATCATCGAGTAGGGCGCCGAGGGCTGCTCGCCGTAGTGGATGACGACCTCGGGACGGGTCTCGGCGACGACACCGTCGAGGAAATCGCCGTCCTCGACCGATCCACCGAAGCTCTGGATCTCCCTCCCGGAGGTCTCGCGCCAGGCCCCGATGCGCTGCTCGAGGTCGGCGATCGGCGTCAGCGAGTCGCCGCCACTCTCGCTGACCCAGCGACGGCGGGAAAAGTTGTCGACGACGGCGACCTCGTGCCCGCGGGCCGAGAAGCGGAGGGCGGTAGGCCAGCCCAGGTAGCCGTCGCCCCCAAGGATTAGGACGCGCATAGGTCGCGGCAGGGTAACGGACAGGGGCGACATAGCATCCTGAGGATGACGGGACTTGCGGCGCGCAACGGCGGGCGAATAGGGCTCGCGGCGCTGGTCGCGATCCTCCTGCTCGGCGGGGGCCTGCGCCTGGACGATGCCTGGCACGGACGGGCGCCGGTGTACGACGCCCAGGGCTATATGGAGATTGCGGCGAACCTGGAGCGCGGCGAGGGCTTCGCGTTGGGAAGCAACGCAACGCAGTCCGCAAACAACTACTCCCCCGGCCTGCCGCTGCTGGCCGGGGGCATCTACGAGTTGACGGGTGGCGTGCACGAACGGTTCGTCCGCCTGGTGCTGGCCCTGATCGGGTCGCTCTCGGTGCTCTTCACCTACCTGATCGGGCGTCGGCTGTCGGGCCCGCTTGCCGGGCTGATTGGAGGCGCGGCGGTCGCGATCTACCCGGCTCTCCTGGAGTACCAGGGAATGCTCATGTCCGAGCCCCTGGCGGCCACGCTGCTCTCCGCAGCGGTCCTGGCCATTCTCTGGGCGGCGGACGTAGGCCACCGGCGCATGGGGTGGCTGGTTCCGGGAATGCTGCTCGGAGCGTTGGCGTTGACCCGGCCGGAGTATCTGGCGATCTCGCTGCCGATAGCCGTCGTCGTCTTCGCACGCCAGGGCCGGACCGGCTGGCGCGAAGGCCTCGTTCAAGCTCTCGCCCTGCTGGTGGGCCTTGTCGTCGTTGTCGCCCCCTGGACCGCTCGCAACGCGATCGCCCTGGATCGCCTCGTGCCAGTCTCCACCGGCGGTGGGCAGGTCCTTTTCGCCGGCTCCTACATCCCTTCTGGCGGCGATCCGGAACGGGTGGGCACCGAGGTGCTGGAGCGACACCCCGAGCTGCGCGCACAGCTTCCCCCGGATCCGCGACTGGAGCAGATACTCGCCGCGTTGGCGAAGCAGCGCTATCCGGAGCTGGAAAGCGACGCCGCCCTGGCGCGGATGGGGCGGGAACGACTCTGGGACGACGTCAGCGAACGACCGCTCTCCTATGCGGGCTTCGTGGCGGCCAAGATCGGGCGGATCTGGGGACATGGGCCGCGTGACGTAATGCGCGAGCCGGCCTGGGAGGTGCTCCACTGGCTGCTTGTCGCGCTCGGGCTGCTGGGGCTCGGGCTGTTGGCCTGGCAGCGACGCTGGGAGGCGCTGCTGCTTGGCGTGATCCTGGTTGCGGTGACGGCCACCGGTGCCCTGCTCGTCGCCTCGCCACGGCGGCTCCTGGTGACGATTCCGGTGGTCGCGGCGCTGGCCGGCACCGCGACCACCTGGGTCGTCAGAGCTTGTACTGGACGGCGAAGGTCAGCTTGACGAAGGTCGCCGTGTCGGCCCCTTTGAAGGTGCAGACGTAGCTGACGAAGTCGGGGTCGGTCGCGAAGACGGTCGGCCGGCAGTAGAAGCCGGCCACGTCGCCGCGCGGTTGCTCGAGGCCGAGTTGAGCGACCTTCTTCATCACACCCTTGGCGTGCCCGCAGGTGGCGAACTGGGCCTGCAGCGGATCGACGTTGCTGGAGCTCAGCTTGCCGTAGATCTTGCCCCCGACAACCTGCGGCGACGCCGTCGTGCAGGCCGTCGTCGCGGAGCCGCCTTCGGTCGGCATCGCGACCGCAGCCGACGCGAGGGCGAGGGCGGCGAAGAGGGATGCGCAGAGCGCGATCAGCGGGAAACGTCTCATTGGGGTTCCTTCCGTGCGGGATTGACGATCGGTCACCCCTCTTCGACGCCCCGGCCCGACGCCCTTGCGCCGGATAGCCTCACCCAACCTTGACCGCGATCGGCAACTGGATGCGTGGCTTGCCCGGGCGCCATGGGAAGACCACGCTGATCCTGCTCGGCGCGATCCTCCTACTCGGCTTCGGCCTACGGGCCCACAGGGTGGCCGAGCCGCTGGCGACGCCGGGCGACGACGCCCACGCCTACTACGCCCTCTCCAAGGCCCTCTATGAGGAAGGCAGCTACGGCGGGCCCGCCTTCCGCGACGCCAGCGACTGGTCACCGGGAGCGCCGCTGCTGTACGCGGCCGCCTTCTACGCCACTGGTGGCCCTCGCGAAGGCACGGCACGGATCGTCGAGCTGCTGCTCGGCCTGGCGGCGATCGTCGTCGCCTACCTGCTCGGGCGCCGGATCAACTGCCGGCCGGCGGGACTGATCGCCGCCCTCGGCGTCGCCGTCTACCCACCGTTCATCCACTCGACCGGCGCGCTCTACAGTGAGCCACCCGCGATCTTCACCCTGCCCGCCGCGGTGCTGGCCTTCTTATGGGCCTGCGAGCAGCAGCGCCTGCGCGCCTGGCTCGTCCCCGGCCTCCTCTTCGGCCTCACCGCGCTGATCCGTCCCGAGTACCTGCTGGTCGGGGTCGCCTTCGGCCTCCTGGCGGCTATTCGCGTCGGCATGGAGCGGGGCTGGAAACCCGGCCTCGCCGGCGCCGCGCTGCTCGTCCTCGCTCTTCTCGTGCCGATCGTGCCCTGGACGATCCACAACCAGGTCGTCCTCGACCGCACGGTGCCGATCTCGACCGGGGGCGGCAAGGCGCTCTACGTCGGCACCTTCCTGCCGGCGGACGGCGAATACCAGCGGGTCAAGGCGATGCTGGTCGAGCGCTACCAGCACCGCGACCTGCCCCCCCACTCCGCAGCGCTCGAACGTGTCGACCCGACGCCGCTCTTCGACCGGGTGGCCGCCCGCTACCCCGACCTCCCGCGTGATTCGGCGCTGGGCAAGATCGGCAAGCAGAACCTCTCCAAGTACTTCGGTGAAGATCCGGTCGGCTACGCGGCGATGACCGTGCGCAAGGTATGGCGGATGTGGAGTGCCGGCATCGGCGAAGCGATGGAATCGGGCGCCGGCCGGTTCGTCCAGGTGCTCTTGGTGCTGCTTGGCCTCACCGGCCTCGCGCTGCTCGGAGTGCGCCGTCGCTGGTGGGAGCTGGTCTCAATGGCGACCCCGATCGCGCTCGTCACGGTGGTCGGCGCGGCCTCGCTGGCGGCGCCGAGGCGCAACGAGATCCTGATGACGCTGATCTTTCCCCTCGTCGGCGTGGCCCTGGCGCGAGCGGGTGCGGCCCTATCCTCCAGCGGCTCATGGTTCCCGAGGCAGGCATCTTCCCCTCCGAGCTGACGGCGCTGCGCGCCGCCGGCCTACTGATCGCCGCGGCAATCGTCGCCTATGCGGTCCTGCGCCGCCGCACCCTGCGCAACGTCGACGTATTGATTCTGCTGGCTGCCGGCATCGGCCTGGCGATCGTCTCCGGAACCGAGCTGACCGACAAGCTGCTCTCCGCCTTCTCCTTCGAAAAGGGCAATGGCGGCCGCATCCTCGGCCTCGCCGTCTTCTCCATCTTCATCCTCTTCCTGCTCGTCCTGCGGGCGCTGTCTCAGGCCGCCCGTAACGCCCGCCAGACCTCAGCCGTACTGGAGGGACTCGCCTGGGAGGAGTTCCGCCAGGCAAAGCTGCCAGAGCGTTTTCGCGACAGGATCGCGATCCTCGTCCCCGCTTACAACGAGGCCGAAAACGTCGGTCAGGTCCTCGACCTGATGCCGAGCCAGGTCTGCGGAGTCGAGACCGCGGTCCTCGTGGTCGACGACGGCTCCCGCGACGGCACCGGCGACGTCGCCGCCGAGCATGGCGCGATCGTCGCCCGCCACGTGATCAATCGCGGCGGCGGGGCGGCCCTGCGCACGGGTTACCGGTTGATGGTCGATTCCGGAGCCGAGATCGTCGTCACCCTCGACGCCGATGGTCAGCATCTGCCGTCGGAGATGGAGCGCCTGGTCAAGCCGGTGCTCGACGGCGAAGTCGACGTCGCCCACGGCTCTCGCGTGCTCGGCGAGGCCGACAGCAACCACTTCGCCCGCGAGCTGGGGATCGTCTTCTTCAACCAACTGGTCTCCTTCATCACCCGGACCAAGGTCAGCGACTGCTCCAACGGCTACCGCGCGGTGCGCACCACCGCCCTCCCCCAGCTCGTCCTGCGCCAGGAGCAGTTCCACACCTCCGAGTTCATGATCGAGGCGATCAAGCGCGGCATCCCCGCCAAGGAGGTCCCGGTGACCGTCGCCAAGCGCCTCCACGGCCACTCTAAGAAGCCCGCTGTCGTGCGCTACGGACTCGGCTTCGCCAACGCGATCGTCAGGACCTGGCTGCGCTGAGCGGCTCGCCGTCGAGACTGCGCCATAGGTGGACGACGGCGTAGGAGCGCCATGGCCGCCAGGCCTCGGCAAGCCGCTCCTCGGCGGCTCGATCGAGTGCGTGGCCGCGTCGCTCCAGCGCCCGACGCAGGCCGACGTCGCCGAGCGGATAGGCGTCGGGATCGCCAAGCGCTCGCATCGCGATGTAGGAGGCGGTCCAGGGGCCGATCCCGGGGACCGAAAGCAGCTCGGCCAGCGCAGCCGCCGGTTCCGCGCCGGCGTCCAGCCTGAGGTCGCCCCGGTCGACCAGCCGAGCCAACTCCCGCAGCGCCCTCGCCCTGCTCCGCGGCATCGGCAGGCTCGAGGGCTCGGCTCGCGCCAGGGCGGAGCTGGTAGGGAACCGGTGGGTGAGCGAGCCGAGCGGCTCGTCGAGCGGCTCGCCGAAGCGTTCGACCAGCTTCGCGGCCACGGTCCGGGCCGCGACGACGGAGACCTGTTGGCCGACAATGGCGCGGACGGCGAGCTCGAAGCCGTCGACGCAACCGGGGACACGAAGGCCGGGTCGCCGGCGGACGAGCTCGCCAAGGCAGGGGTCTTGCGCGAGTTGCGCCGACACCGTCCGCGGGTCGGAGTCGAGATCGAGGAGGCGACGAGCGCAGGCGACAGCCGCGGTCAGGTCGCGCAGGTCGTCGAGTCGCAGGCGGCAGCGCACCGCGGCGCGCTCCGGTAGTAGCTCGACGATCGCCCCACCGTGCCGCAGCGACAGCGAGCGGCGGTAGGCGAGGCCCTCCAACGCCTCCACGCCCGGCACCGCCCTGAAGCCGAGAAAGCGGATCGTCGACTCCCCGTCAAACGGCTGCCGGCAAGCGAGCTTCAGCTCGATCGTCCCGGGGGCGGCCTTGCCGGTCCGCCGCCGCGCTCGGCGGCGCAGCTCCGTCGGGGTGCGGCCGTAGACCGATCGGACCGTGTCGTTGAACTGACGCACGCTTTTGAAGCCGGCGGCGAGCGCCACTTCGGCGAAGGAGATCCCGGTCGACTCGATCAGCAGCCTGGCCGCCTGGGCTCGCTGGGCTCGGGCCAGCGCGACCGGCCCGGCGCCGACCTCCTCGGTGAGGATCCGCTGCAGCTGGCGCTCGCTGTATCCAAGCCTCCTGGCCAGGCCCGGCACGCCGTCGCGGTCGACAGTGCCCTCGGCGATCAACCGGAATGCCCGCCCGGCGACATCGGCTCGGCGGTTCCAGGCCGGAGAGCCCGGCGCGGCGTCGGGGTCGCAGCGCTTGCAGGCCCTGAGGCCGGCCTCCTGTGCGGCCGCCGCGCTCTGGAAGAGGCGAACGTTACGCCGTTTGGGCAGCCGCGCGGGGCAGCTCGGACGGCAGTAGATCCCGGTCGAGGTCACGCCGACGAAGAAGTAGCCGTCGTAGCGCGGATCGCGACTGCGCATGAACCGGTAGCAGGTCTCGAAGTCCGCGATCACGGCAACCATCGTGTCATGGCGGCGACCCCGTCTCTAGCGGTTTTCAGACAGGTAGGGCTCGGCTGGCGACGGTGGCGGATTTCCGCCAGACAGCTCCGCTGCCGCTGCCTATCGTCGCCACCGACCACACCCGGCCCCCACGAGAGGAGCTCCCATGCAGCAGGACGTAGAGCGATTCATGCAGGTGTACGAGGAAATCTGGCCCAGCTTCGATGCCGACCGGCTCGAGAAGTTCGAGATGGTCCATCCCAATGCCACGATCGACCACTCAGGCATGGAGCGTCCGATCAGAGGCGACGAGGAGCCCGACTACGTGCGCGGGATCAAGGCCGCGATGCCGGACATCTCACTCGAGATGAGGAGCTGGGCGGCCCGCGAGGACATCGTCTTCGTCGAGTACGCGATGGAAGCGACGGTGAACGGCGAGCGACTTGCCTGGGATGGCATCGGGCGCTTCAAGCTCCGCGACGGGCGCGTGATCGACGCGATCGGGCGCTGGGATACGGCTGCGATCCAGGCCGCCCTAGCCGGCGGAGACGACGAGGCGGCGTGACCTGCTGGGCCCGGCATCGCCGTCTGCCGAGGGGAGCAGCGCCCGCAGGGTCGAGCGGTGCGCTATGCGGAGGTGGAAGCGCGTGACGCAAGCGCGGTTCAGCGGCTTCGTCGCGACGCGACGCCCGCCACGATTGAGTTGCACTGCTTCGCCGCGCCAGCCGGAGCAGGGGAGCACGCGGGCGATGGCGGTCAGCCTCACGGCGCCTTTCCGCGTCCGCTGCGTCCGTGCCTCGAGGCGAAGGCGCGCTCTTTGCACCCCAATCGTTACCCCGATCGTGGGAACCTCGCCACTCGGTCCGGCCGGCGTGGTTGAAGCACCGGCGCAAGGGCGTGGCAGCGCTCCTTCGAGGCGGTACACCGCCCCGCCTCTGGCCACCACATAGACGCGCCCGCAGGAGTCCTCGCCGAACGAGACCGGATTGGGAACGTCGAGGCCCTCGGCGCGATCGCCAGTCGCGACGCCCCCGCCGGCCGGCAGGGCGAGCGAGCGGATCTCTCCCACGCAGAAATCGGCGTACACATAGCGGCCGTAGAGATCGCCGAGACTCGGGTCGCGGACGACATAGCCACCGGTGATCGAGCAGCCGTGCGCTTTCCCTTCGCCCGGATTGCCATGTGGGTAGTCGAAGACCGGTTCTGTGAAGCCGCTCGCGCCACTGCAGCTCTCTCCAGGATCCGGGTAGGGGCTGAAGCCCTCGCGGCAGTTCCAGCCGTAGTTCGCGCCCTCGCCGCCGACGACCCCGGGCGCCGGGCTGGGAGCGAGGTCGACCTCCTCGTGAGCGCCCTGGCCGACCTCCCCGATCACCATATTGCCGGCGGCGCGGTCGAAGGAGAAGCGCCAGGGATTGCGCAACCCGTAGCTCCAGATCGCCGGCTCCGCGCCGGGACGTGGTTCGAGACGGAGGATCTTGCCGAGCAGGGTGGTGAGGCTCTGTCCGCTTTCGAAGGGATCGCCTCCGCCCCCACCGTCGCCGACCGAGATGTATAGGTTTCCGTCCGGCCCGAACTCGAGCTGGCCGCCGTTGTGGTTCGGGTTGATCGAGTGCTCGACCGAGAAAAGCGGTTCCCGAACCAGGCCGGAGCCGTCGTGACGGAAGGCGTCGACGTGGACGTCCCCTTCCGCCCCACCTGCCGCCGACTTGCCGGTGTAGGCGGCATAGAAACGACCCGAGGCGTCGAAGTCCGGGGCAAGCGCGATCGAGAGCAGACCGCGCTCGCTTTCACAGCAGCTGACCAGATCGGTGAGATCGGCGAAGACGCTGCGGCTGCCACCGCTGTACTCCACCACTCTGCCTTCTCGCTCGGCGACGAAGAGATCGTTCGGGTCGGTGCCGCTGGAGGTGACGAAGATCGGTTGATCGAAATCGCCAATGGGCTGGAGCGTGGCCGCGGATGCCCCGGCAACACACCAGAGTGAAAGCAACGTCGCCAACAGTGCAAGCCTCGAGATCCAGCGCACACGGTCTCCTCGTCAGATCGCTTCCCGACCTTTACCCGTAGCCGGCGCTATTCCACCCCGGGATGCCGAACCGCGGCCGGATCGGGCAGATACAGGTCGGCGCCGCAACGCGGGCAGACCTGGACGTAGAGCTTGACCGCCTTGTGGCAGTTGGGGCACTGCCGTTCCGGTTCGTCCTTCTCCCGGCGGTAGAGGACTACCGCGACCAAGCCGAGCAGCGGTAGCACGATGCCGATCAGCAGCCAGAGCCAGAAGGAGCTGCCCTTGGCACGGCCGATGATCGCCGTCGCCAGTCCGAAAAGGCCGGCTATGAAGAGGTACTCGAATCCCACGGCTCCATTGTCGCGCCCAGCCGCGCGGGATGCCCGATCGAGCCAACCTCGGCGAGGTCGCGACGGAAGGGCAAGCTGGCGGTCCAATCGATCACCGCGCGCGCCTTGCGGGCAATGCCCGGGATCTGGCTCATGTGGTAGGTCCGCGCCATCCACCAGGCGGGGAAGCCGCGGAACTTGCGGCCGCCGACTCTGCCGACGGCCTTGTAGCGGCCGAGGTTGACGAAGGACGCGTTGCCGCGGTACTCGAAGGGTTTGGCGGAGCCGATGCCCAGCTCGGCGGCGATATTGCGCGCCGCGGCCGGGCCCTGCCGGACCGCGTGCTGAGCGGTCGGTGGGTAGAAGCCGCCGCCGGGATCGGGCGCTGCCGCGCAATCGCCGACCGCCCAGACCGAGTCCGACCCCTGCACCCGCAGGTGGTCGTCGACCGGAACGCGACCGCGCTCGTCGAGGGGCAGATTCAGCCGGCGCAGGCTCGGGTGTGGCGCAACTCCCGCGGTCCAGACCACCGTTCGGGTCGGCAGGGTCTCGCCACTGGAGAGACGGGCGCGGTCGGCGGTCACCTCCTCCAGCGTGGTCTCGAGACGGATGTCGATGCCACGGCCGCGCAGCTCGCGCAGCGCGTAGTCGGCAAGGCCGATGTCGATCTCGGGCAGGACCCGCCCAGTCGCCTCGACCAGCACCCAGCGCATGCCGTGCAGCCGGGCGCGCGGATAGCTCTCCATCGCGTCGGCGGCGAAGTCCTGAAGCTCGGCGAGCGCCTCGAGGCCGGCATAGCCGCCGCCGACGAAGACGTAGGTGAGCAGCTCGTCGCGCCGCGCCGGGTCTTCGCTTGCGTTGGCCGCCTCCAGCGTCTCGACCACGTGGTTGCGCAGCCAGATCGCGTCCGCGAGCGTTTTGAAGCCGACCGCATGCTCGGAGAGTCCCGGCACCGGCAGGACTCGCGAGACCGAGCCGAGCGCGAGCAGGAGTTGGTCGTAGGGAAGCTTCTCGGTTTCGCCCTCGCGGGTTCGCAGCTCCACCGTGCGCGCCTTGGGATCGTGGCCAGAGATCGTGCCCAGTCGCAGGTAGGTGCGATCGAGGATCTCGCGCAGCGGCGTCACCACATGCCGCGGCTCCAGCGTCCCGGCTGCCGCCTCCGGCAAAAACGGCGTGTAGAGCATGAAGTTGACGTCGTTGACCAGGGTCAGCCGTGCCGACTGCCGCGGCATGATCCGCTCCAGCTCCCGCGCCGCCATCGCCCCACCGAATCCACCCCCGGCGATAACGACGTTCCAGGCCATGCCTTCAACTTAGCACTTTGTAACAAGTTGTTACAAAGTGACGGACCGCACGTTCTAAATGCCCAGCTTCTCCTTGATCAGGCGGTTTACCTCGCCGCCGTCGGCGCGGCCCTTGGTCTCCTTCATCACGGCACCGACGATGGCGCCGATTGCCTTCTGGTTGCCGGAGCGGATCTGCTCGGCCGCCTCGGGGTTGGCTTCGACCGCAGCCGTGACGATCGACTCGAGCTCGCCGCTGTCGGAGATCTGGGCGAGGCCCTCGCGCTCGACGATCTCCGCCGGGTCGCCGCCCTGCTCGACCAGCGTCGCGAGCACCTGCTTGCCGCTGCCGTGGGAGATCTTCTTCTCGACGACCATACCGACGAGAGTCGCCAGCGAATCCGGTGTGACTTTCGAGTCGGCGGCCGCACCATCGCCGGCCTGGCGCAGCGCCGCCGCCAGCTCGCCGGTGACCCAGTTCGCGATCACTCGCGCCTCCAAGGCGGGGGCTTTCTCACGGACGGCTTCGAAGTACGCGGCCTCAGCGGGATCGGCCGCAAGCTGGGCGGCGTTCTCGGCGGAGAGGCCCAGCTCGCTTTCGTAGCGGTGGGTACGTGCCTCTGGCAGCTCCGGCAGCGACTCGCGCGCCTCGCGCAGCATCGCCTCGGTCGGCACCAACGGCACCAGATCGGGCTCGGGGAAGTAGCGGTAGTCGTGCGCCTCCTCCTTCGAACGCAGCGCCGTCAGCGAGCTGTCCTCGGGGTGGAAGTGGAGCGTCTCCTGCACCACCGTCCCCCCCGCCTCGACCAGCTCGCGCTGCCGCGCCAGCTCGGCTTCGATTCCCCGTTCGAGAAAGCGAAAGCTGTTCATGTTCTTCAGCTCGGTCTTCGTCCCCAGCTCCTCGCTGCCCGCCGGCCGCACCGAGACGTTGGCGTCGATCCGCAGGCTGCCCTCCTCCATGTTGACGTTGGAGACGCCGAGCTGGCTGACCGTGGTGCGCAGCAACCGTGCCCAAGAGGCGGCTTCGGCGGCGCTGCGCAGGTCCGGCTCGGTGACGATCTCGACCAGTGGCGTGCCGCAGCGGTTGAAGTCGACCAGCGAAGCGCCGGAGCCGTGGATGCGACCGGACTCCCCCAGATGGATCGTCTTCGCCGCGTCCTCCTCGAGATGGGCGCGGTGGATGCGAATCCCACCCAGGCGGCCGGGGCCGGCAACCGGCTGGTCGTACTGACTGATCTGGTAGGCCTTCGGACTGTCCGGATAGAAGTAGTTCTTGCGGTGGAAGATCGAACTCGGCGCCACTTCGCACTCCAGCGCGGCGGCGATCTTCAGCGCAGAGCGGATTGCCTCCTCGTTCGGGACTGGCAGAACACCGGGATGGGCGAGGCAGACCGGACAGGTGTGGACGTTCGGCTCGTCGCCGAAGGAGAGCGCGCAGCCGCAAAACATCTTCGTCCGGGTCGAGAGCTGGACGTGGATCTCGAGCCCGATCACCGCCTCCAGCTCAGCCATCGGTTTCCACTCCCGGCTTCGCCTCGAAGCCGATCGCCTGCTCCAGCGCGTAGGCGGCGTCGAGCAGCCGCTGCTCGGCAAAAGCAGGCGCGGCGATCTGGAAGCCGACCGGCAGCCGCGGCCCGCCACCGTCGGGCTCGGCGAGGCCGGCGGGGATCGAGATCGCCGGGATGCCGGCCAGGCTCATCGGCACGGTGAAGAAGTCGTTCATGTACATCGCCAGCGGATCGTCGGTCTTCTCGCCGAGGCTGAATGCGACCGAGGGCGAGGTCGGCGTGACGACGAAGTCGAAGCTGCCGAACGCCGCCGCGAAGTCCTCGGCGATCTTCGTGCGGACGCGTTGCGCGCGCCCGTAGTAGGCGTCGTAGTAACCGGAGGAGAGCGCGTAGGTGCCGAGCATGATGCGGCGCTTCACCTCGTCGCCGAACCCGGCGGCGCGGGTCGATTCGTACATCTCGACCACGTCCCCCGCCCCGTTGGCCCGCATCCCGTAGCGGACGCCGTCATAGCGAGCGAGGTTGGAAGAGGCCTCCGCGGGGGCGATCACGTAGTAGGCGGAGATGCCGTGCTCGGCGTGCGGCAGCGGCGCTTCGACGATCTCTCCGCCGAGATCCTCGATCCGCTTCAGCGTCGCCTCGAAAACCGCCCGGACCCCGCCTTCCATCCCGTCCTCCCGCATCTCCGTCGGGACAGCGAAGCGCAGGCCGCGCAGGTCCTCGCGATCGGGCAGCCGCGGCGCTGTCTCGAGACCGACCGAGGTCGAGTCACAGCCATCGCGGCCCTGCAGGATCGCCAGCAGCAGTGCCGCATCGCTGACGTCGCGGGTGAGCGGACCGCACTGGTCGAGCGAGGAGGCGAAGGCGATCATCCCGTAGCGGGAGATCGCGCCGTAGGTCGGCTTGAGGCCGACGATCCCGCAGAGCGAGGCGGGCTGGCGGATCGATCCACCGGTGTCGGTCCCGATCGCCCAGGGCGCGAGACCGCCCGCGACTGCCGCGGCCGAGCCGCCAGAGGAGCCGCCGGGCACGCGCTCGCGATCCCACGGGTTGAGCACCGGCCCGTACGCGGAATTCTCGTTCGAAGACCCCATCGCGAACTCGTCCATGTTGGTCTTGCCGAGCACGGGCGCACCGGCTTCGAGCAGGCGGCGCACGGCGGTTGCGGTGTATGGCGGTCGGTAGCCCTCGAGGATCCTCGATGCCGCCGTCGTCGGCACCCCCTCGGTGCAGAAGATGTCCTTGACGGCGATCGGCGCCAGGCAGGGCTGCTCTACCGCAATCGCGCTGGAATCGCCGTCCTCATCCCGCCACAGGTAGGCGTTCAGCTCGTCGCCGGCGGCCGCCTCGCTCCAGGCGTCGCGGCACTCCTCGGCCGAGAACTCACCCGCGCACATCGCGGCGTGGGCCTCGAGGGCCGAAAGCTCGAGCAGGTCAGCCATCAGCCGTCGGCTCGCGGCGACGGGACGCGGAAGGCGCCCTCGGCCGGGTCCGGCGCCTGCTCCAGGACAACCTCGCGAGGCCAGCTAGGCCGCGGCTCATCCGGGCGGAGAACGTTCTCCAGGTCGACCACATGTGAGGTCGGTACGACGTCGTCGAGGTCCAGCTCGCCGATCCGGCCGACGTGATCGAGGATCCCGGAGAGCTCGCCGGACATCCTCTCGACCTCGGCCTCGGACAGCCGCAGCCGAGCCAGCCTGGCGACATGAAGGACCTGCTCCCGCTCGATCACGCGGGTGATTCTAGAGTCCCTCCTAGGGAGCAGTGACCGCTCGCGAGCGGGCCGCGAGGCATTCCACCGGTCGCTGGGGCAGGTGATACGCCAGAACCTCGGCGTAGACGCGCGCGCCCCGGAGCGCGGGGGTCGATTTCATCCCCCATTCCGACGCTTCGGGAAAGAGGCGCGCCACGACCCTGTCGTGCCCCGGCGTCACTTCCCTGATCCGCACGGTGCTCGAGTCGCAGAATTCCGACGGAGCGTCGGTGACGATGGTGCCGTCGATCCTCCCGGCGTCGCGGTCGACGCTGATCGTCAGCGTGACGGCGTAGGTGTGGGTGGTCTCACTCGAGGCGGCGGGAACGGCGGCGAGAATCAACGCGACGGAAGCAGCCAACACCCCTAGGAGCTTCGCCTTTCCCATCGCCACAAGGTAGCGCGACGTCACACTGGCTGCCCAGCCAGTTAGAGTGCGCGCACGATGCGGGGAGCGAAAGCAGAGGCGTTCGTCGTCCTCAGCCTGAGGCTGCTGGCGGCCAGCTTCGCCGTCGTCGGCATCCTCTTCATCGCCGTCCCCAGCGGCGTCCTCGACGTCATCTCCGACGTCGGCGAATGGTTCGGCAACAGCACCCGCGCACCGCACACGCAGGAGGATCTCTGGCTGGCGCTCGCCTTCGCCTACATGGTTGTCATCGCGGGCATCTGCATCGTCGCCCAGGCCGACGTCGTCCGTTACCGGCCGCTGCTCCTGGTGCTCGCCGCGGGCAAGACCGCCTCGTCCTTGGGCTCGCTCGCCTTCTTCCTGATCGACGAACACGTCTTCATCTACCTGCTCAACTTCCTCGTCGACGGCTTCCTAGCGCTGCTGGCGCTCTGGCTCTGGTCGCTGGCCGGTCGGATCGACCGGCTCGCCGCGCCCGGCTGACAGCGCGCGCCGGGGTTGTCGGCCACCGAGCAACGCACCCTGAGCGCGATCTGCGAGGCGATGGCCCCCGCCCTCGACGGCCTGCCCGCGGCCGAGCGCGACGTCGACGTCTCCGGGCCCGTCGGCGAGTTCCTCACCTCGCTCTCACCGCGCGTCCTGACTCGCGTCCGACTCGCCCTGCGCGCCTTCGAGTGGCTCCCCTTCCCCTGGCGCTTCAGCCGCCTCGACCTGGGCGCGCGGGAGGACTTCCTGCACCGCATGGAGAGCTCTCGCTTCAGCCTCTACCACGAGCTGATCCTGATGGCCAAGACCTTCACCACGCTCGGCTACGCGGTCGATCGCCGAGTCGAGCAGAGAATCGGTCTGGTGACGAGCTGCGATGTGGGCGACGGCCTGCTGCCCGACCCCGCCGGACCGCTGGGAGACCTCGAACCGGCCGGTGAGGGTGAGGAATGCGACGTGGTCGTAGTCGGCTCCGGCGCGGGTGGCGCCGTCGCCGCGGCGACGCTGGCCGAGGCGGGCCTCGACGTGATCGTGCTCGAGGCGGGCGACAGCTACAACCGCGAGAACTACCCCGAGGACCAGCTCGACGCGATCGCCTCGCTCTACCGCGACGGCGGCCTGACCATCGCCGAGGGCCGCCCGCCGATCCCCGTTCCGGTGGCGCGCACGGTCGGCGGCACCACCGTGATCAACTCGGGAACCTGCTTCCGAGCCCCCGATCCAGTGCTCGAGCACTGGCGCGAGCGCTTCGGGGTCGAGTGGGCCGGCCGGCTCGACCCGGATTTCGCCGAGGCCGAGGAGTTCCTGCGGGTGACTCCGCTCGATCCAGAGCGGATGGGTCGCAACGGCCAGCTGGCGATGGAAGGCGCGGCGGCGATCGGCGCCAGTGGCGGCCCGATCTCCCGCAACGCCGGCAACTGCGTCCAATGCAGCTCCTGCCCCTACGGCTGCCGGATCGATGCCAAGCGGGGAATGCACGTCAGCTACGTCCCGCGGGCGGTGGCGGCAGGGGCGCGGCTGCGAACCGGTGTCGAGGCCCGGCAGATCCTCGTCGAGGACGGCCGCGCCGCCGGCGTCCGCTGCGTGGCCGTGCCGGCCGGAGAGCGCAACGGCAACCGACGCCCCTACACCGTCCGTGCCCGGCGCGCGACGATCGTCGCGGGCGGCGCCTTTGGCACGCCGGAGCTGCTGCTGCGCTCGGGCCTGGGCGGCGACCAGGTTGGCCGCAACCTCCACATCCACCCGGCTTGCTGGGTAGGGGCGCGCTACGAGGAGGAGGTACGCGGTTGGGACGGCGTGATGCAGAGCTACTACGTCGACGAGTGGGAGTCCGAGCGGGTTCTGCTCGAGGCGACCTTTACGCCGCTCCCCTTCGGCGGCGCCTGGCTGCAGGGCGCGGGGCGCGAGCACCAGGAAGCGATCCTCGACTTCGGTCACGTGAGCTCGATCGGCGTCCAGCTGAGCGATGAGTCCGCCGGCAGAGTCGGAATCGCCCGTAACGGCTCGCTCCGTGCCAGCTACGAGCTGAGCGACGAGGATGCCGGCCGCGTCGTCTTCGGCATCGCCCGTGCCGCCGAGATCCACTTCGCGGCAGGCGCCACCGAGGTCTACCCCAACATCGCCCGCGTCCCGGTACTGCGCCCTGGCGACGTCGCCGAGTTCGAGGCCACTCGCTTCAAGCCCTCGGAGCTGCGCCTCGAGGCCTTCCACCCACAGGGAACGGCCAGGATCGCCGCCGACCCCGGCGAGGGAGTCTGCGGCGCCGACGGGTCGGTCAACGGCGTCTCAAGTCTGCACGTGGCGGACGCCTCTCTCTTCCCCACTGCCGTGGGCGTGAACCCGATGATGACCATCATCGCCTTCGCCAAGCGCGTCGCCGGCGGGCTCATACCTGCGTAGGGAGTGCCCTGGGTCGCCACATGCCCCAGCAAGTAACGGGATGGCGGGTGCGCCTCTGCGTGAATTGAACCCCAGCGCTGCGCGCTGGGGTGAATCTGGTGCGCGGCTCCGCCGCGCAGGAGCCGGATTGCATTTCCGCCGCTTCGCGACATTCCCGCAGAGGCGCACCCGCCATCCCGTCAAGTCACCCGAGCTTCGATCGCCTGCGGAGGTCCGAGCCCTCGGTGGCACACGCTTCCGCTGCCAAGCAGTCCCCCTGGGGCCACGGGATCTCGGAGCGATGACTCGATCACTCGCGAGGAAGGCTGGTCGTCCTGCAGGCGAATGTCGCGAAGCGGCGGAAATGCAATCCGATGTCGCGCGGCCACAGGCCGCGCTCCTCATTCACCCCACGCGCAAAGCGCGTGGGGTTCAATTCGACTGCAGGACGACCAGTCTTCCTCGCCGGGGGAACATGGAATCGGCCATCCGGCCGCTGGAGCTCAGTTGCTCGGCGGAGGAGGCGGCGGTTGCTGCGGTGACGGGGGTGGAGGTGGTTGTTGGGACGGGGGTGGTGGCGGAGGTCCGCCAGCAGGGGGCTGGGCGTCTCCCGGGCCGCTGGAGAGGCGGTCGGCTGCGTCGCCGAAGGTGGTGCCTTCCTCGCGCATCGCGCTGTAGCCGCCGTAGGCGATCCCGGCGGCGGCGATCAGGCCGAGGAAGATGCCGAACTTGAGAGTGATGTCGACCGAGACCCCGGCCAGGCTGTCTCCGCCCGGCGGGTCGATGATCCGGTAGAGGATGAGCAGCACCGCCAGGCCGCCCAGCGCCGCGACGATCGTGTTCAGCGAAACCGGTGGCTCGAGGTCGGCGTCGGTGAGTCGGATGATCGCCACTCCGAGCGCCGCGACGATCGCCAGCATGAGGAAGATCGGGATCACGTCGAGGGCGTCCCAGGCGCTGCCCGCCCCGCCTTCGACGCTCCCGGAGAAGCCCGAAACACCCGAAATCTCGGCGCCGAACCAATCGAAGAACATGAAGATGAAGAGCAGGATCGCGGAGACCGCGGAGACCTTCTCTCCCGTGTTCAGCTTGTCCACTTCCATCTGCGTTCCTCCGAGGAGTAGGGGTCCAGGCGACACTACACCCGGGCTCGGGCGGCAGCCAACGTATTTACGAGCAGCATTGCCCGCGTCATCGGCCCCACCCCGCCGGGCACCGGGGTGATCGCGCCGGCACGCTCGCTAGCGGACTCGAACTCGACGTCGCCAACCAGCCTGCCGTCGACCCGGTTGGTGCCGACGTCGATCACGGTCGCCCCCTGCTTGACCATCTCACCGCCGACGAGGCCGGGCCGGCCGGCCGCCGCGACGAGGATGTCCGCCTCGCGACAAATCGACGCGAGGTCGCGAGTCCGGGAGTGGCAGTGGGTGACGGTTGCATTGGCCGCCAAGAGCAGCGCGACGAGCGGCTTGCCGACGAGGATCGAGCGCCCGATCACCACGGCACGAGCGCCTTCCACCTCGACTTCCGCGTCGCGGAGCAGCTCCATCACCCCCGACGGGGTGCACGGCGCGATCGCCTCGGTCTGACCCTGGGCGAGCAGGCCGGCGCTGAGCGGCGTCAGCCCATCGACGTCCTTGGCGGGGTCGATCAGGCTGATCAGCGGGTCCTGGTCGAGATGACCGGGCAGCGGCAGCTGCAGGAGGATCCCGTCGACGCGATCGTCGGCGTTGAGCGATTCGATCAGCGCGGCGAGGTCGCCCTGCGAGACGTCGCCACCGGGCTCGTGGTGAAAAGACTCGATGCCGACCTCGGCCGAGTCCTCGCGCTTCATCCGCACGTACACGGCGGAGGCCGGGTCGTCGCCGACGAGGATCGTGGCCAGGCCGGGCGCTCTCGCCAGACCGGCGACCTCCTCTCGCACCTGCTCGCGAACCCGGGCTGCAACCGCCTTGCCGTCTATGACTCGCGCCGAAGCCACGCTCACCGCTTGCGGATCGGAGCGTAGTCGGCCATCAGCTTGCGCTCGGACCCGTCGTCGGCGAAACGCACGACCACGACTCCGCCCGGCTCGACCGCGGTGACCACGCCGTCGCCAAAGCTGGCGTGCACGACGTCGTCGCCGATGCGCAGCTCCAGTGCCGGACCGGGATCGACCGGGTTCGGGGTCTCCGCTGTCGAGCCGGTCGCCCAGCCGGCCCCGGCCCCGACGGCGCTGGAGCCACGCTCGGTCAGCTCCTCGGGCAGCTCGTCGACGAAGCGCGAGGGCAGGTTGCGCTCGGCCCGGCCGAACAGCCGCCGTTCGCGCGTCCAGGTCATGTAGAGGCGGCTGCGGGCACGGGTAATCGCGACGTAGCAGAGGCGTCGCTCCTCCTCCTCGCCCCCCTCTTCGAGCGCTTTCATGTGGGGAAAGGAGCCGTCCTCGCAGCCGACGACGAAGACCGTCTCGTACTCGAGGCCCTTGGCGTTGTGCAGCGTCATCAGCGTGATCACCGACTCGTCGCGCAAATCGTCCTGCTGGGTGTAGAGGGAGATCTGCTGCAGGTACTCCTCCAGCGGCGGCACCTCGCTCTCTCCCTCCCGCTCGCGCTCGATATCGAACTCGGCCGTGCCGGCGATCAGGGCCTCGAGGTTCTCGGCCCGCCCTTCGGCTTCCACGGTCCGCTCCGCGGCCAGCGCTTCCAAGTACCCCGTCTCGTTGAGAGCCGCCTCGAGCAGGCCCGCGACCGGCCCCTCCTCTTCCGCGCGTTCGCGCAGGCCGGCCATCGTCTCGTAGAAGCGGGAGGCCGACTTGATCGCCGCGCCGCCCAATCCCGGCACCTCCTCGACCCGCTCGAGCACCTCCCAGATCGTCATCCCGGTCGTGTTCGCGTGGGAGACGAGCCTGCCCTGGCTGGTTTTGCCGATGCCACGCCGGGGCGAGTTGACGATCCGCGCGAAGGAGACCTGATCGGCGGGATTCGCCAGCAGGCTGAGGTAGGCGATCGCGTCCTTGACCTCCGCCCGTTCGTAGAACTTCGTCCCACCGATCACCTGGTAGGGGACGTCGAAGCGGTTGAGCGTGTCCTCGAGGACCCGGCTCATCGCGTTGGTGCGGTAGAAGATGGCGACCTCCTCGCGGCGCACGTCCTTCTCCTCGCCGAGACGCTCGACCTCCCCCGCCACCCAGCGTGCCTCCTCGTGCTCGTCGGAGAGCTCGCGCAGCTGCAGCGGCTCGCCGCC
Organism: uncultured Solirubrobacterales bacterium; assembly: GCA_963716735.1. Taxonomy (GTDB): domain Bacteria; phylum Actinomycetota; class Thermoleophilia; order Solirubrobacterales; family 70-9; genus VRUE01. Next base: position 569,190 of record OY970321.1, read on the forward strand.
GGCGAGTTCGGTCCAGAGGCGCTTTGGTCGCCGTTCGCGGTTGTGCTCGACGACGGCGTTGGCGGCGGAGAGGATCGTCTGGGTCGAGCGGTAGTTCTGCTCGAGCTTGACCACCTCCGCCTCGGGGAAATCGCGCTCGAAGTCGAGGATGTTGCGGATGTCGGCGTGGCGGAACCCATAGATCGACTGATCCTCGTCGCCGACGACCATCAGGTTGCCGTGCTCGGAGGTGAGCAGCTGCAGGAGCCTGTACTGGGCGTGGTTGGTGTCCTGATACTCGTCGACGAGAACGTGGCGGAAGGTGCGCCGCCAGCGCTCGCGGACCTCCTCGAACAGCTCCAGGCCGTTCACAGTGCGCACCAGCAAGTCGTCGAAGTCCATCGCGTTGGCCGCGAGCATCCGCTTCTCATAGAGGTGGTAGACGCCGGCGGTGGTTTCCTCGAAGACGCTGCCCTGGGCCTGCGAGTAGGCGTCGGCATCGACCAGTTGGTTCTTGGCACCCGAGATCTGCGAGCGGATCGCCCGCGGCGGATACCGCTTGGGGTCGATGTGTAGCTCCTCCATGCAGCGTTTGAGCATCCGCAGCGAGTCCGACTCGTCGTAGATCGTGAAGCTGCGGGAGTAGCCGAGTCGCTCGGCGTCGGCGCGCAGCATCCGCGCGCAGGCCGAGTGGAAGGTCGTCACCCACATCGCCCGCGTGGCGCGCCCGACCAGAGACTCGACCCGCTCGCGCATCTCGGTTGCAGCCTTGTTGGTGAAGGTGATCGCCAGGATCTCCCCCGGCCGCGCCTGCCCCGTTGCCAGCAGATAGGCGATGCGGTGGGTGAGGACGCGGGTCTTGCCTGACCCTGCCCCGGCCAGGACCAACAACGGCCCCTCGCCGTGGCGAACAGCCTGCTGCTGGGGCGGGTTCAAGCCCGCCAGCAGGCGCTCGGCGCGGTCCGCGCCAGCTTCGGTGGGCGCCCCGACGCCCGCGTCGGGAGCGTCCTCGGGGCTCTCCTGTTCGGCCTCCTGGAGCATCAGCCGAGCATAGTGAGGACGGCGGCGGGGGCTCTGGCGAGTTAGCCCCCGCAGAAGGACGAAAAGTCGCCAGTCAGCCGCCTGCGGAGGAACGGCCGGTCCGGGGGCGCATCTCCTCCCCGTTCTCGGTCGCGGCCTCGCCGCCATCGAGCTCAGCGAGGCGCTCCTCGAGCTTGGCGATCCGCTCGGAGAGCGTCTTGATTGCCTCGGCTATCGGGTCCGGCAGGTGGATCCAGTCGGCATCCGGCCCCTCGGGCCTCCGACCTTCCACCTTGACCGGGTGACCGGGGTTGCCGACGACCGTGGAGCTGGGAGGCACGTCCTCGACGACGACCGTGTTGGCGCCCACTTTGGCGCCGTCGCCGACCGCGATCGGGCCAAGCAGCTTGGCGCCGGAGCCAACCGTGACGTTGTCGCCCAGCGTCGGGTGTCGCTTGCCGGGCTGAAACCCGGTGCCACCGAGGGTCACGCCTTGGTAGAGGGTTACCCGCCGCCCGATCTCAGCCGTTTCACCGATCACCACGCCCGAGCCATGATCGATGAAGAACTCGCCGCCGATCTTCGCCGCCGGGTGGATCTCGACCCCGGTCACGAACCGGCTCAGATACGCGATGCCGCCTGGCACCAACGGCACGCCCGCCTCGCGCATCGCGTGGGCGACGCGGTGCGCAAGCAGGGCCTGCACCCCGGCCCAGCCGGTGAGGATCTCGAAAGAGGAAACACCCCGCGCCGCCGGATCGCGATCGCGGGCGGCGGCGACGTCGGCGCGTATCTCGTGTGCGACCCGCTTGAGCAGTCTCATGGTGCGAAGAAGGGTAGGGACATGTAGCGCTCGCCCGAATCGCAGACCACGGTCACCACGCGCCTACCCTCCATTTCCGGCCGAGCTGCCACCTCGAGCGCCGCCTTGATGTTGGCCCCGGCGGAGATGCCCGCCAGGACACCCTCCCGCTTAGCGGCGATACGGGCGGTCTCCAGGGCGTCCTCATCGGAGACGCCGATCGTCTCGTCGATCACCGCGCGGTCGAGCACCTCGGGCACGAAGCCGGCGCCGATGCCCTGGATTTTGTGCGGGCCGGGCGGGCCGCCGGAGAGAACGGGGGACGTGGTGGGCTCAACCGCGACGACCAGCGCCCCCGGGTCGCGTTCGCGCAGCATGGCGCCGACCCCGGTAATCGTCCCGCCGGTCCCCACACCGGCGACAAAGGCGCCGACCTCACCGTCCGTGTCGCGCCAGATCTCCTCCGCGGTCGTGCGGCGGTGCACTTCGGGATTGGCCGGGTTCGAGAACTGCTGTGGCATGAACCCTTTGCGCTGCTCGCAGATCGCTTCGGCCAGCTCGACCGCCTCGGTCATCCCACCAAGCGAGGGCGTCTCACGCACCTCGGCACCGTAGGCACGCAAGAGCTTCGCCCGCTCGCGGCTCATCCCCTCCGGCAGGGTCAGGATCAGCTCGTAGCCCCGCGCCGCGCAGACCATCGCCAGCGCGATCCCGGTGTTGCCGCTGGTCGACTCGACGATCACCGAGCGACCCGGCTCGATCAACCCCTCCTCCTCGGCCGCATCGAGCATCGCCACCCCGATCCGGTCCTTGACCGAGCCACCCGGGTTGAAGTACTCGAGCTTCGCGCAGACCTCCCCCGGCAGCCCCTCACTGAGCCGCCGCAGCGCGACCAGCGGCGTATTGCCGACTACAGCGGAAGCCTCCGCCCCAATCCTCATCGCGATCGTCCTCTCATTGCCGGGAACGACCCTATCGCTGGACACCCGCGGTTCACGAGAGGGAATGGCGGTCCAGCAGATGACGGACGACTCCATCGTCGTCGTTCGAGCGCACGACCTCCGTGGCGCTTTCCAACACCTCGGGATGCGCATTTGCCGGAGCGATGCTGTGGCCGGCGACCGCGAACATCGAGAGGTCGTTGAGGTGATCGCCACAGGCGACGACATCGACGCCCGGGCTTCCGCAAGCCTCGAGCAGCGCCGGGATCGCGGCCCCCTTTGCCGCGTCTCTGTGCTGAACCGTTATTTCGGTCCAACCGGGCCAGTACACGTTGGTGGCGGGATGCACGATCGCCGCCTCTCCGAGGACCTGGCGAAGTTGCTCCACCAGCCGCGCGGCATCCTCGTCGAGAGCGAAGGTGGTGATCTGCGCAACGTTCGCGCCCCGCACGATTCCCAGCAGGTCGTCGCAGGGCGCCAGGCGGGGATCGCGGTACTTCCGCTTCTCCTCCACGTACCACCTGGTCGAGTCGTTCGTGCGGGTACCGAAGTGGACGCCGTCGCGCCCACCGTCCCAGGTGGTGACCACCGGGTCGTTGCCGGTCTCGAGGATGGCTTCGACGGCGGCGCAGGCCTCGCCATCGGCGAGGAGGGTGCTGACCAGATGACGCCCACTCTCCATCTCCGAGACGAAGGCGCCGTTGAGCTCGATCACCGGCAAACGGATCGCGACCCCCGAGAGCAGCGAGCGCATGCCCGGCGTGCCGCGAGCGCTGGCGACCGTCAGGCTGACGCCGTTCTCCAGCAGCCGGTTGAGCCCCTCTCTGGAGAACTCGCTGAGCGTCCCGTCGGAGCGCAGCAGCGTCCCGTCGAGGTCGCACACGTAGACGGCGGACTCAGCCATGTCGATCGACCCGAGGCGCCTTGACCTAGATGTAGTTCCTCACCACGTTGTTCATCCGGGCCTCCTTGAAGGCTGGGGGTGCTGACCACCCAGATCAAGGAGGACACCGGATGAAGCTGCACGCTAACGCTCGAACCTGCCCGAAAAGCAGGCGCCTGCTCGTAGAGCGCCTCGAGAGAGGCTGGTCGCTGACGTTGGCGGCCGAGGCCGCCGGCGTCAGCGAGCGAACCGCCGCCAAGTGGCTCGCCCGCTGGCGCTCTGAGGGAGAGGCGGGCCTGCTCGACCGCAGCTCTGCACCAAAGGCACGCCCAACGCAGCTGCCCGCGGATCGCGTCAAGGCGATCGAGGCACTGAGGAGGCTGTGGATGACAGCGGCTGAGATCGCCGAGGTGCTTGGGATGGCTCTCTCAACCGTCTCAAGGTGGCTGAAGCGAATCGGACTGGGCAGGAGGAGTCGTCTGAGCCCACCCGAGCCGCCCAACCGCTACGAGCGCAAACGCCCAGGAGAGCTGATCCACGTCGACATCAAGAAGCTGGGGCGCATCCTGCGACCTGGCCATCGCGTCACCGGCAATCGCCGCGATCGCTACACCGACGCCCGGGGCTATGGCGTCGCCGGTTGGGAGTTCGTCCACGTCTGCGTGGATGACGCCACCCGCCTCGCCTACGTCGAGGTGCTTGCAGATGAGCGCGCCCTCACCGCCGTCGGCTTCCTGCGCCGAGCCGTCGAGTGGTTTGGATCGATGGGTATCGCCGTCGAGAGGGTGATGAGCGACAACGGCTCCTGCTACCGCTCTCATGCGCATGCGAGCGCCTGCAGGGAGCTCGGACTCAAGCACCTCTTCACCCAGCCCTACCGGCCTCGGACAAACGGCAAGGCGGAGCGATTCATCCAGACGCTCCAGAACCGATGGGCCTATGGAGCTATCTACGCGAACTCAGCCGAGAGGACCGCAGCTCTTCCGGGCTGGCTCACCCACTACAACTTCACCCGACGACATGGCTCCCTCGGCCACAAGACGCCCGCGGCTCGGCTCGCCGAGCTGGAACAACGTCCTGAGTAGCTACATCTAGATGAAGTACATCCCGGTCGGGGCGACGCAATGCCGCATTGACAAGCGGCTTGCCCTCATGGTGCGCCACCTATGCGCCAGTTGGTGCGCCAGTCAGCACCGCGCCAGCCGACCGGGCGGCTTCCTCGGCCCGCTCTCGCTGGGCGCTGAGGTAGGCGTCGAGCAGACTCGCAGCCTCGGCCTCCGAGCCGGGCATCAGGTGCCCGTAGCGGTCCAAGGTGATCGAAATGTTGGCGTGACCCATGAAGCTCTGCAACGCCTTCGCGTTGACCCCGGCAGCAATCATCAGAGAGGCGAAGGTGTGGCGACACTCGTGCAGCGTAATGCGCTCAAGCCCGGCATCTTTCCAAGCCCGGTCGGCTCGCTTGGTCAGCTTTGAGGGATCGAACGTCCTCGCGCCGGTTGCGAGACCAAAGAATCTGTCGGAACCGCTGTAGCCGCAGGACAGGAATCTCGCGTCGAGGAAGTCGCGCAGGATGGCGCTGATCGGCACCTTCCGCCGCCCCGCATCTGACTTGAGCGGAATCTCGCCCTCGCGATACTCCCAGCCGAACTCAACCCGAATCACGCCGTTGGCGAGATCAATGTCTTCCGTCCTTAGCGCCTGCAACTCCCCGCGTCGAAGCCCCCCGTACATCGCCGTCGCCCATATCGGTCGGTCGTCGGCGGGCAAAGCAGCGATCAGCGCCTCGGCTTCTGCTGGCGTCGCGTAGCGCTCGCGCCGACCGCGAACGGCAGGGAGTTCAAGGCCGCTGCACGGATTGGCAGCTACCTCACCCCGCGAAAGCGCCCGGCGGTAGATGGCACGAACCGGCAAGAGCGTGACTTGAATCGTGGATGGATTCAGGCCATCGGCGAGCAGATCGTCGGCGAACTCCTGAAGGTCGGGCCGCTGCAAGTCGGCGAGGCGAACCCCTGCGAATCGCGGGAGCACTCGCAACCGCATACCGCTCTCGTACGAGCGCAGGGCCGAGCGCTTGTATGGGTCGCCAGAGCGATTGGTCACGGCCCCACGCCGTGCGCCTTCATGCCATGCCTTCCACGCCTGCTCCAACGTGATCGGCTTCCTGGCCCTCAAGCCACCTCGCGCAAGCGCGCCGAGCGCGTCGGCCCGCCAGGTCTTCGCTTCTGCTTCGCGGGAGAAGGTGCGGCGAATCTTCTTGCCGTCCCGCTTCGAGAAGACCCAAGCCTCATAACCTGCGTTGCAGTTGCAGCGCCCGCCCTTGCGGACGCTGCAACCTCTGGAGTGCCGCTTCCTGATGCCTTCCGCCATCAGGATTCTCCACGCGCTTCTCGCACCAACTGGACGGCATCCACGGTCTCCGTCTGACCCGCCCGAAGAGCTGCGGCCCGCTCCATTAACTCTTCATGCAGCTCGATGCGCGACTTGATCTTGAACCCGCCCGCTTCAGTCGTGGCAGGGGTCCAGCTGATCCCGGCGAGGAGCTTGCAGTCGATTCGCACACCCAGGCCGCTTGCGATTTTGATCAGGGTGTCGATGCGAGGGACCCGCGCCCCTCGCTCCAGCAGACCTATCTCGGTCCGGTGAAGCGAGCAGCGCAGGCCCAACTCTTCTTGGGATATGTCGGCCCCTTTGCGAAGGCGGCGCAGGTTCTCACCGAACCGCTCGGCGACCTCCATCAGTCCATCTCCAGGCCAACGAAATAGAGCGCGGCTCGGGTAGGGACGAGGAATGCGCCCTCGCAATGCAGGAGCCCGGCGCCGACCAGTTCGCGGATTGCCCGCTCGACCACGTCGCTCTTCTGAAAGTCGGCGGGCGGGGCATAGAACGTCCGAGCAATCTCGGGGATCGTCAGCTGGCTCGGATGCTCGTCGACCAGGAACGTGAGGACGGCGCGTTCTGCTTGGCGCGTTTCAGCGACGTAGTCGGTGGGTCCGAACTCGCCGCAATCCGTAGGGTTGCGATCAGCCATAGGGAGCTCTGCCTCCTTGTGGTTAGGCGGCCCGTCGTGTTTAGAGCACGGCGGGTCGCCGCTTTTTCGATGTACTGAGGCTAGCAGCTTTGGAGAGTAAAACTCTCCAGAATTTCTAGCTTCCTCGGATGATCTGGCTGACGCGCGTGTGGTGAAGTCCGACCGCCGCACCAACCTCGCGCAGCGAAAGGCCTTCCTTCTGAGCCTTGGCGAAGGCCTTGCGTCTTGCCTCCTGAGCCTTGCCCTGATCGCGCTCGAACTTCGCTTGCGCGGCTTGCACCGCTCTACGTGCTTTCTTGTCTTTGGCGTCAGCCATGACCGGGAGCCTAGAAGCTCGCTCACGTTACGGCCCTCCCAACACCCGCTCGGCATTCTCCGTTGCCCAGCGTTCAAGCTCGCTGACCGGAACCAAGCGCTTGCGACCTCGGCGGATCAGTCGCAGATCAGGAGCAACATTGGCGTCGAAGAAGTCAGGGCCAACCCCGATTGCCGCCGCAGCTTCGACCGGGGTGAGAGCAATGCGGGGGATCGAGACAGCGAGCTTCTTGGTCATGTTCCCTGGGCCTGACCGCCATCGTCAGCCTCTCCCTCTCCAAGCCAGTCCACCGCCTGATCCGGCCCGCCAACCTCGCGGAAGATAGGCGCGAAGGGACCGCGGCTCGCCAAGTCCTCCAAGAGGCAGAAGTAGATCCTCGCGCCGTAGGCGCTCGATAGCTCCGGGCTGCTTTCGAGCAGCATAAGCGCGATGTTTCGCCGACGAATCAGCGCCTTGCGCGAGGCACCGGCCAGGGCGCAGATCACGGGCGGGAAGGTCGGGTAGTGGCTACCCCACAGCGGCTCACCACCTTTGTCGCGGGCGCTGTAAAGGCGGCCGTAGCGGACCAACTCGGCGACCAGGCGTTCAACCGAGAGCGTGGCCCGGTCGACCTCCACAAAGCGCTGCTCGAAAACAATGTCCCCCTCCTCGGTGCGCACGTAGCTCAGCACCGCGTCGGCGATCAGCGTCCGCCGAGCCCGACCGCGACCACGGTTGAGGGGGTGGGCGACCTCGTGCCGCCAGGAGAGCGGACCGAATTCGTTACCACGCTCGCGCGCGGTGCGTAGGAAACTGATCCCGACCTCGTTGACGGCGAGCGTGTGGGCACGCAGCGGCCCGGCCGCTTGTTGGGGGCTGAGGACCTTTGGCCGGCGCTCCACCTCGCCGGCGACGACCGCAAGATCAGCGCCGCCCTCAGTCAGGAACCAGAGGCGGCGGGGAGCGCGGCGAGCTTCGAGGTAAGCGATCAAGCCTGCCCGCTCAAGGTAGGCGAGAACTTGCTGAGTGCGGCGCGGGCTGCGATCCGGGAAGTGGATCGCGCGAACCTGGGCGGTTGAGAGGACGCGATGCTCGCCGAGCGAGACGATCACCTCAGCGGTCGCCTCGGGCAGCCTCAGCCCCACTGCTGCTTTCCAACTCACGCTGACCTCCAAGCCCGCAACCGCTTGACGGCGAAGCGCTGCGAAGCCAGCGCGGAGGCGGGGATCGACTGTGGAGGCGGAGTTGCCAGCACCAAGGCGATTTCGGTCGCCGAGGTGATGGAGAGCCGCTGCGGAGCCAGCGCGGAGGCGATAGCGCAGGCGTCGAGCGCAAAGGACGCGGGGAAGATCGAGAGGGCAATGACGACTGCCGTGACCGACTTGATGTTTTGACCTGGGGGTGGCTTAGGAATGTCGGCAAAACGCCAAGCCCGCAAACAGCGCTGCGATGGGCGTTGGCCGCCGTTGCGCCTAGCCAGCCCGCGAAGCGATGGGCGAAACGATGGCCGCAGCCTTCCCCGAAGTGAGAAGCGAAGCGGCGATGAAGATGCAGTTCTCACATAACTACAGAGCAAGAAGCCGCCAAAGTGGTCACAACCATGTGGTTGTGCGGTTGTACGGCGAGGGCTGCGAAAGCTGGCCTGTTGGTCTACGCGCTCATCCATAACGCTCTGATCAACAGGGCGATGAGCCGCGAAAGTGGCTTCAACTCGGCAGTTAAAGAGCGCAGCTACGGACCGGCGAGGCGGAGGCGAAATCCAGAGGGCCATGCCTTACAGGGCGGCGAGCCCCCAAAGTGGTCATAACCATTTGCGCATGAGGTTGTTTGTCTGCGCAGCGCTCAACTAGGGCCGCAGTGATCAGCGCACCGCGGGACCCGGTAGCCCCCTAGCTCCGATGCCTTGTATCAGGCACACCAAATTGGCGGCGGTGACCCCGCCGCCAATAAAAGAGGGACGCCTTGCCTAGCGACCCCGAATGGCCCGTTGCATTTCACCCTCGTACTGGCGCAGTTCCTGCTGAAACCGACGCTGTTCCTGAGCGTTGTGCTGGCGCACCTGCGAATCAATGCGCCGCTGTGCTTCACGCATTTCGCGTTCTGCACGCTGCTGGGCCATACGCATTTCTTGTGCGATTGACATAGACCGACGGTGCCAAACCGACCGGACGGAACTCTGATCGCTTCAGGCCGGGCAGGCTAACGCCCCGCAACCGCCAATACGGCCCTCAGAAATGGCTCGTCCTCTTCCCGAGTTGAGTCATCTAGCTCCGCAAAGGGCTTGAGCGCAGGATGATCGGGGTCCACCTCGGCCATCCATGCCGCCCATACATCGTGAACGTCCTTCAAGGTTGCTTCACGGCCCTTGGTGCTGGCGAGAACGGCGTAGGCCCGCAGAAGGCGATCGACATTCCCTTCATCGGGAAGGCGGCGAGGGTCCAACTCGGCGGCAATCTGATCTGCAATCTCATCGAGGTACATCAGCCAAAGACCAGAATGACGAAAAAGAGCAGCGCGAACACCGAGGGGACCAGTCGCTCGACGAAACCAAGCTCTGCGTAGCGCTGCCTCCACCCCTTGACGGGGTCTTTCTTCAACGTCTCCCACTCTTCCGTAAATGGCTGGGCTGGGAGGCGCTCTTCAAGCCGCTGGATCGTCCCCCACTTCGCAGCACTTAGGTCCCGGTAGCTCCGGAGCAAGAGCCACCACGTCGCCGCAAAAATGATTCCTGCCGCCGCAATCCAGGCCCGCTGGATTCCCGGAATCGACAAAAGGGCGACAAGGGTGGTCTGGACCGTGAGGAAGAAGCCATTGGCCGTTGCCCGCCTAGCCGAGATCCGATCCGCCATCTCAACGGCCAGCTGATATTGCTCAAGCAGGCCAGGTGGCAGGGTTGAAGCAGGACTGGCTACCGTCCACCCGCGATCAAGGTCGTCAAGTTCTCCCAGGTCCAGTTATAGACCTTGTCCGCCCCCAGCGCCGTGGTTGGCTTCTTGTTCGTGCCGCTTGATCGCCCTGCCAGCAAGAAATAGGGCTTGTCCTCTTCGCGGGCGATCTTGACCTCTGCGGCAACTCCCGTAGCGGTATCCGTGTGATGGCCACAGATCACCGCGACCTGTCCGACCTGGTGGATGCGTGCGCGGATCTTGGCCTGCCAGTCTCCGGTCTCCGGCTCTCGGACGGACCAATCGGCGATTTCAAAGGGAGAGCCTGGATTCTTCGCCTGCCCAATCAGCAGGTTCCGCAAATCCTCGTCGTGGTCGAAATCGAAGCTCACAAAGACTCTGGTAGCCATATTCGGATTCTTTCAAGCGGTTCGGCTGGATTTCGGAATGCGGCAACCGCCGTACACCACTGGCGCGCCAGTCAGCCGGAAATGGCCGGATTCAACCGGACTGCAAACCGCTCGAACAAGCCGAATATGCGTAACCATGCGGCCCGGTCTAGATGAAGCGACGCTACAGGGCAAGGAACTGCGACTAGCTGCGGGGGTGTCGCCTGACGGGCGGCACGCCTTGCGATCCGAGTACCTCGCGCATTTCTGCTCGCGTCTGATCAAGAGGGACATCCCCAGTAAGCCCCTCCTGGAGATAGTCAATCGGCGCAGTGGTCTGATCCAGCGGCACCTCGGGTGCCACGTTGACTGGTTCTTGGCGCTCTTCCGGATCGGTCATTTCTGATTCCCGTTCGGAGCGTCACGGCCCTCGTAGTCAACGGGCGCCGTGGTCTGATCCAACGGGACGCCAGGAGGCGGGGGTGAGGGATTTGGGGCGTTTGACATTTCAGATCAACTCCACGATCAGGATACCAATGGCAAGAACGGAAAAGGCAAGGCCAGCTAGAAACGCGAAGAGAGAGACATTGATGGCTTTGGCAGCCGCATTGCCGCCGTCTTGGGCGTTTCTGGTGGCGGTCTCCAATGCCCGGAGTGACCGAACGTGAACACGCCAAAGATCAGGCTCGCTCTGGAATCGGTCGGAGACGTAGTTGGTGATCTCGTCGGCAGAGATCGATGCAAATGGCTGCGGCTTGATCACCCCTACGATTGCGACCACCACCGACACCGCCAGGCAAAGAGAGGCGCCGAGCAGCGCCAACCCGGTCGCGGTTCCGGTACACCCGTCGACCGTTTCGAGAATTTTGGCGGCGTTACCCCCAATCAAGGCCAGAAAGACGGCGCCGAAGCCCGCGACCTGCCCTCCTCTCGTCCGCAAGGACTCCGCCCGACGCTGTTGGTCCTCCAGCAGCCGCTGTGCCTCTTCCACGTACCAGGCAATCGCCTCAGCATTTGGCTTGGTGGGGGACTGGTTCGGGGAAGCGTCCATGGAGGCCCGATCATTCATCACGCTGCGGACACTCGGACGACCTCGGCATGCCGTGCGCCACTGGTGCGCCAGTACGACCGGAAACAACCGGACTTAGCCGGACACCGAACCGCTTGAACAAGCGGAATCCCAGTGCCCATGCGCCCCGATCTAAATGAAGTACATCCCGGAGCCGGCCTCCTCGGCCTCGCGGCGGGCGACTTCGGCGATCGTGGTCTGGCCGAAGACCTTGCGCAGGGCGGTGACCCCCTCGGCCCAGATGCCGCCCGCCTCATCGGCCTCCTGGCCGACCTTGCCGTCGAGCGTCTGGACCACCTCCAGGACAGTGATCTCGTCCGCGGGTCGGGAGAGCGTGTAGCCGCCTTTCATACCGCGGTGGCTGGTCAGCAGTCCCCCTCGTCGCAGGGTCGAGAAGAGCTGCTCGAGGAACTGCTCGGGGATGGCCCGACGCTCGGCCAGCTCCTTGATCGGCACCGGCCGCTCGCCCGAGCGGGCCAGCTCCGCCATCGCGACCACGGCGTAGCGCGACTTCGAGGTGATGGAAATCACAAGCCCTTTCTACCGCACGGAGCGGATTTTGCTGGGTATAGGATCGAGAGGTCCCAAGCGAGCGCCCACATTGCCTTGTGATCGACGCCCAGCCGCTGGTTCGGCTGGGCATGCGCCAGGCCCTGGCCGGCAATTTCGAGATCCATGAGAGCGAGACGCGTGGCGAGGCCGTCGGCTTAATCCAAGACATCGGCAGCGTCGACGTCGCGATCGTCGCCCTGCGCCGCGAGCTCGGCGATGCCGAGGAGCCCCTGTACGGCAACGAGGCGATCCGGACACTGCGCAAGACCGCCCCCGGCATGGGAATCGTCGCCCACGGGGAGCGCCCGGAGCGCCACCTCGCCTCGGCCGCTCTACAAGCGGGCGCAAGCGCCTACGTGGCACGCACCGCCGCCGCCGAGGAGATGACAAAAGCGGTCAGAGCCGCGCTCGACCAAGAGCGTTTCGTCGACCCGGCCGTGCCGCCGAGCGGCAGTCGCGGCAAGTTGACCCGCCGCCAGCGCGAGATCCTGCAGCTACTGGCCGACGGCGGCTCGACCATCGTCGCCGCGCGTGACCTCGGCCTCAGCGAGGAAACGGTGAAGACCCACACCAAGAACATCCTCGCCCGCCTCGGCGCCCGCAATAGAACGCACGCAGTGGCGATAGCCCTACGTGAGTGCCTCATCGATTAACCGATTAGCGAGCGTCACGATCTGGTTCTTCGCGAGCGGCGCCGATATGGCCGATTGCCGCCGCCCGCGGACGCGAAGCGGAGCAGGCGGCGGTTTGATCAAATCCAGCCGCGGTCGCGCGCGGTGAGAACTGCCTGGGCCCGATCGACCGCGCCGATCTTGCCGTAGACGTTGTGCAGGTGGGTGCGGATGGTCGAGACCGAGAGCTGCATCTCGCCGGCGATCTGCTTGTAGACCATGCCCTCCGAGAGGTGGCGAAGGACGTCGAGCTCGCGGTTAGAGAGCGGACACGGCTCGCTGATCCGGGTGTCGCGCTCGCGCGGGTAGGGAAGCTCGTAGAGCAACTCACGCAGCCCGTCGGAACCAAGGCCGCAACGCTTAGCGGTCTCGCGCAGGCGCTCCGGGGTCACCGCCTCGCCCTGTGAGTAGTGGGCGACCATGTCGGCAGTGGCGATGATCGCGGCAAGTCCTTCGGCGTCCTCGGCGTGATGGCGCTCGATCGCAACCGCGATCCGCTGCGGCACGTTCCAGCGCCGCGCCAACACGCCACCGACCAGAGCGTGGTCGATGCCAAGCTGATCGCGTTCTTCGCGGATGCGCTGCTCGGGAGTGCGCGAAGTCGCGTCGAAGTAGGTCTTGCGGCCGGGGTGGAGCTTCGAGATGACCAGCCGGCCGATGTCGTGAAGAAGGGCGGCGACAACCAGCTCGTCGCGATCCTGCCAGCCGATCTCGCGGCCGATCCTGGCCGCTGCCTGCTGGGTGGCGAGAGCGTGGACGCGGAACTGCTCCGGCCGCAGCTCCCAGCCACCGTTGGGCTCGAAGAAATCGAAGACGGGCGACGTGCCGGCGATTGCCAGCACGCCGGATGGCTTCAGAACTTCAATCGCGGCCGGGACGCCGCCGATGTTGCCCAAGCCGCTGGTGCGGTTGGCAAAACGCAGGACGGCGATCGTCAGCGCAACGTCCGCCTCGACCGCTTCGACCAGCTCGCCGACGCGGGCGGTCTCGGCCGTGGCCGCCTGCATCACCCGGGCGCGGGACTCGATCAGGGCTGGAAATTTCTCCACCGCCTCGAACGCGGCGGCCAGGCGGGCTCCAGGTGCGGGAGCAGCAGCACCGCGTGGCGCATCGGCCGAGTGCACCTTCCCGTTGGTCTGAGTCTTGTTAGCCGCCATAACCGAGTCGCTCCGTCCCCGTCATCGGCAGCAGAGGACGCACGGTTTAGCTCGCGCCTCCCCATTTTTGGGTGTTGTTATGCGTTGAGGCGCACCAGCGCGGCGTCGATGCGCCGCAGCGATTCCTCCCGACCCAGCACTGCCAGCGATTCGAAGATGCCGGGCGAGACCGTGCCTCCGCTGATCGCGACCCGGATCGGCTGGTAGACGCGCCCGGGCTTGAGACCGAGACGATCCGGCAACGGTGAAAGCACCGACTCGATCGTCGCGGGGTCGAAATCTCCGGCCGCGGCGAGGGCCTCATGAGCTGCATCCAGCGCCACCGGGGCCTCGTCCTTCATCGTCTTGCGCCAGGCCTTCTCGTCCTCGGCCGGCGGTTCGAAGAGGAAGCGGATCAGTGGCCATACCTCCTCCAGCGTCTGCGCTTTCTCCTGCACGATCTCGCAGGCCGCGCACAGCCGCTCGTCCTCCTTGCGTTCGAGATGGGTCGCCACCACCCGCACGTAATCCTCCAGGGGCATCTCGCGCATGTAGCGACCGTTGACCCAGCGCAGCTTCTTCTCGTCGAAGATCGCCGCCGCCTTGCCGACGTCGGCAACCCGGAAGCGCTCAACCAGCTCCTCGGTCGGGATCAGCGTTGCATCGTCGTCGGCCCCCCAGCCGAGCAGCGCCAGATAGTTGCGCACGGCCGCCGGCAGATAGCCGGCATCGCGCAGCTCCTGGACCGAGGCGGCGCCGTGGCGCTTGGAGAGCTTGCGCCCGTCGGGACCGTGCAGAAGCGGCAGATGGGCGTAGCGCGGCGCCTCGAAGCCCAGCGCCTCCAGCACGAGCAGCTGCTTCGGCGTGTTGGAGAGATGATCGTCGCCCCGCACGACGTCGGTGATGCCCATTTCCGCATCGTCCACGGCGACGGCGAAGTTGTAGAGGACCGAGCCATCGCCGCGGGCGATGACGAAATCGTCATAGCTGCGATTGGGGAAGCTGACGGGGCCGCGGATCAGGTCCTCGACCACGGTCTCGCCCTCGTCGGGCACGCGCAAGCGCACCGCGGCGTCCGGCGCAGCGCTCGGCTCGCCCCGGTAACCACGGCCGGCGCCGTACTCCGCCTTCCACGCCTCGACGTCCTTCGCCGTCGCCTGGTCCCGGTACGCCGCCCCGCTCTCCAGCAGGCGCTCCAGTGCCTCCTGGTGGCGCTCTGAGCGCGACGCCTGCGATACAGGGCCCTCGTCCCAGTCCAGCTCCAGCCAGCGCAACGCGTCGAGGATCTGCTCGACGTTCTCATCGGTCGACCGCTCGCGGTCGGTGTCCTCGATGCGCAGCACCAACGCGCCGCCCTCGTGGCGCGCCGCCAGCCAGTTGTAGAGCGCCGTCCTCGCGCCGCCGATGTGGAGGGCACCGGTTGGCGAGGGAGCAAACCTCAGTCGTGACGGGGAGTTGGCGGTCATCGGGTCGGGGCGGGCATGTTTCCACAGCGCAGCGGCTCGATCCCGTTTGATGACCCTCGCGCCGGGTGTACGCTCGCTCTTGACCCTGAAGCATTCCCATCGAAGGAGGAGAACATGTACGCAAGAGTCGTACGTTGGGAGGGCGCCAACGCAGAGAGTCTGGAGCGGGCCGCCGGCGAGATCCGCACCCGCGCTGAGACTGAGGGCGGGCCTCCGGAGGGAGTCCCCGCCAAAGGCCTGCTGATCCTGAACGACGGCGAGAGCGGCCGCTCGATCGCGATCAGCCTCTTCGAGACCGAGGACGACTACCGCGAAGGAGATGAGACCCTGAACGCCATGTCGCCGCCCGATGAAGGATTCGGCAAGCGCGTCGCGGTCGAGAAATATGAGGTGGCGGTGCAGCTGGAGGCCTGAGGAACCATAGGATGCCGCCTCGATGCTGATCGGGGCACACGTATCTACCGCCGGTGGCCTGGCGAAGGCGATCGAGCGCGGAACCGACCTGGGTTGCGAATCGATCCAGATCTTCAACCAGAGCCCGCGGATGTGGCGGCCGACGAAATACGGTTCCGACGACTTCGCCGAGTTCAAAGAGTCGATGGATGACTCACCCGTCGAAGCAGTCGTAATCCACGCCGTCTACCTGATCAACTGCGCGACCAAAGACAAGGAAATGCGCAAGAAGTCCCTTGACTCGCTGACGCACGCGCTGCGGACCGGCGACGGGATCGGCGCCGCCGGCGTCGTCCTCCATCCGGGCGCGCAGAAAGGCGAGCCACATGGCCCTTCGATGAAACGCGCGGCGAAAGTCATCGCCGCCGCGGTCAAAAGCAGCGACAGCTGCCCGCTGCTGCTGGAGCAGACCGCCGGCCACAAAGGGCTCCTCGGCCGCAACTTCGATGAGACCGCAGAGCTGATCGACCTCGCCGGCGGCGGCAAGCGCCTCGGCCTCTGCCTCGACTCCTGCCACCTCTTCGTCCAGGGCTACGACGTAACCGACCCCGAGCACCTGAGCGCGATCGTCGACGAAGCCGACGAGAAGGTCGGCCTCGATCGCCTGCGCTGCCTGCACGTCAACGACGCCGGAGCCCCCTTCGGCTCCAACCGCGACCGTCACGCCAACCTCGGCAAAGGCGAGATGGGCAAGCAGGGCCTGGCCGCCTTCCTCTCCGAGCCCCGCTTCGAGGGCCTTCCGGCAACCCTGGAGACGCCCGGGCCCAACAAGAAAGGTCCGGACAAGAAAGAAGTCACGGCAGCGAAGCGCCTGCGGCAGACCGGGCTCAAGCGCCGTAAGGGGTGAGGGACAGCAACCCTCTGTGCGTGAATTTGGGTCGCACGGCCTTCGGCCTTAGCAACTATGTCTGAGCGCGGCTTCGCCGCGCATTCATCGGATTTCAGTGTCACCCTCCGCCCACCGGCGGTGTCGTCCGGCCGGAGCGATTGGTTCCTCGGTGGTGGCGGGCTGACTCCTCATCGGATCGCCGACCCGTGGGCCTGGCCTCCATGCATTGTGTCGCCCGCCACCGCCCGAGGAGCTCCGGAGTGACCTGATAGGAGCGTGGCGACGCCCCCACTGAAATTTGTCCCCCGGAGGTCCGCTTCAACGGCAACGAAATGAAGGGACGGCACAGATGATCGTGATCGGGGCGGATATTCACAAGCGCAACCACACGCTGGTGGCGGTGAGAGCGGGAAGTGGAGAGCTCCTTGGCGAGCTCGAGATCAAAGCCGAGGAGGCAGGGCACCGGCGGGCCCTGCGCTGGGCGCGGGAGTTAGGAGAAGAGCGCATCTGGGCACTGGAGGACTGCCGGCATGTCTCTCGGCGCCTCGAGGGAGCGCTGCTGGGCGCCGGGGAGCGGGTGGTGCGGGTCTCCCCGCGCCTTACGGGCTCCTCTCGCCGTGAAGAGCGACCGGTGGGTAAGTCAGATCGGATCGACGCCCTGGCGGTCGCCCGGGTGGTGGTGCGCGAAGGCCCCGAGCGCTTCCCCGCTGCCTTCCTCGATGAGCGCGCGATGGAGATCCGCCTACTGGCAGATCACCGCTCAAACCTGATCGCAGAGCGCACCAGGGCGCAAAACCGGCTGCGCTGGCACCTCGTCGACCTCTGTCCGGAGCTCGAGGCCGAGCTGCCAACCGGCTCGCTGGACCGAGCGGGGCGCCTGCGGGCCGTCTCAGAGCGCCTGGAAGGAATCGAGTCCGTCAGGGCAAGAGTGGCGCGCGAGCTGGTGGAGCGAGTCTCGGTATTGGCCCAAGAGGCAAAGCGCCTGGAAGCGGAGATCGCAGAGCTCATCAGAGCCCACCGGCCCGCCCTGCTGCAGGAGACCGGCTGCGGGCCGCTAAGCGCTGCAATCCTGATCGGCCACACCGCAGGCGCCGAGCGCTTCGCCTCCGATGCCCAGTTCGCTCGCATGGCAGGTGTTGCGCCGATCCCGGCCTCCTCAGGCAGGACCCAGCGCCATCGTCTGCATCGCGGTGGCGATCGCCAGCTCAACCATGCCCTGCACGTGATTGCGCTCACCCGATCGCGGCTTGACCCCGAGACCCGCACCTACCTTGCCCGCAAGCGGGCCGAGGGCAAGAGCAACCGCGAGGCCATGCGCTGCCTCAAACGCCATCTCGCCAGGCGCTTTCATCGGTTGCTGCTCGACCCCTCTCCCTCTTCATCTTGAGAGGTAGATCCGGCAAATCCGTCGTCTCTCAGAGGTGCACTTGACATAGGAGCAATGCATATCGCCGCTTCGCGACATTCACCCACAGAGGGTTGCTGTCCCTCACTTCAAGCGCCGCAGTTACCCCCAGCGACCTCCAGACATTGCCGAGTCACTTCCGACCCGGAGCTTCACCAAGCTCACCGAAGACGACCCAGCGCCTCCAGGCCCTCTCACTTGAGCTGGGGCGATGGACCGAAGTGGTTCAGAGCTTCGTGTGGACGAGAGGCCAGTGGTCCTCTGGGCGAATGTCGCCGAAGGCGGCGATATGCAATCTGTCCTCTGCGCGGCGAAGCCGCGCTCCAACATCGTCGCGAAGCGCGAAGCGCGCGCGACCTAAATTCGACCAGAGGGCCACTGGCCTCTCGTCCCCCCACCGAGGCTGAGAGCTATTTGATGTGGACGCCGGAGATCGCGCGGCTGATGACCAGGCGCTGGATCTCGGAGGTGCCCTCGAAGATCGTGTAGATCTTGGCGTCGCGGTGCATCCGCTCGACCGGGAACTCGCGGGTGTAGCCGTTGCCGCCGAGGATCTGGATCGCCCGCTCGGTCGACCAGACGGCGACCTCGCCTGCCTTCAGCTTCGACATCGAGCCCTCGGCGTTCTCGAACTTCTGGCCGGTGCGACCCATCCAGGCGGCGCGCCAGACCAGCAGCCGGGCGGCGTCGATCTCCATCTTCATGTCGGCGAGCGCGAAGGCGATCGACTGGTTCTCGATGATCGCCTTGCCGAACTGCCGGCGCTCTTTGGCGTACTCCAGCGAGTACTCGTAGGCCGCGCGGGCGATACCGATCGCCTGGGCGCCGACCGTCGGCCGGCTTGCCTCGAAGGTCTGCATCGCCGCCTGTGATTTCGAGCTCTTGCCCTCGCGGACGCGCGCGAGGCGCTCGTCGAGCTTCTCTTTGCCCCCGAGCAGGCAAGAACCCGGAATGCGGCAATCGTCGAGGTGGACGTCGGCGGTATGAGAGGCGCGCAGGCCGTGCTTCTTGACCTTGGCACCCTGCTCGCAGCCCTTCGTTCCCGGCGGGATGACGAAGGCGGCGTGTCCGCGCGAGCGCAGCTCGCGATCGACCGAGGCGATGACGACGTGGACGTCGGCGATGCCGCCGTTGGTCGCCCACGCCTTCTGGCCGTTGAGAACCCACTCGTCCGTCGCCTCGTCGTACTTGGCGGTGGTGCGGATCGCCGCCACATCGGAGCCCGCATCCGGCTCAGAAGCGCAGAAGGCGGCCACCTTGGGATCGTCCTCCGTGCCGAAGCACTGGGGGATCCACTCGCCCATCTGCTCCGGGGTTCCCTGCCCGAAGATCGCGGCGACGGCCAGCGAGGTGCCCATGATCGCCATGCCGATGCCGGCGTCGCCCCAGAACAGCTCCTCGTTGGCGATCGGCAGCGTCAAGCCGGTGTCATCGCCGAAGAACTGGCCGAGCGCTTCAAAGCCGTAGAGGCCGATCTTGGCCGCCTCCTGGATCACCGGCCATGGCGTCTCCTCGCGCTCGTCCCATTCGGCCGCCGCGGGGCGCACGACGCCCTCGGCAAAGCCGTGCACCCAGTCGCGGATGTCCTGTTGATCCTGGTTCAGCTCAAGGGTGAACTTCGGACCCTCGGACTCCGCGGCATCCGTTGCTGCGTCTGCCGCCACCTGCTCTGCCTCTGCCACCGCTGAAGAATCGCTCATCCCGCGATCCTACACGGAATCATGTCGTCTTAGACGCCCGGAGGCTCCGACGCAAGATCGCGCAGGTCGAAGGCCCGTAGCCCCTCCGGACCGCCGTCGGTGCAGTCGAAGAAGCGACGGTTGAGGCAGTCGTACTCGGGGCCGCTTCCCGAATAGGCGCGCTCGACCGAGAACGGGCAATGGGGCAGCGCCGCGCCGGTCATCTTGACCCCGCCGAAGCCCCCCGGCTGTCGCACCGCGTCGAGTTCGACCTTGGCGGCGAAGACCTCCTGCATGCAACCGACGTACTGAGTCCCGGTCAGTCCGTCGACGAAGCTATAGAGGAAACGGCAGCCCAGCTCAACGCAACCACGGGGCTCGACCATCTTGTCGCAGAAGGAACGGCACTGACGGCACTCACCGGTCTTCTGGCGCGTAGCGGGCATGACCAGAGTCTAGGGACAGTCTGGGCGCGTGAAAACCAAGCAGATCAAGGACGCAGGGAGCGTGGCGTGCTCTGCACGCGAGCGACCGAGGACGCCGAGATGCGCCGGTTTCTCACGCGGCCAGGGCGCTGGCGCCCAATACGTGGTCCAGCTCTGCCAGCAGCTTGCTCGAGTTGCGGACCTTGAACCCCTCGCCGAGCTTCCACTGCCTTTCACCGCCGTTCTCACCGGGAATCGCCAGATATACCTCGGCGTCACCCTTGTGACCCTCGATCACTGCCTTCAGTTCGTCGATCAAGTGGGGATTGTCGAGATTGGCCCTGGGGATCGTCAGTCGCAACGGCTCCGACGGCGCATTGGCGGCGGCGCTCGCCCGGGCCATCTCCTCCACGTCGGGTTCGAACCGCTCGGCCTCTTGCACCACGAGCTTGGTCTCACCGCGATCCTTGTGGTCGATCCGGCCGCGAACGAGGACGACGGCGTCGGTCTCTATCGCCCCCGCGCTCTCCGCCTGGTCGGCCTTGAAGACCAGCATCTCGACCTGCCCTTCGATGTCGTCGAGAGTCGCGAACATCATCTGGCTGCCACTCTTGGTGCGGATTTTCTTGCTCTCGGCGACGATGCCGCCAACGGTCACCCAGGCTCCATCGGGCTTGTTCGCCAGGTCCGTCAGGCTGCAGTCGACACGGGCGCGGAGCGCCTCGCGCACTTCCGTCAGCGGGTGCGAGGAGAGGTAGGTGCCAAGGGTCTCCTTCTCCATCGCCAGCAGCTCGCGGCGCTCGAACTCGGCGGCCGAGATCGGCGGCCGGTGGTGGGCGCTGGAGGCGCCATCCCCTCCCCCGCTCGCGGTGCCATCGCCGAAATCGAAGATCGAGCCCTGGCCCAGCTGGGCATCCTCCTGCGCTTTCTGCCCGGCGGACTGCGCCGCCGGCAGCGCCTCGAGCATCCCGCGTCGCGTCGCCCCGGTCGAGTCGAGGGCGCCGCACTTGACCAGGCATTCGATCGCCCGTTTGTTGACCGCGCGCGAGTCGACCCGCTCGCAGAAGTCCCAGATCGAGGCGATCGGGGCATCCTCGCGAGCGCGGAGGATCGCCTCGACCGCACCGTGGCCGACGTTCTTGACCGCGTCGAGGCCGAAGCGGATCGCCTTCTCGGAGACGACGAAGCTGTGATCGGAGGTGTTGACGTCCGGCGGTAGCACGTCGATCCCCATCTCCGCGCAGCGGTTGACGAAGAAGGGCACCTTGTCTTTGGTGCTCATCACCGAGGAGATCACCGCCGCCATGTACTCCGCCGGGTAGTTGGCCTTGAGGTACGCGGTCCGGTAGGAGATCAACCCGTAGCAGGCGGCGTGTGACTTGTTGAAGGAGTAGTCCGCGGCCGCTTCGTTCAGCTTCCAGAGGTCCTTGGCGACGTTGGGAGCGGTGTTCGAGGCGGCCAGGCCCTGCATGAACTTGTCCTTCATCGTCGCCATCAGGTCGCGCTTCTTCTTGCCAATCGCCTTGCGCAGGTCGTCCGCCTCGGCGCCCGAGAAACCGGCCATCGAGCGCGAGATCTCCATCAGCTGCTCCTGGTAGATGACGCAGCCGTAGGTGGGCTCGGTGATCGCGCGCAAACGCTCGTCGGGGTAGGTGACCGAGGATGGATCCCGCTTCCCCTTCGCGTAGGCGGGGATGTAGGCCATCGCTCCGGGCCTATAGAGCGAGACGAGCGCGACGATGTCGCCGAACTCGGTCGGCCGCACCTTCTTCATCGCCTCGCGCATGCCCTCAGACTCGAGCTGGAAGACGCCGGTCGAGTCGCCTTTGGCGAGCATCGCGTAGGTCTTGGCGTCGTCGATCGGGATCTGCTCCATATCGATCGTCTCGCCGCGCGAACGCTCGATGATGTCGATTGCGTCCTCGATCACGTCGAGGTTGCGCAAGCCGAGGAAGTCCATCTTCAACAGCCCGATCTCCTCGATCGGGCCCATCGAGTACTGGGTGACGATCTTGTACTGGCGCTCCGGCTTGGCGGAACCGTTGCCATTGCCGCTGCCGGTCGTGGCCGGCGCGTTGCGGTCCTCGGCCAGCTGCAACGGCACGATCTCCTGCAACGGCCGATCGGCGATCACCACCGCCGCGGCGTGGATCGAGTTGTTGCGGATGATCCCCTCGAGCCCCTGCGCGACGTCGATGATCCGTTTCGAGTCGGGCTCGGCATCGTAGGTCTGTTTGAGTTCCTGGCCGGGCTTGAGGCATTCCTCGAAGGAGGGACTGCGCCCCATGATCGGCTCTGGGATCTGCTTGGCGAGGCGGTCGCCGCTGCCGTAGTCGAAGCCGAGCACGCGGGCGGCGTCGCGGGTGGCGGCGCGCGGTGCCATCTTGCCGAAGGTGATGATCTGGGCGACCGACTCGCGGCCGTACTTGTCGCCGACGTAGCGGATCATCCGCTCGCGGCCCCGGACCGAGAAGTCGATGTCGATGTCGGGCATCGATTTGCGGCCCGGGTTGAGGAAGCGCTCGAAGATCAGGCCCTCGGCAAGGGGATCGAGATCGGTGATCTTGAGGACGTAGGAGACGATCGAGCCGGCGGCCGAGCCACGGCCGGGGCCGACGGCGACGCCGTTTTCCTTCGCGTAGCGAACGAAGTCCCAGACGATCAGGAAGTAGGAGGCAAAGCCCATCTCCTCGATCACCCCGAGCTCGAACTCCATCCGCTCCACCGCGTCAGCCGGCGCCGGATCGCCATAGCGGGCCCGCAGCCCCTCCGTCGCGATCCGCCGCAGCATCGCCTCCGGCTCCTCGCCGTCCTCGGTCGGGTAGCGCGGCAACAGCAGTTTGCCCAGCTCGATCTCTATCTCACACCGCTCGGCGATCTCCAGCGTGGTCGGGATCGCCTCGGGCCACTCGGCGAAGGAGTCGGCCATCTCCTCGTTGCTCTTGAGGTAGAACTCGTTGGTGTCGAAGCTCATCTTCGGCGCCTCGAGGGTCGACTTGGTCTGCACGCAGAGCAGCGCCGCGTGGTTGTCGAAGTCCTCGCGCCGCAGGTAGTGGACGTCGGCGGTGCCGACCAGCGGCCGGTTGAGCTCCCGGGCAAAGCGGACGATCCCCTGATTGGCCTTCTCCTGCTCTTCGATCCCGTTTTTCTGCACCTCGAAGTAGACCTGCTCGGCGCCGAAGGCCTGGATCAGGTCGTCGAGGTGAGCGCGGGCGTCGGTATCGCGCTCTTCGATCAGGCGGCGGCAGAAGCGCGACTGCAGGCAGCCGGTGAGCACGATCACCCCCTCGGCATGGGCGGCCAGCAGATCCATGTCGACGTTGGCCTTGCCGCGCGAGAAGCCTTCGAGGAAACCGGCCGAGGTGAGCTTGACCAGGTTGGCGAAACCGGCCTCGTTCTCGGCCAGCAGGGTGAGATGATTGCGCTCGTATTTTGGCTTTTCCTTGAGCCCCTTGACGTCGTCGACGAGGTAGGCCTCGAGCCCCGCGATCGGCTTGATCCCGTGCTTTTGACAAGCCTTGTAGAGGTCGACGGCACCGTTCATCACGCCGTGGTCGGTCAGCCCCAGCGCCGGCTGCCCGAGCTCGGCCGCCCGCGCGGCCATCGCATCGATCTTGCAGGCGCCGTCGAGCAGCGAGTACTCGCTGTGGGCGTGAAGATGAGCGGCGGCGGAAGAACTCACGGGCTGCGCTCGATCATGCCAAGCGAGGCAGATGGCAATTGCCCCGAAACACCCCTCTTCCCCGCTATGTCCGTGCCTAAATTCGCACTAAAAGCAAACGGGAACGCGCAGTAGTCGGGCTAACATCGCTTGCGATGCTTGCCAGCGACACGGATCAGTCCGGGGGCCGCGTGCTCGTAGTCGAGGACGACGAGGAGATCGCGGACGTGTTGCGACGCTCGCTGCGCAACGAGGGCTATGAGGTGCGGACGTCCGCGGACGGGGTCGATGCGCTCGACGTCGCCGCGGGTTTCGTGCCTGACCTGGTCGTGCTCGACCTCGGCCTGCCACGGATGGACGGCGTCGAGGTCTGTCAACGACTGCGGGCCGACAGCGACGTGCCGATTCTGATGCTGACCGCTCGCACGGAGACCGAGGACCGGGTGGGTGGGCTCGACAGCGGCGCCGACGACTACCTGGTGAAGCCGTTCGAGCGCAAGGAGCTGCTGGCCAGGATCCGAGCCCTGCTGCGCCGCCGCCCGCCACGCGGCGCCGCCTCGCTGCAGGTCGGCGACCTCACCCTCAACCCCGATACGCGCGAGGTGCGGCGTGGCGAGCGTGAGATCGAGTTGACCAACCGTGAGTTCGAGCTGCTCGAGTATCTGATGCACAACGAGCGCCTCGTGGTCTCGCGCGAGCGCTTGCTGGACGAGGTCTGGGGTTACGACCCGATGGCCGCCACCAACACGATCGACGTATTCATCTCCAATTTGCGGCGCAAGCTCGAGGCGGGTGAGGAGACACGGCTTCTGCACACCAAACGCGGCGCCGGCTACGTACTCAAGGCCTAACGGCGCTTCGTCCTGGCAACTGGCCAGTGCGCTGGCGCCTTGCCGGCGTCTCCGCCGGGCTGACGCTGGCGATCCTGGTTCTGTTCGGGGTGATCGTCGGCAACCTCGCCGCGCAGCGCATCCGCGACGACTTCAGTCGCGAGATGAAGGGGGCGGTCTCGACGCTGGCCTCCCAGGTACAGATCGTCGACACGATCACCAACACCCTGATCGTGCGCGAGCCCGACCTCGGAGATTTCACCAGCCCCAACGACGCCTCGGTGCGGATTTATGACTCACAAGGCGAAGAGCTCGACGCGAGCCCCAACGCGGCTGGACTCGGGCCGCCGATCGCCGGCATCCACGACATCGGCGACATGCGGGTCGTTACCGTCGCCCTGCGCAGCCGCCAGACCGGGCGGATCGCCGGCTACGTCCAGTACGGCCGCGACGAGCAGCACATCGACTCGACCGTAGGGCGACTCTGGGTGCTGATCGCGGCCGGCGTACTGGGCGCGACCCTGCTCGCCAGCCTCGCCGGCGTGGCGATCGCCCGCCGTGCGATGCGGCCGATCGCTTCGCTGACCGCAACGGCGCGCACAATCGCCGACACCGGCGACCCCTCGAGCCACATGCCGCAGCCCCGTGCCGACGACGAGGTAGGCGAGCTGGCGCAGACGCTCGAGCAGATGCTGCGCACGCTCGATGCGGCCCGCTCCGAGCGGGAAGCGGCCCTGAAGCGACAGCGCGAGTTCGTCGCCGACGCCTCGCACGAGCTGCGCACCCCGCTGACCAGCATCCTTGCCAACCTCGAGCTGCTGCAGGCCTCGCTGCAGGAGACGGAGCAGAGGGACGAGCGAGCGATGGTCGACTCGGCCCTGCGTTCCTCCAGCCGGATGAGCCGACTGGTCGGCGACCTGCTGCTGCTTGCCCGTGCCGACGCGGGCCGGGTCGGCGCCCGCACCCGCTGCGATCTGGCCGAGGCGGCGGGCAACGCCGCCGCCGAGGTCGCCCCGACGATCGGCGAACGCGAGCTGCGGGTTGAAAACGATCTCCCCCTTCCGGTCGACGGCAACCCCGACGAGCTGCATCGCATGGTGCTCAACCTGCTCGACAACGCCGCCCGCCACACGCCCCCGAGATCGAGAATCGAGCTGCGCCTCCGCGCCGAGGGTCCCAGCGCGGTAATCGAGGTCGCCGACGACGGTCCTGGCGTGCCGTTGGAGCTTCGCGAGCAGATCTTCGAGCGTTTTGTCCGTGGCGAGGGACCCGCCGACACCGCGATCGGGGGCGGCAGCGGACTCGGCCTGGCGATCGTCAGCGCCGTGGCCAGGTCGCATGGAGGAAGCGCCGAGGTGGACCAGTCCGACCTGGGCGGCGCGCTCTTCCGCGTCAAGCTTCCCCTCCGCACCGCAAAATCTGAGCAGGGAATTAACCCTGCTTTAGACCGGCTTTAACGCACCGGCTTAGCTTCGTCTGCGGACGAGACACAAAGGGTCCGCCGGTTCTCCCCAACGCGACCGGCGGGCCCTTTTTTTGATCGCGGATCAGACCTCGACCACGACCGGCAGGATCATCGGCCGGCTGCGCAGCTTCTCGTAGACGAGCTTGGCGATCGCCTCGTGGACGTCTTCCTGAATCAGGTGGACCTCGCGAGTGCCGGCCTCGGCGGCATCCTCGAGCGAGTCCTCGACCACGTCCTTCAGTTCTTCGACCAACGACTCCTCGCCCTCCGCCAGGGCAACGCCGCGCACGATCGCCTCGGGATCGGCGACGACGCTGCCGTCATCGGCGGAGATCGTCGCGACGACGATGAAGATGCCGTCGGCGGAGATCTCGCGCCGGTCGCGCAGCGCCACGTCGTCCGGCTCGCCGACGTTGACGCCGTCGACGTAGACGACGCCGGCGTGGACCTCCTTGCCGAAGCGCGCTCCGCCGGCGTCCAGCTCCAGCGGCAGGCCGTTGCGGCCCTGGAAGACGTTCTCGGGGTCGATCCCCACCGAGTGGGCGAGCTCGGCGTGCAGCCGCAGCCGCTGGTGATCGCCGTGCACGGGCATCACGTAGCGCGGTTTGGTCAGGTTGAGCATCAGCTTCAACTCCTCCTGCCAGCCATGCCCAGAAGCGTGGATCGGCGCGTCCTTCGCGGTCACCACCGAGGCCCCGATCTCGTAGATGCGGTCGATCGTTTCGTTCACCGCGCGCTCGTTCCCCGGCACCGGCGTCGCCGAGAAGACGACCGTGTCGCCGGAGTGCAGCTCGACGTCGCGGTGATCGTTGTTCGCCATCCGCCGCAATGCCGAGAGCGGCTCGCCCTGGCTGCCGGTGGAGATCACGACCACCTTCTCGTCGGGGAAATCCTCGATCTCACGCGGCTGGATGAAGAGGCCAGAAGGTGCCTTGGCGATGCCCAGATTGGAGGCGATGTTGAAGTTCTTACGCATCGAGCGGCCGACCAGCGCGACCCGGCGGTCGAGCGCGACGGCGGCGTCGATCACCTGCTGGACGCGGTGGATGTTGGAGGCAAAGGAGGTGACGATGACCCGGCCCTTGCAGGCCGAGAAGGTCTCCAGCAACGCCGGGCCAACGCTGGACTCAGACGGGGCGATGCCCGGCCGGTCGGCGTTGGTCGAGTCGCCACAGAGCAGCAGCAGGCCTTCGCGGCCCAGCTCGGCGAGCCGCGAGATGTCGGCCGGGCGGCCGTCGACCGGAGTCTGGTCGAACTTGTAGTCGCCGGTCATCAGGATCTTGCCGACCTCGGTGCCGAGGATGACGCCGCGCATGTCGGGAATCGAGTGCGAGAGGTGAACCAGCTCCAGCTCGAAGGGCCCCGCCTGGACCTTCTTACCCGCCGGCAGCTCCTCCAGTGGCGCATCCTTCATCTTGTGCTCGTCGAGCTTGGAACGGACCATGCCGATGGTCAGCTGGCCGCCGTAGATGACCGACGGCATGCCGATCTCGCGCAGGACGTAGGGCAGCGCGCCGACGTGGTCCTCATGCCCGTGAGTGAGGACGATCGCCTCGATGTCGTCGACGCGACCGCGCAGATAGGAGAAGTCGGGCAGGACGAGATCGATACCGAGCATCTCCGGCGTCGGGAACATCAGGCCGGTATCGACGACGACGATCCGCCCGTCGTACTCGATCACGGTCATGTTCTTGCCGATCTCGCCCAGCCCACCGAGGGGCAGCACTCGCAGTTTCGATGCCATCGCTAGGAGGCCACCGCGATGCCGACGGCGTCGAGCGCCTCGCGCACGGTGGCGCGCTGGTCTGCGTCGAGCTCGAACAGGGGCAGGCGCAGACCGCCATGGGGAATCAACCCGGTCATCTCCAGGGCCGCCTTCAGCGGGATCGGATTGGTGACGAAGCCCATTGCGTCATAGGCGGGCCGCAGCTTGGCATCGATCTCACGCGCTCGCTCGAGGTCGCCCGCCTGGGCGGCGTCCCACATTTCCCGCATTTGCGGACCGACCAGATGTGAGGCAACGAGAATCCCACCGGCTCCACCCAGCTCCAGAACGCGCATGAAGCCGTCGTCGTTGCCGGCAAGGAGCGCCATTCCCTCAATTAGTTGCAGTTCCTGATTCTCGGCCTGCTTGACGGCGACAACGCTGTCGATCTTGGCCAGCTCCGTGAGTTCAGCGGGGCTGACGTTGATCACCACCCGCGAGGGGATGTTGTAAGCGATCAATGGCAGGCCGGGGACCGCGGCGGCGATCGCTTCGTAGTGAGCGCGGATCCCAGGGAAGGTGGGCTTGTTGTAGTAGGGCGTGACGACCAGCGCGCCGTCCGCGCCGGCCTCAGCGGCAGCCTTCGTCAGCTCGACCGAGTGGCGCGTGTCGTTGGTGCCGGTGCCGCAGACCACCGTCGCCTCGCCGCCGATCTCGTCGACTATCGCCGCCAGCAGCGCGATGTGCTCCTCGTCGTCGAGGGTCGCCGCCTCACCCGACGATCCGGCAACTACGACTCCGTGCGAGCCGTGCTCGACCAGGTAGGACGCAAGCCGGCGCGCGGCCGCCTCGTCGACCCCACCCCTCTCATCGAAGGGGGTCGCCATCGCGGTTAACACTCCTTGGATCTCGCTCATCGCAGGCAGGGTATCGGGGCCGTCAGGTGGCGAACGTCGGGGGGATGCGATCGGCCCAAGGCACGGCCTGCTCGAGCTGGGAGGCGACCCGCAGGAGGAGGTCCTCACGACCGAGCGGGGCGACGAGCTGCACGCCGATCGGAAGGTCGTCCTCGCTCCAGTGCAAGGGCAGCGAGATCGCCGGCTGGCCGGTCGCGTTGAAGGCAGCGGTGAAGCAGCCGCAGAGGAAGGCGCGCTCGAACGCCACCATCGGGTCCGGCCCGGAGTCGTCGAAGCTGCCGAGCGGTGGCGGTGGCTCGCCCAAGGTCGGCGTCAGCAGCAAGTCGAAGCCCGACTCGTAGACCGCCGCGATCATCCGGCTCAGCACCTGGTGCTGCCCGACCGCCTCGAGATACTCGCCTGCGCTGCGAGCGCGGCCGATCTCGGCCAGCGCCCAAGTGAGCGGCTCGACGTCGTCGGGGCCGATCGGCCGACCGCCCACCGTGCCGAGCTGCTCCAGCGCCTGCGCCTGGCCGGCCGCCCAGCGAACGAGGAAGGGCTCCACCATGTCGATGCTCTGCAGGGCACTCATGTCCGGCTCCTCGATCTCGTGACCAAGGTCCTCCAACATCTTTGCGCCGGCCCTCGCCGCCACGACGACCTCGGGGTCGGCGTCCTGCTCGATCACGGTCTCGGTCCAGAGAGCGATCCGCAGCTTGCCCGGGTCCGCTCCCACCTCGTCGGTGTAGGGACGCAATGGCGGCGGCGCGACGTACGGATCGCCGGGGGCCGGTCCGTGCACCGCCTCGAGCAGCGCGGCGGTGTCGCGCACCGATCGCGAGACGCAGAGCTCTGCCGTCAAGCCCGACATGAAATCTCCCGCCAGGGGTCCCTCGCTCGTCCGCTGCCGGCTCGGCTTCAGCCCGACCAGACCGCAGTTGGCGGCCGGTATGCGGATCGAGCCACCACCGTCGTTGGCGTGAGCCATCGGCACCATGCCGCCGGCGACCGCCCCCGCAGAGCCACCGCTCGAGCCGCCCGTGGAGCGCTCCAGATCCCAAGGATTGCGACTGGGCCCGTACGCGCGAGGCTCGGTGGTCGGCAGGATCCCCAGCTCCGGACAACTCGTCTTGCCGACCGTGACCAGGCCCGCGGCACGAAAGCGTTCGGCCAGGTAGGTGTCCATTGGGGCGCGGAAGTCGCGCTCCTTCAAGTAGTTCATACCGAGGTGCAGGGGCTGGCCCGCGAAGGCGGCGCCGAGGTCCTTGAGCAAGAACGGCACGCCCTTGAACGGCCCGTCTGGAAGCTCGCCACGCGCCGCGTCCAGCCCTTCCTCGAAGAGCGGGTGGATGACGGCGTTCAGGTCCCCATTCGTCGCCTCGATCCGTTCGATCGCGGCTTCGGCCAGCTCTACCGGGGTCGCGTCCCCGTTGCGAACCAGCTCGGCCTGCGCGGTCGCGTCAAGGCGCCCCAGCTCCTCGCTCATGGCATGAACCTACAGCAGCTTCTCGAGGCCAACCGTAAAGCGGTCGGGTAGCTCGGCGACCCTGCGCACCGCAAGCACGACGCCGGGCATGAAGGAGACGCGGTCGATCGAGTCATGGCGCAGCGCCAGGGTCTGCCCCTCGCCACCGAAGATCACTTCCTGGTGGGCGACCAAGCCGGGCAGACGCACCGAGTGGATCGGCTCGTGGACGTTTCCTCCGGCCGCGTCGATCAACTCGGCCGTGCGCTTCGCGGTGCCGGACGGGGCGTCGAGCTTGCGGTCGTGATGGAGCTCGACGATCTCGCACTCGGGCATGTGCTTGGCGATCTCCTGCGAAACCTCCATCAGCAGGACCGCGCCGATCGCGAAGTTGGGGGCGACGAAGCAATTGGCTTTGCCGGCTTCGGCGGCGGACTTCAGCGCCCCCATGTCGAAGCCGGTGGTTCCGAGGACGACGTGGACGCCGGCCTCGAGGCAAAGCTTGGCGTTGCCGAGCGCGGTGTCCGGGGTGGTGAAGTCAACGACGACGTCGACGTCGCCGAGGACGTTCTCGAGCTCGACGCCAAGGGCAGGATCGACCTTGGCGGCCAGCTCCATCCCATCAGCGGCCTCGACCGCCTCGCAGACGGTCTGCCCCATGCGACCGGCCGCGCCCGAAGCACCGACTCGGATCACGCTGCAGCCAGCTCTTCGCTGACCGGGGCAAGAGCCTTGCGGAAGCAGTCCTCGTCGCGGCCGACGCAAGCGGCCGAAAGTCGCTCGGCGCCGTAGAGCTCACCGGCTAGCTCGCTCAGCTCTTCAACCGTCACCGCGTCGACCTTGGCGAGCATCTCGTCGAGGCTGTCGATCGGCAGATCGAACAGCGTCGCCCGCGAGATCCGCGACATCCGCGCCGCGGTCGACTCGGAAGAGAGGACGAGGCGACCCTTGACGTTCTCCTTCGCCCGCGTCAGCTCGTCGGCGGAGACCGGCTCGGAGCGCAGCCGCTCCAACTCGGCGCCGATCACCGCGCAGGCTTCCTCGACGTTGTCCTCGCGGGTGCCGACGTAAGTCGCGACCAGGCCCGAGTCGGTGTACTGCTCGTTGTAGGAGCCGACGGAGTAGGCGAGGCCGCGCTTCTCGCGCACCTCACGGAAGAGCCGCGAGGAGGTCGAGCCACCGAAGATCGAGTCGAGCACGGCGAGCCCGTAACGGCGTTCGTCATCGCGGACGATTCCGGTCGCACCGAAGCAGATGTGGTACTGCTCGGTGTCCTTCGGATAGAAGCGCAGCCGCGACTCGGCGGATGCGGCTACGGCCGTCGCGCCGTCACCCCCGGAGGGTGGAGAGACCAGCCGCTCGGCAAGGGCGACGATCCGCTCGTGATCGAGGTGCCCGGCGGCGCCGACGACCACGTTGGCACCGGTATAGCGGGCGCCGCGATAGGCCTCGATGTCAGGGACCGGGATCGAGGAGATGACCTCGGCCTCGCCGAGCACCCGGCGGCCCAACGGGTGCTCACCGAAGACAGCGCCGGCGAGGATGTCGTGGACCCGGTCCTGAGGCTCGTCCTCGTACATCGCGATCTCCTCCAGCACGACGTCGCGCTCGGAGTCGATTTCCGGATAGGTCGGCGCCAGCAGCATCTCCGCCAGCAGGTCGAAGACCTCGTCGGTGTGCTCGTCGAGGAAGCGGGCATGGAGATGGGTGGTCTCCTTGCCGGTTGCCGCGTTGACCGATGCTCCAAGCCCGTCGAAGAGCTCGGAGATCTCGATCGCCGAGTAGCGCGCGGTGCCCTTGAAGAGCAGGTGCTCGAGAAAGTGCGAGACGCCCGCCTGGGCCGGGGTCTCGTTTCGCGAGCCGGTGCGAACCCAGAGCCCGAGCGCCACGGAGCGGACCGAGGGAACCTCCTCGGTCACGACCCGGACGCCCGAGCCGAGCTCGGTTAGCTGAGCAGCGCTCAAGGGCTAGTCGCGACGCTCGCGCTCGCGACGGCGACCGCCGCCTCCGCCACCGCGACCACCGCGATCGCGGTCGCCGCCGTTACGGCGCGGGCCGCCATCGCCGGATCCGACCGCGGCCAGCTCCTCGGCCGTTTTGCCGGCGACCGACGGATCGTCGGAGAGGCGCAACCCGATGCGACCGCGCTCGCGGTCCACCTCGACCACGGTGACGTCGATCACGTCGCCGGAGCTGAGCACGTCGTCCACCGAATCGACCCGCTCGCCGGGCTTCACGTTGGAGATGTGCAGCAGGCCGTCGGTGCCCTTGACCAGCTCGACGAAGGCGCCGAAGGTGGTCGTCTTCACCACTTTGGCGGCCGGGTACTTGTCGCCGATCTCGGCCTCCTTGGTCATCGACTCGATCCGTGCCACGCAGGCTTCGACCAGTTCGCCGGTCGGGGCGTAGATCCGGATCGTGCCGTCGTCCTCGACGTCGATTTCGGCCTCGAACTCCTCGCAGAGCGCGCGGATCGTTTCGCCGCCTTTGCCGATCACGGCGCCGATCTTCTCCTGATCGATCTTGATCGCCTCGATCCGCGGAGCATGCTTGGAGAGCGTCTCGCGCGGGCCGTCGATCGCCTCGGCCATCTTGCCGAGGATGAACTGGCGACCCTTGTTGGCCTGCTCCAGCGCATCGGTGAGGATCTCGAAGGTGACGCCGGTGATCTTGATGTCCATCTGCAGAGCGGTGATCCCGTCCGCGGTTCCGGCGACCTTGAAGTCCATGTCGCCGAGGTGATCCTCGACGCCGGCGATGTCGGTGAGGACGATGTAGTCGTCGCCCTCCTTGATCAGGCCCATCGCGACGCCGGCAACCGGCGCGGTGACCGGTACGCCCGCCGCCTGCAGAGCCATCGACGAGGCACACACCGAGCCCATCGAGGAGGAGCCGTTGGACTCGAGCGTCTCCGAGACGACCCGGATCACGTAGGGAAAGTCCTCTTCGCTGGGGATCGTGGCGACTAGTGCGCGCTCGGCGAGCGCACCGTGGCCGATGTCACGGCGCTTCGGACCGCGCATGAAGCCCGCCTCCCCGACCGAGAAAGGCGGGAAGTTGTAGTGGTGCCAGAATTTCTTCGAGGTCTCCAGGCCGAGCGTGTCGATCCGCATGTCCATGCGGGTCGTGCCGAGCGCGGCATTGGAGAGGATCTGCGTCTCACCGCGGGTGAACAGGGCGGAGCCGTGCACGCGCGGGGAGATGTCGACCTCGCACTCGATCGGCCGGATCTCGTCCTGGGCGCGGCCGTCGGGGCGCTTCTTGTCGACGGCGATTGCCTTGCGGATGGTGTCCTTCTCGATCGCGCCGAAGGCGGCCTTGACCTCGGCCACGCGCTTATCGTCGGTCTCTCCGTCGTCGGACTCGGCCGCGTATTTGGCGACCACCTCGTCCTTGACGTTGTCGATCGCCTCGTAGCGCTCGAGCTTGCCTTCGGTGGCGATCGCGTCGACCAGCGCCTGGCCGTGGGAAGAGCGGATATCGCTGAGAAGCCCGTCGTCGATCGAGGGCGCCTCAACCTCCATCTTCTCCTTGCCGGCCTTCTGCTGCAGCTCCTCCATCGCGGCGACGAGCTTCTTGATCTCGCTGTGGGCGATGTCGAGCGCGTCGAGGATCTCCTGCTCGGTGACGCCGCTGGCGCCGGCCTCGACCATCAGGATCGCCTCAGAGGTGCCCGCGACGATCAGGTCGAGGTCGAGGTCGGCGTGATCCTCCTCGGAAGGGTTGACGACGAAGTCGCCGTCGAGCTTGCCGATCCGCACCGCGCCGACGTGGTCGGCGACGGGGACCGGCGAGATCGCCAGCGCCGCGGAGGCGCCGTTCATGGCGAGGATGTCATAGGGATGGACCTGGTCCACCGACATCGGGATCGCGACCAGCTGGGTCTCGTAGTGCCAGCCCTTGGGGAAGAGCGGCCGGATCGGCCGGTCGATCATGCGCGCGGTTAGCGTCGCCTTCTCGCTCGATTTGCCCTCTCGACGGAAGAACGAGCCGGGGATTTTGCCCGCGGCGTACATCCGCTCCTCGATGTCGACGGTGAGGGGAAGAAAGTCCACGTCGCGCAGGCTGCCCACGGTTGCCGTGCAGAGCACCATGGTGTCGCCGGCCTGGACTACGACCGCGCCGCCCGCCTGCTTTGCGAGTTTTCCGGTCTCGAAGGAGATCTGGCTGTCGCCGATGTCCGCCGAGACGCGGGTTACGTCAAACATGCTCATTTAGTTTTCCTACCTCCGGCCGCCCGGATGACGGCCATCTGCATTCAGAACTCTCGTTCTCTTTCAGCTGGGAGAGTACATGGCCGGCGTTCCGATGACTCCCGCGCGGATGCCGGATTCGAAATCGCGGCGAACCCGGGCCGCCACCCCCTCGGAGCGCCGGTCGGCCTCGAAGCGCCCCAGGTCGAGACCCATTTGCTCGACACGCTCCCAGAGGTGCGGATCGTCGATCCGACCGCGATCCGCGTAGAGCGAGTCGACCATCTCGAAAAAACGGCCCTGGCCACCCGCCGCCTCGGCCGCGGCATGCAGCGCCGGTGCCCGTGGGTGCTTGCTGGTAACCGGGAAATGACGAAAGACGACTCGCGCGCGTCGCTCGCAGATCTCCTCCCACGCCGCCGCGCAGTGCGGGCAACCGAGATCGGCGTAGACGATCAAGGTCTCGCCCTCGCCGCGCACGTGATCCTCCGGGCCGACCGGAGGTACGGCGGCGCTGGTCAGATCAGGCGTCAGACTCGACGGTCTCCAGGGCGTCGAAGATCACGTTCGCGCCGGGAATCTCCAGCGGCGTCGGTGACTCGTGCACCCACTCGACGGCGCCCTCCTCGTCGATCAGGACGAGAGAGCGGTTGGCGTGTCCGACCTGCTCGATGTAGGCGCCATAGGCGCGGGCAACCTCGCCCTTGGGCTCGAAGTCGGCGAGCAGTGGCGTGTCGATCCCCAGCTTTTCCTGGAAGGCCTTGTGTGCCCAGGAGTGGTCGACGCTGATCCCGACCAGCTCGACCCCTTGCTCGGCGATCTGCGGCTTGACCTCCTGGTAGATCGAGAGCTGGTCAGAGCAGACCGGGCTGAAGTCCTGTGGGTAGAAGACGAGGAGCACCTTGCGACCGCGGTAGTCGGAGAGCGAGACCCTTTTGCCGTCCTGGTCGCGCAGGGTGAACTCGGGCGCGGGCTCCCCCGCGGCGATCATCGTCGCAAGCCGAGATCGGCGACCAATGCGCGGTAGCGCTCGAGGTCGGTGCGCTCCAGGTAGCGGAGCATGCGGCGGCGCTTGCCGACCAGCATCAGCAGCCCGCGGCGCGAGTGATGGTCCTTGGCGTGCCCACGGAGGTGCTCGGTGAGCTCGTTGATCCGCTCGGTGAGCAGCGCGACCTGGACCTCGGCAGAGCCGGTGTCGCCGTCAGCGCGGCCGTACTTGCCGATCAGCTCAGTCTTCTTCTCCTTGGCGAGGCTCATGATGCGCCGGTGAAGCTAGCACAGACCCGCTTCGCGTCCTCGACGTCGATTCGCATCTGGGCGATCAGATCCTCGACGCCGGCAAAGCGCTTCTCGCCGCGCAGTCGCTCGACGAAGGCGACGCGCAGAGTCCGCCCGTAGAGATCTTCGTCGCGATCGATCAGGTAGGTCTCGATCAACACCCCGCGGCCGCTGTCGAAAGTCGGCCGCACACCGACGTTGACGGCGGCGGGAACCCCGTCGGCAAAGGCGGCGAAGACGCCGTGGCCGGGGATCAGGAGCCGGTCGTCGGGAACGATGTTGGCGGTCGGGAAACCGAGCTCGCGGCCGCGCTGGTCGCCCTCCACCACGGTTCCCTCGACCATGAACGGGGCGCCGAGGCAGTGTCGCGCACGCTCCATGTCCCCGGCGGCTACCAAAGCTCGTATCCGCGTCGAGGAGACCGTCTCGCCGTCGACCTCGACCAGCGGCACCACCCGGGTCTCGAACTCGGTGCGGGCGGCGAGCATCGCCGGGTCCCCTTTTGCCTTGGCGCCAAAACGGAAGTTCTCCCCGACTGAGACCTTCTCAGCCCGTAGCTTCTCGATCAACACGTGCTCGATGAAATCCTCGGCGGAACGCTTGGCGAACTCGGCGTCGAAGGGGATGACGACCAGCTCGCGCACACCGAGGCCCTCGATCACGTCGCGCTTGACGCCGAAGGGCATGATCAATTTCGGCAGCGCCGCCGGATGGATCACCTCGAGCGGATGCGGGTCGAAGGTGAGCACGGTGTCGGCCCCCTCGATCACCGCCAGGTGACCGCGGTGGACGCCGTCGAAGGTGCCGATCGCGACGTGCCGCACCCGCGAATCGGCGTCGGGCAGACTGGTGACGACGATGTTCGCCATCACCTGAGCGCCTCCGCCGCGGCGGGAATCAGCTCGCCGATGCGCTCGACGCTGACCTCTTCCCCTGCGTGCTCCACCTGAAACGGGCCGATCGCCGTGCGGCGAAGCTCGGAGCAATAAGCGTCCCCGAGGGTCTCGACCAGGGTGCGCACATAGGTCCCGCTGGAGCATTCGACCTCATAGCGGGCACTCTCGGCGTCGTGCTCGAGCAGCTCGGCTCGGTAGACCTCGACGTCGCGGGGCGGGGTCGCCACCGACTCGCCTCGATGGGCTTTGCGGTAGAGCCGCTCGCCACCGACTCGCACTGCCGAGGTCATCGGCACATGCTGGCGCACCGTGCCGGTCGGCAGCTCGAGCCCTTTCGGCGCCCTGCCGGTCTCGGTCAACTCGCCTTCCGGATCGCCGCTGGTCGAGCGCCAACCGAGCCGAGCCGTCGCCAGATAGGTCTTCGGCAGCTCGACCAGAAAGCGCTGCACGCGAGTCGCGCCGTCGAGCAGAACCAGCAGCAGTCCCGTGGCGAAAGGGTCGAGCGTGCCGGCATGCCCCGCCTTGCATTCGCGCTCGCGACGAACCTGCCTCACCAAGTCGTGGGAGGTGATTCCCGCGGGCTTGTCGCAGAGCAGAACCGTCAAGGATCGAGTTGCCGGGAGACCTCGCCGCAGAGGAAGGAGACCAGCGCCTCCAACTCGAGGTCGGTGGAGAAGCCGGCGGCTCGCTTGTGACCGCCGCCGCCGTTCACCCGGGCAATCGCGGAGACGTCGACCTCGCCATCGCTGGAGCGCAGGCTCACCTTGCGGGCAGCGCGACCGCGGTCGCCGAGGTCGCGGATCAGCGCCGCGACGCGGGCACCCTCGACCGAGCGCAGGTGGTCGATGATCCCCTCGGTCATCTCCTCGCCGGCGCCACTCGCCTCGTAATCGGCGGCGGAGATGTAGGCAAGAACCAGCCTGCCCTTGCAATGGTGTTGGATCCCATCCAGGGCGCGTGAGAGCAAGCGCAGCTTCTCGAGCGGCACGTGCTCGTAGAGGCGGCGATAGGTCTCGTCGACGTCGACGCCGGCTTCGATCAGATCGGCGGCGATCCGATGGGTGCGCGCATTGGTGTTCTCGTACATGAACTTGCCGGTATCGGTAACCAGGCCAACGTAGAGCGCGGCGGCCATCTCCGGAGTGATCTCGACCCCGAGCAGAACCGCCAGCTCGTAGACGATCTCGGCCGTGCAGGAAGCGTCTACCTCGACCAGGTTGACGTCGCCGAAGAGCGTGTTGTCGTGATGGTGGTCGATGTTGATCGTGAAGACCCCGTCCGCCGAGAGGAAGTCGACCGGCATGCGGTCGATGTTGCCGCAGTCGAGGAAGATCGCCGCACGGTCCGCCATGTCGGCCGGGGCCTCGTGGAAGACCTCCTCCAGCGGCAGGAAGCGGTACTCGATCGGCAGCGGGAACTCCTTGGCGGCAAGAAACATCACCGAGTCCTTGCCCAGCTGTCTGAGCAGGTGGTGCATGCCGAGCAGCGAGCCGAGTGCGTCGCCGTCGGGCCCCTCGTGGGCGGTAAGCAGGAAGCGCTCGCGACTGCGGATCTCGCCGGCTACGCGCTCGATCGCGGTAGCGCCGATGTCGGTGGTCTCGCTCATTCCTCGTCCTCATCGAGCAGTTGGGAGATTCTCATCCCCTGCTCGACCGTGGGGTCGTAGTGGAAAGACAGGGTAGGAGTGCGCTTCATCCTGGTCTCGGCGGCGATCTTCGCCTGCAGCACGCCGTGAGAGGAGCGCAGCCCGGTGAGCGCCTCCTCGCGAGCATCCTCGTCGCCGAGCACGCTGACGTGCACCTTGGCGCTGCGGAGGTCTGGGCTGGTCTCGACCGAGGTCACGGTGACGAAGCCGATCCGGGGATCGCTTAATTCGGTGGTTATAGCTGCGCCGATCACCTCGCGGAGCACCTCGTTGATACGGCGCATGCGAGGCGTCGCCATCCTAGTCCAGCGTCTGCTCGACCTGCTTGGTCTTGTAGAACTCGAGCACGTCGCCCTCCTTGACGTCGGCGTAGCCGTCGAGCACGATGCCGCACTCCTGGCCCTCCTCGACCTCCTGGACGTTGTCTTTGAAGCGACGCAGGGAGCCGAGTTTGCCATCCCAGATGACCGTGCCCTCGCGGATCAGGCGGACGTTGGCGTCGCGGGCGACCTTGCCCTCGTTGACGATGCAACCCGCGATGCGGCCGACTTTGGAGGCCTTGAAGGTCTGTTTGACCTCGGCCTCGCCGAGCGTCTCCTCGACCTCGACTGCCTCCAGCAGGCCCTCCATCGCGTTGCGCAGGTCTTCGGTGATTTTGTAGATGACCGAGTAGGTGCGGACGTCGACGCCCTCGCGCTCGGCGGCTTTGCGGGCGTCGGCGAGCGGGCGGACGTTGAAGCCGATCACGATCGCTTCGGAGGCTGAGGCCAGCATCACGTCGGACTCGTTGATGCCGCCGGTCTGCGAGTGGATGATGTTGATCCCGACCTGCTCCTGCGGGACTTTGGCGATCTCGTCCTGGAGAGCCTCGAGCGAGCCGGCGACGTCGGCCTTGAGCACGATGTTGAGCTCCTTGATGTCCCCTGCCTGGGCGCGCGAGAAGACCTCCTCGAGGCTGACCTTGCGCGCCTGGCGGCGGGCCAAGGCCTCGGTCTTGAGGCGGTTGCCACGCTCCTGGGCGAGCTGGCGGGCGCGGCGGTCGTTCTCGACTACGCGCACGTGTTCGCCGGCCTCGCAGACCCCGTCGAAGCCGAGCACCTCGACCGGCATGCCCGGACCGGCCTCCTCGACGCGCTCGCCGGTGAAGTCGTGCATCGCGCGCACCCGTCCCCACTGCGCGCCGCCGACCAGCGAGTCGCCCACGGCGAGCGTGCCGCGCTGAACCAGGATCGTGACGACGGGACCGCGGCCGGGATCCAGCTGGGACTCGACCACCGTTCCGGAAGCCGGCGCATCCGGGTTGGCGCCCAACTCCTCCAGCTCGGAGACGAGCAGGATCATGTCGAGCAGGTTGCCAAGGCCCTCATGGGTCCTGGCCGAGACGTCGCAGTAGACCGTCTCGCCTCCCCAGTCCTCCGGCGTCAGTTCGTCGGCGGCGAGCTCATTGCGGACCCGGTCCGGCTGCGCCCCCTCTTTGTCGATCTTGTTGACGGCGATCAGGATCGGCACGTCGGCGGCGCGAGCGTGGTCGATCGCCTCTTTGGTCTGCGGCATGACCCCGTCGTCGGCGGCGACCACGACGACCGCGATGTCGGTGACCTTGGCGCCACGCGCACGCATCGCCGTGAAGGCGGCGTGGCCCGGCGTGTCGAGGAAGGTGATGGTCTTGTCCTCGTGGTGGACCTGGTAGGCACCGATGTGCTGGGTGATCCCCCCGGCCTCGCCGGCGGCGACCTCGGTCTCGCGGATCGCGTCCAGCAGCGAGGTCTTGCCGTGGTCGACGTGGCCCATGATCGTGACCACCGGCGGGCGGTCCACGAGGCTCTCCTCGGCGTCCTCGAATTCGGGCGCCTCGGGCTCCTCCTCGGCAGCGGTGACGATTTCGATCTTGCGGTCGTACTCATCGGCGATCGCCTTGATCGACTCGTCGGTGAGGGTCTGGGTGAGGGTCGCCATCTCCCCCATCATCATCAGCTTCTTGATCACCTCGGCGCTGCCGAGGCCGAGCAGCTCGGCGACCTCACGTACGGTCGCTCCGGAGTTGACCCTGGTCGCCTCGGGCTCAGCCGGCTCCTCGGTCCTGACCGGCGGCTCCTCGAGCAGCGGCCGGCGGCGCCTGCCACCGCGCCGTCGCGGCGGGCGCTGCGGCGGCGGTCCGCCCATCTGGTCGCGTCGCGCGGCCTGGGAATCGATCACCACGCGGCGTTTCTTCGCCGACCCGGCCGGTTTTTTCGCCGCCGGCGCGGGTTTGGCTGGCTCCTGTGAGGGCGCTGCGGGTTTGACCTCGGCCTTCGGCTGGCCTTTAGCCGCCGTCGCACCGTTGCCGGAAAGCGCTTTCAGCGCATCGGCCTCCTCGACGCTCGAAGCCGCCGCCTTCGCCTCCACGCCCGCTTTCTTCAGCGCAGCGAGCAGCTCTTTGCTGCTCAGCCCCTGAGCTTTCGCTATCTCGTGGACGCGCTTCTTAGCCACTAAGTCTGCTCAGCCTCCTCGGCGACCGGCTCTACCTCGGGCTCGCCCTCCGAGCTGCCCTCGCCGTCGACTTCGGCGACGGTCTCCTCCTCGGGCTCTTCCGCGACTGGCTCCACGAACTCCGCTTCCGCCTTGGCCACGATCTCCGAAACCTGGCCTTCGTCAGCGGCTGGATCGGCAAGGATCGCGACTTCGGCCTCGGCCAACGGTGCCAGGACGGTGATCTGGTTGGTCTCGAAACGGCTCAGGGCCTGATGGGTCGGCAAGCCGCAGTAGGACGACTCTCCGATCGCCGCGTTGGGGCAGCGGCGGCCGTTGGATAGCACCGCCAGGCAGTGCCCGTCGGACTGCTCCTCGCCCTCGTACTCGACCTCCTCGTCGTCCTGAGCGAACTCGGTCTCGGACTTGATGTCGACCCGCCAACCGGTCAGACGCGCCGCCAGGCGGGCGTTCTGGCCGTCGCGCCCGATCGCCAGCGAGAGCTGGTCGTCGGGGACGATCACGGTCGCCTGGCGCTCCTCGTCATCGACGATCACCTCGCGCACGCGGGCGGGCGAGAGCGCCTTGGCGACAAAGCGCGCCGGCTCGTCGTTGTGGGGAATGATGTCGATCTTCTCGCCGCGCAGCTCGGAGACGACCATCCGCACCCGCGAGCCGCGCGGGCCGACGCAGGCGCCCACCGGATCGACGCCGTCGGTGTGGGAGACGACCGCGATCTTCGAGCGGTAGCCGGGCTCGCGGGCGACGCCGACGATCTCGACCAATTTGTCGGCGATCTCCGGCACCTCCATTTCGAACAGCTTCTTGATCAGTTCGGGACTGCGCCGGGAGACGACGATCGCCGGGCCCTTGGTGGAATCGGAGACGTCGGTGATCACGGCCTTGACCCGCATGCCGTGGTCATAGCGCTCGTTGTAGACCTGCTCGGACTTGGGCAGCAGGGCCTCGACCCGCTCACGCAGCTGAACCAGCGTGTAGCGCTTGTCGGACTGCTGGATGATCCCGGTGATCAGCTCGCCGACCCGGTCCTGGTACTCCTCGAACATCATCATTCGTTCCGCCTCGCGAATCCGCTGCAGGATCACCTGCTTGGCGGTCTGCGCGGCGATCCGGCCGAAATCTTCCGGGGTCACGTCGCGGGTCTCGATCTGATCCTCGTAAGGGGCGATCATCTCCGGGTCGAGCTCGGGATCCTCGGGCTCTTTCAGCTCCCCCGTTTCGGGATCGATCTCGCGCTCTTCCTCCTCCTGGGCCTCGGCCGCCTCGGCGAGCAGCTTCTCCTCCAGCTCAGCCGGCAGGATCAGTTCGAAGACGAGAAAGTCGCCGGTCTCGTGGTCGAGGTCGACGCGTGCGTATTTCGCCGCTCCGGGCGTTTTCTTGTAAGCCGACAGCAGGGCGTCCGCGAGGGCGTCCATCAGCTTGTCGGCGGAGATGCCCTTCTCCTGCTCGAGCGCCTTGATTGCTTCGACGATCTCTTTGCTCACGGCTGCTCCTCGGTCGTCTCGGAAACTGGATCGGTGCGGCGGTACTTCGGGCCCGGTGAGGAGACCTCCAGCGCGTACTCGGCGCGAAGCCGCTCGAGGTGCCTGGTGACGCGTTCGCAGAGCGCGAGATCGACACCCTGAGGGTGGTCGATGAAGAGGCGCAGCGATTCGGTTCCCGGCTGCTCGATGGCAACCAGGTCGAGCTCGGAATCGAGCTCGGCAAGCTGCTGTTGAATGCTGTTTTTGAGGTCTGGCATGCGGGGTTCTGGCTGGTTCGGGACGAAAAAAAAGTGGGCCAGGCCCACTTCTCGACAATGCACTAGGGACAAAAAGCTTGAGGCCAGTATAGCCCGCGCAATGCCTCGGGCAGGCGAGAGGGCGGAGGGGCAGTCCCCTCTTCCGACTCGCGGCCCTACGGGCCGCTCTGAGTATCCGTCGGCTGAGGGGACTGCCCCTCCGCCCTCAGGGCATGGACCCGGTCGAGGATCTGTTCGGCAATTACGTCCTTGGAGGCTTGCGCGAGAGTGGCCTCGTCAGTGGAGCTGATCAGGGTTGCGGCGTTTTCTTGGCTCTCGAAGCCGATTTCTGGATCGGAGACGTCGTTCAGGACTATGAGGTCAGCACCCTTGCGGGTCAGCTTTTCCCTTGCCCGGGCGACGTTGTTGCCGTGTTCGGCGGCGAAGCCGACGATCGTCTGACCGGGGACTCGGGAAGAGGACAGGCTGGCGAGGATGTCCTCGGTCGGTTCGAGGTGCAGGTCGAGGTCGCCCTCGCGCTTCAGCTTGGCGCCGGCTGGATTGGTCGGCTTGAAATCAGCCGGTGCGGCTGCCATAAGCAACAAATGGCTTGAGGTGAACTCGGAGCGTGCGGCTGCGGCGAGCTCGGTTGCGGTCTCTACGTCAATACGGCGGACGCCGGCAGGCTCCGACAGGGCTACGTTGGCCGCGATCAGGGTGACCTCCGCGCCTCGGCGGGCGGCTGCCGCGGCCAATGCGATTCCCATGCGGCCGCTGGAGCGGTTGCCGAGGAAGCGGACCGGGTCGATCGGCTCGCGCGTGCCTCCAGCGGTCACCAGGACCCGCATCCCATCCCAGGGGCGCTCGCCCGCGGGTAGAACCGCCTCGATTCGGGCGAGCAGCTCAGCCGGATCCGGCAGCCGGCCCTTGCCGAACTCGCCACGAGAGGCGAGCGGGCCCTCGCCGGGCTCGATCACCTCGACGCCGCGCTCGCGCAGCGTCGCCAGGTTTGCCTGCGTCGCCGCATCGGCATACATGCGGTCGTTCATCGCCGGAGCAAGGAGGCGCGGTGCGGTACAAGCCAGGAAAGAGATGGTGAGCATCGAGTCGGCCATGCCGGCGGCCAGCTTGGCGATCGTGTTGGCGGAGCCGGGCGCAACCAGGTAGGCGTCACAATTGGCGACGACCTCGAGGTGGCCGATCGGATCGTGCTCGGGCCGCGGGTCGCCTGGGAAGGCACCGCCCAGCGGGTCGCGCTCGAACTCGGAGGTGAGCACGGGGGCGCCGACGATGCCCTCAAAGGAAGCGGCCCCGACGAAGCGGCCGGCGGCCTCAGTCATGACGACGCGCACACCATGCCCCGCCACGGTGGCGAGGCGGGCCAGCTCCAACGACTTGTAGGCGGCGATCCCGCCACTCACGCCGAGCAGGATTCTGGCCATGTCTCCTCCTGGGGAAGCTGTGCGCTAGGCGCGGTACTCGTATTTGAGCTTGCCCTCGGCAAGCTCCTCGAGCGCCATCGAGAGGTAATTGCGGTCGCCGCGGGTCTCGACCATCGGCGGCGGATACTCACCGAAACCACCCTCGCCGAGGTTGTGGAAGTAGCTGTTTATCTGGCGGGCTCGCTTCGCCGCGACGACGACTGCCGCGTAGTGGGAGTCGGCGTGGTCGAGGAGCTTGTCTACGCGTGGTTTGATCATTCGGCCGCGGAGTCTAGCGGCAGCCCCAACTCGGCGCGCACGATCCCCTCCAGATCGGCCGCGGCCCGCTCCAGCTCGTCGTTTACGACCAGATGATCGAAGTCCCCCTGCGCGGCCAACTCGACCTCAGCCACCTTCAGCCTCGCGTCGATCGCCTCAGCCGAGTCGGTGCCGCGCGACTCCAGCCGCCTGCGCAGGACCGCCGGATCGGGCGGGACGATGAACACCTGAATCGACTCGCGCATCGCGGCGCGCACCTGGCTCGCACCCTGCACCTCGATCTCGAGCACGACCGAGTGGCCGGCGTCGAGGCGCTTGCGGACCTCGGAGCGCAGGGTGCCGTAGCGGTGGCCGCTGTAAGTGGCGAACTCGAGGAAGTCTTCGCGCTCGACCCGCCGATCGAACTCCTCAGGCGTGAGGAAGTGGTAGTCGCGCCCATCGACCTCGCCCTCACGCGGCTCACGCGTGGTTGCAGAAACAGAGAGCTCGAGGTCGGGCACGCGCTCGAGCAGTTTG
This sequence comes from uncultured Solirubrobacterales bacterium, assembly GCA_963716735.1. GTDB lineage: Bacteria > Actinomycetota > Thermoleophilia > Solirubrobacterales > 70-9 > VRUE01. Next base: position 613,536 of record OY970321.1, read on the forward strand.
GAGATCAGCGTTCCCTTGCCGACCCCGCTGGGTCCGGTGATTACGAAAACTTTGGCCATCGCGGCCGGAGATACTGACCGGCGTACCGGTCGGCTTCGCTATCGACGAAGCTGGGAGACCAGCTCGGCGCGCTGACGCTCGGAGAGGCCGCCGATCGTCTTCGAGGGCGAGATGCGGCACTGGTTGAGGATCCGGTTGGTCTTGACCCGGCCGTACTTGGGGACGGCGAGCAACATGTCGAAGACCTTCGCGGTCATCACGTACTCGGGCGGATCGAGAAGCAGTGCGTGGATGCTCGCCTTGCCCGCTTTGAGATCCTTCTTCAGCTTGGCGCGGGCGGTGCGGATGTCATTTGCCCGCTTCAGCGCGTCCATCCGCTGGTCCAACGACCGCTCGGGGGCCGCTGCAGAAGTCTTGACTGGGGCGGGCATGTGGGCGGCGAGTATAGCCGCGGCCGGGGGGCGTGCAAGGGCATCGGGCCCCTTTTTCGTGAAATTCACCTCGACCTCGAGTCTAGGTTGAGGCTAGGCCGGGGCGCGCAGACTGCTCAGAGAGCTCTGCGGCAATGCGACTTCCCGCCCGCGGGTCGCGAAAGCTCTCGGTTCCGACCGCGACCAGGGTCGCCCCGGCGGCCAGCATTTCGAAGGCATCGTCACCGCTGCAGACCCCGCCCATGCCGACGATCGGCAGCTCAACGGCACTCGCGACGGCCCGCACCTGGCCGACCGCGACCGGCCGCACGGCGGGCCCGGAGAGGCCTCCATGGCCGGCGGCGATGCCCGGCCGACCGGCGGCGAGATCGATTGCGCTCGCCTTCAGAGTGTTGATCAGCGAGACCGCATCCGCTCCCCCCTCTTCCGCCGCCACGGCCACGGCGGCGGGGTCGGCGACGTTCGGAGTCAACTTCACTACCAGCGGCTTCGAGGTCACCGGCCGCAGCGCTTCGAGCAACGCCACGGTCTCGGTCGGTTGCTCGCCGACGATCAGGCCCGAGTGGACGTTGGGACAGGAGACGTTCAGCTCGATCGCCGCCACCTCGCCCCGCTCGCCCAGCGCGGCCACCATTCGCTTGAAGTCCTCGTGCCCGGTCGCCATCACCGAGACGATCAACGGCACCGGCAACTCGGACAGCTGGGGCAGATCCTCGGCCAGGAAGCCCTTCAGCCCCTTGTTCGGCAGCCCGATCGAGTTGATCATTCCCGCGGGCGTCTCCCAGATCCGCTGCGGCTCGTTGCCGGCCCGAGGCTCCAGCGTGATCGTCTTGGAGACGAAGGCGGAGAAGGGGAAGTCCTCGAGCAGAGCGTCCCCGTAGACGCGCCGGGCCGCGATCGCGTCGAAGGTGCCGGAGGCGTTGAGCACCCGGTGGGCGAGCTCGATTCCACAGAACTCAACCACCGCGCACCACCGGGCCGTCGACACAAAGCCTCATGTAGCCGCCGTCGGGTTTCGGCACAGCGCAACCGAAGCAGGCGCCGTAGCCACAGGCCATCGGCGACTCCATAGCCAGCTCGCAGGCGACACCGTGGGCTGAGCAAAGAGCGGCGACCGCGTCGAGCATCTGTGGCGGGCCACAGGCGTAGACGGCGGCGCTCCGTGCGTCGTCGCCTTCGAGCATCGCCACCAAGAGATCCGTGACGTAGCCGTGGTGCCCGACGTGGCCGTCGTCGCTGGCGAGGCCGACCTCGCAGCAGCGGAAGAGGTCATCGAGACCACCGGAGTGGGCCTTGTCGCGAAACCCGAGCAGAACACGGGCGGGGATGTTGCGCGCCGAGAATTCGCGGCGCAGCAGGGCGATCGGGGCAATGCCGATGCCACCCCCGACGAGAATCGCCCCAGCCGCATTGGGCGAGAGCTCGCGCGGCACCGAGAACGAGTTGCCGAGAGGGCCGTTGACCCAGACCCAATCGCCCGACTCCAGGGCACAGAGGCGATCGGTCCCCGGCCCGATCCCCTCGATCAGGAAGTCGAGTCGAACGCCGCCGTCCACCGGGTCGGCGTCGGCGACCGAAAAAGCCCGCGGCAGGAAGGGCCGCCCGCCCCGCTCCTCCCAGTGCCGCGTGGTGGCGAGCATGTAGAACTGGCCCGGCCGCGGCTCGGGTCCCCCTGCATCGAGCAGGGAGAAGACGCGATAGCCGCCGGAGGAATGGCTCTCCGTCACCTCGCAGGCCCGGCGCCCGAAGGGGGCGGTCATCGAGTCTGCTTGGCCCTCGTCGGCGCGTGGATTTCCTGCAGGGAGACGACCGCCGGCTCGCCCTGCATCTGGGCGGCGATCGCGCGCACCGCGGCCGAGGCGCCGGTCATCGTCGTCACGCAGGGGATGCCGTGGCGGACCGCCGCTGTTCGGATCGCCTGCCCGTCCGCCCGGGCACCGGATCCAGTGGGCGTATTGATCACCAGGTCACAGCGGCGCTCGCGAATCAGGTCGACGACATGGGGGGAGCCCTCGCCGATCTTGTTGATCCGCGTCACCGGCACCCCCATCGAGGAGATCGTCTGCGCGGTGCCGCCGGTGGCGATCAGCTCAAAGCCGAGATCGTGGAAGCGGGCCGCCATCTGCGTGGCCGCGGGCTTGTCGGTATCCGTGACGGTGATGAAGACGGTCCCCTTTGTGGGCAGTAGAACCCCGGCCGCGGCCTGCGCCTTGGCGAAGGCCGTGGGGAAGTCCGCGGCGATGCCCATCACCTCGCCGGTGCTCTTCATCTCCGGCCCGAGCACCGAGTCGACTCCGGCGAAGCGGGCAAAGGGCAGCACCGCCTCCTTGACGCTGACGTGACCGGTGGGCGGCGCGGGCAGATCGAGGTCGGCGAGCTTCTCGCCCAGCATCAGCCGAGCCGCGACCTTGGCCAACGGCGTCCCGGTCGCCTTCGAGACGAAGGGCACGGTACGCGAGGCGCGTGGATTGGCCTCGATCACGTAGAGGCGACCGCCGGCGATCGCGTACTGGATGTTGATCAACCCGATCACTCCCAGCTCCAAGGCGATCCGCCCCGTCGTCGCGCGGATCTGCTCGAGCATCTCCTCGCCGATGCTGAGCGGCGGGATCACACAGGCCGAGTCGCCCGAGTGGACCCCGGCTTCCTCGACGTGCTGCATGATGCCGGCGACGTGGACGTCGGTGCCGTCGGCGAGCGCGTCGACGTCGATCTCGATCGCGTTCTCGAGAAAGCGGTCGAGCAGCAGCGGGTGCTCCTGGTCGGCCTTGACGTGAGCCTGCAGGTAGGCGTTCAGGTTCTCGGTCGAGTAGCAGATCTCCATCGCCCTCCCGCCGAGCACGTAGGAAGGTCTAACAAGCAACGGGAAGCCGACCTTCTCGGCGATCACGGTCGCCTCCTCGGCTGAAAGCGCCGTCCCGTAGGGTGGGTGCTCGATGCCCAGCCGGCGCAGCAGTGCGCCGAAGCGGCCGCGGTCCTCGGCGAGGTCGATCGCGTCGACCGGGGTCCCCAGCAGCGGCACTCCCGCCTCCTCCAGAGCACGTGCGAGCTTCAGCGGCGTCTGCCCGCCGAACTGGACGATCACGCCCTCGGGCCGCTCCTGATCGCAGACCGCGAGCACGTCCTCCTCGGTCAACGGCTCGAAGTAGAGGCGATCGGAGGTGTCGTAGTCGGTCGAGACCGTCTCCGGATTGCAGTTGACCATCACGGCGTCGCGACCGAGCTCACGGACGGTCATCGCGGCATGCACGCAGCAGTAGTCGAACTCGATGCCCTGGCCGATCCGGTTCGGGCCGGCGCCGAGGATGACGACCGAGGCGCGATCGCCCCGGCGCACCTCCGAGACGGCGCCCGGCCTCTCGTGGGCGGAGTAGTAGTAGGGCGTCGCCGCTTCGAACTCGGCGGCGCAGGTATCGACCGCCTTGTAGGTGCGGGTGAGCCCCTCGGTGCCGTCGCCCTCCAGGGCCAGCGCCCGCAGCTCGCGCAGGAACCAGCGGTCGGTCTGGCAGCGCTGATGGACGGCCTCGACCTCGAGCCCGCGACGGAACGCCTCCAGGATCATGTCGAAGCGCTCGGCACATGGCTTTGCGATCGCCTCCAGCAGCTCCTCGTCGGCGGCAGGCGGCTCCGCGGGCGTGTCGAGCTCGCGTGAGCGCATCGCCTTGGCGAAGGACTCGCGGAAGGTGCGGCCGATTGCCATCACCTCGCCGACGCTCTGCATGTGGGTCGAGAGGCGCCCCTCGGCCCCGGGGAACTTCTCGAAGGCGAAGCGCGGGATCTTCGTCACCACGTAGTCGATCGTCGGCTCGAAGGAGGCCGGCGTGGCGCGGGTGATGTCGTTGGGGATCTCCTCCAGCGCGTAGCCGACGGCGAGTTTCGCCGCCATCTTGGCGATCGGGAAGCCGGTCGCCTTTGAGGCCAGCGCCGAGGAGCGCGAGACGCGTGGGTTCATCTCGATCACGACGATCTCGCCATCCTCGGGATTGACGCCGAACTGAACGTTGGAGCCGCCGGTCTCGACCCCGACCGCGCGGATCACCCGGATCGCCTGGTCGCGCAGCTCCTGGTAGAGGCGATCGGTGAGCGTCTGCGCGGGCGCAACCGTGACCGAGTCGCCGGTGTGGACGCCCATCGGGTCGACGTTCTCGATCGAGCAGATGATCACGACGTTGTCGTTGCGATCGCGCATCACCTCGAGCTCGAACTCGCCCCAGCCGAGCACCGACTCCTCGACCAGGACCTGATTGATCGGGCTCGCCGCCAGACCCTCGGAGACGACCTGGCGCAACTCGGTCTCGGTCCTCCCCACGCCGCCGCCCTGGCCGCCCATGGTGAAGGCGGGCCGGACGATCGCCGGCAGGGTGATCTTGCCCTCGGCGAGCGCCCCCTCGACCTCGCCGAGGCTCTCCACCGTCATCGACCACGGAATCCGCAGGCCCGCCTCGGTCATCGTGCGGCGGAACTCCTCGCGGTCCTCGGCACGGCGGATCGCGGCGTGGTCGGCGCCGATCAGCTCGACCCCGAAGCGCTCGAGCGTGCCGTCCTCGTACAGCGCCATCGCCACGTTGAGCGCGGTCTGGCCGCCGAGGGTCGGCAGCAGCGCGTCGGGGCGCTCCTTCTCGATGATCTTCGTCACCGGGCCTGGCAGCAACGGCTCGACGTAGGTGGCCGTAGCGAACTCCGGGTCGGTCATGATCGTCGCCGGGTTGGAGTTGACGAGGACGACCTCGTAGCCCTCCTCGAGCAGCACCTTGCAGGCCTGCACGCCGGAGTAGTCGAACTCCGCCGCCTGACCGATCACGATCGGCCCCGAGCCGATCAGGAGAATCTTCTCGATGTCGGTGCGCTTAGGCATGTGCAAGCTCCAGGAAGCTGTCGAAGAGGTGGCGGGCGTCGTGCGGGCCGGGCCCGGCCTCGGGGTGGTACTGGACGGTCGCCGCGGCCACGTCCTTCAGCGCCAGCCCCTCGACGGTGCGGTCGTAGAGGTTGAGGTGGGAGAGCTCGGCGACGCCGAAGTCGGTCTCCCAGCGAACCGGCTCATCGGACTCGATCCGCGCCTCGCCGCCGGGCCCCTGCACAGCGAAGCCGTGGTTTTGCGAGGTGATCTCGATCCGCCCGCTGGCCAGGTCCTTGACCGGATGGTTGGCGCCGCGATGGCCGAAGGGCAGCTTGAAGGTCTCCAGCCCGACCGCGCGGCAGAGCAGCTGGTGGCCGAGGCAGATACCGAAGAGCGGCTTCACGCCGACCAGCTCGCGCACCGTGTCGACGACGTAGCCGAGGGCGCCGGGGTCGCCAGGGCCGTTGGCGAGGAAGACGACGTCCGGCTCCTCGGCCAGCACCTGCTCGGCGGAAGAGGTGCAGGGAAGCAGAGTGAGGCGGCAGCCTCGCTGGCGTAGCTCACGCACGATGTTGAGCTTGACCCCGGTGTCTATCCCGACCACGTGCGGACCGTCCCCATCGAAGCGGACCGGTTCCGGCGGCGTCACCGTACGGGCCAGGTCGGCGCCGTCCATCGAGGGCTCCGCGGCGATCCGTTCGCGTGCCTCGGCCTCGGCCGTAGCAGCGGTGAAGATGCCGCCGCGCATTGCGCCCCGATCGCGGATGTGGCGGACCAGCGCCCGCGTGTCGACCCCACCGATTCCGGACACGCCGCAGTCGGCGAGCCAATCGAGCCAACCGCCCTCGGCGGTGGCTGCGTCCTCGCCGTTCTTCGGGTCGCGCATGACGGCGCCACGAGCATGGATCCGATCGGACTCCATCGCCTCGGCGGAGACGCCGTAGTTGCCGATCAGGGGATAGGTGAAGACGATGATCTGGCCGGCATATGAGGGGTCGGTGACCGACTCCTGATAGCCGGTCATCGCGGTGTTGAAGACGACCTCGCCGGTGACCTCGCCCTGGTGTCCGCAGACCTCACCGTCGAAGCGGGTGCCGTCCTCGAGCAGCAGGTAGCCGGCGCTCACGTCGCGACTCCCAGCGAGAAGCTGCGCAGCCGGTAGGCGACCTGGCCGCCCGCCACCGTCATCAGAACGCGCCCGGTCAGCGTGCGACCGGCGCACCAGGAGTTCTGCGAGCGACTCTCGTAGCCTTCCTCGCCGACCGTCCACTCGGCACTCAGGTCGCATAGCGCGATATTGGCCTCGCTGCCCGGGGCCAGGCTCGGCCGCGCGAGGTCGAAGGGCGCCGCGCCCCCTGCCATCCGCTCGATCAGCAGCCCGAGGTCGATGACCCCGGGAATGACCAGCGCAGTGTGCAGTGCGGCGAATGCCGTCTCCAGCCCGGTCACCCCCATCGCCGCCTGCTCGAAGGGGACCTCCTTTTCCTCCAGCGCGTGCGGGGCGTGGTCGGTGGCGACGCAATCGACGGTGCCGTCACGAAGCCCCTCGATCAGGGCCTGACGGTCCGCCTCGGAGCGCAGGGGCGGGTTCATCTTGAAGCGGCGCGGGTCGAGGCTGCGCACCTCCTCGTCGGTGAGGCAGAGGTGGTGCGGGCTGGCCTCACAGCTGATCCGCACTCCGGCGGCCTTGGCGGCACGCACCGCCTCCACCGACTCGACCGCGGAGAGGTGCTGGACGTGGATCCGGCCCCGCTCGTATCCGGCCAGAGCGGCGTCGCGGGCGATCATCGTCGACTCCGAGACCGAGGGGATGCCGCCCAACCCCAGCACGGCTGACACCGGCCCCTCGTGCATGACGCCATCGCCGGAGAGCTCGGGGTCCTCCTCGTGAAGCGCGATCGTGCCGCCGCAGAGGTGCTGGTACTGCAGAGCGCGGCGCAGGATGCGGGCGCTGCGAATCGGTAGCCCGTCGTCGCTGAAACCGAGCGCGCCGGCGTCGCGGATCGCGCCCATCTCGGTCAGCTCCTCCCCCGCCATCTCGCGGGTCACCGTGGCCAGAAAGCCGACTGGGACCGAGGCGGCCTCGCGCGCTGCCTCGCGCAGCGCCTCGATATCGGCCGGCGTGCTCACCGGCGGCTCGGTGTTGGCCATCGCGAGGATGCCGCAGTAGCCGCCGGCGGCCGCGGCGCGGCTGCCGGTCTCGACGTCCTCCTTGTGCTCCTGCCCCGGGGTGCGCAGGTGGACATGGGGATCGAAGAAGGCGGGGAAGGCATGCAGGCCCACGGCGTCGACCTCCTCCAGCCCATCGGCGTCGGCACCGGGAGCGGCCAGCTCGGCGATGCGACCCGCGCGGACGACCACGTCGTGGGGGCCCTCGATGCCGGCCACCGGGTCCAGCACGGTGGCGCCGCGCAGGACCAGGTCGGCGCCCTCACCGGAGCGCATGTCGAGCGCCTCGGCCAGGCTCACGCGGGCTGTCCGATCGGGGTCGTGCTCTGCTCGGGCTCGCCAGCTGCACTGACCGGCCGCTGGGGCCCGGCCGCCAGGAGCTCGTAGAGGATCGCCATCCGAACCACCAGGCCGGAAGCCACCTGCTCGGTCATCAAGGACTGCGGCGAATCGATCACCTCGCCGGAGAGCTCGACGCCACGGTTGACCGGGCCGGGATGCATCAGCAGCTGGCGGGGGCCCAGTCGCCGCGAGTCGATCTGGAAATGTGCGGCGTACTCGCGGATCGAAGGCACGAAGCTCTCCGCCATCCGCTCGCGCTGCAGGCGCAGGGCGTAGACGACGTCGGCCTCGCCGAGTCGGTCGAGCGAGTGGGCCACCTCGCAGCCGAGCTGCTCGATCCCGCGAGGGATCAGCGCCGGCGGGCCGCAAACCGTCACCTCGGCTCCCATCGCCTGGAAGGCGATCAGGTTGGAGCGGGCGACGCGACTGTGGAGCACGTCGCCGACGATCCAGATCCGCCTGCCCTCGATCGATCCGAGCCGGCGCCGCAGGGTGAATAGGTCGAGCAGCGCCTGGCTCGGGTGCTCGTGCTTGCCATCGCCGGCGTTGATCACCGTGGCCTCGCTCCAACCGGCGACGAGCTGTGCCGCGCCGGCGTAGGGATGGCGGATCACAATCGCTGCCGGGTCATAAGCCGAGAGGGTCGCGCATGTGTCCTTCAGCGACTCGCCCTTCTCGACCGAGGAGCCCGCCGCCTTGAGCGAGATCAGATCGGCGGAGAGCCGCTTCGCCGCCAGCTCGAAGGATGCACTGGTGCGGGTGCTCGACTCGTAGAAGAGGCTGACCACGGTGCGACCCCGCAGCGTCGGCACCTTCTTGATGTCGCGGCGTCCCACCTCGGCAAAGCTCTCGGCTCGCTCGAGGATGGCCTCGATCCCCTCCCTGTCGAGATCCTCGATTGCCAGCAGGTGCCTCATGCGATCGCCTCCGCTGCCCGCTCGGAGATCGTCACCCGGTCGACCTCGTCGGTCTCCTCGAGCAGCACGTTGACCCGCTCGGCGCGCGCCGTCGGCAGGTTCTTGCCGACGTAGTCGGGCCGGATCGGCAGCTCGCGGTGACCGCGGTCGCAGAGAACCGCGAGCTGCACGCGCTGCGGCCGGCCGTAGTCGAAGAGGGCATCCACAGCCGCGCGGACGGTGCGACCGGTGAAGAGCACGTCGTCGACGAGGACGACGGTGCGATCGGACAGATCGAAGTCGATGTGGGAGGAGTGGACGATCGGCTGCGTGGCCGGCGACTGGGCGCCGACGTCGTCGCGGTAGAAGGAGATGTCGAGGTCGCCAATTGGGGTCTCGGCCTCGGTCAACTCGCCGACCAACGCGTGGAGGCGACGGGCGATAACCGCGCCGCGAGTGTGGATGCCGACGATCGCGAGACGCTCGGGCTCTGGGTTGGCCTCGGCTATCTCGTGGGCGATCCGCCGCAGCGTTCGCCTCAGGTCGTCGCGCTCGAGCACGACCTTCTCGCTCAAAACTTGCTCCTTACTGGCCTCACGGGACCGGGTTAAAGGAACGGACCGGGCCAGCCTAGCAGGGGGGTACGACAGGTGGGGGTGGTCTCAGAGTGCCTCTTCAGCTCTCTCGCGGGCCCCGTTCTGGATGAGCTTGGGCTCTCCGCGCTCGGGGAAAGGGAGCTCAATCAAGTCGAAGTCGCGGGGGGCTACAGTCGGCTCGAAGACCTCCTTGGCCTCGTCGAGGACCTTTCCCACGTGGTAGCGGGAGGAGATGTGGACCAGTGCGAGGAGCTTGACTTCGGCCTCGCGGGCCACGGCTGCCGCCTGGCCAACGGTTGAGTGACCGGTATCGGCGGCGCGCTGAGCCTCCTCCTCGGAGAAGCTGGCGTCGTGGATGAGCAGCTCGGCGCCACGAGCTGCCTCGACCGTCGCCCGGCAGGGGGCCGTGTCGCCGGTGAGCACGATCGTGCGGCCGGGACGCGACTCGCCCATCACCTCGCCCGGCTCGACCGGCCCCGCCGAGCCCTCGACCCACTCTCCGCGCTGCAGGGCGGCGAAATCAGGGCCTTCCTTGACTCCCAGCCGCTTTGCCGTCTCGGGATCGAAGCGTCCCGGGCGCTCGGCCTCGACCAGGGCGTAGCCGAAGGCGCGCACGCTGTGCTCGACCGGGAAAGTGCGAATCTCGGCGCCCTCGCAGGGGATCGCGTCGCCGGGCTCGAGTTCGACCAGATCGAGCTTGTAGCCGACCCTGCCGATCACCCGACCGAGGCTCTGGATCAAATCGCGCAGACCGCGTGGCCCGTAGATCGTCAGCGGCCGCTCGCGCTCGGTCAGGTCATACGTTTTCAGCAACCCGGGCAGACCGAGGAAGTGGTCGGCGTGGAAGTGGGTGAAATAGATCTCGTCGACCTGGACCAGCCCCAGCGAGCGCTGCATCTGACGCTGCGTCCCCTCCCCGCAGTCGAACAGCAGTCGTTCCCCCCCACGCGCGACAAGCACGCTCGCGGTGTTGCGCCGCGCCGAAGGCACGGCGCCGCCCGTGCCGAGAAAGGCGACCGAGAGGTCCATGGCCGCGAGCCTACGCGAAGGCGTGTGGTGGGGTTCGGCGACGGATAAGCTGGTCGCCAAGCGCCCGTAGCTCAGCTGGATAGAGCGCTGCCCTCCGGAGGCAGAGGCCGCAGGTTCGAATCCTGCCGGGCGCGTAATGGACGTGGGCACCAACACTCGGCCTCCGCGGGGAGCGCTCGTGGTGATCGCGATCGGGCTGATCGCCACGTTCGCGGCGGCGGCGCTGGCGACCGACGAGGTCGGCGGTAGCTCCGTGGCGATCGAATGGGTAGCACAGGCGCCGCTTCCCGACTCGCAGCCCGCCGCGATCCCCGGCGGCGGCTCGATGCGCCTGGAAGACGGCGGCCTGCGGGCGAGCGAAGACAACATCGACAACGAACGGATCTTCCGCGCCGCCACGGTTCTGCGGATCGACTCCGGCTCCGCCGTAGGTCAGGCGCGGGTGCGCTGCCGGATGAGCGGCAACAAGGGCGCCGAACTCGGGCGCACGGTCAACAGCCGCGGTGCCTTTCCCCGTTCCAGCGGCGAATACAACCTGACCAAGCAGGACGTTCCCGAGAGCGTCGGGGTCAGGCTGCCGATCCAGGGAGCCGAATTTGCCTCGCTGGAACTGGGTGATGCCTTCGAAGCCTTCACCGAACTTCCCGGCGTCGTTGTCAGCTGGCAGCCACACCGGACCTACTCACAGGGATGGCAGTGGGGACTCCCCAAGGGGCGCCTGCAGGACCCGCTCGAGCTCGGCTTCGCCGCCTTCTGGCGCACCGCGGGCACCCCTGCGGCGCACATCTCCTGCTCGCTGGAGACGGGCGCCGGCAAAGCGACCGTTCGCACCGCCGGCGACCTCAGCCGGTAGGGGCAACCAGCAGCTCGGGACCTTCGATCCCTTTGCCGACTTTGTTCAACTTCGGGTTGGCCGGGGCGCCGTCCATCCGCGAAGCGGGCAGCGGAGCGCACATCGCGATCGCGTCCTCCGCGGCCAGGTCGGGTCGCAGCCATGCCGCCTCGGCCTCCGCACTGGGAAGGATCGCCGGCATCCGATCGTGCACTTTGGCGACGACCTCGTTCGGCGTCGTCGTGACGATCGTGCAGCTGTAGAGCCAGCCGTCCTCGAAACCTCGATCCTCGGGGTCCTCCCACTCCTTGCGCGTGCAGAGCCCGGCGAAGGCAAAGGGCTCGCCGCCGTCGACGGTGAAGCGCCAGGGCTGGCGCGGCTGCTTGGGATCCTCCGCCACCATCCACTCGTAGAAGCCGTCGGCGACGATCAGGCAGCGGTGGCGGAACTTGCCGACCAGCGGCGAGTAGGCGCGGCTGGAGTCGAGGTTCTCGGCTTTGGCATTGATCATCCGGTAGCCGACCTTGAGGTCCTTGGCCCAGCGGGGCACCAAGCCCCAGCGCATCAGCCGCGCCTCTCGCTCGCCCTGCGCGGCCTCCTCGGGGTCGGGCGAGGAGCGAACCGTCAGCACCTCCTGCGTCGGCGCGACGTTGAAGCGGCCCAGGCCCGATTCGGCTTTCTTTACCCGCTCCTTGCTCGGCGGCGGCGCCTCGCCGGAAGAGCTGCGCTCCAGCGAGCGTTCCAGCTCAACCTGGAAACGATCGGCGATCGTCTTCGTGTCCTTGGCAGTGACCGTGAAGCGCCCGCACATGTCTAGACGGCAACCTTTGCAGGCCGCGCTTCGGGGTGCTCGCGGTACCACTCGAGCGTGCCGCGGAGGCCGGCCTCGAGCTCGACCTCGGGGCGCCAGCCGGTCAGCTCGCGCAGCTTGGTCGAGTCGACGAACTGGCGGTCGATCTCACCGTCGGGGTTGCCGGCGCCCTGGAAGTCCGGCTCGACGCCGCCACCGGCGGCGCCCGCGATCAGCTCGACCACCTCGCGCACCGGGTGGGGCCGCTCGCCGCCCGCGTTGAACGCCTCCCCCATCGCTCCGCTCTCGAGCGCGGCGGCGATCGAAAGGTAGGCCGAGACGGCGTCGTCGACGTGGAGGAAGTCGCGTTCGGGGCTGCCATCGGAGCGGATCACCGGCGCGCGCCCGTCGAGCAGGGCGACCACCGTCTCGGGGATCAGGCGCGAGAAGTTGAGGTCGCCGCCGCCGTAGATGTTGGCGAAGCGGGTCACCGCCAGCGGCACCCCGTAGGCCGTCGCGTAGCTGCGCGCGATCGTATCCGCCGCCGCCTTGCTGGCGTCGTAGGGATAGGCGGCGCGCAGCGGAAAGTCCTCCCGGTAGGGCAGCTGCGGACTCGAGCCGTAGGCCTTGTCGGAGGAGGCGAAGATGACCCGCTCGACCTGATGCGCACGGCAGGCCTCGAAGACGTTCCAGGCGCCCTGCACGTTGATCTCAAAGGTCTCCAGCGGCGACTCGCGGGCCACACCGACGATCGTCTGGGCGGCGAGATGGAAGACGGTGTCCGAGCCGGCGACCGCCGCCGCAACCGCCCCGGCGTCGCGCAGGTCGGCCTCGACCAGCTCGACCTCGGCTCGGATCCCCAGCAGATCGAGCCCGGAGAGCCGCTCGCCACCGACGTCGGCCAGGCGGGGCGCCGGGCGATCCAGCACCCGCACCGCCTCGCCGCGCTCCAGCAGCGCCCGCGCCAGGTGGGACCCGACGAAGCCGTGGGCGCCGCTGACCAGAGCCCGGGTCATCCCGACACCTCCGATTGCAGCTTTGACCTCCCCATGGTGGGGAAAAAGCTGCAATCGGCAGGCTGGGTCGCCCAGGGCGCATCGCCGGCCGCCCAGAGGTCGTTGAGCACGACCGCGTCCTTGTAGGTGTCCATGCAGTCCCAAAATCCCTGATGCCGATGGGCATGCAGCTGGCCATCGGCGGCGAGCTGCTTCAGCGGCTCGCGCTCGAGCACGCTGCGCTCGCCGAGGTAGTCGAGCGCGCCGGGCTGAAAGCAGAAGAAGCCGCCGTTGATCCAGCGATCGCTGCGCGGCTTCTCGACGAAGCCATCGACCCGATCCCCCTCCCCCAGCTCGGCTACGCCCCACTGCAGGTGTGGTCGCACAACCGTCATCGTCGCCAGATCGCCGTGCTCGGCGTGGAACGACAGCAGCGCATCGAGATCGACGTCGGCGACACCGTCGGCGTAGGTCGCGCAGAAGGTCCCGTCCCCGAGGCGATCGGCAAGACACGCAAGCCGCCCCCCCGTCGGCGTGTCGAGCCCGGTGTCGACGCACTCGATCGCGACATCACCGGGCCATGACTCGGCCGCGACGAACTCCTCCACCGCCTCACCCAGGTAACCGGTCGCGAGCAGGAAGCGCTCGAAGCCCTGCGCCGCGTAGATCCCGATCACGTGCCAGAGGATCGGCCGGCCGCCGATCTCGACCAGCGCCTTGGGAACCGACTCGGTCCGCTCGCGCAGCCGCGTGCCGCGCCCACCGCAAAGGATCGCCACCGGAGGCTTCACCGGCGGGATTATCCCTGCCCGCTGCCGGCGCCGCTTGGCTCAACCCGGCAGCCGCCAGCCTCCCCCATCTCCCGCCGTCCAGACGAGCTCGTCCTCCAGCGGAGGGTCCGCCTCCTGGGCTGCGCACCCCGTCGCCCCGAAGCAGCGGATTCGGACCTCTCCCTCAGTGGCATCTATCCGCAGGAAGCTCTTGAAGAGGGGTGCTTCATTCCAGTCAAGCCACTCCGAGAAGGGGATGTGGAGCGCGCCTCGGCCACGGCCCGGCAGCTGCATCAAAGCCTCCGCGGCGCGGGCCGATTGCTCGCTCACGGTGACCTCTGCGCCGCGCACCGGGCGGACGCCCAGACGCTCACCGAGGAAGGCGGCCGCTTCCTCAGCGGGAATCTCACGCGCTCCGCGAAGGCGCCCGAGGAGCCTGCGCGCGTAGAGCTTGCTGTAGAGCGAGAGCGAATCGCCGCGCAGCGGATAGCAGCGGAACTCGTCCTCGGATACACGGTCTTTGATCTCCGTTTTGTCGAGGTTGGGGATCGAGTGCGTCTCGTGCATGAAGGCGCCGCCGCCGCCCGACACCAGGTAGAGGATCTTTCGGTTGCCCTCTAGCGCGACCGGGTAGCGCTGATAGTTGTGGATATCGCCACCGATCGCCGCGATGTAGTTGTGCTGGGGGGCGGTGACGATCTGGTCGACGGTCCCGTCGCTGTTCTCGATCGGCCCGGGACGATGCTCGCCATCGACGTAAAGCGGCTTGCCGGTGAGCAAGATCTTCGGCTTGGGCGACTGGCTCGAGACCTCCTTCAACCAGGTCGCCTGTTGAGCGTCGATCCCACCGGTTATCCCCGTATCGATGCCGACCAACAACAGCGGGCCGGTGTCGATCGCGAAGTACGAGCCCGGCTGCCCCGGCATGTCAAAGGTCTCCATCGCAGCCAGCCGGCCTGGATCCGGACGTGACGGGCGCCGCCAGAGCAGGCGGCGCAGTAGCTGCCGGGGCGAAAACCCGGACGGGGCACGGGGCGGCGGCGCCTCGGCTCCGCAGAACCAGTGCATGAACGCCACGCAGTCGTCGTACCAGTCGTGGTTGCCGGGCACCGCGTAGATATCGCCCTCGTACTCGCGGTAGGGCCAGAAGAACTTGTCCTCGTATTCCTCCACGCCTCCGGCCGGGTAGATCACGTCGCTGCAGATGAACATGAAGTCGGTGCCGCCGGCCTGGCTGAGCAGGGGCGGCACAACCGCGAACTGCGACTCATCGCCCTCGCCGGTATCGCCGACGACGAGAAATGAAGTAGACCCGCCGCCGTTACTTCGGTCGACGGTCAGATTAGAGGCGCCGGAGGGGTCGAGCATCTTCATCCACGCTCGGCGGCGATCGTTGGTGGGATCGCCGAGGGCCCTGGCGACGCGGTCGTTCCGCGACTTCCACAGCGGCGCCGGATTGAGCCAGGAAAAACGGCGCGAATGATGGCGAGCGTGCTCGCCATAGGCCGTGCCCTGCTCACACCCCCAGCCAGCGCCGGCCTTCGAATCACGCGAGCGCGTCGCGCCAGCCTGAAATTCACCTCCCGTGAGCTTCTCCGGCACTCAAACTCCTTTCAAGCGTTTGAGATTTTCGGAGTCGACTCTAATCGGCCCCGGCGCCGCGAGTCAACCCGGTTCGGGTCAGCCGCCGGCGACAGCCGGGAGGATCGTCACCTCGTCGCCCTCGCTGATCGCCGTCTCGAGGCCTTGCTGGAAACGAATGTCCTCGCCGCTGACATAGACGTTGACGAAGCGGCGCAGATCGCCGTCCTGGGTGATCCGCTCGCGCAGGTCCGCGTGAGCCTCGAAGAGCGCATCGAGAGCGTCACCCACGGTCGAGCCGGCGACTTCGACCTCTGCCTCCCCCCCGGTTGCGGCGCGCAGCTGGGTCGGAATCTTCACGGTGACGGACATTACGCGGCTACCTCCTGATGCTCGAACACGGACTCGAAGCTGTCGAGATCGGGGTCGATCTCGTGCATGTGGAAACTATCGCGCGCGGCGTCGAGCGTCTTCAGCCCCTCGCCGGTGATGTAGATGACGACCCGCTCGCCGGCAGATATGTCCCCCCGTTCGGCCAGCTTGGCGAGGACACCGACGGTGACTCCACCGGCGGTCTCGGTGAAGATCCCCGTCGTCTCCGCCAGCAGGCGGATGCCGGCGCGAATCTCCTCGTCGGTGACCGAGTCGATCGCCCCGCCGCTGCTCCGCGCCTGCTCGAGCGCGTAGGGACCGTCGGCCGGGTCGCCGATCGCCAGGCTCTTGGCGATCGTCTCCGGCTTCTGCGGCTTGCAGACGTCCCAGCCTTCCGCAAAGGCGGTCGCCACCGGGCTGCAGCCAAGGGCCTGGGCGCCGTTGAAGACCGGCTGTTCGCCTTCGACCAGGCCCAGGTCGGTCCACTCCTGGAAGCCGCGGGCCACCTTGGTGAAGAGCGAGCCGGAGGCGATCGGGCAGACCACCCGGTCGGGCAGCTCCCAGCCGAGCTGCTCGGCGGTCTCATAGGCGAGCGTCTTCGAGCCCTCGGCGTAGTAGGGACGCAGGTTGACGTTGACAAAGGCCCACGGACGCGCTTCCGCCAGCTGCGTACAGAGCCTGTTGACGTCGTCGTAGTTGCCCCGCACGCCGACCAGGTTGGTGCCGTATATCCCGGTCGCGAGCAGCTTCTGCTCCTCCAGGTTGGCGGGAACGAGCACGTAGGACTCGAGCCCTGCCGCCGCCGCGTGGGCCGCGACCGCGTTGGCCAGGTTGCCGGTGGAGGCGCAGGCAACCGTCTCGAAGCCCAACTCCCGCGCCTTCGCAACCGCCACCGCCACCACCCTGTCCTTGAAGGAGTGGGTCGGGTTGGCGGCGTCGTTCTTGACCCAGAGCTCAGCGTCGAGGCCGAGCCGCTCGGCCAGGCGGTCGGCACGCAGCAACGGCGTCAGGCCCGGCTCCAGCGGGTCAAGCGGCCTGCCGGTGAATGGGAGAAAGTCCCCGTAGCGCCAGATCCCCTGCGAGCCGGCCTGGATCCGGCGCTTCGCCGCGGCGGCGTCGAGACCGGAATGGTCATAGGCGACTTCGAGCGGGCCGAAGCAGTGCTCACACGCATAGCTGGCACCCAGTTCGTAGGTCGCCCCGCACTCCTTGCACTTCAAGCTCTCGACTGACATCCGATCCTCTTTTCTTTACCTAGAGAAAAACCTCCGCCTTGTGGGGCAGAGGTCCGATCGGACGTCTCCCCACATCTTTCAGGTCCAAAAACGACCTGCTGGAGTTGGCACCTCCCCTCGAACCATTGGTTCGAGGTGGTTGCCGGGGCTTCTACGGGCCAGTCCCTCCACCCCTCTAGATGTGGCGCTTATGTGACCCTGACTATAGCAACGCCTCTGGCGATGACAGCGATCGTGCTCGCTGCGCGGGGCGGCCGTTTAACCTGCAGGTGACAATGCCCGTGCCTGCCGACGAGAAGATGAGCCCGAACGATGCCGAACCTTCCGAAACCACGGCTACGACGGGCTGCCCGGCGCGACACGCTCGCCTCGACGGCATCGCAGCCTGAGCCGCAGACGCCCAACGTCGAGCAGATCGACTCCTCCGGCCTGCGCTGGGTGAACATCGAGCGCCCAGGCGCGCTTGAGCGCGCCTGGCTGGAGGAGAACTTCGACTTCCACGCGCTCGACCTCGAGGACGTACTCTCGCGCAACCAGCGGCCGAAGATCGACGTCTACGACGACTACCTCTTCATCGTCCTCCACTTCCCGGTCTTCGACCCTGCGGCGGGCCGCCTCGGCACCGGCGAGCTCGACCTCTTCGTTGGTCCCGGCTATCTGGTGACGATCCCCAACCAGCCGCTGCAGCCGGTCGAGTACCTGTTCGAGCGCTGCCGGGCCAAGGAGGAGCTGCGCGAGCAGCTCTTCTCACGCGGCTCCGGCTACCTGCTCTACCGCCTCGTCGACGACAGCTTCGACTACTGCTTCCCGATGCTGCGCAAGATCGGCAACAAGCTCGACGCGCTCGAGGACGACATCTTCGAGGGTCGCTCGGAGGAGGTCGTGCGCGACATCTCCAACGTCAAGCAGGAGATCATCAACTTCCGCAAGGTGATCCGGCCGCAGCGGCCGGTGCTGCGCGATTTGGAGAAGGTCAAGCAGCGCTACCTGGCGACCGACCTCGACCTGGAGATCTACTTCGACGACATCGTCGATGCCCACGAGCGGATCTGGGACATGCTGGAGAACTACAAGGAGGTGGTCGACTCGCTGGCCGAGACCAACGAGTCGGTGATCTCCCACCGGGTCAACGACATCCTCCGCGTCCTCACCTCGATCAGCGTCATCGTCCTGCCACTGACCCTGCTGGCGAGCATCTGGGGGATGAACTCGCACGTGCCCGGTGAGCAGAGCGTCACCGGGTTCTGGATCGTCGTCGGCGCGATGGTCGCAATCCTGGTCGGCATGGTCGCGTACTTCCGCAGGCGTGGCTGGCTGTAGCCTGCCGCCCCTGTGGCCAACTTTCGGATCTGGGCGCCCTGGCGCCTCGCCTACGTGAAGGACGCATCCAAGGACAACGAGGAGGAGTGCATCTTCTGCGCCAAACCGGCCGCGGACGATGACGCGGCGAACCTGATCGTCCACCGCGGCGAGCACTGCTTCGTCATCCTCAACCTCTTCCCCTACACCAACGGGCACCTGATGGTGGCGCCGTACGAGCACATCGGCCGCATCCAGGACTTACCCGGTGAGACCGTGACAGAGATGATGACCCTGGCGCAGCTGGCGATGAGCCGGCTGGAGCAGGTCTATGAGCCACACGGCTACAACGTCGGCTTCAACCAGGGCCGCGTCGCCGGCGCCGGGGTAGAGCACCACATCCATCTCCACGTCGTGCCCCGCTGGGGTGGCGATACCAACTTCATGCCGGTGATCGCCGACACCAAAGTGATGCCGCAGACGCTCGAGCAGAGCTTCGAGGCGCTGAAAGGAGCGTTTTGACGGAATCCGCCCCCCTGGCCCCCAGTCAGATCTTCAAGGCCTACGACATCCGCGGTCTCTACGGCGAGGAAATGGACGAGACGACGGCACTTGCCGTCGGCCGCGCTTTCGCTCGCGTCCTCGCGCGGCTGCGGGGCAAGCAGCCGAGCGAGCTGCGGGTCGGCCTCGGCCGCGACATGCGACTCACGGCCCCCTCGATGGCAGCCGAGCTGCGCGATGGGCTGATCTTCGAGGGCGCGACCGTGCTCGACGCCGGCATGGTCGCGACCGAGATGCTCTACCACCTGGTCGGCTCGCGCGATCTGGATGGCGGCGCGATGGTGACCGCGTCCCACAACCCCAAGGCCTACACCGGCGTCAAGCTGGTCCGCGAGGGGGCGCTGGCGCTCTCCGGCGACGCCGGGATCGGCGACGTGCGGCGTGAGATCGAAGGCGGGCTCGGCCCCGCCCCGGGCGGCGGCTCCTTCGAGGAGGTCGACGTCTGGGACGAATACCGAAAGCACGCGCTCTCTTTCATCGACCCCGCCGCGGTCAAGCCGCTGGTGGTCGTCGTCGACGGCGGCAACGGCATGGCGGGGCCGATGGTCGGGCCCACCCTGCACGGCCTCGGGCTGGAGCTGGACGAGATGTACTTCAAGCCCGACGGCGAGTTCCCCGACCACGAGCCGAATCCCCTGCTGCCGGAGAACCGCAAGCTGATCGAAGACCGGGTGCGCTCGGCGGGTGCCGATCTCGGCATCGCCTGGGACGGCGACGCCGACCGCTGCTTCTTCATCGACGGCGAGGGCGCCTTCTGCGACGGCGACTTCATCTGCGCGCTGCTCGCGCGCGCGGCGCTCGCCAAGAATCCCGGCGCGACGATTCTCTACGACCCGCGTTCGAGCCGAGCCGTACCCGATCTGGTCGCCGCCGAGGGCGGCCGCTCGGACCTCTCCCGGGTGGGCCACGCCTTCTTCAAGAAGCGTATGCGGGAGGAGAACGCTGTCTTCGGTGGCGAGGTCTCCGGCCACTACTACTTCCGCGACTTCTGGTGCGCCGACTCGGGCACGATCCCGGCCCTGCTGATGCTCGAGCTGCTCTCCGTGGAGGGCCGCTCGCTCGCGGACCTGATGGCGGAGTTCCGCTCCCGCTACTTCATCTCCGGCGAGATCAACTCCGAGGTCGCCGACCAAGAGGCGAAGATGGTGGAGATCGCCGCGCGCCACTCCGATGGCGAGCTCACCCGGCTCGACGGGATCTCGATCGACTATTCCGACTGGCACTTCAACGTGCGCCCGTCCAACACCGAGCCGCTGCTCCGCCTCAACCTCGAGTCGCTCGTCTCACGCGAGGACATGGAAGCGAAGCGGGACGAGATCCTGGGTCTGATCCGAGCGTGACGCTGACGCCGGAGGAGGCGCTGGAGCAAGCCGCCCTGGCCGGCATCCACCGTCTCCGCATACCCACGCCCTTCGCGGTCGGGCGAGTCAACTGCTACCTGCTCGAAGACGAGCCGCTGACCCTGATCGACACCGGGCCCAACTCGGGCAAGGCGCTCGACGAGCTGCAGGGGCAGCTTGCCGCGCGCGGGCACTCGATCGACGACCTCGAGCTGGTCATCCTCACCCACCAGCACATCGACCACCTCGGTCTGATTGAGATCATCGTCGAGCACTCGGGCGCTGAGGTGGCCGCGCTCGGACTCGCCGCCGAACGCCTCGCCAACTTCGGCGAGGACGCTGAGCGCGAGGACGAGTTCGCGGTCGAGCTGATGCTGCGCAACGGCATTCCCCAGGAGGTGGCCTTCGCCCTACAGAGCGTCTCCCGCAGCTTCCGTGGCTGGGGCTCGAGGGCCGAGGTGACGCGGCCGCTCGACGACGGCGAGGAGGTCCTCTTCCGCGATCGCACTCTGCAGGCGCTGCACCGCCCCGGCCATAGCCCCTCCGACACGGTCTTCTGGGATGAGCGGCGACGGATCCTGATCGCCGCCGACCACCTGATCGCGCACATCTCGTCCAACCCGCTGATCGCCCGCCCGCTCGACGGCTCCCCCGGGCGCACCCAAGCGCTGGTCGCCTACATCGAGTCGATGCGCAAGACGCGTGAAATGCCTGCAGAGATCGTGCTCTCCGGCCACGGCGAGCCGATCGTCGATCACGTCGCTCTGATCGACGATCGGCTCGCCAAGCACGAGCGCCGCAAGGAGAAGATCTACGGCCTGATCGCCGAGCGCCCCCGCAGCGGCTACGAGATAGCCCAAGCCATCTGGGGCAACGTCGCCGTGACCCAGGCTTTCCTGACCCTCTCAGAGGTGATCGGCCACGCCGACCTGCTGCTCAACGAAGACAGGGTGCGCGAAGTCGAGGACGGCGACGTGGTCCGCTACGAGGCGACTACCTAGAGGGCTGAGGCCGCGGCAGCAGGGTCGCGGGCGAACGGAAGCCGGGGCATTCGCTGGGGGCGTTTGGCGCGGTCGGGATCTTCTCTTCGAAGACGACGTAGTAACGGCCCGTCGGAACACGGTTGCGCTCGAACTTCCACACCAGCCTGCCGTTCTCCGGCGTTGCCCCGGCCGCGATATCGGGTGAGATCGCCCGATCGGGACCGGGCAGGACACGGTGGATCCGCAACAGGCGCGGACCATCGGAGAAGTGGCGATTTCCGGCAAGACAGGCAAAGCCACCGGAGCCGTCCGTCTTCGGGGGCATCTTGGCCGTCCCGTAGAAGAAACCATGCGTGCGGTTGTAGCCAAGCGTCGTGTATTCGGCCCGCGGGCCGCGCGGCTTTGCCACGCCACTGGAGACCAGCCAGCAGAACGCGAGCGCGAAGAGCAGCAACCCGACGGCAAGGACACGTGTCGAGGGAGCAGCGATTACCCGCACGATACCCAGGCCGCATAGATTGCAACGCTCGATGGTCAGGCTCGGCTCCGGAAAAGCGCGCAGGTCCGCCAAGAAGCGGATGCTGCTGATCGTCAATCCCTATGCGACGACCGTCTCCGACCGGCTCAAGAACCTGGTGGTCTACGCGCTGCAGGGCCGTTACGAGGTCGAGGTGGTCGCCACCGAGGCGCAAAATCACGCCACCGAGATCGGTCGCGAGGTACGCGACCACGGCTACGACATCGTCGTCGCCTTCGGTGGCGACGGGACCCTGAACGAGGTCGCCAACGGACTCGCCGGCACCGACGTTCCGGTCTCGGTCCTTCCCGGCGGCTCGACCAACGTCGTCTGCCGCACCCTCGGCATCCCCAACGACGTCGTCGACGCAACCGAGCACCTGCTCGCCGCCGTCGACGGCTGGGCGCCTCGCAAGATCGACCTCGGCAAGGTCGACGAGCGCCACTTCGTCTTCTCTTGCGGCGTCGGCATCGATGCCACGGTGGTCAAGCGGGTCGACGCCCACCCCCGCCTCAAGTCCCGCGCCGGCCCCTACTACTACAGCTGGGCGGCAATCTCGGCCTTCTACCGTGGGTACATGGTCAAACCGGTCCGGCTGCGGGTCGAGATCGACGGCAAGGCAACCGAGGGAATCACCGCGCTTGCCCAGAACTCCGATCCGTTTACCTACTTCGCCAGCCGCCCGATCCGGGTCTGCGAGGGGGTCGAGATCGACGACGGCACGCTCTCGCTGGGCGTACTCAAAAGAGCGGCGCAGCGCGACATGCCGACCCTGATCCCACGCCTCTTCAGCGAGAAGCGCCCCGCCGCCCGCCACCGTCAGATCGAGCACTTCGAAGGTGTGACCGCGGCCGGCATCGCCTCGATCTCAGAGACGAAGGACGGCACCCCCCGGCCCTTCCCGATCCAGGTCGACGGCGACTACATCGGCGAGCGGACCCACATAGACCTCAGGGTCGCTCCAGGCGCGCTCACCGTCGTCGCCTGAGGCTCAGCTGGTTGGGGTAATTCGATAGGCGTCGAAGACGCCTTCGACGTTGCGCAGGCGGGAGATGCACTGCTTGATCTGCTCGGTGTCGCCGACCTCGACCACGAAGCGGTTTTTCACCATCGGGTGCCTGGTCATGCAGCTGGCGCCGAGGATGTTGATCCCGGCCTCGGAGAAGGTGCGTGAAAGGTCCTCGAGCAGGCGGGTGCGGTCGTAGGCGTCGATCTGCAGTTCGACCCGATAGGAGGACTCGTTCTCGCCCTCCCAGGCGACCTCGACGAAGCGTTCCGGCGACTTCATCAGCGCCTTGACGTTCTTGCAGTCGGCGCGGTGGATGGTGATGCCGCGGCCGAGCGAGACGTAGCCGGCGATCGTGTCGCCCGGCACCGGCCGGCAGCACTTGGCCAAACGCACCGCGACGTTGTCGGCGCCCTTGACCCGGATCCCGTAGTTGGAGGCGTCCTTGGTCCGCCTTGCCTTGTCCTCGCGGGCGCCCTCGAAGCCGAGTGGCTCGCGCTCCTCGACCGCCTCGCCCTCTTTCAGCCGCTGCATCAGCTTGTTGGCGACCGCCTTGGTCGAGACCTTGCCCTGGCCGAGGGCGATGTAGAACTCGGTCGCCTTGCGGAAGCCCATCTCGCGGATCACCTGGGCAAGCAGCGGTGACATCGCCAGCTTCTGCATCGGCAGACCGCGCTTGCGCAGCGCCTCCTCGAGCGCGTCGCGGCCCTTCTGCTCGGCGTCCTCGCGCCGTTCCTCCCTGAAGAAGGCACGGATCTTGTTGCGGGCGCGGCTGGTCCGCACCAGCTTCAGCCAGTCGCGCGAGGGGCCTCGATTCTGCTTCGCCGTGAGCACCTCGACGATGTCGCCCGAGCGCAGCTGGTAATGCAGCGGCACGATCGAGCCGTTGACCTTGGCACCGACGCAGCGGTGGCCGACGTCGGTGTGCACCGCGTAGGCGAAGTCGAGTGGGGTCGAGCCCGCCGAGAGGTTCTTCACCTCGCCCTTCGGGGTGAACACGAAGACCTCGTCCTCGAACAGGTCGACCTTGAGCGACTCGAGGAACTCGGCCGGGTCCTGCTCGCCCTCGGCCTCGACCAGCTGCCGCAGCCAGGTCATCTTCTCGCGCTGCGGGTCGCCGCTGCCACCCTCTTTGTAGGCGACGTGGGCGGCGATCCCGTACTCGGCCAGGTTGTGCATCTCGGCCGTGCGGATCTGGATCTCCAGCGGCTTGCCCTCCGGACCGATCACGGTCGTGTGCAGCGCCTGGTACATGTTGGCCTTCGGCATCGCGACGAAGTCCTTGAAGCGGCCGGGCAGCGGCTTCCAGAGCGAGTGGATGACCCCGATCGCCCCATAGCAGTCCTTGACCGAGCCGACGATCACCCGCATCGCGGTCAGATCGAAGATCTCGTTGAACTCGCGTCCCTTCTTGGTCATCTTCGTGTAGATCGAGTAGAAGTGCTTGGCGCGGCCCGATATCTCGGCCGCGATGCCGACCTCCTGCAGCTCCTCGCCGAGGAAGCGACCCGCATCGTTGACGTAGACCTCACGCTCGTCGCGCTGCTGCGCGACGAGTTGTTTGATCTCCTTGTACTTGCGCGGGTGAAGGGTCGCGAAGGCGAGATCCTCAAGCTCCCATTTGATCGCGTGGATTCCCAGCCGGTGAGCGAGAGGCGCGTAGATCTCCAGCGTCTCACGCGACTTCGCGACCTGCTTCTGCTTCGGCAGCGCCCCCAGGGTGCGCATGTTGTGGAGGCGGTCGGCCAGCTTGATCAGGATCACCCTGACGTCGGTGGCCATCGCCACCATCATCTTGCGATAGTTCTCCGCCTGCCGCTCGTCGCGGCTCTCGAAGGTCATCCCGGTC
This sequence comes from uncultured Solirubrobacterales bacterium, assembly GCA_963716735.1. Taxonomy (GTDB): domain Bacteria; phylum Actinomycetota; class Thermoleophilia; order Solirubrobacterales; family 70-9; genus VRUE01. The sequence goes on from OY970321.1 coordinate 637,966, forward strand.
AGCTTGGTGACGCCGTCGACCAGCTGGGCGATCTCCTCGCCGAACTCGGTTCCGATCTCCTCCAGGCTGGCACTGGTGTCCTCGACCGTGTCGTGCAGCAGCGCCGCGCAGAGAGTCTCGGTGTCGAGCCGCATCCCGGCGCAGATCTGGGCGACGCCGACGGGATGGGTGATGAACTCGTCCCCGGAGCGGCGCATTTGATCGGCGTGGCGGTCGCAGGCGAAGTCAAAGGCCCGCGTCAGCGCGGTACGGTCGATCGTCGCGACCCCGACAGCGGTACCACCGTTGGACCCGGCGTCGCCATCGGGCACGGAGTCGAACTCCTCTACCACCGCGAACAGGTCGGCGAGGAGCTCCCGTTGCTCTAGGGCTGTTTGCGTCGTTCGAGGTATTGCAGGCCCTCCTGGTGGCGAGCGCCGTAGGCGCGAAACGCGGCTGAGCGCTCCAGTTCGGTTCCCCCTGAGGATACGACGCCGAGGCTGCCGCTACCCCCCGCGGTAGATCCGTGCACCAGTTCGAGCTCGACCAGCACCCGCAGGCAACGGGCTGCGGTCTCGGCACTGCGCGGGTGCGGACCGCTGCCCCGTAGGGCTGCCAACAGCTCTGGCCCGCTTGCCTCACCGGCCTTACGCAGGTCCCTGAACATCGCAATCAGGGTCGCGCGCCGGGCCAACTGCTCGTCGAGCATCGCGAGCGCGAAGCGATGCTCGGCATCTCCCCAGGCGAGGTGGACATAGCCGCCGTCCGCCGTAGGGCGCGTGGCGAGATCCTCATAGCGCGCGAAAGCCGGTGGATCGACGAGGACGATGTGCTCGAAGCCGGTAGCCAAATCGGGGTCTGCCTCCAAGGCGGCGCCATCGGCGAGCACAACTCCGTCCCGGCCAAGCGCCTTGCGACGCTCGCGGTCCGCCACGACAGCCAGCACCTCACCGGCCCCAGAAGAGCTCAACTCGGCCACGACAGCCGCCGGCGAGCTCCGCGGCCGCACCTCCTCCCTGCCGACGGGCCTATTCCCCGTGATTTGGGGATGGCCCGCCGGTTGCCAGGCGGCAGGGTCTGTGGCCAGCTCCGCCTCGAAGCGCTGCCACCAGGCCTCGTCGGCGTCGGCGTCGGCGGCGCCGACCTCACGCGGGTAAAGCTCACGCAGCACTACCTGGGGCTCGACCGAGCCATTCCAGCGATTGACCTCGAGGCGCACCGTAGCGTCGACGGGATCTTCCTCCCCCACCCCCAGGTTCGAGCGACCGAAGGCGACGCCGAGCGCCCGGTGGGAACCGCTGTGCAGGCTGAACCTCGAGTGCTTGCCTTCGCCGATCGCACGCACGTCGCGCACCCTTGCCGACGGGACGAGCAGGCGCACGCCCGGATTACCCATTCCGAACGGGGCGAGCTGCTGCAGCTCCTCGGCGAGGTCGAGGCCGAGGCCTGCACCACCGACCATCGCATCGACCCGCTCGGTGCGTTGCAAGTCCTCCGGGCCGAGGACCGAAGCGGCATGAGCAGCGAAAGCAGCCTGAAAGGAATCGAAGTTCTCGGCCCGCAGCTGGAGCCCGGCGGCCGCCCGGTGCCCCCCAAAGCTCTCCAGGTACTCGCTGCACGCCTCGAGAGCAGCAAGCAGGTCAAAGCCCGGAATGCTCCGCCCCGACCCGCGCCCTCCCCCTTCTCCATCAAGCGAGATGACCACAACGGGCCTGTGATGCCGCTCGACCAGCCGCGAAGCCACGATCCCGATCACGCCCGGATGCCAACCCTCGCCAGCCAAAACCAGACCCAGCCCTTCGCGCAGCTCCTCAGGCAGCTCCCGCCGCGCCACCTCGGCAGCGGCATCGACCTCGCGCTCAGTCGACCTACGCTCGCCGTTGGCCCGACTCAGCTCCTTGGCAATCTCCGCAGCCCGCTCGTCGTCCTCGGTGAGAAACAGCTCAACTCCCGCATCGGCCCTGTACAGCCGCCCCGCAGCATTGATCCGCGGAGCTAACCGGAACGCCAGATCGCCCTCATCAAGCTGCGTCGGCTCGCATTTAGCAGCCTCCAGCAACGCCCGCATCCCCGGCCTGCGAGCCCGCCGCACCTCAGCGAGCCCACGCCGCACCAGCGAGCGATTCTCACCCACGAGCGGCACCACGTCGGCGACGGTAGCCAGCGCGACCAAGTCGAGATCGACGTTCACGGGGGAGTCGGGGGTGGGGTCTCCAGGCTCGCCTTCGCGAGGAGTTCCTGGAGACCCCACCCCCGACTCCCCCCTCAAAGCACAGCTCAACTTCCATGCCACCGCAGTCCCACACAGCTCTTCGAACGGATAGCCGTCAACCCCCGGATGCAGGATCGGACAGTCAGGCAGCTCATCTCCCGGCTGGTGGTGATCCGTGACCACGACCTCCATCCCGAGGGAGCGAGCCAGCGCCACCTCCTCGACCGCCGTGATCCCGCAGTCGACGGTAATCAGCAATTCGGTGCCCCGCTGCGCCAGCTTCTCCATGTTCTCGGCGCTGAGCCCGTAGCCATCGGCGATCCGGTCGGGGATCAGCCAATCGCACTCAGCGCCCAGCTCACGCAGGGTGCTGACGAGGATCGTCGTCGCGCATACCCCGTCGACGTCGAAGTCGCCGTGCACGGTGATCCGCTTGCCGGCATCGATCGCCCTGAGGACCTCCTCGGTGACGGCGGGCATCGAGTTGAACTCGTCCGGAGAGTGCGACTCGTCCGCGTCGAGAAAAGCCCGGGCCTCCTCGGGAGTCCGGTAGCCGCGTCTGACCAGCGTTATTGCGACGGGCTCGCTGAGATCGAGCTGCTCCGACAGAGCTCTGGCCTCGGCGTAGTCATACGGCTCGGCCTTGTATGCGTGGATGGTTTGCGCCACGCCAGCCAGGCTAGGAAGCGCCTGGGACGGATTTTGGCGCGATTCAGGCCGCTTGTTCCGAGCGAACGCCGATCGCCCAGACCACGGCGAGGCCGATCGCCACCCCCGGGATGGCGGTCAGCGCGGTGGCGATGTCGGTGGTGCCCAGACCGCGGCCGCTCGCGATCTCAACAATCCCGCCAAAGACGATCGCGCCGATCACCGAGCCAAGGAAGGCACCGACGATTCCCTGCCAGAAACGGTCGGGCAGGAAGACCGTGAAGTGCCAGAGGGCGATCCCCATCGTGAACCAGACGAGCAGTGCCATCAGATGACCGCCTTCATGGCCACGTGCGACTGCGTCATCCAGGTGTGCGTGGTCGTGGATGCGGTCATCTAGCGATTCCTCCCGTGCTTGCGGCGTTGCTTGCGGCGCTCACGACGTTCCGCGTTGCGCTCGCGACGTGCCTCAGCCTCCGGGTCGACAACCGCGGCGGACTCCCCGTTGGACGACGGCTCGGCACCGTCACCACCGGGCGGCTCGGCGATTGCGACTGCACCCGGCCTTTGCTGAGGCTCCTGCTGGGCCGCGAGCGCCTCATCGATTTCAGCATCCGTCTCGTCATCGTCGCTGAGCTTTGCCAGCGTGACTTCATCGGCAAAGGCCGGCACCGTGCCGTCGACCTCGGCGATCCGCTCCCGCCGCCGCGCGAATCCGGGCTCGCGTTCCTTCCAGGCGGTCAACACTGGCGAGGCGATGAAGATCGACGAGTAGGTTCCGGAGAGAATCCCCACGCCCATCGCGAAGGCGAAGTCCTGCAACGTGGCGCCGCCGAAGATCAGCAGCGAGACCACGCCGAGCAGGGTCGAGAAGCTGGTCGCCAGCGAGCGGGTCAGCACCTCGCTCATCGAGCGGTTGACGATCTGCGAAAAAGCAGCGCGAGGCATCCGCGGCATGTTCTCGCGGATACGGTCGAAGACGATGATCGTGTCGTAGAGCGAGTAACCCAAGATGGTGAGGAAGGCGGCGACCGTTCCGCTCGTCACCTCCCGCCCGGTCAGCGAGTAGACACCCGCCGTGATCAGGATGTCGTGGAAGATCGCGATCAGCACCGGCACCGCAAACTTCGGATCGAAGCGGAAGGCGACGTAGGCGCAGATCACCAGCAACGAGAAGATCAGCGCCTTCAGAGCGCTGTCGGCGACCTGCTGACCAAAGGTTGGCCCGACGCTGGTGCTGTCGAAGCCGTTTTCCTCGACCCCGAATTCGGACTCCAGCGCCTCCTGCGCCACCTCGACCCGACTCGGCTGCAGCTGACGGGTCTGGATCTGGAAGACGTTGTCGCCGAGTTCGGGGTCTGAGACCTGCTGGACCTCCTCGCTGGTGATCCCGGCCGACTCAAGAGCGTCGCGAACGCCTTCCTCGTCGGTCGGCTTGGTCAGCGCGACCTTGACCCGGGTCCCGGACTCGAAGTCGATGCCGAAGTTGAGCTGCTGGGTTGCCAGGGCGAGCGCGCCGACGAGCAGAATCACTCCTGAGACCGAGAAGAACCAGCGACTGGCCCCCATGAAGTCGAAGTGCCAGCGCACTCCCTCCCGGGATGCCCCCAACGCACCGGGGGAGCGCAGCAGGCGCGAGCGACTCATACTGAGCAGCAGCGCCTGGGTAAAGACGACCGCGGTCAGCAGTGAGACGATCGTGCCGACGCCGAGGGTGAAGGCAAAGCCCTTGACCCCCGCCGTCGCGAGCACGAAGAGGATGAAGGCGGTGAGCAGGGTGACGACGTTGGCATCGACGATGGTCGCGATGCCACGGCGGTATCCGGCGGCGATCGCGGATGCCATCGGGCGGCCGGCGCGAACCTCCTCTTTGATCCGCTCAAAGATGACGATGTTGGAATCAGCCGCGACCCCGATCGTCAGAATCAGTCCCGCGATCCCCGGCAGGGTCATCGTGATCGGGATCAGTTTGATCAGGGCGAAGAAGATCACCCCGTAGGCGACCAGGGCGACCACCGCGATCAACCCCAGGAAGCGGTAGAAGAGCAGCAGGAAGATGAAGACCAGTGCGAGGGCGACCACACCGGCCTTGATCCCGGCATCGAGCGCCTGGCTACCAAGGGTCGCGGAGACCTGGGTCTGGCTGATCAGCTTCAGGTTGACCGGCAGGGCACCGATCTGCAGGAAGGTCGCGATGTCCTGCGCTTCCTGGATGCTGGTGAAGCCGCCCGAGATCTGAGCGCCGGTGCGGCCGTCGATCCCGTCGGGGTTCTGCGAGAAGTCGATGATCGGCCGCGTCTTGACTTCGTTGTCGAGAACGACCGCGAAGTGCCCCGAGAGCTGTTCCGCCTGTTCGCCGGAGGCGGGGCCGATGGCCCGCGCCTGGCCCCGCTGGGCGATCTTGCGGGTCACGTCCTGGAAGGCCTGCTGTCCATCGTCGGTGAAGGTGAAGGTGACGTTGGGCTGGCCGAGTTCATCGACTTCCTGCTTCGGGTTGGTGATGTCGGTGCCCGAGAGGGCGGGGTTGTCCTTGAGCGCGTACCAACCGGCGTTCTCGATTCCCTCGACCGGCTTGCCATTCGGATCGCTGGGCTGTTCGGAGATGACGATCGTCCCCGCTGGGACCTTTTTGACGATCCCTTTGTGCGAGCGTTTGCGGCCGGTGGCGGAGATGAAGAGGTCTTCTTCGGAGAACTCGGGGCCGGCGATCAGCTTGTGTGGCGACAGCGACTCGAACAGGTAGTAACGCGGTTTGGTCGTCGAGCAAGCGGTGCAATCCGCCACCGGTTCCTGTTCGGCGGCGAGATTGACGGCGCCGTAAGGGGTTGCGTAGGCACCGGTGAAGATCAGCTGCTGATTTTCTTTTTTGGTCGTGCTGCGCCCGGCGGCTTTCCATTCTTCGTTCGCTTCTTCGAGCGCTTTCGCCGGCGGTTCCCGCCCCGGCACGCCCCCGATCGCCTTTGAGCGGCCGATCAAATTCGGTTCCCAGTCGTAGAACTGGAGCTGAGCGGTGCTGCCGACCTGTTCGATCGCGCGCTGTGCGTTGGTCACGTCGGGCAGGCTGACTGAGATCTCCGTCGTGCCCAGGCGGGCGACTTCCGGCTCGGCAACGCCTAGCTTGTCGATCCGCTCGCGGATGATTTCGATCGAGCGTTCGATGTCCGCGCCGCTGACTTCCTTGACCTGGCCGGTCGGGGTCCCCTGGTATACGAGCTCGACGCCGCCCTTGAGGTCAAGCCCGAGCTTGGTCGGCTTGTTGGCGACGACCAACGCCGATACGAGGATCAGCGCAAAGACGAAGAGCAGGACGAAGAGATTTCTGCGCCGTCTCATCGCCTCAGCTCTCCGGCGTCAGGACGATCAGCAAACCGCCGTCGTCGTCGTACGCGGGAAAGACGTCGGCTACGGCTTCGGCGGGAAGATCGCCCTCGGCATTCACGGAGACCTTTTTGCCGAGCGAGCGCACCCCCCACTCAAGCGAGGTCTCGATCGGGTCACCGTTGCCCTCGGCTTCCCATTGCAGCCCGAGGACCTCTTTCACGGGGCGGCCGATCACGTCCTCGTCCGTCAGCCCGGTGAGCTCGAAGCTGCCCCGCCCGGCGTCGATCACCCGCGCCTGCTGGTCGCAGACGAAGAAGGCCGCGTTCGGTGCCGGGTAATAGTCGTCGAGCAGCTCGAAGACGAAGCCAAAGCCGCATTTGGAGCAGCCCTTGGGACGGGTGCTGAAGCCGGCTGTTCTGTCCGCGCTCAACTCCCTGTTCCCGCAGTTGGGGCAGATGAAGAAAGGCATCCCACCACAGGCTACTGAGAGTCCGCTCAGAACAGACTGCGCGCTCGGTCCGGCATCGGAATCCCGAGATGCTCGTAGGCCCGCTCGGTCAGCACCCGGCCGCGCGGAGTGCGCTTCAACAGGCCCTGCTGGAGCAGATAGGGCTCGAGCACGTCCTCGATCGTGTCCTGCTCCTCGCCGATCGCCACCGCCAGGGTCGAGAGGCCGACCGGACCACCGGCGAACTTGGTCGCCACCGTGTCGAGCAGGCTGCGGTCGCTGCGATCGAGCCCCCCCGCATCGACCTCGAGCATCTCCAGCCCGGCGGCGGCGACGTCAGCGTCGACACAGCCGCTGCCCTTGACCTGGGCGAAGTCGCGCACACGCTTCAGCAACCGGTTGGCGACCCGCGGCGTGCCCCGTGAGCGGGAGGCGATCGTGCGCGCACCCTCGGCGTCGATCTCTACCTCGAGGATGCCGGCGGAGCGCTCGATGATCTCGGCCAGGTGCCCGGGGTTGTAGTGCTCGAGCCGGTGGCTGACCCCGAAGCGATCGCGCAGCGGCGTCGTCAGCAGGCCCGCCCGGGTGGTCGCGCCGACCAGCGTGAATGGCGGCAGCGGCAAGGTCACGGTGCGGGCCCCGGCGCCTTGGCCGAGCACGACCGGCAGCTCGCCGTCCTCCATCGCCGGGTAGAGCGTCTCCTCGACCGCGCGGCCAAGCCGGTGGATCTCGTCGATGAAGAAGACGCTGTTCGGCTCGAGCGAGGTGAGAAAGGAGGCGACGTCGGCCTTGCGCTCGAGGGCTGGGCCCGCGGTCTGGACGAGCGGCACGTTCATCTCGGCGGCGACGATGTGAGCGAGCGAAGTCTTGCCGAGCCCGGGTGGGCCGGCGAGCAGAACGTGGTCGAGCGGCTCGCCGCGCTGCTTCGCCGCCTCGATGAAGATCGCCAGCTGCTCGGTCACCTGCACCTGGTTGACGAAATCGGAAAGGCTCGGTGGCCGTAGCGAGCGGTCGAGATCTTCGTCGGGGATGTCGGCGCGGGCGTCGTGGATACGGACCTCTGGCTCTTCGTCGATGCCCGGGGTGCGGATTCGCTTCTCGCTCATGCCGCTTTCCGCCCGGCCCCGGCCTTGCGCAGAGCAGTCGCCAGCAGCTCCTCCGCGTCACCACCGTCGATCCCGTCGAGCAGCTGCTCGGCTTCCAGCGGTGCGTAGCCGAGATTGACGAGGCCATCGCGGGCGAGCGAGCGCGGGTCACCATCCTCGCTCGAAGCCAGCGTCACCTCTTCCTCCAGCGCTCCCGCGACCTTCTCGCGCAGCTCGACGATGATCCGCTCCGACGTTCGTTTGCCGATCCCGGGCGCCGCCTGAAATCGTTTTGCGTCGCCGGCCGCGATCGCCCGCAACAGCTCCCGCGCCGGTCCGCCGGAGAGCACCGAGATCGCCACTTTCGGCCCGACGCCGCTGACCGAGACCAACAGTCCGAAGAGGTCGCGCTCCTCCTCGGAGGCAAAGCCGAAGAGCGCCAGGGAGTCCTCGCGAGAAACCAGCTCGGCGTGCAGAAAAGCCTCACGGCCGGTGGCCGGCACCGCCTTTAGCGTCTCAGCCGAGACCGTGAGCCGGTAGCCGACCCCACCGGCGTCGATCACGACGTGGTCGGGGCGCCGCACCATCACCTCACCACGCACCGCGGCGATCACCGGGCGATCTCCTCCGCAAGCTCTATGGCCTGACGACGGCCGCTGCCACCGCCGTGACAGATCGCAACCGCAAGGGCGTCGGCGGCGTGATCGGGCGTGGGCAGCTCCGGCAACCCGAGCAGCGTCCCGACCATCCTCTGGACCTGCTTCTTGCCGGCGGCACCGCTGCCGCAGACGGCCATCTTGATCGCCTGCGGGGTGTAGGCGAAGCACTCGACCCCGGCCTGCGCTGCGGCCAGCATCGCCACGCCGCTGGCACGGCCGACGGTCATCGCCGTCTGCACGTTCTTGCCGAAGAAAACCTCCTCGATGGCGAGCGCCTTTGGCTCGTGCCAGACAAGCAGCCCGCGGACCTCCTCGTGGATGCGCTCCAGCCGACGCTCCATCGACAGCCCGGAGTCGGTCTCGACCACGCCCCCGTCGAGGGCGACCATGCGGTTGCCCTCGACCCTGACGACGCCGAAGCCGAGGTTAGCGGTACCGGGGTCGATCCCCATCACTACTTGCATGAGGAGTGATTCTGGGAGGAGGGCCGGATGCCTTTACGCGGCTAGCTGCTGCAACACCTCGTCGGGGATGTCGAAGTTGGCGTGGACCTCGTTGACGTCGTCATCGTCTTCCAGGTCTTCGATCAGGCCCAGCAGCGATTTGGCGTCGTTGCCTTTGATCTCAACCGTGCTCTTCGGCTCCATCGTCACGTCGGCGGACTGGATCTCGACACCCCCGGCCTCCAGCGCCTCACGGACCGCGCTCAGGCTCGCCGGCTCACAGAGCACGCGCAGCAGCTCGCCCTCCTCGCTCACGTCCTCGGCCCCAGCGTCGATCGCGGCGATCAGGTCGTCCTCGCCATAGCGGGTGCCATCGACTGCGAGCACACCGCGTTTCTCGAAGATCCAGGCAACCGAGCCCGGCTCGCCGAGGCTGCCGTTGTGCTTGCTGAAGGCGTGTCGCACTTCGGCGCTGGTGCGGTTGCGATTGTCGGTCAGCGCCTCGACCAGGACCGCGGCGCCGCCCGGTCCGTAACCCTCGAAGACGACGCTCTCGATCGCGTCGGCGTCGGCGCCCGCACCGGTGCCGCGGTCGATCGCCCGCTGGATGTTGTCCTTGGGCATCGAGGCGTCGCGCGCCTTCTGGATCGCCGTCGCCAGCGCCGGGCTGTTGTCCGGATCGCCGCCACCGTCACGCGCGGCGACGGTGATCGCCCGCGCCAGCTTGGTGAAGAGCTTGCCGCGTTTGGCGTCGGCCGCGCCCTTCTTGTGTTTGATCGAGGACCACTTCGAATGCCCGGACATCGTTTGCCATTCTATGAGCAAGGGATGCGCATGGAGACGATTACCCACCCGCATGCAATCAACCCGCTTCGAGTTCTGGCGGCCAGTGCCGTCTTCGTCCTGATGCTGTTCACCGCACTGGCGCTGTGGACGGCGATCCCGGTGGGATGGATCTGGATTGGCTCGAAGGTCTCCACGACCCAGTTCCCGGCCGCGGGCCCCTACGCCGTGGTCGGGATCGGAATCATCGTTACGATCATGCTCGACGCCTGGCTGATCGGCCGGCTCAACGCCCTCTACATGCGGATCACCGGCACCAACCGACTGGCGCCGATGCGGCCCAGCTGGTTGAAGAGCATGCGCGACAGCGGCGGTGCGGTCGGCACCACGACCGTGGTCGAGGCGGTGATGATGGGGTCGGTGCTTCTCGCCGGCTTCGTCTTCGTCGCCTGGTTCTTCCTCCTCGCCGGCTCGCCACTGCCCAGCCAGTAGCCGGCGCCTACTAGGAGGGTCTAGCGAAACCCCCGCACGCGTCTGGCGGCGGCGGACACGGCGCGGTGCGGCGTCCTCAGTCGGCCAAATAGCGCTGCTATTCGGCCTCCCTGCGTCCTTGCCCCGCTTGGTCCGGCGCTCGCCAGGCCGCATACGCGAGTTTCGCTAGACCCTCCTAGACGACGAACTTGCCGTCTTCCTGCATGACGGCGCCGTCGACTTCGAGCTTGCCACCGAGCCGCAGGTCGCAGACCAGGTCGGTGTGCACCGCCGACTCGTTGACGCCACCGGTCTCGGGGTAGCTCTTTCCCACCGCCATGTGGACCGTGCCGCCGATCTTCTCGTCGAGCAGCACCTCGCGGGTGCCGCGGTCGATCGCGTAGTTGGTGCCGATCCCGAGCTCGCCCAACCGGCGCGCCCCGGCGTCCGTGTCGAGCAGCTCGATCAGGAACTCCTCCCCCCGCTCGGCGCCCGCATCGACGACCTTGCCTGCCTCGAAGCGCAGATGCACGCCGGCCACCTCACGCCCCCCGATCGTCGCCGGCAGATGAAAGGTCACCTCGCCCTCGACCGAGTCCTCGATCGGCCCGGTAAAGAACTCGCCATCGGGCATGTTGTTGCGGCCCTCGCTGGGGACGAACTTGCGCCCGGCAATGCCCAGGCTGACGTCGGTGCCAGGCGCCGTGACCCGCACCTCCTCGTGCCCCTCGATCCACTCGGCGAGGCGGGCGGTCTCCGCCGAGGCACGCCGCCAGGCGGTCAGCGGGTCCCCGTCGTCGGCGAGACAGGCGCCGTAGTAGAAGTCCTCGTAGTCAGCCAAGCTCATCTCCGCCTCGGCGGCATAGGCGTTGGTCGGGAAAAGCGTGTAGACCCAGCGGAACTCGCCCTTGGCGCTGCGCTCCATCGCCCGGCCGAGCAGCTCTCCGGTGGCGATCTGGCGGCGAGACTGACGCTGCGGTGGCACTGCGGAGAGCTCGCGGGTATTGGTGCTGGCGCCGACCGAGATCCGAACGTCAACGTTGTCGAGTAGCCATTCCGAGGGAGGTGAGACCCAGTCGAGCTGGGCGTCGTCGGCGTGCTTGTAGTAGGCGGCCGCCTGGCCCTCGAGGGAGACGTTCATGATCGGGTTCGCACCGGCCTTCAGCACCTCCTCGTATACCGCCAGGAGCAGCGGCGCGGCGGCGCTCTCGCCGTCGATCGAGACGACCTCGCCTTCTTTCACCTCGGTCGAGTAGCCGACGAGGATCTTCGCCAGGCTCTCCGCTCTCGGATCCTTCAAGTCTCCGCTCCCTCCGGCACGGCACTCCGCGCCTTCGTCACTATTGCCATGAACAGCGCGTGCAGCCGTGAATCGTCGGTCAGCTCGGGGTGGAAGGCGCAGGCAAGGACGTTTCCCTCGCGCACCGTGACCGGGTGGCCCCCGTAGGTGGCGAGCACAGCGACCTCGACGCCCACCCGCTCGATCCACGGGGCCCTGATGAAGACCGCGCGCAGAGGCTCCTCGCCGATTCCGTCAACCACCAGATCGGCCTCGAAGCTCTGCAGTTGACGCCCGAAGGCGTTACGCCGTGCGGTCGCATCGAGCAGGCCGAGGTGCTCGTCGTCGCAGACAATCATGCCGGCGCAGGTGCCGAGGACCGGCTTTCCCTGGGCGTGGTGCGCGCGAATCGGCTCGATCAGCCCGGCCGACTCGATCCCCTTGACGATCGTCGTGCTCTCGCCACCGGGGATCACCAGGCCGTCGAGACCCTCTAGATCGAGCGGGACGCGAACCTCACTCGCTTCGGCGCCCAGAGCGCGCAGTACAGACAGGTGGGCTTCGAAGCCGCCCTGGATCGCGAGGACGCCGATCCGCAGCTCAGGCACCGCGGTCCTGCAAGAGAGCGTCGGCCGCCGCCAGCTCCGAGATCTCCAGACCCGGCATCGCCTCGCCGAGCCCGATCGACGCCGCCGCGACGCGCTCGGGGTCGTTGAAGTGAGTGGTCGCCTCGACGATCGCGCGCGCGCGGCGCTCCGGGTCGGCGCTCTTGAAGATGCCCGAGCCCACAAAGTTCCCCTCGGCGCCGAGCTGCATCATCAGCGCCGCGTCCGCCGGAGTGGCGATTCCGCCGGCGCAGAACATCGGTACCGGCAGGCGGCCCAGCGAAGCAACCTCGTGGACGACTTCGAGCGGTGCCTGGTTCTCCTTCGCGGCCCCGGCCAGCTCCTCGGGCCCGAGCTGGGCCAGGTGCTTGATTCCGCCGACGATCTCGCGCATGTGGCGGACCGCCTCGACCACGTTGCCGGTCCCGGCCTCGCCCTTGGAGCGGATCATCGCCGCCCCCTCGCCGATCCGCCGCAGCGCCTCGCCGAGATTGGTGGCGCCGCAGACGAACGGCACCTCGAAGGCGAGCTTGTCGATGTGGTGGCGCTCGTCGGCCGGGGTCAGCACCTCGGACTCGTCGATGTAGTCGACCTCGAGCGACTGCAGGACCTGGGCCTCGGCGAAGTGGCCGATCCGCGCCTTGGCCATGACCGGAATCGTCACCGCCTCCTGGATTCCCTTGATCATCGCGGGGTCCGACATACGAGCGACGCCGCCGTCACGGCGGATATCGGCTGGAACGCGCTCCAGCGCCATCACGGCGCAAGCACCGGCGTCCTCGGCAATCCGCGCCTGCTCGGGCGTGACCACGTCCATGATCACGCCGCCCTTGAGCATCTCGGCAAGGCCGGTCTTGACTCTGAAAGTAGCTCTCTCAGCCATGGGACCGGATATTACGTGGACCGACAACGTTCCTCCCGCGGGTGGCACGGGGGAAGGGGGTATTCGGACGGGTGAGTCCGCTAATACCCCCTTCCCCCGTGACAGGACCCGCGGCCGGGGCTACTTCAGTTTGTAAGCGCGAATCCGGTCTTTGTGGGCCGCTTCATCACGCGCATAAAGGCCGTGCGCCAATCCCTGTACGAGCGCCATCAGCGCCGTGTTGGAGCGGGCGAAGGAGGGGCTGTTGGAGGAGAAGTAGAGGGTCTGTTCGGCGTGCTCCCCGACCTCGGACATCGAGGCGTCGGAGATCGCCAGGGTCCGCGCGCGCCGATGCAGGGCGAGCTTCATCGCCCGCAACAACAGCGGATGGGCGCGGCCACATGAGAGCACGATCACAAGCGTTTCCTCGTCGATGCGCCCTAGCCGCTGCAATGACTCGCCACCGGTGCTGGCGACGATTTCGGCGCGGATGTCGAGCAGGCTGAGGATGTGACGCAGGTAACTGGCGAAGAAGGCCATCTGATCGACGCCGACGATCACCACGCGCTGAGCTTCCGCCAGGGCCGCGACCGCACCGTCGACCTGCTCGCGGGTGAGGTTGCGCGCGGTTTCCTCCAGGTTCGAATAGTCAGCGCTGAGCGAGCCCTCCAGCTCCGAGTGGTCGAAGGAGAAGAGCGCCGCGCCGCCGGCCGTGGTGCCGCTGCCGGCGACGGTGGCGCTGCGGTACTCCTCGATCGCCGCCTGCTGAAGCTCTGGATAGCCCTCGAAGCCGAGAGCCTGGGAGAAGCGCACCACCGTCGATGACGAGGTGCTCGCTCTCCTGGCCAGCTCCTCGGCGGTGAGGAAGGCTGCCTCGTCGAGATGGTCGACGATGTAGCGGGCGACGTCTTTCTGCGAGCGCGAGAACTCGTCGAAGCGCTCCTGGATGTACTCGGAAAGGCTTTTGAGCTGGGGGGTTTTGGTTGCGGTCTTGGTCACGGCCGTCCATTTCGCCGGTTTGGATGCTTTCCCTTCCGATTCCTTCCGATCTGGTTGGATAGGGAGCGAAATGACCCTTGAGCAGGCCCTTCGCATCACCAACCGCAACATGATCGCCTTCGACCTGCTGCTCGGATCGGCGGCGATAGCGGCCCCCGAGGCCACCCTGCGAGTGCTCGGCCACGACGAGCCCTCACCCGATGCCACCCACCTCTTCCGGCGCTGCGGACCGATCTGGCTCACGTTTGCCGCGGCACATGCGATCGCCGCGACCCGCGGGGAGGAGCGCGACTGGTGGGCGCTGGCCTGGCTGCGTGGCACGGAGATCGCAACCGACGCCCTCTGGTCGGAGTCGCCGGCGGTGAGCCGGCCCGGCGCCAAGCTCGGGTTGCGACTCGCTGGAGTCGCCAACGTGGCGATGGCCGCCGGCTTCGCCTGGCTCTCGAAGCGATGAGCGCGGGCGCGGGGCTGCCCAGCAAGCGCTGGAGCCTGCGCGGCTACGACGATGAAGGCAACGAGGTCTGGTTGATCCGCAGCTTCGGCCAGAAGCTCTATCGCTGCCCCGGCTGCCACGGCGACATCCCGATCGGCAGCGAGCACACCGTCGTCCAGTACGTACTTCGACTGGGCGGCACCGAACATCACCACTGGCACCGACGCTGTGCCGAAGAGCTGCTCGTGCCGGACCTGCGCGAGGTCAAGAAGGTACCCGCGTCGCAGTCGTCGCAATCGAAACTGGAGGCACGCGGACGCCGCCCCTCCGGACGGCGGCGATGAATCGGCGTACAGCCTCGCGAGCCAGATGACCGTCGTCTCCCTCTACCTGCGGATCTGGCGCACCTATTTCGCCTGGGCCAGGACGCTGCTGCCGCTGGCCTGCATCGTCTTCGTCCCGCTGGGCCTGATCCACGCGATCCCCGTCCACGTCAACGCAACCGACATCGACTTCGGCAGCGGGCTACAGATAGCGGGGGCCGGGCTCGCCATCCTGCTCCTGGTCGCCACCGGGCTGCTTGGCGAGATCTTCTACACCGGTGCGGTGGCTATCGCCCTCACCCATCCCCACGATGGCGAGCCACCCAGCCTGGGCGAAGTCGCCCGCACGGTCCGCTACGGGACGCTGATCGGGGTGGACCTGATCTTCGGCGTGTCGGTGGCGATCGGCGCCCTCCTCTTCCTCGTCCCCGGCGTGCTCATCTTCGTCTACCTCGGCCTCGCCGCTCCGGTGGCGGAGATCGAGCATCGCGGCGTGCGAGCGGCCATTGCCCGCAGCGTTCGCCTCGTCCGCGGTCACTTCTGGCTGGTGCTGGCCGTGCTGGTGCCGATCGAGATCTTCAGCGACGTGGCGACCAGCTTCGCGACCCACCTCAGCCACTCCCTGCTCGGCGACTCGCTCGTCGCCGAGTGGGCCACCGACACGGCGACCAACATCGTGCTGACGCCGTTTTATGCAGTGGCGGCGGTCCTGCTCACGCTCGACCTGATCTCCGCCAGGGACGGAGCAAGCCCGCGTCTACACTCGACACCGCCCAGCTGATGAGCACCGCATCCATCCTCAGCGACTTCTGGAACGACCAGATCCTCGCCGACGAAAAACAGGGCCTCTTCCTGGTCCTCGTCGGTTTCATCCTCTCCTTCGCCTTCATCCGCATGAGCACCCGCCTGATGCGCAGCCCGCGAGTGACCTGGTGGCCGGGCAGCGTCGTCAGCGACGGTGGCGTCCACGTCCATCACCTGGTCTTCGGGATCGTGACGATGATGATCGCCGGAACGCTGGGGCTGGCGACGCTGGGCGATCAGCCATATGCCGAAATCTGCGCCTTCTTCTTCGGCGTCGGCGCCGGGCTGACGATCGACGAGTTCGCGCTCTGGGTCTACCTCGACGACGTCTACTGGGCCGAGGAGGGCCGCACCTCGATCGACGCCACGGTGATCGCCGCCGCGGGAATGATGCTGATCCTGCTCGGCTTCAGCCCGTTCAGCTTCGACACCAGCTCCTTCGAGGAGACGATCGTCAGCATCCTCGGCGCCGCCTTCGTCTTCGGCCTGGTCGCCCTCTGCTTCGCCAAGCAGCGGGTCCTGCACGGGGCTATCGGCTTCTTCATCTTCCCGATCGCGATCTACGGCGCCGCTCGGATCGGCAAGCCCGGGTCACCCTGGGGGCGCCGCCGCTATGGCGACCGCAACCCCGCCAAGCGGGCCAAGGCCGAAGACCGCTTCCGGCCCGACCGCCACACCGAGCGCTTCAAGAACGCCTTCCGCGACATCGTCGGTGGCAAGCCCAGCGAGGGCGTTACCGCCGTTACCGAGGAGGCCCTTGCCACTACCCGCGAGGCTGTGGAAGAAGTACGTCAGGGGGTCAAAAGGGTGACGCGTCCGGGGGGCGCCGCTGACAAGGAGGATGACCAGTGAAGTCGCACACCGCCTACATGACCTTCGAGACCGCCGAGCGGCGCGAGCTGATCCGGATCACCGAGGAGGTGCAGGCCGCGGTCGACGAGGCCGGGATCGCGGAGGGCATGGTGCTGGTCTCGGCGATGCACATCACGGCCGGCGTATGGGTCAACGACGACGAGCCCGGCCTGCATGAGGACGTCATCGAGTGGCTCGACAAGATCGCGCCGCCGAGCTGGAAGCCGGCGGCCAACGCTGTCGCCGGGGAGCTGCTGCCCGAGGGCGGCGACTACCGCCACCACCGGGGCGGCGAGGACAACGGCGATGCCCATTTCAAGAATCTGCTCGTCCACCAGCAGGCGATCCTGCCGGTCACCGCCGGCCGCCTCGACCTCGGACCCTGGCAGCAGGTCTTCTACTGCGAGTTCGACGGCCGGCGACCGAAGCGCCTGGTGATCAAGGCGATGGGCGAGTAGCGACTACCCGGGGCTGGCGCTGCAGGTCTTCAGGCCGATCTCGCGGGCAAGTTCGTAGCGTTCGAGCTGCCCGTTGTCGCGGCGTTCGCGAGCCGCCAGATACTCGCCGCTGTGTTCGGCGCGTGCGGCGCGCAGGGCCTGCACGTCGTACTTGTGCACCTGCCGCTGCGCTCGCACGTATTTCTCGTAGGAGTCGCGAACGCTCGCCGGCGGATCGAGCGCATCGAAGCGCTTGACAGCGGGGGTGGAGATACCGACCAGCGCTTCCGAGTAGGCGACGTCCGGGACTTCCTCTGCCTTGGCTTCGGGAAATTCCAGCCTGACTTCTTCGAAGGAGCTCTGGCTATCGGCGCAGATCGCATCGGCCTTGGCGATCAGCTCACTCCTCGACAGCGGCCGCGGCTGCTGCTGCTTGGCGGTCTGTCCCCCTCCCCCACTCGTCGTCTTCGTCGCGCCGGCGTCACTCGCGGTCCCCGTATTGCCGCCGCCGCCATCGCCGCCACCCAGCGCCAGGACCACGGCGGCGATCGCGGCGATCGCCACCAGGCCGCCGACCAGCGCCAGCCAGATCCGCCGGCGCCCGCGATCCTCGCCGCCGGACTCGAGGCGCCTGGTCGCGGCGGTCTCGGGTCCCGACGCTTTACCCACCGGCGCAATCGTCTCCGCCGTTTGCGTCGCTGCCGCCCCGGTGGCGACGGTGCGCTCGGGGAGGTCGGGCCGCGAGCCGCTCAGCGCCGCCACGGCGGCCCTGCCGAGATCGCCGGCGGAGGGATAGCGGTCTCCGGGCTCCTTCGACATCGAGCGGATGACGACGTCATCGAGCGCCATCGGCACCGCGGTCGCGTGCAGAGAGGGGGCAGGCGGCGGGTCGTTGAGGTGGGCGTAGAGGCGCGCCGCCTCGCCGTCGCGCGGGTAGGGCACCTCGCCGGTCAGCAGTTTGAAGAGCAGGCAGCCGAGTGCGTAGACGTCGGCGCGCGCGTCGACGACCCCGCCCGAGATCTGCTCAGGGGCGACGTAATCGAGCGTGCCGACGAAGCGGCCGGTCTGGGTCAGGCCGGACTCGGTGGTGACGTTGCGGGCGACGCCGAAGTCGGTGATGTAGGCATGGTCCGCGCCGCCGGTCTCGCTGAGCAGCACGTTGGCGGGCTTGACGTCCCGGTGAACGAGGCCGGCGGCGTGGATCGCGTCAAGTCCGCTGCCCACCTGGGCGATCAGCGCCGTGGCGGCCGCCGGCTCGAGCCGCCCTTCGCGCGTCAACCTGCGACCGAGGTCAGAGCCCGAGACGTAGCGCATCGCAATGAAAGGGATGCCGTCTTCTTCCCCGGCCGCGTAGATCGGCACGACGTTTGGATGCTCGATCGAGGCAGCGATCTTCGACTCCTCGGCGAAACGGCGGGCGAAGACCTCGTCCGCCGCTGCCTCCGGTGCGATCAGCTTCAATGCGACGTGCCGCTCGAGGCCCGGCTCGACCGCCAGGTAGAGCACCCCCATGCCACCGCGTCCGAGGCTTCGCTCGATTCTGTAACCGGCGAATTCGTCACCCTCGGACAGCTCGATCCAGCGTCCGCTCCGCTCCATGGCGGGGACTGTAGCCCGACCGCCAGCGACACCTTGGCCGAACAGCGGTCCATCGATGGCTGACCGACCCTTAACCCAACCGTCCCGAGCCGGCCGGGCACCGGGAATAGAATTTGTCCTGGTAAGTGGGATGAAGCGCATCGCCGTCATAGGGCTGCTGCTCGCCACGGCGCTCATCGGCGCCGCGATCGCCCACGCCGAGATCTCCGGCGAAGACGGCCTGTTCGTCAGCTTCGGCGGAGGGTTCACTCCCAATTCCCTGCCGAGGGACCGCGACGTGCCGGTGACGGTCAAGCTCGACACGTCGATCAAAACCACCGAAGGAAAGCGTCCGCCGCAGCTGCGCCGGATCTCGTTCGAGGTGAATCGCTACGGCCGGATCTCCACCGTCGGCCTGCCCGCATGCGACTCGGGGCTGCTCGAGTCGACCAACACTCGCGTCGCCCTCGAACGCTGCCGTCCCGCCCTGGTCGGCCGCGGCCAGTTCGCCGCCAACGTCGAGTTCCCGGACCGGGCGCCGTTCCCGGTGCACGGCCAGATGCTCGCCTTCAACGGCCACTCGCATGGACATCCCGCAGTCCTGCTGCACATCCACGGCTCGAGCCCCGCTGAGGTAACGGTGATCCTCACCTTCACGATCCGCCACCCGGCCCGGGGCAAGTTCGGCACTGTGCTGTCGACCAAGATCCCCCGACTTGCATCCGACCTCGGCTACGTCACCGACGTCTCCCTCGTGTTCGACCGCAGGTACCGGTACCGCGGCAAGGGGTACAGCTTCCTCAGCGCCCGCTGCGCCGCTCCTTCGGGCTTTCCGGGGGCGATTTTCTCCTTCACCCGGGGAACCTTCACCTTCGCCGGCGGGAAACAGATCGTCACCACCCTGACCCGCAACTGCACCGTTCGTTAGACGACGCTCCCCGGACGGGCTGGCGGCGAGTCGATCCCACTCGGCTCGCGGGCGACGCGGCTTCGGTCGCTTCTGCCGCGATGACCGGGCGGCGCCCTTACCGGGAGCCGGTGGGGCCCCGCCGAAGCGCTGGCCGAGCTGCGCCGGAACTCCGGCAGCCAGTTCGACCCGCGCGTCGTCGAGGCCCTGGCCGTGGACCACGCCGAAGGGCGGTCCCGGCCATGGCACAGGCTTAGGGCGTTAATTGCCGCCGCTGTACCTTTCGGCTTCTTCGATACCCCTCTGCGCCTCTTCCTTGCCCTTTTCGATCCCCTTCTGCGCTTCCTGCTTGGCCTTTTCGATCCCCTGCTGAGCTTCTTCGGATCCCTGCTCGACCCCTTCCTGTGCCTGCTGGGACCCCTGGTTGACGCCCTTCTTCGCTTCCTTTTCAGCCTTTTCGAAGCCCTTCTTCACTTCTTCGGAGCCCTTTTCAAGTCCCTGCTTCGCTTCTTCGGCCGCCTTTTCGACCCGTTCCTGGATCTCGCCGGTACTGCCGTCGCTGTCGCTGCTGTCGCCACCGCAGCCCGCCCAGCCGATGCCGGCAACCCCGATCGACAGGGCAACCAGGAACGCGGGAGTGCGCCGCCCCCAGCGTTGCTTCAGACCTTGATCCGACACTTCGACTCCTCTCGTAGGTAAACCGACACGAAGCAGGAGCGATATTCGCAGCCGAGGCCGCAAATGGCCAGTCGGGTGTCGGCGTGGAAGACGGGCCACGGCGCAACCACCGCACCCAAGGTAGACCTAAGATCGACGAGGTGCCCACCCTGCACGTCCTTCGCGTCTTCGTCAACGAGGATGGTGAGTGGGGCAACCCGCTCGGCGTCTTCCTCGAGGGAGGGCAGGTAGCGGAGTCCGACCGGCAGCACACCGCGGCGGAGCTGGGTTTCAGCGAGACCGTCTTCGTCGATGACCGGGTCACCGGGCGACTGCGCATCTACACCCCACTGGTCGAACTTCCCTTTGCCGGCCATCCCACGGTCGGCGCCGCCTGGCTGTTGGCGAGAGAGGGAACGCCGGTCGACTCTTTACGCCCACCCGCCGGCGAGGTCGGGGTGCGCTACGCCGACGGGATGACCCACGTCAAGGCGCGGGCCGAGTGGGCGCCGCCGTTCGAATACCGGCGGCTGAGCTCGTCGGCCGAGGTGCGGGCTATGTCCGCCGGCGAGCAAGCGGCCAACACCTACGCCTGGGCTTGGATCGACGAGGCGGCGGGGACGATCCGCGCCCGCGCCTTTGTACCCGATGCCGGGATCGCAGAGGACGAGGCGACCGGCTCCGCGGCCCTCGCCCTCTGCGCCCAATTGGAGGGCCCAATCACCATCCACCAGGGGCACGGCTCGGTCCTGTCGTGCAGACCACTTGCCGATGGCCGGGTCGAGGTCGGCGGCAAGGTCGTCCTCGACGAGTTGACGCTGGCTGGCTAGCGTCAGCAGCCCGAGCCGACAACCGCGCCGACGGTGCGCACCCGCAGGTCGCCTTCTTCCTGCAAGCCTCGAACGTAGTCGACTACTTTGGCGAAGTCGTCGTCGTTGAACTCGGTCGTCTGGCTTGGCGCCCCACCGACGAGGTTGTGGAAGCTGAGGATCAACCAGGTTCCCTCGGCAACGGCCTTGTCGATTGCTTCATCGATCTCCGCGACGTCGGTGGTCAGCCCGTTGATGGACCAGCCGCGCAGCGTGTAGTCGCCGCGAGCCGGAATCGTTTCCGGGCCCTTCGCCGTCGCGCGAGCGGCACAGTAGTCCCGCTTGACATACCGACGCACTTCCGGGCCGGCCGCTCCCTTCGGATAGGCAAACGAAGCCCGGCTGAAGCCTTTTTCGTCGAGCCAGTCACGCAACCCGTTCATCTCCGTTTTCAGCGCTTCCGGTTCGAGGCCATCGAGGCCGTTGGCGAGGTTGTGGCTGGCGAGAGTCAAGGAATGGCCGCCGATCTCCCAGTGGTCCAAGTCACGCAGGGTGTAGAGCTGTTCGAGGCTGAGCTGTCCGGGTTCGCCGATGGCGTTGGCGATCACATACGCCGAAGCGGGATAGCGATAGGCCGACAGTTTTTTCAGCCCGCGAGTGAAGGCTGATCCATAGCCGTCGTCGAATGAAAAGCTGACCGTCGCCTGATCCACGGTCGGAACCGCGTAGATACCCGCCGCGTAGAAGTTGACCGGGCCAGTGCCGTTGTCGGTGACGATGAGCTGGGCTCGTTTGATTTTCGACCAGTTGACGCCGCCGACAACATGAAAGCCACCGACCGGCAGCGACTGGAACTCGAAGCTGCTGCGGAGGATGATCGGGTCGAAATCGGACTCCCACACGGTCGCCTCCGCGTAGCTGTTTTCGATGTTTCCGGAGGAGAGTCGCAGCTTGACGGCGCCGAGCCGAGAGCCGAAGCCGACCTGACCCTGGACGGTCACGTGGAAGCCCTTCAGGTCGACGGGTTTGAGCGGTGGCGACGTCGCGATCGACTCGTTCCCACTGCCATCGGTCGTGATCCTGAAGGAGCGTTCGTTGTTGACGACCAACGGCGGGCCGACGTCGCCGAAACTACCCACCCCGTTACCGGTCCAGCCATGTTCATCCGGGAACATCGCCAGCGGCTGCTCTTCAAATCCTCCCTGCGGTCCTTCTTCTTCGGGAGTGACTTCCGGCGGAGTGGTTTTTGGCGGTGACTGGGATGGCGGCCCAGAAGAGGTGCCCGGAGCCGGCGGGCCGAGGATGGGTCCCGCGGATTCCTCCTCAGCCTGTCCGACGATCTGCTCGCAGTCCGGGGAGACCGCGTCGGCAGTGTCGACCGACGCGATGTCGTCCGATCCGGCGCCGCAGCCGACCTTGTCGGCCGCGCCGTCCTTCGCAAGCAGCAGATCGTTTCCAGCACCTCCGAGGATCTTGTCCTGGCCGTCGTCGCCCCTGAGCCGGTCTTCTCCCGAGCCACCGACCAGCTTGTCAGGACCGGCCTTGCCGAAGACGGTGTCGTTACCTCCGCCACCGAGGATCGTGTCGGCGCGAGGCGTCCCGGCCAGGGAATCGGCTCCCTGCCCACCTCGTTTGAGAGCAGCCGAACTCGGCGCCGCAATCGCCAGATTCAGCACCAAAAGCGCCGTAGTCACGAGAAAGGGCGTTCTGGTGCCGGCCCCCGCCAGACTTCTCAGCCTCAACTTCAACCTCCTGTCGTCAACAAGGTCGCGAATGGTTGCATTTCAGACAAACTGTCGTCAAGGGGCGATGCGTCTATAGCGGACATAGACGACACGGGAGCCAAAAGTCCGGGCCTCGATCACTCAGTCAGAGGCCAAGGCCTCCCACGCCACCCTCGTCCCAACCAAGGTGGTGGGCCAGCTCATGACGCAAAGTCCGCTCGACCTGGCGGGCGAGCAGATCCCGATCGTGGCCGAAGTCACGTTCGAGGGTGTCGCGGTAGATGACGATCCGGTCCTCGTACCGTTCCTGCGCGACACCGTCCCCCGAGTACTGGCCGTACGCCTGCACCTCGGCTCCCTTGTCCGAGACCACAACAGCGACGCTGGCCAATACCTCCTGGAATTCATCAGGCAGCCGATCGATCGCGTCGACGACCAATGACTCAAACTCATCGAACTCAGAAGCGTTGGGCATGCCATAAAGGGTAGATAGCGTCACTTGAGTTCGGTGGCGTTCGCCTCTCCGCCGAGTGCATCAAGCGGCACAGCGTCCGCGGCGGTAAGTGCGCCGAGCAGCGTTCCAAGCAGAAGATCGCGCAGCTCGCCGCGCGAGAGATCGCGGTGCTCGATCCAGTCAAGGCAGGCCCCGTCCATGAACCAGAGCCAGCCATGTACGGCGGCGCGTGCCTTGGGCGGCGCGCCGCCCGGATAGAGGCCCTCGAGGATCCGGGCGGCCGTTTTCGCTCGGACCTCATCGACAAGCTCCCGCACCTCGGGGACGCTGCTGACGCTCTGCATCAGCTTGCCGTAGGCAAGCGCGTTGTCGTCGATCAACTCAAGGAAGGCCTCGAGGCTTCCCCGCAGCTGATCGAGCGGCGACAGGGTCGGGTCGGGCTCCGTCCGCGCCCGCAGCTGCGCCGCCGCCTGGGCAAGCGTCGCCTCGAAGAACGCACGCTTGCTCGGAAAGTAGTGGTAGAGCAGCGGCTTGGAGATCCCCACCTTGCGGGCGATCTCGCGCATCGAGAGCTCATCGTAGGAGTGACGCGCAAACAGCTCAGCGCCACGCTCGAGCAGCTGCTGGCGCCGCTCCTCGGCATGAAGCCGTCGATAGGCAGGGCGGGTCATCGCGGCTGCATTGTAGCTGCTTGTTGACCACCGGTTGACAAGCTTGTTACCTTGTTGACCATCGGTCAGCAAACGACAGAGCAGAGGAGGAAGCCATGACCGAAGGAGGAGTCGAAGGCCGACTGGAGTCGAACGAACAGCGGCTGGCGGATCTGACGCGCCGGCTCGAGCGGATGGAGCGCCGGGTCTTCCCGTCCGCCGCCGCAGAGCCACACCCCCAGCACGCAACTGTTGCCCGCCCTATCGCGACACACGCGCAACCGGCGCCGCCCCGACCCGCTTCGAGACCCCCACAGCGCGGCCTCGAGGAGATCCTCGGCGGCCGCGTCCTCGCTTGGGTCGGCGGCGTCGCAATCCTGCTCGGGATCGTCTTCCTGCTCGGGATTGCGATAGATCGCGGCTGGATCGATGAGCCGACGCGTACCGTCCTTGGCCTCCTCGGCTCCGCCTCCCTCCTACTTGCCGGAGTCTGGCTCTACGAACGCAAGGGGCGCACCGAGGCAGCGCTGGCAGCCGTCGCGAGTGCCCTTTCCGGCCTCTACACGACTGTCATGGTCGGGACGCAGATATATGACCTGATCCCCGCGGGGGTCGGGCTCGCATGTGCCGGCCTGGTCGGGGTCGTCGGTGTGGCACTCGCGGTCCGCTGGAAATCGATGCTCGTCGCCGCAATTGGGATTCTCGGCGCGCTGCTGGCGCCAGTCCTGGTTGGCACCGGGACCTCCGACCTATCCCTTGCCTTCATGGCGATCGCCCTGGCAGCCGCTGTTGGAGTTCTGCTTTGGCAGAGGTGGAACGAGCTCTCGCTTGGGGCCTTCCTGATCTCGGCACCGCAGCTTGTGATGTGGTTCATCGACAGCTACGACGAGCGGCTGCTGGCCTCGCTGGGCGTACTGGTTGGGTTCTGGGCGCTTTACGTAGTCGCCGCGATTGGATATGAGCTGCGGCCCCGAACTCCGAATGAACCTCCGGTCGCGTCCTGGCTCCTGCTGCTTGCCAATGTCGTCCTAATCGCCGGCGCCGGTTACTTCGGACTCGACGAAACCGGTCACCCGAATGCCGCGGTCGCGTGGCTTCTGGTTTTGGCCGCCTGTCACATCCTGCTCGGTGCTTTTGCACTCCGCCAGGCGATCAACCGCGAGATCGGCTCGCTGCTGATTGCCGTTGGCTTAGGCCTATCGGCATTCGGCTTCGCGGATGTCCTCGACGGACCCGCTCTCGTGCTCGGCTGGGCCATCCAGGCGGTCGCGCTCGCGTACCTGGCGACCAGGGCGAGCAGGGAGCCCAAACCCTTCGGCTCAAACGCCGAGCGTCTCCTAATCGCGGCGGGTACGTACCTCGGCCTTGCCTTCGGGCAAGTGCTCGTCTTCGAAGCGCCGCCCACCGCGATGCTCGAAGGGGTGGATGATCTCGGCAATGCGCTCGCCGGCCTCGGCGCGTGCGCCGCCGCCACGCTCTATGGCCGGTTCGCCCTGCGCGACTTCGACCCCCGCGTGGTCCAGGTGTGCGAGGCGGTCGGCGCTGCCGCGCTCGTCTACCTCGCGTCGGTGGCAATCGTCGACACGATCGGCGTCACCGACTCGGGGGACTCGCGGCAGTCGGGCCAGGTACTGCTCTCGGCCTTCTGGGCGCTGACCGGGCTCGGCGCGATCGTCTACGGGCTGCTGCGCGACGTCCGACGCTTCCGTCTTGGCGGGCTGGCGCTGCTCGCGCTCGCTGTTACCAAGGTCTACACCTATGACCTCGCCGAGCTCGAGGAGCTCTCGCGGGTGCTCTCGTTCATCGCGCTTGGGCTGCTCCTGCTGGTAGGCGCCTTCGCCTACCAGCGGATTCAAATCGGCGTGGGGGATGACACCGAGGGGGCAACCCGATGAGAGGCATCGTTCTCTTGCTCGCTCTTCTCGCGCCGCTCGCGGCCGGCGTCCAGTCGGCTGCCGCGGTCGCGATCGACCGCGGCGACTCCCGCTACGTGCGGCCACTGGTCACGGACCCCGGCAACGAGCCTGTCCTCGTCGAGCCCGACGGAGCGCTTTTCGAGCACTCGCTGCCGGGCTTCGCCGATCTGCGGATCGCGGATGGGCGGGGGCAAGAAGTGGCGTGGAGGCAGGTCCGGCGCACACGGAGTGCCGGACCCGAGACGGTGCGGGTTCTGAACAGCGGCCGCCAGGGGCGCTTCGCCGTCGCCCTCCTCGACCTCGGGGCACGGCGGAGGATCCGAGACCGCGTAGTGCTTGAAGTCCCGGACCGGGACTTCGTCGGTCGTGCGGTGGTTCTCGGAGCCGACGATCGCCACGGTCCATTCACGCGACTCTCGGCGACCGGGATCTACGACGTTCGCGGAGCGCAGCAGGCGCGGAGCACGGTCGCCGCCTTCCCGCCGAGCGACTTCCGCTACTTGCTCATCAGAGCTACGGGTGTGACCCGCATTACCGGTGCAAACGTGTCCGGGACTCGTGAGCGGCCGCAGCTCATGCGACGCACGGCCATGTCGGTATCGCGGCGCCAAGACGGGACGCGCACGATCGTCACCCTCGATCTCGGGTTCCGCAACGTTCCAGTTGACGAGCTTCGAATTACCGCGGAGACCGGACGCTATGAGCGCCCCATAGCGATCTTCGGGTCGAACTTTCGCCAGCGGTTCGTACCGCTGACGGCTGCCAGGATCTTCCGTTTCCCCGGCTCTGACTCAGCGCCGATTTCCATCGGAGCGCATCACCGGTACATCCGGATCGAGATTGACAACGGCGACGACCCGCCGCTGCACGGAATTGAAGTATTGGCATGGAGCCGCTCGCACGCCCTC
This sequence comes from uncultured Solirubrobacterales bacterium, assembly GCA_963716735.1. GTDB lineage: Bacteria > Actinomycetota > Thermoleophilia > Solirubrobacterales > 70-9 > VRUE01. The sequence continues at coordinate 664,212 of OY970321.1, forward strand.
CTGCTCGAGGGTGGGCATCCACCCCCCTACGCCGTCTACTACGGAAGCCCGCATGCAAACGCACCCAGCTATGACTTCGCTCGCCTCCCGACGAGCGCCCTCGGGGCCGAGCGCGCTATGCGCGGTCGCCTGGGGCCTGAGCGCGAAAACCCAGCTTTCGAGCCACCTTCAGACACGCGCTCGTTCACGGCGCGCAATCCTGGGCTCGTCACGGGTGCCCTCGCATTGGCCGCTCTCGCCCTAGGTGCGGTTGGCCTGCTTGCCCTGAGAAGGCAATGATCGCTGGGGCGCTCCGGCCGAGCGGGGCTTCAGCTCGCCTCGACCTCTACGAATTCGTGCTCGACGTTCCCTGGCGAGATGATGATTAGGCCGCGCAGAACCTCTGAGCCTGCGTTCCAGGCCGTGTGAACGGTTCCGCGAGGGACGAAGACAAGGCCCCCGGCGGGAACCAGAATCTGCTCGTCCTCAAGCTGAAACGACCCCTCACCTGCCGCGACGTAGAACGCCTCGTCGGTTGTCGGATGTTCGTGCAGGGCGGGTGCGGGAGATCCGGGCGGACCTTCCCCGATCATGAGTGAGTAAGCGCCAACCGTCTCCTCCGGGCCGGACGTCAGCAGTCCCTCGATGCTCGCGGACTGGATAACCGTACAGCCGTTAATCGTGTCCATCGAAGAAAGATAGTCGAGGTCTAATGGGGCGGGAAGGACCCGAATCTTCGACCGACGGAATATGAGTCGAGCCGGAACCTGTCCATAGAACCGAATCTGGCCTAATAGAGCGATTCACGTTCAAGGAGTTCGGCTGAGTTCGGTGGAGTCGGGGACCAATTTCGGGACTAAGTTTCGAGGATCATTGCGCCATGCGAATGACCAGCGAGTCGTTACTCTCAACCAGGATGACCAAGCTCATCGATCTTGAGAGCCTTCCAGGCGGGGCCCTCGTCAAGCGGGGCGCCGAAGACTTGAACGCCGAGCGTGAATCCGCTGAGGCACTGCTCGTCTCCATTGGCGCGCCGCGCCTGCGGTCCGTGGGCATCGAGCTTTCTTTGCCGATTGCGTCTCCCGAGCACAAGCTCTACGCACTTCTCGCCAGGGAAAAGGGCAACGCAGCCCATTCTGCCTACAACGCTCTGATCCGCCGGCTCGTCAGCTTCGAGCGAGCGGCCGCGTGCGCAAGCTAGCCGACTCGAATCGCATCGAGCGGTTCATGCGAGAACTCGGCAGGGCCGTCGAGGTCGAAGGTCGCGTCTATCTCACGGGCGGCGCGACTGCCGTTCTCTATGGCTGGCGAGCGACGACCATCGATGTGGATATCAAGCTCATCCCGGATCGCGACGAGATTCTCCGAGAGATACCTCGCCTCAAGGAGAAGCTCGACCTCAACATCGAGCTTGCTGCGCCATCCGATTTCATTCCGCTCCCTCCGGGATGGGAGGATCGAAGCCCACTTATCGGCAGAGAGGGAAAGCTCTCCTTTCACCACTTCGATCCGGTAGCTCAGGCACTTTCGAAGGTCGAGCGTGGGCACTCGCAAGACATGCAAGACGTTCGAGAGATGATCGCCAATGGCTTGGTCGACCCAGCGGAGGCTCTCAGCCAGTTTGAGTCGATAGAACCCGATCTCTACCGCTTCCCCGCAATAGACCCAGGCTCGTTTCGCAAAGCGGTCATAGAGCTATTTAGCGCGTAGGTAAAGCGGGACGGTCCGATTTTGCCTCCTTCCTTGGCCGAATCCAGAGCAATACGTCTGCTGCACAATGCATCCTGGAGGTGATGCGAGATTCGAGCATCAGCAGACGAAACCGGCAATCGAGCCGCCCGCGAGCGGCTCTTGTCCTCGGTGCTGGATGGTCTCGTCCGGCAGGCCTTCCCTTGGCAGGTCAACTCTTCGACCCGCCCCCACGCGAGCTGCTTGGATGGACGAACTTCCCGGTGCGAGAAGTTCCCGAGGCCTTTCGCCAATGGAATCTGGCACATCCAAACTCAACTGCCGAGCAGTTCATCGGGCATGTCTACAAAAGCCCCTTTATGTTTGAGTTGCCGGGCGAGTACTTCCCATACCACCCAATTTACGACGCGCAGCTGCAGCTGCCGGAACCACCAGGGCCAGGCCTTTGCCACGCTGTCGAATGTCGACGTCTGGATCGTCGCGGGCTACTCCCTGCCTGCATACGACACCGAGGTTCGGCGCCTCTTCTCCGCCGCCAGCCACGACCAACGCATAGCCATCTACGACCCCTCGGCCGAGCGAGTTGCGTCGGCGTTCGCCGAGTGTGCCCGACGGCATCGTTCGAGTTGCACGCCGGACTCGCAGAAGACCGAGATGATCGTCGTCCTGGACGGGGGACTCCCTTCGCGCACAGACACCAAAGGGCTCGTGGCGATCCATGGGGCGGGAAGGACTCGAACCTTCGACCGACGGATTATGAGTCGGGCCGGAAGCCGTCCATAGAGGCAAATCTGGCCTGATAGCGCGAATCACGTCCAAGGAGTTCGGTTGAGTTCGCTGGAGTCGGGGACCAATTTCGGGACCAAGTTGAACAGCGGCTCCGACGGAACGGGGATAGAATTGCGGTCTACGTCAAGGGCTGGGACTTCGGCAAGACCAGCGACAGGAGTCCGCAGTCACCGGGAACAGCTCTTGGGCGCGTAAGCCCTAAGAATTCGGTCGGTGCCACAGCGGTGCCACAGTTAGACACGAGTCAACCGACTACAACCGGATTCAGCCGGAAATAATTTGGCTCGATAGGCCGTTTTCCGCTCTAGCAAGCGGAGGATCGGACCTCTCTCCTCCATGTAGTAAGCCCAAAAGCGCCCCGCCTCACCGGCGGGGCGTCTTCTGTTGTGCGGGGGCTCAGCACATCCGTCTCCTACTTTATGAAACTCCACACTTCGTTAAAAATTGATTCGGTCTCATGAAGATTCTCATGCGATACACATGGAATGACAACCTTGTTGAGGGCCGCTCCGGTAAGTTCGACGCTAACGGCAGGAGTAATAACGAACTCACAGCCTTCCTCCGTTCGCCAAGTACCATATCTGACAGCACCAGGAGTCTCATCTCCTTCATTCAGTTCTTTCAAGAGGGTAGAGCCGGGGCGCATTTGTTCGCACGCCACAGTGGTGCATCCAAAGGCGGCAATCGTTCCATGATTGGGACCCCCCAGCGACACCCAATCGTCAACCTTGGCCGCTCCGCCCAGTTTCTTTAGGAAATAGCGACTTGAGAGTCCCCCCATCGAATGGGTCACGATGTCTACCTTTGATGCCTTCGACGTATTCAACAGGGTGTTCACTCTGGTGGATATTTCTTGCGCCGTTACTGCATTCGACTGAGAGGTATTATATGACCAGTTGTAGAGATGTGAATATGGGTAGCCCTTTTTGTCGTGGAACCAGTTCACATAGGTTTCAAAGGTCAGGGCACTTCCGCCCTGCCCAATACTCTGAATACCCCATCCATGGACAAAAAGGACAGGATCTATGGCCATAAACGTCATATCCGAACCAGGATTCGACGCGCCCATTTTATTGGTTGCGGACACCCGGAAGTGATAGCTCTGACCCGGTTCCAGCGCTGAAGCCGGTTTCGAAACGTCAACACTCGACGATCCACCGACAAACCCACTGTCGAGGTATGGGTAGGTCCCCGGCGAGGAACTCGGCCCCCATTCGAACTTGTACATAGTTTCGCAGCCCTGTGGATTGACTGACCCATTCATGGTTGCTGAAGTGGAACTGATGGACGACGCTGCTTTGGTCGTAACCGTTGGTTTCGCACAGGCGGGAGCAGTCGTGAAGGAACTGCTGCCCCCGGTAGTCGTACCACCTTCACTGTCTGCACTCAGGCGGAAGTGATAACTCGTACCTGGCTGTAGTATCCCCGGTGGCAAGTTCGTCGATACAGATTTTGGGGACGTTCCATTGCCAGCGAAGCCTTCAACGGAGTCAGGATAGCCTTCGGAGCTACGACCGTATTCAAAAGTATAGAAGGTTTCGCAACCCTGTGGATTCACTGATCCATTCAGAGTCGCGGAATTGCTGGTGATCGACGTAGCTCCTCCAGTTGAGACCGAGGGCGCCGGACAGCCACCTCCTCCGCCGCCGCCGCCTCCTCCCGAGCAGGCCGCCGCGATACCCGTAAATACCATCAGCACCGTCAGGTAACTGCAAGCTACCAGTCCAGCGATACTTGTTAGTTTTATCCTCCGGGACATTAGGAACCCTCTCTCCCCACCTGCTCTTTCGAACTTTGATATTTGACTTCCGGAACGCCATGCTGGCGAAGGTAGGCCGCTGAGCGGCCTAAATATGCTTCGATTCCCCTACCTAGTGAGTCTGCGTTGATCAAGTAGTTGCGCTCAGTCGTGGGTCCGACGCGATGGTAGGTCTCAGCGCCAGTGCGGCCGATCATGAACGCCGGGGTCGCATGCAGGTCATTCGTATGGGCAAGGTGAACTCCCCGGGCCACCTGTTTGAATAGCAGGGCATCTTCACGGTCCTGATGCCACCGTGCCATGTTTAGCCCTGATACTCGCGAGGCGATGTCGGCTAAGAACCCGTCATCTACGTAGTCGAAGTGCTGGACGCCCGTCACCTGGCGAAAGCCCTGTTGCCCAAGATCGATGCGTTTGAACTGTTGATCATGCACCGCAGTCAGAACGAAGTTCCACATTCTGTCTTGTCTGCCAGCAGCGAGGGCGGCGGCTTCCTGCGTAAAGAACGTGCGTTCATTCACCGTGTCCGTCTTAAGGGAACGGTATTCGAGCTTGATCACTCCCTTGCGCACCCACGTGCCGATGATCGAGGGCAGGCGTGAGACCACGAATCGTCTCACCGTGGGGCACTCTAGATCTGCAAATACCAGAAGAGTTATCGGTGCTTTGGGCTCGCCCAGCGTGGACCCATCCTGAGGGATGCCGGCTAGAAGCTCACTAACCTCTCGGTCCACGTCCTCTCGGCTCGTAGCCCTGTCGGCTCCGAAGCCGAGAACCGCGGTTGCAGCGAGGACGGCTGCAATAGTGAGAAGGGGTAGAATGACCCCCAGGCGTCGTGAGAGCCTCACATGACGACGGGGGACGGACGCGGCGTCTCCTCGCGCTTGCTGCCGTTTAGCCTTGCGCCTGGCGTTATATGCACGAGACACGCTCCTCCAATCCGGAGAGGCTCACTGCTCCTAGGCTTCGTGCCGAACTGGTGGACGAGCCGATTGTCGATACCGCTGCGAGCCAGAGATGAGGATAGAGCCGCGAAGGGTTTAAGTCAAGAAATTTTGGGTAAACGGAGAGGTTCGCCTTAACCTCGAGTCGAACTTGGTAGATGCGCCGGAGGTCGACCGACAGTCCAAGCGACGCCCCAGCAGTTAGACCGCTTGCCCGAGCCTGGCTCGCCCGTGCCGTGCAAAGCCGCGGTCAACGGGATTTGTTCTTTTAGTGGGGCGGGAAGGACTCGAACCTTCGACCGACGGATTATGAGTCGCGCCGGAACCCGTCTATAGAGCCGAATCTGGCTCGTTAGAGCGAATCAAATCCAAGGAGTTCGGCTGAGTTCGGTGGAGTCGGGGACCAATTTCGGGACTAAGTTTCGAGGATAGTCGGGCAACCTGCAAAAGCCTCTCTCGCTCTCACGCGCAAGCATCGCTAGCCGAGGTACGGCCCCCGGCCCACGGCTATCGACGAGGGGTGTTCCAGGTCGGCCCAGAAGCCTGGGCCGGTAATTGGCACGTCCAAGCGACCGGGGAGATCCACAGTCAGGTTACCCGTCCACTGACTCGCGCCACGGGCATTGCTGTGGAAACTCCCATGGCCAGCGAAAGGAGCTGGCGGCCCGACCATCGCGGTGCGCAGACGCCGGTCATAGCTCAAGGCGCTGGCACTTGCCACGGTCCAGGTCGACCGGTGGATCTCCATCTCGCCCTGGTGTTCCTCGACTTCAACGCTCACCCTGGTCCTGGCGCCCGGCCTGCTCTGAATCGCGTCGAACTCTAGCCTGTACTTCTCTGGACGGCGCTTCTCCACATCGAGCCGAGCCCCTGGCAGGCTCTTGTTCGAGGGCCCTCCACTGGCCGCGTTGGTAATGCAAATACGCGAGTACGCAAGCGGTGCGCTGGTGGCGCTGACCTCGGCGAACCCTTCCTCTCCATGGAACTCGATGGTCCCTTCGTAGCGCTCGGCCTCAACCTGCTTCGTGCGCCCCGGCTTACAGCCCCAACGCACCGTCTTCGTCCGCCCGGTCGGCACCCGGGTCACTGAGATCCTTCCCAACTTGCCAAGGTCCGCGTCAATCGTCGTGGGAGACACGGTCGCCGGTGCCGAATAAGTGACAATCGTGCGCTTACCGCGCACCAAGTAAAGGCCGATCCATCCTTCTCCTCCTTCGGGCGCTCCGGCCAAAACGGCGAAACCGTAGCCGTTGCTCGCCTGCAACCCGAATCCGGTGAGTGCCGGCAAAATCCAGTCTTCTTCGCCTTGAACAGCGGCCGGCAGCAACAGGCTCAGAGCAAACACCAGCAACGCCCCTATGCCGCCCGTCGATCCTCGCCTCACTCGGCAAATCCTACAAACGACCTCCCGCGTACCGGAGTTGAGACGCCTGGCCCATCAAAGATGTTCGATCACCGACCACCGAATCACCGCTAGGTCGGCATAGCCGTTGCGGGTTCCGCGAACGCCACTGCGATAGACCGTCTACCGTGAGCCCTCCGGGGGCGGAATGCCGAGCTGTTTGCAGATCGAGCGGGCCAGCGGATAGGCGATCTCGCGATGTCGAGGAACCGAGGTAGAACGCTCGGCGTCCATGCCCCAATAACTGTGGCGGCCGCCCTCGCGTAGCAAGCGCGCGCCGTGATTCTTTAGGTGCCGCTCGAGGTTTCGTCGCTTCACGCCGCGACGATGTTGAGCGACTCGCTGCCGACCGCTTTGCCCTGTGGCTCGTGCTCGGCTGCGCGCAGCTCGAGCATTCCCGCGAGCGCGTCCAGCGCCATCTCGCGGGCCTCATCCATGGTTCTGCCCTGGCTAAGCACGCCGGGGACCTCGGGGATTGAGGAGACGATCCAGCCGTCGTCTCCCTCCTCGTAGAGGATCGTGAGGTGCAGGGGGTCGCTCATAGCACCAGTGTAACGGCGCGAGTGGCCTCGACTTCGGAGAGCGTCCCGGAGGGATGTCGCGGGAGTTCGGGACCAATTTCGGGAGCAAACCCTCTCCGCGACCGCGATGTTTCCTTCTAGAGCCGTTTCTTGATGGGGCGGGCAGGACTCGAACCTGCGCTCCACGGATTATGAGTCGCGCCGGAACCCGTCTATTGAGCCGAATCTGGCCTGAGAGAACGAATTACGTCCAAGGAGTTCGGCTGAGTTCGGTGGAGTCGGGGACCAATTTTGGGACCAAGTCCTGGCCTTGCGAAGTAACGGCGGGCACACCGACTGGAGCGTCATCCGGCGAGACGATGCCTCTTCAAGAACTCAATCTGATCATCGATCACGGGTTCGAAGCCGGGCTCCCAGTAGACATCAAAGTGATCCAGGTGTGGGTACCGGCGGAGCTCGCCTCGTTTGGCACGACGGGATGCGCGTTCAGCTGGTTGGTTGCGAAGCAGAGTCTCCTGCTCGGCGACCTGCACGAGCATTGGACATCGAACTTCCTTGGCCCTCGTCGCCGGTCGGTGGCGCGGAATCTGCAGCAGGATTCGAGCAGCTACCTCGTTGCGCCAGAGAGAATGGGCGGCCAGTCGCGAGGTCGAATTCCAAGCGCCCGCATTCACTATTCCAGCCTTGGTGCCTGGCGGGCCGAGTGCCGGAACGATGTAAGGTGCTGCTCCCCTCCGAGCTCGGACAAGATCGCGCAGTCCGACGCCAGTAGCCCAAGCTGCCCTTCCGGCACTGGCTCCTCGCGGCTGGAGGGCCCCATCCACCAAAGGGACCAGGCAAATGCAGGCTGCCAGCCATGGATGGCGCACGGCAGCATCGAGCGCATAGCCACCAGCGAAGGAAGTGCCCCAGATCGCCATGCGTGATCCATCGATCCCGCCGAGATTGCGAACATAAGCGAGCGCTGCATCGCAATCCTCATACTGACGCTTTAGGTCGAGCAGTTGACGCGGCTCGCCCCCACTCGAACCGAAGTGCCGAAAGTCGAAGGCCACCGCAGCGATGCCGGCCTCGGCAAAGCGCTCGCAGAAAGCGTCGAGGCGCTCGTCACGAGTTCCGGTGAAGCCATGCATAAGAACAACGCATCCGCATTCTCCGTCCTCCCTCCTTGGCCGGTACAGCCAGGCGGCTAATTCGTCGCCGCCAGAAGGAATAGAAAGATCTTCGCGAAGGTCCGATGCCATCGCGAGATCCTAATCGTGCAAACCAAACTATGGGGCGGGCAGGACTCTAACCTGCGCTCCACGGATTATGAGTCGCGCCGGAAGCCGTCCATAGAGGCGAATCTGGCCTGATAGAGCGAATCACGTCCAAGGAGTTCGGCTGAGTTCGGTGGAGTCGGGGACCAATTTCGGGACCAAGTTTTCAGCGCGATGAAGAAACCGGCTGATCTAGTTGTAGTTCCTCACCACGTTGTTCATCCGGGCCTCCTTGAAGGCTGGGGGTGCTGACCACCCAGATCAAGGAGGACACCGGATGAAGCTGCACGCTAACGCTCGAACCTGCCCGAAAAGCAGGCGCCTGCTCGTAGAGCGCCTCGAGAGAGGCTGGTCGCTGACGTTGGCGGCCGAGGCCGCCGGCGTCAGCGAGCGAACCGCCGCCAAGTGGCTCGCCCGCTGGCGCTCTGAGGGAGAGGCGGGCCTGCTCGACCGCAGCTCTGCACCAAAGGCACGCCCAACGCAGCTGCCCGCGGATCGCGTCAAGGCGATCGAGGCACTGAGGAGGCTGTGGATGACAGCGGCTGAGATCGCCGAGGTGCTTGGGATGGCTCTCTCAACCGTCTCAAGGTGGCTGAAGCGAATCGGACTGGGCAGGAGGAGTCGTCTGAGCCCACCCGAGCCGCCCAACCGCTACGAGCGCAAACGCCCAGGAGAGCTGATCCACGTCGACATCAAGAAGCTGGGGCGCATCCTGCGACCTGGCCATCGCGTCACCGGCAATCGCCGCGATCGCTACACCGACGCCCGGGGCTATGGCGTCGCCGGTTGGGAGTTCGTCCACGTCTGCGTGGATGACGCCACCCGCCTCGCCTACGTCGAGGTGCTTGCAGATGAGCGCGCCCTCACCGCCGTCGGCTTCCTGCGCCGAGCCGTCGAGTGGTTTGGATCGATGGGTATCGCCGTCGAGAGGGTGATGAGCGACAACGGCTCCTGCTACCGCTCTCATGCGCATGCGAGCGCCTGCAGGGAGCTCGGACTCAAGCACCTCTTCACCCAGCCCTACCGGCCTCGGACAAACGGCAAGGCGGAGCGATTCATCCAGACGCTCCAGAACCGATGGGCCTATGGAGCTATCTACGCGAACTCAGCCGAGAGGACCGCAGCTCTTCCGGGCTGGCTCACCCACTACAACTTCACCCGACGACATGGCTCCCTCGGCCACAAGACGCCCGCGGCTCGGCTCGCCGAGCTGGAACAACGTCCTGAGTAGCTACATCTAGTGTCGATGCCACTCATTTCGCGGGGTAGACGCCGTAGGCGGCGTCAGGCCGGGTAGTCAGCCGGCCTGACGGGGCCCGCAGGGCGGCCTCAGCTGTCCAGGGGCACCGGTCGCCGCGCGAAGTGGCGGCGGGTCGGCGAGGCCAGCAACAAGACCAGGGCCGTAAACATGAAGATGGCGTTTGTCCCGAGGACGAACAGGAACCCAATGAAGTAAAGAGCCGTGACCGCGATGTCGAGCAACCAGAGCCAGCGGACCCGCCTCAGGAGAAAGTAGCTGAGCGCAACGCCAGCGGCGAGCGCGACCCATCGGAAGGTGGTTCCGTTGAGCGCCACGTCGAGGATGCTCAAAAACGCCCCGACCGCAATGTAGGCGCGCAACGTCCAGGGCGCTTCCTTCCACAGTTCCTTGAGTTCGACCATTCACCGGGCGTATCGGCGCTGGGCGAGGGCCGCTTTAGGCCCGACCCTGCGACCTCCGTGGGCGATCAGCTGCCCGATCGACCCCGATGCTCAGCGCCCGCCGCGCAGCGGTGAACCCCGTCGGACGAGTTGGTCTGGGAACCGTGGCTGAGTGGGGAAAGACACCGTGGCCTCTGCGACTCTACGTCATCGGCGCGCTCGCAAATGCCGCAATCACCGCGGTAGTCGCCTCGGCGCCCGTCCCTCAAGGGTCTTCCTCATGGCCTTTAACCGTTATCTGCTTCTTCCTGTTGAGGGCAGTGCGCTGGCTCTGGGTACTTACGATCGTCTTCATACTTCTCGGCTTCGCATTGGGGATCGTTGAAGGCACGCTGACGTGGTACGGCACCCTTCGACGTCGTGGCTTTCGTCTCGCAGCTGCATCCCGATACACGACGGACGCCACGCAATATCCGCGCTCCCCGGCAGCACAGCTCTAGTTCTCATCCCAAGTCGGGCAATGGCGGATTCACAAGATCAGCCCTCCTATTCCAAGGAATCCAGCGGCCCGACCGAGAACGCCTCGAACTTTGGCGCATCGAGGATCGCCTGGATCAGCAGTGCGCTTCCACCGACAAGCGTTGAGTCGAAGTCAATCTCGCTCGCCAGGTATCAGGCGCGATCAGCCGGCCAGATCATGCTGGGCGAGACCCATCCATCCAGACCGGTCAGCTCGAACCCTCATGGGGCGGGAAGGACTCGAACCTTCGACCGACGGATTATGAGTCCGCTGCTCTAACCAACTGAGCTACCGCCCCTCGGGGGCGAGGGTAGCGTGCGGTGGGGGCTTGCGTTGCTCGCTCAGGCGCTGAAAAGCTGGGCCAGGGAGCGGCCGACGTCCGGGGGCTCTTCCTGGCCTTCCGCCGCGGCGTTGGCGCCCTCGGAGAGGGCCTTGGCGGCATCGGCGATCTGGTGGGAGCGGCCGCCGCGGAGAACACCGGATTTCTTTGCTTCGGCGAGGTCGGATTCCATCAAGCCCGCCAGCTCGGCGAGGCGACGGAGGCCGACAGCGCCGGCGGTCCCCCTCAGGGCGTGGGCTTCAGCTCGTAGAGTCTCGAAGTCTTCGGTCTCGGTGGCAACACCGGCGGCGATCACGTCGCAGCGACGGCGCGCCTCTTCGGCAAATGACTTGAGCAGCTCTGGATCGGGTGCGGTTTTCTCGCTCATTCCCCGGTCACCTCTTTCACGACCCTCGTCAATCGGTCGACGCCGAAGGCTCCCTCGATCTCCGCCTGGATCACGCCCTTGCGGTCGATCGCGAACAGCCACGGCTCACTTGGCAGGTGGAACGCCCGCACCTGCGGCCTCACGCCCTTGCTCGGATCGTTGTCCTTGTAGATCTCCATATGGATGAACGCGGCCTTGTCGCCGTACTGCTCTTTGACCTGCTCGGCCACGTCGACAACCGGGCCGCATACCCGACTCTGGCAGAACTGGGGGGTCGCAAACAAGAGGAGGATCGGTTCTTTGCCCAGCGCGTCGGCATAGTCGACCCGATTTTGGGTGTCGGGCGGGATCCGCGTGGTGATCTTGGAGAGGTCGCCGCCAGCGTCCGCCGGGGTCGGCGTGTGGATCTTCGGCGCCTCTTCCCCGACCTTCGGGACGCTCTTGAACTCGCCGACCGAGGCGCTGGGCAGGAGCGTCGCGACGGTTTCGTCGCCCTGCTCGATCAGCGCCGCTATCCGCCACTCGCCGTTCTGCGGAAAGTCGAGGTCGGTCGTGTAGACGATCGTCGCCGCGTCGGGATCGCTGGTCGTGGTCTGCGCGCGATAGGCCGGCTCGGTGGCAAGGCTTTCTATCGCCGCCGGATAGGGACCCTTGGCCGGCTGTTCGAGCGCTTCGGTACGGGCGCGCGCCACCGCCCCTTTCTCCTTGCCGTCCCCGGAAGCTTCGTCGCCGCTCAGCCCCATATGGGGCACCCTGGCCACGTAGAGGGCGACCTTCGCGTCGCTCACCTGGCTGCGATCCGGATGGAAGATCCCGAAGGGATAGCGGTTCTCACCCTTGTAGAAGGCGAGGGCGGCCGGCGAGACGACAAGTTCGGCGTGCGAATCGGCGTCTTTGACGATTTCGCCCAAGGTTCTGTCTTCGGTCTTGGGGAATTCGCTCTTCGGCGGTGCGGGCTTGCCGGCCGCAACTCCTCCACTCGAGGTGGAGGAGTCAGAACCACCGCAGCCTGCCGCAAGGAAAGCGGCGGCGAACAGGCAGAGGAACGCTTTTGTGGCATGGCGCCGGGGCATGCGGATCGGTCATGTTATTCGGCGAAGGCCCGCGGGCGCCCTATAGGGTGCGTGCCCGGCGAACCGACGAGCATGAGGAGAGAGACGTGGCAGATCGAGCTGCACTGATCACGGGGGCCTCAAGTGGGATCGGGCTTGCGATTGCCCGCACGCTCGGCGAAGAGGGATACGCACTGACCGTCTCAGCCCGGCGCCCGGAGAAGCTGGAGGCCGCCGCCGAGGAGCTGCGCGCAAGTGGGCTGGAGGTCCAGAGCGTCCCCGCAAACATGACCGACGAGGACGACGTGGTCGGCGTCTTCGCCAAACACCGGGATGCCTACGGCCGCCTCGATGCCCTCGTCAACAACGCGGGGGTGGGGATCGGCGCGGCAATGGAGGAGATCAAGACCAAATACCTCGACATGCAGCTCTCGGTCAACCTGCGGGCGCTGATCATCGGCACCCGCGAGGGCCTGCCGATGCTGCGCGAGGCGGGCGCCGAGCACGGCAAGGCGCTGATCGTCAACACCGCATCGATCGCGGGCAAAGGCGGGCAGGCATGGCTCTCGGTCTACGCCGCGACCAAGGGCGCAGTGATCAACTTCACCCAGTCGACGCACCGCGAAGTCGGCGGTGCCGGCATCCAGTGCACGGCCCTCGCGCCGGGCTTCGTCGACACGCCGATGACCGAGTTCGCCAAGGAGCAGGTGCCCGGCGAAGAGATGATCCGGCCGGAGGACATCGGCGAGGCGGTGCGCTTCCTGCTGCACACGTCGCCCAACTGCCACGTACCGGAGATTGTCTTCACCCGTCCGGGCGAGGGACTGGACACGCCTTAACGGCGCCATGCGGTTCCTGGTTGCAGCGTTCGGCGATCCTGGACATGTCTTCCCAGCCATAGCCCTGGGCCGGGCCCTCGCCAGTCGTGACCACGAGGTGACGATCGAGACCTGGGAGGAGCGGCGGGCCGCCGTCGAGGGGGCTGGGCTGGGTTTTGCCGCGGCTGAGGAATACCGGATGTTTCCCCCGCCCGACCCCGACTCGGCGGAGGGCGCGCACGCGGCCGAGGCGGCGCGGGCGCTGTTGCCGCTGCTGGAGGAGATGCGCCCGCATGTGGTGGTCAGCGACATCCTCACCCTTGCTCCGGCGCTCGCGGCCGAGGTCGCCGGGGTGCCACGAGCGACCCTGATCCCGCACATCTACCCGGTCGTCGAGCCGGGGCTGCCGTTCTTCGCGGTCGGCCTGCAGCCGCCGCGCACGCCACTGGGTCGCCTTGTATGGCGGAGAGGACAGCGGGCGTTGAACATCGGACTGGAGCAGGGGCGCGACGACCTGAACCGGCAGCGGGAGCGGCTTGACCTTCCGCCCACAGAGCGACTCCACGGTGGGATCAGTTCGGACCTGGCGCTGGTCGGCACCTTCCCGCAGCTCGAGTACCCGCGGTCCTGGCCCGCCGGGGTCGAGGTGACCGGACCGCTGAGCTTCGAGGTCCCCCATGCAGAGATCGAGCTACCGCCGGGGGACGAGCCGCTCGTTTTGGTCGCGCCGAGCACCGCACACGACTCCCGCAATCACCTCGTGCGCACGGCACTCGAGACCCTGGCCGACGAGCCGGTGCGGGTCGTCGCGACGACCAACCGCGTCGTGCCACAGAACCCAATCGAGGTGCCCGACAACGCGATCCTCGTCGAGTGGCTCAGCTACAGCCAGCTGATGCCGGCAGCCTCGCTGGTGATATCGCACGGCGGCCACGGCACGGTGGCCCGCGCGCTTGCCGCGGGCACGCCGCTGCTGATCAGTCCCTTCATCGGCGACATGAGCGAGACGGCGATGCGGGTCAGCTGGGCCAAGGCCGGCCTCGCCCTTCCCTGGCGCCTCTGCCTCCCCTCCCCCCTGCGCTGGGCGACTCGCCGCATCCTCGGAGACCCGTCCTTCGCCGCCCGTGCGGGCGAGCTCGCCGCCTGGGCGCAACAGCACGATGGCGCCGAACGGGGGGCGGAACTGGTCGAGCAGCTCGCCAAAAGGCACGCGCTCGTCTGAAGAAGCTCCGGGGGTGGGACTCGAACCCACAACAACTCGGTTAACAGCCGAGTGCTCTACCGATTGAGCTACCCCGGAACGCGGCAGGGAATTTAGCGGCTAGCCCCCGACTCGCTCGGTGCGGGCTATGCGCTCCACCAGCGCGGCGCGCTCTCGGCTGAGGGCGGCGCGGCGCTCGTAGTCGTCGGCTTCGCCGGCGGCGGCGATCTGGGACTCGAGGCGGCGCTGCTCGAGCAAGAGGTAGTTGAGCTCCATCGCCTCGGTCGAGGCCGGCTCGTCATGGGCGAGGATGACGAGCTCGGCGATCAGGCCGGCGAGCTGGTCGTCGTCGTGCGGAAGATTGGACGCCGGGTCCTGCGGGTTCTCGCGCAGCCAGGCGGCGACACGGGCGCCGCTTGGCGACAGGTGCTCCTCGGTGAGACGGCCCAGATAGTCCTTGCCTTCATCGGGCAGGGCGATGCACATCGCCAGCAAGGCTCGCTCGCGCCTTTCGCGCGAGGTCAGCTCGCCGCCGCTGCGCACCTGGGGTGCCGCGGGCGCACTCCGCCGGGACGGCTCAGCGGAACCGCCGCTCAGCGGCTGCGCCGCCGTCACCCGGCCCATCACCAGCGCCGGCTCCAGATCCAGCTTCCCCGCCACCCGCCGCACGAGGTCATCGCGGCTCGCGGTCTCCCCCATGCCCGCCAGAATCGGCGCCACCTCGCCCAAGGCCCGGTCGCGCTCGGCGGGCGAGGAGACGTCGGTGCCCTCCAGGACCAGCCCGACCTGGAAGGCGGGCAGGTCCACGGCTCCCTCGACCAGCGCCCGGAAACGGTCCGCCCCACCCTCCGCCACCGTCATCTCGGCGGGATCCTCTCCCGCCGGCATCGCCGCCACCCGCAGCCGCATCCTGCGCCCCGCCGCGACACGTTGCGCACGCAACATCGCCTCCTGCCCGGCCGAGTCGGCGTCGAGCGCCAGAACCACCTCGTCGACCATCCCCGAGAGCGCCGCCACCTGCTCCTCGGTGATCGCCGTCCCCATCACTCCCACCGCCTCCGCGACCCCGGCCTGGCGCAGCGCCAGCACGTCGGTATAGCCCTCGACCACCACCACCCGGCCGCTCTTCGCGATCGCCTCTTTTGCGAGGTCGATCCCGTACAGCGTCTGGCTCTTGTGGAAGAAGTCGGTCTCGGCGGTGTTGACGTACTTCGCCCCCTGGTCGGAGCGCATCGCCCGCCCGCCGAAGCCGAGCGTGCGGCCGCGACGGTCCCGAATCGGGAACATGATCCGCTCGCGGAAACGGTCGTACTCGCCGCCGCTGCGACCTCGCTGCGCCAGCCCGACCGCGCGCAGCTCCTCGACTTTGAACCCGGCCCGCTGCCCGCGCAGCAACATCGTGTCCCAGGCGCTCGGCGCATAGCCGACGGCGAAGGCGCGCAGCGTCTCCTCGCCCAGGCCCCGCTCCGCCAGGTAGGCGCGTGCCTTGCCCGCCTCCTCGGAATCCCAGAGGTAGTGGGCGTAGAAACCCGCGGTGCGGTCCAGCAGCTCCCCCAGCCGGCGGCGCTGCTGGCGCCGCGCCTCGGCCCTCGGGTCCTCCTTCTCGCGCTGCAGCTCGACCCCGTAGCGATCGGCGAGCAGCTCCACCGCCTCGGCGAAGCCGAGCCCCTCCTTCTCCTCGACGAACTTGATCGTGTCGCCCCCTACCCCGCAACCGAAGCAGTGGTAGAGCTTTTCCTGAGCGTCGACGGAGAAGGACGGCGTGCGCTCCTCGTGGAAGGGGCAGAGCCCGACCCAGCGCGCGCCCTGGCGGCGCAGGTCGGTGTGGGCGGAGATCACCTCGACGATGTCCACCGCCTGCTTGACCCGCTCCAGGCTCTCCTCGGAGATCAACGCCATCAGAATCGCGCCGCCTCGGGAACGGTGAGCTCGGCGAAGCGGGCGATGCAGAAGCGGTCGGTCATCCCGGCCAGGTAGTCGGCAACCCGCTGGCAGTCGCTCGCCCCCGGCTCCCCCTCCGGCACCTCGCCAGGGTGCTCCATGTAGTGGTCGAAGAGGCCGCGCAAGGCGCGCTGTGCGCGTTCGTGCTCGCCGCGCGCCGCCTCACCCAGGTAGACGCGCTGGAACATGAACTTGCGCAGGCGCAGCATCGCCCCGCCCACCTCCTCGCTCTGCGCGATGTCGCCGACCGCGGTGGAGCGCTCGACGATGTCGTGCACCAGCGTGTCGATCCGGGTCGAGCCGGTCGGACCGAGCAGCTCGATCTCGGCGGCCGGAAGGTCACCGGGGTGCAGGATCCCGGCACGCAGCGCGTCGTCGATGTCGTGGTTGATGTAGGCGACGCGGTCGACCAGCTTGACGATCCGGCCCTCGAGGGTCGCCGGCCGATCGGAGCCGGTGTGGTTGAGGATGCCGTCGCGCACCTGCTCGGTCAGGTTCAGTCCCTGGCCGTCGCGCTCGAGGACGTCGACCATCCGCAGCGAGTGGACGTTGTGCTTGAAACCACCCCCGCAGCGCTCGCGCAAGGCGGCGTCGAGGGCCTCCTCGCCGGTATGACCGAAGGGCGGGTGGCCGAGGTCGTGGCCGAGCCCGATCGCCTCGGTCAGGTCCTCGTTGAGGCCGAGCGCGCGGGCGACCGTACGGGCGATCCCGCAGGCCTCGAGGGTGTGGGTCAAGCGGGTGCGGTAGTGATCGCCTTCGGGTGCGATGAAGACCTGCGTCTTGTGCTTGAGGCGGCGGAACGCCTTGGAGTGGACGATCCGGTCGCGGTCACGCTGGAACGGCGTCCGCAGGGGACTGTCCGGCTCCTCGACTTGACGTCGCGCGGGGTATGAAGGCGTTGCCAGACCAGAGAGGAACTCAGCCTCCCAGGCTCGTACGCGGTCCTCAAAAGTGACGGTTGCCTCCAAGGCCTCCGATCCTACGCGGCAGCGCGTAATTGCACGTGCGCGTGATGCTCCAGGGTCTCGCCGATCGCCCGCTCCGCCTGGCGCATCTCGCGCTCGCCGGCCTGCGGCGCCTCGGCCAGCGGCCTGGCGATCGATTCGACCATAAAGCGGTGAGCCTCCTCGGAGAGGGGGAACGAGCCCGCTTCGCAGCCGGCGCAGACGACACCACCCGCCGCGCCGGAGAAGCCGACCAGGTGCTCGGCCTCGCCGCAGCGGGTACAGGAACCGAGCTCGGGAGAGAACCCCGCGGCCAGCGCCAGCTTGAGCCGGAAGGAGAGCGCCGTCGACAGCGACGCCGCCGCGGGTGCCGCGGGGTCGTCGAGCAGCGCGAGGTAGCGGCAGAGCAGGTTGTAGGCGGGTGGGTTTGCCTCAGCCGAGTCGAGCAGGCGTAGAACGGCGTCGCAGGCGCGGGCGCCGGCGGTGAGAGCAGCGCCGGAAGCACGCAAGCGCGGGTAGCCGTCGACGGTCGCGGCCTGGGTCACGGTGAGCAGCTCGCCACGTCCTTCGTGCAGCAGCAGGTCGAGCCGGAAGAAAGGCTCCAACCGGCCCCCGAAGCGGGACTTCGGCCGCCGCGCGCCTTTTGCGATCGCCCCCACCCGCCCTCGCTGCGCGGTGTAGAGATGGAGGATGCGGTCAGCCTCGCCGTAGCGGATGCTGCGCAGGACAATCGCCTCCGTCTTCAGCGTCTTGCCGGCCATGACTTACCTACGTTGAACCTGGCACCGGACGGCGACGGCGCCGCGGTCGGCGCCGCAACCGGACCTGGCAGGCTGGGCAAAAGTAGGTCGAGCGGCCGGAGACGACGATCCGCTCGATCGTCCCGTCACCGCGCGGGCAGGGCTCCCCCTCGCGGGTGTGGACGAGGAACTCGTCCTGCATCCTGCCCTTCTCGCCACGCCCGTCGCGATAGTCGTCGATCGAGGCCCCGCCACCGTCTATCCCCGCTTCGAGCGCGGCGACAACCGCGTCGCGCAGCGCCTCGAGGTGCTCGGGCTTCATCGAGCCGGCGGGCGAGAGCGGGTGCAGGCGCGCCCGGAAGAGCGCCTCGTCGGCGTAGATGTTGCCGACTCCGGCGATGCCTTTCTGGTCGAGCAGGAAGGACTTGAGCGGGACCGTGCGTCCGGCGGCGACCTCCCCCAGCAGCTCCGGCGTGAACTGGGCAGAGAGCGGCTCGACGCCAAGCCTGGAAGCGAAATGGGCGTCCAGCTCGTCGTCTCCGAGCAAGAGCGCCTCGCCGAAGCGACGTGGGTCGGTGAACCAGACCTGGCGACCGTCATCGAGGACGATGCGAGCGCGCAGATGCCGCTCCGAGGTCGAGCGCTCACCCTCGTACAGCCGCATCCCCTCCGATGGATCGAGCTTGTCCTCTCCCTCGACCAGAACCAGGTTGCCGGTCATGCGCAGGTGCATGACCAGCGTCTGCCCGCCCTCCAGCCCAAGCAGCAGGTACTTGCCGCGGCGACCCAGGCGCTCGATCGTCCTTCCCGACACCTCCCTCTCTAGCTCGGCCGGCGGCTTGGGCCTGCACCAGCGTGGGTCGAGCACCTCCAGCGACTCGATCCGCCGTCCCTCCAGCTCCGGCTCGAGCTGGCGACAGACGGTCTCGACCTCGGGCAGCTCAGGCATCGCCCGGTTCTATCAGGCGACTGGCGACTTACCGTCGCCTATAGGGGGCTAAGTCGCCAATCAGCTCTCGGTGGCCCGGGGATGCGCCTCGAAGTAGACCTCCTTGAGGCGCTCGCCGGAGAGGTGCGTGTACATCTGAGTCGTCGCGATGTCGGCGTGGCCGAGCATCTCCTGCACGGCGCGCAGGTCGCAGCCCCCCGCCAGCAGGTGAGTGGCAAAGCTGTGCCGAAGCGTGTGTGGGCTCATCTGCCCCGCCAGGCCGGCGTCGCGGGCGTGGCGCTGGACGATCTTGTAGAGGCCCTGGCGACTGAGCGGGCCACCGCGGAAGTTGACGAACAACCGCACCTCGTGGCGTTCGCCGACAAGCTTCGGGCGGCCGCCGCGCAGGTAGGCGGAGATCGCCGCGATCGCTTTGCGGCCGAGCGGCACGATCCGCTCCTTGGATCCCTTGCCGCGCGCTCGCAGCAGGCCCTCGCGCAGGTCGATGTCCGACATCTCCAGGCCGATCGTCTCCGAGGCGCGCAACCCGCACGCGTACATCACCTCCAGCAGCGCCCGGTCGCGGAGCGCCGTCGGCTCGCTGCCACGGGGTGCCGCAAGCAGCTTCTGCACCTCGGCGTAGTTGAGGACCTGGGGCAGCTTTTTGGCCCGTCGCGGGGCGCTCAGCGCCGCGGTCGGGTCGTCGCCGATCAACTCGTCACGGCGCAGGTGCTTGTAGAAGGAACGCAGGCAGGCGGTCTTACGGTGCACCGTGGCCGCGGAGCAGGCCGGACGGCCGTTGCCGGTCGCGAGGTCGGCGAGGAAGTCACCGATGTCGGCCGGGCGAGCCGCGAGCGCGTCGAGCTCGTGCGAGGCGAGGAACTCGCCGTACTGGTGCAGGTCGGTGCGGTAAGCGTTGAGCGTGTTGCGCGAGAGGCCGCGCTCCAGCTCCAGGTAGGAGAGGAAATCGAGGACGAGGCCCTCGAAGCGGGCATCGGTTGTCGGGCGCGGCGCCACTGCTACAGCCATGGCGGGTGGTTCTCGCTGAGTCGCCACTCACCTTGAACCGCAAGGGACCATGCGTGTCGGGCCGCGGGTCCTGTCGCGCGACGAGCGGGGTTTAGCGGTCTATTCGACCGAAACCCCGCTCATCCCGCGCCACCCGCGGCAGATACGCCCAGTGCGTGACCCGCTGCCAGTGCGGCGGAAAAGAAGAGCTTGTCTTCTTCGATGCCCCTCCCCATCACTTGGGACGGGAGGCCGGTGGCGGCGTAGCCCGCCAGGTCGGGCTGAGCTTTGTGAAGCTGGTGGCGGTCGCCCGCCGCGCCGGCAAGTTCCGCAACCGCTTCGGGGCTGTCGACTGGCACAGGTATTCCCACTCCGCCCAGGAGCAGTTCGAGCACGGTCAGGGTGTGGTGGCTCACACCCTGGTGGCGCTCGCGGGGGTCGGCTTCGGAGAGGCGGGGCGAGAGGAGCGTCGGCAAGCCAAGCGCCAAAGCGGCGTGGGCATTGTCGAGGGCGGCCACGCCACCGTGGCCGAGGCGGGTGTCGGAGCCGATGATGCCGGGGCCCGGGCCGACGATCGCCGCGTCCCAACCAAGGCCGTTGGCAGCCGCGTCGAGCGCGCCCGCGACCGAGAGTGCCTCGTACTCGCCGCCATATGCGGGAGCGGCCGTGATGTGTCCGCGGAGCAGGTCGCGCTCGCGCAGCTGGACGACATCGCGAGAGAAGGATCCGGGAAGAGCCCCGCCACCCGTCTGCACGTAGCCCACCTTCAGGTCCGGCGCCACCTGCGCGACCGCCCACACGGCTGGTGCCAGGTGCCCGTGCAGAGGCAGGACCAGGGCCGAGATCGTTCGTCCACCCATTTCCCGTGGAAGCTCGACCGGCTCGACCGGGTGCTGCAGCGAGGTGTAGTTGAGCTTCATCACATGCTCACGGCCCTCGCCGCTCGCCTCCAGGCCCCGGGTCAGGTTGACGTGGACCACGTCGAAGCCGCCCGAGCCGAGCTGCAGGTCAAGCGCGGCGACGTTGACGACGACCTCGTCGCCGACGCGCATCTCGCCCAGGAGCACTTCGTCGGCCCAGGCCGGTCGCCGCTCACCGTCGATCTCAACCGTCAGCGGGTCTTGGCCGACGACGACGCCGCGGCGCAGCTTCAGCCGTCGGCTCACCCGACGTCGGCGCCGGCCGCGGCGACGATCCCC
Source organism: uncultured Solirubrobacterales bacterium (assembly GCA_963716735.1). Classification (GTDB taxonomy): domain Bacteria; phylum Actinomycetota; class Thermoleophilia; order Solirubrobacterales; family 70-9; genus VRUE01. The sequence continues at coordinate 685,253 of OY970321.1, forward strand.
TCGCATACCTCGAGCATCGCGTCGAGATCGGCGGCCGAGACGCGCTCGTTCGAGGTGTGAACGTCATTGGGGCCATTGGCGAGCAGTACGCAGTCAAAGTCAGCGACGCGCAGCGCATTGGCGTCGCTGCCGCCGCCGATCGACGTGCGGACCGGCTCATGGCCGGCGCGGCGCAGGCCCTCCTCTGCTAGGGCCAGTGCTTTCGAGTCGTTCGGTATCCGGTAGCCCCGGAAAACCTCTTCCACGCGCACGTCGACGTCGCAGCCGTGCTCGCTCGCACCCCAGGCGCAGGCCTCGGTGATCTCCCCGGCGACCGCCGCGGCCCGATCGGTGTCGAGGCTGCGGGTCTCGGCGACGATGTTGCAGTGCCCTGGCACGACGTTCCCCGAGGTGCCGCCGCCGATCAGGCCGACGTTGGCGGTCGTCTCGTCGTCGATTCGCCCCAGCTCCATTCGTGCGATCGCCTCCGCCGCCGCGGCGATCGCGCTGTTCCCGTCGTTGGGTTCGATCCCCGCGTGAGCCTCGACGCCGACGAAATCGGCGCGGACTTGCTGCTGGGTGGGCGTCGCGACGACAACCTCCCCGACCGGCCCGGCATGGTCGAGGACGAAACCGCACTCGGCGCGGAGCTCGCCTGCGTCAAACGCCTTCGCCCCGCGTAGGCCCTGCTCCTCGGCGACGGTCAGAAGCAGCTCGATCCCGACCGGCGGGGGCTCGGTTGCATGGCGCGCAACCAGCTCGATGAAGACCGCAACGGCCGCCTTGTTGTCGGCACCGAGGATCGTCTCGCCCTGGCTGCGGAAGACACCGTCGTCATTCGCGACCTCGATCTGACCGGCGTGCGGCACGGTGTCGATGTGAGCGCAGAACATCACCCAGCGATCGGACTGGCCGGGCAGGCGGGCGACGAGGTTGCCAGCTCCCGCTTCGGCAGGCCCGGCGGCGTCGTCCTCGCTTACCTCGAGTCCCAGCGCTCCCAGCTCGGCGAGGATCGTGTCGGCAACCTCGCGCTCCTCCCCGGTCGGGCTGCGAATCTCGCAGAGCCTGACAAACGTCTCATGGAGCCTGTCCACGCGGGACAGGCTAACGGGGCTGCTGGGCCACGGAGGAGGAATCCTCCGTCTCTGCCTCTATCTCTCCGCCTTCGGCCGGCTGCTCGCCGGCGTGGCGCGACGCCGCGCCGACGAACTCGCGGAAGAGCGGCTCGGGCCGGTTGGGCCGCGAGTTGAACTCGGGGTGGAACTGGGAAGCGACGAAGAACGGGTGGTCGGGCAACTCGATCATCTCGACCAGGCGCTCGTCGGGCGAGGTGCCGCCGCAGACCAAGCCCTCGTCTTCGAGACGGCGGCGCAGCTGGATGTTGACCTCGTAACGGTGGCGGTGGCGCTTGTAGATGACCGCCTCGCCGAAGATCTCGCGTGCTCGCGTCCCCTCGTGCAGCTTCACGGGGTCCGCGCCGAGCCGCATCGTGCCCCCCATGTCGGAGACTTCCTTCTGCTCGGGCAGCAGGTCGACGACCGGGTAGGGAGTCTCGGGGTCGAACTCGGCCGAGTTGGCACCGTCCATGCCGGCCACGGTGCGGGCGAACTCGACCACGGCGATCTGCATGCCGAGGCAGATGCCCAGGTAGGGAATCGAGCGCTCGCGGGCGATCCGCGCCGCTTCGACCTTGCCCTCGATGCCGCGCTCGCCGAAGCCACCGGGGATCAGCACTCCGTCGACGCCCTCCAGCTTCTCCGGCTCGAAGTTCTCCGAATCGACCAGCTCGACCTCGACCTCGACCCCGTGGTGGAAGCCACCGTGCTCGAGCGCCTCGATCACAGACTTGTAGGCGTCGGCCAACTGCACGTACTTGCCGACGAGCGCGATCCGCACCTTGCCGGTGGCGGCGTCGGCGCGACGCACCATCGCCTCCCACTCGCTCAGGTCCGAGGACGGGGCCTCCATGCCGAAGTGGTCCAGGACGAGGTCGTCGACACCTTCGGCGCGGAAGACCAGCGGCACCTTGTAGATGTTGTCGACGTCGTGGGCGGAGATCACCGCGTCGACCGGGAGGCTGGCGAAGAGGGCGATCTTGCTGCGGATCTCACGGTCGAGGCGGCTCTCGGAGCGGCAGACCAACGCATGTGGCTGGATCCCGATGCGGCGCAGCTCGTTGACCGAGTGCTGGGTCGGCTTGGTCTTCAGTTCCCCGGCGTGGCCGACGTAGGGAACCAGGGTCAGGTGCATGAACATCGCCCGCTTGGGGCCGAGGTCGGTGTAGAGCTGACGGATCGACTCGAGGAAGGGCAGAGACTCGATGTCGCCGACCGTGCCGCCAATCTCGGTGAGGACGAAGTCGACCGATTGCGACTCGGCGACGATGAGGATTTTGTTCTTGATCTCGTCGGTGATGTGCGGGATCACCTGCACAGTGGCGCCGAGGTAGTCGCCGCGGCGCTCGCGGTTGATCACCGAGTTGTAGACCGAGCCGGCGGTGACGTTGGAGGCGCGCGAGGTGTTCTCGTCGGTGAAGCGCTCGTAGTGGCCGAGGTCGAGGTCGGTCTCGGCGCCGTCCTCGGTGACGAAGACCTCGCCGTGCTGGAACGGGCTCATCGTCCCCGGGTCGACGTTGATGTAGGGGTCGAACTTCTGCAGCTGGACCCGGTAGCCGCGGGAGACGAGGAGGCGGCCGATCGAAGCGGCGGCGATCCCCTTGCCGAGGGCCGAGACGACGCCGCCGGTGACGAAGATGAAGCGCGTGTCTCCTGGTTTGGGCCGATTCATTCTCTGCCGAGCGAGTCTAGCCAGCGCAAGGGCGGAACCGAGTCGACCGTCCGCGAAATAGATCGCAACTCGCCGAAAACGGTCAGCGCGACGACCAGAGCCAGGGCGATCAGCCGCCCCGTTCCGTCCAACGTGGTCAGCAACCAGACCCCGGCGATCGCCCCCACCAGGTTGGAGCCGGTATCCCCCAGCATCGCCCGCTCGCGCAGCGTGAACCAGGCGCCGACGAGCACCGGCCCGGCGAAGATCCCCAGCAGGTCCAGGGGCGCGAAGGTCCACGCCCCGAGGCAGAGCCCGACACCGAGCAGGGCCAGGCCCTTCTCCGCCCGCCCGGGCCGCAGGTCGAGCAGGTTGAAGGCGTTGGTGGCGAGGATCAACAGCGCCACGTCGGCGAGGTAGCGCCACGACTCGAGGCCACGGCCGGAGACGACGTACGCGGCGAGTGCCAGCGCCCCGATCGCCTTGATCGCACCGGTGGACAGTCGTCCCTCGCGCAGGGCCGTGGCGTGACCCCGCCAGCCGCGCGGCGAGCCGGCCGCCTCCCCCCGCCCGAGCGAGTCGTCGAGGAAGCCGAGGAAGGCGACGCCGATCACGTAGGGCAGCCAGCGCCGCAGCTCGGGATCGAGCAGTTCGAGGTCACCGCGATCGTCGAGGAAGGCGAGCGGGGCCAGCGCCACCAACGCCGCCGTCGCCAGGACCGCGCCAAGCGGAAAGGCGAGCCGGGTGCCACGGAAGTTCTCCCGGACCAGTCCGGCGTCGAGCAGGCCGCGGATGCCGGCCGGGATGACCAGCAGCGCCACCGCGATCGCCACGGGGAAGCCGATCCAGGTCATCGGCGCGGGGCGAGCAGATCCGGCAGCAAGCGATCGGCGCTGCCCTTGACGCCGAAGCTGCCCTCGGCGCCGAGTAGGGCGAATACCGTCGCCAACCGGCCGGCGACCAGGTCGACGTCGTCGACGCTGGAGAGGTCGTTGCCGGCAAAGAATGAGATCGACGACGTTTCGGCTTCGGAGTCCTCGACGCCGACCGCGGGCGTGTGGGTCGCGGTGATCCCGCTCGTCATCCCCGACTCGATCCGGCCGGCGACCGAGTGCTGGACCGGGCCCATCTCCTGCGGTTGCTCGCGGACGACGATCACCCCGTCGAGTGCGCCGAAGTTGCCGCTCGCGCGCGAGAAGAGGTGGCTGCGCACCGGTTCCAGCAGCGTCCCGCCCCGCACCAGCTGCCGCCCAAGGCCGACACCGAGGGCGGTCTGCGCGTCCGGGTTGCGGACGATATCGGCGAAACGGGTCTTGGCGAGGTCGGCGGCGAGACCGTGGGTATCGACCGGCTCCCGCACCACCCCCACGCCGACCAGGCGCGCACCGGTCGGTGCCAAGGCATCCTCGATCGCCCCGTAGACGTCGCCAGGCAGGTCGCCGAAAGCGACCAGGCCGATCCTGCGCCCGCGCAGCTGGTCGCGCACCAGGACCGGGTAGACCCGGCTTGAGAACTCGTTTGCCCGACCCAGCTCGCCACTCAGTTCATCGGCCTGTTCGCGAGCGTCCTGGAGGTTGCCGGTGAGGCTGTGCTCGAGGTCCTTGCGCGTGTTGGAAAGCGTGTCGCCGCCGAACTCGGCGCCGATCAGGATCCCGATCGCGAGGGCGAGGAAGACGGCGATCAGCGACGTGGCGTGGTAGCGAGCGCTGTAACCCATCGGCCGGGAAGGCTAGACGCTCGCCGCGGGGCGCACTAGATGTAGCTACTCAGGACGTTGTTCCAGCTCGGCGAGCCGAGCCGCGGGCGTCTTGTGGCCGAGGGAGCCATGTCGTCGGGTGAAGTTGTAGTGGGTGAGCCAGCCCGGAAGAGCTGCGGTCCTCTCGGCTGAGTTCGCGTAGATAGCTCCATAGGCCCATCGGTTCTGGAGCGTCTGGATGAATCGCTCCGCCTTGCCGTTTGTCCGAGGCCGGTAGGGCTGGGTGAAGAGGTGCTTGAGTCCGAGCTCCCTGCAGGCGCTCGCATGCGCATGAGAGCGGTAGCAGGAGCCGTTGTCGCTCATCACCCTCTCGACGGCGATACCCATCGATCCAAACCACTCGACGGCTCGGCGCAGGAAGCCGACGGCGGTGAGGGCGCGCTCATCTGCAAGCACCTCGACGTAGGCGAGGCGGGTGGCGTCATCCACGCAGACGTGGACGAACTCCCAACCGGCGACGCCATAGCCCCGGGCGTCGGTGTAGCGATCGCGGCGATTGCCGGTGACGCGATGGCCAGGTCGCAGGATGCGCCCCAGCTTCTTGATGTCGACGTGGATCAGCTCTCCTGGGCGTTTGCGCTCGTAGCGGTTGGGCGGCTCGGGTGGGCTCAGACGACTCCTCCTGCCCAGTCCGATTCGCTTCAGCCACCTTGAGACGGTTGAGAGAGCCATCCCAAGCACCTCGGCGATCTCAGCCGCTGTCATCCACAGCCTCCTCAGTGCCTCGATCGCCTTGACGCGATCCGCGGGCAGCTGCGTTGGGCGTGCCTTTGGTGCAGAGCTGCGGTCGAGCAGGCCCGCCTCTCCCTCAGAGCGCCAGCGGGCGAGCCACTTGGCGGCGGTTCGCTCGCTGACGCCGGCGGCCTCGGCCGCCAACGTCAGCGACCAGCCTCTCTCGAGGCGCTCTACGAGCAGGCGCCTGCTTTTCGGGCAGGTTCGAGCGTTAGCGTGCAGCTTCATCCGGTGTCCTCCTTGATCTGGGTGGTCAGCACCCCCAGCCTTCAAGGAGGCCCGGATGAACAACGTGGTGAGGAACTACAACTAGATCATCTAAAGCCCGAGCCAGATCTTGATCTTCAACCAGAGCAGTTCGACGAGGTCTTTGAGCGCCGGCGAGCTGATCACGACGATCGTCAGCAGGATCGCGAATGCGACGAGGAAGAGCGCCACCGGGGCGAAGGTCGAGGGCGGGTTGTAGAGGCGGCTGACGCCCTTCGCGTCGACCAGCTTCTCGCCGATCCGCAGCCGGGTGAGAAAGGTCGAGGACATGCCGCCCCGCTTGCGATCGAGGAACTCGATCAGGTTGAAGTGGGCGCCGACGCTGACGATCAGATCCGCCCCCTTCTCATAGGACATCAGCATCGCCACGTCCTCGCTGGTTCCGGCTGCCGGGACAAGCATGTGCTCCAGCCCCAGCTTCTGCAACCGCTCGCGGCCGGGAGCGCGGCCGTCCGGATAGGCGTGGACGATCAACTCCGCCCCGCAGTAGAGCGCCTCGTCGCCGGCGGAGTCCATGTCGCCGAGGATGACGTCCGGCTTCAGCCCGGCTTCAAGACAGCCGTTCGCGCCGCCGTCGACCGCGACGATCAGCGGGCGGACGTCGCGGATGTAGGCGTTCAACGCCTTCAGGTCGCGTCGGTGGCGGTCGCCACGAACGACGATCAGCACCTGGCGGTCGCGGAAGGAGGTCCGCGTCGGCGGGAACTCGATCGCGCCGGTCAGCAGGTCGGTCTCCTGGCGGACGTGCGCGACCGTGTTCTCGGCGAACTCGGCGAGCGCCTCGTCGACGCGCTCGCGCTGCTCCGCCTCGCGGGCTTCGAGCTCGGCGACCCCCAACACCTTGCCGCGCAGGACCTCCCGTCGATCGCTGCTGACCGCGTCGGCGGCAATCGTCACCTCGGCACCCTCGGCGAGCAGCTCGAAAGGGTCGACGTCGACCGCATCGATCAGCACCAGTCCGGAGCGAACCAGCAGCAGCGGCCCTGCGTTGGGGTAGCGGCCGTCGCTCGACTGCGAGGCGTTGATCACGACGCCCACACCCGTGGCGATCAGCTCCTCGGCGGCGATGCGGTCGATGTTGACGTGGTCGATGACGGCGACGTCGCCGGGGCGCAACCGCTTGACCAGATCCTTGGTGCGGCGGCCGAGCCTGGCGGTGCCGTGAATCGCCTCCTCCGCGGACACCCCGTTACGACGCGAAAGCAGCGCAGGAAAGCGACGGCGACTGGCGGTAGCCACGCAAGCAGGTTACAGCCGTGCTACGCGGCGGCAAGCAGCTCGCGGGCGTGGCGGTCGGCGGCCTCGTCGGCCTTCTCGCCGCCGAGCATGCGGCGAATCTCCTCCACCACCCCCTCGCCGTCGAGGTGCTGCACGGTGGCGGCGGCTCGCTCGCCGCTCAGATCCTTCTCCAAGCGGAAGTGAGTGGAAGCCAGCGAGGCAACCTGGGGAAGGTGGGTGATGCAGAGCACCTGGCGACCCTCGCCGAGGTCCCGCAAGCGCTCACCGACGACGCGGGCGGTCTTGCCCCCCACCCCCGCGTCAATCTCGTCGAAGACAAGGGTTGCCGCCCCGGAGCCCGCACCGAGACCGCTCAGCGCCAGCATCACCCGCGAGAGCTCGCCGCCGGACGCAGCGTCGCGCAGCGGCGCCGGGGCCATGCCGGGGTTCGGCGAGATACGCAGCTCAACCGACTCGCGGCCACCCACCGTGAACCCGTCGGGGTGCGGATCCAACTCGACCTCGAGGCTGGCGCCCGGCATCGCCAAACGCTCGAGCTCCTCGGCGACCCGCTCCCGCAGGGGCGCGGCGGCCGCGGCCCGGCCCTTGCTCAGCCGTTTACCGAGCTTCTCGCGACGGGCTTCGGCCGCGGCGAGAGCGGCCTGACCCTCGGCGCTGCGGGTCTCCGCGCCCTCCAAGCGTGCGATCTCGACCCGGCAGCGCTCCGCATGGGCCAGCACGGACTCGACGCTACCGCCATGCTTGCGCTGCAGCCGGTCGACGGCTTCCAGGCGCTCTTCGATCGCAGCGAGACGACCCGGCTCGGCCTCGATTCCGTCGAGGTAGCCGCGCAACTCTCCAGCGACGTCGCCGAGCTCGACGGCGATAGCCGCCAGCCGCTCGGCCAGCGCGTCGAGATCTGCATCGACGCCACCGACGCCTTGCAGAAGCGATTCGGCGGCGGCCAGGGCGCTCGCCGCGCCACCGCCGTCCTCATCGGCCCCGGCCGCGCTCGCCAGGGCACCGGCCGCCGCCTCGCGCAGCCCCTCGGCGTGACGCAGCCGCTCGCGCTCCACCGACAGCTCGGCCTGCTCGGCCGGGTCGGGAGCCACGTCCTCGATCTCAGCGAGCTCGTAGCGGTAGAGGTCGAGGTCGCGCTCACGCGAGCCGTCGCGCTCACGCAGCTCGGCCAGCTCCACCTCGAGCTCCACACACTCGCGGTGCGCCTCGCGATAGGTCTCGCGCAGGCTCAGGTGCTCGGCACCGGCAAAGCCGTCGAGCACCTCCATCTGCGCCGAGGAGATCGTCAGCTTGCGGTGCTCGTGCTGGCCGTAGAAGGCGAGCAGGCGGCCACCCAGCAGCTTCAAATCCGAGGCGGAGGCGGCCCGCCCGGCCAGAAAGGCCGCGGTCCGTCCCGAGGCCGACACCCGGCGTCCCAAGACGATCTCCTCCGCTCCCACCGGCAGCCGCTCGGCGACCTCTTCCATCTCCGGCTCGGACAGCAACCCGTCCGGCAGGTCGAAGACCCCCTCGACCCACGCCTCGTCAGCCCCCGGGCGGACGATCTGGGGCCGCGCCTTGCCGCCCATCAAGAGGTCGAGCGAGTGGGCCAGGACCGTCTTGCCGGCGCCGGTCTCACCGGTGATCGCGTTGAGCCCCTCACCGAGTCGCAGTTCGGCGCGCTCGATCAGCAGCAGGTTCTCGATCCGGAGCTCGCGAAGCACGCCCTCTGTGTAGCAGTGGAGGCGGATCGACCCTGTCCCGACTGGGGATCCCGGTAGGGGTTCCGCTTAACTTTTTCGCTGGGCCATTTCGGGCTGACGCCCGTTCACCGGTGACGAAAAAGTACAAGACGCTCCACCCCTACCGGGATCCCCAGCAGGCGTCAAGCTGGAATGGGCTCCGTTGCTTGGGGGTCGGGCGAAGATTGAATGAAGTCGCGGGGGTGGATCAGGAGGAAGCCGAGGGTGGCGCCGGCGAAGGAGAGGATCGCGCCGATCAGGAGGATCTCGTTGAAGCCGCTAACGAAGGCGACCTTGGCGGCGTGGACGATCTCGACTCGCTGGCCGGGGGGAGCGGCGGCCGCTGCCGCTCGCGAGCCGCCGGAGGACACGGCCTCGGCAAGCCCGGGCGGGGCGCCCGGCAGCAGGCTCGAGAGCTTTGAGGCGACCTGGGACTGGAAGATCGCGCCGAGCGAGGCGACACCCGTAGCGATCCCCACCTGACGAAAGGTCGTGTTGATTCCCGATCCCATCCCCGCCTTGGCCGCCGGGACGACGGCGATCGCGACCTGGCCGATGCTGGGGTTGGTGAGACCGATCCCGACGCCGGCAATGAGGAAACCCGGCAACAGGGCTGAGACGTCCGAGTCGGCGGCGAGGCCGTGCATCAGCAGCAGGCCGACCCCGACCAGCCCCAACCCGACCCCGACCAGGATGCGGATCGGCACCCGGTGGGAGAGCTTGCCGGAGATCGGGGCGACGATGAAGGAGAGCACCGTCAGCGGCAGGAAGTGCAACCCGGTCTCCAGCGGCGAGAAGTCAAGCACGCCCTGCATGTAGATGGTCAGATAGAGGAACATCGCGAACATCCCCGCGGAGAGGCCGAAGGCAACCGCGGATACACCGTTGAAGGCGGGCTTGCGGAAGAGGCTGAGGTCGAGCATCGGGTGGCTGCTGCGCGCCTCGATCACGAGGAAAGCAAGCAGGAGCGCCGCCGAGCCGGCGAGCGAGGCGACGATCGTCGGGCTCCCCCAGCCCTCTGGGTTGCCGCGGATCAGGCCGAGGATGAGCAGGAAGAGGCCGGTCGAGAAAGTCGCCAGGCCGGGAAGGTCGATCCGCTGGGGATCCTGGGCGGCGACGTTGGCAAGCCGCAACTCGGTCAGCGCGACGGCGAGGATGCCGATCGGGATGTTGACGAAGAAGATCCACTCCCAGCCGAGGTGCTCGGTGATCAGGCCACCGACCAGTGGGCCGATCGCGACAGCGCCGCCAACCGTCGCACCCCAGATGCCGAATGCCGTCGCCCGGTCTTTGCCGTGGAACTCCTGGCCGATCAGAGCGAGTGAGGTCGCGAACATCGCCGCGCCGCCGATCCCCTGCAGGCCACGGGCCAGGTTGAGCAGGGTCGGGTCGCCGGCAATTCCACAGAGGAAAGAGGCGAAGGTGAAGAGGGCAAGGCCTAGCGAGAAGACGCGGCGCCGGCCCAACCGGTCACCGAGCGACCCCGCCGTCAACAGAAACGCGGCGAGCATCAGCGAGTAGGCATCGACCACCCACTGCAGGCTGGAGAGGCTAGCGTCGAGGTCCCGCTGGATATCCGGCAAGGCGACGTTGACGACCGTGATGTCCAGCAGCAGCATGAACGTCGCAATCGAACTGAGCAGAAGAGTCCACCATCTGCGCTCCATGGCGACAAACAGTAGAGAGCCACCTCGTCGTCTGAGGTCGACTGACCAAGCAGGTCAAGGACGCAGGGAGCGTGGCGTGCTCCGCACGCGAGCGACCGAGGACGCCGACATGCGCCGGTCAGGCGCCTCAGACGGCGAGGTGGCCGAACTTCTCGCGTATGCGCTGGTAGAAGCTCGTCCCGGGCAGCTGGGCGAGCCGCCCGACTCCATCGGCGAAGCCGACCTCGAGTGCGGTTCCCGACTCGAGCGTGCCGGCGAGTTCGCCGTCGATCGCGACGTCGACCGGCTCGCGGCCGCCGGCGTTACCGACGTGGAGGACGTCGGTGGGGGCGACGACGAGGGCGCGAGCGGTGAGCGAGTGCGGGGCGACATAGGAGACCACATAGCCCTTCACCCCCCAGGCGAGAATCGGGCCCTGATTGGCGAGGTTGTAGCCGGTCGAGCCAACGGGAGTCGCCGCCACCAGCCCATCGCAGCGGACGTGCCCGACCTCCTCGCCGGCGATTTTGTAGCTCAGCTCGGCGACCCGCTCATGCGGCCGGCGGATGAAGCTGACGTCGTTGAGGGCAACCCGCGGCGTGCCGTCGACCTCTACCTCGAGGCCAGGCAGGTCGAGTACCTCGATTTCGCCGGCGAAAGCCCGCCGCATGCCCTCGTCGGCCTGATCCCGCTCGACCGCGGCGAGGAAGCCGACGGTGCCGAAGTTGACCCCGAAGACGGGTACCCCGGTGCGCGCGAAGTGACGCAGCGAGTAGAGGATCGAACCGTCGCCGCCGAGCACCAGGCAGAGGTCGGCTTGGCGAGGGAGCTGCTCGACCGTTTCGACGTGGTCGCCGGCATCGCCGTGCTTGGCGAGCTCCCCGGCGGTCGCGACCAGCCGCCAGCCGGCCTCCCGGGCGGCGGTGATGGCCAACGTCACCGCATCGGTGGTCGCCGGCGGGTGCCCGTGGGTGATCAATGCGGCGACGCGGTCGCTCACGGATCGACCTCGCGGACGGCGCTCTCGAAGTCGGCCAACGGCTCCCCTCGGCCCCCGCACCAGACGAAGGTCTCGCGATTGCCCTTGGGACCGGGCAGGCCGGAGGAGGCGAAACCGCGCACGGGCAGACCCAGCTCGCCCGCGGCGGCGGCCACCGCGAGGATCGCCTCGTGGCGATCGGCCGCGTTGCGCACGACGCCCTTGTGGACGCGTGCACGCCCGAGCTCGAACTGGGGCTTGACCATGGCCAGGACCTCGCCACCGGGGGCAAGGCAATCGGCGACCGCCGGCAAAACCTTGGTCAGTGAAATGAAGGAGACGTCGACCGCGGCCAGGTCCGGCCTGAAGGGCAGATCGGCCGGAGAGAGCGCACGGGCGTTGAGCCGCTCGATCACAGTCACGCGTGGATCCTCGCGCATGCGCAGGTCGAGCTGGCCGTAGGCGACGTCGAGCGCCGCTACGCGGGCGGCGCCCCTCTGCAGCAGGCAGTCCGTGAAGCCGCCGGTCGAGGCGCCGGTGTCGAGGCAGTCACGCCCGGTGACGTCGATGCCGAGGGCCTCAATCGCGTTCTCGAGCTTGATCCCGCCGCGAGAGACGAAGCGGGGCCCCTGCTCGAGGCGAAAATCGGCATCAGGGTCCACCAACTGGCTGGGCCGTAGCGCCACGGGCCCGTCCTGACCCACCCGAACCTCCCCCGCGCGGACCGCGCCGGCGGCGGCTGAGCGTGACGGAAAGAGCCCCCGCTCGGCCAATACCGCGTCGATTCGCGCTTTAGAGCCCGCTTTGGCCACGCGGGAACGGTACAGCCGTCCATGCCGCAATCCATAAGAAGCCCTTGCCAGATGTTTAGCGACACCTTAGAATTGGGTAGAACAATCGCCTCAGAGGGCCTGCAGAGACCTGCCGAAGCCCTCTGTGACTCGCCTCACACACAAATCGCACGTATGTTCGTATCTTGATTCAAGGATTTGCGAGAGAGGATCGATAAAGGGCTAACGAAAACTTCCTGGTCGTGTCCGGCGCCGCACATATGGCAGTTGACTCCCATCGACTCGCCCCGCGGCACATAAGGGCTCACCTACCTCCCACGGATCCACATATATAGAGATACATATCTCTCCTCCCTGTAGTAACCCCAGAAACGCCTCGCCTCCCCGGCGGGGCGTTTTCTGTTGTGGAGCCAGATTCTCGGCCTGGGCCGCGGGCTCGATACAAGCATCGCCCGGCAAAGACAGCTGCCGTGCGAGAGGATCCCCCGATGACGCGGCGGCGGGGATTGATCGCATCGGGGGTCGCAACGCTGATCCTGTTCCTGGCGATGTCCCCTGCGGAGGAGCGGATGACGGATACCGGTGGCCCGGGGATGGTTCCCTTCGAGCTGACGGGCGGCCAGGATCGAGCCGACGAGATCCTCTCCGACTGGGGCGAGGGCGGCCGAGATGCGGCTCGCGAGTCGCTGTGGATCGACTTCGGCTTCCTGCTGGCCTACGGGACCTTCCTCACCCTCGCCCTCGCCGCCTTTCGCGACCTTGCCAGGGGACGGGGTTGGCGCCGTCTGACCGCGATCGGGCGGGTCGTTGCCTGCTTCGGCGCGCTCGGAGCCGCCTTCGACGCGCTCGAGAACGTCTGCCTGCTGCTGACCCTGGACGATGCTGGCAGCGCCTTTCCTCTTCTGGCGACGATCTTCGCCAGCTGCAAGTTCATCCTCCTCGCGACGGCGATCGCCTACCTGCTCGCCGGTCTGGCGACGTGGCTCTACAGCCGCCGTCCGGCACCGCGGACCTCGTAACAACCCGCCATCCCGGGCACCACTCGCCGGCTTTGCCGGCGAGTGGTCCAGGGCGGAGCCGGCTCAGCCGATTCCGTATGTGCCGGCGTTCGCTCCTTGGATCGTGAGCGAGCCGTAGGTTTTGTATTTCTGCACGAGGGGCATGCCTTCTGTGATGTCCCCATTGAATGAGAGCACAGACATTTCGGTGATACTCGGTTCGAGCATCACTGTCATGCTCGAGATCGTTTTATCGAGTTCGGGTTCTTTGCATGAGGTGCCTTTGAAAGTGTGTTTGACGCGCCAATTTGTGACCGTCAGATCCGTTGCGTTGACATCGACTGTCCAGGGCAGGCCCTTTCCTTCGCCGACGTTGAGTTCGCATTTTGTCGTTTTGAAGCTACCGAAGGTACCTTCGCATTTTTTGACTTCGAATTTGGTGATTTTCGCATCGCTCCCACCTTCGGTGGTCATCAAGGCGTGGATTTCGCAGGACATGCCGTTGCCTTCGGTGGTTTCGAATACTTCGCCACCGGTCATTGTGAATTCGGTGAGTTTGGTGACTTTGGTGCCGTTTTTGTCTTTCCATTCCGCCGCCTGAGCCAGAGCCGGGACCGCCAGCACGACAAGAGCAGCGATCACACCGGCGAGCAGCAGCCGTTTCTTGCTTTTCATCTCTCCCATTCCTTTGCTCGAATGACTGGTAGCCGCCCGATCGTTTCGGGAAAGGGCGGGCCTTTTAGACAAGCCGAGGATTATAATCAGATATTTTGGATAAAAGACCAGCAGCGACCCCGGAATGCGAAATACTCGCCGGGAGGACGTCAGCGCGGTGGGCGGCGGGACTCGAGCTTGAAGACCACCGGCACCGAAGCGGTTTCCGAGGTTCCGCCCGTCGGCATGAAGGTCACTCCAACCCTGACCCGCAGCTTGCGCCCCCGGCGCAGGACCGCTCGGGTGCGCGGCGTTGGCCTCAGGTGGATCGTCACCGTCTTCGCCGAGGCGATGGGGACGGTAACCGGCTCGATCGGCTTGCGGAGCGTTCCGCTCATACTCGTGCGGGCAGAGCCGAGTGAGACCGGAGCTCCCTTGGCTCTCAGCAAGCCGGGTCCCGAGACCCGGACGCGCAGCGTCGCTATTCCCTTGTTCCGGTACGCCCTCAGTCCGTCGAAGCTGAACAGAACGGGGCCGTTCTTCGAGCCGTTGGACGTGGATTTCCCCGATGCGCCAGTGGAGATCGAGACGGCATCGACACCCGCGTTGAAGACTTCCTCGGTCACCGCATTGGCGATCCGGATGCGCACGATCTGACCCGCAAAGGCGCTGAGGTTCGCGGTCAGGCTGGTCGGCGGCATCGCCAACGGATCGCCCGGCTTCGTCGCGAGCATCGTGCGAAGGATGTCGGTGGGTTCAAGCGAGTCGAGCGGCGCTTCCGGCCTCATCACGTCGATCCGGAACTGCTGGTTCGGCTTGAATTTGCCACCGCCCAGCGCCAGGACTTCATCGCTGACCGAAAGGGTGTCGGGAACCGGGACCGCGATCGGCCTGTATGAGTTGTAGTAGGCGAACAGGCTGAGCTGCTGGCTGCGACCCGCCTCGAGGGCGATGTCCTGATACAGGATCAGGCTGTCCGGGTTGGCCTCATCGGTGGTCGCAGCGAAAGACCCGCGCGGGGGAGCCTGGACGGGATCGGCGGGCGTGGGCCTTTTGCTGCCGATCGGCGCGGCGGTGCCGCTGTAGGCAAACCAGTCGCCCGCCCCGGTTTCATAGCCGACCTGCCAGCCGTTCAGCGTGCCGGACTCGAAACCGCCGTTGACGACTTTTGCCGCTTCGGCGCCGCTCGGCGCCAACACGGCGATGAGAACGGCGATGAGAGTCGCCAGTCCGGTCCCAGGCCGCAATCCCATCTCAACCAGCGACCACGAACTTCTTCTTGGCCGGGCTCAGGTCGACGTGCCCGAAGGGATCTATCGCACGCACCCAGAAGGTGTGCTTACCGGGCTCCAATCCCCCGAACCTCCGCGGCGATCTGCAGAGGTCGAACGGTTTGCCGTCGATCTTGCAGAGGAATGCCGAATCGGCTTGGTCGGACTTGAACACAAAGCGAGCGGCGCGATTACGCACCCTCCCCCCCAGGATCTTCGTCTCGGGTCGGATCCGCGCTATCTCGCTCCCGAGCAAGCCGGTGGTCTCGCCGCCGAGAACCTCGCCGCCGGCGCCCCCTCCGAGCGTGCCTTTCGATCCTGGGGTCGCCCCAATGACGAGCTCTGACGTCGCGCCATCCTTCGTCTGGGTCGCGGCGATGATCGTTCCGTCCGGAATCGCGGCGTCGTAGGTGACTTTCCAACCACCGCTGCTGTTGGCGACGGCTTCGCCGAGGAACGATTCGAGCTCTCCGGCGGCGGTGGTCTGCTTTCGGAAGACGCGCACCGTGGCCCCTTTTTCTGCGCCACCGCCCACAGCGGTCTGCGTCGTGGCTGAGAACGTGGGCGGCTGAATACCCCTATTGGGCCCCGCTTCGTTGCCGGGGGAAGCTGCGACCAGATCAATGAAGAGACCCGCGTTGCCGGCACCGTGATTGCGCGCCACCTCGTTGTTGGTCGCTTCTTTGTTGGAAATCTCGATCGCGGCACCGCCGCTGCCGTCGATGACGTTTTCGTCCGTCGCCATGTCACCGCCGACCACGTTTCCGGTCGTGCCGATAGGCGGGGCTTTGATCCAGATACCGGCCGCACCTGCTCCAAGGATCTCGTTGCCGACGATCTCGTTGAGGTCGTTTTCGACCAGGATCCCGTTCGCGGCCGGCCCTTCGATCAGGTTTTCCTCGACGACGTTGCCATAGGCGGTCGGCCCAAAGGTCTTGACCCCGGTTTGAGAGCCGAAGATCTCGTTGTCGAGGATCCACGCTCCTTGGCCTTGCTGGGAGATCGCGACGCCGCCTTCCATCCGGATCTCGTTGCGGACGATCTCGGCTTCGAACGTCGGGCTCGCGAGTTCGGCTGAGTCGACGACGATCCCGTCGTCAGGCGGAGCAAGAGATTTCGTACCGGTTGCGTCGGTCCCGATCAGGTTGCCGCGAACAGAGAGGTCACCCGCGGCCGGGCCGGCGAGGACGCCGGTGCTGCCGCCATTGATGCGGTTGGCTTCGCCCGCGGCGGGCCCCCCGACGATCGTGTTCGGCGCTTCCCCCACCTTGATGCCGGCACCGGCGTTGGGGATGGCCGCGGTTCCGTCTGCATTGAGGCCGAGGTAGTTGCCGGCGACGGAGGTCGACGAGGCCCGGGCCTCCAAACCGCCATCCCCCGCCAGGTCTATGCCGTTGGAAGTCGCGCCCGAGATCACGTTGCAACCCCAGTCGCACAGCGGACTCGCCACGCCCACCGAGTTCACTCTGGTGCCTATCTCGGTGCCGATCGCTTCAGGGCCTTCCGAGACCGAGGTGACCTCGATGTCGTCTCCCCCGTTTGCGCGCGGCGTGACTCCGTCCGGCTCGACCCCGAAGTAGTTCCCGAAGACCTTGACGTCGGCAGCCCCGTGGACGTCGAGTCCATCGGCCGCGTTACCGGCGAAGACGTTTCGATGATCGACGCCTTCTCCACCGATGAAGCCGCGGTTCGATCCGGGGCCGACGAGGACGCCGGTCCCGTTCCCGGGAGACGTGCCATCCAGTGCGACGCCGAGCCAGTTGCCCCGAAGCTTCGTGCGGGGAGCGCCCTGCAGAACGATGGACGTCTGCGCACCGGTCATCGCCAGGCCCAAGATTTCGCTTTCTTCAGCGCCAGAGACGGTCAGCGCCGGTGCGCCGCTGGGGCCGTCGATGCCGACACATGGCCCGCCTGCTTCGCAGGTCCCTTCGATGAACACCGGGATGGTGATGTCCGGTAGCTGACTGCCCAGGTCGATCGTCGACGAGACCCCGCCGTCGAAGGTCCCGTCATCGAACTGGATCGAGGTGGATTCCCCAAGGCTGTTCCCCTCTTCGATCGCGGCGCGCAGCGTGCATTCCCCACCCACCGTCAGGCAACTTTCGTCGCCGATCGTGACGTCAACGCCATCCCCCGTGCTGTTGACCGTGAAGGTTTCCGCGCCGGCGACGGCTGGGACGGCGAGCACGCAGACAAGCGCGACCAAGGCCGTGACGAATCCCCTCCCAGCTTGCTGTCTGCCACCTCCCATACTGACCGACACGACACAACCCTAACCGCCGATATTTCGATACGCAAGTGTTTTTGTTCAATCCAGGTTGATGCACCACAAAAATCTCCTGCGCTCTAGAGTGGTGCCGCAAACTTCAACCGGAGGTCGCCATGGCTGCCCGTCTTTCCGCTCTGCTCGTCACTGCCCTTACCGCCGTACTGCTGCTCGCCGCTTCAGCCGCCGGCTCGAGTAACTCGACCAAGATCGTCGTCAGTCTCAAAAATCCCGCCTTCCACGGCACGCTGAAGTCCAGCAAGAGTGCCTGCGCGACGGGCCGCACGGTCAAGCTCTTCCGCAAGAAGTCGGGACCGGACACGCTTCTGGGCACGGACAAGAGCAACGCCAACACCAAGTGGTCGATCCCGATCGGAAAGAGGCTGACCTCGGGCGCCTACTACGCCGCGGCACCCGCCACGGGCAGCTGCAAGCCGGCGAAATCGAAAGTGCTCACTATCGACTGACGCCGCTAGGCGTTTTGCGGGGGCTCGCCCGAGCCCTCGAACAGCTGCCCGGCGCGAATCCGCTCAGCCATGTCCGCCGATTCGTCGCGGTAGACACGGCCGTCCTCGAACTCGATCGCCGGGTACTTGCGCTGACCGGAGACCTGCTCGAGGTCGTCGCGCTTGCCTGGGCGCAGTGGGCCCTTGACGACCTCGTACTCGATTCCCTGATCGTCGAGCGCCTTCTGCACCCGCCAGCACGGATGCGCGTCGATCTTGACCCACATGGTCGAGCAGCGATGGAGCTTGACGGCCATTGGCTCCACCCTAGCCGGGCAAGGGGAATACGGCAAGGCTGGGCGGCGTGACCTATGCCCTCCCGCGGGCATAGGTCCGCCTGCCCAACGGACCCTGCATATCCAGAGATACGCGCCTCCTCTCCCTGTAGCAACCCCAGAAACGTTCCGCGAAGCGGGCCGGTTCCGGTGCAACCAAGGAGGCCGCCGGGAAAGCTAGCCGATTGAGCGCTTTGGTGCAAGCGCAGGTAGAAATTTCGTTAACGGCTGGGGTCTCTAGTGCAGCGCCGGCTCGCCCGACCGCAGCGCCGCAAGCACCCGCTCGGCCACCGACTCCCCCGTCAGGCCGACCTCCTCGCGCAGCAGCGCCGGCTTGCCGTGAGTGACGTAACGGTCCGGCAGACCGATCCGCATCACCCGCGCCCGATCTCCGGGGCGGTCGGCGAAGGAGTCCTCGAGGTGCTCGAGCACAGCCGAGCCGAAGCCTCCCGGCAAGACGTTCTCCTCGATCGTCACGACCAGGTCATGGCCGAGCGCGAGCCGCTCCATCAGCTCGGCGTCGAGCGGCTTGGCGAAGCGGGCGTCGGCGACGGTCGGGCGCAGGTCATGCGCGGCGAGGATCTCCGCCGCCCGCAGCGCGACCGACACTCCGTAGCCGTATCCCAGCAAGGCCACCCGCTCGCCGCTCGCCAGGAGCTCGCCGCTGCCGATCGGTATCTCCTCCGGCCGACCCGGCAGCTCGACCCCCTCCGCCGCGCCGCGTGGGTAGCGCAGCGCCGCCGGACCGTCGTGGGCGATCGCCGTGCGCAGCATGTTGACCAGCATCGCCTCGTCTCGTGGCGCCATCACCACCACGTTCGGCAGCGGGCGGAAGTAGGAGACGTCGAAGACGCCGTGGTGCGTCGGCCCGTCGTCGCCGACGAGACCGGCCCGGTCCATGGCGAAGGTGACGTCGAGCTCCTGCAGGCAGACGTCGTGGATGATCTGGTCGTAGGCCCGCTGGAGAAAGGTCGAGTAGATCGCGCAGACCGGTTTTGCCCCCTGCAGGGCGAGGCCGGAGGCGAGCAGGACCGCGTTCTGCTCGGCGATGCCGACGTCGTAGTACTGCTCGGGGACCTCGTCGGCGAGCTTCTGGAGCCCGGCCCCTCCGGCCATCGCGGCGGTGATCCCGATCACGCGCTCGTCGCGCTCGGCCTCGGCGACGATCGCGTCGGCGAAGACCTGGGTGTACTGCGGCGGCGCCCCGGCGGCGGGGGGCTTCTCCAGCCGCTCCGGCGCGATCGCCTCCGGCGAGTCGGACTCCTTGACCGGGACCGGCTTGACCGCCGGTTCGCCGTTGACGATTGAGTTGGGCTTGGCGGCGTGCCACTTCTCCATCCCCTCCAGGCCACCCTCCTCGGCCGGCGCGAAACCCTTGCCCTTGACCGTGTGGATGTGGACGACAACCGGGCGGTCCGCCTCGAAGGCTTCCTTCAGGGCCTCGCGCAGGGCGTGCACGTCGTGGCCGTCGATCACCCCCATGTAGGCGAGGTCGAGCTCCTCGAAGAAGAGGCCGGGCGCCCAGTAGGCCTTGATCGCCGACTTGATCTCCGGACCCAGCCGTTCGATCCGACCCCCCAGCCCCAACGGCAGCTTGGTCAGCCGGTCCTCGACCCCCTCGCGGGCGTGGTAAAGGCGCGGATTGAGCCGCACCCGGTTGAAGTAGCGCGAGAGCGCACCGACGTTGGGTGAGATCGACATCCCGTTGTCGTTGAGCACGATCACGATCGGGGTCTGCAGGCCGCCGGCCGCGTGCAGCGCCTCGTAAGCGACACCGCCGGTCAGCGCGCCGTCGCCGATCACCGCGGCGACCTTGCCGTCCTCGCCGATCCCCTTGCGCATCGCCTCCTTGAGGCCGACCGCATAGCCGATCGAGGTCGAGGCGTGGCCGGCGCCCATGATGTCGTGCTCGGACTCGAAGATCGAGCAGAACGGGGCCAGGCCGTCGTACTGGCGGATTGTCGGCAGCGCGTCGCGGCGACCGGTGAGGATCTTGTGCGGATAGGACTGGTGGCCGACGTCCCAGAGGACCTTGTCCCGCGGCGAGTCGAGCAGGCTGTGCAGGGCGACAGCCAACTCACAGGTGCCGAGGTTGGCTCCGAAATGGCCGCCGATCTCACCGATCGTGTCGATGATGTAGGTGCGCATCTCCTGCGCGACCTGCTGCAGCTGCTCGTCGTTCAGCTCGTGCAGGTCGGCGGGGGAATCGACCCCCTCCAGCAGTCTCTGTGGCTTGTCGCTCATTCGTTCCTCGTGAAGATGTAGTCGGCGATCCCGCTCAGATCGCCGGTATCGCCGCTTGCCTCGGCCAGTGCCGCAGTCGCCTTCGCGTGGGACTCGGCCGCCAACTCGCGTGCCCGCTCGAGGCCAAAGAGGCTGACGTAGGTGAGTTTGCCATGTCGCTCGTCGCTTCCACGGGGCTTACCGAGTTGCTCGTCGCTTCCGGTCACGTCGAGAATGTCGTCGACGATCTGGAAGAGGACACCGAGCTCGCCGGAGAACCGGCGATAGGGGATTGTCTCAGTTTCCGCCACGCCCTCGAGGGTCAGTACGACACCGACCCCGGCGGCGATCAACCGGCCGGTCTTGAGCCCGTGCAGAGCACGCAGCGCCTCGGCGTCAGCGGCATCGCCGACGACGTCCACGTACTGGCCGCCGACCATGCCGTCCACGCCCGTCGCCCCCGCCAGCTCGGCCAGGGCGGCAAGGACCCGCGCCGGCTCGCCGGGCTGTTCGCAGAAGAGGCGGATCGCCTCGGCGAAGAGACCGTCGCCGGCCAGGATCGCCACGTCCTCGCCGTACTTGACATGCGAGGTCGGCAGTCCGCGGCGCAGCTCGTCGTCATCCATCGCCGGCAGGTCGTCATGGATCAGCGAGTAGGTGTGGATCAGCTCCAGCGCGGCCGCTAGCGGCAGGTAGCGCTCCGGCTCGGCACCGAGGGCGCGGGCCGTGGCCAGGGCGAGAACCGGCCGCACCCGCTTGCCACCG
Organism: uncultured Solirubrobacterales bacterium; assembly: GCA_963716735.1. Classification (GTDB taxonomy): domain Bacteria; phylum Actinomycetota; class Thermoleophilia; order Solirubrobacterales; family 70-9; genus VRUE01. The sequence goes on from OY970321.1 coordinate 706,087, forward strand.
GCCAGCAGCGAGTAGCGCATCGCCTCCTCGAGGCCGGCCGTGGCCGGGTGCGCGGCAAAACGAAGGCGCTCCAACTCAGAATCGACCAGGGCGCGTAGGTCCTCGGGGTAGCTCACCGCCGGCGCTGCTCGCTCACCGCGAGTTCCCCGACTCGCGGATGCGGCGGTTTGCCTCCTCGACCGCCTCGCTGGAGAGCTCGGCCGCCTCGTGCGCAAGCTCGGCGGCGCGCTCGTCGCTTGCCTCGGAGCCCTCGAGCTCGGCGGCAATCGCCTGTAGACGGGCCGAGATCTCGCGCAGGCGCGTCTCCTCGCTCACGCCCGGCCCACCTCCTGGCGGCGGATCTCGATCGGGCCGAGCGGCTCGCTTTGCTTCCAGGTCACCTCGCCTTTACGGTAGAGCTCGAGCAGGGCGAACAGGGTCACCGCCTGCGTCAGCCTGTCCTCGCCACCGAAATGCTCGTCGAAGTCGATGCTGGCACGCCCGGAGAGCGCGTCGCGCAGGGCCCGCAAGCGGCGCTCGAGCGAGACGGTCGGCCTGATGTGGCTGATGTCGACCGGCGGCGGGATGACCAGCAGGTCGCCGAGCGCCGCGCCGAGGCGGTCGGGATCGTAAGCGGCGGTGGCGGCGTCTATGGCGACGCGGCGCAGGCTCGGCGGCAACGGCGCCGAGCGGTAGAGATAGCCGCGCGCCGCCTCGAAGCGCTCGCTGAGCGTCGCCGCGGCAGCGCGGTAGCGGCGGTACTCCAAAAGGCGGGCGAGCAGCTCCTCGACCGCCTCCTCGGGCCCCATCTCCTCCAGCTCCGGGTCGGCCCCCGGCAGCAAAAGCCGCGACTTCAGCTCCAGCAGCGAGGCGATCAGGACGAGGAACTCGGTCGCCACCTCGAGCTCGAGTTCGCCCTCGCGCTCGAGATGCTCGACGTAAGCGACGACCACCTCGCCCAGCTCGACCTCGAGCAGGTCGACCTCCTCGCGCAGCAGGACCGCGATCAGCAGGTCGAACGGCCCGGCAAAGACATCGAGCTCCAGGTCGAGGTCGGCAACCGCCATTCCCGAAGACTAGTCCCAGAGAGAGACAGCGGCGACCGCGGACGCGAAGCGGTCCAGCCGTCGCTTACTCGGGGCCGAAGCCCATCCGCTCGCGCACTTCGGCCAGCGTCGGCGCGGCGATCGCCCGCGCCTTCACGGCACCGGCCGCGAGCGCCGCCTCCAGCGCCGCCTGGTCGGGCCGCAGCTCGGCGTAGCGCTCCTGCACCGGGGCGAGCATCTCGACCACGCCCTCCGCGACCGCTGCCTTGAAATCGCCATAGCCGGCCCCCTCGAACTCGCGCTCGATCTCGGCAGGATCGACGCCACGGGTGACGGCAAGCACGTCGATCAGGTTCGTCACCCCCGGCTTCTCCGTGCCGCGGACGATCTCCCGACCCGAATCGGTGACCGCGCTGCCGAGCTTCTTGCGGATCGCGTCGGGCTCGTCGAGCACGTAGATCGTGCCCGCCTCGCTGCTGCCGGTGGTCGACATCTTGCGTTCGGGCTCCTGCAGGTCCATGATGCGGGCGCCGACCCCGGGGATGCGGTGCTCGGGCACGACCAGGGTCTCGCCGAAGCGCTCGTTGAAGCGGCGGGCGATCTCGCGCATCAACTCGACATGCTGCTTCTGGTCGTCGCCGACCGGCACCTCGGTCGCTCTGTAGGCAAGCACGTCGGCGGCCATCAGCACCGGGTAGAAGAAGAGCGCCGCCGCGGCCAACTCACGCTGCTTGCCCGACTTTTCCTTGAACTGGTGCATGCGGTTGAGGTCGCCGTGCGCGGTCACCGCCGAGAGCAGCCAGGTCAGCTCGGTGTGCTCTCGCACGTCGGACTGGCGGAAGAGGATGCAGCGCTCGGGGTCGAGCCCGGCGGCGAGCAGGATCGCGGTCGTGTCGTAGAGCCGCTCGCGCAGCTCGGCCGGGTCGTAGGCGATGGAGAGCGCGTGCAGGTCGACGATGCAGAAGATCGCCGGCTTGCCACGCTCCTGGCCCTCCACGTACTGGCGGATCGCGCCGATGTAGTTGCCGAGGTGCTTGCGGCCGGTGGGCTGGATTCCCGAGAAGATGATTGGGGCGGTCACGGAGGCGGAGCCTATTGAGAGGCCACGGGCGGGGTGCCTCTCGCTCGGACAAGTGCCGCCCGATGGGGGCGGCACTTTGAGTATCCGCCCGTTCGAGAGGCACCCCGCCCGTGGCTACGAGAGGTTTTCGATGGGCGCGCCCCGGCCCTCAAACGGGTTCGGGCTCGGCCGCCTCGCCGCCGGGTGGAGCTGGAAAGGGCTCCGCACAGTCGGCGTCGGCGCCGTGGCCGCACTCGCCTGCCTGCGCCGAGCCGCGGCTCGCTACCGCTTCGACTTTGCGTTTCGGGTTCTCGATCCCGACTCCGGCGAAGATGCCGCCGGCGATCATCAGCAGGCCGGCGATCAGGACGCCGAGGTGGAAGGCCGAGGTGGAGGCGTCGGCCGCGGCGGTTTCGACACGCTGAGCCTGGGCCGGCGGCAGTCTTCTGATCGAGGGGACGGCGAGCGGCTGCTTCTTCGCCTCCTCGACGGCGTGCTGCGCGCGTGGCCCCAGGGGGGCCTGACCGAGGTTCGAGTCGAGGGTCGAGCCGAAGCCGGCCGAGATGACCGCGCCCAGGACCGCGATCGCCAGTAAGCCCGCGACCCGCGCGATGCCGTTGTTGACGCCCGAAGCGATGCCGACGTGACGTTCCTCGACCGAGTCGAGCACGGTCGCGGTCAACGGCGCCACGGTTGCCGAGAGACCCAGACCGAAGACGAGGATCGCCGGCAGCACGTCGGCGACGTAGCCGGGGTCTGAGCCGACCCGCAGCAACATGATCAGGCCGATCCCACCGACAATCGGGCCAAGGCTCATCGGCAACCGCGGCCCGGTTCCGGAGGCCAGCCTTCCCCAGCGGGGCGAGAGGAAGAAGAGGATCAACGAGACCGGCGTCGTCGCCAGCCCGGCCTCGATCGGGGTGTAGCCGGCGACCTGCTGCAGGAAGAGACCGACGAAGAAGAGTCCACCGATCAGGCCCGCGTAGGCGGCAAGGGTGGTCAGGTTGGCGACGCGGAAGTTGCGGATCCGGAAGAGCGAGAGTTCGAGCATCGGGTGGCGGGCGCGGGCCTCGTGCAAGGCGAAGAGCGCGAAGCAGGCGATACCGACGAGCATCGAGACCCAGACGACCGGGTCTCCCCAGCCGCGGGTCGGCTGCTCGACCAGGGCAAAGACAGGGCCGGCAAGGCCGGCGGCCGAAAGCGCGATGCCAAGCCAGTCGATGCCACGAAAGGCCTCCATGTCGCGGCTCTCGCGCACCGAGTGCATAGTCAGGGCCGCGGTGACGGCTATCAACGGGATGTTGACCCAGAAGATCGCCCGCCAGGAGAGCGCCTCGACCAGGGCACCGCCGCCGGCCGGCCCGAGCACCGTCGCGATTCCGGTCCAGGCGGTCCACGTGCCGACAGCTTTGCCGCGGGCCGGCCCCTCGAAAGTGGCGGCGACGATCGCCAGCGAGCCCGGAACGAGCAGGGCACCGGCGATCCCCTGCAGGGCGCGGGCGGCGATCAGGAACTCGACCGAGGGCGATACCGCGCAGAGGATCGAGGTGGCGCCGAACGCGACCAGGCCGAAGACGAACATCCGCCGCCTGCCGAACTGATCGCCGAGCGAGCCGCCAACGAGGAGCAGCGAGACCAGAGTCAACATGTAGGCCTCGACCACCCACTGCTGCCCCGCCAGGCCGGCATCGAGCCCCTCGGCGATTGCCGGCAGTGCCACGTTGACCACGGTCGAGTCGAGGAAGACGACCGTCGAGCCGAGGATCGTCGCGACCAGCGTCAGACGCTGTTGGCGAGACACCCGCCCAGTGTAAGCAGGGCCTCAGCTCAGCTCGCGCAGCTGCTGCGCCGGAGTGAAGAAGTTGCGATAGGCGAGGCCAGTGGCGACCAGGGCAGCGATTGCGGTGCTGCCGAGCAATAGATAGAGGAGAATCAGCTGCAGGCGGACGGCATCGGTCGGTTCGGCGCCGGCGAGCAGCATCCCGACCATCGTGCCAGGGAAGAAGATCAGGCCGGTCGTCTTGGTCGAGTCGACCAGGGCGATAGTGCCGGAGCGCAGGGCACGGCGGACGAACGGCGCCGCCGACTCCCGCGCGGTCGCACCGAGCGCGAGGGTGGCCTCGATCGCCGCGCGCGAACCGGTGACCTCGTCGCCAAGCCGGTTCAGCGCCACCGCCGAAGCGGTCATCGCGTTGCCGATCATCATTCCGCCGACCGGGACGAGATAGCGCGGCGTCGCTTCGAAGATGCCCAGCGCGACGACCAGGCCCAGGGTCGATGCAGCGGCAATCGCGAGTCCGATCAGCAACGGCCAGAAGGCACCGGGGACCTTCTTGGCGCGGCTGCGGGCGGTGAGCGCACCGAACAGGACCATCACCGAGAGCAGGGCCAGCACCAGCCAGATCGTGTCGGCGTCGAAGATCAGCTTGATCGCATAGCCGATCGCGGTCAGCTGGACGAAGGAACGGGCGGTAGCGACGACGATGTCGCGCTCGAGATCGGTGCGACGCCAGTAGGAGATCGCCACGGCGATGGCGACCAGGGCGAGCGCCGCTGCCACCTCGCCGAGCGAGACGCTGATCGAGGTGCTCACGCCAGCGCCTCCTCGAGCGCCCCACAGGCGACGACCCGGCCTGACTTCAGCCGCACCGCCCGCTCGGCGAGCCGGCGTGCCTGCTCGGGGTCGTGGCTGACGACGATCAACGAGATGTCGAGTTCGGCTCGCAACCGGTTCAGCGTCGCCTCGATCGCGTCGCGGGCATCGTGGTCGAGCGCCGACGTCGGCTCGTCGAGCAGCAGCACAGCGGGCTCCTGGGTCAGCGCCCGGGCCAGCATCGCCCGCTGCTGCTCGCCGACTGAGAGCTTGCTCACGTCGCGCTCGGCGAACCCGGGATCGAGCCCGGCGTGGCCGAGGCAGCGCCCCGCATCGAGCTCCTTGCCGGCAAGGCCGGCCGCGTAGCGCAGGTTCGACTCGACCGTCCCCTCCAGCAGCGCCGGCAGCTGCGGCACCAGCGAGACCTCGCGCCGCAGGGCGAGTGGGTCGTATGCGTCCAGCGGCCGATCCCGGTAGGAGATCGAGCCGGCATCGGGATCAGCGAGGCGGTTGAGCAGCCGCAGCAGCGTCGACTTGCCACTGCCGGAGGGCCCGACTATCGCCGTCGCCCCGCCGTGGATCTCGGCGCTGACCGAGTCGAGGACGAGGCGGTCGCCGCGGGCGAGGCTGACGTCGCGAAGCTCGAACAGCACCGGCGAATGATCCCGCACCCGGCATTGGCGAGTTACCGTCGTATTGAGGGGGCTAAGTCGCCAGAGGTCGCGCAAGAAGCCTCCCGCAGTCCGCCGGCGCGGGCGGCGACCGGTGCAGGGCTGCCAGAATCCGGGTAGGTGATTCGCTGATGCCAAGAGCAATCTGGAGCGGAACGATCAGCTTCGGGCTACTAAACGTGCCCGTCAAGCTCTACAGCGCGGTCGCGCGCCGTGGCATCTCGCTGCGCGAGATCCGCGAGTCCGACGGCGCCCGGATCAAACACCGCCGCGTCGCCGAGGGCACCGACGAGGAGGTTCCCTACGGCGAGATCATCAAGGCCTTCGAGATCACGCCCGACCGCTACGTGCCGCTGAGCAAGGACGAGCTGGCGGCGATGGCCCCGGAGAAGACTCGGGCGATCGAGGTGCAGGACTTCGTCGACCTCGACCAGATCGACCCGATCTACTTCGACAGCCCCTACTACCTGGGACCGGCGGAGGGCGCCGAGAAAGCGTATTCGCTGCTCGCCAAGGCGATGCAGGAATCCGGCAAGGTGGCGATCGCCCGCTTCGTCTTCCGCAACAAGGAGCACCTGGCGGCGCTGCGACCCGGCGACGGCGTCCTGACCCTGACCACGATGCGCTTCGCCGATGAGGTGGTGGCACCGTCGGAACTCGAGGACGTGCTGCCGCAGAGCGAACAGAAGGTGGCGAAGAAGGAGGTCGAGATGGCCGAGCAGCTGATCGACTCGCTGACGACTGAATTCGACCCGGGCGCCTACCGTGACGAGTACCGCGAGGATCTACTCTCGCTGATCGAACGCAAGGCCGAGGGCAAGGACGTGCTGACGGCGCCGGAGACGGAGGAGCCGAAGCCGACCGCCGCACCCGACCTGATGAGCGCCCTGGAGGAGAGCATCGCCGCGGTGAAAGATCGCCGAGGCGACGGCAAGGCGAAAGCCGCGAAGCCGAAGGCGCGCCCGAAAAAAGCCAAAGCCGCGCCGAAGAAACGCTCCTCCGGCAAAAAAGCCAAAGCCTCGAAATAGCTCGTGGCGACCAGCCGCCAGGTCGAGGTCGACGGCCGTGAGCTGAAGCTCACCAACCTCGACAAGGTTCTCTACCCGGAGGCCGGCTTCACCAAGGGCGAGGTGGTCGACTACTACGCCAAGGTCGCGCCGGCGATCGTCCCCCACCTGACCGGGCGGGCGGTGACGCTGCGCCGCTTCCCCGAAGGGGTCGACGACCTCGACGCCGCCTTCTTCGAGAAGCGCTGCCCGAAGCACCGGCCGAAATGGGTGAAGACGACGCCGGTGTCGGCCAGCACCGGCAAGATCGACTTCTGCGTCTGCGACAGCCTGCCGACGCTGATCTGGATGGCGCAGCTGGCGGCGATCGAGCTGCATCCTTCGCTGTCGCTCTCACGGGCGCCCAAGCGCCCCACGGTGCTCGCCTTCGACCTCGACCCCGGGCCGCCGGCCGACGTCGTGGATTGCTGCCGGGTCGGCCTGCGCCTGCGCAACCTCTTCGGCCACTTCGACGTCCAGTCCTTCGCCAAGACCTCGGGTTCGAAGGGCCTGCAGATCTACGTACCGCTCAACCAGAAAGCCTCCTACGAGCAGACCAAACCGTTCGCCAAAGCGATCGCCCAGCTGCTCGAGAGGCAGACCCCCGACAAGGTCGTCTCGAAGATGAAAAAGGTCGAACGCGAGGGCAAGGTCTTCGTCGACTGGTCCCAGAACCACCAGCGCAAAACGACGATCGCCGTCTACTCGCTGCGTGCCCGCGAACGCCCCACCGCCTCGACCCCGGTCACCTGGGAGGAGGTCGAAGCCGTCGCGGACAGCGGCGATGGATCTTCACTCGTCTTCGAAGCCGGCGATGTCCTCAAGCGGATCGAGCAGCACGGCGACCTCTTCGCCCCGGTTTTGGAGTTAAAGCAGAGACTGCCCGAGTTTGAATTGGGATAATTAACCAGTAAGAGCTGAAAGCGCTTATTATGCGCCCGTTCATCAGGTCAATTGGGGAGGACGCATAGATGAGGCTCGACAGCGGCATCGGAAAACGTGTTCGCACTCTCACGGCGCTCTTCGTCGTGGCACTCGCGGCGATGGTGGCACCGGCAGCCGCCTTGGCGGTCACCCAGGTGATCCCGGGCAACGGCTCCGGCCCAGCCGGGCACAACCTGACGATCTACGTCGGCGACAACGGCCAGTTGCAGGCTAAGTCCGGACCGGCGTTCTCCACGGTGCAGGGAATGTTCTTCGGCACCGACACCGGTCCAGCCAGCCAGTACAACCATCTGCGGCTGAAAGGAGCGGCGCCCCTGGACGCGGTGTTCACCAACGGCTTCGAGCCGGTCTCCAATGGCCCCGTGACCGGCAACGGCACCCCCGCCTCCCCCTTCCAGAACGTGACCGTGCTGGATGCCCAGGTCGAAGGGGCCGACGTCCTGCGGATCCGGCAGACCGTCCTCTACACCCCGTTCGAGCAGAAGTTCAGGGTCGTCTGGGACATCACCAACGTCGACTCCGGCATGCGAACGATCCCCTTCATCTGGGGCACTTCGGCCGACCTCTACATCGACTCCAGCGACTCCGGCACCGGCGTCTTCATCGACGGCGCCAACCGCTTCGTGGGCGGTACCAACAACATCAGCCGGACCACGGGCGGGCTCCAGGAGGTCACCTCCTCGGCTCTGCCGGGTGAGGGCGCCCCGCTTGCGATTCCACGCTGGGCCAGCTACCAGGAGGGTAACTACTCGACCGTCACCTCTCGCCTCGGCTCGTTCGATGCCTTCACCAACACGATCGACCAGAACGTGGTCGACAACGGTGTCGGCGCAAGCTTCGACAACCGTGCCTCAGCCGGGCTCGCCCCCGGCCAGACGCAGCGCTACGAGGTGGTCTGGTTCGCCAAGCGACCGTTGCCGCTGAGCGCTTCGCCGGCCTCCGCCGCGGATGAGCTGCCGGGCCACCATGAGGTGACGCTGACCCTCGTCGACGCGCTCTTCAACCCCCTGCCCGGCAAACGGATCAACTACGAGATCGTCGGCCCGAACGCGCGCAGCGGCCAGGGCGTGACCGGCCCCACCGGGCAGATGGTCGTCGGCTGGGACGGCTCCTCACCGGGACTCGACACGCTGAACGCCTACGTGGATGCCAACGAAAACGGCGTCCGCGACCCCGAGGAGCCGGCCGCCACGGCGACGATGCGCTGGCTCGCGGACAACCACGTCGGCGGAGCCCCGCAGGTCCCCGGCAGCCTGACCGGACCCAGCGGCCAGGTCGAAGTCCAGGTGCAGCAGAACCCTGAAAACCCGGAGGCGCCGAATTTCATCTTCGGGCGCTCGGCGACGGCGTCTGCGGGCTTCAAAGACTGCGAGTTCGATCAGCGTTCCGGTCGCGAACTCAACCTGCCGGTGACCGTGAACCTGCAGCCCGGCGCCGGCACGATCAGCGGCGTCAAACTCGCCGTCATCGACCCCTCGCGGCACAACCCCACGGACACCGGTAGCTCGCTGCCCAGTCCCGCGTACGCCGATGTCGCGCCGTCGAGCAGCGGCAACAGCTATTCGTTCGTGGTCAAATGCGTCGTCAACGGCGAGATGTGGGTGGAGTTCCAGCTGGCCGAGGGTGGACCCGCGCAGACCTTCCGGATCCCGGTCGGCGGCCTCGCCCTGATCGACCCGCAGGGAGTCGTCTACGACGGCGCCCGCTACGACCAGGCGATCGCCGGCGGGCAATCGCCCGAGCAAGCACGAGCGACCGCGGCAATCCAAGGCGCCACCGTCCGCCTGCAGCGCCTCGTCAACGGCAGCTTCCTCAACGTGCTCTCCGGCGATCCGGGAATCCTTCCCCACGTCAACCCGCAGACGACCGCAACCAATGGCATCTACCAATGGGATGTCCAGACCGGCACCTACCGGGTCGCGGTAGGCGCACCGGGCTGCCAGGACACGATCAGCTCGCAGGTCGACATCCCGCCGCCCGTCCTCGACCTGCACGTGCGGATGAGCTGCGGGGCTTCGACTTCGTCTCCCCCCGTGGCGAAACCCAGCAACGCGTTCTCGATCCTCAAGAAGCTCAAAGGGTCGAAGGCAGGGACGAAGGTGACGCTCGAAGTCGTCGTCCCCGGCGCCGGCGTGATCGACGCAGTTGACAGCGCTCCGGTGACCGCGAAGGCCAAACCCGGCAAAAAAGCCAAGTCGAGCAAGAAGAAAGTTCGCGTAACGCTGCCCATGTTCGGCCCGGTGAGCACGACCGCGAAAGGCGCCGAAACCGTCACGCTGACCCTCAAGCTCACCAAGACGGGCAAGGCAAAGTTGAAGAAAGCGGGCAAGGTCAAAGCCACGGCGACGATCGGCTACACGCCGACCGGCGGCGACAGAGCCACGCAGAACGTCAAAGTCACCTTCAAGAAGGCAAAGAAAAAGCCGGCCAAAAAAGGCAAAGGGAAGCGTTAGCGCTTCGCCGTCCGCCGGGCTCAGCCGAGGGCCTGGCGGACTACCGGCTTGCGGGTCGCCTTGACCTCGTCCAGCCGGCGGACCGGGGTCGTGTAGGGGGCCTGTTTGGCCTTCTCGGGGTCGGCCTCGGCCTCGGTGAGGATCTGCTCGATCGCCTCGGCGAAGGCGTCGAGGCTCTCCTTGGTCTCGGTCTCGGTCGGCTCGATCATCAGCGCCTCCTCGACCAGCAGCGGGAAGTAGACGGTCGGCGGGTGGAAGCCGAAGTCGAGCAGGCGCTTGGCCAGGTCAAGGGTTGCGATCCCGAGGTCCCTCTTCATCGGCTTGCCGGAGAGGACGAACTCGTGCATGCAGTGGCGGTCGAAGGCGACGGGCGTGTACTTGCCGGCCCGTCCCTCGGCCAGCCGGGCCTTGAGGTAGTTGGCGTTCAGCACGGCGGTCTCGGAGGCCTCGGCGAGGCCGTCGGCGCCGAGGCTGAGGATGTAAGCGTAAGAGCGGACGAAGACGCCGAAGTTGCCCTGGAAGCCGCGCAGGCGACCGATCGACTTCGGCCGCTCGTGGTCGAGGTCGAAGCTGGGACCGCTGCCGTTGCCGCTCTCGCGCCGCACCACCTGGGGTCGCGGCAGGAAGGGCTCGATCCGCTCGGAGACGGCGATCGGCCCGGCCCCCGGCCCACCGCCGCCATGCGGCTGGCTGAAGGACTTGTGCAGGTTGACGTGGACGATGTCGAAGCCCATGTCGCCGGGGCGCGACTGGCCCATCACCGCGTTGAGGTTGGCGCCGTCGTAGTAGAGCGTCCCCCCCACCTCGTGGATCAGCGCCGCCATCTCGGCGATGTTCTCGTCGAAGAGGCCTAGCGTGTTGGGGTTGGTCAGCATCAGGCAGGCGACCTCGTCGTCGACCTTGGCCCGCAGGTCGTCCATCTCGACGCCGCCGCGCTCGTCGGTGGCGACCTTGACGATCTCGTAGCCGGCCATCGTCACCGAGGCGGGATTGGTCCCGTGCGAGGTGTCCGGCGCCAGCACCTTGGTCCGCGCTTCGCCGCGGTCGGCGTGGAAGGCGCGGGTGAGCAAGAGGCCGGCGAGCTCGCCGTGCGATCCGGCGGAGGGCTGCAGGCTGACGTGCGGCAGGCCGCAGATCTCCGCCAGCGACTCCTGCAGCAGCCACATCAGCTCCAGCGCGCCCTGCGCCCGCTTCGGGTCCTGGGCGGGGTGCAGGCGGGCGTGGCCGGGCAGCGCCGCCACCCGCTCGTTCAAGCGCGGGTTGTGCTTCATCGTGCACGAGCCGAGCGGGTAGAAGCCGCTGTCGAGGTCGAAGTTGCGGCGCGAGAGGCGGTTGTAGTGGCGGACGATCTCCGGCTCGGCGACCTCCGGCAGGCGCGGCGGCTGCTCGCGCAGCAGCTTCGCTGGGATCAGCTCCTCCAGCGGCGGCTCCGGCACTTCGGCGGCGGGCAGGACCGCGGCGCGGCGGCCGGGCTTCGACTTCTCGAAGATCGTCAGGATCGGTTCGTCCTGCTGGTTCACACCGCCACCGCCTCGGCCGCGATCGCGGCGCCGAGCGCATCGGCAAGATCGTCTATCTGAGCCCGCGTACGGCGCTCGGTGATCGCCACCAGCAGGCCGTTCTCGTACTCGGGGTACTCGCGGCCGAGCGGGTAGCCGGCGGCGATGCCGCGCTCGGCGCAGCGCTCCAGCACCCGGTCCACCGGCGCTTCGAGGCGCAGCGCGAACTCGCGTGCCACCGGCGCTTCGTGCAGCAGCTCCACCCCGGGTACGCCGGCCAGCTGTTCGCGCGCGTAGGCGGTGCGCCTGACCAGCAGCTCGCCCAGCTCACGGAAGCCCTCGCGGCCGAGCCAGGCGAGGTGGATCGTCGCCGCCAGCGCGTTAAGCGCCTGCGCCGTGCAGATGTTGTGGGTCGCCTTCTCCCGACGGATGTGCTGCTCGCGGGTCTGCAGGGCGAGGACGAATCCGCGGCGGTCGTCGGCATCGTCGGTTTCGCCCGCGATCCGCCCCGGCATCTTGCGGATCAGCTCCTCGCTGCCGCAGAAGAAGCCGAAGGAGGGACCGCCGAAGTCGAGCCGATTGCCGAGCGGCTGGCCCTCGCCGAGGGCGACGTCGGCGCCGCACTCGCCCGGCGGCCTGAGCACTCCAAGCGTCATCGGGTCGACGGCGACGACGAGCAGCGCGCCGTGCTCCTTCGCGGCGGCACCGAGCGCCTCGACGTCCTCGATCGCGCCGAGGAAGTTGGGGCTCTGCAGGAAGACGGCGGCGGTCTCGCCGTCGACCGCGGCGGCCAGCGCCGCCGCATCGGTGACGCCGTCCTCCAACCCGACTTCCTCGATCGCAGTCCCAAAGCCCTCTGAGTAAGTGGCAAGCGTCTCGCGGCTGTGCGGGTGGACACCGCGCGAGACGACGAAGCGTCGCCTGCCCTTGGTCGCACCGATCGCCAGGTAGGCGGCGGAGGCAACCGAGGAAGGGCCCTCGTAGAGGCCGGCGTTGGAGACCGGCAGGCCGGTCAACTCCGACATGGCCGTCTGGAACTCGAACATCGCCTGCAGGCCACCCTGGGAGATCTCCGGCTGGTAGGGCGTGTACGGCGTGAGGAACTCGCTGCGCTGGGTGATCGCGTCGACGATCGCCGGCACGTAGTGGTCATACATCCCCGCCCCGAGGAAGCAGACCTGCTCTTCGCAGTCGACGTTGCGCGCGGCGAGCGCCGCCAGCCGCTCGTAGACCTCGGCCTCGCTCATCCCCGCCGGCAGGGCCAGTGGGCGGCCGAGGCGCAGCGGCTCGGGGATCTGCGCGAAGAGCTCGGCGGTCGACTCGACCCCGATCGCGGCAAGCATCTCCGCCCGGTCCTCGGGCGTCGCTGAGGTGTAGCGGGTCACGCGTACAGGCTACGAAAAGGTGCGGGCCGCATAAATTTCGCGCTTCGCTCGCTGCGCGGGAATCAGATATGGACGCTTGCTCACTCCGCGCTCAGGAGCTTGCGGTATTCCTCGGCGCCGAGCAGCGCCTCGGCCTCCCCCGGGGCGGTCAACTTGACCTTGACCAGCCAGCCCGCTCCGTAGGGGTCCTCGTTGATCTGCTCGGGGGCGTCGGCGAGCGAGTCGTTGACCTCGACGATCTCACCGGACATCGGCGCGATCACGTCGGAGACGGCCTTCACCGACTCGACCTCGGCGTAGGAGGAGTCTTTGTCGATCGCCGCGCCGACCTCTGGCGGGTCGTAGAAGACGACCTCGCCGAGGCTGTCCTGCGCGTACCAGGTGATTCCGAGGACGGCGTGATCGTCCCCCTCCAGGCGGGCCCAGTCGTGCTGGTCGTGGTACAGCAGCTCCTCGGGGTAGCTTGCCTCAGTCAATCGGGTTCTCCTTCCGGGATGAGGGACTCTCGTAGAGCGGCTTGGAGGCTATGCGGGCGGCACGATGCTTGCCCCGCACGTCGATCTCGACCTCTATTCCGGGCTCGGCCAGGTCGCCGCGCAGGTATCCCATGCCGATCCCGATCTCCAGCGAGGGAGAGAAGCTGCCGCTGGTGACGGTGCCGACCTCCTCGCCGGCGGCGAGGATCGGGTTGCCCTGGCGAGGGATGCCGGCGCCCTCGATCTTGAAGGGCGCGAGGCGCTCGACCGTGCCCTCGGCGCGCGCCCGGGCGACGGCCTCCGAGCCGACGAAGCCGGTCGCCTCCCTGCAGCACCAGCTGAGCCCGGCCTCGATCGGGTTGCGCTCGGGGCTGAGGTCGTTGCCGTGCAGGTGGAAACAGGCCTCCAGGCGCAAGGTGTCGCGGGCACCGAGCCCGCAGGGGACGACGCCGGCGTCGAGCAGCTCCGCCCAGATCGCCGGTGCGATCTCGGGATCGATCAGCAGCTCGACCCCGTCCTCGCCGGTGTAACCGGTGCCGCAGACGAGGGCCGGGCGATTGCCGATCCGCGCCGTGCCGACCCGCATCCGCGGCGGCAGCTCGATCCCCATGGCGGCCGTGAGGATGCCGCGGGCATGTGGGCCCTGCACGGCGAGCATCGCGTAGCGGTCGGCGACGTCGCGGACGCTGACCTCGAAGCCGCGGCTCCAGCGACCGAGCCAGGCCAGGTCGGACTCGTGGTTGGCCGAGTTGGTGACGAGCAGGTAGCGGTCGCCGCCGAGCCGGTAGGCAAAGAGGTCGTCGAGCACGCCGCCGTCCTCCGCGCAGAGACACGAATACTGGGCGCCGTGAAGGCCGATCGAGGCGACGTCGTTGGAGAGGACACGCTGGAGGAAGGCGAGCGCTCCCGGTCCCTCGACCTCGACCTCGCCCATGTGGGAGACGTCGAACATGCCGGCGTGGGTGCGCACCGCCATGTGCTCCTCGCGCACGCCCTCGTAGGTGACCGGCATCTCCCAGCCGGCGAAGGGCACCAGCTTGGCGCCGAGCTCCGCATGGCGTTCGTAGAGGGAGGTGCGTCGCAGGGCCGCGTCAGTCACGGGCGGCAGCGTATTGGAGAGCTCTGGCAAGCTCCTCTGCGAACGTGAGCGCAGACGGCAGCAACGAGATCCGCAGAGCGGGCGTCGAAGACGCCACGGACGTCGCCCAGCTCCTGCACGACTTCAACACCGAATACGACGACCCGACCCCGCCGGTCCCCGTCCTCGCCGAGCGCATCCGCGAACTGCTCGCGGACGAGGCGATCATCGTTCTGCTGGCAGGCCAAACACCGACCGGCCTGGCGGTGCTCCGCATGAAGCCATCGCTTTGGTCACAGGCAGCCGACGCCTACCTGGAAGAGCTCTACGTCATCCCAGAGCAGCGCGGCAAAGGCATCGGCCGGGCACTGCTGACGGCAGCCATAGATGCCGCGCGCAAAACCGGCGCCGACCACTTCGAGCTGACCACGGGCGAAACCGACACCGCCGCCCGCAAGCTCTACGAGAGCTTCAAGCTCACCAACCGCGAAGGCGCCCCCGACGGCCCCCGCATGCTCTATTACGAGCTAGACCTCTGAGCTTCAGCAGCTAACGGGCGCGCAGGGAATCACTGTGCGCCCGGCCAGCTATTCCTTGAGAAAGCCCGGCACGTCGATGTCGTCGTCGCTGACCCGCAGTTTGCGGATGTCGGTGTCCTCGGCCGAGATCCGCGGGCGGCTCTCGTAGCGGCGGCGGACCCGCTGCGGCGAGCGGGCCAGCAACTCGAAGCCCTCGAAGCCGGTGGCGATTACGGTGACGCGGACCTCGTCGCGCATCGACTGGTCGACGACCGAGCCGAAGATGATGTTGGCGTTGTCGTCGGCTTCGGCCTGGACCAGCTGGGCCGCCTCGTTGACCTCGAAGAGGCCGAGGTCCTCGGGGCCGGTGATGTTGAGCAGCATTCCCGTCGCGCCCTTGATCGACTCCTCGATCAGGGGCGAGGTGACGGCGGCCTTGGCGGCGTCGACCGCGCGGGACTCGCCCGAGGCGGCGCCGACGCCCATCAGCGCCGAACCGGCGTCGCGCATGATCGTGCGTACGTCGGCGAAGTCGAGGTTGATCAGGCCGGGGATCGTGATCAGGTCGGTGATGCCCTGGACGCCCTGGCGCAGGATGTCGTCCGCCTGGCGGAAGGCCTCGAGCACGCTGGTACGGCGCTCGACCGCCTGCAGCAGCTTCTCGTTGGGGACGATGATCAGGGTGTCGACGTTGTTGCGCAGTTTCTCGATCCCCTCGAGCGCCTGCTGCATCCGCCGTTTGCCCTCGAACTCGAACGGCTTGGTCACCGCGCCGACGGTCAGGGCGCCGATCTCTTCCTTGGCGATCTCGGCGATGACCGGAGCTGAGCCGGTGCCGGTGCCGCCACCCTCGCCCGCGGTGACGAAGACCATGTCGGCGCCCTTCAGCGCCTCCTTGATCTCGTCGCGGCTCTCCGCCGCCGCGCCTGCCCCGACCTCGGGGTTGCCGCCGGCGCCGAGGCCACGGGTCAGCTCCTGGCCGATCGAGAGCTTGATGTCGGCGTCACATGCCTGCAGCGCCTGCGCGTCGGTGTTGACCGCGACGAACTCGACGCCGCGAATTCCGGCGTCGACCATGCGACTGACAGCATTGGTACCGCCGCCGCCAGCTCCGACGACCTTGATCACGGCCAGGTAAGTGGATTCCATCTCCCGATTTCTCCAAGCCCGGCCCCTAAGGGGCCGGTATCTGCCCAATCCTACAAGGACTGGATTTGAGTTGAGCCTTTATTCCGTCCGACGCTTCAGTGAGGCTTAAGGGTTCTAAGCCTACTCCTGAACCACGGAAATTGCGCTCAACGTAGGGCATTCTCGGGGCTCTGTCAAACCCTCGGGAGACATCCTGCAAGCACCAACTCTCAATGCTTACTTTAGAGTTGGCCTAGTCTAACCCTGTGGTCGAGGGTTCATTCGACGGGCGGTAGCGTATGCCCAGAGCCACCGACCGCCGGCCGGCCGGGCGCGTGCAGGTCTACATAATCGAGCGCCGTGATCGAGGGGTCCGCGAGCACCGCTGCGGCGGCCTTCCACTTCGTGGCGGCCTGGGATGCGTCGCCGAAGCGCAGTTCGATCCCCGAGCGCAGTTTCACGTCCACCCCTGTTTCGCCGTAGTAGCTGCTCTCCAGGTACGGGCGCAGGGCCGCGGGCGCGGCGCCGAGGACGCGAGCCTGCTGCAGCACCGGGTCCTCGAGCTTGCCCCCTTTAGGCGGCGCCGTAAGCGGCAACGACGGGAGCGACTGCTCTGCTGAGAGCGGCAGCCAGGCGAGGATCTGGCCGTCCTTGCTCACCGCAACCGCGTCGGAGCCGGTTCCGATCACCGCCGCGGGTTGCAACGACTCGAGTCGGGGCTCGACTGTCGAATCCCGGACTCCGAACCAGTAGAGGCCGGCGGACACGACAAAGGCCACCCCCAGCCCGATCAGCCAGCGCCTCAAAGCTCCCAGTCCTCTGGCCAGCGGACCTCGCCGAGCAGCTGTACCTCCGGCTCCAGCTCGATGTCGAAGCGCTCGTGGACGCGGCGGCGGCCCGCCGCCATCAACTCGAGCACGTCGGCGGTGCTGGCGTCACCGGTGTTCTCGACGAAGTTGGCGTGCTTCGGCGAGAAGCGGGCGCCGCCGACCATGAGGCCGCGGCAACCGGCGGCCTCGAGCAACTGCCCGGCCGTGCGGCCCTCGGCGCGCTCGTCGCCCGGGTTCTTGAAGGTCGAGCCGAAGGTCTTGATGCCGGACGGCTGCGCCTCGTGGCGCCGTTCCCGCATCCCCGCCATGGTCGCCTTGATCGCCTCGGGATTACCGGGCTCGAGCCTGAACGACGCTCGGGCAACAACCTCGTCTGAGCCGAGGTTGGAGCTGCGGTAGGCGAATCCGAGCTGCTCCGGTGATCGACGCCCCAGGCCCGCCCGGGTGCAGACCTCGACCCACTCCAACACCTCGGCGAGCTGGCCGCCGTAAGCGTTGGCGTTCATCTTCACCGCGCCCCCCACCGTGCCGGGGATGTTGACGCCGAACTCGAGCCCCGCCAGCCCCCAGCCCGCGGCCTTGGTCGCCGCCGAGGGAAGCCGGGCGCCACCGCCGCAGAGCAGCCGCTCTCCCTCCTGAGTGACGACGGCAAGCTCGCCGTCGAGCTTCAGCGCCAGACCGCGGAAACCCTCGTCGGCGGCGAGCAGGTTCGAGCCGGAGCCGATGATGCCGAGCTCGAGCCCTTCCTCCCCCGCCCAGACGAGTAGCCCAGTGAGCTGAGCGGCATCGCTTGGCCGCGCGAACCAGTCGGCCATACCGCCGGTTCTCACCGTGGTCAGGCGGGCGAGCGAGTAGTCCCGCTCGACTCCGGTGGGAGGGTTGCTCATCCTTCTCCCCCGCCCTCGACCAGCGCCTCGCCGAGCTTGAAGACGTCGCCGGCGCCGATCGTGACCAGCACCGACCCGGGCTCGAGCCGCGGGGCCAGCGCCGCCTGCGCCCCCTCAGCCGTCGGCGTCCAGAAGACCCGCCTCCCGCCCATTCTGTCCGCCGCGGCGCGGGCGACGTCGAGACCGCTGACGCCGGCCAGCTCCCCAACCGGCTGCTCCCGGGCCGCGTAGACATCGAGCACGGCGAGCTCGTCGGCCAGCGCCAGCGACGCCCCGAACTGATCGGCCAGCACCTTGGTGCGCGAGTAGAGATGCGGCTGGAAGACGGCGATCAGCCGTGCGGGTGCCATCTCCCGCAGCGCCGTGAGCGCCGCCCGCACCTCGGTCGGGTGGTGGGCGTAGTCGTCGTATATGCGAGCGCCGGCGCGCTCGCCCTTGAGCTCGAGCCGCCGATGGACGCCGGGGAAGCCGGCGAGCGCGGCGGCCACGGCATCGAGGTCGAAGCCGGCGAGCTCGGCAGCGGCAAGCGCCGCGCGCGCGTTGAGCACGTTGTGCGCACCCGGAACGGCCAGCGAGAGCCGCGCCGGGCCCGGTGAGTCGGCGTCGAAACGGGCAACCTCGGCAGCGGCGGCGAAACGGTCGAACGCCGCCCGCAGCTCGGCCATCGACCCCCAGCGCGAGTGGTGGTCCATCTCGATGTTGGTGATCACGGCGATCTCGGGCGCCAGCTCGAGGAAGCTGGCGTCGCTCTCGTCGGCCTCGGCGACGACCCACTCTCCCTCCCCCCAGCCCGCGTTGGCGACGCTGCCATCCGGTCCCAAGCCGGGGACCTCACCGCCGATGAAGAAGGCGGGATCGGCGCCGACTTCGCGCAGCGCCCAGACGAGCATCGCGGTCGTCGTCGTCTTGCCGTGGGTGCCGGCGATCGCGATCAGTCGCTTCTCGGCACAGATCTCGGCAAGCAGCTCACCGCGGTGGCGCACGTCCTGGCCCCTCTCACGGGCGAGCCGCAGCTCCGGGTTGTCCTCGCCGATCGCGGTCGAGACGACGACATCGGCGCCGTCGGGCAGGTTGGCCGCGTCGTGGCCGACCAGGGGCTCGATGCCCGCCGCGCGCAGCCGCTCCATATATGAGGAGTCGGCGCGGTCGCTGCCGCTCACGCTCGCGCCAAGCTCCTGGCTGACCAGCGCCAGACCACTCATCCCGGCGCCGCCGATGCCAACGAAGTGCAACCGCCGCCCCGCCCACCTGCTCATCGGACAGACCCCCCGCGAGACCGCAAAAACCCTTGTACAAGACGGGTTTTTGCGGTCTCGACGCACCAACTGCTCATCGCGCCGCCTCCAAAACCTCGTCGGCGATCCGACGAGCCGCGTCTGGCTTGGCCAGGGCAGCCGAGGCGGCGGCCATCGCCGCCAACCGCTCATCATCATGGAGAAGTCCGCCGAGCTCGCCCACGAGTCGCTCCGCATCGAGCTCGTCGTCGCCGATCACGGTCGCGGCACCGGCCGCCGCCATCCAGGCGGCGTTGCTCTCCTGGTGGCCGGCGGCTGCAAACGGGTAGGGCACAAGCACCGCCGGCCGCCCGGCGGCGGTCAGCTCGAAGATCGACCCGCCGGCCCGACCCAACACCAGGTCGCAGGCGGCGAGACAGTCGCCGAGGTCGGGCTCGTAGACAAGCAGCGTGTAGCGATCGCCGTGCGGCGCGGCGGCCAGCCGCTGCTTCAGCTCGGGAAAGTCGCGCTGACCGGCGAGGTGGATGATGTCGAAGTCACGGCCGTCGCGCTCGGCGAACGCCGCGATTGCGCACTCGTTGATCGAGCGGGCACCCTGACTGCCGCCCATCACCAGCAGGCAACGCGCCTCGGCGGCGATTCCAAAGCGCTCACGTGCAGCACTGCGATCCGCCCGCAGCACCGCTTCCGGCACCGGGCGTCCGGTGACCAGGTAGCGCTCTCCTTCGCGTCCGGCGATGGGGAAAGCGAGGCAGACCCGTTGCGCCCGCCCGGCGAGCAGGCGGTTGGCGAGACCGAGGTGGCTGTCGGCCTCGGTGAGGACAAGTGGGATGCGGCCGAGCACCGCGGCGAGCCCGGCCGGGCCGGCGACGAAACCGCCGCCGCCCATCACCACGTCCGGGCGACGGCGCCAAAGCACCCGCAGGGCCGTCCAGACAGCGCCCACGGTCTCGACGGCAGCGGCGGCGGCGCGCAGGCGGCTGCCGCGGTCGATCCCGCGCACCTTGACGAAATCGATCTCGAAGCCGGCTGCCGGCACCAGGTCGGCCTCGATCCGCTCGCGCGTGCCGAGGAAGGAGACCTCGGCGCCGCTAGCCCGAAGCTCGTCGGCGACCGCCATGGCCGGCACCACGTGACCGGCCGTTCCCCCGGCTGCCACTACCACTCTTACGACTTCTGGCACTGCTCGATCGACTCCTTCCGCGCGCGGGTTTGCGCCCGCCTTCGACGAGGCGCAGTTTGCCAGCGCGGGCGGTCCCCCCGCGGGCGACGTTGAGGATCAGCCCGACGGCGAACAGCGTCGCCATCAGGCTGCTGTTGCCGTAGGACACGAAGGGAAGCGGCACGCCGGTGAGCGGCGCCAGGCCCATCACGGCAAAGAGATTGATCGTCGCCTGCACGAGGACGAGCGAGGTCAGGCCCGCGACGAGCAGCTTGCCGTAGTTGTCCTTGGCTTTCTTGGCGACCTGCAGGCCGGCGTAGCCGAAGAGCGAGAAGAGCCCGACGACGCCGAGGATCCCGACCAGGCCCAGCTCCTCGCCGATCACCGCCGAGATCATGTCCGTGTGCGCCTCGGGCAGATAGAAGGCCTTCTGCACGCCGTTGCCGATCCCGACCCCGAAGAGACCGCCGGAACCGAGCGCGATCTTCGCCTGCGCCGCCTGGAAGCCGGCGCCACCGGCATCGGCACCGGGGTTGAGAAAGCCGGTCAGACGGGCCATCCGGTAGGGCTCGATCACGGTCATCAGCAGGGCGAAGAAGACGAGGCCGGCGCCGATCAGGGCAAGGTCGCGGATCCGCGCGCCGGCGGCGACCAGGGTCGCCGCGACGGCAAGGGCGACGACCATTGCCGTGCCCAGATCGGGCTCGGCGACGATCAGGAGCGTGGCGGCGCCGACCACGAGCAGGAAGGGCATCAGGCCCTGCAGCGTCCGGACCCGTTTCGGCTTGCGCGCCAACAGGTCGGCCGCGTAGAGGATCAGCGCCACCTTGGCCAGCTCGGAGGGCTGGATCTGAAGGAAGCCCGAGCCGATCCAACGGCTGGAGCCGTTGACGTTGGTGCCGGCGACGAGGACGACGAGCAGGAGGAAGAGCGAGACGCCGAGGATCGCCGGGGTGAGGCGGCGGACGAGCTGGAGTCCATTGCGCGCGGTCAGGTGCATGACCGCCAACCCGACCGCGCCAAAGAGCAGCGTGCGCTTGAGGTAGAAGGCGCTGTCGGAAAGGCCGCCGTTGCTGAGGATCCGGGTGGTCGAGCTGGCCGAGAAGACCATCACCGCGCCGAATGCGAGCAGGCAGAGGGTCGCGGTGAGCAGCAGGTTGTACTCGGCGGGGAGGCTGGCGGCCCGCCTCTTCTTTTTCGCTTTCCCCTTCTTCTTGGTCTTCGACGACCCAAACCAGGGCAGGGACAGGGTGCGGGTGCTCATGCCAGCTCGCCGACGATCTCGCGGAAGCGATCGCCGCGTTGCTCGAAGTTCTCGAAGGCGTCGAAGCTGGCGCAGGCGGGCGAGAGCAGCACCACCTCGCCGGGGCGTGCCGCGGCCGCGGCACGCCCCACGGCCTCCTCGAGGTCAGCGCAGCGGTGCAGCTCGATGCCGTCGGCGATGACCGGGGCGAGCTCGGTGGCGAGCCGGTCGGCGGTGGCTCCGGTCAGGTAGCAGGCGGCGGCGCGCTCGCGCAGCGGGTCGAGCAGCGGCGCGAACGGTTCGTTCTTCTCGCTGCCGCCGAGGATTGCGTGGACGCCGCCCGCGAAGGCGTCGATCCCGACGACCGCGGAGGCGACGTTGGTCGCCTTGGAGTCGTTGACGAAGCGAACGCCGCCGATCTCGGCGACCTGCTCCAACCGGTGAGGCACGCCGGCAAAGCCGCGCAGGCCCTCGCGGACGGCATCGCGATCGAGACCCATCGCCAGCGCCGCGCTGGCCGCGGCGAGCGCGTTGGCGACGTTGTGCTCCCCGAAGAGCCCAAGCTCGCTCGTCGCGAGCAAAGGCTCGCCGTCGTAGAAGATCGTCCCCTCGGCCAACGCCACCTCGCACTTGGGAGCGGCACCGCGGCAGAAGGCGACCCGGCGGGCACAGCCGCCGAGGTCAGCCCCCGCGAGCGCTGGATCGTCGGCGTTGTAGACCGCGACGTCGTCGTTGCCCTGGTTGGCGAAGATGCGCAGCTTGGCGGCCAGGTAGGAGTCGAGGTCGGAGTGACGGTCGAGGTGGTCGGGGGCAAGATTGAGGAAGACGGCGCACTCCGGGGCGAAGGCGGTGGTGTCCTCGAGCTGGAAGCTGGAGGCCTCGCAGACGACGGTTGCGGCTGGGTCTACCGACCCGGCAAGCGAGGAGAGCGGCGTGCCGACGTTGCCGGCAACCGCAACCGGCTCACCCGCCGTCCGGTAGAGGTGGCCGAGCGTCTCGACCGTAGTCGTCTTGCCGTTGGTCCCGGTAACGGCGAGGAAGCGGTTGGGAATCGCCCGCCAGGCGAGCTCGAGCTCTCCGACGACGTCGAGGCCACACTCCAGCGCCGCGGCGATCACCGGCGCCTCCCGGGGCACACCCGGGCTCTTGACGACGGTTCGCGTGCCATCCAGCTGAGCCAATCCACTCGTATCCAGGACAACTTCGACACCCTCCCCCGTCAACCCTGCCGCCCCGTCTGGATGTCCGGAATCGACCCCCCGTACCGCCTCACCACGGCCGGCCAGGAAGCGCGCCGCCGCGCAACCCGAGCGGGCGAGCCCCACGACCAGGAACGGCCCCTCGGGCAGGGACGGGCGAGGCTTGCGCGGCGGCGGGGTGCTCATCCAACCTATGTTCGCGGCAGGCTCGGCTGCCTCCTGTCGGGGCGGTTGCTCGATGGCTATCAGTAGAGCGCCGTAGCGAGGCGCTTGCGGTACTCGCGGGCCACCGGATCGGCCGGATCGAGCTCGCTGAGAATGCCGACGATCGCCCGGCGCAGGTTCTCGCGGGTGTCCTCATCGGAATCCTCGATTGCAGCCAGCAAGGTGTCCAGCCCAGCCTCGCGGTGGCCACGGTCGAGGGTCGCAAAGGCCTCGGTGCCGACGCCCTGCTTCGTCAAACCGACCCGGGAGGCGATCCCTTCGGCGGCGAAGTCGCCCTCGTGGGGCTCGACCGCCTCGAGTGCCTCGTCCTCCGCCCCACGCTCCAGCCGCGCTCTGGCAAGGGCCACCGCGATATCGGCGCGGCGCGGCTCGAGTTCGGCCGCCTCGCGCAGCGAGAGCTCGTCGCCCCTGGCCAGCAACTCGTCGGCCCGGGAGGGAATGAGCGAGTCGAACAGCTCCTCGACTTTCGCTTTGGGCACCGCACCGACGAACTCGCTCGCGACCTTGCCGTCGCGGAACGTCTTCACCGCCGGTATGCCCTGCACGCGGTAGCGCCCGGCCAGCGCCTGGTTCGCGTCGACGTCGATCTTGGCCAGCACGACCTTGCCGTCGCGCTCCTTCTCCGCCGCCTCCAGCGCCGGGGTCAGCGTCCGGCACGGTCCACACCACTCGGCCCAGAAGTCGACCACCACCGGCACCTGCCGGGAGCGCTCGATCACCTCCTGGCCGAAGCTCGCCTCGGTCACGTCGATTGCCATGCCGGGAAGATTAGATTGCGGCGAAATGCGGATGCGGAGAGGGCCGGGGCGGCATACCGTCTCTTCAGGCGGGGAATTCCAACCGGAGGAGGAGACATGTCGAACGTCGACATCGCCCGGTCCGCCTACGAGGCTTTCAGTCGCGGCGACCTGGAAGCCCTGAAGGAGATGCTGGCCGAGGACGGCACCTGGCTTACTTCAGACGAGTTACCGCTCGGGGGGGAATCCCGTGGTCGCGAGGAGGTGATCGGGAACTTCGCCCAGATCCCCAACTACTGGACCTCGTTCAGCGTCGAACCCGAAGAGTTCATCGACGGCGGCGAGTGGGTGGTGGTCCGCGGAACGCAGCGGGCTGGCACCGCGGGGGACAGCTTCGAGGCGCCCTTCGCCCACCTGATGAAGTTCGCGGACGGCAAGATCGTCCGCGGCGAGTTCTACGCGGACAGCGCCAAGGCGGCCAAAGTACTGGCCTAGACGGACGACCGGCCGCACGGGTTTGCGACGCCCGTGTGGCCGGGGTCCAACTAGGCGCCGGCCCTGCGCTCCTCGATCAGCCGGGCTAGGTCCCCGCGGTCATCCCGTCTAAATCGCGGCGCAGCTCTTTGAGCTCGTCGCGGAGGCGGCCGGCCTCCTCGAAGCGGAGGTCGTCGGCGGCGGCGAGCATCTCCTCCTCGAGTGAGACGATCGTGCGCTCGAGCTCGGCCGGGTCGGCGAAGTCGCCTCCGGCCTTGCGGCGGCGGCGTTTCGGCGCCCGGTCCTCCATCGCCAGGAACTCGGACATCTCGGAGATCCCCTTGCGGACCGTCTCGGGGGTGATCCCGTGCTCCTCGTTGTAAGCGAGCTGGATCGCCCGGCGGCGGTCGGTCTCGCTCATCGCCGCGCGCATCGCGTCGGTCTCCTTGTCCGCGTACATCAGCACCCGCCCGTTGACGTTGCGGGCGGCGCGGCCGATCGTCTGCACGAGGCTGGTCTCACCGCGCAGGAAGCCCTCCTTGTCGGCATCGAGGATCGCCACCAACGAGACCTCGGGCAGGTCGAGCCCCTCGCGCAGCAGGTTGACCCCGACCAGCACGTCGTACTCGCCGAGGCGCAGGTCGCGGATGATCTGGATCCGTTCCAGGGTGTCGACCTCCGAGTGCAGGTAGCGGACCTTGATCCCGTACTCGAGCAGGTAGTTGGTCAGGTCCTCGGCCATCTTCTTGGTCAGCGTCGTGACCAGGACACGGTCGCCGGCCTCGGCGCGGACTTTGATCTCGTTCATCAGGTCGTCGATCTGGTTCCTCGTCTCGCGCACCTCGATCGCCGGATCGATGATTCCGGTCGGTCGCACGATCTGCTCGACCGTCCGCGTCGCCTCCGCCCGCTCGAACGGTCCCGGCGTCGCCGAGACCATCACCAGCTGGTCGACCCGCTCGAGGAACTCGTCGAACTTGAGTGGCCGGTTGTCGATCGCCGAAGGCAGGCGGAAGCCGTAGTCGATCAGCGTCGTCTTCCGCGATCTGTCCCCCTCGTACATGCCGCCGATCTGCGGGATCGTCTGGTGGGACTCGTCGACGAAGACGACGAAATCGTCGGGGAAGTAGTCGATCAGGGTGTGCGGCGGGCTGCCCGCCGGGCGGCCGTCGAGGATCCGCGAGTAGTTCTCGATCCCCGAGGTGAAGCCGAGCTCCTTGAGCATCTCGATGTCGTAGGCGGTCCTCTGCCTCAGCCGGTGCGCCTCGAGCTGCTTGCCCTCGTCCTCGAGCTCGGCCGTGCGCGAGTTGAGTTCGTGGCGGATCTCCTCGACCGCGCGCTCGAGCGTCTCGTCGCGGGTGACGTAGTGAGAGGCCGGCCAGACCGAGACGTGGTCGATCGTGTCGAGGATCTCACCGGTCAGCGGGTCGAAGTGCTGGATCGACTCGATCTCCTCGCCGAAGAGCGAGATCCGGTAGGCCGACTCAGCGTAGGAGGGCATGATCTCCAGCACCTCGCCGCGCACCCGGAAGGCGCCGCGACCGAGCACCGAGTCGTTGCGCTGGTATTGCATTTTCACCAGCTTGCGCAGCACCTCGTCGCGGTCGATCTGCTCGCCGACCTTGAAGAGCTGCATTTTTTCGTTGTAGACCTGGGGCGAGCCGATCCCGTAGATACACGAGACCGAGGCGACGATGATCACGTCGCGGCGGGCGAAGAGCGCCGCCGTCGCGGCGTGGCGGAGGCGGTCGATCTCGTCGTTGATCGAGGAGTCCTTCTCGATGTAGAGGTCCTGAGCCGGGACGTAGGCCTCCGGCTGGTAGTAGTCGTAGTAGGAGACGAAGTACTCGACCGAGTTCTCGGGGAAGAACTCGCGGAACTCGTTGCAGAGCTGCGCCGCCAAGGTCTTGTTGTGGGCAATTACGAGACTTGGGCGCTGAACGGCCGCGATCGTCGCCGCCATCGTGAACGTCTTGCCGGTGCCGGTAGCGCCAAGCAGGGTCTGGAAGCGGTCCCCTTGCTCCAGGCCTTCAGCCAGGCCAGCGATTGCCTTTGGCTGGTCGGCGGTCGGCGTGTAGGCGGGGTTGAGCTGGAACTCGGGCACCGGATGACCATAGCGTGGCGACTTTCCGTCCTACGCAGGGGGCTAAGTCGCCAGGCGATAGCCTGGCGAGCCGTGACCCGCTCGCAAAAAGCGCTCGCCGGCTTCTTCACCTTCATGGGCACGATGCACTTCGTCATCCCGCGCAGCTTCGAGGCGATCATGCCTCCCTCGCTGCCGCGTCACCGCGAGGCGGTAATCGTCAGCGGCTTGGCGGAGATCGCCGGTGCGGCAGCGGTCGTTCCGGTGCGGACCCGCAGCTTCGCCCGCTGGTGGCTGCTCGCGCTGCTGCTCGCGGTCTTCCCGGCGAACGTACACATGGCCGTGAACCCCGAGCAGGTGCGCGGACTTGACCTCGATCGCGTGCCGCGATGGGCGCTCTGGGCGCGACTTCCGTTGCAACCACTGGCGATGCTCTGGGTCTGGCGCGCTACTCGCGGCTGACGAGTAGGATAAACGCGCGAGTTCCGTTTAGAGGTCTGCTGTCTGTAGAGCTTCTGTCGGCATACGCAGAGAATCCCGTCCATGAAACCACGCGACCGTTTCGCCATCAGCCTGCGCAAAGCCCGGCAGAAAGCCGAAATCTCCCAGGAGGAGCTCGGTTTTCGCTGCGATCTGCACCGCACCGAGATCTCCCTGCTGGAGCGCGGCGGCCGCGAGCCGCGGCTTGGCACGATCATCAAGCTGTCCAGTGCCCTCGGGGTAACCCCGGAAGAACTGTGCACCGGCATCTCCTGGAACGTGAAAGGCCAGAAGTTCGCCTTCAAGAAGTAGTGGCTAGGGGTCCATCTCTCGGGACACGAAGCTGCTCGACCGAGGACTAGGGCAAGAACTGTTCGATCAGCCCGCCCGCGGGGCCTAGAAAGCTTTCCAGGTTGCTCAGCAGGGAGCGAGCGTTCTTGATCAGCTCTATTGCCTGGTCGACCGGGATCTGTCGCACCGTTGCTCGCAGCGGTGCGCCGAGGAAGGGGCTGAGGGCGCCGGCGCGTTCGGCGTCGTCGATCGCGCGCAGCAGGCCCGCCCGGATCGCCCTGGCCAGCTCGGCATCGCCGATCCCGTAGCGCTGCGCGAAGCGTTCCCGCGCCGCCGGAGTGGCGAGTGCCCGGGCCAGCGTCTCGCGGCTGACGCCGAGCTCGCAGGCAGCGCCATCGAGGGCGGAGAGCGAGAACTGCTGGGCTATCTGCTGCAGGCCTTCGGGGTCGGTCCAGGGCCGTGGCTTGCAGGGATCCTGCGTCTTTATCGGCTCATACGAGGAGCCTCCCGCCGCCAGGTAGGCGACGACAAGCACCAGCGAGGCGGCGATCGCGGCGCCGACAAGGACTCTTCCTCTCCCCTCCGCCGTGCTCACAGATCAACCCTCCGGGCCAGGCCGATCGGGATCAGGGCCAACAGGCCGAGCAGGGCACCGAGGCCGAAGGAGGGACTGAAGGCGTGCGTGGCCGCGCGGTCGAGCTGGTCCTGTAGTTCTTCGCGCAGGCCGATGACGTCAGCACGGTCTTCGGGGTCGGACGGCAGCGGCTCAAAGGCGGGGCCGATCGTCGGCACTTTCCCCCGCTCGCCTTCGAGCCGGTCCTCGATCCGCTGCGCGAGCTGCAGCTTCAGCAGCGGTTCGACCCGGGAATCGAGCACCACCGCGGTGCTCGCGTCGATCGCGTCGTCCCGTTGCTGGGCGATGTCCGAGGTGAAGACAGGAGTAAGCACGATCAAGCCGATCGCGACGCCGGCGTGCCGGGCGGAGATCGTCCAGCCGCCGTGGATCGCCTGCGGCGCCCGGCCCGCCAGGGCCGTCTCGGTCAAAGCCGAGAGGACCAGGGCGAGCCCGACGCCGACCAGCAGCTGCGGCGGCACGGTGAGCACGACCTCCGCCTTCGGCAACAGGGCGAGGCCACCGAGGCCGCCGGCGACGAGGATCGCCCCGGCCGCGGCGCGGGCGCGCTCGCTTCCCACGGAAGGGCCCAGCCGGGCGCCGAGAAACGCCGCCAGCGGCATTACCGAGACGACGATCGCCGCCCCGATCGGGCTCAGGCGCCAACCTTCGATCAGCAGCAGCACCAACAGGAAGAGGGCGGCGGCGATCGCGGCCGAGACCATCGCCAGCGCCAGGTTCGCGAGCCAGTGCGGGCGACCGGTGCTGCGCAGCTCCGTGGAAATGATCCCGGTCGCTGCCTCGTGGCGGGCAACCGCAAGCAGCGGTATCCCGGCTGCGATCGCGATCGGCGCCTGCAGGAGGAAGATCGACTGCCAGGAGACGAGCTCGGTGAGGAGGCCGCCGACGGCCGGGCCGAGGGCAGCGCCGGTGGCGCCGGCCGTCGCCCAGATCGCCACCGCCCGGCGCTCGGAGCCGACGCTGGCCGGCAGCAGCTCCAGCACGGCGGTAACCGCCACGGCACCACCCAGCGCCTGCACGCAGCGGGCCGCGACCAGGGTGCTCAGCTCGGATGCGAGCCCGCAGGCGAGGCCGGCGCCGGCGAACACGGCGAGCCCGATCGCCGCCGCGCGCCCGGGCCCGATGCGCCGCGCGAGGTGGGCGGCCGGCACCGCGGCCAGGGCCATCACCAGGTTGAAGGAGACGAGCACCCAGGTGACGCCGGCGACGCTGGTGTCGAGGTCGCGGTAGATCTCCGGCAGCGCCAGAACGACGATCGAGGAATCGGCCAGAACGAGGCCGACGGCGATCGCGAGGGCGGTGAGACGGGGACGTGGCGGACTCAATATCCGAGCTCCTTGGCGTACTTGTCGCGGTAGGCGCGCCGCTTGTCGAGCACGTCTTCCACATAGGCGCGGGTTTCCGGGAACGGTATGGCGTCCACGCCCAAGCTGCTGCCTCCCCAACGGTCGACGTTGGTCGGCCCGGCGTTGTAGGCGGCAAGGGCCGCGACCGCATCGCCGTCGTAGCGGTCGAGGAGTTCCCGCAGGAGATAGGTGCCGTAGCGGATGTTGATTTCCGGATCGCCGAGGTCGCCGAACTCGAAGGTGGTGCCGCCGCTGTGGCGCTCGATGTCCTTGGCCGCCTGCGGCGTGATCTGCATCAACCCCCTGGCGCCGGCGCTCGACGTCCGGTCGTCGAACTTCGACTCCGCGTAGATCACCGCCGCGATCAAGGCCGCGTCGACGTGCTTTTCCGTGGCCTGCTGGCGAATGATGTCCTCGTGGCGCAGGGGCAGCGTCAACTCCTGGATCACGTCGCCGAACTTGCCGAAGAGTCCGAGCACAAGACCCACCGCGAGGCCGGCCGCGATCGCAGCACCCCCCGCGAGCAGGCGCCGCCGCCTCGCCTTGCGCTTCATTCCTTGAGCTTCTCTACAAGGGCGGACAACTCCCGCTCGAGGTCCTCGACGCTGCCGTCGTTCTGCACCACGTGCGCCGCCCGGGATGCCTTTTCCGCCTGAGCCAGCTGGCGGGCCTCACGCTCGTCAACCAGGGCATGACCGCGTGCCAGGGCACGCTCGTGGCGCACCTCGTCAGAGGTGACGACGGCGACGGTCGTGTCGAAAGCCTCGTCCATGCCCGCCTCGAAGAGCAGCGGCACCTCGACCACGGCAACCCCCGCACCCTCGGGCAGCGATGTCAGCCAGGTACCGATCCTTTCCCCGACCAACGGGTGGATCTGGCCCTCGAGCCACTTCAACTCCCCGGGGTCGGCGAAGACGATCGAGCCGATCCGGTCGCGGTCGACCTTGCCCCCGGGCGCGACCCTGCGCCCCCAACGCTCGACCAGCCGCGGCAGCAGCGGCTCGGTCTCGAGCAGCTCGTGAACCACCGCATCGCTGGAGATCGTCTCGGCGCCAAGCCGCTCAAACGCCGCAAGCGCCTCGGACTTCCCAGCTGCAATCCCCCCCGTAAGCCCGATCGTCAGCGGCCGGGCCAAGGCCAAACTCAGGACTCGGCGGAGTCGGACTCCTCGGCAGCAGCCTCGGGCTCCTCAGCGGCCTCGGGCTCCTCAGCGGCTTCGGGCTCCTCGGCAGCAGGCTCCTCAGCAACGGCCTCGGTCTCCTCAGCTACGTCCTCAACGGCGACCTCGGCCACAGGCTCCTCAACCTCGGCAGCAGGCTCGGGGGCCGTCTCCTCAGGCTCCTCTCCCGCGGGTGGCGTGGAGGGTTGTCCCTCCGGCGGGTGAGCCGGAGGGCTGCCCTCCGCGACAGGACCCGCGGTCTGAGAGTCCTCAGATGAAGGCTCCTCGGTCTCAGCACCCGAACCAGCGGCTTCCAGTTGCTCGCCGAGATCGCCCATCGGCATGTTCTGCCCCTCAACCCGCTTGATGCTGAGCGACAAGCGCCGCCGCTCCTCGTCGATCTCGAGAATCTTCACGTTCAGTGTCGAGTTGGGCTCAACCACCTCGGTCGGGCTCTCGACATGGTGGTCGGCGAGCTCGGAGATATGGACCAGGCCCTCGACCCCGGGTAGGATCTCGACGAAGGCGCCGAATGCGACGACCTTGGTCACGGTTCCCTCGAGCACGTCACCGGAACGGTGGGTGCTGATCACCCGCTGCCAGGGGTCCTCCTGGGTCTGCTTGAGGCCCAATGAGATGCGCTGACGATCACGGTCGATGTCGAGCACTTTGATCCGCACCGTGTCGCCGATCGAGACGACCTCGGAGGGATGGTTGACGTGGCTCCAGGAAAGCTCGGAGATGTGGATCAGGCCGTCGATCCCGTCGAGATCGACGAAGGCGCCGAAGTCGACGATGTTGGAGATCTTGCCCTCGACCACCTGGCCGGGCTCGAGCCGGCCAAGAATCTGCTCGCGGACCTCCTTGCGCTCTTCCTCGAGCACGGCGCGACGCGAGAGCACCACGTTGTTGCGGCTGCGGTTGAGCTCGATCACTTTGCACTCGAGCGTCTGGCCGAGGAACTCGTCGAGGTTGTGAACGCGGCGGATGTCGACTAGCGAGGCGGGCAGGAAGCCGCGCACCCCGAGGTCGAGGATGAGGCCGCCCTTGACCACCTCGATCACGCTGCCTTCGACCGGTTCGCCCGACTCGGCGGCAGCCTCGATACGGCGCCACGCCTTCTCAAAGCGGGCCCGCTTCTTGGAGAGGACGAGGCGACCCTCGGCGTCCTCTTTGGTGAGGACGAGCGCGTCGATCTCCTCGTCCAGCTCGACCTCGTCGGCGGGGTCGACGGACTTGCGAATCGAGAGCTCGGTCGAGGGAATGACCCCCTCCGACTTGTAGCCGATGTCGACGAGAACCTCGTCTTTGTCGATCCGTACGACCTTGCCTTTGACGACGTCGCCCTCGTCGAAGGAGACCATCGTCGCCGCGTAGTTCGGCACGATCTTGCCGTCGATTTCGACAAGCAAGCCGTTGGAGCCCTCGACCGGGGAACCGGTCGGAGCGTCAGGAGTCAAGGTCGTATCGGTCAGGGACACAGCGGGGGCATCATTGCAAAGTAAGTACGCTCCACGTCGTGCCGATCCGCGCCACGAAACGCGGGGACGATCGCGGTCCCCTCTCCGGCAGCCACGACGTGCTGATCTGCGGCGCCAGCTTTGCCGGCCTCGCGGTCGCCCGCGAGCTGGCCGGCTCGGGCGCCGACGTGCTGATCGTCGATCGCTATGAGATCGGTGAGCGGCAGACGTCCGCCTGCGGCGTCCCGACCGCGTGGCTGCAAGGGATGGGGCTGATCGAAGCCGAGCGCCAGCGCTTCGACTCGCTGCTGATCCACACCCCCCACGGCAGCAAGCGCTACAAGCTCCCCTGGACCTTCTCGACCTTCGACTACCGCGAGCTCTGCGAGCTGCTTTGGCGCCAGTGCGACGCCCGCTTCGAGACGGCGAAGGTGAACGGCCGCGCCGCGGCGCCCGACGGCGACGGCGCGATCGCGGTCGACACCGACCGCGGCATTCTCTCCGCGCCGCTGGTCGTGGACGCGCTCGGCTGGCGCCGCATGCTCGCCTCCGGCGACGGCTTCCAGCCCCCCGACGCGCCGCTCTCGCGTGGGCTCGAGGTCCACCCAGGTGGCAGCAGCGAGAACCTCGAGGTCTGGATCGACCGCCGCTACGTGCCCGCCGGCTACGGCTGGTCCTTCCCCGCCCGCGACGAGCTGCGGATCGGGGTCGGTTCCTTCGACCCCCGCTTTCACGTGCGCGAGACGACCGAGCTGCTGGCCGAAGACCTCGGCAGCGAGCGCGTCCGCTACCAGGGCAACTGGATCCCCCACAAGCTGCGTCACGCCACCGAGGGCGGCGTCTTCTTCGCCGGCGATTCCGCCGGCCACTGCCTGCCGCTGACCGCCGAGGGGATCAGGACCGCGCTCTACTTCGGCGTCGCGCTCGGACGTGAGCTGCGCGAGGTCTACGCCGGGAACCAGGACCGAGAGCGTGCGGCCGCACGCTATGCCGAGTTCCATGACGCCCACGAGTGGAAGTTCCGCTGGATGCTGCACGTGCAGCGCCTGGTGCCGCGTATTCCGCCCCGGCTGTTGGGGCCGATGATCCGGCTGCTGGGCTCCAAGCGCTTCGTCGACTGGTCCTTCGAGCACTACCTGCAGATCGCGCCGCCGCCGGTGCCCTCAGCGAACGACCAGAACGGTTCCCGCCATCAACAGGGCGATACCGATCAACCGCTCCGGGCTGAGCGGGACCTGGTCGAGGCCGAACAGGCCTAGCCGGTCGATCGCCACCGAGGCGGTCAGCTGGCCCGCGATCGTCGCCGCCGCGACCCCGCCGGCGCCAACCGCGGATACCGCGATCAGCGCGTTGGTGACGTAGACCGCGCCGAGCAGACCACCGAGCAGGTAGTACCAGCTGACGTCGAAGGTCGAGCCCAGCCCGCCGGCCTTGCCGCTGAGGACGACGATCGCCGCGAGGGCGATCGTGCCGACGCCGAAGGAGACGAGCGCCGCCGGCAGGCTGCCGGTCCCCCTGCCGAGCCCGGCGTTGATCGGCGCCTGCAGGGCGATCAGACCGCCCGCGAGGGCGGTCAGGAGGACCGCCAGGCCCTTATCCATCGGGGCGATCCGAGGACAGCGTGATTTTCGGTTGGCGCGTGGGTTGCATCAGACGTAGGTCCAAAGCCCGGTGAACTTCCTTGCTGTCATATCAGTAACCCGAAAGGACCATCGAATCGCATATGCCGCCACCAGCTGAGGGATTTGCTTCCCGTCTCTTTCTCGGTCCGGCGCTGCGCACGCAGCCCGACCGTCGGCTGGTGACGCTCGTCCGCGAGGGCTACGAGACCGCCTTCGAGGAGATCGTCCGTCGCTACGGCACGCCGTTGGGCCGCTACGCCGCGTCGATCGTCGGCAGCCGCTCCGAGGACGTGACCCAGGACGCCTTCTCCAAGGCACTGCTGGCGCTGCGCCGCGACGATGCCGAGATCGAGCTGCGCCCGTGGTTGTTCCGGATCGTCCGCAACACGACGCTCAACAACCTGCGCGACAGCCCGCCCCCGCCCGAGGTGCTCGCCGAGGCGATCGCCGGCGGGCGCAACCCCGCCGAGGAGCTGGAGCGGCGCGAGGAGCTGACCGACCTGATGAAACGGCTGAGGGCATTACCAGAGCCACAGCGTGCGGCAATCGTGATGCGCGAGCTGGAGGGCCTCGGACACGAGGAGATCGCGGCGGCCCTCGGCTTGAGCGGAGGGGCGGCGAGGCAGGCGATCTACCGGGCGCGGCAGGCATTGCGCGATGGCACCGGGATGCTCATACCGCTGCCCCTGCTGCAGGCCCTACTGGCCGGCGGCGGTTCAGGAATGGCCGAAACGGCCGGCGCCGCGGGTTTGAG
Source organism: uncultured Solirubrobacterales bacterium (assembly GCA_963716735.1). Taxonomy (GTDB): domain Bacteria; phylum Actinomycetota; class Thermoleophilia; order Solirubrobacterales; family 70-9; genus VRUE01. Next base: position 739,785 of record OY970321.1, read on the forward strand.
TGCGGCGGGAGTCGGCGGGGTCGCCGGTGCCGGAGTGGCCCTGAAGGCCACCGCCGCGACCGTGCTCGTGGCCGGCGCCGTCGGCGCCGGGGTCGCGCTGAAGGAGAACCCGCCCGGCGGCAACGCCAAGGCTGCACCCACGCGGATATCGCAGAGCAGCGCGAGTCAGGCCGCCGGAGGGGGGGCGGACACGAGCTTCAGCCGAGGAGCGGAGGGCGACGATGGAGGCCACCATGGACGCGGCTCGGGAGAGGCTGGGCGGGGCGACGATCATGGCGGCGAATCCGAGCTCGTCGACGACCACCACGGTCATGGAGGTCGCGGCGAGGCCGAGCCTGGCGAGGACCGGGGCGGGCACGGCGGGTCGTCGGGGCGGCACGGCGGGGAACCTGGCTCCGCAGAGGACGACAAGAGCGGCTCCTCCGGTCACGGCGGGAGCTCTGGCTCGGGCCCCAGCGGAGGCTCGGGCTCCGGTCATAGCGGCTCTGGATCCGATGACCCCTCCGGCTCGAGTAGTGGCTCCGGCTCCTCTGGATCCGGCCAAGACGATCTGTCCGGGTCGAGCGATGGCTCGGGCGGCGGCGGGCCCGGCCCGAGTGACGAACCGTCCCTCGAAGGCGACTCCAGTGGCTCGGGCTCGGGCTCGGGTTCCGACGATGGCTCGGGGTCCGGTTCTGGAGACGGCTCCGACTCCGACTCTTCTAGTGGTTGGGACGGGGTCGAGCTGGCCGGCTGAACTACTTGGCGTCGAGCCAGTCCGCACCGACGCCGATGTCAACCTCGAGTGGCGGATCGAGCCGGTAGGCGGCGCACATCTCGCGCCGCACCAGCTCGGTCGCGTCCTCCATCTCCCCCGGCGGTCCCTCGAAGAGCAGCTCGTCGTGGATCTGCAGCACGAGACGGGTCTTGGCGCCTGACTCGCCCAGAGCGCTCTGGCAGCGCACCATCGCCATCTTGATGATGTCGGCAGCGGTCCCCTGGATCACCGTGTTGACCGCGAGCCGCTCCCCCAGTTTCCGGGTGTTTGGGTTGCCGGAGCGCAGCTCGGGAATCGAGCGGCGGCGTCCCATCAGCGTGCGCACGTAGCCCTCCTCCTGGGCGCGCTCGACGACCTGCTCCCGGAAGGCGCGCACGGCCGGGAAGCGCTCCAGGTAGCGGGCGACGAACTCCTCTCCCTCTTTGCGCGGGATGTTGAGCCGGTCGGCGAGGCCGAAGCCGGTCAGCCCGTAGACGATGCCGAAGTTGACCATCTTCGCCTTCGAGCGCTGGCCGACGTCGACGTCGTCGCGCGAGATGTCGAAGACCTCGGCGGCGGTTGCGGCGTGGACGTCTTCGCCGGCACGGAAGATCTCCTTCAGCACCTCCTCCTCGGCGACGTGGGCGAGCACCCGCAGCTCGACCTGGCTGTAGTCGGCGGAGAGCAGGCGGGCCCCCCGCTCGGCGACGAAGCAGGCCCGCACCGGCCGACCGATCTCGGTGCGGATCGGGATGTTCTGCAGGTTCGGATTGGTGCTGGAGAGGCGGCCCGTGGTCGTCGCCGCCTGGTTGAAGGTGGTGTGGACCCGACCGGTCTCCGGATCGATCAGGTCCGGGAGCGAGTCGAGATAGGTGTTCTTCAGCTTGGTCAGCTCGCGCCACTGCTCGATCTTCTCGACGATCGGATGCTCGTCGCGGATCTGGGCGAGGACACGAGCGTCGGTGGAGAAGCCCGTTTTGCCCCGGCGCTTGCGGGTCAACTCCAGCTTCTCGAAGAGGACGCGGCCGACCTGTTGCGGCGAGCCGATCGTGAACTCCTCCTCGGCCAGCTCGAAGATCTCCCTCTCCAGGGTCGCGATCCGCTCGCCGAAGCCGGCGCCTACCTCGGCCAGGCGCTCGGCGTCGAGCTTCAGGCCTTCGCGCTCCATAGCCGCGAGCACGTGGACCAGCGGCAGCTCCACGTCATGCATCAACGGCTCCAGCTCGAACTGCTCGAGCCGCGGCCGCTGCGCCTCGACCAGGGCCGCCACCAGGCGCGCTTCCTCGGCGGGGTCGAGACCCGCCTCGACCTCCTCGCCGAGGGCGAGCTGGCCGTCGTCCTCCGTGCTCTCGGCGGTGGCGCCCTCGGCGAGGCCGATGCCGGCGTCGGCGGCCAGCTCGGTCAGCTCATAGGTGCGGCGCTGGGGCTCGAGCAGGTAGGCGGCGAGCATCGTGTCGTGGCCGAGCACTATCTCCACACCCTCGCGGGCGGCGGCGGCGAGCAATCCATGGCGGCCGCCACCGAGCGACTTGGTGTCGTGGGCGGCGAGCGGCTTGCCGGCCAGCTCGACGGCCAGCTCGTCGAGGGTGGCGGAGCCGGCGAGCGTCCGCTCGCCCTGGGCGGCGGCCCAGCGATCGCCGTCGATCGCGAGGGCAGCCGGGCCCTCGCCGAGGTCGCCCGGACTCCCCTCCTCCACCTCGACCGCCAGCTCCTTCTCAACGCTGCGACCGGGCACCGCCTCGCCCTCTGGCAGCGCTTCTTCGAGCCGCTCCAACACCGCCCGCAGCTCGAACTCGCGCATGAAGTCCCGCAGGGCGCCACGGTCGGGCTCGGAGTTCATCGCCGCCGCCAGGTCGACGCCGGTCTCGATCTCGTACTGCAGCGTCGCCAGCTGCTTCGACATGCGGGCGTCGTCGGCGTGCTCGACCAGGTTCTGCTTGCGTTTAGCGCCGGAGATCTCGTCGACGCTCGCCAGGACGCGCTCCAGCGAGCCGAACTGCTGCAACAGCTGGGTGGCGGTTTTCTCGCCGATCCCGGGGACGCCGGGGATGTTGTCGGAGGTATCGCCGCGCAGCCCCATCAGGTCGGTGATCAGATCCGGCGGCACGCCGTAGCGCTCCTGCACGGCAGCCTCGTCGTAGATCTTGGTCTCGGTGATCCCCCGCGAGGTGCTCATCACCCGCACCCCGGGTCCGACCAGCTGGTAGGCATCGCGGTCGCCGGTCACGACCATCACCGCGATCCCCGCTTCGCGCGCCTGCCGGGTCAGCGAAGCGATCACGTCATCGGCCTCGAAGCCATCGACCTTGACGTTGGTGTAGCCGAAGGCCTCGACCAGCGGCATCAGGTGCGGCCACTGCTCGCGCAACAGGTCGGGCCGCGGTTTGCGCTGGGCCTTGTAGAGGTCGTAGGTGACCTCGCGCCCCGACATACCGGCATCCCAGGCGACGACCACCCCAGCGGGATGGTGCTCGTCGATGACTTTGACGAGCATCGAGGCCAACCCGTAGATCGCATTGGTCGGCCGCCCGTCGCTCGTTCCGATCGACTCCGGCAGGGCGAAGAACGCCCGGTAGGCAAGCGAGTTGCCGTCGATCAGGAAGAGCTCGGGAGCATCGGTTGCGGCGGGCGATTTCGGCGGCATCGGCGCCAACTCTAAGGCGCGGCGTGGCCGAGCTTTCCGCCGGCGTCAAATCAGGTCAACTCGTCCTCCGGGCGTGCACGACGTGGATCGAGAAAGCGGCGCCGGTCAGGCCAACGTCCGGCTCGCCGGGGAAGTCGACGGAGAGGTCACCGGTCCAGCGATCGGCCGGCGGCGCACCGCGGCGAAAGCTTGCGGCACCGGAGAACGGGGCGGAAGGCGCCACTATCGCTGTCCGCAGTAGAGGGTCGTAGTCGAATGCGCGCGCCGGCTGGCGGCCGGAGACCGAGCGCTCGATCCGAATCCGCCCGCGGGTCTCGGCGATCGTGGCCGAGAAGACGGTTGCCTTGCCGGGCCGGTTCTTGTTGAGCTGTAGCGACAGGCGGCGATCGCCACGGTCGCGCGAGAAGGTGCGCAGTCTCGCGCCGGGCAGCCTCGCGCCCGACGTTTCAAAGCCGCCGCCGGAACCCGGACAGAGGACGTCGAGGAAGAACCGGGCGTATTCGGGCACGTCGGTGGCGGCCGCCTCGGTGTAGCCGAGCTCGCCGTGGAATTCGAACGTGCCCCGGTAGCGGCGGGGTTCGATGACAGGAGTGTCTCCCCCACAGCCCGATCGCAGCTTCCTCTTCCTGCCGCTCGGGACGATCTCGGCTGAGATCCTGCCCAGTGCGCCGAGATCCGCATCGAGCCGGGTCGGGGTCACGGTGGCCGGCGCCGAATACGCCACGGCGGCCCCCTTGCGGTAGACGATCAAGCCAATGTCACCGCGCCCGTCGAGGCGTTCGGAGGCGGCGAAGCCGAGGATCGCGTAGCCGTGGCTCGCCTCGAGCCTGAAGACCGCCGAGCCCTTGAGATCGGAGTCGAGTGCCGCAGCACGGGCGGGAGCGAGCAGGGCCAGCGCCGGGGCTGCTGCCAACACCGCGATCGCCACCAGCCCAACAGCGTGGAGCAGCCCCAGGCGAGGGACGAAGCGCCCCACTCGGGAGGCGTACTCGGCGTAGGCGCTGCCGTGCACCTGCAACAGATAGGGCTCCTCGACCCGCCGCACCTGCAGCTCCAATCCAGCCAGGAGGATGAGGAAGCCGGCGATGGCTACGGCGTTGGGGACCATCAGCGCCAGGCCGAGGAACTTCGGCAGCATCGCGCTGTAGATCGGGTTGCGGACGTGCTCGAAGGGACCGCTCGTGACCAGCTCGGTGCGCTCTCCTGGGTCGACGCCCACCCGCCACGAGTCGCCCATCGCAAGCTGCGCGCCAAAGGTCAGGCAGATGCCGGTCACCGCCAGCAAGACGCCCAGGGCATGGCCGACCGGCCCGTCGATTGCCGCGATCGGCTCGATCGCGCCGGCCACAGCCAGGACCAGCGCCACGGCGATCGTGGCCAGGCCGGCGATGAACAGCCCGCTCGCCGCCCACTCGATGGCGCCCGCGCCGGGCGGCAGGCCGTGCAAACCGGTCGAGCCGGTACGGCGCAGCTGCACGGCGACCCGCACCCCGAAGGTGATCGCCACCAGGACCACATAGAGAGCCAACGCCAGCACCGCCATGTGCAGGCGATCATAGGCCGCGCGCGGAGCACGGGGCGGAATCTGATTCGATAGCTGCCCATGGCCGTCAGCGCGCAATACAGCGTCACGATCCGGGTCGAGCTCGATGCGCGGCAGGAGCCGCTGGGCAAATTGACCGCTGCGATCGCCGAGGCGGGCGGCCAACTGCAAGGGGTCGACCTCGTGCCGGGCGCGGGCGGCGAGGGAAAACGCGTGCGTGAGTTCACGATCGACGCCCAGGACCGCGAGCACTGGGAGCGGATTCTGCGCGGGATCGGCTCGACCCGCGGAGCCAAGGTGCTCGACTACGTCGACCGCACGATGCAGATGCACCGCGGCGGCAAGATCTCGGTCGAGAACAAGTACCCGCTGAAGACGCGCGACGACCTCTCGATGGCCTACACCCCTGGCGTCGCCCGTGTCTGTCAGGACATCCACGCCGACCGCGCCAAGGCCTTCGAGTACACGATCAAGAAGAACACGGTCGCCGTGGTATCCGACGGCAGCGCCGTGCTCGGTCTCGGCAACATCGGCCCTGAGGCCGCGATGCCGGTGATGGAGGGGAAGGCGATGCTGTTCAAGGAGTTCGCCCAGGTGGACGCCTTCCCGATCTGCCTCGACACCCAGGACGCCGAGGAGATCATCAAGGCGGTAGAACTGATCGCCCCCACCTTCGGCGGCATCAACCTCGAGGACATCTCCGCCCCGCGCTGCTTCGAAATCGAGGACCGGCTGAAGGAGACGCTCGACATCCCGGTCTTCCACGACGACCAGCACGGCACCGCGGTGGTGACGATGGCGGCGCTGTTCAACGCGCTGAAGATCGTCGGCAAGCCGATCGAGCAGCTGCGGGTGCTGGTGGTTGGCCTCGGCGCCGCCGGGGTAGCGGTGACCAAGATGATGCTCGCCTCCGGAGTTACCCACGTGGTCGGCTGCGACCGCCAAGGCGCCCTCTCGACAGAGCGCGAGGACTACCAGTTGGGTCAGATGAGTGGGATCAAGCGCTGGTACGCGGAGAACTCGAACCCGGAGAAGCTCGGCGGGCAGCCCGCCGACGTGATCGAGGGCATGGACCTCTTCATCGGCCTCTCCGGCCCGGGGATCATCTCCGCCGAAGCGCTGGACAAGATGAACGACGATGCGATCGTCTTCGCGATGGCCAACCCCACGCCCGAGGTGATGCCCGAGGACGCGGCGCCCTACGTGCGGATCATGGCCACCGGGCGCTCCGACTACCCCAACCAGATCAACAACGTGCTCTGCTTCCCGGGGATCTTTCGCGGCGCCCTCGACGCCGGCTCGCCCAACATCACCGAGGAGATGAAGCTGGCCGCCGCCAGGGGCATCGCCGAAGTGGTCGACGACGACGACCTGTCCGAGGACTACGTCATCCCCAGCGTCTTCAACCGCGAAGTGGCGCCGCTGGTGGCGAAGGCGGTGGTCGAGGAGGCAAAGCGCGAGGGTTTGGCGCGCTTCAGCGAGGAGACCGGCACCTTCTCCACCGTGGAGGTCAGTTAACAGGGTGCGGGTTCTCGTCACCGGAGCGAGTGGCTTCATCGGCTCGGCGCTATGCGACGCGCTACTCGCCCGCGGTGACACGGTCGTCGGGCTGTCGCGCAACCCGCAGCGCGCCCGCGGCACAAACCCGAGCGTCGTCTGGCATGCCTGGGAGCCGACGCTGGAACGGCCGCCGGCAGTTGCCTTCGAGAACGTCGATGGCGTAATAAACCTCGAGGGCGAGAAGATCAACCAGCGCTGGAGCGACGACGCGAAGCGCCGCATCTTGGAGAGCCGCCGCACTGGGACGCGCAATCTGATCGCAGCGATCGCCGGACTGGAGCGCAAACCCAAAGTCCTCGTCAACCAGTCGGCAATCGGCTTCTACGGAGACCGGGGAGACGCCATGGTCGACGAGTCGGCCGAGTCGGGAGAGGGCTACGACGCCGAGGTCGTGCGCGAATGGGAGGCCGCGGCTCGCGAGGCGGAGGGCGTCGGCCTGCGCCTGGTCATCGTCCGCACCGGCCATGTGCTCGACCCCCGCGGTGGCCTGCTCGGCGAATTGCTGACGCCTTTCAAGCTGGGGGTCGGCGGGCCGATCGCCGGCGGGCGCCAGTACATGTCATGGATCCACATCGACGATGAGATCGGGATCCTGCTCTGGGCGCTCGACAGGGAGAAGGTCAGCGGCACGGTCAACTCGACCGCGCCCAACCCGGTCACCAACCGCGAGTTCTCAAAGGCCATCGGGCGAGCCCTGGGCCGACCCGCCTCGGTCCCGGTGCCCGGCTTCGTCCTCGACCTCAAATTCGGCGGCGAGTTCGGCAGGGTGCTGCGGGGCGGGCAGCGGGTGATGCCCCGGCGGGCACTCGACCTTGGCTACAAGTTTCGGTACCCGGAGATCGACGGGGCGCTGAGGGATTTGTTGTAGGGCGAGGGGCGGGTGTCCCCCGCTGCAACCCGCCGCCGGGGACTTTCGCGAGGGCGCGATCGGGGTGCTGGCTCACAAGTTGCCGCGGAGGACACCCGCCCCTCGCCCGAGTAGCTATTGCAAAGCGTCGTTGGCCGATGCCCGCAAGGAGCCTGAGTCGCCCGCTTCATCCACAGCTTGGAGAAGCTTCTTCATGGCTGCCGCTCCGGAGGTTTGCGATAGCTGGGCGATTCCGGCGGTTTCGAGGATTGGTTCCGAGAAACGCGATGCGGCGCGGGTCGGCTCGCCGATGTAGGCGATAGCTGACGAGTCCTCGGTCGCCTGTCGAGCATTGGCGCCGATGGTGGAGAGGTCGAGCTTTCCTTTGCTTTCAGCGCTCGGCAGACAGATGACACGAACACGGACATCCCCAGCTTCCCCCCCATCCCGAGCAAGCCCCCTTTTCGCTTCCGCGCAAAGCGGTGCAGAAACGTAGACGCTCACAATCGCATTCTCCGCAACCCCTTCGCTCTCCCCACAACCAGCCACCAGCAAGAAACAAGAAGCAACGAATGCGGCTTTGAGCGAGTGCGTGGAGCGACGGGTGTCCCCCCGCAGCAACTTGTGAGCCAGCACCCCAATCGCGCCCTCGCGAACTTCTCGGCGGCGGGTTGCAGCGGGGGGACACCCGTCGCTCCACGCCCCCCACCTACCCAAAGAAAACCTCAGCCTCTTCGTAAAGCTCCTTCGGCACGGTCTTCAGCTCCGCCGTAGCCTCGCTGATCTGCGCCAACTGGATGCCGGTCCCGCGCAGCGCGGTCATCGTGCCCCAGTTGCCGTTGTGGACGGCGTCGATCGCGTGCAGGCCGAAGCGGGTCGCGAGGACGCGGTCGAACGCAGTCGGGGTACCGCCACGCTGCACGTGACCCAGCACCGTCGCCCGCGTCTCCTTGCCGGTCCGCCGCTCGATCTCGCCCTCTAACCAGTGCGCTATGCCGCCCAGCCGAACGTGACCGAAGGCGTCGAGACCTTTGTCTTGAGTCTCGGGGATGCCACCCTCCGGTTGGGCGCCCTCGGAGACGACGACGATCGGCGCAAAGCGTGCCTCCAGGCGCCGTCCCACGAGCTCGCAGACCCGATCCAGGTCGAACGGCTGCTCGGGGATGAGGATGACGTTGGCGCCACCGGCAAGGCCGGCGTGGAAGGCGATCCAGCCCGCATGGCGCCCCATCACCTCGACGATCAGCACGCGGTGATGACTGTCGGCCGTCGTGTGGAGGCGGTCTATTGCCTCCATCGCGATGTTGACCGCGGTGTCGAAGCCAAAGGTGTAGTCGGTGGCGCCGAGGTCGTTGTCGATCGTCTTCGGCACGCCGACCACCCGTACGCCGTGCTCCTCGTGCAGCCGTGCCGCTACGCCGAGCGTGTCCTCGCCGCCGATCGCGATCAGCCCATCGACGCCCTCATCCGCGAGATTCGCGACGATCCGCTCGGCGCCGCCATCCTCCTTGAACGGGTTGGTGCGCGAGGAACCGAGGATCGTCCCGCCCCGCGGCAGGATGCCGCGCACCTCCGGCACCCCGAGCGCACCGCTCTCACCGTGCAGCGGACCCCGCCAGCCGTCGCGGTAGCCGACGAACTCATAACCGAGGTGTTCGACCCCTTTGCGCACGATCGCCCGGATCACGGCGTTGAGGCCAGGACAGTCGCCTCCGCCGGTGAGCACGCCGATCCGCATGGGGTCAGCTTAGAAAAGCTGGCCCACCGGAGAGCTGCGCGCTAAGTTGAACGAAACCGAAGGGAGCGAGATGAGCGACTCAGTCGATTTGAATGCGGTCAGAACGGCCCAGCAGAAAACTTGGGCAGAGGGCGATTTCGCGATGGTGGCCAACCTGGTGATGATGCCCTCCGAACAGCTGGCCGAGACGCTGGAGATCATCCCCGGCGAGCGTGTGCTCGACGTCGCCTGCGGCAGCGGCAACGCCGCGCTGGCGACGGCACGGCGGTCCTGGGGCAACGTGGTCGGGGTCGACTTCGTCCCGGCGCTGCTCGAGCGTGGCCGCGAGCGGGCCGCCGCCGAGCGCCTCGACGTCGAGTTCGTCGAGGGCGACGCCGCCGAGCTGCCCTTTGGCGAGAGCGAGTTCGACGTCGTGACCTCCGTCTTCGGGGCGATGTTCGCGCCCGACCAGGAGAAGACCGCCGCCGAGCTGCTGCGCGTCTGCAAGCCGGGCGGCCGGATCGGGATGGGGAACTGGACCCCCGGCGGAGCCGTCGGCGGCATGTTCATGACCGTCGCCAAGCACGCACCGCCCCCGCCGGGCCTCAACCCGCCGCTGCTCTGGGGCACCGAGGAGCGCCTTCGCGAGCTCTTCGGCAACGGTATCTCGGACCTGCGCATCGAGCGGCGCATCTCGCGCCAGCCCTTCCGCTCCGCCGAGCACTACCTCGACTTCTTCCGCACCTACTTCGGCCCGGTCAAGGTGGCCTTCGAACGGGTGGGCAGCGAGGGAGAAGAGGCGCTCGAGCGCGACCTGCGCGCCTACCTCGAACAGGCGAACACGGCCGGGGAGCGCGCACTGGTGCTTGAGGCCGAGTATCTCGAGGTCATAGCCACCCGGACCTGAGGCGTGGTCAGGAGCTGCTCGGCTTGAAGACTCGGATGCTCGCCCCGATCAAGAGGACGCCCAAGAAGATCATGCCGGCGACGCCGCCACCCTGGCCCAACCAGGCGTAAGCGACGGTGGTGGCGCCGAGGGCGAGAAAGAGGCTCACTACGAGTCCCATGCGGCGGCAATCCTAGAGGAAGTGGCGGTCTACGCGGCGAGTGCGGCAAGCGCGTCGCGCAGGAAGTCGCCGACGGCCTCCGCGGCGGCGTCGGCCGAGCCGCCCTCTCCGGCCGCGCGTACCAAACGGCTGCCGACGATCACGCCATCAGCGACCTCGCCCACCTCGGCAGCCTGAGCCGGCGTGCCGATCCCGAAACCGACGGCGACCGGCACCTCTGCCTCGGCCTTGGCCGACGCCACGAGCTCGGCGAGACCCGGCGGGAGCTGCTGACGCTCGCCCGTCGTCCCCACCGAGGAGACGACGTAGACGAAGCCCTGGGCGGCGGCGCAGATGCGGGCGCGGCGCCCGGGCGGCGTGGTCGGAGCGAGCAGCGGCACGAGCGCCAGCCCCTCTCCGGTCAGCGCCTCGCGTACGTCGTCAGCCTCGTCGAGCGGCAAGTCCGGGACGATCGCACCGGCCGCTCCGGCAGCGGCGGCACGGGAGGCGAACTCGGCGACGCCGCCGTGGGCAAGAACCATGTTCGAGTAGACCATCAGGACCACGGGGACCCGCTCCGAGACCGATTCGCATACCTCGAGCGTGCCGGCCAGGGTCGCGCCGGCCGCAAGAGCAGCCGTGGCCGCGGCGTGAATCGTCGGCCCATCGGCAAGCGGGTCGGAGAAGGGCACCCCGAGCTCGATCAGATCGGCGCCGGAATCGGCATAGGCGGCAGCAATCGCAAGCGACGACTCCCGATCGGGGAAGCCACTCATCATGTACGGCATCAGTGCGGCTCGTCCGTCGGCCCGAGCGCCCTCGAAAGCTCCGGCGATCCTCTCCACCCCAGCCAGCGTCGCCTCAGCCACCGGTGCGCTCCACGTACTCAGCCAGATCCTTGTCCCCCCGCCCGCTCAGGCACAGAACGTCGTAGCCGTCCCCGCCACCGTTCTTGAGCAACCAGGCGATCGCGTGCGAGGACTCGAGCGCCGGGATGATCCCCTCCAAGCGGGCAAGCTCGGCGAAGGCGGCCAGCGCCGCCGCGTCGGTGACGGCCGTGTAGGTGGCGCGGCCGCTGTCACGCAGGTACGCGTGCTCGGGACCGACGCCCGGGTAGTCGAGGCCGGCCGAGACCGAGTGGGCCTCGAGGATCTGGCCCTCGTCGTCGGCGATCACGGCCGAGAGCGAGCCATGGAGGACACCGGTACTGCCGGCCCCGAGCGAGGCGCCATGGCGACCGCTGTCGAGACCCTCGCCGGCCGCCTCGACCCCGATCAGCGCGACGCCGGCATCGGCGACGAATGGGGTAAAGATGCCGATCGAGTTGGAGCCGCCGCCGACGCAGGCGATCACCCGCCCCGGCAAAGCCTCCTCGGCGGCAAGAGCCTGTTCGCGCGCCTCGTCGCCGATCACCCGCTGCAGGTCGCGGACGAGCGCCGGGAAGGGCGCCGGGCCGACCGCCGACCCGATCACATAGTGGGTCGTCTCGACGTTCGCGACCCAGTCGCGGATCGCGGCGCTGACAGCCTCCTTGAGCGTGCGCGCTCCTGCCTCCACCGGCGCGACCTCGGCCCCCAGCAGCTTCATCCGCTCGACGTTGGGCGCCTGACGGCGGATGTCCTCGGTACCCATGTAGACGACGCACTCCAGCCCGAGCAGCGCACACGCGGTCGCGGTCGCCACGCCGTGCTGGCCGGCGCCGGTCTCGGCGATGATCCGCGGCTTGCCCATGCGCTGCGCCAGCAGCACCTGGCCAACCGCGTTGTTGATCTTGTGAGCGCCGGTGTGGGCCAGGTCCTCGCGCTTCAGATAGACCTTCCGTCCCGCCTTCTCGGAGAGTCGTTCGGCCAGATAGAGCGGCGTCGGGCGACCGATGAAGTCCCGCCGCAGGGAGGCGAGGCGCACGCGGAAGTCCTCGTCGCCGCTTGCCTGAACCCATGCCTCGCTGAGCTCATCGAGCGCCGGGATCAGCGTCTCGGGGACGTAGCGGCCGCCGTAGGGGCCGAATCTCTCCTCTATGGCGGGGCTCATCGAGCGCTAACGCTAGCCGTCCGCGCCGCTTCAAAGAAGGCGGTCATCGCGGCGTGGTCCTTGCGGCCCGGCTCCGCCTCGACGCCGCTGGCGACGTCCACCGCGTAGGGATGGGTCACCGCGATCGCCTCGGCGACGTTTTCCGGCTGCAGTCCACCGGCAACGATCGCCGGCACCTCCGAGCGTCGCTCGCGCAGGAGCCCCCAGTCAAAGCTCTCACCGGTACCGCCCCAGAGCCCCTTCGCGCCCTTGTCGAAGAGGTGGAAGTCGGTCCGGAACGTCTCCGCCGCGTGAACGTCGGCGGCGCTCGACACATGCACCGCCTTGATCACCTTGACCCCGGTTTTCCGCGCCACCTCAGCGCAGAACGAAGGCCCCTCTTCCCCGTTCAGCTGCACCATCGTCAACCCCGCGTCCTCCACGGCCTTGGCCACCTCATCCAGCTCCGGATTCACAAACACCCCCACAACCTCGCACTTGCGCCGAAAAGCAGCAGAAATCCGCACAGCTTCCTCAGACTTACAAGCCCTCGGACTCTCAGCGAAATGGATCAACCCGACAGCCCAAGCCCCCAGCCTCACAGCCTCAGCCGCGTCATCGAGATTGGTGACCCCACAGATCTTGACCCGCATCAACTAAGCGTACGCGAGGCAGCCCACGAGGAAGGTCGGCGGGTCCCCTCGTCGGAACTTGTGAGCCAGCACGGAAAAAGAACCCTCGAAAAGGACGGTCGGCGGGTTCCGACGAGGGGACCCGCCGACCTTCCTCCGCCGCTACCTCGAAGGCACTTCTTCAGTCGAGGCGGGCCGTACCCCAAGGGTGACCGTGATCGTCTCGGGCTTCCCGTCCCGATCGACCGTAAGTTCCATCTTGTCCCCCGGCGAAGCGGCATTGACCGCGTTGATCACATCTTCCATCCCCGTGATCTTCTTGCCGTTGACCTCTGTGATCACGTCCCCACCGAGCCTGAACTTGGCGCCTTCGATCGTCGCCGAGGTGTCGCCGCCCTTGATCCCCGCTTCGTCGGCCGGGCCACCCTTGACGACTTCGTTGACAAGCACACCTTCGGACTCCGGCAACTTCAGCGCCTTGGCCAGATCCGGCGTGATGCTGCCGCCACTGATCCCGAGATAGGCATGCTTGACCTCGCCGTGCGCCTTGATCTGCTGCACGACTTCGCGCGCCGTATTGATCGGCACCGCGAAGCCGATGCCGACGTTGCCATTGCCGCTGCCACCGGTCTGGATCTGGGAGTTGATCCCGATCACCCTGCCTTCCGATTCGATCAGCGGGCCGCCGGAATTACCGGGGTTGATCGCCGCGTCGGTCTGAATCACGTGCGATATCGAGAAGCCGTTCGGCGCCTGAATCTGGCGCTGCAGAGCGGAGACGATGCCGCTCGTCACGGTCCGGTCGAGCCCGAACGGGTTGCCGATCGCGACCACCGGTTCGCCCACCACGACGTTTGAGGAGTCACCCAGCGAGAGCGGGTGAAGGCTCTCGGCCGGCGCGTCCACCTTGAGCAGCGCCACGTCGGTCGCCGGGTCGGTGCCGACCACTTCGGCCGTGTAGCTCTTGTCTGAGGAGCCGAGTTTGACCTCGACCCGGTCGGCGCCTTCGACCACGTGGTTGTTGGTGATGACGTGGCCTTCGGTGTCGATGAGGAAGCCGGAGCCGGTGGCGACGCCACCGCCTTCGGGCTGACCGAACGGGCTCAGTTCGGACGATTCTTCGGGCTTCAGGTCCGAAGAGATGAAGGCAACCCCCCGGCCGTCACGCCGGTAGATCTGATTGACCAGGTTGCCGTCACCTTCTTCCTTTGAGTCGACCGGAGCCGCCAACGGCTGTGCGACCGTAACGGTCGAACCGCTGTCGTCGGCGTGAATCCAGCCGGCCGCAATTGCCACCGAGCCGAAGGCCGCGACGACAACGCCGCCGATGACAGCTGAACCGAATGACGAGCGGAAGAAGTTCTTCATAGGAGAGTCATGATCCGGAGCCTCTCCAAAGTTCTTCTAAAAAGTGACCGAGCAAAAAGCTCAGGGCAGATGGTGCTCGCGAGTGCCCTCGTCGGCCCCGGTCAGCTCGCGGGTCAAACCCTCGGGGTCATCGGCGCTCATCAGGGCTGAGCCGATCAGGACCGCGTCGACCCCCACTCGCTCCAACTCCTCCAGCTCGGACCGGGCGGAGATGCCGCTCTCGGCGACCACCGTCTTGCCGGCGGGCACGTCGGGCATCAGCTCGTAGGTGGTGGCGACGTCGACGGTCCCCTCCTCGAGGTTGCGGTTGTTGATCCCGATCACATCCGCGTCGAGCCGCAGCGCTCGCTCCAACTCCCCCTCGTCGTGGACCTCGACCAAGCAGTCGAGGTCCAGGCCACGCGCCCTCCCGTACAGCTCACTCAGCTCGTCGTCGTCGAGCGCCCTGGCGATCAACAGCACCGCGTCGGCGCCGTTGACCGCCGCCTCGAAGAGCTGGTAGGGGTCGACGATGAAGTCCTTGCGCAGGATCGGCAGGCTGCAGGCACCGCGCGCCGTGCGCAGATCCTCCAGCGAGCCGCCAAAGTGCAATTCGTCGGTGAGGATCGAGAGCGCCGCCGCGCCGCCGCGCTCGTAGGCACCGACCTGATCTGGCACGGTCGCGGTACCCGAGATCTCCCCGGCGCTGGGCGAGCGCCGCTTGAACTCGGCGATCACGGAGAGGCCGGGCCGGACCAGGGCCTCGCTGAACGGCCGGTCGTCGCCGCGGCCGGGAAGCCTCGACTCGAGTTCCGCCTGGGACGTAGTGCCGCGGCGTTCCTCCACCCCAGCGCGCGCCGCGGCAATCAGCTGCTCGATCATTCCCACGAGAGAGTCGAAGCCTAGACGGCCAGACGGGTGGTCGTTGCAACCAGGCGCTCAAGCAGCTCGCGCGCGGCGCCGCTGTCGATCGCCCTCGCCGCGCTCTCGACGCCCTCGGCGAGGCTGCCGGCGACGCCGCCGACGTAGATCGCGGCGCCGGCGTTGAGCAGGACCAGGTCGCGGCGAGGTCCACCCTCGCCGGCCAGGATCGCACGCGAGGCAGCGGCGTTCTCCTCCGGACTGCCACCGGCGACATCCTCCAACTCCGCCGCGCCGAGGCCGAACTGGCGCGGCTCGACGAACCACTCCTCGGTGCGACCGTCGGCGACCTCGATCACCCGCGTACGGGTCGAGATCGAGAGCTCGTCGACGCCGTCCTCGGCGGCGACGACAAGCGCCCGCACGCTGCCCAGGCCGACCAGCGCCTCGGCGATCGTCTCCTGGTAGTGACGGTCGGAGACACCGAGCAGCTGACGCTCGGCGCCGGCCGGGTTGGTCAGCGGGCCGAGGAAGTTGAAGATCGTGCGCACGCTGAGTGCTTTGCGCACCGGCACGACGTGCGACATCGCGGCATGGTGGCGCGGGGCGAACATAAAGCCGAAACCGACCTCGTCGATGCACCGGCCGACCTGCACCGGGTCGAGCTCGATCTCGACCCCGAGCGCTTCCAGCAGGTCGGCGGAGCCGCAGCGGCTGGTGTTGGAGCGGTTGCCGTGCTTGGCGACCGCACAGCCGGCACCGGCAGCCACCAGCGCCGCCGTGGTTGAGATGTTGAAGGTCGAGGGTCCGCCGCCGGTGCCGGCGGTGTCGACGAGGTCTTCGCGCGAGGTCTCGACGGCGGCGGCGAGCGAGCGCATCGTCCGCGCCAGACCGACCAGCTCGGGCACCGTCTCGCCCTTGGCCCGAAGGGCAATCAAGAAGGCGCCCGTCTGCACCTGATCGGCCCGCCCCTCCATGATCTCGGCCAGGACCGCTGCGGCGTGGTCGGTGGTCAGGTGATCGCCGTTGCAGACCGCGTCGATAGCCCTGGTGACGACGTCATTCGGCATTTCCTCACCCCTCGCCGAGGAAGTTCTTCAACAGATGTTTGCCCTGGGGAGTGAGAACCGACTCGGGGTGGAACTGGACGCCCTCGGCCGGCAGGTCGCGGTGGCGAGCGCCCATCACGACGTCGCCGAGGCTGGCACTCAGCTCCAACTCGTCGGGCAGGTCGGGGTCGACGACCAGCGAGTGGTAGCGCCCGGCGACCAGTGGGCTGGGCACGCCGGAGTAGATCGTTCGCCCGTCGTGGCTCACCTCAGCCTCCTTGCCGTGGATCGGCTCTCCCTGCACGGTCCGTCCGCCGAAAGCCTCGACCAGCGACTGGTGGCCGAGACAGACGCCCAGGACAGGAGTACCGGCCTCGGCAAACGCCCGGATCGCCTCGACCGAGATGCCGGCCTCGGCGGGCGTGCAGGGGCCCGGCGAGACGACGAGCCGGTCGGCGCCGCGCTCCAGCAGCTCGCCGACCTCGGCACGGTCGTTGCGGACCACCTCGATCTCCGCCCCGAGCTCTCCCAGGTACTGGACGAGGTTGTAGGTGAAGCTGTCGTAGTTGTCGATCACGAGAACCTTCATGGCCAATCCGGCTGTTCGCAGGCCAGCTCGACGGCGCGGAAAACCGCCTTGGCCTTGTTGACCGACTCGTTGTACTCGTAGGCGGCCTTGGCGTCGGCGACGGTGCCGCCACCCGCCTGCACGTGGACCTGGCCATCCTTGACGACGACGGTGCGGATGTGGATCGCCGTGTCGAGGTCGCCGTTCCAGGAGAGGTACCCGATCGCGCCGCCGTAGGAGCAGCGCTTGACCGGCTCCAGCTCGTCGATGATCTGCATCGCGCGCACCTTGGGTGCGCCGGAGAGGGTGCCAGCGGGCAGCGCCGAGCGCAGGACGTCCATCGCCCCCACACCCTCGCGCAGCCTTCCGGATACCCGGCTGACGATGTGGAGGACGTGCGAGTAGGTCTCGACGACCATCAACTCGTCGACGCCGACCGAGCCGTACTCGCAGACCCGGCCGAGGTCGTTGCGGCCGAGGTCGACCAGCATCACGTGCTCAGCTCGCTCCTTGGGGTCGTTGACGAGGCGCTCGGCGAGGCGGCGATCCTCCTCCTCGTCGCTACCGCGCGGGTAGGTGCCGGCGATCGGTCGCGTCTCCACTCGCCGCCCCTGCACCTTGACCAGCGGCTCAGGCGAGGCACCGGCGATCTGGAAGTCGCCGAACTCGAGGAAGTACATGTAGGGGGATGGATTGACCGCGCGCAGGCCGCGGTAGATCGAGAAGGCCTCAACCGGAGCCGGAGCCGAGAAGCGCTGCGAGGGGACGACCTGGAAGGCGTCGCCGGCGTGGACGTACTCGACGATCCGCTCGACCGCCGCTTCGAACTCCTCGCGCTCCATGCCCGAGGCGAAACGCGGCGGCTCGGCAAGCGCGGGGCTCGCGGGCACAGGCACGGCACCCCGCAGACGCTCGCGCACCTCCGCGATCGTCGCCACCGAACGCGCGTAGGCGGCGTCGATCCCGCCCTCGTCATCGGCAAAGGCGCAGGACATGATCGTCAGCTCGTGGCGCAGGTGGTCGAAGGCGAGCAGGACGTCGGTGATCATCAGGGCCATGTCGGGCAACCCGAGCGGGTCGGGATTGGGCTCACCGAGCGGCTCGACGGTGCGCACCAGGTCGTAGCCGAAGAAGCCGACGGCGCCGCCGGAGAACGGCGGCAGGTCCTCCACCGGGGCAAGCTGGAAGCGGCCGAGGCTCTCGGCGACGGCGGCGTAGGGGTCGGGCGCCTCGCGCGTCTCGCCCCCTGTCTCGCTCAGGACACCCTCGCTCCAGCGCAGCACCGAACGCGGGCGGATGCCGACGAAGGAGTAGCGGCCGACCTGGCCCTGCTCGGCCGACTCGAGCAGGAAGCAGGGCGCCCCCTCGGGCTCGCCGGCGCGCAGCTTGAGGAAGGCCGAGACGGGGGTCTCGCAGTCGTCGACGAAGCGTGTGCGGACAGGGACGACGTTTCCATCGGCCGCGAGCTCCCGCGCCCCCTCGAGGCTGGGCTCGATCCGCAGCTCCGCGGTGTCAGCGGCGACGGCCATTGAGGATCTCCATCACGGCGGCCTGGGACACCTCGCGCGAGGCCAGCAGCACGCTGAGGTGGTAGAGCAGGTCGGCGGCCTCTTCGGCAACGCGCTCGTCGGACTCCTCGCGCGCCGCGCGCACCACCTCCTCGGCCTCCTCCTCGACCTTCTCGCCGATCAAGCTCGGATCGTCGAGTAGCGTCACCGTGTAGCTGCCCTCGGGCCGCTCGGTGGCGCGGCTGCGCAGCGTGCGTTGCAGCGTCGCAAGCGCCTCGTGCGGAACCGGCTTCGGCTCGCCGTCGAGCGAGCGGTAGAAGCACGACCGCTCGCCCGTGTGGCAGGCCGGCCCGGTCGGCTCGACCAGGACGACGATCGCATCCCCGTCACAGTCGATCCGCAGCTGTTTCAGCTTGAGCACGTTGCCGGACTCTTCGCCTTTGCGCCAGATCTTCCCGCGCGAGCGGCTGAAGAAGTGGACTTCGCCCGTCTCAATCGTCAGCTGCAGTGCCTCAGCGTTCGCATAGGCAAGCGTCAGCACCTCGCCGCTCTCGGCATCCTGCGCCACGCACGGGACCAGCCCGCGCTCATCGAAATTCAGCTGTTCCAACATCGAACAATCGTATTGGCACGCGCGTGCGAGGGGATGGGGACGCCCTCGAACGGGCGGATCTCAAAAGCGCGGCCTAATTAGGCCGCGCTTTGTCCGGGCGAGGGCGTCCCCATCCCCTCGCTACTCAATGCCCAATCGATCCAGGAGTCCCTCGTCGCGGCGCCAGTGGCTGCGAACGCGGATCTTCAGGTCGAGGTGGACCTTTGCGCCCAGCTCGGCCTCCAGCGAGCTGCGGGCCGCGGTACCGACCTCTCCTATCTTCCTGCCGCCCTTGCCGATCAGGATGCCCTTCTGCGACTCGGTCTCCGCCCATACCTCGGCGCGCACGGTGACCAGACCGTCCTCGCGGGCGTCGACCTCCTTGACGCTCACCTCGACCGAGTGCGGGATCTCGTCGCGGGTCCGGTTGAGAACCTGCTCGCGAATCAGCTCGGCCAGCATGGTCTCGCTCGACTGGTCGCTGTGATCCTCCGGCGGATATAGATAGGGACCCTCGGGGACGAGCTCGGCCAACCGCTGCACCAGCGCGTCGAGACCTTCGCTACCGCGAGCGCTGATCGGGAATACCTCGTCCACCCCCTCCAGATCGGCTGCCTCGGATAGCACCGGCACGAGCTGGTTGGGTCCAACCGTGTCGATCTTGTTGACGGCGCAGATCGTCGGCAGCTTGCTATTCGCCTCGACCAGCGCGCGGGCGATGAAGCGGTCGCCGGGGCCGATCCCCTCCTGCCCGTTGACGACCAGCAGGGCGAGATCGGAGTCGGCGAGCTCGCGCTCGACCCGGTGCTGCATGCGCTCCGTCAGCACGTCGCGCGGCTTCTGCACTCCCGGAAGATCGACGAGGACGAGCTGGGAGCCGGCCTTGATGTCGGTGGCGATGCCGCGGATCGCCCGCCGCGTCGTCTGCGGGCGCATCGAGACGATCGCCACCCGGCTGCCGACAATCGCGTTGACCAGGGTCGACTTGCCGACGTTGGGGCGCCCGGCGAGGCCGACGAAGCCGGACCGGGTCATGACAGGCCCGCGATCACGCGATCCTGCAGGGCGAGCATCTCGCCTTCATCGACCTCGTGGTCCATGCCACAGAGATGCAAGGTGCCATGGACTGCCGCCTCGACCACGTCGGTGCAGTGCTCGGGGCAGATCGTCACGTCGCCCAGCTCGCGCGGGCCGGCGATCGGTCCCGCGCCGTCCAGCGGGAAGGCGAGTACGTCGGTGGGCGCATCCTTGCCCCGGTGGGTACGGTTGAGCTCACGGATACGCGCGGCATCGACCAGCTCGAGCGCAAGGTGTCCGTCGACGACCCCGGCGGCAGCCAGCGTCGCCGCCACCGCGTCGCGCAGCTCGGCGGGCACGTCGGTGAGATCGATTGTCATCCGCCGCCGGTGGGCTGCTCGCCCTGCTGGCGCTCGGCGTGCTCGCCGTAGGCGGCGACGATCCGCTGCACCAGCTTGTGGCGGACGACGTCCTCGCCGCCGAAGCGGACGAAGGAGATGTCCTGCACCTCGCTGAGGATGTCGCGGACGACGACCAGGCCCGAGCGCTGGTCCGTCGGCAGGTCGATCTGGGTGACGTCGCCGGTGACGACCATCCGCGAGTTGAAGCCGAGCCGGGTGAGGAACATCTTCATCTGCTCGGGGCTGGTGTTCTGCGCCTCGTCGAGGATGACGAAGGAGTCGTTGAGGGTGCGGCCGCGCATGAAGGCGAGCGGCGCGACCTCGATCACGCCGCGCTCGAAGTAGCCATTGACGCGGTCGGGGTCGAGCATGTCGTAGAGCGCGTCGAAGAGCGGCCGCAGGTAGGGGTCGACCTTGGCCTGGATGTCGCCGGGCAGGAAGCCGAGTCGCTCGCCCGCCTCAACCGCCGGCCGGGTGAGGATGATCCGCTGCACCTCCCGCTCGGCGAGGGCGTGCGCCGCCATCGCGACGGCGAGGAAGGTCTTGCCGGTGCCGGCCGGCCCGACGCCGAAGGTGATGGTGTGGTTGCGAATCGAGTCGACGTAGCGTTTCTGGTTGAGCGTCTTCGGCGACACCTTGGTGTTGCGGTGGCGCCAGACGACGTCCTCGAGAATCTCGGCCGGGCTCTCGTGCGCGTCAAGCGCACCGGTCACGGCTTCGATCGTCCCCGGAGCGACCTCGTGCCCCTGCTCGATCAGATCGACCAGCTCGTCGACGACTGTCGCCGCGGTCTGGACGTCGGTCGAGTCGCCGTCGAGGGTGAGGACGTTGCCGCGCAGGTGGAAATCGCAATCGAGGCGACCGCGCAGCGCCCGCAGGACGGCGTCCTCGGAGCCGGCCAGCTCGGCGGCCACGGTGTTGTCGAGGGTCAGCTGCCTACGAGCCAAGTTTCTCTCGCACCGCCGTGCTGATTCGCTTGCCGTCGGCCCGCCCGCCGACCTTTGGCTTTAGCGCCGACATCACCTGGCCCATCTGCTTCTGTTCGGTGGCGCCGGTCTCGGCAACCGCCGCCTCGACCAGCTCAGCGAGCTCCTGATCGGACAGCTGCGCCGGCAGGTAGGCCTCGATCAGCTCAGCCTCGAATTTCTCCGCGCTCGCCTGCTCGGTGCGATCCGCCTCACGGTAGGCGCCCTCCGCCTCAAGCCGCTTCTTGCGCTCACGCTGCAGGACCGCGATCTCGTCGCCCTTGCCCAGCTTGGCGTCCTGCTGAAGCGAGTCGACGATCATCCGCAGCGCCGCCGCGCGCTCACGCTCGCCCGCCTTCATCGCGGTGCGCACATCCGCCTGTACCTGCTCCAGAACGCTCATCCCGTCTAAGGGTAGTTGGCGGCGTCGGGCGCCACCGCGAGCCCCTTGGAAACCAGGTCGGCGATGTCGGCGCTGACCAGGGTCCAGCCGTAGCGACGAGCCGCCGCGACGTAGGCCGCGTCGTAGGCGGTGAGGCCATGCTCCGCGGAAAGTTCCAGCGCCGACTCCAGCAAGTCTGAATCGGCTACGAGGAGATTGTCACGGCACCGTTTCTCAATCAGCTGCAACAGGAAGCGCGCCTCTCGATGCTGCTTCTTCTTGGGACCCATCACATTGGCCACCTCGTAGAGGGTCAGATCCAGAGCAGCGAGCGGCTGCTCGACCTCGGCCGCGATGGCGTGCGCCTCGGCGTGATACTTGTCATCAGGGTCGGAGATCGCGACCCACACGCTGGCATCGATCAGGTGCATGTCAGTGCGATTCGCGGTCTTCGCGGATCAGCCGGGCGGCGTCCCCGCCCATACCCCCGCGCACAGTTGCTTTGTCGAGGAGCTCTTCGAGCTCTTCGCGCTCGCGCGATCGTGCCGTGTCGAGCTCGCGTTCGGCGAGCCGCCGCAGGAAGCCGCTGCGCGTCTCCCGATTGGCGCGCGCCTGGGCGTCGAGCAGGTCGAGCAGGTCGTCGGGCATTGAGATCATCACCTTGGCCACAGGGTGAGTATATACGGTATTGCCGGACGGAATCGCTGTAGTCGACATGGGCTGAACGCTGCCAGGCGCAGACGCACGCGTGGGTGACAAACGGAGCAATTCTGGAAATTCTCTGCGCGAAAGTTCAGCCAAGAGCCGAGATGTCGATCCGCTCGACCTCGCCCAGGGGCATCTGCAGGAAGCGCGTGCCCAGGTCGCGGAAGGACTCGACGTCTCCGCTGCAGAGGAAGCGGTACTCACCCTCGCCGTCCACCGATCGTGCCAGTCCGGCCCGCTCGAGGGTCCGCTGGACCGCCGCGGCAACCGCATGGCCGCCGCTGACAAGGCGCACGTCTCGGCCGAGAATGCGTTGCAGCATCGGCGCGACCAACGGATAGTGGGTGCAGCCAAGGATCAGGGTGTCGACGTCGACGCGCTTCAACGGCGCACAGTAGGCGCGTGCCATCTCGAGCACGCCCTGATCGAAGGGGGAGCCATCCTGAATGAAGGGAGCGAGGTCGGGCGCCTCGACTTCGGTCACGGCGAGTGCGCGGCCCTGGGCCTCCAGGGCGCGCCTGTAGGCGCCGCTCTCAACCGTGTTCGGGGTCGCCAGCACGCCGACCCGGCCGCTGTCGGTGATCGCCGCGGCGATCTCGGCCTGTGGCTCGACCACCGGAACTACCTCCACCCCGTATTCGGCCGCCACCTCGCGCGCCACCCCCTCGCCGATCGAGGTCGCGGTGTTGCAGGCGATCACCAAGAGCTTCGCGCCGTCGTCCAGCAGCCGAGTCGCAATCGCCCGGATTCGCTCGCGCAACAGCTCGGGGTCGCGCGTGCCGTAGGGGAACATCGCCGTGTCGCCGAGGTAGACAAAGTCCTCCTCGGGCAGCGAGACCAGACACTCGTGCAGCACGGTAAGGCCGCCGACGCCGGAATCGAACATCGCGATCGGACGGGAGGCGTCCAGGGGTCGGTGCTCTAGAGGAAGGGTTTGTACGTCATGAAGAAAATCGTCACGACGACGATCAGGCCGGCGAGGGTGCCAACTTTGCCGATCCGGTCGCCGAGTGCTTCGAACTCGTCGCTGAGCGCATCGCCCGATTTCAGATCGCGCTCGGCCAACGCTTTGGCTTCGCGGACCTTGGGCTGGAAGAACGCGTGCTGGAGGCCAAAGAGGACGATGATCGCGAGGAAGCCGACACTGATGAAAGCGTCGCTCGTCTCCCAGGGCCCGTCGGTGAGCAGGTAGATCCCGGCGAGCAGGAGGACGATCATCCCCGGGTTGACGAGATAGCGGTCGACCTTCTGGATTCCGGCCATGATCGCCGGCGTCGCCCGTGGATATTGCGGCACCACGGAGAAGAAGAAGGCGTAACCGAAAGTCGGGCCGAATGCGAGCACCACGGCCAAGATGTGCAGGAACACCGCGATCTTGTAACCAGGGTCGACAATCGTCGCCAGCATTGGCGAAAACATACCCGCTAGAGACGACGCAGCAGCAGGGCGGCCCAGTCGCCGTCGATGCGGCGTTCGACCTCGACCAGACCGGCTGGAGCGAAGGCGGCTGCGGTGTCGTCGAGCTCGGAGGGCAAAAGGCCGGAGCAGACCAGGGTGTCAGGGATCGGGGGGAGGTCTCCCGGAGCAACAGTATGGAGGCTCCGGGAGACCTCCCCCCGATCCCCTCCATCTCGGACCAGCTGTGCTGCGACCACTTTCAAGACGGGCGCTGTCAAGTTGGCTACAACGGTGGCCGTGAGGTCGGGGAGCCCTTCGCGCAGGTTGAGCTTCTCCAGCTCGGCGGTGACGTCGTTGGCCGCGGCGTTCTCAGCAGCAGCTTCGATCGACGCCGGCTCGTGGTCGTAGCCGCGCACCGGGCCCCAGCCGAGCTTGGCTGCGGCGATTGCGAGAACGCCCGAGCCGGTACCGAGATCTGTCAGAGGGCCGTCAGCTTCCCCGGCTTGCTCCAGCTCGAGCAGGAATTCGAGGCAGAGGCGGGTGGTTGGGTGGGCGCCGGTGCCGAAGGCGCGCCCGGGGTCGACCACGAGGTCGATCGTCCCGTCGCGCGGCTGCTCCCAGGACGGTCGCAGCCAAAGCCGCTCGCCTATCAGCAGCGGTTTGTGGAAGTCCTGCCAGCGGTCCGCCCAGTCATCGGGCACCTCGGTCGCGACCAGCTCGACCAGACCTCCCCCCGCCGCCACTTCGATCTCACCCAGCTCCGGCAGCTCCCCCTCGCCACCGTAGATCGCGTACTCCACGTAGCCCGGCCCCTGCTCCTCCTCGACGCCGTTCGGCGCCAGCACGGTCAGCTCGGCGAGAACCTGCTCAGCCAGCTCGGGAACGCAGCGGACCGCCAGCCGGATCAACCGAAGGCTCTGCGGACGCGCGAGAAGAAGCTTCCGTCGTCACCCTGCCGTGAGCGCAGGTTGCGAGGCTCCATCGTCTCGCCGAGCTTCTCCGCCAGCTCGCGCTGTGCCTCTGAGAGCTCCTCCGGGACGATCACCTGGACCGCGATCACCATGTCCCCCGGGGGGCCGCCGTTGGCCCCCGGCATGCCGTGGCCACGCAGGGCGAACTGGCTACCCGGCTGGATGCCGGAGGGGAGCTCGATCTCCCGCTCGCCCTCGTGGCTTGGAATCTTGATCTTGGCGCCGAGCATCGCGTCGATCGCCGAGATCTCGACCGTGTGGATCAGATCCTGACCGCGCATCGGCCCGCGCCGCACCTCGAAGCCGAAGTTGCCGCTGAAGAAGGCCTGAAAGATGTCCTCGACCGAGCCGAAACCACCCGGCGCGGCGCCGGCACCGCGCAGACCCTCGTGGCCGTAGGCATCGTAGGCGCGACGACGCTCGGGATCGGAGAGCACCTCGTAGGCTTCCGCGGCCGCCTTGAACTTCTCCTCCGCCTGCGGGTCGTGATCGTTGACGTCCGGGTGCAGCTCGCGGGCCAGGCGGCGGAAAGCGGTCTTCACCTGCGCTTTGTTGGCGTCGCGCTCGACGCCGAGGATCTCGTAGTAGTCGCCGGGCATCAGCCGTAGACCGACTCGCAATAGCGCGACAGCTCACGCGCCGCACCGCGCACCGAGACGATCGCGGTCGCGTAGTCCATCCGCAGCGGGCCGACCACGCCGACCGAGCCGAGGTTGCGGTGCGCGAGGCCGTAGTTGGCACCGACGACGCTGACCGAGCGCAGCTCCGGCTGCGGATTCTCGCCGCCGATCCAGAGGAAGACCGAGCGCTCCTCGAGGGCGGAGCGCAGCATGCCCAGCACGCCCGCACGCCGCTCCAGCGCGGTCATCAGCCGGTCGGCACGTGGCAGGTCATCGCGGTGGTCGTCGGAGAGGAGGCGGGAGGCGCCCTCCATGTAGAGGCTCTCGCCGCTCTCCTGCTCGAGCTCGGTGAAGGCCGGGGCGATGCCGGCGAGAAAGCGCGACTCGACCGGCCCCAGGTCGGGATCGGCGAGCCGGCTGGCGATCATCCGCGCCCCGACCCCCATCCCGGTCAACGACTCGTTCAGGTAGCTGGACGCCCACTCGACGAGCCCTGGATCGACCGGGCCGTCGAAATCGAAGACGCGCTTGGCGACGGCGCCGGTAGAGGCGATCGCGATCGCCATCACCTTGGTCGGCTGCAGGCGCAGCACCTCGACCCGGTGGATCGTCGCGGTCGCCGGCGTCGGCGCCGTGGCCAGCGCCATCAGGTCGGTCATCCGCGCAAGCGCAGCCGTCGTCTCCCGCATCGCCTCGTCGACCTCGCGCCGCAGCCGCGAGATCTCCAGCTCGACCCCGGCCTCGGCCTTCTGCGTCCCCGACTCGATCAGTCGATCGACGTAGTAGCGGTAGCCGACCTCAGTCGGAACCCGCCCCGCCGAGGTGTGGGGATGGTTCAGATAGCCGGCCGCCTCGAGCGCAGCCAACTCGGCCCGCACGGTCGAAGGCCCCCAGGTGACCTCGTCCCTCTCAGCTATCTCCTTAGACGGCACAGGCCTGCCCGACACGAGGTACGCATCGACCACCAGCCTGAGAATCAGCTCCTGTCGCTCGGAAAGCACGCTTGAAGTCTAGAAGCGGGGGCGGGTGACCCTCCCCGCGGCTTGTACTTTTTCGTCGCAAGCGCTACACGGCAGACCACATCGGCCCACCGAAAAAGTTGAGCGGGGAGGGTCACCCGCCCCCGTTCCCAGCCCTACAGCGCTACTTCCGCCTCAGCATTCTTGATCGTGACGCTGTCGCCCTGCGCGGCAACCACGTCGATCGTCGCCACGCCATCCTCAATCCCCCTGACCGTGCCGGTGACGGCGACCTCGGTCTCCGGCGCCCCCATGCCCCGGAACTCGACCGAGAGGCGTTTCAGCGAGCGTGGGTCGCCCCCCGCGGCTTCAGAACTGGCACGAGCGACGAGGCCCATCATGTAGAGACCGTGCAGGATCGTGTTCGGCAGCCCGACCGCCTTGGCGAACTCGGGGTCGATGTGGATCGGGTTGAAGTCGCCCGAGGCGCCGGCGTAGCGGTGCGGGGTGTACTTGTCGGGCGTCACCTGCAGCCCGGCGATCTGGTCTCCGGCATTCTCGACCATCTCACACCCCCCTGACGATGTTGGTCCAGGTGCCGCGCACTACCTCTTGCCCATCCTGGTTGACCGAGACGGTCTCGAAGACGTAGAAGCCGTTGTCGGGCTTCCCGTCCTTGCCTTTTTTTTCGAAGATTTCCAGGCACTTGGCCGTGGTCGTGATCTCGTCGCCCGAGCAGGCCGGCTCGCTCCACTCGAACTGCTGCCCGCCGTGCACCATGGTCGCAAAGTTCATCGCCACCTCAGGATCGAACATCGCTGGCGCCAGTGCCGGAGAGCTGTAGACGACACAGAACATCGGCGGCGCCACCACGTCGCGGTAGCCCGCGGCCCTGGCCGCGTCGCGGTCGAAGTGGACGGGATTCTCGATCCCGATCACCCGGGCGTACTCACCGATCTTCTCCTTGCCCACCTCATATGTCGTGGCAGGCCACTCCTTGCCTATTGCGTCGGTCTTCATAGTCATAAGCGGGAAACCTATCTACTCGTCGATCTGGAGCACAGCCAGGAAGGCCTCCTGCGGCACCTCGACGCGTCCGACCTGCTTCATCCGCTTCTTGCCCGCTTTCTGCTTCTTCAGCAGCTTGTTCTTGCGGGTGACGTCACCGCCGTAGAGCTTCGCGGTCACGTCCTTGCGCAAAGCCTTGACGGTCTCGCGGGCGAGAATGTTGGAGCCGATCGCGGCCTGCACCGGCACGTCGAAGAGCTGGCGCGGGATCGTCTTGCGCAGCCGCTCGACCAAACGCTTGCCCTGCTCGTAGGAGAAGTCGCGGTGGACGATGATCGAGAGCGCGTCGACCTTGTCGCCGGCGAGCAGGATGTCGACCTTGACCAGGTCGGAGGCTTGGTTACCGATCGGCTCGTAGTCGAGTGAGGCGTAGCCGCGGGTGGATGACTTGAGCAGATCGAAGAAGTCGAGGACGATCTCAGCCAGCGGCATGTCGTAGCGGATCTGCACCCGCTGCGGACTCAGGTAGTGCATGTCGACGTGGGTCCCGCGCCGGCCCTGGCAGAGCTCCATCACCGCGCCCACCTGCTCGGATGGAGAGATGATCGTCGCGCGTATGAAGGGCTCTTCGATCGCCTCGATCATGCCCGGGTCGGGCAGGTCGGTGGGACTGCGGACCTCCTTTGACTCGCCGTTGGTCAGGTGGACCTCGTAGCGCACGTTCGGGGTCGTCGAGAGCAGGTCGAGCCCGTACTCGCGCTCCAACCGCTCGCGCACGATCTCCATATGGAGAAGGCCGAGGAAGCCGCAGCGGAAGCCGAAGCCGAGCGCCTCGGAGGTCTCCGGCTCCCACGACAGGGCAGCATCGTTGAGGGCCAGCTTCTCGAGCGCGTCGCGCAGGTCTTCGAAACGATCGGTATCGATCGGAAAAAGCCCACAGAAGACCATCGGCCTGACCTCGCGGTAGCCCTCCAGCGGCTCGGCCGCGGGCTGCTCCTGCGCCGTCAGCGTGTCGCCGACGCGCAGCTTGGCGACGTCCTTGATGCCGGTGATCAGGTAGCCGACGTCGCCCGCGTCCATCCCCTGCACGCCCGTCATCGCCGGCCGGAAGAAGCCGATGTCGTCGATGTCGGCCTCGGTGCCGTTCTGCATCGCCAGGATGCGCTCGTGCTTGCGGAAGGAGCCGTCGACCATCCGCACATAAGCGATCACGCCGCGGTACTGGTCGAACTCGGAATCGAAGATCAGCGCCCTGGGCGGGGCCTCGGGCTCCCCCTTCGGTGCCGGCACCCGGGCGACGATCGCGTCGAGCACCTCGACCACGCCCTCGCCGGTCTTGGCCGAGATCCGCAGCGCTTCCTCGGGGTCGCCGCCGAGCAGGTCGGCGATCTCCCCCGCCACCCGCTCCGGCTCGGCGCCCGGCAGGTCGACCTTGTTGATCACCGGGATCAGCTCCAGCCCGCTCTCAATCGCCAGGTAGGTGTTGGCCACGGTCTGTGCCTCGACCCCCTGCGCGGCGTCGACGACCAGCAGGGCGCCCTCGCAGGCGGCGAGGCTGCGCGAGACCTCGTAGGAGAAATCGACGTGGCCCGGGGTGTCGATCAGATGCAGGTGGTAGGTCTGCCCGTCGGAGGCCGTGTACTCGACCCGCACCGCCTGGGCCTTGATCGTGATCCCGCGCTCGCGCTCGAGGTCCATCGAGTCGAGCATCTGCGCCTGCATTTTCTTCGGGTCGACGGCGCCGGTGACCTCGAGGATGCGGTCGGCCAGGGTCGACTTGCCGTGGTCGATGTGGGCAATGATGCTGAAGTTGCGGATGTGGTCCATGGGCGGATCGCCAGTATGGCGATTGGTTGGCGGGGGTTGCTGGGGGAGGGACCGGGGGTGTCCGGGCGCTTGCTGGGTTTCGCCCAGCCGCGTTGGTCTTTCTCGTGGAGTCGCCGAGGCGAAAGAGGACGCCGCTGTGCGCCCGGACACCCCCGGTCCCTCTACTCGTTGCCCATCATCTGCACGAGACGCGCCTACCTACATGCCGATGGATCCAGGGGGCCTTTCAGCTTGAAGACGACCGTGGGTGGCTGGCGCAGGACTTCTTCGACGCCGAGACCTTCGGTCCAGCGAGTTGAGTCTGGGTAGGGGGGCTTTCCCGGTTCGATGCGGTCGCGGGAGGTGACTACGTAGTCGTAGTGGCCGGCGTTGAGCAGGTGGCGCCACTGCCTGCAGTTCGTCGGGGCGGTGAAGCCGCCGTTGGGTTGCTCTTCGCCTATGTACTGGACTTGGTTGGAGAGGTTGGTGCCGAACAGGGGGTACTGGCGGGTGGAGGTGGTGGCGATGCGGATGTCGGAGGTCGTGCCGGCCCACTTGAAGGCGGCGTTGAGGCCGGGAGTGGCGAAGGTCGGGTTCGCGTAGCGGTTCTCGAGGTAGTGGCGCTGGACGGGGTAGCCGATCGCGATCGCGGCGACGAGGACCAGCGCAGCAGCTGGGCGGGCGTGGGGTGTCCCCCGCCTTGCTGGGTTTTTCGCCTGACGAGGTTGCGCCCGTCCGAGAGCCCGGGTGGGGCGAAAAAGAGGACGCCGCTGCGCCGGGGGACACCCCACGCCCGCCCTTCGAAGCCGAATGACCAGTCCGAGCGGAAGGAGCGAAAGCCCAAGCACCAAAGCCGGAGCGAGGTAGCGGAGGCCGGATTCGAAGCCGCGGGGCATCCCATCGGGGCCAGAAGCTGAGGTCGGCGCGATCAGCCAGGCTGCGATCACCGCGAGGCCGGTGGCGCCGGCGACTAGCACCGCCATATCGCGGTCGATCTTTGGGTCGGATAGCGACCCAAAGCTCGACCGCGCTCGGAAAAAGGGCAGGAGAAGGCCGGCGAGAGAGAGAGCGACGAGCAGCGGCCAGAGGAGCGTCACGCCTCCGTGCAGGCCGGGGAAGAACCAGTCCGACCAGACGGAGCCGTCGGTCAGGTAGCTGAGCACGCTGTGTCCTTCGCGCCCCCCGAGCGCCTGATCGGGAGCCGGCAGCGCGATCGGGCCGAGGTGGTCGAACCAGGGCAGTGGGTTGCCCGTATGTGCGAGGTTGCGGAGGTACCAGTAGCCGCCACCGGCCAGCGCCGCCAGGCCGGCAGCCGCGAGAGCCCGCCATCGCCTGCCGGCCGGCGCAGCAATGGCAAGCCCCAAAACGAGAACAGCAGCAGGTAAGAGGAAGTTGAGCTTGGTGCCCGCGGCGAGACCTGCTGCCAGGCCGATAACGATCAGGGCACCGGTGCCAAATCCAGCTTCGTCCTCCCGGCGAGAAGCCCACGCATTCAGCGCAACTGCAACAGCAGCAAGTAGGAAGAAGATCCCGACGATGTCGTTACGAGCTTCGCCAGCCTGATCCGACAGCACGGGCAAGCTCAACGCGACAGCTCCCAGCGCTAAAGACCACGGCGCAACCTTGTACGGCCTGCCGATGCACCAGCAAGCAGCCAGGCAACCAACAAACCAGCCGAGATTCAGCAGCGGCGAAAGCACATCTCGCCCAAACGCCAGCATCCCCGCCGCGTGGAGGATTTCCGCATTCGCCGGGTAGAACCACGCCAGGAACTGCGGCGCGATGAAGTGCAAATCCCAGGTGTTCCCGCTCTGAAAGAACCCGGTCGCGAACGGTCCGTGGTACCAGGTCGAGTCGAACCCGGTCATTCCCGTGGACAGCTTCGACCTTACGTCGATGCCGAACTTCACAAGTGCGGCACCGGCGAGGACCAATGCCATCAGCGTGACCACGTTCCGAGTGGGAGGACGGGGGTATCGCTCTCGCGCAGCGGCGTCCTCTTTTTCGCCCCGCTCGCCTCCTCGGACGGCCGCCAAACCCCGTGGCGAAAAACCCAGCAAGCGAGAGGGATACCCCCGTCCTCCCCCAACGCCCAGCCAAAGTCCCAAGCCAACAACAGCAACGCCAACGAGATAAGGCACTGGCTCGAACAACCCAAAGCTGCCGAGGATCTCCGCGATCCAGATGAGCAATGCAGTTGCGATCACGCCGCTTGCAAGATGCGCCGGAGCACCGAAGAAGCCGGGCACCAGCCGAGCGCGCACGGAGGATGCACCCAACCAGGCAAATCCCCCCAGCAGCAGAAGCTCGACTACCCCCAGCAGATAGCGCGGCAGGTCGAGCATCTAGCGGCGTCGCAGCAGCCGGGTGATCTGCTCCAGCTCGGCGATGCGCAGCAGACGGGCCGCGCCAACGTAGACGATGCCGCCGAGCGCGAGCGCGGTGCCGAGCGAAGCGATCTGGCCGAGCAGGCCGCGCCCGAGGGCATCGTCGAGGACGTCCCAGACGCCGAAGCTGACGGCGGCGAGGGCGGCGGCGGCGATCGAGATGCGCACGGCGGCATCGAGCAGGCGGCCCAGCTCGAGGCCACCGAGCATCCGACGCAAGATCACGGCCTGGGCGATGACGGTCGCGGTCGTGGCGATCGCCGTCGAGGCGACGATGCCGCCAACGCCGAGGTGGTGCAGGGCGAGCGCCCCCAGCGCCGTGATGATGAGGTTGCCGGCGGCGATCCCGGTCGGAATCCAAGGCCGCTGCAGACTGAAGAAGGTCCGGGTGAGAAGCAGGAAAAGGCCGTTGGTGGGCAGAGAGAAGGCGAACCAGAAGAGCGCCGTGGCGACGAGCGTCGTCTGATCCGGCGTGAACTCGCCGCGCTGGTAGACGAGTCGGATCATCGGCTCGGAGAGGACGAGCACCGCCGCCGCGGCCGGCAACAGGACGAAGAGGATCTGCCGCATCCCGTTGGCCATCGTCGCCCGCAGGTTGTCGTGCTCGCCCCGCGCCGCGAAGCGGGCCAGCGTCGGGAAGAGGACGGTGGCGATCGCCACTGAGAAGACACCCTGCGGCAGCTGGTAGATCCGGAACGCCTTGTCGATCGCAGCCGGTGCCTCGTCACTGACCAGGCTGCCAAAGAGGCTGTTGATCAGCAGGTTGAAGTTGATCAACCCGAGGCTGATCGTCACCGGCAGCATCAAGAGCAGGACGCGGCGCACGTCGCGGTTGCGCCACTCGAAGCTCCAGCCAAACTTGAACGGCGTGTTGCGCAAGTCGAAGGTGGGGATGAGGAACTGGACCAGGGTCCCAATGAGGATGGCGATCGCGTAGGCGTAGATCCGATCCTGGCCGTGGAAGTGCGGGATCAGGAAGACCAGCACCGCGATGATCGTCAGGTTCCAGAACAGCGGCGAGATCGCGAAGGCGCCAAAGCGGTCGTAGCTGTTGAGAATCCCGACTACGACGCCGCTCATGCCGAGCACGATCAAGATCGGGAAGAGGATCTGGGAGAGGGTGACCGTGAGGTCGAGGATCTCCCCTTCGAACCCTGGGGCGAAGATCGGCATGAGCACCGGGGCGGCGAGCACGAAGAGCGCCGTGATCGCACCGAGCACGAGGGTGACCAACAGCAGCAGGGTCGAGGCGAGCCGGAACGCCTCGCGATAGTTCTTCTTCTCCAGCTGCTCGGTGAAGATCGGAACGAACGCCGGCTGCAGGGCCGCGTCGGCGAAGAGGGCACGGACCAGGTTGGGGACCTGAAAGGCGATCGTGAAGGCCGACATCGGGCCGCTGACGCCGTAGTAGCCGGCGGCGACGACCTCGCGGGCCAGGCCGGCGATCCGCGAGGCCGCGGTCGCGATCGAGAAGAACGCAGTGGAGCGGGCGATACGACCGGAACGGCTGCCGGGGGCGGGCTCACCGGAGCTTTCCTCGCCGGGCTCGAAAGCCTCCGCGGCCCGCAGCGCGGCATCGGCGGCGACCGCTGCCTCCTCCTCGTCGTCTCTGTCAGGTGCCCTGGGGGTCTCCAAGCTGGGTCTCAGTCGCTATAGTCGGCGCCCGCCCGGAGCAGGCTCGGAGCCAGCTTCAGGCACATGACACATGGCGAACATAGCCTCACAGAAGAAGCGGATCCTACGCAGCGAGCGTGAGCGAACCGAGAACCGGCTCCTGACGAGTACGGTCAAGACCTATTTCCGGCGGCTCGAGAGCGCCGCGGAGGGTGGCGACACGGCCGCTATCGAGGCCGAGCACCGCACCCTGGTCTCGCGCATCGACAAGGCTGTCCAGAAGGGCGCCCTGCACAAGAACACCGCTGCGCGCAAGAAGGCCCGTGCCGCGCGAATCGCCGCCGGCGCCGCGAAGTAGTCAGACCGGCACGCCGGCAGCCGCGCGCAGGGCCAGCGTCAAGGCCAACTCATCTCCGTAGTCGGCTCCCCCCCTGCACCAAACCTCTAAATCCGCCAGGGCGATGGTGGCCTCCTGGAGCTCACTGACCTCGACATCCTGCAGCCTGCGAACGAGTTGCTTGGCCGCATAGGGGTGCATGCCGAGGCTCGACTCGACCTGCTTCGGCGCCACCCCCTCCTCCAGCATCGCCGCGGCCGCACATGCTTTGCGCAAACGCGATGCGAGGCCGTAGATCAGTCCGGTGACGTTCTCCCCCTGCGCGATCAGCCGCTCAGCAATCCGCAGGGCAGCCGCGGCGTCACGTTCGAGCAGCGCGTCGGACAGCGTCCATACGGCCGACTCCGAGGTGTCGGAGATCATCGCGTCGAGGTCGGCAGCCCCGACCTCTCCGCCCTCCCCCGCCCAGAGAGCCAGGCGCTCGAGCTCATTTTGAAGGCGCTGCGGGTTCGCCCCCATCCGCTCGACCAGCATGCGTGCGGCAGCGGGGTCGAGGCGGAAGCCAAGTCGTTTGGCCTCGCCGATCAGCACCCGGGGCATCTCCCTGGCCTTTGGCGCCTCGAACTCGTGAATCTCCCCCTTTGCGGCCTTGACCGCCTTGGTCAGCTTTGCCGGTGCTTTCGCGCGGGCGATCAGGACGACGCTGAGGTCTGGGGGCAGATCCTCGAGCGCCTCCGCCACCGCTTCCAGCTGCCGGTCGCGCCAGCGCTCCACGCCATCGGCGAGCAGGTAACGGCGGGACTCCGTCAGCGACATCGCGGGAATCGCCCCCAGCAGGGCCTCGTGATCGGGGGCGCCGCGCCCCTCGCCGGGCTCGAAGACCTGCAGCGAGGCGGCCCCCCCATCGCGCTCGGCCCGCGCCCGCAGGCGCGCCCGGGTTGCGTCGATCTTGGCTCCGTCGGTACCGGCGATCAGGTAAAGGGGGTGCATCTCCTCGGCCATCGACCGAGTCTAGACCGCGGCCCGGAACGCGCCGCTACCGGTGACCGTGACCGCGGCCGTGGCCACCGCTGTGACCCCACGACGGCACATTCGACTGCTCGCCGTCGGGCTCATCGGGCACCTCGGCTTCGGCTTCAGGCGAAGTCTCGTCGGTCGGGGCAGGCGACGGCTCAGGACTCTCGCTCGGTTCATTGGCGTCCGGATCCTCTCCGCCCCAGGAGTGACCGCGCCCTCGGCCCGAGCCCCTGCCGTAGTGATGACCGTGACCCCGCTCGTCGTTTTCATCGGTGACGGGACCCTCTGAGGAGGTGGGAGATTCCGGCGTGGCCTGAGATCCCGAGTCTGAGGACGAGGGGCTGGGGTCGGAGACCGGCACGGGCGCAACCGCGGGCTCGGTCGCGGGAGCAGGCGTGGAGCTGGGGTCGGGTGCGGGTGGCGGAGCGACCGGCGCCGGTTCGGGAGTCCCGTTCGGCGGGCTCACCGGAGTCGAGACGACAAGGTGTGCAGCGCCTGGAGATCGAGCTCCGGCCACAGCCGCGCCCTTCCCCCCGCTTCGCGTGGGCGTGCCCGGCAAGCCTGCCGCGCCCACGTGACTTCTCGCCTGGACCGACGCCGAAGGGACACCTCGGGGCCCGCCGGTCACCACCACGGCAGCGTCGCCGATCGCCTGATGACCGCCCCCGATACCCGGGATCGGGGCTCCCGCGATCAGGGGCCAGCCCTGGTTGAGCGCAAGGGCAACCATTGCCAGGCCGATTGCGGCGGTCAGCCCGAGCAGCGCCAGCGACGTACTGCGGGTCCGCTCGAGCAGGCCATCGCCGAGAACGCTTGCTCTGGCGGCAGATCGCCGCGACCGCTGTCCGTCTTTGGAAGGCACCGATACGTCCATCGACCGGCGCGCCGCGCTCAACAAGGGTCCGGCGGCATAACCCCAGTTTCGATTCGTCCATTCGTTTAGTCCAAGCGGGCCTCGGGAGAGAGGCTTAATCGCCACTGCTGACGCGAACCGAGTCGCCAATCGCGTCGACCACGACGGTTCCGTCGCGGTCGGTACGCAGGACGGGCACGCCGTGGGAAGCGAGGGTCGCGAGAGTTGCCGGGGTCGGGTGACCGAACGGGTTCCCGGCGCCGACCGAGACCACGGCCAGGCGTGGGCGTGTGCGGTCCAGCAGGTCGCCCAGGCCGGCATCGTCGCTGCCGTGATGGGCGACCTTGAGCACGTCGATCGATCCGGGGTCGATCGGTGTCGTCTCGGCCTCGGCGTCAGCCGTAAGCAAGAGCGAGAAGCGGCGCCAGCGAGCGAGCATGACCAGGGCCAACTGGTTGGGATCTTCGCCGGCCTGTGAACCGGTGAGCAACTCGACCGGCGGCCAGAGCACGTCGAGTCGCAGGTCGCCGGACCGCAGCTCGCTCCCAGCGGCGATGCGCTCGGCAGGAACACCCGCGGCGGCGGCCCCGACCAGCGTCTGCCGCTCCAGAGCCCCGAACAAAAGGCGCCCGATTGGCACCGTACCCAGCAGATCTCGGATTCCGCCCCCGTGGTCGGACTGGTCGTGGGTGACGATCGCGGCACCGAGCTGGGATACGCCGGCCGAGCGCAGCTTCGTCGCGAGCCCGCCCCCCGGTGGCCCACCGTCGACCAGCACGGCCGGCGCACCCCGCGGCTGCAACAGGACCGCGTCCCCTTGGCCGACGTCAAGGAATGAGATCCGCAAGCCCTCCGGCGGGCGAAGGGGCGCTCCTCCATCCGGCGCAGCGAACCCCCACGCCAACCCGAAAACGCCCAGGCCCGACACCAAGACAAGGACGACAGCCCGCCAGTGGGCCGAAAACGGGAGATGGGAACCCGCTCCAGGCCCGTCGGCCGGCGTTTGCCTGCGCGCCCGCTCGAGCCGACGCCAGTGGCTCATGCGGAGGGCGAGCAACGCCGCAACCGCAATCGAGGCATAGGAGGCAACCAGGCCGCCGAGACCCAGCCGCACGTGCAGATAGGCCCAGCTCGGCCGGCCGCACCAGGCGGCCACCTGTGCAACGAAGGCGAGCAGGAGAGAGTTGACGGCGTTGAGCACCCAGACAGGCAGGCCGGGTATCTGCCCGGCCGCGGCGACCAGCATCCCCAGCCACATCGCCGGGGCAACCGCGGGCAACGCCAGCAGGTTGGCGACAAGCGTCGTGGTCGAGATCGCTTCGAAGTGGAAGGCGATCAGGGGAGCGGTGGCGAGCGTCGCCGAGATCGTCATCACCGCTCCCTCGGTAATAGCGCGGCGCCAGCCGCCGGCGCCGACCTGGGCGGCGATCCCGGCCCGCAGCGGTGCGGCGAGCAGAAGGATGCCGAGCACCGCGGCAAAGCTGAGCTGCCAGCCGATGTCAGCCGCGATCCCCGGCTCGAGGGCAAGCAGAACGACTGCGGCAAGCACCAGCGCGTAGAGACGAGAGGCCCGCCGTCCGGCCATCGTCGCCACCACGCTCAAGGCACCCATGACCCCCGCACGCTGGATCGACGGGCCGGCGCCGGCCAGGGGCACGTAGACGACGATCAGGCTGAGGATCCAGGGGAGACGGGCACGAAGCGGCAGCCCCAGCGCCGCCAGGAGCGGCATTGCCAGCAAAACGAGCAACGCCACGTTCTGGCCAGATACGGCAAGCAGGTGGCTCAGGCCCGACCGGCGGAAGTCTTCCCTTGTCTCGGCATCGATCTCCTCGTCCTCGCCGAGTACGAAGCCACGTGCCAGGCTAGCCTCACGCCGGGGCATCCCTTGACCAAGCGCGATCTCCGCGCGGTCGCGGATCTCGTCGCTGTGCGCGAGCGCGAGGACGACAGCGGCGGCAGCCAGCGTGAGCGGCAGCAGAGTCCGGGCGCGCACCGCTAGGGCTGCAGCCGGGTGCGCAGCGATTCCATCGTCGCCGGCCCGATGCCGCTCACCTGGTCGAGCTGATCGACCGAGGCAAGACCACCGTGCTGATCGCGGTATTCGACGATCTTGGCCGCGGTCACCGGACCGATGCCGTCGATCGTGTCGAGCTGCTCGACCGTCGCGCTGCCGAGGCTGATCGGGCCGTCATCCGTCGCAGTGCCCGCGGCGGTCACGATTGATCCGCCCGGCCCTCGCGCGGGGACCATCACCTGCTGCCCGTCGGCAAGGCGTGCGGCGCGGTTGATCCCTTCCAGCAGGGCACCGCCGGCAGCGCCGCCGGCACGATCTATCGCGTCGACGACGCGCGCGCCCGCCGGCAGTCGGTAGACGCCCGGCCGCCGAACCGCCCCAGCGACGTCGACGACGACGTCAGAACCAGCGCCGCTCTTCAGGCTGAATCCGCGGGAGCCGCTCGGACTCGAGACGGCAGCCGCAGAGGCCGCGGTGCCTCCATCCTCAGCGCGTATCGCCCGCGCCCCGACCAGCAGGAGGGCGATGGCGATGGCGCCGTAGGCAAAGACTTGAGACCGTGATAGCTCTGGCATGGGGGCCGAGCGTCACCGGTCCGAGCGCACGCGTGGTGCGCAGAATCTAAAAAATCAGCTACAGGTCTTCGTCGTCGGTGTATCCGGCGACTTCCGCGAGTTTGTCGCTGTAGAGCTCGGCCGCGGCAACCGGGGGCGACTGCACGGAAACGCAGGCCAACGGCTCCTCGCCGTTGTTGGCGATCGAGTGATCGGTTGCGGGCGGAACGAGGATCAGATCCCCCTCCCCCACGCCCTGCGTATCGCCGGCCACAGACATCGCCCCGGCCCCTCTGACGACGACGTAGACCTGCTCGGCGCCCTCGTCAGAGCGCAGCGTCTGCTCGGCCCCGGCCGGGATCTCCAGCCAGGTCACCGACATGTTGCGCGCGCCAAGCTGCCCCGCGTCCATCAACGCGTGGTAGCGGAGCCGGTGCCACTCCTCGGCGGGAGCTTCTGACAGTCGCCTGACGAGCATCGGCGGCTTTGTACCAGATAAAGCGCCTTAAACCGCAAAAACTCAGCGAACTACGAGGTTTACGAGCTTGCCGGGGACGACGATCTCCTTGACCACGTCCTTGCCGTCGAGGTACCTGCGCACCTTCTCGCTCGCGCGGGCAAGGGCCAGCAACTCCGCCTCCGGTGCGTCGGTAGCCGCCTCGATCCGGTCGCGCAGCTTGCCGTTGACCTGGACCACGAGGGTCACGGTGTCGCTGGTCAACAGCCCGGGGTCGGCGACAGGCCACGGGTCCTCCCAGACACGCCCGCCCTCGAGCCGCTCCCAGATCTCCGCGCCGAGGTGCGGGGCAAAGGGGAAGATCAGCGAGGCAGCGGTAGCGACGGCGAAGCGAACCGCGGCCCCGCCGGCGGGGTCCGCGTAGAGACCGTCCTTGAGGCGGTAGGTCTCGTTGACCAGCTCCATGACGGCGGCGATCGCGGTGTTGAACTGGAAGCTGCGCTCGAAGTCACGACTCACCTTCTCGATCGCCCAGTGAGCCTTGGCGAGCAGCTCGCGGGACTCGCCGGCGGCCATCGCGTCCAACTTCCCCACCTGCTTTGCCCCGACCTCCTCGCAGAGGCGCCAGAGGCGGGAGAGGAAGCGGTTGACCCCCTCCACCCCCTCGTCAGACCAGTCGCCACCGCGCTCGGGCGGGCCCATGAAGCAGACGTAGGTGCGAGCGGTGTCGGCCCCGTAGCGCTCGACGTACTCGGCCGGGCTGACCGTGTTGCCCTTCGACTTCGACATCTTTGCGCCGTCGCGGGTGATCATCCCCTGGGTGAAGAGGTTGGCGAACGGCTCCTGTACCGAGAGGTGGCCGAGATCGGCGAGCGCCTTGGTGAAGAAGCGCGCGTACATCAGGTGCAGGATCGCGTGCTCGACGCCGCCGATGTACTGGTCGATTGGCAGCCAGTGGTCGGCAGCCGCCCGGTCCCAGGCCTCTTGCCTGTTGCGGGGGTCGAGGTAGCGGATGAAGTACCAGGAGGAGTCGACGAAGGTGTCCATCGTGTCGGTCTCACGCCTGGCGGCGCCACCGCAGCGCGGGCACTCGGTCGCGACCCAGTCCTCGGCCGCCGCCAGCGGGCTGCGTCCCTGAGGCGCGTAGTCGTCCACCTCGGGCAGCTCCACCGGGAGCTGGTCGTCGGGCACCGGGACGATCCCGCACTGCTCGCAGTAGACGATCGGGATCGGCGCACCCCAGTAGCGCTGGCGCGAGACGAGCCAGTCGCGCAGACGGTAGTTGACCGCGGATTCGCCCCGACCGTCCTCGTTCAGCCAGGCGACGATCTCCTCGTAGGCCTCGCGGTTGTGCTTGCCGTCGAAGCGACCCGACGCGGTCATCGGCCCGTCGCCGGGGTACGGCAGCCCCTCGTCGTCACGGGCGGTCTCCGGGTCGGAGCCCTCGATCACGCGCTTGATCGGCAGATCGAAGGCTTTGGCGAACTCGTAGTCGCGACTGTCATGGCCAGGCACCGCCATGATCGCCCCGGTGCCGTACTCCATCAGCACGTAGTCGGCGACGAACATCGGGATGCGCTCGCCGTTGACCGGGTTGGCGACGCTGCGGCCGAGCGGCACGCCGGTCTTCGGGCGATCCTCGTCGCCGCGGTCCTCGACCGACTCGCGGGCGACCTGGTTGACGTACTCGCGCACCGCAGCCTCGGCCGGCGTGCCGGCGATCAGGCGCTCGAGCTCGGGATGCTCGGGGGCGAGGACGAAGAAGGTGGCGCCGAAGAGAGTGTCGGGGCGGGTGGTGAAGACCGGGAAGTCGAGCTCGAGCTCCTCGCAGCGGAAGGTCACCTCGGCGCCCTCGGAGCGGCCGATCCAGTTGCGCTGCATGGTGACCACGTGATCGGGCCAGGACTCGAGCAGGTCGAAGTCGGCGAGCAGCCGCTCGGCGTAGTCGGTGATCTTGAAGAACCACTGCTCGAGCCGGCGCTGTTCGACCGGCGTGCCGCAGCGCTCGCAGCGGCCGTCGACGACCTGCTCGTTGGCGAGCACGGTGGCGTCCTTGGGACACCACTGGACTGGAGCCTCCTCGCGGTATGCGAGCCCGCGCTCGAGCAGGCGCAGGAAGATCCACTGGGTCCACCGGTAGTACTCGGGCGTGTGGGTGCCGAGCTCACGCGACCAGTCGATCGAGATTCCCCACTCGCGGAACTGGCGGCGAAAGGACTCGATTGAGCGCTCGGTCGCCTCGCGCGGCGGCTCGCCCGTCTTGATCGCGTTGTTCTCCGCCGGCAGCCCGAAGGCGTCGTAACCCATCGGGTGGATCACCTCGAAGCCGTGGCGGCGGCGGAAGTGGGCGATCGCGTCGCCGACCGCGTAGCACTTGAGATGACCGACGTGGGGCTCGCCCGAGGGGTAGGGCAGCATCTCCAGCACGTAGGACTTCGGCTTCTCCTCCTCGTATCCGGATTGCCCCGGGTTGGCGACCTCCCAGGTCTTCTCTTCAGCCCAGAGCTGTTGCCACTTCGCCTCGATCGTCTTGGGCTCATAACCGCTCATCGACGCCCGATCTTATGAGCGGCGCAGGGTGAGCCGCAGCCCGGACCAGGTGTCGTCGATCGCGCACACCTTGGTGTCGACCATCCCGGCCGCCAGCGCAACCTCGCGGATGACGTCCTCGGTGAGGTCGGTGTCCACCCCGGAGGTGCGCTTCGGCCAGGCCATCCAGAGCGTGCCCTCGGCGACGGCCCCGACGACCGCACCGAACCGGCGCTCCAGCTCGCGGCGCGAGATCACGAACCAGATCGTCATCGCGCGCCGGCCGCGGTTCCCGCGGCGGAGACCCGCACCCGGCGGCAACGGCTCGAGCAGGCGCTCCGCATCGTCCGGCGCGTCGATCAGCACCAGCGTGGAGTCCGGCTTGACGCCGAGCTTCTCGACCAGTGGCTTGCCTGAATACCCCGCGCTCACGGCTGGCAGTGTAAGAGGGGCTCCGCCGCGCTCAGGCGCCGCGAAATGCCGACCGCAGGCCCCAGAGGGAGACGGCCGCCCAGACCGACTCGAGCAGGAGGAATCCCCACTGGCGTTCGCGCCAGGCGAGGACGGCGAGAACCAGGGAACCGAGGAAGTTGAGGACCAGGTAGGACCGCGAGTGGGGATCCATCGCGCCGAACTGCGAGGCGGCAAAGGCGACCAGGATCAGCAGGGCGCCGACGATCTGGACGAGCTGGTCCACAGGCGGCGAGCGTACTGCGCGCCGCGGCTCGATTCAGAGCACCGGCGAGACGGCCTCGAGCAGGTGTGGCCAGAGATAGACCTCGATCGTGGCCGCGGCGAGAAGCGTGGGGATCGCCAGGGCGACGGTGAGGAAAGTGGCCGCGAGGAGCTGGTTCCACTCGCCTCTGCGGCTGGCTATCAGCCAGGCGGCGAGAGGGAGGAAGAGAGCGGTCAGCTCGGGGATCGCGTGTGGCATCACGGTGAGGATCAGCGCGGCATGGGAGATGTGCAGCTGCTCGGCGATCGTCGAGCCCTGGAAGCCGAGATAGAGGGCCTGGGTGCAGAGAGAGAAGATGGTGACGGCGGCGACGAAGAGGATCGCGAACTGGCCCGCCTTGACGTGGATCCAGCGCGAGAGCCCGCGCCGTTGTGCGGCGGCGATCGGCATCGAGGCGCCGGCGATGAAGCCGGCTACGCAGGCGGTCGCGTGCAGGGCGAGCACCAGCGAGTTGCGCCAGAGGATCGGCAGCAGATCGCCGGGATCCTGCGGTTCGGTCAGGCCCGGAAGGTGAATCGGGGTGATGTCCGGGGTGAGCAGACCGGACACGACCCAGACAGCTCCGAGCAGGGCGAGCGCGATCGCGACGCTGAGCGCGAGCCAACCCCGCAGGACTGCCCAGGGATGGTCGTTCCAAACCTC
This sequence comes from uncultured Solirubrobacterales bacterium, assembly GCA_963716735.1. Lineage (GTDB taxonomy): Bacteria > Actinomycetota > Thermoleophilia > Solirubrobacterales > 70-9 > VRUE01. Next base: position 781,820 of record OY970321.1, read on the forward strand.
GAAGGTCTCGCGCGTATCTCGCATGCCATGCGAGAAGACGTGCTCGTTGACGCCGTTCATCGCTCAACCATCGGCAGCACGGCGGCGGCGATTGAGCGAATACGCTGCACCGATGATCCCGGCATTTCTGTCGCGCCTGCGCGCAGTGAACTAAATCGCCCCAAAGCGGGTACACCCGGATCTGTCGTCCAATAGCCAGCCGGCCTAGCCGGCGAAGGGAGAACCATTTGCAACGCATAGGCAGGATCTTTGCCCTTTCCACTGTCAGCGCCGCCCTCGCGATCGGCGGCCTCGGCGCCGGCGCCGCCAGCGCGCACCGGGATCATCCCGAGGACGGGCCCCATCGCAGCGGACACCACCACTGCAAGGGCGCGAAGGCCAAGAAGCGGAACAACTGCGAGAAGCACCATCACCACGGCCACGGCCACGGCACGGACGACGACCCCAATCACACCTAGCCAAGGACCGGGATTTGGCCGTGTTGGTCGAGCCTTCGCTTTGGAGTAACCCCAGCGAGCTACACTGTGCCGAAGATGCCTTCCAAGCACCCGAGAATCGCCGTCACCGCTGACCCCGAGCTCGGGGAGGCGCTGGCGCGAGTTCGCGCCGCCACCGGCACCCGTGAGGCGGATGCGACGCTGCTGCGCCGCCTTGCCGTCGAGGGGGCCGAGGCTGAGCTGGAGGCCGGACGCAACCGCCGAGTCGCCGCCGAGGCCTTGTTCGAGGCGATGGATGCTGAGCAGTTCGACCTCGACCTTGCCGCGATCGATCGCTTGAACGCGCCGCCCGCGGCCTAATGTCGGTCCGACTCTGGGACGGTACCGGCCCGGTGCTTGCAGATACCTCCGCCTGGATGCAGGCTCGCCGGGACGGCCGGGCTCGCGATCTGCTGCTTGAGACGATCGAGCGCGGCAACGTTCGCTGGTGTTGGCCGGTGCGCTATGAGCTGATGATCGACGCACGAGGAGCCGACGGGATCGCCGCGGTCGAGCGAACGCTGGAGAGCCTACGCGAGGTTCCGGTAGATCGCAGTGTGCAGCGTGCGGTCCTGACGACGATGCGCGAGCTGGCAGCCACCGGCTCCCACGGCGCCCACCGCTTCCCCATCACCGATCTGGCGGTCGCCGCCGCCGCCCAAGACGCGGGCATCGACATCCTGCACTTCGACCAGCACCTCGAGCGCCTTGGCGACCACCTCGGTGTCGGGTCACACTGGATCTCAGACCCGGCATGAGTCTCGCAGGGCACTATCTGTCGGCCGGAAGCTTCGCCTTCTGCGACGTTATTTCAACACGCCCCGCGCCTCCACAGGTCACGCAGATTCCTGCCCCACCGCACCATGAGCAGGCCCACGCTGGATCGAAGCCGCGATGGCCCTCGAACCAGCCTTTCCCATGACAATGGCTGCAGCAACCAGAGCCGCGTTGCCGGCCGTCGGAAACCAGAGGACGTCGATAACTGGAGCATTCAGGGCAAACCTGATCAGTCGCCTCTAGCTTGAATCCGCGCTTTGCCCGCGGCACAGGTGGCGGTTGCGGCCGGCAAAGCTCTTGTCGCCCATATCCACGGCATGCAGGGCATAGACCCTGACCCTTGCAGTAAGCGCACTTTCGACTAAAGCGCTTCCAGTCTCGTTCAGGCCCTTCCCCTGCTCCATTGCATCGACTGCAGTGTCCGCCCCCGCCGCACGAGGGACATTCGACCGCCATAACACAAGCCTACTTACCAACCATCAAGGAACTCGCCAGTCCCAAGATTCAAAGCAAGCAACCAAGCAATGGAGCTGACGGGACTCGAACCCGTGACCTACGCGCTGCCAGCGCGTCGCTCTTCCAGCTGAGCTACAGCCCCGCGAGGCCCCGAGTTTAGACGTTCCAGCGCTGCCGCCGGTGGTTTAGGCGGCGCGCTGCTCGGGGTCTTGGTCGTCGTCGACGTCGAGGACGAGATTGTCGTCGGCGGTGCGACGGATGTTGAAGTCGAAGGGGGCGTTCTCTTCGAGCTCGCGCAGCAGATCGACCGGCTCGTTGAGCCGCATCGAGAGCGTCGCGCGACCCTCGGAGAAGCGCTCGACCGAGATCTCCGAGGCACCGAGGCGGCCAACCGCGTTTTCGAACCCGACCAGCTGGGAGAAGTCGCCGAGCGGGCCGATCTCGAGCTTGATCAGACCCTCGAAAAGCTGCCCCAGTGCGGCTTCGGCCTCCGACGGCACAGGCTGCCCGGCGCCGTTTGCCGACCCCTCGTGGACTTCGGCGAGGTCCTGCGTGCGCCGGCTCACCTCAACCGCCTCGCGCAACGCCTTCATCCGGATCCGCGTCGCCTGCCCACGCGCCTGCGCCTGGATGTCCTCCAGGCGCTGGGAGACCGCGTGCAGGGAGGCGATGCTGCGCTCATGGCGCTCGTTGGCCTCGTGCAGGCGCTCGCTCAGGCTGCGGATCTCACGCTCGCGCTCGATCACCATCCCGGAGAGCGAAGCCAGTTCCGCATCGGCGGCGGATGCATGGTGCTCGACGGCGTCGATCGCCGCATCGCGCGCCGACATCGCCGCGTCCACTTCGTCCCGGCGATAGCCGAAAAACGCCCGCTTGAAGCTACCCATGCGCGGCACCGTAGAGGTGCCCTCGGACGCCATCCTGCGTGAGCTCTAACTCGGGCCGCGGCGCCTCGCGCCAGAGGTCCTCGAGCTGGTAGCGCTTCCTTTCCTCGGCGGTGAAGACGTGCAGGACGGCGTCGAGGTAGTCGAGCACGATCCAGCCGGCCGCGCCCTCCCCGTCGACCCCACCCGGCAGCAGCCCGTGCTCCTGCTTGAGCCGCAGCTTCACCTCGTCGACGATCGCCCGCGCCTGGCGCTCGTTGCGAGCCGTGCAGATCGCCAGGAAGTCCGTGTAGGCGGCGAGGCCGCGCATGTCGAGGACGACGATCTCGGTCGCCCCTTTCGAATCGGCCAGCTCGGCCAGGCGCCGCGCCAGCGCCTCGGACCCGAGCGCGCTCATGAGTAGATCCCCTTCTCCTCGATGAACCGCGCAACCGCCTCCGGCACGAGGTAGCGCAGTGGCCTGCCGGCCGCCGCCCGCTCGCGCACCGCGGAGGAGGAGACGCCGAACTGGGGCATCTCGAGCATCGTCGCATTGCCCTCGGCGCTGACCCCGCGAATGACCGCACCGACATCGGCGTCGGAGATGCCGGAACGCCGCGCCACCGCCAGCCGCGCCAACTCGACCACACGCTGCGGCTCGCGCCAGCTCTCGAACCCGACGGCGGCATCCGCCCCCATTACGAACACCAGGTCTGGTTCTCCCTTTTCACGTGCAAGCAATTCCAAGGTCTCATACGTATAGGACGGTCCTTCGCGTTCGACCTCCAGCGTGGAGACGGTGAAGCGCGAATCGTCGGCGGCGGCGAGCCGCGTCATCGCAAGCCGCAGCTCACGTCCTGGATCGTCGTGTATGCGCTTGTGCGGCGCCTCGCCGGTCGGCACCAACACGACCTCGTCGAGCCCGAGCTGCCAGAGCGCCTCCTGGGCGAGGGCCAGGTGCCCCAGGTGCGGCGGGTTGAAGGCCGAGCCGAGGACGCCGACCGCAGGACGGGCGCCGTCCGTCCTCTGGGCGCTACTCACGCACTTGGCCGTCGCCGCGGACGACGTACTTGTAGGTGGTGAGCTCGCACAGGCCGATCGGGCCGCGCGCGTGCAGCTTCTGGGTCGAGTTGCCGATCTCCGCCCCCATGCCGAACTCGAAGCCGTCGGTGAAGCGGGTCGAGGCGTTGGTGTAGACGACGGCGGCATCGACGGCGGCGGTGAACCGCGCGGCGGCTTCGTCGGATCGGGTGACGATCGCCTCGGAGTGGCGGGTGCCGTGAGCGTTGACGTGATCGATCGCCCCCTCGAGCGAGTCGACGACCGCGACGGCGAGCTTCAGATCGAGGTACTCGCTGCCCCAGTCCTCCTCGCCTGCGACACCGACCTCGACCTCTCCGGCGGCCGCGCGGGCGCGCTCGTCGCCGACCAGCTCGACGCCGGCATCGCGCAGCGCGGCAAGCGCCTCGGGCAGAAACTCATCGGCAACCGCAGCGTCGACCAGCAACGTCTCGGCGGCGTTGCAGACGCCGGGCCGCTGCGTCTTCGCATTGACCGCGATCCCCCGCGCCATCTCGAGGTCGGCGTCGGCGTGCACGTAGACGTGGCAGTTGCCCGCGGCTGCGTAGATGACCGGGACCGTGGCGACGGCCTTCAACGCCTTCTTCAAGCCTTCGCCGCCGCGCGGGATCAAGAGGTCAACCGTGTCCTCCTGGGCAGCAAGCGCAGCCAGGTCCTCGTGACCACCTCCGGTCAGCAACAGCACTGCATCCTCGGGAAGGCCGGCCTCGGCCAGGGCCTCGCGAACGATCGCCGCCAGCGCCCCGTTGGTCCGTTCGGCGTAGTGGGAACCGCGCAGGACGATCCCGTTGCCGCTCTTGATCGTCAGCGCCGCGCAATCGACAGTCACGTTGGGGCGCGCCTCGTAGATCACGGCAACCACCCCGAGCGGCACACGGATCTTGCGTAGATCCAGTCCGCCCTCCAGCGTTTTCCGCTCGAGCTCCTCGCCTACCGGGTCCTCGAGGGCGGCCACAGCCCGCACCCCATCCGCCATCGCGGCGATCCGCTCCTCACTCAGGGCGAGCCGGTCACGCAGCGCCGGCGTGAGCCCGTCCGCCCGCTCGTCGGCGAGGTCAGCTGCGTTCGCCTCGAGCAGATCGGCAACCCGCTCCCCGAGCAGGCGAGCGATCCCCGCCAGCGCAGCGTCCTTGACCTCAGTCGAAGCGGCACCAAGCTCGCGCGCTGCCTGCTGCGCAGCGGCGCATGTCTCAGCAACAGAAGTAGTCGTGACTGCCATAGACCGCTAAGGGTAGCCATGCTCAAACTAGTACGAAGCGATCTCTGTGAATGACCTCGTCGGCCGCATGCGGCAACAGCTCCCGCACCTGCGCACTCTTGAGGCCGGTTACCTGGCCGAGCTCCTTAGCCGAGTAGTCGACGATGCCCTTGCCGATAACCGAGCCGCCGGCCGCCACCTCGACTGCGTCCCCCACCTCGAAGCCGCCGTCAACCGCCGTGATCCCGACCGGCAACAGGCTGGAGCCGCTCTCGCGCAGAACGCGCGCCGCGCCGTCGTCGACCGTGAGACGCCCCCTGGTCGGCTTGGCGTATTTCAGCCAGAGCTTGAAGCTCGATGCCTTGCCCGCCTGGGCGGCGAAGCGCGTCCCGGTCCCCTCACCACGGGCCGCGGAAAGCAGCGCTCCCGGCGTCGTCCCATTGCAGATCGTCACCGCGATGCCCGACTCGGCGGACATCTCGGCGGCGGCGACCTTGCTGCGCATGCCACCGGAGCCGAAGGCGGACGTGCGGTCGCCGATCTCCATCCCTGCCAGGGCGGCGAAGTCGTCCACGATGGCGACGAGCTCGGCGTCGGGATCGGCGCGCGGATCGCCCCGGTAGAGGCCGTCGACGTCGGAGAGCAGGACCAGCAGCCGCGCGTCGAGCAGGATCGCCACCTGGGCGGCGAGGAAGTCGTTGTCGCCGAAGGTGATCTCGTCGGTCGCAGTGGTGTCGTTCTCGTTGACGACCGGGACCACGCCCCACTCGATCAACCGGCGCAGCGTCTGCCGGGCGTTCAGGTAATTGGTGCGAGCGGCAATATCGGCGGCGGTCAAGAGCACCTGCGCGGCGCGAGCCCCCCCATCGGCGAGGCGCGCCTGGTACGCGCGAAAGAGATCGCCCTGGCCAACCGCCGAAGCGGCCTGCAGCTCGTCCATCGCCCGTGGTCGCACCGGCAGATCCATCAACCGCATGCCCCGCGCGATCGCGCCCGAGGTGACCATCACCACCCGCTCTCCCCCCTGCTCTAGCTCCGCCACCTGCTCGCAGACCGAGTCGAGAACGTCACTGCGCAGCTCGCCGTCGTCGGCGGCGACGATCGAAGAACCGAGCTTGACGACGAGCGTCATCGCGAAAGCCACTCGCCGACACGGCCGGAAAGCTTCAGCCCAGACAGGTCGCCGTCGTCACGGATCCGCTCGGCCACGTCCGCCATCGCCTCGACCGCGACCCAGGTCAGAAGACCGCCGACGCTGATTCGGCGTCCGCCGGCGGCGGCGATCTCGCTCACCGAGAGGTGCGGCTGGGCGAGCACGTTGACCGGCTTGGTCGTGGCATCGCAGATCGCCCGAATCTCGTCCGTACGGCCCAAGCGGGGCGCGTATAGGACATCGGCGCCCACCTTCTCGTACGCCCGCAGACGCGCAATCGTGTCGTCGAGATCGGGATTGCCGCGGACGTAGTTCTCGGCGCGCGCAGTGAGGGTGAACGGGAAGTCCAGGCGCCGGGCCGCCTCGACGGCCGCCGCCACTCGCTCGACCGCGTGATCGAAGGCGTAGATCCCGTCCTCGGGGTCGAAGTCCTCGATCGAGCCACCGACCGCCCCCGCTTCGGCGACCCGCGTGACCGCCGTTGCCGCGTCGTCCGGATCGGGGCCGTAGCCGTTCTCGAGGTCGACCGAGACCGGTAGGTCCGTCGCTCGGTCGAGAGCGCCGACATGCTCGACCAGCTCGTCGAGCGTGACATCGCCGTCCTGGCGCCCCAGGGTGAAGGCAAACCCGGAGCTGGTCGTCGCCAGGGCTTTGAACCCGAGCGCCTCCATCACCCGTGCCGAGCCCGCATCCCAGGGGTTGGGGATGACGAACGCCTCGCCCTCGTGCAGGGCTTGGAAGCTGGCGGCTTTCTCTTGCTGGCTCAATGACATGTCGATCTCCCGGTTCGCTGTGACGCACGCTACTAACCTGAGTACATGCCAGAGTTGAGAACCGTGCGGGTCGCCGCAGCCCAGGCAACCCCGGCGATACTCGACGCAGAGGCGTCGATCGCGAAGGCGGTGGAGCTGATCGAACGTGCCGCCGCCGACGGCGCCGAGCTGATCGTCCTCCCCGAGACCTTCGTCCCCCTCTACCCCTCGCAGTCCTGGGCGGCCCCCGCGGCCGGGTTCGACGGCTTCGACGAGCTCTGGCAGCGGCTCTGGGAGAACTCCGTCGACGTACCCGGGCCGCTGGTCGACGAGCTGGTCGCCGCCTGCCGTCGCAGCGGCGCGCACTGTGCGATCGGCGTCAACGAGCGCGAGTCGGAACGGCCCGGGACGCTCTACAACACGCTCGTCCTGGTCGGCCCCGAGGGGCTCGTCTGGAAACACCGCAAGCTGATGCCGACCCACCACGAGCGGCTCTTCCACGGGATCGGCGCCGGCGACGACCTGGCCGCCGCGCAAACGCCGCTCGGCAAGGTCGGCGGGCTGATCTGCTGGGAGAACCGGATGCCGCTCGCCCGCTACGCGATGTACAAATCGGGGCCGCAGATCTGGGTCGCGCCGACCGCTGATGACTCCGACGGCTGGCTCGCCAGCATGCGCCACATCGCGATCGAGTCCGGCGCCTTCGTCATCTCGGCGCCGCAGTTCATCCCCCGTGAGGCATTTCCGGAGGACTTCCCGGTCGAGCTGCCCGACCGCGAGGTCTTCGGCCGCGGCGGGGCGGCAATCGTCGAGCCGACCTGGGGCGAGGTGATCGCCGGGCCGCTCTACGGCGAGGAGGGAATCGTCAGCGCTGATTGCGACCTGCGCGCGGGCATGCGCGCCAAGCGCTGGTTCGACTCGGTCGGCCACTACAGCCGCGAGGACGTTCTCCTCGACATTTAACGCCGACTAACTGTAGTTCCTCACAACGTTGTTCATCCGGGCCTCCTTGAAGGCTGGGGGTGCGAGCCACCCAGATCAAGGAGGACACCGGATGAAGATCCACGCTAACGCTCGAACCTGCCCGAACAGCCGCAGGCTGCTGGTCAAGCGCATCGAAGAGGAGGACTGGTCGCTGATGGTGGCGGCCGAGGCCGCCGGCATCAGCGAGCGGAGCGCTCGCAAGTGGCTGGCCCGCTGGCGAGCGGAGGGAGAGGCAGGACTGCTGGATCGCAGTTCCGCACCCAAGCGGGTGCCTTCACGGCTTCCGGCCGACCGCCTTCAGGCGGTCGAGGCCCTACGACGTCTGCGGATGACCGCTGCTGAGATCGCCGAGGTCTTGGGCATGGCGCTCTCGACCGTCTCCAGGTGGCTGGCTCGGATCGGGCTAGGCAAGCGCAGTCGCCTGGAGCCATTCGAGCCGCCCAACCGCTATGAGCGCAAGTGCCCTGGGGAGCTGATCCATGTCGACATCAAGAAGCTGGGGAGGATCAGCGCCAAAGGCGCTGGGCACCGAGTCACCGGGAATCGCAAGAGCCAGCAAAAGCGTGGGGGCAACCACGGCAAAGGGGCCACCGGCTGGGAGTTCGTCCACGTCTGCGTCGATGACGCCACCCGCCTTGCCTACGTTGAGGTCTTGGCCGACGAGAAGGGCACCACGGCGGCAGGGTTCCTGCGCCGAGCTGTCAACTGGTTCAAGGGAATGGGAGTTCAGGTCGAGCGGGTGCTCTCAGACAATGGCTCCTGTTATCGCTCCGCCGTGCACGCGCAGGCCTGCGCTGAGCTCGATATGCGCCACATCTTCACCCGCCCCTACCGGCCTCAGACCAACGGCAAGGCCGAGCGCTTCATTCAGACGCTCACCAACCGCTGGGCCTATGGCGCCATCTATGGCTCCTCTGCTGAGCGCACCGCGGCGCTGCCCGGCTGGCTCGATCACTACAACTTCAGGAGACGACACGGCTCCCTTGGCCACAAGGCACCCGCGGCTCGGCTTACCGAGTTGGAACAACGTGCTGAGTAACTACAACTAGTTGGCGCTCAATAGCCCGCCGAGCTCAGTCCGCTTTGCCACGTCGAGCTTCTGGTAGACGTGGCGCAGGTGAGTCTCGACCGTCTTCGCCGTGACGGTGAGGCTCTGGGCGATCTCGCGATTGGTCATCCCCTCCACGGCGAGGCGGGCGACGCGCAACTCGCTGGGAGTGAGTGACTCGACACCCGTGAAGACCGCCTTGCGCGGGCGCGCTCCGGTCGCCGCCAGCTCGGTGCGGGCGCGCTCTTCCAGCGGCACAGCACCGCATCGGTGGGCGAGCTCGAGCGCCTCGCGAAGCGGCTCACGGGCTTCTTTGCGGAAGTTGGCGCGGCGCAGTGCGGCCCCGTGCTCGACCAGCGCCTCGGCGTGCTGAAGTCGCGCCCGGGTGCCGCCCAGGATCTCGGTCGCCTCGCCCAGCAGATCGATGCCTTCCGGGCCGCCGGTCACGACACCCTGCTCCCGAAGCGTGATCCCGATGCCCCGCATGCCGCCAGCCTCGCGCGCCAGCCCGACCGCCTCGGCGGCGACCCGCCGCGCCTCCTCGTCGTTGCCAAGCGCCGCTTCGCAGCGAGCAAGCCCGATCCGCCAGGGGAGGACCTCGGGATTGGCGAATGGCAGCCAGGGGATCCTCTCGGCCGCGGCGAGAAAGTCGTTCCTCGCCTCCGCGTGGCGCCCAGAGGCTGCTCTCAGTTCGCCACGGGTGCTGAGCAGAACGGCGCCTGGACAGCCCGCGACGCGCTCCTGTCCGGCCCAGAGCTCGTCGAGCAGTCGCTCGGCCGCAATCCGCTCGCCTCGGCGCAGCAACACTCGCATGGAAACCGACGACCAAAACGCAAGCGGTGAGACAAACCCAAAGCGACCCACCACGTCGACCGCGATCTCCGAGTCGGCCTGTGCCTCCCGCAGGTCACCGTCGAGGAGGTGGGCGAGGGCCCGTACCCCATGGCCACCCCCCACGCCCGGCAGGACGCCGCGCCGGCGAGCGCCCTCGATCGCAAAGTCGTAGAACCCGGCCACCGCTCCACCCCGATCGGCCAACGCCATCGAGACGAGGGCGCCCTGCGGGGGCAACCCTGCCATCGCGTCGGCAAACAGCGTCTCAGGCTTGGAGATCGCCGACTCCGCGGCTCGGCGCGACTGCTCCAGCGACCCGAACCCGAGCGCGTAGAGGGGCGCCATGCCCTGCAGCACCGTGCGACCCGGCAGCGTCTCGGGGCTCGGGCTCTGTGGCGGTATGGCTGCCTCCGGGACCCGCTCCAGGCCCCAGACGACCTGGACCAAGAGCCAGCCGCGCAGCATCAGGCCGAGCTCGCCATCCGGATCTGGAAGCTCCGACAGAGAATCTTCGATCAGGCCGGCAGCCTCCTCGTTGCCGTTGCGCAGACCGAGCGAGCTCGCAAGCTCGTTCGTGATCGCCGCCCGCAGCTCGACCTCGCCGGTGGCGGCACGCACCGTGCGCAGCACTTCGATCCCCTCCGGGTCGTTTGCCTGGAGCAGGGCGACCCCCAACTCGCGACTGACCGCCAGCCGCTCGGCCCGCGCCGGAGGCTCACGCAGCGCTCGTCGCAGGTAGCGAACTCCCGCGTCAGCCGCACCTCGACCGAGCGCCGCGGCAGCGGCGGAGCACAGCTGCACCACCGCCCACTCGTCGGCGGCGGGTTGGGCGAGCAGCAGATGAGCGGCGACCGTATCCACCTCGAGGCCGGCCTCGTGCAGTAGGTGGGCCGCCCGGGCATGCATGGCCGCCCGGCGCGGCTCGGAGATCTCGGTCAGGACCGCGTCCCTGACCAGGGGGTGGACGAACGCCAGCGAGGGAGCATCCTCGAGCAGGCGGGCGGCGATCAGCCTTTCGCTCGCTTCGGCGACCTCGTCCACCGACAACCCCGCCAGCTCCGCGACGAGGCGCGAAGCGCCGTTCGGCTCCAGCACCGCCACCGCCCGGGCGACTTCGATCGACTGCTCTCCAAGTCGGGCAAGCCGGGTCCGGATCGAGTGCGAGACGCCGGCGGCGGCCGCCTGGGTGAGGCAATCGACGCTCTCCTCGCTCGGCTCGAGCTCCGCCCCACGCAACGCCCGGGCGAGCTCGGCCAGGAGGAAGGGGTTCCCGGCCGTGGCATCGCGGCAGGCCCGGGCGAAGCTCTCGGTCGAGTCGGCTCCAGTCTCTCCGGCGACCAAGGCCGCGGCGGCGCGGGTCGACAGCGGCGATGGCGCGATCATGCGCTCTGGCGCCTCGCGGCGAAGCTCGTCCAGCAGTTGCTCGTGAAAGCCGGGCTCGCCGCTTCTCACTCCCACGGCCATCGCCGCGGGCGAGCCGTCGAGGCGCCGGGCGATGTAGGCCAGCGCCTGCAAGGAGGCGAGATCGGCCCATTGGGCATCGTCGACGATCAGCAGCATGGGCGCGGTTGCGGACAGGTCGGCCGCGAGCCAGTAGAGGCCGTGCTCGATCGCCCCGCCTTCGGCCGCCCCCGCGCTCGGTTCGAAGACCGGCGCGGCAAGCGCCGCGCTGCCGCTCAGCAGCTCGGCCCTGCGCGGTCGATCGCGCAGCACCGGCTCGAAAAGCTGGCGCACGACGCCGTAGGGAAAGTCGCGCTCGTACTCGCCGCCGCGGGCGCGCAGAACGAGCATCTCGCGGTGCGCCGCCGTTTCCGCCGCGGCTGCGAGCAGCGAGGTCTTGCCCGCACCCGCCTCGCCCTCGATCACGATCACCCCGCCGCTGCCGGCTTCGGTGGCGTCGAGCAGAAGCTCGATCTTCACGAGCTCCTCGTCCCTCTCCAGAAGTGCCATCGCCGTCGCCGACATGCTCAGTCGGCACCGATCGTACGCGCCACAACCGGCTTCAGCCAGACATCGCGGGGCGGGCGACTCCGGGCGTCACGACCAGCGTCAGTGCCATCGCCGTCGCCCATGGAGCCTCGGGGGTGCCCGCGAGGGCCTGCTCGATCAGGTCGGCGATCTCACTGCTCGCGCCGGCTCCTTCCGCCGGTCCGTCCTCGTCGATGGCTACCCGGGCGAGCTCCAGCATCCGGCTCGGATCGCCACCGCCAAGCATCGCGCCGCCGCCCGCCGCGAGCAGAATCGCGAGGCGGGCGGCACCCGCCGGGACGACCATGCAGGACGGTCCGGGAACGGGTCCGGCGTCGATCGGCGCCTCCCCCGCGAGCAGAGCCTCCGCCTGGCCGCCGAAGACCAGCCGCATGGCGTCCTCGGAGAGCCCGGCGAAGCGGGCGCAGCGCAGCGCGATGGCCAGCACGAGCTCGAGGTCCATATAGGGCTCGTCGCTGCCGAAGAGGATCTGACCGGGTGGTACGGCGGTGAATAGGGCGATCAGGTCACTTGGGTTCCACCAGGAGGTATCGAAGAAGACATTCGGGTGCTCGGCGGCAACCGGGCCGAGCCAGGCCAGATCGGAGACCCCCGCGTGGGCGAGGATCAGCGGGCAGGGGCGATGGCGGTCGGCCAGCTCGACGATCGCCGTGCCCAGGGAACCGACGCCTGCGCCGGCGTGGATCAGAACCGGCGCGCGCGCCTCCGCGGCCACCCCGACGATCGCATCGACGCTCGGGTGCTCGAGCCTGAAGTCCTCGGCACGCGGGTGCAGCTTGAATCCCATGGCGCCGGTGGCGAGGGCGGCCTCGGCATCGGCCGCTGCGCTGACCCGCGGATCGAGGCGAGCGAAGGGAACGAGAGTGCCCTCGTGACGCACGCACTCCTCGACCACCCGACGGTTCTCCCTCTCGTACCCACCGGTGACGCAGAGAGGGAAGATCACCGAGCGGCCATCGATCGCCGCGAGCGCCTCGACGTGCTCCTCGGCGCTCCGCGCGGCGCCGTCGATGTCCGTGCCGGTGTGTGCATGGACGTCGAAGGGGGCGATGCCAAGGCTTCCCAGGCCCTGCAGCTCGTCCGCGACGATCGCGCTCAGGGTCACGAGCGGCGGCCCGCGACTCGGCCCGCTCCGCGGGCATCGTCGCCGACAAGCTCCTGCCGGACCCATTCGTCGAAGCCGGGAGGACAGAGCAGAGCCATCTGCGAGGCGATCGAGAGCGCCCCCGCCAGCTCCATACCGGCACCGCGATACCTATGACGCCTTCTCTTGCTGCGTGAGATCTTCATGCGAGCGATGGTCCCTCGCGAGGGGGTCCGTTCGCATCAGGGACCGACCCTGAACTTTCGATCGGGCGCTCTGCAGCGCCTCAGGGGTGCAGCTCGAACTCGTGCTCGCCGACGCGAACGTCATTGCCCGGCTCGAAGCCGGCGGCTTTCAACGCGGCGACGACGCCGATCTCCCTGAGACGCTGCTCGAGATAGGCAAGCGCCTCTTCGTTTTTGAGATCGTGGCGCTCGAAGAGCAGCTCGACCCCGCGGCCGACGATCCGAAACGCCCCCTCGTCCTCGCGCTCGATCGAGTAGCCACCCTCCCCGACCGGGCGGTAGACCCGGTACTCGGCCTCAAATTCAGCCGCGCCACCCGCGCCTCCGTCGCCCGATGCGGCCTGCCGTCCATCCCGACCCGGGGCGGCGGGTTCCTCGGGTAGCTCGGTGAGCACGCGACCGCGCAGGTCTTCGAGACCCTCGCCGGTCGCCGCCGACACAGCCAGCACGCCCCGCGCACGATCGCCGAGCTGCCGGCTCCATTCGGCAACGGCCTCCTCCACCTGCGCGGGCGGCAGGAGATCGCGCTTGGAGAGCACGACGAGCTCGGGCAGCGACTCGAGCCCCGCCCCGTAGGCGACAAGCTCAGCTCGTACCGCTTCGTAGTTCGACCGCGGTTCGCCCTCGGCGGGGGCCAGATCGACCAGATGAACCAGCATCGAGCAGCGCTCGACGTGGGCGAGAAACTCATGGCCCAGCCCCGCTCCCTCCGCCGCGCCTTCGATCAGGCCCGGGATGTCCGCCACCACCGCCTGTCGGTCCTCCCCTTCGATCGTCCCCAGGACCGGCGAGAGGGTCGTGAACGGGTAATCGCCGACCTTCGGCTCCGCCCGCGTCAACCGCGCCAGCAGCGAGGACTTGCCGGCGTTGGGCAGGCCGACCAACCCGACGTCGGCCAGGAGCTTCAGCCGAACTTCGATCCAGCCCTCTTCCCCAGAGGTGCCCTTCTCGGCAAACCTGGGGGCCTGGCGGACAGAGGTGGAGAAGCGCTTGTTGCCATGCCCCCCACGCCCGCCGTGGGCAACCGTCGCCCTTTGCCCGGCTTCGACGAGATCGACCCGACTCCCGTCCACCGCTTCAGCCTGAGTCCCAGCCGGAACATGGATCTCCAACTCCTCCCCCCGAGCCCCGTGCCGGTTGGACCCTTCGCCACCCTTCCCACGCCCGGCCCGAAAGTGCTTGCTCCCCCGCAAGGCACCTAGATCACGCCGTGACTGATCACAGACGAGCACGACATCGCCACCGTGCCCCCCATCCCCGCCATCGGGACCGCCCCTGGGGACATGGGCCTCTCTCCGAAAGCTCACGCAGCCATTCCCGCCGGCACCGCCTTCAACCCAGATTTTTGCCTTGTCGTACACGTGAATGCAGCGTAATCGTCCCGGAGACCAAAATCTTCAATCACAGAACTGTCATTTCTGGCCGAGGCAGCCCCCAGGCACGAATTCAGCCAATACATTCCGAATGCCGCTGTATGCGGCACGCGCCGGCCGCCGGACGCGGGCCCTACCTTCACGAAATGGGGTTGGCGGGTTCGACTCCCGCTCGGCGCGTTATCATCACCAGCACGTGAAGGTGGGGCCGTTAGTTCGACGGCAACCCCATTAGAAGAGGGCGGCTTAGGCCGCCCTCTTTCTTTGGGCCTGACCTTTCCAGCTTCCGCACGTGAGGTCTGCGGCGTTTCGTGAGGAGGGGCGGGGTGCCCCTCTGGCGCAGCGGCGTCCACTTTTCGCCCGACAACAATCTCGGACGGCCGCAAGCTGCAAGGCGAAAACCCAGCAAGCCAGAGGGGCACCCCGCCCCTCCCAAGCTCTACGAGTCAGCCAGAACCGAGATCGTGCGGCCCTTGCGCGACGGTTTGAACTCCACCGTCCCGGCCTGCGTCGCAAAGATCGTGTGGTCGCGGCCGAGGCCGACGCCGTCGCCGGGCCAGAACCGGGTGCCGCGCTGGCGCACGATGATCTCGCCGCCGCTGACCTTCTGGCCCGCGAAGACCTTGACCCCGAGCATCTTGGGGTTGGATTCGCGACCGTTGCGGCTTGAGCCAAGACCTTTCTTATGAGCCATCGTCGTCCTTTTTAGCAGCGGCTTTGGGTTTGGCCGGTTTTTCCTCTTTGGGCTCGGCTTTTTTGGCCGGCGCTTTGCGAGCACCAATTTTGAGCTCGGTCACCTCGAGCCGGGTCAGCTCGGAGCGGTGGCCGGCGCGGCGGCGGTAGCCCTTCTTCGGCTTGTATTTGAAGACTTTGATCTTCGGGCCGCGCAGATGCTCGGCAACCGTCGCCTCGACTTTGACCTTCTCCAGCTCTTTCGGCTCGGCGACGATCTCCTTGTCGCGAAACAGCACGGGCCGGAGGGCGACCACGTCGCCCTCACTGGCATTCAACCGGTCGACGAGCAGCGAGCTGCCCTTCTCGACCTTGTACTGCTTGCCACCGCTCTCTATGACTGCGTACGTGCTCATCTGGCGGCGGCGGATTCTAGAGCGTCTGACTCCGAGCCGTTGCTCGCCGGGTCGCCGAGCAGCGAAGCGACCGCAGCGGCACGCTCGACCTGCTCGATCCGGACCAGCTTGCGCTTGCCGACGAAACGCCCGCCGCCGCTGACGCTGACGATGTAGGAATCGATCCGCGCGACGGCGTCGTCGACGTTGTACATGTGCGGCTCGGCGATTGTCACCATGACCTCCTCGCCGACCTTGAACGGCAGCGCCCGCTCCTCGATCTTGGCTCTGCTGCCGGCTTCGACCAGCTCGAAGGTGTCGATCGCCAGTGCGTCGCCGCCCTCGAAGTGGAACTGCTTGCCGGTTTCCTCCTCGAGCTCGGCCAGACCGCTGTCGGGCTCGATCAGCTCCGCCGCGACCTTCGGGTTGACCCGCAGGAGGAAGGCCTCGGCACCGGCGTCGTCCGCGGCCATCTCGCGCATCTGCCGCAACCCCTCCAGCGCGACCGTCTCGGCGGAGAGGACGACTCCCTCCCCGTGGCAGGTCGGGCACGGCGCGGTGAGGATCTCGCGCACGCCGTCGGTGATGTTCTGCCGGGTCATCTCGACCAGGCCCAGCGGTGAGACCTCGACCACGTAGCTCTTCGACTTGTCGGCGTCGAGCGCTTTGCGCAGCGTTTTCAACACTTTGTCGCGGTTTTTTGCCCGCGCCATGTCGATGAAGTCGATGACGATGATGCCGCCGATGTCGCGCAGCCGCAGCTGCCGCACCGCCTCATCGGCCGCCTCGGTGTTGACTTTGGTGATCGTCTCCTCGAGGCCGCCTTTGCCGCGGCCGGTGAAGCTGCCGCTGTTGACGTCGATCACGGTCAGCGCCTCGGTGTAGTCGATGATCAGGTAGCCGCCCGAGGGCAGGTCGACCCGGCGCACCAGAGTCGACTCGATCTCCTTGTCGATGCCCCATTTCTCCAGCAGCGGCTTGCTGTCCTCGTAGAGCTCGACTTTGTCGACAAGCTCCGGCGCGGTGCGCTGGAAGAAGCCGGTTACCCGTTCGAGCTGCTTGGGCGAGTCGATCACCGCTCTTTCGAAGTCACTCAGGAACACGTCGCGCAGCACCCGCACCGGCAGGTCCGCCTCCTGGAAGATCAGACCCAGGCCCTTGGTTTTCTCGGCCCGCCGCTCGAGCACGTCATAGAGCTTGTGCAGGTAGCCGACCTCGCGGACGAAGTCGGATTTTTTGGCCCCATGGGCCGCGGTGCGCACGATCAACCCACCCGGTCCTTTGTAGGTGCGGTCGACCATCTTGCGCAGGCGGTCGCGCTCGGATTCGGAGAGCCGCCGGCTGACGCCGACGCCGGTCCCCTGCGGTGCGTAGACGAGGTAGCGGCCGGCGATCGAGAGGTTCATCGAGAGCCTGGCGCCCTTCGACTTGAGCGGGTCCTTGACGACCTGCACGAGGATCTCCTGCCCCGATTTGATCAGCTCGCTGATCTTGCGGCCGCTGCCGCGGCCCCGCCGCGGCGCCTGCTCGCCGTTGGGCATGACGATCTCGTCGACGTGGAGGAAGCCGTTGCGCTCGAGGCCGATGTCGACGAAGGCGGCCTCCATCCCGGGAAGGACGTTGTCGACCTTCCCCTTGTAGATGTTGCCGACGATCGATCGCCGGCCGCGGCGCTCTATGTAGAGCTCCGCTACGTCACGTTTGCCGCCTTTGGTCTTCGACTCGAGGACGGCGACACGGGTCTCGCCGCGATCGGCGGACACCAGGATGGTTTTTTTCATTTGTTTGTCAGCTCAGTTCGGATAGGTACGCATGGCCAGGTCCCCTTCAAGGGTTCACCAGGCGAACCTGCCTTTCTGGCTGAGGCGCGCTTGCATGTGAATGCTCTGAAGCACTCCTACCGCGAGTAACGTCGCCAGTACGGAGGAACCCCCGTAGCTGAGCAGCGGCAGGGGAATCCCGGTGATCGGCATGATCCCCAGGTTCATCCCCACATTGACGAAGACCTGAAATAGCAACATGGCGGCAATGCCGCCTGCCACGAGGGTCCCGTACGAGTTCTTCGAGAGCGTCACGATCCGCAGCGCCCGCCAGAGCAGCAGGGCGTATAGGGATAGGACGAATGCGGCCCCCATGAATCCATAGCGCTCACCGATCACCGCAAAGATGAAGTCGGTGTGCCGCTCGGGGACAAAGTCGAGCCGCGTTTGAGTGGCCCGATCGCCACGGCCGGTCAACTGACCGGCCCCCTCGGCGATCATGGCCTGGTTCTGCTGGTAGCCCGCGTCGCTGGCGTCCCCGCTGGGATCGGCGAAGGAGGTCAGCCTCTGTTGCTGGTACTCCTTCAGGATCGGCGTCCCCACTGCGGGGGCGACCACGAGAACTATTGCTACGAGTGCGACGAGAGCCGCGCCGATCACCGCGAAGTGCGTCCAACGGACGCCCCCCACGTACATCACGGCGAGGGTGATTGCCCCGTACACCAGTGAGGTGCCGAGGTCCGGCTGCAGGAATACGAGCGCAGCCGGGGCGAGGCCAAGGCAGAGGTAGCGCACCGTGCGCTGCCGTGCCGAGCCCCGCCGGGCGCCGTCGATGACAAAGCCGGCAAGCGCCAATACGAGCAGGAGCTTGCCCAGCTCCGACGGCTGGAAGCTGAAGAAGGGAAGTTCGAAGGCGCGCCGCGAGCCGCGTGCCGCGAAACCGAAGACGAAGACGAGCGAGATGCTGACGCAGAGGAAGGTGTAGATCCCGACCCGCAGCTCGCGGAAACGCGAGTAGTCGATCCGCGCCAGCAGGTACATGCCGGCGAGGCCGAGGATGGCGTAGATCATCTGCCGATCGACGTAGTAGCCGGGGTTGCCCGGCACGTCGTGCCTGGTGGCCTGGCCGAGGGTGAAGACGCCGAAGGCGACCAGCCCGACGGCGGCAAGGCCGAGGGCGGCGTCCATGTAGGGAAGGCCGAGGCGCTCGGCGATCCCCGGTCGCAGGGTGAAGGGCTCGAACCGGGCACGGCGCGTGCGGGTCGCGTACATCAGCCCGGGCTCCCGCCGTTGGGGCCGCTCTCGCCGGAGCTGTGCTTGCCGAAATAGGCTTCCAGGATCTGCAGCGCGGCCGGGGCCGCCGATTCGGCCCCGAAGCCGCCTTCCTCGATCGTCACGGCCGTCACGATACGGGGATTCGGATACGGAGCGAGGACGATGTACCAGGACTGGTCCGCGTGACCGACCCGCTGGGCGGTGCCGGTCTTGCCCGCAACTCCGATCGGGAAGCCGCCGAAAAGGGCGTAGGAGGTACCGCCGGGGGCCTGCGCCGCCTCGTGCAGCCCTTCCAGGATCACGTCCGCGCTCTCGGCTTTGAAGCGGACGTGACGGCGCGGCTTGGGCTCGAATTCCTTCATCACCCGCCCGGCGGCGTCATCGACCTGGAGGCCGACGTGGGGAGTGACGATGGTGCCGCCGTTGGCCAGCGCCGCGTAGGCGATCGCCATCTGCAGCGGGTTGGTCTGCAGATCCCCCTGCCCGGTCGCCAGCTGGATGTTGTCGCCCGCCGACCAAGGACGGTCCGTTCCGCCTTCCTTGTAGAGCTGGTTGCGCCAGCTCTGGCTTGGCAGAAGCCCTTCGGCGGCGCCGGGCAGATCCAGCCCCGTCGGCCTGCCGATCCCGAGCTTGTGCGCCCAGTGCTGCAGTTCGCCGGTGTCCCACATGTCGAGGCCGAGGGTGTAGAAGAAGACGTCGGAGGAGACCTGCAGCGCGGGCACCAGGGTCACCGATCCGAAGGCGGCACCGCCGGCGTTCTGGAAGGTTTGTCCTCCGACCGTCAGCGAGCCACCGTCGTAGATCGCCGTCCCCGGGGTGATCGTGCCGCTTTCCAGTCCCGCCAGCGCGGTGATGAGCTTGAAGGTGGAGCCGGTCGGGTAGAGCCCGGCGATCGCCCGGTCGGTGATCGGGGCAAGCACCGGGTCGCGGTAGAGGGCGTTGACCTGGGCCTGGGTCAGCGGTTTCGTGAAGACGGAGGGGTAGAAGGTCGGGAAGGAGCCGAGGCCGAGGATTTCGCCCGTGTGCACGTCCATCGTCACGAAGCCGCCCGGCAGGCCGCGGCCGGCGAGCGCGGCTTCGCCCGCTTCCTGCACGTCCGCATCGATCGAGAGCTTCAGGTTCTCGCCCGGCACCGGCGGCTCGGAGACGAGCTGCCCGTTCTTGGTCGGCTGTCCGAAGGCGTCGACCTGGGTCCGGGTGATGCCGGGCTTGCCGCGCAGGTAGCGGTCGTAGGTGTCCTCGACGCCGTCCTGGCCGATCTCGTCGCCGGGCTCAAGGCCGCGGTACTGGGGCTCTTTCAGCTGTTCTTCGCTGACCTCGCCGACGTTGCCGAGGATGTGGGCGGCAAGCGTCCCGTGCGGGTAGCGGCGGACGAAGACGCGCTCGACCGTGACGCCGGGGAAGCGGTCCTGGTTCTCCTGGATGTAGAAGACGAGGTAGCTGCCGACGTCGCGGCGCAGGGTCACCGGCGCGCTCGCCGCCACTTTCAGCTGTTCGTGCATCGTCTTGCGCAGGCGGGGGAGCGAGCTGTGGGTCAACTCGGCCAGCCGGGCCAGCTCGGCGCGGCGCTCTCGCGGCTCCTCGGGCAGTTTCTGCGGGTTGACCTGGAGGGCGAGGCTGGTCCGGTTGCTGACGATGACCTCGCCGTTGCGGTCGAGGATCTCGCCGCGCGGGGCGCTGACCCTGAACTCGCGGGTGCGGTTGTTCTTCGCTTCGGCGAGGTACTTGTCGCCGTTCAGGACCTGCAGGAACCAGAGCCGGAAGAAGAGCACCGCGAAGAGCGCCAGGGCGACGCCGCCGAAGATCGCGATGCGCAGCGCCAGCCGGTTGCCCATCTGCGGTCCGAGCTCGTCGGATCGCCTGTACATCAGGTCCTCCCGAGCACGGTCGGCTGGCGGCGCCGCGTCACGTTCGATTCCTCGACCAGCGCCGGGCGCAGCACCCGGCGCAGGCCGAAGTAGATCGGCCAGGCAAGGAAGAAGGCGTAGATGCTCTTCAGCAGCATGTCGCGGACGATCAGCACGCTGACCGGCGCGTCGATGCCGAGCATTACCTGCACGGCGGCAAAGCCGAGCCCGGCGAACAGGGTCAAACCCATGCAGACCAGGGGCGGCACCAGAGCGCTGTGGATGTCGAACCGCTCGCGGAAGAGGCCGGCCATGTAACCGGCGCCGAGCAAGACCAGCGAGGAGCCGCCGAGCGGGGCGACCAGCAGGCAGTCGACGAGGAAACCGACCCAGAAGCCGGCGACGGCGCCGGTCATGCTGCCGCCGAGCAGGCCGAGCGAGACGACGACCGCGGGCAACACGTCGGCGCTGGTGTGAAGGAACTCGACCCGCGAGAAGAAGGAGAGCTGCAGGAGCACCGCGAGGATCACGATCGCGGCGAGGCGGACGAAGATCTTCGGCGTGACGATCATCCGCGCGAGCCCCCGGTCAGGACCTGGACGAGATCGAGGTTGGCGACGTCCGCGTAGGGGCGCAGGTGAACCTGCTGACTGGCCTCCTGCTCGACGATCGGGGCGCTCGTCACTTCGCCGACCGGCAGGCCGGGCGGGAAGAGAGAGGCGAGACCCTCCGCGCGCCAGCCGGAGGTGACGACGGTCTGGCCGCCGTGCACGTCCTTGGTCGAGTCGATGAAGTCGAGGATCAGGTCTTCGGGATTGCCGATGTCTGGGCGGATCACGCCCTGCACCCCGCCCGGGACGACCTTGGCCGAGACGGCGCTGGCGTGGTCGGTGATCAGCGTCACCTGGGCCGAGCCCCCCTGAGTCGAGGCGACGAGGCCGACCAGCCCGTCGCCGCTGATCACCGGATCGTCGACGTTGACGCCGTCGCCGGAGCCTACGTCGACCGTGACCGTCGAGTGCCAGACGGTCGGCGAGCGGGCGATCACCCGCCCGGTGACCGGCTCGTAGGCCGATTCGGCCAGCGCCGGTCCGCGGTCGAGTTCGACCAGCTTGCGCAGCTGGGCGTTCTCCTGCAGCGCCTCCTGGCCGGCGACGGCCTGGCGGCGCACGATCACCAGCTCCGCCTCGAGGCGGCTGTTCTCACCGCGCGCGTCGAAGGTCTTGTCGAACCAGTCGACCAGGTCCCTGGCCGGCTTCAGCGCCCTGTCGGCGACGGTCTGCAGCGGGCTGAAGATCGCGCTGACCCCCCGTTGCACACCACCCGAGCTTTGCCCATAGGTGATCGTCAGCAACAGGAAGGAGCCGATGATGAGAAAGGTTAGTACCGCCCTACGGCGGCGTACTTGCTTGCGATACACGGCGGAGACCTAAGTTTGGTGGATCTTGTAAACGGCGGCTAAGCAACGCGCGCCGTTCCCGAGTTCATCTTGCTGGCGCGGTGGATCGTCTCGAACTCCTCCAGCGATATGCCGGACCCGACGGCCACACACGTCAAGGGCGACTCTGCCAGCTGACACGGCATCTGGCACTCGTCGCGAAGGCGCTGTTGGAGTCCTTGCAGGAGCGCGCCCCCACCGGCAAGGGTAATGCCACGGTCCATGATGTCCCCCGCCAGCTCCGGCGGAGTGCGGTCGAGCGTGTCCTTGACCGCGTCGATGATGTGACTGATCGTTTCGTCAAGCGCCTCGCGCACCTCAGCCGAGCCGAGCGTGATCGTCTTCGGCAGGCCGGAGACGAGGTCGCGGCCGCGGATCTCGACCTCGACCTCCTCCGAGAGCGGCGAGGCCGAGCCCGCCTCGAGCTTGACCTCCTCCGCGGTCTGGGTGCCGATGGCCAGTTTGTAGTGGTGTTTGCAGTGGTGGACGATCGCTTCGTCGAGCTCGTCGCCGCCAACCCTGATCGACTGCGATACGACGATCCCACCCAGCGAGATCACCGCGACCTCGGTGGTACCGCCGCCGACGTCGACGATCAACGACCCGGTCGGCTCGGCCACCGGCAGGCCGGCGCCGATCGCGGCCGCCATCGGCTCCTCGATCAGATACGCCTTACGGGCGCCGGCTGAGAGGCAGGCCTCCTCGACGGCGCGCTTCTCGACGCCGGTGACGCCGGAGGGCACGCAGACGACGACCCGCGGGTGGGCGAAGCGGTTGGAGTGAACCTGTTTGATGAAGTGGCGCAGCATCTGTTCGGTCACGTCGAAGTCGGCGATCACACCGTCCTTGAGCGGCCGGATCGCGGTGATCGACCCCGGCGTGCGCCCCAGCATCCGCTTTGCCTCGACGCCGACGGCATGAACCTGGCCGCTGCGCGAGTCAATTGCCACCACCGAAGGCTCGGAGAGCACGATGCCGCGGCCGCGGACGTAAACCAAGGTGTTGGCCGTGCCGAGGTCGACCGCCATATCGCGGCCGCCCAGTCCGGTCAGGTAACTGAATATGCCCATGTGTGCAATTTGGGGAAAAGCAGGGCAATCATTCCAGATGGTCCAAATCGGCCAACTCCGGCGCCAGATCCAGCAACAACCCCACCGGCAGGCCGACGACGTTGGAGACGCTCCCCTCGATCCGCTCCACCAGGGTCGAGCCGAGAGTCTGAACCGCGTAACCGCCGGATCTGCCGCGCCACTCGCCGAAACGGACGTAGCGCTCGACCTCGGCCTCGCTCAGCTCCTTGAAGACGACAGTCGTGCTTTCCAACCCCCTGCGCTCCTCGCCGTCAGCGAGCACGACCAGGCCGCTCATCACAACATGCTCGCGACCGGACATGTGCTCGAGATAGTCACGAGCCTCGTCCTCATCGGCAGGCTTGCCGAGGGCTTTCCCGTCCAGGACGACATCCGTGTCGCAGGCAAGCACCAGCCCATCCCGCTCAACAGCCCGCGCCTTCATCCGCGCGTTCTCGACCACCTCTAACTTCGGATCCCCCCCGGTCAGCTCCTTGACTCCGGGCACGACGACCTCGAACTCCACACCAAGCTTGCGAAGAATCTCGCGCCGCTGAGGAGATCCCGATGCCAGGACAACCCTGGAACTCATCAGCAGGATATGGGTAGGGGGTGAAGCGTCTTGTACTTTTTCGTCGAAAGCCGACGGGCGCCAGCTTGCAGACAGTCCACCGAAAAAGTTAAGCGAAACCCCCTGCCCATATCCCGCTGACTACTGAAGCTCGGGAAACCAGATCGAGATCTCCCGCTCCGCGGACTCGTCGGAGTCGGAGCCGTGGACCATGTTGAAGGTGACCTCGAGCGCGTAGTCGCCGCGGATCGAGCCGGGGGCCGCCTCAACCGGGTTCGTCGCCCCGATCAGCTGGCGGGCGGCCACGACCGCTTCGGTCCCCTCGAGCACCATCGCCACCAGCGTGCCGCCGGTGATGAACTCGACCAGCTCGCCGAAGAACGGCTTGTCGGTGTGCTCGGCGTAGTGCTCGTTGGCGATCGCCTCGCTTGCCACCATCGTCTTCAGCGCCGCGACTCGCAGCCCCTTGCGCTCGAAGCGTGCGATCACCTCGCCGCTGAGGGCGCGTTCGAAGGCGTCAGGCTTGACGAGGATCAGGGTCCGGCTCACGGTTGGGGCTCCTTGGCTGTCGTTTGGGTTTGGAAGTCTCTTTGGGCGCCTCGCGCTGCTCCGGCTCCCTGGGCGCGGCGGCGGCCGGTTTTTTGCGGGCGGGTGCTTTCCGCCGCCGCGGCTGCTCCCGCTTCGACAGGGCGGTTTCGCAATAGGGGCAGAGCGCCCAGGCCGGATCGACGGGCCTGCTGCAACTCGGGCAGGGGTTCTTGAGGCGTTGCTGGCACTCGGGGCAACGCAGGAAGTTCTTCTCCGCCGGGAATCCACAGTTCGGACACGAGTGCTCGGTCAGCTGGCGCACCCTCAGCTCGGCCGCCTTGATCTCCAACTCGCGTTCGTGGGCGTCCTCGAGGAACTCCGGCGGGCGCACGATCGCGTAAACGACGGTACCGATGTAGGGGATGAAGGAGGCGAGCGTCGCGCAGCCGATCAGGAACGGGTCGGAGATACGGCGCTTGGCATCGAGGTAGGTGTAGACGATCAGCGCCAGCCAGACGACGACCAGCATCAGGATGAGCAGGTCGACGACCAGATTGAGGCCGTTGTTACTGATACCGAAGATCGCTAGAGCCATGGCTTTGCGCCCGTCCGGAAGAGGAGCGGCGGTGAGTCTACTTCGCCGCCTGCCTCGCGAACCCTGTCGCGCCGTCCCCTAGAGGAAGAGACTGCCGAATAGATAGCCAAGCCCGAAGAAGATCAGGATCACCGCGGCGACGACCGCGGCGACCAGGGCCATCATCGAGAGCAGTTCGGTTCCAGCGCTTTTAGAGCCCATTCGTCGCCTCAATCCTCGCACAGAGCAAGTGCGGCGCGGGCGGGCGCAAGCCCGTAATGCGATCCGGTGACGAGCAGGACACCACCCGCCTCTCGGGCAAGCTCGCGCCCGTGCAACATCGCCGTCGCAAAGTCGGGCTCGGCTTCACCCTCGACTCCCGCCTCCGCGCAGAGACGCGCCAGCTCGTCAGCCGAAAACACGGGTCGGTGAATCGGGAGCGGCGCGCACAGGGTCTGCGTCAACGACGGAGCAAGGGCCTCGATCATCGCGGCCGCATCCTTGTCGGCGAGGATCGCGAGGACCGCGATGACCGGCCGTCCTTCGGCAACCTCCGGCAGAGCCTCACCCAGAGCTTTGGCGCCATCGGGGTTATGAGCCGCGTCGAGGTAGGTCGGGGGATCCTCGCCGGCCCGCTCCAACCGCCCCGGAATTTCAACCTCAGCCGCCACGACCCGCACACTCTTCGGGTCGAGCTCGCCGAGGAAAGCCTCGGCGGCGGCACAGGCGAGGGCGAAGTTTCGCCTCTGGAAGCGGCCGGGGGCGCGGAGCTGCACGTCCGGGCCGGGGTCTTCGGGGGCGACGATCAATTTCGCTCCGCGCTCAGCGGCAGAGCGCTCTGCCAGCGCCATCACGCTCGGACTGACCCGGCCCAGCACGAGGGTCGTGTGGTCGCGCAGCACCGCCAGCTTCTCTGCCGCGATCTCCTCCTCGCTCTCGCCCAGCCACTCGGTGTGGTCGAGCCCGACCGAGGTCAGGACGGTGACCTTGGAGGGGATCGTGTTGGTCGCGTCGAGCCTCCCCCCCAGTCCCGCCTCGATCGCCGCGGCCTTGACGCGGGCGCCGGCGAAGGCAACGAAGGCAACGGCCGTCGCCAGCTCGAACTGGGTCACCGCCTCGCCCTCCTCCAGCCCTCGGTTGACCGTCTCCGCCGCGGTCGCCGCGCGCTCGACCGCAGCGCCGAACTCGGCGGCACCGATCTCCTTGCCGTGGACGAGGATGCGTTCGGACCAGCGTGCCGTGTGCGGCGAGACGCAGGCCCCGGCGGATACGCCGTGCGCCTCCAGCAGCGCCGCGATCATCCGCGTTACCGAGGACTTGCCGTTGGTGCCGACGACGTGGATCGAGGCGAAACGGTGCTGCGGCAGGCCGAGCATGGTGCTCAGCGCGTGCATCCGCTCCAGGCCCAGCTTCCAGCCGATCGGCTCGAGCGAGTCGAGATACGCCTCGGCGTCCGCGGCGTCTATTCGGAGAGCTCCTCCAGCTCGGCGCGATAGCGCTCGAGCTTCTGCCGCTCTTCCTCGACCACCGCGGCGGGCGCCCGGTCGACGAACTTCTCGTTGCCCAGTTTGCCCTCCGCCCGCCGCACCTCGGAGCGCAGCTCCTCGCGCCGCGCCTCGAGCCGTGCGGCCACCGCATCGGCGTCGATCTCGGCGGAGGCGAGGATCTTCACCGCGCCGACCGCGGCGACCGGGTCGCCCCCGTCCTCGCCAAACTCGAAACGAGCGAGCCTGCCGACGAACTCCCGCGGTTCGATCCCCTCGGCGCGGGCAGGCAGCACGGTCGCTGCCGGTGCCTCGACCAAGTCGCGCCAGGCGCGCAGCCGCCGGGTCAACTCGATGCCGGCGCGCACCTCGGTCTCGGCTTCGGGGTCGCGCAGCGACTGATCGGCCTCGGGGAAGGCGTGCACCACCAGATGGCCGTGCCGCGAGGGGTGGTAGGACCAGATCTCCTCGGTGATGAAAGGCATGATCGGGTGTAGTAGCGCCAGCACGCGCTCCAGCACCCACAGCAGGGTCGCCGAGACCTCGGCCTCGCCCTGGTAGAGGCGCGGCTTGACGATCTCCAGGTACCAGTCGCAGAGCTCCGACCAGAAGAAGGCATACGCCTCCTGGGCGGCGTGGGCGAAGTCGTATTCCTCCAGCTTCGCCGTGACCGAGGCGATCGTCGCCTCCAGCCGCGAAAGCAGCCAACGGTCCTCGACGCTGACGGGGCGCGGCGCGGCCTCGACCTCGGCGACGCCCAGCAGGATCAGGCGGCTGGCGTTCCAGAGCTTGTTGGCGAGGTCGGCGCCCTGCTGGACCTTGGCATCGGAGAAGCGCACGTCCTGGGTCGAGGACATCGCCAGCAGGCCGAAGCGCAGAGCGTCAGCGCCGTGCTCGTCGATTTCCTCCAACGGGTCGATGCCGGTGCCGAGGCTCTTCGACATCCGCCGCCCGTCGCGGGCCTGGATCACCGAGTGCACGTAGACGTCGCGGAAGGGGACGTCGCCGGCGAACTCGATCCCGGTCATCACCATCCGCGCCACCCAGAGGAAGAGGATCTCGCGCGCGGTGGTGAGGAAGCTGGTCGGGTAGAAGGCGCGCAGCTCCGGCGTGTCCTCGGGCCAGCCCAGGGTGGCGAAGGGCCATAGCGCCGAACTGAACCAGGTGTCGAGCACGTCCTCCTCCTGGCGCAGCTCGCCACCACAGGCGCCACAGCGCTCCGGGGCCACCTCGGCGACGTAGGTCTCCTCGCACGGATCGCAGTACCAGACCGGGATCCGGTGTCCCCACCAGAGCTGGCGCGAGACGCACCAGGGCCGGATCTCACGCATCCAGTCGAGGTAGACCCGCTTCCACTGCGGCGGCGTTATCCGCACCTCGTCGCGCTCGACCACCTCGATCGCCGGCTTGGCCAGCTCGTCCATGCGGCAGAACCACTGCAGCGAGATCAGCGGCTCGATCCGCGCGCCGGAGCGATGCGAGAAGGGAACCGAGTGGACGTAGGGCTCCTCGCCGCGCAGCCTGCCCTCCTCGCGCAGGGCAGCGACGACGGCCTCCCCCGCCTCGGCGGCGGTCAGGCCGGCGAAGCGCTCGCCGGCCTCCTCGTTCATCCGCCCGTCGGGACCGATCACGCCGATCTCCTCCAGCCCGTGACGGCGACCGATCTCGAAATCGTTCATGTCGTGGCCGGGGGTGACCTTGAGCGCGCCGGTGCCGAACTCGGGGTCGACGTGCTCGTCGGCGATGATCGGCAGCCGGCGCCCGACCAGCGGCAGGATGCAGTACTTGCCGACGAGGTCGGCGTGGCGCTCGTCATCCGGATTGACCGCCACCGCGGTGTCGGCCAGCATCGTTTCCGGGCGCACCGTGGCCACCTTGAGAGCGCGGTCGGAGTCCTCGACCGGATAGTCGATCGAGTAGAGGGTGTCCTCGACCTCGCGGTTCTCCACCTCGAGGTCGGAGATCGCCGAGTGCGAGCCCGGGTCCCAGTTGACCATGTAGTTGTCGCGGTAGATGTAGCCCTTGTCGTAGAGCTGCTTGAAGACCCGGTAGACCGCCTTGACATAGCCCTCGTCGAGGGTGAAGCGCTCGCGCTCGTAGTCGAGGGAAGCGCCCAGCCGCTTGTACTGCTCGACGATCCGCGAGCCGTACTCCTCTTTCCATGCCCAGACGCGCTCGACGAAGGCCTCGCGGCCCAGCTCCCGCCGCGAGATCCCTTCCTCCGCCAACATCTTCTCGACCACCGCCTGAGTGGCGATGCCGGCGTGGTCGGTACCCAGCGTCCAGAGCGTGTTGCGACCGCGCATCCGGTTCATGCGGACGAGCGCGTCCTGCATCGAACCGTTCAGCGCGTGGCCCATGTGGAGGACCCCGGTGACGTTCGGCGGCGGGATCGCCACCGAGAAGTTCTCCTCCGAAGCGCCTTCCGCCTTTGGATGGAAGTACCCCCCCTCCATCCACTCGGCAAACAATCGCCGCTCGACCTCAGCGGGTTCGTAGCGGGTCTTCTCCTGCAATGAATCTTTGCGCGCCTCGTTCACGGAAGCGCGAGTTTAGTTCTAGGCGGTTTCCTCGCCCAGGTCCTCGTCGGCCGCGCCGATGTCCTGGTGGGCGGCCTCGGTGACCAGAGTCGGGCGACGACCCTGGACGATCGTCTCCTTGGTCACCACGCACTTGGTCACGTCGCGCCGCGAGGGCAGCTCGAACTGGACGTCGAGCAGCGTCTCCTCGAGGATCGAGCGCAGGCCGCGGGCGCCGGTCTCGCGCTCCAGGGCTTTGTCGGCGATCGCCTCGAGGCTGTCGTCGGAAAAGACCAGCTCGATGTCGTCGAAGTCGAAGAAGCGCTGGAACTGCCGGGTCAGCGCATGCTTGGGCTCGGTCAGGATCGTGATCAGGTCGTCGCGGTTGAGCTGGTGGATCGCGGCGACGACCGGCAGGCGACCGATGAACTCGGGGATCAGGCCGTATTCGATCAGGTCCTCGGGTAGAACCTGCTCGAACCACTCGCCCTTGTCCTTCTTCTCGCGGGAGGAGATTTCGGCGCCGAAGCCGACGCCGCGGTCGCCCACCCGCCGCTCGATCACCTTGTCGAGCTCGGCGAAGGAGCCACCGCAGACGAAGAGGATGTTCGTCGTGTCGATCGTGAGGAACTCCTGGTGGGGGTGCTTGCGGCCACCCTGCGGCGGCACTGAAGCGGTCGTCCCCTCGAGAATCTTGAGCAGCGCCTGCTGCACGCCTTCGCCGGAGACGTCACGGGTAATCGACGGGTTGTCGGCTTTGCGCGCGATCTTGTCGATCTCGTCTATGTAGATGATCCCGGTCTCGGCCTTTTTGACGTCGTAGTCGGCGGCCTGGATCAGCTTGAGAAGGATGTTCTCGACGTCCTCGCCGACGTAGCCGGCCTCGGTCAGAGCGGTCGCGTCGGCGATCGCGAAGGGTACGTTGAGGATGCGGGCGAGCGTCTGGGCAAGCAGGGTCTTGCCGCAGCCGGTTGGGCCGAGCAGGAGGATGTTCGACTTCTGCAGCTCGACTTCGGGGTCGTCGCCCTGGGAGGCCATCTGGACCCGCTTGTAGTGGTTGTAGACGGCGACCGAGAGGGCGCGCTTGGCGGCCTCCTGGCCGACCACGTACTCCTCGAGGATCTCGTGGATCTCACGCGGTTTCGGCAGGTTCTCGAGCTCGACGCCCTCGCTGGGCGGGGTCAGCTCCTCGTCGATGATCTCGTTGCAGAGGTCGATGCACTCGTCGCAGATGTAGACGCCGGGGCCGGCGATCAGCTTTTTGACCTGGCGCTGCGACTTGCCGCAGAAGCTGCAGAGGAGCTGCTCGTTCGAGTCTGTGGGGCGTGCCAAAGGGGAAATCCTCTCCTTGCGGGCGGTAGTTGCCTACCGGCATCGCGGCCCCAAAAGCTTAGAGGGGACTGCAACCCGGCCCTGTCGGTTCACTGGTTTACGGCGAGATCGCGGCTGTCCCTTCCCGCGGGCGGAGGCTTGCGTGCGGCGCGATACCGTGATCCCGGTGTCCAGTGAAGTCCGCATCGAACCGATCTCCGCCGAGCAGATGGGGGCGCTGCTGCCGTTGATCGCCGCCTACCAGCGCTTCTACGAGGTCGAGGAGATCGACGAGGGGCGCAACCGCGCCTTCTTCTCCCGCTTCCTTGCTCCGAGCGAGAACGGGATGCTGCTCGGCGCCTGGCGCGGCGAGCAGCTGCTCGGCTACGCCTGCCTCTACTGGCACTTCACCTCGCTTGTCCCGGCCGCGGCGGTCCTGATGAACGACCTCTATGTCACCGCAGGGCACCGCGGCGAGGGCGTCGGCCGTGCCCTGATCGAGGCCGGCGCGGAGGTAGCCCGCCGGCGCGGCGCCCACCACCTCGAGTGGGCCACCGCGCCGGACAACGACACAGCTCAGCGCCTCTACGACTCGACCGGCGCCGAGCGCAGCGAGTGGGTCGAGTACGAGCTGCGACTCGGCTGATACCGAGGCAAGTGCGGGCTACTCAGGCCGCTTGGGCCGGTGGCAGTCGGTCGATCAGGGCAAAGAGCGCCTTGCGCTGCGCCCTTGACTCTTCCCGCAGGTCTTTCAACTCGACCAAGATCTTGTCGGTCTTGCGGTCGGCCTTCGCCCTGTCATGGTCGGCTTTCTCGTCTCGAACGCTCAGCCCTTTCATGAACTCCTGGTGATCGCGCACGATCTGCTGGACGACGACCTCGCCGCGGCGGTTCATGTCGCGGATGAAGATCCTCTGTTCGTCTGACGTCTGCTCGAAGCGATCGAGCGCGGACATGACCCGCTCAAAGGCCTGGGTGTTGCGCTCGAACGCCGTGCGGTTGAGCTCCATCAACTCCTCGCCACGCTCGATGTGGCGCTCGAGTCGGACAGACAATCCCTTTCGGAGCATGGCTGGATTGTGACAGGCCAAAACGCGCGTGTGGTGCGCCGTATGGGCCAATTGAGGTCCAACTTCGCAACTGACCAGCAACGCCCGAGGAGGCGGCGCAGCTCTTGCTCGCCGCCTCCCTAACTCCTTCCGGGTCTCAGCCGTTGACGGCCTTTTTCAGCTCGGCGCCCGGGCTGAACTTGGCCGCCGTTTTGGCCGCGATCTGCATCGACTCGCCGGTCTGGGGGTTGCGGCCTTCGCGGGCCGGGCGGTCGACGGTCGAGAATTTGCCGAAGCCGGTGAATTTGACGTCGTTGCCGGCCTTGAGCTGAGCCGTGATCTCCGCGATCGTCGCGTCCAGCGCGGCCTTGGCCTGACTGTTGTCAAGCCCGGCTCGCGCGGCGACCAGCTTCGCCAGCTCATCCTTGGTCGTAATTGCCATCCTGTCTCCTCTGGTAGTGGCGCACGGCCGGGTTCGGCCTGCTGTCAGGGGGCTTTCTACAGATCGGATCGGGCGGAGCGCGGCACCGACGCTCGTAGGCATCGTGTGGATCGCCACTATCCCCTGGTCGCCAGGCCTCGATTCCCGACCCGAAGAGCGGCACCGCACGGGGTCAGTGCCGGCGGCGCCTCCCTACCGCACGAGCGATCGAGCGCGCGTCGAAGCGCATCAGGCGCAGCTGACCCGAGAGATCGCCGCGGAATCCCGTGAAGAACAGCCCCGGTGCGCTCGGGTGCTGGCGTCCGCCGTGCACTTGCGGCCTCCCACGCTCGTCGAGCACGCCCAGGTGGCCGACAAGCGGCTCAAGCCCACGGCGGTAGCCGGTTGCCGCGATGACCGTGTCGGGCTGGGCGCGCGAGCCGTCAGCGAGCAGCACGTCGGCGCCATCGAATCCCTCGACGGCCGCAACGATCTCGATGCGGCCAGCCTTGACCGAGCCCACGAAGCCGGCGTCGTACGCCGGCGCCTGCTGCTTATCCGCCATCAGCGACGCGAGGCCAACCGGCGGACGCGGCAATCCGCAGCTGGACAAGTTCCCGTAGAGGACTCGCTCGGAAGCCCAGAGGATCTCGTCGGCCACGCGCAGGGGGAGATGGTTGAGCACGACGCCAGGGACATTGATCGGGACGCCAAACGTCTTGCGGGGAAAGATGTGGGGCGGCGTGCGACAGGCGACCCGCACGCGTCCAGCCCCGCCCTTGGCGAGCAGGTGGGCCACCTCGGAGCCGGTTACGCCGGGGCCGACCACCAGCACGTCCCGGCCTCGATAGGGGTCCGGATCGCTGTAGGCGCAGGCGTGGATCAGCTCACCGCTGAAGCTCTCGCGCCCCGGCCAATCTGGCATGTAGGGGTCGTGGTCGAAGCCGGTCGCGATCACGACCGTCCGCGCGTCGAATGCGCCGCCGGTCGCCTGGACCCGCCAGGTGCCGCCGCGGCCGGAGATCCGCTGGATCTCCGTGGCGAAGCGCACGTCGAGCCGGTGGTGCGCGGAATAGTCCTCGAGGTAGCGAATCCACTCATCGCGCGTGGGGTACTCGCCGTAGCGTCGGCGCGTCGCGCGATAGCCGGGCTGGGTGGACATCCAGCCCGGGGTGTTGAGCCGTAGGGCCGCATAGCGCGACCGCCAGCTCGCCCCCACTTGGTCCGAGCGCTCGATCACCACTACATCAACGCCGGCCCGACGCAACATCGCCGCCGACGCAAGTCCCGCCGCACCCGCCCCGCAGACGATCGCAGATGACATGGGCCGAGCCTAGGGACGCTCGCACCCCCCGTCATGACCTGACCTGACCCAATTCGAGCGCCCCCTCTCGGATCGATTCCGGGTGGGAATAGTCAAGACTGACTACATCGCTCTAGCCGTTGAGGTCCCAGCGATTCAAGGCGGGCACCGGGTCAATCGGTCGGCCGTGGACGTGGATCTCGAAGTGCAGATGGCAGCCGACGGTGCGGGCGTTGCCGGTCTTGCCCACGGAGCCGACGCGCTCGCCGGCCCAGACCTGGGCACCCCGGTTGACAGGGGCGGGACGGGTCAGGTGGGCGTAGAAGTAGGCGCGGTCCTCGCTCTGACCGTGGATCAGCAGGTAGTTGCCGTAGAGGACCGGGTCATAGCCGCTGCGCAGCACCCGCCCGGTCGCGACGGCGACCAGCGGCGCGCGGCAGGCGGCGACGACGTCGAAGCCTTCGTGACTGCGGCCGCCGCTGCGCGGGGCACCGAATTCGCCGATCGCCCCGCGCGTCCAGTGCGGCCCCTGGACCGGGAAGACGTGGGCGTGGAACTCGGTAGCTCCGTCGCGGACGACCTCAGCCGCTACGGGCGGAGCGAGGACTGCGAGCAGGACGAAGCTGAAGAGGAGGAAGCGCTTCAGTGGTGTTCGATGACGCGGTCGACGATGCTGTACTCCTTCGCCTCCTCCGCGGTCATGAAGTAGTCGCGATCGGTGTCGTTCGTGACTTTGTCGAAGGGCTGGCCGGTGTGTTTGGCGATGATCTCGTCGAGGCGACGGCGGGTGTCGATGATCTCTTTGGCGTGGATCTCGATGTCCGCCGCCTGGCCCTGGAAGCCGGCGGAGACCTGGTGGATGAGGATCTTCGAGTTGGGCAGCGCCATCCGCTTGCCGGCGGCGCCGCCGGCAAGCAGCAAGGCGCCCATGCTCATCGCGATGCCGACGCAGATCGTCTGCACGTCGGGCTTGATGAACTGCATCGTGTCGTAGATCGCCAGACCGGCGTAGACGTCGCCGCCGGGCGAGTTGACGTAGATGCTGATGTCCTTGTCCGGATCCTCGGACTCGAGGTGCAGCAGCTGGGCGACGATCAGGTTGGCGATTTCCTGATTTACCTGCGTGCCGAGGAAGATGATCCGCTCGTTCAGCAGGCGCGAGTAGATGTCGAAGGAGCGCTCGCCGCGCGAGGTCTGCTCGACCACCATCGGGACCAAAGGACTCATGCGCGGCACTCTATAGAAGGTGCCCGGCGGGCTGCGCCGCTCACTAGGAGTCGGGCGTCCAGAGCTCGCCCGCCTCTTTGCGCTCCTTCTCCGGCGTCCAGATCTGCTCGCGCGCCTCGGCCTGCTCTAGCGGGATCGGCTTGGCTGCCTCGGCGACCAGGTCGATCGCCTTGCGGAAGCGGATGTCGTCGCGGATCATCGCGTCGCGGCCGTTCTCGCGCAGCCGCTCGAGCAGCTTCTCGGGCGTCGTCCGCTCGTGCTCGGCGGAGTGCTCCAGCGCCTCGACCATCTCCCCCTCGGAGGCCTCGATCCCCTCGGCGTCGGCGATCGCCGCCAGCACCGCCTCGCGCTTCAGCTCCGCTTCGGCCTCGGGCTTGGACTCGGCGATCACGTCCTCGCGGGTTTTGCCCTGCATCTGCAGGTAGGCGTCGGGCTGCATGCCGCGTGAGGCGAGTTGGCGTTCGACCCGCTCCCAGCGCTCCGTGGCGCGGGCGGTGGCGAGCTCGTCGGGAAGGTCGAGCTTCGCCTCGGCAGCCGCGGCGTCGACCGCGGCGACGCGGAAATCCTGCTCTGCACGCTGGCCGACCGCCTCGGCGAGTCGCTTGGCGATGTCGGCGCGCAACTCGTCCAGCGTGTCGAACTCGGAGGCCTCGGAGGCGAAATCATCGTCGAGCTCGGGCAGGACTTTTTCCCGCACCTCCTTGACCTCGACGGTGAAGACGGCGTCCTCGCCGGCCAGCTGCTCGGCCTGGTAGTCGTCGGGGAAGGTGACCTCGACGTTGCGCGTCTCACCGCCGCTGACCCCGGCGAGCTGCTCCTCGAAGCCCTCGATCAGCTGACCGCCGCCGAGCTCGAGCAGGTAGTCGGTCGCCTTGCCGCCCTCGAAGGCCTTGCCGTCGAGCAGGCCCTCGAAGTCGACCAGCAGCACGTCTCCCTCGGCGGCGACGCGCTCGACCGGCTCCAGCTTGGCGAAGCCTTCGCGAACCCGCTCGATCTCGCGGTCGACGAACTCCTCCGGCGGCTCGGGCTCGGCCTTGCCGACCTCGAGGCCCTTGTACTCGCCGAGCTCGGCTTTGGGCCGGACGCCGATCTCGAACTTGAAGGCAAGCGGTTCGCCCTCCGCCTCGGGCGTGGAGACGACCTCGACGCTGGGGTCGCCGACCGGCGCGATGCCGGAGCCGAGCAGCGCCCGTTCGTACCACTCCGGCAGTGCCTCGCGGATCGCCTCCTCGAGCACGGCGGCAAAGCCGACGCGCTGGATCACCAGCGAGGGCGGCGCCTTGCCCTTGCGGAATCCCGGCATCCGCATCTCCCGCGCCAGACCGCGGGCGGCGCGGGAGGTGGCGCGATCGACGTCGGCGGCCGGGACCTCGACCTCGACGCTGACGCGCGACCCGGGAAGCTCTGAGACCGTTGGCTGCATCGAGCCGGGGACCCTATCGCGGGCGGCGCAGCAGCCCCCTGCGCACCGCCACGCCGAAGTCGATCGCGAAGGCCAGGCCCCGCCCCAGCGGACCAGTTACCAGCCATGCCTTCGTCCTAGTCGCCATCGGCGTATTCCAGCAGGGATGAGTCGACGAGCCACTCGACCGGGGCTCGGTCATCGGTGTAGACCTCGCCGCCGGGCAGTCGTACCTCCAGGCGGGAGGTGGAATCGAGCGCCGCGGCCCGCAGCTCCGCCGGCAGCTCGGCGCGGACACGACGCAGGCGAGCGGACGAGAGTGGCCCCTCCCCCGCCACCAGCAGCGTGTTGGTCGGCTCGATCGGGTCGCGCAGCACTCGGGGGAAGACCGCCGCCATCGTCGCGCCCAGCACTCGCTCCAGCTCCTCGCTGCCCTCGGGGTGGCCGACGTTGACGATGACGACGCCGCTCGGAGCCAGCCGGTCGCGGGCGAGCTCGAAGAACTCCCGGGTCGCCAGGTAAAAGGGGATGTAGGGCTGGCGGTAGGCGTCGACCATGATCGCGTCGTAGCCGCCCGGGGAGCGCTCCAGCCAGGGCCTGGCGTCCTCGGCGAAGACCCGCATGCGGGGATTGCGCAGATCGAGGAAACGCCGGCCGAGCTCGGTCAGCTCGCCGTCGATCTCGACCGCGTCAACCGCAGTGCGAGGGAAGAAGTGGCCGAAGGTGCGGGCCACGGTGCCGCCCGCGTTGCCGAGGATCGCGATCCGTCGCGGAGGCCGCGGGCGGCCGGCGAAGGGCAGGTACAGGTTCCCGTCCCAGTAGTCGCCGGTCAGGTAGCTGCCCGGCTCATACAGCGAGTGGACGGCCTGACCCTCGTTGAGCTCTAGCACCCGCGAACCGTCCGGGCGTTCGACCACACGCGCATACTGGTGCGTCGTCTCAGCCTCGTAGAGCACCCTGCCGGTGTCCGCCGCCTTGATCGTCCCGACCGGCGCCAAGACGACCAGGGCGAGGGCAGCGGGGGCGAGAGCGAAGCGCCAGCCGAGGCCGATGGCGCCAACCAGAGCAAGGGCGAGTGCGAAGACGAGGAAGGTCCGCTGCGTTCCCAGCAGCGGGATCAGCAGCAGGGCGGCGATCATCGTCCCGAACAGGGAACCGGCGGTCGAGATCGCGTAGAGCCTCCCCACCACCGCACCCGCGCGCTCCGGCTCACCCACCGCGAGGCGGACGGCCCAGGGCGAGGCGGCGCCGAGCAGCGTGACCGGGACGGCGACCAGGACCAGCACCCCGAACAGGGAACCGGCGAAGCCGCCGATCGAGACGGTGTCGAAGGCGTCAACCGAGAAGCCGAGGAAGGGACGGGCGGCGAACGGGACCGCGGCGATCAACACCGAGGCGGCAAGGACGAGCAGGCAGAGGCCGCGCATGTGGGGATGGCGGTCCGCGTAGCGACCGCCGAGCCAGTAGCCAAGCGAGAGGGCGACGAGGACGACGCCGATCGTGTTCGCCCAGACGATCGTCGAGGCGCCGAAGTAGGGCGCCAGCAGGCGTGCCGCGGCGATCTCCGCGCCGAGGCTGGCGGCGCCGACGACGAATACCAGCGCCGGCAGAAGCCTCGACTCCGATGCGTTCGGGGACGTGCCTCGAGTTTGAGGCCCATATGGGTACTTAACTCGAGGCACGTCCGCGGCTGTCGTTGGCGGTAAGGCGTTCCTCCAGCAGCGCTCCGTGGCCGGCGGCGACGGCGCGCTGGGCGCGGCGCTCGTCGAGCTCCACGCCGCGCTCGCGGGCGAGGTCGAGGAGGTTCTGCTTTTCGGTCCCTTCGCGGGCTACCTCGAAGAAGACCCAGGCGAGCACGCCGAGGGCGAGGAAGGTGCCCTCGATCATCATGATCACGCCCGCCGTGCTCTGGTCGGCGATCGGCGAGATCCCCCAATAGCGCTCGCCGGGCGCGTAGATCGGGTAGAGCACCGACCCCGACCACATCAGCACGTTGCCGAGGGTCGCACCGGTGAAGCGCACGGCGATCACGTAGGCGACCTTCCAGCCGGCGCTGAACCACTGCGGCTTCGGCAGAGGGCCGAAGATCGGCATCCACATCAGGCAGCCGAAGAAGAGGAAGGTGGTGTGCTCCAGCGCGTGGACCGGTGCGGCACCGTAGGCGTCCTGGTAGATCGCGGGGATGTGCCAGAAGAAGAGGTTGACCGTCCAGAGCGGGAAGGCGACGGCGGGATGGGTGAGGACCTGGAGGCGGTTGAAGACGCGGATCGCGAGCAGCGGCTGCAGCAGCGAGCGGGTCAGGCCGAGGACGAGCAGCAGCGAGGCGACGTCGCCGATCAGCAGGTGCTCGCCCATGTGGGCGAGCACGAGCTCGTCGGAGATGTGGCCGATCGGGCTGAAGAGGGCGATCGAGATCGTCAGCAGGCCGGCGCCGAAGCAGAGCTGGCGCCAGAGCGGCACCTTGCGGTCGTCCCAGGAGAGGACGAGGACGCGGTGCCAGTAGAGGACGCCCGCAATGGTGATCGGAATCACCTCGATCGGCACGAAAGCACCGGTCACGTGGGCGAGGGGGAAGCTCACAGTGGTAGCTTGGCACCTCAGTGAGCGCCGGTCCGAACCGCTTCCCCCCGATCGGCAGCTACGGCTTCCTCTCCGACTGCCACACCAGTGCGCTGGTCTCCTACGACGGCTCGATCGAGTGGCTCTGCCTCCCCCGCTTCGACTCGCCCAGCGCCTTCGCCGCTCTGCTCGACCGCGGCGCCGGCCACTTCAAGCTGAAGCCGCGCGGCGTCGTCGTGCCGATCAGCCGCCGCTACGAGCCGGGCACGCTGGTGATCGAGACGACCTGGGTGACCGACACCGGCTGGGCCGTCGTCCACGACGCGCTGACGATCGGCGACTGGGTCGAGCAGGCGGGCCCGGGCTCGCGCCCGGTGACCGAGCACGAGTCAGACCACTCGTTGCTGCGCACGATCACCTGCATCGACGGCAAGGTCGAGATGGCGATGGAGTGCATGCCGCGCTTCGCCTACGGAGCGGAAGCGGCCTCCTGGAGCGGCGGCGAGCTCGGCGAAGCATGCGCTCGGGGCGAGGGGATCGAGCTTCAGCTGACCAGCGACATGGAGCTGTCGGTCGACGGCGGCACGGTCCGCGGCGGCGTGACGCTGCGTGAGAACGAGACGGCCTTCTGCGCGGTGACCTGGGGGGCCAACGACCTGGGCGGGCCGCGCAGCGCGCCGGAGGCGCTGGAGCGGCTCGACTCGACCGAAGACTTCTGGCGCAAATGGCTGCGCGACGGCAAGTTCCCAGACCATCCCTGGCGGGTCCACCTGCAACGCTCGGCACTGGTCCTGAAGGGCCTCACCTACACGCCGACGGGGGCGCTCCTCGCGGCGCCGACGACCTCCCTGCCGGAGACGCCAGGCGGCGAACGCAACTGGGACTACCGCTTCAGCTGGATCCGCGACTCGACCTTCAGCCTCTGGGCCCTGCACACGCTCGGCTTCGACGAAGAGGCGCGCGCCTTCATGCGCTTCATCGTCGGCATCTGCCGCAAGGACCCCAAGCTGCAGATCATGTACGGGATCGGTGGCGAGAAGGAGCTGACCGAGAGCACGCTCGACCATCTCGACGGCTACGGCGGCGCGCGCCCGGTGCGGATCGGCAACGGCGCCTACGACCAGCGCCAGAATGACGTCTGGGGCGCGCTGCTCGACTCGATCTACCTGCACGAAAAAGCCCTGCGCGGCACGGGCACGCCGGCTGATCGCAAACTGATCCGCGAACAGGTCGAAGCCGCGATCGAGGCCTGGCCCAATCCCGACCAGGGAATCTGGGAGTCACGCGGCGAGCCCCAGCACTATGTCTCCTCGAAGCTGATGATCTGGGTCGCCGTCGATCGCGGCGCCCGCCTCGCTCGCGGCGTCGGCTTCGACGAGCTCGCCGGCGAATGGGAGCGGACCGCCAACGAGATCCATGAGGAGATCCTCGAACGCGGCGTCCGCGACGGGGTCTTCCGCCAGCACTACGACACCGATGCGCTCGACGCCTCGACCCTGTTGATCCCGCTGCTGCGCTTCCTCCCCCCTGACGATCCACGTGTCCGCGCGACGGTCGACGCGATCGCCGCCGATCTGACCGAGCACGGCCTCGTCCAGCGCTACAAAGTCGAGCAAACCGACGACGGACTGAGCGGCGAGGAGGGCACCTTCCTGATCTGCTCCTTCTGGCTCGTCTCGGCGCTCTCGGAGATCGGCGAGCCGGTGCGTGCGCGGGAACTCTGCGAACGCCTGCTCGAGGCAGCCGGCTGGCTCGACCTCTACGCCGAGGAGCTGGAGGCGGAAAGCGGTCGCCACCTCGGCAACTTCCCGCAGGCGTTTACCCACCTGGCGCTGATCAACGCGGTCTCCCACGTGATCGCCGACGAGCAGCGCGAAGACGGCGGCGTCACCGCCGTCTTCAGCGAGATGGGCGGCGTCCGCGAGGGGGTCTGAGCGCACGATCGCTTGCGCAGACGAAAGGTCTTCAGACAGAAGACCTCGCTCTTTCATATATTCCCTGTTCGAATGGCGGGGGCCAAAGACGGCGGGGAACGCCGGGACAACGAGGAGCACTATCGCCGCGCCGCGCTGGCGCATCCGCTGCGGCGGAGGATTCTGCGCCTGCTGCTCAATGGGGTCGAAGGGGGAGCGGAGGAGATCGCCGCCGAGCTGGGCGAGGCGCCCGCCAGGGTCGCTTCCCACCTGCGTGCGCTGATCAAGCGCGACGCGGTGAAGGCAAGGGCAAGGGGACGGTCGGCGGCCTATTACCGCCTCGCGCCCGAGGTGGAGTGGGCTCGCAAAATGCTCGACGAGTACGACAGGCAGAACGAGGAAGACGATCCAGGGGGGAGAGATTGAGGGCCAATGCCCTTAGTAAGTGAGGCGGTGGAAGGCATGGACGAAATCCGGGATTCCGACGCGCAGGACGCGACGATCGAAGCCGCCGTGCTGCGGCAGTTGCTGGCCCTCCACCCGATCCAGCTCACCCTGGCCGAGCTCTCGCGGGAGGTCGCCGGCGACTCCGAGGACTTCGCCCTTACCGATGCGGTCGAGCGCGCGGTGCGGGAGCTCGCCGCCGCCGGACTCGTCCACCGCAACGGCGACGTCGTCCTCCCCAGCCGCGCCGCCCTGCGCTGTGAAGAGCTGCTCGACTGAGCGGCGTCAGGCGGGCGCGGTCTCGTCCACCGGCTCGAGGAACTGCTCGACCGCCTCGGTCGTCTCCCGCGGCGACTCCCAGAGCACGTTGTGCCCGTTTGGCACCTCGACTCTGGTCAGCAGGTCCCCCAGCTCCTCTTCGTAGCGCTGCCGCTGGCGGGTGCCGTCATACAGCGGCTTCTCTGCCGTGACGAGCAGGGTCGGAATCTTGGCGATCGGCGGCGGCAGCAGCGTCATCTCGCTCCAGGCGGTGACCACGGTGCTGGGGCAGAAGCTGAAGCGGAAACGGCCGTCCGGCCCCTTGCGGACGTCGTCGTCGACGAACGCCGCGACGACCTCGCGCGGCGAGGCGACGATCGATTCGTTCGAGAGCAGGGCGTTGAGGGCGCCGTCGGTGGTGGCGAAGCTCCAATCGAGGCGTTCGATCTCGGCGCTGCGCAACGCCCTCTCCGGCGGCACCGCGAGACCGGGATCGAGCAGGGCGAGCCCCTGCGTGCGCTCTCCCGCCTCAGCCACCAGGGCCGCCGCGACCAGGCCACCGAAGCTGTGCCCAACCCAAGCGACGCGCTCGACCCCCTGCGCGTCGAGGGTCTCGAGCACGTCCTGGACGTGCGTCCCGGTGCTCCAAGGTGGCTCATGCCCGGACTCGCCATGCCCACGCAGATCGACCGCCAGCACCGAGTGACCGAGAGCCGCGAGGCGCTTTCCCAACTCCTCGAAGACACCGCCGTGCTGGGCGACGCCGTGGAGGCAGACGACGCGTTCGGGGCTGGCGGCCCCCCAGTGGTGTGTGTTCAGCAGCATGTCAGCCTCTCTCTGGTTGTTTGTCGGATATCTGGATGGCGAGCGCCTCGCGAATCGCCTGCGCGGTGGTCTCGGCGTGCGTGGCGATGATGCTGAAGTGGTCGCCGGGAACCTCGACCGGTGCGCCGGGAGGCGCTCCCGGCGGGACTGGAACGTCTATCTCGGAGTGGTGCATATGCGGAAGCGGCTCGCCGGCCCAGATAGCGACCGTCGGCACCTCGACCCGCGGGGGTTGCCACTCGGTGAAGATGCGGAAGTAGGACATCGTCGCGGTCAGGCGCGCATCGTCGACCGGCACCACGCTCTGCTCGATCCACCACCTCGCCAAGAACTCCGGCGGCAGCCCGAGCAGCGGCAGACCCGAGGGGAAAAAGGTGTCGACGAGGATCACGGCCCGTGGCGGCGTACCGGCCTGCGCCAGCTGCGCGGCGGCCGCATGCGCGAACCAGCCACCCGAGGAGTGGCCGACGAGGGCGTACTCCGGGCCGAGGTCGAGGCGCTCGATAGCTTCGGCCTGGGTTCGCAGTGCCAGGGGAGCATCGGTTGGCACCAGCTCGCCCTCGCTGAAGCCCGGCAATCTGAGCGCCTGCACGGGCCGCTCGCCGCGGAACTGCTCTGCCAGCTGCCTGTACTCCTCCGGGCCCGAGCTGGGCATGATCGAGGGCAGGAGAACGAGCCGCATAGATTCGGGGCCGTCGGCCAGAAGGTCGGTCTTCGGCAGATCCTCGGAGAGGGGGCTGTCGTATGAAGCCCGCAACGTCGCCGCCCTCGCGATCAGGTCGATCAGGTCGGCGGACTTCTCCTCCGCCCCCGCCTCCCGACTCAGCCAGGCGAACATGCTCCGCGGCGGGGCGCTCTCGACCTCCGCCCCCTTCGCCTGACCGGCGAGATGGGCTGCCAGCTCGGCGGCGGTCGGGTGATCGAACACCAGCGTCGCCGCGAGGCTGAGCCCGAAAGCGACGTTGAGACGGTTGCGCAGCTCGACCGCGCTCAACGAGTCGAAGCCGAGATCGCGGAAGG
The DNA here is from genome assembly GCA_963716735.1 of uncultured Solirubrobacterales bacterium. GTDB lineage: Bacteria > Actinomycetota > Thermoleophilia > Solirubrobacterales > 70-9 > VRUE01. Next base: position 823,997 of record OY970321.1, read on the forward strand.
GTCGGTCCGGCTCCACCGCCTCGGCCGAGTCGTACCCCAAGAGGAAGGCGGCTTCGGTCCGCACCAGGGCGAGGATGTGCTCCTCACGCTCTGCCGCGGGCAGGGCGGCGAGGCTCGCCGCGAACGAGCCGGAGTCGCTGCGGCGGCGCCTCGGCACCCGGACGAGTCCGCTGAGAATGGGCGGCAGTGCCCCCGCGGACGCCATCGCCCGCAGGGCAGCGGGGTCGAGGGGAATGGCCAGCACCGCGGCCCGATCGCTTGCCAGCGCCGTCTCGAACAGCGAGAGACCCTTCTCGTCGGAGATGGCCTCGATACCACCGCGGCGCATCCGCGCCCTGTCGGCCTCCTCCAGCTCAGCGGACATGCCGCTCTCTCGCTCCCAGAGGCCCCAGGCGATCGACGTCGCCGCCAGGCCTTCCGTCCGCCGCTGCTGGGCAAGGGCGTCGAGGAAGACGTTGGCGGCGGCGTAGTTGGCCTGGCCGGGGCCACCGAGCACCCCGGCAGCAGAGGAGAAGAGGACGAATGCGGAGAGGTCGGCCCCGGCGCTCAGCTCATGCAGGTTCCAGGCCGCATCCGCCTTCGGCGCGAAGACACGCTCGACCTGCTCGGCGTCCATCGTTTCGACCGTGCCGTCGGCGAGCGCACCGGCACAGTGGATCACCGCGCCCAGGGGATGCGCGTCGGGGATCGTGGCTAGGAGCGCCTCGAGCGCCTCGCGATCGGCGACGTCGCAGGCGGCGATCGTCACCGCGGCTCCCAGCCCCTCGAGCTCCTGCTTCAACTCGCTCGCTCCCGCCGCTTCGGGGCCGCTCCTGCTGACCAGGAGCAGGTGCCGGGCGCCGTGGCTCTCGACCATGTGGCGGGCGGTGAGCGCGCCGAGGGTACCGGTGGCACCGGTGACGAGAACCGTGCGCTCGGGGTCGAGTGGCCGGATTGCGCCGTCCTCCCCCTCCTCCCCCAGCCCGGCGACGCGCGGCACCAGCGCGACACCGTCGCGCAGAGCGATCTGGGGCTCCTCGATCCCCCTTGCGAGCGCCGCCGCCAGCATCCCCTGGGAGGCCTCCGTGCCGTCGCTGTCGATCAGGGCGAAGCGGCCGGGGTGCTCGGACTGGGCCGAGCGGACCAGGCCCCAGATCGCGGCCGCCGAGGGGTCCGGCGCCTCATCTCCGCCGGTGGCCATCGCGTCCTGGGTGACGAAGACCAGGCGCATGCCGGCCTTGGACTCGTCGGAGAGCCACTGCTGCACCGACTCCAGGGCGCTTTGGGTCGCTTCGCGGGCGGCCGCGGCTGGCGCGGTGCCGGCCCCGGGGTGGCAGTGCAGGACCTCGACCTCGGCGGGTCGGTCGGCCCCCTCGGGCATCGCGGTCCCGATCCACTCGAGACCGAGGAGCCCGTCGACACGGGGCTCGGGAGCGCGCAGCCGCGCGGGGTCCAGCGGGCGGGCGATCATCGAACCGACCGTGGCTACCGGCGCCCCCTCCCGATCGCCGACCTGCAGTGCAAGCGTCTCCCCTGCGACGCTGAGAACGACCCGCAGCTCGCTTGTCCCCACCGTCTCCAAGGAGACTTTTCGCCAGGAGAAGGGCAGGCTGACGCCCTGGCCCCCACCCCCCATGGCGGCGAGCATCGAACCGTGCAGGGCCGAGTCGAGCAAGGCCGGGTGGATGCCGAAGCGACCGGCGTCCCCGGCGGACTCCTCGGGCAGGGAGACCTCGGCGTAGATCCGCTCATCGTCTTTCCAGGCCGCGGTGAGCCCCTGGAAGGTGGGTCCGTATTCGAGCCCGGCGCCGGCGAGATGGTCGTAGAGATGGCCGACCTCGAGCGACTCGGCCCCCTCGGGGGGCCAAGCCGGCAGCCGCTCGGGAACCGGAGCCGGATCGGTGGAGAGGGCGCCCTCGGCATGGCGGATCCACTCGGGCGCCGCACCGAGCGCCTCATCGCGGGTGTCGGGACGGGAGTGGATCGCGATCTCGCGACGCCCCCCGTCGTCTGGGCCGGAGACCGTGACCTGAATGGTTACGGCTCCCCGCTCGGGAAGCGTCAGGGGCACCAGCAGGGTGAGCTCCTCGACGCCAGGAGCCCCCACCTCTTCCGCGGCCTTGAGCGCCAGCTCGAGGAATGCCGTGCCCGGCAGGAGGACGGCGCCGCCGACCATGTGGTCCGCCAGCCAAGCGTGCGTGGACAGGGAAAGGCGGCCCGTGAACAGCAGACCCCCGCCCTCTTCGCCCGCCAGCTCGACCGCCGCGCCCAGCAGTGGGTGCTCGGGGTCGCCGAGGCCGATCGCGCCTGGGTCGGTTGTGCCGATCGGACCGGAGGGGAGCCAGTAGCGCGCGCGCTGGAAGGGGTAGGTGGGCAGCGCTACTCGCTTTGCTCCGGTACCGGCGAAGAAGACGCTCCAGTCGAGCTTTGCCCCGGCGGCGTGGGCGCCGGCGATCGCCGTGGAGATCGCCGTGGCCTCCGCGCGGCTCTCGCGCAGGGTCGGGACGAAGGCTGCCTGCGTGTCCTCGCCGAGACTCTCGCGCGCCATCGCGCAGAGCACCGGGTCGGGTCCGAGCTCCACATAGGTACTCGCCCCCTGCGCCTGCAGAGCGTTGACCGCGTCGGCGAAGCGCACCGCCTCGCGCACGTGGCGGACCCAGTAGGCGGGGTCGGTTGCCTGCTCAGAGGTGAGCAGCTCTCCGGTCAGGTTGGAGACGATCGGGATCTTGGGCTCGCTGAAGGCGATGCCCTCTGCGACCTCGCCAAACTCCCCGAGCATCGGCTCCATCAGGGGCGAGTGGAAGGCGTGAGAGACGGCGAGGCGTTTGGTCCTTCTGCCCTTCTCCTCCCAGGCGGTGCGGACCTCTTCGACCGCGGCCTCTGCGCCTGAGATGACGATTGAACTGGGGCCGTTGATCGCGGCGATCGAGAGCTCTGCCTCCCTGCCGGCGATCGACTCCTTTGCCTCCTCCTCGGTCGCCTCGATCGCGGCCATTGCTCCGCCCGCGGGGAGGGCGCCCATCAGACGGCCTCTGGCGGCGACGAGCTTCGCCGCGTCGTCCAGCCCGATCGCGCCGGCCACATGCGCCGCCGCGATCTCGCCGATCGAGTGGCCGGCGAGCAGGTCGGACTTCAGGCCTCGCTTGGCGAGTGCCTCATACAAAGCGACCTCGATCGCGAAGAGGGCGGGCTGGGCGTAGGTGGTGTCCTCCAGCTGGGCCGCCGCTTTCTTGCCCTTGGCGAAGACGATCTCCTCGAGTGAGACCTCGAGGTGTTGGTCGAGCTGCTCGCGGACCCGGTCGAAGGCCTCTTTGAAGTGCTCGTCTGACTCATAGAGCTCCTTGCCCATCCCCAGTCGCTGGGAGCCCTGGCCGGTGAAGAGGTAGGCGAGCTTGCCGTCCTTTGCCCGGGCGCTGAGGACGTTGGGCGAGGGCTCGCCGTTGGCGAGAGCGGTGAGCGAGGCGAGCAGCTCGTCGCGGTCGTCGCCCAACGCCACTGCTCTGTGCTCCATCGCGGACCGGGTGCTCAGCAGCGAGTAGGCGACGTCGGTCGGGTCTAGGTCGGGGTTCTCCCGCAGATGGGTCGCAAGGCGCTCCGCCGCCTCGGCCAGGGCGGGCTCCGCTTTGGCCGAGAGGGCGAAGGGGACCGGGCCGGCGAGGAGCTTGGTCGCGGGGGACTCTCCCCCGTCCCTATCCGGGCTCGCCGTGGGGGCCTCCTCCAAGATCACGTGCGCGTTGGTGCCGCTGATGCCGAAGGAGGAAATGCCGGCGCGGCGCGGAGCGCCGTTTGCCTCCCACTCGACCTGCTCGCTCAAAAGCTCTATGTCCCCCGTCTCCCAATCGACTTTGGAGGAGGGCGCGTCGAGGTGCAGGGTCCTGGGCATGATGCCCTCGCGCATCGCCTGGGTCATCTTGATCACGCCGGCGACGCCCGCTGCCGCCTGGGTGTGGCCGATGTTGGACTTGATCGAGCCGAGCTTCAGCGGTCGCTCGCGATCCTGGCCGTAGGTGGCGAGCAGCGCTCCGGCCTCGATCGGATCGCCGAGGGTGGTGCCCGTGCCGTGGGCCTCGACCACGTCGACGTCCTTTGCCTCCAGGCGGGCGTTGGCCAGGGCTTGCCTGATCACCCGCTCCTGCGAGGGTCCGTTGGGGGCTGTGAGCCCGTTGGAGGCGCCGTCCTGGTTCACCGCCGAGCCCTTGATCGTGGCGAGGACCGGGTGCCCGTGGCGCTGCGCGTCGGAGAGGCGCTCGAGGACGAGGGTGCCGACTCCCTCCGCCCAGGCGACTCCGTCTGCCGCCTCGGCGAAGGACTTGGAACGCCCGTCGGGGGCGAGGCCGCGCTGGCGGCTGAACTCGACGAACACCGTCGGCGTCGCCAGAGCCGTGACTCCCCCGGCGAGAGCCAGCGTGCACTCGCCGCCGCGTAGCGCCTGGGATGCCAGGTGCATCGCGACAAGCGACGAGGAGCAGGCGGTGTCGACGGTGATCGCCGGACCCTCGAGGCCGAGGGTGTAGGAGATGCGGCCCGAGACGATGCTGGAAGTCATCCCCGGCGCCGGCCCGTAGTCCTGGTACATCACCCCGGCGAAGACCCCGGTCTGGGATTTGCGCAGACCGGCCGGATCGATGCCGGCGTCCTCGAGCGCCTCCCAGCAGGATTCGAGCAGCAACCGTTGCTGAGGGTCGGTGACCAGCGCCTCGCGCGGGGAGATGCCGAAGAACTCCGGGTCGAACTCGCCCGCGTCGGCCATGAAGCCGCCCTCGCGGGTGTAGCTGGTGCCGGGGTTCTCTGGGTCGGGGTTGTAGAGGCCCTCTATGTCCCAACCGCGATCGGCGGGGAACTCGGTGATGCCGTCGCGGCCCTCGGCGACCAATTGCCAGAGCTCCGCGGGCGAGCTGACCCCACCCGGGTAGCGGCAGGCCATGCCGACGATCGCGATCGGCTCGTCGCTCGCCTGGGCGCGGACGGCGACCTGCTCTGCGGCGCCGCCCGTACCTGCCGCGCCCAGCACGTACTCGGCGAGGGCGGTCGAGCTCGGGTAGTCGAAGACGACGGTCGCCGGCAGGCGCAGCCCCGTGATCGCGCCGAGGCGGTTGCGCAGTTCGACCGCGGCGAGCGAGTCGAAGCCGAGCTCCTGGAAGGCCCTGCCGGGCTCGATGTCCTGCGCGGACGCGTGCCCGAGCACCGCGGCAACCTCCCCCCTGATCAGGTCAAGGACGATGCCCTCGGCCTCCGCTTCGGTCAGGGTGGCCAGCTTTGCGGCAAGGGATCCGGGGGCGGTGCTGGGACGCCTGGGGACGCGCACCAGGCCGTGGAAGATCGGCGGCAGAGCGCCAGCGGAAGCAAGGCCCCTGAGACCCGCGGCGTCGAGGGGCAGGGCCACGGCCGCGGCACGTCCGGCGCCGAGCGCCGCCTCGAACAAAGCGAGCCCACGCTGATCGGAAATCACCTCTATGCCGCCACGGCGTATCCGCGCGATGTCAGCCTGACCCAACTTCGAAGTCATGCCACCGCCCTGCTCCCACGGGCCCCAGGCGATCGACGTCGCCGCCAGGCCTTCCGTCCGCCGCTTCTGGGCGAGCGCGTCGAGGAAGACGTTGGCGGCGGCGTAGTTGGCCTGACCGGGGCCACCGAGCACCCCGGCGACCGAAGAGAACAGCACGAACTCGGAGAGGTCCGACTCCGCGGTCAGCTCGTGCAGGTTCCAGGCGGTGTCCGCCTTGGCGGCGAAGACACGATCGACCTGCTCGGCCTCCATCGCTTCGACCGTGCCGTCGGCGAGCGTCCCGGCGCAGTGAATCACCGCCCCCAAGGGGTGCTCGGAGGAGATCCCGGCGAGTAGGGACTCGAGCGCCTCTCGGTCCGAGACGTCGCAGGCGGCGATCGTTACCTCGGCTCCCGCCTCCTCGAGCTCCGCCCGCAACTGCTCCGCGCCTTCGGCCTCGGGTCCGCTCCTGCTGACCAGGAGCAGATGGCGGGCGCCGTGGCTCTCGGCAAGATGGCGGGCGAGGAGGGTGCCGAGGCCGCCTGTCGCGCCGGTGATCAGCACCGTGCGCCCCGGGTCGATCGCCGGCGCCTTCTCGTCTTCGCTCTCGCCTGCCGTCAGTCGCGCAAGGCGGGGCACCAGTGCCACGCCCTCGCGCAGGGCGAGCTGGTGCTCCTCCCCCCCGATCGCAAGCGCGGCAGACAGCACCTCCTGGGAGGCTTTCGTACCGTCGCTGTCGATCAGGGCGAAGCGGCCGGGGTGCTCGGACTGGGCCGAGCGGACGAGGCCCCAGATCGCCGCGGCGGCCGGATCGGGACACTCCTCGTCATCGACGCCAACCGCACCGCCGGTGACCAGCGTCAGGCGCCGGTCGGCCTTCTCCTCATCGGCAAGCTGGTCCTGAATCGCGGTCAAGGCGCGCTTGGCCGCATCGAGAGCGGCCGCGGCGGTCCCGGCGTCCGCCTCGGTCGCGCAGTGCATGACTTCGACCTCCTCCGGGGCGGTGACCTGCTCGGGCAGGGAAACCTCGCTCCACGCGATCTCCAGCAGCCCGTCGGCCGGCTGGGCGGCCGCCTGTAGCTGTGCCGAGGAGAGCGGGCGCAGGGCCAGCGAGGCGACGCCCGCCAGTGGCGCTCCGCTGCCGTCGGCGAGAGCAAGCGAGACCTCACCCTCCCCGTCGAGAGAGATCCTCGCCCGCAGCTCCCTGGCGCCCACCCCCTGCAGCGAGACCCCGCTCCAGGAGAAAGGCAACCTCGGCCCCTGGGACTCCCCGGACGCGGCAAGCGCGATGCCGTGCAGGGCGGAGTCGAGCAGGGCCGGATGGATGGCGAAACGCTGGGCATCGTGCGTCTGCTCATCGGGAAGCGAGACCTCGACGTAGACGCTCTCGCCCGCGCGCCAGGCGGCACCGAGTCCCCGGAAGGCGGGGCCATATTCGAGCCCCCCTTCGGCCAGTGCGTCATAGAGATGCTCGACGTCGATCGGCTCGGCGGCCCGCGGGGGCCAGACGTCCAGCGGCTCGGGGCCTTGCAGGGATTCCTGGGAGAGGACGCCCTGGGCGTGGCGGGTCCACGCAGGATCGTCGGCAAGATCGCCGTCGCTCTTTTCGGCGCGGGAGTGGATCGCGAGCTGCCGCCGCCCGTCCTCGGCGAGGGCGGAGACCGAGACCTGGATCGCGACCGCGACACCCTGCTGGAAAGCCAAGGGAGCCTCGAGGACGAGCTCCTCGAGGCTCTGCACCTGAGTCTGCGCACCGGCCCTCAGTGCGAGCTCGAGGAACGCCGTGCCAGGCAGGAGCACCGTGCCAGCAACCACGTGGTCCGCCAGCCAGGGATGGGTGCCGAGGGAGAGGCGACCGGTGAGGGTCAACCCCCCCTCGCTGGGGTCCTCGATCGCCGCCGCCAGCAGCGGGTGCCCGGCCTCGCCCAGGCCGGCCGCGCCGAGGTCTGCCGCGGCGGCGGTGGAGGCGAGCCAGTAGCGCTCGCGCTGGAAGGGGTAGGTCGGCAGCGGGACGCGCTTGGCGGCGGTGCCGGCAAAGAAGGCCCCCCAGTCGGGCTTTGCCCCGGCGACATGGGCGCCGGCGATGGCCGTTGAGATCGCAACGTCCTCGGGGCGACTCTCGCGCAGGGTCGGGACGAAGGCTGCCTGCGCCTCCTCGCCGAGGCACTCGCGCGCCATCGCGCAGAGCACCGGGTCGGGGCCGAGCTCCATGTAGGTGCTGGTCCCCTGCGCCTGCAGGGTCGCGACCGCGTCGGCGAAGCGCACCGCCTCGCGCACGTGGCGCACCCAGTAGGCGGGGTCTGTGGCGTGCTCGGGAGCAAGCAGCTCTCCGGTCAGGTTGGAGACGATCGGGATCTTGGGCTCGCTGAAGCTGAGGCTCGCCGCTACCTCACCGAACTCCTCGAGCATCGGCTCCATCAAGGGCGAGTGGAAGGCGTGGGAGACGGCGAGGCGTTTGGTCCTTCTGCCCTTCTCCTCCCAGGCGGTGCGGATCTCTTCGACCGCCGTCTCTGTCCCGGAGATCACGATCGAGCTGGGGCCGTTGATCGCGGCGATCGAGAGCTCTGCCTCCATGCCGGCGAGCGACTCGGCGATCTCCTCCTCGGTTGCCTCGATCGCCGCCATCGCCCCGCCCCCAGGCAGGGCGCCCATCAGTCGGCCTCTTGCGGCGACGAGCTTCGCTGCATCACCGAGGTCGAGGACACCGGCCATGTGCGCCGCCGCGATCTCGCCGATCGAGTGGCCGGCGAGCAGGTCGGGCTTCAGGCCTCGCTTGGCAAGCGCCTCGAAGAGGGCCACCTCGATCGCGAAGAGGGCGGGCTGGGCGTAGGTGGTGTCCTCCAGTTGCGCTGCCGCTTTCTTGCCCTTGGCGAAGACGATCTCTTTCAGCGGCGTGTCGAGGTGTTGGTCGAGTTGCCCGCAGACCCGGTCGAAGGCCTCTTTGAAGTGCTCATCGGACTCGTAGAGCTCCTTGCCCATGCCGAGTCGCTGGGAGCCCTGGCCGGTGAAGAGGTAGGCGAGCTTGCCGTCCTTTGCCCGGGCGCTGAGGACGTTGGCCGAGGGCTCGCCGTTGGCGAGGGCGGTGAGTGAGGCGAGCAGCTCGTCGCGGTCTTTGCCCAATGCCACCGCTCGGTGCTCCATGGCACTGCGGGTGGTCAGCAGCGAGTAGGCGACGTCGGTGGGATCGAGTTCGGGGTTCGCTTCGAGGTGAGAGCGCAAGCGCTCCGCGGCATCCGCCAGAGCGGGCTCCGCTTTGGCCGAGAGGGCGAAGGGGATCTGGCCCTGCGGGGGCTTGGTAGCGGGCGCCTCTTCCACGTCCCTGTCCGGACTCGCCGTGGGAGCCTCCTCCAAGATCACGTGCGCGTTGGTGCCGCTGATTCCGAAGGAGGAGATGCCGGCTCTGCGCGGGCGACCGTTCGAGTCCCAGGGCATCTGCTCGGTCAGCAGCTCGATCTCGCCGGCCTCCCAGTCGACTTTCGTCGAGGGCGCGTCTACGTGCAGGGTCTTGGGCATGACTCCCTGGCACATCGCCAGCGTCATCTTGATCACGCCGGCCACCCCTGCCGCGGCCTGGGTGTGGCCGATGTTGGACTTGATCGAACCGAGCTTCAGCGGTTGCTCGCGGTCCTGGCCATAGGTGGCGAGCAACGCCCTGGCCTCGATCGGGTCGCCGAGGGTGGTGCCCGTCCCGTGGGCCTCGACCACGTCGACGTCCTCGGGAGTCAGCTCCGTGCTTGCCAGCGCCTGGCGGATCACCCGCTCCTGCGAAGGACCGTTGGGGGCGGTCAAGCCGTTTGAGGCGCCGTCCTGGTTGACGGCGGAGCCCTTGAGCAAGGCGAGGACGGTGTGGCCGTTTCGCTGCGCGTCCGAGAGGCGCTCGAGGACGAGGGTGCCGACTCCCTCTGACCAGGCGACCCCGTCCGCGGCCTCGGCGAAGGACTTGCAGCGACCGTCGGGAGCGAGACCGCGCTGAGCGCTGAAGGCAATGAATGCCGCCGGGGTGGAGAGCACCGCGACTCCACCGGCGAGAGCCAGGCTGCACTCGCCACCGCGCAGGGCCTGGGAGGCGAGGTGCATGGCGACGAGCGAGGAGGAGCAGGCGGTGTCGATCGTCATCGCCGGACCCTCGAGGCCGAGCGCGTAGGAGACGCGGCCCGAGATCACGCTCGAGCTCATCCCCGGGATCGGACCGTAGTCGCGAAACCCAGCCCCGGCAAAGACCCCGGTCTGGGATTTGCGCAGCGAGGCGGGGTCGATGCCGGCGTCCTCGAGCGCCTCCCAGGAGGATTCGAGCAGCAACCGCTCCTGGGGATCCATGCCAAGGGCCTCGCGCGGGCTGATCGCAAAGAAGTCCGGGTCGAAGGCGCCGGCCCCAGCGAGGAAACCTCCCTCGCGGGCGTAGGAGGTGCCGAAGTTGTCGGGATCGGGGTTGTAGAGGCGCTCCGTGTCCCAACCGCGGTCGTCGGGGAACTCGGTGATGCCATCGCGGCCCTCGGTGACGAGCTGCCAGAGCTCTTCGGGGGAGCTGACACCTCCCGGATAGCGGCAGGCCATGCCGACGATCGCGATCGGCTCGGTCGCACCGGCGCGAAGCCGCTGGTTCTCGAGTCGAAGCCGATCGCGCTCTTTGAGCGTCGTACGCAGGGCCTCGACGACCTCCGTGTTCCCCGGGCTCACTATGCACTCTCCCCGTCGGGCTCGGGCGCCAGGCCTTCGGTGCTCTTTCTGAGCAAGTCCTCGACGTCCATCGAATCGATCAGATCGATGTCATCCGCCTCGATCTCGATCTCGGCCTCGTCGTCGGAATCGGCAAGCCGCAGCAAGGGGTCGATCAGGCCCGCACGGCGCAGGCGGGCGAGCGGGATCGCGGCGAGCACCTCTCTTATCTCGTCCTCCTTCGACTCCGACGCCATCGCGCCCCCCTCCTCCGCAACCTCGGTCAGCATGTAGCCAGAGACGGCGGAGATGCTCGGGTAATCGAAGACCACCGTGGGGGCAACCGCGAGCCCGGTCGCGGCACTCAGCCTGTTGCGCAGCTCGATCGCCCCTAGGGAGTCCAGGCCCATCTCCTGGAAGGCCTTATCGGGCTCGACGTCGGCCGCGGAGGCGTGGCCGAGGACGGCGGCGACATGGGAGCGGACGAGGTCCAGAACCAGCGCATCGCGCTCGCCCTCGGCCACTCCGGCAAGGCGCTCGGCAAGCGATTCCCCCTGGATCTCCTCGCGCTCCCCGACCCTGACCAGCCCTCGCATTATCGGCGCCAGCGCCCCGCCCTGGGCGCGGGAGCGAAGGGCCGCGGTGTCGAAGTTGACCGGGGCGATGAACGGCTCGGTCAGCTCACGGGCGGCGTCGAACAGCTCCAGTCCCTGCTCGGGGGACATACGGGCGAAGCCGAGGCGTAGGCGGATCTGGGTGGAGAAGCGCTCCATCAGCTCCTCGTTCGCCATCAGCTCGGCCCCATGCTCGCCGCCGAGGCTGCTCTGCTGGTCCCACTGGCCCCAGGCCAGCGCGGTCGCGGGCAGGCCCTCCGCGCGGCGCAGCGAGGCGAGCCCGTCGACGAAGTTGTTGGCGGCCGAGTAATTGGTCTGGGCGGCGCCGCCGAGCACACCTGTTGCCGAGGAGAAGAGAAGGAACTGCGAGAGGTCCAGATCCCTGCTCAACTCGTGCAGGTACCAAGCGGCGTTTGCCTTGGGGGCCATCGTGCCTTCGAGGCGCTCCGGGGTCATCGAGTCGAGGACGCCGTCGTCGATCGAGCCGGCGGAGTGGACGATCGCTCCCAGGGGGTGCTTTCCTGGGATCGAGGCAAAGAGCTCTTCGAGGGCTTTGCGATCGGTGACGTCACAGGCGACCACCTGGACCTCTGCCCCCAGCTCCTCCAGCTCTGCTTCGAGCTCACTCGCCCCGCTTGCCTCGGCCCCGCGCCTGCTGACCAGGAGCAGGTGGCGGACCTGGTGCTCGCTTGCCAGGTGGCGGGCGACGAGGGCGCCGATGCCGCTGAGCCCGCCGGTGATCAGGACGGTGCGCTCGGGGTCGATCGAATCTGCCTTTGCCTCCGCCTCATCGGCGTTGATCTTTGCCAGGCGGGGGACGAGGAGCTCGCCCTCGCGCAGGGCGATCTGGGGCTCTTCGTTCCCCAGTGCGAGCGCTGCCGCCATCGCCTCCTTGGAGGCATCGCTGCCGTCGGTGTCGATCAGGGCGAAGCGGCCGGGGTGCTCTGAGGTGGCGGAGCGCACCAGGCCCCATACGGGGGCGGCCGTGAGGTCTGGGGCCTCTCCCTCGGCGGTTGGGATCGCATTGGTGGTGAGGAAGGTCAGGCGCGAGCCCTCGGGCTGCTCTTGGGCTGCCCAATGCTGGGCTTGGGTGAGGACTTGCTCTGCGGTTGCCTGGGCCGCGGCGGGGACCTCTCCCTCGGCGGGGACGACCTCGATCAGCTCGTACTCTTTGCCCTCCTGCTCCTCCGCTTCGGTTGGTTCGGCGGGGGCCTCGACCGGCTCCCAGGCAACTTTGTGCAGGAAGCGACGTCGGGCCGCGTTTCGCAGCTCGGGGAGCTCGAGGGGTTGGGCGGTGAGTGAGGAGATCGCGAAGAGGGGGGTCCCCGCGTCGTCGAAGGTCGCGATGGCGCCCTCCTCCCCTGCGCTGAGGCGCAGACGCAGGGTCGGCTCCTCGGCGCCGTAGAGGCGGACCTCGGCGTAGAGGTGGCTCTCGGCTTGCCAGGCGGCGGTTATGCCCTGGAAAGGAGCGCCGTTATGGAGTCCGTTGGAGGCAAGGCGCTCGTAGAGATCCTCGACCTCGAGCGGCTCCGCGCCCCCGGGGGGCCAAGCGTCAAGCTCTGCGGTGGCCGGGGGCTCGGTGGTGAGCGTGCCGCTTGCGTTTCTGACCCACTGGGCGTCCTCTTCTTCTGTGCGCGAGTGGATCGCGATCTCGCGGCGCCCGTCTTCATCTGCCCCTGAGGCCGATACCTGGATCGCCACCGAACCCGAATCGGGGACGATCAGCGGCGCCTGCAGGTCGAGCTGCTCGACGGTCTGGGTGCCGAGCTGCCCGGCCGCTCTCAAGACCAGGTCGATCAGGGCGGTGTCGGGCAAAAGCGTCGTCTTGGCGAGTGAGTGTGGGGCCAGCCACATCTGCGTGGAGGCAGAGAGGCGGCCGGTGAGGGTGAGACCGCCATCGCTTGGACCTTCGATCGCCGCCGCCAGCAGCGGGTGGCCGGCCTCTGTCTGTCCGGCTGCGCCCAGATCGGCAGCTCCCGCCCGGGCCATCAGCCAGTAGCGCTCGCGCTGGAAGGGGTAGGTGGGCAGCGACACGCGCTTGGCGCCTGTGCCTTTGAAGAAGAGGCTCCAATCGAGCTTCGCCCCGGCGGCGTGGGCGCCGGCGATGGCCGCTGAAATCGCAACGTCCTCGGCGCGACTCTCGCGCAGGGTGGGGACGAAGGCTGCTTGGGCCTCCTCGCCGAGGGACTCGCGCGCCATCGCGCAGAGCACCGGGTCGGGTCCGAGCTCGAGGTAGGTGGCGGCACCCTGCTTGTCGAGGGTCGTGACCGCGTCGGCGAAGCGCACCGCCTCGCGCACGTGGCGAACCCAGTAGGCGGGATCGGTTGCCTGCTCGGCGCTGAGCAGCTCTCCGGTCAGGTTGGAGACGATCGGGATCTTGGGCTCGGTGAAGCCGATGGCTTCTGCGATCTCGCCGAACTCCTCGAGCATCGGCTCCATCAGCGGCGAGTGGAAGGCGTGGGAGACGGCGAGGCGTTTGGTCCTTCTGCCCTTCTCCTCCCACTGGGTGCGGACCTCTTCGACCGCGGCCTCTGCTCCTGAGATGACGATTGAGCTGGGGCCGTTGATCGCGGCGATCGAGAGCTCCGCCTCCTTGCCGGCGAGCGACTCCGCTGCCTCCTCCTCGGTTGCCTCGATCGCGGCCATCGCCCCGCCCTCCGGCAGGGCGCCCATCAGGCGGCCTCTTGCGGCGACCAGCTTCGCCGAATCGCCGAGGTCGATGACGCCGGCGACGTGCGCGGCGGCGATCTCGCCGATCGAGTGGCCGGCGAGGAGGTCGGGCTTCAGGCCGCGCTTGGCAAGTGCCTCATAGAGGGCGACCTCGATCGCGAAGAGGGCCGGTTGGGCGTAGGTGGTGTCCTCGAGCTGAGCCACCGCTTTCTTGCCCTTGGCGAAGACGATCTCCTTGAGCGGCGTCTCCAGGTGCTGGTCGAGCTGCTCGCAGACAGCGTCGAAGGCGGCTTGGAAGTGCTCGTCTGACTCGTAGAGCTCCTTGCCCATGCCGAGTCGCTGGGAGCCCTGGCCGGTGAAGAGGTAGGCGAGCTTGCCGTCCTTGGCCCGGGCGCTTATGAGGTTCGGCGAGGGGTCGCCGTTGGCGAGGGCGGTGAGCGAGGCGAGCAGCTCGTCGCGGTCTTTGCCCAATGCCACCGCTCTGTGCTCCATCGCGGACCGGGTGCTCAGCAGCGAGTAGGCGACGTCGGTGGGGTCGAGCTCTGGGTTCTCGGTGAGGTGAGAGCGCAGGCGCTCCGCGGCATCTGCCAGGGCCGGCTCCGCTTTGGCCGAGAGCGCGAAGGGGATCGGACCGTCGAGGGGCATTGCCTCGAGCGCCTCTCCCCCGTCCCTGTCCGGGCTCGGCGGCGCCTCCTCCAGGATCACGTGGGCGTTGGTGCCGCTGATGCCGAAGGAGGAGACGCCGGCTCTGCGCGGGGCGCCGTTGACATCCCAAGGAGCCTGCTCGCTCAAGAGCTCAATCTCCCCGGACTCCCAATCGACTTTGGATGAGGGCGCGTCGAGGTGCAGCGTCTTCGGCATGACGCCCTCGCGCATCGCCTGGGTCATCTTGATCACCCCGGCGACTCCCGCCGCGGCCTGGCTGTGGCCGATGTTGGACTTGATCGAGCCGAGCTTCAGCGGCTTCTCCCTGTCCTGGCCGTAGGTGGCGAGCAGGGCTCCGGCCTCGATCGGGTCGCCGAGGGTGGTTCCCGTGCCGTGACCCTCGACCACGTCGACGTCCTTTGCCTCCAGGCGGGCATTGGCCAGCGCCTGGCGGATGACTCTCTCCTGGGAGGGTCCGTTCGGCGCGGAGAAGCCGTTGGAGGCACCGTCCTGGTTCACCGCCGAGCCCTTGAGCAGGGCGAGGACCTCGTGTCCGTTGCTCCGTGCGTCGGAGAGTCGCTCGAGGACGAGGGTGCCGACGCCCTCTGACCAGGCGACACCGTCTGCTGTGTCGGCGAAAGACTTCGACCTGCCGTCGGGGGCAACCCCGCGCTGGCGGCTGAACTCGACGAATACGGTTGGTGTCGCCAGGGTGGTGACGCCGCCGGCTAGGGCGAGGGTGCACTCGCCTTGGCGCAACGCCTGGGAAGCGAGGTGCATCGCGACAAGCGAGGAGGAGCAGGCGGTGTCGATCGAGATCGCCGGGCCCTCGAGGCCCAGGGCGTAGGAGACGCGGCCCGAGATCACGCTCTGGGTCATCCCCGGAGCCGGGCCGTAGTCGCGGAATCCGACTCCGGCAAAGACTCCCGTCTGGGTCTTCTTCAGCGAGGCTGGATCGATGCCGGCGTCTTCGAGAGCCTCCCAGGAGGATTCGAGCAGCAATCGCTCCTGGGGATCGGTGACCAATGCCTCCCTTGGAGAGATGCCGAAGAACTCGGGGTCGAACTCGGCTGCGTCATGCAGGAAGCCGCCCTCTTTCGTATAGCTCGTGCCGAGGCTCTCGGGGTCGGGGTCATAGAGGCGCTCGATGTCCCAGCCGCGGTCGGTGGGGAACTCGGAGATGCCGTCGCGACCCTCGGCGACCAGCTGCCAGAGATCCTCGGGGGAGCTGACCCCTCCGGGGTAGCGACAGGCCATGCCGACGATCGCGATCGGCTCCTCGCTTGCCTGAGCGCGGACGGCTACCTGCTTCGCGCCCCCGCTCGCGGTTGTCTCGGCGAGCAGGTGCTCTGCCAGAGCGGTCGAGTTGGGGTAGTCGAAGACGACCGTCGCCGAGAGGCGCACCCCGGCGATCAGGTCGAGGCGGTTGCGCAGCTCCACGGCGGCGAGTGAGTCGAAGCCGAGCTCTTGGAAGGCCCTGCCCGGCTCGATCTCAGCCGCTGATGCGTGACCGAGGATGGCGGCGACCTGGGAGCGGACGAGATCCAGGACATGGCCTTGGCGCTCTGCCTCGGAGAGCTCCGCGAGGGTGCTGGCGAGAGCGCTCGATGCGCTGCTGCGCCGCTTGGGGACGCGGATGAGGCCGTGATAGATCGCCGGCAGGGCACCGACCGATGCGAGTGCCCTGAGCCCGGCGGTGTTGAGCGGCATCGCGACTGTGGTGGCGCGATCGTCGGAGAGTGCGGAATCGAAGAGCTCGAGGCCGCGCTCGTCTGAGAGCGCTTCGACTCCCCCGCGCCGCATCCGCGCCATATCGGCCTCATCGAGCTCGGCGGCCATGCCGCTCTGGCGCTCCCAGAGGCCCCAGGCGATCGAGGTGGCCGCTTTGTCTTCGGTCCTGCGCTTCTGGGCCAATGCGTCGAGGAAGACGTTGGCGGCGGCGTAGTTGGCCTGACCGGCGCCGCCGAGTGTTCCCGCGGCAGAGGAGAAGAGGACGAAGGCGGAGAGATCGGCGTCCGCGGTCAGCTCGTGCAGGTTCCAGGCGGCCTCTGCCTTGGGGGCGAAGACCTGTGCGACCTGCTCCGGCGTGAGGGTCTCGACCGTCCCATCGGCGATCGCCCCGGCGCAGTGGACGACGGCGCCCAGTGGGTGCTCCTCGGGGATCGAGGCGAGGAGCGCCTTCAGCGCTTTGCGATCGGAGACGTCGCAGGCGGCGATCGTCGTATCGGCGCCGAGCTCTTCGAGTTCGCTCTTCAGGTCTTTTGCCCCCTCTGCATCGGGACCGCTGCGGCTGACCAGGAGCAGCCGGCGAGCTCCATGGTGCTCGGCGAGGTGGCGGGCGGTCAGGGCGCCGAGTCCGCCGGTTGCGCCGGTGAGCAGGACGGTGCGCTCGGGGTCGATCGCCGGGGTCGTTCCCTCCTCGCCCTCCTCTGCCTTCACCCGGGTGAGGCGGGCGGCCATTGCCTTGCCCTCGCGCAGAGCGATCTGGGGCTCCTCGGCTCCGATCGCAAGCGCTGAGTTCAGTGCCTCTTGGGAGGCATCGCTGCCGTCGCTGTCGATCAGGGCGAAGCGGCCTGGGTGCTCGGACTGGGCGGAGCGGACGAGACCCCAGATCGCGGCGGCCGCGGGATCCGGTGACTCGCCCTCGCTGGCGCTCATCGCCCCTTCGGTGATCAGCGCCAGGCGCGAGCCGGCTTTGGCCTCGTCGGCGATCCAGCTCTGGATCGTCTCCAGAGTCGCTTGGGCCGCTTTGCGGGCGGCCTCTCCCGCGCTGAGGCCGTCCTCGACCTCGGGGTGCAGGAGCTCGACCTCGGCCGGCTGCTCGTCCTGCTCGGCGAGGGCGATCTCGGTCCACCCGAGGGCGAGGAGTCCATCTTGCTTTCGGCTCTGGCTCTGCAGCTGCGCAGTGTCGAGCGGCTTGCTGAGCAGCTCCTTGATCGATGCGACCGGCGCACCGGCGGTGTCCGCGATCTGCAGCGAGAGTCCCTCGCCCTCTGGGGCGATCCGCACCCGCAGCTCCTTCGCTCCCAGCGCCGCCAGCGATACCCCCCTCCAGGAGGAGGGCAGGCTCAGACCTTCTCCACGCTCCTCGATTGCGCTCAACCGGTCGAGGTGCAGAGCCGAATCGAGCAGCGCCGGGTGGATGGCGAAGCGCTCCGCCTCCCAACCCTGCTCCTCGGGGAGGGAGACCTCGAGGTAGGTCTCATCGGCCTGCTTCCAGGCGCTCTTCAGTCCCTGGAAGATCGGTCCATATTCGAAGCCATGCTCGGCGAGGCGGTCATAGAGGTAGGTGACCTCGACCGGCTCGGCGCCCTCGGGGGGCCAGGCGTCCAGACGCTCAGTGGCGGCCGGGGGCTGTTCGGAGAGAGTGCCGCTTGCGTTTCTGACCCACTCGGCGTCCTCCTGGTCGGGGCGAGAGTGGATCGCGATCTCGCGACGGCCGTCCTCGCCAGACCCGGAGACCGAGACCTGGATCGCAACCGCGCCCGTCTCGGGAACAATCAGCGGTGCCTGGACATCGAGCTCCTCGACCGTCCCGGCACCGACCTGCTCTGCCGCTCGCAGCGCCAGCTCGAGGAAGGCGGTGCCGGGGAGAAGGATGCTCTCGCCGACGGCGTGGTCTGCCAGCCAGTGGTGGGTGGCGAGGGAGAGGCGGCCGGTGAGGGTGAGCCCGCCGCTGCTGGGGTCCTCGATCGAGGCGGCGAGCAGGGGGTGCTCGGGGTCGCCGAGGCCGATCGCACCCGCGCCGGCTGTACCGATCGGGCTGGAGGAGAGCCAGTAGCGCTCGCGCTGGAAGGGGTAGGTGGGCAGCGCTACTCGCTTGGCGCCGGTGCCTTTGAAGAAGGTCCCCCAGTCGAGCTTTGCCCCGGATGCGTGGGCGCCCGCAATCGCCGTTGAGACCGCGATGTCCTCAGGGCGGCCCTCGCGCAGGGTCGGGACGAAGGCTGCTTGGGCGTCGTCTCCCAGGCTCTCGCGCGCCATCGCGCAGAGCACCGGGTCGGGCCCGAGCTCGAGATAGGTACTCGCCCCCTGCGCCTGCAGAGCAGCGACCGCATCGGCGAAGCGCACCGCCTCGCGCACGTGGCGCACCCAGTAGGCGGGGTCGGTGGCTTGCTCGGAGCTGAGCAGTTCGCCCGTCAGGTTGGAGACGATCGGGATCTTCGGCTCGTTGAAGCTGAGACCTTCCGCTACCTCACCGAACTCCTCGAGCATCGGCTCCATCAGCGGCGAGTGGAAGGCGTGTGAGACGGCGAGGCGTTTGGTCCTTCTGCCTTTCTCCTCCCAGGCGGTGCGAACCGCCTCGACCGCGGCCTCCGTTCCTGAGATCACGATCGAGCTGGGGCCGTTGATCGCGGCGATCGAGAGCTCTGCCTCTTTGCTTGCGATCGACTCCTTTGCCTCCTCCTCGGTCGCCTCGATCGCGGCCATCGCTCCGCCCGCGGGCAGCGCGCCCATCAGGCGGCCCCTCGCAGCGACCAGCTTGGCGGCGTCATCGAGCTCGATGACGCTGGCCACGTGCGCGGCGGCGATCTCGCCGATCGAGTGCCCGGCGAGAAGGTCGGGCTTCAGGCCGCGCTTTGCAAGCGCCTCGAAGAGCGCGACCTCGATCGCGAAGAGGGCCGGCTGAGCGTAGGTGGTGTCCTCGAGCTGGGCCGCGGCCTTCTTGCCCTTGGCGAAGACGATCTCCTTGAGTGGTGCCTCAAGATGCTGGTCGAGCTGCTCGCAGACTGCGTCGAAGGCGGTAGCGAAGTGCTCGTCCGACTCGTAGAGCTCCTTGCCCATGCCGAGTCGCTGGGAGCCCTGGCCGGTGAAGAGGTAGGCGAGCTTGCCGTCCTTGGCTCTGGCGGTGAGGACGTTGGGCGAGGGGTCGCCGTTTGCGAGGGCGCTCAGTGCGCTGAGCAGCTCATCTCTGTCGCTGCCGAGGGCGACTGCCCTGTGCTCGAACCCGGAGCGGGTGGTGGCGAGGGAGTAGGCGACGTCGGTGGGGTCTAGGTCTGGAATCTCGGTGAGGTGAGCCGCGAGTCGCTCCGCCGCCTCGGCCAGGGCCGGCTCCGCTTTGGCCGAGAGGGCGAGGGGGATCGGGCCGTCGAGGGGCTTTGCCTCGGGCGCCTCTCCCCCGTCCCTGTCCGGGCTCGGCGGCGCCTCCTCCAAGATCAAGTGCGCGTTGGTGCCGCTGATCCCGAAGGAGGAGATGCCGGCACGGCGCGGGCGACCGTTGACATCCCACTCGAGTTGCTCGCTCAGCAGCTCGATCTCCCCGGCCTCCCACTCGACCTTGGAGGAGGGGGCGTCGACGTGCAGCGTCTTCGGCAGGACGCCCCGCCGCATCGCCTCGGTCATCTTGATCACACCGGCCACCCCTGAAGCTGCCTGGGTATGGCCGATGTTGGACTTGATCGAGCCGAGCTTCAGTGGCTCGTCCCTGTCCTGGCCGTAGGTGGCGAGCAGGGCTCCCGCCTCGATCGGGTCGCCGAGGGTGGTTCCGGTGCCATGACCCTCGACGACGTCGACGTCCTTTGCCTCGAGGCGGGCGTTGGCGAGGGCTTGGCGGATGACTCTCTCCTGGGAGGGTCCGTTGGGGGCGGTGAGCCCGTTGGAGGCGCCGTCCTGGTTCACCGCTGAGCCTTTGAGCAGGGCGAGGACGGGGTGGCCGTTTCGCTGCGCGTCTGAGAGGCGCTCGAGGACGAGCACTCCCACTCCCTCTGCCCAGGCGACCCCATCGGCCGCATCGGCGAAAGACTTGCAGCGGCCGTCGGGTGCCAGTCCACGCTGGGCGCTGTAGGAGATGAAGGGACTCGGCGTGGAGAGCACGGTGACCCCGCCAGCGAGAGCCAGACTGCACTCACCGCCGCGTAATGCCTGCGATGCAAGGTGCATCGCCACCAGCGAGGAGGAGCAGGCGGTGTCGACGCTGACCGCCGGGCCCTCGAGGCCGAGGGTGTAGGAGACGCGGCCCGAGACGATGCTTTGCGTCATCCCCGGAGCGGGCCCGTAGTCCTGGTACATCACCCCCGTGAAGACGCCGGTCTGGGTCTTCTTCAGCCCGGCCGGGTCGATGCCGGCGTCCTCGAGCGCCTCCCAGCAGGATTCGAGCAGGAGGCGCTGCTGGGGATCGGCTACCAGGGCCTCCCGCGGCGAGATGCCGAAGAACTCGGGGTCGAATTCACCGGCGCCGGCGAGGAAGCCGCCCTCACGTGTATAGGAGGTGCCGAAGTTCTCAGGGTCGGGGTTGTAGAGGCGCTCGACGTCCCAGCCGCGGTCGCCGGGGAACTCCGAGATGGCGTCGCGGCCCTCGGCGACCAGCTTCCACAGCCCTTGGGGAGAGTTGACCCCGCCGGGGTAGCGGCAGGCCATGCCGACGATCGCGATCGGCTCATCGCTCGCCTGGGCTCTCACGGCGACCTTCGTGGCGCCACCGCTTGCAGTCGTCTCAGCGAGCAGGTGCGCCGCCAGGGCAGTGGAATTCGGGTGGTCGAAGACCACGGTTGCCGATAGGCGCATTCCCGCGATCAAATCGAGGCGGTTGCGCAGCTCCACGGCGGCGAGCGAATCGAAGCCGAGCTCCTGGAAGGCCTTGTCGGACTCGATCTCCTCGGCGGAGGCGTGGCCGAGAATCGCGGCCACCTGGGAGCGGACCAGATCGAGCACATGACCCTCGCGCTCGGCCTCGGGCAACTGGGCAAGCGTCGCCTCCAGAGCCCCCGAGG
Organism: uncultured Solirubrobacterales bacterium; assembly: GCA_963716735.1. Lineage (GTDB taxonomy): Bacteria > Actinomycetota > Thermoleophilia > Solirubrobacterales > 70-9 > VRUE01. The sequence continues at coordinate 844,753 of OY970321.1, forward strand.
TCGTGCTGCGTCGCTTCGGAACGCGGATCAGGCCGCGATAGATCGGCGGCAGAGCACCTACCGAGGCGAGGGCCCTGAGCCCGGCCGTGTTGAGTGGCATCGCAAGGACGGTGGAGCGGGCGCTATCGAGAGCCGCATCGAGGAGACCGAGACCGCGCTCCCCCGAGAGCGCTTCGACCCCAGAGCGCTGCATCCGTGCAAGGTCGGCCTCACCGAGCTCAGAGATCATCCCTCCCTCCTGCTCCCAGAGCCCCCAGGCGATCGAGGTGGCCGCAAGGCCCTCGGCCCGACGCTGCTGCGCGAGGGCGTCGAGGAAGACGTTGGCGGCGGCGTAGTTGGCCTGGCCGGAGCCGCCAAGGGTGCCCGCCACCGAGGAGAAGAGGACAAAGGCGGAGAGGTCGATGCCTGCGGTCAGCTCATGCAGGTTCCAGACGGCATCGACCTTGGGAGCGAAGACCCGGTCGATCTGCTCGGGCTCCATCGTCTCGATCGTGCCGTCGGCAAGGGCGCCGGCGCAGTGGACTACTGCGCCCAATGGGTGCTCTTTGGGGACCCCGGCAAGGAGCTTCTCGAGTGCTTTGCGATCTGAGACATCACAGGCGGCGATCGTCGTCCTTGCTCCCATCTCCTCTAGCTCTGCCTGCAGCTCCTCGGCTCCCTCTGCCTCGGGACCGCTGCGGCTGACCAGGAGCAGGTGACGGGCGCCGTGGCGCTCGGCGAGGTGGCGGGCGGTGAGCGCGCCGAGGCCGCCGGTGGCGCCGGTGATCAGCACGGTGCGCTCGGGGGCGATCGCCCGCGGGAGGGTTAGCACGACCTTGCCGACGTTCTTGCCCTCGCGCAGGTGGCGGAAGGCCTGCGGCGCCTCGCGCATGTCCCAAGTCGTTATCGGGGGGTGGCGCTGGGCTCCCTGCTCGACCAGCGCCACGATCTCGGCGAGCATCTCCCCGGTGCGGGTGGGGCCAGCGTCGAGCAGGTCGAAGGAACGGTAGGAGACCTCGCGATGCTCGGCCGCGATCTGCTCGGGGTCGCGGACGTCGGTCTTGCCCATCTCGAGGAAGCGACCCCCCCGGGGCAAAAGGTCGAGCGAGGCCTCGACGAATTCCCCGGCAAGGGCGTTGAGCACCACGTCAACACCCTCGCCCTCGGTGACCCGCAGGAACTTGTCCTTGAACTCGAGATCGCGCGAGGAGGCGATGTGGTCGTCGTCGAGCCCCGCCTCGCGCAGCACGTCCCACTTGGTGGGGCTGGCCGTGGCGAAGACCTCGGCGCCGATGTGGCGGGCGAGGCCGATCGCCGCCGTCCCCACTCCCCCAGCACCGGCGTGGATCAGGATCCTTTCGCCCGCCTTCAGCCCGGCGAGGTCCCGCAGGGCATAGTAGGCGGTGGCAAAGACGATCGGCATCGCCGCCGCCTGCTCAAAGGACCAGCTCTCGGGGATCGCGATGAGCAGGTCGGGAGTGCTGGTGGCGAGTGGACCGAAGGCCTCGTGGACCAATCCCATCACGCGGTCCCCGGGGGCTAGGTCCGCGACCTCCGCACCGGTCTCGACCACCACCCCGGCGCCCTCACTGCCGATCGTCGCTTCGCCGGGATAGAGACCGAGGGCAATCAGAACGTCGCGGAAGTTGAGCCCAGCAGCGTGCATCTGGATCCGCACCCCGGTCGGCCCCAACGGCCCCTGTGGGCTGGGGACCAGGGCAAGGGCATCCAGGGTGCCGCGCTTGGTGGAGTCGAGGTGCCAAGGACCAGCCGGTGGGATCAGCGAGTCCCCTGTGCCCTCGACCGCCATTGCCCGCGGCGCCAGGGTCCGTCCCTCGCGCAGGGCGAGCTGGGGCTCTTCAGTGCCGAGCGCCAAAGCCGCGGGCAGCGCCGCCTCCGATGCTTCGCTGCCGTCGGTGTCTACGAGGACGAAGCGGCCGGGGTGCTCCGATTGAGCCGAGCGGACGAGGCCCCAGATCGCGGCGGCGGCGGGGTCGGGAGACTCCTCGGCGGTGGTGGCCATCGCACCCTCGGTGATCAGCGCCAGGCGCGAGTCGAGCTTTGACTCATCCGCGAGCCAGCGCTGGATCTGACTCAGGGTGGCCTGCGTCGCATTGCGCGCCGCTTCGGCCGGCGAGGCATCGGGCTCGATCTCACAGTGCAGGAGCTCGACCTCGGGGGGGAGCTCCTCTTGATCGGGGAGGGGGGTCTCGGCCCACTCGAGGCCAAGGAGCCTGTCGGCATCCAGGCCCGGCGCCTGGATCTGGACTGAGGGAAGCGGCCGCAGGACGAGCGAGTCAACCGTGGCCAACGGCATGCCGTCCCTGTCGGCGAGGGAGAGAGATACCTCGCCCGCGACTCCGAGTCCGATCATGACCCGCAGCTCGCTCGGCCCTTGGGCCTGTAGGGAGACCCCCCTCCAAGAGAAGGGCAGCCGGGTCTCGCTGGAGCCTTGCTCGGCGAGCGCGATGCCATGCAGGGCAGCGTCGAGCAGGGCCGGATGAATGGCGAAGCGCTCCGCCTCCCAGCTCTGCTCCTCCGAGAGGGACACCTCGGCGTAGACCTGCTCGCCCTGCCTCCAAGCCGCACTTAGTCTCTGGAAGGCCGGGCCGTACTCGAGGCCCTGCTCGGCGAGGCGGTCGTAGAGGTACTCGACCTCTATGGACTCTGCACCCTCTGGGGGCCAAGCATCCAGAGGCCGGGGGGCAGCGGCGAGTCGCTCGGAAAGCGAGCCGCTTGCGTTTCGGGTCCACTCGGCCTCCTCTTCGTCCGGGCGCGAGTGGATAGCGATCGCTCGCTGCCCACCCTCCTCTGGGCCGGAGACAGCTACCTGGATCGCCACCGCCCCAGCCTCGGGGAGGACCAGGGGGATCTCCAGGGTCAGCTCTTCGATCGTCTCGGCCGCAACCTGCTCTGCCGCCCGCAGCGCCAGCTCGACGAAGGCAGTACCGGGGAGCAGGACGTTCTCGCCAACCCTGTGGTCCGCGAGCCAGGGTTGGGTGGAGAGCGAAAGGCGGCCGGTGAGGGTGAGGCCACCGTCGCTCGGGTCCTCAATCGCTGCTCCCAACAGCGGGTGCTCGGGGTTGCTCTGCCCGATCGCGCTCGCGTCGGCCGTTCCACTCGAAAGCGAGTCGAGCCAGTAACGCTCGCGCTGGAAGGGATAGGTCGGCAGCGGGACGCGCTTGGCGCCTGTGCCCTTGAAGAAGGTTCCCCAGTCGGGCTTTGCCCCGGAGGCGTGGGCGCCAGCGATGGCGGTGGAGACCGCGATGTCCTCAGGGCGGCCCTCGCGCAGGGTCGGGACAAAGGCGACTTGTGCCTCCTCGCCGAGGGACTCGCGCGCCATCGCGCAGAGGACCGGGTCGGGGCCGAGCTCCAGGTGGGTGCTCGCCCCCTGCGCCTGCAGGGTCGTGACCGCGTCGGCGAAGCGCACCGCCTCGCGCACGTGGCGGACCCAGTAGGCGGGGTCGGTGCCCTGCTCGGGAGCGAGCAGCTCTCCGGTCAGGTTGGAGACGATCGGGATTCTGGGCTCGCTGAAGCTGAGACTCGCCGCGATCTCGCCGAACTCCCCGAGCATCGGCTCCATCAGCGGCGAGTGGAAGGCGTGGGAGACGGCGAGGCGTTTGGTCCTTCTGCCCTTCTCCTCCCAGGCGGTGCGGACCTCTTCGACCGCGGCCTCCGTTCCTGAGATCACGATCGAGGTCGGGCCGTTGATCGCGGCGATCGAGAGCTCTGCCTCTTTGCTTGCGATCGATTCCGTCGCCTCCTCCTCGGTCGCCTCGATCGCGGCCATCGCCCCGCCCTTTGGCAGGGCGCCCATCAGGCGGCCTCTTGCGGCGACCAGCTTCGCCGCGTCGCCAAGGTCGAGGACACCGGCCACATACGCGGCGGCGATCTCGCCGATCGAGTGGCCGGCGAGCAGGTCGGGCTTCAGGCCGCGCTTGGCGAGCGCCTCAAAGAGGGCGACCTCGATCGCGAAGAGGGCGGGCTGGGCACAGGTGGTGTCCTCGAGCTGTGCTGCCGCTTTCTTGCCCTTGGCGAAGACGATCTCCTCGAGCGGGGTCTCGAGGTGTTGGTCGAGCTGCTCGCAGACCCGGTCGAAGGCCTCTTTGAAGTTCTCATCTGACTCATAGAGCTCCTTGCCCATGCCGAGTCGCTGGGAGCCCTGGCCGGTGAAGAGGTAGGCGAGCTTGCCGTCCTTGGCTCTGGCGTTGAGGACGTTGGGCGAAGGGTCGCCGTTGGCGAGGGCGGTGAGCGAGGCGAGCAGCTCGTCGCGATCCCTGCCAAATGCCACCGCTCTGTGCTCCATCGCGGAGCGGGTGGTCAGCAGCGAGTAGGCGACGTTGGTCAGGTCGAGGCCTGGGTTCTCGGTGAGGTGAGCCGCGAGTCGCTCCGCCGCCTCGGCCAGGGCGGGCTCTGCTTTGGCCGAGAGGGCGAGGGGGATCAGGCCGTCGAGGGGCTTTGCCTCGGGTGCCTCTCCCCCGTCCCTGTCCGGGCTAGGCGGCGCCTCCTCCAGGATCACATGGGCATTGGTGCCGCTGATGCCGAAGGAGGAGATGCCTGCTCTGCGCGGGCGACCGTTGACATCCCACTCGGCCTGCTCACCGAGCAGCTCGATCTTCCCCGTCTCCCACTCGACCTTCGAGGAGGGAGCGTCTACGTGAAGCGTCTTCGGCATGACCCCTTCGCGCATCGCCTGGGTCATCTTGATTACACCTGCGACTCCCGCGGCGGCCTGGCTGTGGCCAATGTTGGACTTGATCGAGCCGAGCTTCAGGGGGGTCTCCCTGTCCTGGCCGTAGGTGGCGAGCAGCGCTCCGGCCTCGATCGGGTCGCCGAGGGTGGTGCCGGTGCCGTGGGCCTCGACGACGTCGACGTCCTTTGCCTCCAGGCGGGCGTTGGCAAGCGCCTGGCGGATCACCCGCTCCTGGGAGGGACCGTTGGGCGCGGAGAAGCCGTTGGAGGCTCCGTCCTGGTTGACGGCGGAGCCTCTGAGCAGGGCAATTACGGGGTGTCCATTTCGCTCCGCGTCGGAGAGGCGCTCCAAGACGAGGACACCGACGCCCTCCGACCAGGCGACCCCGTCGGCCCCCTCGGCGAAGGACTTGCAGCGGCCATCCGGGGCGAGGCCGCGCTGCGCACTGAAAGCGGTGAAGGCCGCCGGAGTTGAGAGGACCGCCACTCCGCCGGCCAACGCCAATGCACACTCGCCGCCGCGCAATGCCTGGGAGGCGAGGTGCATCGCCACCAGCGAAGAGGAGCAGGCGGTGTCGACCGTGAGCGCCGGCCCCTCGAGGCCAAGGGTGTAGGAGACGCGGCCAGAGACAACGCTCGAGGTCATTCCCGGGACAGGGCCATAGTCGCGGAACCCGACCCCGGCGAAGACTCCGGTCTGGGACCTTTGCAGCGAGGCAGGGTCGATTCCCGCGTCCTCGAGCGCCTCCCAGGAGGATTCGAGCAAGAGACGCTCCTGGGGGTCGGTGACCAGCGCCTCGCGCGGGGAAATGCCGAAGAACTCGGGGTCGAAGTCGGCCGCGTCGGCCATGAAGCCGCCCTCGCGGGCGTAAGAGGTGCCGAAGCTGTCGGGATCGGGGTTGTAGAGGCGCTCCGTGTCCCAGCCGCGGTTATCGGGGAACTCCGAGATGCCATCGCGGCCCTCGGCTACCAGCTGCCAGAGCCCTGCGGGCGAGTTGACCCCTCCCGGGTAGCGGCAGGCCATACCGACAATCGCGATCGGCTCGTCGCTTGACTGTGCCTTGACAGCGACCTGCCTTACTCCGCCGCCCGCTGTCGCTCCGGCCAGCAGGTGCTCTGCGAGGCCGGCAGCGCTCGGGTAATCGAAGACCACGGTGGCACCGATCTGAAGCCCCGTCGCCGCACTCAGCCTGTTGCGCAGCTCGATCGCCCCCAGGGAGTCCAGGCCCATCTCCTGGAAGGCCCTGTCGGGCTCGACGTCGGCTGAGGAGGCGTGGCCGAGGACGGCGGCGGCGTTGGTGCGCACGAGATCGAGGACAAGCCCCTCTCGCCCTGCCTCTGGGGTCTCGGCGAGGAGGCGGGCGAGCGAGCCCTGCTCTGCCTCTGTGCGGGCGGAGACACGGACAAGCCCGCGCATGATCGGCGCCAGCGCCCCTCCCTGAGCGCGGGAGCGCAGCGCGGCGGTGTCGAAGTTGACCGGGGCGATCAGCGGCTCGGTGAGCTCTGTGGCGGCGTCGAAGAGCTCGAGGCCCTGCTCGGTGGACATGCGGGCAAAGCCCAGGCGCTGGCGGAGCTGGTTTGAGAAGCGCTCCATCAGCTCCTCGTTTGCCATCAGCTCAGCGCCCTGCTCTCCCCCGAGGCGGCTCTTTTGGTCCCACTGGCCCCAGGCAAGGGCGGTCGCGGGCAGGCCTTCCGCGTGGCGCAGCGATGCCAGCGCGTCGAGGAAGTTGTTGGCGGCGGCGTAGTTGGCCTGGGCAGCGCCTCCCAGGACCCCCGCGGCGGAGGAGAAGAGGATGAACCGGGAGATGTCCTGCTCCTTGCTCAGCTCGTGCAGGTGCCAGGCCGCGGTCGCCTTGGGGGCCATCGTGCCCTTGAGGCGCTCTGGGGTCATCGAGTCGAGGACGCCGTCGTCGATCGAGCCGGCGGAGTGGACGATCGCTCCCAATGGGTGTTTGTCTGGAATCGAGGCAAAGAGCTTTTCGAGGGCTTTGCGGTCGGTTACGTCACAGGCGGCGATCTGTGTCTTTGCTCCCAGCCCTTCGAGCTCTGCTTGCAGCTCACTCGCTCCGCTTGTCTCGGGCCCACGCCTGCTGACCAAGAGCAGGTGGCGGGCACCGTGGTGCTCTGCGAGGTGGCGGGCGACCGTCGCGCCGATGCCGCTGAGCCCGCCGGTGATCAGGACGGTGCGCTCGGGGTCGATCGGCTCCGCCTTTGCCTCTTCCTGCTCGGCGCTCACCTTGGCCAGGCGGGGGACGAGGAGCTCTCCCTCGCGCAGGGCGATCTGGGGCTCTTCTGCTCCCAGTGCGAGCGCTGCCGCCATCGCCTCCTTGGAGGCATCGGTGCCGTCGCTGTCGATCAGGGCGAAGCGGCCGGGGTGCTCTGAGGTGGCGGAGCGCACCAGGCCCCATACGGGAGCTGCGGTGAGGTCCGGGGCCTCTCCTTGGGCGGTTGGGATCGCATTGGTGGTGAGGAAGGTCAGGCGGGTGCCCTCGGGCTGCTCTTGGGCTGCCCATTGCTGGGCTTGGGCGAGGGCCTGCTCCGCGGTTGCCTGGGCTGCCTCCGGGACCTCTCCCTCGATTGGGGTGATCTCGATCAGCTCGTGCTCTTGTTCCTCTTGCTCTGCTGCCTCGCCGGGCTCGGCGGGGGCCTGCACTGGCTGCCAGGCGACCTTGTGCAAGAAGCGGCGGCGGGCCGCGTTTCGCAGCTCGGAGAGCTCGAGGGGCTGGGCGGTGAGTGAGGCGATCGTGAAGAGGGGGGTGCCGTCGGGCCCGAAGGCGGTGATGGCGTGCTGCTCAGAGAGGGCGATGCGCAGGGTCGGCTCATCGGAGCCGTAGAGGTTGACCTCGGTGTAGAGGTGGGTGTCGGCTTGCCAGGCTGCGGCAATGCCTTGGAAGGCGGCGCCGTTGTGGAGTCCGTACCCGGCGAGGCGCTCGTAGAGGTCCTCTGGCTCAAGCTGCTCTGCGCCCTCGGGGGGCCAGGCGCCCAGGGGCTCTGTGGTGGCGGGAGGCTCGGTGGAGAGAGTGCCGCTTGCGTTCCTGACCCACTCGGCGTCCTCTTGGTCAGGGCGGGAGTGGATCGCGATCTCGCGGCGGCCCTCCTCGTCTGCTCCCGAGGCCGAGACCTGGATCGCCACAGAGCCCGAGTCGGGGATGACCAGCGGCGCCTGCAGGTCGAGCTGCTCGACGGTCTGGGTGCCGAGCTGCCCGGCGGCTCTCAAGACCAGGTCGATCAGGGCGGTGGCGGGCAAAAGCGTCGTCTTGGCCAGTGCGTGGGGGGCCAGCCACATCTGGGTGGAGGCCGAGAGGCGACCGGTGAGGGTGAGGCCGCCACTTACCGGGTCCTCGATCGCCGCGCCCAGCAACGGGTGGCCGGCCTCACCCAGGCCGGCGGAGCCGAGGTCTGCCGTGGCGCTGGAGGCGAGCCAGTAGCGCTCGCGCTGGAAGGGGTAGGTGGGCAGCGGGACGCGCTTGGCGGCGGTGCCGGCGAAGAAGACGCTCCAGTCGAGCCTTGCCCCAGAGGCAAAGGCTTCGGCGATGGCCGTTGAGATCGCACCGGCCTCAGGGCGGCTCTCGCGCAGGGTCGGGACGAAGGCTGCCTGGGCCTCCTCGCCGAGACTCTCGCGCACCATCGCGCAGAGCACCGGGTCGGGTCCGAGCTCCAGGTAGGTGCTGGTCCCCTGCGCCCGCAGAGTGTTGACCGCGTCGGCGAAGCGCACCGCCTCGCGCACGTGGCGGACCCAGTAGGCGGGGTCGGTTGCCTGCTCGGCGCTGAGCAGCTCTCCGGTCAGGTTGGAGACGATCGGGATCTTGGGCTCGGTGAAGCCGATGCCTTCTGCGATCTCACCGAACTCCCCGAGCATCGGCTCGATCAGCGGCGAGTGGAAGGCGTGGGAGACGGCGAGGCGTTTGGTCCTTCTGCCCTTCTCCTCCCACTGGGTGCGGACCTCTTCGACCGCGGCCTCTGCACCGGAGATCACGATCGAGCTCGGGCCGTTGATCGCGGCGATCGAGAGCTCTGCCTCTTTGCCGGCGATCGATTCCGCTGCCTCCTCCTCGGTTGCCTCGATCGCGGCCATCGCCCCGCCCTCCGGCAGGGCGCCCATCAGGCGGCCTCTGGCCGCGACCAGCTTCGCCGCATCGTCCAGGCCGATCGCACCGGCAACATGCGCGGCGGCGATCTCGCCGATCGAGTGTCCGGCGAGGATGTCGGGCTTCAGGCCTCGCTTGGCGAGCGCCTCATGCAGAGAGACCTCGATCGCAAAGAGGGCGGGCTGGGCGTAGGTCGTGTCCTCGAGCTGCGCTGCCGCCTTCTTGCCCTTGGCGAAGACGATCTCCTCGAGTGAGACCTCCAGGTGCTGGTCGAGCTGCTCGCAGACGGCGTCGAAGGCAGCAGCGAAGTTCGTGTCTGACTCGTAGAGCTCCTTGCCCATGCCGAGTCGCTGGGAGCCCTGGCCGGTGAAGAGGTAGGCGAGCTTGCCGTCCTTGGCGCGGGCGGTGAGGACGTTGGGCGAGGGCTCGCCGCTTGCGAGAGCGATGAGCGAGGCGAGCAGCTCGTCGCGGTCGTCGCCCAACGCCACTGCTCTGTGCTCCATCGCGGACCGGGTGCTCAGCAGCGAGTAGGCGACGTCGGTCGGGTCGAGGTCGGGACTCGCTTCGAGGTGAGAGCGCAGGCGCTCCGCGGCATCTGCCAGGGCCGGCTCTGCTTTGGCCGAGAGGGCGAGGGGGATCGGGCCCCGCAGTGGCGCACTCGCGGGTGTCTCTCCCTCCTCCTTGCCAGGGCTCGACGGCGCCTCCTCCAGGATCACGTGGGCGTTGGTGCCGCTGATCCCGAAGGAGGAGACGCCGGCTCTGCGCGGGGCGCCGTTGACATCCCAAGGAGCCTGCTCGCTCAAGAGCTCAATCTCCCCGGACTCCCAATCGACTTTGGATGAGGGCGCATCGAGGTGCAGCGTCTTCGGCAGGATGCCTTCGCGCATCGCCTGGGCCATCTTGATCACGCCGGCGACCCCCGCCGCGGCCTGGCTGTGTCCGATGTTCGACTTGATCGAGCCGAGCTTCAGCGGCTTCTCCCTGTCCTGGCCGTAGGTGGCGAGCAGGGCTCCGGCCTCGATCGGGTCGCCGAGGGTGGTTCCCGTGCCGTGGCCCTCGACCACATCGACGTCCTTTGCCTCCAGGCGGGCGTTGGCGAGTGCCTGGCGGATGACTCTCTCCTGGGAGGGACCGTTGGGGGCGGTGAGGCCGTTGGAGGCGCCGTCCTGGTTCACCGCGGAGCCCTTGAGCAGTGCCAGTACCGGGTGGCCGTTTCGCCGCGCCTCGGAGAGGCGCTCGAGGACGAGCGTGCCGACGCCCTCTGACCAGGCGACCCCGTCGGCTGCCTCGGCATAGGACTTGCAGCGCCCGTCGGGAGCCAGCCCGCGCTGGGCGCTGAAGGAGATGAATCCCCCGGGACTGGAAAGAACGTTCACGCCGCCGGCGAGAGCGAGGCTGCACTCGCCCTGGCGCAGGGCCCCTGCCGCGAGGTGCATCGCCACCAGAGAGGAGGAGCAGGCGGTGTCGATCGAGATCGCCGGACCCTCGAGGCCGAGGGCGTAGGAGACGCGTCCCGAGACGATGCTCGAGGTGAGCCCGGCGGCCGGTCCGTAATCGCGGTCGCCGACCCCGGCGAAGACACCCGTCTGTGATTTGCGCAGGCCCGCCGGATCGATGCCGGCGTCCTCCAGTGCCTCCCAACAGGCTTCGAGCAGGAGGCGCTCCTGGGGGTCCATGAACTCGGCCTCGCGTGGGCTGATCGCAAAGAAGCCGGGGTCGAAGGCGCCAGCCTCCGCGAGGAAGCCGCCCTCTTTGGTGTAGCTGGTGCCGAGGCTCTCGGGGTCGGGGTCATAGAGACGCTCGATGTCCCAGCCGCGGTCGGTGGGGAACTCGGAGATGCCGTCGCGTCCCTCGGCGACCAGCTGCCAGAGATCCTCTGGGGAGCTGACCCCGCCGGGGTAGCGACAGGCCATGCCGACGATCGCGATCGGCTCCTCGCTTGCCTGAGCGCGGACGGCTACCTGCTTCGCGCCCCCGCTCGCGGTCGCCTCGGCGAGCAGGTGCTCTGCCAGAGCGACGGAGCTCGGGTAGTCGAAGACGACGGTCGCCGAGAGGCGCACGCCGGCGATCAGGTCGAGGCGGTTGCGCAGCTCGACCGCGGCGAGCGAGTCGAAGCCGAGCTCCCGGAAGGCCTTGTCCGGCTGGACGTCCTGGGCAGAGGCGTGGCCGAGGATGGCGGCGACCTGAGCTCGGACAAGCTCGAGCACATGGCTCTCGTGCTCGACCTCGGGCAGCTCCGCGAGGGCTGTCGCAAGGGCACCTGAAGCTGCACTGCGCCGCTTGGGCATGCGGATCAGGCCGGCGTAGATCGGAGGCAGGGCACCAACCGAGGCGAGGCCCCTGAGCCCGGCGGGGTTGAGCGGCATCGCGACTGCGGCGGCGCGATCGACGTCGAGTGCGGTATCGAAGAGCTCCAGGCCGCGCTCGTCGGAGAGGGCCTCGACTCCCCCGCGCCGCATCCGCGCCAGGTCGGCCTCATCGAGCTCGGAGATCATCCCGCCCTGGCGCTCCCAGAGGCCCCAGGCGATTGACGTTGCCGCCTTGCCTTCCGCCTTGCGCTTTTGCGCCAGGGCGTCGAGGAAGACGTTGGCCGCCGCGTAGTTGGCCTGGCCTGCGCCACCCAATGTCCCCGCCGAGGAGGAGAAGAGGACGAAGGCGGAGAGATCGGCGTCCGCGGTCAGCTCGTGCAGGTTCCAGGCGGTGTCTGCCTTGGCGAGGAAGACCCGCTCTACCTGCTCTGCGGTCAGCGTCTCAACCGTGCCGTCGGCGAGAGCGCCGGCGCAGTGGATGACGGCGCCCAGCGGATGCTCTTTGGGGATCGAGGCAAGGAGCTTCTTCAGCGCTTTGCGATCGGAGACGTCGCAGGCGGCGATCGTCGTCTCGGCGCCGAGCTCTTCGAGCGCTGCCTTCAGCTCCTCGGCTCCTTCGGCGTCGGGACCGCTCCTGCTGAGCAGGAGGAGGTGGCGGGCGCCGTGGTGCTCGGCGAGGTGGCGGGCGGTGAGGGCGCCGAGTCCGCCGGTGGCGCCGGTGAGCAGGACGGTGCGATCGGGGTCGATTACCGGGGTCGCGTCCTCCTCGCTCTCCTCTGTCTTCACCCGGGTGAGGCGGGCGGCCATTGCCTTGCCCTCGCGCAGGGCGATCTGGGGCTCCTCGGCTCCGATCGCGAGCGCTGAGTTCAAGGCCTCCTTGGAGGCATCGCTGCCGTCGCTGTCGATCAGGGCGAAGCGGCCGGGGTGCTCGGACTGGGCCGAGCGGATCAGACCCCAGATCGTGGCGGCCGCGGGGTCTGGAGACTCCTCATCCGTGGTGACCATCGCGCCTTCGGTGATCAAGGCCAGGCGCGAGTCGGCCTTGTCCTCGTCGGCGATCCAGCCCTGGATCGCCTCCAGGGTCGTTTGGGCTGCCTTGCGTGCGCCTTCTCCGTCGCCGCCGTCCTCGACCTCGGGGCGCAGGAGCTCCACCTCTGCCGGCTGCTCGTCCTGCTCGGCAAGTGCGATCTCGGTCCACTCGAGGCCGAGCAGGTCCTCTCGCTTTCGGCTCTGGATTTGGAGCTGTTCGCTGTCGAGCGGCTTGCTGAGCAGCTTCTTGATCGAGGCGACCGGATCGCCGGCGGTGTCCGCGATCTGCAGCGAGAGTCCCTCCTGCTGGGACACAATCCTGACCCGCAGCTCCCTCGCCCCCAGAGCCTGGAGGGACACCCCGCTCCAAGAGGAAGGAAGGCTCAGACCTTCTCCACGCTCCTCGATTGCGCTCAACCGGTCGAGGTGCAGAGCCGAATCGAGCAGCGCCGGGTGGATGGCGAAGCGCTCCGCCTCCCAGCCCTGCTCCTCGGGAAGGGAGATCTCGAGGTAGGTCTCATCGCCCTGCTTCCAGGCCGCGCTCAGCCCCTGGAAGATCGGTCCATATTCGATGCCATGCTCGGCGAGGCGGTCATAGAGGTAGGTGACCTCGACCGGCTCCGCGCCCTCGGGGGGCCAGGTGTCCAGGCGCGCGGTGGCGGCGGGGGGCTGTTCGGAGAGAGTGCCGGCGGCGTTTTGGACCCACTCGGCCTCCTCCTGGTCGGGGCGGGAGTGGATCGCGATCTCGCGGCGGCCGTCCTCGCCAGACCCGGAGACCGAGACCTGGATCGCCACCGCTCCCGCCTCGGGGACGATCAGCGGTACCTGGACATCGAGCTCCTCGACCGTCTCGGCACCGACCTGCTCCGCTGCTCGGAGGGCCAGCTCGAGGAAGGCGGTGCCGGGCAGAAGGACGTCGCCGCCGATCGCATGGTCGGCAAGCCAGTGGTGGGTGGAGACGGAGATACGGCCGGTGAGGGTGAGCCCGCCGCTGCTCGGGTCCTCGATCGAGGCGGCCAAGAAGGGGTGCTCGGGGTCGCCAAGGCCGATCGCACCCGCGTCGGCAGTGCCGATCGGGCCGGAGGCGAGCCAGAAACCCTCGTGCTGGAACGGATAGGTCGGTAGCGGGACTCGTCTAGCGCCGGTACCGGCGAAGAAGACGCTCCAGTCGAGCTTTGCGCCTGAGGCAAAGGCGCCGGCGATCGCAGTTGAGATCGCGGCGGCCTCGGGGCGGCCCTCGCGCAGGGTGGGGACGAAGGCGGCCTGTGTGTCGTCGCCCAGGCTCTCGCGCGCCATCGCGCAGAGCACCGGGTCGGGTCCGAGCTCCAGGTAGGTACTCGCCCCTTGTGCCTGCAGGGCCGTGACCACATCGGCAAAGCGCACGGCCTCGCGCACGTGGCGGACCCAGTAGGCGGGGTCGGTTGCCTGCTCTGGTGCAAGTAGCTCGCCGGTCAGGTTGGAGACGATCGGGAGCTTGGGATCGCTGAAGGTGAGGCTCGCGGCGATCTCACCGAACTCCTCGAGCATCGGCTCCATCAGGGGCGAGTGAAAGGCGTGGGAGACGGCGAGGCGTTTGGTCCTTCTGCCCTTCTCCTCCCACTGAGCGCGAACCGCCTCAACGGCGTCCCCTGCGCCCGAGATCACGATCGAGTTGGGGCCGTTGATCGCGGCGATCGAGAGCTCTGTCTCTTTGCCGGCGAGCGATTCCGCTGCCTCCTCCTCGGTTGCCTCGATCGCGGCCATCGCTCCGCCCTCCGGCAGGGCGCCCATCAGGCGGCCGCGTGCGGCGACCAGCTTCGCCGCATCGTCCAGGCCGATCGCACCGGCAACATGCGCGGCCGCGATCTCGCCGATCGAGTGGCCGGCGAGCAGGTCGGGCTTCATCCCGCGCTTGGCCAGCGCCTTGAAGAGGGCGACCTCGATCGCGAAGAGGGCGGGCTGGGCGTAGGTGGTGTCCTCCAGTTGCGCCGCCGCCTTCTTGCCCTTGGCGAAGACGATCTCCTCGAGTGAGACCTCGAGGTGTTGGTCGAGCTGCTCGCGGACCCGGTCGAAGGCCTCTTTGAAGTGCTCGTCGGACTCGTAGAGCTCCTTGCCCATGCCGAGTCGCTGGGAGCCCTGGCCTGTGAAGAGGTAGGCGAGCTTGCCGTCCTTTGCCCGGGCGCTTATGAGATTCGGCGAGGAGTCGCCGTTGGCGAGGGCGGTGAGCGAGGCGAGCAGCTCGTCTCTGTCGCTGCCCAATGCCACTGCCCTGTGCTCCATCGCGGAGCGGGTGGTCAGCAGCGAGTAGGCGACGTCGGTGAGGTCAAGGTCGGGGTTCGCTTCTAGACGAGAGCGCAGGCGCTCTGCGGCATCCGCCAGAGCGGGCTCCGCTTTGGCCGAGAGCGCGAGGGGGATCGGGCCCCGCAGGGGCTTGGTAGCGGGCGCCTCCCCCTCCTCCCTGTCCGGGCTCGGCGGCGCCTCCTCCAAGATCACGTGCGCGTTGGTGCCGCTGATGCCAAAGGAGGAGATGCCGGCCCTGCGGGGGCGGCCATTCGTCTCCCAGGAGGCCTCCTCGCCGAGCAGTTCGATCTCCCCCGCCTCCCAGTCGACTTTGGTGGAAGGGGCGTCGACGTGCAGCGTCTTCGGCATCACGCCCGCGCGCATCGCCTGGGTCATCTTGATCACGCCCGCCACCCCTGCCGCGGCCTGGGTGTGGCCGATGTTGGACTTGATCGAGCCGAGCTTCAGGGGGGTCTCCCTGTCCTGGCCGTAGGTGGCGAGCAGGGCGCCGGCCTCGATCGGGTCGCCGAGGGTGGTGCCCGTGCCGTGGCCCTCGACGACGTCGACGTCCTTTGCCTCCAGGCGGGCGTTGGCGAGCGCCTGGCGGATCACCCGCTCCTGCGAGGGCCCGTTGGGAGCGGAGAAGCCATTTGAGGCACCGTCCTGGTTGACGGCTGAGCCTTTGAGCAGGGCGAGGACGGGGTGGCCGTTTCGCTGCGCGTCGGAGAGGCGCTCGAGGACGAGGGTGCCGACGCCCTCCGACCAGGCGACCCCGTCGGCCGCCTCGGCATAGGACTTGGAGCGCCCGTCGGGAGCCAGTCCGCGCTGGGCGCTGAAGGCGATGAAGGCGGCGGGAGTGGCGAGCACGGCGACGCCGCTGGCCAGGGCGAGGCCGCACTCGCCCTGGCGCAGGGCTCCAGCCGCCAGGTGCATTGCCACCAGCGAGGAGGAGCAGGCGGTGTCGATCGTCATCGCCGGGCCCTCCAGGCCCAGCGTGTAGGAGACGCGGCCCGAGATCACGCTCGAGCTCATCCCGGGGACGGGGCCGTAGTCGCGGAAGCCGACGCCGGCGAAGACCCCGGTCTGTGATTGGCGCAGGTCGGCCGGATCGATGCCGGCGTCCTCGAGCGCCTCCCAGGAGGACTCGAGCAGCAACCTCTCCTGTGGATCCATGACCAACGCCTCGCGGGGGGAGATGCCGAAGAACTCCGGGTCGAAGGCACCGGCCCGATCGAGGAAGCCTCCCTCGCGCGCATAAGAGGTGCCGAGACTGTCTGGGTCTGGGTCATAGAGAGCCTCGAGGTCCCAGCCGCGGTCGGCCGGGAACTCGGCGATGCCGTCCTTGCCCTCTGCGACCAGCTGCCACAGATCCTCGGGTGACCCGATCCCTCCCGGGTAGCGGCAGGCCATGCCGACGATCGCGATCGGCTCGTCGCTCGCCTGGGCTTTGGCGGTGAGCTGCCTGACTGCGCCTCTTGCGCCCGCCCGGGCGAGCAGGTGCTCGGCCAGAGCGGTCGCGTTGGGGTAGTCGAAGACCACCGTGGCGCCGATCTCGAGCCCGGTTGCGGCGCTCAAGCGGTTGCGCAGCTCGATCGCGCCGAGCGAGTCCAGGCCCAGCTCCTGGAAGGCCCGGGTCGGCTCCACCTCCGCGGGCGAGGAGTGGCCGAGGACGGCGGCTGCGTTCGCGCGCACCAGGTCTCTGACAAAGCCCTCGCGCTCTGCCTCTGGGACATCCGCGAGCAGCGCGGCCAGCGATCCGCTCTGGGCCTGCTC
This sequence comes from uncultured Solirubrobacterales bacterium, assembly GCA_963716735.1. Classification (GTDB taxonomy): domain Bacteria; phylum Actinomycetota; class Thermoleophilia; order Solirubrobacterales; family 70-9; genus VRUE01. The sequence goes on from OY970321.1 coordinate 860,882, forward strand.
GCGCTCGCTGACCTTGATCAGCTCGCGCATGATCGGCGCCAGGGCTCCCCCCCTGGCGCGTGTGCGCAGGGCGGCGGTGTCGAAGTGGACAGGCGCGATCAACGGCTCTGTGAGCGCGGTAGCCGCGTCGAAGAGCCGCAGGCCCCGCTCGGCCGACATACGGGCGAAGCCAAGGCGCTGGCGGACCTGGTTTTGGAAGCGCGCCATCACCTCCTCGTTGGCGAGGAGCTCTGCGCCCGCCTGGCCCCCGAGGCTGCTCTTCTGGTCCCACATGCCCCAAGCAAGGGCGGTCGCCGGCAGGCCTTGGGAGTGGCGCAGGGAGGCGAGCGCGTCGAGGAAGTTGTTCGCTGCCGCGTAGTTGGCCTGGGCGGCTCCTCCGAGAACCCCCGCGGCCGAGGAGAAGAGGATGAAGCGGGAGAGGTCGAGCTCCTGGCTCAGCTCGTGGAGGTGCCAGGCCGCCGTTGCCTTGGGGGCCATCGTGCGCTCGATGCGCTCCGGCGTCATCGACTCGAGGACGCCGTCGTCGATCGCCCCGGCGGAGTGGACGATCGCCCCCAGGGGGTGTTTGTCGGGGATCGAGGCGAAAAGCTCTTCGATGGCCTTGCGGTCGGTGACGTCGCAGGCTGCGATCTGTGTCTTTGCTCCCAGTCCCTCGAGCTCTTCTTTCAGCTCACTCGCCCCGTCTGTCTCGGCCCCTCCGCGACTGACCAAGAGCAGGCGTCGGGCGCCGTGGTGCTCTGCGAGGTGGCGGGCGACCGTCGCGCCGATGCCGCTGAGCCCGCCGGTGATCAAGACGGTGCGCTCGGGGTCGATCGGCTCTGCCTTTGCCTCTGATTGCTCGGCGGTGACCTTGGCCAGACGGGGGACCAGCAGCTCCCCCTCGCGCAGGGCTATCTGGGGCTCTTTGGCGCCGAGGGAGAGTGCTCTTTGCAGCGCCTCTTCGGATGCCTTTGAGCCGTCGGTGTCGATCAGGGCGAAGCGGCCGGGGTGCTCAGAGGCAGCAGAGCGCACCAGGCCCCATACCGGGGCGGCGGTGAGGTCGGGGGCCTCTCCCTCGGCGATTGCGATCGCATAGCGGGTGAGGAAGGTCAGGCGCGAGCCCTCAGGCTGCGCCTCTGCCGCCCAACGCTGGGCCTTGGCCAGGGCCTGCTCTGCGGTTACCTGGGCCGCGGCGGGGACGTCTGCCTCGGCGGGGACGACCTCAAAGACCTCATGCTCCTCCGCTCCATGCGCCCCTGCCTCGCTTTGCTCTGTCTCGAGCCGCCGCCAGGCGACGCGGTGCAGGAAGCGGCGCTGGGCTGCGTTTCTGAGCTCAGCCAGCTCGAAGGGCTGGACGTCCAGGGAGGCGAGCGAGAAGATCGGGGCTCCGCCGCCATCGAAGAGGACGACGTCCGCCTTGCCCTTTTCCTTGCAGAGGGCCAGGCGCAGGGTCGGCTCCTCAGAGCCGTAGAGATGGACCTCCGCGCAGAGGCGCTCGTCCTCTTGCCAGGCTGCGCTTATGCCCTGCAGGGCGGCGCCGTGCTCCATGCCGTGGGGGGCGAGGAGATCTTCGATGTCCTCCACCTCGAGCGGGTCTGCTCCCTCAGGGGGCCAGCAGGCCAGGGGCTCAACGTCATCGAAGGCCTTGCCGGTGAGCGTGGCGCTTGCATTCTTTTCCCATGCGGCTTCATCCTGGTCTGGGCGGGAGTGGATCGAGAGCTCGCGCCGGCCGTCCCCATCCGCGCCGGAGACCGATACCTGGATCGCGACCGAACCGGTCTCAGGGAGGAGCAGGGGCTCTTCGATGGAGAGCTCCTCGATCGCCTGGACGCCCACGCGCCATGCGGCCTGCAGAGCAAGCTCCAAGAAGGCGGTGGCGGGCAGGAGCACCGTCTCGCCGAGCGCGTGCTCGGCCAGCCAGGGCTGGGTTGAGAGCGAGAGGCGGCCGGTGAGGGTGAGACCGCCATCGCTTGGACCTTCGATCGCCGCCGCCAGCAGCGGGTGGCCGGCCTCTGTCTGTCCGGCTGCGCCCAGATCGGCAGCTCCCGCCCGGGCCATCAGCCAGTAGCGCTCGCGCTGGAAGGGGTAGGTGGGCAGCGACACGCGCTTGGCGCCTGTGCCTTTGAAGAAGAGGCTCCAATCGAGCTTCGCCCCGGCGGCGTGGGCGCCGGCGATGGCCGCTGAAATCGCAACGTCCTCGGCGCGACTCTCGCGCAGGGTGGGGACGAAGGCTGCTTGGGCCTCCTCGCCGAGGGACTCGCGCGCCATCGCGCAGAGCACCGGGTCGGGTCCGAGCTCGAGGTAGGTGGCGGCACCCTGCTTGTCGAGGGTCGTGACCGCGTCGGCGAAGCGCACCGCCTCGCGCACGTGGCGAACCCAGTAGGCGGGATCGGTTGCCTGCTCGGCGCTGAGCAGCTCTCCGGTCAGGTTGGAGACGATCGGGATCTTGGGCTCGGTGAAGCCGATGGCTTCTGCGATCTCGCCGAACTCCTCGAGCATCGGCTCCATCAGCGGCGAGTGGAAGGCGTGGGAGACGGCGAGGCGTTTGGTCCTTCTGCCCTTCTCCTCCCACTGGGTGCGGACCTCTTCGACCGCGGCCTCTGCTCCTGAGATGACGATTGAGCTGGGGCCGTTGATCGCGGCGATCGAGAGCTCCGCCTCCTTGCCGGCGAGCGACTCCGCTGCCTCCTCCTCGGTTGCCTCGATCGCGGCCATCGCCCCGCCCTCCGGCAGGGCGCCCATCAGGCGGCCTCTTGCGGCGACCAGCTTCGCCGAATCGCCGAGGTCGATGACGCCGGCGACGTGCGCGGCGGCGATCTCGCCGATCGAGTGGCCGGCGAGGAGGTCGGGCTTCAGGCCGCGCTTGGCAAGTGCCTCATAGAGGGCGACCTCGATCGCGAAGAGGGCCGGTTGGGCGTAGGTGGTGTCCTCGAGCTGAGCCACCGCTTTCTTGCCCTTGGCGAAGACGATCTCCTTGAGCGGCGTCTCCAGGTGCTGGTCGAGCTGCTCGCAGACAGCGTCGAAGGCGGCTTGGAAGTGCTCGTCTGACTCGTAGAGCTCCTTGCCCATGCCGAGTCGCTGGGAGCCCTGGCCGGTGAAGAGGTAGGCGAGCTTGCCGTCCTTGGCCCGGGCGCTTATGAGGTTCGGCGAGGGGTCGCCGTTGGCGAGGGCGGTGAGCGAGGCGAGCAGCTCGTCGCGGTCTTTGCCCAATGCCACCGCTCTGTGCTCCATCGCGGACCGGGTGCTCAGCAGCGAGTAGGCGACGTCGGTGGGGTCGAGCTCTGGGTTCTCGGTGAGGTGAGAGCGCAGGCGCTCCGCGGCATCTGCCAGGGCCGGCTCCGCTTTGGCCGAGAGCGCGAAGGGGATCGGACCGTCGAGGGGCATTGCCTCGAGCGCCTCTCCCCCGTCCCTGTCCGGGCTCGGCGGCGCCTCCTCCAGGATCACGTGGGCGTTGGTGCCGCTGATGCCGAAGGAGGAGACGCCGGCTCTGCGCGGGGCGCCGTTGACATCCCAAGGAGCCTGCTCGCTCAAGAGCTCAATCTCCCCGGACTCCCAATCGACTTTGGATGAGGGCGCGTCGAGGTGCAGCGTCTTCGGCATGACGCCCTCGCGCATCGCCTGGGTCATCTTGATCACCCCGGCGACTCCCGCCGCGGCCTGGCTGTGGCCGATGTTGGACTTGATCGAGCCGAGCTTCAGCGGCTTCTCCCTGTCCTGGCCGTAGGTGGCGAGCAGGGCTCCGGCCTCGATCGGGTCGCCGAGGGTGGTTCCCGTGCCGTGACCCTCGACCACGTCGACGTCCTTTGCCTCCAGGCGGGCATTGGCCAGCGCCTGGCGGATGACTCTCTCCTGGGAGGGTCCGTTCGGCGCGGAGAAGCCGTTGGAGGCACCGTCCTGGTTCACCGCCGAGCCCTTGAGCAGGGCGAGGACCTCGTGTCCGTTGCTCCGTGCGTCGGAGAGTCGCTCGAGGACGAGGGTGCCGACGCCCTCTGACCAGGCGACACCGTCTGCTGTGTCGGCGAAAGACTTCGACCTGCCGTCGGGGGCAACCCCGCGCTGGCGGCTGAACTCGACGAATACGGTTGGTGTCGCCAGGGTGGTGACGCCGCCGGCTAGGGCGAGGGTGCACTCGCCTTGGCGCAACGCCTGGGAAGCGAGGTGCATCGCGACAAGCGAGGAGGAGCAGGCGGTGTCGATCGAGATCGCCGGGCCCTCGAGGCCCAGGGCGTAGGAGACGCGGCCCGAGATCACGCTCTGGGTCATCCCCGGAGCCGGGCCGTAGTCGCGGAATCCGACTCCGGCAAAGACTCCCGTCTGGGTCTTCTTCAGCGAGGCTGGATCGATGCCGGCGTCTTCGAGAGCCTCCCAGGAGGATTCGAGCAGCAATCGCTCCTGGGGATCGGTGACCAATGCCTCCCTTGGAGAGATGCCGAAGAACTCGGGGTCGAACTCGGCTGCGTCATGCAGGAAGCCGCCCTCTTTCGTATAGCTCGTGCCGAGGCTCTCGGGGTCGGGGTCATAGAGGCGCTCGATGTCCCAGCCGCGGTCGGTGGGGAACTCGGAGATGCCGTCGCGACCCTCGGCGACCAGCTGCCAGAGATCCTCGGGGGAGCTGACCCCTCCGGGGTAGCGACAGGCCATGCCGACGATCGCGATCGGCTCCTCGCTCGCCTGAGCGCGGACGGCGACTCGTTTTGAGGCGCCGGCGGAGGTCACCTCGGCGAGCAGGTGCTCGGCCAGGGCCTTTGAGTTGGGGTGGTCGAAGACGACCGTGGCGGCGAGGCGAGTGCCGGCGATCAGGTCGAGTCGATTTCTCAGCTCGACCGCTGCGAGCGAGTCGAAGCCGAGCTCCTGGAAGGCCCGCTCTGGCTCGATCTCCTGTGCTGATCCGTGGCCGAGGATCGCTGCGACCTGGGAGCGCACGAGCTCCAGGACGTGGCTCTCCCGCTCTGGCTCTGAGAGCTCCACGAGCTGGCCGACGAGGGCGCCCGTGGCGGTTGCACGGCGCTTTGGCACGCGGATCAGGCCGTGATAGATCGAGGGCAGGGCGCCTAACGATGCGAGTGCCCTGAGACCCGCGGTGTTCAGCGGCATCGCCACCGCGGTGGGGCTTTCGCCCTGGATCGCGGCATCGAGGAAGGAGAGCCCCTGCTCGTCGGTGAGGGCCTCGATGCCGCCGCGGCGCATGCGGGCCAGGTCTGCCTCTGCCAGCTCGCCGGCCATGCCGCCCGACTGCTGCCAAGGGCCCCAGGCGATCGAGGTGGCGGGCTTTCCTTCAGCGGCTCTCCTCTGAGCGAGAACGTCGAGGAAGACGTTTGCCGCTGCGTAGTTGGCCTGACCCGGACCGCCGAGGGTGCCCGCGGCAGAGGAGTAGAGGACGAAGGCCGAGAGATCCAGTCCTTCGGCCAGCTCGTGCAGGTTCTGGGCCGCCTTTGCCTTGGGGGTGAAGACCTGCTCGACCTGCTCGGCGGTGAGGGTCTCGATCGTGCCGTCGGCGACCGCGCCTGCGCAGTGGACCATCGCTCCCACTGGGTGGGCTTTGGGGACCCCGTCGAGGAGCTTCTTCAGCGCTTTGCGGTCCGCTACGTCACAGGCGGCGATCGTCGTCTCGGCGCCCAGCTCTTCGAGCTCTGCCTTCAGCTCCTCTGCCCCCTCCGCCTCGAGACCGCTCCTACTGACCAGGAGCAGCCGGCGGGCGCCGTGGTGCTCCGCCAGCCGGCGGGCGGTGAGCGCGCCGAGGCCGCCTGTTGCGCCCGTGATCAGGATCGTGCGATCGGGGTCGATCGCAGAGCCTTGCCCTTGCTCTTGTGCGGTGGTGCGGGTGAGGCGGGGGACGAGGGCAGCTCCGTCTCGCAGCGCGATCTGGGGCTCCACGGACCCTGCGGCGATCGCCGCCTGGAGGGCCGCTTCGGACGCATCTCTGCCGTCGGTGTCGATCAAGGCGAAGCGGCCGGGGTGCTCCGATTGGGCGGAGCGGACCAGCCCCCAGGCGGCTGCCGTGGCGGGGTCCGGCAATTCATCGGCGGTGGCCATCGCCCCTTCGGTGATCAGGATGAGGCGCGAGTCTGCGTCTGCGCGATCGGCGATGAACGCGCGGATCTCCTCCAGGGTCCTCAGGGTGGTCTTGCGAGCGGCTTCGGCGGGGTCGGGATCCTGCTCGGGAGCGATGCGCAGGATCTGCGCCCCGGCCGGGTCTGCCTTTTGCCCCGCGAGGTCAAGCGGGGTCCACTGAACCTCGAGCAGGGTGTCTTTGGCCTTCGCCCTGTGCTTTCCCAGCCCGGCGCTGTCCAGGGGGCTCTGGCGAAGCTCCGTGACCACGGCAAGGGGGGATCCGGCTGCATCTGCAATCTGCAGGGCGAGGCCCTCGCCCGCGGGCGAGACCTTGACCCGCAGCTCCTTGGCCCCCAGAGCCTGCAGGGAGACCCCGCTCCAGGAGGAGGGAAGGCCGAGACCCTCGCCTCCCGCCTCGATCGCATTGAGTCGCTCAAGGTGAAGGGCCGAGTCGAGCAGAGCCGGGTGGACGGCGAAGCGCTCTGCATCCCAGCTTTGCTCCTCGGGGAGGGCGAGCTCGAGGTAGGTCTCGTCGCCCTGCTTCCAGGCCGCGCCGAGTCCCTGGAAGACCGGGCCGTATTCGAGGCCCTGCTCGGCGAGGCGGTCGTAGAGGTAGGTGACGTCGATCGGCTCTGTGCCCTCGGGCGGCCAGGCCTCGAGGGGCTCGGGAGCCGGTTGGGGCTCCGCGGAGAGCGAGCCGCCTGCGTTCTTCGTCCACTCGGCGTCCTCTTCCTCGGGGCGGGAGTGGATCGCGATCTCGCGCCTGCCGTCCCCATCGGGCCCGGAGACCGAGACCTGGATCGCGACCGATCCGGCCTCGGGGACGATCAGCGGTGCCTGGACCTCCAGCTCCTCGACCGTCTCGGCGCCGAGCTGCTCGGCTGCACGCAGGGCGAGCTCCAGGAAGGCGGTTGCGGGGAGAAAGACGCTCTCGCCGATTGCATGGTCTGCCAGCCAGGGCTGGGTTGAGAGCGAGAGGCGGCCGGTAAGGGTAAGACCGCCGTCGCTTGGATCTTCGATCGCCGCGGCGAGCAGCGGGTGGCCGGCCTCTGCCTGTCCGGCCGCGCCCAGATCGGCTGCTCCCGTCTGGGCGGTTACCCAGTAGCGCTCACGCTGGAAGGAGTAGGTCGGCAGCGGGACCCGCTTTGCACCGGTGCCGGCGAAGAAGACGCTCCAATCGAGCTTTGCCCCGGCGGCATAGGCGCCCGCAATCGCCGTTGAGATCGCGACATCCTCAGGGCGGCTCTCGCGCAGGGTCGGGACGAAGGCTGCTTGCGCATCCTCGCCAAGGGACTCCCTGGCCATCGCGCAGAGCACCGGGTCGGGGCCGAGCTCCACATAGGTACTCGCCCCCTGCGCCTGCAGAGCGTTGACCGCGTCGGCGAAGCGCACCGCCTCGCGCACGTGGCGGACCCAGTAGGCGGGGTCTGTGGCCTGCTCTGGCGTGAGCAGCTCGCCGCTGACGTTGGAGACGATCGGGATCTTCGGCTCGTTGAAGCTGAGGCTCGCCGCGATCTCACCGAACTCCTCGAGCATCGGCTCCATCAGCGGCGAGTGGAAGGCGTGGGAGACGGCGAGGCGTTTGGTCCTTCTGCCTTTCTCCTCCCACTGAGCGCGGACCTCTTCGACCGCCTCTTCTGTACCGGAGATCACGATCGAGGTCGGGCCGTTGATCGCGGCGATCGAGAGCTCTGCCTCCTTGCCGGCGATCGACTCAGCGATCTCCTCCTCGGTCGCCTCGATCGCGGCCATCGCCCCGCCGGCGGGCAGGGCGCCCATCAGGCGGCCTCTGGCCGCGACCAGCTTCGCCGCATCGTCCAGGCCGATCGCGCCGGCCACATGCGCGGCGGCGATCTCGCCAATCGAATGGCCGGCGAGCAGGTCTGGCTTCAGGCCTCGCTTGGCGAGCGCCTCAAAGAGCGCGACCTCGGTCGCGAAGAGGGCCGGCTGGGCGTAGGTGGTGTCCTCGAGCTTTGCCGCCGCTTTCTTGCCCTTGGCGAAGACGATCTCTTTGAGCGGCGTCTCCAGGTGCTGGTCGAGCTGCTCGCAGACGGCGTCGAAGGCGGCTTGGAAGTGCTCGTCGGACTCGTAGAGCTCCTTGCCCATGCCGAGTCGCTGGGAGCCCTGGCCGGTGAAGAGGTAGGCGAGCTTGCCGTCCTTTGCCCGGGCGCTTATGAGGTTGGGCGAGGGTTCGCCGTTGGCGAGAGAGGTGAGCGAGGCGAGCAGCTCGTCGCGGTCCTTGCCCAACGCCACCGCGCGGTGCTCCATCGCCGAGCGGGTGGTCAGCAGCGAGTAGGCGACGTCGGTGGGGTCGAGTTCGGGACTCGCTTTCAGGTGTGCCGCAAGGCGCTCCGCCGCCTCGGCCAGAGCCGGCTCCGCTTTGGCCGAGAGCGCAAAGGGGATCGGACCGTCGAGGGGCATTGCCTCGGGCGCCTCTCCCCCGTCCCTGTCCGGGCTCGGCGGCGCCTCCTCCAGGATCACGTGGGCGTTGGTGCCGCTGATGCCGAAGGAGGAGATGCCGGCTCTGCGCGGCTTGCCGTCCGCCTCCCACTGGACCTCCTCGCCCAGGAGCTCTATCTCTCCCGACTCCCACTCGACTTTGGAGGAGGGCGCATCGAGGTGCAGAGTCTTGGGCATGACGCCCTCGCGCATCGCCTGGGTCATCTTGATCACCCCGGCAACCCCTGCTGCCGCCTGGGTGTGGCCGATGTTGGACTTGATCGAGCCGAGCTTCAGCGGCTCGTCGCGTTCTTGGCCGTAGGTTGCGAGCAGGGCTCCCGCCTCGATCGGGTCGCCGAGGGTGGTTCCCGTGCCGTGACCCTCGACCACGTCTACGTCCTTTGGCTCGAGGCGGGCGTTTGCCAAGGCCTGGCGGATCACCCGCTCCTGCGAGGGGCCGTTGGGGGCGGTGAGGCCGTTGGAGGCGCCGTCCTGGTTGACCGCGGAGCCCTTGAGCAGGGCGAGGACCGGGTGGCCGTTGCGCTGCGCATCGGAGAGTCGCTCGAGGACGAGGGTGCCGACGCCCTCCGACCAGGCGACCCCGTCTGCCGCCTCGGCGAAGGACTTGCTGCGCCCGTCGGGGGCGAGGCCACGCTGGGCGCTGAAGGAGATGAACGTGCTCGGCGTGGAAAGGACCGTCACGCCGCCGGCGAGAGCGAGGCTGCACTCGCCCTGGCGCAGGGCCCCTGCCGCCAGGTGCATCGCGACCAACGAGGAGGAGCAGGCCGTGTCGACCGTGATCGCCGGGCCCTCGAGTCCGAGGCTGTAAGAGACGCGGCCCGAGACGATGCTCTGCGTCATCCCTGGAGCGGGCCCGTAGTCCTGGTACATCACCCCCGTGAAGACGCCGGTCTGGGTCTTCTTCAACCCGGTGGGGTCGATGCCGGCGTCCTCGAGCGCCTCCCAGCAGGATTCGAGCAGCAACCGTTGCTGGGGGTCCATGAACTCGGCCTCGCGCGGGCTGATCGCGAAGAAGCCGGGATCGAAGGAGCCGGCCTCCGCGAGGAAGCCGCCCTCTTTGGTGTAGCTGGTGCCGAGGCTCTCGGGGTCGGGGTTGTAGAGGCGTTCGATGTCCCAGCCGCGGTCGGTTGGGAATTCGGAGATCCCGTCGCGGCCCTCGGCGACCAGCTGCCAGAGATCCTCGGGGGAGCTGACCCCTCCGGGGTAGCGGCAGGCCATGCCGACGATCGCGATCGGCTCCTCGCTTGCCTGGGCGCGGACGACGACCTGCTTGGCGGCCCCGCCGGCGCTTACCTCCGCGAGCAGATGCTCGGCCAGAGCAGCCGAGTTGGGGTAGTCGAAGACGACGGTCGCCGAGAGGCGCACACCGGCGATCAGGTCGAGGCGGTTGCGCAGCTCCACGGCGGCGAGTGAGTCGAAGCCGAGCTCCTGGAAGGCTCTGTCGGGCCCGATCTCCGCCGCGGAGTCGTGCCCCAGCAGGGCGGCGACCTGGGCGCGGACCAGGTCGAGGACGAAGCTCTCGTGCTCTGCCTCGGGCAGCTCGGCGAGTTTCGTCCCGAGAACGCCCGAGACCGTGCTGCGCCGCTTGGGGACGCGGACGAGGCCGGCGTAGACGGGAGGCAGGGCGCCGACCGAAGCGAGGCCTCTGAGCCCGGCGGTGTTGAGCGGCATCGCGACGGCGGTGGCGCCCTCGCCGTCGAGGGCGGCGTCGAAGAGCTCCAGCCCGCGCTCGTCGGAGAGGGCTTCGACTCCCCCGCGCCGCATCCGCGCCAGGTCGGCCTCCTCGAGCTGGGCGGCCATGCCACCCTGTCGCTCCCACAGGCCCCAGGCGATCGAAGTGGCCGCCTTGCCTTCCGCGGCTCGCTTCTGGGCCAATGCGTCGAGGAAGACGTTGGCCGCCGCGTAGTTGGCCTGGCCGGCACCGCCGAGAGTGCCCGCCACCGAGGAGAAGAGGACGAAGGCGGAGAGATCGGCGTCCGCGGTCAGCTCGTGCAGGTTCCAGGCGGTGTCCGCCTTGGCGGTGAAAACCTGCTCTACCTGCTCGGCGGTGAGGGTCTCGACAGTGCCGTCGGCGATCGCGCCGGCGCAGTGGACGACGGCGCCCAGGGGATGCTCTTTGGGGATCGCGGCGAGAAGCACCTTCAGCGCTTTGCGATCTGAGACGTCGCAGGCGGCGATCGTGGTCTCGGCGCCGAGCTCTTCGAGCGCTGTCTTCAGCTCCTCGGCTCCCTCTGCCTCGGGACCGCTCCTGCTGACCAGGAGGAGATGGCGGGCGCCGTGGTGCTCGGCGAGGTGGCGGGCGGTCAGGGCGCCGAGGCCGCCGGTGGCGCCGGTGAGCAGGACGGTGCGATCGGGGTCGATCGCCGGGGTCGCATCCTCGCTCTCCTCTGTCTTCACCCGGGTGAGGCGGGCGGCCATTGCCTTGCCCTCGCGCAGGACGATCTGGGGCTCATCGGCTCCGAGCGCAAGCGCTGCGTTCAAGGCCTCTTGGGAGGCATCCGTTCCGTCGGTGTCGATCAGGGCGAAGCGGCCGGGGTGCTCGGACTGGGCGGAGCGTAGGAGGCCCCAGACCGCAGCAATCTCCGGGTCCGGTGACTCGCCCTCGCTGACGCTCATCGCCCCTTCGGTGATCAGCGCCAGGCGGAGGTCGGCTTTGTCCTCGTCGGCGATCCAGCCCTGGATCGTCTCCAGCCCGTCCTGGGCCGCTTTGCGTGCGGCTTCTCCTGCACCGAGGTCGTTCTCGACCTCCCAGCGCAGCGGCTCTACGTCTGCCGGAGGCTTTTCTTGTGTGGCAAGGGCAATCTCTGTCCACCCGAGGGCGAGAAGGCCGTCTTGGCTTTGGCTCTGGACCTGGGTGGAGGGCAGCGGCCGCAGGACGAGCGATCCGACAGTGGCCAGTGGCATCCCGCTGCCGTCGGCGAGGGCGAGGGAGACCTCGCCTTCGACTCCGGCGCCGATCCTGACCCGCAGCTGCCTCGCCCCCTGGGCTTGGAGGGAGACGTCGCTCCAGGAAAACGGCAGCTCAGCTTGGCCAGAGTCCCGACCGGCGAGCGCGATGGCGTGCAGGGCGGAGTCGAGCAGCGCCGGGTGGATGCCAAAGCGCTCGGCCTCGTGAGCGTGCTCCTCGGCGAGGGAGACCTCGGCGTAGACCTGCTCGCCGTCCTTCCAGGCCGCGCTCAGGCCCTGGAAGGCGGGGCCGTATTCGAGGCCGGCCTCGGCGAGCGCGTCGTAGAGGTAGTCGACCTCGATCGGCTCGGCTCCTTCGGGGGGCCAGGCGTCCAGGGACTCGGGTGCCTGGCCGGGCTGGGTGGAGAGGAAACCGGCGGCATGCCGAACCCACTCGGCGTCCTCGTAGTCGGGACGGGAGTGGATCGCGATCTCGCGCCGGCCGTCCTCCTCTGCCCCGGAAACCGATACCTGGATCGCCACCGCTCCTGCCTCGGGAAGTACCAGCGGCGCCTGCAGGGTGAGCTCCTCGACCGTCTCGGTACCGAGCTGCTCCCCCGCTTGCAGCGCCAGCTCGAGGAAGGCGGTGCCGGGCAACAGCACGGTGCCGCCGACGGCGTGGTCGGCCAGCCATGGCTGGCTGAAGAGGGAGAGCCGGCCGGTGAGCAGGAGGCCCTCGCCTTCGTCACCGGGCAGCCCAACCACCGCTCCCAGCAGCGGGTGCTCGGCGTCGCCCAGACCGGCGGCGCCGAGGTCTCCGGAGACCGCGGTGGATGCGAGCCAATAGCGCTCGCGCTGGAAGGGGTAGGTGGGCAGCGCTACTCGCTTTGCACCGGTGCCGGCGAAGAAGACGCTCCAATCGAGCTTTGCCCCGGCGGCAAAGGCGCCGGCGATGGCGGTTGAGATCGCGACGTCCTCGGGACGGCTCTCGCGCAGGGTGGGGACGAAGGCTGCTTGGGCCTCCTCGCCCAGAGTCTCCCGCGCCATCGCGCAGAGCACCGGGTCGGGGCCGAGCTCCAGGTATGTGGTGGCACCCTGCTTGTCGAGGCTCGTGACCGCGTCGGCGAAGCGCACCGCCTCGCGCACGTGGCGGACCCAGTAGGCGGGATCGGTTGCCTGCTCGGCGCTGAGCAGCTCTCCGCTCAGGTTGGAGACGATCGGGATCTTCGGCTCGTTGAAGCTGAGGCTCGCGGCGATCTCACCGAACTCCTCGAGCATCGGCTCCATCAGCGGCGAGTGGAAGGCGTGGGAGACGGCGAGGCGTTTGGTCCTTCTGCCCTTGCCATCCCAAAGGGTGCGGATCTCTTCGACGGCCTCCTCTGTTCCTGAGATCACGATCGAGCTGGGGCCGTTGATCGCGGCGATCGAGAGCTCTGCCTCCTTGCCGGCGAGCGACTCGGCGATCTCCTCCTCGGTTGCCTCGATCGCGGCCATCGCCCCGCCCTCCGGCAGGGCGCCCATCAGGCGGCCTCTGGCGGCGACCAGCTTGGCGGCGTCATCGAGCTCGATCGTGCCGGCCACATGCGCCGCCGCGATCTCGCCGATCGAGTGGCCGGCGAGGATGTCGGGCTTCAGACCGCGCTTGGCGAGTGCCTCATAGAGGGCGACCTCGATCGCGAAGAGGGCCGGTTGGGCGTAGGTGGTGTCCTCCAGTTGCGCTGCCGCCTTCTTGCCCTTGGCGAAGACGATCTCTTTCAGCGGCGTGTCGAGGTGCTGGTCGAGCTGCTCGCAGACAGCGTCGAAGGCGGTGGCGAAGTTCTCGTCCGAGTCGTAGAGCTCCTTGCCCATGCCGAGTCGCTGGGAGCCCTGGCCGGTGAAGAGGTAGGCGAGCTTGCCGTCCTTGGCCCGGGCGGTGAGGACGCTGGGGCTGGGATCGCCGTTGGCGAGGGCGCTCAGCGCGCTGAGCAGTTCATCTCTGTCGCTGCCGAGGGCGACTGCCCTGTGCTCGAACCCGGAGCGGGTGGTGGCGAGCGAGTAGGCGACGTCGGTCGGGTCAAGCTCGGGGTTCGCTTCGAGGTGAGAGCGCAGGCGCTCCGCCGCCTCGGCCAGGGCCGGCTCCGCTTTGGCCGAGAGGGAGAAGGGGATCTGGCCTTGCAGGGGCTTCGTAGTGGGGGCCTCTCCCCCGTCCTTGACCGGGCTCGGCGCGGGCGCCTCCTCCAAGATCACGTGCGCGTTGGTGCCGCTGATGCCAAAGGAGGAGATGCCGGCACGGCGCGGGCGCTCGCCCGCCTCCCAGGTGGCCTGCTCGTCCAACAGCTCGATCTCGCCTGAGTCCCACTCGACTTTCGTGGAGGGTGCGTCCACGTGAAGCGTCTTCGGCAACACGCTCTCACGCATTGCCTGCGTCATCTTGATCACGCCGGCGACACCTGCCGCGGCCTGGGTGTGGCCGATGTTGGACTTGATCGAGCCGAGCTTCAGCGGTTGCTCTCTGTCCTGGCCGTAGGTGGCGAGCAGGGCTCCCGCCTCGATCGGGTCGCCGAGGGTGGTTCCCGTGCCGTGGCCCTCGACCACGTCGACGTCCTTGGCCTCGAGGCGGGCGTTGGCGAGGGCTTGGCGGATCACCCTCTCCTGAGAGGGCCCGTTTGGTGCGGTCAGTCCGTTGGAGGCGCCGTCCTGGTTCACCGCCGAGCCCTTGAGAAGAGCGAGGACGGGGTGGCCGTTTCGCTGTGCGTCGGAGAGTCGCTCGAGGACGAGGGTGCCGACACCCTCCGACCAGGCGACCCCGTCGGCCGCCTCGGCGAAGGACTTCGACCTCCCGTCGGGGGCGAGGCCGCGCTGGGCGCTGAAGGAGATGAAGGTGGTCGGCGTTGAGAGGACCGTCACGCCGCCGGCCAGAGCCAGCGTGCACTCGCCCTGGCGCAGGGCCCCTGCCGCTAGGTGCATCGCGACAAGCGAGGAGGAGCAGGCGGTGTCGACGGTGATCGCCGGGCCCTCCAGACCGAGGGTGTAGGAGACGCGTCCCGAGACGATGCTCTGCGTCATCCCCGCCGCCGGCCCGTAGTCCTGGTACATCACCCCCGTGAAGACACCGGTCTGGGTCTTCTTCAACCCGGCCGGATCGATGCCGGCGTCCTCGAGCGCCTCCCAGCAGGATTCGAGCAGCAACCGTTGCTGGGGGTCGGTGACCAGCGCCTCGCGCGGGGAGATGCCGAAGAACTCGGGGTCGAACTCGCCCGCGTCGGCCATGAAGCCGCCCTCGCGGGTGTAGCTGGTGCCGAGATTCTCCGGGTCTGGGTTGTAGAGGCGCTCGATGTCCCAGCCGCGGTCGGTTGGGAATTCGGTGATCCCGTCGCGGCCCTCGGCGACCAGTCGCCAGAGGTCCTCGGGGGAGCTGACCCCTCCCGGGTAGCGGCAGGCCATGCCGACGATCGCGATCGGCTCCTCGCTCGCCTGGGCGCGGACGGCCAGCTGGCGCGCACCTCCGCTCGCGGTCGCCTCGGCGAGCAGATGCTCGGCCAGGGCCTTTGAGTTGGGATAGTCGAAGACGACGGTCGCCGAGAGGCGCAGCCCGGCGATCGCGCTGAGGCGGTTGCGCAGCTCGACCGCCGCCAGCGAGTCGAAGCCGAGTTCCAGGAATGCCTTTTCAGGCTCGATCTCCTCCGCGGAGGCGTGCCCCAGCAGGGCGGCGACCTGGGCGCGAACCAGGTCGAGGACGAATCCCTCGTGCTCTCCCTCGGACAGCTCGGCGAGCTTTGTCGCGAGAACGCCCGACGCGCTGCTGCGCCGCTTGGGCACGCGCACGAGGCCGTGATAGATCGCCGGCAGGGCGCCGACCGATGCGAGTCCCCTGAGCCCTGCGGTGTTGAGCGGCATCGCGACTGAGGTGGCCCGATCGACATCGAGTGCCGAATCGAGGAGCTCCAGGCCACGCTCGTCGGAGAGGGCTTCGACGCCAGAGCGCTGCATCCGAGCCAGGTCGGCCTCCTCGAGCTCGGCGGCCATGCCGCTCTGTCGCTCCCAGAGGCCCCAAGCGATCGAGGTGGCCGCCTTGCCTCCACCCCGGCGCTTCTGAGCGAGGGCGTCGAGGAAGACGTTGGCGGCGGCGTAGTTGGCCTGGCCGGCACTACCCAACGTCCCTGCCACCGAGGAGAAGAGGACGAAGGCGGAGAGCTCGGCGTCTTCGGTCAGCTCGTGCAGGTTCCAGGCGGTGTCCGCCTTGGCGGTGAAGACCTGCTCCACCTGCTCGGCGCTGAGGGTCTCGACAGTACCGTCGGCGATCGCGCCGGCGCAGTGGATGACCGCTCCCAATGGATGCTCCTCGGGGATCGAGGCGAGGAGCACCTTCAGCGCTTCTCGGTCTGAGACGTCGCAGGCGGCGATCGTCGTCTCGGCGCCCAGCTCTTCGAGCGCTGTCTTCAGCTCAGCGGCGCCGTCGGCTTCGGGACCGCTGCGGCTGACCAGGAGCAGCCGGCGGGCGCCGTGGTGCTCGGCGAGGTGGCGGGCGGTGAGGGCGCCGAGTCCGCCGGTGGCGCCGGTGAGCAGGACGGTGCGATCGGGGTCGATTACCGGGGTCGCGTCCTCCTCGCTCTCCTCCGTCTTCACGCGGGTGAGGCGGGCGGCCAAGACCTTGCCCTCGCGCAGGGCGATCTGGGGCTCATCGGCCCCGATCGCAAGCGCGGCGTTCAAGGCCTCCTTGGAGGCGTCGCTGCCGTCGCTGTCGATCAGGGCGAAGCGGCCGGGGTGCTCGGACTGGGCCGAGCGGATCAGACCCCAGATCGCGGCAGTCGCCGGGTCCGGTGACTCCTCATCGGTGGTTGCCATCGCCCCTTGGGTGATCAGCGCCAGGCGGGAGTCGGCTTTCTCCTCATCGGCGATCCAGTCCTGGATCGCCTCCAGGGTCGCTTGGGCTGCCTTGCGGGCGGCCTCTCCCGCGCTGAGGCCGTCCTCGACCTCGGGGTGCAGGAGCTCGACCTCGGCCGGCGGCTCGTCCTGCTCGGCAAGTGCGATCTCGGTCCACTCGAGGGCGAGGAGGCCGTCTTGGCTTTGGCTCTGGACCTGGGGTGAGGGCAGCGGCCGCAGGACGAGCGAGCCCACGGTGGCCAGCGGCATTCCGCTGCCGTCGGCGAGGGAGAGGGAGACCTCGCCTTCGACTCCGGCGCCGATCTTGACCCGCAGCTGCCTGGCCCCCTGGGCCTGAAGGGAGACGTCGCTCCAGGAAAACGGCAGCTCAGTCGCGCCGGAGCCTTGCCTGGCGAGCGCGATGGCGTGCAGGGCGGAGTCGAGCAGCGCCGGGTGGATGCCGAAGCGCTCGGCCTCCTGAGCGTGCTCCTCGGCGAGGGAGACCTCGGCGTAGACCTGCTCGCCGTCCTTCCAGGCCGCGCTCAGACCCTGGAAGGCGGGGCCGTATTCGAGGCCCGCCTCGGCGAGCGCGTCGTAGAGGTAGTCGACCTCGATCGGCTCTGCGCCCTCGGGGGGCCAGGCGTCCAGCGGCCCGGGGAACGGGGTGGGCTTCTGGGAGAGGAAGCCGCCCGCGTTTCGGACCCACTCGGCGTCCTCGTGGTCGGGACGGGAGTGGATCGCGATCTCGCGGCGGCCGTCCTCCTCGGGCCCGGAGACAGATACCTGGATCGTCACCGCTCCCGTCTCGGGAAGTACCAGCGGCGCCTGCAGGGTGAGCTCCTCGACCGTCTCGGCACCGAGCTGCTCCCCCGCTTGCAGCGCCAGCTCGAGGAAGGCGGTACCGGGCAGCAGGACGGTGCCGCCGACGGCGTGGTCGGCCAGCCATGGCTGGCTGGAGAGGGAGAGCCGGCCGGTGAGCAGGAGGCCTCCACCCCGGCCGTCGGCCAACTCCACCGTCGACCCCAGCAGCGGATGATCGGAGGCATCCTGACCGGTGCCGATCAGGCCCCCGATGCCACCCCGGGAGGCAAGCCAGTAGCGCTCGCGCTGGAAGGGGTAGGTGGGCAGCGGGACGCGCTTGGCGCCTGTGCCGGCGAAGAAGGTCCCCCAATCGAGCTTGGCGCCGGCGGCAAAGGCGCCGGCGACCGCGGTGGAGATCGCGACATCCTCGGGTCGACTCTCGCGCAGGGTCGGGACGAAGGCTGCTTGCGCATCCTCGCCAAGGGACTCCCTGGCCATCGCGCAGAGCACCGGGTCGGGGCCGAGCTCCAGGTAGGTGCTCGCTCCCTGTGATTGCAGAGTGCTGACCGCGTCGGCGAAGCGCACCGCCTCGCGCACGTGGCGGACCCAGTAGGCGGGGTCGGTTGCCTGCTCGGCGCTGAGCAGCTCTCCCGTCAGGTTGGAGACGATCGGGATCTTGGGCTCGTTGAAGCTGAGGCTCGCCGCGACCTCGGCGAACTCCCCGAGCATCGGCTCGATCAGGGGCGAGTGGAAGGCGTGGGAGACGGCGAGGCGTTTGGTCCTTCTGCCCTTGCCATCCCAAAGGGTGCGGATCTCTTCGACGGCCTCCTCTGCTCCTGAGATGACGATCGAGCTGGGGCCGTTGATCGCGGCGATCGAGAGCTCTTCCTCCTTGCCGGCGAGCGACTCCGCTGCCTCCTCCTCGGTGGTCTCGATCGCGGCCATCGCCCCGCCGGCGGGCAGGGCGCCCATCAGGCGGCCTCTGGCCGCGACCAGCTTCGCCGCGTCATCCAGCTCCATGACCCCAGCGACGTGGGCCGCCGCGATCTCGCCGATCGAGTGGCCGGCGAGAAGGTCGGGCTTCAGGCCGCGCTTTGCAAGCGCCTCGAAGAGCGCGACCTCGATCGCGAAGAGGGCCGGCTGGGCGTGGGTGGTGTCCTCCAGTTGCGCCGCCGCCTTCTTGCCCTTGGCGAAGACGATCTCCTTGAGTGAAACCTCCAGGTGCTGGTCGAGCTGCTCGCAGACGGCGTCGAAGGTGACGGCGAAGTACTCGTCGGACTCGTAGAGCTCCTTGCCCATGCCGAGTCGCTGGGAGCCCTGGCCAGTGAAGAGGTAGGCGAGCTTGCCGTCCTTGGCCCGGGCGCTTATGAGGTTCGGCGAGGGTTCGCCGTTGGCGAGGGCGGTGAGCGAGGCGAGCAGCTCGTCGCGGTCTGCCCCTGAGGCAATCGCCCTGTGCTCGAGCGCGGACCTTGTCGTGGCCAGCGAGTAGGCGACGTCCGTCGGGGCGAGCTCGGGATTCTCGTTGAGGTGGGCGGCAAGTCTCCCGGCCATCTCGGCCAGGGCGGGCTCCGCTTTGGCCGAGAGGACAAACGGAATCTGGCCCCGCGGCGACTTGGTCACAGGTTCGGGCTCGAGCGCGGGCGCCTCCTCCAAGATCACATGGGCGTTGGTGCCGCTGATGCCGAAGGAGGAGATGCCGGCGCGGCGCGGCTTGCCGTCCGCCTCCCACTCGACCGGCTCACTCAGCAGCTCGATCTCCCCCGCCTCCCAGTCCACATTTGAAGAGGGTGCGTCGACGTGAAGCGTCTTCGGCATCACGCCCTCGCGCATTGCCTGAGCCATCTTGATCACGCCGGCGACCCCCGCCGCGGCCTGGCTGTGGCCGATGTTGGACTTGATCGAGCCGAGCTTCAGGGGGGTCTCTCTGTCCTGGCCGTAGGTTGCGAGCAGGGCTCCGGCCTCGATCGGGTCGCCGAGGGTGGTGCCCGTGCCGTGGCCCTCGACGACGTCTACGTCCTTTGGCTCGAGGCGGGCGTTGGCCAGGGCCTGGCGGATCACCCGCTCCTGAGAGGGACCGTTTGGTGCGGTGAGGCCGTTGGAGGCGCCGTCCTGGTTCACCGCCGAGCCTTTGAGCAGGGCGAGGACGGGGTGGCCGTTTCGCTGCGCGTCGGAGAGTCGCTCGAGGACGAGGGTGCCGACGCCCTCCGACCAGGCGACCCCGTTCGCGGCATCGGCAAACGACTTGCAGCGCCCGTCGGGCGCCAAACCGCGCTGGGCGCTGAAGGCGACGAAGGCGCCGGGGCTGGAGAGCACCGTCACCCCGGCGGCCAGAGCGAGGCTGCACTCGCCCTGGCGCAGGGCCCCGGCCGCAAGGTGCATGGCGACAAGAGAGGAGGAGCAGGCGGTGTCGATCGAGATCGCCGGCCCCTCGAGGCCGAGGGCGTAGGAGACGCGACCGGAGATGATGCTCGACGTCATCCCGGCGGCGGGACCGTAGTTGCGGTCGCCGACTCCGGCGAAGACTCCGGTCTGGGTTTTGCGCAGCGAGGCCGGGTCGATGCCGGCGTCCTCGAGCGCTTCCCAGGAGGATTCGAGCAGGAGACGCTCCTGGGGGTCCATCACCTCGGCCTCGCGCGGGCCGATCGCGAAGAAGCCGGGGTCGAAGGCGCCGGCTTCGGTGAGGAAACCTCCCTCGCGGGTATAGCTCGTGCCGACGTTGCCTGGATCGGGGTTGTAGAGGCGCTCCGTGTCCCAGCCGCGGTCGTCGGGGAACTCGGTGATCGCGTCGCGGCCCTCGGCTACCAGCCGCCAGAGATCCGCGGGGGTGGCGATACCGCCCGGGTAACGGCAGGCCATGCCGACGATCGCGATCGGCTCGTACGCCCGGTTCTCGAGCTCGTGCACCTGCTGATGGGCCCGGCGAAGGTCGACCGTGACCTTCTCCAGGTAGCGGCGAAGTTTCGCCTCATCCGCCATTGGAAGACCCCCCTCCGAATTCCTCGTCGATCAGCTCGAACATCTCCTCGTGCGACATCGAGCCCAGGTCCTCGGCGGTCTCGTCGACCTCAGGCGACTCGGAATCGGACAGGCTCACCAGCAACGAGCGCAGGCGAGCGCTCGCCCGCTCGCGGGTCTCATCGACCGGCTCGAGCGTAGAGAGCGTGGCCTCGAGCTTGGCGAGAAGCTCCCTGACCTCCCGCTCGCGTTGCTCCTGCTCCGTCTCGACCGCGGCGCCGACGTCGCTCAAGAGCTTCGAGGCGATCTCCGCCGCACTCGGGTAATCGAAGACCACGGTGGGCGCCACCGCGAGCCCGGTCGCGGCACTCAGCCTGTTGCGCAGCTCGATCGCCCCCAGGGAGTCCAGGCCCATCTCCTGGAAGGCCTTATCGGGCTCGACGTCGGCTGCGGAGGCGTGGCCGAGGACGGCGGCGACATGAGAGCGGACGAGGTCCAGCACCAGGGCCTCGCGCTCGCCCTCCGCCACCCCGGCAAGGCGCTCGGCCAGCGATTCCCCCTGGATCTCCTCGCGCTCCCCGACCCTGACCAGCCCTCGCATTATCGGCGCCAGCGCCCCGCCCTGGGCGCGGGAGCGAAGGGCCGCGGTGTCGAAGTTGACCGGGGCGATGAACGGCTCGGTCAGCTCACGGGCGGCGTCGAACAGCTCCAGTCCCTGCTCGGGGGACATACGGGCGAAGCCGAGGCGTAGGCGGATCTGGGTGGAGAAGCGCTCCATCAACCCCTCGTTCGCCATCAGCTCGGCCCCATGCTCTCCCCCGAGGCTGCTCTTTTGGTCCCACTGGCCCCACGCAAGGGCGGTCGCGGGCAGGCCCTCCGCGCGGCGCAGCGAGGCGAGCCCGTCGACGAAGTTGTTGGCGGCCGAGTAATTGGTCTGGGCGGCGCCGCCGAGCACACCTGTTGCCGAGGAGAAGAGAAGGAACTGCGAGAGGTCCAGATCCCTGCTCAACTCGTGCAGGTACCAAGCGGCGTTTGCCTTGGGGGCCATCGTGCCTTTGAGGCGCTCCGGGGTCATCGAGTCGAGGACGCCGTCGTCGATCGAGCCGGCGGAGTGGACGATCGCTCCCAGGGGGTGCTTTCCTGGGATCGAGGCAAAGAGCTCTTCGAGGGCTTTGCGATCGGTGACGTCACAGGCGACCACCTGGACCTCTGCCCCCAGCTCCTCCAGCTCTGCTTCGAGCTCACTCGCCCCGCTTGCCTCGGCCCCGCGCCTGCTGACCAGGAGCAGGTGGCGGACCTGGTGCTCGCTTGCCAGGTGGCGGGCGACGAGGGCGCCGATGCCGCTGAGCCCGCCGGTGATCAGGACGGTGCGCTCGGGGTCGATCGAATCTGCCTTTGCCTCCGCCTCATCGGCGTTGATCTTTGCCAGGCGGGGGACGAGGAGCTCGCCCTCGCGCAGGGCGATCTGGGGCTCTTCGTTCCCCAGTGCGAGCGCTGCCGCCATCGCCTCCTTGGAGGCATCGCTGCCGTCGGTGTCGATCAGGGCGAAGCGGCCGGGGTGCTCTGAGGTGGCGGAGCGCACCAGGCCCCATACGGGAGCTGCGGTGAGGTCCGGGGCCTCTCCTTGGGCGGTTGGGATCGCATTGGTGGTGAGGAAGGTCAGGCGGGTGCCCTCGGGCTGCTCTTGGGCTGCCCATTGCTGGGCTTGGGCGAGGGCCTGCTCCGCGGTTGCCTGGGCCGCCTCCGGGACCTCTCCCTCGATTGGGGTGATCTCGATCAGCTCGTGCTCTTGTTCCTCTTGCTCTGCTGCCTCGCCGGGCTCGGCGGGGGCCTGCACTGGCTGCCAGGCGACCTTGTGCAAGAAGCGGCGGCGGGCCGCGTTTCGCAGCTCGGAGAGCTCGAGGGGCTGGGCGGTGAGTGAGGCGATCGTGAAGAGGGGGGTGCCGTCGGGCCCGAAGGCGGTGATGGCGTGCTGCTCAGAGAGGGCGATGCGCAGGGTCGGCTCATCGGAGCCGTAGAGGTTGACCTCGGTGTAGAGGTGGGTGTCTGACTGCCAGGCAGCGGTTATGCCTTGGAAGGGGGCGCCGTGGTCAAAGCCGTGGGAGGCGAGGCGCTCGTAGAGGTCCTCTGGCTCGAGCTGCTCTGCGCCCTCGGGGGGCCAGGAGTCCAGTGACTCGATGGCCGGGGGCTCGGTGGTTAGCCTGCCGCTTGCGTTCCTGACCCACTCGGCGTCCTCTTCTTCGGGGCGGGAGTGGATCGCGATTTCACGGCGGCCCTCCTCGTCGGGACCGGAGGCCGAGACCTGGATCGCCACAGAGCCCGAATCGGGGATGACCAGCGGTGCCTGCAGGTCGAGCTGCTCGATGCTCCCAGCGCCCACCCGCCAGGCGGCCTGCAAGACCAGGTCGATCAGGGCGGTGGCGGGTAGCAGCGTCGTCTTGGCCAGTGCGTGGGGGGCCAGCCACATCTGCGTGGAGGCAGAGAGGCGACCGGTGAGGGTGAGGCCGCCGTCGCTCGGGTCCTCAATCGCCGCCGCCAAGAGCGGGTGCCCGGCCTCGCCCAGGCCGGCGGAGCCGAGGTCCGCCGCAGCGCTGGAGACGAGCCAGTAGCGCTCGCGCTGGAAGGGGTAGGTCGGCAGCGGCACGCGCTTGGCGCCTGTGCCTTTGAAGAAGAGGCTCCAATCGAGCTTCGCCCCGGCGGCGTGGGCGCCGGCGATGGCCGCTGAAATCGCAACGTCCTCGGGACGGCTTTCACGCAGGGTCGGGACGAAGGCTGCTTGGGCCTCCTCGCCGAGGGACTCGCGCGCCATCGCGCAGAGCACCGGGTCGGGTCCGAGCTCGAGGTAGGTGGCGGCCCCCTGCGCCTGCAGAGTCGTGACCGCATCTGCGAAGCGCACCGCCTCGCGCACGTGGCGGACCCAGTAGGCGGGGTCGGTTGCCTGCTCAGAGGTGAGCAGCTCTCCGGTCAGGTTGGAGACGATCGGGATCTTGGGCTCGGTGAAGCTGAGGCTCGCGGCGATCTCGCCGAACTCCTCGAGCATCGGCTCCATCAGGGGCGAGTGGAAGGCGTGGGAGACGGCGAGGCGTTTGGTCCTTCTGCCCTTCTCCTCCCAGGCGGTGCGGATCTCTTCGACCGCCGTCTCTGTCCCGGAGATCACGATCGAGCTGGGGCCGTTGATCGCGGCGATCGAGAGCTCTGCCTCCTTGCCGGCGATCGATTCCGTCGCCTCCTCCTCGGTGGTCTCGATCGCTGCCATCGCCCCGCCGGCGGGCAGGGCGCCCATCAGGCGGCCGCGTGCGGCGACCAGCTGCGCCGCGTCATCGAGCCCGATCGCGCCGGCCACATGTGCGGCCGCGATCTCGCCGATCGAGTGCCCGGCGAGCAGGTCGGGCTTCAGGCCGCGCTTGGCCAGCGCCTCGAAGAGCGCGACCTCGATCGCGAAGAGGGCGGGCTGGGCGTAGGTGGTGTCCTCCAGCTGGGCCGCCGCTTTCTTGCCCTTGGCGAAGATGATCTCTTTGAGCGGCGTCTCCAGGTGCTGGTCGAGCTGCTCGCAGACGGCGTCGAAGGCGGCTTGGAAGTGCTCGTCTGACTCATAGAGCTCCTTGCCCATGCCGAGTCGCTGGGAGCCCTGGCCGGTGAAGAGGTAGGCGAGCTTGCCGTCCTTGGCGCGGGCGGTGAGGACGTTGGGCGAGGGCTCGCCGCTTGCGAGAGCGATGAGCGAGGCGAGCAGCTCGTCGCGGTCGTCGCCCAACGCCACTGCTCTGTGCTCCATCGCCGAGCGGGTGCTCAGCAGCGAGTAGGCGACGTCGGTGGGGTCGAGGTCTGGGTTCTCGGTGAGGTGAGAGCGCAGGCGCTCCGCGGCATCTGCCAGGGCCGGCTCTGCTTTGGCCGAGAGGACGAGGGGGATCGGGCCCTGCAGCGGCGCACTCGCGGGTGTCTCTCCCTCCTCCTTGCCAGGGCTCGACGGCGCCTCCTCCAGGATCACGTGGGCGTTGGTGCCGCTGATGCCGAAGGAGGAGACGCCGGCTCTGCGCGGGGCGCCGTTGACATCCCAAGGAGCCTGCTCGCTCAAGAGCTCTATCTCCCCGGACTCCCAATCGACTTTGGATGAGGGCGCGTCGAGGTGCAGCGTCTTCGGCATGACCCCCTCGCGCATCGCCTGGGCCATCTTGATCACGCCGGCGACTCCCGCCGCGGCCTGGCTGTGGCCGATGTTGGACTTGATCGAGCCGAGCTTCAGCGGCTTCTCCCTGTCCTGGCCGTAGGTGGCGAGCAGGGCTCCGGCCTCGATCGGGTCGCCGAGGGTGGTTCCCGTGCCGTGGCCCTCGACGACATCGACGTCCTTTGCCTCCAGGCGGGCGTTGGCGAGTGCCTGGCGGATGACTCTCTCCTGGGAGGGACCGTTGGGGGCGGTGAGGCCGTTGGAGGCGCCGTCCTGGTTCACCGCCGAGCCCTTGAGAAGAGCGAGGACGGGGTGGCCGTTTCGCTGTGCGTCGGAGAGTCGCTCGAGGACGAGGGTGCCGACACCCTCCGACCAGGCGACCCCGTCGGCCGCCTCGGCGAAGGACTTCGACCTCCCGTCGGGGGCGAGGCCGCGCTGGGCGCTGAAGGAGATGAAGGTGGTCGGTGTGGAGAGGACCGCCACGCCGCCGGCGAGAGCGAGGCTGCACTCGCCCTGGCGCAGGGCCCCTGCCGCTAGGTGCATGGCGACAAGAGAGGAGGAGCAGGCGGTGTCAACCGAGATCGCCGGACCCTCGAGGCCCAGGGCGTAGGAGACGCGGCCCGAGATCACGCTCTGGGTCATCCCCGGGGCCGGGCCGTAGTCGCGGAATCCGACTCCTGCAAAGACACCCGTCTGTGTTTTGCGCAGACCAGCCGGGTCGATGCCGGCGTCTTCGAGCGCCTCCCAGCAGGATTCGAGCAGCAGGCGCTCCTGGGGATCCATGAACTCGGCCTCGCGCGGGCTGATCGCGAAGAAGCCGGGGTCGAAGGAACCCGCCTCTGAGAGGAAGCCGCCCTCTTTCGTGTAGCTGGTGCCGAAGTTGTCGGGGTTGGGGTCGTAGACCCTCTCCAGATCCCAGCCGCGGTCGGTGGGGAATTCGGAGATGCCGTCGCGACCCTCGGCGACCAGCTGCCAGAGATCCTCGGGCGACGCGATGCCGCCCGGGTAGCGACAGGCCATGCCGACGATCGCGATCGGCTCCTCGCTTGCCTGGGCGCGGACGGCTATCTGCTTTGCAGCCCCGCCGGCGACTGCCTTGGCGAGCAGGTGCCCGGCCAGGGCCTTTGAGTTGGGGTAGTCGAAGACGACCGTGGCGGCGAGGCGAGTGCCGGCGATCAGGTCGAGTCGATTTCTCAGCTCGACCGCTGCTAACGAGTCGAAGCCGAGCTCCTGGAATGCCCGCTCTGGCTCGATCTCCTGTGCTGATCCGTGGCCGAGGATCGCGGCGACCTGGGAGCGCACGAGCTCTAGGACGTGGCCTTCCCGCTCTGGCTCGGAGAGCTCTGCGAGCTGGATGGCGAGGGCGCCTGTGGCGGTGGCACGGCGCTTGGGCACGCGGACGAGGCCGTGATAGATCGCCGGCAGGGCGCCGACCGATGCGAGTGCCCTGAGCCCGGCGGTGTTGAGCGGCATCGCGACTGTGGTGGCGCCCTCGCTGTCGAGGGCGGCGTCGAAGAGCTCCAGGCCGCGCTCGTCAGAGAGCGCTTCGACTCCCCCGCGCCGCATCCGCGCCAGGTCTGCCTCCTCGAGCTGGGCGGCCATGCCGCTCTGGCGCTCCCAGAGGCCCCAGGCGATCGAGGTTGCCGCCTTGTCTTCAGTCCGGCGTTTCTGGGCCAGCGCGTCGAGGAAGACGTTGGCAGCGGCGTAGTTGGCCTGGCCGGCGCCACCGAGGGTTCCCGCGGCAGAGGAGAAGAGGACGAAGGCGGAGAGCTCGGCGTCCGCGGTCAGCTCGTGCAGGTTCCAGGCGGTGTCCGCCTTGGCGGTGAAGACCTGCTCGACGTGCTCGGCGGTGAGGGTCTCGACCGTGCCGTCGGCGATCGCGCCGGCGCAGTGGACGACCGCGCCCAGGGGGTGCTCTTTGGGGATCGAGGCGAGAAGCTTCTTCAGCGCTTTGCGATCTGAGACGTCGCAGGCGGCGATCGTGGTCTCGGCGCCGAGCTCTTCGAGCGCTGTCTTCAGCTCAGCGGCGCCGTCGGCCTCGGGACCACTGCGGCTGACCAGGAGCAGATGGCGGGCATCGTGGTGCTCGGCGAGGTGGCGGGCGGTGAGGGCACCGAGTCCGCCGGTGGCGCCGGTGAGCAGGACGGTGCGATCGGGGTCGATTACCGGGGTCGCGTCCTCCTCGCTCTCCTCTGTCTTCACCCGGGTGAGGCGGGCGGCCATTGCCTTGCCCTCGCGCAGGACGATCTGGGGCTCCTCGGCTCCGATCGCAAGCGCTGCATTCAGTGCCTCTTGGGAGACATCGGTGCCGTCGGTGTCGATCAGGGCGAAGCGGCCCGGGTGCTCGGACTGGGCGGAGCGCAGGAGACCCCAGATCGCGGCCGTTGCCGGGTCCGGTGACTCCTCTGCGGTGGTGGCCATCGCCCCTTCGGTGATCAGCGCCAGGCGGAGGTCGGCTTTGTCCTCGTCGGCGATCCAGTCCTGGATCGCCTCCAGGGTTGCCTGGGCTGCCTTGCGTGCGCTCTCTCCTGCGCCGAGGTCGTTCTCGACCTCGCAGTGCAGGAGCTCCACCTCTGCCGGGGACTCTTCTTGCGTAGCGAGCGGAAGTTCGGTCCACTCGAGGCCGAGCAGGTCCTCTCGCTTTCGGCTCTGGATTTGGAGCTGTTCGCTGTCGAGCGGCTTGCTGAGCAGCTTCTTGATCGAGGCGACCGGATCGCCGGCGGTGTCCGCGATCTGCAGCGAGAGTCCCTCCTGCTGGGACACAATCCTGACCCGCAGCTCCCTCGCCCCCAGAGCCTGGAGGGACACCCCGCTCCAAGAGGAAGGAAGGCTCAAGCCCTCTCCTCTCTCCTCCAGTGCACTGAGTCGCTCGAGGTGCAGGGCGGCGTCGAGCAGCGCCGGGTGGATGACGAAGCGCTCCGCTTCCCAGCCCTGCTCCTCGGGAAGGGAGATCTCGAGGTAGGTCTGCCCGTCCCGCTGCCAGGCGCTCCTCAGTCCCTGGAAGGTCGGCCCGTACTCCAGTCCCTGCTCAGCGAGGCGGTCATAGAGGTAGGTGACCTCGACCGGCTCGGCGCCCTCGGGGGGCCAGGCGTCCAGACGCTCAGTGGCGGCCGGGGGCTGTTCGGAGAGAGTGCCGGCGGCGTTTTGGGTCCACTCGGCGTCCTCTACATCAGGACGGGAATAGATCGAGATCTCGCGTCCACCGTCCTCCCCAGGGGCGGAGACAGAGACTTGGATCGCAACCGCGCCCGTCTCGGGGACGATCAGCGGTGCCTGGACGTCGAGCTCCTCGACCGTCTCGGCTCCGACCTGCTCGGCCGCTTGCAGCGCCATCTCCAAGAAGGCGGTGCCGGGGAGAAGGATGCTCTCGCCGACGGCGTGGTCGGCAAGCCAGTGGTGGACGGAGAGGGAGAGGCGGCCGGTGAGGGTGAGTCCGCCGCTGCTCGGGTCCTCGATCGTCACGGCCAAGAAGGGGTGCTCGGCGTCGCCGAGGCCGAGCGCACCCGCGCCGGCTGTACCGATCGGGCCGGAGGCGAGCCAGTAGCGCTCACGCTGGAAGGGGTAGGTCGGCAACGGGACTCGCTTGGCACCGGTACCGGCGAAGAAGACACCCCAGTCGAGCTTTGCGCCTGAGGCATGGGCCCCGGCGATGGCCGTTGAGATCGCACCGGCCTCCGGGCGGCTCTCACGCAGGGTCGGGACGAAGGCTGCTTGGGCCTCCTCGCCGAGGGACTCGCGCGCCATCGCGCAGAGCACCGGGTCGGGTCCGAGCTCGAGGTAGGTGGTGGCCCCCTGCTTGTCGAGGGTCGTGACCGCGTCGGCGAAGCGCACCGCCTCGCGCACGTGGCGCACCCAGTAGGCGGGGTCGGTTGCCTGCTCGGAGCTGAGCAGCTCTCCGGTCAGGTTGGAGACGATCGGGATCTTGGGCTCGCTGAAGCTGAGGCTCGCGGCGATCTCGGCGAACTCCCCGAGCATCGGCTCCATCAGCGGCGAGTGGAAGGCGTGGGAGACGGCGAGGCGTTTGGTCCTTCTGCCCTTGCCCTCCCACTGGGTGCGGACCTCTTCGACCGCTTCCTCTGCACCGGAGATCACGATCGAGCTCGGGCCGTTGATCGCGGCAATCGAGAGCTCTTCCTCCTTGCCGGCGAGCGACTCCGCTGCCTCCTCCTCGGTGGCCTCGATCGCGGCCATCGCCCCGCCCTCCGGCAGGGCACCCATCAGGCGTCCCCTCGCGGCGACCAGCTTCGCCGCGTCATCCAGCTCGATCGCACCGGCGACGTGCGCGGCGGCGATCTCGCCGATCGAGTGGCCGGCGAGCAGGTCGGGCTTCAGGCCTCGCTTGCTCAGCGTCTCAAAGAGAGCGACCTCGATCGCGAAGAGGGCGGGCTGGGCGTAGGTCGTGTCCTCCAGTTGCGCCGCCGCCTTCTTGCCCTTGGCGAAGACGATCTCCTCGAGTGAGACCTCGAGGTGTTGGTCGAGCTGCTCGCGGACCCGGTCGAAGGCCTCTTTGAAGTGCTCGTCGGACTCATAGAGCTCCTTGCCCATGCCGAGTCGCTGGGAGCCCTGGCCGGTGAAGAGGTAGGCGAGCTTGCCGTCCTTGGCCCTGGCGCTTATGAGATTCGGCGAGGGGTCGCCGTTGGCGAGGGCGGTGAGCGAGGCGAGCAGCTCGTCTCTGTCGCTGCCCAATGCCACTGCCCTGTGCTCCATTGCGGAGCGGGTGGTCAGCAGCGAGTAGGCGACGTCGGTGGGGTTGAGGTCGGGGTTCTCCCGCAGATGGGTCGCAAGGCGCTCCGCCGCGGCGGCCAGGGCGGGCTCCGCTTTGGCCGAGAGGGCGAGTGGGATCGGGCCGCCCTGCAAGGACTCGGTCGGAGCTGCGGGCCCGACCGCGGGCGCCTCCTCCATGATCAGGTGGGCGTTGGTACCGCTGATTCCGAAGGAGGAGATGCCAGCTCTGCGCGGCTTGCCGTCTGCCTCCCAGGAGAGTGGCTCGCTCAGCAGCTCGATCTCGCCTGCGTCCCAATCGACTTTGGAGGACGGCGCGTCCACGTGCAGGGTCTTGGGCATCACGCCCCGGCGCATCGCCTCGGTCATCTTGATCACGCCGGCCACTCCCGCCGCGGCCTGGGTGTGGCCGATGTTGGACTTGATCGAGCCGAGCTGCAGCGGTTGCTCGCGGTCCTGGCCGTAGGTGGCGAGCAGGGCGCCTGCCTCGATCGGGTCGCCGAGGGTGGTGCCGGTGCCGTGGGCCTCGACGACGTCGACGTCCTTTGGCTCCAGGCGGGCGTTGGCCAGCGCCTGACGGATCACCCGCTCCTGCGAGGGTCCATTGGGGGCGGTCAGGCCGTTGGAGGCGCCGTCCTGGTTCACCGCCGAGCCCTTGAGCAGGGCGAGGATCGGATGGCCGTTTCGCTGCGCGTCGGAGAGGCGCTCGAGGACGAGGGTGCCGACGCCCTCCGACCAGGCGACACCGTCGGCGGCGTCGGCGAAGGACTTGCTGCGCCCGTCGGGGGCGAGACCGCGCTGGCGGCTGAACTCGACGAACACCGTCGGCGTCGCCAGAGCCGTGACTCCCCCGGCGAGAGCCAGCGTGCACTCGCCGCCACGCAACGCCTGCGATGCCAGGTGCAGCGCCACCAGAGAGGAGGAGCAGGCCGTGTCGACGGTGATCGCCGGGCCCTCGAGGCCGAGGGTGTAGGAGATGCGGCCCGAGACGATGCTCTGCGTCATCCCCGCCGCCGGCCCGTAGTCCTGATACATCACCCCGGCGAAGACGCCGGTCTGGGTTTTGCGCAGTGAGGCCGGGTCGATGCCGGCGTCCTCCAGAGCCTCCCAGCAGGATTCGAGCAGCAGGCGCTGCTGGGGGTCGGCGACCAGCGCTTCGCGCGGGGAGATGCCGAAGAAGCCGGGGTCGAACTCGCCCGCATCGGCGATGAAGCCGCCCTCGCGGGTGTAGCTCGTTCCCTGGCTCTCGGGGTTGGGGTCGTAGAGGCGCTCGATGTCCCAACCGCGATCGGTGGGGAACTCGGTGATGCCATCGCGACCCTCGGCGACCAGTTGCCAGAGATCCTCGGGGGAGGCGATGCCGCCCGGGTAGCGGCATGCCATGCCGACGATCGCGATCGGCTCCTCGCTCGCCTGGGCGCGGACGGCGACCTGCTTCACCGCGCCGCTTGCGGTTACCTCGCCAAGCAAACGCTCGGCCAGGCGCTGCGGGGTCGGGTAATCGAACACCGTCGTCGCCCCGAGGCTCAAGCCGGTTGCGCTGTTGAGCCGGTTGCGCAGCTCGACCGCGGCGAGGGAGTCGAAGCCGAGCTCCTGGAAGGCTCTGTCCGGTTGCACCTGCTGGGCGGTGGCGTGGCCGAGGACGGCGGCGATCTCGGACCTGACCAGGTCCAAGACAAAGCCCTCGCGCTCTGCCTCGGGCAGGCCGGCGAGTTTGACGGCGAGCGAGCCGGAGGCGCTGCCGCGCCGTTTGGGGACACGCACGAGGCCGCTGAGGATCGGTGGCAAGGCACCGGCCGCGGCCAGCACCCTCAGCCCGGCGGTCTCGATCGGCAGCGCCAGCGCCAGCGGGCGATCGGCGGCGATGGCCGCATCGAAGAGGGCCAGACCTTGCCCGTCGGAGAGAGCCTCGATACCGCCGCGCCGCATCCGCGCCAGGTCCGCCTCGCCCAGGCCGCCGGCCATGCCGCCTTCGCGCTCCCAGAGGCCCCAGGCGATCGAGGTGGCCGCCTTGCCCTCCGCCCGGCGCTTCTGGGCGAGCGCGTCGAGGAAGACGTTGGCGGCGGCGTAGTTGGCCTGGCCGGGACCGCCAAGGGTTCCGGCGGCGGAGGAGAAGAGGACGAAGGCGGTCAGGTCGGCGTCGGCGGTCAGGTCGTGCAGGTTCCAGGCGGCGTCGATCTTCGGGGCGAAGACCCGATCGAGCTGCTCGGCGGTGAGGGTCTCGACCGTGCCGTCGGCGAGCGCGCCGGCGCAGTGGACGACGGCGCCCAGCGGGTGCTCTTTGGGGATCGAGGCGAGGAGCGCCTTCAGCGCCTTGCGATCGGAGACGTCACAGGCGGCGATCGTCGTCTCGGCGCCGAGCTCTTCGAGCTCTGCCTTCAGCTCCTCGGCCCCCTCTGCCTCGGGACCGCTCCTGCTGACCAGGAGGAGGTGGCGGGCGCCGTGGCGCTCGGCGAGATGGCGGGCGGTGAGGGCACCGAGGCCGCCGGTGGCGCCGGTGACGAGCACCGTGCGCTCGGGGTCGATCGCCCGCGGCACGCTGAGCACGAGCTTGCCGACGTTCTTGCCCTCGCGCAGGTGACGGAAAGCCTGGGGGGCCCGGCGCATGTCCCAGCTCGAGAGCGGGGAGTGCTTCAGGGCGCCCTGCTCGAGCAGGGCGGCGATCTCGGTGAGCACTTCCCCGCTGCGCAGCCCGACTTCGGTCACGTCGAAGGCACGGTAGGAGACGCCCTCGTGCTCGGCGACGATCTGCTCGGGATCGCGGATGTCGGTCTTGCCCATCTCGAGGAAGTGCCCGCCGTTGGGCAGGAGGGCAAGAGAGGCATCGACGAACTCGCCGGCGAGGGCGTTGAGGATCACGTCCACACCCGCCCCGCCGGTCGTCTCGAGGAACTTGTCCCTGAACTCGAGGTCGCGCGAGGAGGCGATGTGGTCGTCGTCGAGGCCCGCCTCGCGCAGCACGTCCCACTTGGCGGGGCTGGCGGTGGCGAAGACCTCGGCGCCGACGTGCTGGGCGATCTGGATCGCGGCCGTCCCGACTCCACCGGCGCCGGCGTGGACCAGCACCTTCTCGCCCGCCTTCAGCCCGGCCAGGTCGCGCAGGCCGTACCAGGCGGTGGTGAAGACGACCGGCAGCGCCGCCGCCTGCTCGAAGCTCCACTCCTCTGGGATCGCGACGAGCAGGTCACGCTCGCTTGTCGCGAACGGGCCGAAGGCCGCGGGGACCATTCCCATCACGCGGTCCCCCGGTCTGAGGTCCGCGACCGCGGCGCCGGTCTCCAGCACCACACCCGCGCCCTCGTCGCCGACCGATGCTTCGCCCGGGTAGACACCCAGTGCGACCAGCACGTCGCGGAAGTTGAGCCCCGCGGCGCGCATCTCGATCCGTACCTCGGTCGGGCCCAGCGGCTGCGACGGGTTGGGGAGCAGAGTGAGGCTCTCCAGGGTGCCCCGCTCGAGCGCATCGAGGCGCCAGGGACCGGGCGGTGGGATCAGCGAGTCCTCTGTGTCCTTGGTCGGCATTGCCCGCGGTACGAACGCGATCCCCTCGCGCAGGGCCAACTGCGGCTCCTCGGCACCCAGTGCAAGCGCCGCCGGTAGAGCCTGCTCGGTTGCCTCCGTGCCGTCGCTGTCGATCAGAGCGAAGCGGCCGGGGTGCTCGGATTGGGCCGAACGGAGGAGGCCCCAGATCGCCGCGGCGGCCGGGGTTGGCGACTCCTCCGCCGTGGTCGCCATCGCTCCCCGGGTGATCAGCGCCAGGCGAGAGCCGGAGGCGGACTCGTCGGCGATCCATTGCTGGACCGCCTCCAGGGCACCGGCCGCCGCCTTTCGGGCTGCCTCGGCGGCGCCGACGTCGTTGTCGATCTCGCAGCGCAGTACCTCCACCTCATCCGGGGC
Organism: uncultured Solirubrobacterales bacterium; assembly: GCA_963716735.1. Taxonomy (GTDB): domain Bacteria; phylum Actinomycetota; class Thermoleophilia; order Solirubrobacterales; family 70-9; genus VRUE01. Next base: position 893,637 of record OY970321.1, read on the forward strand.
CGTGTCCCGCTCAGCCAGGGGGGCCTCTGTCCACTCGAGGCCCAGCAGTCCGCTCTGCTTCGGAGCCGCGCTCTGCAGCTGCGCCGCCGCGAGCGGACGAAGGGCCAGCGAGCCGATCGTGGCCAGCGGTACACCGGCCCCGTCGGCAAGGGTCAGGGAGACCCCGCCCTCGGAGAGGCGGTCGATCCTTACCCGCAGCTCCCTGGCTCCCTCCGCCCGCAGGGAGACCCCGCTCCAGGAGAAGGGGAGACCCGGCTCCCCCGATCCTTCGACCGCCGCCAGGGCGATGCCGTGCAGTGCGGCGTCGAGCAGCGCCGGGTGGATGCCGAAGCGCTCCGCTTCCTGGGCCTGCTCTTCGGACAGCGAGACCTCGGCGTAGATCTGCTCACCGTCACGCCAGGCGGCTTTGAGTCCCTGGAAAGCGGGTCCGTACTGAAGACCGTGCTCCGCGAGGAGGTCGTAGAGGTAGTCGACCTCGATCGGCTCGGTTCCCTCGGGGGGCCAGGTCTCGAGTGGCTCTGTGAGCGCCGGCGGCTGCCCGGAAAGGACGCCGACCGCGTTCTGGACCCACCCGGCGCCCTCGGTCTCGAGGCGGGAGTGGATCTCGATCTCGCGCCTGCCCTCCTCGCCCTGGCTGGAGACCGAAACCTGCAGTGCCACCGCCACGCCCTCGGGAAGGACCAGCGGAGCCTGCAGGATCAGCTCCTCGACGGTCTCGACCTCGACCTCCTCCGCGGCCCGCAGCGCCAGCTCGAGCAGGGCGGTGCCGGGCAGCAGCACGGCGCCGACGACGACGTGGTCAGCCAGCCAAGGGTGGGTGGAGACGGAGATGCGACCGGTGAGCAGCTTGCCGTCGCCCTCTCCGCTCGCCAAGTCCACCGCCGCTCCCAGCAAGGGGTGATCTGCCGCTGCCTGACCCGCGCCGGCCGGATCCCCTCCCTTCTGCGAGAAGCCCAGCCAGTAGCGCTCGCGCTGGAAGGGGTAGGTGGGCAGGGGAACCCGCTTGGCAGCCGTTCCCGCGAAGAAGGCATCCCAGTCGGGCTTTGCCCCGGCGGCGTGGGCGCCGGCGATCGCGGTGGAGATCGCGGCGGTCTCGGGGCGACTCTCGCGCAGGGTCGGGACGAAGGCCGCTTGGGCGTCCTCGCCGAGACTCTCGCGCGCCATCGCGCAGAGGACCGGGTCGGGTCCGAGCTCGAGGTAGGTACTCGCACCCTGCTTGTCGAGGGTCGTGACCGCGTCGGCGAAGCGCACCGCCTCGCGCACGTGGCGCACCCAGTAGGCGGGGTCGGTTGCCTGCTCGGAGGAGAGCAGCTCGCCCGTCAGGTTGGAGACGATCGGGATCCTGGGCTCGCTGAAGGCGATGTTCTCCGCGACTTCGGCGAACTCCTCGAGCATCGGCTCCATCAGCGGCGAGTGGAAGGCGTGGGAGACGGCGAGACGTTTGGTCCTTCTGCCCTTGTCCTCCCAGGAGGTGCGGACCTCTTCGACCGCGACCTCTGCTCCCGAGATCACGATCGAGCTCGGGCCATTGATCGCGGCGATCGAGAGCTCTGCCTCCCTGCCGGCGATCGACTTTGCGGCCTCCTCCTCGGTGACCTCGATCGCTGCCATCGCTCCGCCCTCCGGCAGGGCGCCCATCAGGCGGCCGCGTGCGGCGACCAGCTGCGCCGCGTCATCGAGCCCGATCGCACCGGCCACATGCGCCGCCGCGATCTCGCCGATCGAGTGACCGGCGAGCAGGTCGGGCTTCAGGCCGCGCTTGGCAAGCGCCTCGAAGAGGGCCACCTCGATCGCGAAGAGGGCGGGTTGGGCGTAGGTGGTGTCCTCGAGCTTTGCCGCGGCCTTCTTGCCCTTGGCGAAGACGATCTCTTTGAGCGGCGTCTCGAGGTGCTGGTCGAGCGCTTCGCAGACGGCGTCGAAGGCGGCTTGGAAGTGCTCGTCTGACTCATAGAGCTCCTTGCCCATGCCGAGGCGCTGGGAGCCCTGGCCGGTGAAGAGGTAGGCGAGCTTGCCGTCCTTTGCCCTGGCGCTTATGAGGTTGGGCGAGGAGTCGCCGTTGGCGAGGGCGGTGAGCGAGGCGAGCAGCTCGTCACGGTCTGCGCCGAGGGCCACTGCTCGGTGCTCCATGGCGGAGCGAGTGGTCAGCAGCGAGTAGGCGACGTCGGTGGGGTCTAGGTCGGGGTTCGCTTCGAGGTGGGAGCACAGGCGCTCTGCGGCCTCGGCCAGGGCGGACTGGGCTTTGGCCGAGAGGGCGAATGGGATCGGGCCCTGTGGCGGTTCCGTCATCGTGTCGGGCTCGACTGGAGGCGCCTCCTCCAGGATCACGTGGGCATTGGTGCCGCTGATGCCGAAGGAGGAGATTCCGGCACGGCGCGGTTCGCCGTTTGCCTCCCACTCGACCTGCTCGCTCAAGAGCTCGATCTCCCCCGACTCCCAGTTGACTTTCGTGGAGGGAGCGTCGAGGTGCAGCGTCTTCGGCAAGACGCCCTCGCGCATCGCCTGGGTCATCTTGATCACGCCCGCGACGCCTGCCGCGGCCTGAGTGTGGCCGATGTTGGACTTGATCGAGCCGAGCTTCAGTGGTTGCTCGCGGTCCTGGCCGTAGGTGGCGAGCAGGGCGCCCGCCTCGATCGGGTCGCCGAGGGTGGTTCCCGTGCCGTGACCCTCGACCACGTCTACGTCCTTTGCCTCCAGGCGGGCGTTGGCAAGAGCCTGGCGGATGACTCTCTCCTGAGAGGGTCCGTTGGGGGCGGTGAGGCCGTTGGAGGCGCCGTCCTGGTTCACCGCCGAGCCCTTGAGCAGGGCGAGGACGGGGTGGCCGTTTCGCTGTGCGTCGGAGAGTCGCTCGAGGACGAGGGTGCCGACGCCCTCTGACCAGGCGACTCCGTCGGCCGCATCGGCGTAGGACTTGGAGCGCCCGTCGGGGGCGAGGCCGCGCTGGCGGCTGAACTCGATGAAGACGCCGGGGGTGGCGAGGGTGGTTACCCCGCCGGCCAAGGCGAGGGTGCACTCGCCGCCGCGCAGGGCCTGCGATGCCAGGTGCATCGCCACGAGCGACGAGGAGCAGGCGGTGTCGACCGAGATCGCCGGGCCCTCGAGGCCGAGGGTGTAGGCGACTCGGCCCGAGACAATGCTCTGCGTCATCCCCGCAGCCGGCCCGTAGTCCTGGTACATCACCCCCGCGAAGACGCCTGTCTGGGATTTGTGCAGGCCGGCGGGGTCGATGCCGGCGTCTTCGAGCGCCTCCCAGCAGGATTCGAGCAGCAGGCGTTGCTGCGGGTCCGTCGCCTGCGCCTCGAACGGCGAGATGCCGAAGAACTCGGCGTCGAACTCGGCGGCGTCGAGGACGAAGCCGCCCTCTTTCGAATAGCTGGTCCCGGGGTTCCCGGGGTCGGGGTCGTAGATGCGGCCCAGATCCCAGCCGCGGTCGGCCGGGAACTCGGTGATGCCGTCGCGGCCCTCGGCGACCAGCTGCCACAGATCCTCGGGGGAGGCGATGCCGCCCGGGTAGCGGCAGGCCATGCCGACGATCGCGATCGGCTCCTCGCTCGCCTGGGCACGGACGGCAACCTGCTTCGTCATACCGCCTGCGCTCGCCTCGCTCAGCACGTACTCGGCCAGGCGCTGCGGGGTCGGGTAGTCGAAGACCGTCGTCGCCCCGAGGCCCAGACCGGATGCGCTGTTCAGTCGGTTGCGCAGCTCGACCGCCGCCAGCGAGTCGAAGCCGAGGTCCTGGAAGGCCTTGCCAGGCTCCACCTCTTGGGCTGAGGCATGGCCGAGGACCGCGGCGACCTCACCCCTGACCAGCTCGAGGACGAAGCCCTCGTGCTCTGCCTCGGGAAGGCCGGCGAGCTTGACGGCGAGCGAGCCCGAAGCAGCGCTGCGGCGCTTGGGGACGCGGACCAGGCCACTGAGGATCGGCGGCAGGGCTCCGGCCGAGGCCAGCGCCCTCAGCCCGGCGGTCTCGATCGGCAGTGCCAGTGCCAGCGGGCGGTCGGCGGCGATGGCGGCGTCGAAGAGCTCCAGGCCCCGCTCCTCAGAGAGAGCTTCGATGCCGCCGCGCCGCATCCGGGCGAGGTCTGCCTCGCCCAGACCGCCGGCCATGCCACTCTCGCGCTCCCACAGGCCCCAGGCGATCGAGGTGGCCGCCCTGCCTTCCGCCTGGCGTTTTTGGGCAAGCGCGTCGAGGAAGACGTTGGCGGCGGCGTAGTTGGCCTGACCGGGGCCGCCGAGGGTGCCTGCAACTGAGGAAAAGAGCACGAAGGAGGAGAGCTCTGAATCCTTGGTCAGCTCGTGCAGGTTCCAGGCGGCCTGCGCCTTTGGAGCGAAGACCCGATCGAGCTGCTCGGGGGTGAGGGTCGCGACCGTGCCGTCGGCGAGGGCACCGGCGCAGTGGACGACGGCGCCCAGCGGATGCTCTTTGGGGATCGAGGTGAGGAGCTTCTTCAACGCCTTGCGATCGGAGACGTCACAGGCGGCGATCGTCGTCTCGGCTCCCAGCTCCTCGAGCTCTGCCTTCAGCTCCTCGGCTCCTTCGGCCTCGGGACCGCTCCTGCTGACCAGGAGCAGATGGCGGGCGCCGTGGTGCTCGGCGAGGTGGCGGGTCGTCAGCACGCCGAGGCCGCCGGTGGCGCCGGTGACGAGCACGGTGCGCTCGGGGTCGATCGCCTCGGGGACGGTGAGCACCACCTTGCCGACGTTCCTGCCCTCGCGCAGGTGACGGAAGGCCCGCGGGGCCTCGCGCACGTCCCAGCTCGAGATCGGCGAGTGGCGCAGCTCTCCCTGCTCGAGGAGGCTGGCGATCGTTGCGAGTATCTCCCCGCTGCGGTCCGGGCCGGCCTCGGTCATGTCGAACGGTCGGTAGGCGACGCCCTCGCGTGCGGCCGCGACCTGCTCGGGATCGCGGATGTCGGTCTTGCCCATCTCCAGGAAGTGCCCGCCGTTGGGCAGGAGGTCGAGCGAGGCGTCGACGAACTCACCGGCGAGGGCGTTGAGGACGACGTCGACTCCCTGGCCGTCGGTCACCCGCAGGAACTTGTCCTTGAACTCGAGGTCGCGCGAGGAGGCGATGTGGTCCTCGTCGAGGCCCGCCTCGCGCAGCACGTCCCACTTGGCGGGGCTGGCGGTGGCGAAGACCTCGGCGCCGACGTGCTGGGCGATCTGGATCGCCGCCGTCCCGACTCCACCGGCGCCGGCGTGGACCAGCACCTTCTCGCCCGCCTTCAACTCGGCCAGGTCGAGCAGCCCGTACCAAGCGGTGGTGAAGACGACCGGCAGCGCCGCCGCCCGCTCGAAGCTCCACTCGTCGGGGATCGCGACGAGCAGATCGCGCTCGCTGGTCGCAAGCGGGCCGAAGGTCTCGGAGACAATCCCCATCACCCGGTCTCCGGGGGCAAGGCCGGTGACCTCCTCACCGGCCTCCAACACCACGCCCGCACCCTCGCCGCCGAGCGGCATTTCGCCCGGATAGACACCCAAGGCCACGAGGACGTCGCGGAAGTTGAGCCCGGCCGCGTGGACCTGCAGGCGGACCTCCGTCGGACCCAGGGGCTCCTGCGGGCTGGGGACAAGGGTGAGGCTCTCCAGCGTGCCCCGCTCGAGCGCATCGAGGCGCCACGGCCCGGGCGGCGGGACCAGCGAGTCCTCGCTGTCCCTGACAGGCATCGCCCGCGGCACCAGTGCACTTCCCTCGCGCAGGGCCAGCTGGGGCTCCTCGGTCCCGATCGCCAGTGCGGCGTCAAGCGCCTCCTCGGAGGCGTCCGTGCCGTCGCTGTCGATCAGGGCGAAGCGGCCGGGGTGCTCGGACTGGGCCGAGCGGATCAGTCCCCAGATCGCCGCGGCGGCCGGGTCGGGGGACTCCTCTGGGCCAGTTGCCATCGCGCCCTCGGTGATCAGGGCCAGGTGCGAATCGGCCTTGGACTCGTCGGCGATCCATTCTTGGATCGTCTTCAGGGTCGCCTGCGCTGCTTTGCGAGCGGCGTCGCCGGCGCTGCCGTCCTCGACCTTGCAGCGCAGGAGCTCGACCTCCCTCTGCCCCGCATTCCGATCGGCGAGCTGGACCCCAATCCACTCGAGTCCCAGCAGTCCGCCTTGCTTCGGCCCTGTCCCCTGAAGCTGGTCCGGAGCGAACGGGCGCACGGCCAGCGAGTCGACGGTTGCCAACGGTGCGCCGGCGCCGTCGGCGAGCGCGAGTGAGACCCGTCCCTCAGCCTCGGGCGCGATCCTCACCCGCAGCTCGCGGGGGCCCTCCGCCAACAGAGAGACGCCGGCCCAGGAGAAGGGCAGCCTCAGCGCTTGCGATCCATCGCCCCCGCCCAGGGCGATGGCGTGTAGCGCCGAGTCGAGCAGGGCGGGGTGAATTCCGAAGCGCTCCGCTGCCTGTGGATTCTCCTCCGGTAGCGATACCTCGGCGTAGACCAGCTCGCCTTCGCGCCAGGCGGCTTTCAAACCCTGAAAGGCCGGGCCGTACTGGAGTCCGTGCTCGGCGAGGACGTCGTAGAGGTCCTCCACCTCGACCCGCTCCGCGCCCGCGGGGGGCCAGTCCCGCAGCGGCTCGGGCGCCGCTGGAGGCTGCTCGGAGAGACTGCCGCTTGCGTTCCGGGTCCACCCGGCATCCTCTTCGTCGGGACGGGAGTGGATCGAGACCTCGCGGCGGCCGTTCTCGTCCGCGCCGGCGACCGAGACCTGAAGATCAACCGCCCCCGCCTCGGGGAGTACGAGCGGAGCCTCGAGCGTGAGCTCCTCGACCGTTTCGGCACCGGCCTGCTCGCCGGCCCGCAGAGCCAGCTCGAGGAAGGCGGTGCCGGGCAGCAGGACCGCGCCGCTGACGGCGTGGTCAGCCAGCCAGGGGTGGGCGGCGAGAGAGATGCGGCCGGTGAGCAGCAGGTCCTCGCCCCCGCCGCCGGCGAGCTTCACCGCTGCCCCCAGCAGCGGGTGCTCGGCCGCCGTGAGCCCGATAGCGCCCGCGTCGGCCGTTCCGTCCAGAGCGGAGCGCGTCCAGTAGCGCTCGCGCTGGAAGGGGTAGGTGGGCAGGGGAACCCGCTTGGCAGCCGTTCCCGCGAAGAAGACATCCCAATCGGGCTTTGCCCCCGCGGCGTACGCCCCGGCGATGGCGGTGGAGATCGCGGCGGTCTCGGGGCGACTCTCGCGCAGGGTCGGGACGAAGGCCGCTTGGGCGTCCTCCCCGAGACTCTCGCGCGCCATCGCGCAGAGCACCGGGTCGGGGCCGAGCTCGAGGTAGGTGCTCGCACCCTGCTTGTCGAGGGTCGTGGCCGCGTCGGCGAAGCGCACCGCCTCGCGCACGTGGCGGACCCAGTAGGCGGGGTCGGTCGCCTGCTCGGCGCTGAGCAACTCTCCGGTCAGGTTGGAGACGATCGGGATCCTGGGCTCGCTGAAGGCGATGTTCTCCGCGACTTCGGCGAACTCCTCGAGCATCGGCTCCATCAGCGGCGAGTGGAAGGCGTGGGAGACGGCGAGACGTTTGGTCCTTCTGCCCTTGTCCTCCCAGGAGGTGCGGACCTCTTCGACCGCGACCTCTGCTCCTGAGATCACGATCGAGCTCGGGCCATTGATCGCGGCGATCGAGAGCTCTGCCTCCCTGCCGGCGATCGACTTTGCGGCCTCCTCCTCGGTTGCCTCGATCGCGGCCATCGCTCCGCCCTCCGGCAGGGCGCCCATCAAGCGGCCGCGTGCGGCGACCAGCTGCGCCGCGTCATCGAGCCCGATCGCACCGGCCACATGCGCCGCCGCGATCTCGCCGATCGAGTGACCGGCGAGCAGGTCCGGCTTCAGGCCTCGCTTGGCAAGCGCCTCGAAGAGGGCCACCTCGATCGCGAAGAGGGCGGGTTGGGCGTAGGTGGTGTCCTCGAGCTTTGCCGCGGCCTTCTTGCCCTTGGCGAAGACGATCTCTTTGAGCGGCGTCTCCAGGTGCTGGTCGAGCTGCTCGCAGACCCGGTCGAAGGCCTCTTTGAAGTGCTCATCAGACTCATAGAGCTCCTTGCCCATGCCGAGTCGCTGGGAGCCCTGGCCGGTGAAGAGGTAGGCGAGCTTGCCGTCCTTTGCCCTGGCGCTTATGAGGTTGGGCGAGGAGTCGCCGTTGGCGAGGGCGGTGAGCGAGGCGAGCAGGTCGTCACGGTCTGCGCCGAGGGCCACTGCTCGGTGCTCCATGCCGGAGCGAGTGGTCAGCAGCGAGTAGGCGACGTCTGTGGGGTCGAGGTCGGGACTCGCTTCGAGGTGAGAGCGCAGGCGCTCCGCGGCATCCGCCAGGGCCGGCTCTGCTTTGGCCGAGAGGGCGAGTGGGGTCGGACCCGTGAGGGGCTTCGTAGCGGAGGCCTCTCCCCCGTCCCTGTCCGGGCTCGCCTCGGGCGCCTCCTCCAGGATCACGTGGGCATTGGTGCCGCTGATGCCGAAGGAGGAGACACCGGCGCGGCGCGGTCCGCCGTCTGCCTCCCACTGGACCGGCTCGCTCAGCAGCTCGATCTCCCCGGCCTCCCAGTCGACTTTGGTGGAGGGTTTGTCGAGGTGCAGCGTCTTCGGCAGGATGCCTTCGCGCATCGCCTGGGTCACCTTGATCACGCCGGCGACGCCGGCTGCGCCCAGGGTGTGGCCGATGTTCGACTTGATCGAGCCCAGCTTCAGGGGCTTCTCCCTGTCCTGGCCGTAGGTGGCGAGCAGGGCGCCGGCCTCGATCGGGTCCCCCAGAGTCGTGCCCGTGCCGTGGGCCTCGACCACGTCTACGTCCCCTGGCTTGAGGCGGGCGTTGGCCAGCGCCTGGCGGATCACCCGCTCCTGGGAGGGTCCGTTGGGGGCCATCAGCCCGTTCGAGGCGCCGTCCTGGTTCACCGCCGAACCCCTGATCGTGGCAAGCACCCGGTGGCCGTTCCGTCTTGCATCGGATAGGCGCTCGAGGACGAGGACTCCGACGCCCTCCGACCAGGCGACCCCGTCCGCCGTATCGGAGAAGGACTTGCTGCGCCCGTCCGGGGCCAAATTACCCTGGCGGCTGAACTCGATGAAGACGCCGGGGGTGGCGAGGGTCGTGACGCCACCGGCCAGCGCGAGCGTGCACTCACCGCCGCGCAGCGCCTGCGACGCCAGGTGGATCGCAACCAGCGAGGAGGAGCAGGCGGTGTCGACCGAGATCGCCGGGCCCTCGAGGCCGAGCGTGTAGGCGACTCGGCCCGAGACGATGCTGGAGGTCCCTCCGGCCGTCGGTCCGTAGTCCTGGTACATCACCCCGGCGAAGACGCCGGTCTGCGTCTTCTTCAAGGAGATCGGGTCGATACCGGCGTCTTCGAGCGCCTCCCAGGAGGATTCGAGCAGCAGGCGCTGCTGGGGGTCGGTGACCAGCGCCTCGCGCGGGGAGATGCCGAAGAACTCGGGGTCGAACTCGCCGGCATCGGCCAGGAAGCCACCCTCTTTCGTATAGCTGGTTCCGACGTTCTCCGGATCGGGGTCGTAGATGCGGCCCAGGTCCCAGCCGCGGTCGGCCGGGAACTCGGTGATGCCGTCGCGGCCCTCGGCGACCAATTGCCAGAGCTCCGCGGGCGAGCTGACCCCTCCCGGGTAGCGACAGGCCATGCCGACGATCGCGATCGGCTCCTCGCTCGCCTGAGCCCGCACCGCCACCTGCCTCGAGCCACCGCTCGCGGTCGCCTCGGCGAGCAGGTGCCCGGCCAGGGCGGCGGAGTTGGGGTAGTCGAAGACGACGGTCGCCGGCAGCCGCAGTCCGGAGATCACGTCAAGCCGGTTGCGCAGCTCGACCGCGGCGAGCGAGTCGAAGCCGAGGTCCTGAAAGGCCCTGTCCGGCTCGATCTCCACCGCGGACGCGTGCCCCAGCACCGCGGCGACCTCACCCCTGACCAGCTCGAGGACGTGGCCCTCGTGCTCGGCTTCGGGCAGGGTGGCGAGCTTTATCGCGAGCGAGCCCGAGGCGGCGCTGCGCCGTTTGGGAACACGCACCAGGCCGCCGAAGATCGGCGGCAGGGCACCAACCGACGCTAGGCCCCTGAGGCCCGCGACGTTGAGCGGCATCGCCAATGCGAGGGCGAGGTCAGCGGCGAAGGCGGCGTCGAGCAGGGCCAGGCCCCGTTCGTCGGAGAGCGGCTCGGCACCCGAGCGCCGCATCCGCGCCAGATCCGCCTCGCTCAACTCCCCGGCCATCCCGCCGCTTTGCCGCCAAAGGCCCCAGGCGATCGATGTGGCCGCCTTTCCTTCTGTCCTTCGCATCTGAGCGAGCGCGTCGAGGAAGACGTTGGCGGCGGCGTAGTTGGCCTGGCCCGGACCGCCGAGGGTTCCCGCAACAGAGGAGTAGAGGACGAAGGCGGATAGCTCTGCTTCCGCGGTCAGCTCGTGCAGGTTCCAGGCCGCCTTTGCCTTGGCGGTGAAGACCTGCTCCACCTGCTCGGCGGTGAGGGTCTCGACCGTGCCGTCGGCGAGGGTGCCGGCGCAGTGGACGACGGCGCCCAGCGGATGCTCTTTGGGAATCGAGGCGAGGAGTTTCTTCAGCGCTTTGCGATCGGAGACGTCGCAGGCGGCAAACGTCGTCTCGGCGCCCAGCTCTTCGAGCTCGCTCTTCAGCTCATCGGCACCATCGGCCTCGGGGCCGCTTCTGCTCGCCAAGAGCAGGTGGCGGGCGCCGTGGTGCTCCGCGAGGTGGCGGGCCGTCAGCGCACCGAGGCCGCCGGTTGCGCCGGTGACGAGCACGGTGCGCTCGGGGTCGATCGACGCGGCGGCGTTCTCTTCCTCGTCGCTCGCGCTCGAGCGGGCGAGGCGGGGCGCCAGTGCCCGTCCCTCGCGCAGGGCAATCTGGGGCTCTGCCGCTCCGCGGGAGAGTGCGGCGTCGAGCGCCTCCTCGGAGGCGTCCGTGCCGTCGCTGTCAATCAGGGCGAAGCGGCCGGGGTGCTCGGACTGGGCCGAGCGGATGAGTCCCCAGATCGCCGCGGCGGCCGGGTCGGGAGACTCCTCTGGGGCAGTTGCCATCGCCCCTTCCGTGATCAGGGCGAGGCGCGAGTCGGCGTTGTCCTCGTCGGCGATCCATGCCTGGATCGCCTCCAGGGTCACCTGGGCGGCATCGCGAGCCGCCTCACCGGCGTCGCCATCCTCGACCTCGCAGCGCAGGAGCTCGACCCCTGCCGGTGTGCCGCCCTGCTCGGCGAGCTCGACCCCGGTCCACTCGAGCACCAGAAGATCGTCCCGCCCCGGCGCCGCACCCTGCAGCTGAGCGGGGTGGACCGGCCGTACGGTCAGTGAGTCGATCGTCGCCAATGGCGCGCCGGCGCCATCGGCGACAGCGAGCGAGACCACGTCCCCGGAGCGAATATCGACCCGCACCCGCAGCTCCCTGGCCCCCTCCGCGTGCAACGAGACACCGCTCCAGGAGAAGGGCAGCTTGAACGCCTCCGATTCGTCGCTCCGAATGACGACGATGGCCTGCAGGGCAGCATCGAGCAGGGCCGGGTGGACGCCGAAGCGCTCGGCCGTCTGGGCCTGCTCCTCGGGCAGCGATACCTCGGCGTAGATCTGCTCGCCGTCGCGCCAGACCGCCTTCAGCCCCCGGAAGGAAGGTCCGTATCGGAGGCCGTGCTCGGCGAAGCGGTCGTAGAGGTGGTCGACCTCGAGCGGCTCGGCTCCCGCCGGAGGCCAGGCGTCGAGCGGCTCCCCTGCCCCCGCCCCCCGATCGGAAAGGGCACCGCTTGCGTTCTGGACCCACTCGGCCCCCTCGGCGTCTGGGCGGGAGTGGACCGCGATCCCACGCCGGCCGTCCTCGTCTCGAGCGGAGACGGAGACCTGAATGGCGACGCCCCCCGCCTCGGTCAGGACGAGTGGGGCTTCCAGGGTGAGCTCCTCGACCGTTTCGGCGCCGGCCTGCTCCCCGGCCCGCAGCGCCAGCTCGAGGAAGGCGGTGCCGGGCAGCACCACCACGCCGCCGATGAGATGGTCGGCCAGCCATGGGTGGGTCGAGAAGGAGAGGTAGCCGGTGAGGACGAGGCCGTCTCCGCCGGGATCCTCGACCACCGCGGCGAGCAGCGGGTGCCCGGGGTCGCTCTGCCCGATCGCGCTCGCGTCTCCACCACCGGCCATCGCGTCCAGCCAGTAGCGCTCGCGCTGGAACGGATAGGTCGGCAGAGGGACTCGCTTGGCGCCGACCCCGGCGAAGAACGCTCCCCAATCGAGCTTCGCGCCGGCAACGTGGGTGCCGGCGATAGCGATGGCGATCGCGCCGGCCTCCGCGCGACCCTCGCGCAGGGTCGGGACGAAGGTCGCCCCCGTCTCCTCGCCCAGGCTCTCGCGCGCCATCGCGCAGAGCACCGGGTCGGGGCCGAGCTCCAGATAGGTGCTGACGCCCTGCCTGGCTAGAGTCGCGACCGCGTCGGCGAAGCGCACCGCCTCGCGCACGTGGCGAACCCAGTAGGCGGGGTCGGTTGCCTGCTCGGCGCTGAGCAGCTCTCCGGTCAGGTTGGAGACGATCGGGATCTTGGGCTCGGTGAAGCCGATGGCTTCTGTGATCTCGCCGAACTCCTCGAGCATCGGCTCGATCAGCGGCGAGTGGAAGGCGTGGGAGACGGCGAGGCGTTTGGTCCTCCTGCCCTTCTCCTCCCACGCGGTGCGGATCTCTTCGACCGCCTCCTCTGCTCCTGAGATCACGATCGAGCTGGGGCCGTTGATCGCGGCGATCGAGAGCTCTGCCTCCTTGCCGGCGAGCGACTCGGCGATCTCCTCCTCGGTTGCCTCGATCGCCGCCATCGCCCCGCCCGCGGGGAGTGCGCCCATCAGGCGGCCGCGTGCGGCGACGAGCTTTGCTGCATCGTCCAGCTCCATGACCCCGGCCACATGCGCGGCGGCGATCTCGCCGATCGAGTGTCCGGCGAGCAGGTCGGGCTTCAGGCCGCGCTTTGCAAACGCCTCGAAGAGCGCTACCTCGATCGCGAAGAGGGCGGGCTGGGCGTAGGTCGTGTCCTCCAGTTGCGCTGCCGCTTTCTTGCCCTTGGCGAAGACGATCTCCTTGAGTGAAACCTCCAGGTGCTGGTCGAGCTGCTCGCAGACCGCATCGAAGGCGGCTTGGAAGTTCGGGTCCGACTCGTAGAGCTCCTTGCCCATGCCGAGTCGCTGGGAGCCCTGGCCGGTGAAGAGGTAGGCGAGCTTGCCGTCCTTTGCCCGGGCGGTGAGGACGTTGGGGTTGGGCTCGCCGTCGGCGAGGGCGGTGAGCGAGGCGAGCAGCTCGTCGCGGTCTGCGCCGAGGGCCACTGCTCGGTGCTCCATGGCGGAGCGAGTGGTCAGCAGCGAGTAGGCGACGTCGGTCGGGTCTAGGTCGGGGTTCTCCCGCAGATGGGTCGCAAGGCGCTCCGCCGCCTCGGCCAGGGCGGGCTCCGCTTTGGCCGAGAGGGCGAGTGGGAGCGGACCTGCGAGGGCCTCGACCCCCCCGGCCGGAGCCTCCCCATCCTCGCTCGCCTCGGTTACCTCGGGCTCTGCCTCAGGCGCCTCCTCCAGGATCACGTGGGCGTTGGTGCCGCTGATGCCGAAGGAGGAGATGCCGGCCCTGCGGGGTCCGCCGTTTGCCTCCCACTCGACCTGCTCGCTCAGCAGCTCGATCTCCCCCGCCTCCCAATCCACGTTGGAGGAGGGAGCGTCGACGTGCAGGGTCTTGGGCAGGATGCCCGCACGCATCGCCTGGGTCATCTTGATCACGCCGGCGACTCCCGCCGCCGCCTGGGTGTGGCCGATGTTGGACTTGATCGAGCCGAGGCGCAGTGGCTGCTCCCTGTCCTGCCCGTAGGTGTTGAGCAGCGCACCCGCCTCGATCGGGTCCCCCAGGGTCGTGCCGGTGCCGTGCGCCTCGACCGCGTCGACGTCCTTGGGCTCGAGGCGGGCGTTGGCGAGCGCCTGACGGATCACCCGCTCCTGGGAAGGGCCGTTGGGGGCGGTCAGCCCGTTGGAGGCGCCGTCCTGGTTGACGGCCGAGCCCCTGATCGTGGCGAGCACATCGTGGCCGTTGCGCTGCGCGTCGGAGAGTCGCTCGAGAACCAGCATGCCGACGCCCTCGGAGAATCCGGTGCCATCGGCCGCCTCGGCGAAGGACTTGCAACGCCCGTCTGGAGAGAGGCCGCGCTGGCGGCTGAACTCGACGAAGCCGACGGGAGTCGACAGGACCGTCACGCCCCCGGCCAGGGCGAGCGTGCATTCGCCGCCGCGCAGCGCCTGAGCCGCGAGGTGCATCGCGACAAGAGAGGAGGAGCAGGCGGTGTCGATCGTGATCGCGGGGCCCTCGAGACCGAGCGCGTAGGCGACGCGCCCCGACGCGACGCTCGCCGTGTTGCCGGTGCCCTGGTATCCCTCGACCTCGGGCGCCCAGATCGGGGACCCACCCCCATAGCCCTGGTGGATCAGACCGGCGAAGACCCCGGCCGGCTCGCCGCGCAGCGAGGCCGGGTCGATGCCGGCGTCCTCCAACGCCTCCCAGGAGGATTCGAGCAGGAAGCGCTGCTGGGGGTCCATCGCCAGCGCCTCGCGCGGGGCGATGCCGAAGAACTCTGCGTCGAACTCCGCCGCACCGGCGACAAACCCCCCATCGCGGGCGTAGCTGGTGCCGGAGCCCGCGGGATCGGGGTCGTAGAGGCGCTCGAGGTCCCAGCCGCGATCGGCGGGGAACCCTGCGATGCCGTCGCGACCCTCGGTCACGAACCGCCAGAGATCCTCCGGAGAACCCACCCCGCCGGGGTAGCGGCAGGCCATGCCGACGATCGCGATCGGCTCCTCGCTCGCCTGGGCCCTGACGGCGACCCGCTTGGCGCCGCCGCTCGAGCTCGCCTCGGCCAGCAGATGCCCGGCCAGAACGGTGGCGTTGGGGTAATCGAAGACGACGGTGGCCGACAGGCGCAGTCCGGTGACCGTGCTCAGCCGGTTGCGCAGCTCGACCGCCGCCAGCGAGTCGAAGCCCAGGTCCCGGAAGGCCCGCCTGGGCTCCACCTCGGCGGAGGAGCCGTGGCCGAGCACGGTGGCAACCTCGTTTCTGACCAGGTCCAGAACGAAGTCCTCTGCCTCCCCCTCTGGAAGGGAGGCGAGCTTGGCGGCGAGCGACCCCGAGGCGCCACGACGCCGGGGAGCGCGAACCAGCTCCCTGAAGATCGGCGGCAGGGCACCGGCTGAGGCAAGAGCCCTGAGTCCGGCCGTACTGATCGGGACGGCAAGCGCCGCGGCGCGATCCACGGTCAGAGCCGAGTCGAGCAGAGCCAGGCCCTCCTCGTCGGAGAGCATCTGGGCACCCGAGCGCCGGATCCGCGTCAGATCGGCCTCCTCCAGGTGCGAGGTCATGCCGCCCTCGCGCTCCCAGAGTCCCCACGCGATCGAGGTCGCGGCGAGACCCTGCGCGCGGCGGCCGTGGGCGAGCGCGTCGAGGAAGACGTTGGCGGCGGCGTAGTTGGCCTGTCCGGGTCCGCCGAGGGTGCCGGCCACAGAGGAGAAGAGGACGAAAGCCGAGAGGTCGAGGTCCCCGGTCAGCTCGTGCAGGTTCCAGGCTGCGTCTGCCTTCGGCGCGAAGACCTGCTCGACCTGCTCGGCGCCGAGCGTCTCGACCGTGCCGTCGGCGAGCGCTCCGGCGCAGTGGAACACCGCACCCAGCGGATGCTCCTTGGGGACCGAGGCGAGGAGCACCTTCAACGCTTCTCGATCCGAGACGTCACAGGCGGCGATCCGGACCTCGGCGCCCAGCTCCCGCAGCCCGGCCTGGAGCTCCCGCGCGCCGTCGGCGTCCTCACCGCTGCGACTGACGAGGAGAAGCCGGCGGGCGTCGTAGTGCTCGGCCAGATGGCGGGCGACGAGCGCGCCGAGGCCACCGGTTCCCCCCGTGATCAGCACCGTGCGCTCGGAGTCGATCGGGCGGGGTGCGGTGAGCACGACCTTGCCGACGTTCCTGCCCTCGCGCAGGTGACGGAAGGCCGCGGGAGCATTGCGCAGGTCCCAGCTCGATACCGGCAAGTGGCGCAGGGCGCCCCGCTCGAAGAGGGCGAGGACCTCGGTCAGGATCGCGGTAATGCGCTCGTCGTCCAGCCCGACGACGTCGAAGGCCTCATAGGAAACCCCCTTGTGCTCGCTGGCCACCAGCTCCGGATCGCGCATGTCGGTCCTGCCCATCTCCAGGAAGCGACCACCGCGGGGCAGGAGCTCCAGGGAGGCGTCGATGAACTCCCCGGCGAGCGAGTTGAGAACGACGTCCACACCCTCCCCGCCGGTCGTCGCGAGGAACTCGTCCTTGAAATCGATGTCGCGCGAGGAGGCGATGTGGTCCTCCTCGATGCCCGCCGCACGTAGCGTCTCCCACTTGGCGGGACTGGCGGTGGCGAAGACCTCGGCGCCGATGTGCTGGGCGATTTGGATCGCCGCCGTCCCGACCCCACCGGCGCCGGCGTGGATCAGCACCCTTTCGCCCGCCTTCAGCCGGGCGAGTTCGCAGAGGCCATGAAAGGCCGTGGAGAAGACGACCGGTGTCGCCGCCGCCTGCTCGAAGGTCCAGCCCGCGGGAATCGCCAGCAGCTGCTGCCGCTCGGCGATCGCGGTCGTCCCGAATGCGCCGGGAATGGTGCCCATCACGGCGTCTCCCGGGGCGAGATCGCCGACCTCCGCGCCGACCTCGAGCACCGTCCCGGCACCCTCGCCACCCAGCACCTCCCCGCCGGGAACGTCGAATCCCAGGACCGCGAGGACTTCGCGGAAGTTGAGTCCCGCGGCCCGCATCTCGATCCGCACCTCGGTCGCTCCCAGCTCCCTGGAGGCAACGGGATTGGGGACGAGCCCGAGGTTCTCCAAGCTGCCGCGCTTGGGGGCATCGAGCCGCCACGGCTCCGCCGGGGGCACCAGCGAGTCCCCGCTGTCCGCGATCGGCTTCGCCCGTGACACGAGCGCCACCCCCTCGCGCAGGGCGATCTCGGGCTCCTCGGCCCCAAGGGCGAGGGCGGCGTTCAAAGCCTCCGTGGAGGCCTCGCTGCCGTCGGTGTCGATCAGGGTGAAGCGGCCGGGGTGCTCGGACCGAGCGGAGCGAAGCAGGCCCCAGATCGCCGCGGCGGCGGGATCGGGTGACTCTCCCTGTGCGGTGGCGATGGCGTTCTGTGTGACCAGGGCCAGGCGCAAACCGGCCTTTGACTCCTCTGCCAGCAACGCCTGGACCTGCTCCAGCGCGGCCAGCGTGGCGGCGCGGGCCGCCACGGCCGGGGAGACCTCCTCGCCGGGGGCCTCGTAGCGCCAGAGCTCGACGTCGCCGGGTGCCTCGACTCCCTCGGCGAGGGGGGCCTCGGTCCACTCGATGCCGAGCAAGCCGTCGGGGCGTTGCCCGGCGCCGCGCAGCTGGGCGGGGTCCAGCGGACGCAGGGCGAGCGCTTGGACCGTTGCCAGGGGGGCGCCGCCCTGGTCGGCGAGCCGCAAGGAGAAGCTCTCCCCCTCGGGGCTGAGGGCGACCCGCAGTCCCTTGGCACCCTCGGCGAGCACCGAGACCCCGCCCCAGGAGAAGGGCAGCCGCGTCTCCGCGGGGCCATCGGGGGTTGTAAGCCCGATGGCGTGCAGGGCGGAGTCGAGCAGGGCCGGGTGGATCGCGTAGTCCTCCGCGCCCCGGGCGGCCTCCTCGGGCAGCGATACCTCGGCGTAGATCCGCTCGCCTTCGCGCCAAGCCGCGGTGAGGCCCTGGAAGGTGGGTCCGTATTCGAGCCCCGCCTCGGCGAGGCGGTCATAGAGGTAGGCGACCTCCAGGGGCTCTGCTCCCGGTGGGGGCCAGGCGTCGAGGGGCTCGGGTGTCGCTGCGCTCCGATCGGAGAGCGAGCCGCTTGCGTTTTGGGTCCACTGCGCGTCCTCTGCGTCGGGGCGGGAGTGGACCTGGATCTCCCTGCGGCCCTGCTCGTCGGGCCCGGTCACGCTGACCCGCAGGTCGGCGCTGCCCTCCTCGGCGAGGAGAAGCGGTGCCTGCAGGGTCAGCTCCTCGACGGTCTCGGCGCCGACCTCCTCGGCGGCTCTGATCGCCAGCTCGAGGAATGCGGTGCCGGGCAAAAGGACGGTGCCGGCGAGGGCGTGGTCGGCGAGCCATGGGTGCGTGGAGAGCGAGATCCGCCCGCTCAGGGTCACTCCCTCCCCGCCGGGGTCCTCGATCGCCGCGCCGAGCAGCGGGTGATCGGCGGCATTCAGGCCGATCGCGCCGGCATCGGTGCCGGCGCTCGTCGGGGAAAGCCAGTAGCGCTTGTGCTGGAAGGGGTAGGTGGGCAGGGGGACCTGCTTTGCGCCTGAGCCTTTGAAGAACGCCTCCCACTGCACGGGTATGCCCCGGGCATGGGCTTCGGCGAGGGAGAGGGCAAAGCGCTCTGCCTCGTCCTCTTCGCGGCGCAGGGTCGATAGCAGCGTTGCCTCTGTTGGGTCTCCGAGTGCGTCCTCGATCGTCTCCTGGGCGCCGAAGCCGAGGACGGGGTGGGGTCCGATCTCGATGAAGGCTCGCTTGCCGGAGTCCAGGAGGCTGCGCAAGACGGGCTCCAGCAGGACCGTCTCCCTGAGGTTGCGATACCAGTACTCGGGACCCATCTCTTTGGTGTCGATCTGCTCGCCGCTGACCGTGGAGTGAAGGGGGATCTCGGCGCTTTGGGGGGAGATCGGTGAGAAGGCCTCCAGCAGGTCGTCTCTCAGCGCCTCGATCTGGGCGGAGTGGGCGGCGTAGTCGACGGCGATGGGCTTGACGCGGACCTCATCTGCCTCGCAGGCGCTCTGGATCTCCCCCAGTGCCTCGGGGTCCCCGGAGAGGACCAGCGATGCGGGTCCGTTTATCGCCGCCAGCGATGCCCTGTCTCCCAGTGGCTCGACGTAGGGGGTTAGCTGCTCGGGGGTGAGGGAGACCGAGAGCATTCCTCCCTGCCCGGCGATCTTTGCCATCGCCTTGCCGCGCAGGGCGACGATCAGGGCGCCGTCCTCGAGTGAGAGCGCTCCGGCGATGTGGGCCGCCGCGATCTCTCCCTGGGAGTGGCCGACGACGGCTGAGGGCTCGACCCCGCATTCGCGCCAGAGCTTGGCGAGGGAGACCATCACCGCGAAGAGGGCGGGCTGGACGATGTCGAGGCGATCCAGCCACCTGGCGTCCTCTTCTCTGAGGACCTCGGCAAGGGACCAGTCGACGTGTGGGGAGAGGGCTTGCTCGCAGGCCGCCATGTGGGCCGCGAAGGCCGGCGAGGACTCGATCAGGCCCAGGGCCATGCCTTTGGCCTGGGCTCCCTGGCCGGGGAAGAGGAAGACGGGGCTCCCGGAGGTGCGGGCGGTGCCCTGGGTGGCGTTCTTTGACTCCTCGCCCTGGGCGAGGGCGCCAAGGGAGGACAGGAGCTCCTCGCGATCTGAGCCCAGGGCCACCGCCCTGTGCTCGAAGGCGGAGCGGGTCGTGGCGAGGGAGTAGGCGACGTCGGTGGGGTCGAGGTCTGGGTGCTCGCGCAGGTGGGCCGCGAGGCGCTCCGCCGCCTCGGCCAGGGCCGGCTCTGCTTTGGCCGAGAGCGGCAGGGGGATCGGGCTGGGGAGGGGCAGGGTTGCGGATGCCCCTCCCCCCTGCCCGTCCTTGTGGAGGTCGCCCGGGTCCAGTCCGCCCGGGGGAGCCTCCTCCAAGATCAGATGTGCGTTGGTGCCGCTGATGCCGAAGGAGGAGACGGCGGCCCTACGTGGCCGGTCGCCCGACTCCCACTCGACCTGCTCGGTCAAGAGCTCTATCTCCCCGGCCTCCCAATCCACGTTGGAAGAGGGGGCGTCGACGTGCAGGGTCTTGGGCAAGACGCCCGCCCGCATCGCCTGGGTCATCTTGATCACGCCGGCGACTCCCGCCGCTGCCTGGGTGTGGCCGATGTTGGACTTGATCGAGCCGAGCTTCAGCGGTTGCTCGCGGTCCTGGCCGTAGGTGTTGAGCAGGGCGCCGGCCTCGATCGGGTCGCCGAGGGTGGTGCCGGTGCCGTGGGCCTCGACCGCGTCGACCTCCTGCGCGGAGAGCCGCGCGTCCGCCAGCGCCTGGCGGATCACCCGCTCCTGGGAGGGACCGTTCGGTGCGGTCAGCCCGTTGGAGGCGCCGTCCTGGTTGACGGCCGAGCCCCTGATCGTGGCGAGCACCCGGTGGCCGTTTCGCTGCGCGTCGGAGAGGCGCTCGAGGACGAGCATGCCGACGCCCTCCGCCCAGGCGACACCGTCGGCTGCATCGGCAAAGGACTTGGAGCGCCCGTCGGGAGCGAGACCGCGCTGGCGGCTGAACTCGACGAAGGTGCCGGGCGCCGAGAAGACGGTGGCCCCTCCGGCCAGGGCCAGCGCGCACTCGCCATGGCGCAGCGCCTGAGCGGCGAGGTGGAGCGTGACCAGCGAGGAGGAGCAGGCGGTGTCGACGGTCATCGCCGGGCCCTCGAGGCCGAGCGTGTAGGCGACTCGGCCCGAGGCGACGCTCGCCGTGTTGCCGGTTCCCTGGTATCCCTCGATCTCGGGTACCGAGGTCGCGTACCCGCCGGCATAGGAACCGTGGATCAGGCCGGCGAAGACGCCCGCCGGCTCGCCGCGCAGCGAGGCCGGGTCGATGCCGGCGTCCTCGAGAGCCTCCCAGGAGGACTCGAGCAGGAGGCGCTGCTGGGGGTCCATCGCCAGCGCCTCGCGCGGGGCGATGCCGAAGAACTCGGCGTCGAACTCGGCAACGCCGGCGAGGAAGCCGCCCTCGCGCGTGTAGCTGGTTCCCGAGTGCTCGGGGTCGGGGTTGTAGAGGCGCTCGACGTCCCAGCCACGGTCGGCGGGGAACTCGGTGATCCCGTCGCGGCCCTCGGCGACCAGCTGCCAGAGCTCCTCGGGCGAGCTGACTCCTCCCGGGTAGCGGCAGGCCATGCCGACGATCGCGATCGGCTCGTGCCGGTAGGAGTGCAGTCGCCCCCTTTCCTCGGCCAGCTCGATCGTGACCCGGCGCAGATAGTCGCGGAGTTTGCGTTCGTCAGTCATGTGAGCCCACCTGTTCGTCGATGAAGTCGAGTAGCTCCTCGTCGGATGCCGACTCGAGCCTGCTTACGTCAGTAGCCCGGCCCTCGGCCCCACCACCGTCCTTTTCCAGCTCGGCCGCGAGCGAGCGAAGGTGTGTCGCCAGCTTCGCCCGGTCCGGGTCGTCGGCGGGCAGGGCCGCGAGCATCTGCTCGAGCTGGTTGAGCCCGGTCTCGACGGTGGGCTTGCGCCCCTGCTCCGTGGCCGCATGCAGGTGGCCGGCCAGAGCAGCCGGCGTCGGGTAGTCGAACACCGTCGTCGCCCCCAGGTTGAGCCCGGTGGCGCTGTTGAGGCGGTTGCGCAGCTCGACCGCCGCGAGCGAGTCGAAGCCCATCTCCTGGAATGCCTGCTGTGGATCGACCTCTCGGCCCGAGGCGTGGCCCAGAACCGCCGCCACCTCGCCCCTGACCAGCTCGAGGATGTAGCTCTCGTGCTCGGCTTCGGGCAGGGCGGCGAGCTTGGCGACCAGCGACCCGGACGCCGTGCCGCGGCGCCGCGAAGATCGCACGAGGCCGCTGAGGATCGGCGGCATGGCGCCGGCCGCGGCCAGGCCCCTGAGGCCCGCCGTGTCGACCGGAAGCGCCAACGCCTGCGGCCGGCCGATGCGGAGCGCCGTGTCGAAGAGGCCGAGCCCGCGCTCGTCGGAGAGCGCTTCGATGCCACCACGCCGCATCCGCGCCAGATCGGCCTCACCCAGCCCCCCGGCCATGCCACCCTCACGCTCCCACAGGCCCCAGGCGATCGAGGTGGAGGCCCTGCCTTCCGCCTGACGCCGCTGGGCAAGCGCGTCGAGGAAGGCATTTGCCGCCGCGTAGTTCGCCTGACCCGGGCCGCCGAGGATGCCCGCCGCCGACGAGAAGAGGACGAAGGCGGAGAGATCCATCTCCGCGGTCAGCTCGTGCAGTGCCCAGGCGGCATCGACCTTGGGAGCGAAGACGCGATCGAGCTGCTCCTCGCCCAGCGACGCGACCGTGCCGTCGGCCAGCGCCCCGGCGCAGTGGATCACCGCCCCCAGAGGGTGCTCGGCGGGGATCGAGGCGAGCAGCTGCCGCAACGCGTCGCGATCGGAGACGTCGCAGGCGGCGATCGTCGCCTCGACTCCCAGCTCCTCGAGCTGCGCCCGCAGCTCCCCAGCCCCCTCGGCTTCGGGACCGCTCCTGCTGGCAAGAAGCAGGTGACGGGCACCGTGGCGTTCGGCGAGGTGGCGAGCGGTGAGCGCGCCGAGGCCCCCGGTGGCACCGGTGATCAGGACGGTCCGCTCGGGGTCGATCGCCGGCGGGACCGTGAGCACGACCTTGCCGACGTTCTTGCCCTCGCGCAGGTGGCGGAAGGCCTGTGGAGCCTCGCGCACGTCCCAGGCGGCGGTGGGTGGGTGATGCAGGCCCTGGCCGAAGAGCGCCGTGACCTCGGCGAGAATCTCGCCGTTGCGGACGGGTCCCGCTTCGGCGACGTCGAAGGCGCGGTAGGCGACGCCCTCGCGTTCCGCCGCGACGCCCTCGGCGTCGCGGACGTCGGTCTTGCCCATCTCGAGGAAGTGCCCGCCGTTGGGCAGGAGGTCGAGCGAAGCGTCGACGAACTCGCCGGCGAGGGCGTTGAGGACAACGTCGACTCCCTGGCCGCCGGTGGTCTGCAGGAACTTGTCCTTGAACTCGAGGTCGCGCGAGGAGGCGATGTGATCCTCGTCGAGGCCCGCCTCCAGCACGTCCCACTTGGTGGGGCTGGCGGTGGCGAAGACCTCGGCGCCGACGTGCTGTGCGATCTGGATCGCCGCCGTCCCGACTCCACCGGCGCCGGCGTGGACCAGCACCTTCTCGCCCGCCTTCAACCCGGCCAGGTCGAGCAGCCCGTACCAGGCGGTACCGAAGACGAGCGGCACCGCGGCTGCCTGCTCGAAGCTCCACTCCTCTGGGATCGGGACGATCAGGTCACGCTCGCCGGTCGCAAGCGGGCCGAAAGCCTCAGGGATCAGGCCCATCACCCTGTCCCCGGGATTGAGGTCGGCGACCGCGGAGCCCGCCTCCAGCACCACGCCCGCACCCTCGCTGCCGATCGTCGCATCGCCCGGGTAGACGCCGAGGGCGATCAGTACGTCGCGGAAGTTGAGCCCGGCCGCGTGCATCTCGATCCGCACCTCGGTCGGGCCGAGCGGCTCCCCTTGGCTCGGGACGAGGGCGAGGCTCTCCAGCGTGCCCCGCTCGAGTGCATCGAGGCGCCAGGGACCGGGCGGCGGAATCAGCGAGTCCTCCGTGTCCCCGGCAGGCATCGCCCGCGGCGCCAGCGCCTTGCCCTCACGCAGGGCGATCTGCGGCTCTTCTGCTCCGAGTGAAAGGGCGGCGTCAAGCACTTGCTTCGATGCCTCGCTGCCGTCGCTGTCGATCAGGGCGAAGCGACCGGGGTGCTCGGACTGGGCCGAGCGGAGGAGGCCCCAGATCGCGGCCGACGCCGGGTCGGGCGACTCGTTCTCCGCGGCGGCGACGGCGGCCCGGGTGATCAGGGTCAGGCGCGACTCGGCCTTGGTCTCGTCGGCAAGCCATCCCTGGACCGACCGCAGGGCACTCCAGGCGGCCTCGCGAGCCGCTTCCGCGCTGTCCAGGTCGCCCTTGACCTGACAATCCAGGGTCTCGACCTGACGCGGAGCGGCCGCCTCGTCCGTGAGGGGAACGTCGGTCCACTCCAGCCCCAGCATTCCCTCATGCCTCTGCGTCTTGCCACCGCCGCGCACCGGTTCCGCGGGACGAGTGACCAGCGAGCCGACCGTGCCGAGCGGCGCTCCGGCGCCGTCGGCGAGGGCAAGCGAGACCTCCGCGTCCGCGCCGGGGACGATGGTCACTCGCAGCTCCTTGGCCCCGACGGTCTGGAGGGAGACCCCGGTCCACGAGAAGGGCAGCCTCAACTCGGCCGATCCGGAGGCCGCGGCGAGCCCGATGCCGTGCAGCGCCGCATCGAGCAGCGCTGGGTGGATGCCGAAGCGCTCGGCCTCCTGGGCATGTCCGTCGGGCAGCGAGACCTCGGCATAGACCCGCTCCCCGTCGCGCCAGGCCGCACTCAACCCTTGGAAGGCGGGACCGTATTCGAGCCCGTGCTCGGCGAGGAGGTCGTAGAGGTACTCGACGTCCACCGGGTCCGCCCCTCCAGGCGGCCAGGTCTCCGGCGGCTCCGGCACGGCCCTGGGCTCCTCGGAGAGAGCGCCGGTGGCGTGCCGGATCCACGCCGCGCCCTCTTCCCCGAGCCTGGAGTGGACGGCGATCTGGCGCCGCCCGTCCTCGTCGGCCCCCGAGGTCGAGACCTGTATCGCGACCGCTCCAACCTCGGGAAGGACCAGCGGCGCCTCCAGCGTCAGCTCCTCGACCTGGCGTGCCCCGACCTCGTCGGCTGCCCTCAGCGCCAGCTCGAGGAAGGCGGTGCCGGGCAGGAGGATGTTGCCGCCGGCCACATGGTCGGCCAGCCAGGGGTGCGCCTGCAGGGAGAGACGGCCGGTGAGCGTCAACCCGCCGCCCTGCGGATCTTCGATCGACGCCCTGAGCAGCGGATGCTCCGGGTCGCTCTGCCCGATCGCGCCCGCGTCACCCGCCCCGCCCAGCGCCGAGGCGACCCAGTAGTGCTCGCGCTGGAACGGGTAGGTGGGGAGCGGGACGCGCTTGGCGCCGGTGCCCTCGAAGAAAACGCCCCACTCGACCCTCGCTCCGGCGGCGTGCGCCTGGGCGATCGTCGCGGGAATCGCCCCGTCCTCGGGCCGGCCCTCGCGCAAGGTCGGGACCAAGGCCCCCCGCGCGTCCTCGCCCAGGCAATCCGTCGCCATCGCGCAGAGCACCGGGTCGGGACCGAGCTCCACATAGGTGCCGGCGCCGTTCTCCTGCAGGGCGCCCATGGCGTCGGCGAAGCGCACCGCCTCGCGGGCGTGGCGAACCCAGTAAGCGGGGTCGGCGGCCTCCTCGGGACCGAGCAGCTCGCCGGTCAGGCCGGAGACGACCGGGGTCTGGGGCTCGCTGCAGTCGAGGCTCGCCGCGACCTCGGCGAACTGCTCGAGCATCGGCTCCATCAGCGGCGAGTGGAAGGCGTGGGAGACGGCGAGGCGTTTGGTCCTTCTGCCCTTCTCCTCCCAGGCGGTGCGGACCTCTTCGACCGCCGTCTCTGTCCCGGAGATCACGATCGAGCTCGGGCCGTTGATCGCGGCGATCGAGAGCTCTGCCTCCTTGCCCGCGATCGACTCCTCGGCCTCCACCTCCGTCGCCTCGATCGCCGCCATCGCTCCGCCGGCGGGAAGGGCACCCATCAGGCGGCCCCTTGCGGCGACGAGCCTGGCCGCGTCGGCGAGGTCGAAGACCCCGGCGACGTGCGCGGCCGCGATCTCGCCGATCGAGTGTCCGGCGAGCAGGTCGGGCTTCAGGCCCCGCTTGCTCAGCGCCTTGAAGAGAGCCACCTCGATCGCGAAGAGGGCGGGCTGGGCGTAGGTCGTGTCCTCCAGTTGAGCCGCCGCTTTCTTGCCCTTGGCGAAGACGATCTCTTTGAGCGGCTTCTCCAGGTGCTGGTCGAGCTGCTCGCAGACGGCATCGAAGGCCGCCTGGAAGCTCGGGTCGGTCTCGTAGAGCTCCTTGCCCATGCCGAGCCGGTGGGAGCCCTGGCCGGTGAAGAGGAAGGCGAGCTTGCCGTCCCTGGCTTTGGCCGTGAAGAGGCTGGGCGAGGGGTCGCCGCCGGCGAGGGAAGCGAGCGCCGCGAGCAGCTCCTCGCGGTCTGCGCTCAAGGCAACCGCCCGGTGCGCAAAGGCGCTGCGGGTGCTGAGAAGCGACCAGGCAACGTCGGCTGGGTCGAGGTCGGGGTTCTCCCGCAGGTAGACGGCGAGGCGTTCCGCCGCTTCGGCCAGGGCGGGCTCCGCTTTGGCCGAGAGGGCGAACGGGATCGAGCCCCGCAGGCGCACGGTCGCGGTCCCGTCTCCCCCGTCCCCAGCCGGACTCGGCTCAGGCGCCTCCTCCAGGATCACGTGCGCGTTGGTGCCGCTGATGCCGAAGGAGGAGATGCCGGCGCGACGCGGGCGCCCGTCCGCATCCCACTCGAGCTGCTCGCTGAGCAGCTCGATCTCCCCCGCCTCCCAGTCGACTTTCGTGGAAGGGGCGTCGACGTGCAGCGTCTTCGGCATCACGCCCGCGCGCATCGCCTGGGTCATCTTGATCACGCCGGCAACTCCCGCCGCGGCCTGGCTGTGGCCGATGTTGGACTTGATCGAGCCGAGCTTCAGCGGCTTCTCCCTGTCCTGGCCGTAGGTGGCGAGCAGCGCTCCGGCCTCGATCGGGTCACCGAGGGTGGTGCCGGTGCCGTGGCCCTCGACCACGTCGACGTCCTTTGCCTCCAGGCGGGCGTTGGCGAGTGCCTGGCGGATCACCCGCTCCTGCGAAGGTCCGTTGGGGGCTGTGAGTCCGTTGGAGGCACCGTCCTGATTGACGGCCGAGCCTTTGAGCAGAGCGAGGACCTCATGTCCGTTTCGCTGCGCCTCGGAGAGTCGCTCGAGGACGAGGGTGCCGACGCCCTCCGACCAGGCGACACCGTCTGCCGCATCGGCGAAGGACTTGCTGCGGCCGTCGGGGGCGACACCGCGCTGGCGGCTGAACTCGACGAAGACGCCGGGGGTGGCAAGGGTCGTGACGCCACCGGCCAGCGCAAGCGTGCACTCGCCCTCCCGAAGGGCCTGTGACGCCAGGTGCAGGGCAACGAGCGAGGAGGAGCAGGCGGTGTCGACCGAGATCGCCGGGCCCTCGAGGCCGAGCGTGTAGGCGACTCGGCCCGAGACGATGCTCTGGGTCATGCCTGCCGCGGGCCCGTAGTCCTGGTACATCACCCCGGCGAAGACGCCGGTCTGGGTCTTCTTCAAGGAGATCGGGTCGATGCCGGCGTCCTCGAGCGCCTCCCAACAGGATTCGAGCAGCAGGCGCTGCTGGGGATCGGTGCTGAGCGCATCGCGCGGGGAGATCCCGAAGAACCCGGCGTCGAACTCGGCCGCGTCGAGGAGGAAGCCGCCCTCCCGGGTGTAGCTGGTGCCGACGTTCTCGGGATCGGGGTTGTAGAGGCGCTCGACGTCCCAGCCACGGTCGGTGGGGAATTCGGTGATCCCGTCGCGGCCCTCGGCGACCAGCTGCCAGAGCTCCGCCGGGGAGGAGACACCGCCGGGGTAGCGACAGGCCATGCCGACGATCGCGATCGGCTCCTCGCTCGCCTGGGCCCGTACCGCGACGCGCTTCGTGGCGCCGGCGGCGCTCGCCTCGCTCAACAGATGGCCGGCGAGGGCGGCCGGGTTCGGGTAGTCGAAGACGACTGTCGCCGAGAGCCGCAAGCCGGCGATCGCCCCCAGCCTGTTGCGCAGCTCGACGGCGGCAAGCGAGTCGAAGCCGAGCTCCTGGAACGCCCGCTCGGGCTCGATCTCACGCAGCGAGGAATGCCCCAGCACCGCGGCGACCTCGCCCCTGACCAGGTCGAGGACGTGGCCTTCGTGCTTTGCCTCGGGCAGGGTCGCGAGCTTGGCGGCAAGCGAGCCCGAGGCCGCACCGCGTCGTCTGGGCGCGCGTACCAGGCCACGCAGGATCGGCGGCAGGGCGCCGACGGAGGCGAGGCTGCCGAGAGCGGCGGAGTCGACCGGCATCGCCACGACCTGCGGACGGCCGGCGGCGAGGGCCGCGTCGAGGAGGGCGAGGCCGCGCTCGTCCGAGAGCGCTTCGACCCCCCCGCGCCGCATCCGCGCCCGGTCCGCCTCGTCCAGCTGGGAGGTCATCCCGCTCTCGCGCTCCCAGAGGCCCCAGGCGATCGAGGTCGCTGCCCTGCCCTCTCCGTGGCGCCTCTGCGCGAGGGCGTCGAGGAAGACGTTGGCTGCGGCGTAGTTGCCCTGGCCGGGGCTGCCCAGCGTGCCCGCCGCGGCGGAGAAGAGGAGGAAGGCCGAGAGGTCGACGTCCCGTGTCAGCTCGTGCAGGTTCCAAGCCGCCGTCGCCTTGGGAGCGAAAGCGCGCTCGACCTGCCCCTCGTCCATCGACTCGATCGTCGCGTCGGCCAGCGCCCCGGCGCAGTGGATCACCGCGCCAAGGGGGTGCTCCGGGGGGATCGAGTCGAAGAGCCTCTCGAGGGCCGCGCGATCGGATACGTCGCAGGCGACGATCGTCGCCTCGGCACCCAGCTCTTCGAGCTCGGATCGCAGCTCCGCGGCTCCCTCGGCATCGGGACCGCGCCTGCTCGCCAGGAGCAGCCGGCGGGCGCCGTGGCGCTCGACCAGCCGGCGGGCGGTGAGTGCGCCGAGACCGCCGGTCGCGCCCGTGACGAGCACCGTCCGCTCCGGGTCGAGCGACCGCGGCACGGTCAGCACGACCTTGCCGACGTTGCGGCCCTCGCGCAGGTGGCGGAACGCTTGCGGTGCCCTGCGCATGTCCCAGGCGGCGATCGGAGCGTGATGAAGATCCCCGGCGTCGAGCAGGCGGGTGAGCTCGGCGAGCATCTCCCCGGTGCGAGCCGGACCCGCTTCGATCAGGTCGAAGGCGCGATAGGCGACGCCCTCGCGTGCGGCCGCGACCCCCTCGGCGTCGCGGACGTCGGTCTTGCCCATCTCGAGGAAGTGCCCGCCGTTGGGCAGGAGGTCGAGCGAGGCGTCGACGAACTCGCCGGCGAGGGCGTTGAGGACGACGTCGACTCCCTCCCCGCCGGTGGTCTGCAGGAACTTGTCCTTGAACTCGAGGTCGCGCGAGGAGGCGATGTGGTCCTCGTCGATGCCCGCCTCGCGCAGCACGTCCCACTTGGTGGGGCTGGCGGTGGCGAAGACCTCGGCGCCGACGTGCTGTGCGATCTGGATCGCCGCCGTCCCGACTCCACCGGCGCCGGCGTGGACCAGCACCTTCTCGCCCGGCTTCAGCCCGGCCAGGTCGAGCAGCCCGTACCAGGCGGTGGCCCAGACGGTCGGCATCGCCGCGGCCTGCTCGAAGGACCAGCCGGCTGGGACCGGAACGAGCAGGTCACGCTCGCTGGTCGCGCTCGACCCGAAGGCCTCGAGGATCAACCCCGTCACCCTGTCCCCGGGATTGAGGTCGCCGACCGCGGAGCCCACCTCCACCACCACGCCCGCGCCCTCGTTGCCGATCGCCGCATCGCCCGGGTAGACGCCGAGGGCGATCAGCACGTCGCGGAAGTTGAGCCCGGCCGCGTGCATCTCGATCCGCACCTCGGTCGGGCCGAGCGGCTCCCCTTGGCTCGGGACGAGGGCGAGGCTCTCCAGCGTGCCCCGCTCGAGCGCATCGAGGCGCCACGGGCCCGGCGGCGGAAGCAGCGAATCCTCGCTGTCCTTGGCAGGCATCGCCCGCGGCGCCAGCGCCTCGCCCTCGCGCAGGGCGAGCTGAGGCTCCTCGGCTCCGAGTGAAAGGGCGGCGTCAAGCACTTGCTTCGATGCCTCGCTGCCGTCGCTGTCGATCAGGGCGAAGCGGCCGGGATGCTCGGACTGGGCCGAGCGGAGGAGGCCCCAGATCGCGGCGGCCGCCAGGTCCGGCGACTCATCCGGGGTGGTGGCCATCGCCCCCTCGGTGACCAGCGCCAGGCGCAGGTCGGCCTTGGTCTCGTCAGCAAGCCATTGCTGGACGGCCGCCAAGGTGCTTTGCACCGCGCTCTGGGCGGCCGCGGCCGTCGCCTCGTCGCCGCCGCCCTTGCAGAACAGGGTCTCCACCCGCGCCGGAGCGGCGTCGTCGGCGGCGAGCGCGACCTCGGCCCACTCGAGCTCGAGCAGCTCCTCTCGGGGCTGCCCTGCGCCCTGCAGGTGCGCGGGGTCGAGCGTGCGCATGGCCAACGCACCGACCGTGGCCAGCGGCGCTCCGGTCCCGTCGGCAACGACGATCGAGCCCTCTCCAGCCGCCCCCGGGGCGATCCGCACCCGCAGCTCCCGCGCTCCCTCCGCCTGCAGCGATACCCCGCTCCACGAGAAGGGCAGCTTCAGATCGACCGAATCCCCGCTTGCGGCGAGCGCCGTGCTGTGCAGGGCCGCGTCGAGCAGGGCCGGGTGGATGCCGAAGCGCCCGGCTTCCTGCGCCATGTCCTCGGGCAGCGAAACCTCGGCGAAGACCTGGGCGCCGTCGCGCCAGGCCGCGGTCAGACCCTGGAAGGCCGGGCCGTACTCGAGGCCGTACTCGGCAAAGCGGTCGTAGAGGTACTCGACCTCGAGCGGCTCGGCACCCTCGGGGGGCCAGGAGTCGAGCGGCTCGACGGCGACGGCTGCATCCTCGGAAAGGAACCCGACGGCGTTCTGCGTCCACTCGCCCTCGCTGCCATCGGGACGGGAATGGATCGCGATCTCTCGCCTCCCATCCTCGGCGGGCCCCGATACGGATACCTGAACGGCGACCGCGCCTGCCTCCGGGAGAACCAGCGGGGCCTGCAGGGTCAGCTCCTCGACGTCCGGCGCCCCGACCTCCGTCCCGGCTCGTAGTGCGAGCTCGAGGAAGGCCGTTCCGGGCAGGAGCGCCATTCCGGCGACCACGTGGTCGCCCAGCCAGGGGTGGGTCTGGATGGAGAGACAGCCGCTGAGGGTCAGGCCACCGTCGCCAGGATCCTCGATCGAAGCGGCGAGAAGGGGGTGATCGGGGTCGCGCAGCCCGGCCGCGGCCATATCCCCCGTACCGATGCTGGCGTTGAGCCAGAAGCGCTCGCGCTGGAACGGGTAGGTGGGGAGCGGGACGCGCTTCGCGCCGCTGTCTTTGAAGAAGGCGCCCCACTCGACCTTCGCTCCGGCTGCGTGCGCCTGGGCGATGGCCACGTGGATCGCTCCGGCCTCGGGGCGGCTCTCGCGCAGGATGGGGACGAAGGCCGCTGGGGCGTCCTCGCCGAGCGACTCCCTCGCCATCGCGCAGAGCACCGGGTCGGGGCCGAGCTCGAGGTAGGTGGACGCCCCCTGCTTGTCGAGGGTCCCAACCGCGTCGGCGAAGCGCACCGCCTCGCGCACGTGGCGGGCCCAGTAGGCGGGGTCGGTGGCCTGCTCGGGTGCGAGCGGCTCGCCCGTCAGGTTGGAGACGATCGGGAGCTTCGGCTCGCTGAAGCTGAGGCTCGCCGCGACCTCCCCGAACTCACCGAGCATCGGCTCCATCAGCGGCGAGTGGAAGGCGTGGGATACGGCGAGGCGTTTGGTCCTTCTGCCCTTGTCCTCCCAGGGGGTGCGGACCTCTTCGACTGCCGCCTCTGTTCCCGAGATCACGATCGAGCTCGGGCCGTTGATCGCGGCGATCGAGAGCTCTGCCTCCTTGCCCGCGATCGACTCCTCGGCCTCCGCCTCCGTCGCCTCGATCGCCGCCATCGCTCCACCGGCGGGAAGGGCACCCATCAGGCGACCCCTTGCGGCGACGAGCCTGGCCGCGTCGGCGAGGTCGAAGACCCCGGCGACGTGCGCGGCCGCGATCTCGCCGATCGAGTGGCCGGCGAGCAGGTCGGGCTTCAGGCCCCGCCTGGCGAGTGACTCATAGAGGGCGACCTCGATCGCGAAGAGGGCGGGCTGGGCGTATGCGGTGTCCTCGAGCTTTGCCGCCGCTTTCTTGCCCTTGGCGAAGACGATCTCCTTGAGCGGCGTGTCCAGGTGTTGGTCGAGCGCTTCGCAGACTTGATCGAAGGCGGAAGCGAAGTTCTGGTCCGACCCGTAGAGCTCCTTGCCCATGCCGAGCCGGTGGGAGCCCTGGCCGGTGAAGAGGAAGGCGAGCTTGCCGTCTATGGCCTTGGCGCTGAGCACGTCGGGCGAGGGATCGCCGCCGGCCAGAGCCGTCAATGAAGCGAGCAGCTCGTCGCGGTCTCCACCCAACGCAACCGCACGATGCTCGAAAGCGCTGCGCGTGGTCGCCAGCGAGTAGGCGACGTCGGCGAGGTCGAGGTCCGGATTCTCCCGCAGCTGGGATGCGAGGCGCTCGGCGGTCTCCGCCAGGGCGGGCTCCGCTTTGGCCGAGAGGGCCAAGGGGATCGGGCCGCCTTGCAAGGACTCGGTCGGGGTCGCGGGCTCAACCTCGGGCGCCTCCTCCAGGATCACGTGCGCGTTGGTGCCGCTGATGCCGAAGGAGGAGATGCCGGCGCGGCGCGGGCGCCCGTTCGGCTTCCACTCGACCGGCTCGCTCAACAGCTCGACCTCCCCCGCCTCCCATGCGACCTTGGTCGAGGGGGCGTCGACGTGCAGCGTCTTCGGCAGGATGCCCTCGCGCATCGCCAGCGCCATCTTGATCACGCCGGCGACTCCCGCCGCGGCCTGGGTGTGGCCGATGTTCGACTTGATCGAGCCGAGGCGCAGGGGCTGCTCGCGCTCCTGGCCATAGGTGGCAAGCAGCGCTCCGGCCTCGATCGGGTCGCCCAGAGTCGTGCCCGTGCCGTGTGCCTCGACCGCGTCGACGTCCTCCGGCTCCAGCCGTGCGTTGGCGAGGGCCTGGCGGATCACCCGCTCCTGCGAGGGTCCGTTTGGCGCGGTCAACCCGTTGGAGGCGCCGTCCTGGTTGACGGCCGAGCCCTTGAGCAGGGCCAGGACCGGGTGGTTGTTGCGCTGCGCGTCGGAGAGGCGCTCGAGGGCGACGACGCCGATTCCCTCTGACCAGCCGGTGCCGTCGGCCCCCTCGGCGAAGGACTTGCAGCGCCCGTCGGGCGCCAGGACGCGCTGGCGGCTGAACTCGACGAAGACCCCGGGAGTGGCGAGCGTGGTCACTCCTCCGGCCAGGGCAAGGTCGCACTCGCCGCCGCGAAGCGCCTGCGCCGCCAGGTGCAGGGCAACGAGCGAGGAGGAGCAGGCGGTGTCGAGCGAGATCGCCGGACCCTCGAGGCCGAGCGTGTAGGCGATGCGGCCCGAAGCGACGCTCGCGGTGCTGCCGGTCGCCCGGTAGCCCTCGAGGTCCCCGGCGCCGAGGATGGCGCCGTAGGCGTGGTGGATCAGGCCGGCGAAGACCCCGGTCTGACTGCCGCGCAACGCGGTCGGAGCGATGCCCGCGTCCTCGAGCGCCTCCCAGCAGGATTCGAGCAGGAGGCGCTGCTGGGGGTCCATCGCCAGCGCCTCGCGAGGGGCGATGCCGAAGAACTCGGCGTCGAACTCGGTCGTCTCGGCGAGGAAGCCGCCCTCGCGGGCGTAGCTCGTTCCCAGATGGTCGGGGTCCGGGTCGTAGAGTCGCTGCAGGTCCCAGCCGCGGTCGGCGGGGAACTCGGAGATGGCGTCGCCACCCTCGGCGAGCAGCCGCCACAGATCGTCCGGGGAGCGCACCCCGCCTGGCAGGTGACAGGCCATGCCGACGATCGCAACCGGCTCATCGCTCGCCGTGGCCCGAAC
The DNA here is from genome assembly GCA_963716735.1 of uncultured Solirubrobacterales bacterium. Classification (GTDB taxonomy): domain Bacteria; phylum Actinomycetota; class Thermoleophilia; order Solirubrobacterales; family 70-9; genus VRUE01. Next base: position 926,920 of record OY970321.1, read on the forward strand.
CGCAACCCGTTTGGCGGCGCCGCTCGCGCTCGCCTCGGCCAGCAGGTAGGCGGCCAGTGCGGCGGAGCTCGGGTGGTCGAAGGCGACGGTCGCGGGCAGCGGCAGATCGGTCAGCGCGCTGAGACGGTTGCGCAGATCGACCGCGGCCAGCGAGTCGAAGCCGAGGTCCTTGAAGGCCATGGTCGGGTCGATCGCCGCGGCGGAGTCGTGGCCGAGCACCGTGGCGACCTCGGTGCGGACCAGATCCTTGACGAAGTCCTCGCGCCCGGCCGCGGGCAGCGCGGCGAGCTTCGCGGCGAGCGATCCCGAGCGGGCGGCGCGCCGGCCGCGGGTGCGCACCAGCCCGCTGAAGACCGGTGGCAGCGTGCCGGCCGAGCCCCGGGCCCTGAGGCCGGCCGGGTTGAGCGGGATCGCGAGCGCGGTGGCGCGGTCTGTGCCCAGCGCGGCGTCGAACAGCTCCAGGCCATGCCGGTCGGAGAGCGCTTCGACTCCCGAGCGCCGCATCCGGGCCAGGTCGGCCTCGCCGAGGTGGGAGGTCATGCCGCTCTCGCGCTCCCACAGGCCCCATGCGATTGAGCTGGCGGGGCGCCCGTCCGCGCGCCGCCGCTGGGCGAGCGCGTCGAGAAAGGCGTTGGCGGCGGCGTAGTTGGCCTGGCCGGGCCCGCCGAGGCTGCCGGTCGCCGATGAGAAGAGGACGAAGGCGGAGAGCTCGAGGTCCGCCGTCAGCTCGTGCAGGTTCCAGGCCGCATCGACCTTGGGTGCGAAGACGCGGGCGACCTGCCCGAGCTCCATCGCTTCGACCGTGCCGTCGGCCAGTACCCCGGCCGAGTGGATCACCGCACCCAGTGGGTGCTGCGCGGGAATCGAGCCGAGCAGTTCCGCGAGCGCGCCGCGGTCGGAGACGTCGCAGGCGGCGATCCTCACCTCTGCGCCCAGCGCCTCGAGCTCTTCCCGCAGCTCCCCCACCCCTTCGGCCCCGGGGCCGCTGCGACTGACCAGCAGCAGCCGGCGGGCACCGTGACGCTCGGCGAGGTGACGGGCGGTGAGCGCACCGAGACCGCCGGTCCCGCCGGTGAGGAGGACGGTGCGCTCGGGGTCGATCGCCGGCGCCGCCTCCCCGCCGAGCTCGCCGGCGGCAAGGCGCGAGAGTCGCGGCACCAGCGCCGCGCCCTCGCGCAGCGCGACCTCGGGCTCGCTTGCCCCCATCGCCAGAGCGGCGGGCAGGGCCTCTTCGGAGGCCGTGCCCCCGTCGCTGTCGATCAGGGCGAAGCGGCCGGGATGCTCGGCCTGGGCCGAGCGGACCAGGCCCCAGATCGCGGCCGACGCCGGGTCCGGCGACTCTTCCGGGGCGACGGCCATCGCCCCCTCGGTGACGACCGCCAGGCGAGAGCCGGCCCTGGACTCATCGCCAAGCCACGCCTGGATCTGTTCCAGCGCGGCCTCGGTGGCAGCCCTTGCCGTCGCGGCCGGCGAGGCCTCGTCGCCAGGGGTCGCGGGTCGCCAGAGCTCGACCTCGGCGGGCGGCTCTGCCCCCTCGGGGAGAGAGGCCTCGGTCCACTCGAACTCGAGCAACCCGTCCTGGCGCTGTCTCCCACCGCGCAGCTCCGCCGGGTCCAGGGGACGGATGGCTAGCCCGGCGACCGAGGCCACCGGGGCGCCCGTGGAGTCCGCGAGCAGCAACGACCGGCCGGCGCCCTCCTCGGTTGCGATCTTCACCCGCAGCTCCCTTGCCCCCTCCGCCTGCAGGGAGACCCCAGTCCATGCGGCGGGAAGCTCGATCTGCCCGGAACCCTCTTTGACCAGCTCGATGCCGTGCAGCGCCGCGTCGAACAGGGCGGGGTGGATGGCGAAGCCCGCTGCTTCGGAGGCGTTCTCCTCGGGCAGCGATACCTCGGCGTAGATCCACTCGCCGTCTTTCCAGGCCGCGGTCAGGCCCTGGAAAGCGGGGCCGTATTCGAGACCGGCCTCGGCGAGCCGGTCATAGAGGTAGTCGACGTCGAGTGGCTCGGCTCCCGCGGGGGGCCAGGCGTCAAGTGGGTCGGGGCTGTCCGCGCTCCGCTCGGAGAGGAAGCCGGTGGCGTTCCGGGTCCACTCCGCGTCCTCGCCGTCGGGGCGGGAATGGACCTGGATCTCGCGACAGCCCTCCTCGTCCGGCCCGGCGACCGATACCCGCAGGTCGGCCGCTCCGTCCTCGAAGAGGGTGAGGGGTGCCCGCAGGGTCAGCTCCTCGATCGTCTCCGCGCCGACCAGCTCCGCGGCCTTCAGCGCCAGCTCGAGGAAGGCGGTGCCGGGCACGAGGACGGTGCCGGCAATGGCTCGATCGGCCAGCCACGGGTGGGTGGCGAGCGAGATGCGGCCGCTGAGCGTCAGACCCTCCCCGGCGGGTTCCTCGATCGCGGCGCCGAGCAGCGGGTGGCCGGCGGCCGTCAGCCCGATCGCGGCGGCGTCCGCGGTGCCCGTCCGGGAGGCCAGCCAGTAACGCTGTCTCTGGAAGGGGTAGGTGGGCAGCGGAACCCGCTTGGCTCCGGAGCTCCTGAAGAACGCCCCCCAATCGACCGGCACGCCCTCGGCATGGGCCTGAGCGAGGGAGAGCGCAAAGCGCCCCGCCTCGTCCTCTTCGCGGCGCAGGGTCGAGAGGACCGCTGCCTCCGTTGGATCCTCGAGCGCGTCCTCGATCGTCTCCTGGGCACCGAAGCCGAGGACGGGGTGCGGTCCGATCTCGATGAAGGCCCGCCTGCCGGAGCCCAGCAGGTTGCGCATGACGGGCTCGAGCAGAACCGTCTGGCGAAGGTTGCGGTACCAGTACTCGGCACCCATCTCGGCGGTGTCGATCTGCTCGCCCGTGACCGTGGAATGCAGGGGGACCTGGCCGCTCTGGGGTGAGATCGGGGCGAAGGCCTCGAGCAGCTCGCCTTTCAGGGCCTCGATCTGGGCGGAGTGGGCGGCGTAGTCGACGGCGATGCGCTGGGCTCTGACCTCGTCGCCCTCGCAGGCCGCCTGGATCCGATCCAACGCCTCGGGGTCCCCGGAGAGGACAAGCGATGCCGGCCCGTTGATCGCCGCCAGCGATACCCGCTCGCCGAGGGGCTCCAGATACGGGGTCAGCTGCTCCGGCGTCAGCGAGACCGAGAGCATTCCTCCCTGGCCGGCGATCCCTGCCATCGCCTTGCCGCGCAGGGCGACGACCAGGGCGGCGTCGTCGAGCGAGAGCGCGCCGGCGATGTGGGCGGCGGCGATCTCCCCCTGGGAGTGACCCACCACGGTCGCCGGCTCGACCCCGCATTCGCGCCAGAGCTTTGCCAGCGAGACCATCACCGCGAAGAGCGCCGGCTGAACGATGTCGAGGCGATCGAGCCACCCGCCCTCCTCTTCCGCCAGGACCTCGGTCAGCGACCACTCGACGTGCCGGGAGAGCGCCTCCTCGCAGGCCCGCATGTGGCGGGCGAAGGCGGGCGAGGACTCGATCAGGCCGAGGGCCATGCCCTGCGCCTGGGCTCCCTGGCCGGGGAAGAGGAAGACGGGACCGCGGGCGGCGCGGGTGGCGCCGCGGACGACGCCCGGGCTCTCCTTGCCACGGGCAAGATCGCCCAGACCCGCGAGCAGCTCTTCCCTGTCTCGTCCCAGCGCCACCGCCCTGTGCTCGAAGCTGCCGCGGGTTGTGGCGAGCGAGTAGGCGACGTCGGCCGGGTCGAGGTCCGGGTTCTCCCGCAGGTGGTCGGCTAGGCGCTCCGCCGCCTCGGCCAGGGCTGGCTCGGCTTTGGCCGAAAGCACGAATGGAATCGAGCCGGGGAGGGGCGGGGTCGCGGGTCCCCCCTGCCGATCTCCAATCGATCCGTCGGCGTCCGGCATGGCCTCGGGCGCCTCCTCGAGGATCACGTGGGCGTTGGTGCCGCTGATCCCGAAGGAAGAGATGCCCGCCCTGCGTGGGCGGCCGTTCGGCTCCCAGCGGACCGGCTCGGTCAGCAGCTCGACCTCCCCCGCCTCCCACTCGATCTTGGACGAGGGTGCGTCGACGTGCAGCGTCTTCGGCAGGACGCCCGCACGCATCGCCTGGGTCATCTTGATCACGCCGGCGACTCCCGCCGCGGCCTGGGTGTGGCCGATATTCGACTTGATCGAGCCGAGCTTCAGCGGTTCGTCGCGGTCCTGGCCATAGGTGGCGAGCAGGGCGCCGGCCTCGATCGGGTCGCCCAGGGTCGTGCCCGTTCCGTGCGCCTCGACCGCATCGACGTCCCCTGGCTGCAGCCGCGCGTTGGCCAACGCCTGGCGGATCACCCGCTCCTGCGAGGGCCCGTTTGGCGCGGTCAGCCCGTTGGAGGCGCCGTCCTGGTTGACCGCCGAGCCTTTCAGCAGGGCGAGGACCGGGTGGCCGTTTCGCCGCGCGTCGGAGAGGCGCTCCAGGACGAGCACGCCGACTCCCTCTCCCCAAGCGACCCCGTCGGCCGCCTCGGCGAATGACTTGCTGCGCCCGTCCGGGGCGAGGCCGCGCTGGCGGCTGAACTCGATGAAGGCGCCGGGGGTGGCGAGGGTCGTGACCCCGCCGGCGAGGGCGAGGCTGCACTCGCCGCCGCGCAGGGCCTGGGAGGCGAGGTGCATCGCCACGAGAGAGGAGGAGCAGGCGGTGTCGACGGTGATCGCCGGGCCCTCGAGGCCGAGGGTGTAGGAGACGCGGCCCGAGACGATGCTGGAAGTTCCTCCGGCCGCCGGGCCGTAGTCCTGGTACATCACCCCGGCGAAGACCCCGGTCTGGGATCTGCGCAGGCCGGCGGGGTCGATGCCGGCGTCTTCGAGCGCCTCCCAACAGGATTCGAGCAGCAGGCGCTGCTGGGGATCGGTGGTGAGCGCCTCACGGGGGGAGATGCCGAAGAACTCGGCGTCGAACTCGGCCGAATCGGCGACGAAGCCTCCCTCGCGGGTGTAGCTCGTACCGGGGCTCTCAGGATCGGGGTTGTAGAGGCGCTCGAGGTCCCAGCCGCGGTCGGCGGGGAACCCGGTGATGCCGTCGCGGCCCTCGGCGACCAGCTGCCAGAGCTCCGCGGGCGAGCTGACCCCTCCCGGGTAGCGGCAGGCCATGCCAACGATCGCGATCGGCTCGTCGCTCGCCTGGGCGCGGACGGCGACCTGCGTCGAAGCGCCGCTCGCACCCGCCTCGGTGCGCAGGTACCCGGCGAGGGCCGCGGAGCTCGGATAGTCGAAAACGACCGTCGCCGGCAGGCGCAACCCGGAGATCGCGCTGAGCCGGTTGCGCAGCTCGACCGCGGCCAGCGAGTCGAAGCCGAGGTCCTGGAAGGCTCTGCTGGGCTCGACCTCGGCCGCGGAGCCATGGCCCAGGACAGCCGCCACCTCTCCCCTGACCAGGTCGAGGACGAAGCTCTCCGTCTCCGCCTCGGACAGAGCGGCAAGCTTGGCGGCGAGCGAACCCGAGGCGGCGCGGCGGCGGCGCGGCGTGCGCACGAGGCCGCTAAAGATCGGCGGCAGGGTGCCGGCGGCGGCGAGGGCTCCGAGGCCGGCCGTATCGAACGGGAGCGCCAGCGACACGGCGGCGTCCGCGGCGATCGCCGCGTCGAGCAGGGCCAGACCATGCTCGTCGGAGAGGGTTTCGATACCCGAGCGCCGCATCCGTGCCAGGTCCGCCTCGCCCAAATCGGAGACCATGCCGCCCTCGCGCTCCCAAGGGCCCCAGCCGATCGAGGTGGCCGGCCGCCCTTCCGCTCGACGACCCTGGGCCAATGCGTCGAGGTTGGCGTTGGCGGCGGCGTAGTTGGCCTGGCCCGGCCCACCGAGCGTGCCCGACGCGGAGGAAAAGAGGACGAAGGCGGAGAGGTCCGCGTCCGCGGTCAGCTCGTGCAGGCCCCAGGCCGCGTCGACCTTCGGGGCGAAGACGCGATCGACCTGCTCGGGATCCATCGCTTCGACCGTGCCGTCGGCGAGGGTCCCGGCCGCGTGGATCACCGCGCCGAGCGGATGCTCCGCGGGAATCGAGGCGAGGAGCGCCTTCAGCGCTTCTCGATCGGAGACGTCGCAGGCGGCGATCGTCGCCTCCGCGCCCAGCTCTTCGAGCTCGGCCTGCAGCCTTTTGGCGCCATCGGCTTCGGGGCCACTGCGACTCGCCAGGAGCAGACGGCGCGCGCCGTGGCGCTCGACCAGGTGACGGGCGACGAGTGAGCCGAGACCGCCGGTGGCGCCGGTGATCAGGACCGTGCGCTCCGGGTCGATCGCCACGACCTCGTCGCCTCCCACCGCCATGCGGGCGAGGCGCGGTACGAGCACCCTGCCTTCGCGCAGGGCGAGCTGGGGCTCCTCGGCGCCAAGCTCGAGCGCGCCGGCGAGAGCCTCTTCGGAGGCCTCGCTGCCGTCGGTGTCGATCAGCGCAAAGCGGCCAGGGTGCTCCGACTGGGCCGAGCGGACGAGGCCCCAGATCGCAGCCGCGGCCGGATCGGACAGCTCGCCCTCCGCGGTCGCCATCGCCCTCTCGGTGACCAACACCATGCAGGCCTCGGCCCGGGACCCGTCGGCAAGCCACCGCTGGATCTCCCCCAGCGTGCGCTTGGCTGCATCCAGGGCCGCTTCACCGGCGTCGCGGTCGCGGTCGGTCGCGCAGCGCAGGAGCTCGACCTCGGCCGGCGCCACATCCCGGCCGGCGAGCTCGACCTCGCTCCAGGCGAGCTTCAAGAGGCCGCCAAGCCTCGATGTCGCGCTCTGCAGTTGGGAGGGGTCGAACGGCCGCAGCGCGAGCGAGCCGATACTCGCCACCGGCGCGCCGGATCCGTCGGCGATGGCGAGCGACACCCCGCCCCCTGCGTCCGGCGTGACCCTCACCCGCAGCTCCCGCGCTCCATCCGCCTCCAGAGCGACCCCGCTCCAGGAGAACGGCAGGCTCAGCGCCTGGGATCCATCGCGCTCGGCGAGGACGATGGCGTGCAGGGCCGAATCCAACAGGGCCGGGTGGATGCCGAAGCCCTCCGCTCCCTCGTCGGCTCCCCCCGGCAGCGACACCTCGGCGTAGATGCGCTCCCCGTCGCGCCACGCAGCCGTCAATCCCTGGAACAGCGGGCCGTATCGGAGGCCATGCTCGGCGAGGCGGTCATACAGGTAGGAGACGTCGAGCGACTCGGCCGCCGGCGGGGGCCAATCGTCGAGAGCCTCGCCGGCCTGAGGCGGCTGCGCGGAGAGCAGACCGGTCGCGTTCTGGACCCACACCGCATCCTCGGCTTCGACGCGAGAGTGGATCGCGATCTCGCGCCGGCCACCGTCGCCGCCGGCGACGGTCACGTGCAGGGCGACCGCGTCGTCATCGGGAAGGACAAGTGGAGCCTGGAGCGTCAACTCCTCCACGCTCATCGCGCCGGCCTCGCTCCCGACCCGCAGCGCCAGCTCGAGCAGGGCCGTGCCGGGCAGGACCGCCGTGTCGCCGATCGCGTGATCGGCCAGCCAAGGATGCGTGGCGAGGGAGATGCGGCCGGTCAGGGTCAGGGTCTCGCCGTCGGGGTCCTCGACCACGGAGGCCAGGAGCGGGTGGTGCGGATCGCCTTGCCCGATCGCCCTTACGTCGCCCGTTCCGCTCAGCGCGGAGGCAAGCCAGTAGCGCTCGCGCTGGAAGGGATACTTGGGCAGGGGGACGCGACCGGCACCGGTTCCCGCGAAGAAGGCATCCCAATCGACCTCGGCCCCGGCGGCATGGGCCCGGGCGAGGATCAGGGGGATCGCGCCGGCCTCGCCCTGGCTCTCGCGCAAGGTCGGGACGAATGCGGCTGGGGCGTCTTCGCCCAGGCAATCGCTCGCCATCGCGCAGAGCACGGGGTCGGGACCGAGCTCCACGTAGGTGCCGGCGCCGTTCTCCTCCAGGGCGCCCACCGCATCGGCGAAGCGCACCGCGTGGCGAGCGTGGCCGACCCAGTAGGCGGGGTCGGTGGCCTCTTCGGGGCCGAGCAGCTCTCCGCTGAGGTTGGAGACGATCGGGATCTTCGGCTCGCTGTAGGTGAGGCTCGCGGCGATCTCGCCGAACTCCGCCAGCATCGGCTCCATCAGGGGCGAGTGGAATGCGTGGGAGACGGCGAGGCGTTTGGTCTTGCGCCCCCGCTCCTCCCATGTGGTGCGTACCTCTTCGACCGCCGCCTCGGCGCCGGAGATGACCGTGGAGGTCGGCCCGTTGATCGCGGCGATCGCCAGCTCGCTCTCCCTGCCGGCGATCGACTCCGCCGCCTCCTCCTCTGTGGCCTCGATCGCGGCCATCGCACCGCCCCTGGGCAGGGCGCCCATCAGGCGGCCTCGGGCGGCGACGAGCTTTGCCGCGTCGGTCAGATCGATCACACCGGCGACATGGGCGGCGGCGATCTCGCCGATCGAGTGGCCGGCGAGGATGTCTGGCTTCAGGCCTCGCTTGGCAAGCGCCCCGTACAGAGCCACCTCGATCGCGAAGAGGGCGGGCTGGGCGTAGGTGGTGTCCTCCAGTTGAGCCGCGGCTTTCTTGCCCTTGGCGAAGACGATCTCCTCGAGCGGCGTTTCGAGGTGCTGGTCGAGCGCTTCGCAGACGGCGTCGAAGGCCGCGGCGAAGTGCTCGTCGGACTCGTAGAGCTCCTTGCCCATGCCGAGTCGCTGGGAGCCCTGGCCGGTGAAGAGGTAGGCGAGCTTGCCGTCCTTTGCCCGGGCGCTTATGAGGTTGGGCGAGGGTTCGCCGTTGGCGAGAGAGGTGAGCGAGGCGAGCAGCTCCTCGCGATCTGCGCCGAGGGCGACTGCTCTGTGCTCCATCGCGGAGCGGGTGGTCGCCAGCGAGTAGGCGACGTCGGTCGGGTCGAGCTCGGGGTTCTCTCGCAGGTGAGAGCGCAGCTGCTCTGCCGCCTCGACCAGGGCGGGCTCCGCTTTCGCCGAGAGGACGAGGGGAATCGGCCCCTGGAGAGATTGCGTCGCGGTTGCGGGCTCGGCCGCGGGCGCCTCCTCGAGGATCACGTGGGCGTTGGTGCCGCTGATGCCGAAGGAGGAGATGCCGGCGCGGCGCGGTCCGCCGTCGGCCTCCCACTCGAGTTGCTCGCCGAGCAGCTCGACCTCCCCCGAATCCCAGTCGACGTTGGAGGAGGGTGCGTCGAGGTGCAGCGTCTTCGGCAAGACGCCCTCGCGCATCGCCTGGGTCATCTTGATCACGCCGGCGACTCCCGCCGCCGCCTGGGTGTGGCCGATGTTCGACTTGATCGAGCCGAGCTTCAGCGGCTTTTCCCTGTCCTGGCCGTAGGTGTTGAGCAGGGCACCCGCCTCGATCGGGTCGCCGAGGGTGGTGCCGGTCCCGTGACCCTCGACCGCGTCGACGTCCTTGGCCTCGAGGCGGGCGTTGGCAAGCGCCTGGCGGATCACCCGCTCCTGCGAGGGTCCGTTGGGGGCGGTCAGTCCGTTCGAGGCACCGTCCTGGTTGACGGCCGAGCCTTTGAGCAGAGCGAGGACCTCATGTCCGTTTCGCTGCGCCTCGGAGAGTCGCTCGAGGACGAGCACGCCGACTCCCTCCGACCAGGCGACTCCGTCGGCGGAATCGGAGAAGGACTTGGAGCGACCGTCCGGCGCCAGACCGCGCTGGCGGCTGAACTCGACGAATACGCCGGGGGTGGCGAGAGTCGTGACGCCACCGGCGAGGGCGAGGCTGCACTCTCCCCCGCGCAACGCCTGTGAGGCGAGGTGCATCGCCACCAGCGAGGAGGAGCAGGCGGTGTCGACCGTGATCGCCGGGCCCTCGAGGCCGAGCGTGTAGGCGACGCGGCCCGAGACGATGCTCTGCGTCATCCCCGCGGCCGGCCCGTAGTCCTGGTACATCACCCCGGCGAAGACCCCGGTCTGGGTCTTGCGCAGCGAGGCCGGGTCGATGCCGGCGTCCTCCAGCGCCTCCCAGCAGGATTCGAGCAGCAGGCGCTGCTGGGGATCGGTGGTCAGCGCCTCGCGCGGGGAGATGCCGAAGAACTCAGGGTCGAACTCGGCCGCGTCGAGGACGAAACCGCCCTCGCGGGTGTAGCTGGTGCCGGCGTGCTCGGGGTCGGGGTCGTAGAGGCGCTCGACGTCCCAGCCACGGTCGGCGGGGAACTCGGTGATCCCGTCGCGGCCCTCGGCGACCAGCTGCCAGAGCTCCTCGGGCGAGCTGACTCCCCCCGGGTAGCGGCAGGCCATGCCGACGATCGCGATCGGCTCCTCGCTGGCCTGGGCGCGGACGGCGACCTGCCTCGACGCGCCGCTCGCGCTCGCCTCGGCGAGCAGATGCTCGGCGAGAACGGCGGAGTTGGGGTAGTCGAAGACGACCGTCGCCGCAAGCCTCAACCCGGAGATCGCGTCGAGACGGTTGCGCAGCTCGACCGCGGCGAGCGAGTCGAAGCCGAGCTCCTGGAAGGCCCTGTCCGGCTCCACGTCCGCCGGCGAGGCATGTCCCAGCACCGCGGCGACCTCGCCCCTGACCAGATCGAGGACGATGGCCTCGGCCTCCGCCACGGACAAGGCGGCGAGCTTGGAGGCCAGCGAGCCCGCGGCCGCGCGGCGCCGTGCCGAGACACGCACGAGGCGGCTGAGGATCGGCGGCAGGACGCCGGCCGCGGCCTGGCTCCTGAGGCCGGCGGCGTCGATCGGAACCGCCAGCGCCAGCGGCAGATCGGCACCGAGCGCGGCGTCGAGGAACTCCAGCCCACGCTGGTCGGAGAGAGCCTCGGCGCCGGAGCGGCGTATCCGCGCCCGGTCCGCCTCGCTCAGCTCCGACGCCATGCCGCCCTGCCGCTCCCAGAGACCCCAGGCGATCGAGCCGGCGGGCCTGTCTTCCGCCCGGCGCTTCTGGGCGAGGGTGTCGAGGAAGACGTTGGCGGCGGCGTAGTTGGCCTGGCCGGGGCCGCCGAGGGTTCCGGCGGCGGAGGAGAAGAGGACGAAGGCGGACAGATCCGCGTCCGCGGTCAGCTCGTGCAGATTCCAGGCCGCGTCGACCTTTGGGGCGAAGACGCGATCGACCTGCTCGGAATCCATCGCTTCGACGGTGCCGTCGGCGAGGGTCCCGGCCGCGTGGATCACCGCGCCGAGGGGATGCTCCTCGGGGATCGAGGCGAGGAGCGCCTTCAGCGCTTTCCGGTCCGAGACGTCGCAGGCGGCGATCGTCGCCTCGGCGCCCAGCTCCTCGAGCTCTGCTTCGAGCTCCTTGGCGCCCTCGGCGCCGGGACCGCTGCGGCTGAGGAGGAGCAGCCGGCGAGCGCCGTGGCGCTCGACCAGGTGACGGGCGACGAGCGTGCCGAGACCGCCGGTGGCACCGGTGATCAGGACCGTGCGCTCGGGGTCGATCGCCGGCGCGGCCTCCTCCCCGGACTCCGCCGCGCCGACCCGCGACAGGCGCGGCACGAGGCCGGTTCCATCGCGCAGGACCAGCTGTGGCTCCTCGGCGCCGATCGCCAGCGCACCGGCCAGCGCCTCCTCGGAGGCCTCGCTGCCGTCGGTGTCGACCAGAGCGAAGCGTCCGGGATGCTCGGAGATGGCCGAGCGGACGAGGCCCCAGATCGCCGCCGCCGCCGGGTCCGGCGACTCGCCGTCCGCCACGGCCATCGCGCCCCTGGTGATCAACGCCAGGCGCGACTCGGCCTTGTCCTGATCGGCGAGCCGGGCCTGAATCGCCTCCAGGGCGCCCTGGGCCGCCCGGCGGGCAGCGGCGGCAGCGCCGGCGTCGGCGTCGATCTCGCAGCGCAGGGTCTCGACCGCGGGCGCGCCGTCCCGCCCGGCGAGGGACACCTCCTGCCAATCGATCTCCAGCAGCCCACCGCCGCTCTGGCCCGGAGCCCGCAGCTGCTCGGCGGACAGCGGACGCAGTGCCAGGGCGCCGACCGTCGCCAGCGGCGCGCCCGCGCCGTCGGCGAGCGCGAGCGACACCTCCCCCTCCGCACCGGGGGCGATCCTCACCCGCAGCTCCTTCGCTCCCTCCGCATGCAGTGAGACCGCGCGCCAGGAGAAGGGCAGCTCGACCTTCGCCGCGGTCCCCCCGGCGGCGAGCCCGATCCCGTGCAGGGCCGAGTCCAGAAGCGCCGGGTGAATTCCGAAGCGGGAGGCGTCCCGACCCAGCTCCTCGGGCAGGGAGACCTCGGCGTAGATCTGCTCGCCCAGCCGCCAGGCCGCGCCCAGGCCCTGGAAGGCCGGGCCGTATTCGAGCCCGTGCTCGGCAAGCAGGTCGTAGAGGTAGCCGGACTCGAGCGGCTCGGCTCCCTCGGGTGGCCAGACGGCCATCGGCTCCGGGGGCGCCGCGACCGCCTCCGAGAGGGCGCCGGCCGCGTTCTGCACCCACTCCCCTCCCTCGCCGTCGGGACGGGAGTGGATCGCGATCTCGCGCGCCCCCTCCTCGTCGGCGCCGGAGACCGAGACACGGATCGCCACCGCTCCCGGCTCGGGAACGATCAGCGGCGCCTGCAGGGTGAGCTCCTCGACGGCCTCGGCCCCGGCCTCCTCGCCGGCCCTGAGCGCCAGCTCGAGCAGGGCCGTACCGGGCAGGAGCACCGTGCCGCCGACCGCGTGATCGGCGAGCCAGGGTTGGGTGGCGAGCGAGAGCCGGCCGGTCAAGGTCAGGCGCCCGTCGCCGGGGTCCTCGATCGTCGCGGCCAGCAACGGGTGATCGGCCGATACCTGGCCGGCCGCGCTCATGTCCCCGGCCGTGCTCAAGGCGGAGTCGAGCCAGTAGCGCCTGCGCTGGAAGGCGTAGGTGGGCAGGGGGACCTTGCCGGCGCCGGTCCCCGCGAAGAAGGTCATCCACTCGATCTCCGCTCCGGCGGCGAAGGCGTTGGCGATCGCCGTCGAGGTCGCCTGCGCTTCGGGGTGCCCCTCGCGCAGCGTGGGGACGAAGTCGAGCACGTCCGCCTCGCTGAGGCACTCGCGCGCCATCGCGCAGAGCACCGGGTCGGGACCGAGCTCCAGGTAGGTGGTGGCGCCCCGCTGGGCGAGGGTCGCGACAGCGTCGGCAAAGCGCACCGGCTCCCTCGCGTGGGCGACCCAGTAGGTGGGGTCGGTCGCCTGCTCGGCACCGAGCAGCTCTCCGCTGAGGTTGGAGACGATCGGGATCTTCGGCTCGTTGAACGTGAGGCTCGCGGCGACCTCGCCGAACTCCTCCAGCATCGGCTCCATCAGCGGCGAGTGGAAGGCGTGGGAGACGGCGAGGCGCTTGGTCCTTCTGCCCCGCTCCTTCCACCGGTCGCGGATCTCCCCGACCGCCTCTTCGCTGCCGGAGATGACGGTCGCGCTCGGCCCGTTGATCGCGGCGATCGCCAGCTCGCTCTCCCTGCCGGCAATCGACTCCGCCGCCTCTTCCTCCGTTGCCTCGATCGCGACCATCGCCCCGCCCGCCGGCAGGGCGCCCATCAGGCGGCCCCTTGCCGCGACGAGCCTGGCCGCGTCGGCGAGGTCGAATACTCCGGCGACGTGCGCGGCGGCGATCTCGCCGATCGAGTGGCCGGCGAGCAGGTCCGCCTCGAGGCCGCGCTTGGCCAGCGCCTCATACAGAGCAACCTCGATCGCGAAGAGAGCCGGCTGGGCGTAGGTGGTGTCCTCGAGCAGCGCCGCCGCCTCCTCGCCCGCGGCGAAGACGATCTCCCGCAACGGCACCTCCAGGTGGGCGTCGAGCTGCTCGCAGAGCCGGTCGAAGGCGCCGGCGAAGTGCGGGTCGAACTCGTAGAGCTCCTTGCTCATCCCCAGGCGCTGCGAGCCCTGGCCGGTAAAGAGGTAGGCGAGCTTGCCGTCCTTCGCCCTGGCGCTGAAGAGGTTGGGTGAGGGATCGCCGTCCGCCAGCGCGGTGAGAGCCGCGAGCAACTCCTCCCGGTCGGTGCCGACGGCGACCGCGCGGTGCTCGAAGACACCGCGCGCGGTGGCGAGCGAGTAGGCGACGTCGGTCAGATCGAGCTCGGGGTTCTGTCGCAAATGGGCCGCCAGGCGTGCTGCCGCCTGGGCCAGGGCGGGCTCCGCCTTGGCCGAGAGGATGAGGGGGATCTGGCCGGGGAGCGGCCGGGTCGCGGGCCGCTCGAGCGCGGGCGCCTCCTCGAGGATCACGTGGGCGTTGGTGCCGCTGATGCCGAAGGAGGAGACGCCGGCGCGGCGCGGGCGGCCGCCTGCCTCCCACTCGACCGCCTCGGTCAGCAGGTCGATCTCTCCCGCGTCCCAGTCGACGTTGGAGGAGGGTTCGTCGAGGTGAAGCGTCTTCGGCAGGACGCCCTGGCGCATCGCCTGGGTCATCTTGATCACGCCGGCGACGCCCGCCGCCGCCTGGGTGTGGCCGATGTTGGACTTGATCGAGCCGAGCTTCAGCGGCTGCTCTCGATCCTGGCCGTAGGTGGCGAGCAGGGCTCCGGCCTCGATCGGGTCGCCGAGGGTCGTGCCCGTTCCGTGACCCTCGACCACGTCCACGTCCTGGGGTGTGAGCCTGGCGTTGGCCAGCGCCTGGCGGATCACCCGCTCCTGCGAGGGCCCGTTGGGAGCGGTGAGTCCGTTTGAGGCGCCGTCCTGGTTTACCGCCGAGCCCTTGAGCAGGGCGAGGACCGGGTGGCCGTTTCGCCTTGCCTCCGAGAGTCGCTCGAGGACGAGGACGCCGACGCCCTCCGACCAGGCGACACCGTCCGCTGCCTCGGAGAAGGACTTGGAGCGCCCGTCGGGGGCAAGGCCGCGCTGGCGGCTGAACTCGACGAAAACACCGGGGGTGGAGAGGGTGGTGACGCCGCCGGCGAGGGCCAGGCTGCACTCTCCCCCGCGCAACGCCTGGGAGGCGAGGTGCATCGCGACCAGCGAGGAGGAGCAGGCGGTGTCGACGGTGATCGCCGGGCCCTCAAGTCCAAGGGTGTAGGAGATGCGGCCCGAGACGATGCTGGAGGAGCCGCCGGCCCCGGGCCCGTAGTCCTGATACATCACCCCGGCGAAGACACCGGTCTGGGTCTTCTTCAGCGAGGCCGGGTCGATGCCGGCGTCCTCCAGGGCCTCCCAGCAGGATTCGAGCAGGAGCCTTTGCTGGGGATCGGTCTCCTGCGCCTCGCGCGGGGATATGCCGAAGAACTCGGCGTCGAACTCGTCCGCGTCGAGGACGAAGCCCCCGTGCTTGGAGTAGCTCGTTCCGGCGTGCTCGGGGTCGGGGTCGTAGATGCGCTCCAGGTCCCAGCCACGGTCGGCGGGGAACTCGGTGATCCCGTCGCGTCCCTCGGCAACCAGCTGCCAGAGACCCTCGGGAGAGCTGACCCCTCCCGGGTATCGACAGGCCATGCCGACGATCGCGATCGGCTCCTCGCTCGCCTGGGCGCGGACGGCGACCTGGCGGGCGCCACCGCTCTCCGTCGCCTCGGCCAGCAGATGCTCTGCCAGGGCGGCGGAGTTGGGATGGTCGAAGACGACGGTCGCCGCCAGGCGCACGCCGGCGATCGTGCTGAGCCGGTTGCGCAGCTCGACCGCGGCCAAGGAGTCGAAGCCGAGCTCTTGGAAGGCCCGGTCGGATTCGATCTCCGCCGCCGAGGCGTGGCCGAGGACCGCTGCGACCTCGCTCCTGACCAGGTCGAGGACGTGGCTCTCGTGCTCTGCCTCGGGCAGGGTCGCGAGCTTGGCGGCAAGCGCACCCGAGGCAGCGCTGCGGCGGCGCGGGGTGCGGATCAGACGGCTGAAGATCGGCGGCAGAGCCCCGGCGGAAGCGAGGGTGCCGAGGCCGGCACGGTCGATCGGGAGCGCCAGTGCGAGTGGGTCCGCGGCGCCGAGCGCGGCGTCGAACAGCTCCAGGCCGCGCCGATCGGAGAGCGCTTCGATCCCCCCGCGCCGCATCCGCGCCAGGTCGGCTTCGCCCAGGCCTCCCGCCATGCCACCCTCGCGCTCCCAGAGCCCCCAGGCGATCGAGGTCGCCGGCAGGCCCCCCGCCTGGCGCTTTTGCGCAAGCGCGTCGAGATAGACGTTGGCGGCGGCGTAGTTGGCCTGGCCGGGACCGCCGAGGGTGCCCGCGGCCGAGGAGAAGAGGACGAAGGCGGAGAGGTCCGCGTCGCCGGTCAGCTCGTGCAGGCTCCAGGCCGCGTCGACCTTTGGCGAGAAGACACGGTCGAGCTGCTCGGGCTCCATCGTCTCGACCACGCCGTCGGCAAGCGTCCCGGCACAGTGGATCACCGCGCCCAGGGGATGCTCGGCGGGGATCGAACCGAGCAGCTCAGCCAATTCCTTGCGATCGGCCACGTCACAGGCGACGATCCGAGCCTCGGCACCGAGGTCTTCGAGCCCCGCCCGCAGCTCCTCCGCCCCCTCGGCATCGGGGCCGCTTCTGCTCGCCAGGAGCAACCGGCGGGCGCCGTGGTGCTCGGCGAGGTGACGGGCAACGAGCGAGCCGAGACCGCCGGTGGCGCCGGTGACGAGGACCGTGCGCTCGGGGTCGATCGCCGGCCCGGCCTCCTCATCGACCTCATCTGTCTTCGTGCGGGCAAGGCGGGGTGCCAGCGCGGTGCCCTCGCGCAGGGCGAGCTGCGGCTCCTCGGCTCCAAGGGCCAGCGCCGCGGGCAGGGTCTCTCTGGAGGTCTCGGTGCCGTCCGTGTCGATCAGGGCGAAGCGGCCGGGGTGCTCGGACTGGGCCGAGCGGACGAGGCCCCAGACCGCCGCCGCCGCCGGGTCCGGCGACTCGCCGTCTGTCGCGGCCATCGCGCCCGTGGTGATCAGCGCCAGACGGGACTCGGCCCTGTCCTCGTCGGCGAGCCAGGCCTGAATCGCCTCCAGCGCGCTCTGGGCCGCCCGGCGGGCCGCCTCGGCGCTGCTGGCCTCGCCCTCGATCTCGCAGTGGCGGATCTCGACCTCAGCGGGGGGACCGTCCTGCTCGGCGAGGGGCACCTCGGTCCACTCGAGCCCGAGCAGACCCGCCTGGCCCCGGCCGGCGCCCCTCAGCTGCGCGGCGTCCAGCGGGCGGGTGGCCAGCTCCGCGACGGCGGCGACGGGCGCGCCACTGGAGTCCGCGATCAGCAGCGAGACACCTCCGCCCTCGACCGGCGCGATCCTCGCCCGCAGCTCCCGGGCTCCCGCCGCATACAGGGACACCCCGCTCCAGGAGAAGGGCAGCCTGACCTCCTCGGCGCCACCGGCGAGCCCGGTGCCGTGCAGCGTCGCGTCGACGAGGGCCGGGTGGATGCCGAAGCGCTCGGCCCCCTGGGCAACCTCCTCGGGAAGGGAGACCTCGACGTAGATCCGCTCGCCCAGGCGCCAGGCCGCTCTCAGCCCCTGGAAGACCGGGCCGTATTCGAGCCCGTGCTCGGCGAGCAGGTCGTATCGGTACCCGACCTCCACCGGTTCGGCGCCCTCGGGAGGCCAGCTGTCGAGCGACTCGGGGGCGGGGGCCGGCGCCGAGGAGAGGGTGCCGCTCGCGTTCTGGGTCCACTCGCTCTCCTCGCCCTCCGTGCGCGAGTGGATCGCGACCTCGCGGCGGTCGTCGCCTTCGCGACCGCCGACCGAGACCTGAAGCGTCACCGCCTGGCCCTCGGGAAGGACGAGGGGCGCCTGCAGCGTCAGCTCCTCGACCCGCTCGGCGCCTGCCTGCTCCGCCGCCCGCAGCGCCAGCTCGAGGAAGGCGGTGCCCGGCAGCAGCACCGTGCCGGCGACCCTGTGATCGGCCAGCCAGGCGTGGGTCTGCAACGAGAGGCGCCCGGTGAGCAGGAGGCTCCCGCCAGAATCCCCCGCCAGCTCCAGCGCCGCCCCCAGCAACGGGTGGTCGGCCGGGACCTGGCCGGCGGCGGTCATGTCCCCCGCCCCCGCCCTCGGGTCGAGCCAGTAGCGCTTGTGCTGGAAGGGATAGGTCGGCAGCGGCACGCGCTTTGCGCCGGTGCCCGCGAAGAAGACGTCCCAGGCGAGCTTCGCCCCGGCGGCGTGGGCGCCGGCGATCGCCGTCGTCAGGGCGCCGGCCTCCTGCCGCCCCTCGCGCAGGGTCGGGACGAATGCGGCCCGGGCGTCTTCGCCCAGGCACTCGCGCGCCATCGCGCAGAGGACCGGGTCGGGGCCGAGCTCCAGGTAGGTGCTCACCCCTTGTGCCTGCAGGGCCGTGACCGCGTCGGCAAAGCGCACGGCCTCGCGCACGTGGCGCACCCAGTAAGCGGGGTCGGTCGCCTGCTCAGAGGTGAGCAGCTCTCCGCTGACGTTGGAGACGATCGGGATATTCGGCTCGGCGTAGGCGAGGCTCTGGGCGACCTCGGCGAACTGCTCGAGCATCGGCTCCATCAGAGGCGAATGGAAAGCGTGGGAGACGGCGAGGCGTTTGGTCCTCCTGCCTTTGTCCTCCCACTCGGCCCTGACTTCCTCGACTGCCTCCCCGGCTCCCGAGATCACGATCGAGGTCGGGCCGTTGATCGCGGCGATCGAGAGCTCTGCCTCCCTGCCCGCGATCGACTCCTCGGCCTCCGCCTCCGTCGCCTCGATCGCCGCCATCGCTCCGCCCTCCGGCAGCGCGCCCATCAGGCGTCCCCTTGCCGCGACCAGCCCGGCCGCATCGGCGAGGTCGAGGACCCCCGCCACATACGCCGCGGCGATCTCGCCGATCGAGTGGCCGGCGAGGATGTCGGGCTTCAAGCCGCGCTTTGCGAGCGCCTCATACAGAGCCACCTCGACCGCGAAGAGGGCGGGCTGGGCGTAGGTCGTGTCTTCGAGCAGCGCCGCCGCCTCTTCGTCCTCGGCGAAGACGATCTCTCGCAGGGGAACTCCCAGGTGGGGGTCGAGCTGCTCGCAGACCACATCGAAGGCGGCTTGGAAGTTCGGGTCTGACTCGTAGAGCCCCTTGCCCATGCCGAGGCGTTGGGAGCCCTGGCCGGTGAACAGGTAGGCGAGCTTGCCGTCCTTGGCCCTGGCGCTGAGGACGTTGGGTGAGGGGTCGCCTATGGCGAGAGACGCAAGCGAGGCGAGCAGCTCATCGCGGTCTTGACCCAGCGCAACCGCGCGGTAGTCGAAGGCAGACCTCGTGGTGGCCAGCGAGTAGGCGACGTCGGTGAGGTCGAGGTCCGGGTTCTCCAGCAGCTGGGATGCGAGGCGCTCGGCGGTCTCCGCCAGGGCGGGCTCCGCTTTGGCCGAGAGGGCAAGGGGGATCGGGCCGCCTTGCAGGGACTCGGTCGGGGTCGCGGGCTCAACCTCGGGCGCCTCCTCCAGGATCACGTGCGCGTTGGTGCCGCTGATGCCGAAGGAGGAGACGCCGGCGCGGCGCGGGCGCTCGCCCGCCTCCCACGGCACGGGCTCGCGCAGCAGCTCGACCTCACCCGCCTCCCAATCGACGTTGGAGGAGGGCGCATCGACGTGCAGGGTCTTCGGCAGGACGGCCGCCCGCATCGCCAGCGCCATCTTGATCACCCCGGCGACTCCCGCCGCCGCTTGCGAGTGGCCGATGTTGGACTTGATCGAGCCGAGCTTCAGCGGCTGCTCTCGATCCTGGCCGTAGGTGTTGAGCAGGGCGCCGGCCTCGATCGGGTCGCCGAGGGTGGTTCCCGTGCCGTGGGCCTCGACCGCGTCGACGTCCTTTGCCTGCAGGCCGGCGTTGGCCAGCGCCTGCTGGATCACCCGCTCCTGCGAGGGTCCGTTGGGAGCGGTGAGGCCGTTGGAGGCGCCGTCCTGGTTCGTCGCCGAGCCGCGCAACAGAGCGATGACCGGGTGTCCGTTCCGGGTCGCCTCGGAGAGGCGCTCGAGGACGAGCATGCCGACGCCCTCGGCCCAGCCGACTCCGTCGGCCGCCTCGGCGAAGGACTTGCAGCGCCCATCGGGCGAGAGGCCGCGCTGGCGACTGAACTCGACGAAGGCATCGGGTGTGGCGAGAGCGGTGACGCCGCCCGCCAGGGCCAGCGAGCACTCGCCGCCGCGCAACGCCTGCGAGGCGAGGTGCAGCGCCACCAGCGAGGAGGAGCAGGCGGTGTCGACGGTGACCGCCGGACCCTCGAGGCCGAGCGCGTAGGAGACGCGGCCGGAGGCGACGCTGGAGGAGTTGCCCGTCGCCTGGTATCCGCCGGCCTCGGTTCCCAGGGCCCCCGATCCGGCGGCGTAGTCCTGGTGGATCAGCCCGGCGAAGACCCCGGCGGGCTCGCCGCGCAACGAGGCCGGGTCGATGCCGGCGTCCTCCAGCGCCTCCCAGCAGGATTCGAGCAGCAGCCGCTGCTGGGGATCCATCGCCAGCGCCTCGCGAGGGGCGATGCCGAAGAACTCGGCGTCGAACTCGGCGACGTCGGCGAGGAAGCCCGCGGCGCGCGCATAGGAGGTCCCCACGTGGTCGGGATCGGGGTTGTAGAGGCGCTCGAGGTCCCAGCCACGATCGGTCGGGAACTCGCCGATCGCGTCGCGGCCCTCGGCGACCAGCCGCCAGAGATCTTCGGGGGAGCCGACTCCGCCCGGGTAGCGGCAGGCCATGCCGACGATCGCGATCGGCTCCTCGCTCGTCCGCGCACGGGCGGTCACCCGTCTGCTGTCGCCGCTCGCGGTCGCCTCGCTCAACAGGCGCTCGGCCAGACGGCGCGGGGTGGGGTAATCGAACACCGTCGTCGCCCCCAGGCCGAGGCCGGTCGCGCTGTTGAGCCGGTTGCGCAGCTCGACCGAAGCGAGCGAGTCGAAGCCCATCTCCTTGAAGGCCCGCTCGGGCTCGACCTCGGCCGCGGAGGTGTGGCCGAGGACGGCCGCCACCTCCGCCCTGACCAGATCGAGGACGTGGCCCTGGTGCTCTGCCTCGGGCAGGGAGGCGAGCTTGGCGGCGAGCGAGCCCGAGGCGGCGCCGCGCCTCCTGGAGGTGCGCACCAGCGCGCTGAAGATCGGCGGCAGGGTGCCGGTGGAGGCCTGGCCCCTGAGTGCGGCGCTGTCGAGCGGGGCGGCAAGTGCCTGGGGGCGACCACCGGCGAGGGCGGCGTCGAAGAGCTCCAGGCCGCGTTGATCGGAGAGAGCTTCGATCCCGGCCCGTCGCATCCGCGCCATGTCGGCCTCGCTGAGGCTCGCGGTCATGGCGCTCTCGCGCTCCCATAGGCCCCAGGCGATCGAGGTAGTGGGCAGCCCTTCGGCCTGGCGCCTTTGGGCGAGCGCGTCGAGGAAGACGTTGGCGGCGGCGTAGTTGGCCTGGCCGGGACCGCCGAGGGTGCCTGCCGCCGAGGAGAAGAGGACGAATGCGGAGAGGTCGAGGTCCCCGGTCAGCTCGTGCAGGTTCCAGGCGGCGTCTGCCTTGGGGGCGAATACGTGCGCGACCTGCTCGGCGTCCAGCGACTCGATCGTGGCGTCGGCGATCGCTCCGGCGCAGTGGACCACGGCGCCGAGTGGGTGCTCTGCGGGGATCGAGCCGAGGGTCTCTTCCAGTGCCTCGAGGTCGGCTACGTCGCAGGCGGCGATCGTGACTTGGGCGCCGAGCTCCTCGAGCTCTGCCTGCAGCTCTGCGGCGCCTTCGGCCTCAGGGCCACTTCGGCTGAGGAGCAGCAAGTGGCGGGCGCCGTGGCGCTCGGCGAGGTGGCGGGCGGTGAGCGAGCCGAGGCCGCCGGTCGCGCCGGTGACCAAGACGGTCCGCTCGGGGTCGATGCTCCGGGGGACGCTGAGCACGACCTTGCCGACGTTCTTGCCCTCGCGCAGGTGGCGGAAGGCCTGCGGGGCTTTGCGCAGGTCCCAGCTGGCGAGCGGCTGGTGAGCGAGGGTGCCCTGGGTAAGCAGGCCGGCGATCTCGGCGAGCATCTCCCCGGTGCGCTTGGGTCCGGCTTCGGTCAGGTCGAAGGGAAGGTAGGAGACGCCCTCGTGCTCGGCGGCGACCTGCTCGGGATCGCGGACGTCGGCCTTGCCCATCTCCAGGAAGCGGCCACCGCGGGGGAGGAGGTCGAGCGAGGCGTCGACGAACTCCCCGGCGAGCGAGTTGAGGACGACGTCGAGACCCTCTCCGTCGGTGGTATCCAAGAACTTCTGCCTGAACTCGAGATCGCGCGAGGAGGCGATGTGGTCCTCGGCGAGGCCGGCTTCGCGCAGGGCCTCCCACTTCGGGGGGCTGGCGGTGGCGAAGACCTCGGCGCCGAGGTGGCGGGCGAGACCGATCGCGGCCATGCCGACACCGCCGGCACCGGCGTGGATCAGGACCTTCTCGCCTGGCTTAAGCCCGGCGAGGTCGCCGAGGCCGTAGAGGGCGGTGGCGAAGACGATCGGCATCGCCGCGGCCTGCTCGAAGGACCAGCCCGCGGGGATCCGGACGAGCATCTCGCGCTCGGTGGTGGCGAGCGGGCCGAAGGCCCCCTCGACCAGGCCCATCACCCGGTCCCCGGGGGAGAGGTCGATGACCTCCTCGCCGGTCTCGATCACCACCCCGGCTCCCTCGCCGCCGATCGAGGCCGCACCGGGGTAGATGCCCAAGACGATCAATACGTCGCGGAAGTTGAGCCCGGCGGCGTGCATCTGGACCCGTACCCCGATCGGGCTCAGGGGCTCTTGTGTGCTGGGGGTGAGAGCGAGGCTCTCCAGGGTGCCGCGCTTGAGCGCGTCGAGGTGCCAGTCCCCCGCGGGGGGGATCAGCGAGTCCTCGGTGTCTTTGGCCGCCATTGCCCGCGCCGCCAGCGCCACCCCCTCACGCAGGGCCAGCTGGGGCTCCTCTGTCCCCAGTGAGAGCGCCGCGTTAAGCGCCGCCTCGGAGGCCTCTGAGCCATCGCTGTCGATCAGGGCAAAGCGGCCCGGGTGCTCGGCTTGGGCGGAGCGGACGAGGCCCCAGATCGCCGCGGCGGCGGGGTCGGGGGACTCGCCTTGGGTTGGCGCCATCGCGCCCTCGGTGATCAGCGCCAGGCGCGAGTCGGACTTCGACTCATCGGCGAGCCATCGCTGGATCTGCTCCAGGGCGTTGAGGGTGGCTGCCTGGGCGGCCTCGGCATCTGCCGTTGGCTCACCACTGCGCTGGTGGCGCCAGAGCTCGACATCTGCGGGGGGCTCGGCAGCCTCGGCGAGGGGGACCTCGGCCCAGCCGATCTCGAGCATTCCTTGCGGCCGCGAGCCCGCGCTTTGCAGCCGGGTCGCGTCGAGCGGTCGCAGCGCCAGGGAAGCGACCGTGCCCAGTGGGGCGCCCGCGCCGTCGGCGAGGACGAGCGCCACGGAGCCCTCGCCACGCGGGGTGAGCTTCACCCGCAGCTCCCGTGCTCCCTGGGCCAACAGCGACACCCCGCCCCAGGAGAAGGGCAGCATCGGCTCGGCCGGCCCGTCGTCGCCGGCAAGGGCGATGCAGTGAAGCGCCGAGTCGAGCAAGGCGGGATGGAGGCCGAAGCGATCGGCATCCTGCGCGGCCTCCTCGGGCAGCACGATCTCGGCGCATACCTGCTCGCCGACGCGCCAGGCGGCGCGCAGTCCCTGGAAGGCCGTGCCGTACTGGAGGCCGTGCTCGGCGAGGAGGTCGTAGAGGTAGGTGACCTCGACCGGCTCGGCGCCCTCGGGGGGCCATGCATCGAGTGACTCCGGGTGCTCGACGGGCGCCTCGGCCAGCGCCCCGCTTGCGTTCTCAGACCACTCACCGGCCGGTCGGTCGGGGCGAGAATGGATCGAGATCTCGCGCCTCCCGTCCTCGGCGGCACCGGAGACCAACACCTGCAGCACCACGGCGCCATCCTCCGGCAGCACCAGTGGGGCCTGCAGGGTCAGCTCCTCGACGGCTCCGGCGTCGACCTCCTCGGCGGCACGCAATGCCAGCTCCAGGAAGGCGGTGCCGGGAAGGAGGACGGCGCCGGCGACGACGTGGTCGGCAAGCCACGGGTGGGTCTGCGGCGAGATGCGTCCGGTGAGGGTCAGTCCCCCACCGGTGGGGTCCTCGATCGTCGCGGCGAGCAGCGGGTGGCCCGCGGAGGCCTGCCCGGCGACGGTCGGGTCCCCCGCCCCGCCCTGTGAGGCGAACCAGTAGCGCTTGCGCTGGAAGGGGTAGGTCGGCAGCGGCAGGCGCTTGGCGCCCGTGTCCGCGAAGAAGGCCCCCCATTCGGGCGTCGCGCCGGCGGCAAATGCCCCGGCGAGCGCCGTCGTCAGGACACCGTCCTCTTGCCGGCCCTCGCGCAGGGTCGGGACGAAGGCGGCCCGGACGTCTTCGCCCAGGCTCTCGCGCGCCATCGCGCAGAGCACCGGGTCGGGTCCCAGCTCCAGGTAGGTGCTGGTGCCCTGCGCCCGCAGGGTCGTCACCGCGTCGGCAAAGCGCACCGCCTCGCGCACGTGGCGGACCCAGTAGGCGGGGTCGGTGGCCTGCTCGGAGGTGAGCAGCTCGCCGCTGACGTTGGAGACGATCGGGATCTTCGGCTCGCTGTAGGTGAGGCTCTGGGCGACCTCGGCGAACTCCTCCAGCATCGGCTCCATCAGCGGCGAGTGGAAGGCGTGGGAGACGGCGAGGCGTTTGGTCTTGCGGCCTTTGTCCTCCCAGGAGGTGCGGACCGCTTCGACGGCCTCCTCGCTGCCGGAGATGACGATCGAGGTGGGGCCGTTGATCGCGGCGATCGCCAGCTCGCTCTCCTTGCCCCCGATCGACTCGGCTGCCTCCTTCTCGGTGGCCTCGATCGCCGCCATCGCTCCGCCCTCCGGCAGGGCGCCCATCAGTCGGCCCCTTGCCGTGACCAGCTTCGCCGCGTCATCGAGCTCGACCACACCGGCCACATGCGCCGCCGCGATCTCACCGATCGAGTGGCCGGCGAGCAGGTCGGGCTTCAGGCCTCGCTTGGCGAGTGCCTCATAGAGGGCCACCTCGATCGCAAAGAGGGCCGGCTGGGCGTAGGTGGTGTCCTCGAGCTGGGCTGCCGCTTTCCTGCCCTTGGCGAAGACGATCTCCTCGAGCGGCGTCTCCAGGTGCCGGTCGAGCTGCTCGCAGACCGCGTCGAAGGAAGATGCGAAGTGCTCGTCTGACTCGTAGAGCTCCTTGCCCATGCCGAGGCGCTGGGAGCCCTGGCCGGTGAAGAGGTAGGCGAGCTTGCCGTCCTTGGCCCGGGCGCTTATGAGGTTCGGCGAGGGGTCGCCGTCGGCGAGGGCGGTGAGGGCTGCGAGCAGCTCGTCGCGGTCTCCGCCCATCGCAACCGCCCGCTGCTCGAGGGCCGCGCGGGTGGTCGCCAGCGAGTAGGCGACGTCGGTGGGGTCGAGGTCGGGGTTCGCCGCCAGGTGGGCCGCAAGGCGCTCGGCGGTCTCGGCCAGGGCGAGCTCCGCCTGGGCCGAGAGGGCAAAGGGAATCGGTCCCTGGAGAGGCCGCGTCGCGGCATCGGGCTCGACTGCGGGCGCCTCCTCGAGGATCACGTGGGCATTGGTGCCGCTGATGCCGAAGGAGGAGACGCCGGCGCGGCGCGGATGGCCGTTTGCCTCCCACGCGACTGGCTCGCTCAGCAACTCGATTTCCCCCGCCTCCCAATCGACGTTCGAGGAGGGCGCGTCGAGGTGCAGCGTCTTCGGCAAGACGCCCGCGCGCATCGCCTCGGTCATCTTGATCACCCCAGCGACTCCCGCGGCGGCCTGGGTGTGGCCGATGTTGGACTTGATCGAGCCCAGCTTCAGTGGCTGCTCCCTGTCCTGGCCGTAGGTGTTGAGCAGGGCGCCGGCCTCGATCGGGTCGCCGAGGGTGGTGCCCGTGCCGTGCGCCTCGACCACGTCGACGTCCTTCGGCTCCAGGCGGGCGTTGGCAAGCGCCTGGCGGATCACCCGCTCCTGCGAGGGTCCGTTGGGAGCGGTGAGGCCGTTAGAGGCGCCGTCCTGGTTGACGGCGGAGCCCTTGATCGTGGCCAGCACCCGGTGACCGTTGCGGCGCGCGTCGGAGAGGCGCTCCAGAGCGAGCACGCCGACGCCCTCAGAGAAGCCGGCGCCGTCGGCGCCGTCGGCGAAGGACTTGCAGCGCCCGTCGGCGGCGAGGCCACGCTGGCGGCTGAACTCGATGAAGACGCTCGGGGTCGAGAGCACGGTCACCCCGCCGGCCAGCACCAGGTCGCACTCCCCCTGTCCCAGTGCCCGCGAGGCGAGGTGCAACGCCACCAGCGAGGAGGAGCAGGCCGTGTCGACGGTGATCGCCGGACCCTCGAGGCCGAGGGTGTAGGCGATGCGGCCCGAGACGATGCTGGAGGTCTGGCCGGCGGCCGGCCCGTACTCGTGGACCATCACCCCGGCGAAGACGCCGGTCTGGGTCTCGCGCAGCGAGGCGGGGTCGATGCCGGCGTCCTCGAGCGCCTCCCAGGCGGCTTCCAGCATCAGCCGCTCCTGGGGGTCGGTGATCAGCGCCTCGCGCGGGCTGATCGAGAAGAACTCGGCGTCGAAGGAGCCGGCGTCGGCAAGGAAGCCGCCCTCGCGGGCATGAGACGTTTGGCTCGGCGTGGCGGGATCGGGGTCGAAGAGGCGCTCGAGGTCCCAGCCGCGGTCGGCAGGGAACCCCCCGATCGCGTCGCGACCCTCGGCGACGAGGCGCCAGAGGTCGGCGGGAGAACCGATCCCACCCGGGTAGCGGCAGGCCATGCCGACGATCGCGATCGGCTCCTCGCTCGCCTGGGCTTTGACCGCGAGCCGCCGGGTGACGCCGCTCGAGCTCGCCTCGGCCCGCAGGTGCGCGGCGAGGAGAGTGGAGTTGGGGTAATCGAAGACGACGGTGGCGGGCAGGCGCAATCCGGTGATCGCGCTCAACCGGTTGCGCAGCTCGACCGCCGCCAGCGAGTCGAAGCCCAGGTCCTTGAAGGCGCGCCTGGGCTCCACCCCGGCGGAGGAGTCGTGCCCCAGCACCGCGGCGACCTCGTCCCTGACCAGGTCCAGGGCGAGAACCTCTGCCTCCGCCTCAGGCAGGGAGGCGAGCTTGGCGGCAAGCGATCCGGAGGCGGCGCCGCGACGGCGGGGAGCGCGCACCAGCGAGCTGAAGATCGGCGGCAGGGTGCCGGCCGCGGCGAGGGCCCGGAGGCCGGCGGCGTTGAGTGGAACGGCGAGCGCCGCGGCGCGATCGGCGGCCAGAGCCGAGTCGAGCAGAGCCAGGCCGGCCTCGTCGCTGAGCATCTCGACCCCGGTGCGCCGGATCCGCGCCAGGTCGGCCTCCTCCAGGTGGGAGTTCATCGCACTCGAGCGCTCCCACAGCCCCCAGGCGATCGAGTTGGCCGGCAGGCCCGCCGCCCGGCGGTTCTGGGCGAGCGCGTCGAGGAAGACGTTGGCGGCGGCGTAGTTGGCCTGGCCGGCGCCGCCGAGGGTGCCGGCTGCCGAGGAGAAGAGGACGAAGGCGGAGAGGCCGAGGTCCCCGGTCAGCTCGTGCAGGTTCCAGGCGGCGTCTGCCTTGGGCTCGAAGACGCGCACTACCTGCTCGGGGTCGAGCGACTCGACCGTGCCGTCGGCGAGCGCCCCGGCCGCGTGGATCACGGCGCCGAGGGGATGCTCAGAAGGGATCGAGGCAAGGAGCTCTTCGAGCGCGCCGCGATCGGCGACGTCGCAGGCGGCAAACCTGACCTCGGCACCCAGCTCCGCGAGCTCGCTCTCCAGCTCCGCTGCCCCTTCGGCTTCGCCGCCACTCCTGCTGACCAGCAGCAGCCGGCGGGCGCCGTGGTGCTCGGCCAGGTGACGGGCGGTGAGAGCGCCGAGCAGGCCGGTGCCGCCGGTGATCAAGACGGTGCGCTCGGGGTCGATGGGCGGCGCGGCGCCCTCCGCCACCTCCCGCGCCTCGATGCGGACCAGGCGGGGAATCAGCACGGATCCGCCGCGCAGGGCGAGCTGGGGCTCCTCGTCCCCCAGCGCCATAGCAGCGGGCAGCACCGCCTCGGAAGCCTCGCTGCCGTCGCTGTCGATCAGGGCGAAGCGGCCGGGGTGCTCGGACTGGGCGGCGCGGACGAGGCCCCAGATCGCGGCCGCGGCGGGGTCGGGGGCCTCACCCTCGACGGCGGCGACCGCGTTCTCGGTGACCACCGCGAGGCGCGTACCGGCCTCGGACTCGCTGGCCAGCCACCGCTGGACCTCCTCCAGGGCGGCTTCGGTCGCGGCGCGGGCGGCCTCGGCGTCCGCGGCCCCGGGGCCCGGGCGCTCGTATCGCCAGATCTCGACCCCGGCGGACGGCTCGTCCCCCTCGGCAAGCGCCGCCTCTGTCCAGTCGAGACCGAGCAGCCCGTCCTGACGTTGCCCGGCGACGCGCAGTTGGGTCGGATCGAGCGGCCGGGTGGCGAGCTCGCCGATCGTCGCGACCGGAGCGCCGTCGGGGTCGGTCATCCGCAGCGAGAATCCCTCCCCCTCGGCGGGATCGATCGCAACCCGCAGCTGCCTGGCCCCCTCCGTCCAAACGGATACTCCACTCCAGGAGAAGGGCAGCCTCAGCTCCTGCGACCCACCGGGCATCGCCGGCCCGATGCAGTGCAGGGCAGCGTCGAGCAGGGCCGGGTGGACGGCGAAGGCCCCCGCCTCACGGGCCGCCTCCTCGGGCAGCGAGACCTCGGCGAAGATCCGCTCCCCGTCGCGCCAGGCCGCGGTCAGGCCCTGGAAGACGGGGCCGTATTCGAACCCGATCTCGACGAAGTGGTCATAGAGGTAGCCGACCTCCAGTGGCTCGGCACCGGGTGGAGGCCAGGCCTCGAGCGGGTCGGGGGCGGCGGCGGTACGGGCAGCCAGGACGCCGGCGGCGTTCAGGGTCCACTCGGCCCGAACGCCCTGCGGGCGGGAGTGGATCGAGATCTCGCGCCGATCGTCCTCGCCGGCACCGCCCACGGTCACCCGCAGAGCGAGCGCTCCCTCTTCGGGAAGCAGAAGCGGTGCCTGCAGGGTCAGCTCCTCGACGCTTTCGGCGCCGACCTGCTCGCCGGCCCGCAGCGCCAGCTCGAGGAAGGCGGTTCCCGGCAGGAGCACCGTGCCGGTGACGGCGTGGTCGGCAAGCCAGGGATGGGTCGGCAGCGAGACGCTCCCGGTGAAGGCGAGGCCCTCGCCCGTGGGGTCCTCGATCGCCGCCCCCAGCAGCGGGTGGTCGGCCGCGGTCAGGCCGATCGCGCCGGCGTCGGCGGTCCCCGCGCCGGAGGAATGCCAGTAGTGCTTGCGCTGGAAGGGGTAGGTCGGCAGCGGTACGCGCTTTGCCCCCGAGCCCTTGAAGAAGGTCGGCCAGTCGACCGCCACGCCTTCGACTTGAGCCTCGGCGAGGGAGATGCTGAAGCGCTCCGCGTCGTCCTCATCGTGGCGCAGGGTCGAGAGCAGCACCGCTTCCGCCGGATCCTCCAGGGCGTCATCGATCGTCTCCTGGGCGCCGAAGCCGACTATCGGGTGAGGCCCGATCTCGATGAAGGCGCGCTTGCCGGAGTCGAGCAGGCTGCGCAGGACCGGCTCCAGGAGAACCGTCTGGCGCAGGTTGCGGTACCAGTGCTCGGGACCCATCTCCTTGATGTCGATCTGCCCGCCGGTGACCGTGGAGTAGAGGGGAATGTCACCGCTGCGGGGTGAGATCGGGGTGAAGGCGGGAAGCAGCTCGTCCCTCAGCGAGTCGATCTGGGCCGAGTGGCCGGCGCAGTCGACGGCGATGCGCTTGGCTCTGACACCGTCCCTCTCGCAGGCGGCCTGGATCTGATCAAGGGCCTCGAAGTCTCCGGAGAGGACAAGCGAGGCCGGGCCGTTGATCGCCGCCAGCGATGCTCGCTCGCCCAGGGGCTCTATATAAGGGGGAAGCTGCTTGGGGGTGAGGGAGACCGAGAGCATTCCTCCCTGGCCGGCGATCTTCACCAGCGCCTGGCTGCGCAGGGCGAAGATCCGGGCGGCGTCGTCCAGCGAGAGGCCGCCGGCGATGTGGGCGGCGGCGATCTCGCCTTGCGAATGCCCCACCACCGCGGCCGGCTCGACTCCGCATTCGCGCCAGAGCTTGGCCAGGGAGACCATCACCGCGAAGAGGGCCGGGTGGACGACGTCGAGGCGATCGAGCCACCTGGCGTCCTCTTCGCGCAGGACCTCGGTCAGGGACCACTCCACATATGGGGAGAGGGCTTCCTCGCAGGCTGCCATATGGCGGGCGAAGGCCGGCGAGGCCTCGATCAACCCCAGGGCCATTCCCCGCGCCTGGGCCCCCTGGCCCTGGAAGAGGAAGACGGGCCGATGGACGGCGTTCGCGCTGCCACGGACGACGGCCGGAGTCTCCTTGCCCTGGGCCAGAGCGGCGAGCGAGGCAAGCATCTCCTCCCTGTCTCGGCCGCGAACGACCGCTCGGCGCTCGAAGGCGCTGCGCGTGCTGGCGAGCGAGTAGGCGACGTCGATGGGATCGAGATCGGGGTGCTCCTCCAGGTGGCTCGCGAGTCGCCCCGCGGCCCCGACCAGAGCGGACTCGGATTTGGCCGAGAGCGGCAACGGGATCGCGGCGGGCAGGGTGCCTTGCTCAGAGGAAGCGCCGAGCCCGTCCCCGTCCCCCAGCGGGCCGGGCTCCGGCGCCTCCTCCAAGATCACGTGAGCGTTGGTGCCGCTGATGCCGAAGGAGGAGATGCCGGCGCGGCGCGGCCGCTCTCCCGCCTCCCAGGGCAGCTCTCCGGTCAGCAGCTCTATCTCCCCCGCCTCCCAATCGACCTTCGAGGAGGGCGCGTCGACGTGCAGCGTCTTCGGCAGGACGCCCGCCCGCATCGCCAGCGCCATCTTGATCACCCCGGCGACTCCCGCCGCGGCCTGGGTGTGGCCGATGTTGGACTTGATCGAGCCCAGCTTCAGCGGCTGCTCTCGATCCTGGCCGTAGGTGTTGAGCAGAGCCCCGGCCTCGATCGGGTCGCCGAGGGTGGTGCCCGTGCCGTGCGCCTCGACGACGTCGACGTCGTTGGGCTCCAAACGGGCGTTGGCGAGGGCCTGGCGGATCACCCGCTCCTGCGAGGGTCCGTTGGGGGCCGCCAACCCGTTGGAGGCACCGTCCTGGTTGACGGCGGAGCCCTTGATCGTGGCGAGCACCCGGTGACCGTTGCGGCGCGCATCGGAGAGGCGCTCGAGCACCAGCACCCCCACGCCCTCTCCCCAGGCGACCCCGTCGGCCGCGTCGGCGAAGGCCTTGGAGCGCCCATCGGGGGCGAGGCCGCGCTGGCGGCTGAACTCGACGAGGACGTCCGGGCTGCCGAGGGCGGCGACCCCACCGGCCAGCGCCAACCCGCACTCGCCCCCGCGCAGCGCCTGCGCCGCGAGATGCAGGGCGACGAGCGAGGAGGAGCAGGCCGTGTCGATGCTGATCGCCGGTCCCTCGAGACCGAGCGTGTAGGCGACGCGGCCGGAGATCACGCTGGTCGAGATGCCGGTGACCAGGTAGCCCTCGAGCTCGCCCGCGGAGGGCCCGGCGACGGTGCCGTAGCCCTGGTAACCGGCTCCGGCGAAGACGCCGGCCGGCTCGCCGCGCAGCGAGACTGGATCGATTCCGGCGTCCTCGAGCGCCTCCCAGCAGGATTCGAGCAGCAACCGCTGCTGGGGGTCCATCGCCAGCGCCTCGCGCGGGCCGATGCCGAAGAACTCGGCGTCGAACTCGCCGGCGTCGGTGAGGAAGCCGGCCTCGCGGACGTAGCTGGTTCCCGGATGCTCCGGATCGGGGTCATAGAGGCGCTCCAGGTCCCAGCCGCGGTCGGCGGGGAGCTCCGAGATGCCCTCGCGCCCCTCGGCGACCAGTCGCCACAGATCCGCGGGAGAGGCGATTCCCCCTGGGAAGCGGCAGGCCATGCCGACGATCGCGACCGGCTCCTCGCTCGCCTGGGTCCTGACCGCGATCCGCTTGGCGGCTCCGCTCGCCGCCGCCTCGGCCAGCAGGTACGCGGCGAGGGCGGCGCAGCTGGGGTAGTCGAAGACGACGGTCGTCGACAGGCGCAGGCCGGCGATCGCGTCGAGCCGGTTGCGCAGCTCGACCGCGGCGAGCGAGTCGAAGCCGAGCTCCTTGAAAGCCTTGCCCGGCTCCACTCGCCGGGCGGAGGCATGGCCGAGGACCGCGGCGGCCTCGCCCCTGACCAGGTCGAGGACGAAGCCCTCCGCCTCCGCCTCGGGCAGGGCCGCGAGCTTCGCGGCAAAGGACCCCGAGGCGGCGCCGCGGCGCCTGGTTACACGCACCAGGCGGTTGAAGATCGGCGGCAGGAGACCGGCGGTGGCCTGGCTCCTGAGGGCGGCGACGTCGATCGGGAATGCCAGCGCGGGCGAGCGGACGGCACCGAGGGCCGCGTCGAAGAGCGCCAGCCCATGCTCGTCGGAGAGCGTTTCGACACCCGCCCGTCGCATCCGCGCCAAGTCCGCCTCGGTCAAACCCGCGGCCATGCCGCTCTGCCGCTCCCACAAGCTCCAGGCGATCGAGGTTGCGGCCAGGCCCTCTGCCCGGCGCCGCTGGGCGAGTGCGTCGAGGAAGACGTTGGCGGCGGCGTAGTTGGCCTGGCCGGCGCCGCCGAGGGTGCCGGCCGCCGAGGAGAAGAGGACGAAGGCGGAGAGGCCGAGGTCCCCGGTCAGCTCGTGCAGGTTCCAGGCGGCATCCACCTTGGGGGCGAAGACCAGATCGATCTGCTCCGGCGCCATCGCCTCGACCGTGCCGTCGGCCAGCGTCCCCGCGCAATGGATCGCCCCGCCGAGGGGATGCTCTACCGGGATCGAGGCGAGGAGCTCCGCCAGGGCCTCACGGTCCGCCACGTCGCAGGCGGCGATCCTCACCTCGGCGCCCAGGCTCTCGAGCTCCGCCCCCAGCTCCTCCGCCCCCTCAGCCCCGGGGCCGCTTCTGCTCACCAGGAGCAGGTGGCGGGCGCCGTGCCGCTCGGCGAGATGGCGGGCGACCAGGGCGCCGAGGCCGCCGGTGCCGCCGGTGATCAAGACGGTGCGCTCGGGGTCGATCGCCGGCGCGGTGTCCTCCGGGCTCTCGTCGGGCTCTGTGCGAGCGAGGCGCGGCGCAAGTGCCCTGCCCGCGCGCAGGGCGAGCTGGGGCTCCTCGTCCCCGAGCGCCAGGGCAGCGGGCAGAGCGGACTCGGAAGCCTCGCTGCCGTCGCTGTCGATCAGGGCGAAGCGACCTGGGTGCTCGGAGATGGCCGAGCGGACGAGGCCCCAGATCGCCGCCGCCGCGGGGTCGGGTGCCTCGCCGTCGGCGGTGGCCATCGCCCCCCGGGTGACCAGAGCCAGGCGCGTATCGGCCTCGCCCTCGTCCCGGAGCCGGCGCTGGATCGCCTCCAAGGTGTCCCTGGCGGCCAAGCGGGCCGCCTCGGCGGTCGTGACATCGGGCTCGGTCGCGCAGCGCAGCAGCTCGATCTTGGCCGGCTGCTCGTCCTGCTTGGCGAGGGCAATTTCGGTCCATTCGAGGTCGAGCAAACGCTCCCGGGCGGTGCGCAGCTCCTCGAGCTCAAAGGGGACGGCGGTGAGCGAGGTGACGCCGAGCAGGAGCGTGCCCGACTCATCAAAGGCGGCAATGGCGCGCTCCTCTCCCTCAGAGAAGAGGCCGAGGCGGAGAGCCGGCGTCTCGGCTCCGTGCAAGTGGACCTCGACATAGGCCCGCTCGCCTTGCCTCCAAGCAGCGCTCACTCCTTGGAAAGCGGCGCCATGACTCAGCCCGCGCTCGGCGAGAAGGGAGTCGAGGTCTTCGATCTCGAGCGGCTCCGCATCCCGTGGGGGCCAGAGATCCAGGGGGTCCGTGTTCGTGGTGGGCGCATCGGTGATCGAGCCTGTCGCATTCCTGGTCCAGTCTTCTTCTCCCGTGGGGCGGGAGTGGATCGCGATCTCGCGCCGCCCGCCTTCGCCCCCAGGGGCGGAGACCGAAACCTGGATCGCGACGGCACCGGATTCAGGGAGGGCGAGGGGAACCTGCAGGGTCAGCTCCTCCACGCTCCCGGCGCCGGCCTGCTCGGCAGCCCGCAAAGCCAGCTCGAAGAAGACCGTGCCGGGTAGCAGGACCAAGTCGCCGACGGTGTGGTCGGCCAGCCAGGGGTGGGTGGCGAGCGAGAGTCGGCCGGTCAGGGTCAGGCTGCCGTCGCCGGGGTCTTCGATGCTCGCCGCCAGCAACGGGTGCCCGGGGTCGCTCTGCCCGATCGCGCTCGCGTCGCCCCCGCCCAGGGAGGAGGCGAGCCAGTAGCGCTCGCGCTGGAAGGGGTAGGTGGGCAGCGGCACTCGCCTGGCGCCGGTGCCCGCGAAGAAGATGCTCCAGTCGAGCTTCGCCCCGGCCGCGTATGCGCCGGCGACCGCCGCGGAGATCGCTCCGTCCTCCGGGCGGCTCTCGCGCAGGGTGGGGACGAAGGCGGCCTGCGTGTCCTCGCCGAGGCACTCGCGCGCCATCGCGCAGAGCACCGGGTCGGGGCCGAGCTCCATGTAGGTGCTGGTCCCCTGCGCCTGCAGGGTCGCGACCGCGTCGGCGAAGCGCACCGCCTCGCGCACGTGGCGGACCCAGTAGGCGGGGTCTGTGGCGTGCTCGGGAGCAAGCAGCTCTCCGGTCAGGTTGGAGACGATCGGGATCTTGGGCTCGCTGAAGCTGAGGCTCGCCGCTACCTCACCGAACTCCTCGAGCATCGGCTCCATCAAGGGCGAGTGGAAGGCGTGGGAGACGGCGAGGCGTTTGGTCCTTCTGCCCTTCTCCTCCCAGGCGGTGCGGATCTCTTCGACCGCCGTCTCTGTCCCGGAGATCACGATCGAGCTGGGGCCGTTGATCGCGGCGATCGAGAGCTCTGCCTCCATGCCGGCGAGCGACTCGGCGATCTCCTCCTCGGTTGCCTCGATCGCCGCCATCGCCCCGCCCCCAGGCAGGGCGCCCATCAGTCGGCCTCTTGCGGCGACGAGCTTCGCTGCATCACCGAGGTCGAGGACACCGGCCATGTGCGCCGCCGCGATCTCGCCGATCGAGTGGCCGGCGAGCAGGTCGGGCTTCAGGCCTCGCTTGGCAAGCGCCTCGAAGAGGGCCACCTCGATCGCGAAGAGGGCGGGCTGGGCGTAGGTGGTGTCCTCCAGTTGCGCTGCCGCTTTCTTGCCCTTGGCGAAGACGATCTCTTTCAGCGGCGTGTCGAGGTGTTGGTCGAGTTGCCCGCAGACCCGGTCGAAGGCCTCTTTGAAGTGCTCATCGGACTCGTAGAGCTCCTTGCCCATGCCGAGTCGCTGGGAGCCCTGGCCGGTGAAGAGGTAGGCGAGCTTGCCGTCCTTTGCCCGGGCGCTGAGGACGTTGGCCGAGGGCTCGCCGTTGGCGAGGGCGGTGAGTGAGGCGAGCAGCTCGTCGCGGTCTTTGCCCAATGCCACCGCTCGGTGCTCCATGGCACTGCGGGTGGTCAGCAGCGAGTAGGCGACGTCGGTGGGATCGAGTTCGGGGTTCGCTTGGATGTGGGTGGCGAGTCGCTCCGCCGCCTCGGCCAGGGCCGGTTCCGCTTTGGCCGAGAGGACAAGTGGGATCGGGCCCTGGAGAGACCGCGTCGCGGCTTCGGGCTCGACCGCGGGGGCCTCCTCCAGGATCACGTGGGCGTTGGTGCCGCTGATGCCGAAGGAGGAGACGCCGACCCTGCGGGGTCCGCCGTTTGCCTCCCACTCGACCTGCTCGCTCAGCAGCTCGATCTCCCCCGCTTCCCAATCGACCTTGGATGAGGGGGCGTCGGCGTGCAGCGATCTGGGCAGGACGCCCTCGCGCATCGCCAGCACCATCTTGATCACGCCGGCGACGCCCGCCGCCGCCTGGGTGTGGCCAATGTTGGACTTGATCGAGCCCAGGCGCAACGGCTGCTCCCTGTCCTGGCCGTAGGTATTGAGCAGGGCCCCGGCCTCGATCGGGTCGCCGAGGGCGGTGCCCGTGCCATGCGCCTCGACCGCGTCGACGTCCTTGGCTTCGAGGCGGGCGTTGGCGAGGGCCTGGCGGATCACTCGCTCCTGCGAGGGTCCGTTGGGGGCGGTCAGGCCGTTCGAGGCGCCGTCCTGGTTTACGGCGGAGCCCTTGATCGTGGCCAGTACCCGGTGCCCGTTTCGCTCCGCGTCGGAGAGGCGCTCCAGCAGCAGCGTGCCGACGCCCTCCGCCCAGGCGGCTCCGTCGGCCCCCTCGGCGAAGGACTTGCAGCGCCCGTCGGGGGCGAGGCCGCGCTGGCGGCTGAACTCGACGAAGACTTCCGGAGTGGCGAAAGCAGTGACCCCGCCGGCCAGTGCCAGCTCGCATTCCCCCCCGCGCAGCGCCTGCGCCGCGAGGTGCAGGGCGACGAGCGAGGAGGAGCAGGCCGTGTCGATGCTGATCGCCGGTCCCTCGAGACCGAGCGTGTAGGCGATGCGACCGGAGGCGACGCTCGCCGTGCTGCCGGTCGCCTGGTAGCCCTCGAGGTCTCCCGACCCTCCTCCGTAGGCCTGATGGATCAGGCCGGCAAAGACCCCGGTCTGGCTTCCGCGCAGCGCGGCCGGGTCGATGCCGGCGTCCTCCAGCGCCTCCCAGCAGGATTCCAGCAGCAGGCGCTGCTGGGGGTCCATCGCCAGCGCCTCGCGCGGGCCGATGCCAAAGAACTCGGCGTCGAAATCGGGTGCCTCGGCGAGGAAGCCACCCTCGCGCACGTAGCTGGTTCCGGGGTGGTCGGGGTCGGGGTCGTAGAGGCGCTCGACGTCCCAGCCTCGGTCGGCGGGAAACTCGGAGATGGCGTCGCGGCCCTCGGTGACGAGCTTCCAGAGACCCGCCGGAGAGCTCACCCCACCGGGGTAGCGACAGGCCATGCCGACGATCCCGACCGGCTCCTCGCTCGCCTGGGCCCTGACCGCGACCCGCTTGGCGCCTCCGCCCGCGCTCGCCTCGGCCAGCAGGAACTCGGCGAGGGCGACGGGATTCGGGTGGTCGAAGGCAACGGTCGCCGGCAGCCGCAGATCGGCGGCCGTGCCAAGGCGGTTGCGCAGCTCCACCGAAGCGAGCGAGTCGAATCCAATCTCCTTGAAGGCCACGCCGGGATCGATCTCCGCGGCGGATCCGTGACCCAGCACGGCGGCGACCTCACCGCGGACCAGGTCGAGGACGAAGCCCGCGCGCTCGGCCTCGGGCAGGGCGACGAGGCTCGCGGCGAGCGAGCCCGAGCGAGCGCGGTGGCGGCCCTGGGCGCGCACCAGACCGCTGAGGACCGGCGGCAGGGCGCCGGCCGAGGCCTGGCCTCTGAGGCCGGCGAGGTTGAGCGGGACCGCCAGCGTCGTGGCGCGATCGGCGGCGAGGGCGGAGTCGAGCAGGTCGAGGCCGTGCTGGTCGGAGAGCGCTTCGACCCCCGAACGGCGCATCCGTGCCAGATCGGCCTCCTGCAGGTGCGACGTCATACCCCCCTCGCGCTCCCAGAGGCCCCACGCGATCGAGGTCGCGGCGAGACCCTGCGCGCGGCGGCCGTGGGCGAGCGCGTCGAGGAAGACGTTGGCGGCGGCGTAGTTGGCCTGGCCGGCGCCGCCGAGGGTGCCGGCTGCCGAGGAGAAGAGGACGAAGGCGGAGAGGTCGAGGTCCCTGGTCAGCTCGTGCAGGTTCCAGGCGGCGTCTGCCTTGGGGGCGAAGACACGCGCGACCTGCTCGGCGTCCATCGCTTCAACCGTGCCGTCGGCGAGCGCCCCGGCCGAGTGGAACACCGCACCCAGTGGGTGCTCGGCGGGGATCGAGGCGAGGAGCTCCTCCAATGCGTCGCGATCGGCGACGTCGCAGGACGCGATCGTGGGCTCCGCACCAAGCGCTTCGAGTCCTTCCATCAGCTCCGCCGCCCCTTCGGCGTCGGGACCGCTTCTGCTGACCAGCAGCAGCCGGCGGGCGCCGTGGCGCTCGGCCAGATGGCGGGCGACGAGCGCGCCGAGGCCACCGGTTCCGCCGGTGATCAGCACCGTGCGCTCGGAGTCGATCGGGCGGGGTGCGGTGAGCACGACCTTGCCGACGTTCTTGCCCTCGCGCAGGTGACGGAAGGCCGCGGGAGCATTGCGCAGATCCCAGCTCGATACCGGCGAGTGACGCAGGGCGCCCCGCTCGAAGAGGGCGACCACCTCGCTCAGGATCTCGGCGATGCGCTCCTCGTCCAGCCCGACGAGGTCGAAAGCGTCGTAGGAGACCCCCTTGTGCTCGCCGGCCACCAGCCCCGGATCGCGCATGTCGGTCCGGCCCATCTCCAGGAAGCGACCACCGCGGGGCAGGAGCTCCAGGGAGGCGTCGATGAACTCCCCGGCGAGCGAGTTGAGAACGACGTCCACACCCTCCCCGCCGGTGGTCGCGAGGAACTTGTCCTTGAACTCGAGGTCGCGCGAGGAGGCGATGTGATCGTCATCGAGGCCCATCTCGCGCAGCACCTCCCACTTGCCCGGGCTGGCCGTGGCGAAGACCTCGGCGCCGAGGTGGCGGGCGATCTGGATCGCCGCCGATCCCGTACCGCCCGCGCCGGCGTGGATCAGCACCCTTTCGCCCGCCTTCAGCCGGGCGAGTTCGCAGAGGCCATGAAAGGCCGTGGAGAAGACGATCGGCACCGCCGCCGCCTGCTCGAAGGACCAGCCCGCCGGGAGCGGCAGCAGCTGCCCCCGCTCGCCGATCGCCGTCGTCCCGAATGCATCGGCGATCCTGCCCATCACGGCGTCACCCGGGGTCAGGTCGCTCACCGCCGAACCTGCCTCCAGCACGACCCCGGCACCCTCGCCACCGAGCCTTTCCCCGGCGGGAACCTCGTATCCCAGGACCGCGAGGACTTCGCGGAAGTTGAGCCCCGCGGCCCGCATCTCGATCCGCACCTCGGTCGGTCCCAGGGGCCGGGAGGCAGCGGGATTGGGGACGAGCCCGAGGTTCTCCAGGCTGCCTCGCTCGAGGGCATCGAGCCGCCATGGCTCCGGCGGGGGCAGCAGCGAGTCCTCGCCGTCTTCGATCGGCCTCGCCCGCGGCACAAGCACAACCCCCTCGCGCAAGGCGATCTCAGGCTCCTCGGCACCGAGGGCGAGTGCCGCCCCCATCGCCGCCTCGGAGGCCTCGCTGCCATCGCTGTCGATCAGGGCAAAGCGCCCGGGGTGCTCGGAGAGCGCGGAGCGGATCAGACCGAACAGCGGCGCCGCGGCGAGGTCGGGGGCCTCGCCGCGGACAACCACTGCGCCTCGGGTAACGAACACCAGGCGCGCTTTCCCGAAGTCTTCTGAAGAGAGCCACTGCTGGACGGCGTCCAGCGCGGCCAGCGTGGCGGCGCGGGCCGCCACGGCCGGGGAGACCTCCTCCCCGGGGGCCTCGTAGCGCCAGAGCTCGACGTCGGCGGGTGCCTCGACTCCCTCGGTGAGGGGGGCCTCGGTCCACTCGATGCCGAGCAAGCCGTCGGGGCGTTGCCCGGCGCCGCGCAGCTGGGCGGGGTCCAGCGGACGCAGGGCGAGCGCTTGGACCGTTGCCAGGGGGGCGCCGCCCTGGTCGGCGAGCCGCAAGGAGAAGCTCTCCCCCTCGGGGCTGAGGGCGACCCGCAGTCCCTTGGCACCCTCGGCGAGCACCGAGACCCCGCCCCAGGAGAAGGGCAGCCGCGTCTCCGCGGGGCCATCGGGGGTTGTAAGCCCGATGGCGTGCAGGGCGGAGTCGAGCAGGGCCGGGTGGATCGCGTAGTCCTCCGCGCCCCGGGCGGCCTCCTCGGGCAGCGATACCTCGGCGTAGATCCGCTCGCCTTCGCGCCAAGCCGCGGTGAGGCCCTGGAAGGTGGGTCCGTATTCGAGCCCCGCCTCGGCGAGGCGGTCATAGAGGTAGGCGACCTCCAGGGGCTCTGCTCCCGGTGGGGGCCAGGCGTCGAGGGGCTCGGGTGTCGCTGCGCTCCGATCGGAGAGCGAGCCGCTTGCGTTTTGGGTCCACTGCGCGTCCTCTGCGTCGGGGCGGGAGTGGACCTGGATCTCCCTGCGGCCCTGCTCGTCGGGCCCGGTCACGCTGACCCGCAGGTCGGCGCTGCCCTCCTCGGCGAGGAGAAGCGGTGCCTGCAGGGTCAGCTCCTCGACGGTCTCGGCGCCGACCTCCTCGGCGGCTCTGATCGCCAGCTCGAGGAATGCGGTGCCGGGCAAAAGGACGGTGCCGGCGAGGGCGTGGTCGGCGAGCCATGGGTGCGTGGAGAGCGAGATCCGCCCGCTCAGGGTCACTCCCTCCCCGCCGGGGTCCTCGATCGCCGCGCCGAGCAGCGGGTGATCGGCGGCATTCAGGCCGATCGCGCCGGCATCGGTGCCGGCGCTCGTCGGGGAAAGCCAGTAGCGCTTGTGCTGGAAGGGGTAGGTGGGCAGGGGGACCTGCTTTGCGCCTGAGCCTTTGAAGAACGCCTCCCACTGCACGGGTATGCCCCGGGCATGGGCTTCGGCGAGGGAGAGGGCAAAGCGCTCTGCCTCGTCCTCTTCGCGGCGCAGGGTCGATAGCAGCGTTGCCTCTGTTGGGTCTCCGAGTGCGTCCTCGATCGTCTCCTGGGCGCCGAAGCCGAGGACGGGGTGGGGTCCGATCTCGATGAAGGCTCGCTTGCCGGAGTCCAGGAGGCTGCGCAAGACGGGCTCCAGCAGGACCGTCTCCCTGAGGTTGCGATACCAGTACTCGGGACCCATCTCTTTGGTGTCGATCTGCTCGCCGCTGACCGTGGAGTGAAGGGGGATCTCGGCGCTTTGGGGGGAGATCGGTGAGAAGGCCTCCAGCAGGTCGTCTCTCAGCGCCTCGATCTGGGCGGAGTGGGCGGCGTAGTCGACGGCGATGGGCTTGACGCGGACCTCATCTGCCTCGCAGGCGCTCTGGATCTCCCCCAGTGCCTCGGGGTCCCCGGAGAGGACCAGCGATGCGGGTCCGTTTATCGCCGCCAGCGATGCCCTGTCTCCCAGTGGCTCGACGTAGGGGGTTAGCTGCTCGGGGGTGAGGGAGACCGAGAGCATTCCTCCCTGCCCGGCGATCTTTGCCATCGCCTTGCCGCGCAGGGCGACGATCAGGGCGCCGTCCTCGAGTGAGAGCGCTCCGGCGATGTGGGCCGCCGCGATCTCTCCCTGGGAGTGGCCGACGACGGCTGAGGGCTCGACCCCGCATTCGCGCCAGAGCTTGGCGAGGGAGACCATCACCGCGAAGAGGGCGGGCTGGACGATGTCGAGGCGATCCAGCCACCTGGCGTCCTCTTCTCTGAGGACCTCGGCAAGGGACCAGTCGACGTGTGGGGAGAGGGCTTGCTCGCAGGCCGCCATGTGGGCCGCGAAGGCCGGCGAGGACTCGATCAGGCCCAGGGCCATGCCTTTGGCCTGGGCTCCCTGGCCGGGGAAGAGGAAGACGGGGCTCCCGGAGGTGCGGGCGGTGCCCTGGGTGGCGTTCTTTGACTCCTCGCCCTGGGCGAGGGCGCCAAGGGAGGACAGGAGCTCCTCGCGATCTGAGCCCAGGGCCACCGCCCTGTGCTCGAAGGCGGAGCGGGTCGTGGCGAGGGAGTAGGCGACGTCGGTGGGGTCGAGGTCTGGGTGCTCGCGCAGGTGGGCCGCGAGGCGCTCCGCCGCCTCGGCCAGGGCCGGCTCTGCTTTGGCCGAGAGCGGCAGGGGGATCGGGCTGGGGAGGGGCAGGGTTGCGGATGCCCCTCCCCCCTGCCCGTCCTTGTGGAGGTCGCCCGGGTCCAGTCCGCCCGGGGGAGCCTCCTCCAAGATCAGATGTGCGTTGGTGCCGCTGATGCCGAAGGAGGAGACGGCGGCCCTACGTGGCCGGTCGCCCGACTCCCACTCGACCTGCTCGGTCAAGAGCTCTATCTCCCCGGCCTCCCAATCCACGTTGGAAGAGGGGGCGTCGACGTGCAGGGTCTTGGGCAGGACGCCCGCCCGCATCGCCTGGGTCATCTTGATCACGCCGGCGACTCCCGCCGCTGCCTGGGTGTGGCCGATGTTGGACTTGATCGAGCCCAGGCGCAACGGCTGCTCCCTGTCTTGGCCGTAGGTGTTGAGCAGCGCACCCGCCTCGATCGGATCGCCAAGGGTGGTTCCCGTTCCATGCGCCTCGACCGCGTCGACGTCCTTGGGCTCGAGGCGGGCGTTGGCAAGGGCCTGGCGGATCACCCGCTCCTGCGAGGGACCGTTCGGTGCGGTGAGCCCGTTGGAGGCGCCGTCCTGGTTGACGGCCGAGCCCCTGATCGTGGCGAGCACCCGGTGGCCGTTTCGCTCCGCGTCTGAGAGGCGCTCGAGGACGAGCATGCCGACGCCCTCTGAGAAACCGGCGCCATCGGCCGCCTCGGCAAAGGCCTTGGAGCGCCCGTCGGGAGCGAGACCGCGCTGGCGGCTGAACTCGGTGAAGACCTTGGGGGTGGCAAGCACGGTCACTCCACCCGCGAGCGCCAACGAGCACTCACCCGTGCGCAACGCCTGGCCGGCGAGATGCAGCGTGACCAGCGAGGAAGAGCAGGCGGTGTCGACGGTCATCGCCGGCCCCTCGAGGCCGAGAGCGTAGGAGGCGCGGCCGGAAACCACGCTGCCGGACCCTCCCGCCGCTACATAGCCCTCGAGCTCGGCCGGAGTCGTGCCACCTCCGTAGTCGTGGTACATGACCCCGGCGAAGACGCCCGCCGGCTCGCCGCGCAGCGAGGCCGGGTCGATGCCGGCGTCCTCCAGCGCCTCCCAACAGGACTCGAGCAGGAGGCGCTGCTGGGGATCCATCGCCAGCGCCTCGCGCGGGGCGATGCCGAAGAACTCGGCGTCGAACTCGCCGGCGGCGCGGAGAAATCCTCCCTCGCGGGTATAGCTGGTCCCCGAGTGGTCGGGATCGGGGTGGTAGAGGCGCTCGACGTCCCAACCTCGGTCGGCGGGAAACTCAGAGATGCCGTCGCGGCCCTCGGCGACCAGCCGCCAGAGGTCGTCCGGCGAGCCGACCCCGCCGGGATAACGACAGGCCATGCCGACGATCGCGATCGGCTCCTCATTCACCCGGGCTCCGACGGCAACCCGCCTGGCGATCCCGCTCGCTGCCGCCTCGGCCAGCAGGAACTCGGCGAGGGCGGCACAGCTGGGGTAGTCGAAGACGACCGTCGCCGGCAGGCGCAGCGCGGTGGTCGTGCTCAGCCGGTTGCGCAGCTCGACCGCGGCGAGCGAGTCGAAGCCCATCTCCTTGAAGGCCATGGCGGGATCGATCGCCTCGGCGGAGCCGTGGCCCAGGATCGCCGCGACCTCGCCGCGGACCAGATCGAGGACGAAGCTCTTGCGCTCGGCCACGGGCAGGCCAGCCAGCCTCGAGGCAAGCGAGCCGGTGGCCGCGCGGCGGCGCGGAGTGCGAACCAGGCTGCTGAAGATCGGCGGCAGGACGCCGGCCGACGCCTGACCCCGGAGGCTAGCGAGGTCGAGTGGCACCGCCACCGATCCGGCACGACCGGCCACCAGTGCCGCGTCGAAGAGCTCGAGGCCCCGCTCATCGCCGAGCGCCTCGATGCCCGAGCGCCGCATCCGCGCCAGGTCGGCCTCACCCAGCTGGGAGCTCATGCCGCTCTCGCGCTCCCAGAGACCCCACGCGATCGAGGTCGCGGGCACGCCTTCGGTGCGCCGTCGCTCGGCGAGCGCGT
This sequence comes from uncultured Solirubrobacterales bacterium, assembly GCA_963716735.1. Taxonomy (GTDB): domain Bacteria; phylum Actinomycetota; class Thermoleophilia; order Solirubrobacterales; family 70-9; genus VRUE01. The sequence goes on from OY970321.1 coordinate 970,176, forward strand.
CGAGGAAGACGTTGGCGGCGGCGTAGTTGGCCTGGCCGGGACCGCCAAGAGCTCCAGCCGCCGAGGAGAAGAGGACGAATGCCGAAAGGTCGAGGTCCCCGGTCAGCTCGTGCAGGTTCCAGGCGGCGTCTGCCTTGGGGGCGAAGACACGCGCGACCCGCTCGGCGTCCATCGCTTCCACCGTGCCGTCGGCGAGCGCCCCGGCCGCGTGGATCACCGCGCCCAGCGGCCGCCCCTCGGGAATCGAGGCGAGGAGCTCCTCCAGCGCCTCGCGATCGGCGACGTCGCAGGCGGCGATCGTGGGCTCAGCCCCCAGCGCTTCGAGCTCCCCTCTCAACTCCTTGGCCCCCTCTGCCTCCTCGCCACTGCGGCTGACGAGCAGCAGGTGACGGGCGCCGTGGCGCTCGGCCAGATGGCGGGCGAGCAGTGCGCCGAGGCCGCCGGTTCCGCCGGTGATCAGCACGGTGCGCTCGGGGTCGATCGCCGGCGTGGCGTCCTCCTCGGGCTCGCCTGCTGTCGTGCGCGCAAGCCGCGGCACAAGCACAACCCCCTCGCGCAAGGCGATCTCAGGCTCCTCGGCACCGAGGGCGAGTGCCGCCCCCATCGCCGCCTCGGAGGCCTCGCTGCCATCGCTGTCGATCAGGGCAAAGCGCCCGGGGTGCTCGGAGAGCGCGGAGCGGATCAGACCGAACAGCGGCGCCGCGGCGAGGTCGGGGGCCTCGCCGCGGACAACCACTGCGCCTCGGGTAACGAACACCAGGCGCGCTTTCCCGAAGTCTTCTGAAGAGAGCCACTGCTGGACGGCGTCCAGCGCGGCCAGCGTGGCGGCGCGGGCCGCCACGGCCGGGGAGACCTCCTCCCCGGGGGCCTCGTAGCGCCAGAGCTCGACGTCGGCGGGTGCCTCGACTCCCTCGGTGAGGGGGGCCTCGGTCCACTCGATGCCGAGCAAGCCGTCGGGGCGTTGCCCGGCGCCGCGCAGCTGGGCGGGGTCCAGCGGACGCAGGGCGAGCGCTTGGACCGTTGCCAGGGGGGCGCCGCCCTGGTCGGCGAGCCGCAAGGAGAAGCTCTCCCCCTCGGGGCTGAGGGCGACCCGCAGTCCCTTGGCACCCTCGGCGAGCACCGAGACCCCGCCCCAGGAGAAGGGCAGCCGCGTCTCCGCGGGGCCATCGGGGGTTGTAAGCCCGATGGCGTGCAGGGCAGCGTCGAGCAGGGCCGGGTGGATGGAGAAGCGCCCAGCGCCCTGGGCCTGCTCCTCGGGCAGCGATACCTCGGCGTAGATCCGCTCGCCTTCGCGCCAGGCGGCGGTCAGGCCCTGGAAGGCGGGTCCGTAATCGAAGCCGCTCTCGGCGAGGCGGTCATAGATGTCGTCGACCCCGAGCGGCTCTGCCCCCTGCGGTGGCCAGGCGTCGAGGGGCTCGGGCATGGCCGCGGGCTGCTCTGAGAGGTAGCCGCTTGCGTTCTGGGCCCACTCCCCTTCCTCGCCGTCGGGGCGGGAGTGGATCGAGATTTCGCGGCGACCCTGCTCGTCGGGCCCGGCGAGGGAGACCTGGACCCGCACCGCTCCCTGCTCGGGGAGGATCAGCGGCGCCTGCAGGGCGAGCTCCTCGATCGTCGGGGCCCCGACCTCCGCACCGGCCCGCAGCGCCAGCTCGACGAAGGCCGTTCCGGGCAGCAGCACGGCGTCCGCCACGACGTGGTCGGCAAGCCAGGGATGGGTCTGCAGCGAGAGGCGGCCGGTGAGGGTGAGGCCGCCGTTCTCGGGGTCCTCGATCTGGCCGCCGAGGAGCGGATGGTCGGCGTCGCCGATGCCGGCCGCGCCGAGGTCCCCGGCGCCGGCCCCCGAGGACAGCCAGTAGCGCTTGTGCTGGAAGGGATAGGTGGGGAGGGGCACCTGGGTGGCGCCGGTGTCGGCGAAGAAGGTCCCCCACTGGACCTCTGCTCCCGCCGCGTGGGCCTGAGCGATCGCCGTCGCGACCACGTCGGCCTCCGGGCGGCCCTCGCGCAGGGTCGGGACGAAGGCGGCCTGGGCGTCCTCACCCACAGACTCCTGGGCCATCGCGCAGAGCACCGGGTCGGGGCCGAGCTCCAGGTAGGTGCTGGCTCCCAGGCTCTCGAGGGTCCTGACCGCGTCGGCAAAGCGCACCGCCTCGCGCACGTGGCCGACCCAGTAGGCGGGGTCGGTGGCCTGCTCGGCGCCGAGCAGCTCGCCGCTGACGTTGGAGACGATCGGAATCGTCGGCTCGCCGTAGGTGAGGGCATCGGCGACCTTGGCGAACTCCTCCAGCATCGGATCCATCAGCGGCGAGTGGAAGGCGTGGGAGACGGCGAGGCGTTTGGTTTTGCGGCCCTGCTGCTTCCAGTGGGCGCGAACCTCGTTCACCGCCTTCTTGGTGCCGGAGAGGACGGTCGCGCTCGGGCCGTTGATCGCGGCGATCGCCAGCTCGTCCTCCCTGCCGGCGATCGACTCGGCGACCTCGGCCTCGGTGGCTTCGAGGGCGGCCATCGCCCCCTCGGCGGGAAGGGCACCCATCAGGTGGCCCCTTGCGGCGACGAGCTTGGCCGCGTCGGAGAGATCGAGCACTCCGGCGACGTGGGCGGCGGCGATCTCGCCGATCGAGTGGCCGGCGAGGAGGTCTGGCTTTAAGCCTCGCTTGGCCAGCGCCTCATGCAGAGCGACCTCGACCGCGAACAGGGCCGGCTGGGCGTAGGTGGTGTTCTCGAGCAGCTTCTCGGCCTTTTTGCCCGTGGCGAAGACGACCTCGCCGAGCGGGGTCGCCAGATGGGGGTCGAGCTGCTCGCAGACCGCATCGAATGCGGCGCGGAAATGGGCGTCGGACTCATGGAGCTCCTTGCCCATGCCGAGTCGCTGGGAGCCCTGGCCGGTGAAGAGGTAGGCGAGCTTGCCTGCGCCCGCTCTGGCGGTGAAGACGTCGGGCGAGGGGTCCCCGTTGGCAAAGGCCGTAAGGGAGGCGAGCAGCTCCTCGCGATCTGAGCCCAGGGCCACCGCCCGGTGCTCGAAGGCGGTGCGGGTCGTGGCGAGGGAGTAGGCGACGTCGGTGGGGTTTAGGTCGGGGTGCTCGCGCAGGTGGGCCGCGAGGCGCTCTGCCGCCTCGGCCAGGGCCGGCTCCGCCTTGGCCGAGACGGGAAGCGGGATCGCGCCCCCTGCGACTTGCTTGGAGGAAGTGCCCGAGCCCTCCCCTGCCTCCCCTGCGTCCCCCGCCGGAGCGGGCTCGGGCGCCTCCTCCAAGATCACGTGAGCGTTGGTGCCGCTGATGCCGAAGGAGGAGATGCCGGCCCTGCGCGGCCTATCGCCCGCCTCCCACTCGACCTGCTCGCTCAGCAGCTCGATCTCCCCGGCCTCCCAATCCACGTTGGAAGAGGGGGCGTCGACGTGCAGGGTCTTGGGCAGGACGCCCGCCCGCATCGCCTGGGTCATCTTGATCACGCCGGCGACTCCCGCCGCTGCCTGGGTGTGGCCGATGTTGGACTTGATCGAGCCCAGGCGCAACGGCTGCTCCCTGTCTTGGCCGTAGGTGTTGAGCAGCGCACCCGCCTCGATCGGATCGCCAAGGGTGGTTCCCGTTCCATGCGCCTCGACCGCGTCGACGTCCTTGGGCTCGAGGCGGGCGTTGGCAAGGGCCTGGCGGATCACCCGCTCCTGCGAGGGACCGTTCGGTGCGGTGAGCCCGTTGGAGGCGCCGTCCTGGTTGACGGCCGAGCCCCTGATCGTGGCGAGCACCCGGTGGCCGTTTCGCTGCGCGTCGGAGAGGCGCTCGAGGACGAGCATGCCGACGCCCTCCGCCCAGGCGACCCCGTCGGCTGCATCGGCAAAGGACTTGCTGCGCCCGTCGGGGGCGAGACCGCGCTGGCGGCTGAACTCGGTGAAGACCGTCGGCGTCGCCAGCACCGTCACTCCGCCGGCGAGGGCAAGCGAGCACTCACCCGCGCGCAGCGCCTGGCCGGCGAGGTGCAGCGTGACCAGCGAGGAAGAGCAGGCGGTGTCGACGGTCATCGCCGGCCCCTCGAGGCCGAGGACGTATGAGACGCGGCCGGAGGCGACGCTGCCCGCCGCGCCGGCGGCGACGTAGCCCTCGACCTCGGCCCGCGGCGCCCCGCCGTTGCCGTAGTCGTGATGCATGACCCCGGCGAAGACGCCCGCCGGCTCGCCGCGCAGCGAGGCCGGGTCGATGCCGGCGTCCTCCAGCGCCTCCCAGCAGGACTCGAGCAGCAGCCGCTGCTGGGGATCCATCGCCAGCGCCTCGCGCGGGACGATGCCGAAGAACTCGGCGTCGAACTCGCCTGCCGCATGGAGGAAGCCCCCCTCGCGCGAATAGCTCGTACCGGGGTTGTCAGGGTCGGGGTCATAGAGGCGCTCCAGGTCCCAACCGCGGTCGGCGGGGAACTCAGAGATGCCGTCGCGGCCCTCTGCGACCAGCCGCCAGAGATCGTCCGGCGAGCCGACCCCGCCGGGATAACGACAGGCCATGCCGACGATCGCGATCGGCTCATCGACGGCCTGCGCTCGGACCGCAATCCGCTTCGCGGCGCCGCTCGCGGTCGCCTCCGCCAGCAGGTGGGCGGCGATCGCCGCCGGCGTCGGGTAATCGAAGACGACGGTCGCGGTCAGGCTCACCGCGGCGATCGTGCTCAGCCGATTGCGCAGCTCCACGGCGGCCAACGAGTCGAAGCCCATCTCCTTGAAGGCCCGCTCAATCTCGATCTCCCCCGGCGATCCGTGGCCCAACACGGCGGCAACCTCGGCCCGAACCAGATCGAGGACAAAATCCTCTCGGTCGGCCTCAGGCAGGTCGACGAGCTTGGCGGCCAGCGAGCCGGCGGCGGCGCGGCGGCGAGATGCACGCACCAAGCCGCCGAGGATCGGCGGCAGGGTGCCGGCGGATGCCTGAGCGCGCAGCCCGGCGGTATCGAGGCGCAGCGCCAACAGGTGAGGACGGGCTGAATCGAGGGCGCCGTCGAAGAGCGCCAGGCCCTGCTCGTCCGCGAGCGCCGCGATCCCGGCCCGCCGCATCCGCGCCAGGCCACTCTCGCCCAGGCCGGAGGTCATGCCGCTCTCGCGCTCCCAGAGGCCCCACGCGATCGAGGTCGCGGGCAGGCCTTCGGTGCGCCGTTGCTGGGCGAGCGCGTCGAGGAAGGAGTTGGCGGCGGCGTAGTTGGCCTGGCCGGGACCGCCGAGCGAACCGACGACGGAGGAGAACATCGCAAAGATCGAGAGATCCATGCCCGCGCAGAGCTCGTGCAAGTGTGAAGCTCCCAGGGCCTTGGAGCCGAAGACCCGCTCGACCTGCTCGCGGTCCATCGCTTCCACCGTGCCGTCGGCGAGCGCCCCGGCCGCGTGGATCACCGCGCCCAGCGGCCGCACCTCGGGAATCGAGGCGAGGAGCTCCTCCAGCGCCTCGCGATCGGCGACGTCACAGGCGGCGATCGTGGGCTCTGCCCCCAGCGCTTCGAGCTCCTCCCTCAGCTCCTTGGCGCCCTTTGCTTCTTCACCGCTGCGACTGACGAGCAGCAGGTGACGGGCGCCGTGGCGCTCAGCCAGATGGCGGGCGAGCAGTGCGCCGAGGCCGCCGGTTCCGCCGGTGATCAGCACGGTGCGCTCGGGGTCGATCGCCGGTGTGGCGTCCTCCTCGACAGCGACCAGGCGGGAGATGCGGGGGGCCAGTACCACCCCCTCGCGCAGGGCCAGTTGGGGCTCCTCCTCAATCGCGAGTGCCGCCGGCAGGGCGGCAGTGGATGCCTCTGAGCCGTCGCTGTCAATCAGGACGAAACGGCCGGGGTGCTCTGATTGAGCTGAACGGACAAGGCCCCAGATCGCCGCGGCGGCGGGGTCGGGGGACTCCCCCTGCTTTGCCGCCATCGCGCCCTCGGTGATCAGCGCCAGGCGCGAATCGGCCTTCGACTCATCGGCGAGCCATTGCTGAATCCGCTCCAGGGCGGCCTGGGTAGCGGCACGGGCCACCTCGCCCGCCTGGGAATGCCCCCCCTCCGACCTCCAATGCCAGAGCTCCGCCTCGGGCAGCGGGGTGATCCGTTCGGCCGGCGATACATCGGCCCACCGCACGTCCATCAGACCCTCGGAAGGCCTGTGCGGCGCCCGCAATGCCCCCGCGGTCAGCGGACGCAGCGCCAGAGCGCCAACCGTGCCCAGCGGAACGCCGGCGCCGTCGGCGAGGCTCAGCGCCACCTCGCCTTCGGCCCGGGGCGCAATCGCGATCCGCAGCTCCCCGGCTCCCACGGCCACCAGCGAGACCCCGCTCCAGAGGAAGGGCAGCTCGAGCACACGCTCCTTCCCGACCAGGCCGATGGCGTGCAGGGCGGCGTCGAGCAGGGCCGGGTGGATGGAGAAGCGCCCCGCGCCCTGGGCCTGCTCCTCGGGCAGCGATACCTCGGCGTAGATCCGCTCGCCCTGGCGCCAGGCGGCGGTCAGGCCCTGGAAGGCGGGGCCGTAATCGAAGCCGGTCTCGGCGAGGCGGTCATAGATGTCGTCGACCCCGAGCGGCTCTGCCCCCTGCGGTGGCCAGGCGTCGAGGGGCTCGGGCATGGCCGCGGGCTGCTCTGAGAGGTAGCCGCTGGCGTTCTGGGCCCACTCCCCTTCCTCGCCGTCGGGGCGGGAGTGGATCGAGATTTCGCGGCGACCCTGCTCGTCGGGCCCGGCGAGGGAGACCTGGACCCGCACCGCTCCCTGCTCGGGGAGGATCAGCGGCGCCTGCAGGGCGAGCTCCTCGATCGTCGGGGCCCCGACCTCCGCACCGGCCCGCAGCGCCAGCTCGACGAAGGCCGTTCCGGGCAGCAGCACGGCGTCCGCCACGACGTGGTCGGCAAGCCAGGGATGGGTCTGCAGCGAGAGGCGGCCGGTGAGGGTGAGGCCGCCGTTCTCGGGGTCCTCGATCTGGCCGCCGAGGAGCGGATGGTCGGCGTCGCCGATGCCGGCCGCGCCGAGGTCCCCGGCGCCGGCCCCCGAGGACAGCCAGTAGCGCTTGTGCTGGAAGGGATAGGTGGGGAGGGGCACCTGGGTGGCGCCGGTGTCGGCGAAGAAGGTCCCCCACTGGACCTCTGCTCCCGCCGCGTGGGCCTGAGCGATCGCCGTCGCGACCACGTCGGCCTCCGGGCGGCCCTCGCGCAGGGTCGGGACGAAGGCGGCCTGGGCGTCCTCACCCACAGACTCCTGGGCCATCGCGCAGAGCACCGGGTCGGGGCCGAGCTCCAGGTAGGTGCTGGCTCCCAGGCTCTCGAGGGTCCTGACCGCGTCGGCAAAGCGCACCGCCTCGCGCACGTGGCCGACCCAGTAGGCGGGGTCGGTGGCCTGCTCGGCGCCGAGCAGCTCGCCGCTGACGTTGGAGACGATCGGAATCGTCGGCTCGCCGTAGGTGAGGGCATCGGCGACCTTGGCGAACTCCTCCAGCATCGGATCCATCAGCGGCGAGTGGAAGGCGTGGGAGACGGCGAGGCGTTTGGTTTTGCGGCCCTGCTGCTTCCAGTGGGCGCGAACCTCGTTCACCGCCTTCTTGGTGCCGGAGAGGACGGTCGCGCTCGGGCCGTTGATCGCGGCGATCGCCAGCTCGTCCTCCCTGCCGGCGATCGACTCGGCGACCTCGGCCTCGGTGGCTTCGAGGGCGGCCATCGCCCCCTCGGCGGGAAGGGCACCCATCAGGTGGCCCCTTGCGGCGACGAGCTTGGCCGCGTCGGAGAGATCGAGCACTCCGGCGACGTGGGCGGCGGCGATCTCGCCGATCGAGTGGCCGGCGAGGAGGTCTGGCTTTAAGCCTCGCTTGGCCAGCGCCTCATGCAGAGCGACCTCGACCGCGAACAGGGCCGGCTGGGCGTAGGTGGTGTTCTCGAGCAGCTTCTCGGCCTTTTTGCCCGTGGCGAAGACGACCTCGCCGAGCGGGGTCGCCAGATGGGGGTCGAGCTGCTCGCAGACCGCATCGAATGCGGCGCGGAAATGGGCGTCGGACTCATGGAGCTCCTTGCCCATGCCGAGTCGCTGGGAGCCCTGGCCGGTGAAGAGGTAGGCGAGCTTGCCTGCGCCCGCTCTGGCGGTGAAGACGTCGGGCGAGGGGTCCCCGTTGGCAAAGGCCGTAAGGGAGGCGAGCAGCTCCTCGCGATCTGAGCCCAGGGCCACCGCCCGGTGCTCGAAGGCGGTGCGGGTCGTGGCGAGGGAGTAGGCGACGTCGGTGGGGTTTAGGTCGGGGTGCTCGCGCAGGTGGGCCGCGAGGCGCGACGCTGCCTGGGCCAGGGCGGGCTCTGCTTTGGCCGAGACGGGAAGCGGGATCGCGCCCCCTGCGACTTGCTTGGAGGAAGTGCCCGAGCCCTCCCCTGCCTCCCCTGCGTCCCCTGCCGGAGCGGGCTCGGGCGCCTCCTCCAAGATCACGTGAGCGTTGGTGCCGCTGATGCCGAAGGATGAGATTCCGGCACGGCGCGGGCCGCCGGTGGACTCCCAGCGGACCTGCTCGCTCAGCAGCTCGATCTGCCCCGCCTCCCAATCGACCTTCGATGAGGGAGCGTCGACGTGCAGCGTCTTCGGCAACACGCCTTCGCGCATCGCCTGGGCCATCTTGATCACGCCCGCGACGCCGGCGGCCGCCTGGCTGTGGCCGATGTTCGACTTGATCGAGCCCAGCTTCAGCGGCCGCTCCCGCTCCTGTCCGTAGGTGGCGAGCAGCGCCTCTGCCTCAATCGGGTCGCCGAGGGTGGTGCCGGTTCCGTGGGCCTCGACCGCGTCGACGTCCCTGGGCTTGAGACCGGCGTTTGCCAGCGCCTGCAGGATCACCCGCTCCTGCGAGGGACCGTTTGGCGCGGTCAGCCCGTTGGAGGCGCCGTCCTGGTTCACCGCCGAGCCTTTGAGCAGAGCCAGCACCGGGTGGCCGTTGCGCTGCGCCTCCGAGAGGCGCTCCAGGGCGACGACGCCCACCCCCTCCGCCCAGCCGGTGCCGTCGGCCGCCTCGGCGAATGACTTGCAGCGCCCATCGGCGGCGAGCCCGCGCTGGCGGGCGAACTCGGTGAACATCCCCGGGCTGGCGAGCACGGTGACGCCGCCGGCCAGCGCCAGCGTGCACTCGCCGCCGCGCAGCGCCTGGGAGGCGAGGTGCATCGCCACCAGCGAGGAGGAGCAGGCGGTGTCGATCGTGATCGCCGGCCCCTGCAGGCCGAGGGCGTAGGCGACGCGGCCGGAGAGGACGCTGCTCGAGCTGCCGGTGAGGCGGTAGCCCTCAAGCTCCCCCTCGGGCCCGCGTACGCCCGCGCTGTAGTCCTGCGAGCTGACGCCGACGTAGACGCCGGTCGGGCTGGCGCCCAGGGCCGCCGGATCGAGACCGGCACGCTCGAGCGCCTCCCAGCAGGACTCCAGCAGCAGTCGCTGCTGGGGATCCATCGCCAGCGCCTCGCGCGGGGCGATGCCGAAGAACTCGGCGTCGAACTCAGCGGCGCCCGCGAGGAAGCCCCCCTCGCGGGCGTAGGAGGTGTCGGCACGGTCGGGGTCCGGATCGAAGAGGCGCTCCAGGTCCCAACCGCGATCGTCGGGGAAGGCCGAGATTCCGTCACGACCCTCGGCGACCAAGTCCCACAGCTGCTCGGGAGATTCCGCCCCGCCGGGATAACGGCAGGCCATGCCGACGATCGCGATCGGCTCGTCGACCGCCTGCGCCCGGACGGCAACCTGCTCGGCGCCGGGGCCGGCGCCGGCCTGCGTCAGCACCCGCTCGGCAAGCCGCAGCGAGGTCGGGTGGTTGAAGACCACGGTCGCCGGCAGGCGCAGTCCGGTGACGGCCTGCAGGCGGTTGCGCAGCTCCACCGCGGCCAGCGAGTCGAAGCCGAGCTCTTTGAACGCCCTGCCGGGCTCGACCGCGGCCGCCGAGTCGTGGCCGAGCACTTTCGCGACCTCGCCGCGGACGAGGTCGAGCACGAAGGCCTCGTGCTGCTCGCCGGAGATCTCGGCGAGCCTGGCCGGCAATGCCCCGGCCGGATCGGTCCCCCCGACCGGGCCCGCGGAGAGCGCCCGCCTGGCCTCGGGAAGCTCTTCGATCGACGGGCGGGGACGGGCGGCGGCAAACAGCGGCGCGAAGCGTGCCCAGTCGAGATCGGCGACCGTAAGCGCGGTCTCGTCGCGGTCGAGCGCCTGCTGGAGGGCGAGCAGCGCCGTCTCCGGCGCCAGCCTCGATACCCCGTGGCGCGCCAGCTCCTCCTCGGTCTGCCCCGCCTCGCCGAAGGCCCAGGGCCCCCAGGCGATCGCGATGGCCGGGAGACCAAGTGCGCGGCGGTGCATGGCGAGGGCGTCTAGGTACGCGTTTGCCGCTGCTGCTCTGCCGCGTCCCGCGGCGCCCAGGGTCGCCACGCTGGAGGAGAAGAGGACGAAGGCGGAGAGGTCGAGGTCGGCGGTCAACTCGTGCAGGTGGCGTGCGCCGTCGACCTTCGCTTCGGCTGCCTCCTCGCTCGCCTCGACGGCGTGGAACACGGCCGTCAGCGGCGGCTCGCCGGGCAGCGAGGTCAGCAGTTCCTCGACCTGCTCGCGCCGGGTGAGGTCGCAAGACGCCACCGTGGCCAGGCAGCCCGCCTCGGTCAGCTCGACTTCGAGCTCGGCTATCTCCTCGACGTCCGGCTCATGCCCGACGACGAGAAGGAGGTTCCGCGCTCCGCGCTCGGCGAGCCAGCAGGTGACCTCGCGGCCCAGGGCACCTGCTCCGGCGATGAGAATCGTGCCGTCGGGATCCCACGCCTCACCGAACGCGGCCGGCTCGACCGGCACCCGCACCAGGCGGCGGCCGAGAATGCCGCCCTCGCGCAGAGCGATCTGATCCTCATCGCCGCCGGCGGCAAGGACGCCACATAGGCGCTGCGCGAGCCGGTCGTCGAGCTCGACCGGGAGGTCGACGAGGCCGCCCCAGCGCTCGGGCTCCTCGAGCGCGACGCACCTGCCGAGGCCCCAGAGCTGTGCCTGCGAGGGATGCCGGACGGGATCGGAGGCGCTCGTCGACACGGCCCCTCCGGTGGCGAGCCAGATCGGGCCCGGGACCTCCGCCTCGGCGAGAGCCTGGAGAAGCAGGGTGGTGGCGGAGAGAGCGTCGGGACCGGGACGCGACCGTTGCGAGCGCTCGGCGAGCGCCAGCAACGAGAGAATCCCCTCGACCTCCTCCGAGTCGAGCGCCGCGCGCAGGCGCCCGGCGTGGGCGCCGGCGTCGTCCTCGGCGGGGTCCAGCTCGACGTGCACGGCGCCAGGGCCGAGGGCCTCGATCACGGTGGCGACATCCGCATCCTCACGCTGACCGGGCGAGGTGACCACCAACCACGCACCCGGCGCGGCCCCCGCCGCCGGATCGGCGATCGCGCTCCAGCGCTCGCGGTAGCAGAGGCCTTCGAGCGCCTCCAGCTCCCGGCCGCGGCGGCGCCAGGCGGCAATCGCCGGCACGACCGCGCCCAGCGAGGCGGCGCCCTCGTCCTCGACCGACAGCATGCCGGCCAGCTCGCCGAGGTCGCCGCGATCGACCGCGTCCCAGAACCCCGCCGCCGCCGGATCGTCCTCGCCGCGCTCGCCCTGCGAAAGCGCCTCGAGCCAGTAGCGCTCCCGCTGGAACGGGTAGGTGGGGAGATCGACCGTCCTCGCGCCGCTGCCGGCGAAGAACGCCTCCCAGTCCAGCTCGGCGCCGGCGGCATGGGCCTCGCCGAGGGAGAGGGCGAAGCGCCGCGGTCCGTCCTCATCGCGGCGCAGGGTGCCGATCGCGGCCGCCTCGGCCGGATCGGGCAGGGTCGCTTCGATCGTCTCCCCCACCGCCAGCGCGAAGACCGGGTGGGGGCTGACCTCGATGAAGACCCGGTGGCCCCGCTCGAGCAGCCCGCGCGTGACCTGCTCGAAGCGAACCGTCTCGCGCAGGTTGCGGTACCAGTAGGCGGCGTCAAGCTGCGCGGTGTCGAGCTCGCCGCCGGTCACCGTCGAGTGGAAGGGGATCTCGCCGCTGCGCGGGGCGATCGGCGCGAGGGACTCCAGCACCTCCTCGCGCAGCTCCTCGACGTAGGCCGAGTGGGAGGCGATCGCGGCAGGAACCTCGCGCGCCCGTACGTCTTCTCCCGCGCACTGCTCGAGCAGCTCGTCGAGTGCCTCGCGATCGCCCGAGAGGATCGTCGAGGAGGGGCCGTTGTGGGCGGCCACCTCGATCCGCGCGTCCCAGCGGCTTAGACGCGGCTCGAGCTCGGTGGCCGAGAGGGCGACCGAAACCATTCCCCCCTTGCCGGCAAGCTTGGAGATGATGCGGCTGCGCACCGCGGCGAGCATCGCCGCGTCCGCGAGCGAGAGGCCCCCGGCCGCGTAGGCGGCGACGATCTCACCCTGCGAGTGCCCGGCGACCGCCGCCGGGCGGACGCCGCAAGAACGCCACAGCTCGGTGAGCGAGGCCATCACCGCGAAGAGGGTCGGCTGGACGACCTCGATGCGCTCGATCGAGGGGGCGCCCTCGTCGCGTCGCAGGACGTCCTCGACCGACCACTCCACGTGCGGCGCGAGCGCCGCTTCGCACTCGCGCAGCTTGGCGGCGAAGGTGGGCGAGGCCTCGAGCAGGTCGAGCGCCATCCCCTCCCACTGCGAGCCCTGGCCGGGGAAGAGAAAGACCGGGTCGCGCCGGCTGTGAGCGGTACCGCGCGCGGCGCCCTCCACCTCCTCGCCCCGGGCGAGCGCGGTGAGCGCCGCAAGCAGCTCCTCCCTGTCCGCGGCCGGCACAACCGCCCTCTGCGCGAAGCTGCTGCGCGTGGTCGCGAGCGAGTAGGCGACGTCCGCCGGACCAAGGTCCGGATTCGCCTCGAGGTGGCTCACGAGGTCTGCCGCCGCCTCTGCCAGCGCGGGCTCCGCCTTGGCCGAGAGAGGCACCGGAACCGGCGTGGGCAACGGCTGGACGCCGCCGCTTGCCGTCGGCGCGGCTACGACCGCGGGCGCCTCCTCGAGCACGAGGTGGCAGTTCGTCCCGCCCATGCCGAAGGAGCTGACGCCGGCGATCAGCGGGCGGTCGCCGTGCGGCCATGCCCCGTGGCTGTCCTGAACGCGTATCCCCAGCGCGTCGAGGGGGATCTCCGGATTCGGCTCGCTGAAGTTGAGGCTGGCGGGAAGCTCGCGGCGCTCGATCGCGAGCACCGCCTTGATCAGCCCGGCGACGCCGGCCGCGCCCTCGAGGTGGCCGACATTGGTCTTCGCCGAGCCGACCGGCAGCCGATCGTCGCCCGACCTCGCCGCCCCCAGGGCGGCGCCGAGCGCGGCGGCCTCGACGGGATCGCCAACCGGGGTACCGGTGCCGTGCAGCTCGACGTACTGGACATCGGCAGGCTCAAGCCCGGCCTGCCGGTAGGCATCGCGCAGGACGCTCTCCTGCGCGTCGCGGCTGGGCACGGTCAGGCCCTCGCTCGGCCCGTCGTTGTTGACCGCACCGCCGCGGATGACGCAGTAGATGCGGTCCCCGTCGGCCTCGGCCGCCGCCAGTGGCTTCAGCGCGACGAGCCCGCCGCCCTCGCCGCGGACGTACCCGTTGGCGCGCGAGTCGAAGGTGAAGCAGCGCCCGTCGGGCGAGAGCCCGCCGAACCGCGAGGCGCCGAGAGCGACGCGTGGGTCGAGGTTGAGGTGGACGCCGCCGGCAATCGCGAGCGTCGCCTCTCCCTTGCGCAGGCTCTCGCAGGCCAGGTGCACGGCGACCAGGGAAGACGACTGAGCCGCGTCGACCGTCAGGCTCGGACCGGTCAGGCCGAGGGTGTAGGAGACGCGGTTGGCGATGATGCTGCGGTGCAGGCCGGTCATCGTGTGGCGGCTGATCGCATCCGGCCCACTCCGGTGCGTCATATTTGAGTAATCACTGGCTATCGAGCCAAGAAAGACCCCCGCCCCCTCGCCGTGGATCGCGTCCGGAACGATGCGGGCGTCCTCCAGCGCCTCCCAGGCGAGCTCGAGGACGAGGCGCTGCTGGGGGTCCATCGCCGCCGCCTCGCGCGGTGAGATGCCGAAGAAGGCGGGATCGAACCGATCGACCCGATCGAGGAAGGCGCCGTATCTAGCCCCCGGCTCGAGCTCCGGGAGCGCGCCGGCGGAGCGTTGGCGCGCGGCATCCAGCCGCTCGACCGGAGTCTCCCCGATCGCATGCTGCCCAGCGGCCAAAAGCCGCCAAAACGCCTCCGGATCGGGCGCGCGCGGCAGGCGACATGAGACGCCGACCACCGCCACCCGAGGATCCCCTACAACCATCGATCTCTCCCCGAATCACCTGGAACTATGCGACGAGAGCGGAGATAAACACGCCGGTGTGTAAAAGGCAAAAAAACGCACCAAGAAACAGGGACTGCTTGGCAGCGCTTCCGACATTGACCACACTGGGGTGGGGTCAATGTCGGAAGCGTGTGCCACCGAGGGCTCGGACCTCCGCAGGCGATCGAAGCTCGGGTGACTTGACGGGATGGCGGGTACGCCTCTGCGGGAATGTCGCGAAGCGGCGGAAATGCAATCCGGCCTCTGCGCGGCGAAGCCGCGCACCAGATTCACCCCAGCGCGCAGCGCTGGGGTATCAATTCACGCAGAGGCGTACCCGCCATCCCGTCTACCCCCGCCCGCCGGCAGCGCGATTGCCGCCATCACGAAGCCGTCCACAGCCAGCCACTCGCCGTGGAAGCCGCGCAGCTCGTGGCCCTGGACGACGGGACCGGGAACGAGTAGACGCGCGGAGAAGCCGCCCCGCGGGCGGTCGATCGTGACCACGGCATCTTCGAAGCCGAGCCAGCGTTCGGCCAGCGGGAACCAGGCCTTGTAGACCGACTCCTTGATGCTGAAGAGCAGCCGGTCCCAGTGTGTCCCGGGCGCCTCGCGAGCCAGGTGGCGCAGCGACTCGCGCTCCTCTGGCAGGGCGATGTCGCCGAGCAGGCGATCCGGCAGGGGCTGGTCGGGCTCGGCATCGACGCCGACCGTCAGCAGGTCGCTCGCGCGGGCGAGCACGCAGGCCCGGTACCCCTCGCAATGGGTGATGCTGCCGACGATCCCGGCCGGCCAGAGGGGCTCTCCTTTCGGCCCCGACGGGATCGCCCCAGGGGGCTCGCCGAGCTGCGCCAGCGCCTCGCGGGCACAGGCGCGCGCCGTGACGAACTCGCGCCGCCGCTTCTCGACCGCCCGGCTGACGACCGCCTCCTCCTCCGGGTAGAGGTGGACGTCGAGGTCCTCGCGGGTCGTGCTCACCGCAACGCCGGCGGGCAGGATCCGCTCAAGCACCCGAGCTCTCCGGCAGGATCCGGCGCGGCGTGAACTTGCGGGTGCGGTGGCGGCGCTCGCGCGGGTAGCCCAGCGAAACCTCCTCGAAGCGCACACCGTCGTGCCATGTCGTACGCGGGATGTGCAGGTGCCCGTAGACCACGGCGGCCGCGCGGAAACGCTGATGCCAGTCGGCCGTGCGCACCGTCCCGCACCACTGGGCGAACTCCGGGTGGCGGAGCACGCGAGTCGGCTCGTCGAGCAGGGGGAAGTGGTTGATCAGGACCATCGGCAGGCTCGGGTCGCTCGTCGCCAGCCGCCGCTCGGCCTCCTTCACCCGGGCTTCGCACCAGGCCTGCCTGCTCGGGTAGGGATCGGGGTGGAGGAGGAACTCGTCGACGCAGACCACCCCCGCGTCGTAGGCGCGCTGCAGCGCCTCCTCCCTCGTCGCACCCACGTTGCGCCCGAAGCTGTAGTCGTAGAGGAGGAAGAGCGGCGCGATCTGAGCGGGGCCACCCTCGCCATCCCAGATCGGGAACGGATCCTCGGGGGTGGTGACTCCGATCCGCTGACAACGCTCGACCAGGTGCAGGTAGCGCTGCTCGCCACGCAGCTGCGTGGGCTCGTCGCGGCCCGTCAACAGCTCGTGGTTGCCGGGCGTCCAGATCACCCGCTCGAAGCGTTCGCGCAGGATCCGCAGCGCCCACTCGACGTCGTCTGGAGAATCGGCGACGTCGCCGCAGACGATCAGCCAGTCACCCTCCGAGTGCGGCCGCAATTCGTCGACGACGGTGCGGTTCTCGGGGTGGTCAACGTGGAGGTCGCTGACCGCAAATAGCATCCGGCGGGTCAAGGGCGAGGTGATCCAAGCACTATCACCGGTCGCGACCAACCATCGCCGCGAACGCCCCGGCGACCCGGCTGCGCGTTTCCCCTGGCTCGATCACCTCGTCGACGAAGCCTCCCGCCGCCGCCACGTCGGCACCGAGGTGCTCCTCGGCGTAGGCCTCCGACAGCGCCTCCTGACGGGCGGCGGGGTCGTCAGCGGCGGCGAGCTCGCGCCGGTGGATGATCCCGGTTGCCGGATGCGCTCCCATCACGCCGATCTCGGCCCGCGGCCAGGCGAAGACGAGGTCGGCCCCCAGGCCGCGTGAGTTCATCGCGATGAAGGCGCCGCCGTAGGCCTTGCGCAGGACGACCGTCACCCGTGGCACGGTCGCCGCGGCGAAGGCACGGACGAGGGTGGCGCCGAAGCGGATCACGCCAGCCCGCTCCTGCTGCACGCCCGGCATGAAGCCGGGCGTGTCGACGAGCACCAGCAGCGGCAGCCCGAACGAGTCGCAGATGGAGACGAAACGCGCCGCCTTCTGCGAGGACTCGGTGTCGAGCACACCGCCGAGGTAGCGCGGCTGGTTGGCGATCAGGCCCACCGGCCGTCCCTCGATCCGGGCGAAGGCGGTGACCACGCTGCGCGCCCAGCGCGGTGCGACCTCGAGCAGCGAGCCGGCGTCGAAGATGCCCTCGGCGACCGTGCGGATGTCGTAGACGCGGCGCGGCGAGTGCGGCACGGCCTCACCGGGATCGCTCGAGCGCGGCGCGATGGCCGCAGCCTGCGGCAGCTCCCCGCCGCCGTGCTGCGGCAGGTAGCTCAACAGGCCCCGTGCCAGGTTCAAGGCGGAGCGCTCACCCGGGGCGACGAAGTCGCAGACGCCGTTGCGCTCGTGCACCGAGCGACCTCCCAGCTCCTGCATGCCGACGTCCTCGCCGGCGACGTCGCGAACCACCGCCGGCCCGGTGAGGAACATCGCCGCGTCCTCGGTCATCACGGTGAAATCGGTCAGGGCGGGCGAGTAGCAGCCGCCTCCCGCGGCAAGGCCGGCGATCACAGAGATCTGCGGGACCCGGCCCGACAGCAGCACGTTCTGGCGAAAGATCCGCCCGTAGCCATAGAGCGCCGCGGTTCCCTCCTGCATGCGCGCCCCGCCCGACTCGATCACGCTCACCACCGGCAGCCGCGAGCGGCCGGCGAGCTGCAGCAGGCGGTCGATCGTCT
Source organism: uncultured Solirubrobacterales bacterium (assembly GCA_963716735.1). GTDB lineage: Bacteria > Actinomycetota > Thermoleophilia > Solirubrobacterales > 70-9 > VRUE01. The sequence continues at coordinate 987,443 of OY970321.1, forward strand.
CCGCCTGCGCCGCGCCGAGCGAGCCGCCGAGAAAGGTCGCGTCTTGCGCGTAGCAGGCGATCGGACGGCCGCCAACCTGGCCGACCCCGGCGACCACGCCGTCCCCCGGTCGTGCGCGCCCGCCGATCCGCGCCGAGAGAACGCTCGATCGGATCACGTCCAGCGAACCCGGATCGCAGAGCAGCTCGAGGCGCTCGCGCGGTCCCCCGGCATCCTCGGCCGCGCCTTGCTCCGCCGTTCCCGCGATCCCCATTGCGATGCTCACATCCCCCACCCCTGCCCCTGCCTGACCAGCGTTATCTCGGACGAAAAGCGAATCTCAAGACGAACTCAGCGAGTGACCGCAGTGCGGACACACCTCAACCTCGCCACGGTCCTTCCCTGCCGTGGCGTCGGTGGCCTGAGGCGACTCGGTCTCGCCGTTGCGCAGAGTGCGCAGCTCGAGCCTCAGGTCGGCGACCGAGAGCCGCTCCTCGCTCGCCCGCCCCAGCCACTGTCGCTGCGCGTCGGCATCGAGCGGCGCCAACAGCACGTGATGGCTCCAGGTCAATTTGTCATTACGTAGTGACGAATCGAACCGCGACGCAACCCACGCCATGTTTCTGAGGCTGGCGACGTCGTACCCGGTGACCCGGGCGGCCTCGGCGTATTTCTCCCCCCACCTGGCAGTTCCATAGCGCACCCAGTCGCCGATCCACCACTGGCTGCAGCGCCCGATCGCCCCAAGGCGGCGACCCGTCGCCAGCCAATCGGAGTGATCCAGGTCGCGCTGCGGGACCCAGGCGATTTTCGAGAGGGAGCTGGGCGAGCGCCTCACGGCCGGGCCGCCCGCCGGCGAGCGCCTCGACAGATCTCGCGAGGAGGAGCGGGAAGAGTGGGGTTTGACAGCGTTGGGCGACCCAGGCATCACAGGCATCACTAGACCGTTGGACGGGAAAGGTTTGCGTTGCTACGTCTTACCCCTGACGGCGCCTGTATGTCCCAGCACCGTAGGGGCACCCATATGTATCACCGGGGATTACACCGTCGTTACCCCAATGTGGCGCGTGCACCCGGCTCGCGTTGGCCATGATGTCGTGTCGAGATTCCCGAGCCGTGCTCAGGCCATGCCCCGGGGCATCAACGTGGACGTCGATGCGGCCGGGTCGGACTCCGCTTCGAGCTCCTCGAGGCTGAGCGCAACGACAAGCTCGGCGTGGCAATCGGGAAGCAGCCGGCCGAGTGCCTCCTCGACCTTGCGCAGGCGACGCTGGACGGTGTGGCGATCGACCGCCAGCGCGGCCGCGGCCGTCGCCGCGTTGAGCCCGGCGGAGAAATACGCACGCAGGGTTTCGCGCAGGACCGCCCCGGAATCGCCGTGGCCCTCGAGCGGTGCCAGGTAGGTCTCGAAGAGCGACTTGGCCAGCGCCTCGTCGCGCAGCACCGCGGCAAGCAGGGTCACGTCGCGGGCCCGGGTGAGTCGCTGCGGCTTGCGCAGCATCACCTCCTGCGCCGCCTGGGCCTCCCGGTGAGTCAGGCGCCAACCGTCGAGCCCGCTGCGGGGCTCGCCGACGGCAAGCACGGTGTCGCCGGCAACGCCGGCGGAGAGATGGCGCTCCACGTCAGGCGCGGCAAGCGGTTGGCGGGCGCCAAGCCACCCCCAGACGATCCCGTCGCCCCGCGGCACGACGAGGACCTGGCTGTCGAGTCCCGCCGCCAGCGCCCGCACGCACGCCTCCGCCTGACTGCCCTTGACGATCATTCCCAGATGCCAGGCATCGAAGGCGTACTCCAGACCACCGACGTCAGTAGGGCTCTCGCCGGCGACCAGGCGCTGGACCCGTTCGGCGAGGCGCTGCGTGGGCGAGCGTTTCATCCGCGCGACTTCATCCATGTACTCGGTCGCCACCGCCGCCATCAGGCGGTCGACCTGAGGTCCGTGCACTCGCAGCACTTTGCGCAGCGCCTGGCTCGGAAAGCGGTCCGCTTCGTCCATGATGAAGTCGCCCAGCAGCCTGTCGCCCGCCGCGTAGCGGCGCAGGACCGTGTCCAACCTGACCCCGGCGCGGGCCGAGCGCCGCGCCTGCTCAGCCGCGGTGGACGGAATCGGGCCTGTCCAGTCTTCGCCTTTCTCGATGTGGGCGAGAGCAAAGTCGAGCGATTCGCCGACCGTCGCCCGCAGCCCGGCGACATACTCGGGGTCTTCGACTCCCACAGACTCCGAGAGCGTGCGAGCGCGGGCGAAGATCGCATCTTCGATCTCGGTCAGCCGCTCACGCAGACGGGCGACGAGCTCGATGCGGATCGTCTTCAGCGACTTGGTCTGACCGTCGCGCAATCGGCTCACCGAGCACCGCACCGCATCGTTGGCGGCCGCCACTCGCGAAACGGAGACTCCCCTGTCGTCATCCTTAATCCCCTATACACACGCTAGTACCAAGATCGGGACCCGTCAACCATAGACACCCAGGTCTTTCGTGGAGACGTTTGTACGGCTTGTACAAGACGGGAGAAACTGATTGCCGTTTCGCGATTCAAGGTTCCCGAGGGCAGAGCCGATGCCCGGAACCGCGGAGCACTCGCTCCGGAAACCGCGAGAGGAGAGGCAATGACCTGGACCACCAAGAGGCGCGCGCTGATAGCGCTCGGCTGCACCTGCGCACTGGCGGTCGCCGGCGTCGCGCTGGCTTACTTCACCAGCAGCGGCTCGGGCACCGGGAACGCGACGGTCGGCTCGAGCTCGACCGTGACACTGCACGCGACCGTGTCCTCGAATCTGTATCCGGGCACCTCCTCGCCGGTCAGCTTCACCGTCGACAACCCCTCCTCGGGCTCGCAGCGCGTGGGCACGATCACGCTGAGCAACATCAGCGTCGATGCTGGCCACTCGACCTGCAGCACGACGATCAGCGGCGGCAATCCCGACTTCTCGATGCCTGCGGTCGCGGTCAACAAAGTCTTCGGGCCCGGCAACGGGCAAGCCGTGACCCCCGCCGGGAGCCTGACGATGAACGAAACCGGCGTCAGCCAGGACGCCTGCCAGGGCGCGACGATCACGCTGCACCTGACCAACAACTAAGCAGCCGGGCGGGGCGGGAGCGCGGCATGGTGCAGAGCGGCCGTAACGGCTTCGAGGTGCTGATCGTGTCGGTTGCGATCGGTGCCTTCTTCGCCGCCGCCGCCCTGGCGGCGAACCGGCATGCCCCCACAGCCGGCCCGGATCGCAAGGCGCGGACGGGGCGAGCGCCGAAGCCGACGATCACCGACCGTCCAGACGCCAAGTCGCCTTCGACCAGCGCGAGGTTCGATTTCACCGTCCGCACGCCGGGCGCGCGCTTCCAGTGCCGTCTCGATCGGACCCGGTGGCAAGCCTGCAAGCCGCCGGTGTTCTTCGCGGGGCTGCCCGTCGGCCGGCATAGATTCTCGGTTCGCGCGCTGGACCTCCAGCGGAGACACGGCGCCGCCAGGGGGTTCCGCTGGACGGTCCTGGCCTCGAAGGAGTTCTCGATCGCCCCGGAGCTCGCGGGCCTGAACCTGCTCTACCCCGGCGCGCCGCCGGTAACGCTGCCGCTGACCGTGCAAAACCCCAACTCGGCGCCGATACGCGTCACCGAGTTGAGGGTGTCGGTCACAGCGGATCCACCCGGGTGCGCCAGCGCCGAGAACCTAGCCCTGGGCCAATCGAACGCTTCGCGCTCGCTGCCGCTCAAGGTGCCCGCGGGCCGGTCGATCCGCCTGCCCGCGCAGGGCGTCCTGCCGCCGACGATTCAACTGCGTGACCTGCCGGTGAACCAGGACGCGTGCAAGAACGCGCGGTTCCCGCTCGAGTTCGGGGGGAGCGCGCGCGGATGAGGCGACCCCTGCCAACCGGAATGGCGGGCGCGCTCGCAAGCGCCGCTCTGATCGTGGTCCTCTGCGGCAGCGCCTTCGCCTATTTCTCGACCACCGGAACCGGGAGCGCGACCGCGAGCGTGGCGAAATTCTCGGCGCCGACGATCTCCTCGGCGCTGCCCGCGGTCGGTGGCACCGTGGCCCTGACCTGGACCGCGGTGACCCCGCCCGGAACCGGCACGGTGACCTACGCCGTGATCCGCGACGGTGGCGAACCGGCGGGCAACTGCCCCACCGTCTCTTCGCGGGGAACCGGCACCACCTGCACCGACAAAGGGCTCGAGGTCGGCACCCACACCTACACCGTGACCGCCAGGTGGCGCACCTGGAACTCGACCAGCGGCTCCACCGAAGCGAAAGTGACCGTCGGCGCGGCGACGCGGCTGAGCCTCAGCGCCGCCTCGACGACCCCCGGAGTCGGCGTCGCCGACAACCTGACGATCGCCGCGCTCGACGAAAAAGGCAGCACGGTGACGACCTACACCGGCTCCAAGAGCCTCACCTTCTCCGGCGCCGCCGCGAGCCCCGGCGGCACCGCCCCGACCGTCGCCAACAGCTCGGGCACGGCCATCGCATTCGGCAGCGCGACGGCGATCAGCTTCACGGCCGGCGTCGCCAGCGTCATCTCGTCGACGAAAAACGGCGTGATGAGGCTCTACCGCGCCGGCGCGACCGAAGTCTCGGTCAGCGACGGCTCGATCGAGAGCAACCCGGATCTCGCCGTGACGGTCGCTCCGGGGGCCGCGTCGAAAATCACCCTCAGCGCCGCTTCCACCACGCCGGCCGCGGGGGCGGCCGGCAACCTGACGACGACCGCGTTCGACGCCTACGGCAACGTCGCGACCGCCTACGCCGGCTCCAAAAGCCTCACCTTCTCGACCGCCTTGGCGAGCCCCAGCGGCGAAGTCCCGACGGTAACGGACAGTTCTGGCGCCCCAACCACCGTCGGCAGCCCGACCGCGATCGTCTTCACGGCCGGCGTGGCGAGCGTCTCAGGTACGAGCAACGGCGTGATGAAGCTCTACAAAAGCGGCTCCACCAGCCTCAAAGTCAGCGATGGCACGTTCACGAGCGCGGTAATCACCGTCACCGTGGCCGCCGCCACCGCCGTGAGGCTCACGCTGAGCGCCGCCTCGCTGACGCCGACCGCGGCTGCTTCCGACAACCTCACCATTACCGCCCTCGACACGTATGGCAACACCGCGACCGCCTACACCGGCGCCCGCAACATCACCTTCGCGGGGGCAACGGCAAGCCCCAGCGGAGCCGCCCCCACCGTCTCCAACAGCAGCGGCACCGCGGTGGCCTTCGGCACGGCGACGGCGATCAACTTCACCGCCGGCGTTGCCACCGTCGTCTCCTCGACGAAAAACGGCGTGATGAAACTCAACAAGGTCGAGACCGCCAGCATCACGGCCACCGATGGCTCGATTTCGACCTCGTCCGGCCTGACGATCACGGTCAGCATCGGCGCCGCCGCGAGGCTCATGCTCAAGAACGTGACGGTCAGCGCCGGCAGCATCGGCGCCGGCTGCTTCTTCACCTGCGCGATCACCGGGTTGGGCAACGGCGGCACGGTCAAAGCCAACGTCGCCGTCACCGACAGCGTCGGCAACCCGATTTCGGAGCTCGGCACCGGCCACGCGGTCAAAGTCACCGCTACCGCCGGCAGCACGATCGCCGGTACCCCGCTCGCGCTCCCCAGCACCGGTGCCGCCGAAACCGCCACCCAGTTCACCTACTCCTCCAAAGCCAGCGGCACCTTCAACGACACGATCACCGTCGCCACCTCGGAAGGCACCGCCTACACCAGCGCCACCGCCACCACGAGCAAATAGCCGGGAACCAGGGTCGCCTACAGAGACCGCAGGCGGGTCTTTTCCACCCGCGCCAGCTTGCGTTTGAGGCGTTTGAATTCCGCCTCCTGCGTGGGCGTGCGTTTGTGGCCGGGGAAGGCGATGTTGCGCTTCTCCAGCGGGTCCTGCTCGAGGTCGTACATCTCCCACTGGGGCCGTTTACGTCCCTTGACGTCGTAGTACTTGGCGAGCTTCCAGCGGCCTTCGCGGATGCTGACGATGTGGTTCGGCGCTTTCGGGTAGGGGCGGCTGGCCTGGCCCGACTGGTAATCGTCATAGGTGAAGACGACGTAGTCCTGCGTGCCGCGGTTCGAGGACGGGTGCAGGACCAGCTTCGAGTAGTCGACCCCCTGCCAGTCCGCGCGAGCCTGCTTCGGCGCCGCCGCCAGGCTGGCCAGCGTCGGCAGGAAGTCGACGTGGGAGACGAGCGCGTCGGTCTCGGCGGGCTTGGGAAAGAGCTTCGGGTTCGAGTAGACGAGCGGCACCCGGGTCGCCTCCTCGTAGAAGTTGAAGTTCTTCTGCCGCAGACCGCCGTGGGTCAGCCCCATCTCACCGTGGTCGGCGGTGCGGACCACCAGGGTGTTGTCGAACAGGCCGGTCTCTTCCAGCTTGTCGAGGACGTTGACCAGGTAGCTGTCCGAGGAGCGCATCAGGTTGCCGTAGAAGTTGAGGTAGTTGCGCCGCTGTTCTTCGTTTTCCGGCTTCCCGGTCAGGTTGAAGATGCGCAGGAATTCGGCCTGGACCGAGGGCTTGGTCGAGAGGTCTTCGTCCCAGGTCGCCGGCTCGCGGATGTTCCCCTCGAGCCAGGAGTCGTCATAGCCCGCTTCGGTGAAGGTCTTGCTCGGGTAGAAGAGGACGTCGTGGGGGTTGACGACCGAGATCACCATGAAGAAGGGCTGCTCCTGGGCGGCGTTGGAGCCGAGGTACTGCAGCGCGCCTTCGGCCGCCCCTTCGCCGGTCGAGTCGATGAAGCGTCCGTCGTTGTCGACGAAGCCGCCGCCGGCCTCCGGCACGCTCTGGTTGGCGCCGGCGTCGGGTGGGTTCCAGCGCGAGAAACCGTACTTTTCGAGGTCGGCCGGGACGGCTTCCTTGCCGGCCGGTTTGGAGCAGTGCCACTTGCCCTTGTAGACGACGTTGTAGCCGGCCGCCTTCATCACAGTGGCGAGGTTGGCGAGGTCGGTCGGCAGTTCGACCTGTGGGTATTCGGAGGCGGGCATGTCTTCCTCGAGCGTGTACTTGACGCCGTGCTGGGCGGGGAAGTAGCCGCTCATCAGGGTCGAGCGCGCCGGCGAGCACATGCAGGCGTTGGTGAAGGCGCGTTCGAAGCTGAGCCCGTGGCGACGCAACCGCCTCATCCCCGGCAGGTTCTGGCGCAGCCAGTTGGGCGGGAAGTGCTGGATCGCGCGCTCTTGGTCGGTGAGGAAGAGGACGATGTTCATCCCGGCGACGTCGCGGCGCTTGCCCTTTGAGGCGGCAAGCACCCGCTCGACTCCGGCGCCCTGGGAGAGCAGCGCGGCGGCGGCCGCGCTCGCACCGGTCCCGAGCAGCTGCTTGCGGGTCAGGCCGCCTTCCTGCCCGTCCGATTCACCCATGCATTCCTCCCCTCCCATTCACGAGGTCACCCGCTTGAAGATGTCGACCGCATTGCTGCCGAACGAGGTCGAGTAGAGATAGCGGCCGTCCGGGCTGAGCGCGATCGAGCTGACTCCGAGCAGGGCGCGGGCGGGCGTACAGCCCGGCACGGAGCGCGGGGCGAGGCAGCCCGAGCGGCCGGACTTCTGCGTCACCGCGCCTGATTCCTTTGCCCGGTCGAGCACGTCGATAGCCCCCGTGGCAAAGGCCGCGACGTAGACGTTCGCCCCATCCGGGGAGACGGCGAGGCCCTCGGGCGAGCTCATCGCGCGGCCGAAGGAGCAGCCGACGGCGCGCAGCCAGACCAGGCAGGCCGACGTGCCCGGGTTCTGCGCGAATGGCCCGGAGGAGGAGCGGCCGAACGCGGTGACGCTGTTGCTGAACAGCGAGGTCACATACACGTCGCCCTTGGCGGGGCTGACCGCCACCGCGTTGGCCCCGTCGAGCTGCACCCCGGTCGTGCAGCCGCTGAGCGCGCTGTCAACGATGCAGCCGCTGCCGTCGGTGGCCTGGGAAAGAGCACCGGTCGTTTTGTCCCGCGCGAGAACGACCAGGGCGTTGGAGAGGGCGGAGGCGACGTAGACGCTGGCGCCGTTGGGGCTGATCGCCATCCCCTCGGGCGAACCCAGCGCGATGCCCGGCGTGCAGCCGCTCGTCGATTCGGCGATGCAGCCGCTGCTGTCGCCGGGTTGGACGAGCGCGCCGGTCGAACGGTCGCGGTTGAAGACCGCCACCGCGTTGCCGAAGAACGAGCCGGCGTAGACGTTCTTGCCGTCAGGGCTGACGATGACGACGTCGGGCGCGACCAGCGCCCGACCCCTGGTGCAGGCCGGGACGGGCAGACCCGAGATGCAGCCGGCGCCCGCGGGGAGCTGGGTGAGCACACCGCTCGAGCGGTCGCGACGGAAGACGGCGATCGCGTTGCTGCCGCGCGAGGTCGCGTAGACGTTGCGACCGTCAGGGCTGACCGCGACCGAGTTGGGGCCGCTGAGGCCCACAGCCGTGGCGCAGCCATCGGCCCCCTTGGCGGCGATGCACCCCTGCACACCCCCGAGCTGGCCAAGCCCGCCGGTGCGAGGGTTGCGCCTGAAGATCGCGATCGCGTTGCTTTTCGACGAGGCGACGTAGACGTTCTTGCCGTTCGGGCTGAGCGCTATCGCCCGCGAGCCCATGAAAGGACCCGGGCCCTGAAGCGCCCGCGCGGTCCCGCAATTGCCACTGGGCGCGGAGCGATCGACCAGGCAGCCACGCACTCCCGGCAGCTGCACGAGGCTTCCAGGGGCCGGTGCCTGGTGACCGTGTCGCGGCGCAGCCGACGCACTCGCCGCGAGCGCCAGCGCGACCACGAGCACCAACACAACGAGCACTCGAACCGAAAAGCGGGATGGTTGGCCGGGTGAGGTCAGCGCCGCCGCAGCGTATTCGTGCCCACGGACACGTCCGGCTCACACCAGGCTCAGCGTTTGCTCGGCCTGAGGTTGCCGAGCGCGCCGATTCGCAGGCCCAGCCAGGGGTAGGTGGCGGTGAAGAGCGTGTTGTCCTGCGGTTGCAGCCCAACCGCGGAGAGCCAGAGTTGGTAGACGGGCGCATTGGCGATGCCACCGTGCAGCCGGCGCCAGATACGACCTCCGCTGCGACCGGATGGCGGCGGGGTGATCGTGTCGGTCCACTCGACCACGTTGCCGCCCTGGTCGAGGGTCCCCCACGGCGAGAGGGTCTGCGCCTGACCGACGGTGCTGAGGCTGCCCTGGTAGATCTTGGCGTAGGTCGCCGGGTCGATCCCGAACGGGTTGACGTTCGCGCAGGCTTCGGGCGAGAAGACCGCGGGGCACCAGCTCGGCGCCGGCAGTTCGGAGTCGTGAAAGGTCGCGAGCGGTTGGGTCGAGGCGTTGGTGACGTTCCCGTTCGTTGCGTCGAGCGCGGTCGGGCTCGGCGCCGTCGCCGTGCCGTCGCCGAATTCGCCGGCGTTGGTCGGGTACTTCCAGTAGGAGTATTCGCCGCCGCCCTTGGGGTCGTAGTAGGCCGCCTTGATCCACTCGTCCTGACTGGGCACGACGAAGCCGGTCGCGTGCGAGCGGGTCGCGGCGCGCTGGGTCATGTCGTACATCCCTCTCTCCGTATGCCGCGACAGCCGCACGCGGTAGGTGACGTAGCGGAAGCCGGCGTCACGACTGACCAGTCGGGAGAGCAGGCGACCGTTGTAGAGGGAGTTGACGAAGCGCGCCGAGCGCAGGAAGTTGGCAAAGCCGTAGGGCTTGTCGGCCCATTCCGGAGAGGCGACCGTGTAGTGGCGGCCGGTGGAAGCGCTGCCGGAAAAGTCGATCTGGCCGTACTTGGGCCAAGCCGAAGCACTCTCGTTGGCGCTGTAGAGGTTGTGCCTGTTGCGACCGAGGGGGTCGACCGTGTTGAGGAAGGCCACCCACTGGGTGACGCTGACCTCGAGCTGACCGATGCCATAGCGGTACTTGACGCCACCGACCTCCTGGCAACCGGGTTTCGACTTACGTGCTTCCGCACACGACCGGTAGATCGCGTCACTGAAGGGAACGATGCCGACCGATCGATTGCCAGCCGCGCCGACCGTTGCGGTCTTGAAGCTCAGAATCGAAGGCGCAGGCGCCGCGACCGCAGCCGCCAGCCCCACGAGCGCGGCGACGGCCGCAGAGGCCACAACCACGGATAGGAGATTTCTCAGGACTCGGCGCGCAGCAGTCTGGTTGGGCATCTGGCCCTATCGACGAGCATCCAGGATGCTTGAACGCATTACCTCAAACGCCCGGCAGTAATACGCCCTGCGCCGCCTTCACTGGAAGCCGAGTCGGTAGAGCTTTTCCTTCGAGCCTCGCCTGGGATTGCGTGCGCCGACAGGCTCGAGCGCGCCAAGCCAGTACAGGCGACGGACGTGGTAGCCGATCGAAGAGAGGCTGTGTTCTCTGTGGAACACCTCGACCAACTCTGACGCCGACATCGGCACATCGATCCAGATCAACGCTTCGATGATCTGCAACTGGATGGGATGGATGAGACTCACGGCAAGCCCTGCCCAGAATCCGTCAGGGGCGGCTCCGCCAGTCATTGCCCACCCCCGTATCGGCAGTCAAGAGTTTGCACAAGTGACAGCCTAATCCAACTAACTGCACAGATCATTCTGGATTGTGCAACCAAATGCGGTCTCGCAGGGAGTCCGCATTTGCTAGTGCGGCTTGGGCCGAACCCCCAGCCACATAGGACCAAGAGTCCGGCTCAATGCCGACACGATTCGGGCTCAGCCGACCTTATTGATGGAAACAGTTGGCAGCGCCGTTCCGATGGCTACAAGCCTCATTTCGTCACCTCCCTCTCCCAGAATTACTAAGGAACTTCCGAGTAAATCTGCCCAGAGACCGGTTGAGAACGCTGCGGGTTTCGTCTCGATAACCATCTAGACTGCGCAGTGCTCAGCGAGAAGAAAGCAGTCAAGGGGAATCGCGTGGCAGCAAAAATCGCACTTGGTCGACCGTCCAGCCGGGAGCATCTGCGGCGCCTGGCTTTTGTCTTCGCAGTTGAGCTGCGACTAAAAATCGTTACCGAGCTCTATATGCGGGAAATGAGCCCGACGCAGTTCCACAGGGAGTTTGGGGGCGGTTCAGCCTCGCGGGTTGCCCGTAACTTCGAAGCGCTGAAGAAGCATGGCTGGATCAGATACGTTCGAAGTGCGCCCGGCAGGGAAGGCAAAGGCAAGGAGAATTTCTACCGAGCGCCCGAACTTGCGTTCATAGATGCGGAGACCTGGGCGCTGGTTCCGTATTCCATGCGGGTTACCTTTAGCTGGCATATCTTCAATCGGATCGCAGTTCGAATGCGTGACGCAATGGAGGCCTCTTGCTCGGCGACGCGGCAGGGTCGCGACCTCACTTCCACGCCATTGGTACTGGACCAAGTGGGCTGGGCGCGGGTGATCGAGGCCGTCACCACTCAGTTTGTCCATCTTTTTGAGGAGCAAAAGGACGCCCAGCTTCGCGTCCGTCATTCAGGAGAGGATCTGATTCGAGCAGATATATTTCAGGTCGCGTTTCAAGTTCCAACACCGATTGACACTCAACAGAAGCCTGCCTTGGTAGAAAGGCGAAATGAGCCTCTAGTTCCGTTCTTCGAGCGCATGTCGCCGGTCTTCGCTGACGACATATGTATGCGGATCGTCAACGAGCTGAATCAGCGGGAGATGAGCGTGACGCTTTTTTATCGCGAATTTCATCGCGAGTTATGCCATGTCAGCATCGGTGCCTTACACCGCCGCTTCAAGAAGCTCCAGGAAGTCGGCTGGCTTGCCAAAGTCAATGAGGAGACGGGGGGAAGGCGCCGCGGGGCAACGGAGGTTTTTTATCGCGCGACCGTCCCCGCTGTTGACGAGAGTGCTCCGTGGGCTGACATTCCGCAGGCGCTGAGAGGGACTAAGAACTGGAGTACTCTCCGGCAACTCTCAGGCCAAGTGAAAGCGGCAATAAAGGCGGGGACCTTCGATCAGCGCACGGATCGGTGCGTTGCTTGGTCGCTCGTGAGTCTTGACAATCATGGGTGGGAGAAGGTGATAGCGGGTCATGATGAACTTCTCGCTTATGCGCTGGATGAGCAAGATCGCGCCAAACACCGTATGGCCAACTCTGATGAGCAGCCGATCAAGATGACCCTTGCGCAAGCCGCATTCGAAGCTCCGAGGGACGTGATCAAGTCGCCATAGTTGAACCGCCCGATGAAAGCCGCCGCGCAGCAGTGATCCGAACCAAGGCCGAGCTATTCCCACCCACTTGGACTGTCGCTCTTGAGGATGATTTGAGGACTCTTTAATGACTACTCTCAGCCGCCCCATGGCGGTGGTGGAGTCAGTCATCGACGTTGCGGCGTTGGCTCTTCTCATGGGCTTTTCCGCAATTGATCGATCCTCAAGGCGCTGGTTGACTTAACCGGGCAAGCATGGACGCTGGAAGCGCGGCAACCAGCTTCGCACTGAGGCTCAGTGGAACGAAGCTAGAATGTTTGGTAGCGGACACGCCCATGGTCACGATAACGGCGGCGTTTGCAATCCATCGGTTCCTGGGCAGGATGAAGGCCCGAGCTACTAATTGAAAGGGTACCGCGAATGAGAAGCTGGTCTAACGGGCGGGTAGCGGCATTGGTCTGTTTCCTTGCGCTATTCGGGGCGGCACACGCCGCCGGGTACTCTCAGCCGACTTTCGACAGACCCCATGCGTTACTCGCTCAAGGCAAGATTGGACAATCGAAGTGGCAGGTGTACGCTCATTTGTCGCGGGAAGCGAATGCGGCACGTAGACCCTGTATTGACGTCTCGATCGGGACGATTTCGGGTGCTCCTGAAGAGGCGCTGAGGAATAGTATCTGTGGTGAAGTCAGCCCATTGCCCGCGGCGGTAGGGGCTAGCATTGATCCTGGACCAAAGCAGACGGCTATCGCCCTTGCGTTCAGCAAGCAAGTGAAGGTGGCGCGTGTCGTCATTGCGGGACGCGGCGCAAGCCTAATCAGAACCAAAGTGCTGAGTCATGCGAAGGCGCAACGTACTCATCTGCAAAAGTTTAGCTTTGCCGTGCTAGTGAAGAGTGGTTCCTTTTGTATTCGGCAAATTCAAGGGCTTGCTGGAAACAAAGTCGTGAGCGACAGTGGACCCACCTCTTGCGAAGGGTGATCTTTAACTCCAGAGTTAGCGGCGAACATTCGGCCTACGACTACGCCGGGACTCGCTAACCGAAGCGAATAACGCTGCGGATGCCGTCTTGGGCCTCCATCAGGTCGAAGCCGCGGTTGACTTCGTCGAGGCTGAGGCGGTGGGAGATGAAGGGGGCGACGTCGATCTCGCCGGCCATCGACCGGTCGATCAGATCGAGAACCTGGTCGCGCCCCTTGACGCCGCCGAAGGAGGAGCCGGCGATGCGGCGGCCGGTGATCAGGTCGGGCGCCTCTATCGGTCTAGTGCCGGCAAGCCGTGGGTACGGGATCGAAACCCTGGTGGAGCCATTGCTGCATCCGCCCAACTTGGCGTCAAACCAAGTTGTGGGAATTCTCAACAATCAATACATGGCACCACTCAGCCTCAAGCTTGGTGACTGACAATGAGAGTCGGCTTATTATCGTGTAATGGCGAACATCAGGAGAATAGATCGTGATGAGCTTGGGCAGACTCAGCAGCGGTGAGCGGATCGCCGACGTTCGGCAATCCTGCTCTTCGTCTTCACGTTCTTCCACTGGTTCGGGGTAAAGGCCGTCAACACCTCACCCTTGCTTTTGCGATTCAAGCCGGTGGGCCGGGGAAAAGCGCCTGGGAAGCGCTTGACTACATCCTACCGTCCTCCTAATCACGATTCTCGCCACGTTAGCTGTGGCGACGCTGCGCGTGACGAACGCCCTCCGCGAGGATTCCCTCCGGTCAACGCGGTAGTCGCGGTTCTCGGCCTCGCCTCGGTGCTGCTGATCGTCTTCCGGATCGTCGACCCTCCTGTCTTCAGCGTTGAACCAACCGTCACCACCGAAGGAGCTGTCCAATTCCCGATCTACCTCGCTCTGCTGGCCGCCGCAGGGATCGCCTACGACGGCTTTCGGGCAATGCGAGAAGAAGGAATGTCGTTGGCCGACCCTCGTACGAAAAGGTAAGCCACTACTCTCGGTGGGTCTGTATTCGAGGCCTTGAGCAACCCGGGTTCGGCTGCCGTCTCGAGGTTACGAGGCCGCTACGCGCGTCCAAGCGCTGCGGAACCGTCTCATCTAACCCGTATCTCCCGCTGGCGGCCTGAACCCAACCGGCCTCCTAGGACGAGCTGGCGGAGCAATTAGTTGGCGGAGCGTCTTGAAGATCTGGTTGAGCTGTTCATCGTGCTCGCCCAACCTCGTACTGAGGTCCGCCTCGATCTGTTCGAGCCGTGCCTCGATGGCTGCATAGGAACTCGCGACTCGGCGAAGCTCGACAAAGACCCGCATGATCTCGATGTTCACCGCGATAGCTCTCTCGCTTCGCAGGACACCCGAGAGCATCGCAACCCCCTGCTCGGTGAAGACCATTGGGGGCTTCCTGCGGCCGCCGTGGCCGCCACTTGAAATCACAGATTGTGACTTCAAGTCGCCAAACTCCTGCTCGGACAGCCTGAACATGAAGTCAGCGGGAAAGCGTTTTTCGTTGCGCCTAACCTGCTGCACGAGCACCCTGGTCTCCACGCCATAGAGATCGGCGAGATCCTCGTCGAGCATCACTTGCAACCCGCGAACGACCAGAATCCTCTTCTCGATAGCAGGAGCCGCAATCAGCTCCAGCGACCTTGCCTTTTCCCTCGGAGCAGCCACGCACCTAGCATGGCATACGCGCCGGAAGCTCTTGTCTGCGTCAGTTCTTTGGCGACATCGCTTTCGCTCCCATACCCCATCCCCAGTAGGGACTTCTGCGCTAGTCAAAGCGGATGGATGACGCTGCGAATGCCGTCCTGGGCCTCCATCAAGTCGAAGCCGCGGTTGACTTCGTCGAGGTCGATTTCGCCGGATTCATGCCACTGGATCGGAAATCACGCGCCATACGGCCACGGCTCATACTTCTGTGTGCAGAATGAATGGCATGTCAGCAACCACGTGACGAACGAGTATCACGCTATGACCTTTCACAACTATGGCGATGGATACGCAGGTAGGAAGCAGAACAGCGACTGTAGTCCAGCGCCGTACTGAGGGCGCGCGCGGCGCTTGATCTGGATGGAGAGGTCGGGCGCCGCGCTTGCGCTGATGTACGATAGTAATCGTGCGGTACCTAAAGGGCGGGGAAGCCATTTATAGACGCAGGACTGTTAGGGCGGTTGGTGTGGCGCTGCTAATTGGGCTCCTCACGCTTGTCGTTGTCCAGCCGCTAACCGCCTCGTCGTTTGGACGGGCTCTTCCGCCCTATCCGGTGCCTCATGGCCTAACCGTTCTCAATAGCGGCTACCTTCGGGGGTTCCCGTGGATAGCGTTTCTCGGTGCGGCAGGTGACAGGCCGTGCGTTGAAATCGAAATTGCGGCTGAAGCCGTAGAACTTTGCGAGAAGCCTCTTCCAATCTCTGTTGCGACCCTGACCACGAAGCGGAAGTCTGTAACGCGCTCAGTAATAGCTCTGATGGGTGGGCCTGAAGTTCGTCACGTCTTCCTCAACTTTGACGGTCGACCCGACGAGACAGTTCGTCTCGAAAGAGTCTCATCACAGCAGGCAGAAGCAAGCCATGTGTCGAGGCTGTTGAGGGTGGCGACTCAAGCGCGCTATGGTCCATTTTGCCTCAAGCGCTATGTTGCATACGGGGTCGGCGGTCGGTTTCTTTTTAGGAGCTTCGTTCACTCTTGCGGATGAAGGTCCCTTCGGCAGAGTTTATGGTACTCAGGTACAAGCAGGCCTTGATACTAGGACTCTTGGCCGATCGATTCGTGTATTGATGTGTCGGTGGGGAAGCTTCGAGATGCGGGACTCAAGATACGTCGTTGGACTTCGTCGGCCTCTCGGGGCATTGGTGGTTGTTTTTGGACTAGTCACCTCCATAGCTGCCGCTGGAGGCGTCGAGTCGGTCTCACTCGCCAGCGCCAAGCCCGGCTACACCGTCTTCCCCGGTGGGCGGTCGCAGTCCTTCCAAGTTCGAGCAAGCAATGGCTACACGCTCTTCGTTCGCAGCATTGGTAGGAATCGCATCTTGGTCAATGCGACCTCGCGTGAAGCTGATGTCGCCTACGTTGCGCCGGCTGACATTACGGCCCGGTCGATCAGCGCGTGGGTCCCTCACCTTGGCCGGGTCACGATGCGCTTTCATCCAAGCGGCCCACCGGAGCCCTCGCCCGAACCTCAGGGCGATTGCCGCGGCCGACGCGCCCTTGTTCAGGATGGGACCTTCGTGGGCCACCTCCGCTGGCGCGGGGAACGCGGTTACACCTCAGCGAGAGCGACCAGGGCGTCGGGATATTTGGTTCATTCCTTCCGGGAAGGTTGCAAAGGCGAAGGCGCTGGAGTGGGGGACGAAGGGTTGATAGTTCCGCTGCTCGTTGCGCGCTCTCGAACCGCAGATCGATTCGTCGAACTTCAGGCCTATGGGGAAAAAGGCGAAGTTCCTAGCTTCACTGTGCTTGTCGAGGAAACGCAACCTAAGCTGGAGATCTACCGCTTCCTGTCGGGCGCTCAGGGAGAGATCGATGTTAATCCCTCGGGGGTCATTGAGGTAATTCCGCGCCCGCCTTTTCATGGCACCGCCGAATTCCAGCCAACGCAAGGCGCGAAAGGCTCTTGGACGGGGACCCTTACCGCTGTGTTTCCGGGTAAGGGCGCGGTCTCTCTTGCCGGCCCCACCTTTTCAGTACGTCGAGCGCCTGGATGGCCTTGGGCTGACGCTCCGTAAGTTCGGTTCGGGCAGCTCATCGAGCGGCGCTCCTGCTCGTGGGCGATGAAGACGGATGTGTTGGATCGCCTGCACGTGCCAAGCCGACGGCCTACAGCTGATCAGCCGTATCGGGAAATGCCCGGTCCAACTCGGCAGACAGGCCTGAATCGGCCTGCCTGGGCGCGATCAACTCTCGTGCCCGCGCGCCGGAGGTCCAGGAGGGCGCATCCTCGACCGGAACGAGGTCGGCAACATCCCGATCGGCGACCGTGACACGCAACCACTCTCCAACCAGTACACGCCGCAGCACCGCCAAAACGTTGTTGCGCAACTCGCGGTGAGAGATTCGCTCGATGACCCATCCGTAGCAGAACTTCTACGCAACCATCTCGTCATCGGAGCCTTTATATATCGATCTAGGTATAATAGCTCCATGCGATCCATAGCCAAAACCCTTCGCCAAGCTCGATTTGACGCGAAGCTCTCACAGGTAGACGTGGCCGCTCGCGCCGGCACTTCTCAGTCGGCGCTTGCTCGATATGAGACCGATGCTGCCCTGCCGACCCTGCCGACCTTGGAGCGGCTCTTGGCCGCATGTGGTCGGCGCCTGGAAATCAAGACTCCCGCGGCCCAGCCCTCTGCCCCGATGACGTCAGTGCGAAGCCAGCTCGGCCCCCAGGCCAACAGGTTGCGTCGCCAACGCCGGCTATTGCTCGACGCCGCCGAGAAGCACGGAGTCGGCCGCCTGCGTGTTTTCGGGTCGCTCGCTCGCGGCGAGGCGCCGACCGCAAGCGATGTCGACCTCCTCGTCGACCTCAAGCCGGGTCGCACGCTTCTCAACCTTGCCGCCTTCCGCCGTGAGGCTGCGGAGATCCTCGACCTTGCCGTCGACGTTGCCACTGCCGACATGCTCAAGGAGCGGATCCGTGACGACGTGCTCAACGAGGCGCTGCCTCTATGAGCCGCAATGAACCTGCGCGACATCAAAGACACGATCGGGCCCGGGCGCGCTAATCGAAGCGAAGAACGCTGCGGATGCCGTCTTGGGCCTCCATCAACTCGAAGCCGCGGTTGACTTCGTCGAGGCTGAGATGGTGGGAGATGAAGGGGGCGACGTCGATCTCGCCGGCCATGGACCGGTCGATCAGATCGGGAACCTGGTCGCGGCCCTTGACGCCGCCGAAGGAGGAGCCGGTGATGCGGCGGCCGGTGATCAGGAGGCGGGGGACGACGTCGAGGGTCTCCCCCTTGCCGGCCACCCCGGCGATGGTGCACAGGCCCCAGGCCATGCGCGCGGCTTCAACCGCCTGGCGCATCACGGCGACGTTGCCGGTCGCCTCGAAGGTGTAGTCGGCACCGAATCCGCCGGTCATCTCGAGGATCTCCTCGACGGCGCCCTCGCCACCTTCGAGCAGGTCCGTCGCACCCTGCCCGCGGGCCAGCTCGAGCCGCTCCGGGGAGAGGTCGACGCAGACGATCCGCTCCGCCCCCTGCAACCGGCAGCCGGCGACGGCCCCGAGGCCGACCATGCCCGCACCAAAGACGACGCAGGTGCTGCCGGGGGCCACCGCGGCGGTGTTGATCGCCGCGCCAAGCCCGGTCGAGAGGCCACAGGCGAAGAGGCAGGCGTGCTCGAAGGGCGCCTCGGGGTTGATCTTCGCCAGGGCGATCTCCGGCATCACCGTGTACTCGGCGAAGGTCGAGCAGCCCATGAAGTGACGGATCCCCTCGCCCTCGCGTGAGATCCGGGTGGTGCCGTCGGGAAGGAACCCCTTGTTCTGCTGCTCGCGAATGGCCATGCAGAGGTTGGCCCGTGGGTCGACACAGTGGACGCACTCGCCGCACTGAGGTGAGAAGAGCGTGACAACGTGGTCGCCGGGCGATAGCGAGGCGACCTCCGGGCCGACGCTCTCCACCACCCCGGCCCCCTCGTGGCCGAGCACGGTCGGCGCGTAGCCCGAGGGGTCGGCGCCGGAGGCAGTGTAGAGGTCGGTGTGGCAGACGCCGCAGGCGACGAGGCGAACCAGCACCTCACCCGCGCGCGGCTCGGCGAGCTCGACCTCCTGGACCCCGAGCGGCTTGCCGAACTCCTCGAGCACCGCGGCGCGCATCCTCATCGCGTCATCACTCGCTCTTGAAGCGGGCGGCCTCCTCTGAGCCGCCCGTGGCATCGCCCTCGCTGTAGGAGTGCGCGCCGGCGCCGGCGAGGGTGCCACCGTCGACGATCAGGTACTCCTCGCGGATCGGGCGCCCGCCGAACCAGCACTCGAGGATCTCTCGCGTCCCGGCGGCGTAACGGGCCTGGGCCGAGAGGCTCGTGCCGGAGGTGTGAGGGGTCATGCCGTGGTGGGGCATCGAGCGCCAGGGATGGTCCCTGGGGGCCGGCTGGGGAAACCAGACGTCGCCGGCGTAGCCCGCCAGCTGCCCGCTCTCACACGCCCGCGCGACCGCGTCGCGATCGCAGATCTTGCCGCGGGCGGTGTTGATCAAGTACGAACCGCGTTTCATCCTGGCCAGCAGGTCGGCGTCGAACATGTTCTCGGTCTCGGGGTGCAGCGGCGCGTTGATCGTCACCACGTCGCAGACCTCGACCATCGACTCCACGTCGGGGTGGAAGGTGACGCCCAGCTCCTCCTCGACCTCGGCGGGCAGACGGTGACGATCGGTGTAGTGCAGACCGACCTCGAACGGCTTCAGCCGCCGCAACACCGCCGAGCCGATCCGCCCGGCGGCGACCGTGCCGACCTGCATGCCCTCGAGGTCATAGGAGCGCGCGGCGCAGTCGGCGATGTTCCAGCCGCCCTCGACCACCACCTGGTAGGAGGGGATGTAGTTGCGCACCAGCGAGAGGATCATCATCACGACGTGCTCGGCGACGCTGATGCTGTTGGAGTAGGTCACCTCTGCGACCGTCAGCCCGTGCGCGATCGCGGCCTGCAGGTCGACGTGGTCTGAGCCGATGCCGGCCGTCAGCGCAAGCTTCAGCTCGGGGGCCTTGGCGATGCGCTCGGCGGTCAGGTACGCGGGCCAGAACGGCTGCGAGATGACGACCTCCGCCGCGGGCAGCTCGCGCTCGAAGACCGAGTCCGGGCCGTCCTTGTCGGAGGTGACGACCAGCCGGTGCCCGCCCGCCTCGAGGAACTCGCGCAGGCCCAGCTCGCCCGAGACGCTGCCGAGCAGCTCGCCGGGCTCGAATCCGATCGCCTCGGGCGTCGGCGTGCTCTGGCCGTCGTGGTAGCGCTCAATCGTCGGCACCCCATCGCGCGCGTAGGCCGGCGGGTAGCCGTCGACCGGGTCGTCGTAGAGCACACAGAGAACGTTCGCCATCGGTGAACCACCTTCTCACTAACCGGGCGCGGCGCGCAAGCGACGATCTGCGCCCGTCCGCTACCGCCCGGCGACGTGCAGCTCGACCGCGTGGATCTGGCTTTGGCCATAGGAGCCGGTTTGAACCGGTCCGGCGGCGCTGATCAGGTCGCCCAGCCCGGGGAGCGGATGGGGACGCAACCCCTTGCGGACGTCGATCGCGGTCAGGCCCCGGAGGGTTATGCCCTGCGGGTCGCGGATGACGAAGTGGGCGTCGCCGTCGCCGTCGGGGTCCACCCGCTCCACGTAGACGATCCGCCCCTCGGCGCTGCGGCAGCTGGGCAGGTCGGGGCGACAGCGGGCGGGGGCGACCGTCTCGGCTGCCGGCTGACGATTCCCGGCGTCGTCGCCGCCACAGCCCGAAGCGCCGGCCAGCACGGCCATGCCGACCAAAGCGGCGATCCTCGAATTGAGGCAAGCTTGACTGCCTCGAAGCATCAAACCTCCAACCAGATCGGGTTGATCGATGAACAAGCCTTCCAGTAACGACGCCGCCATGGACGCCGCCATGCTCTTCGGCAATCGCTTCCTCACCGAGGACGCCCCCCAGAAGGACTTCCCCGCCACCGGCATGTCGGCCCTGGACGCGATGCGCCTGGTCGACGAGGAACTCGCCCTGGAGGGGGACCCGAACCGCAACCTGGCCACCTTCGTGACCACCTGGATGGAGCCCGAGGCGCAGCGCCTGATCGCCGAGAACCTCTACCGCAACTTCATCGACCACGCCGAGTACCCGATCTCGGCCGAGGTCGAGCAGCGCTGCATCCGCATGCTCGCCGATCTCTACCACGCTCCCGGCGAGACGACCGGCGCCCGCACCCAGGGGTCCTCGGAGGCGATCATGCTCGGCGCCCTCTCCCTGAAGTGGAAATGGAAGGAGCGCCGCGAAGCCGCCTCGCTGCCCACCGACAAGCCGAACCTGATCTTCGGCGGCGACGTGCACGTGGTCTGGGAAAAGTTCTGCCGCTACTTCGACGTCGAACCGCGGATCGTGCCTCTGCAGGAAGGCAAATACACGATCGGCCCCGAAGACGTGGAGCCGCTGATCGACGAGAACACGATCGGGGTCGCGGCGGTGCTCGGCACGACCTTCAC
This sequence comes from uncultured Solirubrobacterales bacterium, assembly GCA_963716735.1. GTDB lineage: Bacteria > Actinomycetota > Thermoleophilia > Solirubrobacterales > 70-9 > VRUE01. Next base: position 1,008,621 of record OY970321.1, read on the forward strand.
CGGCCACGCCGACGACATCGTCGGCATCGACAAGCTCCTCGTCGGCCTCAAGAAGGAGAAGGAAATGGACGTGCCGCTGCACGTCGACGCGGCCAGCGGCGGCTTCGTCTGGCCCTTCCTCTACCCCGACTCCGAGTGGGACTTCAGGCTTGAGCAGGTGCGCTCGATCAACGTCTCCGGGCACAAGTTCGGGCTCGTCTACCCGGGAGTCGGCTGGCTCGTCTTCCGCGAGAAGAGCGACCTGGCCGAGGACCTCGTCTTCTACGAGAACTACCTGGGCAAAACCGACGCCACCTTCACCCTCAACTTCTCCACCGGCGCCTCGATGGTCCTCGCCCAGTACTACAACTTCGTCCGCCTCGGGCGGCAGGGCTACACCTACATCATGGAGGCGATGGAGAAGAACGCCCGGGCACTGGCCGAGTACCTCGAGAACTGCGGCGACTTCGAGCTGATCGGCGCCGACAAAGAGCAGTTGCCGCTGGTCGCCTTCAAGCTGGTCGAGGGGAAGAACTACGACGAGTTCGACCTCTCCTGGCAGCTCTCCGCCGAGCGCGGCTGGATGCTCCCCGCCTACACCCTCCCCCCCAACGCCGAAAAAGAGAAAGTCCTGCGGGCCCTGGTTAAGGAGACGCTGAGCCGCGAGCAGGTCGACCGCCTCTCGGCCGACATCGCCACGGCAACCGCGACGCTGGAGAAAAAGGGCGGCGCCCACCCGTCCGAGCGCAAGCAGGTCAAGACCGGCACGGGCTACTGAGCGCCGTCGGTCTGGACTAAGGCCTCTCGAGCAGCAGCTTTCGAACGCGGGAGAGCGCAGCGATATTGCTCCTGGCCTCCTCGTCGATGATCCCCGCAAGCTCCAGGATCTGATCGTGCCGGGCTTCCAGATTGGAGGAAAAGACGGCCTCGTGATGGGCGATGCGATTGCGAAAGTGCAGGATGGGACCGACAAGCCCACCTATCTGCCGCCGTTTTCCATTGCCGTTTGGGAAAGCCGCCGAAAGCGTCGTACGCCAGAGATCCTCGTAGGGACTGGCGAAGAGCCCCTGCCAGAAGCCAAAGGAGAGAGAGGCGATCACGCGTCCTCGCGTGGGCGCCTTTCGCACCCGCTCCAGGCGAGCTATCGCGTTGTTGACTTTTTCGCGGCTCTCCACGGTAAGGATTGCGGGATCGGACAGCCAAATATCTGCCCGGACGATCGAAGCCAGCCTGTCTGGCTCAGAGATCGGGAACTGACGGTCGATCGCGTTTCGCAGAAGGACCTCGAGGTGGCAGAGAACCTCCATGAACGCAGCTGAGATCTCAGCGTTCCAGTTATAGAGAGCAACAGCGCGATCGTGATCTTCCCCTGAAGCCTCCAGGTATGCGCGAAAGCGCGGCTTGCCAAGCCAAAGCGCTACTTGGTCCGGTCGCATGTATTCGGTCTCTCGGGCGCCGCTTTAGGCATTTTCGGGGTTGCTACACTGGCTCGTGAATGCCCCGGTTCGCCTCTGCTCTGCATGCGGCCGGGGCTTTGATCTTTCTGTCCTCACCGCCAGCTGGCGGTTTATAGACATAGTCGATAGTGCGGGTCGGCGCGACACCCGTGACCGGTCGCAGCGCAGCAGAGCCACCGACTGGAGCCGGCGATCACGTGGTGGCCTATGGACAAGGTGCCGGAGGCTACCCTTGGCCGCAGACCTTCAGGCCGTATTCCTCGGCGATCTTGTTCGCCGGCCCGAACGGATTCGGCTGCTTGGATTCGAACGGCGCCTGCGGATTGGCTTCGACCTCTTCGACCCCTTCGTCGAGCGAGTCGAGCATTGCCGAGATTTCGTCCTCATCGCCGCTCGGCGCCGCGAGATCCCGTATTTCCTCCGCCTGGTTCTTGACGTTCGGCACCAGGATCGTTTCGGAGATTTCGGCTTGCTGCGCCTTGGACGGTTCTTCGTTTTCGTCGATGTTGTTCTTCTCTGCGAAGGCTTCGAACTCGGAGTCGATTTCGGCGTTGCCCGTCTTGCAGATCGCATCGGCCTGCGCGATGAACTGCGCTTTGGTCAGCGACGAGGTGCTGTCGTCGTCGCTGCTGCCGCAACCGGCCACGATCGCGGCGATGGCTGCTGCGCCGACAAACATCACGATAAGTCCCTTGTTCACCTGGTCTCCTCCGTTGGGTGCGGCAACGCCTTGCTGGTAGGCGTCCCTCTTCGCCACGGCGGGCGAAACCCCTCATTTCGCCGCTCGCCGATTTCGGTGTCCTTTTTCACGCCTCCCGTTCGTCTCTAGGCTGAGTGGTCGAATGGCGGCCACCACGAAACCAGGTTTAGGAGGCTCCAGTGCAATACATGCTGCTGATCTACTCAGGTGACTCGATGAACGAGTTCGGGAAGCTCCCCGAGGACGAGCAGAAAGCGGTGCTCGGCGAGTACTACGCGATCTCCGAGCTGCCGGGCATTATCGGCGGCGACCAGCTGCAGCCCGGTGACACCGCGACCACGGTCCGGGTCGATGGTGGGCAGACGCTGACCACCGACGGTCCCTTCGCCGCAACCAAGGAGGTCCTCGGCGGCTACTACCTGCTCGAAGCCGACGATCTGGATGCGGCCCTGGAGATCGCGGCGCGAATCCCAGCCGCGCGGATGGGTGGGTCGATTGAGGTGCGCCCGGTGGTGGAGCGCTGATCGAGCGCGTCTTCAGAGAGGAGTGGGGACGGGTCCTCGCAACCTTGATCGGCTTCCTCGGCGACATCGACCGCGCCGAGGAAGCCACCCAGTCCGCCTTCGCGGTAGCGGCGGAACGGTGGCCGCGGGACGGCACTCCCGCCAATCCCCGCGCCTGGCTTATCACGACCGCCCGCAACCAGGCGATCGACCGTGTCCGCCGCGAGCGGACGCTGGCGAACAAGACCCGACTGCTCGAGGTGCCTGAGGCCATGGACGAACACCGCGAGGACTCGACCTTCCCCGACGAGCGGCTGGAGCTGATCTTCACCTGCTGCCACCCCGCGCTCGGCACCGAGGCGCAGGTGGCGCTGGCGCTGCGGACGCTGGGCGGAATGGCGACGGCCGAGATCGCCCGGGCCTTCCTCGTCCCCGAGGCGACGATGTCCAAGCGCCTGGTCCGGGCGAAAAGAAAGATCAAGACGGCGGGGATCCCCTTCCGAATCCCGCCCGATCACCTCCTGCCCGACCGCCTGACGACGGTGCTGGCGGTGATCTACCTGATCTTCAACGAGGGCTACGGTGGTCGCAACGAGCTCGCGGCCGAGGGGATCTGGCTCGGCGGCGCCCTGGTCGAGCTGATGCCCGACGAGCCCGAGGCCCACGCGCTGCTCGCTTTGATGCAGCTCAGCGATTGCCGCCGCGACGCCCGCTTCGCCGATGGCTCCCTGGTCCTCCTCGACGACCAGGACCGCTCCCTCTGGGACCGGGATCAGATCGAGCGAGGACGATCGGCGCTGGACCGCTGCCTCGCACTCGGCGGCCGAGGCGAGTACACGCTGCAGGCGGCGATCGCCTCCCTCCACCTCGAGGACCCCCAGGACTGGCCCCAGATAGCCGCTCTCTATAAAGAGCTCTCCCGGCTGACCGGCTCACAGGTGGTGGAGCTCAACCGCGCCGTAGCCGTCGCCGAAACAGGCCAGGTCGATCGTGCCTTGGAGCTCCTGGAGAGCCTGGAGCTGGAGACCTACCCCCACTTCCACTCCACCCGAGCCGAGTTCCTACGCCGACTCGACCGGCCTGAGCAGTCCCGAGCCGCCTACGAGACGGCGATGACGCTGGCCCACACCCAAGCCGAGCGCAAGTTCCTCGAGCGACGCCGGGCCGAGCTTTAAACCGGCAAGCTCCCGGGTAGGTACAACGCGCAACGACCGAAGGGACGCGATCGCTGATGGCCACCACTCCACTTGACGGAACCGTTGCGTTGATCACCGGCGCCAGCAGTGGGATCGGTGAGGCGACGGCGCGTGCGCTTGCGGAGCAGGGGGCGAAAGTCGCGGTGGCGGCGCGGCGTCTCGAGCGGCTTGAGCGGCTTGCCTCTGAGATCGGCGGACACGGCCACACCGCGCTGGCGATCGAGTCCGACATCGCCGATCGGGAGCAGGCGATCGCTGCGGTCGATCGCACGGTCGATGAGCTGGGCCGGCTCGACATCGTCGTCAACAACGCCGGTGTGATGCTGCTGGGGCCGATCGAGAACGCGCCCACCGAAGAATGGGACCGGATGATCGACCTCAACCTCAAGGGCCTGATCAACACCACTCATGCCGCCCTCCCCCACCTGCTCGCGGCGGCCCAGGGCTCCGAGCGCGGTTGCGCCGACGTGGTCAACATCAGCTCCGTCGCCGGTCGCGTCGCCCGCGCCGGCTCGGGCGTCTACAACCTGACCAAGCACGGGGTCGGCGCCTTCAGCGAGTCCTTCCGCCAGGAGTTCGCCGATCGCAAGGTCCGCTCGACCCTGATCGAGCCCGGCGCCGTGGCGACCGAGCTGACCGACCACCTCCGCGACGGGGTGAAGGAGCAGGTGAGAGAGCGCTTCTCCGACACCCACATCCTCGAGGCCACCGACATCGCCGATGCGATCGCCTACGCGGTGACCCGCCCCTGGCACGTCTGCCTCAACGAGATCCTGATCAGGCCGACCGAACAGAAGGGCTGAGCGGCAACCCGCCGGACCTGTGCGGTGGCCTCGATCGCGACGATCGGCGTCTACGGCTTCGAGCGCGACTCGTTCCTCGAAGCCCTGGCCGGCGCGAAGGTCAGCCTCCTGCTCGACGTGCGTCAGCGCCGCGGCGTGCGAGGCAGCGAGTACGCGTGGGCGAACTCGCGCCGTCTGCAGGCGACGCTGGCCGAGGCGGGCATCGGCTACACCCACATGAAGGAGCTGGCGCCGACGACCGAGCTGCGCCAACTGCAATACCGAGAGGACGCGAGGCTGGGCGAGGGCAAACGATCCCGCACCGCGCTGGCCCCCGAATATGCCCGTCTCTACACAGAGGAGATCCTCGACCGCGTCGACCTGGAGCCGGTCGTACGATGGATCGGCTTGAGCTCGGGCGCCCTCCTCTGCGTCGAGCGCGACCCCGAGGCATGCCACCGCTCGCTGGTCGCGACGCGCCTGGAGAGGGACTGGGGCTTCAGCGTCGAGCACCTGCTCCCGCGAGACGTGGCCTGACGCAGGTCGGGCCTTGCGGCAAAGGCTGACTAAGGAGCCAAGGCGCCGACCAGGTCGGCCGCCGGCCTGACGTCGGCGATGCGGGCAACCGTCTCACCGGCGTAGAGCGCCCCGGCGTCGAGTAGCGTCGCGGGGCCGTCGTCGGTGGGTCCGGCCGGCGAAAGCAGTCGACTACCCGGGCGCTGGGCGAGGATCATTCGTTCCTGCAGCCTCGCCGGCGTGTAGCGGGCGCCCGGAGAGAGCAGGCGGTTGAGCAGTCTGTTCATCGCCGGGCCGCGCGGGTCGCCGGCCAGCCACCGATCGGTCGCCGCGTTGGCGAGGACCCGGTGGGGTGCCGGCCAGCCGGCGCCGAACAGCTCGGTGAGGAGGGTGTCCTTCGCCCCGAGCAGGCGCTGTCTGTACTCGGGGTGGGCCCGGCTCTCCTCGGAGAGCAGAAAGCGGGTGCCGGCGACCGCGGCGCTCGCCCCGGCCGCGAGCGCATCGCGGACGTCGCCCTGCTCGGCGATGCCGCCGGCGAGCAGCAACGGGTACTCCCCCGGCAGAGCGCTCTTGACCCGATCGAGCAGCTCCAGCGCCGGCGTCACGCCGCGCACGTGGCCGCCCGCCTCGACGCCCTGGACGATCACGGCGTCGGCACCCGCCGCGTGAGCAGAGCGAGCCTCGGCCACCGACCCGCACTGGTGCATCCAGACACCGGCGGTGCGCCGTCGTGGCCGGCCCCAGAAGGTCACGACGACGTCGGCCTCGGCCGCCGCCGCGTACCAGTCGCGCCGGGCGAAGGGGAGCAGCAGGTTGACGGCGAGCGGCCGTCCGGTCAGCGCCCGCGCCGCCGCCAGCTCCCCGCGGATCGCCGCGGCGCCGTTGACGGCGATGGTCCCGAGGCCGCCGGCCTCGGACACCGCCACCGCCAGCTCGTGACGGCTGAGCCCGCCGCCCATTCCCGCCTGGACGACGGGGACCTCGACACCAATACGTTCGAGCAGCGACACGTCCGCAGTCTAGGTTCGCCGCGAGCCGGCACCCCTTCAGGGCGCCATCACCACGCGGCCGAAGGCGTTGCGGCCCTCCAGGTACTCATGGGCAGCGGCCGCTTCGGCGAGCGGGAACGACCTGTCGATCTCGACGTGCAGCTCTCCGCTTGCCACCTGCCCGATCAGGTCGGCGATCATCGGGTGGACCCGCGGGTACTCGGCCAGCATCGCTCCCCCCAGGTAGACGCCGCGCAGGGTGTTGTTCTTCCCCCACAGCGTTTTGGCCTCGACGTTCGAGCCGGCCCGCGCGGCAACCCCGACGCTGACCAGCGTCCCCCTGTAGGCGAGCGCCTCCACCCCGTCGACCAGGTTCTGCCCGCCGATCGAATCGAGGATGACGTCGACACCGCGGCCGTCGGTCAGCTCGCGAACCCGGTCGACGAAGCTCTCGCGTGCGTAGTTGATGCCGTGGTCGAGACCGAGCGGCTCGAGGCGCTCGAGCTTCTCGTCGCTCGAGGCGGTCGAGATCACCGTCGCGCCTGCCTGCTTCGCCATCTGGATCGCCGCCATGCCGACGCCGCCGGCCCCGGCGTGTATGAGCACAGTCTGCCCCCGCTCGAGGTTCGCCGCCGTGAACAGGCACTCGTGTGCAGTGCCGAGGGCGACCGGGATGCAGGCGGCCACGGCTGGGTCGAGTCCCTCCGGGATGGGCCAGGTCATGACCGCGGGCACGACCCGCTTCGCGGCGTGGGAGCCATCCGCGTTGAGGGCGACCACCTTCTCGCCGACCGCGGGGCTCTCGACCCCGGCGCCGACCTCGCTGACCGTGCCGGCGCTCAGGTAACCGACGATGTGCGGGGTCGTGGCCGGCGGCGAGCCGGCGCGGGCGAGCAGGTCGCCACCCTCGATGCTGATCGCCTCGACGTCCAGCAGCACGCATCCCTCGGGACAGGCAGGGTCGGGGACCTCCTCGTAGCGCAGTACGTCCGGCGCGCCGTTCTCATATATGACCGCCGCCTTCACTGGCACGATCCTATCTTCAGCCTCTCGTTCCCTCGATAGGAGTCGCCGAAATGCCCAACGAATTCCAGCGCTACCGCGTCCTCTGGCCACTCGTCCCGGCAATGGCGATGGTGATGATCGACTTCACGATCGTCAGCATCTCGGCGACGACGATCCAGAGAGACCTCCATCTCTCCGAGACCGCCGTGCAGTGGCTGGTCACCGCCTACGCGCTCTCCACCGCCGCCTTCGTCGCGCTCGGGGGCAGGCTCGGCGACATCTTCGGCCATCGCCGGATCGTCATCGTCGGGATCGTCCTCTTCGCCGGCAGCTCGTTGATGTGCGGCCTGGTGCCGGACAGCGCCGGGATCTCGGTCGCGTGGTTGATCTTCTTCCGGGTGCTGCAGGGCGTCGGCGCGGGCATGCTGATTCCATCGGCGACGGTCTTGGTGCTCGATGCCTTCCCGGGGAACGAGCGCGGCAAGGGCCTGGCGATCTTCTTCATCGTCAGCGGGTTGTTCACCGCGATCGGGCCGGTCGCCGGCTCCTACCTGACCGAGTTCTGGACCTGGCGGGCGATCTTCTGGATCAACGTGCCGGTCGCCTTGCTCTCGCTGATCGAGTTCCGCTTCGCCAAGCTCAACGACGTCAAAAACCCCGCGCGGCTCGATGTGCGCGGCGCGGTCCTGATCGTTATCGGGATGAGCCTGACCGTGCTCGGGATCCAGCAGTCCACCGAATGGGGCTGGGACAGCCCGGCCACGCTCGGCTCGATCGTCGCCGGCCTGGCGGTGCTCGCCCTCTTCGTCTCGGTCGAGCGCAAGACCGAGGACCCGCTGATCGACGTCAACGCGATGATCGCCAACCGGCCGTTCGCGGTCGACAACCTGCTCACCTTCCTCGTCTTCGGCCCCTGGCTGGCGGTCTTCTTCTTCGGCAGCATGTACTTCCAGATCGCCGTCGGCCAGGAACCAACCCAGGCGGGCTTCTCGATCCTGACGATGTTCTACTCGTTCTTCATCGCCGCGCGGATCGGCGGCGGCTGGATGGACAAGTACGGCGCCAAGAAACCGGTCACGATCGGCTTCCTCCTGGGGACGATCGGGATGATCGTCTGGGCGGGGGAGCTCTCGAACCTGAGCCACTCCGAAACCCTGATCGGGATGCTGCTGACCGGCGCCGGCTTCGGCCTCACCTTCTCACCGCTCAACACCGACGCGCTCAACCGGCTTCCCGACGCGATGCGCGGCCAGGGCTCCGGCATCGTCCAGACCTTCCGCAACTTCGGCTCGGCGGTTGGGATGGCGATCATGGGCAGCATCGTCGCCGGCGCCACGGACCTGACCGGCGCCGCGGGCCCGGGGAACTTCGCCGCCGCGATGGAGACCGCCTTCTACGTCGGCGCCGCGATGCTCGGCATCGGCTACCTCGCGGCGCGCATCCTGATGCCGGATGGCAAGCAGGAGGGCATCGAGTAGCCGGCCCGGCCCGGCCCGGCCGATTGCAGCTTTTTACCCCTCATAGGGGGTACAAAGCTGCAATCGGTTAGCGCTGGCCGGCGTCGAGCAGGCCGGCGACCAATCCGGCGAGGCGCTCGCCGCGCGAGGTCAACACGTACTCGGTGTGCGGCGGACGCCCGGGCACGAGGCGCCGCTCGACGATCCGCTCGGCCTCGAGCTGCTCGAGACGGTCCGAGAGCGTCGTCGGCGAGACCCCGGGCAGCGACTGGCGGAACTCGTTGAAGCGGACGGCACCGCCGGCAGCGGCATAGATCGTCGCCAGCGTCCAGCGGCGCTCGAGCAGGCTGGCCGCCGCCCGCAGCTCGGGCGGGACCGGCGCGCAGCTACGGCAGCGCGGCGACATCGACCCCGCTCTCGGCCGGCTCGAGGGCCAGCTCGAGGACCTCCTCGACGCTCATCACCGGGTGGAAGGTCATCTGCTCGCGGACCTCCTCGGGCACCTCCTCGAGATCGCCGCGGTTGCGCTCGGGCAGGATCACCTCGGTCAGCCCGGCGGCGTGGGCGGCGAGCACCTTCTGCTTCAACCCACCGATCGGCAGCACCCTGCCCTGCAGGGTCACCTCGCCGGTCATCCCAACGGTGTGCTTGACCGGTCGCCCGGAGAGCAGCGAGAACAGCGCCGTCGTCATCGCCGTGCCGGCGCTGGGGCCGTCCTTGGGGATCGCCCCCGCCGGCACGTGCAGGTGGAACTCGCGCTGGAAGCCGCCGTCGTCGATGCCGAGCTCCTCGCTGTGCGAGCGCACGTAGGAGAGCGCGATCCGCGCCGACTCCTTCATCACATCGCCCAGCTGTCCGGTGAGGACGAGGCCCTTGTCGCCGTCCATCGCCGTCGCCTCGATGAAGAGCACGTCGCCACCGGTCCCGGTGACGGCGAGGCCGGTCGAGACGCCGGGAATCGCCGTGCGCTCGACCGACTCCTGGAAGAAGCGCTGGCGGCCAAGTGCATCGTGGACCGCATCGGCGTCGAGCACGATCGGCTTCGGGGCATCGCCCGAGGCGATCCGAGTCGCCGCCCCGCGCAGCAGCTTGCCCAGCTCACGCTCGAGCTGGCGCACACCGGCCTCGCGGGTGTACTCGGCGATCACGCTGCTCAGGATCTCGTCGCCGGCCTCGACCTCGTCGGCTTCGAGCCCGTTGCGCTTCAGCTGGCGCGGCAGCAGGTAGCCACGCGCGATCGCCAGCTTCTCCTCGGTCGTGTAGCCGTCGAAGGCGATCGTCTCCATGCGGTCGAGCAGCGGGGCCGGAATCGTGTCGGTCAGGTTCGCCGTCGCCAGGAAGACGACCTCGGAGAGGTCGACCTCGACGTCGAGGTAGTGGTCGCGGAAGGAGTGGTTCTGCGCCGGGTCGAGCACCTCCAGCAGCGCCGCCGAGGGGTCTCCGCGCCAGTCGGAGCCGACCTTGTCGACCTCGTCGAGCAGGATCACCGGGTTCATCGTCTCGGCGTCGCGCAGGGCGCGGACGATCCGCCCGGGCAGGGCGCCTATATAAGTGCGGCGGTGGCCGCGAATCTCGGCCTCGTCGTGCAGGCCGCCGAGGCTGATGCGGACGAACTCGCGCCCCAGCGCTCGCGCGATCGACTCGCCGATCGAGGTCTTGCCGGTGCCGGGCGGCCCGACTAGGGTCAGGATCGCGCCGTTGGCGCGGCTGTCGTCGTCGATGCCGCGCTCCTCACGCAGCTTGCGCACGGCGATGAACTCGGTGATCCGCCGCTTGACGTCGTCGAGGCCGGCATGGTCGGCATCGAGCACCTCGCGCGTGTGGGCGGGGTCGAGCCGCTCATCGGAGCGTTTCGACCACGGCACCGCAATCAGCCAGTCGAGGTAGCTGCGGATCATCGAGGACTCGGGCGACTGCTCGCCCTGGCGCTCGAGCCGGCGCAGCTCTTTCTCGGCCTGCTCGGCGACCGCATCCGGCATCTCGGCCTCGGCGATCTTGCGCTCGTACTCCTCGATCAGGCTGCCCTCGTCCTCGCCCAGCTCCTTGCGGATCGAGTCCATCTGTTTGCGCAGGAAGTAGTCGCGTTGCTGCTTCTGGGCGCCGGACTCGACGTCCTCGCGGATGCGGCTGCGCACCTGCAGCTCGGCGAGCCGCTCACGCTGCAGCTCCACCGCCAACTCGAGGCGGGCGGTGACGTCGAGAGTCTCCAGCAGGCGCAGCTTCTGCTCGGTCGACAGATCGGGGCTGAGCCCGGAGGTATCGGCGAGCGCGCCCGGCTCCTCGACCGAACGCAGGAAGGCGGCGATCCGCCCGTCGTCGCCGCGCAGCTCGAGGATCTCCTCGACCACGGCGCGGTACTCGCGCTCCAACTCGTGGGTGTGCTCGTCGTCGGGATGCCCGTCGTGGGCCTCCTGCACCCCGATGTGCAGCGAGTCGCCCTCGCCGTCCTCGCCGGCGATCGCGGCCCCGGCCAGTCCGCGGTGCAGGCCGAGCGCGGTTGCCACCGGAGTACCGCCGCGCGAGCGGCCGCGCTCGATCACCTCGGCGACCACGCCGACGCGGCCGAACTCGCCGTCGGCGCGGGGAAGCAGGAAGACCCGCTCCTCGTCGCCGACGTCGATCGGAAGGGTCGCGGAGACGCCTGGGAAGACGATCGTTTCATCGAGCGGAATCAGCAGATAGGCCATGTCTAAGTCCAATTTCTGTAGTTAGTCTCAGAAGGATAGCGCTATGCCCGGCCCGGGTCCAGCCGTGCCCGGGGACGGGGGCGATACGGTGTCCCCCATGGACCCCAAGCGCGCCAAAGAGCTGCTCGCCAGCGAGCGAGCGGAGGTCGAGCAGGAGATCGCCAAGATCGAGAGCGAAGGGCCCGAAGAGAGCGACGACCGGGTCGAGCCAGGCGACCTGAACTCGGAGAGCCTCTACCAGGACGAGCTCGACGCGGGCCGCAGCCAGGACCTGAAAGAGCGTCTCGCCGCGGTCGAACGAGCAGAAGAGCGCCTCGCCGCGGGCACCTACGGACTCTCGGTGCAGAGTGGCGAGCCGATCCCCGACGAGCGCCTCGAGGTGGTCCCGACCGCGGAGCTGACGGTCGAGGAGCAGGAGCGCAGCGTCAACTAGGGAGGGTCTAGGGCGTTATCGCCGACCGTGCGCCGGCCGCCTTGACCGCGGCGGCGAGGGTCTCGATGTCGTAGGCGCCGTCGTGGCGGCGCTCGTTGACGAAGAAGGTCGGGGTGCCGGTGACGCCGCTGATGTCGGCCGAGTCGACGTCTTCCTCGATCCGCGGTGCATGGGCGTGCCGCTGCAGGTCGTCGTGATAGCGATCGGGGTCGAGGCCGAGCTGCTGGGCGTAGGCGTGGAGGTGACGAGGCAGCAGCTCGCCCTGGTGGTCGAGCAGCACGTCGTGCATCTCCCAGAACGCCCCCTGGGCGGCAGCCGCCTCGGCGGCCTCGGCGGCCAGCTCGGCGTTCGGGTGGACGTCGGAGAGGGGCAGGTGGCGCCAGACGTAACGGACGTCGCCGAAGTCGGCCAGCAGCTCGCGCACGACCGGCTCGGCTTTGCCGCAGTAGGGGCACTCGAAGTCGCCGTACTCGACCACCGTCACCGGGGCGTCGACGGGCCCGCGCAAGTGATCGCGCTCGGGATCCACCGGCACCCCCAGGTCGACCAGAGTTTCCGAGGTGCCCAGCAGGGCACGGATGCGCGCCCGGCGGGGAAGCCGCTCGGTGGCACGGAAGACGAGCCAGGTCAGGGCCGAGGCGCAGAAGGCGGCGCTCAGCACGCCGAGCTTCGCCTCCTTCAGCTCGGCCCCTTCAAATGCCAGCGCCGCGATCAGCAGCGAGACCGTGAAGCCGATCCCGGCTATCGCGCCGCCCCCGGCGGTCGCAGCCCAGCCGACCGGCGGGCGCAGGCGCCCCCGGCTCAACCACGTCACCAGCGCCGAGACCCCGGTGACGCCGATCGGCTTGCCGAGGACGTAGGCAAAGATGATTCCGAGCGTGATCGGCGACGAGTACGCCTGCGAGAGGAAGTCGCCGTCGATCGCGATGCCGACGTTGGCCAGGGCGAACAGCGGCACGATCACGTAGCTCGTCCACGGGTGGTAGAGCTGCAGCAGGCGCGCGTTCGGCGAGACGGCCGCGCGCAGGCCGACGCGGGCGGACCGGGCCAGCTCCGGCGTCGGCTGCTCGCGGAAGCTGCGGAACAGGTTCGTCGCCCGCTCCAGCTCGCCGCGCCCCGCGGGGTAGGCACCGACGATCAACCCAATCGCCAGACCCAGCACGACGGGGTCGACACCCGACTCGAACAGCGCCACCCAGGAGGTCAAGGCGAGCAGCAGGTAGAGGAGGTTTTGGCGGATCCGCAGGGCGACGGCGAGCGCGGCCAGGCCGAAGACCCCGGCGGCGATCAGCAACGGACCGACGGCGACGTCGTTGCTGTAGGCGACGGCGATGACGAGCAGCGCGACGACGTCGTCGACGACGATGATCGTCAGCATGAAACCGCGCAGGCGGTCGGGAAAGCGCGGCCCGACCAGGGCCAGCATCCCCAGGGCGAAGGCGGTGTCGGTCGACATCGCCACCCCCCACCCCGACGCCGCATGCCCCCCGCCGTTGAAGAGCAGGTAGATCGCCACCGGCACGACCATCCCGCCGAGACCGGCGAGCACCGGCAGGGCAAGGCGGCGGCGCTCGCGCAGCTCGCCGACGTCGAACTCGCGCCGCACCTCGAGCCCGACGACGAAGAAGAAGAACGTCATCAGGCCGCTGTTGACCCACTCACGCAAGTTCTGCGAGATGCCCGAGTCGCCGACGTTGATCGAGAGCTGCGTCCGCCAGACGCTCTCGTAGGAGGAGAGGTCGATGTTGGCCCAGGCCAGGGCCGCCACCGCCGCGCCCAGAAGCACGACGGCGCTCCCGGTCTCGGTGGTGAGGAATTCGCGCAGCGGCTCCTGCAGGCTGCGCGCCCAGGCGGTCCGCCCGCTGAACGCCGATCTGACCCGGGAGTCGCTCACGCGGTTAGCTTTTCATCCGCGGAGCGTCCGCCGGCGATGGTCTTGACCGTCTAGGGTCGCTGGGCGCGGATTCGCTGCGCACACACAACTGAGAGGCGGTCCCTTGGATCCAGTCGGCTATGAGCTATGCAATCCCGAAGGCGGCAAGGGCGGTGGTGTTCGCGCCACCCGTAGCTTCAAAGTCGGTGAGACGGTGATGATCGGGGTGCTCGAAGGCGAGGTTGCCCACAACGACTCCCACGCCACCCAGGTGAGTCGCACCAAATGGGCCCGGCACGGCGGCCTCGGTCCCAAGGTCAACCACTCGTGCAGTCCCAACTGCGGCGTTGAGCTGAACCGCACCGGCGCCTGCGACTTCGTCGCCCGCCAGTCGATCTCCGAGGGCGAAGAGATCACCTTCGACTACGCGATGCGCAACTACTCGATCGAGCACTTTCCCGGCGGCTGTCTTTGCGGCGCAGACATCTGTCGCGGTTCGGTGACCGGTTGGAAGGATCTGCCGGCCGAGCGCAAGGCGGCCTACGAGGGCCTGGTCGCGCCCTACCTGCTCGAGATCGATCGCGAGCTGACCGCCGCGATCGCCTGAGCATGTCCGGCGTCGCCGTCGTCACCGACAGCACCACCTACCTGCCCCCCAGCCTGGTCGAGCGCTGGGGGGTCCAGCAGGTGAGCCTCTACGTCGGCTGGGGCGACGAGCGCCGGCCCGAGTACGAGTACGAGTACGAGCTCGACAGCTTCTACGCGCGGCTGCGCGACTCGCCCGATCTGCCCTCGACCTCCCAGCCCTCGGTGGGCGACTTCCTCGCCTGCTTCGAGCCGCTCGCCGAAGCCGGCCGCGACATCGTCTCCGTGCACATCGCGGGCGGCCTCTCGGGTACCTGCGAGAGCGCCCGGGAGGCGGCGCGGGTCATCGCCGACAAAGAGCTGCCCGGCCGGGTCGAGGTCGTCGACGGCCAGACCGGCGCCGGCGGGCTCGGCTGCCTGGTCATCGGCGCTGCCCGTGCCGCCGAACAAGGGCTGCCGCTGAACGACGTGGTCGAGGCCGTCCACCGCACCCGCGAGGGGCTCGACATGTGGTTCTGCCTCGACACGCTCGAGTACCTGCGGCGTGGCGGACGCATCGGCGCGGCGCAGGCCCTGGTCGGGTCGGCGCTGAAGATCAAGCCGATCCTCACCTTCGGCACGGAGATCGCCCCGGTCGGTCGCGTCCGGACCCGGGCGCGAGCCCGGCAGAAGATGATCGACTACCTGCACCAGCTCCACGAGCGCGGCGCCGACGAGTGGTTCGTCCAGCATGCCCAGTTACCGGAGGAAGCGGCGACGCTGGTCGCGGAGGGCACGGCGATCTTCGGCACAGAGCCACTCTTCCTCACAGAGGTCGGGCCGGTACTCGGCGCCCACCTCGGCTCCGGAATGCTGGTCGGCGGCACAGGCTGCGAGCCGGCCAAGAGCTGAACCCGGACAACCCCGCTAAGTCCGAGCCCGGTCGAGGGCCGGGTGCGGCTTCCGCCACATCGTCGAGACCGTCTGCTTGCCGTCGGGCCGCTCGACCTCGCCAACTCGAGTGAATCCCTGGCGCTCGTAGCGAGCGTCGTTGACCGAATTGCTCGACTCCAGGTAGGCAGGCATCCCCTCCGCGTCGATCCTCGTCAGGTTGTCGGCGAGCAACGCCATCCCCAGCCCCTTCCCGCGATGGTCGGGGTGGGTTCCAAGCAGGCTCAGGTAGTAGTGAGGCGGCTCCTCCGGGTGGGTGCTCTCCAGGCGCTCGAAAAGCGCCAAGACCTCGGCGGCGCGCGAGCCGATCAGGTCGACGAGCATCGGCTCCAGCGAAGCCGCCTCATCTTCGGTCAGCTCGCTTCCCCCGGGTGGGATCCAGACCGACACCGCCGCGTAGTCGTCGGCGATCCAGACCCACCGATAGCGCAGCGCGCTGGCGACGTAAAGGCGCCACAGGGTCGCGAGCCCTTCCCCCGCCGGAAAGGCCCAGCTCCACAGCGGATCGGCCTTGAAGGCGCCGGCGAGCGTCGCGGTGATCCCGTCGACATCGTCCTCGGTTGCGACCCGAACCTCCACTTCCTCAGAGAGGCTACCGCCACGCCTCGTTCTCAATCCTCCCCTCGGCAGCGCTACCCGGCCAGAATGATCCGCTGAGGTCGGTACTCCGCAAGGGGGACAAAGCCCTTTACGCACGGAGGTTGACATGCCCAACATCGGACCAATGGAGATACTCGTCGTCCTGATAATCGCCCTGATCGTCTTCGGGCCCAAACGCCTGCCGGAGCTGGGCAAGTCGCTCGGCCGCGGAATCAACGAGTTCCGCGGCACGATCGGCGGTGAGCCCGCGGCGGCGGAGAAGCCGACCGTGCGGCAAGAGTCGGAGGTATAAGCGAGGCGATGCGCCGCGTAAAGCCAATCTCACCTGAGGATGAGCTGAGCCTCGTCGAGCATCTCGACGAGCTGCGCGCGCGCATCGTCGTCTCGCTTTCGGTCTTTGGAGTCGCCCTCGCCCTCTGCTTCTGGCAGAACCACCTGCTGCTCGAACTGGCCAGTGCCCCGCTTCCCGCCGCGCACGACAAGCTGCTCACCTTCGGGGTCAGCGAGCCCTTCACCACGACGGTGACCGTCTCGGCCTACGGCGCGATCATCCTCTCGCTGCCGATCGTCCTCTACCAGGCCTACGCCTACCTGCTGCCGGCATTCGGCAAGCAACAGCAGCGCGCGATCCTCCCCCTGCTCCTCCTGATCCCGGCCCTGTTCATCGCCGGCATCGCCTTCGGCTATCTCGTCGTCCTCCCGGCCGCGGCCAAGTTCCTGCTCAACTTCAACGACGCCCAGTTCAACATCCAGGTCCGCGCCAGGGACTACTACGGCTTCTTCGCCCAGACCCTGCTCGCCTGCGGGATCGTCTTCCAGATCCCCGTCGGCGTCCTCGCCGTGACCCGCCTCGGCATCGTCAAGGTGCGCCAGCTGCAGCAGAACCGTCGCTACGCCTACCTGGCCTGCGCGGTCCTCGCGGCGGCCCTGCCCGGCGTCGACCCCGTCTCGATGCTGCTGGAGACGGCACCGCTGATCGCCCTCTACGAGCTCAGCATCGTTCTGGCCCGCCTCTTCGGCGACCCGGCTCCAATCCCGGCTAGCGAGCCGGCGGCGTAATCAGCGCGACCGGCAGGGCGAGGCCGGCCGAGCGGCGAAGCGTGGCGATGCGGCGGCCGGGCTGGATGGCCGGACGGATCTCGCTGACCCGATCGCCCAGCCCGGCAACGGTCGCGTCGAGGTCGGGAGCGACGAGGGCGAGTCCCCAGAAGAAGGCAGGGTGGTCGCCTCCCGCGCGCTCGATCGCCTCGGGCGGCTCCTGCACGACCTCGAGGATGGTCGCGCCGAGGCGGAAGAAGGCCTGCCGAGGAGCGCCCGCCGGCGTCGGCTCCTCGCGGATGCGGCGCAGGTCGAGACCGGCGGCCTGCAGCGCTCCGACCGTACGCTCGAGCATGGGAGTGATCGCGACGACGTGGTCGAGCGCGGTGACGCCGTTGGGGTGCGCCGGCGCCGCGCCCGGCGGCGGACGATCCGACCGCGTCGTCGGCAGTCCATCGAGCTCAGTGCCGGCGACCTCGCGCAACGACCAGCCGCTCAGCCCCTTGCCGGCGTCTGAGTCGCCCATGCGTAACCGCACGTCCCCGAGCACGCAGGTATCGCCATCGAGCGCGAAGCCAAGCGACGACCAGGCGGTAGGGGCGTCCGCAAGCGTCAGCTCGTCGACCGTCGGGCCGCTCACAGCAGGGCCAGCTGATCCCGCTCGGCGTCTGACTTCGGAGGCCTGCCGATCTCCCATCCCTCGAGCTCCAGCAGTGCCCGCTTCCTCTCAAGCCCGCCGCCGTAGCCGGTGAGCGAGCCGTCGGCGCCGATCACCCGGTGACAGGGCACCAGTATCGGCGTCGGGGTGCGACCGATCTCGGCGGCAGCGGCGCGGACGCGCTGGTAGGGCTCGAGGCCGTCGGGGAACGCGGCTTCCTCGATCTGCCCGGCCAGCTCGCCGTAGCCGATCGTGGCGCCGTAGGGGATCTCCCGGAGCCTGGCCCAGACGAGCTTCTGCAGCGGCGAGCCGCTCAGGTCGAGAGCCAGATCGAAGCCTTCGCGCTCACCCGCGAAGTACTCGTCGAGCTGGCTGACGGCCTCGGTCATCGGCCCCCGGGCGGCCTCATCGAGCCGGGGCGAGCGGCCGGGGAAGCAGACGCTGCTGATTCCCTTCGGGCCCGCGCTCACGGTCAGCGAACCCAGCGGGCTCTCGTAGATCGTCCATTCGGCGGTTCGGTCAACCTGGTTCATCTGCCTGTCTCTTTCAACGAGGGAGAGACGAGGATTGTGAGATCGGGATCAGACGATCTCGTCGAGTGTCTTGCCGCTGAGCACCGAGCGCGGCTGTTCGGCGACCACGTCCGAGCCCGGGCGCGCCTCCTCGTCGCGGCGCTTGATCAACAGCCACTGGGGCTTCTCGCCGGGGCGGGTGCGCTGCAGGGCGAAGCCTCCGCTCAGCTTCTCCCCGTGGAGGACGAACACGGCGTGGCCGCGCTCGAGCGCCTGCGGCCAGGCGACCCGGCCACCCTGCTCGTAGTGGCCGCGATCCCAGACGATCACACCGCCGCCGCCGACCGCCCCCTCGAAGCTGTTGTGGTCGATCGAGTGGTCCTCGACCTGCACGGCGAGGCGTTTGACGGCCGGATCCATCGAGGGACCCTTGGGAACCGCCCAGGAGCGCATCGCCCCGCCGACCTCCAGGCGCAGGTCGAAATGATGGGCGGTTGCCGCGTGCTCCTGGACGACGAAGGCGCCGGCGCTGACCCCACGGATCGCAAACTGCTCGTGGCCCTCGACCTTCACGGGCTCGACCTCAACCTCGGCGACGCGCGCACCCGGCGGACCGTCGCGCAGAAACGACACCAGCTCCTCGACCGTCCCCTCGGCCCCCTCGACGTGGGCGAGCACGTCGCCGTCCGGCCCGTTGCGCACCCAGCCCATCAAGCCGAGCTCGTGTGCCCGCCGCAGCGTCGCGTCGCGATACCCGACACCCTGCACCTCCCCGCGCACGGCGACGCGCACTGCCGTGGAATCCGTGCCCGTCCGCTCAGCCATGGCCCCCATTCTGCTGATCCTTGGGCTCACCGCGCGGCTTGAGCTGGATCTCCTCTTCCGCCCGCGGGCGGCCCTCCTCGATCTCGGCGCTGCGCTCACGCTCGGCGTTGAGCTGGTGGCCGAAGAGGATCGCCAGGTTGCTGATCCAGAACCAGACCAGCAGAGCGACAAGGCCGCCGAGAGTTCCGTAGGTCTTGTCGTAGGAGCCGAAGTTGGCGACGTAGAAGGCGAAGGCGGCCGAGGCAATCGCCCAGATGACGATCGCGACGATGCTTCCCGGCGTCACCCACCTGAAGCCACGCAGCCTCGCGTTGGGGGAGGCGTAGTAGAGGAGGTCGACCATGACGATGAAGACCAGGATCATCACCGGCCACTTGGCGACGTTCCAGATGTCGACCGCGGTATCGCTGAGACCGAGCGGCTCCGCCACGGCTTCGACGATGGGCCCGGTGAGGACGAGGCCGAGGGCCAGGACCGCTATCAAGACGACCATCACCAAGGTGACCGCGAGCTGCAGCGGGCGGAGCTTCCAGAAGGGGCGACCCTCCGGCGTCTCATAGATGACGTTGGAGGCCCGCATGAAGGCGCCGATGTAGCCGGACGCCGACCACAGCGCCAGCGCCAGCCCGAGGACGAGGGCAAAGCCCGCGGCGCTTCGGTTCGAGGTGACCGATTCGATCGGCCCTTCGAAGGTCTGCACCGCCGATTCGGGCCCGATCGAGGCGATGATTTCGGTCAGGCTCGAGGTCGTCGCCTTCGGATCGCCGAAGAGCCCGAGCAACGAGACCATCGCGATCAGCGCCGGAAACAGCGAAAGCAGGCCGTAGTAGGTGAGAGCCGCCGCCCAGTCGGTGAGATTGTCCTCCCGGAACTCGGTCACGGTGCGCTTCAGCGTGGCGATCACAAGCCTTAGGTTCCCTTCGGCGGGCTCCGACAAACGCTTGCAGGCAGGATCGGCAAGCTCCGCCGACGAAGGATGCCGCGACCGTCTCGGCCACCGAATCGAAGGGGTTGCAAATGAAGCCGCGCCTGCACAGCAAGCTGACCTACGCGAACGTCGTCTCCAGCCTCTGCCTGTTCCTGCTGCTCGGCGGCGGAGCCGCCATCGCCGCCAGCCAGGCGCCTAAGAACAGCGTCGGCACCAAGCAGATCAAGAAGAACGCGGTGACCGCCACGAAGATCAAGAACGGCGCGATCACGGAAGCCAAGATTGCGGCCGGCGGGGTGACGGCATCGAAGATCCCCGACGGCTCGCTGACCGGAGCGAAGCTGAACGTCTCGACCCTGGGCACCGTCCCCTCGGCCGAGCGGGCCAACTCCGCCAATACGGCAAGCTCCGCCAACTCCGCCGCCACCGCCAGCACGGCCGACTCAGCCAAATCGCTGACCCCCTCGGAACCCTGGCACGTGGTCGACACTCCCGGAGAGCCGGCGTTTGCGGGGAGCTGGTTCAGCATCGGCACCTCCTATGAGCCCGTGAGCTTCTACAAGGACAAGACGGGAATCGTCCACCTCAAGGGCCCCGCGGGCGGCGGCAGCGGAGCAGGCGGCGAAGAAATCTTCAGGCTCCCCCCGGGATTCCGCCCCAACCCCACCACGTTCCTCGCCTTCCCAGTCCTCTGCACCTGCGACGGAAGGCTGGAAATATCGGGCTTCGACGGATCGGTCCTGGTCAATAGCGCAACCATCGTCCACTTCGAAGGCATCAGCTTCAAAGCCGAATCCTGAGGCCCCTGCAACCGGTCCCACGAGCGTCCCTTGCCCCGTCTCTCCCGCCCAGCAGGCGAATCGGGACGATGTCCTCATGTCCTCCTCGGAGAGGATGAGCCCCGCCATCCGATCTGAGAGCGTCGACCCCGCTGTCCAGAGCAAAGCCAATGCCAGGCTCTCGTCGGGGCGAAGGGTTCACCAGCGCGGATCTCGATGAGCGCTGATATGCAGGGATATGCGAACCAGCCTTTTCCAGAAAGGGATCGCGCCGAGACTCCTAAGACCATGGATCCCCCCAGCGTCCTGATCCCGCTAGCGTTGCAACGATGGGACCGCTACCGCTCCCCAAGGAAAAGCCGGAGGCGCCACAGAGCCCGGAGGAACTCTTCGGCCGTCTTCACGTTTCGGATGACCGGCTGGACAATCTCTGGTCGGAGCAGGCAGACGTGCTGCGGATCTACGCCGAAGCGCACGTCAGTGATCGCGACGTCGCCTTGGAGTTGCCGACCGGCTCGGGCAAGACCCTAGTCGGCCTGCTCATTGCGGAGTGGCGACGCCTGAAGCTTGGCGAGCGGACGGCTTTCGTCTGCCCAACCAACCAGCTGGCTCGCCAGGTCCATGCGAAGTCGCTTGGCTATGGCATCGAGCCGGTCCTCCTCATCGAGTCATCGGACTATTGGGACCCGGCCGAGCAGACCCGGTTCGATCGTGCCGGTGCCATCGCGATCACCAACTACAACCACATCTTTAACCGCACTCCAAGAATCGAGCCTCAGACGCTAATACTCGACGACGCCCACACGGCCGAAGGTCCGGTGGCCAACCGATGGTCGCTGCGGTTCGAGCGGGAAACGATGCGCGACGCATATATGTCGATCATCGACCTACTCGCAGACGAGCTACCCAAAGCTCATCTGCGGGCACTGCGCAACGAGGAACTCGACCAGAGCCGGCGCCGGTTCGTCGAGGTGATTCTCCCGGACGGGTCGCATCGAGTCAGTGAGCAACTAGCCGAGGCGATAAGTCCGGCGGTGAAGGGCGAGAGGAAATGGTATGCCTGGGACGCGATCGGCGCTCAGCTCGAGACCTGCCTGATCTACGTGAGTTGGACCGAGGTCTTGATCAGGCCCTTCGTCGCCCCGACGTTCACCCAGGACTCATTCTCGAACGCCAGCCAGCGCGTGTACCTCTCCGCCACTATTGGCGCCGGCGGCGAGCTCGAGCGATCCTTTGGGCGCGAGCCAATCGAGCGGATTCCGAAGCCACTCGCCTGGGATCGGGAGGGCTCAGGCCGGCGCTACATGATCGCCCCGGGAGCCGGGCGCGACGGAGTCGAAGCCAACCAACTGATCCAAGACATCGTCGACCGAGTTGGGAGGACCCTCCTTCTCGCTCCGAGCGGTTGGAGATTGCACCGGGCCGCTGAGCGCGTGATTCCTGACAACATGCCGACGCTCCACGCGGATGACATTGAGCAGAGTCTTGAGCCGTTTACTGAGAGTGACCGCGCGGCTTTGCTTCTCGCCAACCGCTACGACGGCATCGACCTCCCTGGAGAAGCCTGCAGACTGATCGTTATGAGCGGGTTGCCGACCGGCACCCATCTTCAGGAGCGCTTCCTCGATCGCAGACTTGGAGCGCGCCATGCACTAGCCGAGCGGATCAGGACGAGGATCACGCAAGGCGTCGGCCGCGCCACCCGCTCCCGACGGGACACGGCGATAGTCGTTCTGCACGGGGACGACCTCATCGGCTTCCTCACGCCAAAGGAGGACCGAGAGATGCTCCGCAGCGAGATCCAGGCCGAGTTAGAACTCGCGTTCTCGACTGCTGAGATCCCGCAAGAAGATGTCCTGGCGAGCATCGACTCCTTTCTCGATCAGGACACCGAGTGGCAGCCAACCGAGGATTTCCTTCGCAAGTACGCGGAAGAGCATCCTCAGCACGACCCGCCGGGAGCGGGGCACCTAACGGCCGCTGCGATTCATGAGATTGCCGCATGGCGGGAAGCCTGGCGCGGCGACTACAACGAGGCCGCTGCCGCAGCCCAGCGGGCAGCCGCTGCGCTCAATCACCCGACGATGGGTCCGTACCGAGCATGGTGGCTGGCCCTGGCGGCCAGCTGGTCTGTAATTGCAGTGGGCGCGGAGGCCCCGCGAAGCGTGGAGTTGTGCCGCGAAGCGGATATGGCAACGCGTCGCGTGCAATGGCGCCCACCGCTCAAGGCTGTAGCGAATGAGAGCGAGTTGACCGGCGACGACACGCTGGCGCTGAGGGCCGATAAGGCAGCGCAGTGGCTCCGTCGTCGCTTCCAGAGCCCCAAGCTCGAGCGCGAACTGACTGCCTTCGAGGCCGCTATCGAGAGCTCCGACGCCAAACAGTTCGAGAACGCGCTGAAGACGCTCGGTCTGCTACTCGGCCTTGATGCGGAGCGACCGGCCAAGGAGGACGCCGCTCCGGATGGGGTCTGGCAGGACGGGTCGCGGGCGTGGATCGTCTGGGAGGCGAAGACGGAAGAGAATCCAGCGGGAGAGGTGTCCGCGGAGGAGACGCGGCAGGCGAACTCGCACGTGGACTGGGTGCGGCACAACTATTCATGGACCGAGCCCGAGAGTGAGATCACCGTCTTGGTCACGCCGAAGGAATCAGTGCATCCGAGCGTGAGTGGCGTCGCCGCCGCCGATCTGCACTTGGCGCACCCGTCCCTCGTCACCGACATCGCCCGCGCAACGGTGGAAGTACATCGACAGCTAGCGGGAGAGATGGTCGGCCTCCAAGATGGAGACGCCACCGAGCGTATGGCCGCCACCCTCAAGGCGAAGAAGCTCGACACGCCACGGCTGATTAAGCGACTCAGTGCCAATCCTCTCCGCGGGCGAGGGACCTGAGTACGTTCTCATAGATCCGATTTCAGACCAGATCTTTCTTGCAACGCACAGAGGAAGCGCCCGATCGAATCAACTCGCTCGCTGACGCAATTGCGCTAGGTGGCGAGGATCGCGGCCTCGACCGGGATGTCGAGCTGGACTGCGATCGGGGTATAGAGGTCGACTCCTTCCTCGGCAGTTCTCAATGAAACAGTGAGCGCATAACGAACCCCACGATCAATGCGATCCTTGCGCTTGTTGTTCTTCCACCATCCGCCAACCGGGTGAACAGCGAGCACGCCCTTGGCCGCGAGTTCAGCGCCAGAACCTTCCCAGATGTCTTGATGAAGCGAACCGCTGTTACGTTGATTTTTTCCAAGGAGCCAGCGGTCCGAATCCCCAGACGGCCTCTGCCCCCCTTCTTCCGCCTGTGCCTCGAAATTGACCTTGGCGAGGAACTGTTCCATCGTCTCAGTTGCACCCTTGAGCTCAAAGCGTAAGCCGTGAGATGGGTAGGCATATCGCTGGCGCCACCCCCGGCGAGCAGCGGTGGGCTCGATGAAGTAGGAAAGCGTGACTTTCATGATCACGTCGGCCGCCCCCAGTTCCTGCAGCGTCTCAGTGGGCCATGGAAGCGTGTGGAGTCGAAAAACCCGGGCTCGATAGTCATCGCCCTGAAAAGGCACGAACTCGTCTTGCTTGACCATGGTCACAGCGTTTTTGGTTGATTTCAGGACCGCGTCCTCCGTCGGGACCCCCCAGCCGTAGCGACGCAGCAACAACAGTTTCTCGGATTTGATCAAGGCGGCATCGAATCGAGTGCGCATCGCGGGCGTCCAATCGGCCGAGTGGACAAGCAAGCCCTTTACCGCCTCCGGCCAGAATTCCGGATACGTCGCTTGGGCGAGGGCGCCAAGACGGGCCGCCTGAGCGGTGGCAGCACTGGTGGCATTGAGGGAGCCAAGCGCAAGGTCATCCCGGCTATCGGTCGTGGGCAAAGAGAGCAACGGGTGGCGCTCGTGGAAGTCAGCTGCTCCGTCAAAAAGCACGTTGCCTCCCTCCATGCAGATGTCAGGCTTCGCGGGCCAAGCCCTGGCGCCGATCATGACGGAGGTGCGACTGTGCGGAGAAAGGTCGCCCTTTGCGGCGAGAGCGGTCCAACCGGCGAAGCCGGGATCGGTCGGCGTCTCGATGAGCTCGGTATGGGCGCCCACGGTGAGTGCATTCCAGGCGTGGGCAGGATCCTCGATGGGGGCGAGGTCGCTAGCCGCCAAGTGGTCCTCTTCATAGCGATCGACATTCCCGGCGGAGATGACGATCAGCCTTGAGGCATCGGGGTCCGGAGCCCCAAGAAGGCTGATGCCTTTCTCGGAACTAGCAATATCAACGCCTGCCGCTAGAGCGTCCACGGCCGCCGACCACAATGACGGCTGCCCAGGCTGATCGGGCTCCGTCGTCACGGGCATACAGAAGACACGGGGCCGGCTGGCAACGGCCTCGGGAGCCGCCACAGCCTGGGCGGTGACCATGCCGTATGCCTCAGGCTCATGCTGACCTTCGTCCGGGAGGAACTTCACTGACTCCAGGCGATGGCGCAGCCGGATCTCAGCAGAGCTAAGAAGGGGACCTTCAAGGGGTCCGTAGAGAGCAAGCCCCGCCATCTTCGTCCCATGGCCAGAGCGATCGGAGGTTGACCCCCCCACGATGGTGTGCATGTCTCTCTCGTCGAGTGAGGCCTGGAGCAGCTCATGACTCCTGCGCACACCGGTATCGAGATGACAGACAGCCGGCGCATCTGGGCCAGCAGGGCGGATGCGGTCAGCAAGATCAGCTGCTAGCTCCTCCTGCTCATCGCGCGCGAGATCATCAATCGCGTCAGCGAACTCAGGCCTTCGGATCTCGGCAAGGGGAACGGCGGTAAATGGCAGCGCCTGCAATTGATCCCAGGTGGCCTCAGCCCAGAGGATGGTCCGCCCGGAGAGCTGCAGGGCACGCTCCACGATGTGGATATTGCGAGCCTCGGCGTAGGCGCGTAGAAGTCCTACTGCGTCAGGGTCGGAACGAAGCCACAGCTCCCACCAGTGCTTTCCGGTCGTCGGAGGCGCACCAGACGACTGCCAGAGATCCGCAAGAACTGCGCTTCGAATCTTGCCGACGTTTGCAACCAACTCCCGGTTTCGCGGCTTACCAGTTGGAGTGCTCTTTTCGAGAAAGGCCTCAAAACGCCCGAGGAACGTCTGGCGATACTCATCGCTTATCCAGACACTTGCCCTTTCAAGAATCTCCCCCTGCCCAGGGGTGACTGACAGCAATAGCCACTGGGGGCGTTTTGGAACTTTGCGATGGGCGGAGAGCGCCTCGAGCGAATCGACCTTCAAGGGAAACGCCGGATCGGCGCCCTCGAGAACGACAACGGAGCCGAGGGCATTTAGCTCCTCAAGGGAAGGCTCGAGAGCCAAGCGCTGCTCATCCGCTTGGCTAATCGCGGCGTCGAGTTGCGCTTTCATGGCGCGGCCGTGCTCGCGACGCTCTACGTCGCGAACCTTTGGATCCCCACCCCCCCGACGCCGGAACTCACTGCTCTCAACGTGACCAAGAACCGTTAGATGGGTGTAGTACTGAGCGCTCTCCTCTGCCAAAGCTAGTCGATGCTAGCAGCGGAGGAGCGAGCTTCGAGAGCATTAGCAAGTATTCGAGTGCTCACTCGCTTTCTGCCCTGTAACAGTGCCTGTTTGGCAGCGGCCTCAGCAGCTTTGACCAAGTCCGCGTGGGAAAGCCGCTCGGCACCCCCGTCGAGCGACGCACTCCATCGCATTCCTTTACCGAGGGGTCCCAATCTCGACTTGATTACGGCTCGTATCTCGTCCGATTCGGGAAGTCGATAGTGGATGACCATGTCGAAGCGGCGAAAAAGAGCACGGTCGAGAATCGAGCGGTGGTTCGTGGCGGCAACGACGATGCTTTCTGAACCCGATTGATCAAGAAACACGAGGAAGGAGTTAAGAATTCTTCTCGCCTCTCCCACATCGTTACCCGTTCGCTCGGCACCGAGAGCATCGAACTCATCGAATAAGTAAACCGCCCGCTGGTCCCTGACAGCATCGAACACTACTCGCAGCTTGCTTGCGGTCTCGCCAAGGAATTTGCTCATGAGGCTGTCCAGTCGAACCGTAAGCAGCGGCAGCGAGAGCTCGTGAGCTAAGACTGAAGCGGTCATCGTCTTGCCGGTGCCGGGGGGGCCCTCAAGAAGCAAGCGGTGGACTGGCTCAAATCCCTGCTGGGAGAGCGAGGCACGCTGGCGTTGCTCAATTATCACTTCGCCAACTTGACGGAGAAGGTCGGGCGGAGCGATCAGATCCTGGATGCCAACGGCGGGGTAGGAGGCGGTTACGAGGTCGGCGAGATCCCCTCGCGGCCTCGCGATCGGCGTGATCGAGGGGGGGCTAGTGACAGCCTCCCCCCGAGATACATCAATCGCGTTCTTCAGTTCGGCCGCGAGTCGATTGTGGCCTCGTCGGGCCTCCTGGGCGGCGATCTGCGCAGCAACGGCGTAAAAGGAAGCGTCATCACCAGATGCATGGCTCCTCAGCAATGCCTTGATGTGGTCTCCGGAACCTGCCATAGCCAGATCATCGCAAAGGGAGCAGTCATCGCCATCGGTGCTTGATCTCGGCTGGAAGCCCCCAAACCGTTCCACCGCACCCGCGAGATACGTGGCGACTGGGATCGACGCAATCGCCGCACATTCACCGCCGATCAGGCAGTAACTGCCTGATCGGGAGCTGAATTGAGTCCCGGTTCACACGACTACCGCGATGCAAACCCGCCTATCCAGCGACTTCAAGAAGGGTGGACGACCGGATTCGAACCGGCGACCGCCTGGACCACAACCAGGAGCTCTACCAGCTGAGCTACGTCCACCGCGTCGCCTTCAATCTAACGGTTTGCAGGGCCTCCCCGGCCTGACGATGGCGCCCTGGTCTAGGCGCCGCGATACTTCGCGACCAGGCTGGCAAAAGCTTCGAGGCCGGGCCTGGACCGGGCGATCAAGTCGGCCTCGGCTGCTTTCGCTTGTCGGCGCAGCTCGGCGGGGGCGCTTTTGCCTAGCGCGCTCACCGCCTCGGCGGCCATCTGCGGCTCGGCCAGCCAGGCGCTCACCAGGCCGGCGTCGGCCTCTGGATGGAAGAGCACGCCCCAGGCGCTGCCGTGGCGGAACGCCTGCAGCTCCGTCTGGGCTGAGGACGCCAGGCGTACGGCGCCGTCGGGCAAGTCGAAGACGTCGCCATGCCAGTGCAGGACCGTCGTGCTTGGGGCCAGGGTGCCGACGATCGGGTCGGCCGCATCGTGGATATCCACCGGGGCGAAGCCGATCTCCACGCCCCTCCCCGGCCTCACCTCGGCCCCGAGTGCCCGCGCCAAGAGCTGTGCGCCCAGGCAGATGCCGAGGATCGGCATTTGCAGCCGTACCGCCTCGGCCAGCCACTCGCGCTCCGCCTCGAGGCCGGGATAGCGCTCGACTTCGTCGACGTTCATCGGGCCGCCCATTACAAGCGCCCCCGCGACTTCAGCGTGACTTGGCAGCGCGTCGCCGGCAAGCGGCTCGATCGTCCTCACCTCCAGCCCCCCGCAAGCGTCGAGGATGCGGTGCGGCCCCTCCCAGGACACATGTTGGATCGCCAGCAGGATCGGCGGCTCGGCGCTCATCTCGCGCAGGCTAGCTGTAGTTACTCAGCACGTTGTTCCAACTCGGTAAGCCGAGCCGCGGGTGCCTTGTGGCCAAGGGAGCCGTGTCGTCTCCTGAAGTTGTAGTGATCGAGCCAGCCGGGCAGCGCCGCGGTGCGCTCAGCAGAGGAGCCATAGATGGCGCCATAGGCCCAGCGGTTGGTGAGCGTCTGAATGAAGCGCTCGGCCTTGCCGTTGGTCTGAGGCCGGTAGGGGCGGGTGAAGATGTGGCGCATATCGAGCTCAGCGCAGGCCTGCGCGTGCACGGCGGAGCGATAACAGGAGCCATTGTCTGAGAGCACCCGCTCGACCTGAACTCCCATTCCCTTGAACCAGTTGACAGCTCGGCGCAGGAACCCTGCCGCCGTGGTGCCCTTCTCGTCGGCCAAGACCTCAACGTAGGCAAGGCGGGTGGCGTCATCGACGCAGACGTGGACGAACTCCCAGCCGGTGGCCCCTTTGCCGTGGTTGCCCCCACGCTTTTGCTGGCTCTTGCGATTCCCGGTGACTCGGTGCCCAGCGCCTTTGGCGCTGATCCTCCCCAGCTTCTTGATGTCGACATGGATCAGCTCCCCAGGGCACTTGCGCTCATAGCGGTTGGGCGGCTCGAATGGCTCCAGGCGACTGCGCTTGCCTAGCCCGATCCGAGCCAGCCACCTGGAGACGGTCGAGAGCGCCATGCCCAAGACCTCGGCGATCTCAGCAGCGGTCATCCGCAGACGTCGTAGGGCCTCGACCGCCTGAAGGCGGTCGGCCGGAAGCCGTGAAGGCACCCGCTTGGGTGCGGAACTGCGATCCAGCAGTCCTGCCTCTCCCTCCGCTCGCCAGCGGGCCAGCCACTTGCGAGCGCTCCGCTCGCTGATGCCGGCGGCCTCGGCCGCCACCATCAGCGACCAGTCCTCCTCTTCGATGCGCTTGACCAGCAGCCTGCGGCTGTTCGGGCAGGTTCGAGCGTTAGCGTGGATCTTCATCCGGTGTCCTCCTTGATCTGGGTGGCTCGCACCCCCAGCCTTCAAGGAGGCCCGGATGAACAACGTTGTGAGGAACTACAGCTAGGCGCGCTACCGTTGCGCGATGCCCAAGCGACACGGGATCGCGTTCTTCCGGCCTGAGGCTCGACCGGCCGCGGCTACGGGCGCCCAGCTCCGGGGCGCGGCCGCGATCGGGGCCCTCGCGGTCGGTGCCGCCGCGGTCGGCGGCTTCGCGATCGGCCGGCTCAGCGTGGGGCGGCTCTCCATCGACCGCGCGGCGATTGGCAGCCTGAAGATCCGCGACCTCGAGGTCGAGAAGCTGCGCGTGCGCGACGGCATGCCCCCGGCATGAGGCGAACGGGCCTCGCCGCTCTAGCGCTCGCGGCGCTGATCATCTGGCCGGCGTCAGCGCAGGCCGTCGGCCCCTATCCGGACCTCGGCAGCTGCCAGGTCTTCCCCGACCCGCCGGCTTCGCTCTCCCCCAGCGCGCCCTCGCTTCCCAACCAGGCCGCCTGGAACCAGGACGTCTCCCACGCCCCCCTCGCCCCCAACTCCGCCGCGACCATTGCCTACATCAACTCTCACGGCGGCGATCGCCTCCACCCCGACTTCGGCTCACCGCGCACCTATGGCTTTCCCTACGCCGTGGTCGGCGCCGGCCAGGCCCCGCTGCCGATCCACTACACCGCCTACGGCGACGAGAGCGACCGGGGGCCGTTCCCGATTCCCACCGGCGCGCCTGTCGAGGGTGGCCGGCACAGCGACGGCGACCGCCACGTGCTCGTCGTCGACCGCTCCAACTGCACGCTCTTCGAGCTCTACCGCGCCTTTCCCGAGCGAGGTGAGCGACCGCGCTGGAACGCGGACTCAGGCGTCAAATGGGACCTCAACTCGACCGCGCTGCGGCCCGACTCGTGGACCTCGGCCGACGCCGCTGGGTTGCCGATCTTCCCCGGCCTCGTCCGCTACGACGAGGCCGCCTCAGGGCAGCTCGACCACGCGATCCGGGTCACCTTCGACAGCACCCGCGAGGCCTGGGTCCACCCCGCCTCGCATTGCGCCGGCGACACCGCCAACCCCAACGCACCGGCGATGGGGACGCGGCTGCGGCTGAAGGCCGGCTACGGCCTCGGCCGCTTCAGCGGTGCGGCAAAGACGATCGCCCTGGCCCTCAAACGCTACGGGATGATCGTCGCCGACAACGGCTCCAACTGGTACTTCAGCGGCAGCAGCGACCGGCGCTGGGACGACGAGAACCTGAACCAGCTGAAGGCGATCCCGGGCAGCGCCTTCCAGGTCGTGCGCAGCGCCGCCCACGCGCACGCCTGCTGAGCGTCAACCGCCGCCGAGCGAGACGTGGCGGAATTCGGCCCGCAGCCGCGACTCGAGTTCCGCCGCGGCGATCTCGTCCTCCTCTTCCCCATCGCCGCTGATCAGCACCACCTCGTTTGCGGGAAAGCTCTGCAGCTGATCCTCGACGGCCTGCACGACGTCCTCGTCCCCGACCCGCGCCTCGGCCGCGATGCCGGCCTTGGCAAGCGCCGCCACCGTGGCGACCAGGTTCTGCTGGGCGACCTGGCGCGCACCCTCCACGTCGGAGGCCCAGCGATCGAGGAAACCGATCCTGGCCGGGGACAGAACGAGCACCTCGGCATCGTCATTGCCGCCGCCGAGCGTCGCCGCGGCAGCGATCTGCCGCACCGAAGCCGGCTCCTCGACCGGGCAGGTGGTGACGAGGAGGACGTGGCGCCGACCGTCCTCGGCGGGCGCGCCGATCGGACCAAGCGGGCGCTGCCGCGCCGCGATCCAGATGATCGCGAAGGCGACCAAGGCCGCAACCGCAAGGCCGAGACCGGGGCCCGCGATCGCGAATCCCGCAATTATCGGGACCACGATCGCGGCCGCGATCACGGGCAACTTCCAAGGGGCCATGGCCCCGATTGTGGCTAAGGCGGTCTAAACGCGACGCCTGGCGCCACCAAACATCGGCATCAGCAGCATCGCCAAACCGATCAGGATCACGATGATCCCGAGGATGTAGCTGACGAGCAGCGCGAGCACGATCCCAACGAGGATTACAACTATTGAGCTTGGAGTCATGGCCGTCTGATTACCCCTGCCCCGATTCCCTTAAACGCCTGAATTGGACAACGGCTTCCTCGTGGTCGACGATCGGATCGGGGTAGTCGAAGCCGCGCCGCTCGGCGGCCTCGAGCGCCCAGGGTTCGTGGACCTCACCCCCCGACAGCGCGGCGAGCTCGGGCACGTGGCGACGCACGTACTCACCCTCGGGATCGAAGCGATGCGCCTGCCGCAGCGGATTCAGCACCCGGTTGGGCCTGGTGTCGTTGCCGGTGCCGGCCACCCACTGCCAGTTGCCGACGTTGTTGGCGAGGTCGGCGTCGACCAGGAGCCCGGCGAAGTGCTCGGCGCCGAGCCGCCAGTACAGATGCAGCGTCTTGGTCAGGAAGGAGGCGACGATCATCCGGGCGCGGTTGTGCATGAAGCCCTCGCGCAGCAGCTGTCGCATGCCGGCGTCGACGATCGGGTAGCCGGTACGCCCCTGCCGCCAGGTCTCGGCGAGGCGCTTGCTGTGCCGCCAGCGATCGCCGCGGCCGCGGTAGTCGGCCCGCGGCAGGTCCGGCCGCGCTGCCAGCACCTGGTGGTGGAAGTCGCGCCAGCAGAGTTGCCGGGCGAACGCCTGCCCGCCGGGCCGGCCCTCGACTCGCGCCAGCACAGCCCCCGGTGAGAGGCAGCCGAAATGGAGGTCGGCGCTGATGTGGGAGGTACCGCCGTCGAAGGCAAGGATGTTGCGGCTCTCGTCATAGCCGGCAAGCCCCGTCCGCAGCCAGCGCTCAAGTCGCTTCCGCGCCGCCGCCTCGCCACCGTCCGGCAGATCCGGCGAGGGCGCGTCGTCGGTCAGCTTGCGCAGCGCGGGGATCCGCCCGACCCGAGCACCGGGCGGCAGCGCCAGCCTGCGCGGCGCGGGATGCGACGCACGCCGCGGCTGCTCGGACCAGACCCGCCAGTAGGGGGTGAAGACGCGGTAGTGGTCACCGCCTCCTGGCACCAGCTCACCTGGCTCGGCCACGGTGACGCCGGCATGAACGCACAGCCGCAACCTCGTCCGCCCGCAACCCATCGCGAGCCGCTCGCGGCGCCGGCGGGCGTAGGCGCTGTAGTCGGCGCTGAGGTGGATCGCGGAGGCATCGCTCTCCCCCGCCACCCGTAGCGCCTCCTCGACCGGGTTGCCACGACGTATCGCCAGGCGAGCGCCGCGCTCCCGCAGCGAGCCGTCGAGATCGTGCAGGCAATCGAGCAGGTAGGCGAGCCGGTTCGCCGACCCGCAGCTACCGCGCAGCAGCACGTCGTCGAAGACGAACAACGGGACGACGTGCTCGGCTTCGCGCGCCGCCGCGGCGAGCGCGGGCTGATCCCTCACCCGCAGGTCGCGGGTGAAGAGGACGACGGCGCAACTCAATCCGACCCTTCCTCCTCCAGTGCCCGTCGCAGCGTCTCGTCGAACGGCTCGGGTGAGATCCCGAACGGCGCGGCGCCGGATGGATCGGTCACCACGGTCGCGGTGGTCAGCCCCTCGACCAGGGGGCGGGCCACCCCCGTATCGACCGGCGTGACCAGGCCGAGCCAGAGCGCCGAGAGCCAGGGAGTGACGAACGGAACGGGGACCTTGGGCCGCCGTCGCTTCCCCATGACGACCGCCATCCGGTCGAGCATCGCCGCGTAGCTGAGGATGTCGGGGCCACCAATCTGCACCTCCCGGCCCACGCACTCGGGAACCTCGGGTGCGCGGTGCAGGTACTCGACCGCGGCGTCGATCCCGATCGGCTGCGTGTCGGTCTGCAGCCAGGACGGCGCGATCATCACCGGCAGGCGTCCGACCAGGTAGCGCAGCGTCCGGTAGGACTCGCTGCCGGCGCCGACCACCATCGCCGCCCTGAAGTACGTCAGCGGCGGCCCTTCCGCGGCGAGCACCCGCGCCGTCTCATGCCGGCTACGCAGATGCTCCGAGACACGCTCGTCGCCGAGTCCGCCCAGGTAGACGACCCGCTCGACCCCCTCCCGCCCGGCCATCCGGGCGAAGTTCGACGCCCCGAGCTGCTCGCGCGCCGCGTAGTCGCCCCCGCCGGCCATCGCGTGGACCAGGTAGTAGGCGGTCGTGATCCCACGCCCGGCGCCGACCAGGCTTTTCGCGTCGGTCACGTCGCCGTGGTGGGCCTCGAACCCTTCGGCCTCGAGTCGGCCGGCCTTGGAGCGATCGCGAACCAAGCAGCGCACCCCCGTATCCGAATCGCGCAGCGAAGCGGCCAGTCGAGCACCGACGAAACCCGTCGCTCCAGCTATCAGGACGCTTGCGGCAATCGACCTAGGCTACCCCGCTAGGTCACTCTCCCAATCCAAACTATCCCCGCGATCGAAGCGCCGGCAAGCAATGCAAGTGCGATGTCGGTTCGACGCTCGTTGCTCGTCATTGCATCAGCTAGAACACCTCCAAAGCCCAAGAGATGCTCCGGCAGTCTCGATTGCGGGATAATCCGAATCGAACCGGCCCCGGTAGCTCAGCTGGATTAGAGCGCTGACCTTCTAAGTCAGATGTCGCAGGTTCGAATCCTGCCCGGGGCGTGTAACGCCTCTTCAGCTGGGTAGGAGTTCCCAAGCGGCTTCCGGCCCGAACCTCTGCGGCTTTCACCGGTCATCCGGTTCCCGCATGAGTGAGAAGACCAACCGCCGACTTCGGCGGAGAGGCGTTCGGGTCGGAGCCAACTCCAAAGAGCTAGATGGGAAGGCCAGATGCCACCACGCGGAGTGAAAAAGGGAAGCAAACGGGAGCGTCAGTACAAACACATCAAAGAGAGCGAGAAGGAAGCGGGGCGCTCGACCAAACGCGCCGAGGAGATTGCCTCGCGAGCCGTCAACAAGGAAAAGGCGCGATCGGGTGAGTCAGAGACCTCGTCTCGCAGTTCGACTCGCGGTCGCTCGGCCAGCAGCCGAGGCGGTAAGCAGTCGGGCAAAGGCCCCGGGGGCCGAACCCGCGAGCAGCTCTACAACGATGCCAAGAAGCTTGGGATCGAAGGTCGCTCGAAGATGAGCAAAAAAGAACTCCAGCAGGCCGTCGCCGGAGCGAGCTGAGACAGCTCACCCCCACGCCGGCTCGTCTACTCAGGTCTTGCGCTCGAGATCCGCGACCTCGTCAGCCTTCTCGTCCGCCCGCTCCTGTGCGTGGTCGAGCTCCTCCTTCTTCTCGCCCTTCTTCTCCTCGCGTTTGCCCTGACGACGCAGCGAGGAGTCGTCGGTGACGTCACCCGCGACCTGCTTGGCCTTGCCGGTGATCTTGTCGAGAATGCCCATTCGGTTCTTGGCTCCTTTAGATGGCTTTCGGTTCCACCTCGAGCTACCCCCCGGCGACACCTATCGAAACGCTCTATTTCACGTAACGGGCGAAATGGTGGGCCGGCGAATCACGCGCGCAGGATGCCGCCTCCGTAGGATGGCCCCCGATGCCGAGCGTCGACGTGGGAGGGACCGAGCTTCACTACGCGCGCGCCGGCAGCGGGGAGCCGATGCTGCTGATCCAGGGGATGAGCGCTACCCATCTCGCCTGGGGCCGCCCCTTCCTCTCCGCGCTGGAGCAGAGCTTCGAGTGCGTCGTCTTCGACAACCGCGGAATGGGACTGTCCGGGCGGGCGGAAATGCCGTTCACGATCGCCGACCTGACCGGCGACACGCTCCGCCTGCTCGACGCCCTCGAGATCGAAAGCGCCCACGTCGTCGGCATCTCGATGGGCGGGATGATCGCGCAGGAGCTGGCGCTCGCCCAGCCCGAGCGGATCCGCAGCCTCACTCTCGGCGCGACCTATTGCGGAGGCCCAGAGGGGACGCGGATGGATCCCGAGGATCTGAAGATGCTGGGTGCGGCGATGGCGTCGGGTGAGCGCGAGCAGGTTCTGCGTGCGATGTGGGAGATCAACCTCTCCCCCACCTTCCGCGAAGACGAGACGCGCTTTGCCGAGTTCTGTGCGATGGCCACCGCCCTCCCGGCTCCCCGAGCAGTGACCTTGGAGCAGATGCGAGCCTGCGGCGCCCACGACACCAGCGCCCGCCTGGCCCAGATCTCCGTACCGACCCAAGTCATCCACGGCACCGCCGACCGCCTGCTCCGCGTCGACAACGGCCTCCAAATCGCCGCCCTGCTCTCGGTTCAGCCCCAGCTACTCGATGACGTCGGCCACCTGTTCTGGTGGGAGCAACCTCAACGCTCCGCGGAGCTGGTCCGCGAACATGCGCTGGCTGCGACTTAGAGGCCATCCCGGTAGGGGTGAAACGTCTTGTACTTTTTCGTTGGCGAGTAACGAGCGCCAGCTCAACCCCAATCATCGAAAAAGTTAAGTGAAAACCCCCTACCGGGATGGCCTCTCAGCCCTTGCCGATGTCGGCGCAGCTGGTGTCGAGCTTGCCGTTCACCTTGAAGACGTAGTCGGGCTGGGGCGTGATTTCCGGCTCTTCGAGCACCAGCTTCAGCGCGGGGTCGGTTTTCAGCCACGCATAGACGGGATACCAGTAGTCCGCCTCGCGTAAGTCCTGAGTCGCCTTGCTGGTGATCAGGTAGTCGTATTCGCCTTCGTTGATCAGACGGCGGAACTGGTGGCAGGTGGTCGCCAGCCGGTAGGTGCCGTCCGGCCCCTGCTCGCCGATGTACTGGACGTCGTTGTCGAGGTTGGCACCGAAGAAGCCGTACTGGCCGAAGAAGATCTCGCCAGAGCCGGCGATCCCGATCCTCGCCCCGTGTTGGGTGCGAGCGAAGGCATAGGCCTCGCGCGGACCGCCGTCCTGCAGGAACGGGGTCGTTCGCGTGTAGTGCTGGTTGTAGTACTGGACCTCCTGGGCACGGCCCAGCACGACGGCGAGCAACAGCACGCCCCCCGCCGCCGCCGCGACGTAGGCGCGACTTACGGTGCGGCGCCCACGCAACAGTCCCAGCGCCGCCGGCGCCCAGACCAGCGCCAGGGTGAGGAAGACCGTGCCGACGATGTAGCCCGGATACCAGCGAGGGGTGGTCAGCACCGTGATCGCGTAGACCGCGACCAAGAAGAGCAGCGTCTGCCAGGCGCGCGAGTCCGGCGCGCGCAGCGGCCGGGCGATCGGCAACAGGACCATCGCCAGCACCAGCCCCGGGACGAGGTAGCGGGTATTGGTGAAGAACCCCGTCGGCGACCCCTCCTGCCCGGCGGCGGTGAGTGGGGTGAAGAGGTAGACGACCGCGGTCAGCAGCGCCGCGGCGGCGACCACCTGCAGGATGCGGTTGCGCGAGCGCACCACGATGAAGACAGCCGCCGCGACGGCGACGATCAGGATCAGCGGCCAGAGCGGACCGAAGGCATCCTCGAGGCGAGGGAAGAACCAGCGCCGATAGATCGTCGGCTCGGTCAGATAGTTGGAGACGGCAAAACGTGGCCGCGGATCGAGCGGCATCTGATCGGGACGCGGCAGGTGCAGGGGGCCAAAGCCGATCTGCGGGATCGGGTTGCCACCGGTCTTGATCGCCGCCCGCACATACCAGTAGCCACCGATCAGGAAGGTGGTGAGACCCAGCACCCAGGCCGTGGTCAGGCGCCGGCCCTTGCCGCTGAAGATGACGACGCCGACGGTGATTGCCACCACCGGGACGAGGAAGGTGAGCTTGACCGAGGCGGCGAGCCCGGCGGCGACGCCGGCCAGCACCAGCGGGCCCTTGTCGAGCAGCGGCGCGTCGCTCTCCGGCTTGTCCTGGACCGCACCCTCTTTGGGCGCCCGCCGCTGATGGCCGTTGATCAGGAAGGCGGCGAAGGCAATCAGGAAGGCGAGCCCCATGATGTCGTTGCGCCCCTCCCCCGGCTGGGTCTCGATCATCACCCCGGCGTCGAGAACGATCGCCCCGGCAACCAGCGTCGCCGGCCCCACCTTGTACGGGCGGCCGACGCACCAGGCGGCGAGCAGGGCGATCGCAAGCCAGATCAGGTTGATCAACGGCGAGAGCCAGTCGGTCTTGAAGACGACGATGCCGGCGGCGTGGACCAGTTCCGAGCTCTGCGGGTAGAACCAGGCGGCGAGGCGCAGCGGATCGGTGTAGTGCAGGTGGACCGTCGACGCTTCCTGCGCGATCCGGGCGGCGAAGGGCATGTGGTACCAGGTCGTGTCGCCGCCGAACATGCCGTAGTCGAGGCTGAGCTGCGAGGGGAAAGTCCACTCGGCGACGGTGAATGAGGCGACGCCGAGGGCGAGCAGAAGGGCAACCGTCTGCACCCGCGGCGCCGCGACTTCGCCGGCGCTCGGCGGCGCCATGCGCCGCCCCAGCCAAGCGGCGCCGAGGCCAATGCCGATACAGACGACGACGATCCAGCCAAGACGCAGGATGCTGAGCGTGCCGAGCAGCTCGAGCGCGACGATCAGCAGGGCGACGGCGAGCGTCGCGTCGCCGAGGCGGGCGAGGACGCCGGAGAACTCCGGCACGATCCAGCGCCGCAGCCAGTAGCCGCCGAGGCCGAGCGCGGAGACGATGCCGATCGTCGCCAGGCAGCCACCGATGTAGGAACCGAAGGAGGGGGTCACCGGCGCGGGATGCTATTCGGCGCGCCGGGCGCTCGGGCTAGTCGGCCGCGGCGGCCGGGATGCGGCAGGAGACGCCGGTGCCGGCGAGCCCGCAGTAGCCGTTCGGCACCTTGTGCAGGTACTGCTGGTGGTAGTCCTCGGCGTAGTAGAAAGGCCCGGCGGGCTCGATCTCCGTCGTGATCGGCTCGTGGCCGGCGGCACGCAGCGCCTCGTCGTAGGCCTGCAGCGCCATCTCCGCCGTCGCCTTCTGCGCGTCATTGGCGAAATAGATGCCGGAGCGATACTGGGTGCCGACGTCGTTGCCCTGGCGCATCCCCTGGGTCGGGTCGTGCTCCTCGAAGAAGACCTTGAGCAGATCGGCGTAAGAGATCTGCCGCGGATCGAAGGCGACGAGGACTGCCTCGGCATGGCCGGTGCTGTCCGAGCAGACCTCCTCGTAGGTGGGGTTCGGGGTGGTCCCGTTCATGTAACCGGCGGCGGTCGTGTAGACGCCGTCGAGGACCCAGAACAGCCGCTCCGCTCCCCAGAAGCAGCCGAGCGCGAAGTAGGCGGTCTCGATCCCGTCAGGGAACGGAGGCTTCAGCGGCGCGTCGAGCACGGCGTGGCGCTCGGGCACGTCGAAGGCGAGCTCGCCGCGTCCGGGCAATGCGTCCGCCGGAGCCGGCTTCTCTGCCTTCTGACGATTCCAAAGCATCGACACACGGTAGCGTTCCGGAATCGGCTGCTTCGTCCTACTCTTCGCACTGATCTCGCCGCGCCTGGCGCTGTTCGTCCTCTTCCTGTTCACGGACCTGCTCAGCCGCGCCTTCGACAGCTGGATCGTCCCCCTGCTCGGCTTCTTCCTGCTGCCCTGGACCACCCTCGCCTACGCCGCGATGTGGGCGTCCTCGAACGGGGTCATCGGCTTCGAGTGGTTCATCGTCGTGCTCGCCTTCCTGATCGACATCAGCGCCTTCGCGGGTGGCGGCCGGCGAAGGCGCGAAATGGCTTAGGCGCAAACGCGCGCGGTCGAGCTTTGGGGCGCTATGCGACTCAAACCTCTACCGCGCCTGGGATGCCTCGGCGTCGTCGACCGGGTAGGCGAGCCGGATGTGCTCCTTGGCGAGGAGGATGAAGTCCCGCCGCACCGTCTCGCCGCCTGCAAGCGGGGTGATCTCGACCTCGAGCAGCGGAATGAAGGCCACGTCGGCCCGATTGACCGCGTCGGAGAAACGGCTCTGGTAGCCCTCAGGGGGCAGCGTCACGTTGCCGACGACGAGATGCCGGTCGGTTTCGAAGACGACCCGTTCCCGGCGCCGCGGGCTTCCAGGATGGCCCTCCATGCCCGCGCTTATCGGCATATTCAGGCGTTCCGTGAATCAGGCCTCGTTACGCCCGATCGAGAGGGCCGCCGTATTCCACGGAATACCAGGTCCGATGGGAATTATGAATATCCGTCCAGAAACGGGGTAACAGCCGTCCAGAATCGCGACAAAAGCTAAAGTAATACTCAGGCTTCCTCCCGGAGGCGACATGGGCATTGGATCGCACGGAGACAAAAGAACCTCAAGCTGGGCCGGCGCCAAGGGCAGGAAACCTGCCATGGCAGTGGGAATTTGCGTCGGTGTCGCACTGACGTCGATCCTGGCGCCGATCGGCGCCTCGGCGAATCCACTGGAAGAAGTGGCGGCGGGCCCGAAAGCCGCGGTGGAAGAAGTCGTGAACACCGTGTCCGGGGTGACGAATTCGGTGGTCCCGCCTGTGCCGCCTCCTCCGGTGAGTCCTCCAGCGAGCACGCCGCAGCTCCCCGTGAAGACGCCACCGGTATCCCTCCCCCCTGCCCCGGAAGCAATCCCTCCTCCTCCTCCCAAGCCGCCACCGGCAGTGAAGGCTCCCCTGCCCTCGGCGCCCAAAGCCCAGGAAGACTCGGCGGCTCACGCACCGCACGGCTCTGGGCCCAACCTCGGTTCTTTCGGCTCTTCCTCCGGGGGGAAGAACGCCTCGCCGGAGGCCGCGTCCAACGCGGCAGCGACCACGCCCGGCCCGGCCATCACTGAGAAGTCGGGGGAGCCCCCGGCTGCCTCGGGCCGCGGGGTCAGCGCGAGCAGGCCGCCCACTGTGAGCCCTGGGATAGCTCTTCCTCACTGGTTCATTCGTGTCTGGCCGGCTGTCAACCTTGGCCACATCGGAAGGGCGCTGGTCGGAAGGGCCTTCTATGCCTTAGGTCTTGGATCGCTGACCGCGCCTCGCCTCATCGTCGGCCTCCTGCCCGCGATCTCGGGATTCACGCCGGCGATCGGACCATCCCACTTCGCCGTCCTCGGCGCAGCGGATGCCTCAAAGGACGACGAACCCTCGGGTGGCCCCAGCGTCGCTCCGATTCATTCGAACCCTGAAACCGTGGCGTTCGTGATCCTGGCCTGCCTGACGGCCCTGGCGGTGCTCGCGTTCGGCAGCGAGCTCCCGGTGTTCCGTCGCCATCGTCGCTGGTGAGGGCGCGCTAGTCGGCTTCGCGCAGAGCGCGTCCGATGAAGTCGGCCTTCGCGTCGGTGTAGGCCTCACGGTCGAACTCGAAGCGCGCCGCCAGCCGGTGCTTCAGCTCGGCGTAGTCGCGGGCTTTCTCTGGGCTCGCGCGCAGGAGGTCCCGGAAGGCAAGCTCATCTCGATAGCGGGGCGAGTCGTGGGGAACGAGATGGAGGTGGTGCGTGCGGCGGTTCGGATCCGGTTTGCAGAACCAGTGCATCTCCTCCGGCATGTAGGTGGCATGGAGATACGCCAGCTCGGCCAAGGGCCCGAAACAGGCGCGCGACGTATTCAGACCCTCAACGCCGACCAGGATGTCGATGATCGGCTTGGCGTCGAGACCCGAAACGGCCGTACTGCCGACGTGATGAATGCCGCCGAGGACCCAGGGTCCGATCGCCCGCTCCAAGAGAACTCGCTCGCGGTCGAACCCAGTGGGCCACTCGGGGTCGTAACGAACAATGCGGATCGGCTCGTCGGTTGACTCCGTGATTCGGGCCGTCAAAGACCGAGATAGAGATCGTGACTACAGATATCGGGGCGACTGGATTTGAACCAGCGACCTTCCCGACCCAAACGGGATGCGCTACCAGGCTGCGCCACGCCCCGAAACACCGATTCTAGGGCCACTCTCCGCGGACAGCATCCATCCATGCGTCGAGCCGGGCTCGCAGGTAGGTGTCTGAGGCCCGGACCTGCAAGACGCCATACCTCGACCGCCAACGACGTCCGTTCAATTGGCCGCTATTCGACTTACGTTGAAATTTGACTTCTGATGGCTCGACGCCGAGCAACTCACCCCAGAACGCGCAGAGCTTTCGGGGGTCCTGATCTGCATGGTGCTGAAACGAAAGTTCAATCGGATGCTCGGTCAATTTATGCAGCCAATCGCTACCGAGCCGAACCACGGCTGGGTCCGAGTTACAGATCGAAACGACGTTTCGGTCGCGCTTGAAGCCCTCGCCGATGTACATGCAGACAAAGTCGCGAAAAGTCGGCTGCGCACAGAGAATTCGGAATTCGTCGTGACCCTGCTTGTAGGCGAGTTCCCGCCTGACCCGATATCTGCCCTGCATTGCGGCCGTGCCCTTTTTCTGAGCGGAAGCCGGCCAGCCGGTATTGGGCTTCCTCGGAATCTCCAAGTCGCGGACCCAACCGAAGACGGTCGTGCGAGGAATCGCAAGTCGCTCCGCGAGCTCGTCGATCGTCAGCTTCTTCTCTCGCCGAAGCTGCCTTGCCTTCTCCTTGATGTACGCCGGATAGGCCATCCCGATACGAACATATGTTCCCAAATGCGGCGGGCAATTGTGTAGCCAGAGCACGTACAAGTCCGCGCCACTTCCGCTCTAGCTTCTTCGCCGACAACTGAAAAGCGCCGGGGGCACCGCGCGAACGGCCCCCCGGCTGGCACCGAAAGGCAGGACCTTCCGATGCAGGAACAGGCTAATGGGGCGCGCCCAGCGCGCTCAAATCACGCGCAGGATCTGAAGGACCAGGGCGTTGTTCTCACGCATGTCCTGGCGCTCCACCCAACGCACCTGATCGTCCCGGACCTCGTCCGCGAGCTGGCCAACGGCTCTGAGGACTTCGCCGAGAACGACAAC
The DNA here is from genome assembly GCA_963716735.1 of uncultured Solirubrobacterales bacterium. GTDB lineage: Bacteria > Actinomycetota > Thermoleophilia > Solirubrobacterales > 70-9 > VRUE01. Next base: position 1,050,326 of record OY970321.1, read on the forward strand.
GCCGAGCGCGCGATCCGCGACCTCACCGGCGTCCGTCTGCTCGACTGCGCTGGCGGGTTGGTCTCACCGACGCGGGCGGCGCTCCGCTTCGTTGAGATTCTGGAGGCGTGACGTGGATTTCGCTGATCGCTTCGGGCAGAACTTGCGCCGCTGTCGTCGAGTAGCCGACCTCTCCCAGGATCAGCTCGGCGTTCGTGCCGGTCTACACAGGACGGAGATTGGGTTGCTGGAGCGCGGGGCACGGGTGCCGCGTATAGACACGCTCTTGAAGCTGTCCGCCGCGCTCGGCATTAAGCCTGTCGAGCTAATTGAGGGGATCTCTTGGGAGCCGGGCGAGTCGCATCCCGGTCGATTTGCAACATCGGGAGCAGTGCTGACCGAGGTCATTGACTCGGAAACAACTTCTTAGTACTGTGGGGCTTGCCCTTTGTGGCCGACCCCCGCGCTGATCGCGATCTCTTCTAAAGCTTCACGATCAGCGCGGGGTTTCTTTTTGGTCGCCTCACCGCGCTCGGCCTAGGCCACTAAAGGGCGAGCGACCTGTGCCCTCCTGATACGACAAGTTATAGCACGTCTTAGCGCACGCAGTTTGTCCAAGTAGCTCAATGCGCTAAGAGTTTGGTAGGATAAGCAGCATGAACGATGACCAGCGGACCCGAAAACGGCCTCGCAGTCCTAGCTACCCCTCGATTCCTCTCGGCAAAGCAGTGGGTCGGGCGGAAGCGATCTACAAGCACGAGGGTAAATACGCCGCGCCTGTCGATGCCGTTCTTTCCCATTGGGGCTATTCCAGCAACAATGGGCGTGCGGCTCGTCAGGTAGCGGCCGTCAAGAAGTTCGGGCTTATAGAAGAAGAGGGAAGCAAGGCAAACCGCCAGCTACAGCTGACTGACCTCGGCCTTCGAATCGTCATGCCTGATTCGCCAGAACGGGCAGAGAGCCTGAAGGTTGCGGCCATGAAGCCGGCAATCCATCGGGAGCTCAAGGCCAAATTCAACGACGGCCTCCCGTCTGATCGCAACGTCCGCTGGTATCTGGTTTCAGAGCGCGGATTTACCGAGGATGCCGCGAAAAAGTTGATGGCTGAGTACCGAGAGACGATGGGTTATGCAGGCCTTGACGGAACCGTTGATGAGGGTGATACCTTGGAGGTTACCGACGACCCCAATGGGGACAATGAGACGAGCCAAGGCGAGGATATGACTGGCACCACTACGACCACGCATACCCACCCCGCACCACCACCGCCCCCCGCGTCGAATTCCGATCAAGAGGTTCCTGCTCACCTACGGCCAGATGCCTCAACCTTGCGAGGCGTGACGATTCCGCTTCCAGGCACTGCTTGGGTAAAGATTGAAGGCGAGTTTCCGATGGCTGAGGATTCCTGGGATCAACTGCTCTCGATGCTCTCGGCCATGAAGCCTGGCCTTACGCGCACCGACGATAAGTAGCGACGGCGGCGGGAATGGCCGCTATTCTCGGTGGCATGGCGTCCCGAAAACGCCCAGAGAAATCTAGGCCCTCGCCACCTGAGCGCGACGTGAAGCAGGATCCCGCCCACACTGAGGCCGACTTTATGCGTGACCTCGGTAAGGCAACGTCGAACCAGGCTAGGAAGAAGCTGGGGCTACCTTCTGGACGCGGTTGAGGATCGCCCAGAACAGCGGCTCCCGCGACTTGCGCCGGTTGTAGCGGAACGCGTACTCGTCTAGGTAGGCCTGCAAGTAGTCGGTGCTGATCGCGTGGTAGACGCCGCGCACGCCAGTCTTGAACAAGCCGAAGAAGCCCTCCACGGTCTGGGTGTGCGTCTCGCCCACCGCGTAGATCTGGGCCTTGTGCTTGATCCGGCGATGGCCCCGATAGTCCCGGCCGATGCTCTCGTAGATCGTGAACTCGTCCGTGAACAGCATCGAGGACGGTAGGACGTGCTCGCGCACGACGCGGCCAACCGTTCGCCCGCCCCGGTCCGGCACGACCAGCGGCCGGACCCGCCCGCCGCGCTCGACCATCGCGAGGATCGTCGGCCGGTAGCTTTTCCGCTTGAGTTTCTGCGCGTGAGTTTCGGTGGCGCGAGGGTTGCCGCCATAGGCCGACTCGTCAACCTCGACGCTCCCCTCCAGCGGACCGTCTTCGTCGTCGGCCAGGAGCGTGCGGATCTGCTTGAACATCCGATGGGCGGTCTTATAGGTGACGCCGATCTCGCGCTCCAACTGCTTCGCGCTAATCCCGCAGCGCGTGCTGCTCATTAGGTAGATCGCGAAGAACCAGAGCTGCAAGCTCACCGTCGACTTGTGAAAGATGGTGCCGGCGGTCGGATAGACGTGGTGGCCGCAGAACTGGCAGCTATAGGCCGAGCGGCTTTTGATCCGGTGGAACTTGCTCGCTTTCTCGCACTTGGGGCACTCGGTACCGTCGGAGAAGAAGCGCTCCTTCAGGTGCTCGAGACAGGCGTCATTGTCCGGGAACAACTCTAGGAACCGCGAGTAGGTCATCTGGCTTTCGCTCGACGCGGCGGGAGCTACTGAATTGCGGTTCCGTGCTGCCATGTCTGAATGATACCAGACACACGTACATCAGGGGCCTCCCCCAACGTACCTAGGTTGTCGCTTGAATCGTGAATAGACTCGATAAACCGCGCTGGGCCGACGAATCCGGAACATGAGAGCAAAAAGTCCTGAGCATTTCTCGGTCAGAGCACGGAAATCGCGTTGCAGGTTGGCGGATCGCCTGAACGGGTGCTAATGTCCGAACTCATGCTCAGTCGGCCCCCGGAAGAGGGGTAGCGGGCTGGGCGCCGTCAGGCCCATCTTTTTGGTGGGCCTGATGCTTTTCCAGGGGACATGCGAGACTCCCCGCGTGCCCAAAGCGAGCCTCAGGGACGAGGACTACGTCGCCTATCTCGATGAGTCGGGCGAGAATGGTCTACAGGTCGTCGCTGGCGTCCTGATCCCCGCACGCTGGCTACGGGGAGCCGAGCGTCGCTGGCGCGACTTCGTCCGGGGAGAATTAGGCAGCAGATCAGGACGGCTTGAGGTAAAGGGGCGCGATTTGATAGCGGGCAAAGGAGTCTCGCTGAAGGCCCAACAGATGATGCTCACTGGCGGTTCACCACCTTTGAGCGCGAGGGCGGCTGGGCGCATGTTCTATCGAGACGCGCTGGAGCACATCGCCATGATCAACCAGGTCCGTGTTCTGGCGGTGGGCTTGCCGACTAAGCATCCGCTCGAGGTGTATCGCCTGTGGTTCTGGATGGCCTATGCCCTGCTTGTCGAGAAAGCCCGTGCGCCTCGCCCTCGACTTCCACTGACCGTCATCGACGGGGAGGACGCGTCGTTCCGCTCAGCTCAGGATCTTGTCGCCCACCGCTTCTACCACGCCTTCCCAAAGTGCCAGCCCTATGTAGGCAGGGGTCACCAGTGGTTCGTCGGCGGCTCCGTTCACCAGGACAGCGAACTGCATCCGCTTATCCAGATGGCCGATCTCGTTGCAGGGGCGGCGCGCCATTCGATTGCTGATCGCAAACCTCAGGGCGCCTGGTACGACAAGCACCTCGTCGGTCGAGCGAAGAAATCTAAGAGGCGGATAGACGCCTCGGCACAAGCCTTATCGCAGCTCAAACGACTGTCCAAGACCGACAACTGCGGTAGTGGCTGGAGAGACGCACTGCTTCCCTGACGATCTACTGGCCGTCGCCTCCGCGCCATACGTGCTTCGGCTACATATTTCCCATGCGGCGGACGCCCGAAACCGCTAGGTTGCGCCCTCGATGGCCGACGTGCGCCCCATCCACGCGACCCACTACGACCTTGGCGTGGTCGGGTCTCTCCAAGATGTCGCGGCACCGCCGTATGACGTGATCGATGCGGATATGCGGGCCGATCTGCTGGCGCGCTCCCCCTACAACGCCGTCGCGATCGACCTGCCGAAACCCTACGGCGAGACCGGGCCGCAGCAGACCGACGACGACCCCTACGAGCGGGCGGCGCGGACGATGGACGAGTGGCGGCAGGCCGGAGCGCTCGTCTCCGACACCGAGCCGGCGATCTGGGCGATGACCCAGGACTACACCGGCCCCGATGGCACCCTTCGCACCCGTCACGGAATCCTCGCCCGCGTCCGGGTGGAGGACTTCTCCGCCGGCCAGGTCCTGCCCCATGAGCGCACCCTGCCGGGTCCGAAGAAGGATCGCCTCGACTTGACCCGCGCCACCCGCCACAACCTCTCGCCAATCTTCTCGCTCAGCACCGAGGACCCCTGGCCGCTGGTCGCGCCGACGATCGAAGCCGAGGATCCCTGGGGCGAAGCGACCGACGAAGGCGGCACGGTCACCAAGGTCTGGCGGGTGGGCGTCCCGGAGACCCTCGGCGAGGTCACCGAGCTGCTCTCCAGCGCGCAGCTGCTGATCGCCGACGGCCACCACCGCTACGAGACGGCGATCGCCTACCGCGACGAGGTCGGCGGCGAGGGCGATCACAACTTCACCCTAATGGCGCTGACCGGCCTCGACGATCCCGGCCTCACCGTCTTCCCCACCCACCGCCTGCTCTCCGGCTTCGCCGGCGACGAGGAGCGCCAACGCCGCCTCGGCGGGGGCCTGCGCGAGCTGTTCGACGCGACCGAGGTCCCGCTCGACCAGCTCGACCCGCTCGGCGAGGAGGGTGTCGGCGTCTTCGGCCTCTACGACTCCTTCCACAAACGCGGCTTCCGCCTGCGGCTCAAGGACAGCGCGGTCGCGGCCCTCGACGAGCAGCTCGCCGGCAAGCCCGAGGCCTACCGCCGGCTCGACGCCGCGATCCTCGAGACGCTCGTCCTCAAGGGGATCGCCGGCCTCAGCGAAGACGACATCCTCGCCAAGCGCGGGCTCGGCTACTCGAAGAGCGTCGAGGACTCGCTGGCGCTGCTCGAAGACGGCGCCTACGACGTCGCCTTCATCCTCCGCCCGATCCCCGTCGACCAGGTCAAGGCGATCTGCGAGAGCGACGAGAACATGCCGCCGAAGTCCACTTACTTCTTCCCCAAGGTCCTCACCGGCCTGGTCTTCAACCCGGTCGTCTGAGCCCGAGCGCCCTTAGGATGGGCGTGTGGTGAAGATCTACACGAAGAAGGGCGACGACGGCTCGACCTCGCTCTGGTACGGCGGGCGCGTGCCCAAGCACCACGGCCGCACCGAGGCCTACGGCGCGCTCGACGAAGCCTGCTCGCAGCTCGGCGTCGCCCGAGCCCTCTGCGGCCCCGAGCAGGCGGAGCTCGCGGCAGACCTCCTTCGCCTCCAGGACGACATCTTCGTCGCCGGGGCGGAGCTGGCGACCGCGCCGGAGGCCGCCGAGCGGCTCGAAGACGGGGTCAGCCGCACCACCGAGGCGATGGTCGCCGAGCTGGAGGAGGGAATCGACCGCTATATGGACCGGGTCGAGCTGCCGCCGCAGTTCGTGATCCCGGGGGGCAACCAGCTCTCCGCCCAGCTCGACGTAGCCCGCACGACGATCCGCCGCGCCGAGCGCCGCATCAGCGAACTCAACGAGGCCGGCGAGCTGGCCGGCGAGACGGTGATCCACTTCGTCAACCGCGCCTCCGACCTCACCTACGCGATGGCACGCTTCGCCGACGTCGAGGATCCGGCGCTGTTCGAGGGCCGGCGCAAAGCCTGAGGCAATGAAGGTCGTAGCCCGACGCCGCGAGGGATACGTCCACGACGTCGAGATCGAGGGCGGCCACACGCTCGTCGTCGACGAGCCCGTCTCTGTCGAGGGCGGAACGGACGCCGGTCCTTCCCCCACCCGCCTGGTCGCCGCCGGCCTCGCCGGCTGCACCGCGGTGACGATGGAGATGTACGCGAACCGCAAGGGATGGGACATCGGCCCGGTCGAGGTCGACGTGGACGTCGAGTACGAGGACTTTGCGCCGCTCTCGTTCGCGGTGACGTTGCGATTGCCCGCCAGGCTGAGCGAGGAGCAGCGCGAGCGGCTGCTCTCTGTCGCCGCCAAGTGCCCCGTCCACAAGCTGCTGGCGGCCGAGACCGAGGTCGTCATCTCCGACCGAATCGAGGCCCTGCCCGGTGCCTGACTACGTGATCGTCGGCGCCGGCTCGGCCGGCTGCGTGCTTGCGAACCGGCTGAGCGAGGACCCGGGCGTCGAGGTTCTGCTGATCGAGGCCGGCGGCAGCGATCGCCATCCCAACGTCAAGATCCCGGCGGCCTTCGCCAAGCAGTTCAAAAGCAAGCGCGACTGGGATCTCAACACCGAGCCCGAGCCACACTGCGACGGCCGCTCCATCTACATGCCGCGCGGCAAGGGCTTGGGCGGCTCGAGCTCGATGAACGCGATGCTCTACGTCCGCGGCCACCCACTCGACTACGAGAAGTGGGCAGCCGGCGGCGCCACCGGCTGGGACTGGGACGGGATCAGGCCCTATTTCCTGCGGGCCGAGGACAATGCCCGTGGCGAGTCAGAGCACCACTCCATCGGCGGCCCGCTGCGGGTCGAGGACGAGCGCTCACCGCGCCGCCTCACCGGCCAGTTCCTCGAGTCCTGCGCCGCGGTCGGCATCCCGCGCATAGCCGACTACAACGGTCACGAGCAGGACGGCGCCGCACTCGCCCAGGTCACCCAGCGCAACGGGCGGCGCTGGAGCACCGCCGACGCCTACCTGCGACCGGCCTCGGATCGCAAGAACCTCAGCGTGATCTCAGGCGCCCGAGTGCTCGGCGTCGAGCTTCAGGGCGATCGCGCCGGCGGAGTCCGCTACCGCCGGCGTGGCCGCGAGCAGCTCGTCCGCGCCGAGCGCGAGACGATCCTCGCCGCCGGCGCCCTCGCCTCCCCGCAGCTGCTGATGCTGTCCGGAATCGGTCCCGCCGAGCAGCTGCAGGGGCTGGGCATTCCGGTGGCAGCCGACCTGCCCGGCGTCGGCGAGAACCTCCAGGACCATCCCTACCTGACCTCGGTCTGGGACGTGCCGGGCGGCGGCTCGCTCGCCGACGCCGAGAGCCCCAAGGCGATGCTCGAGTTCCTGCTGCGTCGCAGTGGCCCGCTCACCTCCTCGGTCGCCGAGGCGCTCGCCTTCGTGCGCAGCCGACCGGGCCTCGCTCAGCCAGACCTCCAGTTCCACTTCGGTCCCGCCTACTTCGTCGACAACGGCTTCCAGGAATACGACGGACACGCGGTCACGATGGGCCCGGCGCTGGTCGGCCCCCGCAGCCGCGGCTGGGTGCGGCTGCGCTCGGCAAACCCGGCCGACAAGCCGCGGATCCTGACCAACACCCTGGCCGAGCCCGAGGACGTCGCCGCCCTGGTCGCCGGGACCCGCCTCACCCGTGAGATCGCCGCCGCCGAGCCCTTCGCCTCGGTCCTCGGCCGCGAGCTGTTCCCGGGTGCGGACATCGACAGCGACGAGGACCTCGCCGACGACCTGCGCCGCCGCGTCGAGCTCCTCTACCACCCGGTCGGCACCTGCCGCATGGGCTCCGACGACGACGCGGTGGTCGACCCGGAGCTGCGGGTGCGAGGGATCGAGGGGCTGCGAGTGGTCGCCGCCTCGGTCTTCCCGATAATTCCCAGCGGCAACACCAACGCGCCGACGATCGCGATTGCCGAGCGCGGCGCGGACCTGATCGCCGGCAAGCCATTGCTTCGCGACGATGGCGCGACTCGCAGCGCCAAGGCGAGCGAGTAAGCAGCGTGGATCTCGGCCTCAAAGGGAGGTCCTGCGTCGTCACCGGCGCCAGCCGCGGGATCGGCCGCGAGACGGCGCGGCTGCTCTGCGCCGAGGGGGCGAACGTCCTGCTGGTCGGGCGCAACGAGGAGCGTCTCGTGGAAGCCCAAGGAGAGGCCGTCGCCGCGGGCGGCGCGGCCGGTGGAGGCGCGCGACGGCTGGCCCTGGACGTGACCGCCGGAGACGCCGGCGAGCGGATGCTGGCCACGGCGACGGAGTACTTCGGCGGCGTCGACGTACTCGTCAACAACGCCGGCGCCGCCCAGTGGCGCCACCTCGACGACGTCCCGGACGAAGACTGGTACGCCCAGTACGAGCTCAACGTGATGGCACCGCTGCGGGCGATGCGTACTGCCGCGCCGGCGATGGCCGAGCGGGGCTGGGGACGGATCGTCAACGTCTGCTCGACCGCCGGCAAGCGACCCTCGGCGGCGATGCCCGAGTACTCGGTGGCAAAGGCGGCCGAGCTCTCGCTCTCCCGCCTCTTCGCCGACCGCTACGCCAAGCAGGGCGTCCTCGTCAACGCGATCTGCCCCGGTCCGGTCGAAGGCGAGATGTGGATGGAGCCGGGCGGCCTGCTCGATCAGTCGCACGCGATGTCGGGTGCGGCGAGCCGCGAGGAGGCCCTGAGCGAAGCCGGCGCAAAGCGACCGATCGGCCGCCTCGCCGAGGTCGGCGAGATCGCCGCCGCGATCGTCTTCCTCTGCTCCGAGCGCGCCTCCTACGTGGCCGGCGCCGCCTGGTCGGTGGATGGCGGCACGGTGCAAGTAATCATCTGAGACGGCTGCAAACCGGCGCCTGGCGGCGTCCTCGGTCGGCCGCCTGCGGGTCACGCACTAATGTGCGCTCCCCTTGTCAGCCTCCCTGCGTCCTAGCCAGGCTTGGTTTTCGCCGTCTCAGTCGAGATGAGATCCGAAGTTGACGCCGCGGTGCTGCTGCCGCTCTACGGCTGGCCGAACGAACCGGGGCTGATCTTCACCGAGCGACGCGCCGACATGCGGCGCCATGCCGGGGAGATCTCGTTTCCCGGTGGCCGCAGGGATGAGGGCGACACCGACCTCGCCGCCACCGCGCTGCGCGAGGCGCACGAGGAGATCGGCCTCGACCCATCGGTCGTCGAGCTTGGCGAGGAGCTGCCGACCACCGGCACCTTCGTCACCGGCTACCGCATCCACCCCTTCGTCGGGCGCATCCCCCACCCCGGTGAGCTGGGACTGAAGCCCAACCCGGCCGAGGTCGAGACCGTGCTCACCTTCTCGTTGGAGGTCCTCCGCGACGCCTACGCGATGCGGCGCCTGATTCGCCGCGGCATCCCCATCCACACCCCCACCTACGAGGTGGAAGGGCATCTGATCTGGGGAGCGACCGCCCGCATCCTGGGCGATTTACTTACGCGTCTCGCCTAGCTCTTCCCAGGCTGAGGCACGATGCGGATGTAGGGACGGGGCTCCTCCCAGCCGTCCGGGTAGGTCTCCTTCGCTTCGTCGTTGGAGACCGAGCCGGCGATGATCACGTCGTCCCCCTGCTGCCACTGCGCCGGGGTGGCGACTTTGTGCTTGGCGGTCAGCTGGAGCGAGTCGATCACGCGCAGAACCTCGTCGAAGTTGCGCCCGGTCGTCATCGGGTAGACGAGGACCAGTTTGATCTTCTTGTCAGGGCCGATGACGAAGACGTTGCGGACGGTCTGGTTGTCGGCCGGAGTGCGATCCTCGGCGTTGCCCGAGACGTCCCCCGGCAGCATCCCGTAGAGCCTGGCGACGTTGAAGTCGGTGTCGCTGATGATCGGGTAGTTCGGCGCGGTTCCCTGGGTCTCCGCGATGTCGTTTGCCCACTCCTCGTGCCTGTCGAGCGGATCGATCGAGAGGCCGATGATCTTCACGCCACGCTTCGCGAACTCGGGCTCGATGCTCGCCATGTAACCGAGCTCGGTCGTGCAAACCGGGGTGAAGTCCTTCGGGTGTGAGAACAGCACCGCCCACGAATCGCCGATCCAGTCGTGGAACTTGATCCGACCCTCCGTCGTGTCAGCCTCGAAATCGGGTGCTACGTCGCCAAGTTGCAGCGCCATCGGACCAGCTCCTTTCGCTTTCGGCGTATTGCCTTAATTCCTATCCGAGTTTAGCTATATCGATATCCCGGCCAGTGACGGCAACCGGGATGCGCCAGCGCTCGCCGGCCGATCGCACGATGGTGCTACCCCGCTCGAGGATCGCGGAGTCGACACCGCCGTCCGCCTCGTAGACGAAACGCCGCACCGGGGTTTCGACCAACCGCTCGAGAAAGCGCTCGAGCCGCGGGCCGTGGATCGCCTCGAGGTTCTCGGCGCGCCCCTCGGCGGAACCGAGCAACCAGTAGACCGCGGCCACGTCGCCGACCAGGTCCAGCACCGTGCCGGGATCGTCGGGGTCGGCGAGAGCGGGCTCGATCCCGGCCGCCTCGATCGGGGCAAGGCCCTCCTCGCGGCGACTCGTCCCGCGCGCCTGCCAGCCCTCGGCGAGCAGCCGCTCACCGAGCGAGCGCCCGCGACAGCCACAGCCGACGATCAGCGCCCGAGCCACGCCGTCGGGCCCTCAGGCCTCGAACGGGTTGCGGCGGAGCCGCTCCAGCTCCTCCTCTTCGACCTCGGCCCGCAGCTTGCCCTCGTCGACCTCGGCGGCGCCGCGGCGGCGGCGCATCTCGTTCTGCGCCTCGAGCATCTGGCGCACGTCGTCGATCTCGTTCTGGGCCTCGACGTCGGGACTGCGGGTCGGCTTCCAATCGACCAGGTCGGCGGTGCTGCCTTGGTAGAAGTGGCCGAGCAAGACCAGGACACCGATGATCACGGCCAGCATGCCGATGGTGAGGAGGACGAAACCCATGGACCCAGAATACGCGGCCACGCCGGTCACCTGGACGGGCTCATAATGCCCTCCTATGCCTGAGGCATTCCTGGTCGACGCGGTCCGCACGCCGATGGGCTCCTACCGCGGCGCGCTCTCCACCGTGCGCCCCGACGATCTCGCCGCCCACGTCGTCCGCGCCGTCGTCGAGCGCAGCGGGGTCGACCCGGCTGAGATCGTCGACGTCTACTTCGGCGCCGCCAACCAGTCGGGCGAGGACAACCGCGACGTGGCACGGATGGCGGCACTGCTCGCCGGACTTCCCGACAGCGTTCCCGGCGCCACCGTCAACCGCCTCTGCGCCTCGGGCCTGGAGGCGGTCAACTGTGCCGCCCGCGCAGTCAAGCTCGGCGAGGGCGACTTCTACCTGGCCGGCGGGGTCGAGTCGATGAGCCGCGCACCCTGGGTGGTGGGCAAGCCCGAGCGCGCCCTGCCCCGCGGCGAGCAGACGATGCACGACACGACCCTTGGCTGGCGCTTCGTCAATCCCCGTATGGCCGAGCTGGGCGTCTCGACCGAGTCGATGGGCGAGACCGCCGAGAACGTCGCCGAGCGCTACGGGGTCAGTCGCGAGGACCAGGACGCCTTTGCCCTGCGCAGCCATCAGCGTGCCGTCGCCGCCGCCGAGGCCGGGCTCTTCGCCGAAGAGATCGTCCCGGTCGAGGCGCCGAAGGGGCGGCGCGAAACGATCCTGGTCGAGGCGGACGAGGGTCCGCGCCCCGACGCCTCACTGGAGCAGATGGCAAAGCTCCGTCCCGCCTTCCGCGAGGGCGGCACTGTCACCGCCGGCAACGCCTCGACCCTCAACGACGGCGCCGCCTGCCTGCTGGTCGCCTCCGAGGCCGGTGTCGAGAAGCTGGGCGCCGACCCCCTCGCGCGCGTCGTCTCCTCAGGTGTCGCCGGCGTCGACCCCGCCTACATGGGAATCGGCCCCGCGGTCGCCGTCCCCCGCGCCCTGGCCGCCGCCGGCCTCAGCCTCGATCAGGTCGACCTGATCGAGCTGAACGAGGCCTTCGCCTCGCAGGTCCTCGCCTGTGCCAGCGAGCTCGGCATCGAAGAAGACCGCCTCAACGTCAACGGCGGCGCGATCGCCCTCGGCCACCCGCTCGGCTGCTCCGGCGCCCGCCTCACCGGAACCCTGATCCGCGAGCTGCGCCGCCGCAAGGGCAAGTACGGCATCGCGACGATGTGCGTCGGCGTCGGCCAGGGCCTGGCGACCGTCTTCGAAGCAGTCTGACGAGGCCGATTGCAGCTTTTTCCACACCATGGGATGGACAAGCCTTCAGGTAGCCTCGCGCGGCGATGACTGAGCTGAGAGAACTGGCGAGCGTCGACGGGACGATCACCCCGACGGCCGAGGCGATGGTCCCGATGAAGGACGACGGGCTCTACCGGGGCGACGGCGCCTTCGAGGTGATCCGGCTCTACGAGGGGCGGCCCTTCGCCCTCGGAGACCACCTCGACCGGCTCGAGCGCTCGGCCGCCGCGATCCAGCTCGAGTTCGACCGCGCCGCGCTGGAGCGGGAGATCGGCGCCCTGCTGACGGAGGCCGGCGGGCCCGACGGGCAGTTGCGCCTGATCGTCACCCGCGGTGGCCGCCGCATCGCCGCGGTCGAGCCGATCCCAGCCCACGCCGAGAGCTTGAGCCTCGCCACCGTTACCTACAACCCGAGCGTGATCCTCACCGGCGTCAAGTCGCTCTCCTACGCCGCCAACATGCAGGCGACCCGGTTGGCCCAAGCGCAGGGCGCCGATGAGGCCGTCCTCGTCACCCCCGACGGGACCGTGCTCGAGCCCCCCACCTCGGCGATCTTCTGGGTCTCTCCCCAGGGGACGCTGCGCACGCCCTCCCTCGACGTCGGCGTGCTCGAGTCGATCACCCGCGACCGCCTCGTCAAGGCGCTGAACGTCGAAGAGGGCGCCTGGCCGGTGGCCGATCTGCGTGCCGCCCAAGAGGCCTTCCTCGCCTCGACCACGCGTGAGATTCAGGCGGTGGCCGCGATCGACGGCAAGCAGCTGCCCGACGCGCCCGGCCCGCGCACCCGCGAAGCCCAAGAGGCCTTCGCCGAGACCCTCGGCCGCGAGCTTCGAACGACGAACTAGAGAAGGAGCGAGATGGACTTCCAGCTGACCGACGAGCAGCGTCTGATCTCTGAAACGGCGCGCGACTTCGCCGACAAGGAGATCCTCCCGCGGGTCAAAGAGAATGACCGCGCGGCGCGTTTTGATCGCGAGCTGGCGAGCAAGCTGGGTGAGGTCGGCTACCTCGGCGCCCCCGTCGCCGAGCAGTACGGCGGCCGCGGCCTCGACTACATCGGCTACGGCCTGATCGTCGAGCAGGTCGGCCGCGCCGACTCCTCCGCCCGCACCGTCGTCTCGGTGCAGACCTCGCTCGTCGCCGGCTCGATCGAGAAGTGGGGCACCGAGGAGCAGAAGCAAAAGTGGCTGCCGAAGCTCTGCTCGGGCGAGGCGCTCGGCTGCTTCGGCCTGACCGAGCCCGACACCGGCTCCGACGCCGCCAACCTGCGCACCCGCGCGACCAGGACCGACTCGGGCTGGTCGATCAGCGGCCAGAAGATGTGGATCTCGCTCGGCAACTTCTCCGAGGTGGCGCTGATCTTCGCCCAGACCGACCCCGAGAAGAAACACCGCGGCCTCGCCTGCTTCCTCGTCCCGACGGCGTCGGATGGCTTCACCACGCAGGAGATCCACGGCAAGCTCGGGCTGCGCTCCTCCGACACCGCGGAGCTCGCGCTCGACGGCGTCGAGGTCGGCGAGGACGCGATGCTGGGCGAGATCGGCGACGGCTTCAAGGTCGCGATGAGCGCCCTCGACAACGGCCGCTACAGCGTCGCCGCGGGCTGCGTCGGCATCTGCGACGGCTGCGTCGAAGCCTCGGTTGCCTACGCCAAGGAGCGCAAGCAGTTCGGCGTCCCCCTGGCCCGCTTCCAGCTCGTGCAGGAGATGATCGCCGACATGATCGTCAAGCGCGACGCATCGCGGATGCTGGTCTACCGCGCCGGGATGCTGAAGGACGAAGGTAAGCCGAACACGATGGAGACCTCGGTGGCGAAGCTGCACGCGACCGAGGCCGCGGTCGAATGCGCCAACCTGGCGATCCAGGTGCACGGCGGCGCCGGTTACGTCGACGACTACCCGGTCGAGCGCTACCTGCGCGACGCGCGGGTGACGACGCTCTACGAGGGGACCTCGCAGATCCAGAAGCTGATCATCGGCCGCGCCGCGACCGGGATCAACGCGATGACCCCGATGGAAGCGGAATAAGGACACCGAGTGAGTGACCTGGTCGAGACCTCGCTCGACGAGCCTCACGTCGCGCTGCTGCGGCTGAACCGACCCGAGGCCCGCAATGCCCTCTCGCCGGAGATGATGGAGCAGCTCATCACCGAGCTGGAGCGCCTCGACCCCGGCCCCGACGTGCGCTGCATCGTGATCGCCGGATCCGAGAAGGTCTTCGCCGCCGGGGCCGACATCAAGGCGATGAGCGAACGCAGCTTCGCCGAAGCCCTTACCCACCCGTCCTCTGCGTTCTGGCGCCGCCTTGCGGCGGTGAAAACCCCGACGATTGCCGCCGTCTCCGGCTACGCCCTGGGCGGAGGCTGCGAGCTGGCCCTCGCCTGCGACATGATCGTCGCCTCCGATACCGCCGTGTTCGGCCAGCCCGAGATAACCCTCGGCATCATCCCCGGCGGTGGCGGCACCCAACGCCTGGCGCGAGTGATCGGCAAGCAGCGGGCAATGGAGTTCGTACTCACCGGGCGCCGCTTCGACGCGAACGCCGGTCTCGAGCTGGGCCTCGTCAACAAAGTCGCGGAGAATGGAGGCTGGCTCGAGGAGGCGCTGGCGCTGGCCCACACGGTCGCCGAGCGGCCGCCGATCGCCGCCAGGCTCGCCAAACAAGCCGTGATCGCCGCCGAGGAGACGGCGCTCGCCGCCGGGCTCGAGAACGAGCGCCGCCTCTACGAGCTGGCGATGGCGACCGACGACCGGGTCGAGGGGATGAAGGCCTTCCTCGACAAGCGAGAGCCGAAGTTCGAGGGCCGATGAACGTAGAGCGGGTCGGCGTCGTCGGCGCCGGCACCATGGGCGCCGGGATCGCCCAGATCGCGGCGCTCGGCGGTTACGAGACCCGACTGCACGACCCGGTCCCGGCGGCGCTCGAAACCGGGGTCGAGCGGTTGCACTTGGCGCTGGCCAAAGGCGCGACGAAGGGCCTGTGGAGCGAGAAGGACGCCGACGCGGCGAGCGGCCGGGTCGGCGCCGCGGCGAGCCTCGGCGACCTCGGCGAATGCGACCTGGTCGTCGAGGCGGCGCCGGAGGACCTGCAACTGAAGCGTGAGCTGTTCGCCGCGCTCGCGGACGCCTGCGGTCCGCAGGCGATCCTGGCCAGCAATACCTCCTCGCTGCCGGTGACGGCGATCGCCGCGCAGGTCCCCAACCCCGAGCGCGTCGTCGGCATGCACTTCTTCAACCCGCCGGCGCTGATGAAGCTGGTCGAGATCGTCGCGACCGCCGAGTCGAGCGAGGCTGCCCTCGGGGCGACGACCGCGGTCGGCCGCCGCATGGGGCGCACGCCGATCCGGGCCAAGGACAGCCCGGGCTTCGTCGCCAACCGCCTCGCCCGTCCCTTCAGCCTGGAGTCGCTGCGGATGCTCGCCGAGGGCGTCGCCGATGCGCCGACGATCGACCGCGTCGTCCGCCTCGGCGGTGGCTTCCGCATGGGTCCGTTCGAGCTGATCGACCTGATCGGCCTCGACGTCAACCTCAGCGTCGCCCGCTCCTTTTATAGCCAGGGCGGCGAGCCCGAGCGCTGGCGCCCGAGCGCGATCCAGGAGCGTATGGTCGAAGAAGGTCGACTCGGCCGCAAGAGTGGCCACGGCTTCTACGTATACGGCGACGGCCCCTACCGAGAGCCGGATCCGGACATCGGCGCCGATGCGCCGACGCTCGACCACGCCGAGCTGGCGAGGGTCGATCCGGCGGCCCCGACGGTCCTACCGCGCCTGTTGACCCAGATTGCCAACGAGGCCGCGTTTGCCCTCGAAGAGGAAGTCGGCTTGCCGGCCGATATGGACACGGCGATGCGGCTCGGCTTCAACTGGCCGCGCGGCCCGCTCGAGCTGACTGCGATGATCGGCACCGATCGCGCCGCGCGCCTACTGGAAGAGCTGCAGCGGTGGCACGGGGACGCCTACCGCCCCGCCCCCCGACTGACTGCTGCCGCGGCGGAGGGCCGGTGAGCGAGCGCGACTTCGAGGAAGCACGCCGCGGCCTCGTCGCTCCCTTCGACCCACCGGTGGTCGAGAACGAGCAGGGCCGGGTCATCTGGGACCTGCGCTCCTACGATTTCCTCGAGGGCGAGCCGGCGGAGACTGCCCACTCCAACCTCTGGCGCCAGAGCCGGCTGACCCGGATCGCCGGCCTCTTCGAGCTGGCGCCGGGCTTCTATCAGCTGCGCGGCTTCGACCTCTCGAACATGCACGTGATCGAGGGCGACGAGGGGATCGTCGTGATCGACCCGCTGATCTCAGCCGAGACCGCCGCCGCGGCGCTGGCCCTCTACCGCGAGCACCGTGGCGAGCGGCCCGTCACCGGCCTGATCTACACCCACAGCCACGTCGACCACTTCGGCGGGGCCAGGGGCGTCGTCTCGGCGGAGGAGGTCGACGCGGGCAGGGTCCCCGTCCTCGCCCCCTCCGGCTTCCTCCACCACGCGGTCAGCGAGAACGTCTTCGCCGGCACCGCGATGGGCCGCCGCGCCGGCTACATGTACGGGGCGCTGCTCGAGCGCGGACCGGAGGGGCAGCTCGGCTCCGGCCTGGGACAGACGACGTCGCTGGGCTCGATCACGCTGATCCCGCCGACGATCGAGATCGGCGAGACCGGGCAGACCGAGATCGTCGACGGCGTCGAGATGGCCTTCCAACTGACGCCCGGCACCGAGGCTCCGGCCGAGATGAACATCCACTTCCCCGCCGCGAGGGTGCTCTGCGTCGCCGACAACGTCGCCCGCTCGATGCACAACATCCTCACCCCCCGCGGTGCCCTGGTCCGCGATCCGCGCATCTGGGCCCGCTACCTGGACGAGGCGATCGAGCTGTTCGGCGCCGATTCCGACGTTCTCTTCAGCGGTCACCACTGGGCCTGCTGGGGCGGCGAGCGGATCGTCGACCTGCTCGAGAAGCAGCGCGACCTCTACGCCTATCTGCACGACCAGACCCTGCGCCTGCTCAACAAGGGGCATACCGGGGCGGAGATCGCCGAGCTGGTCGAGCTGCCCCCGAGCCTCGCCGACGAGTGGCACTGCCACGAGTTCTACGGCTCGGTCAGCCACAACACGAGGGCGATCTACCAGCGATACATGGGCTGGTTCGACGGCAACCCGGCCCACCTGTGGGAGCACCCACCCCAGGAGCAGGCCCGCCGCTACGTCGAGTTCATGGGCGGCGCCGAGGCGGTGCTGGAGAAGGCCCGCCGCTCCTTCGAGCAGGGCGATTACCGCTGGGTCGCCGAGGTCGTCAACCACGTCGTCTTCGCCGAGCCGGAGAACGAGGCGGCCCGGGAACTGCAGGCCGATGCGCTGGCGCAGCTCGGCTACGGCGCCGAGAACGCGACCTGGCGCAACTTCTTCCTGATGGGCGCCAAGGAGTTGCGCGAGGGCATCGGCGGCACGCCGACCTCCCCCGCTCCTCCCGACATCGTCGCCAACCTCTCGGTCGCGCAGCTGCTCGACGCGATGGCGATCCGGCTCGACGGGCCACGCGCCTGGGATTCCCACCTGCGGATCGACTGGGTGATCGCCGAGCCCGACGAGCAGCACGCGCTGACCGTTCGCAATGGAGTTCTCCACCACCGCCTCGGCCGCCACCAGCCGGCCGCCGAAGCCTCTCTGCTGATCGACCGCGAGGCCCTCGACCGGCTGCTGCTCAAAACCGCCGACGTCGCCGAGCTCCTGGAGAGCGGCCGCCTACGGTTCGAGGGCGACGGCGAGAAGATCGGTGAGCTGCTCGGCCTGCTCGACGAACCCGATCCTGGATTCGCGATCGTCACGCCCGAGTAACCGCCGAGACTTATCAGTCTTCTTTAGGTATTTTTCGAGTCTCCAGCCCTACGAGCAGGAGAGAGACCTTGCGAACCAGACTCATCACTGTCGTAGTTTTCGTCGCCGCCCTCACCGTCCCCGCAGCTTCCGCCACCGCGGGCGACAAGGACTGCTCCGATTTCAGCACCTGGCGACAGGCGCAGAACTTCTACAAGAACCACGGCGGCCCGCGCTACGACCCGCATCGTCTCGACGCCGACCGCGACGGCATCGCCTGCGAGAGCCTGCGTTGAGCAGGCCCCGAGTCGAACTCCGCCTCAGTCGCTGCTGAGGCGGAGCATCGCCTCGTCCACGTAGCACCAGCTCCAGTCCTCACCTGGCTCCGCCGAGCGGATCAGCGGGTGCCCGGTCTCCAGATGGTGGGCGGTCGCGTGTTTGCCGGGGGAGTTGTCGCAGCAGCCGATGTGGCCACAGGTGTGACACATGCGGAGATGCACCCAACTCATCCCCAACCGCAGGCACTCCTCGCAACCCGCAACCTCCCCGGGTGGATCGAGGTACTCGACCGAGTCGATATGGGTGCAGGTCGGAGCCGTACCTCGACCTTAGAGCATGCCACTCAGCTGCAGCGCAAATCGAGCCATTGCCCCAGCACCCACGTCTGAAGGCCCATCTGCAATGGTGCCCGGCATGAGCGGCACCGATGGAGGTGGGGAGCCGATCACCGAGGAGGGGATCGCTGCCCTGCGCGAGGAAATCGAGCAGCTGGAAGGCCCTGGCCGGACCGCGATGGCGGCCAGGATCAAGGTCGCGCGTGAGGAAGGCGACCTCAAGGAGAACGCCGAGTACCACATCGCCAAGGACGATCAGGCCCATCTCGAGACCAAGATCAAGCGCCTGCGCGAGCGACTGCGCACGGCGGTCGTGGTCGAGGTCGACGGCGGCGCGGACTGCTTCAGCTTCGGCCGTACCGCCGAGGTCCTCGACGAGGAGAAAGGCGCCGTCAACACCTGGACCCTGGTGGGCTCGACCGAAGCCGACCTCGCCGCAGGCCGCCTCTCGGCCGAGTCCCCGATCGGTCAGGCGCTGATGAACGCCGAGCCCGGCAAACCGGTCAAGGTCGAGACCCCCCGCGGGAGTCGCGTGTTCGTGGTCCAGAAGCTGGTCGACTGACCTAAGCGGGCTTAGGGGCGATCTCGGTCGGCTCGCCGCCCGGAAGCCAGTGCGCCTCGGGCGAAGGCGGGGTGTCGCGCAGGTACCACTCGGCGTCGAGGGCACCCATGCAGCCGGTGCCGGCGGCGGTGACCGCCTGGCGGTAGGTGTGATCGACGACGTCGCCCACGGCGAAGACGCCGGGCAGGTTGGTCTTGGTCGAGCCCGGCTCGGTGCGGATGTAGCCGTCCTCGTCGGTCTCGACCTGGTCGCGGACGACCTCCGATTTCGGGATATGTCCGATCGCGACGAATGCGCCTTCGGTGCCGAAGTCCTCGGTCTCCCCCGTCTCGGCGTTGCGCAGCCGGACGTGATCGAGGTTGCCGGCGTCACCGCCGACGAACTCCTCGGGGACGAAGGGGGTCTTGAACTCGATATTAGGCCGCTCGGCGGCGCGCTCGCGCATGATGCTCGAGGCGCGGAACTCGTCGCGGCGGTTGACAATGGTCAGGTCGCTGGCGAACTTGGAGACGAAGATCGCGTCCTCCATCGCCGAGTCGCCACCACCGATCACGATCACCTTTTTGCCTTTGAAGAAAGCTCCGTCGCAGACGCCGCAGGTCGATACGCCGCAGCCGCTCAGCTCCATCTCGCCCGGGATGCCGAGCCGGCGCGGCTCCGCCCCCATCGCCAGGATCACGGTCTTGGCGATGTGCTCCTCGTCGCCGAGGAAGACCCTGTGGACGCCACCGTCGTCGCTGAGCTCGACCCGGTCGACGTCGTCGGTGACGAAGCGGGTGCCGAAGCGCTCCGCCTGGGCGCGGAACTGATTCATCATCTCGGGCCCCATGATTCCCTCGGGGTAGCCCGGGTAGTTCTCCACGTCGGTCGTGTTCTGCAGCTGACCGCCCCACTGGAAACCCTCGAAGGCGAGGGGCTCGAGGTTGGCGCGGGCGGTGTAGAGGGCGGCGGTGTAGCCGGCCGGCCCACCGCCGACGATGATCACGTTCTCAATCTTCTTCTCGGTCATTTTGCCGCCTGGGAGTCTAATACTTTACTTTTTATAGTACCACCGGGTCATGCGACTTTCCCGGTCTCCGCGGGCACTGGAGCCTCCTGCAGATGCCGCCCGCGGTTGACCGGCAGCCCCTCCTCTTCCCACTGCACAACCCGTTTGCGCAGCTGGAAGAAGGCGACGATACCGGGTGGGATCGGCAGCCAGAAGGCGACCAGGCGGTAGACCAGGATCGCCGGAAAGACGGTCTCCTCGGGAATGCCGAAGAGGACGAAGGCACCGATCATGCCGGCATCGACCGCGCCCACCCCGGCTGGCGCGAGCGGGAAGAGGTTGGCGACCATGCCGAGGAAGAAGCCCTGGACGATGACCGCGAGCGGCACGTCCACGCCGAAGGCTTTGAAGGAGGCCCAGAGGATGCCGATGTTCGCGGCCCAGAAGCCGGCGGCGCCGATCACCGCGAGGCCGCCGCGCGAGGGATGAGCGAAGAGGCTGAGGGCGAACCTGAACCCTTCGGCGGCGATCGCCGGGACTTTGGCGACGCTGGCGGCGATCGCCTGGGCCCGTTCCCCCCGCGCATGGGCGGCCACACGCCGGCCGAGATCGGGCGGGATCAGTGCCAGCAACACACCGAGAACGAGCAGGACCCCCGCCACGGCGGCCGGCACCACGGTCAGCTCGACCGAGTGCTTGCCGGGCAGAACCCCGGTGCGCAGCAGGATGCCGAAGACGATCAGCGCCACCGGGTAGAAGACGTAGTGCAGGGCGAGGAAGGCGACCATTCGCCGACCGACGTCGCGCCGCCGCATCCCGGCTTTGCGCAGCGCCCAGTAGGTGAGTGCGATGCCGCCGGCACCGGCGGCCGAGAAGAGCAGCGTCGCCGCGACCCCGGCCATGTTGATCTCGTAGGTCTCCGACCAGCGCAGGCGCAGCACGTCACCCCCGACCACCGCCTTGAAGAGGGCGATGTAGGTGGCGATCGCGATCACGTTGAAGCCGATCGCGGCGGCGATCCAAGCCAGGTCGGCTTCGCTGAGCTTGCTCAGCGCATCGCCCAGCCCGACCAGCTTCGGGAAGAGGAAGTAGATGCAGATCAGCAGGGCGAGGACGACAAGCAACGTCTGCGCAACACGCCGCCGCGTGAACAGCGGCAGTTCGTAGCCGCCGTTTCCGTTCGCCGGCTGCTCGGGAGACACATTCGAGACGCTAGATGATCGGCCAGTCGGGCGTGTGCGACTGGGGGCGCGCGTGGCCAAGCAGATCAAGGACGCAGGGTGCAGCCTTTGCTGGTTGCAAAGGCAAACCCGAGGACGCAGAGATGCGCAGCGCCACGGACGTCAGCCAGGCGTGCTCGCCTGGCTTGCCGATCATCTGTCGTTGGCGAGGCGCTCCAGACCTTGCAGGCGTCGATTCACCGCCAGCACGGCCGGCTCGGCAAGCTGCTCGCCGCCACGTACCGAGGCAACCAACCCCGCGCCGGCAACGAGGTCGGTGACGTAGTGCTCGCCCAGGTAGACGAGGGCGAAGCCAAGCGTCAGCGCATAGGCCCAACCGGCGGTTCCCGCGGTGCGCCCGGTCTCAGCCAGTGAGATCGCCGCCGTAACCGAGGTGGCGAAGTGCAGCGAGGGCATCGCCGCCCAGGGGTTGCCGCCGAGCGCCCCGTACATCGCCGGCCAGGCCGATTTCCAGGTTTCCTCGCCGACCTCGACCATGATCCGGCGCACCTCCTCACCGGTGTGTCCCTGCTCCGAGGCCCACCAGGGCGGCGCCGTCGGCACCGCGAAGTAGGCGGCGCAGCCGATGTCGAAGACAGCCGCGAGGCGGCGAGCGGCGCGGGGGAAGCGGTCGGGATGGCGGACGAGGATGAAGACCAGGGCGACATAGGGCTCCAGAAACCAGAGCCAGTGCACCCAGGTGAGGAAGCGGTTGAGCGTCCCCACCCCGCGCAGCCGGGCAAGACGGCGCTGCAGGCGCACGTTGGGGAGCCGGCCGAAACCGATGGCGCGGTCGGCGACGATCGGGTAGCGAATCTTGAGGCGGGCGCGGAGACCCTCCGGATTGTCGAAGGGCAGCTCGTGGACCATCGTGAAGGCCCACATCTGCAGCACGTACATGGCGACGTCGCGCTTGTGGGACCGCGGATAGAGAACGGCCAGCCCGAGCGGCCCCCCGGCGCAGGCCGCAACGGTCACCGGGGCGGGAATGCGCGCCCGCTTGCGCAGCAGCGGAACCGCCACCGCGACGCCGATGGCTACCGCCGCCCCGGTGCGTACTGCCCTGCGCAGCACCGGAGATGGCCTGGAAGCGGTCCGCATGAGGTCGGCGAGTATAGGAGCAGCCCGCACGCGGCCATCGAACGTGCGCGCGGCGGGTAGCCGCCTTGCGTGATTAGAATGGCCGCGCTTTGGCGCCTCACTCTCCTGGCACCGACCAGATAGACACCCTGCTGTGGATTGGCTTCGTCGCCGGGACGATCCTCATGGTCGCGGTCGTCGGCGGCCTGCTCTACGCGCTGCGCCGCTACCGGGCCGAGCGCGGTGTCGAGCCGCGCCAGATTACCGGCGGCCGCCGGATCCAGCTCCGCGTCGGCGCCGCACTGGGCGCTTTTGCCGCGGCGATCCTCGTGCTCAGCATCGTCTACACCGACAAGGCACGCGAGACGCCTGCAACCGGGGCCGCCGGCCTTCAGGTCTCCCACTCCGAACCGCTGAAGATCCAGACGACCGGGCAGCAGTGGCTGTGGCGCTACGAATACCCGAACGAAGCCTTCTCCTACTACAAGCTCGTCGTTCCGGTCGACACCGCGGTTGAGCTCGATCTGGTCTCGACCGACGTCGTCCATACCTGGGACGTCCCCGACCTGGCCGGCAAGCGCGATGCCGTGCCCGGCAAGACCAACCACGTCATCTTCAGCGCCGACGAAGAAGGCACCTACACGGGCCAGGCGGCCACCCTCTCCGGCCAGGCCTACGCGGCGATGCGAACCGAGGTCGAAGTCGTCTCCCCGGCGAAATACGAAGCTTTCATCAAAGCCCAGAAGAGCGACATCCAGGCCGCTCAGGACCGCGTCGTCGGTCTGATCGAAAACGGAGAAACGCCATGAGCCCGACCTCGGCGAACCCCGAGCTGGTCGTCGACGGCTTTCCGCCGCGCCGCGCGCGCTGGGCTGAGATCGCGACCAGCGCGGACCACAAGGACCTCGGCCGCGTCCTGATCACCGGCGCCCTCGGCTTCCTCTTCATCGCCCTGATCGAGCTGATCCTGATGCGGCTGCAGCTGGCGGTCCCGGAGAACACCTTTCTCGACCCGGTCACCTTCAACCGGATGCTCTCGCTCTACGGCGCGACCGCGATCTCCCTCTTCGCCTTGCCACTCGCGCTTGGCTTCTTCTATTACGTCGCGCCGCTGCAGATCGGCGCCCGGGGAACGGCGCTACCCCGCCTCGGCCAGATCGGCACCTGGCTCTTCATCGCCGGCGGTGCCGTTCTCTACGCGGGCTTCCTCTTCACCCCGACCGAGGCCGGCGTCAACCCACTGCCGCCCCTGTCCGGAATCGCCTTCCTGCCCGACAACGGCGTCGACGCCTGGGGCGCGGCGACCGGCCTGGCGACGCTCGGATTCATCCTGATCGCGATCGACCTGGTGGCCACCATGCGCCGCCTGCGTGCGCCGGGAATGGCCTGGCGACGGCTCCCCGTCTTCTCCTGGGCGGCGGCGATCTGCTCCTGGCTGCTGCTCGTGATCGGCCCGGTGATGCTGGCGGCGATCGCGATGCTGCTGATCGACCGCAACTTCGACGGGATCTTCTTCGCCGGGGACGCCGGCGGTTCGCCACTGCTCTGGCAGCACCTGAGCTGGATCTTCTACACCGGCACCTACATGCTGGTCCTGATCTTCGCTCTCGGCGCGATCGCCGAAATCATCCCCGCCCTGGCTCGCAAGCCACTCTTCAACCGCGGCGCGGTGATCGGCTCGCTGGTCGCGATCGCCGTCATCGGCACCCTGGCCTGGATGCAGAACATGCTCACGGCGCCGATCGGGGTCGGCTGGATGTACTTCGCGATGACGATGTCGCTGGCCTTGATCGTTCCCTTCGGCCTGATCTTCTTCAACCTGATCGCGACCCTCACCAGCGGCACGGTGAAGATGCGGGCGCCGCTGCTCTTCGCCGCCGGCGCGATCGTCGCGATCGCGATCGGCCTGGCATCGGAGGTATCGCACTCGATGGTCGCGCTCGGCTGGCGCCTTCAGCACACGACCGACAGCACCGCGGCAACCCACTTTGCGCTCGTCGGAGGCGCCGTCTTCGGCGGCTTCGCCGCCCTGCACTGGTGGTTCCCGAAGATGACCGGCCGCACCATGGGCGAGACCCTGGCGCGCTTCTCCTTCTGGACGATGCTGCTGGGAACGCTCCTCGCCTTCATCCCCCTGATGCTCGCCGGAACCGACGACGGCCAGGTGGTCGACGCCTACAAGTTCTTCGGTGGAACTGGGGTCGATGCCTACAACCTGTTCGCCACGATCGGTGTCTTCATCCTCGCCGCCGGCATCTTGATGACCCTGGTCAATGCCCTTCTCAGCCGCGAGGGCGGCGCGCCCGCCGGGCACGACGCCTGGGGTGGGGACTCGCTCGAGTGGTTCGCGCTCTCACCGCCGGAGCCGCACAACTTCGACCTGCTGCCGGACGTGCGCAGCGCCAGGCCGATGCGCGACATCCGCGAGGCGATCGCCCACCGCAGTGCCCGCGTAGAGCAGCCGGCCCGCGAATCGCAGCCGGTAGCCTGACCGCGGTGATTCGATGAGCGGCGCCCAGACGGCTGCCATCCCGCAGCGCCCCGCCGTGCCTTCGCTGCCGCGCGACCTGCTCACGCTGACCAAGCCGAAGGTGCAGTCGCTGCTGCTCTTCACCACGGTGACGACGATGTACGTGGCCGGCGACCCCTCGCTCGGGCTCGTCCTGCTCACCTGTCTCGGCGGCGCCCTCTCCGCCGGCGGCGCCGGGGCGATCAACCACGCGATCGACCGTGACATCGACCGCACCATGGCGCGCACGGCCGACCGCCCGGTGGCCAGCGGTCGCATCTCGGCGAGGACCGCAATCGGCTTCGGTGCCCTGCTCGAGCTCTGCTCCTTCACCCTGCTGGCGACGACGGTAAATCCGCTCGCCGCTGCGCTCTCGTTCTCCGGCTTTGCCGGCTACGTCTTCGTCTACACGCTCTGGCTCAAGCGCACGACGCCGCAGAACATCGTCATCGGCGGCGCTGCCGGCGCCGTGCCGCCGCTGGTCGCCTGGGCCGCGGTCACCGGCGGCCTCAGTGGCACCGCCCTGTTCCTCTTCGCGATCGTCTTCTTCTGGACCCCGCCCCACTTCTGGGCGCTATCGCTGCTGATGAAGGACGAGTACGCGAAGGCGGGGGTGCCGATGATGCCGGTCGTCCGCGGCGAGGACGAGACCCGCCGCCAGATCCTCCTCTACACGATCCTGCTCTACGCGGTGACCCAGCTGCCCTTCTGCGCCGGCGGCTTCGGCGTCGCCTACCTGGTCGCCTCGATGACCCTGGGCGCGGGCTTCATCTACTTCTCGGTGCGGCTGCTGCGCAGCGCCGACCGCCGCTGGGCGCTGCGCACCTATCTCTTCTCCCTCGCCTACCTGGCCCTGCTCTTCCTGGCAATGCCGATAGACGCCAGGCTCGGTTAGCGACCGGCGCCCTGTCTGCCTGATAGAAATCCGCCCGTGGACCGCGAGACCTCCAGACGAGACATGGCGGCAGGCCTGGTTGCGGGCGGCATCGCCGCGGCGATCTTCGCCCTCTGCTTCATCGTCGCAACGCTCTACATCGCATCGTGAGCGAGCACCGCGACATCCCCGAGCCGGGAGAGTTCGTCTACCCGTCAAGGCCCTCCTGGGCGCCCGCCTTCTTCGCCTTCGGCGCCGCCGGTGCGGTCTGCGGGATCTTCGCCGAGGGATTCATGGTCCGGGGCTGGATCTACTCGCTGATCGGCATCGTCATCCTCCTCTTCGCCCTGCGCAGCATGGTCAAGAGCGCAACGCGGGACTACTTCAAGCTGCCGCGCAAGCAAACGACGCGGGGGGCCGTCCTGCCGGTCGAAACGATCTCCCCGCCGCGCCCCTGAGCACGCTGAGATCCTGACGGACCATCCCGGTAGGGGTGAAACGTCTTGTACTTTTTTGTCGACTGCCCCTAGGCGTCAGCGACAATCCGATCCACCAAAAAAGTTAAGTGGAACCCCTACCGGGATGGTCCGTCAGTCGGGCGTCATCCCCGACGTGGCCCCCGCGGAGGTCCAAACCCTGACGATGTCGCGGATCGAGAGCACGCCGACCAGGCTGCCCTCGTCGAAGACGACCAGGTGGCGGATGCCGCGAGTCGACATCTCCGAGGCCGCGTGCTCGAGGCTCCAGTCCGGCGAAGCGGCCACGAGGCCCTCGCTCATGTGCTCGCAGACGAGCTCCTTGTCCGGATCCTCTCCGGCGCCAAGCGAGTTGAGAATGTCGCGCTCGGTGACGATGCACGGCACCGGCCGCTCGTCGTCGGTCACCAGCGCCGCGCCGATTCCCTTCTCGACCATCATCGTGGCCGCCTCGCGCAGCGTGTGCGAAGGGCCCACGGTCAGAACCACCTCCGACATCCCGTCCCGTACCTGCATCCTTCTCGCTCTCCCTTCGCGGCTCGCGGGTTCGTGTTGATCGTCTCAAGCCTACCCGACTGTCGAGCGCTCACACGCGGCGTTTACGCAGCCTTGACCTATAGACTCCGGCGCGCTCCGCGCCGCAATGACGATGCTCAAGCAACCGAACCCGATCCGCATCCTGCTCGCTCTGGCCGCCTTGGCCGCGCTTGCGCTCGCCGCCTCCGGCTGCGGCACGAGCACGGCTGACGAGCGGCACGGCCGCGTCCTCTTCGTGCAGAAATGCGGCACCTGCCACGCGATGGCGGAGGCCGGTACGACGGCCCAGATCGGGCCCAACCTCGACGACGCTTTCGCCGCCGCAAGAGCCGCGGGCGAGGGCGGCGAAACGATCGAAGGGATCGTCAAGGCGCAGGTGGAGTTCCCGCGTCCGAGCAATGACAATCCCGCCGTCTCGATGCCCGCGGACATAGTCACCGACCAGGATCTCGAGGACGTTGCCGCCTACGTCGGCCGTTACGCCGGCGTGCCGGGTGCGGCACCGCCGCAGGTGCCGGGCGGCCCCGGCGCCCAGGTCTTCGCCAACAACGGCTGTGGCGGCTGCCACGCGCTCGCCGCGGCCGAATCGGGCGGCACCGTCGGGCCCGACCTCGATGAAGTGCTGCCGGGGCAGACTTCGAAGATGGTCGATGAGTCGATCGTCGATCCGAACGCCGTGATCGCCAAGGGCTACCCCGCCAATGTGATGCCGCAGAACTTCGGCGAAACGCTGTCCAAAAAAGAACTCGAAGACCTCGTCCAGTACCTGCTGCAGGAAACGCAGGGCGGCGGCTCCAAGAGCAAGGGCGGCTGACCCCGCGGCCCCGGTGGGGGCCGCTGACATCATCCGAGGACGATGGTGACCCGCCTCAAAGACCGCCTCGAGATCTCCCCGCACCGCTACGCGCAGGTGACGCTCGTCGCCGTGGCGGCGCTGACGCTGATCGTCCTCACCGGCGCCGGGGTCCGGATCACCGGCTCGGGCCTCGGCTGTCCGGACTGGCCCAAATGCTACGGCGGCACGGTGCCGCCGCTCGACACCCACGCGGTGATCGAGTACGGCAACCGCGTCCTCACCGGCTTCGTCGGGATCGCCGTGATCGCCGCCAGCGCGCTCGCCTGGTTCCGCCGCCCCTTCCGCTGGCACCTGGCCTTCTTCGGCGCCCTGCTGCCGCTGGGGGTGATCGGGCAGGCGATCCTCGGCGCGCTCGTGGTCAAGTACCACCTCGCGCCAGGCCTGGTGATGAGCCACTTCATCCTCTCGATGCTGCTGCTCGACGCATCGTTCGCCCTCGCCTGGTGCTCGCGCTACGAACCGTCGGAGCGGCGCCGCTCCGACGACAGGCTCGGCGTCTGGGCGGTGCGGGCGCTGATCCCGCTCGGCCAGCTGACGATCCTCGCCGGCACGATCGCGACGGCTTCCGGCCCCCACGCCGGCGCCCACGACGGACAGCTCGTCCACCGCTTCACCTTCGAGGGCAGCGGCACGCTGGAATGGGTCGTGGAGCGCCACGCGGCGATCGCGACGATCTTCGGCCTTGCCGCGATCGCCGTCTGGCTGCTCCTGCGCCGCCCTGGCGGCGACAGACGCGCCATAGGGCCCCTGACCGTGGTTCTCGCCCTGCTCGCGCTACAGGGCGCCGTAGGCGGCCTCCAGTGGTGGCTGAAGCTCCCGGGCGAGCTCGTCTGGGTCCACGTAGCTCTCGCCACCGTGACCTGGCTGGCGATGCTCTGGACCGTGGCCGCGGCCGGGAGGCTCGAGCCCCACAGGGTTCAGCCCGCACCTTCCGGCCAGGAACACCGCGATCAGGCCGCTTCAGAGCTAGTGAGCACCTGAGCGCATCCGATCTAGGCGCATGGCCTGACTGTCTTGTTGAAGTGAACGTATCTGCTCGCGCAGCCGTCGAAATTCAGCTCTCGTACAGCTGATCGAGTTCGTCGACCCTGGGGTCAACGACGTAGCGTTGACGTTGAATATCTATTCGTATTCGTCTACATCTCATAACTCGAGATTATATCGAGATGCAGACGAAACATTCCCGACCTTGAGGTCAGCCCGTGGTGATCCGATCGGCCGAGAGATCGACGACCACGTGGGTGATCGGCAGGTCGATCTCGTTGCGAGCCCGCTCGACGACGCCGTGCTCGAGCCAGCGCGAGCGCTCGGGCGGATGGGTCGAGATCACGATCTCGTCGGCCGGGAACACCCGCAGCGCATCCTCGATCGCCACGTTCGGGTCGGAGTCACCGATTTCTCCCTTCGCCTTCAGTCCCAATTGGTCGATCGCGATCAGCGACAGCTCCATCCGCTGGCGTGCCAACTCGATCGCTTCGTCGACATCAGACGCCCAGTGCGCGGCCCGTGACGTGCTCAACGCCGGCGTCACCACAAGGATCTGGCAGTCTCGATCGCGGCAGTGGTCGCGAATCTCCTCCAGCAGGGCCCCTCCTCCGACGGTCTCATTGGCGATGACGAGCAGGCGGTGCTTGCCGTCTCCACCGCGGGTCAACTCGACGCTGCGCGAGAGCGACCCGCGCGAATTCCGATAGGCGAGCCCCGCCCCGAATCCGATCAGCGCCGCCGCCCATACGACTCCGATCACCGGGCGCGTGAGCAACGTCAACGCAATCACCGACACCGCCGCAACCCCGATCACAACCACCCACCGAAACGCATCAGCCTCGGATCTCAGGGGATTGTGCATGACTCCATTTTTACCCTGAGACGGCGAAAATCAAGCCAATAGAAATCTTTAGTCCACGCCACGGCCGCGAAAACCAAGCAGGTCGGTGGACGCAGGGAGCGAGGTGAGGGGAGCGCACTTCTAGTGCGTGACCCGATCCGAGTCGACCGAGGACGCCGAGATGCGCCGGTTTGCAGCGGCCGCGCTAAAGGATGTAAACAGCCGTGTAGACGATGATCCACATCACATCGACGAAGTGCCAGTAGATGCCCGGCACCTCGACACCGAGGTGATCCTCCGCCTTGGGGCCGAAATGACCACGGAATGCACGGATCGTGGCGAAGCTGAGCAGCATCAGGCCGACGAAGACGTGGGCCCCGTGCAATCCCGTGAGGCCGTAGAAGATCGAGCCGAAAGCGAGATCGCGAGCGCTGAAGCCGATGTGGACGTACTCGTTGACCTGGATGAAGAGGAAGGTGGCGCCCAGCAGCCAGGTCAGGACGAGGCCCAGTTTGAGCCCCTTCTTGTTGCCGCGGCGGATCGACTCCAGCGCGTAGTGGATGGTGAAGCTCGAGGAGACCAGGATCGCGGTGTTGATTCCCGCAACCGCAACCGGCAACTCGTAGGGGTGCGGTGGCCAGGTCGCCGGGTCGACGACGACGCGGAGGAAGAAGTAGGAGGCGAAGAAGGCACCGAACAGCATCACCTCGGAGACGATGAAGAGCAGGATGCCAAGCGTCTGGCGGTCGATCCGCGAGCTCTGGTTGGCCTCGGGCGGACCGTGGTGCTCCTCCTCGTGGGAGTGCGGGAGTGCGACGGTCGCGCTCTCCATCAGGATTCCCCCCCATCCGCGACGGAAGCGGCGACCGCCTCGGCGGGCCGGCCTACCTCGAGGTGCTCCACCGGCTTGTCGGTGATCTCGCGGGTGCGGCCGAGCAGGTCCTCGTCAAGCCACCGCGAGGTTTCACCGGCGAAGGTCGAGATCAGCACCTCGTCGATCCGGTAGTGCTCGATCGCGTTCTGCACGGCATGGAAGGGGTCGGGGCTCATCGGCTGACCGGTGGCGTCGATGTCGGCCCGGTAGAGCTCGGCCAGGGTCGAGGCCAGGTCGCGGACGATTTCCTCCTCCGAGACGCCCTCGGCGCGCGGACAGACGATCGTGTAGCGATGCGGGTGCCCGGCGGCACGCTCCTTCAGCCTGGCGATCAGGTCCGGTGCGGCAACCGTCTGGGTGGCGACGACGAGGGTGTGGTTTTTCTCCCAGCTGATCGAGTCGTCCTGGACGCGCACCGGGATGTGCGTCACCGCCACCTCGGGCTCGAAGCGGTCCTTTGCACACTCGACGAGGTCCTTGCGGGTGATGCCGAAGCGCGTCCCGGAGCGACAGGAAAGGAGGAGCTCGCCGGGTTCGTGGGCGCGCACCGCGTCGTCCATGGCAAGCGCCGGATCGGGGTCCAAGACCTCGCCGACCGACTCGATCCCGTACTGCGAGAGGATCGACATCGTCACCTCGACGCGCGCGCGCGCGGCCTCGCGCAGCTCACCGGCGTCGATCAGCTGCCCCACCGAGGGCTGGTTCTGCGGGGCGGCGACAGCGACGAACGGCACCTTCTCGGCGCGCTCGCCAACCGCTTTCAGCAGCTTTCGGCCACCGGCGACCTCGTTGAGAAAGACCAGCAGCGGCCTTGCCTGAGTGGAATCGCCACTCACGTCTGGGCCACCACGGCCGGCTCGGGTTTGGCGGCCTCGGTGCCTTCGCCGGCCATGATCGCGTGGCGGGCACCGGGAACGCCGAACTCGTACGGACCGCCGACGACCCGCGGGATCTCGTCGAAGTTGAAGATCGGCGGCGGCGAGGAGACCTGCCACTCGATCGAGTTCGCGCGCCAAGGATTGGCATCCGCGCGGGGCCCGAAGCGCCAGCTGACGATCATGTTGTAGAGGAAGACGAGTTGGCAGGCGCCGAGCATGAAGGCGAAGACGCTGATCAGCAGGTTCCAGTTGCCGAACTGAGTCGCGTAGTCGGCGACACGACGCGGCATCCCGTCCATTCCCACCCAGTGCATCGGGATGAAGGTGCCCCAGGTGCCCAGCAGCGTGCCCCAGAAGTGGACGCGGCCGAGTTTCTCGTCGTACATCCGCCCGGTCATCTTCGGGAACCAGTGGTAGATGCCGGCGAAGATCGTGAAGACCGAGCCGCCGAAGAGGACGAAGTGGATGTGGGCGACGATGAAGTAGGTGTCGGAGACGTGGATGTCGATCGGCACCATGCCGAGCATGACGCCACTGATCCCGCCGATCGTGAAGGTGACGATGAAGGCGAGGGCGAACAGCATCGCCGTCGAGTAGGTGTGGATCTTGCCGAAGTAGAGCGTTCCCAGCCAGGAGAAGATCTTGATCCCGGTCGGCACGGCGATCAGCAGCGTGGTGAACATCATCGGCACCCGCAACCAGCTGAACATGCCGGCGACGAACATGTGGTGGGCCCAGACCGAGTAGCTGAGGACGACGATCCCGATCAGCGCCAAGGCCATCAGCCGGTAGCCGAAGATCGGCTTGCGGGCATGGGTCGAGATGACCTCGGAGATGATCCCGAACCCGGGCAACATCATGATGTAGACGGCCGGGTGCGAGTAGAACCAGAAGATGTGCTGGTAGCTGATCACGTCGCCGCCGCCGGCGAACTGGAAGAACTGGGTTCCGAGGACGCGGTCGAAGAGGACCATGAACTGGGCGCCGGCGATGAACGGCGTCGCGGCGACGACCAGCAGCGAGGTCGAGAGGTTGGCCCAGACCAGCAGCGGCATCCGCCAGAAGGTCATTCCCGGCGCACGCATGGTGATGATCGTGACTAAGAAATTGAGGGCGGTGGCGATCGAAGAGGCGCCGGCGAACTGGACGCCGAGATTGAAGAACGACTGCCCCAGCGGAGCGCCCGTGGAGAGCGGCGCGTAGCCGGTCCAGCCGGCGTCGAAGGCACCGCCGGGGGCGAGGAAGCTGCCGATGAAAAGCAGCCCGGCCAGCGGCAGCATCCAGAAGCTGAGCGCGTTGAGCCGGGGGAAGGCCATGTCCGGCGCGCCGATCATCAGCGGCAGCACGTAGTTGGCAATGCCGGCGAAGACCGGAATCACGAAGACGAAGATCATCAGCACCGCGTGGGTGGAGAAGAGGCTGTTGTAGGTGGCGGCGTCGACGATCTGCGTGCCGGGCTGGGCCAGCTCCGCCCGGATCAGCATCGCCATCAGCCCGCCCACGAAGAAGAAGAAGAAGGTGGTGCAGATGTACTGGATGCCGATCACCTTGTGGTCGGTGTTGAAGCGGAAGTAGTCCTTCCAGCTCTTGGCGCCGTGCTGGGAGTGGTCATCGGGGATCGTCGGCATGCCGACGGCCCAGCGCAGCCAGTAGTCGAAGCAGCCGAAGCCGGCGAGGAAGCCGAGTGGCGCGGTGATCAGCGGCACGACGACGTGCGGGTAGCCGGTCTGTTCGGTCTGCCAGATCGGCAGGCCCGAGATGTCGCGCAGGACGACGACCAGGCCGACGCCGAAGGCGGCAGCCAGAACCGCGCCCAGCAGGCCTCGAATCCACCCCGGTTGCTTGATCGCTGCCGTCATCGGGCCCCCATTATGCCCCGCCCGCCCCAAGGGGTTCCACCGGGTTGGTTTCGGTGTCCTGGCGGATCGTTTCCATCAGCGGAGCCGGCACCTCTTCCTTGAGACCGGCGACCCATTTGCGGAACTCGGCCGGCGGCTCGACAACGACTTTGGCCCGCATCGCGGCGTGGCCGAAGCCGCAGAGCTCGGTGCAGATCAACTGGTAGGTGCCGACCTTGTCGGGCGTGACGGTGGCGGTCGTGGTGATGCCGGGCACGTTGTCTTTCTTGACCCGCCACTCCGGCACCCAGAAGGAATGGATCACGTCCTGGGAGTGCATTTTGAACTGGACCTGACGGTTGACCGGGACGTGGAATTCGCCCTGCACGTAGGCGTTGTCTTTGCCGGGATAACCGAAGCTCCAGGCGAATTGCTGGGAGAAGACGTCGACGGTGAGCGGATTCTTGGCCGGCTCTTCGATGTCGTTCAGCACCGACCAGCTGTAGCCGGCGCCGAAGAGGACAATGATCGTCGGGATCACCGTCCAGGCGACCTCGAGCCTGGTGTTGCCGTGGATCGGCTCGCCGTCGGATTCGTCCCCCGGCTTGGCTTTGAATTTCCACAGCGCGTAGAAGAGCATCACCATCACCAGCGAGAAGACGAAGGCCGAGAGGACGATCATCACGCTGAGCAGGTCGTCGATCTTGGGAGCAGCCGTCGAGGCGGCCTCGCCGTCCCAGTTGATCGGCAGCATCACCGCAGAGATCACCGCCGTGAGGGCGATGGTTGCGGCGAGCATCTTCGCTATCGGCAGGCGGCCGTACATGAGGCGGCGGGCATTCTATTGAAGCGACGGCGGAACGATTTGCGGCCTCTAATGACGGATGGCACGATGTTGGGGGGCCATCCGGGCAGGGCCTTCACTTAACTTTTTCGGTGTGTTGGGTTGGGCTGACGCCCAGAGGTGTCGACGAAAAAGTACAAGACGTTCCGGCCCTGCCCGGATGGCCCCTACTCGGGCGCAGAGAGGTCATCGAGTCGGCCTGCTGAAGCTGCCAGCACTCCGCGCGCCACTCCCTCCCAGCTCCAGAGCCGGCGCGCCGTGCCTACCAGCGCCTCACGAGCTTCAAAGCGCTTGTCCTCCGGAAGCTCGAACCACCTGTTCAACCGGTCCGCGATGGCCTCGACAGCTCCCTCCTCGACCGGGAAGGAGACGAGCTCCGCGGCCTCGGCTGGCAGCGTGGCGGCAAGCTCCTTGGAGACCTCCCGCATCCCCGAGTGACCGGCGGATACCGGCAACGCCCCGCACGCGGCAGCCTCCGCGGCGACCATCCCGAAGGCCTCGGGGAAGGTGCTCGGCATGACCAGCGCCTCAGCTTCCGGCAGCAGCTCGGCGACCTCGTCGTGCTCCAAGCGGCCGATGAACTCGACGGAATCCGCGATCCCTTTGATCGCACCCAGATAGCCGTCGGGGGGATCGGCAAGAAAGGCGCTCAGGATCGGCAGTGGCTCCGCGGAACCACCCTCAAGCCCCCTCCCCAGCTCGGCAACCTCGCGCGCATCTCCTAGCTCCCCGCGATCGAGTGCCGCCAGCAATCGACGCAGCCCGCTCTCGTACTCCCCGTAGCCGGCGATCTCCAGCTTCGCGTCTCGATGCAGCGCCTGAACCAGCGGCCACGCAGCGATGAGCAAATCGACTCCCTTGGAAACGATCAGCTTGCCGACGAAGACGACCCGGGGGGATTCGACCGCGGGTCCTGTCGGAGGGGAAGGGGGGGTTAGCGGACTCACCCGTCCGAACCCCCCCTTCCCCTCCGCCACCCGCGGATGGAACGCGTCAGTGTCGACCCCGGGCGGCCCCAGGCGCGTCTTCTCTCGGAGGCCGTCGACATCGGGGAGCGCAGCCCAGAGCGATTCGGCGGTGTGCCGCGAGCCGACCAGGACTGCGGAAGCTGCTTTCACCCCTTCCTCTGCATAGGGAATAAAGCGAGGATGGGGCTTGACCGTGTACTCGAGCGCCGAGCCGTGGATCTTGGCGGCGAAGGGACCGACTTCGGCGCGGGCGAGGATCGCGGGGCCCATCACCAGGTGACCGGCAAGGGCCGCGTCGATCCCGCCGACGCTTGTGGCGACATTGCGGACGGCGGCGACGTTGGCATCGATATAGCGGTCGAGCTCCTCGTCGGTCATCTCGGGGAAGGTCTTGACCTCGAAGCCCTCGTAGGGGTCCTTGACGTAGACAGGAAGCAGGCCGCGGATGTCCGGGTTGTGGATCTCGACCCCCTCGATCTCGACCCGCCTGTCCTGACAGAGGAGATGGACCTCGTGGCCGAGGTTGGCCAGGGCGCGGGCGAGATTCGCGGTGTAGATGTTGCTGCCGGTGCCGCGCAGCATGTAGCCATGGAAGAGGAGGACGCGCATCGCTGCCTCACAAGCTATTAGTCTTCCCGCCGTGAACTCGAAGCAGCTCTACCGGATGCGGGCGCCGGCCTCGGGCCGAGAGGCCCTCGCCTACGCGGAACCCGGCCAGGTATACGTCGATCGCGAAACCGACGAGGAGATGCTGCCGGTGGCGATGGTTCTGCCGCTCGCCCCCTCCGCCTCGTCCCTGCCCCGCACTCCGGAGAACCTGCGTGCCTGCCGCCGCTGCGACCAGCTGATCGGGCTGGACATCAGCGACTGCCCTTACTGCGGGCTACGCCAAGAAGCGCTCTGAGGCGACCTGTCCGGCGCATGCCGGCGTCCTCGGTCGCTCGGCTCGGGTCACGCACTAATGTGCGCTCCCCTCCCCTCGCTCTCTGCGTCCTTGGCCTGCTTGGTCAGATCGCCTCAGAGTCTCAGGAGCGAGATTGAACGCCAGGGCAATCGCTCCTACGCCCAAGGCGATCGCATAGATGGCTCCGGAATCAGGGCCTACCAGGTGCGCCACGATTCCTGCGATCAAGCATACGACTGCGCAAGCCATCGGTCCCGGTCTGTCTCGGACAACAAATTTCATACCGCGGAGCCTAACGTATTGGCCAGCGAAGCCACATAGATCAACGCTCCGACGCAAAAACCGACGAGACTGCTCTTTCGAACCGCCCGACCGCGTCTGGCAGGTGATGCGTCAAAGTGGACGATCGCGGCCAAAGCCGCACAAGCACCCGACAGCATGAAGGGAAAGTCCAGGCCAATCGTGTCGGGCCACGGATCTTCGACCCGTGGGAAGAGCGAGCCTTCAAGGAGCCATAGGGAAAGCGCGATCGTGAGCACGCCACGACGCTGGCAAGTCTCGGCGCGCGTGCGGCGCGCCAAATGTCAATTTTCTCCTAAGGCTCTTTAACGACAGTCGCCGTGTACAAAAGGCGGGCGTTGCTGTAGTAGCAACCGTAGGTCTTCGTCTTGCCGACTCCCTGCTGTGGGTGGCCGCCCTGGATGTCTTCCTTCGAGGAGCAGTGATCGGGCAGGCGGCTGCCGCGCCAGGTGTTTTCTTCGGAGACGTTGAAGGCGAACATCGGCGCCCAGGTCGGAATCGTCAGCGCGACGACCTGGCCCTGAAGGACGCTGAGCGGGTGATCGAGGGCAAAGATCACGGTGCTGCCGAAGTACGGGTTGAGGATCTGCAGCGGACTCTGACGGACCAGCGTGTACTGGGGTGGCTTCGAGCCCTCGACCGGCCGCAGGACACCGATCCGGGCCTGGGACGGCTTGCCGAGGAATTCGTCGAAGAACCCGATCTCGTTGGTCATCTTGTCGCTGTCCGTGCTGGAGGGCCGCGCAAGCGTGATCGACCAGGCGACGATCTTGCCGTCGAAGGGAACCTCGTAGGGGCGTGGTACCCCGCCGGCGATCGCCTGGAAGCCGCTGACGTGACCCTCGACCCGGCAGGGAATGACCTCGACGTTGTTGACGATCTTGCCCGGGCAGGATGGCGGCGGGGTCGAGTCGGTCTTGCCGAGCACGACGACGCGGGCCGGCGCCGAGTCGGCGTCTCCAGGCCAGGAGGCGGCGACAAGCAGTGCCAGCACGCAGGCAAAGCCCAGCGCGGCCAGGGCACGCTTTCGGTCGGTTCGGTTTTCCGCTGCTCTCACCAAAGTTCTCCAAGGGCGACAACCCAGGCTTACAACCAGGGTTGCGGCACGGGATTCTGTCGTTCGCCGCGGCTTTGCGGGGTCCTTCGCCGGAACTGCACGATCCCTCCCCGGTAAGGTTGCCGGCCGTGGAGGGCACGGCGCCAGCAGACGAGTTCATCCCCGCCGGCCTCGCCTCGCTCGGAATCGAGGCCGACGAGATCGACCTCGCGGTGATGACCGCCTTCCACCAGTTGCTCTGGCCACGGGTCCTCGAGCTGCTTGCCATCGACACCGAGGGGATCGAGCCCGAGCGCTGCCCTGACCTCTCTGGGCCGCCACAGTGAACGCCGGGCTCGACCTGGGCCTGCGCGCACAGGCGGCCGCGATCGCCGCCGGCGACGTCGATCCGGGCGAGCTGCTGGAGGCCACGCTTGCGCGCATCGAAGAGCGCAACCCGGCGCTCAACGCGGTGGTCGAGACCTTTCCCGAGCGCTCGCGCGAGATGCTCGCCGCGACGCCAGATGGGCCGTTGCGGGGCGTGCCGCTGGTGATCAAGGACGAGTGGCCGCTGCCCTGGCGTGCGCAGCGCTTCGGCGCCGCTGAGCTGATGACGCCCACCGCACCGGGCGAGTCGGGCCCGTATCGCGCCCTGCGCGACGCCGGCGCGGTGATCGTCGGCGTCGGCAACATGCACGAGCTCGGCGCCGGCAGCACCGGCAACGTCTCTGTCTACGGCCCCGCCCGCAACCCCTGGGACACCGAGCGCTGCCCCGGCGGTTCTTCCAGCGGGCCGGCCGCCTCGGTCGCCGGCCGGCTGGTCGCGGGGGCCGTCGGCGCCGACGGCCTGGGCTCGGTGCGCTTCCCCGCGGCCTACTGCGGCCTGACCGGGCTCAAGCCGACCTTCGACCGCTCGGCGATGGACGGCCACCACATGGCCCCGACCACCACCCTGATCGTCTCCGGGCCTCTCTGCGCCGATGCAGCCGATTGCCGCCTGCTCGGGTCGGTGCTCTACGGCGAGGAGCTTGTCGCTGGAGACGCTGCCGGCCTGCGCATCGGCGTAGTCCGCGACACCGTCTCCGAAGACGTGACCCCCGAGGTCGGCGCGGCCTGCGAGGCGGCGATCGAGGCGCTGCGCACAGAGACCGGCGGTGAGGTGCTGGAGATCGCCCTCCCAGACCTCGCGGCGGCGACCGTCGCGGCGATCCTGATCATCAACTCGGAGAGCATGGGCGGGGTGAGCCCCGAGCGGCTCAACCGCCTCGACCCCGAGCTGAGCGCCGTCGCCCGGGGCAGCCTCAAGTACCGGATGTTGCTGCCCAGCGCGGCGGTCGTTCAAGCCAGCCGGGTGCGAACGATGATGCGGCGGCGCCTCGCGACCCTCTTCGAGGGGGTCGACGTGATCGCCTGGCCCACGGTTCCCGCCCCCGCTCCCCCGCTGGAGACGGCGATGGTCGAGCTGCCGTCGGGCATCGGCATCGCCGATCAGGCCAACGTGCGCGGCGCCGCCCTCGCCAACCTCACCGGGATCCCCTCGATCAGCATGCCGGTTGGGTTGAGCGACGAGGGACTGCCCCTGGCGCTGCAGCTCCAGGCCGCCTGGGGCAGGGACGAGCTGCTGCTCGACGCCGCCGAGGCGCTGGAGCGCGCCAACGGGCGCCGCTGGGTCGAGTCGCTGCCGCCGCTGGCAGCGACCTCACCAACGGAGGCTTAGCAGCGTGGCGTCGCCTGCGATCGCGGTCGAGGGGCTGGAGCGAACCTTCGACGAGGTACTGGCGGTCCAGGGCATCGACCTCGAGGTCGGCGAGGGCGAGATCTACGGCTTCCTCGGTCCCAATGGGGCCGGCAAGACGACCACGGTGAGGATGCTGACGACGCTGCTGCTGCCCACCGGCGGCCGGGCGACCGTGGCCGGCCACGACGTCGTCTCCGAAGCGCGCCGCGTACGCGCCTCGATCGGCGTCGCGCTGCA
This sequence comes from uncultured Solirubrobacterales bacterium, assembly GCA_963716735.1. Lineage (GTDB taxonomy): Bacteria > Actinomycetota > Thermoleophilia > Solirubrobacterales > 70-9 > VRUE01. The sequence goes on from OY970321.1 coordinate 1,089,134, forward strand.
GGAAGCGGCGCTCGACCCGCTGATGACCGGGCGCGAGCTGATACGCCTGCAGGCGACGCTGCAGGGCCTGCCGGGCGGCGAGGGTCGACGCCGCGCCGACGACCTGCTCGAGCGGGTCGATCTCGTCGCCGCCGCCGATCGGCGCGTCGGCACCTACTCGGGCGGCATGCAACGGCGCCTCGACCTCGCCGCGGCGCTGGTCCACGAGCCACGCGTGCTCTTCCTCGACGAGCCGACCACCGGTCTCGACCCGGTCAGCCGCAAGACGATCTGGGAGGAGGTGCGCGCCCTCAACGACGAGGGGACGACCGTCTTCCTCACCACCCAGTACCTGGAGGAGGCCGACCAGCTCGCCGACAACGTCGGGATCATCGATAGCGGCAAGATCGTCGCCGAGGGGACCCCGGCGTCGCTCAAAGCCGAAACCGGTCACCCCCACATCCGCCTCCAGCTCGAGGAGGGGTCGATCGCCGAGGCGGAGGAGATCTGTGCCCGGATCGGCCCGCTGCTGCCGCCGGTCGACGGAAAGACGGTTCTGGTCGAGGTCGAGAACGGCGCCGGCGACATCCCGCGGGTCGTGCGGGCGCTGGACGAGGCCGGCATCGAGGTCGGCTCGCTGGAGCTCGTCCGCCCCAGCCTCGACGACGTCTTCGTCGCCAAGACCGGCTACCACCTCGAGCACGAGGGAGAGGAGAGCGGCGAAGGCGAGGAGGAGGCCGTCACCGCATGAGCAGCCTGGCGGTCAACCTGCGGGTCGTGGGCGCGCTCGGCATGCGCTCGATCCGCCAGACCTTCCGCCGGCCTCAGCTGATGGCGCCGATCGTCGTCTTCCCGACGATCCTGCTGGCGATCCAGACCGGCGGCGCCGGCGGCGCGGTCAACCTGCCCGGCTTCCCGCCGGTGCAGAGCTTCCTCCAGTTCATGCTCGCCGGGGCGATGATGCAGTCGCTGATGCTGGCCGGCAACAGCGGCGGGATCGCGCTCGCGGTCGACATCGAGATGGGCTTCACCGATCGCCTCTTCGCGGCGCCGATCTCCCGCTACACGATCGTCCTCGGCCGCCTTGCCGGGACTGCAGCGCTGGGACTGTTCTCGGCCCTCTGGTTCCTCGCCATCGGGCTCGTCTTCGGCGCCCACATCGAGGGCGGCGTGCCGGGGGCACTGCTGGCGATCGCGCTGGTCACCGCGACGGCGATGGCGGTCGGCGGGATCGGCGCGGCGATCGCCCTGCGCACCGGCAGCGCCAGCGTCGTCCAGGGCCTCTTTCCCCTGGTGCTCGTCGTCCTCTTTCTCTCCTCGGCCTTCTTCCCGGTCGACCTGATGATCGAGCCGGCGCAGACGATCGCCGAATACAACCCGCTCAGCTTCGTCGTCGAAGGGGTTCGCGAGCCGATCATCTCCGGCATCGACGCCTCCGACACCGCAAACGCCCTGCTGGCGATCGCCGGCATCGTCGTCCTCGGCCTCGTGCTCAGCGCGCGGGCGCTACGCCACCGATTGAGGGTGGGCTGATGGAGGCGACCCTGGCGATCCCGGCCTGGCGCGCCAACCTGGCGACGATCGGGGCGCTGATGTCGCGGGCGAAGAACGAGCTGCTGCGCGTCCCCGGCGCGGCGATCCCCGGCGTGCTGGCGCCGACGATCTTCTTCCTCGGCCTCAACGGGGTCTTCGGTGCGCTGACCCAGTTGAACGGCTTCACCACCGGCTCCTACGAGAGCTTCATCGTCCCGATCAGCATGCTCCAGGGGGCCGGCTTCACCGGCGCCGCGGCGGGGGTCAACCTGGCTCGCGACATCGAGCAGGGCTGGCTCGACCGGCTGCTCGTCTCCCCCGCCCCCCGCTGGGTCCTGCTGGCCGGCACCGTGCTAGCCGCCAGCGCCCGCTCGCTGATCCCGGCCACCTTCGTGCTGGCGATCGCCCTGGTGCTCGGCGCCGGCTGGCCGGGCATCGACGGCCTCCTCGTCACCTACCTCATGGTCGCCGCGATGGCGGCGGTCGCCGCCTGCTGGGGGTCGATGCTGGCGCTGCGTTTCAAGAGCCAGTCGGCGGCGCCGCTGATGCAGGCCGGGATGATGGCGCTGATCCTGACCACGACGGCCTACGCACCGCTGGCGCTGCTGCAGGGCTGGCTCCAGGACATCGCCCGCATCAACCCGGTCACCCAGGTCGTCGAAGCGGCACGACAGGGCTTCGTCGGCGAAGTCACCTGGGCCGAAACCTGGCCCGGCCTGCTTGCCCTGGCCGGCCTGCTTGCCGTCCTCGGCGCCCTCGCCCTGCGCGAGATGCGCCGCACCGGCGCGTGACCGAGCGGCGACAGAACGCAACGGAGATCGCCGAGCGCGTCCTGCGCCAGAACTGGCTGGAGGGGAAGCGCGACGGCACCCGGTTCGCCTACACCCAGCCCAGCCCCGGGCGCTACCCATGGCAGTGGTACTGGGACTCGTGCTTCGCGGCGATCGTCTGGCGGCGCTTCGAGCCCGCCCGCGCCCGGGCCGAGCTGGAGAGCCTGCTCGCGGCGCAGCGCGAGGACGGCTTCATCGGCCACACGATCTTCTGGGATCGGCCCGTCTCGCTCAGCCGGTTGCCCTTCTACAACGTCACCTCGCGGCGCTCGTTCCAGACCGAGACGATCCAGCCGCCATTGCTGGCCTGGGCCTGGCGGCTCGCCGTCGGCGACCCGGCCGAGGAACCGCGGATCGCCGCCCAGGCCGACTGGCTGGCGCGCCACCGCGACCTCGACGGCGACGGCCTGCTCTGGATCGTGCAGCCCGACGAGTCCGGGCTCGACGCCTCGCCCAAGTTCGACCCCGTCTGGGGCCGCCGCGCGACCGGGCAGATCGGCTTTCCGCTCCTGGTGCGGCGCAACCGGCGACTCGGCTTCGACGCCCGCCGTATCCGCGACCGTGGCGGTCCAATCCTCTGCGAGACGCTTGTCAACACGCTCTGGTCGCTCTCGCTGCAGGCACTGGGGCGCCCATCGGCGACCCCTGCGCTCGTTGACCGCCTCTGGGACGAGCGCCGCGGCCTCTTCCTCGACGAGGCGCAACCGGGTGGCGCCCGGCCGGGCGTGCTCACCTGGGCTGCCCTCGCCCCGCTCGCCCTGCCCGACCTGCCGGAGGCGATCGGCCGCCGGTTGGTCGAGGAGCACCTGCTCAACGACCGTGAGTTCCTCACCCCGATCGCACCGCCATCGGTCGCCGCATGCGAGCCGAGCTACGAACCCGGCGGCGGCCACGGCCCGATCCGGCGCTACTGGCGCGGCCCCACCTGGGTCAACGCCGCCTGGCTGCTCTGGCTCGGCCTGCGGCGCCTGGGCTACCACCAGGAGGCCGAGAAGATGACCAACGGCCTGATCGGTGCCGTGGAACATGAAGGGCTACGCGAGTACTACGACCCCCGGATCGGGAAAGGACTGGGAGCCAAAGACTTTGCCTGGTCGGCGCTGGTTGCAGAGCTGGCCAATCCCGACCCCAAGGCCGCGAACAGTTATTTGTAGCGGTAAGTGATTCGACCTCTGTCGAGGTCGTAGGGAGACAACTCGATCTTGACCCGGTCGCCGGGGAGGATGCGGATGTAGTGGCGCCGCATCTTGCCCGAGATGTGGCCGAGGACCTCGTGGTCGTTGTCGAGTTTGACCCGGAACATCGTGTTGGGGAGGGCCTCGGTGATCTCGCCCTCCATCTCGATCTTCTCCTCTTTGCCCATGCGGCGAGGAGCGTACCTGACGCCCAGCTCAACCGCGCAACCGGCGCGCCTGGCTGAGCGCGTCGTCCCGCGTGCTCACCTCGCCCGCGTACTGGGCGGCCTCGAGCTCTGCCAGCAGTTCGCCCAGCTCGGGTCCCTCGGCGATCCCGAGCTCGGCGGCCAATTCGTCACCGCGTAGGAGCGGCTCGGGCGGTCCCTCGCGGTGCCAGTCGAGCGCCGCCGCCAGCATCCGTCGGGCAAGGGAAAGATGGGCCTCGATCGCCGCCTCGGTGGCGAAAGGACCGCTGCCGCGGGCGGAGAGACGGTCGGCAACGGTGAGCAGGGTGACGTCGGCGGCCACCGGCTCGGTCGCCCGCAGGTACTCGTGGACACGGCGCGGCGGCAGCGGCGCCTCATGGACGAGGAAGCCGAGACGGAGGTGATGCCGCGTCAGCGCCTGCAGGTGGCGGCTCAAGCGGCCACTGGCGCGCAGGCGAGCGCCGATCCCGGCGACGATCTCGGCACCGACGCTGTCGTGGCCGATGAAGGTCACGTACCCGTCGCGCTCGCCCTTGGTCGCCGGCTTGCCGATGTCGTGCAGGAGAGCGCCGAAGCGCAGCGCGGTGCCGCGGCTGATCTCGTCAGCCAGCGGCTCGTCGAGCAGGGCGCGCGTCTCGGCTGCGCGCTCCCCCGCGAAACGCTCCAGATCGGACTCGACCTCGAGCGTCTGCTCCAGCACGGCCAGCGTGTGGCCGTAGACGTCGAGGTGGTGGTTCGGCCCCTGCTCGACCCCGCGCAGCGCCTCCAGCTCGGGCAGCACGGCCGCGGTGAGACCCAGCTCGTCCAGTAGAGCCACCCCGCGCAGGGGGTCGGGGCCACCGACCAGCCGCCGCAGCTCGGCCAGCTGCCGCTCACCGGCCGGCTCGGCGGCGAGCTGAGCTTCTTTCCTCGCGAGCGCGCCGGTGGCAGGGTCGACCTCGAGGCGAAGCTCGGCCGCGAGGCGGGCCGCCCGCAGCAGGCGCAACGGATCGGCTCGAAAGCTGTCGGTCGCGACGACCTTCAGGCGACGCTGTTCGAGATCGCCGATACCGCCGTAGGGATCGATCGGCTCACCCCCCGCGAGCGGGACCGCGACGGCCCCCAGGGTGAAATCGCGCGCCGCCAGGTCGGCCTCGATCGTCTCGCCGCGCAGCGCCGTCGCGTCGACCTGCCAGGACTGGTCGCGCGCTACCGCCCGCCAGGTCGCGAACTCGGCCGAAAGCTCGAATGCGTGGCCTTCGCCCTCGCTCGCGACCGCCTTCGCCGTCCGCTCGGGGTCGCCGGCAACGGCCAGGTCGAGATCGGCGATCTCCCGATCCAGCGCCGCGTCGCGCACCGCTCCTCCCGCGATCCAGACCTCCTCCCCACCCTGCAGCGCGCGCCGGGCGAGGCCGACCAGCGGCGCGGCATCAAGGCGCTCGGCGAGACTCAAACCGACGCCCTGAGGACGCGGGCCGAGATCCCGCAAGTGATCTCGTAGTTGATCGTGTCCAGCCGCCTGGCCAGGTCCTCGGCGAGAATCGTCTCTCCCCCCTGCGAGCCGATCAACACGGCTTCGGCCCCTGGCTCGACCTCGGTATCGGGACCCAGATCGACGGTCACGTTGTCCATCGAGACCGTGCCGACCAGAGGGAAGCGGCGGCCGTCGATCAGGACCTCGGCGTTGTTGGAGAGGCCGCGCCGGACGCCGTCGCCGTAACCAAGCGGCAGCACACCGAGGCAGGTATCGCGCTCGGCCCGCCAGGTCCGCCCGTAGCCGGCGCTGTCGCCACGAGCGAAGCGCTTCACGTCCGCGACGTAGGAGTGCAGCGAGAGGGCCGGGCGCAGACCCCGCTCCGCCGGATCGCCCTGGAGGGGGTCGAGACCGTAGACGGCGACCCCACAGCGGGCCATGTCGAAGTGCGCACGCGGATCGCGGAAGACGGCGGCGCTGTTGGCGGCGTGGACGAGGATCGCGGGGAACTCACCCTTCGCCGCCTCGGCCACGGCGGTGAAGCGGTCGAGCTGCTCGCCGAAGAAGCCGGAGTCCGGTTCGTCGGCGGTTGCAAAGTGGGTCCAGACGCCGACCGGCTCGAGATTCGGGCTCTCGGCGCAAGCACGGAGGAGATCCAGCACCTCGACCGGGTCGCGGCTGCCGAGCCGGCCCATGCCGCTGTCGTACTTGACGTGCACGCGGGCCGGGCGGCCGTGAGCGCGGGCCCGTACGGCGACGAACTCGAGGAAGCCCGGTCGCCAGACGGCCACCTCAGAGCCCCCCTCGAGCGCCGTGTCGAGCTCCTCGGGCGCTAACGCACCCATCGTCAGCAACGGGACGTGAGCGAGGCGGCGGCCGATCCGCTCGGCCTCGCCGGCGGTGGCCACCGCAAGCCGCGTCGCACCGCCGGCAAGGGCCGCCTCGGCGCAGGCCTCGTCGCCGTGCCCGTAGCCATCGGCCTTGACCACCGCGCAAAGCTCCGCCCCGCCAAGCTCGGCCTTCAGCCGCGCGCAGTTGTCCCGCACCGCGCCTAAGTCGATCCGGGCGACCGCCCGCACTCTCTAGTCCTCGACGAGCGCGGCCAGCGCGTCGGCCCGCGTGACCATTCCGAGGAAGCGCCCCTCGTCGTCGACCACGGGAAGGTGATTGTGGTGCGAGTCGGCAACCTTCCTGGCCACGGTCTCGGCGCTGGAATAGTCGTTGACGCCGACCGGATCGACGCTCATCAGCTCCGAGACCTTGGTTGCGAACGCCTTGTCGAGGCGCTTCTCAAAGCCCTTCATCGAGCCGACGAAGACGATGCCTCCCATGATGTTCAGGTAGTGAGGCAGGTGGAGGTCGGACTCCTCGTCGCTGAGGATCAGATCGGACTCGCTGACGATCCCCACGACCTTGCCCTCCTCGTCGACGACCGGGATAGCGCCCTTGTCGGTCTTGGCCAACAGCTCGATCGCGCTGCGCGCGTCGGCGTCGGGGGAGACGGTGGGGACGGAGCGGTCCATGATCTCGGCGGCGGTCTTCATTCCGGCGAGATTATTCGACGCGGGAGTCGGGACGCATCCCCACTGGGATCGAGTCGATCACGTCGGTGGCGATCACCGACTCGGCGGCGCCGATGCGGAGGGCGGCGTCGCGGCCGGCGCGGGCGTGGGCGAGAACCGCCGCGCAGGCTGCGGCAAACGGCTCGAGGCCGCGCGCCAACAGCGCGGCGGCGATGCCGGAGAGGACGTCGCCGGTACCCGCGGTGGCCAGGGCGGGCGCCGAAAGCGCGTTGACGGCAACGCGTTTGCCGTCGGTGACGATCGTGTCGTCGCCCTTCAACACGACCACCGCCCCGGCCTCCCGCGCCGCTTCGCGAGCCGCCGTGAGGCGATGCTCGGCGATCTCCTCAGAGGAGCGACCGAGCAGCCGGCCCAGCTCCCCCGCATGCGGAGTGAGCAGCGTCGGCGCAGCGCGTGTAGCGACCTTCCCCAGCTCGCCGGCGAAGGCGTTGAGACCGTCGGCGTCGAGCACCAGCGGCGCCTCGATCGCCGGCAGAACCTCGCGGGCGAGCTCGACCGAGCCGGGATCGCGGCCCAGCCCGGGACCCAGGACCCCGGCGGCCGCGCGCTCGAAGGCACGCAGCAATGCCTTTGCCGATCCCGGCGCAAGACAACCATCGCCACCGGGACAGCCGACCGACATCACCTCCGGCTGCCCCTGCTCGAAGATCGACTCGAGGTCGGCCGGAACCGCGACGGTCGCGTAACCGGCGCCGGCGCGGATCGCCGCCAGAGAGGACATCCGCACGGCGCCGGTCAGGCCGCGAGAGCCACCGGCGATCGTCACCTGCCCGGAGCTGAACTTGGTCGAGTGCGGTCCGCGGCGCGGCGCCAGCCCGAGCACCGCGGCGTCGATCGTGCCGGCCACGGCCTCTGCCGGCGCCCCATCCGGAATCCCGATCTGGACCACGCGCAGCTCGCCCGTTTGCCACTTGCCGGGAGCGACCAGGTGGCCGACCTTGGCCGCGTGGAAGCCGATGGCGAGGTCGGCCTCGACCCCGGCCCCCGCAACCTCTCCGCTGGACGCGTCGACGCCAGAGGCGATGTCGCAGGCAACGACAGGCGCGCCGCAGGCATCGATTGCCGCGATCGCAGCGGCGGCGGGCTCCCGTGCTTCGCCGGCGAAGCCGGTGCCGAAGATCGCGTCGACGATCGCGCCGGAATCCGCCAGCCGCGCGGTCAGGTCGCCGCTGACGTGCTCGGCCGGGAAACGCTCCAGGTTGGCGGCCGCATCGCCGCTCAACTCCTCCGCCGGCCAGAGCAGCAGCGCCTCCACGTCGAAGCCGGCCTCGCGCAGGTACCTTGCGGCAACCAACCCGTCGCCGGCGTTGTTGCCCTTGCCGCAGACGACCCGCACCGGCCCGGCCGGCGCCAGCTCGCCGACCGCCTCCGCCACCGCCCGGCCGGCCGCCTCCATCAGCTCCAGCGACGGCACCCCCACCTCCTCGATCGCCCATCGATCGACCGCCCGCATCCCTTCGGCGTCATAGAGGGGGGTCAACCAGCTCTCCACCCGCCCAGCGTAGTGGGCGGAGTCAGGCAGCATTCGGTGACGTGACGCAATGATATTTACAAAACGTCATCAAATGATATTTTGTAAATATCATGATCTTTGCGACGCCTGATCTCAGTGACGAGGAGCGTGACGTCCTCGGCATGATCGCGGACCTCCGCACCGAGCTCCAGGACCGCGTGGCCGAGCCGCGACGCTGGGCGGGAACCCTGCGCAAGATGGCTTTCGCGCGGGCGGCCCAGGGATCGAACAGCATCGAGGGCTACAACGCCTCGCTCGACGACGTCGTCGCGGCCATGGAGGGCGAGCCGACCCTCGCGGCCAACGAGGAGACCCAGCTCGCGCTGGCGGGCTACCGCGACGCGATGACCTACGTCCTGCAGATAGCCGACGACGACCGCCTCGAGGTCGACGAAGGCCTGCTCAAGAGCCTGCATTTCATGATGATCAAGCACGACCTGGGCAAGAATCCGGGTCAGTGGCGCCCGGGCAGCATCTACGTCCGGAAAGAGGACGGGGAGACGGTCTACGAGGGGCCGCCGAGCGACGATGTCCCATCGTTGATGGCCGAGCTGCTGCAGGAGCTCCGTCGTGACGAAAGCCCGGTTCTGGTGAAGGCCGCGATGGCTCATCTCAACCTGGTGCTGATCCACCCGTTCAGCGATGGCAATGGCCGAATGGCGCGATGCCTCCAGAGCCTCATCCTCGCGCGGGATCGAGTCCTCGCACCGGTGTTCTCGAATATCGAGGAGTTCCTCGGACGCAATACGCAGTCCTATTACGACGTGCTCAGCGATGTCGGCGCCGGCTCATGGCACCCGGATCGCGATGCGCGCCCCTGGGTTCGCTTCTGCCTGCGCGCCCATTTCCTTCAGATCAGGACCATGCAGCGCAGGCGAGCGGAGGTGGAGGGCCTGTGGAATGGATGCGTAGCCCTGGTTGAAGCACACGACCTCCCCGAGCGCTGCGCCGCTGCGCTCCTCGACACGGCCTACGGCCTGCGAATCCGCCGAGGCAGCTACCGGGCCGCGAGCAAGGACATGAGCGGCGAGGAGATCAGCGACCAGAGCGCCTCTCGCGACCTGAAGGCAATGGTCGATCTGGGACTGCTCGAAGCGGTCGGGGAGCGGCGCGCCCGCTACTACTTAGCCGGCGCCGACCCGAGGCGGCTGCGCGAGGAGATTCGCTCCAGGCGCCCCCCGCGCGAGGCGGACGACCCGTTCGCAATCGTCCGCGAACGACGCCAGCTCAGCCTGACCTGAGCACTGCTCAGCCAGACTTCAGCCTCACCCGCCGCTGCTCTTCCGGTTCGACGGGGGTGCCGTCGCCGCGCGTCGCGTGCAGGACGGGTGCGCCGCTTTTCGTGCCCTTTACGACGATTTCGAGGCTCCTGCCGGCAAGGCCCGTTTCGAACGGGCTGAATCGCTCCTCCAGCAGGCGGCTGCCCTGTATCGCCCGGACCAGGATCTCGGTTTTCTCGCCGGCGTCACCCACGACCACCTTGCTCCCCGGAGTCAACGGGGTACCAAGTGCCTGGACGACGCCCCGCGTACTCGCGCTGAGCTTTCTCTTCTCGCCGCTGGGGGCCGTGACGGTCAGCGTCAGTCCGCCGCTCGGCAGTTCTTCCGGTGTCCGCAGCCCACGTGCGATCGCACCGGGGTTGCAGGCGAGCACCGAGACAAGCGGCCCGAGCCAGTCGCTGCAGCCCTGTGCCACCGAGTCGCAGGTCCGCCGGCCCTCCTGGACGGAGCACCAGGGATGCTCGAAGCGAGTCTGGAGGCCCGGCGAAGCCGGCGATTGCGGGCGCCCGAGGTGGCACCTCTTGCCGCAGGTCCCGCCCCAGAGACCGGCCCAGGCGGTCCATACGGACTGACCTGGTTCGGCGACCGGCAGGGGCAGTAGACATGACCCTTCCTCGCCGGGTACGCACCTATCGCTGTTCCGCACCCACGGCCGGCGCCCGTCGATGTTGGTCTCGGGCACGTGGGCAACCCCGCCGAAGACGTTCGGCTGCGAGCAGGCGATCAGCGCATCGCAGGGGCGGGGATACGAGGCGTGGCTGCCGTTGGCGACGTAGACGACCGGGCGCAGGCCATGGCGTCCGAGTTGCTTGGCCGGATAACGGAAGGTGCCCTTGTGCGCTGCGTAGACGACGTAGTCGAGGGTGTGCTCGTCTTCGGGCGCGGTCACGAGGGTTACGCCCTCCCAGTCGCCCTCGTGCTCGTCGCAGACCCCACTCCCCTCGAACGAGCAGTTGGTCAGGCCGAAGTGGTTGAAGCGCTGGAACCACCAGTAGTCGATGTAGAAGCGTTCGTTGGACGATGTGACGTTGTAATAGATCGCCGAGTCGGGCTGGTCGTCGCAGTCGAGCAAGCCGCTCTCCCGACAGGCGACGCTTCGTTCCGGCTCCCGGTACTGGCCTTCGTAGCTGCCGACGTCGAGGTAGGTGCGATCGCCGTCGGCTCCGTTTTCCGCGATCAGCGCTTCGAATTCGGCGATGCTGCCGACCGGCTCGCATTCGCTTTGCCTCCCGGCTTCCCCCTTGCAGAATTCGTGCAGGGGCCGTCCGTCCGGTCGCCGCTCCGCCAGCAGGCTCGGGATCGACTGCGGCCGCCACCTCTCACCGCTGTCGAACATCAACCAGGGACGGAAGCGCTCGGCCAGCTTGCCCGCTTCGACGCCCTCGACCGGCGAGAACGCCCTGCCTTCTTCCGGAGCGAAGGGGTTGCTGTCGTCGTCCCCATTCAGGACAAGAACGAGGATCAGGACGAGTGCCGCGAGAACGAGCAAGCGGAGCAACACGGCTGCCGCCACGATCCCCTTCCAAGCCATGGCGCCAACCCTATAGTTAGACCGCGCTGATCGGTCAGGTCTACTTCAGGCCGATGATCAGCTTCGCCGTCGCCAGATCGTCCTGGGTGGCGGAGCCGAGCGCGAGGAAGCTGATGCTCTTCAGGTACTTCTTCGCTTCTTCGAAGCCGTCATCGGTGCTGGGGATCAATGAGTCGGCGAGCTCGAGGGCGGCGGGGCCATCGGCAAAGCCGGCGATCGGCGTCTCGCCAAGCGAGGCGACGGCGTCGCTGTAGGAGGGGTCTTGGGAGAGGGTCTTGCCCTTGCCCTCCTCCTTCAGCCCCTCCAGCGCTGCCGGCAGGCCGTAGCCGATCACGATCCGCCCGTCCCGGGCGGCGACGATGAGTGGCTTGTCGCCGAGCTCGTCGCTGCGTACCGAGAAGCCGGCGTACTTGCCGCCCAGAACGCGGACCCCTTCGACTTGGGCGCTGTGCAGCAGGGTGACGATGTTGGAGACCGTGTCGACCGCCTCCGAGCCCTTGGTGCTCAGCACCAGGGCACCGCCGAGGCTGCTTTCGCTGTTGCCGGTCGCGAAGACGCCCGCGTCCTGCACCGAGTCGGCGAGGCCTTCAAGGTCGATGCCGAGCTGCTTCAACCCCTTCTTCAGCTGACCCGGCGGGATCGTGTCGGGAATGCCCTGTTCGTCGAGGCTGTCGATCGCCTGGTTCAGCTGCTTGCCGAAGCCGGAAACGGCGAAGCCGACGAAGGCGTCGCCCGGCAGCGAACCGAGCAGCGCCGATGCGTCCCCGGTCGGCGCTTCCTGGCCGGCGAGATCGCTGCTGAATTCGACTGCGACCTGGTCGGCACCCGGCACGATGCTGGCCACCGCCGTCGCTTCGCTGGGGTCGATGCCGGCGTTGCCGAGGATCTGGCGCGCGGTCGGGTCGATCTGGCCGCCGGACTGGTCGATCAGCTTGCCGACGTCGACGTAGACGTCGGCGAGGCTGCCGTCGGAGGCAGCGGAGATCGCCGTGGCGAAGGTGTCTTCGGCGGCGAGCGATTCGCCCTTCGAGGCGTCAACGATTTCCTTGAAGACCTTCTCGTCTTCACCGAGCACGAGGAAGTCGCCGACGACACCGGCCGCGCTGTCTTCGTCACCGCCAACCTCGTAATCGACCCCTTCGTAAGAGCCGGACCGGTAGGGATCCTTGCTGCCCTCGACCTGGTTGTCGATGAATTCCTGGGTCGCATCCGGGTCGGTCGATTCGACCGCGAGGCCGAGGCCGGTGGGATCGTCGTTCTCGTCGAGCCGCTCGAAGAAGACCGCCGCTCGCTCGCCCAGCCAGGGCTCGACTTCCTTCACATAGTTGAATGGTTCGCCTTCGCTTTTGGTCCGCTCTTCGAGCTTTTCGACGACGAAGTCGCCGAGGTTGGCGATCCCGCCGACCTGCTCGGCGATCGTGTCGGTGTTCGACTTCAGCTCGCCAGTCGGCCGCAGCGTGCCTTCAACGAAGATCGGCACGCCCGGCGGCGCCAGCTCGGCGACCTTCGAGCCCGACGAGTCGCTGCCGCCGCAGCCGGCGACGAGAGCGAGCAGGGCGGCCAGCGCGAGCGCGGCGAAAAGGGCACGGGGCTTCATGCGGCCCGGCATCCTACTGCTGCCGTCACTCGACCGTAACCGTCTTGGCCAGATTGCGGGGCTGGTCGACGTTGAGGCCGCGGGCGCGGGCGATGTCGTAGGCGAGCAGCTGCAGCGGCAGGATCGCCAGGATCGGCTGCAGGATCCAGTCGGTGGCGGCGACCTCGATCGTCTGGTCGGCGACCGCGCCGGCCCGCTCGTCGCCCGCGGTGACGATCGCAATCGTCTCCGCGCCGCGTGCGCGGACCTCTTCCACGTTGGAGAGGACCTTGCTGAGGATCGGGCTCTCGGTCGCCACGCAGACGACCGGCGTCGACTCGTCGAGCAGGGCGATCGGGCCGTGCTTCATCTCGCCGGCGGCATAGGCATCGGTCGGGATGTAGGAGACCTCCTTCAGCTTCAGCGCCCCCTCGAGGCAGACCGGCAGGCCGATGTGGCGACCGAGGTAGAGGAAGAACTGCTGGTCGGAGAACGCCTTGGAGACCTCACCCACCCGCTCCTTGCAGCCCGCCAGCGTCGTCTCGACCTTCGAGGGCAGCGACTTCATCTCGGCGATCAGCTCGACGAGGCGCTCCGGTGGCAGCGTGCCGCGCAGCTCAGCCAGCTTCAGCCCGAGCAGGTACATCGCCGCCACCTGGGCGACGAAGGTCTTGGTCGCGGCGACGCTGATCTCGATGCCGCTGCGGGTGTAGAGGATGGCGTCGGCGTCGCGCGTCGCCTGGCTGCCCATGATGTTGGTGATCGCCAGGACCGTCGCGCCCCGCTCGCGGGCGAGGCGCATCGCCGCCAGGGTGTCGGCGGTCTCGCCCGACTGGGTGATGCCGATCACCAGGTCACCCTTTCCCACCACCGGGTTGCGGTAGCGGTACTCGGAGGCGATGTCCATCTCCACCGGCACCCGCGCCCACTCCTCGATCGCGTAGCGACCGACAAGGCCGGCGTGGTAGGAGGTGCCACAGGCGACGATCACGATTCGCCTCAGGCCGCGCAGGAAGTCGTCCTCCAGCTCCACCTCGGAGAAGTCGACCCCCTCGTCACCGGGCAGGCGGTCGGCGATCGTTTCGGCGACGGCATCCGCCTGTTCGTAGATCTCCTTGAGCATGAAGGTCTCATAGCCGTCCTTCTCGGCGGCGGCCTCATCCCAATCGATCTCTTCGGCCGCACGCTCGACCGGGTTGCCCTCGGCGTCGGTGATCGTCACCCCGGAGGCGTCGATCGTGACGACCTCGTCGTTCTCGATCGTCACCGCCCGCCGCGTCTCGGCGAGGAAGGCGGGGATCGCCGAGGCGAGGAAACTCTCGCCCTCGCCGACTCCGGCGACGAGCGGGCACTCCTTGCGCACCCCGACCAGCTGGTCGGGACGGTCGGCGTGCATGGCGACGAAAGCGTAGTGGCCGCGCAGCTCGCCGAAGGCGATGCGGACGGCAGCCGCCAGGTCACCGTCGTAGTGCTGGGCGATCAGATGAGCGACGACCTCGGCGTCGGTTTCCGAGCTGAACTCCTGCCCTTCGGACTCGAGCCTGGCGCGCAACTTGGCGTGGTTCTCGACGATCCCGTTGAGGACGATGTGGACCCGATCGGACGTGTCGCTGTGCGGGTGGGCGTTCTCCTCCGTGACCCGGCCGTGGGTCGCCCAGCGGGTGTGGGCGACGCCGGTCGTGGCGGGAACGGCGGCGACGGCGACGCTGCCTCCGCCCCCCTCGTCATCCATCGCGGCACGCAGGTTGGCGAGGTTGCCAACCGCGCGCACGCTGTCGACCCGGCCGTCCTCGATCACCGAGACGCCGGCGGAGTCATAGCCGCGGTATTCGAGCTTCTCCAGGCCGGCGACCAAGAGGTCGCGGCAGGGTCGACCACCGACGTATCCGACGATTCCGCACATAGAAGGCCGTCAAGGGTAGACGGTGACTTGTCTCAACCCAGCTCTTGGCGGACCAGGGCGGCAAGTCGGTTGCAGACCGCGTCGGCCTCTTCGGCGCTCGGTGCCTCGGCCATCACGCGCACCAGCGGCTCGGTGCCGGAGGGGCGCAGGAGGACGCGGCCGCGGCCCTCCAGGTCGGCGCCCTCGCGCTCGACCGCCTCCCAGACCGCGGTGGCACCGGCGATCGCCTCGCGCTCGGCGACCTCGACGTTGACCAGCTTCTGCGGCAGCTTCTCCATCGCCTCGACCGAGGCGAGGTCGCGGTCGCCAAGCTCACGCATCGTCATCAGCGCCGCGGCGATCCCGTCGCCGGTCGCGGCGAAGCGCATGTCGATGATGTGTCCCGACTGCTCTCCGCCCAGAGCCCAACCCCGCTCGCGCAGCTCGTCGAGCACGTAGCGGTCGCCGACCTTGGTCACGGCGACCTCGATCTCCGCCGCCTCCATCGCCTGGTGGAAGCCGTAGTTGCTCATCACCGTCACGGCAACGCCGCCGCCGAGCTCGTCGCGCCCGGCCTGGCCGCGTGCGAGCAGGGCGATCAGCTCGTCGCCGTCGTGCTCGCGACCGCTGCCGTCGACCGCCAGCACCCGATCGCCGTCGCCGTCGAAGGCGAAGCCGACCGTGGCGCCCGAGGAGGTGACGTGTTCCGCCAGGTAGCCGAGGTGGGTAGACCCGCAGCCGTCGTTGATGTTGCGCCCGTCCGGCTCGACCGCGACCGCGTGAACCTCGGCGCCGAGGCGCTCGAAGATCGCCGGGGCGACCCGGTGGGTGGCGCCGTTGGCGCAGTCCAGGGCGACCTTGATGCCGGAGAGGTCGAGAGGGAAGGCAGCCTCGAGGGCGCGCAGGTAGTCCTCGGCGCCTCCGTCGAGATCTCGCACGTGGCCAAACTCCGGCGCCGCGGTCGAGCTTTGTGGCGCTATGCGACCGAAAGCTCGACCGCTCTCTTTGAGCAGCGCCTCGATCTGGGCCTCGGCCTCGTCAACGAGCTTGGTCCCCTGGGCACTGAAGAACTTGATGCCGTTGTCGCGGTAGGGGTTGTGGGATGCGGAGACGACTACGGCAAGGTCAAGGCCCAGCTTGCGGACGAGAACCGCCGCGGCGGGCGTCGGTAGAACACCGCCCAGCAGGGCGTCCCCCCCGGCCTCAGCCACCCCGGCCGCCAGCGCAGCTTCCAGCATCGGCCCTGACTCGCGCGTGTCGCGGACGATCAGTACCTGGGGGCGCGTGGCCTCGAGCGAGGCGGCTGCGGCGCGGCCGAGCGCCAGGGCAAGCTCCGCGGTGAGGAACGTTCCAGCCTCCCCTCGGACCCCATCGGTTCCGAAGAGCTTGCGCTCCGTGCTCACAACGGCCTGCTCAGCGCTTGCTGAACTGCGGCCGCTTGCGGGCCTTCTTCAGCCCCGCCTTGCGCCGCTCCTTGGCGCGCGCGTCGCGGGTGAGGAAGCCGCGCCGCTTGAGCTCGCCGCGCAACTCGGGGTCGACCTCGATCAAGGCGCGGGCGATGCCGTGGCGCACGGCGCCGGCCTGGCCGCTGATGCCACCGCCGTGGACACGGACGCGGACGTCGACGTTGCCCTCATAGCCGGTGATCGCGAGCGGCTGGCGCGCGGTGGTCTGATGCAGCGGCCGCGGGAAGAACTCCTCGATCGGGCGCCCGTTGATCTCAAACGCGCCGCCGCCGGCCAGCAGAGTGACGCGAGCGATCGCGTTCTTGCGTTTGCCGGTCGCCAGGAAGCGAGTGTCGCCCTCGATCTTGGCCGGAGCCCTGCTCGCCGGCTGCTCCTCATCGTCGGAGTCGCCCACGAGCGCGGCCTCGCGCGCCCGCTGCTCCTCTTCTTCGGCTTCCCGCCGTGCCTTCTCCTCGGCACTGAGCGGCCGCTCATCGGTCTCAACCGCGATCGGCTCCAGGTCGGCGCCGGGAATGACGTCTTTCTTCTTCTCAGCCTTGGGCTCCTCAGTCTCCCCAACGGCCTCGGGCTCCTCTGCGGCCGCCTCAGGCTCGACCTCCTCCTGCTCAGCAACAGGAACCTCAGCAGGCTCCTCCGCCGCGGCCTCGTCCTGATCCTCAGACGTCTCATCCGCGGGTGGCGTGGGGTCTGGGGTCTCCGGCGGGTGAGCCGGGGACCCCTGCCCCGCGACAGGACCCGCGGTCGACACGTCCGAGCCCTCAGCCGAAGCCTCGTCCGCCGTCTCTGAGGTCTCGTTGTCCTGCGGCTCGTCTATCAAGTCGTCTCCATCGGCTGTGGTTTCTGCGCCGCGTGCGGGTGATCCGGCCCGGCATAGACCTTGAGCTTGGTCAGCTGCTTGCGGGCGAGACGGTTACGGGGAAGCATCCCCTTCACCGCCTTGCGGATCACCTCCTCGGGGCGGCGGTCGAGCATCTCGGCCAGGGTGCGGGACTTGATCCCGCCCGGGTAGCCGCTGTGGCGCCAGTAGGTCTTCTGCTCCATCTTTTTCCCGGTCACCCGGATCTTCTCCGCGTTGATGACGACGACGAAGTCGCCGGTATCGACGTGCGGGGTGTACTCGGGCTTGCGCTTTCCGCGCAAGGCGTCGGCGATCCGGGTCGCCAAACGACCCAGGGTCTGGCCCTCGGCATCGACGACGAGCCAGTTTCGCTCGCGGTCGGAAGGTTTGGCTACGTAGGTCTTCATCAGAGAAAAGCCGCGGGGGAGCCCCAGCGGCTCCGGGATGATAGCCGTCAACTCGCCTCCGCGCGCCCGCCCCCCCTTCGGCCGGGATGCTCTCTATACTGCCGCGCCAGCAATAGCCGAATCCCAGCCGCACAGCGGACGGGAGCGGAGGAACCGCAGGGACTCTTGCAGGTCCCAGGGGCGAATCGGACGAAGACGATCCGTAGCGCATCTCTTTCAGCGCGAGCCCGACAGCTAACTCCGCAGGCGAACGAAAGAGAGGGCACGTGGCACGCAGCAGAGCTGGCGCCGGGCCTTGGCTTGGTGGATCGATATCGATAATCGCGCTGGCGGTGTTCTTCGCCTGCTTCGCAACGCCGGCCTCAGCTCTCACCGGCGGCGCACCGACGCCCATCGGCAGCGCCCCTCCTCCACCCAGCCAGAGCGGCACGCCGGACCCGACCCCGACCGCGGGCACGCTGAGCCTGGTCTCGGCCAAGACCTGGCCCCGCAAGTCCTTCTTCTACGGCGCCCGCCCACCGCGCATTCGCTACGAAATCGGCAGCGATCAGCCGAGCAACGACCTCCGCATCGACGTCGTCGACGAGAACGGCGAAGTGATGAGGAGCTTCTTCCGCAACGACGTCGCCTCCGAAACGCCGGACAGCGTCCGCTGGGACGGCACGGCGGGGGACGGTCGCCCGGCGAAGAACGGCCACTACTCGTTCCGGATCGCGCCGCAGTCCGGCGGTCGGGTCGCGCGTCGCGCCACCTCGTCGGCCTCCACCGAGCCGCTCAGCCTCAGCTTCGACCTCTACCGCTACGCATTCCCGATCCTCGGGGCCCACGACTACGGCGGCTCCGGCGGTCGCTTCGGCGCCGGCCGCTCCGGCCATACGCACGAGGGCCAGGACGTGATGGCGAAGTGCGGGACGCCGCTCGTCGCCGCCCGCGGCGGCACCGTTCAGTACTCCGGGTACCAGGGCGCCGCCGGCAACTACATCGTCATCGACGGCAAGGGCACCGGCTTCGACATGGGCTACATGCACCTGCTCGAGCCCTCGCTGCTGCAGGAGGGAGCGACGGTCCGCACCGGCGAACCGATCGGAGTCGTCGGCCAGACCGGCGACGCGACCGCCTGCCACCTCCACTTCGAGATCTGGACCGCACCCGGCTGGTACGAGGGCGGCAGCCCGATCGATCCGCTGCCTTACCTCGAAGAGTGGGACGGCTATAGCTGAGGGTGCTCACTCCTACCGTGATGCGGAGACTCACGGTACCGTTTGTATTGATGGAGCCTGCAAAGCGATCGGGCAACTGGACTCCGGAGGGCAAAGCGGAGCGGGCCGCGATGCGGCGCGACTACATGGAGCTAACCCCTGCCCAGCGCACCGAACAGGTTTTCGAGTTGTCCAAGTTCATGACCCAGGTGGCAGACGCTGGTCGCCGCACACGCGGTGCCTGAACTCGACATCCAGGGAATCCTCCGGGCGCTTGTCGAGGAGGGTGTCGAATTCCTGGTGATAGGCGGCGTCGCCGTCGGCTATCACGGCCACATACGCGCAACGAAGGATGTCGACATCGTGCCGGCGTCCGATCCCGCAAATCTTGAAATGCTCGCCGCTGTGCTCAAGCAACTCGATGCCCATGTCGAAGGGGCAGACGAGTTCGAAAATGACGAGCTTCCCGATCCACTCGACCCCGAAGCACTTGAGGCTGGCGGGAATTGGGTCCTACGCACTCGACTCGGGAGGCTCGACATTATGCAATGGATAGGCGACGATGCCCTGTGGCAAAGGCTCTCTCCGGCTGCAATTGAGGATGAAATTGCGGGACTGCGGATCAAGATGGTCGGATACGACGACCTCATCGCCCTTAAGGAACAGGCGGGTCGACCCGAAGACATCCTCGATCTGGAGCGCTTACGACAAGCGCGTAATGAGCAGTAGCTTTACCTGAGAACGGTTCTCATTATCTGATACGTTCCCGGGCGTGAGCTGGGCAGAGACAGCGATTCAGCGCCTCGACGAGGCGGGTTACCGCAGCGGCGCGGCGCGGCGCGAGGTGATCGAGCTGCTCGCCGGCGAGCCCTGCGCCCTGACGGCGCTGGAGATCGACCGGCGGCTCGACTCGGTCGGCCGGGCGAGCGTCTACCGGACCCTGGACCAGCTCGACCAGCTGCGCCTCGTGCAGCGGGTGGAGATCGGCGGCGATGCCGCCGGCTACGAGCGGGTCGACCCCGAGCTGCACCACCATCACCTGGTCTGCGAGGAGTGCGGCCGGCTCGCGCCCTTCGCCGACCGCTCGCTGGAGCTGGCGATCGAGGCGGTCAGCCGCAGGGCTGAGTTCGAGGTCGCCGCCCACGATGTCGTCCTCCGCGGCCGCTGCCCTGACTGCAAGACGGCGGCTTAGGAGGAGCCTTGCCGGCCGTCGCGATTCCCCTCGCTGGACTCACGGTGCTCGCCACGCTGATCGGCGGCCGGATCGCGCTTCGCCTCTCGCACACCCTGCCCACGGTTATCGCGCTGACCGGAGGGATCGTGGTGGCGGTTGCGCTCTTCGACGTGCTGCCGGAGGGGATCGACCAGGTCGGCGACACCCAGAAGGCGACCGCGCTGGTCGCCGTCGGCTTCCTCGCCTTCTTCTTCGCCGAGCGCGCCCTCGTGCTCCACCACCGGGACAGTCCGGACCAGGCCCGGGCACACCACCACGTCGGAGTGTTCGGGGCCCTCGGCCTTTCCGCCCACAGCTTCATCGACGGGCTCGGGATCGGCCTCGCCTTCGGCCTCGACTCGGCGACCGGGTTCCTCGTCTTCATCGCGGTGATCAGCCACGACTTCGCCGACGGCCTCAACACGGTCAGCTTCGTGCTGAGCCAATCGGGTGATCGCAAGCAAGCGACGAAATGGCTGCGGATCGACGCGATCGCCCCGCTGCTCGGGGCGATCGTCGGCTCGCTCGCCAGCGTCCCCGACGAGACGCTCGGCTACATCCTCTGCATCTACAGCGGCTTCTTCATCTACATGGGGGCGACCGACCTGCTGCCGGAGGCCCACGCCCACGCCTCCTGGCGCAAAGTCGGCCTGACCGCCTCCGGCTTCGCGCTGATCTTCGCGGTCACGCGTATCGCGGGGATCTAGGCTGCTCAGGCAGCGAGGAAGCGGCGCAGCGACCGGCGTGCGGCCGGCAGGCGACGGCCGGCGTCGAGCTCGCGGATCGCGATCTCGGCCGTCATCGCCGCGAGCAGGTGCGAGGCGGCAGCCGCGTCGGGCCATCCCATCGCCTTGAAGCTGGGGACCGCGGTCGCGGCGAAGCGCTCGTGCCTGGCTGACATCGAGGCGTCGAGGGTGGGGTCCGAGCGCGCCTCGAGAGCCAGCGCCTTCACCGCGCGATCGTCCAGACAGGTGTCGAGGTAGGCCTCGACACCGCGGACGATCCGGTCCGCACCGGGCGGGGTCCCCTCGGTGGCCTCGGCGACGGCGGCCTGAACCCGCGCGTGGAAACGCTGGTGGAGTGCGTCGACGAAGGCGGCGCGATCGTCGAAGTGGACATAGAAGGTTCCCTTCGCGACCCCGGCCTCGGCGACGACCTGGTTGACGCTGAGACCACTCAACCCATGGCGCTCGGCCACGGTGACGCCGGCATCGAGCAGCGCCTCTTGGGTGCGATTCCCGGCGGCGGTGGCAGTTTCGACCGACACACCAGCAGGCTACCTGACCGGTTGGTCACTCAACATGACCGACCGGTCAGTCATATGTTAGGGTCACCCACATGGCGTTACTTGAAACCGCCACCGGGCCGATCGCCTACGACGACCGGGGTGCGGGCGACCCGGTCGTCCTGCTGAGCAGCGGCGCTCACGATCGTCACGACTGGGACGGCCTGCGCACCCTCCTCCCTGCGCGCTTCCGCTCGATCGCCCCCGACTGGCCAGGGCACGGCGAGTCGCCGCCGGGCACCGCGCCGGCAACGGCGATGCGCTTCGCCGACGTGACCGAGGAGCTGGTCGAGCGCCTCGCGCCGGAGGGGGCGGTCCTCGTCGGCAACTCGGTCGGCGGCTTTGCCGCGGCCCGACTCGCCATCCGTCGCCCGGAGCTGGTTCGCGGCCTGGTTCTGGTCGACAGCGGTGGCTTCCTCGGTCGTCCACCACAGGTCCGCGCCTTCTGCGCCCTGATGGCGAAGCCCCGCTTCCTGCGCGCGATCTATCCGTGGTTCGCCAACCGCTACATGCGCCCCCGCAGCGACGAGGACCGGCGCGTCCGTGACCTCGGCATCGCGACCACCCGCGAGGACCCCGGCCTGCGTGCGGTCAGCGAGCTATGGGGCAGCTTCCCGTCTCCCGAACACGACCTGCGGGCCGAGGCATCCTCGATCTCCGCCCCCACCCTGATCGCCTGGGGCAAGCGCGATCCGGTCATTCCGCTGAAGGTCGGCCGCCACCTCGCCGCGACGATCCCAGGCGCCGAGCTCGCAATCTTCGACACCGGCCACGCGCCCGCGGTGAGCGATCCGCGGGGCTTCGCGGCTCGTCTCGTCCCGTTCGCCGAAGCGGCCTTCGATCGATCTGGAGATACCCCGGCGCGATGAACGCCGCGCATCGCTGGCGCTCTGACCTGCTAGGCCCCAGCCACGCCGTCGAGGTGTCCGGCGGCACAATCGAGTGCTTCGAGCACGGCGAGGGCCCGGCGCTCGTCTTCTCCCACGGCTGGCTGGCGAACGCCAACCTGTGGCGCAAGGTGGTCGACCTGCTGCGCGGCGAGTTCCGCTGCATCGCGCTCGACCTGCCTCTCGGCTCGCACCGGACGCCGATGAACGCGAACGCCGATCTCAGCCCGAGCGGCGTCGGGGCCCTGATCGCGGAGGCGGTGGAGCGACTCGACCTGAGCGAAGCGATTTTGGTCGGCAACGACTCCGGCGGCGCCTACTCCCAGATCGCCCTTGCTCAGCACGGCGAGCGGATCGGAGAGCGGGTCTCGGGCCTCGTCCTCACCTCCTGCGAGACGCCTTACGACGAGTGGCCACCGCCCCCCTTCGACAGCTTGCCGGCGGCGGCCCGCGATACGGAGATCCTCGGCCGGCTGCTCGGGGCCCTGGAGGATCCGGCGGTCCGCGCCACGCCGGCCGCCTACGGCCTCCTGCTCAAGCGACCGGTCGAGGCCGAGGTCTCCGACTCCTACGCCCTGCCGGCCAGCCGCGACGGCGGAATCCTGCGCGACGTCGCCAAGGCGATGGCGTCGACCTCGACCGCCCCGGTTCGCGCCGCCGGCGAGCATCTGATCGCCTCGTCGGACCTGCCTGTGCGGCTGATCTGGTCGAGCGAGGACGAGGTCTTCCCCCTCGCCCACGCCGAGCGCTACGCAAGCGCCCTGAAGCACGGCAAGCTCGTCCGCATCTACGACGCCTTCAGCTTCACTCCCGAGGACCGACCCGACGCGGTCGCCGCGGCGATCCGAGCCTTCGCCTAATCGCTGGCGACTTTTTCCTTGCCCCAGGACGGAAAAAGTCGCCCGCGATCATGCAGCTCGAGCAGCCCCAAAGCCAGAGCGACCGGCACGGTGGCCGGCAACGTGTCGACAGCGAAGAAGAGCAGGTCGAACGCCAGGGCGAGGGCGGCGACGAGCAGCGCCCCCCGCGCCTGGCGACGAGGTGAGATGGCAAGAAGACAGCCGAGGGTGGCGGCTATGAACAGGTCCCCGAAGCCCATCAGCGCATCCCCGAAGTGAGCGACCTGCAGACGCGGCAGCCCGCTGGGCGCCGCGGCGGTGAGGGTCGCGTTGGGGCCCTGAAGCAGGTTGGTGGCGACGAACCAGGTGTCGATGGCGGCCATCGCGTAAATCCCGAGCTTCAGCCAGAACGCCGGCGCGACCGAGACCAGCAGCCAGCCGAGCCCGATGCAGCCGAGCGCGGTCAGCGCCGTCGCCGCAGCCTCGCCGAGGAGCGAGCCCGGCGCAGCCCAGGCGAGAGCGAACAGGGGCGCGACCGCCGCCCCCCACTCCGGCCGGGCGCCGTGGATCAGCCAGCCAAGCGCCAGCACCGCGAACGGGGGCACGGCGATCAGCGCCAGCCAGGAGAGCGCGGTCGCCGATTCGCCTTCCCAACCGACGATGCCGATCACGACGACGATCGAGAGCGCGGGCACCAGCGCCCACCAGGGGCTGCGAAAAGCGTCGAACCAGGCAAACCGACGCGACTGCGGCAACGCCACAAGCGCCGCCTGCGCAAGGCTGAGGATCGATATCGAGACAGCAAAGGACGGCATCAACGCCGACCTAGGTGGACGTGCCTCAAGTTAGGTACCCATAGTGGCCTCTGACTTGAGGCACGTCCCCCGAGGGGCTACTCCCACTCGATCGTGGCGGGGGGCTTTGAGGAGATATCGAGCGCTACGCGGTTGACTTCGCGGATCTCGTTGATGATCCGGTTGGAGACGCGCTCGAGCAGGTCGTAGGGGAGTCGGGCCCAGTCGGCGGTCATCGCGTCGTCGGAGGTGACGGCGCGGATCACGATCGGGTAGGCGTAGGTGCGACCGTCCCCCTGTACGCCGACCGAACGCACGACGGGCAGCACGCAGAAGGACTGCCAGAGCTGGCGGTAGAGCTCGGCGGCGCGGATCTCCTCCTGCAGGATCGCGTCAGCGGCGCGGAGGATGTCGAGCCGCTCCTTCGTCACCTCACCGCCGACGATGCGGATCCCGAGGCCGGGGCCCGGGAAGGGCTGGCGCCATACCATCCGCTCGGGCAGGCCGAGCTCGGCGCCGACCGCCCGGACCTCGTCCTTGAACAGCATCCGCAGCGGCTCGACCAGCTCGAACTCGAGGTCCTCGGGCAGGCCGCCGACGTTGTGGTGGGACTTGATCGTGTCGGCGGCGTCGCTGCCGCCGGACTCGATCACGTCCGAGTAGAGGGTTCCCTGCACGAGGTAGGCGGCGTCCTCGAGCTTCGCCGCCTCCTCCTCGAAGACACGGATGAACTCGGCACCGATGATCTTGCGCTTGCGCTCCGGCTCGTCCACACCGGCGAGGCGGGCGAGGAAGCGCTCCTCGGCGTCGACGTGGACCAGCGGGATGCCGAACTGACCGAAGGCCTCGACCACCTGCTCGGCCTCGTTCAGCCGCATCAGGCCGTGGTCGACGAAGACGCAGGTCAGTTGCGCGCCGATCGCGCGGTGGACGAGCAGGGCCGCCACCGAGGAGTCGACGCCGCCGGAGAGGCCGCAGATCACCCGGCCCTCACCGACCTGGGCGCGAATCGCCGCAACCTGCTCGGCGATCACCGATTGGGGCGACCACTGCTCCTCGCAGCCGGCGATCTCGCGTAGGAAGCGGGTCAGGACCTCGGTCCCGTAGGGAGTGTGGACGACCTCGGGATGGAACTGGATCCCGTAGAGGCCGCGATCGGGCGCCTCGCAGGCGGCGACCGGCGATGCCGGCGTCGAGGCGAGTGCGGTGAACCCCGGCGGCGGCTCGAAGACCGCGTCGCGGTGGCTCATCCAGCAGCTCTGCTCCTCCGGCAACCCGGCCAGCAAGCGGCCGCCGGTGTTGCGCAGGGTCAGCTCGGCGCGCCCGAACTCTCCCGACTCCGCCCCTTCGACCTTGCCGCCCAACGCCTGGACCATCGCCTGCATCCCGTAACAGATGCCCAGCATCGGAATCCCCAGATCGAGCAGCTCGAGGGGAAACGCCGGGGCCCCCGGCTCATACACGGAAGCCGGACCGCCGGAGAGAATCAAGCCCTTCGGAGCGCGCGCCCGAATCGACTCAGCGGACGCCGTAGCGGGCAACAGCTCGGCAAACACGCCGCATTCGCGGATGCGCCGCGCAATCAGCTGAGAGTACTGCCCGCCGAAATCGAGGACGAGCACCTCCTCGGAGGCCTGGGCCGGCGCCGTTGGAGCGCCGGCCTCAGTCGTCGGCGACTCCAACACCGGCGGATACCGCCGCCCGGCCGTTCGAGCCCATCCCGACCGACTGCTCGTTCTGCAGCTTCTTGCCCTCGCTCATCAACGCCGGCGCGACCATAACCTCGGCCCGCTGGAAGGAACGGATGTCCTCGTAGCCGGTGGTGGCCATCGAGGTTTTCAGCGCGCCCATCAGGTTGAAGGTGCCGTCGTTCTCCTGGGCCGGGCCAAGCAGAATCTCCTCCATCGTCCCGTCCTGCTTGGTCGAGACACGGGTGCCGCGCGGCAGCGAGGGATGGAAGGTCGCCATCCCCCAGTGGAAGCCACGACCGGGCGCCTCCTTGGCACGGGCCAGCGGCGAACCGACCATCACCGCGTCGGCGCCGACGGCGATCGCCTTGGAGACGTCGCCACCGGTGCGCATGCCGCCGTCGGCGATCACGTTCACGTATTCGCCGGTCTCCAGCATGTGCTGAGCGCGGGCCGCGGCGACGTCGGCGATCGCCGTCGCCTGCGGCACGCCGATCCCGAGCACGCCGCGCGTCGTGCAGGCGGCACCGGGGCCGACCCCGACCAGGACGCCGACAGCGCCGGTCCGCATCAGGTGAAGCCCGGTCGAGTAGGAGGCGCAGCCACCGACCACGGTCGGCACCGGCACTTCGGAGATGAACTCCTTCAGGTTGAGCGGCTCGACCGTGGTCGAGACGTGTTCGGCGGAGATCACCGTGCCCTGGATGACGAGGATGTCGATCCCGGCCTCGACCGCTATCTCGTAGTGCTCGCGCACCTTCTGCGGCGTCAACGAGCCGCAGGCGACCGCGCCCCGCTCCTTGATTTCGGCGATCCGCCTGCCGATCAGCTCCGGCTGCACCGGCTGGGTGTAGATCTCCTGCATGATCCGGGTCGCCTCGTGCTTGGGCGCGGCGGCAACCCTCTCCAGCTGCTCCTCGGCATCCTCGAAACGGGTCCAGATCCCCTCGAGGTTGAGCACGCCCAGACCGCCGAGCTCGTTGACGAGGACGGCGGTGTCGGGACTGACCACTCCGTCCATCGCCGAAGCGACCAGCGGCAGCTCAAAGCGGTAGGGGCCCAGGTCCCAGCTGATGTCTATGTCGTCGGGATCGCGGGTGCGGCGCGACGGAACGATCGCGATGTCATCGAATCCGTAGGCGCGCCGCCCCTTCTTGCCTCGACCGATGTCGATCTCCAAAATCGATCCTCCAGGGAAGTGGTGGCGTTGAACAGCCAGCCTACACTTCGGCGGGGACCTCCAGATCGTGGACCTCGACCTCGGCGAGCAGGCGCTCGACCCGGCGGCGGTCGACGGTGCCGGCCCCGAAGTGCTGCGTGGACTCGGCACCGCAGGCGACCCCGTAGGCAAGGCATTCCTCCGGCTCGCGGCCGTCGTAGAGGCCGGCCGCGTAACCGGCGAGGAAGGCATCGCCGGAGCCGACCGTCGAGACCGCCTCCAGTGGCTTGGTGCGCACTTCCACCACGCGTCGCCCGGCCCCCTCGCCGACCACGGCAACGCAGCCGTCGGGCCGCGTGATCGCCGCCTCGCCGGCGCCGAGGCGGACCAGCTCGGTGAGGCCCTGGACGAAATCGTCGCGATCGGAGAACTCCTGCCCGACCAGCTCCTCCGCCTCGAGCTCGTTGGGAGTGACGACCGAGGCACCGGCGCGCAGGCCGGCCAGCATCGCCTCACCGTCGGAGTCGAGGATCGACTTGACCCCGCACTCGCGCAGGTCCTCGACCAGGCGGGCGTAGAGCTCCGCGCCGGCACCGGGCGGCAGGGTGCCGGCAAGCACGCAGAGCTTCGCCCCGCGAGCGAGGTAGCGCAGGCGCTCGACGAAGCGCTCGACCTCCTCCGGGCTGACCGCCGGACCACGCTCGTTGATCTCGGTCTGCTCGCCCGAGGTGGGATCGATCACCGCCATGTTGATCCGCGTCTCGCCGGCGATCCAGGTGAAGTCGGTGAGGATCGCCTCCTTGCGCAGCTGCTCCAGCATCCTGTTTCCGGTCGGCCCGCCGGCGAAGCCGGTGGCGATCACCGGACGCCCCAGCAGGCGCAGGGCTCGGGCGACGTTGATCCCCTTTCCCCCGGCAACCGTGCGGCTCTCGACCGCCCGGTGGCGGTGCCCGAGGCGGAAATTCGGAACGGCGACCGTGCGATCGATCGCGGCGTTGAGGGTTACGGTGAGAATCATCGCCTTGGGCGCCTCCTCCAGATGACGGCTGCGATCAGTATCGCGGACAGCGCCAGCGCGATCCAGAGCAGGTTGCCTTCGAGGAAGCTGCGCACGCGTTCCAGCGCGCTCGCATTCGGCACGGCGCGGCCGGCACGCAGAGGCACCGAAGCGGTCGGCAAGCCGTCGACGCGGACCACGGCGCGGCCCAACTTGGCCCCCCGGCGCAGCGGACCCTCGACCTGCCCCGGCGCCCGCACGGCAACCGTCAGCCGCTGGCCGCGCCGGAGGCCGACGGCCACGGTCCGCGCGGCACGCAACGGCAGCTCGTCGTCCGTGTAGCGGATCGACGGTTCGGCAAGCGCCTGGCCGGTATGGATCGGGACCCTCTTGCGGTACTTCGAGAAGCCGTATTCGAGCAGCTGCAGGGTGTCGTCAAAGCGTTCTTCGTCGGTCCAGGTGCCGACCACGGCGGCGATCAGCTCGACTCCCTTGCGCCGTCCCGAGCCGACCAGGACGTACCTGGCGCCAAAGGTGTGGCCGGTCTTCACCCCGTTCGCCCAGGGCGCCATCGAGAGCAGTTCGTTGATGGTCGAGATACGGCGCGGCGGGCGCACGCTGCGCAGCAGGGCGCTGCGCGACGCCGCGATCTTGGCGAAGGCGGGAATGTCGAGTAGGTGCCGGGTAAGGACCGCAAGGTCGCCGGCGCTGGAGTAATTGCCGCGCTCATCGAGGCCGATCGGGTTGGCGTAGTGGGTGTGGGAGAGACCGAGCGCCGCGGCGTAGCGATTCATCTCGCCGACGAAGCGCCGTTCGGATCCCGCCGCGGCACGCGCGAGGTCATAGGCGGCGTCGTTGCCGCTGCGCAGGATCAGGCCGTAGAGCAGATCGCGAACGCTGATCCTCTGCCCGGAACGCAGCCCCAGCAGCGACTCGCCGTATTCAGCCTCATATGGCGCTGCCCTGACGATCTTGTCCAAGGGCAACTCCTGTAACGCCACGTAAGCGGTCATCAGCTTGGTCGTGCTTGCGACCAGCAGCTGGCGGGACGCGGCATGAGACGCAAGCACTTCCCCGGAGCCGGCATCGACCAATGCCCAGGCCCGCGCCTCGAGCCGCGGCGGCGCCTCGTCCGCGACTGCAGCGACAGGACCCGCGATCGCAACGGCCACGAAGACCAAGCCGAGCAAAGCGGCCAGTCGATTGCGGCTCACTTCAGCTTCAGCTTCTCGCCCGAGATCAGGATCTGGGGGTCGACCCCAGGATTCAACTCGAGGATGAGGGCGACCGTCACACCGGTCTTATGGGCGATCGAGGTGAGCGTGTCACCGCTCTGCACTTCGTAGACCTTGGGGGTGTGAATCTTGGTCTGACCGTGCTTGGCGCCTCCCGCGGGGCCCGAGCCACCGGAGTCGCCGCCGCTGTCGCCACCCCCGCCGAGCGCCGTCGCGATCACGATGATCACGACGACGAAGCCGCAGAGAACGGCCGCGGCGGCGAAAAATCTGGCGGGTGCTCTAGAGCTCAGCCCTTGACCTTGGCCTTCAGCGCCGAACCGGCGGAGAAGCGGGGCACCTTGCCGCCCGGAATCGTGATCCGCTCGCCCGTGCGCGGGTTGACGCCCTGGCGCGGACCGCGCTCGGCGACGTGGAATTTGCCGAAGCCGGTGAAGCTGACCTCGCCGCCACCGCTCAGGGTGTCGGTGATCGTCTCGAGCACCGCTTCGAGCGCCTCGCTCGCGCCTTTCTTGCTGCCCACACGCTCATCAGCCGCCAGTTGGTCCAGAAACTCAGCCTTGGTCACGTCGAAGCTCCTCCGTCGGGTCGTTGAGGTCGGGCGGCAATCTAACAGCGTCGCCGGGCGTAAGTCTGGCTCTATACCTCGATTCTGCCCCGAATGGGTCAGGAACCGCTGACCGTCATCTCGGCGATCAGCAACGGCGGCGTGCTGACCGAATCGCCGAACGGCACCCAGCGTGGTTCCGACCCCGCGGCCGACACCGCGCGCAGCATCGAGACGAGGTCGCTGGCGATCGTGAACTCGCGCAGTGGCTCGGCCAGCTCGCCGTCGCCGATCGCCCGCCCCGAGGCACCCACCGAGAAGACGCCGGTGACCGGGTTGACCCCTGAGTGAAGACCGGCGACGTCGTTGATGTAGACCCCGTCGCCCGCATCGCGCAGCAGCTGCTCGAGGCTCGCGGTGCCGGGGCTGACGATCAGATTGGACGCCGATACGCCCGGCGGCGAGCGGTAACCGGACCGCCCGGCGTTGCCGGTGGTGGCCGCGCCACCGCGGCGCGCCGTGTAGGCGTCGTAGAGGTAGGTGCGCAACCTGCCGGTCTCGATCAGGGCCGTGCGCCGGCGCGGGGTGCCCTCGGCATCGACCGGCGCGGCTGCGAAGCCGTCTGGATCGAGGCCGTCGTCGTGCAGGACGAAGGCCTCGGCGGCAACCTCCTCGCCGAGCCGCTCGGCAAGCGGAGAGCGGCCGCGCTGGACCGCGTCGGCGCCGACGGCGCGGCCGAGCAGACCGACGAAGCTGGCGGCGACGGTCGGGTCGAGTACCACCGCGCAGGTGCGCGAGGGCGGCTTCGAGGAGCCGATCATCTCGGTGGCCCGCTCGGCGCCCTCACGGCCGATCGCCGCCGGATCGAGCCCGGCCGGACCGCGAGCGAGGCCGAAGCCGAGCCCGGTCTCACGACCGTCCTCACCGTCCGCCAGGGCCTGCAGGTAGGCGTAACAGCTCGTCGTCTCGTACTCGCCCCCCGGGGCGGCCGAGGCGGCGATCGCGACGCGCTCGGCGCTGTCGAAGTAGACGGCCTGCTCGACCGCGGCGATCCTCTCGGCCGTCAGGGCCTCACGCTCCACCGCCAGCGCCAGCTCGGCGATCTCTGCGGGTGACCATTCGGCCCGCGAGCTATCGCTCAAGCCCGCCAGAGCCGGCGGCTCGCCGCCTCCCCCAGAAGGCCCGGCGAACTCGTCCTCGTCAGCGATCCCGCAGGCCTCAACCGCGCGTGCGGCGATCGCCTCCATGCCGGGGGGCGAGAGGTCGGTTCCGAAGCCGTAGCCGACCCGCCCGCCGGTCCAGACGCGCAGGCCGAGGCCACGCTGGGTCGCCGCCGTCAGGCTCTCGACCTCGCCGGCGTGGACGCGGACCTCGCGGTTCTCCGCTTCGCTGGCGTAAGCCTCCGCCTCGCCTGCCCCTGCCGCGACGGCACGCTCGACCGCGCTTGCGGCCAGCGCTGCGAGGTCGCTCACGCCCCCGTCCCCCCCACCGTCATCGAGGCGATCCGGACGTGCCCCTGGCCGGTTCCCACCGGCACTTTCTGGCCGCCCTTGCCGCAGATCCCGGTCTTCATCCAGAAGTCGTTGCCGACGGCGTCGATCGCCGCCAGCGCCTGCAGGCAGTTGCCGACCAGCGTCGCTCCTCGACACGGCCGGGTCACCTCGCCGGCCTCGATCAGGTAGCCCTCGTTGACGCCGAAGACGAAGTCGCCGGTCGCCGGATCGACCTGCCCCCCGGCGAAGGAGACGGCATAGAAGCCCCGCTCCACGTCGGCGATAATCGCCTCCGGCTCGGCCTCGCCAGGGGCGATGTAGGTGTTGGTCATGCGCGGAATCGGCAGGTCTCGAAAGCTCTCGCGCCGGCCGTTGCCGGTCGGGGCGGCACCGTCGCGCTCGGCGCTCTGACGGTCGTAGAGGAAGGCGACCAGGCGACCCTCGTCGATCACCTTGGTCTTCTGGGTCGGCGCTCCCTCGTCGTCGATCGCGTCGCTGCCCCACTCCCCCGGCATGCGACCGTCGTCGTAGGCGGTCAGCAAGGGTTGGGCGACCATCTCGCCGAGCTTGCCGGCATAGACGCTGGCGCCCTTCTGCACGTGGTCGGCCTCGAGCCCGTGCCCGGTCATCTCGTGGAAGAGGACGCCGCCGAAGCCACCGCCGACGACGACCGGCATCGTGCCGGTCGGCGCCGGTCCGGCGTCGAGCAGGACGAGCGCCTTGCGGGCGGCGCTGGCGGCGATCGACCCCGGGTCGTCGTCGAAGAGCTCGAAGCCCCGGTGCCCGCCGAGGGTCTCGGCTCCAGTCTCCACCCGGTCGCCGCGGCGGGCGACGGCCTGGGTTCCGATCCGCACCCGGGTGCGGTCGTCGCCGCTGAGCAGGCCGGCGGAGTTGGCGACGGTGACCTCGCGCCGTGCCTCGCCGTAGGAGGCCATCGCCTGGGCTATCTCACCACCGGCGGAGCGGGCGCGATCGTCAAGTTCGCGCAGCAGCTCCGCCTTGCGAGCAGCGGGAACGTCGCCTGGGGGACGCTCGATCGGCTGCGGGCTCCTCGCCTCGGCATGCAGCGGAAGTGGCTCGGCACGGTCCCCGCGCAGCGCGGCCGCAGCCTCGCCCGCGGCGCGCTCGATGTCGGCGGGGTCGAGACCGTCGACGTGGGCGAAGTAGGTCGTGCCGCCACTCAGCACCCGCACCCCGGCACCCTCTTCGGCGCCGGTCTGCACCGACTCGATCCGCGACTCGTCGATCGCCAGGGTCAGGCCGCTGCGCCGTTCGGCGAAGACCTCAGCGAACTCGCCGCCGTGGGCGAGGGCACGGGCGATGACCCGCTCGGCGACCGCCGGGTCGAGCAGCTCGGCTCCCTGGCTCACTGTCTCGGCTTCTTCCCGGCGACCTCGATCAGCCTGCCGGCGGCGACGAAGAGCTCGCCGCCGACCGCCGAGTCGCCGGCGTGGTCCTCGGCGCGCCCGCCCTTGTAATAGAGGCGAGCGAAGGGACGGCGTGAGGCGCGGCGGCGGCGCATGTAGGCAGCGGCCTCGTCGGCGTAGCCGGAGACGCGGTCGAGCAGGACGCGGTGTGGCTTAGGCGGCATCAGGCTCCCCCCGCCCGTCCGTCGCGGCCGCTGGCCAGATCGCGCAACAGCGCGCGCAAGTCGAAGAAGGTCAGTGAGGCCAGCGCGAAGCGCTCCGTCACCGCGACGGCGGCCAGACCGGCGTGGCGCAGGGCGAAGATCTCGCCCTGCTCGGTGCCGATGTGGACCTGCTCGACCGGCTCGCCGCCGGCTCGATCGGCGGCTTCGAACAGCGCCGCCGCATCCTCCGCCCAGCGCTCTGGACGATCGCTGGCGGCAAGCACGACCCCCCCTGCCCCGAGGATGGCGGCGCCACGCAGATCGAGTGACATCTCGGTCAGATAGGCGAGCGCGCCCTCGGCGGCTTCGCCTGAAACAACCCCGGTCGCGGCATCGTCGGGCATCTCGGCCAAAATACCGGCCCCGTGTCCCTGGCCCGCGCTTCCTGGATCACCGTCGTCGCCATCTGTGCGATCGCCGCCATCCTCTTCGCAGTCAGCGGCTACACCGGCTACACGGTCACTGTGATCGCCGTCGGCCTCGCCGCGGCGGTCAACCTGCTGCCCAGCGCCTGACGACCTAACCGGCCCGAAACGGCCCGTTTTCGTGCTCGGGGTTATGGAACGACGCCTCCGGCTCGACATGGATGAGGACATCGGCGCGGCGAATTTCGGCCTCGATCTCGCCGCGCATCTGGTGGGCGAGTTCATGGGCCCGCTCGAGGCTGGTCCCCGTGCGGTACTGGACGTGGAAATCGATGTAGCGGCGGCTGCCGGCGCGGCGGGCGCGCAGCTTGTGGTAACCGGCGACCTCCGGGGTACGAGCCGCCGCGATCGCCGCCTCGATCCGATCCATCTCGACGTCGGGCAGGGCTTCGTCGACCAAGACCCCGGAAGAGCGGCGGAGGATCCGCAGCCCCGCGGTGACGATCGCCGCGGCAACCACCAGGGCGGTGATCGAGTCGAAGGCGACGATGCCGGTGACCTGAACCAGCGCGAGGCCGACGAGGACGCCGGCCGAGGTGAGGGCGTCGGTGCGCAGGTGCGCGGCGTCGGCCTCCAGCGCCGGTGAGTCGTCCTCCCTCGCCCGCCGGGAGAGGACCGTGGAGACGACCAGGTTGGCGAGAACCGAGAAGCCCATCACGGCGATGCCAACGCCGAGGGCCTCGACCTGGGACCCGACCGCCAGCCGGTGGGTCGCCTCGTAGACGATGATCCCCGCGCCGACCAGGATCAGCATTCCCTCGATCGCCGCCGCCAGGCTCTCGACCTTCTCGTGGCCGTAGGGGTGGTCGGCGTCGGCCGGCT
This sequence comes from uncultured Solirubrobacterales bacterium, assembly GCA_963716735.1. Classification (GTDB taxonomy): domain Bacteria; phylum Actinomycetota; class Thermoleophilia; order Solirubrobacterales; family 70-9; genus VRUE01. The sequence goes on from OY970321.1 coordinate 1,122,599, forward strand.
CACCTGCCTTCCTCACCGAGACGAAGGCGATGACCGAGGCGACCAGGTCGATCAGGGAGTGGACCGCCTCGGTGACGATCGCGATCGAGCCGGTGATCGCCCCGGCGGCAAGCTTGATCGCGATCAGGACCAGGTTGGAGGCGATCGAGAGCGCCGCCGCCCCGCTTTTGGTGCGGATCATCTTCCCGCCGGCGCCGCTCCGCCGGCCAGGTGCCGGGCCAACAGCCTCGCGGCGCGGCCACGGTGGCTGATCTCGTTCTTCTCCGCCTGACTGATCTCCGAGTAGGTGCGGGTGTCGTCGGGGCCAGTCGCCTCGGGAACGAATGCCGGGTCGTAGCCGAAGCCACCCTCGCCGCGGGCGCTCTCGATCAGGTGACCGTCGCAGCGGGCTTCGAAGACGTGCTCGGAGCCATCGGCCTCGATCAGCGCCAGCGCGCAGACGTAGTAGGCGCCGCGCTCCTCGCCGGCCGCGGCGACCTCGCGCAGCAGCTTTTCCAGGTTCTCCTCGTCGCTGGAGCCCTCACCGCCGTAGCGTGCCGAGTGGATTCCGGGGCGGCCGCCGAGGGCCATCGCGCCGATTCCGGAGTCGTCGGCGACCACCGGTTCGCCCGTCGCCTCATGCGCCGCCCGCGCCTTGTCGAGGGCGATCGCGGCGAAGCTGTCGCCGTCCTCGGGCGGCAACTCGACCCCTGCCGGCAGCGGCTCCAACTCGACCCCGGGCAGCAGTTCGCGCATCTCGCGCAGCTTGTGCCTGTTGCCCGTGGCGAAGATCACTCTGCGCCGGCTACCCGCTCCTGCACCTGGCGCAGCCTCGAGATGCCCATCTCGGCGAGCCCAAGCAGCTCGTCGAGGGAGGCACGGGAGAGCGGCGTCCGCTCCGCCGTCGCCTGCACCTCGACCAGGCCGCCGTCGCCGGTCATCACCACGTTGGCATCGACTTCGGCGTTGGAGTCCTCGCCGTAGTCGAGGTCGCAGAGCGCCCGTCCCGAGACCATGCCGACGCTGACCGCGGCGATCGATCCCGTCAGCGGCATCGTCTCGATCTTGTTCGCGTCGAGCAGCTTCTGCAGCGCCAGCCGCAGCGCCACGTAGCCACCGGTGATCGCCGCGCAACGGGTTCCACCGTCGGCCTGCAGCACGTCGCAATCGACGTAGACGCTGCGTTCGCCCAGTGCTTTGAAGTCGACCACGACCCGCAACGAGCGACCGATCAAGCGCTGGATCTCGACCCCGCGGCCGTCCTGCTTGCCGCGGGAGATATCGCGCGCCTTGCGGTCGCCGGTCGAAGCGGGGAGCATCGAGTACTCGGCGGTGACCCAACCTTTGCCCCGTCCCCCCATCCACTTCGGCACCGACTCGTTGACCGAGGCGGTGCAGATCACGCGAGTTTTGCCGATCGAGATCAGGGCCGAGCCGTCGGCGGTGGCGACGAAACCGGGATCGATGTCCACCGGCCGGATGTCGGCCGGCGCCCTGTCGTAGCTACGCGAGGCTGGCATGGCGCGAGTCTGTCATGCGGATGGCCGGCGTTGCGCCGCGACGCACCCCTAGACCTCCGGCAGAACGCGCAGGCCGCGCTGGGCGAAGTGGGTGTCGAAGGCAAACGCCTCACCCCCTCCGTCGCGCTCGATCAGCGCGAAGGAGGTTGCGTCGACATAGCTCCAACGCTTGTCGCGATGGCGCTCGAGGATCTCCCAGGCCTCGTCCTCGACGTCCGGCTCGAGCCGCACCAGCTCAATCGCCTCGCCGGCGCGAAAGCGGCGACCCCACTCGATCGCCTCCTCCCGCCCCACCCTGACCAGCAGCGCTGTGTAGGTCTCGGCAAAGACATAGTTCGAGGTAAAGAGCGTCGCGCCGGCCTCGATCAGGCCCGCCAACGCCGCCCGCGCCCGCTCGTGCTCCGCCTCCGATTCGTTGCGCAGCGCGACGAACGCGCTGGTGTCGACGAAGACCGACCTCATGAGCCGTAGAGGTCATGGTCCAGCGTGCTCACGCTCGTGCCCTCGCGACCCTTCCCAGGGACCTCGTCGACGAGGAAGCGAAGCAGTGGATCGCCGGCTGGGTCGGCGAGGCGGACGCGCTCGGCGTCGATCAGCTCGCGCACCACCGCGGCGATGCTGCCGGATTTCCCCGCCCGCTGGCGCAACCAGCGGTACTGGCCCTCGTCGAGATATAGCTGAGTCCGATGCTTCATGCTGGAATACAGCATAAGCCTTGCGTCGGTCGCCATCACGGCACCGAACCCCCGCGAACGGCTCAGCGGCGATGCCACAGGGGCCATGGGCGGGGCGGCCCGCTCGGCGAGCCGCCCCTCCACCGCCCTCATTTGAACGCCACCTTGTCGACCGCCTCCTTGATCTTGTTGACGATCACGTCGGCGAGCTCGGTGCCCTGTTTGCCGTTGAATCCCTTCATCGCAGCGACCATCCCGACCATCAGTAACGAGACGAGCAGGATCAGGCCGACGTACTCGACCGTGCCCTGCCCTCGCTCACCGCCGGCCAGGGACCGGATCGCCCGCACCCGCCGCTCGATCGCGGCGTGTGCGAAGCCCATCAATGCGTAGATCATCGAAGCCTCCTTTGGGTTTGCCCCGATGCTGCAAGGCCTCGTGTCACGGATCTAGACGTAAATGGGCCAACTCTGCAGCCGCAATGTAAAAAGTCAGTCACAGGCGGCTACCGGCCCCGGCTGCGGGTACGCTCAGCGGCCGATGCGGGTGCTGGTCGTCACCAACTTCGTTCCGGATGCAGCGGCGCCCCAGCGGGGGCGTTGGGTGCGCGATCAGGTCGAGGAGATCCGCCGGCTCGGCATCGAAGTCGAGGTATTCAGCTTCCCCCGCGGCTCCACTCACTACATCCCCGCCGCGCTGCGGCTGCGGCGACTGCTGCGCCACGAGAGCTTCGACCTCGTCCACGTCCACTACGGGCTGACCGCCTGGTCGACGCTGCTCGCCGGCGCGCGACCGCTGGTCGTCACCTTCCACGGCACCGACGTACGCCACCCCGTGGTGGGCCCACTCTCGCGGCGCCTCGCCTGGCGCGCCGACCTCGTCGCGGCGGTCTCGCGCGCGCTCTTCGAGCCCGAGGACGGCAGGCCGGGCCTCCCCCCCGTACCCGGATCCGCGGTCCTGCCCTGCGGCCCTGACCTCGGCCGCTTCCGCCCCCTGCCACGGATCGAGGCCCGGCGCCAACTCGGGCTTGACCCAGACGGCCGCTACCTGCTCTTCCCCGCCAACCCCACCCGCAATGAGAAGCGCGCCGATCGTGCCGCCGAGGTGGCGGCGGCCAGCGGCGCCGAGCTGCTCACCGGGGGCGCGATCGATCCGGACCTGATGCCGCTCTGGGTCAACGCCGCCAACGCGGTGCTGGTCACCTCCGACTACGAGGGATTCGGCCTGGCGTGCATCGAGGCACTCGCCTGCGACGTCCCCGTGCTCTCGACCCCGGTTGGGATCGCGCCCTTTGCCCTCGCCGGGATCGAGGGGGCCTTTTGCGCTCCCTTCGATGCCACTGTCTGGAGCGACGCGGTGCGGCCCCATCTGGCAGCGCCCGACCCGCGGATAGAGGGTGTCGCCCGCGCGGCCTCGCTCTCGGCGACGCGAATGGCGGAGCGGACGATCGCCGCCTACGACGGCGTGCTCAAACGGGATCGATCGGCAAAGCAGCCGCAAGTAATAGATTGAGTCGGCGATGAGCGAGGAGAAGCGCGACCCCGGCAGCGACGACCCCGGCGCGCAGGTCGAGGCGGCCGAGCGCCGCCTGCGACACGCCGCGGAGGCTGCCGTCGCGGCCGAAGAGCGGGCCATCGCCGAGATCAGGGCGCTCGAACTCGATCTGGAGAAGGAGCGGCAGGCGGGGGCCGAAGCGCTGGAGAAGCTGCGCCGCCAGCACGCCGAGGAGCTGGAGCGCGAGCGCGGTGCCAAGGACCAGGCGATCGCGGCCGCGGAGAGCCGGCTCGCGGAGATCGAGGCGCAGACCGAAGCCGCCGAGAAACGGGTTGAAGAGGCCGAGCGGCAGACCGCCGCGGCGGCCGGCGCCGACGCCGACGTCGAGGCACGTGCCCGCGAAGCGGCCGCCGCCTGGCTGCGAAGCCAGGTCGAGGCGATACGCCGAGAGGCGGCGCAGCGATAGCGCCGTGCGACGTCGCCGTCGTCGGTGGCGGGGCGGCGGGACTCTGGACGGCGCTGCGCGCAGCGGAGGAGGGCGCCGCGGTCTCGGTGATCTCCCGCACGCCGCTCTCCCAGAGCGCCAGCTTTTGGGCCCAGGGCGGACTCGCCGCGGCGCTCGAGCCCGGCGACTCGCCCGCCCAGCACGCCGCCGACACGATCGCCGCGGGCCGCGGGCTGTGCCGCCCGTCCGCCGTGCAGACGCTGGTCGAGGAGGCCCCCGCCGCGGTGGCCGAGTTGCGCGCGCGCGGCGTTGCCTTCGACCTCGATCCCGGCGGTGAGCTGGCACTCGGCCTGGAGGGCGGCCACACCCACCGCCGCATCGTCCATGCCGGCGGCAGCCAGACCGGGCACGAGATCACCGCGAAGCTGGCGGCGATGGTCGCCGCCGAGCCGCGGATCGCGGTCCGCGAGAGAACTTCGGCCGTGGCGCTGTGGAGCGATGGCGAGCGCTGCCACGGGTTGCTGACCGACGCCGGGCCGATCGGGGCGGCGGCAACCGTCCTCGCAACCGGCGGCGCCGCCGCACTCTGGCGCCGAACCAGCAACCCCCGCGGTGCGATCGGCGCCGGCTCGGTCATGGCCGCGGCCGCGGGCGCCGACCTGGCCGACCTCGAGTTCTGCCAATTTCACCCGACGGCGCTGGCGCTGCCGGGGAGCCGCTTCGACGGTCAGCTGATAACCGAGGCGGTGCGCGGAGAGGGAGCAACCCTGCTCGATGCCTCCGGGAGTCGCTTCACCGACGAGCTGGCGCCGCGCGACGCGGTCACCGCGGCGATCCTCGACCGGATCGCAACCGACGGTGGCGGCAGCGTGCGCCTCGACCTGCGCGGGCTCGATCCCACTCGCTTCCCCAATATCTTCGAGTCGCTGCGCGAGGCGGGGCTTGACCCAGGCGCCGAGCCCGTCCCGGTCGCCCCCGCCGCCCACTACATGATGGGCGGCGTCGCGGTCGATCTCGACGGCCGGTCCTCGCTGCCAAACCTCTTCGCGGTCGGCGAGTGCTCCTGCACCGGCCTGCACGGCGCCAACCGGCTCGCCTCCAACTCGCTCAGCGAGTGCTTCGTCTTCGGCGGCCGCGCCGCCCGGGCGGCGCTGGGAGAGGAATCGGCGAGCACCCGGCCGTCGCTCGAAAACTGGCGCTTCCAGCCCCCGGCCGAAGCTACCCGCGACGCGGTTTGGCGGCTCGCCGGCCCGATGCGCCAGCCCGAGCAGCTGGGCGAGCTGCGCGACGACCCTTACCCGCTCGCCGCCGCGATCGCGACCTGCGCTCTGGAGCGAGCGGAGTCGCGTGGCGGCCACCTGCGCGCCGACCGTCCCGCCATCGATCCCGAGCTCGACGGCATCCACATCGTGCTCGGCCCCGACGGTGAGACCCGGCGCGAGGAGTGGCTCTGACGGTGCGGTCGAGGTTTTGGTCGCTATGCGACCCAATGCTCGACCGCACTCGTTAGCGTCGGGGCATGCTGCTCGGGGTCGACGTAGGCGGAACCTTCACCGACGCCGTCCTCTACGACGGCGAGGCGATCCACACGGCGAAGCTGCCGACCACCCCCGAGGACCAATCGGTCGGCGTCATCGGCGCGGTGGAGGCGGTACTGGAGCGAGCCGGAGCGGAGCCGGCGACGGTCGAGTCGTTCGCCCACGGGATGACGGTGGGAACCAACGCGCTGCTCGAGGAACGCGGCGCCCGGACGGCCCTTATCGCCACCCAGGGGTTCGCCGACCTGCTCGAGATCGGCCGCCAGGACCGGCCCGAGCTCTACCGACTCTGCAGCCCGAAGTCCGCGCCGCTGGCCGACGCGGCGCTGCGCTTCGAGGCGAGCGAGCGGGTCGGGCCGGAGGGCGAGCTCGAGCCGCTCGCCGACGGCGAGGCCCGGCGCCTGGCGAAGCTGGTCGCCCAGAGCGGCGCCGAGTCCGTGGCGATCTGCCTGCTCTTCTCCTACCTCGACCCCGCACACGAGCGGGAGATCGCCGAGCACCTGCGCCGCGAGCTGCCCGGCGTACACGTCTCTGCCTCGCACGAGGTCCTGCCCCGCTTCCGCGAGTACGAGCGCTGCTCGACGACGACCATCGACGCATACCTCTCGCCGCTCCTCGGCCGGTACCTCGGCCGACTCGGCGAAGCGGCGGCGGACGCCGGGCTTCCGCTCCCGGTCGTGATGCAGTCCTCGGGCGGCGTCGTCGGCGCCGAGGAGGCGGCACGGGCGGGAGCCCGGAGCGTCCTCTCCGGACCGGCCGGCGGTGCGATCGGCGCCGGGCTCCTCGCCCGCACCAGCGGCGACGGCAATGCGCTCGGCCTCGACATGGGCGGTACCTCCTGCGACGTCTGCGTGATCGAGGACGGCGCGGCGAGGCGAACCGACGCCCGGCAGATCGGCGGCCGCACGATCCAGCTGCCGATGGTCGACGTGCACACGGTCGGTGCGGGCGGTGGCTCGATCGGCTGGCGCGACCCCGGCGGAGCGCTGCGGGTCGGGCCGCGCTCGGCGGGCGCCGAACCGGGGCCCGCCTGTTACGGCCGGGGCGGCACCGAGCCCACCGTCACCGACGCCAACCTGCTGCTCGGCAATCTCGCCGCCGACTCGACCCTGGCTGGCGGCGTCGTCCTCGACCTCGACGCGGCCCGAGCCGCCGTCGCGGCGCTGGCCGCCTCACTCGGCCTCGGTGAGCTGGAGACCGCGGAGGGAATCGTGCGGGTGGCCAACCAGGAGATGGTGCGAGCGCTTCGCGTCGTCACGGTCGAGCGCGGCATCGACCCGCGTCACTTTGCCCTGCTGCCCTTCGGCGGCGCCGGGCCGATGCACGCGGCGGCGATCTCGGCCGAGATGGGCATCGAGCGCATCCTCTGCCCACGCGCCGGTGGCGTCCTCTCGGCCCTCGGCCTCTGCACTTCAGACCACCGCCGCGATACCAGCCGCACGGTGATGCTGAGCGGCGCCAAGCTCAACGCCGGGCGAATCGCCGCCGAGGTCGAGGAGCTGATCTCCCGTGTCGACGGCGCGGCGAGCGACGCCGAGCCCGAGGTGGTCTACGAGATGCGCTATGCGGGCCAGGCGTTCGAGCTGCCGGTGTCCGGCAGCAGGCGCCCGGATCCCAGCGACCTCGTCGCCCGCTTCGAGCGGGCTCACGAGGAGCGCTACGGCCACCGCGACCCCGACGGCGAGGTCGTCCTCGTCCACATCGGCCTAGCCCTGGTGGCGCCACGGCCACAGCCGCGACTCGTCGCGGCGCCCGGGGACAGCCTGCGCGAGGGCAGCCGCCCGGTGCGCTTCGAAGGCGAGTGGGTGCCGACGCCCGTGCTGCGGGGCGAGCCGGCGGGCGGCCTCGAAGCGAAGGGCCCAGTCGTCTTCGAACTGCCCGAGGCGACCTTCGTGGTCCCACCCGGCTGGAGCGCCGAGGTCGACGAGGCCGGAACCATCCATGCCCAGAAGGACGAGGAATGACGCTTGACCCGGTCAGCCTGCAGGTGATGATCGGCGGCCTGCGGGCGGCCTGCGACGAGATGGGCGCGACGCTGATCCGCTCCGCCTACTCGGCCAACATCAAGGAGCGCCGCGACTGCTCGACCGCGCTCTTCGACGCTCGTGGTGAGCTGGTGATGCAGGCCGAGCACATCCCCGTCCATCTCGGCTCGATGCCCGACGCGGTTGCCGCCGTGCTCGGCGAGGAGCAGAGGCCGGGCGTCGCCTGGATCCTCAACGATCCATACAGGGGCGGCACCCACCTGCCCGACGTGACCTTGATCTCGCCCGTCTTCGCCGCCGCTGAGCTGCTCGGCTTCGCCGCCTGCCGCGCCCACCACGCCGACGTCGGCGGTCCCAGCCCGGCCGGAATGCCGGCCCACTCGCACACGCTCGAGGAAGAGGGTCTGGTGATCCCGCCCACCCGCATCGAGGAGGGCGAGCTGGAGCGACTCGCGGCGCAGATGCGCTCGCCGCGGCAGCGCCTCGCCGACCTGCGGGCCCAGGCGGCGGCCAACCGGATCGGCGAGCTGCGGCTGGCCGAGCTGGCGGAGCGCCACGGCCTCGAGCAGCTACGCGCCGGCACGGAGGAGATCCTCGCCTACGCGGAGCGCCGCACCCGCGTTGCCCTGGCGGAGCTGTCAGACAGCACCCACGAGGCCGTCGACGTGCTGGAGGACGACGGCGGCGGCGAGCAACGCGACGTCACCCTGCGGCTCAAAGCGAGCATCGACGGCGACCGCCTCACCCTCGACTTCAGCGGCACCGACGCCCAGATCGACGGCAATCTCAACTGCCCGCTCTCGGTGACCAAATCGGCGGCGTTCTTCGCCGTCCGGGCGCTGACCGACCCGGACGCGCCGCCCTGCGCGGGCGCCTACAGGCCGATCGAGGTGATCGCCCCGGAGGGCTGCCTGCTCAACGCCCGCTTCCCGGCCGCCGTCGCCGCCGGCAACGTCGAGACCTCGAGCCGCGTCGCCGACCTGACGATCGCGGCCCTGGCCGGCGCCCGGCCGGTACCGGCCCAGGGCCAGGGGACGATGAACAACCTGACGCTCGCCGGCGAGGGATTCACCTACTACGAGACCCTGGGCGGCGGCCAGGGCGCCTGCCCCGACGCCGACGGGCCGAGCGCGATCCACGTCGCGATGTCGAACACCCTCAATACGCCGATCGAGGCGCTGGAGACGGAGTTCCCGTTGCGAGTACGGGAGCTGGCGCTGCGCCGGGGCAGTGGCGGCGACGGCTCATACCGGGGCGGCGACGGGATCGTGCGCGAGATCGAAGCGCTGGCACCGATGCGCTACACGCTGATCGGCGAGCGCCGGCGGCATCGGCCGCGCGGTCGCCAAGGGGGTGGCGACGGCGAGACCGGAGCCGATTTCCTCAACGGCGAGCGGCTGCCGGGCAAGAGCGAGGGTGACCTGCAACCCGGCGACAGACTGCGGATCGAAACGCCCGGTGGAGGCGGCAACGGCCGAGTGTTGGATCACACACAGCATTAATTTGGCGATTCGGCCAGCCTCGTCTAGAATGCGCGGCCTTGGGCGGGGCTCTCGCCTGGACAGGGGTCCAAAGGCGCGCCAATCCCAGCAGGCTCTACCGATCTTCTCAGGTACTGACTTCAATATGCCGATCGCTTTAAAGGAATGGGCTGTAACGGTGCGCGCTCTCGCCGAGGGCGAGCAGCTGCTGACCCTGCGCAAGGGCGGAATCCGCGAGGACAACAAGCACTTCGAGCTCGAGCACGAGCGCTTCTTCCTCTACCCGACCTTCGACCACCAGCGGAACAACCTCGTCCGCGAGTCCCACCACCCCGAGCTGCGCCGCGCGCTCGAGGAGGGTGTCTGGCCCGACGAGGAGCCACCGCCCGCGGCGCTGATCCAGGATGGCGGCATCCCCCAGCCCGATCGTGTCCGGTTGCGCTGCTGGGCCGAGGTGACCGATCACCTGACGGTCACCAACCCGCGCATCGTCGACGACCTTTCTCCGTACTACGTCTGGACCCCCGACTACGCCGAGAAGCGGCTCAACTGGAAGCGGCGCCACCCGCTGCACATCCTCTTGCTACGGGTCCATCGCATCCCACGGCCGGTCACGGTCCGGGTCCGCGACGAGTACCACGGCTGCCGTTCCTGGGTCGAAATCGACCGCGACCTGCCCTTCGAGGGCACGCCGGTGATGGCAGACGAGGAGTTCGATCGCGCCCGTGCCGAGATCCACTCGGCTTGCACGTCTTCAGAACCTGTACTTGTCTAAGACCGCGTTAGTAGGCTCGCCCAATTCCCTGGGTCGAGACGCACTCCCTTAGCTTCACGGCGCGGCATGACAGCGGCGACGCCGCCTTTGCCGAGCGCACCCTGGACCGGATGGAGGAACTGCGGCTGCGGCTGGAGGAGCGCTTCGCGACGGTCCCCGGCGACGTCACCGTCGTCATCCACACCAACCCGGCGCTGCTCTCCCTGGCCCATCCCTTCCTGCCCGCGGCGCGCTGGTCGGCGGCCCCGGCGGGGCGACGCTACCTGGCCGGCTGGGCGATGGCGACCGAGCTGCACGTGCTCAACGACCCACACATGGAACGGCGTGCCGCGGGCGATGACTCGCGTGAGGCGCTGCGCGGCACCGCCGAGCGCCTCTACGCCCAGCTCGTGATCGCCGCCAACAACCCCGACCTCCCCCCCTCCTGGACGCCGCGCCGCTTCGCCCGCTACCTCGGCTGGGCCTGGCTGGTCGAGGGCGGTGCCCAGTATTTCGCCCGCCAGGTCGGCCTCTACCGGGCGGCGGTGATCAGACGTCTGCGCGAGAGCTCGCGCCCCTCCTTCCCACCCTCGCGGCGCGACGCCGTGATTCTCGGCGGCACGCTCTTCGATCTGCTCGAGACCGAACGCGGCCCGGAGGCCTGCGAGCGCCTCGCGCTCGAGATCCTCCCCGGCGGCTCGACCCCCACGCTCGAGGCGGCCTTCGACGCCGGCGTCGGTGAAATCGAGGATGCCTGGCGCGACTACCTGCGCGCGATCGCCCGGCCGAGCCCTTCCTAGGCGAAGCCCGCCTCCCACGTCTCTCCCCCCTGGGCCCGCTCGAAACCGACCCATAGCGCGTTCATCGCGGTCGCGACCACACGTTCGCGCGGGACCTCGGGGTGTTCGGACCACCAGACGGCGAGGCCCTGGAGGACGCCGCGGAGCACCACCCAGACCATTTCGATCCCCTCGTCGCTGACCGAGCCGGCGACGTTCTCCGCCCCCGGCTCGGCGGCGAAGAGCGGCAGGATCGCCTCGCGACTGTGAGCCGCGACCTCGGCATGGACGGCCTCGATCTCGGGGTCGGTGCTGTAGCGGAAGAGCACCCGCCCGGCGAAAGGGTGCACTTCGACGTAAGCGAACCAGGCATCGAAGGAGCGGGCGACGCGCTCCCCGAGGGGACCGTCGCCGACGAAATGCTCGCCCCAGACCTCCCGCAGCTCGGCGAAGTGCCGTTCGAGCAGGTCTCGGTACAGCTCCCGCTTCGAGTCGAAGTGTTCGTAGACGACGGGCGGCGTCACCCCCGAGCCGCGGGCGATCTCCTCGATCGAGGCGCCGCGGTAGCCGCGCTCGGCAAAGAGGACCGCGGCCGCATTGGCGATCACCTCGCGGCGCGCGGCTGCGGTGAGGCGCCGTCGCGGCTGTTTGGGGCTCCCGCTGTCGGTTGACAACTTAGTCACGCCTAGGTACCGTTGGATGAATCCTACTCGTCCCTAGGTTAGCTCTTGAACAGGAGGGTGCATCGTGATCGTCTCCGTTCACCTCGCCGACGTCGGTTGGCCGCGCCTCAACCGCCTGCTCTTCCGTGGAATCGACCCGACCAAGGTCCCGGGCATGACCTATGCGGAACCCGCGTTCACGGCACCGCTCGGTAGGCGGTTGCCCCGCCCCAACCCCGGACGGGTCGCCCTGATCGCCGCTTGGGAGGATGACGCTGCGGTCGACCGCTTCCTCGCCGACCATCCGCTCGCCGAGCCGTTCTCCGCCGGCTGGCATGTCCGCCTCGAGCCGCTCCGCTGCTTCGGGTCCTGGTCCGGGCTGCCGGGCCTGCCGGCGAAGGAGTTGCCGGTTGGGGACGAGGAGCCCGTCGCCGCACTGACCCTCGGGCGCCTGCGCATACTCCGCACGCGGCCCTTCCTCAAGGCCGGCGCGCCGGCCGAACGCGACGCGGTGAAGAACCCGGCGGTGCTCGCCTCCACCGGCCTCGCCCGCCTCGCCCGGCCGCGCCTCGTCTCCACCTTCTCGATCTGGCGCAGCGCCGCCGCGATGCGCGAGTACGCCTTCGGCAGGGACGGCTCCCACCAGGCGGCGGTCAGGGCCGACCGTGCCACGCCCTTCCACCATGAATCGGCCTTCGTCCGCTTCCGGCCATACGCCTCGCAGGGCAGCTGGGACGGCCGCGACCCGCTGGCGGCGATCTAGGAGGGTCTAGCCGGGGCCGGTGCCCTCGAGGATCTCGCGCGCCTGCTCCGCGAGCTCCTCGGCGACGAGAACTTCCCGCGGCCCGGCGGCGAGGAAGTCGGGAACGTCGAACCCGGCCGCCCGTCTCAGCATGCTCGGGATGCCGTGCTCGGAGAGCAGCCCCTGGATCATTTCGCCCTCGGCCTGCTGCTGGGCGTAGCCGACCTTGACCAGCTTGCCCTTACTCGACGACAAGCTCGGCCTCGGCGATCTTCTTGTCCCTGAGCCAATAGCCCTTCACAGCAGGCTCGTTTGCGTCCTGAAGCGAGACGATGACGTACATCGGTTCGGGCCACCCGGCGGCCGCGTTGACGTCCGTCTGGGACGGGTAGGCCGGGCTTCCGGTGTGAGAGTGATAGATCGCGAGAAGGTCCTCACCGCGGTCTGGAATCTCCGTTTGAGTGATGCGCAGGAGGTCTTTGCTGTCCACTTCGTAGCTGTATCGACTCGCGAACTGGTTGCGCGCCCGGTAGACCGTGCGGGCCTCCCCGTCGACGCCGCCGATCATCCCGCAGCACTCGTTCGGAAGATCCTCGCGCGCGTGCGCGACCAACTCATCGACGAGGCTCTGGCTGATCCGCATCGGCGAGACCGGGCCGGCGACTACCACCAGACCGTCGAGTCGAGGTTCTCGATCTCGTCGATCGGGCGGGTGTAGACGCCGGAGGAGAGGTACTTCCAGCCGTCGTCGGGGATCAGGAAGACGACGTTGCCGCCGTCGAGCTCTTCGCCGATGCGGACTGCGATGCGGGCGATCGCCCCGGAGGAGACGCCGGCGAAGACGCCCTCCTCGTCGAGCAGTTTGCGGGTCCAGACGATCGCGTCGCGGTTGGAGACCATGATCTTGCGGTCGAGCAGGGAGATGTCGATAATCGGCGGGATGAAGCCGTCATCGAGCGAGCGCAGGCCGTGGACCATCTCCCCCTGCATCGGCTCGGCGGCGACGATCAGCGTCTCGGGGTCATGCTCCTTCAGCCGCCGCCCGTTGCCCATCAAAGTGCCGCCGGTGCCGAGGCCGCCGACGAACGCCGTCACCTCGTCGAGCTCTTCGAGGATCTCGACCGCGGTGCCGTTGTAGTGAGCCAGCGGGTTGGCCTCGTTGCCGTACTGGTAGGGCATGTAGTAGCGCGAGTCCTTCGCCATCTCCAGCGCCACCTCGACCGCCCCGTTGGAGCCCTTGGCCCCCTCGGAGTAGGCAATCTCAGCCCCGTACATCTCCAGCAGCTGGGTGCGCTCGGCGGTGACGTTGTCGGGCATCACGACCTTCAGCGGGTAGCCCTTGCGGCGGCAGATCATCGCCAGCGAGATGCCGGTGTTGCCCGAGGTCGGCTCGAGGATCGTCTGCCCGGGCTCGATCGCACCCTCGGCCTCGGCAGCCTCGATCATCGACTTGGCGACACGGTCCTTGACCGACCCGGTCGGGTTGCGCCCCTCGAGCTTGGCGTAGATGCGGACGTCGGGTTTGGGAGAGAAGCGCGGCAGCTCGACCAAGGGCGTATTGCCGATCGACTCGACGATGTCGCCGAAGCGTCCCCCGCAGGGGCGGTTGAGTAGCTCGTCGTGCGGCATCTCGATCTCCCGTTACTTCAAAAAGTATAGCGCTGGACCAGGCCCCCGGTCAGGGAACTTCTCGAACCTGCTCAGCCGCCGGCCATGGCCGGGAGAATCACGACGGTGTCCCCATCCGAAACGGCGGTATCGAGCCCGTCGAGCACCCGCACGTCCTCATCGTTGAGGTAGACGTTGACGTAGCGGTTGAGGTCGCCCTCCGGGCCGAAGAGCTGCTCCTCGGTGGCGGGATGCTCGGCGGTCAGTACCCGCAGCACCTCGCCGACGTTGGCACCGGACGCCTCGACCTCGGTCTCGCCCCCGGTCTGGGCGCGCAGCACGGGTGGGATGCGAATCGTTGCCATCGGACGCGATCCTATTGAAGGCGGGCCGAGAGAGCCTCAGCCGGCGCAGAATGCGTCGTAGTCCGGGAACTTGCCGAGATCCTCGTCGGCGATCTCGGAGGCGTCGGGGCCGCAGATCGGGCACTCGGGGTCGCGGCGCACCTTCAACTCGGTGAACCTCGTGCTGAGCGCCTCGAAGAGCAGCAGGCGGCCGATCAGCGGCTCGCCGATCCCGAGCACGAGCTTCAAGACCTCGTTGGCCTGCAGCAGGCCCATCGTCCCGGCCATCACGCCGAGCACCCCGTTGGCCGAGCAGCTCGGCGCCAGCTCGGCCGGCGGCGGCGTCGGGTAGAGGCAGCGGTAGCAGGGGCCCTCGAAGGGGACGAAGGTCGAGATCTGCCCGTCGAAGCTGAGGATCGAGGCGGAGACGACCGGCTTGCGCAGCCGCACCGAGGCGTCGTTGAGCAGGTAGCGGGTGGGGAAGTTGTCGGCGCCGTCGACGATCACGTCGTACTCGCTGAGGATCTCGACGATGTTGGAGGAGTTGAGGCGGAAGTTGTGCTCGACGACGTTCACGTCGGGGTTGAGCGCCTCGATCGTCAGCCGCGCCGACTCGGTCTTGGGCACGCCGATCCGTTCGGTGTTGTGGATCACCTGGCGCTGCAGGTTGGAGGCGTCGACGACGTCGTCGTCGACCAGGCCGAGGGTCCCGATCCCCGCGGCGGCGAGGTAGAGCGCGGTCGGCGCGCCGAGCCCGCCGGCGCCGACCAGCAGCACCTTCGCGTTCAGCATCTTCAGCTGGCCATCGACCCCGACCTCGGGCAGCAGCGTGTGGCGCGAGTAGCGGTCGCGCTGCTCGGCGGTCATGCCGCTGGCAGAGACCACCGGCAAGCCCTGCTCCTGCCAGGCGAGGATCCCGCCCGCCATCGAGGCGACGTCCTCGTAGCCGAGCGCCTGCAGCTGCTCGGCCGCCTTGTAGGAGCGGTTGCCGCTACGGCAGTAGAGAATCGTGCGGGCGGACTTGTCGGGTGCCGCCGTAGCGATTTCATCGCCGAGCAGCCCCGGGGGCACCAGCTTGCCGTTCTCGAGGTGAGCCTCCTTGTACTCGTGCGGCTCGCGGGTGTCGACGAGGACGACGTCGCCGCCCTCGATCTCCTGCGCCGCCTCGAACGGCTCGATCTCCTCGACCTGCTGGCTGGTCTGCGTGGGCGCCATGCGTCTCCTAAGACTAAATACCTGAATTCCGATCCGGCTTTACTTCAAAAAGTATAGCGAGCCGCCTGAGCACGGGTGAGCGCCACTCGTCAACGGCGCCGGTAGGCGTCTGCCCGATGCGCGACGGCAAGCACCGTCACCGTGCGGGACTCCTGCTCAAGCGCATAGATAACCCGATAGGGGCCTCGGCGGGCCACCCAGCGTCCCTCCAACTCAAAGCGCAGCGGCTTACCGAGGCGTTTCGGGTTCGCCGCGATTGCCGGCAGCAGCTCCACGACCGCCGCGGCGTACCGCTCCGGCAACCGGCGCAACTGACGCCGCGCGGTGGGCATCACCCGTATGCGCCAAGGCGCCTCGCTCACGCCGCGGCGTCGTGAGCGTCCAGCTCTGCCTTGAGCTCCTCGAAGGTGATGCCTTCCTCGCCGTGTTCCAGCTCTTCTTCGCTCTTGCGGATCTGCCGCATCAGCTCCGGGTCCGAGAGCACTGCCAGCGTCTCTTCGAGGCTCTCCAGGTCCTCGGGGCTGACGAGCACTGCGGCCGGCCGGCCCTTGCGGGTCACCACGACACGGTCGTGCTGGCCTTCGACTCGATCGGCGATCTCCGAGAGGTGCGCCTTGACATGGGACAGCGGCAAAGTTTCCATGACCAGAATTATAGTCACAAACGTACGACGTGCAAAATCTCATATTGGTGGGTCAAGCGGCTTGGTCGGCGATCCGACGACTCTCAGCCGGGTCCAGATACGGGATCAGCATGTAGTGGACCAGCTCGGCGGTCGAGTCCGCGAGTCGGCCGACGTCGCCCCCGTCGACGCAGCGCGCGACATGGGCCATCACACCGCCGACCAGGAGCTCCTCGAGGTCGGCGGGCAGCCCGGCGGTCGGCGGGAGACCCGCCCGCAGCGCGCCTGCAAGGCGCGTAACGCATGCCTGGCGGCGCCGACGCGCGACGGCGCCGGCCTGCAGTGCCCCGACCGCGATCAGGTGTGCGATGTCGGGGTTGGCGGCAAGCAGGCGCATCGATTCCGAGACTCCGGCGCGAACTCTCGAAGGCCACTGCTCCTCAGCCGCGACCGCCTCCTCCACCCTTTCGCACAGCCACTCCGCCGCGATGTCGTAGGTGGCGAGGAAGCACTCTTCCTTGCTCTTGAACTGTGCGTAGAAGGCCGAGCGCGAGACGCCCGCCTCCCGAGTCACGTGGCCGATCGTGATCGCCGGGTAGCCATGCACTGGCAGGACTCGGAGCATCGCGGCGATGATCCGCAGGCGCTGGTTGCGGGCGACGAAGGAGCGCGGCAAGCCGTGACGGCCGGCCGGCAGCTGCGAGAGGGCAAGCTCAGCCGGAAGATCGGCGGGAGCGTCCGGCTCGAAGCGCTCCGGTTCGGCGTCAGCCGGCGACGGCCCCGGCATCGGCCGCCAAGGTGGGCGCCAGCAGGTACTGGAGCAGGAGCTCATGGTCCTCGGCAAGGCGATCGGCTTCGCCCGCGAGCACGCGGCCCGAAAGGTGAGACGCCAGGCCCCCGGCGAGCAACCGCAGGGTCTCCTCGGGAACGGCTTCACCGCCCCGCGAGTCGGCCGGCGGACGCAGGGCTTCCGCCAGGAGTACGAGCGAGCGCTCATGCTCAAGACGGGCAGGGCGGGCCGCGGCAAGCGACTCGACCAAGAGCAGGTGAGCGAGCGGGGGATCGGCAGCGAGCAATTCGAGGCCGGCAAGCAGTCCATCCGAGAGACGGACAGTCCATCGGGGCTCGGCCACTGCGGCGATCTCGACGGCGGCAGCGAGCCGCTCCACCCCGTCCTCATACGCAGCCGCAAAGCAAGCCTCCTTGCCACGGAAATGCTCGTAGAAAGTGGCACGGGAGAGTCCCGCGAGTTCGACGACGTCGGTGATCTTCGTGTCCTCGTAACCGTGATAAGCGAGGGCAGCGGCGAGACCATCGAATATCCGCCGGCGCTGGTTTTCGATCACCTCGGCCCGCGAGAGCCCTGACCGGGGTGGAATGCGCTCGACCTTCGGTGGCGCCACATCCGGCCTGCGGCGCGACCCACGCGGCTCGCGGGTCGCCATCTCCATACCAGCTGCGTTCTTAGCCGAAGCCACCAGGCAATACAAACACGTCAGTTCGTATTTGTCAAGATACGCACGTGGTCTTTTTGATCACCGCTGTCCCCGCTTGTGCTTGCGCTTGCCACCGCAATCGGGCTTCATCACCGGGTTGGCCTTGGATTCCTTGCCGTTTTGCCCGGTGTATTCCACATTGGCCTTTGAAGTGACCCCGCAGAGGTTGCGGCTGTTGACGATCAAGCCCTTCTTGCCGCCTTGCATTTTCAAGACGACTTTGGAGAGCGGGGCGTCGGGAAGGTTTTCAAGGCTCGCCCTGATCCCTCCCTTTGCCGAGTCGATGCGGGTAGCGACCTCGATGTCGACCAGTCCGTGCAGGTCGAAGACGAGGTCGGGCAGCTTGTGGCTCGAGGAGCGCAGCCAGACGGGTCCTTCAAGCGGGGTGTCGAGCAGTGGGGTGAAGGCCTTGATCGAGCCGTACTGGGCTCCAGCGGGACAGGCGTCTGCTGCGAACTGCACCCTGGTGCAGATCGTGCGGATGTGGGCCTGGTCGAGGAATGCGGATCTCGGCAAGCGGACGACGAGGCCTTTGATGTTCGCGTCTTTTGCCTTTGGCTTGTAGGTGGCCAAGAGTCCTGGATGTCCGCCTCGCTTGGTGCCGCCTTTCAGGTTCAGAGCCAAAGACGGCTTGAAGCCGAGGTTCAGGCAGTTGGCGGCCTGGTAGCGGCTCGAGAGCTCTGCCGGGACGTCATCTGCCGGATTGAAGACGTCGACGAAGCTGCCGAACAGAGTCGCTCTGACGCTGCTCGGATCGCAGCTAGTCGGGTTCAAGGTGAAGTTGGGCCTGTCGACGTAGACGCGCAGATCGCGCAACTTCAAGACGATGCCCTTGAGGATGTGGGGGATCGGGTCCGAGTTAGCGCCGTCGACTTCCACTTCCGCCGTCTTCGGGTTGAGCGTCAGGGCGAGCCTGACGACGACCGTTCCGGCGTCGAAGGGGCCGGCCACTGAAGGGGTCACCGAGATCACGCTCAAGGGATCACCGTGGTAGGGGCCACCGAGGTAGATCTGACCGCCCACGTAGGTGAGCACTCCCCCTACTCCCGCTCCGGCCAGGGTGTGGCCGATCAGGGAGTTGGCGGGGCAGCTGGGGCTAGCCAGCTCCTGGCGGCCGGTCTTCGCCTTGGCGACCGCGATCGCCGAGTCTGGGCATTTGTCCACTCCGGCCAGCGATCCGAGCTCGCCCGGAGGCAGGATCGAGGAGAACTTGGTCATGTCCTGTTCGCCATCGCTTCTGGTCAGGCGCATGTTGAAAGGTGAGAAGGCGCCGGCGTTGTTATTGACCGCCCCTGCTTCGAAATGAGGATGGAACGGGGGGACTCCTCCCGGTGGGCAGGGGCCGCCGTTTACGCCAGAGGTGATCTGAAAGTCGGCGGTGGCCGGGAATGGATTTGCCCGATCAGCCCAGGGGGTGAAGCTGGCCTCGGTGGTGTGAGTGCCGCAGGCCGGTGGCGTGAGCAGGGGGCCCCTAGCGCCACTGGTGAAGGTGAAGTGAAAGCGGGAGGTGGGGATCTGAGGTACGTCTTCGAGCGTCGTGATCAACCGTCCTGCGTTGGGTCCCAGTTCTTCGCTTGGCTCGATTTTCAAGGGCAGCTTGACCAAGAGCCCCAGCCCGCGGTCCTTGATCACCATGTAGAGGGCTATCAGGGTGTCGAAGGGGTTGTCGTCTTGGCTGGCGACGAAGACCGAGCCTTTGAGGGCTTCTCCTTTTGCCAAAAGCGGCGATTCGACCGCCACCTCGCCCACCTTCGAGGCCTGCGGGCAGCCTTCGCCCGCGTTTGAGCTGAGCGACTCGGCTTCATAGCCCGCCTTGGAGCAGACGGCGAGTCCATTGGCCGAGGAGGGGTTGAGGGTCATCCCCGACGGCAACGTCACAACCGCCTTGTTGAAGTCTGACTGAGCGAGACCTTCGGGGCTGCCGATCCCTTCGTCGTTGACCGTGACCTCGAAGTCAAGGCCCGAGGCAGACTCAGCCGAAGTGGTGGTCGGTTCAGAGGTGATCTTTGGGCCGAAGCCGAGTTTGGAGCAGCCGGTCATCCCCGGCGCTTGGAAGCTGCCTTTGTCTGGCGCTGCGCCTGGGTTTTGCCAAGAGACCGCTTCATAGCTCGTCGTCAGCGGCCCGGTGCAAGAGCGCGGCAGGGTGAGGAAGGGGACTTCAGGGGCGCCGGTGTCGCAGTTGCCAAGCGAGCGCGCTTCGCCGTTGGGGCCGGCGGTGATATCCAGGCAGGTGCCCCGGAGGGGGTCGTGGGCATGGTCTGCCGGAACACCCCACAGCTGCAGTTCCGCACCGAAGAAATCGACGGTCTGGGAGGTGTTGACCGAGGAGCCAAGCAGGTTAAAGGGCTGTTTGTCGGTCACCCCGACTTCCACCGTCACCGGGGTGTTGAAGGCGATGAGGCCGATCTTCACCGCCACGCCCGGCGACGGGACGAGGTTGTAGACGGGCTCGTTGAAGCCCTCGTTGGGATCGATTATCCGCAACCGGGTGGTCCCGATCACGGTGGTGTTGGCGCATTTGGTCCGCCCGCCTTCATCGATCGCCAGGAAGTCCGCGGTGGCGCAGGTCGGGACCGCGGTGCGGCTGCCGATGAAGCCGGGGGGCTGGTAGAAGCGCACCGACTTTACCGCCTCGTCGGGGACCTCTCCCAGCTCGGGGTCGATCCTGGTATTGACATCGAAGGCGGTCACCGAGACGAAGGGGTGGGAGCCCGCCTGGGTCGCCGGGGAGCCGTCCTCGTTGAAGAAGCCGGCCCTGAAGTTCGTCAGGCCGAACTCCCCCTGGGCGGGGGCGGCGAGCGAGAGCGCGGCGAGCGCGGCGGTTGCGAGTACAGCTGCCAGTCGCTTCATCGGCCTGCCCCCCGGTTATGGTTTGCCGCTCGCTTGCTATGAGCGCCGCTCTTCGCTCGCTTGCTTTTCTTCGTCACGCAGCGACCCTTGCGCCGCGCTTTGCCCTTGGCGCAGCGGGCGCGTGGTTTGGTGCTCGGATCGCCGGCACCGCGGAAGGCCGCGCTGGCCGGGGTCGGGTCATCGGGCGCGCTGACCGGCGCTTTGCAGGCATCCCCCTGGCAGTCGGGCGTCGGGGTCGGGGGTGGGGGCAGGCCTCCCCCCACGCGGGCGTCATAGATGTCGAAGAGGCCCGGGTCCTGGGAGAGCAGGCTGGCGTTGGTGACGAAGAAGGCATCGTCGCCGTTTGGGCTGGCGTCGAGGAATTCGGAGTCCTCGGGGTTTTCGCCGTTTGAGATCAGGCTGAGGCAACCGGCGGCGCTTGCCACGTAGAGCTCCGCGCCGAGCGCGACGCAGGCCGCTTTGCTGGGCGCGCTCTCCCATATGTAGACGTCGGCGGCGCCGTTGGTGTCACGCGGCAAGAGCGCGTCAAAGCTGTTGAAGAGGAGGCGGCCGCCGTCGGTGGAGATCGCCCGCGGGTCGTGCAGCATCGTGGTCGCCAGCGTCAGGGTGGAGGCGATCGGGAGGGTTTCTTTGACGTTGCTGCGCAGCCTCACCACCCGTCCCTGCGGCCGCGCCCGGCTCGGGTTGCAAGACACGCATACCGGCCCCGCCGAGCCCACCTCATAGATGTAGACCTCCGAGTCGGCCTCCCCGTTGGCGAGGTCGGTGTTGTCGTAGTCGGTCAGATCCGCGGTCGAGATGAAGGCCAGGGCGCTGCCGTCGGCCGAGGGCTGGGCGGCGTGGTAGATCGGTTTGCGCGCCGTCACCGAGGGGATCTGTTCGATTTTCGGGATCACCGCGTCAGCCGCCGAGAGCGTCGCGATGAAGGTCTTCTCTTCGCCCTCTGCCAGGTAGAGGTTCGGCTCGCCCGCGATCGCGTCTCCCTCGAGCGCTTCTTCGGAGACGAAGTAGATGCGCGAGAGGTCCTCGCTCGCACCCGCCAGGCCCAGGGTGTCGCCGGCGATCAGCCGGGTCGTCCCTCCGAGGGCGAATTCCCAGAGGTCGCCTTCGGCCGGGCCTTCGGTCACCTCGAAGAGCGCTTTTGAGCCATCGGGCGTTGCCACCAGGAAGCGCGAGTCGCGCGTCGATTTCGTCTCGGAGACCCTCAGCGTGCAGGCCTTGCTCGGTTCGGTGCAGGCTCCGCCGCTGACCGCACTCTGCTCCTCGCCGGGGTTGATCCGCAGATAGACCTTGCCCGCGCCCGTCTCCTGGGTCGCGGAGTCGGTCCAGTAGACGCGCTCGCCGTCGGCGGAGATCGCGCTGTCGACGTTCGCCCCCTTTCCCATCTCGACGAGGTCGAGGGAAGCGGCCTCCCCGCCGGTTCCCGCCGAGCAGTGGCCGCCGCTCGGCACCCCGCTCGGCAGCCTGCAGAGCAGGCTCAGCCCCCCTTCGCTTGCGTAGTAGGCCTGCCAGAGGCCGCCCGGCGCTTCGGGGGTGAGCTGCTTTCTGGCCCGGAAGATCGCCGCCTCCCCGCTGGCTGAGGCCCCCTGGGGCTCGGGGATGCTCGGCTCCAGGGGGATCAGCGCTTCATAGCTCTCATCGCCCGCTCCGCAGTTATCGCGCCGATAGAGGTTGTAGCGGTCTTTGGTGTCACGGGGTGGGTCGAGCTGCGGTTCGGGCGCGACCACCAGCCAGCCCGTGCAGAGGTCCGCCGAGAAGTGCTTGAAGTTGTTGCCGATGATGTTGACGTTCTCCTGGTTGGCGGCCGTGCCCTGGGGGGGATCGAGTGCTTTGCTCTCCCAGGCAGCCTGGCCCCTGGTGGCGAGCAGCTGGTTGGTGAAGGGGGCGCCTTTGGGGTCGGCGAAGGCGCGGTAGGAGGAGTAGGTCAGCCGGCTGCCGTCCTCGGCGCTCTGGACGACGTTGGTCGAGAAGCTCTGGAAGTTGACGAGCGTTTTGATGTCGCCGTTGTTTTTGTCGACCGGGCTGACCATCTCATAGGCCCGGCAGTTCGGCAGCCGCACGGCGGCGCCGCCGCGAAAGACGTCGTTGGGGCAGGCTTTCGGGGCGATCGGGCCGGGGTGATGAAGGTCGCTTCGAGGCCTTCGGATTCGCTCGGCTGCCCGGGACCTTCGGGACCGTCGGGGTCGATCCCGTAGACCGGGCCGCCGCCGGTGCTCTCGGCGACGAAGCGGTAGTGGTAGGTGGTACCGGGGAGAAGGCCTTCCAGGGGGATGCCCGCCGCCCTGACCGGCACGTTTGAGATTTTCGAGGTCAGAAGCGGCCCCGGCGGCAGCGGCTGCTCCTGCGGGCAGCCGCCCTCAGAGCATTTGCCGGTTCCGTACTGCACGTAGTAGCGGGTGTCGGAGAAGAAGCGCGGGTTGATCTCCGCCGCCACGGTCGCCGAGTCGCGCTGCACCGAGCTGGCGAACTGGGTATTGATCTCCGGCGGCACCTGCGGCGGAGATTCGAAGTCGACCGGGCCGGGACCGAAGGCGACGATCAGATCGGCAAGGTTGAGGGTGACGTGCAGGTTGCCGACCGCGTTGGTGCCGAGGCCACCGATGCCGCCGCTCGGCAGTTCGCCGCCGAATTCCGTGACCTGGTTGCCCGCCGGGTCGAACTGAAGGAGAGGCAGGGCCAGGTTGCCTTCTCCCAGCGAGAGGTTGTTCCTGCGGACGAAGACGTTCCCGGCGGGGTCGACGGCGATCGACCCGGCGGTCGCTTTGGTCGCCGGGACCGGCTCTCCTTTTGCGTTGGAGATCTCATTCGCCTGAAGTTGGCCTTTTTCGTCACCGGTCGCAACGTCGAGGATGCGGACGTTCTGCTCGGTGCCGCTCGGTGGCCCCACGGTTACGTAGAAGTCGCCGCTGGTCGGGGCGATCGCGAGGTCATGGACGGTCCTTTCCGGGACCGGCACCGAACTCTCCCATTCGCCTTCCAGGTTGAAGCGCTGGATGCGTTCGATGTCCCCGGCGAAGAGTTTGCCGCCCGCACCCAAGGCAATGCCGGGGCTGTTGCTGGCGCCAAATTCGCCAGTGCCGATGCCCGCGACCCCGATCCCGCAGACGTCGAGGCTCTCGAGGTCTGCTTTGGTGCAGCGCTCAGCGCCCGTCGTCTTGTTGACTTCCCCACCGAACATCAAAAGGAAGCGCCCCGCCGAGTCGAACTTCTGCACTCGGCGATTGCCGATTTCCCGCAGATAGACGTTCCCCGCGGGGTCGACCGCGACCCCGCGGGCGTCGGCGATCTGCCCCGCTCCGGCGCCTTCGATACCTGCCTTGCAGCCCGATTCGGTCGTGCAGGACTCTAGGCCGGTGGTAGCCCCATGGCCGTCGGCCCGGGTGCGCACCAGGAGATCGGTCGAAGGGGCACCGCCACCCAGCGGCGTCGTCCCGTTCGTCGCCCCCAGCTGGGTTACGTCGGTAGCGGCGAGCGAAGCTTGGAAGGAGACCACGTAGATGAAGTGGGTTGTGCCACTGACGTTGCCAGGGACCGCCGTGACGCTGACGCTGCCACCGCCCCCCGAGATCGAGGGCAGGCCGTTCAGCGCCGCTTCCACTTCGGCGCCACTGGCGTTGAATGGGAGGTCAGCGGTCGTATCCGCACCGAAACTCAACCTGAACTGGCCTTCCGCTGCCCGCACCCTCACTTCCTGTTGCTCGTTCACCGCTCCCGGCGCCACGTCCCAACCAAAGGCCTTGACGAAGCCCCCCCAGGGCGTGAACTCGCTCACCCGGTTGTTCTGCCCCTCGGTGACATAGACATGACCGGTCACCGAGTCGCTAGCCGGCCTCCAAGAGGAGCCCAGCGCTCCCGCGCCAGCGCCGTCCCCGCCTGCCTGCCACAGTTCTTCCTCGTCGCTGATCGCACTGGCATGCGGGGCCGCAAGGGCGGCGAGTGCCACGACAAGCAAACCGACGGTCACAATAGCCCGCCGAACCCGCTGGACGTTGCGGTAGGGACTGTGAGGCGTGTGCTGCGAGAGTTGTGGGTGAGTCGTCATGGTGTGATCTCCCTGAGCCGTTCCCGGACGACGAGCGCCGTCCGGGCGTGAGTGAGTGCGCGGAACGGCTTACTCCTCTTCTGCCGTTACGGCCCAGCTGCCCGTGCCGCCGCCAGCTGCACCAGTTATGAAGAATTGAAGGACGGCGCCTGATTTCGATGCACCAGCTGAAAGCGAGCCATCTACCGGGGTGATGTATTCACTGAAAGCGAGCATTTCTAATTCGAACCCGCCGCCATAGACACAGAGATGGCCCGGATCCGCGGTCGGGTTGGCGGTGTCACCATCGCAGGCAACTGGAGCTATGTTGCCGCTTTCCTTTGCTTCTTCCCCGGCTACGTTGATGTAGTGGACGTTGGCAGCGCCCAGCGGCGCAGCGAGGGGAATTGCGAATGAGATCGCCTCCCGAAAGAGCCCTGCTGACCCGGCGCCAATTGCCCACGCACCAGTCTCGGTTTTGCCCGGCGGAAGCTCTACGGTGAATCCGGTTTCACCGTCTTTACCCGCTTTGCCGTCTTTACCTTGGGGCCCCTCTTTACCTTGGGGCCCTTCTTTGCCCTGTGGACCGGTGTCCCCCTTATCGCCCTTGGGGCCAGCGGGACCCTGCGCTCCGGCCGGACCCGCCGGACCCGTATCCCCCTTCGGACCCTTGGGCCCACGCGGACCTTTCTTGGCTTTGGCCGAGCTGGTGGCCTTGTCGGTGTTCGTCGCGGCGTAGGCGCCGCCGAACATCGCGAAGACGAGGGCGATCACCGAGATCACGCCCGGGATACCGAAGCGGTTGCGTAGTGGCGAGAGCATTCGAATCTCTTCTCCTTTGTCCCTGTCCCTGCGTTTGGTACTTCCCTGGCTATACCGCCCCCGTTCCCAACGGAAGACGTGACCGCATGTAAACACGCTGGTTTGGAGTTGTCAAGATACGCACATGGTATTGCTAACCCGTATGCGTGATTTGCAGGGGCTTATCGAGCAAGGCTTTTGTCACGAAACCCGGTGGGTTCCCAGATAAGTAGGTGTTCGCGCCGAGGTACGGGTGGGTCTCGGGTGCTACGCGCTGGCTTGCTTGCGTTGCGTCTCAGCGGACTCTGGGGCCACGCTTTGCTCGCGCTCGAAGGCGACGATCTTGCCCTCTTTGGGGCCGGGCTCGCTGAGCCTGAAGAAGGCGAGGACGTACTCGACCAGAGGGGCCGTGAGATCCAGCAGCTTTGCGGCGCGGCCGTTGAGCACCTCGCTGGCAACCCGCGAGGCGATGCCGCCGACGATCACACCCTCGACCTCAGGTGCAGGCTGTGCCTCGGGAGGCATCTCAGGCGCGGCGGCGCGCAGCAGGGTGCCGTAGCGCTGCAGCCACTCGTGGTAGCGGAGCGCGATCTCCTCCCCCGCCGAGGGCGCCTCGACGAAGAGCAGGCGCGCCAAATCCGGCTCGGACGCCACAGCGTCGAGGCCCGCGGCCAGCGAGCGCTCGACGCGCTCTTCGATCGTGGCGGCGGCGTCGCAGGGCTGGACGAGCACCTCGAGCAGCCGTTCGTGGCCGGCGTCATGGGCGGTCGCGAAGCACTCCTGCTTGTCGCTGAAGTTCTTGTAGAAGGCGTTGCGCGAGACGGCGGCCGCCTTGACGATGTCGGCGACCGACATCGCTTCGTAGCCACGCTCGGCGACGACGCCCGGCACGGCTGCCAGGAGCCGCTCGCGCTGGTCGGCCAGCACCTCATCGGGCGCGAGCGCGTGACGACCGCGCGGGAGGCGGCGCGGCGCTGCAGATTTGGCGCTGGCGCGTGCTTTTGCCATACGTGCGAACGGCCTATGCCGTTACACGTACAGTGTAGTTCTTAAATACGCCCCAGGTCAATGCCGGGCGCAGCAAACTCGTTTCAGTCGTCGGCGAGACCCGGAATCCTTATAGTTTTCTACTTAAATTCCTTTTCTACTGATAGAGTAGAAAATATGGAAAAAGTAGAAAAGCGCTGGCAGAAGATCCTTGCGGCCGCATTGGAGAGCGCTAGCGTCGAAACGGCGCCGGGCAAAGACAATGTCGACTTCATGATCCGAACTCGCGACGGCGGGACGCTTCTCGTCGAGGCGAAGTGGGCCGGCGAGGGCTGGCCGCAGGATGTACGGCGAGCCGCAGCCACGGTCGAGGAGCAATGGCCCGAAAACGTCGTCCTTCTTGCTCGTCACCTCTCGCCCGGAGCGATCGAGTGGCTGCGGGACCGCGGCGCCAATTGGGCCGACGAAGCCGGGCAGGCGCGCATCATCGGACCAGGCGGGTTGGTCGTAATCCGCGAACCAGCTCGGCCGCCCGGCAAGAAGAGAGCACCGGGTTCCTTTACGTGGTCGAAGTCGGCGATCGCAGTGGCGGAGGCGATCCTCGCCCACGAGGATCGCCCGCTGCGCGTGGCCGAGCTTGCCGACGAGAGCAACTGGTCTGGCGCGCAGGCGGCCAAGGTCCTAAAGGCCTTCGACGGCCAGGGCTGGACCGTTAAGCAGGGCGCCGCTCGTGGCCCCAGCGCGCACCGGAAGCTCGTCGATGCAGACGGAATGCTCGCCGCATGGTCAGCGACGATTGCCGATTCTCCCCGCACGACCCGCATCGCCCATCGGGCGACCAAAGATGTGATGGCGCTCTTGCGCAACGACCTCGGCCCAGCGTTGGAGCGTCGAACCGGCTGGGCTGTCAGCGGCTGGGCCGGCCTTGAGCTCACCGCCCCCTTTGCGACGACTACGCCCAACCTGCACGTCTATGTCGAGGACACCGGCTTCACCGGTCCGCTCGGCGACGCGATCGGAGAAGCGGGCTTGCGCGAAGTCGACGAGGGTGGTCGAGTGACTTTTTGGGCAGCTGACGACCACGTGTTCAATTTCTGCCGGCGAGTCGAAGGTGTCCCTGTCGTGAGCGCCCCACGCCTGTTCGCCGACCTGGCCTCGTTAGGTGGCCGCGGAGGCGACAGCGCCGACCACGTCAAGGAGCAGCTCATCGACCCGCTGCATCGTCAGCAGCCAACCGGGGGGGCTGGTGTCGATGGATGAGCGGCGCTCCCGTGAAACCCGCGCCCGGGCCGAGCTTGCGCTGGTGCGCCTCCTGCATGCCCTCGGGGACGAGGACGTCTTCCTGGTCGTGCTTGGCGGTCTGGTACCCGAGGTGCTCGCAAGCGACGAGGCTCTCGTGCCGAAGCACCTCGGCACCAACGACGTTGACATCCTCCTCATCACCCACATCGACCCTGACGCCAATCTCGCCAGCGTGGAGCGAGCGCTCGAGCGTCTCGCCTTCAAAGCAGACCCAAGCGAAGATGGCTGGCGCTGGCGAGGCCAGATAGATCAAGCGCCGGTAAAACTCGAGTTCCTCTGCGATCTTCCCGAATACCGAGAGGGCGAGGTCGTCCGGCCGAGAGGATGCCGGGTGCTCAGTGCTCAGAACCTTCGCGGCACCGGCCATGTAGCTCGTGGCTTTTCCTGGGAGCAGGTGAGCGGCGTGCTGCCCGATGGGGGGAAGGTCACCGTGCGGGTGCGTTTTGCCGGTCTTGAGGGATACCTGCTCTCCAAGTGCGTTGCGGTGCGCAACCGCGCCGCGACGAAGGACTACTACGACCTCGTCTATGTCATGCAGCACAACCGTGCGGGAGGACCAGAGGAGGCCGCATACCGCCTACTTAATGGCGAGTTCGCCAGAGACCTGGACTCGCTGCGAACTACCTTCATCGAGGTACGAGGGCGCTACGTCAAGACCACTGACAGCGGTCCGACCGGCTATGCCGAGCAGGCGAAAGAAGTCGACCCCAGCGCCGATGCAGCCACTTTGCGGGCCGACGCCGTCGATGTGGTTCAGCGCTTCTTCACTGCTCTGGGAGACTAGCCCCCGGGCATCTGGGCCGATCAGCCCAGGCTCGGGCGCATCTGGCGCAGCCTCTTCACCCGCTCCTCAATCGGCGGGTGGGTCGAGAAGAGGCCGGCGATGCCCTTGCTGGAGAAGGGCTTGACGATGTAGAGGGGCTCGGCGGCCTGGTTGACCTGCATCGGCATGTCCGCCGCCCCCTGCTCGAGGCGCAGCAGGGCGCTGGCGAGCGACTCCGGGTTGCCGCAGATGGCGGCGCCGCCGGCGTCGGCCGCGTACTCGCGCTGGCGCGAGATCGAGAGCTGGATGATGCTCGCCGCGATCGGGGCCAGCAGAACCAGGGCGAGCGAGGCGACGAGGCTGAGCGGCGACTCGTCGTCGTTGCCGAACCACATCAGCATGTAGGCGAGGTACGTAATCGCTGCGCCGATTGCCGAGGCGACCGACTGGATCAGGATGTCGCGATGCTGGACGTGGGCGAGCTCGTGGGCGAGGACGCCGCGCAGCTCGTCCTCGGAGAGGAGCTTGGTGATTCCCCGCGTAACCGCGACGGCGGCGTGCTTGGGATTACGGCCGGTGGCGAAGGCGTTGGGCTGGTCCTGGGGGATCATGTAGAGGCGCGGCATCGGCAGGCCGGCGCGCGTCGTCAATTCGCGCATGATCTCGTAGAGCCGCGGCGCCTCCGATTCCTCGATCGGCTGGGCGCGGCTCATCTTCAGCGCCAGTTTGTCGCTGAAGAAGTAGGAGCCGAGGTTGATCAAGAGGGCGATACCGAGGAAGAGAGCCGCCGTGCTGGGACCGCCGATCAGAGCGCCGATCAGGACCAGCAGACCCGAGAGGGACGCCAGCAGGATCGTGGTGCGCAGGGTGGCTCCCCAGGTGGATTGCTTGGTGGTGGTCATCGCGGCTCGCTCCTTGTTGGTTCCGTTAGTGAAGATCGCGCAGCTTGAGAAGTATTGCCCCGAACGGCGCTTCAGGCCATAGGTGGCAGCCCCTATTCTCGCCCTGTGACGACCCTGGTCATCGTCGTGCTCGCCGTCGTCGCGGCCGCGCTCGCCTTCCAGCTCATCTCCATGCTGCGTCGGCTGGCGCCGCTGGAGACGCTGATCGAGGAAATGGAGAAGGTTGACTTGAGCACGCCGGGGCCGTTACCGGACTCAATCGACGGGGTCGGCGAGACTGAGGAGGTGGCGCGGATCGAGTTCGCCTTCCTGCGCATGATGCGCCGCCTGGAAGCAGAGCGACGGCGGGCCGGCAGCGCCGCATTGCGGGCTCAGGAGGAGGAGCGGGCGCGGGTCGCGCGCGACCTCCACGACGAGGTCAACCAGTCGCTGACCGGCTTGCTGCTGCGGCTGGAGGCGGTGCGGGAGGCCGCGCCGCCCGAGCTCGAGCCGGAGCTCGCCGAGACGCGCTCGCTCGCCAACCAGGCGATGCGCGAGCTGCTCTCGCTCGCTCGCCAGCTGCGACCGACCGCCCTCGACGACCTCGGTCTCGCCGCCGCGATCGCCGGCCAGGTCGAGCAGCTCGAGCGCTCCGGACTGTCGGCCGAGTTGAGGGTCGAGGGCGACTTCTCCGGCCTCGACGATGACGTGCAGCTGGTCGTCTACCGCGTCGCCCAGGAGGCGCTCACCAATGCCGCCCGCCACAGCGAGGCGAATCGGATCGCGGTCGGCCTGCGCCGCTCCGGCGATGGGGTCGAGCTCGACGTCGCCGACGACGGCCGCGGCTTCGCCTTCGAGCAGTCCGAGCGCGGGCTCGGCATCGGCGGCATGAGGGAGCGGGCGCTGCTGATCGGCGCCGAGCTGACGATCGAGTCGCGGCCGGGCGAGGGCACGACCGTCAGGCTCTCCGTCCGGAGTTAGTCGAGAACCGTCGGAAGCGTCTCCAAGCCCCGATCACGCGCGGCTTTGTGCAAGCGGGCATCCCAGGTGGCAAAGGAGAGGCCCTGCCTTGGCAGTGCAAGTGCAGCCGCCAGATGCAAGGCATCGAGAGCGCGAAGCTTTGTCGAAACGGCGAGGTGTGCCGCCTGCTCCGCCAGCTCTCGATCGACCTCGACCACGCCGAAGGTGAGCCAGTCGCTTTCCACTCTCTTGATCGATCTGGAACCTCCGGCCAGGCCTACCGCCCGCACCGTCTCGACGAAGCAGATCCGGCAGCTAGACCATGCACTTGCGCTGTCCATCGCTCGTAGGAGCTCGTCACTGCCTTCCTCCTCGATATACCGCTTGACCAGCGCGCTCGCGTCGAGGTAGAGCATTAGCGCTCTTCGTCGCGTTCCGCCAGAATGATCGCTGAAGCAGAGCGTCCAGTGCGTAGGGGTCGCGGCGCGTGGCGAGGGCGGGGACGTGCCGCCGGCGTGACCTTCCCTTCAGCCACGAGTCTCCGCATATGCTCACTGCCTCGAGGCGAACCGGCCGGAACGATGTCAGCCACATGTCGACCTCGCACCGTCACCTTGATCTGCTCACCCTCTTCGACTTTGCGAAGCATGCTGCTCAATTTCGCCTTCAACTCTCGAACGCCGATCTCCAACATGTGACCACTTTAGCAATTAGATGACCACATCCCTCTTGCATGGATGAGTAAGTCGTCAGAGACCCACGACTCTCCCCCCTTTGTTGGGAGACTGGGCGGACTATGCGGATATTGATCGCAGACGACCACGGGATCGTGCGCTCCGGGCTGCGGCTGCTGCTCGAGCGCCAGGCGGACATCGAGGTCGTCGCCGAGGCGGCGGACGGCGCCGAGGCGCGTGAGCTGGCGATCCGCGAGCGGCCCGACCTGGCGATCCTCGACGTCAAGATGCCGAAGCTGACCGGCCTGCAGGCGACGCGCGAGATCAAGGCGCAGGCACCCGAGGTCGCGGTTCTGATCCTCTCGATGCACGACGACGAGGGTTACCTCAACGAAGCGTTCGAAGCGGGCGCGTCCGGTTATGTCCTCAAGACGCAGGCGGACACCGACCTGCTGGCCGCGGTCCGGGCGGTCGAACGGGGCGATCCTTTTCCCAGACCTGAGATGCAGCGCACGCTGACGCCACGCGAGGAGGAGATCGTCAAGCTCGTCGCCGAGGCCCACACCTCGAAGGAGATCGCGGAGATCCTCCACCTCTCCGAGAAGACGGTCGAGAACCACCGCGCCAACGCGATGCGCAAGCTCGGCATGCGCGACCGGGTCGAGCTGGTCCGCTACGCAATCCGCCGCGGCCTGATCGAGCCCTGATCCAGGCTCGCCGGCGCCGCCGATTTGCTTGACTGAGAAGCCCAGTCGATGACGAGCTCCCAAGACTTCAGAGAGAAACGCTGGCTGGCGCTGGTCCTGCTCTGCTCGGCGCAGTTCGTCGTCGTGCTCGACGCCTCGATCGTCAACGTCGCCCTGCCGACGATCGGCAAAGCGCTCGACTTCTCCCAGGAGAACCTGCCCTGGGTGGTCAACGCCTACATCCTCACCTTCGGCGGCTTCCTCCTGCTCGGCGGTCGCGCCGCCGACCTGCTCGGCCGCCGGCGCGTCTTCATGGCCGGCCTGCTCGTCGTCGCCGTCGCCTCGCTCGCCGCCGGCTTCGCTGCCACGGAGGGGCAGCTGATCGCGGCGCGGGCCGCGCAGGGCCTCGGCGCGGCGATCATCTCCCCCGCCGCGCTCTCGATCGTCACCACCACCTTCAGCGACGGCTCGGAGCGCAACAAGGCACTCGGCGTCTGGGGCGCGGTCGCCGGCTCCGGCGGGGCGGCGGGCGTGCTGCTCGGCGGCGTCCTCACCGACGGGCTCGGCTGGGAGTGGGTGCTCTGGGTCAACGTCCCGGTCAGCCTCATCGCCTTCGCCCTCTCCCCCAGGCTGATCGCCGAAAGCCGCGACGAGCAGGAGACCCGCGCCTTCGACGTCGCCGGCGCGGTCACCGTCACCGCGGCGCTCTCGGTCCTCGTCTACGCAGTCGTCGACGCCACCGAGTCCGGTTGGGGATCGACCAAGACGCTCAGCCTGATCGCACTCTCCCTCGTCCTGCTCGCGATCTTCATCGCGATCGAGCTGCGCGCGACCAAGCCGCTGGTGCCGTTCTCGATCTTCCGCATCCGCACGCTGACCGGCGCCAACATCGTCGGCCTGCTGGTCGGCGCCTCGCTCTTCTCGATGTTCTTCTTCATCTCCCTATATATGCAGCAGGTGCTCGGCTACAGCGCGATCCACGCTGGCCTCTCCTACTTCCCGCTGGCGCTGACGATCATGGTCTCGGCCGGCGTCGCCTCCCAATTGGTGACCCGCTTCGGCTACAAGCCGATCCTCGCCGCCGGCCTGCTCTTCATCGTCATCGGGCTGGTCTGGTTCAGCCGTGTCTCGGTGGGCGGAGGCTTCACCACCGACATCCTCGGCCCGTCGCTGTTCGCCGCGGCGGGGCTCGGCTTCGCCTTCGTGACGACGACGATCGCCGCCGTCTCCGGAGTCGAGGAAAGCGAGGCCGGCCTGGCCAGCGGCCTGATCAACACCTCGCAGCAGGTCGGTGGCGCGCTCGGGCTCGCCGTGCTCTCCACCATCGCCACGTCGCACACCAACGACCTGATCGCGGACGGGACGAACCCGGTGGCAGCGCTGACCGATGGCTTCCAGACCGCCTTCCTCGGCGGTGCGGCGATCGCCGGGCTCGGCTTCGTCCTCACGCTTGTCCTGATCAGCAACCGCGACAGCAAGGCCCACGTCGAACTCGGCAGCGAGGCGGCCGGGCAGGAGGCGACGGAGGCCGCGTCCGCATAACCGACCGCTTCAGTAGGATTTAAGTCGATGCTGTTCTCGACGAAAGCGGAGTACGGAGTTCGCCTGATGGTGGAGCTGGGTCGCCAGCCGGGGTCTGCCCCGGTCTCGCTCAGCGCCGTCGCCGAGGCAGAGCGCCTGCCGCTCTCCTATCTCGAGCACCTCGTCGCCAAGCTGCGCAACGCCGGGCTGGTCAGCTCGACCCGCGGCGCCCACGGCGGCTACCGATTGGCCCAGCCGGCGGAGACAATCACCCTCGATGAAGTGGTCGAGGCGCTGGAAGGGCAGATCGCCCCGATGGAGTGCTTCCACGAGACCCCGGAGGGCAAGGTCCTCTGCTCGCACGAATCAGACGGCGACCGCGCTTGCGCGACGAAGCTGCTCTGGACCCGTGTCCAGGGCGGCGTCACCAAGGCGCTCGCCGGCACCACGCTGGCCGAGCTGGTCGAGTTCTCCGGTGGCGCAGGCGGTGCCCAACGGGCGCCTGTCGGCAGCGCCGCCTAACCCTGAATCACCACCGAATCACACGAACGGAGCGAAATGGCTGAGCTGGAGATACGCAACCTGCACGTGAGCGTCGAGGACAAGCAGATCCTCCGCGGCCTCGACCTCGACGTCGAGAAGGGCAAGGTCCACGCGCTGATGGGGCCCAACGGCTCCGGCAAGTCGACCCTGGCCAACGCGATCATGGGTCACCCGGCGCTGGAGGTGACCGAGGGCTCGATCGTCTTCAAGGGCGAGGACATGACCGAGGCCGACCCCGACGAGCGCTCGCGCGCCGGTCTCTTCATGGCCTTCCAGTATCCGGTGGCGATCCCCGGCGTCTCGGTCAGCAAGTACCTGCGGATGATCCTCAACGCCCGCCGCGAGGCGCGCGGCGAAGCCGAGATCAAGATCAAAGAGTTCGCCAAGACCGCCCAGGAGGCGATGGCACTGGCGAACATCCCCAAAGACTTCTCCAGCCGCTACCTCAACGATGGCTTCTCCGGTGGCGAGAAGAAGCGCATGGAGCTGCTGCAGCTGGCGCTGCTGCGGCCCGAGATCGCGGTCCTCGACGAGACCGACTCCGGCCTCGACATCGACGCTCTGCGGGTCGTCGCCGACGGGGTAAACACCTTCGCCGGGCCCGACATGGGCGTGCTCATCATCACCCACTACCAGCGCATCCTGCACATGGTCAAGCCCGACTCGGTCCACGTCATGTTCGAGGGCCGGATCGTCAAGGAGGGCGGGCCGGAGCTGGTCGGCGTGCTCGAGGAGAAGGGCTACGGCTGGATCCGCGAGGAGGTCGAGGCGGGCGTCGGCGCCTAGCCTCGCGACGATGGAGCCGACGACGACCAGGCCCGCGGCGGCGTCGGCTTTCCCGATCGAGAAGGTCCGCGCCTCCTTCCCGGCGCTGGAGCGCGAGGTCCACGGCCGGCCTGTCGCCTACCTCGACAGCGGCGCCAGCTCCCAGCGGGTCCTGGCCTCGATCCAGGCAGTCGACCGCTACGAGCGCACGCACCACTCCAACGTCCACCGGGGCTCGCACACGCTCTCGGCCGAGGCGACCGCGGCCTATGAGGGCGCGCGGGCGACCGTCGCCGACCACCTAGGCGCCGCGGACCGACGCGAGGTGATCTTCGTCCGCAATGCCACCGAGGCGATCAACCTGGTGGCGCGGGCGTGGGGCGAGGCGAACGTCGGCGCGGGCGATCGCATCGTGCTGACCGAGATGGAGCACCACTCCAACATCGTCCCCTGGCAGCAGCTCGCCGAGCGAGCCGGCGCCGAGATCGATTGGGTGCCGGTCGGCGGGGACGGGCTGCTCGACATGGACGCCTACTCGGCGCAGCTCGAGCGCGGACCGAAGCTGGTCGCCGTCGCCCACGTCTCCAACGTGCTTGGCACCGAGAACCAGATCGCCGAGATCGCCCGCCTCGCCCACGACGCCGGCGCCCTCGTGCTCGCCGACGGCGCCCAGGCGGCACCGAAGCTGCCGCTCGACGTCGCCGAGCTGGGTGTCGACTTCTACGCCCTGACCGGTCACAAGCTCTACGCCCCGACCGGGATCGGGGCGCTGTGGGCAAGGCTCGACCTGCTGCGCGAGATGCCGCCCTTCCTCGGCGGCGGCTCGATGATCCGCAAGGTGACCAAAGAGGGGACGACCTACGCCGATCCCCCAGCCCGCTTCGAGGCCGGGACGCCGGCGATCGCCCAGGCGATCGGCATGGCATCCGCCCTGCGCTGGCTCGACGGCCTCGGGATGGAGTCGGTGCGCGAGCACGAGCGTGAGATCACCGACTACGCGCTGGAGCAGCTCGCCGCGGTCCCCGGCCTGCGCGTCTTCGGACCGCCGCGTGGGCCTGAGCGGCTCGGTCCCGTCTCCTTCGAGCTCGAGGGAGTCCACGCCCACGACGTCTCCGAGATCCTCGATCGCCACGGCGTCGCCGTCCGCGCCGGGCACCACTGCGCACAGCCCCTTATGGACCGCCTCGGCATAGCCGCAACCGCCCGGGCCAGCTTCGGCGTCTACACGACCCGCGAGGAGATCGACCGCCTGGTCGAGGGTCTCGACGACGCGCGCAGGGTTTTCGGCCTTTAAAAAGGCTTAAAACCGCAAAGAAGTTACCTAGTGATCATTGATTGCTGTCGAAAAAGTCACTCGAATAGTGCGTATGGACGCCTGGCGCACCAGGACTAAGACTTAACCCAGCACTCAGATCGGCAAGACTGCCTACATCCCGTCGCACCAAAATGGACGGAGCGGGCGGACATACGCCCCGGGCGGCGGGTCATATCCGTCGCCCGGGGCCTCGGCACAGGAGGTGCAACTCCCATGCACTGCGAAGTTAGCTCCCCGGGCAGCGAGTCGCTAAACCTCAACCACCACGACAGGGGCGGGAAATGACAAGCGGGGAAGTCCCGGATGGATTCTGGGCACTGCTCGCCGTTCGTCTTCTCCATCCTTTCCAGGTACAGATCATCGAAGCGATGGCGTGGATCGACCAACCGCTGTCGGCATCAGAGCTGGTCCAGGTCTTCCACCGCGAACAGCGCCTCTCGGCGATCGCCTACCACGTTCGCCGCCTGGATTCGATCGGCGCGCTGAGGCCGGCGGGGCGACGCCACCCGCGACGGGGCTCGGAGGAAAAGCTCTACCGGCTGAACTTCCAGTGAGGGGCGCGCCGGGTCGCTTCGCTAGCCTCGGGGCATGGACGAGCTATACCGCGAGCAGATCCTCGAGCACTACAAGCGGCCGCATAACTTCGGCCGGATCGAGAGCCCCGACCTCGAGTTCGAGGACACGAACCCCTTCTGCGGCGACGAGCAGCATGTGACGATCCGGTTGGACGAGGACGGGCGGGTGGCGGAAATCGCCTTCGAGGGCCAGGGCTGCGCGATCTCGACCGCCGCCACGTTGTTGCTCACCGACGAGCTGGTCGGCAAGACGCGCGAGGAGCTGTTGCGACTGCCTAAGGAGTACGTGCTCGACCTGCTCGGCATCGAGATCTCCGCGACGCGGATGAAGTGCGCGATGCTCGGGCTCAAGGTGGTCAAGAGCGCCGGTCTCGGCCAGCCCGCCGAATGGGAGGACGAGGGCGAGACGGGCGACCCCGCGGAAGCGACCGCCGACCTGAGTCCCTAGGCCCTGCTGGGCCACCAGGTGCGCTCACCGAGCAGGTAGGTGATCGCGGGGATCAGCAGCGCCCTGACCACGAAGGTGTCGAGCAGGACGCCGATCGCCACCGTCGCACCGATCTGCACCAGCTGCTCGAGCGGCAGCAGGGTCAGCGTCGCGAAGGTCCCGGCGAGGATCACGCCGGCCCCGGTGACGACGCCGCCGGTGTTCTCGAGGGCGACGAGGACTCCCTCCCGCGTGCCGCGCACCGCGGCCTCCTCGCGCGCCCGAGTCATCAGGAAGATGTTGTAGTCGACCCCCAGGGCGACGAGGAAGATGAACGACATCAGGACCAGGTTGAAGGCGATCCCGGTGGCCGCAAAGACAAAGGTGGCGAGGCCCAGGGTCGCGGCGAACGAGGCGACGACGGTGGCGATCAGGTACGCCGGCGCGACGAGAGCGCGCAGAACGAGGATGAGGATCATGCCGACGACGAGCAGGACGAGCGGCACTATCAGCCGGGTGTCGCGGGTGTTGGCCTGCTCGACGTCGTAGTTCTCGGCCGGGATCCCGCCGACGAGCGCG
Organism: uncultured Solirubrobacterales bacterium; assembly: GCA_963716735.1. Taxonomy (GTDB): domain Bacteria; phylum Actinomycetota; class Thermoleophilia; order Solirubrobacterales; family 70-9; genus VRUE01. Next base: position 1,159,587 of record OY970321.1, read on the forward strand.
CTCGGCGCGACTTCGTCCAACTTGTCGCGGATCTCCTCGACAGCCGCGGCCGCATCGCCGGAGTAGGGATTCCCCCGCAGGACGATCGTCAGCACCGCCTCGTCGGAGCCCGGCGACGGCGGGACGGGCAGGGTCAGCTTGACCGTGGATAGATCTTTCAGCCCCCGCAACGCCGGCGGCACCTGTTCGACGTCGACCACCGCGGTCAGCGGCGAGCCGAGGCCGGGCGGGAAGTGTTCATCGAGGACCTTGGTCCCGGTGGCGGATTCGGTCGCGCCGATCTCCCCCTGTCCGAAGCCGATCGTGTCGTGGCCGGCCAGATTCCCCAGCGCGAGCAGCGCCAACACGGCGAGCACCGTGGCGACGATCGTCCGCGGCCGCCGACGGACGAGGTCCGCCACCCGACGCCAGCGATAGCCGGCCGCGGTAGAGGTTTGGGTCGATATGGGACCCAAACCTCGACCGCGCGAGGCGCCGCCGAGCGCATCGGTGGCATTGCCGGCGGGGGCGGCCGGCCAGAAGGCCCGCTCGCCGAGCAGGGCGAGCAGCGCCGGCAGCAACGTGAACGAGGCGACGAGCATCGTGGCGACGCCGATCGCGAGGATCGGGCCGAGCCAGCGGGTCGACTCCAGCTCTGCGACCAGGAGGACAAGCATCGCCGCGATCACCGTTCCGGCCGAGGCGGCTATCGCCGGCGCGCTCTCGCGCAGAGCGGTGGGCAACGCCTCGCCCGGCTCCCGTCCGGCGCCGAGCTCCTCGCGGTAACGGTGCACCAGCAGCAGCGAGTAGTCGGTGCCCGCGCCGAAGATCAGCACCAGGAGCAGCATCGTGCCCTCGGTGTTGACGGTGATCAGCCCTGCATCGATCAGCAGGTAGACGATGCCGGTGGCGACCAGGTAGGCGGCGCCGACCACGAGCAAAGGCAGCAGCGCCAGGATCGGGGCCCGATAGACGAGCAGGAGCAAGACGAGAACCAGGCTGAGCGTCGCGAGCAGCAAGGTCCGACCGGCGTCGTCGGCGACGCGCTCGAGGTCCGCCGCGATGCCGCCGGGCCCGGTCACATAGGAGTGCAGGCCGGCGACGCGGTGCGCCGCGAGATAGACCCGGATCTTGTGGACTCCGCGGGCGATGGCGCCGCGGTCGTCGGCGTCGATCGCCAACCCGACCAGCGCCGCTTCGCCATCGCGGGAGATCGGGCCGATCCCGTGTGCGATCCGCGCAACCCGCCCCAGCGGTCCCCCGGTGCCTTCCGAGTAGGGCGCAAAGACCGGCGTCGCACCGACGAGGCCGAGGCCTTCGAGGCCGCGGCCGAGCTTTCCGATCGAGTTCAGGTCTGCATTGGTGAGGCCGCCCTCGCGATCGAAGACGATCAGGACCGGGACGTCGTTACCGCCCCTGTAGTTGCGCTGGAGCGCCTCGACGACGCGGGTCGATTCGGAGTTCGAGGGCAGGTAGCTGCTCTGCCCGGCGGCGGTCACGTCGCCGAGATGGGCATGGGCGAAGAGGCCGGCGAGACCGAGCGGAACCCAGACCAGCACCGCCAGCCAGCGTCCGCGCGGGCTGGCGATGACCGCGGCGAGGCGCTCGAGCGTGCGAGTCACGGCGCGGAAGCCTATTCGGCCCCCACGCCGTTTCCCCATTTCCGCCCCGGCGCCCTAGGGGGCTGGCTGGTTGAGCGCGATCACGGCAAAGCTGGCGCCGTGCGGGTCGGTGAGGATCGCGAAGCGTCCGGCTGGGACTTCCATCGGCTCGACCATCACGCTGCCACCGGCGCCCTGGGCCTGCTCGACCGCCGCATCGGTGTCCTCGACCGCAAAGTAGACCTGCCAGTGGGCCGGTACCTGCTCGGGCACTCCGCGAGCGCCCATGTCGAACATCCCGCCGACCATCTCGCCTCTCAGCTTCAACGTCGTGTAGGTCCCCATCTCCCCCATGTCGTCGTCTTGGAAGTCCCAACCGAAGACGGCGCCGTAGAAGGCCTTGGCGGCCTCGGGGTCGCGGGTGTTGAGCTCGTTCCACGCGAGGGCGCCGGGCTCGTTGACGATTTCCGCACCGACGAAGGTGCCCGGCTGCCAAATTCCGACCACAGCGCCGGTCGGATCGACGAAGACCGCCATCCGTCCGAGGTCCATCACGTCCATTGGCTCGACCATCACCGTGCCGCCCGACTCCTTCACCTTCACCGTGGTCGCGTCGGCGTCCTCGACCGAGATGTAGCTGCTCCAGACGACCGGCTGGCCTTCCTGCATCAGCGGCATCATCCCTGCGACCGGCTTGCCGCCTTTCATCGCCTGGCGGTAGCCACCGGTCTGCTCGGCGTTCTCGGACTCGGGAACGTCCCAGCCGAATAGCGCCGCGTAGAAATCGACTGACGCCTCCAGGTCCGGAGATCCCAGGTCGACCCAACAGGGGGTCCCGGGCTCATAGCTGGCTTTCTCGCTCATGGTCGCCTTCCTCTAAAATCCGACTGGATAGGTAGGATTAAGTTTCAACCCGCACGAAGCACCCTCGGAGGCTAGCGTCTCGCCCATGACCGACACCGCTGGAATCACTATCTCCGTCTGCCCGCTTACCGAGCTCGAGCCCGGCGGCATGCGCCTGGTCGAGCACGACGGGGTCAAGATCGGCGTGTTCAACTGCGACGGGACGCTGTACGCGATCGAGGATCGCTGCTCCCACGATGACGGGCCGCTCGCCGAGGGCGAGTTCAGCGCCGAGGCCTGCACCGTCGAGTGCCCCCGCCACGGCTCGCTCTTCGACCTGACCACCGGCAGGCCGAAGACGCTCCCCGCCTATGCTCCGGTTAGGACGTTCGCGGCATCCGTCGTCGACGACAACATCGTCCTGGAGGTCTGATCGAACATGGCAACGCCTGAGGCAGTAGCAGAGAAAAAAGAGCTCGCCGGCATCAACGCCGACTACAAGGAGAAGTTCGGCTTTCACGATCCTGAGAGCGGCTACGCCTATAAAGCGCCCAAGGGCCTCTCGCGCGAGGTAGTCGAATCGATCTCTGACTACAAGGACGAGCCGCAGTGGATGCGCGACTTCCGGCTGAAGTCGCTCGAACACTTCTACTCGCGCCCGACCCCGACCTGGGGCGGCAACCTCGGTCAGATCGACTTCGACGACATCCACTACTTCGTCCGCGCCTCCGAGAAGAACAGCCGCGACTGGAGCGAGGTCCCGGACGACATCAAAAACACCTTCGACCGGCTCGGTATCCCCGAGGCGGAGCGCAAATTCCTCTCCGGGGTCGGCGCCCAGTACGAGTCCGAGGTCGTCTACCACCAGGTCAACGAGAAGCTCGAGGCCCAGGGCGTGATTTTCACCGACATGGACACGGCGCTGCGCGAGCACGAGGATCTGGTCCGCGAGTACTGGGCGACGATCATCCCCGCCAACGACAACAAACTGGCGGCGCTCAACTCGGCCGTCTGGTCGGGCGGCTCCTTCGTCTACGTACCCGCCGGGGTCAAGGTGGAGATGCCGCTGCAGGCCTACTTCCGCATCAACACCGAGAACATGGGCCAGTTCGAGCGCACGCTGATCATCTGCGAGGAGGGCGCCGACGTCCACTACATCGAGGGCTGCACGGCGCCGGTCTACTCGACCGACTCGCTGCACTCCGCGGTGGTCGAGATAGTCGCCAAGCCGAGCTCGCGGGTCCGCTACACGACCGTGCAGAACTGGTCGCAGAACGTCTTCAACCTGGTCACCAAGCGCGCCGTCGCCCACGAGAAGGCGACGATGGAGTGGGTCGACTGCAACCTCGGCTCGAAGTTGACGATGAAGTACCCGTCGATCTACCTGCTCGGGCCCGAAGCGCACGGCGAGATCCTCTCGATCGCCTTCGCCGGCGACGGCCAGCACCAGGATGCCGGCGGCAAGATCATCCACGCGGCGCCGCGCACCTCGTCCTCGATCTTCTCCAAGTCGATCTCCAAGGACGGCGGACGAGCGACCTACCGCGGCCTGCTCGAAGTCGCCGACGGGGCGACGGAGTCGCGCTCCAAGGTGGTCTGCGACGCGCTGCTGCTCGACGAGGACTCGCGCTCGGACACCTACCCGACGATCCGGATCGACGAGAACGACGCCGACGTCGGCCACGAGGCGACCGTCTCGAAAATCGGCGACGAGCAGATCTTCTACCTGCAGAGCCACGGGCTCGACGAGGAAGAGGCCTCGAAGATGATCGTCAACGGCTTCATCGAGCCGGTCACCAAAGAGCTGCCGATGGAGTACGCGGTCGAGCTCAACCGGTTGATCGAGCTGCAGATGGAGGGCTCCATTGGCTGAGGTGGCAACCGAGCCCGCGTGGTTGGACGAGAGGCGCCGGCGTGGCGCCTCTCTCGCGCAGAGCCTCCCCCTTCCCGATCAAAAAGCGAAGGGGTGGGAATTCACCGACCTCGCGGCGCTCGACCTCGACGCCTACGTGGAGGTCGAGCCGGCCGGTGCGATCGAGGGCGCCGAGGGGGCGACGGTGCTTTCGCTCACTGCCGCACTGGAGAGCCACGACGAGCTGCTGCACGAAAAGCTCGGCTCGCTGGTCCCGAGCGAGGATCCGTTCGTGGCCCGCAACGAGGCCGGCTGGCGTGACGGGGTCCTGGTTCACGTGCCCGCCGGGGTCAAGGTCACCGAGCCGATCAAGATCGAGCTGCCGCTCGACGAGAACGGCGCCGCGGTCGCCTGGCGCACCCTGATTGTGCTCGAGGAGGGCGCTGAGGCCGAGGTTTGGGAGCACAGCGGCTCAGCCGGCGATGAGAGCGACGCCCTGCTCAACACGGTGGTCGAGCTCCATGTGGGACAGGCGGCGACGCTGCGTTACGTCTCCACTCAAGACATCTCAGAGCGCGCCTGGATCTTCTCCAGCCAGCGCGCCCAGGTGGAGCGCGACGGCCGCCTCGACTGGACCGCGCTGGGCTTCGGCTCGGCGCGAGGCAAGGTGCGGATGGAGACCAAGCTCGCCGGCCCGGGCTCCGAGGCGCGGGTGACCGGCGGCTATGCCAGCGGACCGGGGCAACACCTCGACTACGACACCACGCAGGAGCACGCCGCGCCGAACACCTTCTCCGACCTCGCCTTCCGCGGCGTTCTCGCCGCCGGCTCGACCGCCGTGTGGCGGGGGATGATCCGAGTCGATCCCGGCGCGCAGAACACCGACGCCTTCCAGGAGAGCCGCAACCTGCTGCTCTCCACCGACGCACACGCCGACGCGATCCCCGGCCTGGAGATCGAAGCCGACGACGTGCGCTGCACGCACGCCGCCGCGATCGCCCAGATCGACAAGGACCAGCTCTTCTACTTGACCTCCCGTGGGCTCGACCCGGCGGCGGCCAAGCAGCTGATCATCGAGGGCTTCCTCGAGTCCCTGGTCGAACGCCTCGCCGAGGGCCCCGTGCGCGACGAGGTCTCAGCGGCGCTGGAGCGCCGTCTCGCCGAGATCCTCTAACGGCACCGGCACCAATATGCATCGAGGCCACCGGGTGGCTGATATGTCCGGTGACCTCGATGCTTGCTTCTTGCCTATGGGGAGGGAAACGGTAAATCAGTGATTCGCAACTTCAAATCCAGTCAACCATCCTGACTACACCACAGCATCAGTAGAAAACCGATAGATGTCGGTAGCCAACCCCGTATTTACCCGTAAATCGCGGCTTTAGAACCTGTTCTCATGCATTGGCCACCGAGAGCAGGTAAAGGCCGAAACAGGTGAAGGCGACCATCACCGCCAGCATCCAGTACTGCGAGCGAGCGGCCTGGCGGTAATCGCCCCAGTAGGCAGTGGCGCGGTCGTGGGCGAGGGTGAGCCCGATCACGTGCCCGACGACCAGAGCACCGACCTGCACGTACCAGATCGCGTTGGCGCCGAGCAGCTGGAAATCGATGCCCGACGACGCGGTGCCGAAGAGGTCCGTGGTGCCGGTTCCAAGGGGGTCGGAGAGCAGGTAGGTGAACTGAGCCTGCTCCTGGAAGACGAAGAGGCTGAAGTAGTGGGCGACCAGGTAGGCAAAGGCGATCGGAATCAGGGTGTGGGCAAAGCCGCTGCGTAATTTCTTGAACGACGGCGCACCGGGAACGCCCGCCATCCCCCGCACCCCGACCAGGTAGACGGCGGCGACGCCGGCGAAGCAGAGCCCGACGAAGATCGTGTCGGTCAGCCGCAGGGCGGAGGTGAGGCCGAGGCCGGCGTCGACCAGACGGTCGAAGGTGCTTTCGAGCGCGCCCTTGAACGCCCCCTCCTGGGCGCCATCGAAGCAGGTGGTCGCGATCGAGGCGATCACGACGCCAACCGAGCCGGGCACGGTCGCCCACGTGGTGGCAGCGGAGAGGGGGCGGCGCAGGCCGAGCCGGCCGTCCTTGACGCCAAAGCAGCCGAGCGTCCCGAACATGCCAAAGTAGACCGAGAAGACCTCCCCGGTACGACACCACTGCTCGACCCCGAAGAGGGCCATCATCGTCAGCGTGTAGCCGGTGTAGACGAGGGCGGCGACCGCCGCGGCATGAGGGTCCAGCCCTACCGCGACTCCGCCGCTGGCGCCGTAGACGATCTCCAGCCAGACGACGGCGATCAGGCCGATCGCGGCGGGCCAGCGCCCGAGCTTCTCCGGGTAGCGCAGATGAGCCGGGCGCTGGCCGGCAAGCGCGGTAAACCCTCCTCCCACCGCCCGCCCGATCGCCCGCCAGGGGTTGAAGGGGCGGAAGACGTCGCCGAGGAAGACGCTGAACAGGGGAAAGCCGAGCCAGGCCGTGACGTAGATGAAGGTCAGGGCAAAGTTTCTGTCCGGCGCTTCGGTCCCATCTATCCCGGCGTATATCGCCAACCCGAGCAGGAAGACCCCGACGATCCCGTAGAGGCCCTGCGCCGGCAGGCTGACCAGGGCCCGCGAGAGCCCCGCCCCGAGAGGACGCCAACGGTCCTTCTCGAAGCGGGGCGTCCGCCAGCCGACCGACAGCGCGAAGAAGGAGACGATCAGGACGATCGACGCCGCCCAGGCGAACAACCATGCCGGAACCGGCAGATCCTCGCGCGCTACCAGCGCGTGGGCGAGCGGGAGGAAGAAGCTCACGGATTCACGGTGAGTTCGAGTATCTGCTCCTTGCGACCCTCCAGCTCCGCCTCGAACACGCCTTCGATCGTGGCCGGGAAGTCGAAGCTGACCGAACCGCCCGCCTTGACGTCCTCCATGATGTCGTAGCCGTGCATGTGGATCTCGTCGCTGACGTCGGAGTCCACCTTGAAGCGGACCCGCTCCCCCTTGTCGTAAGTCAGCTGAGCGATTCCACCGACGGGCTTGCCGTTCTTGATGACGATCGTGGTGACACCCTTCGTCGTACTCGTGTCGCTGCTGTCGTTGTCCTCGAGGACGATGAGCAGGACGATCGCCACGACGACGAACGCGCCGGCGGCCACTGCTCTTACGGTATTCGAGTTCATGCTCGCTCCTTGGCTGGTGACGTGGGATCCACCCACGTCAGAGTTATGCCCGCGACGTGAGGACGCGGGCCGAAAACGCTGGGCTGGGTCAGCTAGGCAGCGAGAGGGGGTGGGCGCTGGGCGAGCCCGAAAGCGATCAGAAGGCCGCCGTGTGCGGCACGCGAAGCCGGCGGTTGCGGCCGGCGCGAGTTACGCGCCGCTGCGGCCTTGCGCCGAGCCCGCGAGGCGATCCGCCCGGCAAGCCGCAGCGCCGCATCGCAGCCCGGGTAGCGCCCGAGCAGCAGCGCGACGAGCAGCAGTAAAAGCGGAACGGCCGCGACGGCGAACTCGATCATCGCCCGAAGAAGCTAGCGCATGACCTCAAGGCCGGATAAGTTCCGGCGCCGCCATGCGTCCTGAGCGAGAAAACATCGCAGCCCCTGACCTGCCCGAGGGGATCGAGTGGATCGGCGACGCGCCGCGCTCGATGCCGGTTGCGACCGCGGGCGGGCCGGTGCTCGTCCACTTTCTCGACTTCGCCCAGCTCAACAGCGTCCGCACGCTGCCCTACGTCTCGGAGTGGGCACGCCGCTATGCATCGCACAGCCTGACGACGATCGGCGTGCAGGCGCCGCGCTTTCCCTTCGGCGCCGAGCGTGCCGCAGTCGCTGCCGGACTGGAGAACCTCGGGGTCGAGTTCCCGGTCGCGATCGACGCCGACCGTCGCCTCTGGCATGCCTACGGCTGCGAAGGCTGGCCCAGCCTCTTCCTCTGGAAGCTGGGCGGAGCGCTCTCATGGTTCCACTTCGGCGAAGGCGAATACCTCGCGACCGAGGAAGCGATCCAGGCCGAGCTACGCGAGCAGGACGCGCTGCGGGCGTTGCCGGAGCCGATGGAACCCCTGCGGTCGACCGACTCGCCCGGCGCGAAGGTGATCCCCCCCACGCCCGAGCTCTTCCCCAGCGGATCGTGGGAGGAGCCCTGGGAAGGCGCCAAGCTGGAGGTTCCCTACGAAGCCGGTGGGGCCTACGCGACGGTCGAGGGCAGCGGCGAGATCTCCATTGCCACCGACGGCAACTCGGCGACTCAGATCGAGATCGACGGCCCCAGCCTGTACAAGCTCACGGACCACCTTCAACACGAGCAGCACACAATCTCGCTCCATCCCTCTCGGGGCCTCCGCATCTGGTCCCTCAGCTTCGCGGCCGGCGTCCCGTAGAGGGCGGGGGCGCTCCCCGCCCTCTACGCCACAGTCGCTTCGCGAATCTTTTTCGGCAGCATGAAGCGCACGTCCTCGTGGACGGTGCGCAGCTCGGAGACGTCTTCGGCGCCACGCTCGCGGAAGAGCTCGACCAGGCTCGCGACCAACTCCTCGGGCGCGCTCGCGCCGGAGGTGATCCCGACCGTCTCCACCCCGTCGAGCCACTCCTCCTGCACCTGGGTGTGGTTGTCGATCAGGTGGGAGGCGGCGCCGTGCTCGCGCGCCACCTCGACCAGGCGATTGGAGTTGGACGAGTTGGTCGAGCCGATCACCAGCACCAGCTCGCACTCGCGGGCAAGCTGCTTGACGGCGATCTGACGGTTGGTGGTCGCGTAACAGATGTCGTCGGTTTTGGAGCTGACGATCGCCGGGAACTTGGCCCGCAGCGCGGCGATGATCTCCGCGGTCTCGTCGACCGAGAGCGTGGTCTGGGTGATGAAGGCGACCCGCTCGGGATCGGGAACCTCCAGGCCGTCGACCTCCTCGACCGTCTGCACGAGAACGATGCTGTCGGGCGCCTCGCCGGTGGTCCCTTCCACCTCCTCGTGGCCCTCGTGGCCGATCATCACGATCGTGTAGCCGTCGGCGGCGAAGCGCCGCGCCGATACGTGGACCTTGGTGACCAGGGGGCAGGTGGCGTCGATCGTTCGCAGCTGCCTCGCCGCGGCGTTCTCGTGCACGGCCGGGGCGACACCGTGAGCGGAGAAGACGACCATCTCGCCCTCGGGGACCTCGGTCTCCTCTTCGACGAAGATCGCACCGCGCTTGGAGAGTTCCTCGACCACGTGCTTGTTGTGGACGATCTCCTTGCGGACGTAGACGGGGGCACCGTAGTGCTCGAGCGCGCGCTCGACGGTCTGCACGGCGCGGTCGACGCCGGCGCAGTAACCGCGCGGGGCGGCGAGCAGGACGCGCTTGGGCGCCGCGGTTGCGGTGGTGGGCATTGCCCCAGGGTACCGGTGGCGGAATTGCGACCGGCCTTGCCGGGCTTGGGCCGGGGAGGCGTCGCAGCTAGCCTTGCAGGATGCGCACCAGCGGAGACCACCTCGAGCGCCTCAGCTCGACCGATGCCTCGTTCCTCACCAACGAGACCTCGTCCAGCCACATGCACATCGGCGGCATCCTGATCTTCGAGGGGCCGCCGCCGAAGTACGTCGACCTGGTCGAGCACGTGCGCGGCAAGCTGGACCAGGTTCCCCGCTTCCGCCAGCGCCTCGTCGTACCACCGCTGGAGGCCGGACGGCCGCTCTGGGCGGACGACGTCAACTTCAACCTCAGCTACCACATCCGCCACACGGCGCTGCCCGATCCGGGCGGCGAGGCACAGCTGAAGCGGCTGGCCGCGCGCGTCTTCTCGCAGCAGCTCGATCGCTCCAAGCCGCTCTGGGAGATGTGGCTGGTGCAGGGCCTGGAGCGTGACCGCTTCGCCCTGCTGACCAAGACCCACCACGCCGCCGTCGACGGGATCGCCGGGGTCGACATCGGGACGGTGCTCTTCGACCTCGAGCCGATACCGGAGCCGGCGCCGGTTCACGACGGCTGGCAACCCCAGGCCTCGCCGGGCACCACCGACCTGATCGCCCGCGGCGCCACCGAGCTGGCCGTCGCCCCGCTGAAGCTGGCCGAGCGCGCGGCCGAGGTCGTGCGCCATCCCGAGAGCGCCGCCCGGCGCGTGGTCGAGGCGCTGGAGGCTGTCGGCGAGGTCGCCGGAGCCTTCGCCGACCCCGCTCCCGACGTACCGCTCAACCGCGAGATCGGGCCGCACCGCCGCTTCACCTGGGCCCGCTCGGAGCTGGCGACCTTCAAACAGATCAAGGACACGCTGGGCGGGACGGTCAACGACGTCGTGCTCGCGGTCGTCACCGGCGCCGTGCGCAAATGGCTGCACTCACGCGGCATCCGCACCGAGGGGCTCGAGCTGCGTGCCCTGGTGCCGGTCTCGATCCGCAGCGCCGACGAGCGCGGTGAGCTGGGCAACAAACTCGCGGCGATGCGCGGACCCCTGCCGGTTTACGTCGAGGATCCGGCGCGGCGACTGCGCGTGGTCAGCGAGCAGATGGAGGGGCTGAAGCGCTCCAAGCAGGCACTCGGCGCCGAAGTGATCTCCCGCTTCAACGACTTCGCCCCGCCGACGCTGCTCGCGCAGGCGGCGCGGATCAACTTCTCCACCCGGCTCTTCAACATGATCGTCACCAACGTCCCCGGCCCGCAGATGCCGCTCTACGTGCTCGGCCGCAAGTTGGAAGAGGTCTTCCCGGTCGCCTTCCTACCCCAGAACCACGCCCTCGCGGTGGCGATCATGAGCTACAACGGCCGCGTCTGCTTCGGCCTGCTCGCCGACTACGACTCGATGGAGGACGTCGAAATCATCGCCGAGGGCATCGACGAGTCGCTGGACGAGCTGAAGGAAGCCGCGGCAGCAGCGGCCGCCCCCGCCTGACCGTGGGCCTTCTCCTCGTCCTCGTCTTCATCGTCGTCCCGATCGTCGAGCTGTACGTGATCATCCAGGTCGGTGGGCTGATCGGGGTCTGGCCGACCCTGGCGTTGCTTTTCGCCGACGCCGTGCTCGGCTCGCTGCTGCTGCGCCACCAGGGCCGTGGCGCCTGGCGACGCTTCAACCAGGCCCTCGCCGAGCGGCGCTTCCCCGGCCGCGAGGTCGCCGACGGCCTGATGATCGCGGTAGGCGGCACCCTGCTGCTGACCCCGGGCTTCATCACCGACATCTTCGGCGTGCTGCTCTTGCTCCCACCGACCCGGGCGATCGCCCGCCGCCTCATGCGCGGCTACGCCGCCCGCCGCTTCGTCGTGGTCGGCGTCGCCGGCGCCCGCGGCGGCCCGACCCCCCCGCACGACTCAGCCGACCGTCCCTACGACTTCGACGGGACCGCCGAGGAGATCGACGGCGAGGATCCGCAGCTACCGCGCTGACAAGCAAGCCCCCCGGTCAATACACGGCACCTCACGCGCCGTACGACGACAACTCAGTCGATGCGACGCGGCACAAGCGAGCGCGGGGTGCGAGCACGTGGAAGCATTGGCAGCCGATCTGCGTAGTAGCCCAGAGCCGCGCCGCCCGCGACGGCGACCAAGCCGAGAGTCGCCGCGGCGATGCCAGCGCCGGCATCCGCGCCGTTCAGGAGCAGCACAACGCCGACAACCAACGCAGTCGGAAGAGCAAATAGGGCAATTCGGATAGCCATTGAGCCAGTGTAGATCACGTCAAGGAGTCGGTCACGAGGACGATAATGCCGAGGGCGAAGCCAAGGAAGAAGCCGGTGGCGGTTGCACGCTCGACCTCCGGTTTCGAACGACCGGCGAGGATGGCGGCGTAGTGCGCACCGCCACCAAAGAGGCCAGTGAAGCCGACCAAGGCAGCGATGGCACCGGAAAGCGCGTCGGTGAAGATGCCGCCAAATGGGAGCCCGATCACAGTTCATCGAGATTACTCTCAGCCGCAGACAGAACCTTTCTGCTGAAACGATGCGTCTAAACTCAGAGAAGTGTTTGTCTAGGCCCTGCGCCGGTACGATCCACCGCTCGTCATGGCGATTCGCATTGGCTCGCGCCGCGTTAGAACGCCCTCGGGCATCGAGTGGCAAGTTGGACGCCGCTGGACCTCACGCGGGCTCCCACGATGGCGTTCGCGCGCCGGCACGGATTCCGATCTGGCTCTGGAAGGTGTGTCCGTCGTCGACGTCGGGGGATTCGACGACAGCCCATGGGCATTGCTCGCCAGCATCCTCGTAGGAATCGTCTTGGTTCTCATCCTGATCCCCTTACTCCTGTTCGGAATCGAGCTGATGCTGGCCGGCCTGCTCGTGGCCGGAGGCATCGTTGCCCGCGCGGCGCTCGGCCGCCCCTGGATTGTCCAGGCCACTCCGAGCGGGAATCCCTCGGGCATCCTCAGCTGGGAAATCAAGGGGTGGCGACGATCGGCGCGACTGATCGAGGACGTCGCAGCAGAACTCTCCGCTGGCCATACCCCATCGCCCGGAGCGTCACCGCTAGCCCATGCTTCTTCTGCCGTTCAGCGGGACGGATCCAAGTTCTGAAATTAGGCCGCTGTGCCAGCCGAATAGCAAGTCGCTCAGGGCAGCCTCAGCTAGAAGAACCCTCCGTCGTTCCCTGAGGTCCGGTACAACAACTGGCCTGACCTGCTGAGAAGCGAAACTGACGAAGCGAAGCCAGTTGGAAGGTAGTACTGGACGAAGTAACGCGCGTTCTTCAACCAGACGACCCGCTTGCGCAACGAGGCAGGCACCGATTTCGGTCGTATCACCAGTCGTTTACCGCTGCTCAAGGTCACAACAATTTTCGCCACGTCGCCGGCCACCGACCCACTGAAGACCCGGTATGAGCCGTCTTCCAGCAAATCGTCTGAGGCGTCGATGTTGAAGTCACGGGAGAGATGGCCCCCGGCCGGAATTCCCGTCCCCCAGCCCCAGCTCACCGCCTTCGGGAGGTTGAACTCCATGCCGAAAAGCCACTCGCGGCAGGTGCTGTTGCTGCCGATTGTCCCTTCAACGGTCCAGGTTTCGCCACTTGGACTTAAGCCGCTTGCAATCGGCACGCTGTGCCGCTTGATACAGCTTGCGGCGGCGGTAGGAACAAAAACCAGAAGCCCGACAATCGCCGTGAGGTTCAGCAAGTATCTCGCTCGCACCGACGGGATGCTACTCGGCCCGCATTCGAATACGCCCAGGTTGCCTCCGGGTACCGACCACTACCTGCAGCCATTGAACCTACTAGGGTCTCGTCGGTGAGGAGGACATTTCGTGGGGCAATGAGGGCAGCAGCACAGGGGCGACCGCTGCTTGTAGGCGCAATAGCATTTATTTGGGGGCTGGCGCCTGCCTATGCGAGTGGCCAAAGCAATGCGTCCAGTCCGGAGCGAAAGGCGACGGCTATCACGGACGGTCGTCTTCGTCCCGGACACATCGAGACCGTTCAGGTCAAGGGCTTCCCCGGCAAGGGAAGAGTCGAAATCGCCTTCTTCCCCACCGCGATATGCGAAAACGCGTGTAGCGCAATCAGCCGACAAGGCGGTAAGACGAACGCGCTCGGGGCGGGCAGGCTTCAGGCGCGCGTACCCGGAACCTTCATCGGACGGGACGGCAAGCACGTCTACTTTCGAGACGGCGAACGAATCGATCTGCAGGTTTTTTGGAACGGCGCCCATCGCACCTTCGACGTAGCCAGCACCAATCCAGACCCAATCTTTGTGCGTACTCATGAACATCGGCATGGGTAAGCCCGCTAGTGGGGGACGAGGGCGTGCGTTAGGGGTACATTTGTCGCTGGGCGCAATGATGCTCGCGATGGCGTCGGCTACGGCTAACGCGGCCTCTCAGTCGCCGGCCCCCAGCCGCCAACCACTCTTTATCCCAAGCTCATTTGAGCTTCAGGGGAGTAATGGTTACTCGATCTTCGTGTTGGGCATTCCAAGCCACAAGACGCGGCCAGCCACCGTGGAGCTCTTCGCGCAGAAGCAACATGCCAGCGTCTACTACTCGGCGCCAGCCACCGTGACCGAAACCTCGATCCAAGCCAACCTCGGCGAACTCGGCGAAATCGCGGTCAGCTTTCATCGATCCGACCGACCGACGACCGCAAGTCCCAAGTGTGGACGACGCGTGTCCTTTGACTCGGGAACCTTCGAAGGAAGAATTGCCTTCCACGGAGAGGAGGGCTATACCGAAGCCGAGGCCGTTTCCGTGCCAGGCAACATCGACTTTCTACTCGACGGGACCTGTGGGGGCTTCGTTACCGGCGGTGGTAGAAATCCGTTCTCGCCAGGGGCAGAACTGTATCTCCGAAACCCCGAACTCGGCCCGCAATTCAGAGTCGTCAAGAGCCGCCCACGCTCCCCGGCGCGTTTCGAAGCCAGTGATCACGAATACCGAAACGGCATCTCGATCCAGAGATCCGAAGAGCTGGTCATGCCGTCGACTACCTTCAGGTACAGTCCTCGCCTACAAACGGCCAGCGTGAGTCCTTCAGCGCCATTTTCAGGCACGGCTCACTTCGACCGGCACAAGAAGCCAAACCGCCGTTGGAGCGGGGATCTGACGATTGACTTACCCGGCCAAGCAGGCACTCCGCTCACCGGCCGTTCGCTCCGGGCGTATCTAGTCCGTCCCTGAACGGGGACAGAACTGACCCTCATTGACCCTCTCTGACCCCGAAATGCGTGCTCAGAAACCCAACGCGAACTTGGCGTCCTCGGTCATCATCTCCGGGGCTTTGAACACAAACTTCCTGCTAAACAGCAAGTTCTGCTGGCCGTGGGGACAGTGATGGGGACGCTCGATATCGCCAGTGGTACCCCTACTGCTTTCGTCCTCGTTAACGCAGTAACGAGCCAGCGAGCCTCTAAATGCACCCCAGCAGGTCAACTCGCCCCATGCAGCTAGCCTGCCCTTGCGATGTAGACAGCCTTCGTGTGAGCGCGCTCGTCAAGCGGCTGCCTCAGTATCCCGTCCGTATAGAGGCCGTAGACATCGACCAAGGTGAGGCCGGCGCGTTTGACCACTGATCGTATTTCGGCATCGGCAAAGTGGCGCTGCCGATGCTCATGCGTTTTCGTCGGCCCTCCATCCTCTTCAAAGACCGCTTCGCAGATCGACCCAGGCTCCGCATCGCTGGCAGTCTGACCACGCCAAACAAGCCTCCGGCCGGCGCGCTCGACCACGGCGGTTTCCGCGAAGAAGCTGCGATAGGCAACAAGCGTGTTGACATCGAACAGCAGCAAACCTCTCGAGGCGAGGTTTGCCCCCATCCCACCCAGGGCCTTGAGCAGCTCGTCCTCGCTGAGCAAGTAGTTGATCGAATCGTCCAGCGCCCAGACAAGATCGAACTTGCCGATCTCGGGCAAGTCCCGCATATCAGCCACCGACAGCGGCACTGCCTCTCCGACCTTTGCCCGTGCACGCGCCAGCATCGCGGGCGAGATGTCGCACGCGGTGACCTCCCATTCCCGGTCGAGCATTGGCAGGAAGCTCTTTCCGGTCCCGCACGCCACGTCGAGCAGGCGCGCTCCGCGCAGACCGTTGCGCTCAAGCGCCGAAACCAGCTCGCCTATCCAAAGCTCGTCGTCATAGTGAGCGGTGAATAGGTCGTAGGCTGATGCCATCGCCTCATAGGTGGCCTTCGCGTCGCCAGTCACGGTCGTAAGCAGACCTGGCCCTTACTGGAATAAGTTTCAGTAACGAGCGTGTAGGCGAGTGAAAGTGCGCCTACAGTCGGGGCTCTTGCGCGGACCCGGCGAGCCCCAGAACATTGCCCATAGTGTCGGGCTCGTTTAGGTCGTCATCCGGAGTAGCCATAGGGGCTCTGCGGCAGCGCACATGTCCGAGCGAGGCAACGATGATCGACTTGGTCGGCTCCCCCGATTTGGCGCAGCGGTTAGTCGACTCTGCCTCGCACTCGCGAACTCGCGCCCAATGCCTCGCCTGCTCATCGGCTATGTCCTCACGGCCCTGGGCATCAAGGTGGAACCAACGCCAGGACAGCCAAACGCGAGGATCGCCAGACATCTTCCCCGCCCATAGCGCAGCCAGCGCCTCAGCCATGACCGTCTGCAGGATCACACCGCAGATTGCCTGCTTTGCCTCGGACGGCATCGCCGCTACTTCCTCGTCGGTGTAGAACGGCATTTCGACCGCTCGGTAGTAGTGCTGCATCATGTTGCCGACGCGCTTGGAGTAGGCCAGTTCGATCGAGCCCTCGTCCAGCAGTTCTTTGAGGTGGTGCTTGATCTTGGCCGGCTCCTCGCCGATCAGCGCGGCTAGTTGTAGTTCCTCACAACGTTGTTCATCCGGGCCTCCTTGAAGGCTGGGGGTGCGAGCCACCCAGATCAAGGAGGACACCGGATGAAGATCCACGCTAACGCTCGAACCTGCCCGAACAGCCGCAGGCTGCTGGTCAAGCGCATCGAAGAGGAGGACTGGTCGCTGATGGTGGCGGCCGAGGCCGCCGGCATCAGCGAGCGGAGCGCTCGCAAGTGGCTGGCCCGCTGGCGAGCGGAGGGAGAGGCAGGACTGCTGGATCGCAGTTCCGCACCCAAGCGGGTGCCTTCACGGCTTCCGGCCGACCGCCTTCAGGCGGTCGAGGCCCTACGACGTCTGCGGATGACCGCTGCTGAGATCGCCGAGGTCTTGGGCATGGCGCTCTCGACCGTCTCCAGGTGGCTGGCTCGGATCGGGCTAGGCAAGCGCAGTCGCCTGGAGCCATTCGAGCCGCCCAACCGCTATGAGCGCAAGTGCCCTGGGGAGCTGATCCATGTCGACATCAAGAAGCTGGGGAGGATCAGCGCCAAAGGCGCTGGGCACCGAGTCACCGGGAATCGCAAGAGCCAGCAAAAGCGTGGGGGCAACCACGGCAAAGGGGCCACCGGCTGGGAGTTCGTCCACGTCTGCGTCGATGACGCCACCCGCCTTGCCTACGTTGAGGTCTTGGCCGACGAGAAGGGCACCACGGCGGCAGGGTTCCTGCGCCGAGCTGTCAACTGGTTCAAGGGAATGGGAGTTCAGGTCGAGCGGGTGCTCTCAGACAATGGCTCCTGTTATCGCTCCGCCGTGCACGCGCAGGCCTGCGCTGAGCTCGATATGCGCCACATCTTCACCCGCCCCTACCGGCCTCAGACCAACGGCAAGGCCGAGCGCTTCATTCAGACGCTCACCAACCGCTGGGCCTATGGCGCCATCTATGGCTCCTCTGCTGAGCGCACCGCGGCGCTGCCCGGCTGGCTCGATCACTACAACTTCAGGAGACGACACGGCTCCCTTGGCCACAAGGCACCCGCGGCTCGGCTTACCGAGTTGGAACAACGTGCTGAGTAACTACAGCTAGTTCGTAGCGGTTGTGCTCGCCTTCGTTCAGAAGGCACAGGATTTCAACCCGGTGCTGGTGCTTGAGCGCGTAGCCGACAGCTTCCTCGACGCCCCGCCTCCCCTGGCCCAACCTGATCGGCGGCGGCGCGCTCTCTTCCGAACCCAGCTCCGGCATCGGCCGGGGCAACGAGAAACGGAAGCGCTCAAATCCCAACGAGGTCACGATAATCGACTTGGTCGGCTCACCTGACTTGGCGCAACGTCCAAGTGATTCAACCTCAATCTCTCGAACTCGCTCCCAATGCCTCGCCTGCTCGTCGGCTATGTCCTCACGGCCCTGGGCATCGACGTTGAACCAGCGCCAGGACAACCAAACGCGACGGTCGTTGACCATCGTTCCCGCCCAAAGCGCAGCCATCGCCTCGGCCATGACCGCCTCAAGGATCACGCCGCAGATTGCCTGCTTTGCCTCGGACGGCATCGCCGCTACTTCCTCGTCGGTGTAGAACGGAATCTCAACCGCTCGGTAGTAGTGCTCGAAGGCGTTGCGCACTGGTTTGACATAGGCAAGCTCGATTGAGCCGTCAACGAGCAGTTCCCTGAGGTGGTGCGCGATGTTCTTGCTCGCGGGAGCGCGGATCAAACGCCCTAGTTCCTCCTGCGAGCGCGGTCCTTCGTTGAGGATCGTGCGGATTTCGGTCCTCGCTTGGTGCGTGACGGCGTAGGCGACAGCGGCGGCAACGCTCCGCTTCCCCTGTCCCAATTTGATCGCCGTCTCCACCAAGGTATTCGCCGCTCCGTGTCCTTCGGGTAGTCAGGTGCGCCAGAGCATAAGTGCCCGCCTGGAGGGAAAGTCGTCGTCAGGCCGCTTTTTAGCGGATACTCGATTTTTCCTTAGCATTCCTTCCTTGTCCAGCGGGACCCCCCGCTGAAAGACGAGGAAGGGAGGTGATTGCGGTGAAGATCGTGCAAGTCGAAAGCGTCTATTCGAGCGTGCAGGTGCTGAAGCACGGCTAAGGCGTTCGATATAGGGGGTCGGTCGCGGCCCGCTTGCGTGGGGCCCGTGGCCGGCTCCCCCGTCTTCGTCCCGAGGCGGCATGGAGGGAACGGAGTCTACGCAAGGACTTGTGAAGTTTCCTATGGCGCTTTCTGTCTCAAGCGCCGACGATCCCCGCCGTGACCAACTTCGGCACCAGACTACGAGAGGCACGAGAACGCTTGGGGCTCACTCAGGAAGAGGTCGCACAGCGCAGCGGCGTCCATGTCACGGAGGTCAGCCGGATGGAGGCCGGGAAGCGCGATCCGAAAATCTCGACGCTGCAGCGGCTTGCAAAAGCGGTCGAGGTCAAGCCGGGCCAGCTTCTCGACTAACCGCACGCAGTCTTGCTCTCTACCCCTTCCCGCCATGTCGGCCAGCAGTATTACTAGGGGAAATCTTAGTAACGGCTGAGACTTTGCGCGGGTTGTGAAACTTACTGAGAGGTCGGCAAGACTCAGCGCGTTCCAAGTAGTTGCCACTTCTTATTTCAAAAAGCACCGCCCGCTTGAAGAAGCGGCGGCAGGAGGGGACGAGAGAAATGCCTAGAGGTATGTCACGCAACGGAAAGGGCGGGGAGCACCTACCGGTGCTGGTGGACCGCCGACTCGTCAAGGCGCTGGATCACGTCCTGCGACAGCACATCCTGCTCACCGCCGTGATGGGAGAGGTCAGTCCCAAAGAACTGTCGAAGTCACTTGGTGAAGGACTGAGTCAGGTCAGCTACCACGTCAAAGTCCTGCGCGACGATTGCGACGGAATCATCGAAGAGACGCGCACGGAGCCGCGCCGGGGGGCGATAGAGCACTACTACCGCGCCAGCGAGAAAACCCTGTTTCCGGCGAAAGCATGGCGACGGCTCAAAAAGGGGCTGCGTGCCGTAGTCGGCGCGGGCCAAGCGAACGACCTGTTCAACGATCTGGCAGAAGCCCTGAAAGCGGGCAAGCTGCAAGGAGAGCACGACCACATCACCCGCACCCCACTCGTCCTCGACGTTGAGGGGCGGCGCAACGTGCGGGCAATCGCAGAGCGGGCGACCAAGGAAGTCGAAAACGAGCAGCGGGCGACGGCGAAGCGCAGAGAGAAAGCCAACGGCGACGGTGGCCAGGTGACTGGCTACACCTTCGCCCTACTGGCCTTCGAGGCGGCCTGGGAGCCCGCCGACCTACACACCCTGGTCGCGCGGGTCGAGCAGGCAGCGGGCGCGTCAGCTGCTGGGGCAAACGGCGCTGGTCAAAACAGCGGGGGGAGCAAGAGGGGCGACAGGCGCAAAGCGGGGGCGGCAAGGAAGTAGACCCGCGCCGGATGTGGGGGCCGCAGGGTCCCCTACGTCCAGCGCGCCGTGCTGCCCCCTCGGATCCAGAGAGCAGCCATGACCAACACCGATGCCTCGCCTAAATATGACGTTTCAATAGTCGAAGCCGTGATCCTTGAAGTTGCGGCAGAACTGCACCCCATGCTGCTGACCCCGCACGACCTCTCACTGAAAGTCGTCAGCGACCCCGACGACAAAAGAGAGATTGAGACAGCAGCACAGGCGATCCGCGGGCTCCGAGAGTTCGGTTTGCTCTCCAAGGAGGAGGAGATCGCGAAGCCGACGCTGGCTGCGCTTCGGGCTGTCGCGCTCCTCACCTAACCGCTCGCGCCCGACCCCCGCAGGGGGTTGACGGGCATCCTCGCGGTGCTTCAATGCCGGTAGGTCGGGGGGGCACTCATCGACCTCGCCCTCGCCCGAGTAGTAGTCCTCAGCGCCTTCGGCGACCTTGTCGAGGTAGTAGCGCTCCTGCCTTTTGCCTAGCTTGCCGATTGAGAGCATCCACGGGGTACGTCTGTGGAGAGCACTCAATACCCCTCTCTTAACAAAGTCGCTCCTATGTCAAGCGGACCCCTGAGAGAGAACGGTGTGGCTGGGGATATCTATTGAGAAATTAGGAAGGAACAGCAAGAGTCACGAGCCACTGGCCCGGCACACCAGATCGGAGTAACTCTCGCCGAGCAGATGGGCGTCTTCGATGCCGAAGGAGCGACGCAGATTCGCTAGCAGCATCTCGAAGCGGCCGAGGTCGGAGCTCTCGCGTGCGGCGACCGCCTCGAACTCGATGAAGTTTCCAAGACTGTCGACCTGATCTAGGTGGATTCGCACTCCTTCCCAGACAAAGAGCCGCCGCGCTTTGCTGACCACAGCCATGACGCCGAGCACGCTGGCCAGTGCGGCCTCCAACTCGGACCCAGTCTCGACCTCGACAATCCGATAGCTGCTCTCCCTGTGACCGGGTCGATCGGAGCGTTGATAGGCGATCAGCTGGTCGATCGCCTCGTTCTGTCGGCGTAGCTTCAAGCGTCCCTGGGGGACGTTGAAGTAGATGTCTCGCTGCTGGAGAACGCCTTTTGGCTCTGCCCCCAGGCCGTCGCAGATTTTCAGCGAGCGCTCGGGGTCGGGATCGATTGCCTTCAGCTCCAAGTTCCAACGCGGCGAATCCATCTAGGCACCTTAATCCCAACCGACCGCGCCTGAAGACAGTCAGGCGGTCGAAGGAGATGGCTCCCGCAAGGCGCTCCAGACTGCGCGGACCAGATGGTGCTTGAGGCAACGGAAGGCTCCTTGCCGGTCTTGCCCTCAGCTCGCTTCTCAGAGAGGTACGCGCGGGCCTCTGGATGAATGCGGGCCTGCGTGAGAGCGATCCGGTAGAAGGTCGCGTTCACCCTGGACTCCGCCCATACCGGGGCGCGGCCCTCCTACTTGGCTTTGCCCTGATCATGGGACCAGGTGTCACCCTGGTGGCCGACCAAGTGGATAACGGCGGCGCTGAGTTCGGCGCGTTTGGCCTTCTGCTCGCCATTCTCAATCTCCTTTGCCGACCGCTGGCAAACGAACTGGAAGCCATTGTGTTTGCGAACGAGCAACGACCCTGGCTGAGCGGGCGGTTGAAACCATGGCAACGACTCGTCCTGCCCTATTCGAGCGCGTTGTACCTCACGCAGGGACTTGGTTTCGGGTTTGGTGGCGCTGCATACCTAGTCACGGCGTCGCCAGGTTGGTCAGCGTTCAACCTGCTCGCGGTCATCTTCACCGCGGCCGGTGGCGCGCTGCTCTGGTTCTGTATTTCCCGACTCTTTGTGGGCCTCTTGATCATCCGGTTCTCCGGACTCTGGGCAGCACCGAAATGGGCTTGGTTCACCGGTGCTGCGACCGTGATCCTGGTCTCGACCCTCGGCGCGGCGTGGTCCATCTGGAAAGCGATGGACGCCACCTCAGTCATCTGAGGCAGCAGCCGTCTGAAGAAGACGGGACTCAAGCCGCTGGGCTCCACGAGGGCCGCCATACCTTCGCCAGCATCGGGATCGCCGCGGGGTTGTTGAATCAAGCGCGGGCGATGTTGGACGCCTACCTGGAGGGTTCCGGCTGATCCAAGCCGCTCAGAAGCCAACAACCGCTACGAGCCATCTCGATGCTTCCATGCCAATCTCCCCGTTGGCGCTCTCTCTACGGCCCACGGTGAGGATGCCGGTTCAAACTTGAAATCTCCGAGCGCCACCCAAGTTTTGCAGTCCGCCGTGAAACGCTCGTCAGGCTCCGTGCTTCCGAACAGCAAGACAGCGAGATCCTCGCTGTCCACTCGGCCATGCCCCAACTCTCGGCGAGCCTCCAACACCGCCTCGATCAAGCGTAACCGTCCATCGGGCGTAGTCGTCGTCGCGTCGTCCTGAAACTCTCGAAACCTGGCAATCACGGCGGGGGACGCATGCAGCGCAATCCTTGACATCGCCGAGGCGTAGCGGCTCTGTGCAGGCTTACCTTCACCGCCAGCTACATCTGCAATCGCGGTGGCAGCATCATTCAGTGCTTCAACGAGAAGCCGCTCGCCATGCGCCCTCCTTTCGTTGTGCCGCGAGAGCAGTCCACCGAGAATCACGCCCCCAAAGCCCACTGCAAACGTGATTAGAGCGGTGAGAGTATTCATGGAAGAGAAATTACCGCGCGCTTTGACCTGAGACCAGGCGATGTTGGGCATCTACCTGATCTAGATGTAGTTCCTCACCACGTTGTTCATCCGGGCCTCCTTGAAGGCTGGGGGTGCTGACCACCCAGATCAAGGAGGACACCGGATGAAGCTGCACGCTAACGCTCGAACCTGCCCGAAAAGCAGGCGCCTGCTCGTAGAGCGCCTCGAGAGAGGCTGGTCGCTGACGTTGGCGGCCGAGGCCGCCGGCGTCAGCGAGCGAACCGCCGCCAAGTGGCTCGCCCGCTGGCGCTCTGAGGGAGAGGCGGGCCTGCTCGACCGCAGCTCTGCACCAAAGGCACGCCCAACGCAGCTGCCCGCGGATCGCGTCAAGGCGATCGAGGCACTGAGGAGGCTGTGGATGACAGCGGCTGAGATCGCCGAGGTGCTTGGGATGGCTCTCTCAACCGTCTCAAGGTGGCTGAAGCGAATCGGACTGGGCAGGAGGAGTCGTCTGAGCCCACCCGAGCCGCCCAACCGCTACGAGCGCAAACGCCCAGGAGAGCTGATCCACGTCGACATCAAGAAGCTGGGGCGCATCCTGCGACCTGGCCATCGCGTCACCGGCAATCGCCGCGATCGCTACACCGACGCCCGGGGCTATGGCGTCGCCGGTTGGGAGTTCGTCCACGTCTGCGTGGATGACGCCACCCGCCTCGCCTACGTCGAGGTGCTTGCAGATGAGCGCGCCCTCACCGCCGTCGGCTTCCTGCGCCGAGCCGTCGAGTGGTTTGGATCGATGGGTATCGCCGTCGAGAGGGTGATGAGCGACAACGGCTCCTGCTACCGCTCTCATGCGCATGCGAGCGCCTGCAGGGAGCTCGGACTCAAGCACCTCTTCACCCAGCCCTACCGGCCTCGGACAAACGGCAAGGCGGAGCGATTCATCCAGACGCTCCAGAACCGATGGGCCTATGGAGCTATCTACGCGAACTCAGCCGAGAGGACCGCAGCTCTTCCGGGCTGGCTCACCCACTACAACTTCACCCGACGACATGGCTCCCTCGGCCACAAGACGCCTGCGGCTCGGCTCGCCGAGCTGGAACAACGTCCTGAGTAGCTACAACTAGCCCGAGGGCGTGGGGACAGCCGTGGGACGGCATGGGGACAGAACTGACCCCCTATGACCCCGCAATCACTGCCTAGAAGCCCAGCGCGAACTTGGCGTCCTCGGTCATCATCTCGGGGGACCAGGGGGGGTCGAAGACCATCTTCGGGTGGACGGCGCTGACGCCGGGGAGGTCGCCGACGAACTCCTTCATCTGCTCGGAGACCTGGGGGCCGATCGGGCAGGCCGGGGTGGTCAGGGTGAAGGTCACGTAGACGTCTTCTTTCTCGATCTCGACGTCGTAGACGAGGCCGAGGGAAACGAAGTCGAGCCCCAGCTCGGGATCGATCACCTCCTCGAGCGCCTCGATCACATCGTCTTCGGTCAGTACTTCGGTCTGGTTCTCAGGCATCGGCCAATGGTAGCCGGGGCGCGCGATCGGGCGGCCGCGGCTCAGCTGGGGGCCCATCGGCGGGCGGCGCCAGCTCGAGCTGCCACCAGCCGACATCCCGCCAGGCGCCGTCCTTCCAGCCGATCCGCCGGTAGACACCGACAGGGACGAAGCCCATGCTCTCGTGGAGACTGACACTGGCCTCGTTGGGCAGGGTGATGCCGGCGCAGGCGACCTGGAAGCCCTGCTCACGCAGCCGTTGGATCAACTCGCCGTAGAGCGCCCGTGCGCAGCCGCGGCGCCACTGCTCGGCGGCGACGTACACCGAGACCTCGACCGCCCAGCGGTAGGCGGGCCGCGACCGGTGCGGGCAGGCGTATGCGTAGCCGACCACCTCGTCCTCACGCTCGGCGACGAGCCAGGGATAGGTCGCCTGCGTGGTGGCGATCCGCTCGGCGAACCCGCTGGGGCCGGGAGGCTCTTCCTCGAACGAGGTGGCGCCCGCCTCTACATACGGCGCGTAGATGGCGACGCAAGCGGCGGCGTCGCGGGCTGGATCGGCGGTGCGGATCGTCGCTGGCTTCAACTCTGGTCCAGCAGAATAGGCTGCCGCGAGATGAGCAATGACTCCGGCCAGATACAGCGGCGGTCGATCGGGATCGTCTTCTCCGACGGCGGGCTGCTGGCGTTGAGCGCGGTGCGGCCTCCGCGCTCGGGCGAGCACGGCGACGAGCAGGTGGCAGCGGTCCTCTGCGGCGCCGACGGGGGCCCGGTCGAGGTCTCCGAGGCACTGCTCTCGACCGAGTACGGCCCCGACCGAGTACAGCGGCGAGCGACGTTGGAGCTTTGGACCGACGGGGAAGAAGGGCAGCCTCTGCGCGGCGCCGGCACGCTGATAAGCGCCGCCAAAGTACGCCGTCCGGGCCTGATCTCCGAGATTGCCTTCTTCCGCTGGTCGGTCGAGGGGCGCGAGGGCCTCGGCCACTACGAGATCGTGCGAGCCGATGCCTGAGCAGGGCAACGGGATAGAGGCGGTGATCTCCGACTTCGGCGGGGTCCTGACCACGCCGCTGATCCAGTCCTTCATGGCCTTCCAGGACCGGACCGGGATCACCACCGAAGTCCTTGGCAAGGGGATGCAGGCGGCCACCGAGGCCAACGGCGACAACCCGCTCTTCGAAATGGAGCGGGGCGAGATCACCGAGGTCGCCTTCCTCGAGAAGCTCACCGACAGCCTCGAGCCACTGCTCGGACACCGCCCGGAGATGCACCGCTTCAAGGAGATCTACTTCGAGGCGCTGGAGTCGAACCCGCCGATGATCGAGCTGATGCGCGAGCTGAAGGACGCCGGCTACAGGATGGCGATGCTGACCAACAACGTCCAGGAGTGGGAGCCGCTGTGGCGACCGATGCTGCCGGTCGACGAGATCTTCGAGACCGTCGTCGACTCTGGCTTCGTCGGCTGCCGCAAGCCCGAATCGAAGATCTACGCGATCACCCTCGACCGGATCGGAATCCCGGCCGAGTCCTGCCTCTTCGTCGACGACGTCCTGGTCAACTGCGAAGGCGCGGAGAAGGCCGGAATGACCGCCGTCCACTTCGAGGACAACGAGCAGGCGATCGCCGAGATTCGCGCGACGCTGTAGCGCCCTAGCTATTTTCGCGCGTATAGCGCTAGCGCCAGAGGACCGGGCGCGACAACCGGTAGTAGCCGACAGGCCCTCGGTCGATTTCCTTGAGATCCCCATTCGCATAGCGCGCCCAGCTATTGCCAACTTGGTCCTTGAAGGCAATCTCGAAACCGGGAACTAAGCCCATTCCTCCGAAGGGCACCCTGAAGTGAACGGTGGTTCGGCCGGGCGGAATTACCAAGACCGGCTGTTGCTCGTCGGGATTGAACCTGTGCGAGATTTCCAGGCCCGTACGCGGCCCAGCCCCTTCGACGGCAACCCGCGAGAGCACAGCCTGATAAACGGGCTGATGGGAGTGATTGGAGACGATTACCTTGCCGCCCGGCCCTGGCCAGACAGCTATCTCATTGGCCTGAGCGCGGCGTTCCGCTCGCTGAGCTTTCTGTTCGGTGTCCTTGCGAGCATTGCGCTCGTCCGCGATTTGCTGCCAACCGACAAAGCCAGCAACAACAGCTGCGAGTAGAACAAGCCACTCTCGGATCGTGCGCTGATGCCGTCGAAGCATCAAGGAACTTCCCTCGAGCTAGTTATCCGAGCCGGCGCGGTCCCAGACGTAGAGGTCGACCGCCTCGGCGGCGAGCTCCATCAGGCGCGGCTGGGAGAGCAGGCCGAGGACGAGCTCCAGGGCATCGTCTTCGGTGACGCCGGCGTCGACGGCCTCCTCGCCACGGAAGCCCGCGGCGAGCTTGAGGGCCTCGCGGCGGTTCTCGCCAAGCGAGCCAAAGGCGCCCATGAGGAAGTCGCGGTTGGGGACCGGCTGGCCCAGCTCCAGCGAGCCGTGCCAGGCGGCGAGCATCGAGAGGTCGTGTTCGTCGAGCTCGGAGAGCGCTTTCGCGTAGTGGACCTCGAGCTCGTCGTCGGGGATCTCGTCGACCCAGGCGCGGACCGCCTCGCCGAGGAGCTGCCGGCGCGCCTCGCGGCCGATCGAGTCGGCCATCGCGCGAATCGCGTCGGCTGGGTCTACGAAGCAGAGGGACATTGGCTGCGCCCAATCTAGAGAGGGCGGAAGACGGCAAAGCGGAAGTGGGAAATGCGCCATTTGCGGCTTCCTGACGCGGCTCGCGGCGTCACCGGGCACGCCGGAGGCCGACCTATGCTGGAGCGCTTCCGCCGATGCCATTGAAACTGATCCAGGGACCCCCCAATTCCGGCCGCGCCGACCGGATCCAGAGCCTCTTTCGGGAGGCCCTCGACCGCAACCCGGTGCTCGTCCTGCCGACGCTGGACGACGTCTTCCGCTTCGAGCGTGGCCTTTGCGGATCCGGCGCGGCACTCGGAGGCACGGTGATGACCTTCGGCGACCTCTTTCGCGAGGTGGCGCGCTGCACCGGTGCACCGCCGGGCGGGGAGCTGACGCCGGCCCAGCGGCTGGCCGCCGTCTCGGCCGGCATCGGCGCGACACGGGAAGGGCTGGGGCCGCTGCGACGCTCCGCCGCCCGACCCGGGTTCGCGATCCCGTTCGAGCGGCTGCTCAGCGAGCTGCAGAGCGCCGGCCTCGAGCCGGCCTCGCTGGGATCCGGGGCGCGGACGCTCGAGTCCTCGGCCTACCTCGGCGACCTGACCGCCCTGTTCGCCGCTTACGCCGGCGTGCGGAGCAACCTCGGCCTGCGCGACGTGCACGGCGTTGCCATCGAGGCAATCGCGGCGCTGCGGGCGGCGCCGGCGGCCTGGCGGGAGCGCCCGGTCTTCTTCTATGAGCCGGGCGACCTCACCCCCAACCAGAGTCGGCTGATAGAGGCGCTGAGCGATGCGGCCGAGGTCACCGTCGCGCTCCCCTACGAGGAGGACGACTCGGCGCTCGCCACCCGAGCCGCCCTGCTGGAGCGGTTGGGTGAGATCGCGACGGAGACCGAGGTCCTCAGCGGCCCGGAGGAGCTCGAACCCTTCGGCATCGACCCTCTGCTCGTCCACCTCCAGCGCGAGTTCGGCCGGGCCGAGCCCGTCCGGCGGGCGCCCGACGAGGCGCTGGTGTTGCTGCGCTCAGCGGGCCAACGGGGCGAGGCGGAGGCGATCGCCGCCGAGGTGGCGAAGCTGATCGCCGCCGGCGCCGACCCGGCGGCGATCGCGATCGCCGTGCGCGACCCGGCGCGACGCGGACCGCTGCTCGCGGCGGTGCTCGAGTCCTATGGCATCGGGGTGGCGCTCGAGGCGGAGATCCCGGTCGCGGGAACCTCCGTCGGGGGCACGCTGATCGCGCTGCTGGAGGCGGAGTTCGGCAGCTGCCGTGCCGCCGACCTGCTGCGCTTCATGCGTGGCCCGAGCGGACTGCCCGCGGCGCAGGTCGACTGGTTCGAGCGCGCCGTGCGCCGTCGCCGCCTGGTGGGAGCGGCTGCCGCGCTGGAGCTGTGGGAGGAACGACACGAGCGACTCCCCGGCGACCTCGAGCGGGTGAGAGAGGCTGCGAGCTCCGGGCCGGCCGCTCTCTGCGCGGCGGTCGGCCGCCTCGCGGCGACGATCGCCTCCCGGCCGCTGCGCGGCGAGGAGGACGGGCCGGCGCCCGGGCGTGGCGACGGCCTCGAGCTGCGCGCGGCGGCCGCGATCTCCACCGCGCTCGGCGACCTGGCGGAGATCCCGCGGCTGGCGCCGGTGGCCGCGCAGCTGGCGGCGACTCTGCGCGAGCTCCGCTTCAGCGCCTGGAGCGGGCCGATCGAAGGCCGGGTGCGGATCGCCAGCCCCTACCGGCTGCGCGCCTCCCGCTTCGAGTACGCCGTCGTGGCCTCGCTCCAGGACGGTGAGTTCCCGCGGCGCGACCGTGGCGAGGATCCGTTCCTCTCCGAAGCACAGCGCCTCGCCCTCGGCCTCGAGCCGCGCCGCGACCCCGACGCCGAGGAGCGCTACCTCTTCCACGCCTGCCTGGCGCTGCCCAACCGGCGCCTCTTTCTCTCCTACCGCGACAGCGACGAAAACGGTGTCGCCGAAGCGCGCTCGCCCTTCCTCGAGGAGGTCCGCCGCCTGCTCGAGCCGGCGCCGCCCGAGGTCGGCGACGTCGACCCGGTCGAAGCGGAGCTGACGATCGCCCGCGACCTGACTCAGGTAGGGCTCTCGCCGGGCAGGGCGCCTTCGGAGGCCGAGCTGGAGCGGGCGCGAAGAGCTGAGGCGGCGAGTCGCGCTCCCGGCCCGCTCTCCAACCCGGCCGTGCTCAGCGCCCTCGGCGCCGTCCCCGCCTACGGGGGCACCACCCTGGAGGGGTTCGACGTCTGCTCCTACCGCTGGTTCGTCTCGCACGAGCTCGACCCCCAACCGCTCGACCCGGCGCCCGACCCACTCGTCCAGGGCGGCCTCATGCATGCCGTGCTCGACCGCCTCTACCGCGAGCGGCCCGGGGGCGATCCCCTCCCCCGCCCCGCCTCGCTCGGCGCCTGGATCGGGCGGGCGCGTGAGCTCGCCGACGAGGTCGCGGCCGAGCGCGGCCTTGGGGCACATCCCGCCGAGCGGGCGATCGCGCGGCGGGTCGAGGGACTGCTGGCGCGCTTCCTCGCCGACGAGGCCGGGCGAGAGACCGGCGGCTATGAGCCCTGGTTGCTGGAGGCCGGCTTCGGCGAGGACGAGACAGCCGAACGCCCCGTCCTCGAGATCGACGGCTGGGGCCTGCACGGGGCGATCGACCGGGTCGACCGCGCGCCCGACGGCGGCGCGCTCGTCCTCGACTACAAGCTCTCGCGCGCGGTCACCCCGCGGGAGAAGTTCGAGGAGCAGGCGAAGCTGCAGCTGCAGCTCTACCTGATCGCGGTCGCCGAGCACTGGGGCGCCGAGCCGGTCGGCGGTCTGTACCACCCGCTGCGCGGGACGTCGTCACGGCGCCCCCGCGGGGCCGTCCTCGAGGAAGCCGCACCGCGGCTCGCCTCCTATTGCCTCTACGACAAAGACCTGGTCGACCGCGAGGGCTTCGAGGAGATGCTCGCCGACGCTCGCCGACGCGCCGGCGAGATCGTCGCCCGCATGCGCCGCGGCGAGATCCGCCGCGATCCGGGGCCGCGCGATGGGCTGCGCGGTCACGACGTCTGCCCGACCTTCTGCGATTTCGCGCCGATCTGCCGCCGCGACCGGGCGCCCGCCGACGCCGAGAACGAGAAGTGGGAGGAGCGGTGAGCGAGCGCACGCCGACGCCGGAACAGTCGCTTGCGATCGAAGCCCGTGGCCACGACGTCCTGGTCGAGGCCGGGGCCGGAACCGGCAAGACCGGGGTCATGGTCGATCGCTACTGCCGCCTGGTCTGTGACCTCGGCGTCTCCGCCGATGCGATTCTCGCCTTCACCTTCACCGACAAGGCGGCGAGCGAGCTGCGCCAGCGCATCCGCGCCGAGCTCGAGCTGCGCGCCGGCGGCGGTTCGCAGCGCGCGCGTGACCTGCTGGCGACGATCGGCGGCGCCTGGGTGACGACCATCCACGGCTTCTGCAACCGGCTGCTCGCCGGCCACCCGGTGGCGGCCGGAATCGATCCTCGCTTCCGCGTGCTCGACGGCCCGGAGGCCGACCGGGCGGCGCGCGAGGCGTTCGACGACGCCCTGGCCGAGTTCCTCGCCGGCGGGGACGAAGCGCGCGAGCGCACCGTCGCCGCCTTCGAGATCGCCGGCCTGCGAGCGATCGTCAGTGGCGTCCACGCCGAGCTGCGCAGCCGCGGCGTCGCCACTCCCCACCTGCCGGACCCCCCCGCCCCAGACCCCGAGGCCGCCGTCCGCCGCGCCGCCACCGCCGCGGCGGAGACGCTCGAGGAGCTGAAACCGACCAACTCCAATCGCGAGCTGGTCGAGCGGGCGCTGGCGGTGCTGGGCGACGGGATCGCGGACCTCGACGCGCTGACCGCGCTGAGAACCGACAGCAAGGCGAAGCCAATGAGCGCCTACCGCGAGGCGATCGACGCCGCCGTCGCCCGCGCCGCCGAGGCCGGCGAGGGAGGCGAGTCCTACCGCCACATCGCCGAGCTGCTCGCCCTCTTCTCGCGGCGCTTCGAGGCGGTCAAGGAGCGCCGCGAAGGGCTCGACTTCGAGGACCTGCAGCTGCGCGCCGTGCGCCTGCTCGAACGCGAGGAGATCGGCAACTCCTACCGGGCGCGCTTCACTCACCTGCTGGTCGACGAGTTCCAGGACACCAACCGGCTGCAGCTACGCCTGATCGAGGCGCTGCGCGGGCCGCGGTCGGAGCTAATGGTCGTCGGCGACGAGCTGCAATCGATCTACGGCTTCCGCCACGCCGACCTCGACGTCTTCCGCGAGCGCCGTCGCGCCGTCGAGCAGAGCGACGACGCGGGGGTGATCGAGCTGAGCGGCAACTTCCGCTCGCGACCGGAGGTGATCGGCGCGGTCAACGCGATCGGCGAGAAGCTGCTCGGCGACGCCTTTCACCCGCTGCGCGTCGGCGCCCTGCCTGAGCTGGCGGAGCCACTGGGAGAGGGACCGGCGGTAGAGCTGCTGCTCACCGCGCGCGACGGCTGGGACGCCGAGGGCATCGACCTGGCGCCGGCAACCGACGCCGACACGCCGCCCAACCACCTGGCCGAGGCTCGCTTCCTCGCGACACGACTGCGTGAGCTGGCCGAGAGCGGGGTCGAGCGCGGCGAGATGGTCGTCCTGCTGCGCGCCTTCACCCACCTCGACGCGTATGAGGACTCCCTGGAGCGCGCCGGCCTCCGCCCTTACACGATCGGCGGGCGCGGCTACTGGTCCCAGCAGCAGGTCGCCGACGTCTGCAGCCTGCTGGCGACGATCGCCAACCCGCTCGACGACCAGGCCCTGTTCGGCGCTCTTGCTTCCCCCGCCTGCGGTGCCGCCCCGGACACGCTCTGGCTGCTGCGCGCCGCGGCGGGCCGGCGACGCCACGTCTGGCCGGCGCTGGAGCGGGCCGCGGGCCTGGGCGAGCTCGAGCTCGACGATCCGCAGTGGCTGGCCGAGATCCCCGAGGCGGAGCTGGCCCTGCTGTGCGACTTCGCGCGGACGATCACGAGCCTGCGCGCCGGTGCCGGGCGCCTGCCGATGGCCGGGCTGATCGACGCCGCGATCGCCGAGACCGGCTACGACCTGGCCGTTCTGCGGCGTCCCTCGGGCAGGGCGCGCTTCGCCAACGTGCGCAAGCTGATGCGCCTGGCGGAAGAGTTCGAGGCTCGCGAGGGGCGCGACCTGCGTGGCCTGCTCGACTTCCTCTTCGCCCGTGCCGAAGTCGATGCCGAGGCGGAAGCCGCGAGCGCGATCGAGGGGCACGACGGGGTCCGGATCATGACCGTGCACAGCGCCAAGGGGCTCGAGTTCGGGGTCGTCGCCGTCCCCAACCTCTCGCGGCGGCTGCTGGCCGGCTCGCGGCTGCCGGCGCTGACGCTCGGCCACGAGCAGGAGGAGCCGCGGGTCGGACTGCAGCTGCGTCGCCTCGGCGCGGCCTCGATCAACCTCTTCGCACACGAGGAGCTCTGCGCGGAGACGCAACAGCGCGAGGCCGCGGAGGAGCTGCGCCTCTTCCACGTCGCCGCGACCCGTGCCCGCGAGCGACTGATCCTCAGCGGCGTCGCGATGCCGCAGCCAGGGCGGGCGACGCAGCCCGGGACAGCGGCGATCGAGCGGATCCTCGACGGCTTCGAGGTCGACCGCGAGGGGGATTCGGCGATCGCGATCCCGGCTCCGCAGCCCCGCGCAGGGCTCGACGCGAGCATCGAGCCGTCGCAGATCGCGGTACGGGTAAGCCTGCCCTCGCCCGAGCGGGCAGCCGAGCTGACCGCGATGCGCCGCGAGCCCGCGGCGCCAGCGGCGCTCGGCGAGGACCAGGCGCCGCTGTTAGAGCGGAACCCGCCGACCGTCCCCAACCGCCCCCTCTCCTACACCGCGATCGCCGCCTATGAGGAGTGCGCCTACCGCTTCTATATGGAGCGCGTGCTCGACCTGGGCGACCGCGGTCGAGCTTTGGTTCGCATACCGACCCAAACCTCGACCGCGGAGGCTGACGGCGGGTCCGGCCCACGAAGCGCCGCGGCCGCCCGCGGCGCCGCCGTCCACTCATTGCTCGAGTGGAGCCAGGCCAATGAATGGCGCGAGCCGTCCACCGACCTCGTTCAGCGCCACGCCGCCACGGCAGAGGTCGAAGCGGACGGCGAGGACCGCCTGCTGACGCCGATCCGCGCATGGCTCGGCTCCGAGCTGCTGCGCGAGCGCGTGCTCGCCCCAGGGGCGAAGTCCCGGTCCGAGGTGCCGTTGCTCCTCGGCATCGCCGGAGCGACGCTGCGCGGCTCGATCGACCTGCTGGTCGAGCACGACGACGCCCCACCCCTAGTCATCGACTACAAGACCGACCGCTTGGGCGGTTCGGCGCCAACCGAGCTTGCCGCCAAGTACGCAACCCAGCAGGCGATCTACGCCCTGGCGGTCGCAGAGGCCCGGGGCGCGGCCGAGGTCGAGGTCGAGGTCGCCTACGTCTTCCTCGAGCGCCCCGAGGAGCCGGTCATAGAGCTGCTCGACGCAAACGCGATGGCGCGCGGCAGGGAGGAGCTGGCCGGTGCCATCGCCCGTATCGCCGCCGGTGAGTTCCCTGTCGCGCCGGTCGAGCAGCGCGACTGGGAGCTCTGTCGCGGCTGCCCGGCGCTGGGCCGGCTCTGCTCCGGCCCTCCTCAGGCTGCGTAGCGATGATGGATCGCCAGAGCGTTCCCGTCCGGATCGGCGAAGAACGCCTGGTGACAGACCCCGGAGTCGAGCGTGTCGGCCTCGAAGGCAACGCCCCGCGATTCAAGCTCCGCCCTGGCGGCGGCGACATCGTCGACACGCAGCTCGATCGGATGATTGTTGGCCCGGAACTCGAGCCCGAACGCGTCGGACTGCATGATCGCGATGGTCAGGTTGCCGGTCTCGAACTCGACACCGGGCATGTCTCCCCAGCGCTTGGACTCGGGCAGGCCCAGGACGCCGCTGTAGAACTCGATGGAGCGGTCGAAGTCCTGCGTCGCCACGGTGATGAAGTCGGTACCGGTGATGAGGGGGGTCTGTGCATTCAACTCGGGGTCCTTTCGCTAACTCTGGGTTGGGGTTGACTCCAGCTTGGCCGCGAGCTCGTCGAGCCGTAGCTCTTCGAGCCCCTCGCTGACCGCGTCCAGCTCCGCCGAGCAGTAGGTGACCAGCTCGCGGCCCTCACGGCAGAGCTCGAGCGTTTCGCGCAGGCCGGCCTGACCCGAATCGAGCCGGTCGATGATCTGCTCCAGACGCTCCACCGCCGCCTCATAGGACTCCGGCGCTTCACTCATGCCCCGCTCCCTCCGGCTCGATCTCGGCACCGACGCCGCCGTCGGCGAAGCGCAGTCTGACGCGTCCGGCGGCGATCGCCGCGGCGGCGCTCGTCACCGGCTCACCGCCGGCGTCCTCGGCAAGGGCATAACCACGCTCCAGGGTGCGCTCCGGTTCGTGGGCACGGAATGCCACCTCGGCACGCCGCAGCGCCTCGCGCTTGCTGTCCGCGTCCGCCCCGGCGGCGCGGCGGGCGGCGCGGGAGAGGACGACGAGGGCGAGGCGACGCTGGAAGGCGCGGCGCTCGGCCAGGCCGCGTTCGGCGGAGGCGCGGATCTCCCGCGTCTTCTGGTTGAGCGCGACCCGCTCCCGCCGCAGCGCCCGGGCCGGCCCGCGGGCCAGCGCCACCAGGTGCCGGCTGCGCGTGCCGACGGCGCCCTCTCCAGCCCGCCGCAGGGCGACGGCGCTGCGGTTCAGCGCGGCGCGCGCGGCGAAGCAGTCGAGCGGTACGACCGCCTCGGCGGCGTGGGTCGGGGTCGAGCAGGCAACGGCGGCGACGTCGTCGATCAGGGTCGAGTCCCGCTCGTGCCCGACGGCGCTGATCAGGGGCACCCGCAGCATCGCCACCGTGCGGCAGAGGGTCTCGTCGCAAAAGGCCCAGAGGTCGGCGAGGCTGCCGCCGCCACGGGCGACGACGATCGCCTCCACCGCCGGAGTCGCGGCGAGCTCCTGGATCGCCGCGCCTATCGCCGGGGCCGCCCGCCGGTCCTGCACGGGCGCGAACCCCCAGACCACGGTTCCCGCCCAGCCGCGGCGCTGCAGGCCGGCGAGCAGATCACGCCTGGCGGCACCGCTTTCCGCCGTAACCACCCCGATCGTCTTCGGCAGCCGCGGTCGCGCCAGCTGCTTCTGCAGCTCGAAAAGGCCCTCGGCGCGAAGCTGCTTGCGCAGCGCCTCGAGTCGAGCGAGCAGGTCGCCCTCTCCGGCGAGGCGCACGTGCGTCGCCCGGAAGGCAAAGCTCGGCGAGGCCTGGCCGCCACCGGGGTAGTAGTCGGGCCCGCCGCCGATCACGACTTCGGCCCCGTCGCGCAGGCCCCCCTCAGGCAGACCCGCCTTCTCCAGGTCGTCAAGCCAGATCGCACAGGGAACCGCGCCCTCGGCGTCGCGCAGCTCGAAGTAAGCCTGGACCTTGCTGCGGGAGACGCCGGTCACCTCGCCGACGAGGCGCACGCGTGCTCTCCGGCGCAGCTCTTCCTGCAGCTTGCGGGCATAGCGGCCGACGGGGAAAGGACCGGGAAGCTCTTCCACCCTAGTGAGGCTACCCAGAGCGCCAGCGGCGAGCCCAGGTCTTGAGCTCGGCTATCGCGGGGCGCAGCTCCGAGCCCGCCTGGGTCAGCGAGTAGGTCACGCGCACCGGCGAGCCCGCCTCGACCTCACGCTGAACGAGCCCCTCCTGCTCGAGCTCGCGCAAGCGCTGCGAGAGCAGGCGGTCAGAGAGTCCCGGCACCGCCTTGGCGAGCTCGCCAAAACGCAGCGGCCCCTCGGTGAGGGCGGAGACGATCGCCCCCGTCCAGCGTTTGCCGATCAACTCGATCGCGGCGTGGAAATGCGGGCAGACGCCAGGGGGCTGCTCTTGGGCGGATACGGCCTCCACTTCGATCCAGCTTACTGAACGTAAGTATCGGGCCTGCTTGGATTACCGCATGACCGTTCTCGACTGGGCGATCGTCGCCTTCACCATCGCCTTCGCGATGTGGGGTTACCGACAGGGACTGATCGTCGGCGTGCTGACGCTGTTCGGGTTCGGCGCGGGGGCGCTAGCCGGCAGCCGGCTCGGGCCGCTGCTGTTGAACGAGGGCTCGAGCTCCCCCTACGCACCGCTCTTCGCCGCACTGGGAGCGCTTCTGGTCGGTGCTGTGGTCGCGGTGACGTTGGAGAGCCTGGCCCTGGGACTGCGCGAGCGCGTGGTCCGCGGCCGCGTGCTGCACCTTGCCGACGGCGCCGGCGGGGCCGCCCTGATCGCCGCGGTCGCACTGGGGTTGACCTGGGTCTTCGGCGCGGTGGCGCTGCACGCTCCGGGCACCGCCCAACTGCGCGGCGACGTGCAGCGCTCGGAGATCCTGCGCAGCCTCAACGACCTGCTGCCACCCTCGGGCCCGGTCCTCAACGCGCTCAACCGGGTCGACCCCGCGCCCTCGATCGCCGGCCCGACCACCCCCGTGGCTCCACCGGACGCAGCGATCGCCTCCGACCTGGACGTGGACCGCGCGAGCCGCTCGGTCGTGCGCGTGCTAGGCACCGCCTGCGGCCTCGGAGTCGAGGGGTCTGGTTGGATTGCCCAGCCGGGCATCGTCGTCACCAACGCCCACGTCCTCGCCGGCGAGGACGACACCACGGTCACCACGGTCGACGGCGCCTCGCTCGACGCCGTTCCGGTTCACTACGACCCGGACAACGACCTCGCGTTACTGCGGATCGACGCCTCGATCCCGGCGCTGCAAATAGCCCCCGACCCGCAGCGCGGAACCTCCGGTGCGGTCCTCGGCTATCCCGAGAACGGCCCCTTCGCCGCCACCGCCGCCCGCATCGGCGACACCAGCACGGTGATCAGCGAGGACTCCTACGGCAACGGCCCGATCCAACGCCCGATCGCCTTCCTCCGCGGCCACGTCCGCAGCGGCAACTCCGGCGGCCCCCTGATCGACGCCCAAGGCCAAGTAATGGCCACCGTCTTCGCCGCGACCACCACCGGCCCCCCAGGCGGCTTTGCCGTCCCGAACGACGTTGTCCAGCAAGCTCTTCTCGAGGGAACGACGGCACCCGTAGACACCGGTCCCTGCACGGGGTAGAGACGGAGGGGTCGGGTACTGCTCCCGGCGGCTTGTACTTTTTCGTTGAACGCTCACGGGCGTCAGCAGCTACCCCGCCCCATCGAAAAAGTTGAGCCGGGAGCAGTACCCGACCCCTCCCCCCACTAAATTTCCGCTCAGTGAACAACTTGCCTCCCGAGGTACAGCGGCGCCGCCGTCTGGTGACCCGCGCTCTGCCGCTCATCCTCATCGCAATAATCGCCTTCGCCCTGGGCGCTTCAGCGGGCGCCCCGGGCTCACCGGAAAAGGAAGCCGCCGAGCGCTTCAGTCAGGCCTGGGCCCGCAAGGACTTCAGCGCGATGTACCGCGAGTTGAACGAAGCCTCGCGGCGCTCGGTAGGCGAAGACGAATTCGCCAAGGCCTACCGCGATGCGGCCGAGGTCGCGACGCTGCGCACGCTCGAGGTCCACTCACCCGGCGACCCCGGTAGCGAGAACGGCACCACCACGGTGCCGGTCCCGGTCGAAGCCGGCACCGTGGCCTTTGGCCTGGTCAGCGCCGACCTCGACCTCCCCTACGCCGAAGGTGGGATCGCCTGGGACCAGAGCCTCGTCTTCCCCGGCCTCGAACGCGGCGAGCGCCTGGAAAACCGGATCGACCTGGCACCGCGAGCGCCGATCCTCGCCCGCGACGGGACCATGCTCGCCGAAGGCCCGGCAGAAGAACGCGAACACCCGCTGGGAAGCGCCGCGATCGACGTCACCGGTGAAATCGGCATGGCCGAAGAAGAAGACGTCGCGGCGCTCTCGCGGCAGGGCTTTCCGGCGGGCACCCCGGTCGGCATCAGCGGCCTCGAGCAGGCCTTCAATGCGCGCCTCGCCGGCAAGCCCGGCGGCTCGCTGCTCGCGGTTGCCGGAGAAGGCGGCTCGGCACGGATCCTCTCCCAGGCCAAGCCACAAGCCGGGGCGCCGGTAAAGACGACGATCGACACCGACCTGCAGGTGGCGGCTGTCTCCGCGCTGGCGGGACGTTCCGGGGGCGTCGCCGTGCTCGACACCAAGAGCGGCGACGTCCGCGCCCTCGCGGGGCAGGCGTTCTCCGCGCCGCAGCCCCCCGGCTCGACCTTCAAGACGATCACCACCACGGCCGCCCTGGAGAAGGGCGTCGTCTCGCTCGACGATGAATTCGAGATCGTCGACGGCGCCAACGTCGGCGGCCGCTTCATCAGCAACGCCAACGGCGAGTTCTGCGGCGGCACCTTCCGGGAAGCATTCGCCGAGTCCTGCAACGCGGACTTCGCCCCGCTGGGGCCGAAGATCGGCAACGACGACTTCGTCGAGGTCGCCGAACGCTTTGGCTTCAACTCCCCACCCACCCTCTACGCGCCACGAATAGTGGCCGAAGTGGAACCCGCCGAATCGACCATCCCGACCGATATCGGCGAGGAAGTCGACCTCGGGGTGACCGCGATCGGACAGGGGGAGGTCCTGGCGACCCCGCTGCAGATGGCGAGCGTCGCCCAGACGATCGGCAACGGCGGCGTCCGCGAGCCGACCTCCCTCGTCGCCAATCGCAAGCTGCGCCCCGAGCCGAATTCGGTCCGGGTGATGTCGAAGCGGATCGCCGACGAGTTGACCGAACTGATGATCGGCGTCGTCACCGGGGGAACCGGCAGCGCCGCAGCCATCCCCGAGGCGCAGGTGGCGGGCAAGACCGGCACCGCCGAGTTGGGCCCGAAGCCCGGCACCGAGGGCGAAGAGGAACCCGAGCAGATCAAGGACGCCTGGTTCACCGCCTTCGCGCCGGCCGAAAAGGCCAAGCTCGCGGTCGGCGTCCTGCTGATCGAAGCCGAAGCGGCCGGCGGCGAAGTGGCCGCCCCGATCGCCGGCGAAGTGCTCTCCGCCGGGCTCTAGCGCTAGAGGTCCAGCATGACCTCGGCCGGGCCTTCGGGGCCCGGGATGGAGAGCGTCAGCGGACGGTCCTCAGAGGCCGAGGCGGGCAGGTCGAAGAGGACGAGCGAGCCCTCGATCGGACCCTGCTCGGGGGTCGAGTCGACGAGAGGAATCTGTTCCTGTGACTCGACCTTGCCACCGAAGGGGAATGCGTAGAGGCTTTCGCTCGGGATCGCGTCGAAGGTCTGGTGGCCGGCGTCGGTGATCGTGAAGGCATCGGCAAGCGCCTGCGTCTCTTCACTCTTGTTCTGGACTTCGAGGAAGACGCCGAAGTAGCTGTGGCCCTCGGAGAGCTCGGGCTGGCCGACGAGGTAGGCCGAGTCCTCGTTGTCGCTGGGGTTGAGGAAGCGCGAGAAGATGACGTTGTACCGGAGCTCTCCGAGCTTCACCGGCTCGCCCTCGACGACGTCCTTGGAGTCGCTCGAGTAGCCGCAGGCCGAGAACGCGAAGGCGCTCAACGCGAGCGCGAGCAGGGCGAGCAACGACAGCGTGGTTCTGCGGCGGGGGACCATCGGCGGCGAGAGTCTATAAAGGCGCCCGGCAGCCCGCCTCACGGGATGCCGGTCGCGTGTGGATTGCCGCCGGCCACGGCGATCGGAGCCGGAGGGGCGTCGCCGCTCTCGAGCTGGTCGCGGAGCCGCCGCAGCGCCTCGCGCCAGCCGCGCTGCTCGGAAATCGAGTTGCCGGCGAGCACCTCGAGTGCTCGGTCGAGCGGGTTCGACGGCTCGGTCCAGTGCGAGACGCGGACCGTGGTCAACGAGCCGCTGCCCTCGGTCACCTCCCACGCGACGGTTGTGGGGATCCGGTTGCCACGGCCACCACGGCCTTGCTCGACCAGCTTGTGCGGCTGCTCCAACTCGACGATCGCCGTGTCCATCCAGACCTTCCGCAACGGTGAGGCAACCCGGTATCGCGCCCCCGCACCGATTCCGCGGGGCTCGATCCGGGTCAGGTGGAACCCGGTGAGGAAATGATCGGTGAAGGAAGGCCTCAACGCCAGGTCGGCGATCGTCGCGAAGATGCGCTCGCGGGGAGCGTCGATCTCGATCTCTGCGCTGACCGGTCCCACGGCGGCGGATTCTATGGGAAGGGAAGACCGCCGTTTGAGCCTCCGCGGTGTCGGGTAACGATCGCCGCAGGGCGTATCTGCGGCGAACTGCGGATGCGAAAAATCGGTAACCAGCTAGGATCCGCTGCAAGCAAGGGAAGGAGCAGGTCATCTCCACCAGTCTCACCCCCACCCCGGCTTCCGATAGCTACCTCAGCGGGACATTTCCCGGTCCAGGTACGTATTTCTGCGTCGAGTGCGGCTCCCAGGTCGCCCTCCAGGAGGACGATCAGCTACCCGACTGCTCTCGCTGTGGCGCCTCCAGCTTCAGGCTCGACTCGATCTTCGAGTCGATGCAGGAGCACGGCGGGACCACCGCGGAGTTCGACGTGCCCAGCGGGCTTGTCGCGACAGCGTGGCTGGAGGAGCTGCGAGCCGACCTGGTACCTGGCAGCCGCCACCTGGTCTGCCGCGAGAGTGGCGAGGTGCTCGACTTCGAGATCGAGCCCGGCTGGACCAGGATCGGCCGCAGCGTCGCCGCCGACATCCGCCTCGATGACCCCAGCGTCTCGCGCCGCCACGCCCTGGTCGTCTCCGAACCGGGTGAGTCGCTGCGTGTCCTCGACGATCGCAGCCTCAACGGCGTCTTCGTCAACGCCAGAGAGATCGAGTGGGGCAAGCTGGCCGACGGCGACGAGTTGACGATAGGCCGCTACCGCCTCTTCGCCCTCGAAGGCTGAATCCGCAAATTCCGGCCTGCGGCGCCCGTAGAGTGGGCACCATGGACTCTGCCCAAGACCCATCGGTTGCCGCCGAGCAAGCTCGGCGGCGCCTGCATGAAGAGATAGAGCGCGTCCGCACGGGTGTAGAGGAGATGCTTGCCGAGCAGGGCAACGACGACGCCAATCTTCAGCGCGAGCTAGACGCCCTGCGCGAAGACACCAGGCTCTACGTCAAGCAGCGACTCCGCAAGAGCGAGAAGCGCGCTGACAAGCGCCTCAACAAGCTAGAGCGCCGCATCGATCAGGTCGAGCAGGACCGCAAACTCGCTGAGTGGCGCATCCACACGAACACCGAGGCAATGCTCGACGGCCTCCTCAAAGAGGTCCGCGCCATAGCCGATCTCCTGACCCGCACGAGATAGGCACGGGGACCCCTCCGGCAGAACTTGTGAGCCGGCACGCCGACCGCGCCTCCACCGAGTTACCGGCGGCGGGTTCGGCCGGAGGGGTCCCCGTGCCTACTCGGTCGAGATGCTCGGATCGGCCTGCACCTTGTGCGGCACGATCATGAGGAAGTTGCTCGCCGCGTCGGCGGCCATCTCACCCATCCGCTCGGCTTCCTCGTCTTGACCGGTTGCCCGCAGCTCATCGGCGTAGTGGCTGAGCAGGTCGTCGACGTCGAGCAGACCCTCGGAGTCCAGGTCCTTGAGCTCTACTTTTGCACCCTCGCCCAGGCGAGCTTCTATGGCTTGGCGGTCGATGCCGAAAGCGTTATGGCGGACGTAGACGCGGCCACCGGTCATCCCGGCACAGGCCCAGGGGCCGAGATCACCGAGCACGACGGCGCGGCCCGAGGTCATGTACTCGAAGGCGAAGCCCTTGGCGTTGGCGCGGTCGACGACGCAACCGCGACCGTCGTCGATCGGCCCCTCCGGCTCGCCGCCCAAGACGACGTCGGCCCCCGAGAGGCGGATACAGAAGCGAGAGTCGGCCGAGCCCTGGACGAAGAGGCGGCCGCGCTGGGCGCCGTAGGC
Source organism: uncultured Solirubrobacterales bacterium (assembly GCA_963716735.1). GTDB lineage: Bacteria > Actinomycetota > Thermoleophilia > Solirubrobacterales > 70-9 > VRUE01. The sequence continues at coordinate 1,201,018 of OY970321.1, forward strand.
GAAAGACTTGCCGACCGAGCCGTTGAGGCGCCTCCCCTTCGCCCCCTTCCCCTTCAAAACCGACAAGGTGCCGCCCAGCATCGCCTTGCCGACGCCATCCTGGGCGCCGCCCTCGACCCGGATCGAGACGCCGTAGGCGTTGAAGGCGCCGAATCCCTGGCCGGCAACCGAGCCGCCGTTGAACTCGAGGTCGGCGAGCACGTCTTCGTTTGACTCGGGCCCGTCCTCGAAGATGCGCGAGCGGGCGATCGCGCCCGCCAGCTCGGTGCCGAGCACGCGGTCGTTGGCGTCGGTCGCGCGCGGGAAGTGGCTGGTGACCGTGTTGCCGGAGCAGACTTCGCCGGCCAGAGCGCCGATCTGAGCTGAGGCCTGCTTGGCCTCCATGCGGATCGGCCGGGCGACGACCAGCCCCGCCTCGGCGCGCTCCTCGACGATCTCATCCGCCACCGGCAGGTCGATCGGCTCGAGGTCGAGGAACTCCTCCAGCGGCGTGATCAGCGGCGCCAGGTCGATCTGGTCGTGGTGGGAGACCTGCTCGAGCAGGTCGTAACGGCCGACCAGGTCCTGGGCCCGGTCGTAGCCGAGCGAAGCGACGACCTGCTTGACCTCCTCACCCATCGCCTGGAAGAAGCGGGCGCAGCTCTCGGCGGCGACGTCGACCTCCTGCGGGGTGAACTTCTTCAGGCCGTGGTCCTGGGCCTGCTCGACCGTCTCGATCTGGGTGGCGATGCCGACGTGGCAGGTGTCGAGCTGGCAGCCGCGGCAGATCGTGCAGCCGAGGCTGACCATCGCCAGGGTGCCGAAGCCGACCCGATTGGCGCCGAGGCAGTGCAGCTTGACGACGTCGTGACCGGTGCGGTAGCCGCCGTCGGCCCAGATCTCCACCCGGTTGCGCAGGCCGGCCTCCATCAGCGCCCGGTGCACGGCGCGGGTACCGATGTCCGACGGCAGGCCGACGTGGCGCAGCGCGTGCTGGCGAGCGGCACCGGTGCCCCCCTCGAAGCCCGAGAGGGTGATGATGTCCGCGCCCGCCTTGGCGATGCCAAGGCCGATCGTGCCGATGTTCGGCACCACCGGAACCTTGACCGAGACGCGCACGTCGGGGTTGACCGTCTTCAACTCGTCGATCAACTCGGCGAGGTCCTCGATCGAGTAGAGGTCGTGGTTGTTGGAGGGCGAGATCAGGTCGGTGCCGGGGGCCGCGTTACGGGCGGCGGCGACCTTCTCGGAGACCTTCTTGCCGGGCAGGTGGCCGCCCTCACCGGGCTTGGCCCCCTGTCCGATCTTGATCTCGGCCAGGTAGGAGGAGTTGAGCATCTCCGCCGAGACGCCGAAGCGGCCCGAGGCGACCTGCTGGCCGCGCCACTTGCGGTAGTGGCCGTACATGTCGCGGATCTCGCCACCCTCGCCGTTGACGCAGAGGACGTTGATCGACTTCGCCGCCTCTGCATAGGCGCGGAAGGCGGGCTCGGACTGCGAGCCGAAGCTCATTGAGGAGATCACCACCGGGTAGTCGTGGTGGCCGATGCCGGCGTCGACGACCGATGCGTCCGGCAGGGGCTCTCTATCGCCCACGAGGCCCATGATGTGGCGCATCGAGATCGGGCTCTGCGCCTCCAGGTCGCGCACCTTCTCGGAATATTCCGCGTAGGAGCCCGAGCCGTTGGCGGTGGCGATCGCCGCCTTGTAGACCTTGGGGTAGAAGCGGAACGTCTTCGCCGGTTTGGCCCCCTCGTCGCCGCAGAGGATCCGCGCCCGCTCGTTGCTGCTCTCGTCGAGGCCGTCGAAACCAATGCCCGCCTTCTCGGAGGCGGCGAAGGCCTCGGTCTGGAAGATCTCGGCAAGCTCGGGTCGCACGCCGATCGAGGAGAACTGACGGGCGTAGCCGCGCACCTCGTGGATCCCGATCGTCGAGATCACTTTCTCCATCCCCTTGGCCAGCGCGGCGCAGAGGTTGCCGATGTCCTTGCGGTAGTCCTCGACGCAGATGACCTCGACCATCGTGTAGGGGCAGACGCCGTTGGCACCGAGGCCGAGGGCCAGCATCGTGTCGTGGACGTTGCGGATCGCCGCCGAGCGCAGGACGATGCCGCAGCGCCGCCGCAGGTTCTCCTCCCCAGGCTCGACCCGGAACTGCTTCAGCGCCTGGTCGACGGCCGAGGTGGCGAGGTGGGGATCGAGGTAGCGCCGCTCGGCGTCGTAGACCGTGCGGTCGGTCAGCACCAGCAGCTCGGCGCCGTCGCGGACCTTCTTTGCTGCCTCCTGTTTGATCCGCTCGATCGCGCCGCGGGTCGTCTCGGACTCCAGCAGCGAGATGTCGACGGCGCCGGCGCGGCCGCGGAACTCCTCCCAGAGGTCCTCGAGCAGGTAGGTCTGATGCTCGCGAGCGATCTGGCGGTAGGTCTTGTCGGAGAGCGGCGCCAGGCCGTGATGGCCGCCGAGGATCACCGGGAAGGAGGTCTCGACGGTGCCCGTGTCCTCGCCGGCGCCATCGATCGAGGGGCGGCGACCGAAGACCGATCGGGTGGAGAAATGCTCCATCTCACGCTCGCGGTCGATCGCCGGGTTGGTGACAACGGCAACGGTCTCCTTGAAGTAGTCAGCGAGGTTCTGGCGCTCCGGCGATAGCGCCGCCAGCGGCCCGTCGTAGCCGAGCGAACCCACCGGCTCGGCCCCGTTGGAGGCCATCTGCTGGACCAGTTTGACGTCGTCGCGCTGCCAGCCGAAGCCGGCGAGGATGCGGTCGTCGACTTTGACCGGCTCTTCGGGGCCGGCGCCGGAGTAACCGGGCACGTCGGCGCCCTCGAGCGGACCGCCGGTCTCCAGCGCGCGGTCATAGGGAGCGACCTCCTCGGCGCCGTTGCGGGCCAGCCAGCGGTCACGGACGATGCGCAGCATCTCGTCGTGGGCATGCAGGGTCGAGCGCCGCGCCTCGCGGTCGATCGCGACCATCGCCTTCTCGCCGGGGGCGAGGGGCTTCGGCTCGGAGACCATCTCGCTGACCGCGACGACCCCCGGCTCGGAGCTGAAGACGAAGTCCTCACCGGTCTCCATCTGCCAGAGCGGGCGCAGGCCGAGCGCGTCGGCGGAGAAGACGCACTCGTCGCTGTGGCGGGCGATCAGCGCCACCGGCCCCTGGGCGAAGGGGCCCATCGCCTGACGCAGGTACATGTAGAAGCGGTGCAGATCCTCGGGCAGGGCGCGGATCTCGTTGACGATCGGCGGCACGACCATCTCCATCGCCTCGGCGAGGCTGAGCCCATCGCGATTGACCAGGGTTGCGATCGTCTGGTTGAGGTCCTGGGAGTCCGAGGAGCCGGGCTGGATCGGGACGCCGAGCATTCGCGCCTCCTGGCGCAGCTGTTCGACCGTGTTGATCTCGCCGTTGTGGCCGAGGACCGAGAAGGGCTGCACCCGCTTGAAGGAAGGCCAGGTGTTGGTCGAGTAGCGATTGTGACCGAAGCAGCCGATCGTCTCGAAGCGCTCGTCGCGCAGATCGGGGTAGTACTCGCCGAGGATGTTCGGCGCGCCCATCACCTTGTAGACGCAGATCGTCGCCGAGATCGAGGGAATGTGGACGCCGAGCTCACGCTCGAGCTCGATCAGAAGGTCGAAGAGGACACGGTCGCGGTGGGTAGCGTCGGCGACGAGGCCGGCGATCTGCCAGAAGTGCGGCTCCTCCTCGCGCGCGGTCGGACCGAGCGCGGGCGAGTCGACGACGCCGATCCGCTCGGCAAGGATGCGGAAGCCCCCCCGCCCGAGCAACTCGCGGGCGTCGTGCTGGACCCGCTCGAGGTCCTGCGAGCGTTCGATGAAGACGTGGGCGACCGCGAAGGCATCGTCGAGGGTCAGCGAGGGGTCGTGGCCGCCGCTGCGGACCTCCTCGGCCCAGATCTTGCGCGGGATGTCGAGCAGGAGCCCGCAACCGTCCCCCTCACCGTCGACGTTGCCGGCGCGGTGGAGCATCTTCTGCAGCGCCGGGATCGCGCGTTCGATCGGTTCGTGGCTCGGCGTCGCGTCCTTGCGCACCGAGGCATAGATAGCGCAGGCGTCCTTGTCCTCGACGCTTGGCGGCGAAACCAGCGGCCGGTAGGCACGCTCTGGCGAGTAGCGGACGGGGCCGCCCTCTCCGTGAAGCTCACGGGACTGGGTATCCGACATCTTGACCTCCCGGTTTCCGCGCCTTCTTCGAGCGGGCGAGCGACGGGTTGACGAGTTTCCGGATTATAGGGACGGTAGGTCCGGTGATCCAACGAAAGCCGCATTTACCCGCATATGCGGGGCAAACGTGACGCTCGTCTCAGCCCCAGCTCATCGGCTCGTAGCCACCGCCGGGCTGGACGCCGATCAGGAGCGCCGTGACCGGCGCATCGGAGCGGTTGAGGATCGTGCGACTCGCGGGCGGCTCGATCGAGACGAAGGTGCCGGCCGGGGCCGGATGGTCCTCACCCTCGAGGCGCATCGTCGCCTCACCATCGAGCACGATGTAGAGCTCGACCTGGCCGCTCTGGGCCTCGTCGTGCTCGGGCATCTCCCCTCCTGGCGCGATCTCGACCAGGTTGAAGCCGAAGGCCGAGGTGCCCAGCGCTTTGCGCGCCAGCTTCCAGGTGCAGTCCCCCGACCCCTCCATCGCCTCGAACTCGTCGCGATGCTTGATCGTGTAGCCGTCACCCATCTCGATGCCTCGCGCTCAGCGGCTCCAGCCGGGTTCGAAGGCGTTCTTGGCCAGCACCTTCGGCTTGCCGCCGCCGTAGGGAATGGTCGCGACGTTGTGGCCTGGGCCCGGCTCGAAGCCACCGGTGGCGCCGAGGACGAGCTTGCCGTCGGCGGAGAGCGCGGCGCCGGCGAAGCCCTGCTCAGTGGCTTCGACGAGGGGGCGCTGGGCGCCCGTCCGCGGATTGACCGTGACCGCGTAGCTCGTGTCCTGGCCGTTGAACTGGGCCAGCAGGCGCTTGCCGTTGGCGGACCACTGCGTCGGGTACAGGCCCTGAAGGAGCGGCCCGACATTGGTGTGGGTCAGGCGCTTTACCTGCTTCCCGGCGGGATTCATCAGATAGAGCTCGTTCTTGGGGCCGTACTTACGCTGCTTGGCGCCGAGCTGCTTGACGAAGACGACCTTGCCGTTCGGACCCCAGAGCGGGTTGGTCGAGCGGTTGTCCTGGGTGAGCCGAACGGGCGGTACGTAACGAACCGGCTGGCCAATCGGGATTTCGAAGCGGTAGACGTCGCTGCGGGGCGGAAAGTCTTCGCTCGCCGCCCTGCCGTACACCACCTGCCCACCATCCGGCGCAAAGCTGACCCCCGAGAAGAAGCCGCTCGCGATCGTCAGCTGGGTGCCGGTGACCACGTCGATCAGGACGAGGCGCTTGGCCCCGAGTTCGGGCCCAAGAACGGCGGCGATCGAAGCCGAATCCGGCGACCAGACGAAGCTGGACGTTTCGCGCCAACCGACGGCCAGCCGGCTCACCGGCGCGCTGCCGTCCGCGGGCACCAGCATCAGCTCGGGTTGGGACGAGCGGCCTTTGCCCTGATGAAGAAAGGCGACGATCTCTCCGTTCGGAGAGATCCGCGGATTGGATCCCGCCGCGAGCGTCCGCGCCCCCGAGCCGTCGTCCGCCGCCGACCAGACGCTGGGGTTGAACGGGCTGCGGGAAAAGACAAGCGTCGCCTGCGCCATCGCCGGGACGGCGAGGAGCATGATCAGCAACGCGAACGCGAGAACCCATCGAGGTCTGACCGGCACACCGCGATGTTAGTTGCGCCTGCGGCGGCGCCAACCGACGAGGCGGGATCCTCCGGGTGGCTCGTCAGGCAGCCACTCGTGCGGCCACTTCGACCTCGACAACCCGATCGGGAGCTGCGAGGGTGGCGAACCCGACCTGGCAGTAGGTGTCGTGGACAGAGTCCTGATGTTCGAAGAAATCAAACCGAATCAGATCTATCGAGAGGGCATTGGCCTCGCTGTCGTAGTCGGCTCGCATCAATTTCTCCTTTCGTGGATTGTGACAATCAGATCGGGCTCGTCAAGCGCAACTACCACGCGCACGCGGACACCCCCGATCTCACCGGTATATCTCGGCCTTCCCAAGCAAAACTCTCCCCCTCAGGGGCCGACGATGGCAGCGGCGACCAAGCCGCCGCTGACGCCGAGGAACGAGACGACCGCCAGCACCTGGTACCAGGGTCGTTTCTCGACCTCGGGGTCGAAAGCAAGGGGAACGAAGAGGAAGGGGTTGACCAGCGTGCCGAAGACGAGCGCGACCGCGACCACCGTCGGCAGGTCGGGGACGGCAAGGCCGACCCCAATCAGGATCAGACCCATCATCACGTAGTCGAGGTGGACCTGGCGGATCCGCTGTGGAGCGACGATCCCGATCCGGGTCAGCCACTCGCGCTTCTCCTCGCGGATCACCATCGCCCAGCCGAGCAGGCCGCCGAGGGCCAGCTCGATCAGGCCGATCTGGATCACCCAGTCCACTGGTCGACCATCTAAATCAGAGCTCGGGGACGTCGGCGCCCTGGTCGGTGAAGGGGATGCGGTGGATTTCGGCCCAGTCCCCGCAACGGCGCTCCAATTCGTCGTTGACCTTGCCGGCTTCGTCCCAGGTGGTCCAGACCAGAACGGTGGGCCCGGCGCCTGAGATGGTCGCACCGAGGGCGCCGATCTCGCGGGCGCCTTCGACCAGCTCCATCGAGCGGGGATAGAGGCCACGGCGGCGGCCCTGGTGGATGTTGTCCTTGAGGCTGGCGGCGATCAGGCTGAGGTCACCCCGATAGAGACCGAGGGTCAGGCGGGCGGCGGAGAAGATGTTGCCGAGCGCATCGCCGAGCGGGATCTCCTCCGGGATCGCCTCGCGCGCCTGCTTGGTCGGAACGTCCTCCTCGCGGGGGATGACGAGGATGCCCTCGAGGCCGTCGGGCGGGGGGAACCGCGACGCGTCCGGCGGCCCGTCGCCGGGATCGCAGATGACGAAGCCGCCGAAGATCGCGGCAGCGACGTTGTCGGGGTGGCCCTCGAGCTCGGTCCCCCGCGCCAGCAGCTCCTCCTCGGTGAGGGCTAGCTCGTAGAGGTGATCGACAGCCACCAGACCGGCGACGATCGCGGCCGCACTGGAGCCCAGCCCGCGGCCGAGCGGAATGGTCTCCTTGAGACGGAAAGCGATCCCGTCGGCGGAATGGAGGCTCTCGAACGCCCTGACGATCAGGTTGTCGCGCCCGGTCGGTACGTCGAGGCCGGCCGGATCGAAAGAGAACTCACCGGTCTCCTCGACTTCCAGCTCGAGGAAGAGGTCGAGCGCGGCGGCCATAACGTCGTAACCGGGGCCGAGGTTGGCCGAGGAGGCGGGCACACGGACTAACCGGCGGCGGGCGGTCAATCGAACACCGCCCGCTCGACGGCGCTGAGGTCGTTTTCGCAATTGATCACCGCGGGCGCTTTGGACAGCGCCGTGTCGGGGTCCTTGAGGCCGTGCCCGGTGAGGACGCAGACGACCGACTCGGGCGGCGCACCGCCCTCCACCACCGGCAGGCCGTGGGCGAGCAGGCCGGCGACCGAAGCCGCCGAAGCCGGCTCGCAGAAGACCCCCTCGCTTACCGCCAGCCACCGATACGTGTCGAGAATCTGCTCGTCGGAGACCGCCGCCACTCGACCGCGCGAAGCGGTGAAGGCGGCCATCGCCTCCTCCCAGCGCGCCGGGTTGCCGATCCTGATCGCCGAAGCGACGGTCTCCGGCTTGGCGACCGGAGCGCCGCTGACGAGCGGGGCGGCGCCTTCGGCCTGGAAGCCGTAGACGATCGGGGCGACGCCGAGCTCTTCGAACCCGCGCCAGTAGGCGGTCACGTTGCCGGCGTTGCCAACCGGGATCGCCAGCGCCCCGGGCGCTTCGCCGAGCTCCTCGACCACCTCGAACGCGGCGGTCTTCTGACCCTCGATCCGGAAGGGGTTGACCGAGTTGACCAGCTCGATCGGGTGCTTGTCGGCCAGTTTTCGCACGATCTGCAGCGCCTCGTCGAAGTTCCCCTGCAGGGCGACCACACGGGCACCGTGCATCAAAGCCTGCGCCAGCTTGCCGATCGCGATCTTGCCCTCGGGGACTATCACCGCGCCGCGCATGCCCGCCCGGGCCGCGTAGGCGGCCGCGCTGGCGGCGGTGTTTCCGGTCGAGGCGCAGATCACCGCCTCCGCCCCCCGCCCCTTGGCCCGTGAGACGGCGACCGTCATCCCCCGGTCCTTGAAAGACCCGGTCGGGTTGGCCCCCTCGAACTTGAGGTAGGCCCGCACCTCGAGCCGCTCGGAAAGCCGCGGCGCCTCGATCAGCGGCGTCGATCCCTCGTTGAGAGAGACGACCGGATCCCCGTCCTCCAGCGGCAGCTGCTCCCTGTATCTCTCGATCAGGGGCAGAGGACTCAAACGAACTCCTCCTCGATCACGCGGATGAAGCGCGGCGCGGAGCGGATGTCGTCGAGTCCACCGATCTCATCGACCGCCGCGGCGAAGCGTGACTCGAGGCACTCGTGGACGACCATCACCAGGCGCGCATCGTCGCCGATGCCGCGCTGGACGACGCTCTTCACCGAGATCTCGTTCTCACCCAGTACCTGGGCGATCCGGGCGAGCACGCCGGGCTCATCGGCGACCTCGAGGTGCAGGTAGAAGGAGGAGGTGACGTCGGCGACCAGCGGCAGCTGCTCGCGCGCCTCGTGGACCGGGGCGTCGCCGGAGAGGATCGAGACGACGTCGCCGAGCACGGCGGAGGCGGTCTCGACGCCGCCGGCGCCCGGTCCGGACATCGTCACCTCGGTGATCGCCGGCGCCTCGACCATGACGGCGTTGAACGGACCCCCGATCGGCGCCAGCGGGTGACCGCTGTAGAGGAAGCAGGGAAAGACGCGGACGCTGATCCCGCCGTCGCGACGCTCGGCGACCCCGAGCAGCTTCAGCGAGAGGTCGAGCTCCTTGGCGTAGGCGAGGTCGTCGGGCTGGATCGCCTCGATTCCCTCGTAGGCGACCTGGTCGAGGGTGACCGGGGTGTGAAAGGCGAGCCGGGCGAGGATCGCCATCTTCGCCGCGGCGTCGGCGCCGTTGACGTCGGCGCTGGGGTCGGCCTCGGCGTAGCCCAACTCCTGCGCCCGCGCCAGCACCTGCTCGTAAGCGGCACCACTGGCGGCCATCTCGCTGAGGATGAAGTTGGTCGTCCCGTTGACGATCCCGAAGACCTTGTCGATCTCGGTGACGCCGAAGCTCTCCTGGATCGTGCGCACGATCGGGATCACGCCGGCGACGGCGGCCTCGAAGCGGAGCTGCACACCCGCCTCGCGGGCGACGGCGAAAAGCTCCTCGCCGTGCTGGGCCAGCAGCTGCTTGTTGGCGGTGACCACCGGCCGGCCGGCCCGCAGCGCGCCGAGCACGTAGGTGCGCGCCGGGTCGGTGCCGCCGATCAGCTCGACGATCAGGTCGGACCGCTCGACGATCTCGCCGAAGTCGCCCTCGCCGCGGGTCAACGTGCCGGCCAGCTCCGGGCGCCGCCCGGTGGCCGCCTCGACCGCGTCGGCGCGTTCGGCGAGCAGGCCGGCGAAGGCGGCGCCGACGGTGCCGTGGCCGAGCAGGCCGATGCGGACCGGCTCAGACATCGACATCGCGGGCGGTCAGATCCTCGTAGGACTCACGCCGCACGACGACCCGCGCCTCGCCGTCGCGGCAGAAGATCACCGGGGGGCGGGTGACGCCGTTGTAGTTGCTGGCCATCGCGTGGCCGTAGGCGCCGGTCGCGGGCGTGACGAGCACGTCGCCGACCGCCGGACCGGCGAGCTTCGCGTCGCGCACGATCACGTCGCCCGACTCGCAGTGCATGCCAGCGATCGTCGCCTCGGCGTCCGGGACGGCGCTGGCACGGTCGGCGATCAACGCTTCGTAACGGGATCCGTAAAGCATCGGGCGCATGTTGTCCGACATGCCCCCGTCGACCGCCACATAGGTGCGGATGCCGGGGATCTCCTTGACGGTGCCGACCCGGTAGGCGGTGAGGCCGGCGTTGCCGACCAGCGAGCGCCCCGGCTCGATCAGGATCCGTACCCCCTCGCCGAAGACCTCGGCGACACCATTCACCTTGACCTCGACGTAGGAGTCGATCGAGGGCGGCTCGTCCTCGGCGGTGTAGGCGATCCCCAACCCACCGCCGACGTTGACCAGGCGGCACCAGTCGCCGGCCAGCTCGCCGATCGCCCGGATCGCCAGGGTGTAGGACTCCAGCTCGAAGATCTGCGAGCCGATGTGCGCATGCAACCCGACCAGGTTGAGCACGTCGGAGGCGAGCACCCGCTCGATCGCCCGCGCCGCCAGCCCGTCCTCGAGGCCGAAGCCGAACTTGGAGTCGAGCTGCCCGGTGGTGATGTAGTCGTGAGTGGAGGGCTTGATCCCCGGGGTAACCCGGACCAGGACGTCCTGCGATTCGTCGAGCAGCCGCTCACAGCGCTCGATCTCGTCGAAGGAGTCGAGGATCAGGTGGCCGACCCCCGACCGGGCGGCGAAGAGGATCTCCTCGTCGCTCTTGTTGTTGCCGTGCATGTGGATCCGGGCCGGGTCGAAGCCGGCGCGCAGCGCCATGTGCAGCTCGCCGCCCGAGGCGACGTCGACCGCAAGGCCCTCCTCGGCGAAGAGCCGGTAGGCGGCGGTGCAGGGGAACGCCTTGCTGGCGAAGAGGACTTCGAAGTCGCTGCCGCGCCGCTCGAATGCATCGCGGTATGCCCGCGCCCGCGCCCGCATCTCATCCTCGGCGTAGATGTAGGCGGGGGTTCCGAACTCGGCGGCTAGCTCGAGTACGTCACAGCCGGCAATCTCGAGATGGCCGCGCTCGTTCACGCGGCTGCCGGCCGGGTAAACCGGCGATCCGGCGATCGGGTCGGCGACCGCGCCTGCCTGTCCGCGCTCGGGCATGGCACGGCATTGTGACGGTTAGGGACCCGTCCGAGGGGTTGGCTCTGGCTAGTGGTTGCCGCCGAGCAAGCCGCCGACCGTTTCCTGGACTTTTTCGACGGTTTTGTCGACCGTTTCGCCGACCGGAGATTCGGACCCGGCGACGCCGTTGACGACTTCTTCGGTGACCTTGGTGACGCCGGCGTTGCCCAGCGTGCCGCCGGTCGCGGCGTCGACGCCGGAAACGGTTTCGTTGACGGTGTTGGTGACGGCCCCGGAGGTGGACGAGCCGCTGCCGGTGCCGCTACCGCCCGCGCCACCGCCGCCGGGTGGGTTCAGTAAGCCTCCGCCGCCTCCTTTTCCGACACCACCCTCGCCACCGCTGCTGCCGCTGCCACTGGATGCGGCGCTATCCGCGGGGCTCGCCGGAGATGAGTCTCCGCCCGAAACAGGCGACGGCGAGGTGGATCCGGGGCTCGCGGCGTGCGGCGCCCTTGCGGCCGGGGCGCTGGAATCGGGCAAAGCCGAGCCGACGCCTCGCCCACCCAGGTCGCCACCGCCTTGCGGGCCGCTCCGCCCGCCAACCGGGCTGGTGGTCTGGGCAGCCGCCGCTTTTGCGGCTTCGGCCCCACCCCGGGCACCCGCAGCGGCGTTGGCCGGAGCAACGGCGGCGCTACCGCCGGAGTCACCGTCCCCTCCCAGCTCAAGACCGGTCAATGGCCAATCCCGCAGGGTCTGCAGCGAGACGAGCATGACGAAAGCGACCACGGCCATGCTGACCAGTGCCGTGCCGGATACCGCTCCTGCCAGGTAGTTGCGCGCTTGACGGGCCATCTAGCCTCCTCTCGCTTGCTACCCAGGGTCGCAGGAGGGAAGCGTGCGGCCATACCCACTAATTGAATTTTTTAGTGATTTTCGGTAGAGCAGGGCGCGGGCGCCTAGAGGTAGCCCATCGGATCGGTGGGGGCGCCGTTGATCCGCACCTCGAAGTGGAGGTGGTCGCCGAAGCAGTGCCCGGTACAGCCGACGTAGCCGATCACGTCGCCCTGAGAGACGCTGCCCGAGGTGATCGCGAAGGACGACTGGTGGGCGTAGCAAGTCTGCAGGCCGCCACCGTGGTCCAGGCAGCTGAAGTTGCCGTAGCCGCCGCTTTCGGCTTCCGACTGGACGAGGACGACCGTGCCGGCACCGGCGGCGCGGATCGGGGTCCCGGCCGGCACGGCGATGTCGATGCCCTCGTGCATCCGACCCCAGCGGTAGCCGAAACCGGACACGACCGGGCCGTCGACCGGCCAGATGAACTGACCGGATCCATAACGGACGGGCCCGGCGGGAAGCGGCGCCGAAGCCGAGGCGCCCAGGATGGCGGCGAGCTCGGCCTGGATCGAGGCCACAGAACCCTCCAGATCGCTCTCGACACTGTTCACCTTTTCCAGCGCCTCCTCGCGACTGCGCCGCGCTGAGACGAGCTGGCTCTGTCGCTGCTGCACGGCAGAGCGGGCGCTGGCGAGGGCCTGCTCTTCGGCGGCGATCGCGTCGCGCGCCGATTCGATCCGGTTTTTGGCGGATCGCAGGCGGGCCACCGTGCGCTTCACCTGATCGCGCAGGTCACGCACGCGGCTGACGACGGCTTCGTCGAGGCCGTGGATGCGGTTGAGGTACTCGGTGCGGTTGACGAGTTCGTCGTAGCCACCGGCTTCGACCAGCACGCTGAGGATGTCCGGGGTCCCAGTCTCATACATCGCGACGAGGCGCTCCCGCAGCGACACCAGCGCCCGGCTCAGGCGCGCGCGGACGACGGCCAGATGTTTCTTGCCGACATCCAGCTCGGCGACGGCACTATCGAGTTCGGACTGCTTGGCATTGAGCCGGGTCCGCACTTCCGCCTCCTGCGCGCGCAGCGCGGCGACCTCGCCGATCAATCTCTCGATCTTCGTCCGGTAATGCGAGATCGTCGTCGTCAGAACGCCCTTGCGTTCGCGCACCTTGGAAAGCTTGGCTTCCTTGGCGTTCAGTTTCGATTCGAGATCCTTGGCGGGCGCGGCGGCACTGCAGAGCAGCACGACGAGCGCCGCCACGGCGGCGAGCAAGGCCGCCGGGGCAAGGCGAGTCTTGAACATGGCGAGGGAGGCTAGCGAAGGCCGAAATCCGGCCCAAATGCAGCTTTATCCCTGCAAAGCGCTATGCAGCGACCGGCTCCTTCTCTGCAGCCTTCTCCGCCTCAGCAACGACTTCAGCCGCATAACCAAGACGCTCGCCGTATTCGCGGGCCTGCATACGGGAGATGACCATCCGCTGGATCTCGGCCGTGCCCTCGAACAGCTGGTAGATCTTCGCGTCGCGGAAGAACTTCTCCAGCGGCAGGTCCGGGCTCCAGGCGTCGGGGCCGACCAGGTCCATCAGCGTCGTCGTCGCCCACATCGTCACGTCGCCGGCCTTCAGCTTCGACATCGAGCCCTGGCCGCCCCGCATCGGAATGCCGTTGCGGCCCATCCAGGCGGCTCGCTGGACCAGCAGGCGGGCGGATTCGATCTCGGTGGCGACGTCGGCCAGCGTCTGCTGGATGCGCTGCGTCTGCAACAGCGGGGTGCCGCCCTCGGAGCGGCCGTCGAGGTATTCGAGCGTCGACTCGTAGGCGGCCTGGGCGATCCCCAGTGCCGAGGCGCCGACCAGCGGCCGGGTGATCTCGAAGGTCGCCAGCGCGTCGGCGCCGCGCGATTTCTTCCCTTCCCGTCCGCGCTGCAGCTTCTTCTCCAGCTTCTCCTCGCCACCGAGCAGGTTCTCGGCCGGGATGCGGCAGTCCTCGAGCACGATCTCCGCGGTGTGCGAGGCGCGGATGCCGAGCTTCGACTCCTTTTTGCCCTGACTCAGACCGGGGGTGTCCTTGCCGATCACGAAGGAGGCCTGGCCGCGGGTGCCGAGGCTCGGGTCGACGGTGGCGACGACGACGTGAACGTCGGCGATGCCCCCGTTGGTGATGAAGACCTTGGTGCCGTTGAGGATCCACTCGTCGCCGTCGCGCTTCGCGGTCGTCTTCAGACTCTTCACGTCGGAGCCGGCCTGGGGCTCAGTTACCGCGTAGGCGCCGAGCTTGACCTCGTCGCCCACTCCGAAGCACTCAGGCACCCACTGGGCAAGCTGCTCGGGGGTACCGGAGGAGGCGATACCGGCGGCGGCAAGGCCGGAGCCGGAGATCGCCAGGGCGATGCCGGCGCAGCCCCAGTGGAACTCTTCCGCTGAGATCACCTGCATCTGGCCGTCGGAGTCAGAGGCGGAGCGCTGGATCGCCTCGAGGCCCTGGAAACCCTGTTTGCGGGCCTCCTTGATCACCTCCCAGGGGGTGCTCTCGTCTTCGTCGTGCTTGCGCGCGGCGGGGCGGATCACGTCACGGGCAAAGGCCCGGGCGCGATCTTTGTAGTCCTGCTGCTCCTCGTTCAGTGCGAAATCCATCCGTCCCCCTCGTCGACGCGCTTTCTCGTTGTTCTCTGCTGTTGATTGACTGGTCAGTCAACCAGTTCGGAAGTTTAGCTGACCAACCAGCCAAACCGGTGAACAACGGAACCGTCTAGCCTGCCGCCGTGGCACTCAAAGAGCGGCCCATCAACGCGGACCTGCCGGCCGCCAGAGCTGGCGGGAAGCCCGCCGCGCAGGCGAAAACTCCGCCCAGGGCGCCATCCTCCGCCCAAAAGGCGCCGAAGCGGCGCTACAAGCCGATTCCCGTCGCGCTGAAGGCGATTGCCGGGCTGTTCCTGCTCGCCGCCGTCTTCATCGTCGCCGCGATTCTCGGCGGCAGGGGCGGGGGGAGCGAGAGCTCGGGAACGCCGGCACCGGTCGGCGAAGCACCCAGCCCTTCCGCCGAGGCGCCGGCCGCCCAGACGCCCGACGAGCTCGGCTATCCGGCCTTCGCCACCGCGAACACGACCCGGGTGGGTGGCTCCGACCCCGCCTCCAACGCCGCCGGGGTCGCTCTCGCCACCTATCCCTCGACCGATCCGTCACAGCAGCCGCAGGCGGTAACGCTGGTCGACGCGGGCGACTGGCGCGGCGCGATCGCCGCCTCGGTGCTGATGGCCGCTCCACTCGGCGCGCCGGTCCTCGTCTCCGAAGCGGACGGCGTTCCCGAGCCGACCGCCCAGGCGCTGGACGCACTCGATCCACAGGGCAGCAAGAAGACCACGGGCGTGCAGGCGTTCGCGATCGGCGCTGCCTCCGCGCCGTCCGACCTGAAGGTGAGGCAGGTGGGGTCTGGGGGCACGGCCGGCGCCGCCGCGATCGCGACCTTGCGCGACGAGCTGCTCGGGGGCGCCCCCGAGCACGTCGTGATCGCACCGGCGGCGGAGCCCGCCTTCGCGATGCCGGCCGCGGCCTGGGCGGCGCGCTCGGGCGATCCGGTCCTCTTCACCGACGAGGGCAAGCTGCCGGCCGCGACCGCGGCGGCGCTCGAGCGCCATCCCAAGGCCCCGGTCTACGTACTCGGTCCCTCCTCCGCGATCTCCTCCGACGTGATCCGCGAAATCGGCAAGATCGTCGCCCACGTGCGCCGCGTCTCCGGCGAGGACCCGGTCGCCAACGCGATCGCGTTCGCCCGCTACGCCGACGGTAGCTTCGGCTGGAACATCAACGACCCCGGTCACGGCTTCGTCGTCGCTGGCTCCGAGGAACCGCTCGACGCGGCGGCCGCGGCGGCGCTCTCGGCCTCGGGAACCTGGGGCCCGCTGCTGCTCAGCGACAGCGCCGATACCCTTCCGGCTGCGCTGCGCGGGTACCTGCTCGACGTCAAGCCGGGCTACACGACCGACCCGACGCGCGCCTTCTACAACCACGTTTGGGTGATCGGAGACCAGGAAGCCATCGACGTGAACGAGCAGGCCGAAATCGACGCGCTGGCGGCGCTGACCAAGATCGGCGGTGGGCCATGAGCGAGGCCGAGAATCCCGGTCTGCTGGCCGGTGAGCACGAGATCACGGCCGAGGACATCCGCGCCCTCGCCGGCGCCTCCACCCCCCACTTCGCGCTGCAGGTCCGCAACCGCATCCGGCGGTTGATCGACCCGCTGCCGGCCGAGCACCCGGCACGGGTCGAAGGCGAGCGCAAGATCGCCGAGCTGGAGGACCTGGCCGAGCACAGCGGCGATCCGCGCGGGACGATGGGCATCGGCCGGCATTGAGGCAGCTCGCGCCGGGTGTCTGGCGGCTGAAGGAGCTGCCAACCCCGGTCATAAACATCTACCTGGCGGAGGACGTGCTGATCGACGCCGGCCGCACCTGGGACCGCCGCCGGGTCTTCGCCGAGATCGAGGGTCATGAGATCTCGATGCTGGCGCTGACCCACGCCCACCCCGACCACCAGGGCGTCGCCAAGGACGTCTGCGAAGTGCGCGGAATCCCGCTCGCCTGCCATGCCGATGACGTCGAGGCGATGGAGGGGCGGCGGCCGCTGCAGGAGGCTCACCGCAACCATCTGGTCAACCGAGTGATCCGGACCATCTGGGAGGGCCCGCCGTACGAGGTCGAGCGGGTGCTGAACGAGGGCGACGAGGTCGCGGGCTTCCGCGTCGTCCACGCGCCAGGCCATGCGCGCGGTGAGGTGATCTTCTTCCGCGACTCCGACCGGGTGGCGATCTGCGGCGACGTGATTCGCAACCTCAGCTACGCGACCTACCGGCCGATGCTCGCCGAGCCGCCGGAGATCTTCACCTACGACCCCGCGGAGAACCGCCGCTCGATCCGCAAGCTGGCCGAGCTGAATCCCACCTTGATCCTCCCCGGCCACGGCCCCGCCGTGACCGACATCGCCGCCTTCGAGCGCTTCGTCGCCGCCCTACCGGGCTAAATCCTGCAGAAGACGCGCCGGTGATTAGCCACCGACGCGGTGGGTAGACAATCGGCACGTCCTCGATTTACAGCGGAAAGGGAGCCATGCCGAATTTGAAGAGAAGGGGGCCATCACCGGCCATGATCGTCGCGGTGATCGCACTGATCGCGGCGCTGGGAGGCACGGCGATCGCCGCTCAGAACATCAACGGCGGCGCGATCCAGAAGCAGACGATCGGCGGCGGCAAGCTGAAGCAGAAGACGCTGACCGGCTTCCAGATCAACACCAACAAGCTCGGCACGGTGCCGGCGGCCAAGCGCGCCTCCCACACCTACTGGGCCGTGGTCAACAACCCGGCAAGCCCCGGCAACGCCGCGCTGGCCCGTGCCAGCGACGAAGGCATCAGCGCAACCGAGGGCGGCGGGGCGGTCACCGTCACCTTCCCGGTCAACATCAGCGGCTGCGCGAACGTCGCCGGACGCAACAACGCGGGCACCACCGCACCGGGCGCGGGCACCGCGCAGACCAACACCTCGCCGGCCAACGCCAACGCGATCGAAGTTCGGACCAAGGACGCGAAAGGCGACCCCGAGGACGCCGACTTCCACCTGATCGTCGTCTGCCCATAGGACGGGCAGCCGGACCCAGCCCCCGGTCGGCCACGGGGGCTGGGGGGACGTGCCGTCATTTGAGCACCCATATCGGGCCACTAAGTGACGGCACGTCTATGCTTGCGGCGATGAGCGACGGGCCGCAGGAATTCAAGGAGGGCGACAAGGTCTGGGTCGAGGACGGGGACGGCAAGCATCACCCCGGGATCTTCGTCGGCAACAACGAAGCCTCCGGCTGGTTCGGTGGCGGCCCCAGCGCATACGTCGCCCATCCCGAGGCGCACCAGGCCGAGGTCGTCTCGGTCTTCCGCATCACCCCGCGCGACGAGTAGCGCTCTGGCGACTTAGCCCCCTGCAGGGGACGGTAAGTCGCCAGGCCCTAGGCGAGCACCCGAGCAAGCGACATGTCCACGCGCTCCCCGAGGAACGGCACGCCCTCTGCCATGAGCTGCCTCTTCTGCCGGTCGCCCTTGGCCAGCGAGCCGTCGGCGCGGACGACGCGCCACCAGGGCAGGTTGGGCTCGTCGCACTCGAAGAGCACGGCGCCGGCGAAGCGGGGTGCGCCAGGCGAAACGTCGCCATAGGTCCGCACGAACCCGGCTGGGATCGCGCGAACGCGGGCGAGAACTTCGAGCTCGCGTGCCTCGCCGGTGTCCGTCACACCGCCGGACCGAAGGCGTCGATCAGGCGGTTCTGGTACTCGCTCAGCTCCTCGGGGGAGATGAAGTAGGTCGGCGGGGTGAGGAAGAGGCCGTCGGCGCGCTCGGCGGTCGCTTCGACCCTCGCGCGGACCTTGTCGAGCGGACCGGCCGCGCAGTAGGCATCGACCATCTCGTCGCTGATCGCGGCGGGAACGGCGGCGAGATCGCCGCGGCGGAATGCCTCGCCGGCCGCGACCGCGTTGTCGGCGAAGCCGTGCAGCTCCCAGAGAGGCATGTAGGTCTTGACCGTGGCGTAGAAGGAGATCGTCCGCCGGGCCATCTCGATCGCCTGCGCCTCGTCGTCGTCGATCGCGCAGCAGACGGTCGGCAGGTAGTCGAAGTCCTTGCGCTCGCGGCCGGAGCGCTTCAGGCCCTCCTCGAAGGAGGAGACGACGACCTCGTCGATCCAGCGCAGGCTCTGGATCGGGTGGCCGATCAGGCCGTCGGCGACGTCGCCGGCCATCCGGCACATGCCGCCCTGGACGCCGGCGGTGTAGATCGGCACCGACTCACGCGGCGCCGGGTGCGGCCGGATCCAGCCCTTGATGTCGATGTCGTAGTAGTCGCCCTCGTAACGGATCGGTTCACCCTTACCGGCCTGCCGCATGATCAGCCGGGTCGCCTCGATCGCCTCGCGCAGGTGCGGCGCCGGCTTGCCGTACTCGGCGTTGTGCCAGGTTTCGTTGAGGCGTTTGACGCCGGAGCCGAGGCCGAGGCGGAATCGCCCGCCCGACATCTCGTCGATGTCCAGGGCGCTGATCGCGACGATGAAAGGGCTGCGAGTGAAGGCCCAGGCGATCCCGGTGGCGACGCCGATCCTCTCCGTACGCGCCGCAAGGTAGGCCGCCTGGGTGACCGAGGAGCGGAACAGCTCCGGCGCCCAGACGCACTCGACGCCGGCTGCCTCGGCACGCTTTGCTTCCGCCTCCAGATCGGCGACGGTCACGCCGATCCCGGCGACCGAGATGCGATCGAGTGCGGACAAAGCCTCAGGCCGCTGCCGGGGCGGGCGCCTCGGCGAGGATGGCGTCGGCAACCCGATTGCGGTGCCAGCTCGCCGTGCCGAACATCGCCGCGTTCGCTTTGCCGCGCTTGAGGAAGAAGTGGAGGTCGTGCTCCCAGGTGAAACCGATCCCGCCGTGGACCTGGATCGAGGCGTCGGGGACGCGCCAGCCGGCGTCGGAGGCGTAGGCCTTGGCCATCGAGGCGGCGAGCGGCAGCGACTCGGGCTCGGCGTCAGCGGCCCAGGCGGCGCCATAGACGGCGGACCGCGAGTTCTCGGTCTCGAGCAACATCTGGGCGCAGCGGTGGGAAACCGCCTGGTAGGCCCCGATCGGGCGGCCGAACTGCTGGCGGTCTTTGGCGTACTCGACCGCCATCTCCATCGTGCGCTGCGCAACGCCGGTCGACTCGGCGGCAATCGCGACGCAGAGGCGGAAGAAGACCGGGTAGTAGTCGGGGCCCTCGGCCGGCAACGTGTTCGCCGCGGCGACCTCGACGCCCTCGAAGCGGACCGAGTAGAGGCGGCGGGTCAGGTCGATCGACGGTTCCGCCGTGACCGTGACGCCTTCGGCGCCGCTGTCGACCAGGTGGCGCTTGCCGTCGGAGGTGGCGACGACGAAGAAGTCGGCCGAGGCGGCGTCGGGCGCGAGCACCTTCTCGCCGTCGAGGACGACCCCGTCCCCGCCGGCCTTGGCCTCCATCGCGAACGCGCCGGGGTTGCCCGGCGAGCCGGCGTCCCAGAGAGCGGGCGCGCCGCGCTTCTCGCCGGCGGCGAGCGGCCGTAGGTATCGCTCGCGTTGGTCGTCGGAGCCGCAATGGGTCAGCGCCAGGCCGACGAGCGTGGTCGAGAGCAGCGGCGAGGGAGCCAGCGCGTAGCCCATCTCCTCGAAGAGGACGGCGAGGTCGACGATGCCGAGGCCCTGCCCTCCCCACTCCTCCGGCAGCGCCAGGCCGGGCCAGCCGAGCTCGGCCATCTCCTCCCAGTCGGACTGCTCGAAGCCGTGCTCGCTCTCGGCCAGCTCGCGGATCCGCTCGGATTTGTAGCGGGCGGCGAGAAAATCGTGGGCGGTCGACTTGATCGCCTGCTGCTCGTCGGTCAGATCGAAGTACAAGCTCAGATCACCTCAGCCTCGGCAGACCGAGCACCCGCTCGGCGATGATGTTCTTGAGAATGTCGGTGGTGCCGCCCTCGATCGAGTTGGCACGGGAGCGGAGGAAGCTGTACTGCCAGGCGCCATTGGCGACAGCGTGCTCGGCGCCGCGGTCGAGCGGCGCGTAGGCCCCCTCGATGTCGAGCGCCAGCTCGGCGATCCGCTGGTTGATGTCCGCCCACTGCCACTTGCCGAGCGACCCCTCGGGACCGGGGATGCCCGACTGCATCGTCTTGGTCAGGCCGCGGTAGGCGTTCAGCCGCATCGTCTCGGCCTCGATGTTGAGCTGGGCGAGCCGGTCGCGCAGCAACGGATCGTCAGCGGCGCTGCCACCGTTGACGCGCGTCTCCCGCGCCAGCTCGGTCAGCTTCTTGAGGCTGTTGGAGATCTGCGAGATCGCTCCGAAGGCGAGGCCGGCGCGCTCGTTCATCAGCGTCGTGATCGCCACCGACCAGCCGTTGCCGACACCGCCGACGACGTTGGCGTCGGGAATCCGCGCTTCCTCGATGAAGACCTCGTTGAACTCGCCCTCGCCGGTTATCTGGACCAGCGGTTTGGCTTCGACCCCGGGCTGGTCCATGTCCATCAGGAAGTAGGTGAGGCCCTTGTGCTTGGGGGCGTCGGGGTCGGTACGGGCGACGAGCATGCACCACTTGGCGTACTGGGCGAAGGTCGTCCAGACCTTCTGCCCGGTGACGACCCATTCGTCGCCGTCCTTGACCGCCTTCGTCTTCAGCGAGGCGAGATCGGAGCCCGACTCCGGCTCGGAGAAGCCCTGGCACCAGATCTCCTCGGCGGTGAGGATCGGCTCCAGGTAGCGCTGCTTCTGCTCGTCGGTGCCGTGGGCGATGACAACCGGGCCGCCCATCGCCAGGCCGAGCACGTTCGCCGGGCTCGGGGCTTCCTGGCGCGCCGCCTCGCCGACGAAGATCGCCTGCTCGATCAGCGTCGCGCCGCGGCCGCCGTACTCCTTCGGCCAGGAGATCCCGGCCCAGCCGGCCTCGTGCAGCTTGCCCTGCCACTCGGTGCGGAAGGCCATGACCTCCTCGAGGCCCGCCTCGGGCTCAGGACCGGGGTGATTCTCTTCCAGCCAGGTCCGGACCTCGTCGCGGAACTCCGTCTCGGCCGGTGAGAGGCTCAGGTCCATCGGCTCAGCAGACTACTGGCCTGAGGGCGTATGGCCGGCGCATATCGGCGTCCTCGGTCGCTCGCGTGCAGAGCACGCCACGCTCCCTGCGTCCTTGATCTGCTTGGCCATGCGCCCTCAGATCCTTTCGATGAGGGTGCCGGTCCCCAAGCCCCCACCGCAGCACATCGTCACCAGGCCCATCTCCTTGTCGGTGCGCTCCATCTCGTGCAGCAGGGTGGTGATCAGGCGGGCGCCGGTCGAGCCGAGCGGATGGCCGAGCGCGATCGCGCCGCCGTTGACGTTGACCCGGTCCATGTCGGGTTCGAGCTCGCGCCGCCAGGCAGCGACCACCGAGGCAAAGGCCTCGTTGATCTCGACCAGGTCGATGTCGTCCATCTTCATCCCGTTGCGCTCCAGCAGCTTTTCGGTGGCGGGGATAGGGCCGGTCAGCATGATCACCGGGTCGACCCCGACCGTCGTCTGGTCGTAGATCCGCGCCCGCGGCTTCAGCCCCAGGGCGTCGGCCCTCTCGCGCGCCATCAACAGCACGCCGGCGGCGCCGTCGGATACCTGGGAGGAGTTGCCGGCGGTGATCTTGCCGTCCTCCTTGAAGGCCGGCTTCAGGTTGGTGAGAGCCTCCAGCGTCGTCTCGCGCAAGCCCTGGTCGGCGACGTAGGTGTCGCCGTTGACGCTGAAGGGAACGACCTCACGCTCGAAGCGACCCTCCTCGGTCGCCCTGGCGGCGAGCTCCTGAGAGCGGACGCCGAGCTCGTCGAGCTCGGAGCGGGGAATCTCCCATTTGTCGGCGATCATCTCGGCCGAGAGGCCCTGCGGAATCAGGTCGTAGCGCTCCATCAGCTCGGACGAGAAGGGCGAGCCGTGCTCTTTCATCACCTCGTAGCCGTCGGCGAAGGAGATGTGGCCCATGTGCTCGACGCCGGAACCGATCGCGACGTCGTGGACGCCGGTGGCGATCAGCGCGGCGGCGAAATTGACCGCCTGCTGGGCGGACCCACACTGGCGGTCGATCGTCGTCGCGGGGGTCTCAATCGGCAGGCCGGCCTCGAGCCAGGCGTTGCGGCCGATGTTGACTCCCTGCTCGCCGAACTGCTGGGCGCAGCCGGTGACCACGTCACCGGTCTCCGAGGGGTCGACGCCGGAGCGCTCGAAGAGCTCGCGATAGACCTTGGCGAGCAGGTTCGAGGGGTGGATGTCCTTGTAGTAGCCCTTCTCGGGATGACCGCGCCCGATCGGCGTGCGGACCGCCTCGACGATTACGACCTCGCGGCCGCCGAACTTGCCGTTTCCGTTGCCTGACATCGAAGCCTCCAATTCCTGATCGACTGGTCAATCAATCGTAGAGCCTGTGGCGTGCGGGTCCACGCGCGGCCAGCCAGCGACGTGATAGGAACCCATCCTCAGATGAGCGGGAACACGGGATACGAGTCACCCGGGATAGCCGGCAGCGGGGCGATAGCTACTGGTCTCGCCGCTGTGGCTACGACCACCGGCGACACGATCCTGCTTGCTCGCAGTGAGGCTTCGGCCTGGCGGGCGGAGGAGAAAGTCGTTGCTGCCTGCGCCAAGATCGAGGGGGCCGAGCCCTCGCGGCTGCGGGTCACCACCGACCCCAAGGACCTGGCCGAGTGCGACATCGTCGTCGAGGCGGTGATCGAGGAGGTCGAGCCGAAGGGTGAGGTGCTGAGCGCCGTCGCCGCGGCCTGCCCCGACGCCGACCTGGCAACGACGACGTCCTCGCTGAGCATCGCCGAGATCGCCACCGCGGCGGACATCACCGGCCGCCTCTTCGGACTGCACGTCTTCAACCCGGTGCCGCGGATGAAGCTGGTCGAGGTCTGCTTCCCCGACAGCGGCGAGGAGACCCGCGAGCGGGCACTCGCCTGGTGCGCGGCGATGGGCAAGACCGCGGTCGAGGTACCCGACCAAGCCGGCTTCGTCGTCAACCGCCTGCTCTTCCCCTACCTCTTCGACGCGGTGCGACTGATCGAGCGCACCGGCATGGAGGCGGGCGAGGTGGACGCCTGCATGAAGCTCGGTGCCGGCCACCCGATGGGCCCGCTGGCGCTGCTCGACTTCGTCGGCCTCGACGTCTCCGAGGCGATCGGCGACGCCCTCTACGCCGACTCCTCCGACCCGGCGCACAAGCCGCCCGGCCTGATGGTCCAGATGGCAGGCCAAGGCAAGCTCGGCCGCAAGTCCGGCTCAGGGTTTTACTCGTACGACTAGCCAGCTATCGGCCGGCGATGTCCCAAATGACGTCTGCCGGTGAGCAACCCTGACGGCGGGCGGTTGCCTCTATTTCCTCCCAAGGGAGCTCTGCCTCGGGGAGCTCGTCCCAGCGGGCCAGGTCGAGTGCCTCGACGGCTCCTTTGAGCGCCGGGCCCAGATGCTCCTCGGAGCGAAGCAACGCTCTCAGGACCTCCAACTGCTTGTCGCTCATGCGCACAACCCACATGCGATACCTCCAGGGTTCGGCGTAACGCGGGTTGCTCAGGAAACCTAGGCCGCGGGCCGGACGGAATCGCCGGAGCTGCTGATCCGGACCGCCTCGACCCGGTTCTCGCGCACCGACTCGACCCTGATCGTGTAGCCGTTGGCGGTGATCGTGTCGCCGCGCTTCGGCAGCCGCCCGAGCTCGCCGAAGACGTAGCCGCCGATCGAGTTGTAGGCGTCGGTGTCGACCGGCAGCTCTATCCCGCGGTCGGCGAGGTCGCCGAGCGAGACGTGGCCGCGCACGAACCACTCGCCGCCGGCGAGCTGGCGCAACGCCGCCGCGCGCGGGTCGGTCTCGTCCTCGATCTCCCCCACCACCTCCTCGAGGATGTCCTCGACGGTGACGATCCCCACAGTGCGGCCGTACTCGTCGACCACCACTGAGAGCGAGGTGCGCTGCACCTGCAGGTCGTGGAGGAGATCGTCGAGCGGGCGGGTCTCGGGGACGATCACCGCCTCGCGCACGACGGGCTCGATCTGCGCCTCAGGCCCGTCGCTCATGTAGAGGCGGGCGAGGCTGTTGTTGTGGACGATGCCCTTGACCCGGTCGGGGTTGTCGTCCTCGATCACGACCAGTCGCGTGTGGCCCGAGGTGACGCAGCGCCGCAGCGCCGTCTCCACCGTCTCGGAGGCGTCGACGGTGACCACGGCGGGAATCGGCGTCATCACCTCGCGTGCCTCCTGCTCATGCAGGTGGAAGACGCCGCCAAGCATCCCCGCCTCGCCCGGGTCGAGGGTCCCCCCCACGCGGGAGCTGTCGATGATCTGCTTGAGGTCCTCGGCGGTGTGCTTCTCGTCGATGTTGGTCGGGTCGACGCCGAAGAGACGGACGATCGAGTTGGAGATCGCGCTCAGCCCCATGGTCAGGGGGGCGGTGGCGAGACGAAACCAGTTGAGCGGGCGGGAGACCCGGCGTGCGGTCCGCTCGGCGTTGTTGATCGCGAGCATCTTCGGCACCTGCTCGCCGATGCTGATGTGGAGCGCGGTGACCAGGGCGAAGGCGATGCCGACCGAGAGAGCGACCGCGGCGCCGTGCGAGAGACCGCCGAATACCGGCTCCAGCAGATTCGCCAACGAGGGCTCGCCGAGGAAGCCGATGCCGATCGAGGCGATCGTGATCCCGATCTGACAGGCCGAGAGCGATTCGTCGATCTCGTCGAGCTGACCGACCACCGTGTCGGCGCCGCTCTCGCCTTCCTCAGCCAGCTGCTCGATCTTGCCGCGCCTGGTCCGCACCAGCGCGAACTCGGCCGCGACGAAGAAGCCGTTGATGGCCACCAGCAAGAGCAGCAGGACGAGCAGCAGGACGCTCATCGGCTATTTGGCCCGGTACTTCGGGGGAGGTCGTCTTCGGCCATTCGGCATTGGTGAATATAGCTTTCCCGCCCGCGGAACGGTGAGACTGCCATATTGAGGCTCTTATGCGTATCGCCAGCCTCGTCCCCTCCGCAACGGAGATGCTGTTCGCCCTTGGTCTGGGTGACGGCGTCGTCGCCGTTACCCATGAGTGCGACTTCCCGCCACAGGCACGGGCGCTGCCCCACCTGACCCGCACCGTCCTCAGCAAGGGCCTCGACGCTCGCCAGATCGATACGGCGGTGAAGGCGACGGTGGGCGAAGGGCGAGCGCTCTACGAGCTGGACGAGGAGCGCCTTGCCGAGCTCGCCCCCGACCTGATCGTCACCCAGGCGATCTGCGACGTCTGCGCCGTCTCCTATGAGGACGTGGTCGAAGTCGCGGCGCGGTTGCCGAGCCGCCCCCGCGTCCTCCAGCAGGACCCGAGCACCCTCGGCGAGATGCTCGAGGACGTGATCCGGCTCGGCGAGGCAACCGGCCTGGAGTCCGAGGCCCACCTCGTACGGTCCGAGCTCGAGGGCCGGCTCGCCAGCGTGCGTGCGGCGGTCACCGGCTCCAGGGCGCCGAGGGTGATTGCGCTGGAGTGGCTCGATCCACCCTTCGTCGGCGGGCACTGGATCCCGGAGATGATCTCGATCGCGGGCGGCGATGACGTCGCCGGCCCACCCGGCCTGAAGTCGCCCGAAGTCGCCTGGGGTGCCCTCTCGGGCCTCAACCCGGACGTGGTGATCGCGATGCCCTGCGGCTGGTACGTCAGCGAATCCCACGCCCAGGCGGTCGAGCACTGGGATCGGATCGCCAAGCTCGGCGCCGGCCGCGTCTACGCGGTCGACGCCGCTTCGACCTTCTCTCGGCCCGGCCCGCGCCTGGTCGACGGGGTCGAGCTGCTCGGCCATGTCCTCCACCCGGATCTGGTCGACCCACCGGGGAACATCGGGTTTGCCGAAGTGCGCGCTCCACACTGACCCCCAAGGGTCCATCCCGGTAGGGGTTTCACTTAACTTTTTCGGTGGATCGGGGTGACGCTGACGCCCGCGGCGCGCAACGAAAAAGTACAAGACGTTTCACCCCTACCGGGATGGACCCTTACGCGACGGTTATGGCTGATGCGATAGCGAAAAAACCTAGTGCCGCCATTGCGAGAAGCTCCATCGGCTTGGGGCGCTCGCCGAGCATGCCGCGCTCGCCGGAGAGGATGAGGAGGGCGCAGAGGACGCCGCCGGCCAGGCCGCCGAGGTGGGCCCCGATGCTGATTTCGGGACGACCCAAGGTGAACACCAAGTTGAACACCAAGATGATGCCGATCGTGGAGGCAAGCGCATCGACCCCACGGCTGCGGGCGATGATGAAGGTCGCGCCGAAGATTCCGAAGACGGCGCCCGAGGCGCCGATCGTAAGTGAGTCCGGGCTGAGCAAGATCGCGCCAAACGAGCCGGCGAAGAGCGATACGAAGTAGATCGCGACGAAACGGGCCGTCCCTATTCCCGGCTCGAGTATCCGGCCGAGGAAGAAGAGGGCGAACATGTTGAAGCCGATGTGAATGATGTTCGCGTGAAGGAAGCCGCTGGTGAGCAACCGGTACCACTCGCCTTCGGCGACCGAAGGCCCGTAGAGCCCGAATTCCGAGACCAGCGAGGACGTGATCCTCGCGACGCCACCGGAGCCGGTTGCGATCTCAGCAAAGAAGGCGGCGACGTTGATCGCGATCAGCGCGAACGTCGCTGGAGCGGTGGCCGAAAGTGAGGCCTCGCCCACCCCGCGCACCACTTTCGTCCGCTGCTTCGAGCACTCCGGGCAACGCATGCCGACGGGGCTTGGCGTCATGCAGTCGGTACAGATCGGCCGCCCGCAGTTGGAGCAGGAGACCGCCGTCTCGCGGTTGGGATGTCGGTAACAGGTCGCCATCGCGGACGGGGAGCCTACAATCGCCGCGCATGGAGCCCCCGAGCCCCGCACGATTGTTCGCGACGCTCGCCGGTGCGGGGCTGGTGATCTACGGGATCGTCGGCTTCTTCTACGACTCCTCATTCGCCCGCCCGGATGACCTGCGGGAAGCACTCGGCCTGCTCTCCGTCAACGGCTGGGCAAACAGCTTCCACATCCTCACCGGCGCGGTCGGACTCCTCCTCGCCGGCTTCGCCTCGCGCCGCTACGCGATCTGGCTGACCGCCATGTACGTAACGGTTGCGGTGCTCGGCTCCCTGATCTAGGAGCGGATGCGGGTGGCGATGTCGCGGATGCCGCTCTTCGTCTGCTGACGGCCGCGGCGCCGCATCTCGAGCAGGACGAGGGCACCGGTGGCGATGCTGCCGGCGCCGACCGCAACCACGGGGCGCACCCAGTTGCGCGGGTCGCGCAGCGCCCGCAGCTCGCTCTCGGAGAGCTCCTCGGCCCAGTCGGAGAGCTCCTCGGCGGCAGCCTGGGTGACCGCGGCGAGCGTGTCCTCGAAGCGCCCCGAGAGTCGCTCCGGCGGCTCCATCGGCCGCAGCGCGTCGCCTAGCAGGCGCTCGACGTCCCAGGTGCTGCCGGTCAGCTTCTCGCTCGCCTCACTCATCGCTCATCTCCTCCTCCAGCTGCTTGATCGCACGATGGATCAGGACCTTGGTGGCGCCGTCGCTGCGTCCCAGTGCCCGCGCGATCTCGCGGTTGTCCATGTCGAGGGCGAAGCGCATGATCAGCGCATCGCGACGGTCGTCGGGAAGGTTGTCGAGCTTGGCGATCACCTGGCGCAACTCCTCGCGACCCTCGGCGATCGCCTCGGTCCCGTGGCGGGCCGGGATCGGATCGGCACTGTCGAGCGGCGTCTGCGGGCGCCGCGAGCGGTCGCGGTAGTAATTGAGCGCCAGGTTGTGCGCGATGCGGATCAGCCAGGGGCGCAGCGGCCGCCCGGTGGACTCGCGCCGCGCCCGATCGAAGTGGCGGTATGCCTGCAGGAAGGCCTGCTCGGTGAGGTCCTCGGCGTCGTGCTGGTTGCCGACCCGGTAGTAGGCGTAGGAGTAGACGTCCTTGAGGTGATCGCGGTAGAGCGCTTCGAAAGCGCGGTCGAGCTCGGCCTTTGCGGCCGGGTCGAGGCTCGCCGGCTCGACGTTCTCCTTGGCACCGCTCACGCGGCAAGCCTAGAGGCTGCGACGCACCCCGCCGATTCATGCGGCCTCCTTGCGCGAACGCTCGACCAAGCGCAGGCTGTCCACCCAGGCCTCGGTGTCGATCTCGCCACGAATCAGCGCCGCCAGACCGCCGAGCGCCTCGGCGGGACTGCCCGAGCCCTCGACCGCGGTGGCGAGAAGCGGCACGGCGTCGAGTCCCTCGGATGCCTGGCCGATCAACGCCGGGATCTCGGCCGCCGGCGTCCCCCCGCCGAGCAGCTCGCCGGCGCGGCGGTTGCGACCCGAGGGCGCGAGCACCGTCGCGGTCAGATCGCCCACCCCGGCCAGACCCGAGAAGGTCTCCAGCTCGGCGCCCCGCGAGATCGCGTAGGCGATGCACTCACGCCAGACCGAGGCGGCGGCGATGCCGGCCGCGTTGAGGCCGAAGGGCTCGGTGGCCGCGGCGGCGAGGGCGGCGGCATTCTTGGCGGCACCGGCCATCTCGACCCCGGTCACGTCGCGCGAGCGCTCGCAGACGAGGCCGGCGCGGTCGAAGACCTCGCCGAGCTGGTCGCGTAGGTCGGCGTCGCCGGAGCCGAGCACCAGCGCCGCCGAGCCGGAAACCGCCTCAGCCGCGTGAGCCGGGCCGCCAAGGCAGGCGATCGCCCGGGCGCGGATCCGTTCGCCGACGTACTCCGCCGGCAGCTGACCCAGCGGCGCGATCAGCCCCTTGGTCAGCAGCAACACCGAGGAACGGTCGCTGACCCGGTCGGCGATCGCGCCGACAGCCTGCGGCAGCGAGCCGGAGGGAATCGCCATGCAGACGAGGTCGAGGCCGGCGAGCTCGATCTCCGAAGCGGCGCGGACGAGCAGCGAGTCGGGCAGCTCGACCCCCTCAAGGTAGTCGCGGTTTTCCCCCGCCTCGATCATTGCCGCCGCCTGCTCAGCAGTGCGCGCGCCGAGTTGCACCTCCAAGCCGCCGCGGGCGAGCAATACAGCGACGGCGGTGCCCCAGCTGCCGGCGCCGATCACGGCGGCGCGGCGCATCGGCGGCAGGCCGCCCATCTCTTCCCACTGCAGCAGGACGTTGGGCCAGATCCGCGCCGTCACCGACTCCGCCAGCGGCGGCGAGGGCTCCTCGACCCTGGGGAAGGTCATCGCCTTACCCAGCCGCACCCGAACCTGGCGCGGGCGGATGCGCCAGCCCCTGCGCACGTGCTCGCTGCCGTATACCGCGGTCGGCAGAACGGGGACTCCGGTCTGCAGCACCAGTCTGCCCACCCCCCGCTTCGGCGTTGCCAGGGTGCCGCGGCGGATCCGCGTCCCCTCGGGGAAGATGCAGACGGTGCCGCCGCGCTCGACCGCGAGGCGGGCGGTCTGCATCGACATCTCGTCGGATTCGCCACGGCGGATCGGGAAGGCGCCAAGCCGCGAGAGCAGCCAACCCTGCCAGCGGCGCTCGAACAGCTCGATCTTGGCGACGTAGTTCATTGGCCGCCGCCAGGGCAGCGCAGCGCCGATCGTGAAGGGGTCGAGAAAGCTGCGGTGGTTGGCGGCGACGATCAGCCCGCCGCTGACCCGGCCGTGCTCGCGCCCGGTGCGGCCGAGGCGGAAGTAGACGAGGAAGAACGGTGTCATGAACACCCTCGCCAGCAGGTAGAGGGGCCAGTTGACGCTGTGGCGCCGGGTGTAGTCGTGGTAGCGCTGAAGGCGTTCTTCGGTCACTACTCAGCGCTACACGGGTTTGGGACGGGGGTTACCGGCGGGCGGGTCCTGTCGTGGGGTGGGGGTATCCGGGCGGGGCTGGGTTTTTCGCGTGCTGAGCCGGTATCTCTCGCCGAGCCGTGGGCGAAAAAGAGGACGCCGCCCCGCCCAGACACCCCCACCCCACGCCACCCACCCGAGCTACCAGGATCGCTCGATCAGCTGCTCGAGGTCATCCCGAGTCGGAGGTTCCGGCGTAAAGGCGAGCTCGGGGCGCACGAGCATTGAGTCGAGAGCTTGATGGAGCTTGCTGCGGTCTGCTCCGAGCTGGCCCAGGCCGGCGGGGTTGCCGCCTAGCTGGAGGATGCGAGGTTCTATTTCTGCTGGGTCGGTGCCGAGGGACTCGGCCAGGGAGGCGAGGTTGTCGGGGGCGCGGGGGAGCATGAAGGCCATCACGCGGGGCAGGATCGCGGCGTTGGTCTCGGCATGGGGGCTGCCGCAGATCCGCACCAGGGTCTGGCAGATCACGTGGTGCATGCCGAACATGGCGGAGTCGATCGCGTAGGCGCAGAGCAGCGAGCCCTGGGCGAGGGCGGCGCGGTTGCGCTCCGCGGGCGCTTCGTCGAGCGAGGCGGCGATCAGTTCGGCGCCGCGCAGCGCGGTCATCTGCGAGACCGGGTTGGCGAAGGGCGTATAGAGGGAGTCGGCGCCGTGGGCAAGGCTGTTCATGGCGCTGGCGCGGAGCGCCCCCTCGGGCTGACTCGTCATCGCCTCGGGGTCGGCGATCGCCAGCTCGGGTCGCACCATCGCCCGCACCCGCGCCTCTGCGCCGGCAGGCAGGCGGTGGATCCCGGTTATCTCGGCACCCGAGAGCGTCGTCGGGACCGCCGCGACCCGGGCGCCGCTGACCGCAGCGACTGCCTTCACGGTGTCGATCGTGCGACCGCCACCCAGGGCGACCAGGTGCGGTGCCCCCGCCCGGTCGAGCAGCGCCGCGGCCGCGTCGGGCACCGGTCCGGCGGGGATCGCGTGAACGGCCTTGGCCGCGGCCTCCAGCTCTGGAGCGGCGAGCAACGCACGCGGCGTAGTCAACAGCTCGAACTCGGCGAAACCGTGCTCGTGCAGGAGCTGCGCCGCCTGCCCTACCCCTTCGTGGTGGAAGACGACCACCCGGCCGGCGTCCCTCCAGACGAAGTTTCCGTTCACTACGTCCGGGCGACGCGAGGGTTGACGACCGGGCGCAGGTTAGGTTCGACCTCAGCGCGCAGGTGCTCGTAATCGGGGGGCAGCGAGAGCTTCTCGCCTAGGTGCTCGAGCGGCTCGTCGACCGTGAAGCCCGGCCCGAGCGTCGCGATCTCGAAGAGGACGCCGCTGGGCTCGCGGAAGTAGATCGAGCGGAAGTAGAAGCGATCGATCACCGGGGTCACCTGCGCCCCGGCCGAGACGGCTTTCTCGCGCCAGGTCTCGTGATCGTCCATCGACGAGGCCCAAGCGACGTGGTGGACGCTGCCCGCCCCTTGTCGCGAGCGCTGCGCCGGCGGCTCGTCGTAGAGGTAGAGGCCGCCGCGCCTCTCGCCACGCGCTTCCCAGCCGCCCTCCACCGTCTCGAACTCGAGCGCTTCGAGCAGGCCGCTACTGGCATCGGGATCCGACGCGTAGGCGCAGACCGCGTGGAATCCCTGCAGTGCCATCTCCCTCGGCACCTCGCGGTGCTCGGCGCTGAGCGGCGCGTCGGGAACCTCAACCACCGCCAGCTCGTGATCGAGGCCCTCGGGGTCGGAGAAGCGAAGACCCGCCCCGGCGCGCTCGGACGCGACCCCGTGAGCGCCCAGGCGCTCGGCCCAGAAGTCGAGTGCCTGCCAGGAGCCGACCCGCCAGACGATGCGGTGCACGTCACCCGCTCCGGCGCGCCCGTCGGGCACACCCGGGAACTCGAAGAAGGTCAGATCGGAGCCGGCGCTGCCCTGCTCGTCGGCGAAAAAGAGGTGGTAAACGGTCGGGTTGTCCTGATTGACCGTTTTCTTGACCAGGCGCAGTCCCAGCACCCCGGCGTAAAAGTCGACGTTCCTCTGCGCGTCGGCGGTAATTGCCGTGATGTGGTGGATGCCCTCTAGCTTCACCGCTGTCACGTATAGCATCCCTAGCAATGAGCCGCGCACGACGACGCACCGTCAAAGCTCTCGTTGTCCTCGGTTCGGTGCTGGCCTTCCTCAGTGTCTTCGCGATCTGGACCGAGCGCCAAGCGCTCAACACCGACGACTGGGTCGATACCAGCGGCCGGTTGATCCAGAACGAAAAGGTCCGCGCCGCGGTAAGCGACTACCTGGTCGATCAGCTCTACGAAAACGTCGACGTCGAAAAAGAACTCGAAGGCATCCTGCCGGGGGAAACCAAAGAGCTCGCCGGGCCGGTATCCGGGGGGCTGCGGCAGGTGGCCGGCGGCGGTGCCGACGAGGTTCTGCAGAGCGCTACCGCGGAAGGGCTCTGGAAGGACGCCAACCGGGCAGCCCACGAACAGCTGCTGGCTGTGCTTGAAAACAAGAAAGAGGCGGTGTCGACGGCGGAAGGGAACGTCACCCTCAACCTCGGCAGCCTCGTCACCAACCTCGCCGATCAGGTCGGGATCGGCGCCCAGCTCGCCGAAAAGCTGCCACCCGACGCCGGACAGATCACGATCCTGCGCTCCGATCAGCTGAAGACCGCGCAGGACGTCGCGGTCGGCATCAAGGGCCTGGCGCTGGTCCTCTCGTTGCTGACCCTGATCGCCTTCGGCCTGGCGGTCTACCTCTCCCGTGACGGGCGCTGGGTGACCGTGCTGTTCTGCGGAGTCGGTTTGGTCGCAGCCGGCTTCGCCGTGATCGTCTTCCGCCAGATCGCCGGCGGGATCGTCGTCGACCAGCTCGTCACCGACGAAAGCGTCAAGCCCGCCGCGGAAGCGACCTGGTCGATCGGCACCTCGCTGATGACCAGCATCGCGTTCACGGTGATCGTCTTCGGCGTCTTCCTGGGGGTCGCCGGTTGGCTGGGGTCTCCTACCGGATCTGCCCGTGCCGCCCGCCGCTTCATGACGCCCGCCCTGCGCGACTATGTCCCTTACGTCTACACCGGGCTCGCGATCGTCGTCGGCATCTACTTCCTCTCCGCCTCGGTTCAGAACCTGCGCTCCTTCCTGACTACCCTGGTGATCGCCGGCTTCGCCGCCTTCGGCGTCCGCGAGCTACGCCGCCAGTCCGAAGAGGAATTCCCCGACG
Organism: uncultured Solirubrobacterales bacterium; assembly: GCA_963716735.1. Classification (GTDB taxonomy): domain Bacteria; phylum Actinomycetota; class Thermoleophilia; order Solirubrobacterales; family 70-9; genus VRUE01. The sequence goes on from OY970321.1 coordinate 1,234,249, forward strand.
CCCAGTTCGCCGACTATTTCGGCGGCGCCAAGGACCGTGTGGTCGACGCGGTCAAGAGCGCCAACATCGGCGAGCGAGCCTCGAAACTGCGCCTGCCGGAGGTGCGCAAGCCGGGTGGCGACGATGAGACCCCACCAGCCGCGTCCGCGCCTCCCGCTGGCGACGAGGACTCACGCCTGGGGCGCCTGGAGCGCCTCGCCGAACTTCACCAGAAGGGCGTCCTCACCGACGAGGAGTTCGCCGCGGAGAAGAGCCGTGTCCTGGGTGGCGCTCCTGATGCGTAGAGCCCGCCTCCGGGGTTGAACCGGAAACCTCCGCTTTACAAGAGCGGTGCTCTGCCAGTTGAGCTAGGCGGGCAAGTCATGGTCTCGAGCCCAACGCACGCGCCTAGTCTGATGCGCGTGGATCTACTCGAAGGCAGTTGATGTTCGGAGACACTTCATCAGCAGGCATTAAATATACCCACGCGTTTTCCGGACAGCCGCGGAACCGGCAAATATGCATCCAATGACCGCTGGCGACGAAGCCACCTTCCGCGCTTTACAACCGGGCGAGGGAAGCATCCTCACCGAGGCGATCCGGGCTGCCTATCGCGATACCTACGACGTTCGCTGGGTCTACGACGAAGTCGAGGTGGAGGCGCGGCTGGCCGCCGGGACCTACGTCTCCTGGGTGGCCGAGTCGGCGGACGGTGAGCTGCTCTGCCACGAGGGCATGAGCCTGGGGGCGGCGGGCGACGCGGTGGGTCACTCGGGCCAGGCTGTGACGATGCCGGCTGCCCGCGGCCAGGACCTCTTCACCCGCACCAAGAAGCACCTGATGGATTGGGCCACCGAGCGCGGCCTGGCGGGGATGTACAGCGAGGCAACCGCGGCTCACCCATACAGCCAGCGCGCCAACCTGGAGCTCGGTGCCCATGAGACGGGATTCCTGCTCGGCTGGATCCCGGCGTCGGTCTCCAACGACGCGGCAACCGACCAGCGCCCCCGGCGCCAATCTGCGGCGCTCTTCTACACGAAGCTCAACGACGGCCACAAGCGCCACGTCTATGCCCCAGAGCGCCACCACGAGATCATCGGCCGAACGCTGGAGCTGTGCGAGTTACGGGGAACCCTCGCGGACCCGCCAGCAGATGCGCAGATGCCGGAGCGCACCGACCTGCACGTGGAGATCGACAAGGACCACAACCTCGCCCTGATCACCGCTCACGAGCCCGGCGCCGATCTCGAGACCGCGGTGGGGGCCGAGCGCCACCACCTCTTCCACCGCAAGTGCCTCGACGCGATCTACCTCGACCTTCCCCTGGAGAACCCAGCCACGGCTCTACTGGCCGACCACCTGGAGCGCCTGGGCGTCTCCTACGCCGGCATCTTCCCCGACAACCGCACCGACGGCGACGTGCTTCGCATGCAATCCCTGCACCGAGCCCGCATAGCGGCCGATGACGTCTCCGTTGCGTCCGACCACGGCCGCGAGTTGCTTAATTATGTGCTCGCGGATCTTCGGGATACAACCGATTGATTCGTTTTTGCCATTGTGCCGTCGGAGTCTCGGAAAATCGCGAACGAAGCAGCACAGCAACTCGACTAACGGCGTCGGGAAGCATTTTCCGAACTTCGAAGTCCCAAACACGAAGTACGCCCCAGCCTGCACTCCTCAGCTCTATGTCAACCCGACGATCACGCGCTTCATTGCTGGCAATCTTGGCGTCCCAATAGTCACCGGATCGCCCGGGCTTATGCCGAGAGGGGTGGCCGTGCCAAAAGGCCCCATCGACGAATACGGCAACATGGAGAGATGGCCACGCGAGGTCCGGCTTGCCGGGAACCCGTCCGTAGTGAGTCCGCCACCCGCGAACTCCCACCGCGTACAACGCTCGCCGTAAAGCCAACTCAGGGGCCGTATCCTTTCCCTTTACTGCCGCCATGATGCGGCTCCGCTCTTCGCCCGTGCGCGTGTCGACCATCTGTCCTGATGCTATCTGCGGCCGAGGATCCAGCGTCCGAGCCGACTATTAGCGTTTCCTCCATGCCGACCGCCTCCAGCGTCCCCGGGGCTGGCCGACAACTCCGGCGCCGCCCACTAGCAATCGACCTGTTCTCGGGTGCCGGAGGCCTGTCGCTTGGTCTTGAGCAAGCCGGATTCGATGTTCTGACTGCCGTTGAGTACGACCCCGTGCACGCAGCAACCCATAAGTTCAACTTTCCATTGACGCAAGTCCTCTGCGCGGATGTCTCCGCACCGCTGACCGGCAACGATCTGCTCGATGCTGCCACGGAAGGCATGGCGGCTCATGGGCTGGATCCTCAAGCGTGGGATGGCGAACTCGATCTCATCGCCGGTGGCCCTCCATGTCAAGGTTTTTCATTTATCGGCAAGAGACTTGTGGACGACACACGGAACCAGCTTGTTTTTCACTTTTTTCGTCTTGTATCGGAACTCCGACCGCGCTACTTCATTATGGAGAATGTGCCAGGTATGGCAAAAGGGGGACATGAGAGCATCCTGACCAAGTTGATATCTGAGTTCGAAAATGCCGAATATCGATTCCCGGAAGAGCGCAAGTATCGCATTCTTAATGCCGCTGACTTTGGGGTCCCGCAGGAACGTCATAGGCTATTCCTCATAGGCACGCGAAATGATCAATCTGAACTTGCATTGCCCCCAGCACCGACGGTGCATCCAGTCGCAAAACGGGCATCTCAGGCAAATCCAGTCGAACCCTTCGAACTCACCCGGGGACCCACTGTGTGGGATGCAATTGGAGACCTTCCAAACCCAAGCCGCTTCCCCACTCTGTTCGGATCGGATCGAGTACAACTCTCCGACCGCGCAACTATAGAAATGAGATTGGCAAGCAGCGCCTATTCGCGCATCCTCCACGGGATCGATACCGATCCAGCGGATCGCTCATACCCGCGTATATGGGATCCAACCATATTGACCAGTTCAACGCGGACTGCACATACCGAGACATCCATACGTCGATTTAGAGCGACGGCACCTGGCGATACCGAGCCAGTTAGTCGCTTCTACAAGCTCGATCCCAAGGGCCTTTGCAACACGCTTCGGGCCGGAAGCGGGAGCGAGCGGGGCGCGTTTACCTCACCGCGTCCGCTTCATCCCTACTTGCCGCGAGTCCTCTCTAACCGCGAGGCCGCTCGGCTTCACTCGCTCCCGGATTGGTTTCGTCTACATGTAACTAAGTGGCATGGCTTCCGGCAAATTGGTAACGCCGTAGCGCCACTGGTAGGACGTGCCGTCAGCGGTGCAGTTATCAATGCTCTTAAAGTCGTTCCGCCAACCCCCAGCCAGCCGCTAGCCCTCGGAGACGACCGGCTTTTGGCCCTCACGATGAGCGGTGCGGCGTTTCATTTCGATGCCGACAAGGAAGCGATTCCTTCCCCAAGAGTCCGGACCGCTGCGAGGAAACAACCGAGGGAAGCCCACCCCCAACATAGTCGCGGAATATTGAAGAGTGCACATTCGCAAGAGCCGCCTGAAGACACCGTGAAACGTCGGCCTACCCCACACCCTGCACGGGTGGCATGAGACGGTATACGCCCTCGCTTACCTTGGCAAGAGGCGGAAATGTCATGTCAAACTCGACAATCCAGACGAGTCCTCCGTCAAGCGCCTTCACACCCATTGGAACAACCGAAGCGCCTCCCGAGGTTTCAGCAACACGCCCAGACCCCCGCTCTATTTGATCCTCGTCAAGGACCTCCCTTGGGCCCTTCATCTCGCAACTCACTAAAAATTTTGCACCACCAGTCATCGTACCGAGGTAGATTGCATCTACCTCGGCCTTTCCTAGCTCAACGTTTGATTGAAGAAGCTCAAGGCCGAGGAGCTCGAGCGGACTGTTGAGGGCGAGGTGAGTGTGGACAACAGCTAAGTTAGTCACTACATGCGTCAGCCAAGTCTCGTGAGCACGGCCGAAAGTCCGAGATGCCGGTGGCAAACTTAGGCTTTGAACAGGGTGGGGGCTTGCCATCAGGGTTGGATCCGGAAAGGTGGTCAGGAACGCCGTTGTTTGTCCGGATGGCAGTCGGATAAACCGAAAACAACGCCCTTCTCCGGGGTCCTGCCTAGCGGTCCAGCCGGCAGCAACCACGGGCGCGGGAAAGACATCGTTACGAGTCTGGCTCCGAACAATGTCCTTCATAAAGTTCGCTGGATTGCGGTCGGACAGAGAGCCACCCCATCTGCGAATGGCATCCGACACCTGTTCAAGGGTCACCATGTCGTCGGTCAAGTCCCCCGTCCTGGGATCATGTCTTTCGAGGAACAGATTTTCGATGACCGCGGTCTTTTCACTCGCCACGGCTGTCATTTTCGACGACTTATCGCTCGATCCTCGCTTTGCCGGTTGGCAGCACGCCATGACCCTGTCAAACCGAGGCTTAACTGTTGCGCGGTGGCTCCAAGCTCTACGGCCGCAGAGTTGGCTACGGTCCTGTCCATGTTGGAGGACAACAACTTGCCAGAGCCGCAAACTCAAGGCGAGCCAATTGCGGTCTATGGGGCCACTGGATTTACCGGCGGTCTGATCGCTCGCGAGCTGAAGCGGCGCGGGGCTGACTTTCTGATCGCGGGGCGGAGTCGCGAGAAGTTGAAGGTGCTCTCGGAGGAGCTTGGGGGCGTTCCTTTTGCGGCGGTGTCGGTTGATGACTCGGCCGGATTGCGGGAGATGCTCGAACCCTGTTCCGTGGTGATCGCTTGTGCCGGGCCGTTTGGCTTGTACGGGGAGCCGGTGGTGGCTGCCGCTGTCGATACCGGGACGCACTATCTGGATACGACCGGGGAGCAGGGGTTCATGCGGATGGTCTTCGATCGTTATGGCGCCCGGGCGGCCGAGAGGGGGGCTGCGCTGGTCTCGGGGATGGGGTTCGACTATGCCCCTGGAGATCTGATCGCGGCGCTCACGGCCGAGGGGATGGGGCCGCTCGAGGAGATCGTCGTTGCCTACTGCGTGCATGGGTTCGAGCCCACGCACGGGACCGCCCTCTCGGGCCTGGAGATCATGCGGGGCGGCGATGTCGTTTGGTCCGCTGGGGAATGGCGGGCGGCACCTCGGAGTGCCGATGGCGGGCGCTGGCTCTTCCCCGAGCCGATCGGGGAGCTGCGGATGCTGCGCTATCCGGCAGGCGAGCAGATCACCGTGCCCCGACATATAGAGACGGCTCGGGTCCGCACGCTGCTCAACGGGATGGTCGTGCCGCCGCGGTTGATGCCGCTGGCTGTCATCTCCTCCCCCCTGCTCGGACTGGCCATGCGCACTCCGCTGCGCCGGGCGATGGGAGCGTTGGTCCGGCGCCTCCCGGCCGCGCCCGACGAGCGGAGTCGCAATGCGTCGCGATTTACGATCAGTTGCGAGGCGCGGGGAAAGCTCGGTACGCGCCGCGGCACCGTTCGCGGCAGCGACGTCTACGGCCTCACCGCCGCCGCCCTTGCTCACGGCGCGCTGCTCTGCGCCGACCCCGCCTTCGACCGCAGCGGCGCCCTGGCGCCGGCACAGGCGTTTGACCCAGGGGCGTTTTTCGCCGCCCTCGCCGACCTCGGGGTTTCTCTCGAGGTCGACCCGCTGCCGGCTGCGGCCGGCGGCTAAATCAGCCGTCCAGGCGGGCACTAGGGTGTGGGTCATGCGAATGGGCGCTCGGGCCATGCGGGTGTGCAAACGGCTTGCCGTGCCGGCGGTCGGCCTCGCTGCGCTGGTAGTTGCTTCTCCCGTCTCGGCTGCATTTCCAGGCGCCCCGGGGCCGATCGCCTACTCGCACGTCGTGATCGGCGAAGGCACCGACACGGGCGGGCTCCTCGCCCATGGGCCGCGCAAGCGCGATGCCGCCATCGAGCTGACCGAAAGCCCTAACGACAACAGCCCCTCCTACTCGCCCAACGGGCAGCTGATCGTCTTCGCCGGCAACCACGACCCAGGGTTGGCGCCGCAGGGAAGCCACATCTACGTGATGAAAAGGGACGGGAGCGAGGTCAAACAGCTGACCAGCGGCAGCTTCTATGACTCCAACCCCTCCTTCTCACCGAACGGAAAGCTGGTGGTCTTCGATCGGGGTGGACCGCAGGGCCGGGTCACGCAGATCTTCAGCGTCTCCCTCGACGGCAACGGCCTGCGGGCAATCAGCGACGAAAGCGGCAGTGACTACGACCCGACCTTCACCCCGAACGGCAAACGGATCGTCTTCGTCAGCAACCGCATGACCAGCGGCCGCACGGATCGCAGCAACATCCTCTCGATGCGCCCCGACGGCAGCCAAATCCGGCTCTTGGTCGGCGGACCGCGCAACGAGTTCGACCCGGACGTCTCGCCGAACGGCCGCCGGATCGCCTTCTCCAGCAACCGCGACCACGGGCCGAACCTCTTCGTCGCCAAGATCAACGGCAAGCACGTGCGCAAGCTGACCCACAGCCGCCGCGACTGCTTCGGCGGCGCCTGCTACACCCACCCCGCCTGGTCGCCGGACGGCAAGCACATCGCCTTCCTCGCCTCCGGCCGCTACAGCAGCTCGGTGGATGTGATGCGGGCCGACGGACGCGGGTTCTCGAAGGAGTTCGACAGCGGCGGCACCGAAGAAGAAGGCTTCGGCAGCCACGTCGGCGCGCCTGGGTGGGGGCCCAAGCCGCAATGAGACGACGGCTTGCGGTCCTTGCCACGGCCGCGCTAGCCACGGCCGCGCTCATCCTCGCCGCCTCCTCGTTCGGCGCAGCCGGCTCGATCCAGCTGGTCTCGGATCCCTACAGCCGCGGCGAATCGCCCTTCCCGCCGGAGCAGATCAATCCGGCCATCTCCGCCGACGGCAGCTACGTCGCCTTCGTCGGCGACATTCCCGACGAAAGCGAACCAGGTGCATCCGGGACGGGCGTCTTCCTGCGCAAGATGAGCGGCGGCACGATCGCGGTCAACGTTCCCCATGGCCACAGCGAACATGGCATCGAGTTCGCCGCGGGGTCCCCGTCGATCTCCGCCAGCGGGCGTTTCCTCGCCTTCGCCTCCGAGGACCCCGACCTCAGCGACGAGGACCACAACACGAGCACCACCCTCGCCGGCGACACCTTCCCGGTGCGTGACATCTTCGTCTACGACCGCGGCACCGGCGCGATCGCCCTCGCCTCACGTGCGAACGGCGCCAAGGGCGATGGCGGTAACGAGGACTCCGACAACCCGTCGATCTCCGCCGACGGACGCTACGTCGCCTTCCAGACCGGCGCGACGAATCTCCTGCACGGCTCCTACGGCGGGATCTTCGTCCGTGATCTGCAGCGGCGGACCACGACGCCGGTGGCCTCGGTGCGCCTCCATCCCGGTGGACCGGTGAACGGCGGCTACACCCCTTCGATCTCCGCCCACGGGCGCTGGGTCGCCTTTCTGACGACCACGCACCTCGGCCATCAGCACGCGCTGGAGGTCGCCGTGCGTGACATGAAGCGGAAGCGAACCGTCTACGCATCGCGAGCCAGCAGTCGCCAGGGCCCGCTCGCCAACGACGATTGCAAGCTGCCCGCAATCTCGGCCAATGGCCGTTACGTCGCCTTCCAGAGCAAAGCGAAGAACCTCAGCGGCAGCGACAGGGACGACATCGAGGACGTCTTCGTCCGCGACCTGAAGACCAACCGCACCGCCCTTGCCTCACGCGCCGCGGGGAAGCACGGCGCGGCGGGCAGCGGCGACTCCTCAAACCCGTCGATCTCGGCCAACGGCCGCTATGTCGCCTTCGAGTCCTACGCGAGCAACCTCGGCCCGGCCGATAACAGCACCTTCCCGGACGTCTTCGTGCGTGACATGCGCAGCGGAAAAGTCTTCCTCGCCTCACGGGCCGCCGATGGCGGCCCGGCCTCAAACGCGCCGTCCGCCAACCCGTCGATTTCCGCCGACGGCCGCTACGTCGCCTTCGACTCGCGCGGCTCGAACCTGAGCCCCGCCGACACGCTGCACGCGACCAGCATCTTCCGCTACCAACTACTTCCCTGAGCGGGCTCTAGGCGGGTACCTCGCGCGAGTCCAAATGGGACGCCACCTTGCGCTTGACGCGCTGGAGGGCGTTGTCGACCGTCTTGGTGTCGCACTCGAGGCGCTCGGCCGTCGCCTCGTAGGAGTGGCCGTCGAGGTAGAGGGATAGAACGCGGCTCTCGAGGTCGGAGAGGACGCCGGAGGTGCCGGAGAGACATGAGACAAGGCTCTCGAGCTCTTCGGTGGCGATCACCTGGTTGACCGGGTCGGAGACGCTCGGACCGGGCAGAATCTCGTCGAGGGTCGTGTCGGAGTCACCCGCGGCGGCCGGGGTCTGGCTGAACGAGACGTACTGGTTGAGCGGCGTGTGCTTGTTGCGCGTCGCCGTCTTGACCGCGGTGATGATCTGCCGGGTGATGCAGAGCTCGGCGAAGCTGCGGAAGCTCGACTCGCGGTCGCTGCGGTAGTCGCGAATCGCCTTGTAGAGGCCGAGCAGCCCTTCTTGGATCAGATCGTCGCTCTCGCCGCCGAGCAGAAAGTAGGACGACGCCTTGAGGCGGACGAATCCTCGGTAGCGCCGCACGATCGAGTCGTAGGCGTCGGTGCGCCCCTCCTTCGCGAGGGCGACCAGATAATGATCATCAAGTTCAGGTTGAGGGTTAAGGCTCGGGCGGGTGGAGCCATTGAAGTGCCCGGTGGGGAGCCGCAATTCCTGCGTGGGAGACGAAAGAGCCACTGATCCTTCTCCTTTGAGATGAAGGGTCGTGGCGCCGATACCTCCCCTGGTGGCGCCCTTATTGACGAGATGAATCTCAGACTCAAGCTGAGGTTCACCCTTGTTGGCGGCGTAGTCTTACCTCCCAGCAGAGTTCTGTCAACCCCAAATTGCGACTTTTTGCAATTGCGCTTGCAGTCGCTACCGACGCCGGCGCTGGCGAACGGCCTCGAAAAGCAGCGCCGTGGCCGCCGCGGAGACGTTCAGCGAGTCGACCCGCCCCTCCCGCGGAAGGGCAACCAAACCGTCGCAAGCGGAGGCGACGCGAGGCCGGATTCCCTTCCCCTCACCACCGAGAACGAGGACGGTCGGCCCGTCGAGGTCGACCTCCCAGGGTGCCTGGGCCGCCTCGGCGTCGGCGCCCCAGAGCCAGAAGCCGGCGGTTTTCGCCTCCGCCAGCCAGTCGGCGAGGTTGCGGACCTTGGCGATCTCGAGGTGCTCGACCGCACCCGCCGATGCCTTGCAGACGACCGCGGTCACCTCCGCCGAGCGCCGCTCCGGCACTATGACTCCAGCGACACCGGCAAACTCGGCTGAGCGGCAGACCGCGCCGAGGTTGCGCGGGTCCTGGACCTGGTCGAGCGCGATCAGCAACGCCCCTTCGCGCCGCAGCATCGCGTTGGGGTCCGCGTAGGGGTAGGGATCGACCTCAGCCACGACGCCCTGATGGTCCGGGGAGCCACAGAGCCGCTCCAGCTCCTCGGCAGAGGTCTCCGCCGCCCGCCAGACCCGGTGCACGCGCCGCCTCCCCCGCTCCGCCTCCTCAACCGGGCGGCGGCCGTAGATGATCTGGCTTTCAGCCATCAGGGCCTGGGGACCAGCTTCGCGCCCTCGGCCCCGTCGCGGACTTCCCAGCCAAGCTCGGCCAGTCGGTCGCGAATCTCGTCGGCGCGACCAAAGTCCTTGGCGGCTCGCGCCTGCTCCCGCTCAGCGAGCAGCTGCTCCGCCTCAGCGTCGCCAGCCTGCTCAACCTCCGCCAGCGACCCGAGCCCAACAAGCTCCAACATCCCGCGCACCGTCTCCGCTGCCCCCGAAACAGCGCCCCGGTTGGCTTCCCCGACAAGCTCAAATATCTCCGCCATCGCCCGCGGAGTGTTGAAGTCATCAGCCAAAGCGTCTCGAAAAGTGACAAGGCGAGAGTCGGGGGATCCCCCGCTGGGAACCCGCGTCGAAACGTCGGGCGAGGGTCCTCGCCCCTGCGGCTCACAAGTTCCCATCGGGGGACCCCCCGACTCTCGCACCGGATGCTCCCGAAAGAAGTTCCTCAACCGCTCCACCTGGGCGACCGCCTGTTCCATCTGGGCCGCCCCGAATGCCAGCGGCTGCCGGTAATGCCCGGAGATCAGATAGGCGACAACAGCCTCTCGCCCGTAACGGTCGAGCGCCTCGGCAAGCTGGAAGATGTTGCCCTCCGACTTCGACATCTTCTCGGCATCGGTCTCGATCATCCCGTTGTGCATCCAGAGCCGAGCAAAGGGACGACCGGCGGCCTCAGATTGAGCAATCTCATTCTCGTGATGGGGAAAAACAAGATCAGAACCGCCGCCGTGAATCGCAAATGATGGTCCTAGCTCGGCCTCTGCCATGGCAGAACACTCGATGTGCCATCCGGGTCTGCCCGGACCCCACGGGGATTTCCAAGAGCTGTCCTCGCCCTCCTTGTGTGACTTCCAAAGGGCGAAATCGAGGGGATTCTCCTTAAGTGATGCCGACCCAGCCTCCTCACCCTGATCCATGTCCTCAGTCCGCCGGTTGGAGAGCTTTCCGTAGCCCTTGAAACTCCGAACTCGGAAATAAACGTCTCCACCCGACTCATACGCATGACCGGAGTCGACCAAGTCCGCAATCAGAGCAACGATGGCCTCAATCGAGCGAGTTGCGAGCGGCTCCTCGTCGGGCCGACCCAGTCCAAGCCGATCGGTGTCCTCGAAGTAGGCGGCGGTCATACGCTGCGCGAACTCTTCGGACGATTCCGAGGCTTGCTTGGCTGCGTCGTAGATCTTGTCGTTGATGTCCGTGACGTTGATGACGAGCTTCGCCCGATAGCCCTCCGACTTCAGAAACCTGGCAAGCAGGGAGAAAACGACGAACGGCCGAGCATTCCCGATGTGGATGCGGCTGTAGACAGTCGGACCGCACGCGTAGATCCCCACCTCGGCTCCTGGGTCGAGGCTGACGAGACTCCCCGTCAGGGTGTCTTTGATCCGAACCTCCCGCATGGGGGCGGATGCTAGAGGGGACGACTAGAAGGTGCGGTAGCCCGCGCCCGAGGGCGACTCGTTACGAGACCACGCCGGCGCGGTCTCGTCAGCCGCCGCCAGCACCTCGCGCCGCGCCTTCTTGGCGCTCGCCTTGATCTCGTCCTCGGCGGCGCGACGTAGCCGTTCCTCGCGCTGTTCGGCCTGGCCGCGGATCCGCTCCGACTCGGCTTGCAGTTGCTCCTCCGCCCGCACCTTGGCCTTCTCCGTCGCCTCACCTTCGACCTTCTCGATCAGCTTCTGCACCCGCTCCTCGGCCTCGCGCCGTACGTCGACGGTGCCCTGCATTACCCGCTCCTCGATCTCGGCCTCGAGCCGAACCGCGATCTGGTGGGTCTCTTCGGCGCGCGCCTCCGCCTCGGCGGCGCGCTGCTCGGCGGCGGCGACACGGCGGTCGGCCTCAGCCTGCGCCTTTTCCAGCACCTCGCCGGTCCGTTTGGAGGCCTCCGCTTCAACCCGCTTCACCGCGTGCGAGGTGTCCTGATCGGCCTGGGCCCTGTGGGCGGTGAGTTGGGTGGTGAACGCCTCGCGGTCAGCCTCGGCACGCTTCTGGGCTCGCTCGAAGGCCTTCTCGGCGCGGTCGCGGCCCTCCTCGGCGCGAGCCACGCGTGCCTCGGCGGCCTTGCGCCTTTCGCGCTCGGCGGCGATCCGCCCACGGCCTTCTTCGCCGAGCTTGGCCAGCGTCGTCTTGGCCCGCTCTTTGAGAGCCTCGCGCTCGGCCTCGGCCTCGGCGACGCGAGCCTCGCTCCGCCGCACCCACTCGAGCGCCTGGCTGGCGACGCCGTGAAGCTCTTCGGTCGCATCCGCGACTGCGGTCAGCTTGACTGCAGGGTCACCCATTCGCCGCAACTTACTACGGGCTCCGGAGGCCACGCCACCCCTGCCGGGGCCAAACATCCGCAATTAGCGGCAGCTGACTAAGCGGACTTCTCGGCCTCGCGCGCATGCAGCTCGCGCTTGAGGATCTTGCCGGTCGCATTGCGCGGCAACTCCGCCACGAACTCGACTTCGCGCGGTGCCTTGTAGCCGGCGAGGTGGGCCTTGACGTGGGCCTTGAGGTCTTCCTCGGAGACCTCGGCCCCCTCGTCAAGCACGGCAAAGGCCTTCAGTCGCTGGCCGAACTCGTCGTCCTCGACGCCGATCACCGCCACCTCGACCACGCCGTCGTGGTCGGCGAGCAGGTCCTCGACCTCACGCGGGAAGACGTTCTCGCCGCCGGAGACGATCATCTCGTCGTCGCGGCCGTCGATGAAGAGGCGCCCGACGGAATCGATGTGGCCGACGTCGCCGCTGCTCAGCAAACCGTCGATCGCGTCCTTGTTGCCGCCCCCCGTGTAGCCCTCGAAGGACATCTCGTTGCCGGAGAAGATGCGACCGACCTGCCCCTGCGGAACCTCGTGCCCCTGCTCGTCGTAGAGCCGCACCACCGTTCCCCGCGGCGGCCGCCCCGCGGTGCCGGGCGCCGCCCGCAGTTCCTCTGGCGTGGCAATCGTCGCGTAGGCAACCTCGGTCGAGCCATAGAGGTTGTAGATGTTGTCGCCGAAGCGGTCCATCCACTCGATCGCCAGCTCACCCGGAAGTGCCGAGCCGGAGAGCGCGACGATCCGCAGCGAGGAAAGATCGTAGGAGGCGAGCGTCTCCTCGGGCAGCTGCAGGATGCGCTGGAGCATCACCGGCACCACCGGCAGCACCTGGGCGCGGTGCTGCTGCACGGCGCGCAGGGTCTCCTCGGGATCGAAGCGCCGTCGCAGCACGATGGTCGAAGCGGTCGGCAGGCTCATGACGAAGTGAAAGAGGCCCCAGGAGTGAAAAAGCGGCGCGGCGATCATCATCGTGTCGCGGCTGCGGTAGGGGATCTTGTCGATGACCGCCACCATTGCCATCAGCCCGTCGGGGCTGGAGCGCTGGGCGCCCTTCGGCGTCCCGGTCGTCCCAGAGGTGAGGATGACGAAGTGGGGTTTGTCGGCCGGCGGCTTCAGGTCCGAGTCGTCGGCGGAGGCGATCAGCGAATCCAGGGTCGGCGCCTCGGTCTCACCGTCGCTCCAGCCGACCACCCGCTGGACGCTCTCGTCGACGCCGTCGAGCAGGCCGGCGAACTCCTCGTCGTAGACGAGCGCCTTCGGTCCCTCGCGGCGGGTCACCTCGACCAGCTGCGGGGCGGCGAACATCGTGTTGAGGTACAGCGCGCTGGCGCCGATCTTGGCCGCGGCAAGCGTTGCCTCGATGAAGCCGCGGTGGTTACGGCACATGATCCCGACCCCGTCGCCGGGGCCGATCCCCATGTGCTCGAAGGCGTGGGCGAGCGCATTGGTGCGCTTGTGCAGCTGCTCGAAGCTGAGCGATCCGCGTTCATCGATCAGCGCGGTCTCGTGCGGGTGGCGGATCGACGCGGCGATGATTCCGAGGGCCGGAGAGGCGCCCCAGCGCAAGAACGTGGAGATGACCCGCAGGGACCTGTCGGGGCGGTGCAGGCCGACGATGCCGGCCTCGCGCAGCACCTTGACCTCGAACGCTTTATCCGAGGCCGCCTGACGCACTGTCTCCGCGACTGATCCGAGTCTGCCCATGGGGGTGCGGAAGCCTATTCGCTCTCCACCGACGCGACAGCTATGCAGGCAATTCCCTCGCCCCGGCCGATCCAGCCCATGCCCTCGTTGGTGGTCGCCTTGACGCTTACCCGGGCCGAGGTGGCGTCGGCAAGGGTGCGCTCCATCTCGGCGCGATGGGGGGCCAGGCGCGGCGCCTCGCAGACGAGGGTGGCGTCGATGTTGAGGATCCTGCCGCCGATCGTGCCGACCGCGGTCCGCAGCATGTCGATCGAGTCGGCCCCACGCCAACGCTCATCGTCATCGGGGAAGAGGGTGCCGATGTCGCCCCCGCCGGCAGCGCCGAGCACAGCGTCGATCACGGCATGGGTCAGTACGTCGGCGTCGGAGTGGCCGCTGAGGCCGCGCTCGTGCTCGATCTCGACCCCGCCCAGTATCAGGGGCCGGCCCTCATCGAAGCGGTGGCTGTCGTAGCCGATCCCGACGCTCATTCAGCGATTCTCGCCTACCCGCGCGGGCAACGGCTCCAAACGGCGGCCGCGACGGTCGAAGACGCCGATCTCCCCCACACCGAGGTCGGCGAGAAACTCGAGTGCACGTGCGTAGCCGAAACCGACCTGCTCGGGCAGGTGCGCGTCGGAGGAGAGGGCGAAGGAGGCACCGGCCTCGACGCACATCTCGGCGAAGGCGAATGACGGATAGAGCTCGCCGACCGGCTTGCGCAGTCCCGCGGTCGAGAGCTCGACCGCGATCCCGCTCTCGGCAATCGCCTCGACCGCGGGCTCGTAGTAGTGGCGCGGGTCGCGCTCGGGCAGCGGCCGGGCACGACCCCAGACCTTGACCAGGTCGGGGTGGGCGAGGATGTCGAAGAGTCCAGAGCGCGCGCACTCGGCGAGCGCCTCGAAGTAGCGGCGCCAGACCTCGTCGGCGTCCCCCGAGCCCTCCCACACGTCCCAACCCTCGTGGTCGACCGCCACCTCGCCGACAAAGTGCACCGAGCCGACGACGTAGTCGAAGTCGTGCGCCTCGAGCAGGTTCGCGGTGCGGTCCTCGGCGCCCGGGACGAAATCGCACTCGATGCCGAGCTTGAGACCGGCCCCGCGGACGAACTCGCAGTAAGCACCGAGGTCGTCGCGCGCCTGCTCCTGCCAGAAGGGATGCCGCCAGAGACCGAGCGCCTCGGTGAAGCGGTAGACGTGCTCGGAGACGCCCAGCTCCTCGACCCCGGCCGCGGTCGCGGCCTCGCGATAGCGCTCGACGTTCTCCGCCGTGAAGTACTGCTCAGGCGGCGTGTCGGGCTCGTCCGGGCGCAGGTGGAGGTGGTAGTCGGTCAGCACAGGCCCCGCACGTTACGACCTGAGGACGTCCCAGTAGGGTCGGGGCATGGTCCACCTGCGGATCGTCGTCCCGCCAGATCGGTCCGAGAAGGTGCTGGGCCTGCTCGAAACGACGCGGTCGGCCTGCAACCTGGTCTATCTCCCCAACGCGGCCCGCCAGCCCAGTGGTGACGTGGTCCTTTGCGACGTGGCCCGCGAGGACGCCAGCATCGTGATCGAGGATCTGAAAGAGCTCGGAGTGGCGCGGGACGGGTCGATAGCGCTGGAGCAGATCGACTCGCA
Source organism: uncultured Solirubrobacterales bacterium (assembly GCA_963716735.1). GTDB lineage: Bacteria > Actinomycetota > Thermoleophilia > Solirubrobacterales > 70-9 > VRUE01. The sequence continues at coordinate 1,249,413 of OY970321.1, forward strand.
GATATCCGACGCCGCCAAGCGGGCCGAGCGGGCGGCATGGGGAGTTCCGTCTGACGCGGTGGTCTGGGAGGAGGTCGAGGCCCGCACGTCGGAGAGCAGCGAGCTGGGGGGCAACTTCCTCGTCTTCATGATCCTCGCCTGCCTGATCGGCTCGGTCGGGATCTTCACGGGCTCACCGATCCTGATCGTCGGCGCGATGGTCGTCGGGCCGGAGTTCGGGCCGCTGGCGGGCCTTTGCGTGGCGATCGTCGAGCGTCGCCGCAGAGTCGCACTGCGCTCGCTTGCCGCTCTGACGATCGGCTTCCCGGTCGGGATCACCGCTGCATTCCTCTTCACGCTGATCTGCGTCGCCACCGGCCTGGTCGACGCTGACTTCAAAAGCATCGACAACCCACTGACCCAATTCATCGCCGAGCCGGACGCTTTCTCGATCATCGTCGCCGTCTTCGCCGGAGCCGCCGGCGTCCTCTCGCTTACCTCCGCGAAGTCGGGGGCGCTGGTCGGCGTGCTGATCTCGGTTACGACGATTCCGGCAGCAGCCAACATCGGCGTGGCGGCTGCGCTCGGCAACTGGGCCGATTGGCGCGGCGCGATCGCCCAACTCTGCCTCAACCTGGCCGGGATCGTCCTGGCCGGCGTCTGCACCCTCTATGTCGAGCGGCAGCTCTTCAGGCGGCGACGGCAACGCCACCTGACAGACGGGAGCAGGGCCGCCGCCGGCCTGCCAGCCGACCGGAGCAGCCACGGCCGATGAGACGCGAACTCGCCCTGATGCTCGGCGCTTTCGCGATCGGCGCAGCCATTCCAGGGGCACTCGGCGCCGTCAGCCTCGGCGTCGCTCTTGGCGTCGGCCAGGTCTGCTTCGCGGCAGCGCTTGTCTGGGTCCTGCTCTCCTGAGCGGCTACTTGCCGCCCTTTTTACCGGCGTGCTTGTGATGCTTCTTTTTCTTATGGGGCTTCTTGAACGTCACGGTCTTTTTCTGGGGAGCCCCCGCAACACCGCCGTCGGGGGTGAAGCCGATCGAGACCGGGACGGTCAGCTTGCCTTTTTTTGCCAGCAGTGCCTTGCCGGCGCCTGAGAGGCTGACGGTGAGGGTGACCGGTCCAGCCGCGCTGGCGTGGACGCTGGTGGGAACCAGCAGCGGCTTTTTCGCCTTCACCTTGCCACCGTGTGGCTTCGCCGAAGCCAAGGCCCGACTGACCCTCGCCGCGGCGGCCCCCGCGGGGGGAGACCCGGCGGTCACGGTGCCGGGGCCGGGCACGTTGACGGTGATCGTGGCTTTGGTGCCGCCGCTCTTGAATTTGACGCTCGGCCCAAGCGTGAACGCGTTGCTGGGCGGCGGCGGGGGTGACCCGGCCGCGGGAGGAGGCGGAATCGCCAGCTCTTTCCCGGTCGGCGGCCGGCAGGTTGCCGGATCCTCATTGATGAAACGCAGGTTGTCGAGGAAGACCGCCGAGTCGTAGATCGGGTCGCTTGCGTCGAAGATCGAGAGGAAGATCGAGTGGGCACCGGGGGAAATCGGGGTCTTCGTGGTGATCAGGCCCGTGGCGGCATCGAAATAGGTGCCTCCGGCCTCCGCTTCGTTGACGGCCGTTTCACCGAGACCGTTGACCGAGATCGGCTCGCCCGCGGGCGACGCGGCGAAATCGCTCGACCTGACCAGGCCGCCGCCGTCTTCGACCGCCCAACTGGTCGAGTCGACCTCGGCGATGAAGGCATCGTTGAACGGGGAACCGACGAACTCCGGGAACTCCTCGGAGAGGAACCGATAGTCGAGCGCCAGGCAGTTGGCGCCGCCGGGCACCGCGACGTTGACCTTGAGCACGGTCCAGTCTTCGGCACCCTCGCCGCGATCTGGAGACAACGGTTCACTGAAATGGCTGAGAAATGCGAACTGGGTGTCTTCTTCTTCGTTCGTCAGCAACGCGCCAACCGAATTCACGTCACCCGAGGAAAGGATCGCGTACGTTTCGCCATTGGTCGGGAAACCGGCCAGTTCGCGCGGCAGAGGGGTGGCGAGCGACTTGTCGCCGTAGCCGATCGGCGACGGCGCCCCCGTGCCACCGAAGGCGTACTCGGGCAGCGACGCGGACGTCAGGCTTGCCGGATCGGCGATCAGCTTTTCCGCGGCGGTTTTTGGCGTGCCCGGCCCTGCCGGATCGAGCGCCGTTACGTTCGCCAGCGCCTGCGTCGGCACCAGCAAAGCGAACGCCACAACTGCGGACGCGACAAATCTCCTCATGGTCTGAATCTCCCCGATAGCCCGAATTTGGTTCCGCCCAAACTACACGATTAGTCGACCTTGAGCGACTAACCGGAGAGCAGCAGCTCCGCCAGGCGCAAATCGGTCGGCGTCGTGACCTTGAGGTTCTCCGGCGCGGATGGGTGGATCCGCACCCTGCCCCCCGCCGCCTCGATCAGCATCGCCTCGTCCGTCGCCAACTCGACCTGCACCGGATCGGCTTCGAGCGCCTTCCTCAGCGCATCGACACGAAACACCTGCGGCGTCTGCGCCGCCCAGAGCCGCCCGCGATCGACCGTCCCCTCCACCTCGATTGCAGCTTTTTCCCCACTCTGGGATGGAAAATCCTTCATTGGGTCGCCGAGGACCCGCTTGATCGTGTCGGTGACCGGGGTCGCGGCAATCGCCCCGTCGGCCTCGGGATCGTCGACCAGGGTCGCGATCACATCCTCGATCAGCTGCGGCGTCACCCGCGGCCGGGCGGCGTCGTGGATCGCAACCAGCTCGGTCTCCACCGCAACGAGCGCGTTGGCAACCGACTGGGCGCGGGTGGCGCCACCGTCGACTACTCCCAGGTCATCGCCGCCAAGGTCGTGAACGTGGCCCGGCGGGCAGGCGACGACGATCGAGCGCACGCCGGCGGCCGCCCGCATCGCCACGATCGACCACTCGACCATCGGCCTGCCGGCGAGCGGCACGAAGGCCTTCGGGCCGCCGGCTCCGAGCCTCTCCCCGGAGCCGGCGGCCGCGATGACCGCGGTGACGGATGCTGCGGCGGAACTGCTAGGCGGTGGCGGCGAAGCGCTCCTCCAGCAGGCCGTCGAGGTACTCCTCCGCGCCTTCCTCGTCCTTGTCGAGCGCGTACATGAACTCCGACGCGAGGATCTTCTTGGCCCGCGTGTACATCTGCTTCTCGCCGGTGGAGAGACCCTTCTCCATCTCGCGAAGCGCCAGGTTGCGGACGACCTCGGCGAGCTCGAACACGTCGCCGGTCTTGATCTTCTCGCGGTTGTACTTGAAACGCCGGTTCCAGTTCTTCGGCATCTCGGACACGTCATCGGTGAGGACGCCTGTGACCTTCTTGATTTCGACCTCGTCGATGACCCGTCGCAGTCCCGCCTTGCCGGCGTTTTCGCAGGGCACCATCACGGTGAGTTCGTTGTGGAGGATCTTGATCGTGAGGTATTCACGCTCCTCCCCCATCAGCTCCCGCGCCTCTTTCTTCATCACCAGGCCAGCGCCGTGATGCGGATAGACGACCTTGTCGCCCTCCTCGAAGTCGCATACGTACTCGACTTCCTCGATGCTTACCTCGGTGGTCTCCTCTAGCTGGGGAATCGCTTGCTCCTTTCGATTTGTGACGGCCGCCGTGGCCGTCAACTCTGTAAGTACCGGTCCACCAGATCGACCTCTTGCAGCCGCCGCAGGCCCTCGCGGATGTCCTTGGCCCGGGTCTGGCCGACGTCCTCGACGGCTTCGAGGTCGGCGTCGGATGCCGCCAGGACCTCCTCCAGGCCGCCTAGGTCGTGGATGATCTTCTGGACGACAAGCTTGGGGATACGGGGAATGCGGCCCATCACGCGGTAACCGCGCGGCGCGACCGGGAAGTCGAGGGTGTTGAGCTTGCGGTCGTAGCCGAGCAGCTCGGCCAGGCGACCGAAATCGAGCACGTCCTCGTGCGGCATCCGCGCCAGCGACTGCAGGACGGTGCCGAGGTTCTGCTCGGAGTCTTCGACCGAGTAGTCGCGGATCAGCGCCGACTTGTCGCCGGCGACACCGACCATCGTCTCCTCCAGCTGCATCTCGATCAAGCGCCCCTCGGTGCCGAGCTCGACGATGTAGCGCTCGACCTCGACCGCCATTCGCGTCGTCAGCTCCGCCCGCTGGAGGGCGGTGAGCGCGTCGTAGAGGACCCCGCCACCCTCGAACTCGAGCACGGTGAGGCGGTCGGAGACCTGTTCGAGCCGCTCGCGGTACTTCTCCAGCGTCGCCAGGCCCTGGTTCGCCTTGGCCAGCACCGCGGGGATCTCCTGCAGGATGTACTTGGTCCCCTCGACGTAGAGGGAGACGACGTCGCGGCGCTGGGAAATCGCCACGACCAGCGCGCTGGTCTGTTTGGAGACGCGCTCCGCCGTGCGGTGGCGGGTGCCGGTCTCCGAGGAGAGGATCGTCGGGTCCGGCATCAGCTGCACGTTGGCCCAGACGATTTTGGTCGCCTCGGCGTTGAGCACGATCGCCCCATCCATCTTTGCCACCTGGTAGAGCATCGCCGGCGTGTAGTCGATGCCGAGCTCGATCCCGCCCGAGAGCATGTGCGAGATGTCACCGGGATCGCCGACGACGATCAGACCGCCGGTGCTGGCGTGGACGATATTGTCGAGACCCTCGCGCAGCGCCCCACCGGGAGCGACTACATCCAGGGCCCTGAGAAGCCGGGGATCCTGTCGTTCCGCTAGCTCGTGAAGCTCATCCCCTGGCGGCGAAGACATCTAGTCTAGGATGGCAAATTCCGCTCTGGAATGCGGTCTGGCTAATCTCGACTGGACAGGTCGGGAAGGACATTGTCAAGCGAATCGGTCACCTAAAGGTGGAAATGCCGGCGATGGGTGTGCGGCTCAGGCAGGGGACGCCCGGAATCCCGGACGAAGGTCCAGGTCAGGGTGGCGCCGATCGCACATAAAGCGACCAAAACCCAGGTCGAGCCGCCGACGGAATCCGCGAACGAGCCGTCGTCGCCGAGCAGTGCGTGGAAGACGGCGCCGGTGACGGCGAGGGCGATCGTACCCGCCATCACCCGATCCATCGCCAGCACCCCGGAGGCGATGCCCACCTTCTCGGCCGGCATCGCCGCCATCGCCGCGGTCGACATCGGCGCGTAGACGAGCCCCAGCGCGACCCCGAACGGCAGGTAACCGGCGAGCAGGAGGGCGTAGGAGCTGCCGGCATCGATCTGGGTCAGAGCCAGGAGGCCAACCACGCCGAGGACCATCCCGACCGTCATCAGCCCCCTGGCCCCGAAGCGGGCAATCAGCCGCCCTGAGAAGGGCGAGATGAAGATCATCGGCACCGTGATCGGCAGGATCATCAGGCCGCTGAGAACAGCCGAGTGGCCACGCACGTCCTGCAGGTACTGGGACTGGAAGAACATCACCGACCAGTAGGCGCCGACCAGGGCGAAGGCGGCGGCGCTGGCGCCGAAGTAGGGGCCGTTGCGGAAAAGCGAGAAGTCGACGATCGGTTCCGCGACCCGATGCTCGATCCGCCAGAACGCGCAGAGGCAGGCGATGCCGAGCAGAGCCAGAGCAACGGTGGGGCCGGTTCCCCAGACTCGCGCCTGGACCAAGGCGAGGACGACCGCGGTCAGCCCGACGGCGAGTGAGACCAGCCCCGGCAGGTCTATCCGCCGGCCTGAGCCGGGGTCGGTCGACTCCGGTGCGGCCAGCGCCGTGATCGCGATCCCGATCGCGGCGATCGGCAGATTGACCCAGAAGATCAGCCGCCAGTCGAGGTCGACCAGGGCGCCACCGGCGAGCGGGCCGATGCCGAGCGCCACTGCCGAGATCCCTGCCCAGATGCCGAGTGCGCGAGCCTGCTGCTCGGCCGGAAACACGTTGCAGACTATCGCCAGCGAGAGCGGCAGCATCGGTGCCGCGCCCGCCCCCTGCAACACCCTGCCGCAGATCAGCGTCAATTCGTCGTTGGCCGCTCCGGAGACGACCGAACCAAGGGCGAAAACGCACATCCCGGCGATGAACAGCCGCTTGCGGCCGAACATGTCGCCGAGCCGCCCGGCCGTAACGACGAGGGCCGTTATCGCAAGCAGGTAGCCGTTCATCACCCACTGCAGGCCGGCGGCACTGGCGTCGACGTCGTGACGGATGCTCGGCAGGGCGAGAGCGACGACGGTCGAGTCGAGCATCAGCAGGAAGAGGCCAGTGCAGGTACCGGCGAGCGTCCACCACTGGCGCGACATGCGCGCGACCCTAAAGGACAGTCAGGCGGTGGCGAGGTCGCGATCGGGGTCGATGCCCCAGCGCTCGCCCACCGCCGCCAGCTCAGCATCGAGGGCCCAGCGGTCGGGGCGCTCCTCGCCCTCGTGCGCGGGATTGGCGCCCTTCAACGCCATGCAGCCGGTGTTATCGCCGGCGGCGCGGATCGCGACGATGTCCTCCTCGCTGAGGCGCTGCTCGGCGGGCAGGTTCGCCAGTTCGACTCGCTTGGCCTCGATCGGGCAGGCTTCCGCGCCAGCCTCCTGGATCAGGGTCGGGACGACGCACTCGACCGCGGGATGGGCGAGGTTCCACTGGCAGGCCAGCTGGATCGGGGTGAGCCGGGCTCGTTCGGCGATCGGCATCAGCGGCTCCAGCTTTTCCAGCCCGGTCTCGATCCAGCCCTCTGGCCGGAAGGCCCGGTGATCGCCTTTAGCCAGCTCCATCCCAGGTCGCAGGTCGCCCCAGAAGAGCCCGCCGTAGTCGACCACGCGAGTGATCACCTTGACGCCGTTGCGAGCGGCCGCATCGAGGCAGAGCTCACCGGGCCAGGGCTCGAACGGGTTGAGGATGATCATCGCCCAATCGATCCGCTCGCCGAAGCGCTCGATGCAGCCGATCAGGTCGAGGGTGAAGCCGTTGGCCGGGCCGGGCGCGACCCCGATCTGGTCGGTGAGCCCGGCCTCGCGGAGCGCCGCCATCCCATCCCAGACCGCCTCGCTCGAGTAGCCGATCCGGTCGGGGTTGTGCAGCAGCAGCAGGTCGAAGCGCTCCGCCCCAAGCCGCTCGAGGCTGCGCTCGGCGGCCATCCGCAGGTAGCCGGCGTACTGGTCGGGACCACGAAGGTCGGGGCTGGTGAAGCGAGGAAACCCCCGCGGCCCATCCCGCTCGCCCTCGTAGAAATCGTGGCCAACCGCGCCGACGAGCGAATAGTCCTCACGAGGCGCTCCAACCAGCGCCCGTCCGAGGACTCGATCCGCCTCGCCCTGCCCGTAGGTGTCGGCGGTGAGCACCGTGTCGATGCCGCTGCCGGGGCGCAAGAGCGCCTCCAGTCGCTCCGCCTCGATTTCCTCGCCGTAGCGGATGAACCGCCCGCCGCTCCAGGTGCCTACGGCACTACGGCCGGGCTCGCGCATCGGTGATGCGGCGCTCAGGCCTCGCCGTCGCCGGCGGGCTGCACGTCGGGACGAGGATCCTCGTCCTCGCCGACCTCGTCCTTCTTGGCTCCGACACCGACCTTCTCCGGCTCCGTCTTCTCCGGCTTCGCTTTCTTCGCCGGCTTCTTCGGCGCGACGATCGTCAGCTTCAGCGGTTTGTCGTCCTCGTCGCCGGAGGCGTCGCGCTCGACCACGACGGTCGAGCCGGGGACCATCGGGCCTTGGCGCAGCACTTCGTCGGCGAGCGGGTCCTCGATATAGCGCTGGATCGCGCGGCGCAACGGCCGGGCGCCCATCGAGGGATCCCAGCCTTTGTCGACCAGCAGGTCCTTGGACTCGTCGCTCAGCTCCAGCTGCAGCTCGTGCTCGGCAACCTGGACGCGGACCCGGTTGATCATCAGGTCGACGATCTCCTTGACCTCGTCCTTGGCGAGCTTGTGGAAGACGATCACCTCGTCGATCCGGTTGAGGAACTCGGGCCGGAAGACCTTTTTCAGGTCGCTCATGATCCGGTTCTTCATGTCGCCGTAGGACATCCCGGTCTCGTCGGCGACGGTGAAGCCGATCGAGGTGTTCTTGGCGATCTCCGAGGCGCCGATGTTCGAGGTCATGATCACGATCGCGTTGCGGAAGTCGACCGTGCGCCCCTGGGCGTCGGTGAGCCGCCCGTCCTCGAGGATCTGCAGCAGGATGTTGAAGACGTCCGGGTGGGCCTTCTCGATCTCGTCGAGCAGCAGCACGCTGTAGGGCTTGCGCCGCACGGCCTCGGTCAGCTGGCCGCCCTCGTCGTAGCCGATGTAACCCGGCGGCGAGCCGACCAGGCGGCTGACCGCGTGCTTCTCCATGTACTCGGACATGTCGATCCGCACCAGCGCCTCCTCGTCGCCGAAGAGGAACTCGGCGAGGGTGCGTGCCAGCTCGGTCTTGCCGACCCCGGAGGGGCCGAGGAAGATGAATGAGCCCGATGGCCGCTTCGGGTCCTTGATCCCGGCGCGCGAGCGACGGATCGCTTTGGAGACGGCGGTGATCGCGACCTCCTGGCCGATTACCCGCTTGTGCAGCTCCTCCTCCATGCGGATCAGTTTCTTCGTCTCGGCCTCGGTCAGTTTGAAGACCGGGATCCCGGTCCACATCGAGACGATGTCGGCGATCTCCTCTTCGCCGACGTCGGGCCGCTCTGACGAGTCGCCCTCGGACCACTCGTCTTCGAGCTGGCGCTTGCGCGTCGTCAGCTGGCGCTCGGTGTCGCGCAGGTTGGCCGCTTTCTCGAACTCCTGGGCCTCGATCGCGGACTCCTTTTCGCGCCGCGTCGTTTCCACTTCCTCCTCGAGGTCGCGGTAGACGGGCGGCGCGCTCATCGACTTGATCCGCATCCGCGAGGCCGCCTCGTCGATCAGGTCGATCGCCTTGTCGGGCAGGAAGCGGTCGGAGATGTAGCGGTCGGCCAGTTCGGCGGCGGCCTTCAGCGCGTCGTCGGTGATGTTGACCTTGTGATGCTGCTCGTAGCGTTCGCGCAACCCCTCGAGGATCTTCACCGTGTCCTCGACCGAGGGCTGGTCGACCTTGATCTGGGCGAAGCGCCGCTCCAGCGCCGAGTCGCGCTCGAGGTATTTGCGGTACTCATCGAGCGTCGTCGCGCCGATCGTCTGCAGCTCGCCACGCGCCAGCGCCGGCTTCAGGATCGAGGCAGCGTCGATTGCGCCCTCGGCCGCACCGGCCCCGACCAGGTTGTGGAGCTCGTCGATGAAAAGGATGATGTCGCCGCGCTGGGTGATCTCTTTCATCACCTTCTTGAGGCGCTCCTCGAACTCACCGCGATACTTGGAGCCGGCGACCAGCGCGGCCAGGTCAAGGGTGTAGATCTGCTTGTTGCGCAGCAACTCGGGCACCTCGCCGTTGTCGATCCGCGCCGCCAGGCCCTCGACCACGGCGGTCTTGCCGACACCGGGCTCACCCAGCAACACCGGGTTGTTCTTGGTGCGGCGAGAGAGGATCTGCATGATCCGCTCGATCTCGGTTTCGCGGCCGATCACCGGGTCGAGCTTGCCCTCCTCGGCCAGTTTGGTCAGGTTGCGGCCGAACTGATCGAGCAGTTTCGAGCTCTTTTTGCCGGAGCCCTCCCCCTGGCCGCCTCCGCCGCCGCCCTGACGGCGACCGCCGGGACCCGAAAGCATGCGGATCACCTCGTTGCGGATCTTGTCGGAGTCGGCGTCGAAGTCGAGCAGGATGCGGGCGGCCACGCCCTCGTTCTCACGCACCAGACCGAGCAGGATGTGCTCGGTGCCGATGTAGTTGTGGCCAAGCGAGAGCGCCTCGCGCAGCGCCAGCTCGAGCACCTTCTTGGCGCGCGGCGTGAACGGGATCTGGCCGGAGGTGACCTCCTCGCCGGAGCCGACGATCCGCACGACCTGAGAGCGGACGCGCTCGGTCGTGATGTCGAGAGACTCGAGGACGCGGGCAGCCAGGCCCTCCTCCTCGCGCAGCAACCCGAGCAGGATGTGCTCGGTGCCGATGTAGTTGTGTTTCAGCGTGCGAGCCTCTTCCTGGGCCAGGACCACTACCTGACGTGCTCGCTCAGTGAATCTCTCGAACAAAGGCTTCCTCTCTTGACCCTCTCATGGTCAAACGCGTTTTGCGGTCGGAAGTACCGGAGACGCCCTTCGAGTATCGGGAGGCGTCCATGTGCCCTTTAAACGATACCGAGAGTGCCCACCCGGCCTCGGGACCTCGATTGCCGCTCATAGCGGCCTTTTCGACCCTGTTTCGGGCCCTTCAGGAGCGCATCGCCGGGAAAAGCACAATCTCGCGCAGGCTGCGAACTCCGGTAAGCATCATGACAAGTCGGTCAATTCCCAGTCCCACGCCACCGGTCGGGGGCATCCCGTACTCCAGCGCCTCGACGAACACCTCGTCGTAGGGCTGCGCCTCTTCATCCCCCCGCTCCAACTCCGCGGCCTGCTGCTCGAACCGGCGCCTCTGCTCATCCGGGTTGTTGAGCTCGCTGAACGAGTTGGCGATCTCGATCCCACCGATGAAGGCCTCCCAACGCTCGACGAGACCGGCCTCGGAGCGGTGCGCCTTGGCAAAGGGCGAGAGCTCGACCGGGTAATCGACGATGAAGGTCGGCTGGATCAGCTCGGGCTCAACCGACTTGGCAAGCAGCCCGTCAACCAGCTTTCCCCAACCCTCCGCCTGGTCGAGCTCGACGTCCATCACCGCGGCAAGCGCCTCCCGGGTCGGGTGCTCGGCGACGTCGATACCGGTCCGGTCACGCACCGCCTCACGCAGCGACAGCCGCTCCCAGGGCGGCGCCAGGTCGATCTCCACCCCGTCGCGCTCGACCACGGTCGTGCCCAGGACCCGCTCGGCGACCTCGGCCACCAGCAGCTCGAGGTCGTGCGCGGTCTTGCCGTAGTCGGCATAGGCCTCGTACCACTCGAGCATCGTGAACTCGGGGTTGTGCTTGTGCGAGACGCCCTCGTTGCGGAAGTCCTTGCCCAGCTCGTAGACCTTGTCGATGCCGCCGACGACGAGTCGCTTCAGGTAGAGCTCGGTTGCGATCCGCAGGTAGAAGTCACGGTCGAGGGCGTTGTGGTGGGTGACAAAGGGACGGGCCAGGGCGCCGCCGTAGAGCGGCTGCAGCACCGGCGTCTCGGCCTCGACGAAGCCACGCTCGTCGAGCCAGCGGCGCACCTCGGCGATCGCGCGGGCGCGGATCGCGAAGGCGCGGCGGCTCTCCTCGTTGGCGAGCAGGTCGAGCTCGCGGCGGCGGTAGCGGGTTTCGACGTCCTCGAGGCCGTGGAACTTGTCCGGCGGCGGGCGCAGGCTCTTGGCCAGCAGCCGCCAGTGGTCGATCGCCAGCGAGAGCTCACCGCCCCGCCGGGTCGCCAGCGCCGTTCCCTCGACGCCGACGAAGTCGCCGAGGTCAAGGTCGACCAGTAGCTCGAATGCCTCCGTGCCGAGCTTGTCGGCGGTGGCGTGGAGCTGGATCTGCCCGGTGCTATCGCGCAGATCGAGAAAGGCCGCCTTGCCATGTCCGCGCCGGGCGACGATCCGCCCCGCGACCCGGTGGCGGGAGTCGGTCTCCATCCCTGCCGCCAGACCCTCGTGGGCCGCCCGCACCTCGCCGATCTCCTCACGTTCCTCGAACTCGTGCGGGAACGGATCGACCCCAGCGGCGCGCAACCTCTCCAGCTTCTCCCTCCGATCACGGAGAACATCGGAGAGCTTCGGCTCATCGCTCATGCTCGCGAGCCTATAGGCGGGCTACAGAGCCCATCTCGGTAGGGCCGGAACGTCTTGTACTTTTTCGTCGACAGCCTCCGGGCGCCAGCCCAACCACAATTCACCGAAAAAGTTAAGTGGAGGCCCTACCGAGATGGGCTCTACACACTCTCAATCTTGGTGATTTTGAGTTTCTTCTTCGGCCCACGCGGCACGTCGACGCTGACCGTGTCGCCACGTTTGTGACCGAGCAGCGCTTTGCCGATCGGCGACTCGTTGGAGAGCTTGTGCTCAGTGGGGTTGGCCTCGGTCGAACCGACGATCTGGAATTTCTGCGAGTCGCCGCTTTTCTGGTCTTTGACGTGGACGACCGAGCCGAAGCTGACCTCGTCGGTGTCGACCTCCTTCTCGTCGATCACCGTGGCGCGGCGCAGCCGCTCTTCGAGCCGGGCGATCCGACCCTCCAGCAGCGCCTGCTCGTTCTTGGCGTCGTCGTACTCGGCGTTCTCAGAGATGTCGCCGAACTCGCGGGCCTCCTTGATCCGTGCCGCAACCTCACGCCGTTTGGCGGTCGAGAGGTGCTCGATTTCCTCTTTGAGCTTTTCGAGCCCTTCGGGGGTGATTACGGCTTGCCGAGTCACTTTGCGCTGACCTCGCTTCTACTGGCTGGATGTGGGTTTTGTTCGGTCCTGAGACCAAAAACGCCCGGGTGCGGCGGCTTTCGCCACGCCACACCTGGGCCCGAAGTCGCGGGATTATAGCGAGGGCGTCAGTCCGGCACTCAGGGGAATTTGGGCGGCGATCAACTGCCTGGCACGAGGCAGGTCGGCACTGCGCTGGAGCTCGGCCGCGACCTCGCTCGGGGCGCCGAGCGCATCGACATACCAGGGGTAGAACTTGCGCAGATAACGGGTCGCCCGCTCGGTCCCGAGGTGCTCCTCGGCGCGATCGACAGTCCAGAGCAGCTCGGCAACGACCTCCTGGCGCGAGGGCGGCTCGCTGCGGCGACCGGTCAACTCCTCGAACAGCCAGGGATTGCCGAGCGAGCCGCGGGCGAGCATCACCGCCGCGGCACCGGACTCACGGTAGGCGCGGCGTACCGACTCGGCGTCGTCGAGGCCACCGGAGACGATCACCGGCACGTCGATCCGCTCGGCCAGCTCGCGGGTGAGTACGTAGTCGGGGCTGCCTTTGTGTTTGATCGTCGCCGCCCGCGGGTGGAAGCCGATTGCCGCCGCGCCTCCCTCCTCCGCGAGGCGCACCGCGAGCTCGAAGCCCGAGCGGTCGCCCGGCCGCAGGCCCGAGCGCAGCTTCACCGTGACCGGGAGGTCGCTGCCCTCGATCGCGCCGCGGAGCAGAGCGAGCGCCAGCTCGGGGTCGGCGAGCAGCTCGACCCCGGCACCCGTCTTGCGCACCTTGCGCACCGGGCAGCCCATGTTGATGTCGATCAGGTCGGCGCCGGCCTCGGCCGCGACCGCGGCGCCGGAGCGCATCACCTCGGGGTCGTGGCCAAAGAGCTGGACCGAGACCGGGTGCTCGTCGGGGTGGATGCGCATCAGCTCGCGCAGGGTGCGCTCGTTGCGGTAGTGCAGGCCGAAGCTGGAGATCATCTCCGAGACGGCGAGCCCAGCCCCATGCCGCTTCGCCTGCAGGCGGACAAACCAGTTGCCGATCCCCGCCAGCGGCGCCAGCAGGACGCGATTGGCGATCTCGACTCCGCCGATCTCGAAGGGAGAGGTGAGCGGGGGTTGCTCCCTAGCGGTTTCGCTCATGAATCAAGCGTAGGCCCTTCAGGGTGAGCATCTCATCGACCTCGTCGATCGTCTCGGTGAAGGGGACGATCGTCGAGGCGAGGCCACCGGTCGCAAGGAGCTGCACCTCGTCGAGTTCGTCTTCGATGCGGCGCACGACGCCGTCGATCAGGCCGGCAAAGCCAAAGATCACCCCCGACTGGATCGCCGCGCGGCTGGAGCGGCCGATTGCCGTCTCCGGCTCCTCGAGGTCGATGCGGCCGATGCGGGCGGCCCGTTCGACCAGCGCGGTCAGCGAGATCTCCAGCCCCGGCGCGATCGCCCCGCCGAGGTATTCGCCAGCCTCCGAGACGGCGTCGAAGTTGATCCCGGTGCCGAAATCGACCACCACGCAGGCGGTCTTGAAGCGCTCGTAGGCGGCGACCGCGTTGACGAGGCGGTCGGCGCCGACCTCGAGTGGGTTGTCGATGCGGATCGGCATCCCCGTCTTCACTCCCGGGCCGATCGCCAGGCAGGAGGCGCTCGTATAGCGCTCGGTCAGCTGTTCGTACTGGGTGCCGAGCGGGGGCACGACGGAGGAGACGCAGACTGCGTCGAGATCGGCGAGGCCGATGCCGCTGAGCGCAAGCATGCCCGCGATCCGCTCGGCAAGCTCGTCGCCGGTCGCTCCGGCGCGGGTCTGAAAGCGCCAGTGCTCGACCAGGCGCTCGCCGTCGAAGGCGCCGAGGTGGGTCTGGGTATTGCCGACGTCGACCGCGAGCAGCACGGCGCGAGTCTATGATGGCTCGACCAGTGAACGTCCGGCTCTACACGATCCCCGGCTCCCATCCGGGGGTGGCGGCGCAGTTGATGCTCAAACACAAGGGCATCGCTTTCAAGCGCACCGATCTCTTCCCGGTGATCTCAAAGCTCGTCCTGCGCGGGCTCGGCTTCCCCCGCAACACGGTGCCGGCGATCAAGATCGACGGCAAGAAGGTACAGGGCTCGCGCGAGATCGCCCGCGAGCTGGACCAACTGAGGCCTGAGCCAGCGCTGTTTCCCTCCGACCCCGAGAAGCGTGCCGCGGTCGAGGAGGCTGAGCGCTTCGGAGACGAGGAGTTGCAGCATCCGATCCGACAGATCATCTGGTGGGCGCTGAAGAAGGACAAGGCGCCGCTGCGCAGCTTCTCCGAGGGCGCGAAGCTCGGCATCCCGATCGGCCTGGCGGTGAAAACGGCGGCGCCCATCGTCGCTCTGTCGGCCCACTTCAACGAGGCCAGCGACGAGAACGTGCGCGCGGACCTCGCCAAGCTCGGCAGCCTCCTGGACCGGGTCGACGAGTCGATCGCGGCGGGCACGCTCGACGGCGAGGAGCTGAACGCCGCCGACTTCCAGATCGGGCCGAGCATTCGCCTTGCGATGACCTTCCAGGACCTCCGCCCGCTGATTGAAGCCCGGCCGGTGGGCCGCCTCGCCAAGCGCGTTCAACCGGAGATCGCCGGTGACATCCCGCCGATCCTGCCGCCCGCCTGGCTACAGCCGCTGCGCAGCGAAGCCGCCCCGGCCTAAGAAGCCATCCGGCAGGGGTTCCACTTAACTTTTTCGAGCTGCGTCGTGGCTACCGACTATGGCTGGCTGCGAAAAAGTACAAGACGTTCCACCCCTACCGGATGGCTTCTTAGAGTGAGCCCACGCACTGGGCACGCTGACCGGACCCAAGCTCCGCGAGAACAGCGCTCAAGAGTGTGCCGTCGGGAAGAGTGAGGTCGGGATCGAGCTCCAAGAGGGGAGCGAGGACGAAGCGGCGGCTGGTGACCTCAGGGTGAGGCAGCGTGAGGCGGGCGCTGGTGAGCTCGAGGTCGCCGAGGAGCAGAAGGTCGACGTCGAGGGGGCGGGGGCTGTGGCGGGGGGCATCTAGGGCGCGGCCGCGCTCGGCCTCGATCTCCTTGCAGACATCAAGCAGTTCCTCTGGCGCCAACTCGGTGCGGATGCGGATCGCGGCGTTGAGGAAGTCGGGCTGGTCGAGCACCTCCCCGACCGGCTCGGTCTCGTAGCCGGAGGAGACTGCCTCCACCTCCACCCCGCGCTGGTCGAGCATCTCGATCGCCGCTCGCAGGTGCGCGGCGCGATCGCCGACATTGGAGCCCAGCCCGAGGTAGCCGGTCCGCATTAGGACTCCTCGCCGTTCTCCTCGTCCTCTTCCTCGCTGCGCTCCTGGGTGACCTCGACGCCGACCTCCTGGATCGCGAGGGGCAGGGGTGGCTCGGGCTTGGAGGCGCGGACGCGGACGGACTCGCAGCCGTAGCGCTCGATCAATCGCTGGCCGACGACCTGGGCGAGGCGCTCGAGCGTCCGGTAGCTGCGCTCGGTGGCGGCGAGGACGACGATGTCGCAGACCTCGCTGTAGTCGACGGTGTCCTCGATCCGGTCGGTGAGGACCGCGTCGCAGTCGGGCACGTCGAAGGAGATGTCGAACTCGAGCCGCTGCCCGACCTCCTGCTCGGCGTCGCTGACGCCGTGGTGGGTGTAGATCGAGATGCCCCGCAGGTCGACCTCGACCCGCGACTCGATCCCGTTGCCGTTGGGTTCGTCCATAGGTTGCAACCTATCTAGCCGAGGATGGCGCTTGCGACCTTTGCCGCCTGGGCGGCCTCGGCGACGTCGTGGACGCGCAGCACGTCGGCGCCCTCGGCGGCGGCGAGGATCGAGGAGGCGAGCGTGCCACCGAGCCTCTCCCCCACCTCTGAGCCATCGATCCTGCCGATGAAGCTCTTGCGCGAGGTGCCGACGACCAGCGGCCGCCCCAACTCGCGCAGCTCGCCGAGGCGGCGCAGCAGCTCGAGGTTGTGATCGAGGGTCTTGCCGAAGCCGATCCCGGGGTCCAGCCAGACGCGCTCCTCGTCGACGCCGGCGCCGACCGCGACTTCCATCCGCTCGGCGAGAAAAGCCTTGACGTCGTCGACCACGTCGTCATAGCTCGGCGCCTCCTGCATGGTCCGTGGGTCGCCCTGCATGTGCATCAGCACCAGGCCGGCACCGCGCCCCGCGCACAGCGCCCCGAGCTCGGGGTCGTGGCGCAACGCGGTCACGTCATTGACGATCGTGGCCCCGGCGTCGAGGGCCGCGGCGGCGACGGCGGCCTTCGAGGTGTCGATCGAGACGGTTGCCGTCTTCGCCAGCCCAGCCACCACCGGCTCGACCCGCGCCCGCTCCTCCTCGGCACTTACCTCCGCCGCACCAGGCCGAGTCGATTCCCCACCGACATCAAGAACCTCCGCCCCCTGCCCAGCCAGCTCCCGCCCATGAACAACAGCAGCTTCCGCGTCAAGAAAGAGCCCCCCGTCCGAAAACGAATCGGGAGTGACGTTCACGACGCCCATCAGCTTGGGATTCATGGACGAAGTATCACCAGCTTCCGAAGGGAGGGCGCGGGGTGCCTCTCGAACGGGCGGATACTCAAAAACGCGGCCTAATTAGGCCGCGTTTTGTCCGGGCGAGAGGCACCCCGCGCCCTCCCAGCCAACTCAGCTTGCGTCGCCGCCGGCAAACCCGGGCCGAGGCCGCGGGTTGGGCCGCGCGCCCTCGCGAGCGGCCCTTTCGGGCTCCGGCGCCGGCTCGACCGGCTGCGAGGGCTCCTCGTCGTCGACGAAGACCTCGTCCACCGGTTTGCCGTCGAGCAGAGCGACGAACTGGCCGGCGTCGATCGTCTCGTGCTCGAGCAGAATTTTCGAGATTGTGTCGAGCTCTGAGCGCTTTTCGTTGAGCAGGTCCTTGGCGGTCTGGTGCGCCGCCTCGACGATGCGGCGGATCTCGTCGTCGATCTCTCGCGCGATCTCGTCGGAGTAGTCGGGCTCGGCGGAGAACTCGCGGCCGAGGAAGGGCTGGCCGCGATCATGGCCGAAGACGCGCGGGCCGAGCCGCTCCGACATGCCGAATCGCATCACCATCCGCTTCGCGGTCTCGGTCACCTTTTCGAGGTCGTTGGAGGCGCCGGTGGTGATCTCGCCGAAGACGATCTCCTCGGCGGCGCGGCCGCCCAGGGTCATCGCCATCGTGTCGGTCAGCTCGGCGCGGCTGGTGAGGAACTTGTCCTCGCTCGGCAGGCTGATCGTGTAGCCGAGCGCCTGGCCGCGACTGATGATCGAGATCTTGTGGACCGGGTCGCAGTTGGGCAGCAGGTGGCCGACGATCGCGTGACCGAGCTCGTGGTACGCGGTGATCAGGCGCTCCTTCTCGCTCATCACCCGCGTCTTCTTCTCCGGGCCGGCGATCACCCGCATGATCCCCTCCTCCAACTCCTGCATGGAGATCTCGCGATTGCCGGTGCGGGCGGTCAGCAGGGCGGCCTCGTTGATCAGGTTGGCGAGGTCGGCCCCGGTGAAGCCAGGGGTCTGGCCGGCGAGCGCGTCGAGGTCGATCGCCTTGGCGAGCGGCTTGCCGCGGGTGTGGACCTCGAGGATCTTCTTGCGGCCCTTGCGATCGGGGCGGTCGACGACGACCTGGCGGTCGAAGCGGCCGGGCCGCAGCAACGCCGGGTCGAGGATGTCGGGGCGGTTCGTGGCGGCGATCAAGATGATGTTGTCTTTCATCTCGAAGCCGTCCATCTCGACCAGGAGCTGGTTCAGCGTCTGCTCGCGCTCGTCGTGGCCGCCGCCCATGCCGGCGCCGCGGTGGCGGCCGACGGCATCGATCTCGTCCATGAAGATGATGCAGGGCGAGTTCTGTTTTGCCTGCTCGAAGAGGTCGCGGACGCGGCTGGCGCCGACGCCGACGAACATCTCGACGAAGTCCGAGCCGGAGATCGAGAAGAAGGGAACGCCGGCCTCGCCGGCGACGGCGCGGGCGAGCAGCGTCTTACCGGTACCGGGTGGGCCGTAGAGCAGGACACCCTTGGGGATGCGGGCGCCAAGTGCCTGGAATTTCTTCGGGTTCTCGAGGAATTCCTTGATCTCCTGCAACTCCTGCACCGCCTCGTCCACGCCGGCGACGTCGCGGAAGGTGATTTTCGGCGCGTCGACCGACATCCGCTTCGCTTTCGATTTGCCGAAGTTCATCACCCGTGAGCCGCCGCCCTGCATCTGGTTCATCAGGAAGATCCAGAAACCGAAGAAGAGGACGAAGGGCAGGATGTAGGTGAGCAGCGAAAGCAGGCTGGAGCCACCGGTCGGGTGCACGTCCGTTTCGACGTTGTATTTGCGCAGCAGGTTGACCAGGCTCTGCTCGGTATCGGAGGGGAAGCCGGTCGAGAAGCTTTCGCCGTCTTCGCCGTTTTTGCCCTTCTCCTTGACGTCGAGTGAGTTGTCCTTGACGTTGACGTCGACTTCTTCGATCTGACCTTGTTCGACCTTGGTCAGAAATTGGCTGTAGTTGGGCGACTCCGTACTCGGCCCAGGACTGATCACTCGCTGGGCGACGAAGGCAAGGATCACCACCAGGAGGATCGGAAAAGCTGCGCTTTTGAAAAACCGCCTCACAGGAAAATTCAGCGTACCAGGGCGGTTTCCGCGCCTAGCCGCATTGGATGAGCATTCCCAATCATCTACTCGTCCAAAGCGGCGACGTAATCGAGGTTGCGGTAGCGCTGCGCATGGTCGAGGCCATAGCCAATCGCGAAGCGGTTTGGGATGCGGAAACCGACGTAGCGCGGCTCCAGATCGACCCGCAGGCGGTCGGGCTTGGTCAGCAGCGCACAGACCTCCAGCGAGGCCGGATTGCGGGCGTTGAGGTTGCGCATCAGATACTGGAGCGTGAGGCCAGAGTCGATGATGTCCTCGACGATCAGCACATGGCGCTCCTCGATTGGCGCGTCGAGGTCCTTGAGAATGCGGACCACGCCGGAGGAGTCGGTCTGCGAGCCATAGCTGGAGACAGCCATGAAGTCGATCTCGCAGGCGACGTCGAGGTGACGCATCAGGTCGGCGAGGAAGATCACCGCGCCCTTCAGCACACCGATCATGAACAGGTCGCGGCCGGCGTAGTCCTCGCTGATCTGCCTGCCCAGCTCGGCAACGCGCCGCTGCAGCTCCTCGCTGGAGACAAGCGTCTCGCCGATCGCCGAATCCGTCATCGGCCGCAGTCTTCCACAGCCGACGGGCCTAAAACGTCGCCTATCGACGCGTTTTTGGCCCGTCGGCTGCGTTTCAGCGTTCGGCGCGCAGGGTGCCGCGCTCGGCGATCGCGCGGACGCCTCCGCCGAGGTCGAGCATCGCGGTACCGGTGCGGCGCAGGGCGGTGACCTCCTCGGCGTGGCGGGCGGCGCCGGCGACCGGTCGGCCGGCGGCTCGGTCGGCAAGCTGCTGGACGACGAGGCGGCGCAGCGCCGGAGGCAGCTCGGCAAGCCGCTCGAGCTCGATCCTGTTGCGCGGCGAGTCGCCCGAGCCGTCGAGCTCGGCGGCGACCAGCGCGTCCAGCACCTCGCCCTCGTCGCGCAACAGCTCCGCCGTGCGCAACACGTTCTGCGCCGCGGCGGGATGGACGTCGGCGAGAGCCCGAGCGAGCCCGTGGCGGACGCGGTTGCGCGCATATCCGGGCTCGGCGTTGCTCGGGTCGTCGCGCCAGGCGAGGTGCCGCTCCTCGCAGTAGGCCGTGGTCTGCTCACGGGTAAAGGAAAGCAACGGCCGCACCAGCTTGCCATCGCGCGGCCGCATCCCGAGCAGGGCCCGCCGGCTGGGCGAGGAGGCGAGCCGGTAGAGGATCGTCTCGACCTGATCGTCAGCGGTGTGGCCGGTGGCGATCAGCGTCCCGCCGCTCTCAGCCAGGCCCGCCGCGGCCGCGTAGCGCGTGTCGCGCGCCCAGGCCTGCAGGTTGCCGGGGCCCTCCGGGCGGCGCGGCCGCTCGACTTCGAGCCCCACCCCGAGCGCTTCGCAGAGCTCAGCGCAGTGTCGCTCGTCCGCATCGGAGTCGTCGCGCAAGCCGTAGTTGACATGCAGCGCGGTCACCCGGTCGGCTCCGAGCAGCCGCACGGAGAGGTCAAGCAGGCAGACCGAGTCCCTCCCCCCCGACAGCATCGCCACCACCGGCGTCCCGGCCGGCAGCAAGCCGCCCTCGCGCACCGCTTCGATCATGCCTTCGCTTTCCATCGGCCAGAGCCCATCCCGGTAGGGGTGGAGCGTCTTGTACTTTTTCCGCGGCGACGCCCGCGGACAGCCTCTTGCTGTCTTCGGGAAAAGTTAAGCGGAACCCCTACCGGGATGGGCTCGCCTTACGAACTATGTAGAGCGGGGTCGCCACCGGGAAGCCCTTGAGGTTGACTTCGCCGATCGGCTCGCACGTCAGGCCACGGTCCTCGAGTGAACCGGTGACGCTGTCGGTGACCAGCACCTCGCCCGCCTGAGCGCGGTCGACGACGCGATGGACGAGGTTGACGTGGGTGCCGAAGTAGTCGCCATCCCGGTAGACCGCATTCGCGTAGTGGATCCCGACCCGCGGCCGCGGCCGCTCCGGGAAGCGGTCGAGCAGCCTGACCGCCCACTCGGTCAGCACGCTCGGCTCGGGCGAGACGACCATCACCTCGTCGCCGATCGTCTTCACGATCGTCGCTTCCGGCGGCAGCGTCGCCTCGACCGTCTCGACGAAGTTCTCGACCACGTCGAGGGCCTCCAGGTCGCCTTCCTCCTCGGTGTAGCGGGTGAAGCCGGTGAGGTCGATGAAGCAAAGGGTGACCGGGACCTCGCCGAGATCGGAGGCGGCCGCGTCGAGATCCGCCTCCATATGGCCGACGACGTCCTGTTCGGTGAAGTAGCGGAGATAGCGCGTGTGCAGGTACTCGGTCAGCGGTGCGGCCAGCGGCAGGATGTCCGCCGCCAGCCCACCCATCTCCTCCGCGATCTCCAGCTCGGGCAGCGCGTCACGGATCAACGGTTCGTGGACATAGAGGTGGAATAAACGCACCTCGGCGTCGGCGATCCGCCGCATCGACTGGACATAGACCCGAACCAACTGCAGGAAGGCGACGAGGGGGAAGCCGGCGGCCAGCACACGGGCGCAGTGGCGCAGCGCTTTGACGTCCTCGAGGCCGAGCAGCCGCTCGCGATCGAGGGGCGTGCCGAGAATGTCGAGGATGCGCTCGATCAGCTCCGGCTCGAGGCCGGTCTCGGTCGCGACCTGCTCCACCGTGACCTGCTCATCGGCGCTGGGCAGGAGCTCCTCGACGAAGCCGAAGGCGAGCCTGCCCTCGCGCCCCGCCCGCTTCAGCTCCTCCAGCGAGTGACCGCGCTCGCGCATCCGCGCGACGACCCGGGCCTGTGCGGCCGCGGCGACGGTCCAGCGCCCGCGGCGCACCGGCACGATCTTCTCCTCGGCCCAGCGTTTCAACGTGCTCGCCGGCACGCCGGCTCGACGCGAAGCCTCGGCAAGGGAAATGCGTTCGTCAGCCATCGACTGCCGAGGCTAGTCGTCAAGTCCGACACGCTGCGGCGATGAAGTTAGGGCGATCCGGTAGGGGTGAAACGTCTTGTACTTTTTCGTCAGCGGCTCCGGGCGCCAGCCCAACCGCGACCCACCGAAAAAGTTAAGTGGAACCCCTACCGGATCGCCCTTAATCGTCAGGCCGGTATCTCCTCTTCGGAATGGGCCTGGAGCACAGGCTCTCCGCCCTCGCCGGTGCGGATGCGAATCGCCTCCTCCACCGGCAGGACGAAGATCTTTCCGTCGCCGACCTCGCCCGTGCGGGCATGCTTGAGGATCGTCTCGACGACCAGGTTCTTGTCCTTGTCCTCGACCACGATTTCGAGCTTCAATTTGGGCCGGACGTTGACGGTCAGGGTCGAGCCGCGATACCGCTCGACGATCCCCTTCTGCCTGCCCGAGCCCTTGGCCTCGACGATCGACAGGGAGGGAAAGCCCCTGTCAAGCAGCTCGGTCCGAATCGGCTCGAAAGCCTCGTGACGTATGAACGCCTCTATCTTTTTCATGCCTCAGAGCCTTCCTGTTTACGGTTCGGTTGCGGTCATCTGGGCGGGTGCCGGTTCAGGAGCTCCAACCCCAGATCCCAACGTGGCGGGCAACCCGGTGGAGTACTCGGGCTGGGGGATGAACTGCTCCGGATATCCGTACATGCCATGGGAGCTGATGTCGAGGCCGGCCTCCTCCTCGCCCTCGTCCACTCGCAGCCCGATCGTGCGTTTGATCACGGCGAAGGAGACGATGGATATGGCGAAGACGACCACGAAGGTGAACAGAACGGCCAGGCCCTGCACACCGAGCTGGCCGAGGCTGGCGCTGAACGGCTCGTCGCCGAACACCGAGTACCAGATCCCTGGCGCCGCCCCTTCGCTGATCAACCGCGCGGAGCCGAAGACACCGACCGAGAGCGTGCCCCAGATTCCAGCCAAGCCATGCGCCGAGAGGGCACCCACCGGGTCGTCGAGACGCTTGTCGATCGCCAGCACCGCGTAGACCACGATCAGCCCGGCGACGAAGCCGATGATCGGCGCCGCCCAGTACTCGACGAAGCCCGAGGGCGCGGTGATGCCGACCAGGCCGGCGATCGCCCCGTTGCCGGCCATGCCAACGTCGAGCGAGCGGCTCTTCAGGTAGACGGCCAGCGATGCGCCGATCACGCCTGCCGCCGCGGCAAGCTGGGTGTTCAACATGACCTCGCCGAAGAAGGAGCCGGCGGTTTCGAAGGTCGACCCTCCGTTGAAGCCGAACCACCCGATCCAGAGAATGATCACGCCGAGGCCGACCAGGGGCATCGAGTGACCGGGAATGGCGCGCGGGTTGCCCTCGGCGTCGTACTTGCCCCTGCGCGGACCGAGCAGCAGCAGCGCCGCCAGGGCTCCCACCGCGCCGGTGAGGTGCACGACCGAAGAACCGGCGAAGTCCATTACCGGCTTGCCACCGATGTCGGACAACAGGCCACCACCCCAGACCGCGTGAGCGACCAGTGGATAGATGACCGCGCCGAAGATGATCGCGTAGATCACGTAGGCACCGAACTTGATCCGCTCCAGGGTCGTCCCCCAGACAATCGCGAGCGAGACGGCACAGAAGGCGAGCCCGTAGAGCATCAGCATCGCGGTTTCACCGGTTACCAATTCCCCCGCGACCGTCTGGTTGAAGTGAAAGAAGAAACCGCTCGTGCCGAAGAGGTCGTTACCGCCACCTTCGGCTACCCCGTAGCCGATCGCCCACCAGGCGATCGTGCAGATCGCCAGGTTGACCAGGATCTTGGCGACACCGGTCCCAGCGTTCTTCTGTCTCGAGAAGCCGACCTCGAGGAACATGAAGCCGGCCTGCATGAAGAAGACCAGGACGGTCGCCACCGCGACCCAGACCATGTTGAGCTCGCTGACCTTTTCTTCGAGGCTGCCGGCGACTTCGGCCACACTCGCGGCAGACGCAACCGCGGGCAGCAGTAGAGCTGCAAATACGGCCAAAAGAGCGGCAATGCCGATCTTTCCTCTCATTCTGTGCTTCCTCCTAGCCCGCTGGAGCACGCTCCGGCGATCGCGGTTGGACGAGTGGATCACGGTATGGACGTCCGCGAAGGCTGTGTTTAGACGGCTGGAGCAAATCGGCGGGTCGGCTTTCTCCCATTGGGAGAGTGGCCGGCGCCGAGTGAGCACCGCCATCTATCGTGCGCTCCCGCTGTGCCGACCAGTCTCCGCCCAACCGCGCCGATCGCCGCTGCCGCGATCCTCGCCGGCGACCCCGGGCGTGCGCTGCTGCTCGCCCAGGAGCTGTTGGCGAAGCCGAAGATGAGCAACCACGCGCGCGGCCTCTGGGGCTACACCGGCCATTCCGTGGGCGGCGACGAGCTGACCATCCAGGCGACCGGCATGGGCGGGCCCAGCGCCGCCATGGTGCTGGACGACCTGGCCGAGCTCGAGGTGAGACGGGCGATCCGGGTCGGCACCTGCGTCGCCTTCGGCCCCGAGGCGAAGGCAGGCGAGCTGCTGCTCGCCACCGAGGCGCTGGCTGTCGCTGGCAGCGCGGCCTCGCTCGGGGTCGCCGTCGGCGAGACCGTCGCACCTGACGCGGCGCTGCACGAGCGTCTCACCGCTGCACTGGCGGGCTCGGCCAGGAAGGTCACGATCGCCAGCCTCGACACGATGCCCGTCTCCGGCGCCGACGCCGGGGGAGCGGCCGCCGCCGACATGCAGACGCTAGCCGTGCTGGCACACGCCCATGCCCTCGAGGTTGCTGCCGCGGCGGTGCTGGTAGTCACCGAAACCGATGCCGGTGAGGTGCTCGCGGCCGATGGCCTCGAACGGGCGGCGGTCCAGGCCGGCCGAGCCGCCGCACAGGCTTTATCTAACCCTCAAGTCGAAGGTTAGAGTTAGGCCTCGGCCGCGGTATCGGCGCTGTCGCCGCGGCGCTCGGCCGCGAGCTGACGACGCAGCCCGCCGATCTCACGCGAAATCCGGTCGACCTCGTCCTCGACCTCGTCGAGGCGCTGCGAAAGAGAGCGCAGGCGGCGCTCGAGCCGCTCGACGTCGCCCGCCGAGGGCAGGTTGAGCGCCGCCATCGCCGCGTGCTGGGCCTCCAGCGCCTTCTCGCGGGCTCCGAAGGCCGCGGCGACAGCGTTCTCCAGCACCTGGCTGTCGAGTAGCGCCTGTGCAAGCTCGCCGATCGCCTGCTCGCTGCGCGCCCGCAGCCCGTCGTCGTAGTCGTCCTCGATGCTCACCGGGAACACCTTAGAGATTCCTCGCGCGCAAGCCCGAAACAAGTTGTTAACCGGCCCATCCGAAGGGCTTGAAATGCTGCCTCGCGTCAGGCATGGGTCAGCTGTTGATTAAGGGCATGTTGGGGGGCGCCGCGCTGCGTTGCGCGCCTCCCTGCGAGCCAGTAGCGTGGGCGTGCTTCATGCTTGGGGAGAGGGTGAACACGAGCAGGCACATGCTCGTGCACGCAGGGACTAGAGGCGCCGTCTCATGAGACAAAAGCTCGCACTGATCATTGCTCTGACCGGCTTCGCGGTCGTCACCGCGCTTGGCGTGGGCATGGCCGGCGCAGATCCCTCCACCAGTCTTGGCGACAGCCAGACGGCCGGCGGCCTGATGACGACCCCCGCCCTGCCCTCGGCACCGCTCCCGGCCTGCGCCAACGAAGCCGACGACGACGAAGACGGCCTGGCCGATCTCGAAGACCCCGACTGCGAATCCGCCTCCGACGAAACCGAGGAAGGCGAAGTGAAAGCGCCGGCCGAGCCGAAAGCACCGGCGGGCGAGGAAGAGCCGCAGGCCGGCAACAAAGTTCAGAGCGGCGCCTCTCTCAACGCGACCGAAGCCGGCGGCGAATCCAGCGGCGGGGTCAAACGGAATCAGAGCCTCGGCGGCGGGACGGAAAGCGGCGGAGTCACCGCCCCGAGCGCAACCGGCGGCGATCAGGCCCAGGTCGAAGGCGTCGACGGAGGCTCTCAGTTCAACCAGGGCGGGGCGCCGACCAGTGCCAACCCGACGGTGACCTTTGCGCCCTTTGGCCCCGCTCCGATCGGCGTCCCGAACTTCGTCATCGACTCGTTTGAGATCCCGCCCTTCCTGCTGCCGATCTACCAGGCCTGCGGCACCGAGTACGGCATTCCCTGGGAGGTGCTCGCTTCGATCAACAAAATCGAGACCGCCTTCGGCACCAACATGGGCCCCTCTACCGCAGGCGCCGTGGGCTGGATGCAGTTCCTGCCTTCGAGCTGGGAAATGTACGGGGTCGACGCCAACGGCGATCGCCGCAAAGATCCCTACAACCCGGTCGACGCAATCTGCGCCGCCGCGCACTACCTCAAGGCCGCGGGCGGTAGCAGCGACCTCTACAACGCGATCTTCGCCTACAACCACGCCGACTGGTACGTGCAGGAGGTGCTGCTCTACGCACGCGCTTACGGCAAGCTGCCGACCCAGCTGGTCGGTTCGCTGACCGGGCTGACCGAGGGTGCCCACTTCCCGGTCGCGGCCGACGCCCGCTACGCCGACGAAATCTCGGCACGCGCGACGCTGAGCAAGGCAACGCCACAGGAGCGCGAGGAATACGGCGAGGCCGCCGAAGTGATCTCCTCCTCGCCCACCCGGCGGGGCATCAACATCTTCGCCCGCGAAGGGGCGCCCGTCGTCGCCGTCAACGACGGCGTGATCGTGAAGATGGGCAATTCGAAGAAGCTGGGCCGCTACGTCGTCTTGCGTGACGCCTACGGCAATCGCTACGTCTACGCCAAAGTCGGCATGATCGTGCGCAAGCACCGCACCGTGGTGATGCCGACCGGCAAGGAGAAACGAGTCCCGGTCGACAGCCAGAACATCCGCCCGCGACTCTACGCGCTGCCGGGCAGAACCGGGCAGGCAAAGGCCGGCGAACCCGTCGACAGCGCCGCCGCCAGGGGCGCGGACGGAACCCTCAGGGTGGGGTCGAAGGTTATTGCCGGAACCGTCCTGGCCCGGATCGGCGGCCAGGAGGACGGCGTCGACCCGCACATCAACTTCGCGATCCGGCCGGCAGGCAAGGGTGCGCCGCGAATCGACCCGAAGCCGATCCTCGACGGCTGGAAGCTGCTCGAGGCGACTGCGATCTACCGGGCCAACGGCCGCAACCCCTTCTCCGCCAACCTAGGCGGAGCGGGCGTGCTCCTACTCTCCAAGGAGGCGCTTGAGCGCCGCGTTCTCGCCGATGAACATCTCGAAATCTATGACTGCGGCCGCACCGACATCGCCACCGGCAAGATCGACCGTCGGCTCCTGGCGATGCTCGAGTACGCCGTCTCCAAAGGCTTCACGCTGACGATCACCGCGCTGGAGTGCGGCCACGGATACCTGACCACGTCCGGCAACGTCTCCGAGCACTCGACCGGGGACGCGGTCGACATTGCGGTGATAAACGGCGTGCCGGTGACCGGCAACCAGGGACCGGGCACGCTCACCGACGAGCTGATCAAGACGGTGTTGCAGCTGCAGGGGACGATGCATCCTCATCAGGTGATCTCACTGGAGGATCTACCGGGCGAAGCCAGCTTCGCGATGGCCGACCACTATGACCACGTCCACGTCGGCTACCGGCCGGAAGCGGGAGTCTTCGGCGAAGAGCTCAACGCACTGCTGAAACCGAAGCAATGGCAGCGACTGACCCACCGCCTCGAGCGGATCGAAAACCCGAAGGTGCTGACCGGGCCCTCGAAGTTCGCGCTGCCCGATAGGCACAAGGGCGACTGACGCAGCTCTTCGGATTTGTGCAGTTCGAGTTCGCTGGCGTGCTCGCCATGCCCGATGGCCGCTACCTGGCTCGGAGCGACGGCGAGCAGCAGGTGCTTGTAATCGAAACCATCGGCGCCCCTCCCCCGCCCCGCAGGCGGCGACGGCGGCCAAAGGACTCCGAGGCGGCCGCCGACCCGGCGCCCCTGTCGCTGAGCCGGGTCACCACGGTCCGGGCCGAGGAGCCCTTTGAGGACGCCGACGAAGCCGACACCTGGTTGGAGGAAGCACTCGCTTCCGAGGAAGCGATCGACGCGACGGTAGCCGAGGGGATCGCACTGCTCAACCGGGCGATCCACGCGCATGCCGTGGCAAGCGCCGACCCGCTAGCGGCCGAACTGAGGGCCGACCGAGCGGCCACCGTTCGCATCGGTCACGGCAGCGGCAAGGAGGTCGCATCCGGTCGCTTTTCTTCTGCCCGCGAAGTCGATGTGCGGTCCGGAGGAAGCGCTCGGCGACAGCAGGACGAAGAGCTGCGTCCGCAGGAGCGCGTCGCCGCGATCCTCGGTGGCCGCGAACGCTTCGACGCCTGCGAGACCCTGCTGCTTCGCGCCCGAGCTGACCTCGACGCCGGTCGCCTCCGAGAGGCGGCACTGCAGCTGCGGGTAGCTGTGGAGGCGATGCTGGTCGAGCTCGACGGGGCGCTCGCGGATCCTGACCACGAAAGCGACATGGCGGAGCTGGGGGAACGGCGCGGGCAGGCCGGCGAGGCCGCGAACGCAGCCCTCCGCGGCGAGCTTCCCCTGGAGGACGAGCGCAACGTAGCCGAGTTGACCGAGATCTGCGCCCGCATCCTGCGCCGCCGCCGCGCACTCAAGGGCTGACCTTCAGAGGGCGAGTCGGCGCGAGACGACCTCGTCTTGAAGAGATTCGGCGATGTGGTGGGCTTCCTCCAGCGCGATGCCCTCCAGGGAGGGGATACCGATCACGGTCAGGCCGGCCGCTCGGGCGGCTGCGACACCGGTCGGTGAGTCCTCCAGGGCGACCACGTCCGGACCCGGCTCGACCCCGAGGCGGCGGCAGGCCTCCAGGTAGGGGTCCGGCGCGGGCTTTGGCTCCGCGACTTCGTGGGCGCTGATCACGACGTCGAAGCTGTCGTCGAAGCCGACGATCTCGAGTGAGCGCTGAACGAAGACGAGCGGCGAGTTGGAGACGAGCCCGATCGGTGTCCCCCGCTGCTTCAGCGAGTGCAGCAGCTCACGCGCCCCCACCATCGCCTCGACCCCGTGCTCGAGCTCCACGACCACCAGCTCGTTCAGCTCCTCGATCAGCTCGGGTGCCCGGCCGGGCTCGCCCAGGCGCTGCTCGAGGATGCTGCCGGCAATCTCGGCCGAGGTACCGACCAGCTCGCGCTTGTTGGCGGGCGTGAACTCGAGCCGGCGCCGCTCGAAGAGATCGCGCTCGGCCCGCGTCCAGACAGACTCGGTGTCGAGCAGGAGGCCGTCGTTGTCGAATACGACCGCGCTGGGAATACGCATCTCCATGATCGGGCAGCATAAGCTCGGGCCGTGCCCTTCAAGCTCTAGGTCAACGCCCCCAGCAGCGCGGTCAGCTCCTCGTCGACCTCGCCCTCCAGCTTCAGCACCGCGTCGCCGTCGTAGGGCGTCGCGCCCTTGGTGACGATCGCCAGCTTCCCGCCGCAGGCAACAGTGACACCGGGCAGCGCGGCCACCGGGTGGACGACCAGCGAGCTGCCGATGCAGAGCATCAGCTCGGCCTCGGCGGCAAGCGCCTGCGCCTGCGCCATCGCCACCTCGGGCAGCATCTCGCCGAAGAGGACGACGTCCGGTTTGACCGGCCCCTCACAGGAGGAGCAGCGGGCGATGCCGTCGGCGCCGAAGAGGGCGTCGACCTCTTCGATCCCGTATGACTCCTCGCAGGCGCGGCAGGTCGAAGTTTCGATCGAACCGTGCACCTCGACCACGTTCTCCGAGCCGCCGGCCCGGTGGAGGCGATCGATGTTCTGCGTGATCACACCCGCCAGCAGCCCTCGCCGTTCGAGCTCAGCCAGCGCCTCGTGGGCCGCGTTGGGCCGTTTGTCGCCGAGCGAGTGGAAACGCGGACGGTAGTAGGACCAGAAGCGGGCCGGGTCGCGCTCGAAGACGTCGATGTGGGCGACCTCCATCGGGTCGACGTTCGCCCAGAGTCCCGTCTCGGGCGTGCGGAAGTCAGGGATCCCGGACGGCACCGAGACGCCGGCGCCGGTCAGCGCAACGGTGGATTCCGACTCGCGGATCAGCTCCGCGAGTCGGGCCACCGTGCTCTCCGTCGCTGTGCCTACTTGCCGCTCCACTTCGGGGTCCGCTTGCCCAGGAATGCCGCGATGCCCTCTTTGGCGTCCTCACTGGCGAAGGCGGCGGCGAAGGCCCCCTTCTCGGCCTCGATGCCATCGTCGAGATCGCCCTTGTGCGAGGCAGTCTTGATCTGCTCGCGGGCGATCGGGGCCTGAGCGGCAAGCTTGCGCCCCCACATCATCGCCGTCTCGAACAGCTCGTGGTCGGGGACGACCCGGTTGACGAGGCCCGAGTCGAGCGCCTCGCCGGCGAGGACCGCGTCGCCGACCAGGTTCATCTCCAGGGCCTTGTTCGGTCCGACCAGGCGAGGCAGCCGCTGGGTGCCGCCGAAGCCGGGGACGATTCCCAGCTTGATCTCCGGCTGGCCGAAGACCGCCGCCTCGGCGGCGATCCGCACGTCGCAGGCCATCGCCAGCTCGCAGCCGCCGCCGAAGGCGATCGAGTTGACCGCGGCAATCGTGGCCACGCTGTCGGTACCGAACTCGCGCAGCAGCGCGTGGGCGGTATGCAGCAGATCGGCGCCCGAGCCTTCGTCCATCTGGGTGAAGGCCTTGATGTCCGCGCCTGCCGAGAAGACGACCGGAACCGAGGAGGCGACGACCATCGCGCCGACCTCGTCGGAGGCCTTGACCCGCTCCCAGACAGCTCCCAGGTCGCGGATCACGTCGGGCGAGATCGCGTTCATCGGCAGGTTGGCGAGCCAGGCGATCGCGACGTCGCCGCGCGTCTCCAGCTTGACCGTCTCCGCCTGCTCGCCCTCATCGGGCTGCGGGTATGGGTAGAAGCCCTGGCCGGATTTGAGGCCGAGGCGGCCCTGGGCGACGAGGCGCTTCAGGGTGACCGGGGGCGTGAAGCGCTCGCCGTGCTTCTCCTCGAGCTGCTCGATCCGCTCGAGGATCGTGTCGAGCCCCTCCAGGTCGGCTTTCCAGAAGGGTGGGAAGAGGCCTTTGCGCGGGTCGAGGCCGGCACCGGCCATCATCCCCAGGTCGATGTCGCGGACCGAGCAGACGCCCTCCTCGACCAGTTCACAGGCCTCGATCAGCGCCCGTCCCGTGAACAGCGCGACCAGCTCCTCGGCGTCCGGGTCGGCATCCCCGGGGATGTTCTGCTCTCCCTCTTTGAAGAAACCCTCGCCGCCGCTCTTGGCGCCGAGCTTGCCGTCGGCGACCAGGCCCTGCAGACCCTTGTGGACGTAGAAGCTCTCGCCGTAGGACTTGTTGAGGTGCTCGGCGACGTGCAGCACGGTGTCGAGCCCGAGCAGGTCGGTGAGGAAGAACGGGCCCATCGGCGCGCCTTTGGCCGCCGCGATCGCCTCGTCGATCGCCTTCAGCGAGAGGCCCTGCTCCTCCTGGGCGCGCCAGATCTCGCCGATCGTCGCCATCAGGATGCGGTTGACGACGAAGCCAGGGACCTCGCCGCAGACGATCGGCTGCTTCTTGATCGCCTGGGCGAAGTTGTAGGCGGCGGTGGCGGTCTCCGATGAGGTGTCCTCGCTGGCAATCACCTCAACCAGCGGCATCACCGAGGCCGGGTAGAAGAAGTGGAAGCCGACGACCTTGTCGGGCCGCAGGGTCGCTTCGCCGATCTCGGTGATCGAGAGCGAGGAGGTGTTGGAGGAGAGGATCGCGTGGCCCGGCGTAGCGGCGTCGAGCTCGCGGAAGACGGCCTGCTTGATCTCCATCTTCTCCGGCACCGCCTCGACCACGAAGTCGACGTCGCCGAAGTCCCCGTAGCTGGTCGTGCCGGAGATCAGGCCCATCACCTCGGCGAGGCGGGCGTCCGCCTGCTCCTGGGTCAGCTTCTCCTTCTTGACCAGGCGGGCGAGCTGGCCCTCGGTGACGGCGCGGGCCTTCTCAACCGCGGCATCGACGAACTTCTGGTCGATGTCCTTGACGACGACGGGGATGTCGGAGGCGGCGATCGCCTGCGCGATCTCGCCCCCCATGGTGCCGCCGCCGACGACGGCGGCCTTCGAGACGAACATTCGGGTGGATCCTCCGGATTCTGGCTTGGAAAGGGCTTGCGGAGGCTATTCGATCCAACCGAGCCGTCCTCGGGTGGCTCTAGCCTCGCTCGACGATGAGCGAGATCGTCGAAGCGCTCGGCCCCGACGAGCGCGAGCGGATCGCGGCGCTGCGCGCGAGCGGGGGCTTCTTCTGGATCGATCTCTGCGTTGCCGACCTGAGCGAAGAGGAGCTTGGCAAGGCGCTCGACATCCCGCCGGATGCGCTGCGCCCGCTGCTCGATTTCGAACGGGGAGAGCGGCCGTCACGCAGGTTCAGCGCCAACCGCCGGCAGGTCGTCTTCCCATTCCACTGCTATCTGGAGGCCGCCCCCGGCAAGGGCGAGGACACGCCCCGGCTGCAGGCAATCGAGGTCAACGTGCTCGTCCACGGCGACTACCTGCTCACCGCCCACCGCGAGAAGATCTCCCTGCCCGAGCTCCTACCCGGCTACAGCGCCGAGGGGCGCAGCGAGCAGTACATCGTCTACGCCGTCCTCGACGCGATGGTCATGACCGCCTTCGATGCGCTCAGCGATACCGAGCTGGCCCTGGAGGGGCTGCAGATACTGACCAGCAGCGTCAGCAACACGCGGGTGCGGATGGGGACGCTGCGGGCGATCAACCTGCGCCTGACGACGATGCGCCGCCAGCTGGGACCGCAGCGGGGGATCTTCGAGCGGATCGGCGAGGAGATCGGCCAGGTCGACGGCCTGATCACCGACAACGAGGGCTACTTCGAGCGTGTCTACAAACAGCTCACCCGCCTGGTCGACGGCATCGACGCCGCGGCCAGCTCGATGGCTCAGCTGATGGACCTGAGGATGAACGAGACCATGTACTGGCTGACCGTCGTCGCGACGATCTTCCTGCCGCTCACCTTCCTCACCGGCTTCTTCGGCATGAACTTCGGCTGGATGGTCGACCGGATCGACACCGAGATCGCCTTCCTCGTACTCGGGGTCGGCGGCTCGGCCATCGCCGCCGGGCTGATCTGGCTGGCGGTGAGACGGCGCGCCACCCCCGTCCAGCCCGACCAGGACGCGCTTGAGCGAGTCATCGCCACGTTGCGCCGCCCGCTTGGCTGAACCCCTGGGCTCGACCGGTGGACAAGGCTGCCCGGCGATCGTTGTACCGCGGTACAAAGGCATTTTTCGTGCCTTCCCATTACGCTCCTCTGGCTCTTCATAGGGAGTTAGACCGGTAACCGAACGTGCCCGCCCGACGGGCGCGCGCAAGCGAGGGACTGACACAGCGATGACTCGTATCCGCCAGCAGAACGTGACCGCCGCGCAGTGGAGCTCCAACGGGGAGGCTCTCGGCGCGCTCGACCTGACCCTGCCCGAGAACGACCCCTTCGGCGCCAACGTCTTCTCCGTCGGCGTGCAGCGCGAACGCCTGCCCGCCGATGTCTTCGAGAAGCTGCAGGCGACCCTGGCCGACGGCGAGGCGCTCGATCCCAGCCTCGCCGATGCCGTCGCCGAGGCGATGAAGGAGTGGGCGCTGGAGAACGGCGCGACCCACTTCACCCACATGTTCCAGCCGCTGACCGGTTCGACCGCGGA
Source organism: uncultured Solirubrobacterales bacterium (assembly GCA_963716735.1). Lineage (GTDB taxonomy): Bacteria > Actinomycetota > Thermoleophilia > Solirubrobacterales > 70-9 > VRUE01. The sequence continues at coordinate 1,282,793 of OY970321.1, forward strand.
GAAGCACGACTCCTTCTTCGACCCCGGCGAGGAGGGCACCGTCCTTGCCGGTTTCTCCGGCAAGGAGCTGATCCAGGGCGAGCCCGACGCATCCTCCTTCCCCACCGGCGGCGTCCGCGCCACCTTCGAGGCGCGCGGCTACACCGCCTGGGACCCGACCTCCCCCGCCTTCATCCTCGAGAACCCGAACGGGGCGCTGCTCTGCATCCCGACCGCCTTCGCCTCCTGGACCGGCGAGGCGCTCGACGGCAAGATCCCGCTGCTGCGCTCGATGGACGCTCTCTCACGCTCCGCGATCAAGGCGCTGCGACTGCTCGGCGACGAGGACAGCAAACGCGTCTTCACCACCGTCGGCGCCGAGCAGGAGTACTTCCTGATCGACGAGCAGTACTTCTTCGAGCGCCCCGACCTGATCTCCACCGGCCGCACCCTGTTCGGCGCCAAGCCACCGAAGGGCCACGAGCTCGACGACCACTACTTCGGCTCGATCCCGGAGCGGGTACTGGCCTGCATGCTCGAGGCCGAGCTGGAGATGCGCAAGCTCGGCATTCCGGTCAAGACCCGCCACAACGAGGTGGCGCCGGCACAGTACGAGATCGCGCCGGTGTTCGAGAACTCAAACGTCGGCTCCGACCACCAGCAGCTGATGATGCAGGTGCTGGAAAGCGTCGCCCGCCGCTACGGGCTTGTCTGCCTGCTGCACGAGAAGCCCTTCGCCGGCGTCAACGGCTCGGGCAAGCACAACAACTGGTCGATGGGAACCGACACCGGCTCCAACCTGCTCGACCCGGGCAAGACGCCCGCCGACAACATCCATTTCCTCTTCTTCTGCGCCGCGGTGATCCAGGCGGTCAACAAGCACCAGGGGCTGCTGCGCGCCTCGGTCGCCAACATCGGCCAGGACCACCGCCTCGGCGCCAACGAGGCGCCCCCGGCGATCATCTCGATCTTCCTCGGCGGCGAGCTGGAGAAGGTGTTCGAGGCGATCGCCAGCGGCGAAGGAGATCCGAACACTCCGGCCTCCTTCCTCGAGCTGGGGGCGACGGTGCTGCCCTCGCTGCCGATGCACGGCGGCGACCGCAACCGGACCTCGCCCTTCGCCTTCACCGGCAACAAATTCGAGTTCCGGGCGCTGGGGTCGAGCATGTCGCTTGCCTTCCCCAACACCGTGCTCAACACGATCGCCGCCGAGGCGATCGACGAGCTCGCCGACAAGCTCGAGGCGAAGACCTCCGGCGGCGCCGACGTCGCCGAGGCCGTGATCGAGGTCGTCAAGGAGTCCTACGCGGCCAACAAGCAGGTCTGCTTCGGCGGCGACAACTACGACGAGGCCTGGCACGCGGAGGCCGAGCAGCGCGGGTTGAAGAACCTCCGCACGACGCCCGACGCGCTGCCCGAGGTGCTCGCCGACCAGACGGTCGCTGCCTTCGAGAAGTACGAGGTGCTCTCCAAGCGCGAGCTGGAGTCGCGATACGAGGTCTGGATCGAGCAGTACGCGCTCCGCGCCAACATCGAGGCGGAGACCACGCACTCAATCGCCAAGACGATGATCCTGCCGGCGGCGCTGCGCTACGTGGCCCTGATCAACGAGTCCGGCGTAGCCGCAGGCGTGGCGGGCGAGGTCAAGACCACCCTCGAAGCGCTCGGCGAGTCGCTCGCCGAGCTCGAGGCGGCCAACGCCTACCCAAATGACCTCGAGGGCCTCGACCTCGCGATCCACGCCCGCGACGGGCAGATCGCCGCGATGAGCAAGGTCCGCGAGGCGGCCGACAAGCTGGAGAAGATCGTCGCCGACGACCTTTGGCCGCTGCCCAAGTACGAGGAGATGCTCTTCATCAAGTAGCGCCACTGGCGCTGGTGGCCGGCGGGTCCTGTCGCGGCGGCCCTCCCCCATGTGCTCGGACGCCGCGAAGCGGCGCCCTCCGCTATGGGGGACCCCCGCCACCGCGCCACCCGCCGGAGGGGCGCCAGTGAGCTACTTGATTTCGTTTAGCTGGTGGCGCAGATTGCGTAGACCTTGAGGTCGATCGAGGTGTCGATCGAGGTCGAGTTGTTGAAGAGCTGAGTCGACCAGCCGGTACCGGCGCCGTCCGGGCCGCTGAAGGACACCGTGACCTGGCGCTGCTGGCCGTTCTGAGTCACGTTGGTACCGAGGTCGGTGCCCCCGGAAATCACTCGTTTGCCGGCCGGGCAGCTGACGGTTTTCACTTCGCTGAGCCCGCGGAAACCGCCGCTGTTCTGGATGAAGACGCCGGTGAACGTCTGACTGACGACCTCGTAGCCGGAGACTCCATTGGCGCCGGCCGGCCCTCTGGCGCCGGTGTCCCCTTTCGCGCCTTTCTCGCCTTTCTGCCCTTTGGTGCCCTGCGGTCCCCGTGCCCCCTGTGGCCCTCGTGCCCCCTGAGCCCCTTGCGGACCTTGCGGCAGTTTTCCAAACAGCCTGCAGGTGACCTTCTTGCCGGCAAGGACTTCGGTCGGGCACTTGATCTTTACTTTTGGCGCCTTCGAGACTCCACCGCTTGCGGCGAGGGCGACGGTGGTAATACCGATCGCGACGACGCTGGCCAGGACGCCTATCGCTCGTAGGCGGTGCGAGAAATGGAAAGGATTGGGCATGCCTGCCTCCTTCAATCGGGGTTCGACTCCCGCGGCAGCTACCCGTTCAGGAGCCCGATTCCACCTCGCAACGGATTGAGGTCGGCGAGCAGCGCGACCAGGCGGGGCTCGGGCTCTTCGTCGTCGATCACGACCGCCGTGCCCGGCCAGGCGTAGCGCAGGTAGCGAGCGTAGGCCTGACGCGAGCCGAGGTCGGGCTCGTAGATCCAGGAGCCGGTGTTCCAGTAGCGAGTGCGCGAGTTGCCGCTGGGCTGGACGCAGGCGAGCGGCTGATGGGTATGGGCGAAGACGATCTTGTCGCTCTCCTCGCCCCAGCCCAGATTCCCGACCACCTGGGCAAAGGCCTCAAGCGCGTGCTCAGAGGGATCGCTGGGCGAGACGACGCTTGCGGCGGGATAGGCGGGGCGGGGCCAGGCCGCTTCAGGTGCCGGCTGCTCGCGGCGCTGGCGCTCGGCCTCGGCACGGACGACCGCATCGAAATGCTCCTCACTGGGGAGCGCTTCGCCGGCAGTGCCGTCGGAACCGCGGTCGCGCAGCTCGGCGGCCAGCCGCTTGGCGCCGCGCAGCGGCAGGCCGAGAGCCGAGCCGAGCCGCCCCACCCGCTGCACGGCGCGGAGGACGTTCTGCTGCGCGTGGGTCCCGTGCGGCATCTGAGCGGCGATGTAGAGCCACTCGGTGAGCAGGGTGATCACCGACTCGTAGTCCTCGATCGTCTTCGGCTGCTCCGGGCCGCCGGTGGCGATCGCCCACAGCGTCCGGGTCAGCAGTCGGTCCCCACGCGAGCCGGCCAGGCGGGCATGCGGATCGAGGTAGTGGCCGTGCGTGCAGAGCACGCCGGCGAAGCTGTAGGTCGGGTATGCGATCTCGACCTCGACCCCCGGCAGCCGTCGTGTGAGGAAGGAGCGGAAGAAGCCGGGACCGGGCCGCGTCTCGTCGTCGCTGGAGAGACGGTGGGCCTCGGCGAGGTCAGGCGGCGAGAAGCCGGCGGCGAGCTGTGCCTCGAGGCGGTTCTCGGCGTCGCGATGGACGAGGTGGTGGTCGTGATTGCCGGCGAGAAAGACGAGTCGCTTGCCGGGCATCTTCTCGGCAATCAGGCGCAGCAGCCCGTCGGCGGCGTCAACCGCATCGCCGACCGAGCCGAAGAGAAAGTCGAAGAGGTCGCCGAGGAAGATCAGCTCGTCGATCCCCTCCAGTTGCGGCGCCAGCCGTTCGAGAAAGGGCTCCTCGCGCAGCAGGTCCCGCCCGGTCCAGGCACCGAAGTGCGTGTCGGAGATGACGAGTGCCGCGCTCAAGCGCGGGACAGTACCCGCATCTTCAAACCGCCCTTCGGCGAGAGGGTCGGCATCTGGCGGACGGTCATCGTGCGACCGGGCAGCGCGTCGAGGCGCAGGCGCTGCAGCAGCATCGTCGCCACCAGCTTGACCTCGGTCTGGCCGAAGCGCTTGCCGATGCAGATCCGCTGGCCGCCACCAAAGGGGACGTAGGCGCCGCGCGGCAATGCCGCCTTGCGCTCGCGGGTGAAACGCTCGGGGAAGAACGCCTCCGGCTCGGGGAAGAACGCGGGGATGCGGTGGCTTGCCCAGGAGCAGTAGTTGACGTAGGCGTCGCGGGGAACGGTGTAGCCGCCGAACTCGAAATCGCGCACGGCGCGGCGGGGGCCGATCCATGCGGGTGGGTAGAGGCGCAGCACCTCGTCTAGGACCATGTCGAGGTAGGGCATCTCCCGCTCGAGCTGGTCGACCGTCGGCGCGGCCCCACCCAGCACCCGGTCCTGCTCCTCGCAGAGCCGGGCGACGACGTCGGGATGGCGGGCCAGCTCGTGCATCATGAAGGTCAGGGTCGAGGTCGAGGTGTCATGCCCGGCGAACATCAGGGTCATCACCTGGTCGCGGACCTCACGATCGGTGAACGCCTCGCCGGCTTCGCCGCGGGCCCCCAGCAGGAGGCTGAGGATGTCGCGACTGTCGGGATCCGGCGCCGCCCGGCGGCGAGCGATCTCGCCGAAGACGATCTCGTCCAGGACCTTGCGCGAGGAGATCAGCTTGCGCCATGGCGAGCCCGGACCGCGCAGCAGGCGCAGCGGGTAGTCGATGCCGTAAAAGCCAAGCGCGCGCTCGAAGTGCTCGGCCGCGGCCGCACCTTTGCCCGCGCCGTCGGGGTCGAGGCCCAGCAACGCGCGCATCGCGATTCGCATCGCCAGGTTGCGCATCCAGTCGTAGAGGTCGAAGACCTCGCCCGGGGGGAGGCCCGCGATCGCTGCCTCGGCCTCCGCTGCCATCGAGTCGATCATCGAGGTCACCTGTTCGCGGTGGAAGGCGGGCATCATGATCGCCCTCGCCCGGTCGTGGTAGTCGTCGTCGATCGTCAACAGGCCGTCGCCGAGCAACGGGATCAGGTCGCCAAAGCTCGACTCGCGCCAGTGGAAGTTCTCCGGGTGGGCGACGGTGATGAAGTGGTTGGCCTCCGGACCCAACATGAACACGACCCGGGTATGGAGCAGGCGCATGCTGAAGATCGGTCCGTGCTCTTCGTAGTTGGAGAGCAACAGCGGCAGCGGGTCGTGGGCGATCTGGTGGGTGCGGGCGAGGCTGAAGTCGCTCGGACCGGGCGGGTACTTGCCCCTCCCCCGCCACTCGGCGCGGATGTCGTCGGCGACCCGCCGCACGGGGTTGTCGGACATCTGCGGCGGCTTGGCGGCGGGAACTGCGGTCTCGGCGGGCATCGACTCGAACAATAACTGGCTGGCTGGCCAGTCGCCGCGGTCGAGGTTTGGGGCGCTATGCGATCCAAACCTCGACCGCGTTGGGTTCAGGAGGATGCGGAGGCGGCGAGCTGGCCGCAGGCGGCGTCGATGTCGCGGCCGCGGGTGAGTCGGACCGTGGCGCCGAGGCCATGCTCGGCGAGGATCGCGCGGAAGCCCTCGATCCGCTCCGGCGAGGAGCCGTCGTAGGCACCGGTCGGGTTGTAGGGGATCAGGTTGACCTTGTAGACGCGGCGGTCAAGCAGGGTGGCGAGCTCGCGGGCGTGCTCGGGAAGGTCGTTGACCCCGTCGAGCATCACGTACTCGACGAAGATCTTGTGGCGGCGGCGAGCCCGGTAACGCTCGCAGGCTGCCAGCACCTCGGCCAGCGGGTAGCGATCGTTGACCGGCATCAGCCGCGAGCGCAGGCCGTCGTTGGGGGCGTGCAGTGAGAGGGCCAGACTGATCGGCATCGGACATTCAGCCAGGCGGTCGATCCCCGGCACCCAGCCGACGGTCGAGATCGCCGTGCGGCGATGGGTGACGCCGAGATCGGGCAGGCGCTCGCAGGCACCGAGGACGGCGTCGAGGTTCATCGTCGGCTCACCCATCCCCATGAAGACGACGTGGTCGATCGCTTCGGTGCGACGAAAGTGCAGCGCCTGGTCGAGGATCTCGTCGGCGGTCAGGTTGCGGCCGAACTTCATCTGGCCGGTGGCGCAGAAGCTGCAGGTGAGCGGGCAGCCCGACTGCGAGGAGACGCAGACCGAGCGCCGCCCGTCGCGGTAGCGCATCAGCACCGCCTCGATCGGCCGCCCGTCGCCGGTATGGAAGAGGGCCTTGACGGTGCCGTCGTCGGACTTCGCCTCGGCTTGGAGGTCGAGAGTCGAGAGCGGCACCGCGGCCTCCAGCCGCTCGCGCAGCGCCGCGGGCAGGTTGGTCATCTCCGCATAGGAGCCCGCCCCGCGCGCCACCCACTCCCAGACCTGGGAGGCACGGTATGAGGGCTCGCCGTCGGTGGCGAGAGTTTGGGTCAGCAGGGCGCGATCCACGCCCCCGAGTCTAGGCCGGGGGCTGCTCCGACGACTGCGGCGGTTCAGGCGGCAACGGCTGAGGATTCAGATCGGAGTCCGGCGGCGACTCCTGACCGGGCAGCGCTTCGGCTTCCTGGCGCCAGATGTCGTTGAGCGAGACCTGGATGTAGGCCCAGAGCGCCGGTGAGAGCAGCAGGTAGAGGATGATCGCGATCCACCCGTTGAGCGGCTCCTTGCCGGCGAGACCCGATGCCTGCATGACGCGCTTGGTCCCGCGCCAGTAGGTCACCAGGGGCGGAACGATGATCAGAAAGCCGGGGACCAGCGCCAGCAGCGAGTTGGTCGGGTTCTGACCCAGGTCGTATCCCTTGGCCTTGCCGTAGTCGCGCAGCTCGCGGTTGATCCGGTACCACCAGACGAAGTGGTAGATGCCGAGGGTGATGATCGGCAACAGGGCGGCAGCCCAGGGACTGCGGACCTTCACCTCGTCCTCGGTGCCGCGGATCTTCATTTCATACGCCATGCAGGGAGCTCCATTCTGGTGGAGGAAGAGACAGGGGTAGAACGACCCTAACCGACCTCAACCGCGCTGACCAGTCGACTCATGATTCGCTAGGCGGCGAGAACCTCAGCCGCGACACGCTCGCCGGCCTGAAGGGCACCCTCCATGTAGCCACTCCAAATCGTCGCGGTCTCGGTGCCGGCCCAGTGGACACGTCCGGTGGGCTCGCGCAGGGTCGGGCCACTGGCCGTCCAGCCGCCCGGGCCGAAGTTCGAGGTCGGGCCGCCGCCCGACCACTGCTCCTCGGCCCAGGTCTGTTCGGCGTAGTCGAGCGGCTGACCGGCCCGAGAGCCAAAGAGCCGCTCGAAGCAGGCGAGAACCGGGGCGCGTCGCTCTGCCGCCGGCATCGCCGCCAGCTCGCGCGCCTCGGGACCGCCGACGAAGCCGAGCAGGACCCCGGCCGAGCCGTCGCGGGGCGAGCTGTCGAAGGTGAGGGTTACCGGGCCGGCGTCGGTGACCGACTCGCCGCTGAACCCGTCGGCGCGCCAGAACGGCTCCTCATACAAGGCCATGCACTTGGTCAGGGCGCCGGGCCGCAGGCGCTCGGCGAGCTGCGGCCGCCCTGGAGGCAGGGGATCGAGCTCGATCTGAGCGGCGATTGCGGGAGGAACGGCGACAATCGCCCGCTCCGCCTCGACCTCGATCCCATCGGCACCGATCCGAACCACACCCCCGCTCTGTGAGATCCGCCTGACCGGCGCGCCGAGTCGTACCCGGTCGCCAAGCGACTCGGCGAGACCCAGCGGCAGCAACTGTGCGCCGCCGTCGAGGCGGTCCTGCTGGGCGCCGCCCTCGGTATCGATCAGCTTGTCGAAGCTGCCCGCGGCGGCGACGTAGAAGAGAACGTGGAGCATCGAGAGCTCCTCCGGCCCGGTCCCCCACACCGTGCGTCCGGCGAGGCCGATCAGCTCGCGGGCGATCTCGGTGCGCACGTTTCGCTCGCACCACTCGGCGAGCGTTTCCCGGTCAAACGCCGCCGCCCGCTCCGCCGCCCAGGGCTCGTCGGCGCCGACCTCCCGGGCCATCCGATCGATGCGGCGGCGGGCGACGAAGACGTCCCAGAGGACGCGCGGCCCGAGGCGCGGGATCGTGCCGCGGTAACGGCGCCGCTTGCCCGCGACGTCGAGCAGGTTCCGCCCGGCGCCGTGCTGAGGGAAGATCTCGATGCTCAGCTCGCCGGCGAGCCGCTGTACCCGCACGTGGTCCGAGCCGACCCATTGGCCACCGACGTCGACGGTCACCCCGTCACCCAGGCTCGCGTTCAGCAACCGTCCCCCGACCCGCTCACGCGCCTCGAGCACGACCACCTCTCGGCCAGCGTCGGCAAGCGCCCGTGCCGCCCGCAACCCGGAAAGACCGGCGCCGATAACAGCGACGTCTACCGAGATGTCGGCGCCCTCAGCCATGGATCTTCTCCCCTCGCTCCAGCATCTCGACGAACTTTTGCAGGCGCCGCTCGCGCGTCTCCGGCTTCTTCGCCTCCCCGAGCCGATAGACGATCGCGTAGCGGTTGGCGCCATCGAGGGTCGCGAAGAACTCGCGTGCCGCCGGCCGGGCGTCAAGCTCCCGCTGCAGGTCGGCGGGAACCTCGGCGGTGCGCTGGCCCTCGTAGGCGGCGTCCCAGCGACCGTCTGCCTTGGCCGCCTCGACCTCTGCCAGCCCGGCCGGTCGCATGCGGCCCGACTCGATCAACCCTTCCGCCTTCTCACGGTTGATCCGCGACCAGCGGCCCCGCGGGCGCCGCGGGGTGAAGCGCTGCAGGAAGCACTTCTCATCGAAAGCCCGCTTCTGGCTGTCGATCCAGCCGAAGCGGAGTGCGACCTCGAGTGCCTCCGTGTAGTTGACGCTCTTCACGCCGGAGTCCTTCTTGGCGATCTTCAGCCAGACTCCGTCGGCGCCAGCGTTCTCCTCCAGCCAGGCCTCGAACTCGGCGGCGTCGCCGAAGAGGACGATCGGCAGCTCATCGGGCATCGACTTCGCCATCTGTCGATTCTCACACGCCAGACGGCTAAGGTGAGCACGTGAGCGACGCCGACTCCGTCGACAACCTCACCGAGGCGATCGGGCGCTACAACGACGCCTGGAACGCGCAGGACCTCGACGCGATCATGGCGATGCACGCGCCCGACATGGTCTTCGCCAATCACACCGCCGGCGAGTCGGCGACGGGCGAGGAGGACGTGCGCGAGCACATCGCCTCGATCTTCACCACCTGGTCGGACCTGAAGTTCGAGACGCGGCGGCTCTATGTGCGCGAGGGCCTGGTCGTGCAGGAGTGGACCGCGAGCGCGACCCATTCCAACGTCATGCGCCGTGGCGACCTCGAAGCGGCGCCGACCGGGCGCACGATCTCCTGGGATGGGATCGACTCGATCCCCTTCGAGAACGGCCTGGTCAAGCGCAAGGACGTCTACTCGGACTCGGTCTCGATCCTGCGCCAGGTAGGCCTGCTCGACTGAACCCCAAACTCCTCGCGTGTGCAGTTGACATTGCCATGCAATGTCAACTGCACACTCAAAGGCCGGCGGCGTCGGCTAGGAGGTCGACCTGGGCAGGGTCGGCGGAGCTGGGGCAGAAGACCAGCTCGTCGCAGCCGAGCTCCTCGTAGGCGGCGACGTACCCGGCGACCGTCTCGGCGTCCTTGGCGGCGCTGTCGCCGATCATCCTGGCGATGTCCTCGCCGAGCCAGGCGTAGTAATCCATCAGGCCGTCGCGCACGTCCTCCTCCGCGCGCTCGCCTAGCGAGAAGTAGGCGAGCGCCATGATGTGGGGCTCGTCCTCGCGACCGGCCTCGCGCCAGGCCGCCCTCGCCTTCTCGGCCCCCTCGCGAGCCTGGTCGGGGCCGGAGCCGGCGGCGATCCAGCCATCGCCGAGGCGGGCGGCGCGGGCGTAGGCGGCGTCGGCGTGACCGCCGACGATCAGGCGGGGCGCGCCCGCGATGGTCGGTCCGACCTCTTCCCCGGCCCAGATCTCCTTCATCTCCTCCAGCATCGCGTCGAGGCGCTTGCCGCGACCGCGCAGCTCTATCCCGCTCGCTTCGTAGTCGTCGTCGCGGGCGCCGAGGCCGATGCCGAGGGTGAGGCGGCCGGCGGAGAGGGCGTTGACGCTGCGGGCCTGCTTGGCCAACTCGACCGTGTTGGTTCGCAGCGGCGCCAGCAGGACGGTCGTCGAGAGTCCGATCCGCTCGGTGACCGCGGCGGCCGCCGCCAGCGCGACCAGCGGCTCGTAGTTGTCGTAGACAATGCGGTCGATCGTCCCCAGCGTGGAGAAGCCCCGGGCCTCCGCCCGCCGCGCCCACTCAGTCATCTGCGCCCCCGTGGCGCCGGGTACGGCGTTCGGAAGTGCGACCCCTACGTCCATCTCAGCCGTAGCGCTCGCCGATGACGGCGCGCAACTTCGAGCGGTCGTGACGGGCGTGCACGCGGCGCACCGTGCCCGAGCGCGAGCGCATCACCAGCGATTCGGTGCTTGCGCCGGCGCCGCGGTAGCGGACGCCCTGGAGGACGTCGCCGTCGGTGACGCCACTGGCGGAGAAGAAGACGTCGTCGCCGGAGCAGAGGTCGTCGGCGGTGAGGATCTGGTCGAGGTCGTAGCCGGCGTTGACCGCTGCGCCGCGCTCCTCGTCGTTGCGCGGCCAGAGGCGGCCGAGCAGCTGACCGCCCATCGACTTCAGCGCCGCGGCGGAGAGGACCCCCTCGGGCGTGCCGCCGATCCCCCAGAGCAGGTCGACCGGGGAGCGATCGCTGACCGCGAGCAGGGCGGCGGAGACGTCGCCGTCGGTGATCAGGCGGATGCGGCCGCCCGCATCGCGCACCTCTTTCATCGCCTCCTCGTGGCGCGGCCGGTCGAGCATGACCACGGTCACGTCGCCGACGCTCCCCCCCTTGCGCTCGGCGATCAGCTTCAGCGTCTCCGGCAGCGGCCGGTCGAGGTCGAGCAGGTCGGCGATTTCCTCGCCACCGGCCATCTTTTCCATGTAGACGCAGGGGCCGGGATCGAACATCGTGCCGCGCTCGGCGAGGGCGATCACGGCAAGCGCGCTGGGCATGCCGAGGGCGCATAGGCGGGTCCCCTCGAGCGGATCGACGGCGATGTCGACCACGGGCGGGCTGCCGTCGCCGATCTGCTCGCCGTTGTAGAGCATCGGCGCCTCGTCCTTCTCCCCCTCGCCGATCACGACGATGCCGTCCATCGAGACCGAATCGAGGACGAAGCGCATCGCGTCGACCGCCGCCTGGTCGGCGGCGATCTTGTCGCCGCGCCCTACCCAGCGAGCGGCTGCCAAGGCCGCCGCCTCGGTCACCCGCACGAGCTCCAGCGCGAGGTTGCGGTCTGGCTTTTGGGGCGAGGTCTCGCTCATCGAGCCAGCACCCTATAAGGTCGCCGCATGGCTCAAAGGTGGGGACTTACGTTGCCGCTGCCGGGCACGCCGCTGGCCGATCACGAAGAGCACGTGGTGCGCGCCGAGGCGGTCGGCTACACGGACCTCTGGAGCGGCGAGACCAACGGGCCAGACGGCTTCACGCCGTTGGCGCTGAGCGCCGCGTGGACCGAGCGGGCACGGCTGGGGACCGGCATCGTAGGCGTCTTTCAGCGCGGTCCGGCACTGCTGGCGCAGGAGGCGGCGGCACTGGCCGACGCCTCGGGCGGGCGTTTCGTGCTCGGCATCGGCTCCTCCTCGGACCGTATCGTCGAAGGCTGGAACGGGATCCCCTTCGAGCGGCCGCTGAGCAAGGTGCGCGAGACCTTGGAGTTCCTCCGCGTGGCCCTCGACGGCGAGCGCACCGCGAGCGGCTTCAAGCTGGAGACGGCACCGGCCGAGCGGGTGCCGATCGTGCTCGCGGCGCTGCGCGGAAAGATGCTCGACCTTGCCGTGGAGCACGGCGACGGAGCGTTCACCAACTTCCTCCCGCTCGGTGGCCTGCCCAAGGTGACCGCCCAGCTCGAGGGCGCCCCGGAGGGCTTCGAGCTGCTCTGTCGCTTCTTCTGCCTGCCGGGCGAGCGCGAGGCGGTCGAGCCACTGGCCCGCTTCATGTTCTCCTCCTACATCACGGTCCCCGTCTACGCCGCCTTCTACCGCTGGCTCGGCTACGGCGAGCAGATCGACGCGATGGTCGCCGCCTGGGAGGCCGGCGACCGCCAGGGCGCGGCGGCCGCTGCCCCCTGGGAGCTGATCGAGGACATGTTCATCTTCGGCTCGCCGCAACAGATGCGCGAGCGCCTCGACGCCTTCGTCGACGGCGGCGTCACCCTGCCGATCCTCACCCCGATCGTCACCCCGGACAAGCTGGGCGAGACGATCGAGTCCCTGGCCCCGTAGGGCCCTAGTACTCGACCTCGGCGCCGAGTCCGAAGGATCGGTCAGCGGCGAGTTCGACGATTTTGTCGACGATCGGCTGGTGCCAGCCTTCCTTTTTCGAGCGCGTCGCGATCGTCTCCACCGCCATCCCGACGCGAGTCGCCGTCGTCGATGCCAGCCCGCGCAGGACTTCGAAGTCGAACTCGCATTCTTCGCAGACTTCGGCCAGTTCGAGCAGGTACGAGGTTTCCTGGTACTCCTCGGAAATCACTAGTCCGTGGTGAATCGGGTCGTCGTAGACGACGGTCGAGGTGATGTCGGTGAGCGGCGCCAGGCGCCATTTGCTCTCCGGCTCGGAGAGCGAGGTCTTTTCACGATCGATCAGGGCGAAGTTCTTGCCGTGAGCGTCGCCGTTGCCGAGGATGTAGTTGCAGAAGGCGGCAGTGAGCAGGTTGACGATTTCGTCGGGGCGGCTGACGGCGCTCAGCAAGCCGCGGGTTTCGGTCCAGCCCGGGGCTTTGCCCTCCGGACTCTCCGCGTCGGCGCGGCTCGTAATGCCGAGCGCCTGACAGAAGGACTCGCAGTGGAGGCGCCGGACCTCGCCTCCGCCATCGCCGACGATCCGGTCATAGCGCGGTGAGATCAGGCAGTTACGGCCGGCTATCCGGGCCACGGTCGCTTTAGCCACCGGTAGGCCGACCTGGCGACAGACCGTCATGCAGAACATCTCGTTGGCGACGTATTCGGGGTATTCGCCGGTCTCGGGCTTGACCACATGGGTGCTCGGACTGGCCGCGGTGGGCCAGGCCCAACGGTCGCCCTCCTCGTCGCGGATGAGGCTGAGCTTGTGGCGCAGACCGGGCAGGACGAAGCGCATCCGGCGCTCGCACTCGGCGCTGAAGAAGCGTGGCGGGGGCGGCTTCACCACTTCCGCCAGTTCGTCCTCGTCCAGCCAGGAGAGCGAGTCGCCATCGTTCCGCCGAAGGCTCTCGCCGGCGGGTAGGAAACTGACCGCTCCCGGGCAGTCCTGGCCCAGCTCGGCCAGCATCAGGTAGCCGTCGGTTGCGTCGATGCCCAGCTCGCGACCCATCCGCTCGCGACGTGCCCCCTCGGGCAGCAGCCCCTCGACGTAGGCGCTCGTGGCCTCGGCGCTGTAGGGCTCGGGCCGCGCCGGCAACGAGTTGCTCAGCAGCGCCGTCCCGGGGCCGACCTTCTCGACCAGGCCGGGGTCGTAGGCAAGTCTGTAGTCGTTGTCACCCGCTGGGAACAGAGTTCCAACGCGCTCCCCGTAAAGGTAGACATCAAGGCTCAATTTGGTCCTCCTCGATCTTCCTACGGGTATCCACGGTCCACGACTTTAAACCGAAGCCAAGCTCAGCGCGTAGTCCTCTGCCGCGTCGGTGAACCATCCGTCCGGCCACAGCCCCGCCTCGCGATAGATCGACTCGAGGCGCCGGCGAGTGAACTTGGCCGAGATCTCGGTTCGCATCTCCTCACCGGCGGCAAAGCGCACTGTCAGGTCGAGACCATCCAAGCGCACGGTCTGCTCGGCGAGCGAGCGCAGGCGAATGTCCATCCGGGCCGCCTCGGCGTCGTAGCGCGCTACGTGCTCGAAGCCGTCAAGATCGAAGTCCCCGCCCAGCTCCCGGTTCAGCACCTGCAGCACGTTCTTGTTGAACTCGGCGGTGACGCCAAGGGAGTCGTTGTAGGCGGCCTCCAGGCGGCTGGTCTCCTTGACCAGATCGGTGCCGAGCAGGATCCGATCGCCCGGCTCGAGCAGGGCCGCGATCCGGGTGAGGAATTCGCGCCGCGCCTCCGGGTAGAGATTGCCGATCGTGCCACCGAGGAAGGCGACGAGGCGGCCGCCGCCGCCGCTGGGGATCCGCTCGAGGTCGTGCTCGAAGTCGCAGACCAGGCCGCGGACGGCCAGGCCCGGGTACTCCTCGACCAACGAATCCGCGGTTTCGTGGGTGATCTGCTCGGAGATGTCGACCGGGACATAGGTGGTCAGGCAGCCGGCGTCCCGCATCGCGCTGAGCAGATGTCGCGTCTTTGCCGCCGAGCCCGAGCCGAGCTCCACCAGGGTCCCCGGCTCCCCCGCCGCGGCGACGATCTCCGCCGCACGCTCGGAGAGGATCTCGCGCTCGGCGCGGGTCGGGTAGTACTCGTCCAGTTCGGTGATCTGCTCGAAGAGCTGCGAGCCGCGCTCGTCGTAGAAGTACTTCGGCGCCAGCTCCTTCGGCTTGGCGGTGAGGCCGAGGCGGATGTCGCGCGCCATCGCGAGGCCGCCGTCGGCACGCAGGCGGACCTCGATCTCGATCAGCTCGGCGGCCGCGCCCGGGCTCATCGACCGGCGTCCCTCGCGCAGCGGAAGCCCGCAAAGATCTGGCGCCGCTGCGGCAGGTCCCAGTTACGGAAGCTGAATCGCATGACGTCGCGATCGGTCGCCCAGGAGCCGCCGCGAAGCACCTTGTACTCGTCGCCGAAGAAGACCTCGGAGTACTCGCGGTAGGGGAAGGCCTCGAAGCCGGGGTAGCCAAGGAAGTCGGAGGAGGTCCACTCCCAGACCTGGCCGACAGCCTCCAACTCAGGCAGGGCGGCCTCCCACTCGTGCTCGGTGGGCAACCGCTTTCCAGCCCAGCGGGCGTAGGCGTCGGCCTCCTCCCAGGAGACGTGAATGACTGGCTGGGCGGAGTCGACCGGCTCATGGCGGCCTCTCGCGACGCTCACCCAGCCAGACCTGGCGTCGCCCTCCCAATAGAGGGGCGGCTTCGCCCCAGTCGCCTCCATGTAGGCGATGTACGCAGCGTTGGTTACTGGAGTTCGATCGATCTCGAAGGCGTCGAGCTCGACAACATGCCGTGGCCGCTCGTTGTCGTAGGCGAATCCGCCGTCGGGGGCGCCGATTTCGTAGGCAGCGCGGGGCATCTCTCGAACGGGCGGATACTCAAAGCGTCGGGCCAATTGGCCCGACGATTGTTCGGGCGAGAGATGCCCCGCGCTGCCGGACGCACGGAACTCCGCCGGGAGCTCGTAGCCATCGACCATCTGCAGCAGCTGCAGCATCGTCTCGTTGTGCTGTTGCTCGTGCGCGAGCAGCAGCTCGTAGACGAAGCCATCGCGCAGCAAGGGGTCCTCAGCGTCAGCGGCGATGTCGACTTCGTCGAGTACCTCGAGGGTGCGCCGGCGAACGTCGGCGAGGTAGGCGCGGAGCTCGGCATCGCGCAGGATCGGCAGCTCGCCTCGCGTCTTGCGCGGGTTCTCGATCGCGTCGTAGAAACGGCCGAGCTCGCCGTGCAGCGGCTCGCGCTCGCCGACCGTCTGCACCAGCCAGAGCTCCTCGAAGTTGGCGATGTGGCCGAGGTCCCAGGCGAGCGGGCTGAGGATCGGCGAGTAGACGCGGTTGAGCTGCTCGTCATCGAGCGACTCGATCAACTCATAGGTACGTCTGCGAGCCTCCGCGAGCCGGTCCGCGATCGCTTCCTTGGAGTGGGGCTGTGCCGTCACCTCGGTGGCGATGCGAAGACCCTAGCGGGTAGGCTCCCGCGGCTGTGAAAATCAATGGAAAAGGGGCGATCGTCGCCGGCGGTGCCTCCGGGCTTGGCGAGGCCACGGCTCGGGCGCTGGCTGCAGCGGGCGCGAACGTCGTCATCGCCGACCTCAACGCGGAGAAGGGCGAGGCGCTGGCCGCTGAGCTCGGACCGGGCGCGAGCTTTGTCGCGGCCGACGTGACCGACGAAGCAGCGGTCTCGGCGGCGGTCGAACGGGCGACGGAAGCAGGCGAGGACGGACTGCGCGTGTCGGTCTGCTGCGCCGGGATCGGCTGGGCCGAACGCGTGGCCCACAAGGGCGGACCTCACAACCTCGAATTCTTCTCAAACGTGGTCAAGGTCAACCTGATCGGGACCTTCAACGTGCTGCGCTTGGCCGCGGCGGCGATGAGTGAGAACGAGGCCGACGCCGAGGGCGAGCGCGGCGCCTGCATCAACACCGCCTCGATCGCCGCCTACGACGGCCAGATCGGCCAGATCGCATACGCCGCCTCCAAGGGCGGCATCGTCGGTATGACCCTGCCCGCGGCACGCGACATGGCCTCGCGCGGGGTGCGCGTCGTCACGATCGCCCCTGGCCTCTTCGACACGCCGCTGCTGGCGGCGCTGCCCGTGGAGGCTCGCGAGTCTCTGGGCGCCGACATCCCCTTCCCCTCCCGGCTCGGTCGCCCCGAGGAGTACGCACGGCTGGTCGAGCAGATCGTCGCCAACCCGATGCTGAACGGCGAGACGATCCGCCTCGACGGCGCCCTGCGCATGCCGCCGAAGTAGTCAGTCCGTCCCGCTTGCCTCTGGATCGCGCCAGACCTGCTTCTCCCACGGCGGGCTGATCGCAAAGCTGTAGGCGGAGCCTTCGTCGGTCGCGATCGACTCGAGGGGGACGAGATGCGTCCAATTACCGGAGGTGACCCGACCGAGACGGGGGAAATCGTTGGTATTGCCGGCGTGGCTGCCGCCGGAGACGACGAGCAGATGGGTCTCGGGGCCCCAACCATGGTGCGGGCGGACACCGACGGCTTCGGCGGCGTCGTTCAGCGGACCGATGCCCGCGTCCGACCCGGCGTTGGCGAAGCTTTGGAAATAGTTGTAGCCATGATGCGAGGAAGCGCGCTCGTCGGCGCTACCGTCGGGGCCGATGCGGAGTTGAACGCTCTCCCAGTCATCGTGGTGATAGCCGGCGTCACCGGCAAGTGGCACGCCTCGCAGGGTGGCGGAATCGGGGTAATAGAGCCAATACTGAATATAGAGATGGCCAGCCCGCAAGCCAGAGCAGTTGGCGCCCGCCGCTTCGGACTCCTCCGCCCCGCCGGGCCGGCAGTCGATCACGTGCACGAAGGCGCTCACCGGCAACCCTGCATCGGACTCGTGAACGATCCCCCGCACCGTCCCGTCCGCGCATGAGGTTTCTCGACAGCGCCGGAAGTCGACAGGCATCGCCCGCGAGCCGGGCTCGAAGAGGATCGTCGGCATGTGCCGTCGTACGAGCTTGCCGACCTCGGTCCCGTAAGCGGCGATCAGCGCCGGTTCGTCCCCACAGCGGTCGGCCATCGCGACGGCGCAGAGCATCCGCGAAGCAAGGCCGCGTGCAAGCGCGGTTCCCGGCACCCGAGCCCCCACCGCGACGAGCACCGACAGTGACAGCGCGAGGATGGCAACAAGGCCAATCCACTCGACCGTCCCCTGCCCACGCTCCTCCACACACATCTAAGTGCATGGCGAGCCGATCTCTCCCCCGTAGGGCAGTCTTTAGAGATTGCCGATCTCGGACGCTATGTCCGCTGCCGCCTGTTTGGCGTCGGCGAAGAGCATCGAGGTGTTCGGTTCGTAGAAGAGGTCGTTGTCGATGCCGGCGAAGCCGGGGCTGAGCGAGCGCTTGATCACGATCACCTGCTGGGCCTCCGTGACTTCGATGATCGGCATGCCGGCGATCGGGCTGTCGGGGTCGGTTTTCGCCGCCGGGTTGGTGACGTCGTTGGCGCCGACGATGACCGCGACGTCGGTGCGTGGCATCTCCGGGTTGATGTCCTCCATCTCGCGCAGCTGCTCATAGGGGACGTCGGCCTCGGCGAGCAGGACGTTCATGTGGCCGGGCATGCGGCCGGCGACGGGGTGAATCGCGTAGTTGACGGTGACGCCGCGCTTCTCCAGCTCGTCGGCGACCTCCTTGATCGCGTGCTGGGCCTGAGCGACCGCGAGGCCGTAGCCGGGGACAATCACGACCGAGTCGGCGTAGGCGAGCTTGATCGCCGCGTCCTGGGCGCCGATCGACACGTGGGGTCGCTCCTCGCCAGAGCCCCCTCCACCACCAGCCGGGGCGCCACCGAAGCCAGCGAAGAGGACGTTGCCGACGGAGCGGTTCATCGCCGTCGCCATCTCCATCGTCAGGATCGTTCCCGAGGAGCCGACCAGGGTGCCGGCGACGATCAGCGCCACGTTGTCCAGGGCGAAACCGGCGGCCGCGGCGGAGAGGCCGGTGAAGGCGTTGAGCAGTGAGATCACGACCGGCATGTCGGCGCCGCCGATCGGCAGCACGACGAGGTTGCCGAGCAGGCCCGCGGCGAGCAGGATCGCGATGAAGATCGCCTGGTTGGGGTCGTCGTTGTTGACGGCGATGCTGACGCAGGCGGCGACGATGCCGACCAGCAACACGACGTTGATCACCTGCTGGCCGGGGACGGCGAGCGGTCGGGTCGGGATCAGGTCCTGGAGCTTGGCGAAGGCGATGTTCGATCCCCAGAAGGAGACCGAGCCGACCACAGCGGCGAATAGGACCGGGATCAGCTCGTCAAGCGGAATCTCCTCGCCCAGTGAGATCCCGTGGCGGATCTCCGACCAGGCGATCAGCGCGACGGCGCCGCCGCCGACGCCGTTGTAGAGCGCGACCATCTGCGGCATCTCGGTCATCTGCACGCGCACCGAGGCGATCACGCCGACCGCGGTGCCGACCCCCAGGCCAAGCGCGATCAGGCCCCAGTTGCCGATCCCATCGAGCAGCAGCGTGGTGACGACGGCCACCACCATGCCGCCCGCGGCGATCAGGTTGCCCTGCTTCGCCGAGGTCGGGTGGGTCCCCCGTTTGACCCCGATGATGAACATCGAGAAGGCGACGATGTAGAGCGCCGTGGCGGCGTCGCCGCCCGGCTCGAGCACGGCCGTGATCATCAGGCGCCGCCCTTCCCGTCAGCGTCGGCCTTCGGTTTCGGCTTTTTGGAGAACATGCCGAGCATCCGGTCGGTGACCATGAAGCCACCGACGATGTTGATCGCGCCGAAGGCGATCGCGATCGTGCCGATGATGTACTCGAGCGGATCGTTGGCGTAGCCGACGACGATCAGCCCACCCAGCATCACGATGCCGTGGATCGCGTTGGTCTGCGACATCAGCGGCGTGTGCAGGGTGGTCGGCACCTTCGAGATCACCTCGAAGCCGACGAAGGCGGCGAGGACGAAGATCGTGATCTCGGTGAAGAGCGTCATTTCGCGGCCCTCTCGTTGCGGATCTCGCCGCCGTGCGTAATGCAGGCGGCGGCGACGATGTCGTCCTCGAAGTCGACGTTCAGCTGGCCCTCCTCTGTGACGAGCAGGCCGAGCAGGTTCTCCAGGTTCTTGGCGTAGAGCTGCGAAGCGGGAACAGGCATCTCGCTGGCCAGGTTGCGCGGGCCGACGACCTTGACGCCTCCCTCGACCACGGTCTGGCCGGCCTCGGTCAGCTCGCAGTTGCCGCCGCTCTCGGCGGCGAGGTCGACGATCACCGAGCCCGGCTGCATGGTGCGCACCGCATCGGCGGTGATCAGCAGCGGCGCCGGGCGGCCGGGGATCGCGGCGGTGGTGACGATCACGTCCTGCTTAGCGGCGTTCTCGCCGATCGCCTCGACGACCTTGGCGTTCTCCTCGTCGGTCAGCGGGCGCGCGTAGCCACCCTCGCCTTCGGCGTCGGGGATGAAGTCCAGTTCGAGCGGGCGACCGCCGAGCGAGGCGATCTGCTCCCAGGCGGCGCGGCGGATGTCGAAGCCGGTGACGATCGCGCCCAAGCGCTTCGCCGTGGCGACCGCCTGCAGCCCGGCGACCCCGGCGCCCAGCACCAGCACCTTGGCCGGCGGCACGGTGCCGGCGGCGGTGGTCATCATGCCGAAGAAGCGGCCGGACTCACGGGCGGCGATCAGCATCGCCGCGTAGCCACCAGCGGCGGCCTGCGAGGAGAGCGCGTCCATCGCCTGGGCGCGCGTCGTCCGCGGGATCGCCTCCATCGCGAAGCTGGTCACGCCGGATGCGGCAAGCGCCTTGTTGGTCTCGGCCGCGGTCCAGGGCGAGAGGTGGCCGATCAGAAGCTGGTTGGAGTTGAGCTTGCCGATCTGCTCGGCGGTGGGGACGGCGACGCGAAGGACGACGTCGGCGCCCCAGGCGACGTCGGGGTCGACGACGTCCGCCCCCGCCTCCTCGTATTGGGAGTCGGGATGACCGGCGGCGTCGCCGGCACCGCGCTCGACGGCAACGTCGACGTGCTCGTTCGTCTTCAGCGATTTGACAGCGTCAGGGACCAGCGCGACCCGGCGCTCCCCCTCGGCGGTCTCTTTCGGCACTCCGATCTTCATGTCGTCATCAACAAGATCATGCGGCGCGGGACCTTATGACAAGCAGCTAGGAGGGTGCTTCGACGCCCGCCAGGGACGCCAGTCGCTGAAGGGTGTGCAGTTGCTCTCCGCGCTCCACGTGTACCGGCGAGACGATCAGGCGATCGATGCCGGCGCCGCGGAAGCGCTCGACCCGCTCCGCCACCTCGGCCTCGCTGCCAACCAGCGAGGTGGCCTCGACGATCTCGTCGGGCATCGCCTGAAAGGCGCCGTCGCGGTCGCCGTCCTGGAAGCGGCGCTGGACCTCGTCGGCGACGTCACCGAAGCCAAAGCGGTGGGCAAGATCGACGTAGAAGTTGGTCTTGCGGCTGCCCATGCCGCCGAAGTAGAGGACGAGGCCGGCCTTGACGACGCTCTTAGCGGCCTCCAGGTCCCCGTCGATCGCCACCTGCAGGGACGGGCTGACCTCGAGGTCGGAGCGCTGCCGGCCGCCCTTGGCGAAACCCGCCTCGAGGTGCTCGCCCCAGGTCTGCTCGAAGGCGTCGACGCTGAAGAAGATCGGGATCCAGCCGTCGCAGATCTCCGCCGCCATCTCGACCGATTTGCGGCCGATCGCGCCGACGAACACGGGGATGTGGGAGCGCTCGGGGTGGAAGTTGAGCTTCAGCGGCTTGCCCTCGCCGCCCGGCAGGGGCAGCTGGTAGTGCTCGCCCTGGTGGTCGATCTTGCCCTCGCGGGCGACGATCTCGCGCACGACTTCGATGTACTCGCGGGTGCGGCCCCAGGGCTTTGAGTAGGGGACGCCGTACCAGCCTTCGGAGACCTGCGGGCCCGATGGGCCGAAGCCGAAGAGGAAGCGTCCGCCCGAAAGCTTGTCGATCGTCGCCCCGGCCATCGCCGCGGCGGCCGGCGGGCGGGCGGGCACCTGCAGGATCGCCGCACCCAGGTTGATGGTGCTGGTCTGCGGCGCCAGCCAGGCGAGCACGCTGACCACGTCGGAGCCGTAGGACTCGGCCGCCCAGACCGACTCGAAGCCCGCCGCCTCGGCGGCCTGCACGACCTCGAGCGCATCCTCACCGGCAGGTCCGATGCCCCAGTAGCCGAGGTTAAGTCCGAGTTTTAAAGCCATCCGCCGGGAACCCTATTGAATGTCCCCTAATGGCCGCCACCGCAACCGACACGCCGGATGCCGCCGAGCGCGGTTTGAGCAACGCCGAGGCGGCCAAGCGGCTGCGCAAGCTCGGCAGCCCGCCGGACACCTCCTCGCGCTCGGTCTCCAGCATCGTCGCCGGCAACGTCTTCACCCTCTTCAACGCGATCATCGGCGTCTTCTTCGTCCTCATCCTCTCGCTTGGGCTTTTCGCCGACGCCGTCTTCGGCTTCATCGCGATCGTCAACTCCTACATCGGCATCCGCCAGGAGCTGAACGCGAAGAAGACGCTGGACGAGCTGGCGGTGCTGGTCGCGCCCCACGCCAAGGCGATCCGCGACGGCGAGCCGGTCAGCCTCCTGGCGGAGGAGATCGTGCCGGGGGACGTGATCGCGATCGAGCCCGGCGACCAGCTCGTCGCCGACGGCGAGACGATCGCCAGCCGGGGCATGACCCTGGACGAGTCGATGCTCACCGGCGAGGCCGACGGGGTGCGCAAGGACGCCGGCGAGCGGGCGCTCTCGGGCTCCTTTTGCATCTCCGGCTCAGGCCGTTACCTGGTCGACGCGGTCCGCGAGGAGAGCTACGCGGGCAAGCTGGCCGGCGAGGCGAGGGCCTTCCGCCATCCGCCCTCGCCGCTGCAGGCCGAGGTCAACCGGGTGATCGTCGCCTGCACCTGGGCGATGGCACCGCTGGCGGCGCTGCTGCTGATCACCTTCCAGCTGCGCGGCACCGACCTGGTTGAGGCGGCGCAGACGGCGACCGCCGGCCTGGTGACCCTGATCCCCGAGGGGCTGGTGTTGTTGATGAGCGTGACCTTCGCCGTCGCCGCGGTGCGGCTGGCCCGCAAAGACACGCTGGTGCAGCAGATCAGCGCAACCGAGAGCCTCGCCGCGGTCGACACGATCTGCGTCGACAAGACCGGCACCTTGACCGACGGCCAGCTGCGCCTGCTCGGGATCCAGGTGGCCGACGG
This sequence comes from uncultured Solirubrobacterales bacterium, assembly GCA_963716735.1. Lineage (GTDB taxonomy): Bacteria > Actinomycetota > Thermoleophilia > Solirubrobacterales > 70-9 > VRUE01. Next base: position 1,305,291 of record OY970321.1, read on the forward strand.
AACCGACCCGGACGAGGCACAGGCAGCGCTGGGACGCTTTGCGGCAAGCGCCGGCGACCGCAACCGCACGCTGGAGACGATCGCCGAGGCCTTTCCGGGAACGCCTGGTCGGGTTGGGGGCGAAGTCCCCTTCTCCTCGAAGTGGAAGTGGAGCGGCCTGCGCCTGGGCGGCACCAGCTACGTGCTCGGCGCACCCGACATCCTCGCCGCGAGTGGCGCCCTGGACCTGCCTCCAGGCCTGACCCGAAAACTCGAGGAGGAGACGGCAGCCGGCAGGCGCGTCGTCGCCTTCGCTCAGTCGAGCGAGGGACTGCCCGATGACCCCGAGCACACGCCGCCCCCCCGCCTCACGGCGGTGGCGCTGGTCGTGCTGGAGGAGACTCTGCGCGCCGACGCCGCCGAGACGATCGCCTTCATCCGCGAGGAGGAGATCGACCTGAAGTTGATCTCCGGAGATGCGCGGGCGACGGTGACCGCGGTCGCCTACGCGGTCGGGGTGCCGGCCGACGCCGGGGTGATCGAGGGCTCCGAGCTGCCCGACGACCCCGAGGGGCTCGCCGCGGCGGCGCTGAGCAACACGATCTTCTGCCGGATCGCGCCGGAGCAGAAGAAAGCCCTGGTCGAGGCGCTGCGCGCCTCGGGCCGCTACACGGCGATGATCGGCGACGGCGTCAACGACGTGCCGGCGCTGAAGCAGGCACGACTCGCGGTGGCGATGGGCTCGGGCGCGCAAGTGACGAAGGGGGTCGCCGATATCGTCCTGCTCGAGGACGAGTTCGCGCGGCTGCCGGAAGCGGTCGCTGAGGGACGACGTATCGCCCGCAACGTTCACCGCCTCGGCCGCCTCTACCTGACCAAGTCGGTCTACGCGGCGGCGCTGATCCTGCTCGTCGCCGTACCCGGCTTCGCATTCCCCTTCCTCCCCCGCCACCTCACCCTGGCGGTCTTCCTGACGATCGGCATCCCCTCCTTCGTCCTCGCCCTGGCGCCCTCAGACGGGCCGCTCTACCGCGGTCGCCTGCTGCGCGCCCTGGCCGCCTTCGCCGTGCCGGCCGGACTGGCGACGGCGCTCGGCTCGATCCTCTGCTTCTTCCTCGTCGACACCGTCTTCGGCGGCTCGCTGGAGGCCGGCCGCACCGCGGCGACGACGACCCTGATCGTGCTCGGCCTCGCCTTCGTCCTCCTGCTCGAGCGCGGCCCCGGCCGCGAGCACATCGCGATCCAGAGCTACATGCTGGCGATGGTCGCGGGCCTCGGTGCCCTCTTCGCGCTGATCCTGGCGGCGGCACCGGTGCGCGACTTCTTCGAGATGACGCTGCTGAGCGCGACCGAGTGGTTCCTGGCGCTGGCCTGCTCCGCGATCGGCCTGACGATCGCCAGCCTGCTCTGGCGCTTGCCCCAAATCGAACGCCTCGAATCTCCGGGTTATGAACCAGTGCCTGAGGACACCTAACCGGCGCATATCGGCGTCCTCGGTCGCTCGCGTGCAGAGCACGCCACGCTCCCTGCGTCCTTGATCTGCTTGGTCAGGTGTCCTCAGGGGGGAGGACGAACTGGCTGACGATCAGATTCGCCGCCAGGCGGGGCTCGGATCCCTCGCGGCGACGCTCCATCCGCACCTCGATCACGACGGTGCTCTTGCCGGCGTGCAGCGGCTCGCCGACGGCGACGATCTCGTCACCGAGGATCCCCGCGGCGAAGACGTTCAGCTTCAACTCGATCGTGGTGAAGTTGTGCCCCGGGGGAATGTTGCGGAAGGTGGCCCAGGCGGCGACGGTGTCACCGAGCGCGGTCCAGACCCCACCGTGGACGAAGCCGCCGGGGTGCAGATGGCGTTGGTCGACGACGATCCGCCCGCGGGCGTGGGTGTCCTCGACTTCCAGCGGCTCGATCCCGAGATCGCCGGGAAAGCTGCCTGGGAGAAAGTTGCGGACGGACTCCGGCGTGATCAGGGAGCTGGGATGCGGCGGCGCGTCGCTCATGCGGCGAGAGCGTATGCGCCGGGCTCCAGCGTCGCAGTCCGCCGCCGATAGGTGTTCCACAGCCACGGCCACTGCTGCGGGTCGTTGCCGTTCTCGTCGACGTACCAGTTGGTGCAGCCACTGTGCCAGACCGTGCCGGCGAGGGCCTCCCGCAGCTCGCGGTCGAAGCGCTCCGCCGCCTCCCGCCGCACCTCGATCCGGCTTGCATCGACGCGATCCAGCTCGCGCAGCGCGGCGAGGACGTGGCCCATCCCGGCCTCGATCGTGTAGATGACCGAGCCGGTGCCGCCGTTCGTGTTCGGCCCGTAGAGCAGGAACATGTTGGGGAAGCCTGGGACGCTGAGGCCGAAGTAGGCGCGCGCGACCTCAGCCCACTCCTGGGCCAGAGCGCCATCGCGGCCGCTGATCTCCATCGGGGCGACGAAGCCGTGGGTGGCGAAGCCGGTGGCCAGCACGAGCACGTCGGCAGGCCGCTCGACGCCGGCCTCGTCGCGGATGCCTGCCGGGGTGACCGCGGCGATCCGCTCCGTCACCAGCTCCACATTGGGCTGGGTCAGCGCCGGGTACCACTCGTCGGTCAGCATCATCCGCTTGCAGCCGAGCTCGTCGCTCGGCGTCGCCCTGCGGCGCAGCTCGGGATCCTCGATCGCCGCCGTGATCTGCCGGCGCCCGACGGCGCGGAGCGCCGGCAGCAGCCAGCGGTGGCGCGTCATCGCCGCCGCGCCAAACTCCATGGTGGCGAAGATGAAGGCACGATCGAGGCGGCGCACGGCGGGGAAGCGCTTGAAGACCGCATGCGCCCGCTCGGAGTAGGCGTAGTCCATCTTGGGGAACGTCCAGCCGGCCGAGCGCTGGTAGACGTCAAGCTGGACGACCGTCGGTTGGATCGCCGGCACGACCTGGATCGCGCTGCACCCGGTCCCGACCACCGCCACCCGCTTGCCGGTCAAGTCGACGTCATGGCGCCACTCAGCGGTGTGGAAGGCGGGACCGGCGAAGCTCTCCAGGCCGGGGATCGCCGCCGTCTTGGGGACCGAGAGCTGGCCGCAGGCCGTGAGCAGGATCTCGGCCTCGTGCGGGCCGGCGCTCGTCTCGAGCCGCCACCTGGCTCGCCCCTCGTCCCAGCTGGCGCTCTTCACCTCGGTGCCGGTGCGGACCTTGTCGAGCACGCCGAAGCGGCGCGCCACCCCCTCCACGTATGCCTGGATCTCCGCCTGCGGCGCATAGCGCCGCGACCAGCGGTTCGGCGCGAAGCCGAACTCGTAGAGATGCGAGGGAACGTCGCAGGCGGCGCCGGGATAGGTGTTGTGGTTCCAGACCCCACCGACCCGCTCGCCCTTCTCGAAGACGGTCACGTCCTCATAGCCGGCGCGCTTCAGCATGACCGCCGCCCCGACGCCGCCGAAACCGCCGCCGACCACGGCGATCGAGCGCGGGCGGGGAGCGTGTCCGTTGCTACTCGACACCGAAGCCCCCGAGGCCGTAGTCGCCGAAGGGCTCGTCGCGATCTTTCACGGCCTGCTTGAAGCCCGACTCGGCGGCGCGGCGGACGAAGCCGTGGCCCTCCTCGGTATGGCGGGCGATGCCGTCGAAGAAGGTGCCGAGCAGCTGCGTCTGGTGCAGGCCCTGTGAGTAGAGGGACTGGTTGACCAGCATCTTCATCATCACCAGCTGGTTGATCGGCAGCCGCGCGACCCGCTCCAGCAGGTCCTCGAATCGCCCGTCGAGCTCGCCGGGGGGCGCCGCTTCGGTCGCCAGCCCCCACTCCGCCGCCTGCTCGCCGCTCAGCGAGTCGCCGGTCAGGAGCAGGCGCTTGGCCCGCATAGGCCCCAGCCGGGTCGCCCACAGCGCCGTCGTCGGCGAGCCCCAGACGCGGGCCGGCGGGTAGCCGATCTTGGCGTCGGTGCCGATCACCAGCAGGTCCGAGCAGAGCGCCATGTCGGTGCCGCCGGCGACGCAGTAGCCGTGCACCTTGCAGATCACCGGCTTCTCGGAGTGGAAGAGGCTCATGAAGCCGCGCACGTTGCGCGACATGAACTGGAAGTCGGTGACCGGGTCCCAGTTCGACTCCGGCGCGTGGTTGGCGCCGATCGTCGCCGGGTCGACCGGCGACCCGGGCGGCGCCTCGACCCCCTCCAGCCCGCTCATGTCACCCTCGGCCGAGGCGACAAGGTCATAGCCGCCGCAGAAGCCGCTGCCATTGCCGGCGAGGGCGATGACGTGCACCTCGGGGTCGAGGTTGGCGCGCTCGACGCAGGCCGCGAGCTCGGCCGGCATCCGCGGCACGATCCCGTTACCGCGGTCCGGCCGGTTCAGGGTGATGCGGGCGACCCGATCGCCGGTCTCGTAGATCAGCGTCTCGGGTCGCATCATCCCTACCTCAGTTCATTCTTTCGACCAGCATCGCCTTGCCCTGACCGCCGGCGACGCACATGGTCTCGATGCCGACCTGGTGGTCGTCGGTCTCCATCACGTTGAGCAGGGTGCCCATCATGCGGGCGCCGGTCATGCCGAAGGGGTGGCCGAGGGCGATCGCACCGCCGTGCGTGTTGAGCTTCTCCAGCGGGATGTCGCACTCGTCCATGATCGGAATCACCTGGGCGGCGAAGGCCTCGTTCAACTCGACCGTGCCGACGTCGTCCATCGTCATCCCAGAGCGCTCCAGCACCTTCTTGATCGCGCCGATCGGGGCGACGCCCATGTACTCGGGCTCGTTGCCGTAGGTGGCGGCGGTGACGATACGGGCGCGCGGGGTCAGGCCCAGCTCCTTGGCCTTGGTGTCGCTCATCAGCAGCACCGCGGCGGCGCCGTCGTTGAGCGGGCAGGAGTTGCCGGCGGTGACGCCGCCGCCGCCGAAGGACTCCTCCAGCTGCGAGAGCTTCTCCAGCGTCGAGCTGGCGCGCGGGCCGTCGTCCTTGGCGACCTCGGTGCCGTCGGGCAGTGTCACCGGGACGATCTCGCGGTCGAAGAAGCCGTCCTCCTGGGACTGCACGGCAAGTTCCTGGGAGCGCTGCGCGAACTTGTCCATGTCGGCGCGGCTGACCTCGTATTTTTCGGCGACGTTGACCGCGGTCTTGCCCATCTCGATGTAGGCGTTGGGCTGGCCGTCGTTGCCCTGCAGGTTCTCGTTCTGGTCGGCGGCGCCGGCGGGCTCGGTGCGCTCGTTGTAACGGCTCACCCACTCGACCCCGGCGGCGATATAGACGTCGCCCTCGCCGGCCTTGATCGCGTTGCCGGCGTGGCGGATCGCGTCGAGGCTGGAGGAGCAGTAGCGGGAGACAGTGACCCCATTGACTTCCTGCGGCAGCTTCTCGGAGAGCAAGGAGACGATGCGGCCGATGTTGAACGCCTGCAGGCCCTGCGGCATGCCGCAGCCGCAGAAGAGGTCTTCGATCGAGGCCGGGTCGACCTCGGGGTTGCGCTCGAGCAGCTGGTCGACGACGTAGGCGCCCATCTCATCGGGACGGAGCTGCGCCAGCGAGCCCTTGAAGGCACGGCCGATCGGCGTGCGGATGGTGTCGACGATCACTGCCTCGGGCATCTAGCTCTCTCCTTGGATCTGGGGATGGGAAGTGCGGACCGCAGGGTATTTGACCCGGCCACCCGGCGCGGTTCTCGACTAAGTTAGGGCGATGTCGCTGGAGGGGTTGAGGGCATGGATCGGCGAGGTCGAGCGCAAGCTCGCCAAGCGCACGCGCGTCTTCCTCGTCCTCACCGTGATCGCGATCGGCATCGCCGGCGCCGCGATCTACCTGGCAATCGACGCGCGCGAAAGCTCGGTCAGCGAGAACGACGTGCAGGCGCTGCAGCAGCAGCTCGAAACGCGTATCGACGAACTCGGCACGACCTCAGTCACGCCGCAGGCTGCACCGGAAACCGCGCCTGAAGAAGCACCCGAGCCGGCGCCAAAGGCCGCGCCCAAAGCCGAGCCGGAAGCGAACGAAAAAGGCGCCAGCGAGAAACCCAGCGGGGCGACGGCCGGGGGCGCGAGCGCCGCCAAGCTCCAGGAACTGGTCGAACAGGCCAAAGAGGAGTCGGACCCAAGCAAGTAGCAGCTTGTGTTGATCGGCACGTTCGTGCCTGGTAGTCGTCCCCATCCTGCGTTACATTCGGCGCAATCCACCTCGCGCCCAACGCGAGTCTTGCCGTGACCGGCAACGAAAGGAGACCCGATGCCCGAGGGTTACTGCGTCAAAGAGCGCAAGAAGGTTGAGATCCAGGACGCCAAACAGGTGACCATGAAAAACGGTCGCCCCGCCATCCAAGGCACCTGCCCCGACTGCGGCACCAAAATCTTCAAGATCGGCAAACTCGAGTAAGCCAGCGAGGCGGCGCCGTCGGGGGCGTCGCCTTTTACAGCTGCGTCGCAATCACCCCGATCAGCCCGATCAAAGCAGCGATCATGGCGCCGCTGAAAACAAGCAGCGTTAGCTGCAGCGCGGCGAATCGATCCTCAAGTCGATCCAGACGCCCATCGATCGCATCGAAGCGCTGATCGGTATGCCTCGCGAATTCATCCATCCGTTCGTCAGTCCAGCCCATGCGATACATGATCGCAGAAGCGTAGACAGAACGATGCGCGCGAGTGATGCGCCAAATCAAAATCTTCTGCCTACGATTTGGGCCTGAACTGAACCAACGAGGGCGTATGCAAGTAGACCGGGCTGTGCGCGCAAACCAAACCGAAGGCCTTGCCTGAATGCCACCCGGCGCGCTTAGTGGCGAGTGGGACGTGCGCGAGGCCTACTCGGCGCATGCGGGCGAGCTCTACGGCTTCGCGGTCCGCTCGCTGGGCGATTCGGGGCTGGCGGAGGAGGCGGTTCAGGAGACCTTCCTGCGGGCCTGGCGGGCCGGCGCGCGCTTCGACCCGCAGATCGGCTCGCTGCGCACCTGGCTGTTCGCGATCCTGCGCAACGTCGTGATCGATTTGGGCCGGGCGCGAGCGTCGCGGCCGACAGTCGCCGAGGGTGGGATCGAGCCCGCCGTCGAGCCCTTCGAGGAGGCACTGCTCTCCTGGCAGGTCGAGGAGGCGATGCGGCGGATCGGCGAGCAGCACCGCCGCGTCCTGGTCGAGACGTATTACCGCGGCCGCCCCTACGCTGAGGTCGCCGAGGAGCTCGGCGTGCCCGAGGGCACGGTGAAGAGCCGCGTCTACTACGGCCTGCGGGCGCTGCGGGTCGCGCTGGAGGAGATCGGCTATGAAGACTGAGCGCTGCGAGTGGCGCGAGTCCCTGGGCGCGCTCGCGCTTGGCCAGTTGCCAGAGGAGGAGCGCGCGGCGCTCGAGGCGCACGTCGAGGGCTGCCCCGAGTGCCGCGCCGAGCTGGCCTTGCTCGCCGGGGTGGCACAGCTGCTGCCGCTTGCCGACCCGGAGCACTTCGGCACGGCGCCGGCCCCGCCGCCCTCGCTCGCCGACCAGGTGGTGGCGACGATCCGCGCCGAGCGGCGCAAAACCAGGCGGCGGCGCCTACGACTTGGCCTGACTTTCAGCGGCGTGACCGCGGCGATCGCCGCGGCAGCCCTGGCGCTCTTCGTGCTGCCGGGCGGGTCGAGTGGCACGCCGGAGCAGCACGTCGCCTTCGCCTCGCTGCCGCCAGGCCTACAGATCAGCGCAAACCTGGAGCCCCACGCCTTCGGCACCGAGATACACATGTATGTGAAGGGAGCGCCCTCGGGCACCCTCTGCCGTGTCTTCGTGCGCGGGCCGAACGGCGTCCAGCAATCGGCGGGCTCGTTCCGCTACCGCTGGGGCGACGACTCAGACGCGGTCCTCAGCGCCGCGCTGGACCTCTCGCGCACGAGGGAGATCGGCGTGCGGGTTGGCAGGCGGACCTTCACCGCTCCCGTCCGCCAAGCGTCTGGGGCATAGAAGCCGCCCGAGATCAGACCTGCGTCGCGATCAGCCCGATCAGGGCGACGATGACGAGGACGCTGGACTGGAGCATCAGCCGCTGCATCGCTTCAAAGCGCTTGTCCATAGCTTCAAAGCGCTGGTCCATCTTGTCGAATCCGGCTTTCATCTCGCCACGCAGGGCACGAAAATCCGCATCGACTCGGTCGAAGCGTTTATCGACCGCGTCGAAGCGCTGGTCGGTGCGCTTCGCGAAGTCGTCCATCCGCTCGTCGGTCCATGTGGGCATGCGATACATGATTGCACATTGTAGACAGAACGACTCGCAGACAGCTAGCTGCGCTTGCGATACGAAATCGAGGGCGGGACCAGCTCGCGGATCTCCTCCACGAGCCGCACCGCGATCTCGCCCGGCTCCTCGTCAGGCCGCGCCTGCCCTCCCCTGGGCTCGAAGAAACGGACGCGGAGTCGCGGGCGCCGGGGGAAGCCGGTCAGGTCCGAGGTGCCCTCGATCGCGACGCAGACGAGCTTTGCCTCGGGAACGTCGAGGGCGAGGCGACCGATACCGCTGCGCGCCCGCAGCTCCTTGCCGCGCGAGCGGGTGCCTTCGGGGAAGACACCGATGCAGGCCCCCTGTCGCAGCTCCTCGATCGCACGCGCCAGTGCTCCCGCATCGCCCGCCCCGCGCTCGATCGGGATCTGCCCCATACCGTTGAGGATCGGGCTCAGCCCACGCACGTCCCAGAGCGTCGATTTGGCCAGCGCCTTGATCTGACGACGCCGTATCGCCGACACGCCCACGGCTATCGGGTCCCAGTGGCTGTCGTGGTTGCCGACCACGAGCACCGGCCCACTTGCCGGCAGCGTGTCAAGTCCCTCAACCACGAGCCGGCCCCACGCTGCGACTACTGGCCTGGAGACGGCCATCGCGACCCTGTACATGCGGCTCGGCTCCTTCAAGGAGCGCCAGCCTAGTGGCTGGCGCGCTTGTGCTTGCGCTTCCCCCCGCAATCGGGCTTCATCACAGGGTTGGCCTTGGACACCTTGCCGTTCTGCCCGGCGAACTCCACGTTGGCCTTTGAGGCAACCCCGCAGAGGTTGCGGCTGTTGACGATCAGCCCCTTCTTGCCGCCCTGCATCGTCAGGACGACTTTGGAGAGCGGAGCGTCGGGGAGGTTTTCAAGGCTCGCCCTGATCCCTCCCTTTGCCGAGTCGATCCTGGTCGCGACCTCGATGTCGACCAGGCCATGCAGGTCGAAGACGAGGTCGGGCAGCTTGTGGCTCGAGGATCTGAGCCAGACGGGTCCTTCCAGCGGGGTGTCGAGCAAGGGCGTGAAGGCTTTGATGAAGCCGTACTGGGCCGCGGGAGGACAGGCATCAGCCGCGAACTGAACTCTCGTGCAGATCGTCCTGATGTGAGCCTGGTCGAGGAATGCCGATCTCGGCAGGCGGACGACGAGGCCTTTGACGTTTGCATCCCTCTCTCTCGGCTTGTAGGTGGCGAGCAGCCCCGGGTGCCCGCCTCGCTTGGTTCCCCCCTTGAGGTTCAAGGCCAGGCTTGGCTTGAAGCCGAGGTTCAGGCAGTTGGCGGCCTGGTAGCGGCTCGAGAGGGCTGCGGGAACGTCGTCGGCCGGGCTGAAGACGTCGAGGTTTGAGCCAAACAGAGTCGCTTTGGCGCTCGATTCGTCGCACGAGGTCGGGTTCAAGGTGAAGTTGGGCCGATCTACGTAGACGCGCAGGTCCCTGACTTTCAAGACGATCCCCTTGAGAATGTGGGGGATCGGGTCCGATGCCGCTCCGTCTACTTCGACTTCGGCGGTTCTCGGGTTCAGGGTGAGTGCCAACTGCACGACGACCGTTCCGGCGTCAAATGGACCTGCCACAGCCGGCGTGATCGAGATCACGCTGAGGGGATCGCCGTGGTAGGGGCCCCCGAGGTAGATCTGGCCTCCGACGTAGGTGAGGGCTCCTCCTACGCCAGCTCCGGCCAGGGTATGGCCGATCAGCGAGTTGGCCGGGCAGCTCGGAGATGCCTTCTCCTGCCTTCCGGTCTTCGCCTTGGCGATCGCGATCGCCAAGTCTGGGCATTTGTCGACTCCCCTCAGCGATCCAAGCTCACCCGGAGGCAGGACCGAGGAGAACTTGGTCATGTCCTGTTCTCCGTCCTGGCGGATCAGGCGCATGTTGAAGGGGCTGAAGGCACCAGCGTTGTTGTTGACCGCACCGGCCTGGAACTCAGGGTGGAAGGGAGGCACGCCTCCCGGTGGGCAGGGGCCTCCGCCGACGCCTGAGGTGACCTTGAAGGACGAGGTCGTGGTCAGGACTTCGCTTGGATTTGCCGAGGGGACGAACTCCGCCTTGGTCTCATAGGTGCCGCATTTGGATGGGGTGACCAGTGCCGCCCTGGCGCCTTCCTTGAAGTGAAAGACAAAGCGACTGAAGGGAACCTGGGGGTTGTCTACGAGCGTCGTCACCAGCTGGCCGGTCTTGGGATCGGGCTCCACCTTCAGGGGCAGCTTGATCAGAATTCCGAGCTCTGGATTGCGCAGGACCATGTAGAGGGCTATCAGGGTGTCGAAGGGGTTCTCGGCTCCGGGTTGGGTGGTGCTCGGGTCGTCTTGCTGGGCCAAGAAGACCGAGCCTTCAATTGACCGGTCGACTAGCGGCGTTTCGAGCAGGAGCGTGCCGAGCTTCGATGCGTTGGGGCAGCCCACTCCTGGGGCGGATTTGAGCGTCTCGCGTTTCAGGTCTGCCGGCGTGCAGACGGCCAGGCCTTCAGCGACCGAGGGGTTGATCGTCACCCCCTCGGGCAGGGTTACGACTGCCTTCCTGATGTCAGACTGAGCCAGACCCGTTGGGTTGGTCAGGCCTTCGTCGTTGAACTCGACCGTGAAGTCCAGGCCGGTGCCGGTCTCCGCCTGGGAGGTCGTCGGCCTGGAGTCGATCGTCGGGCTGAAGCCGAGTTTCGAGCAGCCGGTCATCCCCTGCGGGTTGGGCGGCTCGGCGTTGTCGTGGGACAGGACCGAGCCTTTGGCTGGTGGACCGAGGAGGCTCTGCCAGGAGAAGGCTTCATAGCTCGTCTCCAAGGGACCCTCACAGGACCTTGGCAGGGTGAGGAGGGGGACTTCAGGGGTGTTGGTCGGGCACTGGCCTTTGGAGAGGAAGCCCTCGGCGGCGGCTTGACTGGACAGGCACCTTCCCCGCAGCGGGTCGTGGGCAGAGCTTGCGGGATTGCCCCACAGGGTCAGGCGCCCGCCGTAGACCTCGACCGCCTGGGAGACGTTGATCAGGCCTGCGACGATTTTGTAGGGGGGATCTTGGCTTAAGCCGACCTCGATCGTCACCGGCACCTGGACGACGAAGAAGCCGAGTTTCACCGCAACTCCCGGCGGCGGGACGAGGTTGAAGACGGGGGCGGAGCGCTCACCCCCGGGGCTGAGGACCTCTGCATTGGTGGCGCCGACGGCGGTCGAGTCGGGGCAGTCGGGATAGCCTTGGCCGTCAATGACGAGAAAGTCGGCGCTCTCGCACTTTGGCGTCGCCAGTGGGCTGCCGATGAAGCCCGCGGGCAGCGTCACCCCCAGGGTCTTCAGCTGCCCGTCTGGGACTTCGCCGTATTTTGGGTCGATCGTGGTTTTGAGGTTAAAGCTCGTGTTTACGGCGAAGGGATGAGAGCCAGCCTGGGTCGCCGGGGAGCCGTCTTCGTTGGTGAAGGTGACGTCGAAGTCCTCGACGCCGAACTCGGCTTTGGCTGCCGGCGCCAGTGCGAGGGCAGAGAGCGCCGCGATCGTGAGAAACAGCGTCAAGCGCTTCATCGGCTCTGCCTCCGGTTGTGGTTGGCGGCTCGACTGCTCTGCCGACCCCCTTTTGCCCGCTTGCGCACGCAGCGGCCTTTGCGCCGCGCTTTGCCTTTGGCGCAGCGGCGGCGGGGCTCTTTTGCGCTTGGGCTGCCCGCGCCTTTGAAAGAGGCAGAGGCGGGCGTCGGGTCATTGGGCGGTGGCGGGGCGATCTGACAGGCGTCGCCCTGACAGGGACCCGGCGGCTCGGGCGGTCCCGGCAGGCCGCCGTTTGCCCTCGCGTCATAGACGTCGATCAGGCCGGGGTCCTGGGGCAGCAGGGAGGCGTTGGTGGTGAAGAAGACGTCATCGCCGTCGGGGCTGGCGTCGAGGAGCTGGGAGTCCTGGGGGCTCTGGCCCGAGGAGATCAGGCTGAGGCAGCCGCCTGAGCTTGGGACGTGGAGCTCTGCGCCGAGTTCTTTGCACTCTTTGGCGCTCGCGGCAGCCTCCCACTCATAGACGTCGGCCTTGCCGTTGGCATCGCGCGGCAAGAGGGGGTCATAGCTGTCGAAGAAGAGGCGCTGCCCGTCGTCTGAGAGAGTGCGGGGGAAGTGGTGCATGAACTGGGCCGCGGGGATCGACGCGGCGGTAGCGAGGCTCGATGCAGAGTTCCCAACCCCCTGCACCAGCCGCCCCATCGGTCGCGCCCCGCTCGGGTTGCAGGAGACGCAGAGCGGCCCCGGTGAGCCTGCCTCATAGAGGTAGACCTCCGAGAGAGCTTCGCCGGTCGTCTGGTCCCTGTTGTCATAGCCGCTCAGCGACTCGGTCGAGATGAAGGCCAGGTGGCTGCCGTCTGGGCTTACCCGGGCGGCGTGGCGGACCGGCTGAGAGGAGGTGTTGGAGGGGATCTCGGCTGGGAGCACGTCCGTCGTAGCGAGCGTCGCGATGAAGGTCTTGGTCCCACCCTGATCGAGGTAGAGGTTCGGCTTGCCCGCCTCGGCGGCGCCGTCGAGCGCTTCCGTGGAGACGAAGTAGATGCGCGAGAGGTCCTCGCTCGTCCCGGCGATGCCAAGGGTCTTTTCCGCGATCAAGGTCGATGGCGTCCCTTCCGCTTCGGGATCGAAGCGGTAGAGGTTGCCCGCGAGGGTGCCTTCGGTCACCTCGAAGAGCGCCTTGGCGCCGTCGGGGGTAGCGTCGAGGAAGCGGGCGGCTTTGGCCGAGACCGTCTCTGAGACTTTCAGCGTGCAGGCTTTCTCGGCCTCGGTGCATTCGCCGCCGCTGACTTCGCTCTGCTCCTCGCCGGGGCTGAGCCGCAGGTAGACCTTGCCCGGCAGCGACTCTTTCTCAGAGGCGGTCCAGTAGACGCGGTCGCCGGCAGCGGAGATCGCGTGGGTGACGCTCGAGATGCGGTTGAGGCTCGAGATTCCGACACTCCCCCCGCTGTAGCTGTCGCCCGTCCCTGCCGAGCAGTTGCCCCCGCTCGGCGCTCCGCTCGGCAGGATGCAGAGCAGCCGCAGCCCGCCTGCGCTTGCGTAGTAGGCCTGCCAGGCATTGCTCGCCGCTTCTTCGGTCAGCTTGTCGCGGACGCGGAAGATCGCCTCACTGCCGTCTGCCGAGGCGCCTTGGAACTCGGGAAAGAATTTGCCGGGGCTGACGGTCGGCTCTACCTGGATCAGCGCTTCATGGCCCTCGCCACCGCAGTTGTCGCGCCGGTAGAGGTCGCGGAAGCCCTCCATTGGGAGGGGGGAAAGAGGCACTTCTGCCGCCACCCCCAGCCAGCCGTTGCAGAGGTCAGCTGAGAAGGCTTTGTAGGTGGCCTGGAGGTCGTTGATGTCATCGGTGGCGGCGTGGCCGTGGGGCGGGTTGATCGCCTCGCTTGCCCAGCCGACTCCCTCTTCGCGCTTTGCGAGGTATTGCATCGTGTAGGCGCCGGACTCTGCGCCGGCGAATGCGCGGTAGGAGGAGTAGGTGAACTTGTCTCCGTCGGCCGAGCTCTGCTCGAGGCTGGTGGTGAAGCCGAGGATCTCGATCAGCGCTTTGACGTCGCCGCTGTTTTTGTCGACCGGGCTGACCATCTCAAAGGCACGACAGTCAGGGAGGGGGGCCGAGAAGCCGGTGCGGAAGGCCTGGTTTGGGCAGTCGGCTTTGGGTGGAGCTTGTGCTGGATAGGTGGTGAAGGTGCTTTCCTCGCCATCTATCCCGACTTCGCCGCCGATCCCATGCACCGGGCCACCGCCCGCGCTCTCTGCGACGAAGCGGTAGTGGTAGGTGGTCCCCGGTTTCAGCCCTTCGAGGAAGACGCCGGAGCTCTTGACCGTACCGTCGATCACTTTCGAGGTGAGAAGCGCCCCCGGCGGAGTTGGCTTCTCCTCGAGGCAACCTCCTTCGAAGCATTTGCCGGTCCCGTACTGCACGTAGAAGCGCGCGTTGGTGAAGAAGTGGGGGTTGATCTCGGCCGCCAAGACGGCGTCGGTGCGCCCGACCGAGGTCGCGTACTGGTCGGTGATCTCCGGCGGCAGCGGTGGTGGGCCTTCGAAGCTGACCGGGGGCGGCCCGAAAACGCGGACGAAGTTGCCTGGAGTTGAAAAGGCAGAGCCGTAGGAGACATAGAGGTCGCCGAGTGCGTTGGTGCCGAGACCCTTTACGCCATAGAAAAGGTGCGGCGGCAGCGGTGACGTGCAGCAGGTGAACGGCGAGAGCGGGTTGCCGCCCGCGTTGTACTGAACCACTGCGCCCGTGGTTTCACCCGTTGTGCCATCCCCCACCGTGTAGACGTTGCCGCTGGAGTCGGTGGCAACAGGGCCCTGACCCGCTAGCTGGCCGACCTCGGCGCCGGTGATGGAGTCCAGCCTGTGGAGGTCGCTTGCAACTTCGAAGGTCGCGTAGAGGTCTTCGCTGAGCGGGTCGAATGCGAGGCGAGCCACGATATCACCGGGAACCGGCAACTGCGCTTGGTATTCGCCCTGGAGGTTGAAGCGCTGGATCCGTTCGTTGTCGGCGACAAAGAGTCGGCCCCCGCTGCCGAGGGCAAGGCCCGCGGAAAAGCCGGCGGTGAACTCGCCCGGGTCGGTGCCGGCAACACCGACACCGCAGAGGTCGCCCGAGGCAGCCGTGCAGACGTTCGCGCTCGTCGTTTTGTTGACTTCGCCGCCGAAGGTCAGCAGGAAGCGACCAACGGAGTCGAACTTCTGCACCCTGAGGTTGCCGGATTCCTTCACGTAGAGGCTGCCGGCGGCGTCGATCGCGACGCCTCGAGAACCCGCGAACTGACCCGCGCCGCCGCCTTCGAGCCCGGCTTTGCACCCCGATTCCTCGGTGCAGGACTCGAGGCCTGCACCGCCTGCGGTGCCGTCGGCACGGGTCCTCGCTTCGAGCTCAGTCGCGGGGGCGCCGCCGCTTATCGGCGTCGTCCCGTTGCTCACCGTGAGCTGCTGGGTGACGTTCGTAGCGGCCAGCGAGCCCTTGAAGGTGACGACGTGGATGAATGGGGTCTGGCCGTTGGTGGTGCCCGGGTTACCCTCGACGCTGGCTTCGCCGCCGGCACCGCCGATCGAGGCCAGGGCGTTGAGCGCGGCCTCGACTTCGGCCCCGCTGGCGTCGAAGGGCAGGTCGGGGGTGCTCGAGGCGCCGAACGTGAGCCTGAACTGACCCGAGGAGGCCCGCACCCTCACTTCCTGCTGCTCGTTGACTGCTCCTGGCGCCACGTCCCAGCCGAAGGCCTTGACGAAGTTGCCCCAGGGAGTGAACTCGCTGACACGGCCGCCGTTGCCAGACTCGACGACGTAGGCGTGGCCGGTGACGGGGTCGGTGGCGATGCCTTCTTGGGCGCTCAGCTGACCGGCGCCGGAGCCGGGGCCGCCGAAGCGAGTCAGTTCTTCCGCGTCGCTGACGGCGCCGGCACGCGGGGTGGCCAGCGCGGCGAGGGCAAAAACAGCGAGTAGGACCGCGAAGATGAACCGTGTGCTCCGGCCGATGACGAGCGCATCGCCACGAGAACCGCGACTGCTTACAGTGCCAGAAGGGCGCTGTGAAAGATCTGAGTAGGCCATTTGTGTGTGGTTCTCCCTCGGTCCCATGAGTGTGGTTCTTCCCTGGCTTGACCCCGGGACGGCAGCTGCCGTCCCGGGGTGAGTGCGAGCGCCGCTACTCCTCTTCTGCCGTCACCGCCCAGGTGCCGGCGATCGTGCAAGGCGAAGACGTGCATTCGAGGTTGAGAATCGTCCCGGTCTGCGAGGCACCCGGCACCAATTCCCATTCGTCAAATACTTCGTCGAATTCATCCTTGAAGAACCCGGTGAGCGGTGGCGCAAAGGCCGTCGACGCTTGAATCAGCTGCGTCATGTAGACGCAGAGCTTTCCCGGGTCGGCCAGTGGGATGGTGGGTTTGTTTCCGGGTTTGCCGTCGCCGAATTCGCCACCGCCGCGGCCGGGACAGCCGGGTTTGCTCTGTTCGTCGTTGTCGACGAGGATCGGGTCGGGCGCCTCCGCGAGTGGTATCGGGAAGGAGATCGGGAAGCTCTTCCAAGGAATGGTCGACGTGGTGAAGCTCACACCCAAGACGCCGGTCTCGGTTTTGCCGGGCGGCAGGGTTTCGGTGAAGCCGGTTTCCCCTTTGTCGCCTTTCGGGCCTTTTTCACCTTTGTCCCCTTTGTCGCCTTTGTCCCCTTTGGGACCGGTGTCACCTTTGTCGCCCTTGGCGCCCTGCGGACCTGAGGGGCCGGCCGGACCTGCCGGGCCGGCGGGACCCTGCGGGCCGGCCGGACCTGGTTTGCCCGGTTTGCCGCGCGGTCCGGGTTTGCCTTTGGCCGAAGCGGTGGCCTTTGAGTCTCGTTCTGAGTTCGTCGCGGCGTAGGCGCCGCCGAACATCGCGAAGACGAGGGCGATCACCGAGATCACACCCGGAATGCCGAAGCGGTTGCGCAGTGGCGAGAACATCAAATCTCTCTCCTTGTCCCTATCCCCTGTGTGGGGTGCTTCCGCGTCGCCCTCCCTGAGGCGGCGCTGGGGGCAGCATAAAAGAAACGGTTTACAAATGCAAGGAGAAGTTTTTGAGATGAAGGTATTTGGCTCCTGAAGTAGGGCGAGTCAGGGTACCCAGAGCGCGGTCGGCTCGTCCTTTTCAATCTTTTCGTGGTTTATCAAAATCCGCTAAAGCAAGATAAGATGGTAAAGTGAGCCTCGATGCGCCCCCACGACAACCCCTACACGCCCAACGCCGGCGCCCGCCCTCCGGCATTGGTCGGTCGCGGCGATCTGCTCGAGTCCTTCGAGATCCTTCTCGAGCGGCTGCGCCGCGGGCACAGCGAGCAGTCGATGCTGATCACCGGGCTGCGCGGAGTCGGCAAGACCGTGCTGTTGACGAGCTTTGAGGAGCGGGCGCGCGAACGGGGTTGGACGACGGTCGAGGCGGAGATCACCAAGAGCACGGACTTCGGCGTGCGAATGGCTCAGCTCGTCCGCCGCGCCCTCTTTCAGCTCGCGCCCAGGGCGCGTTGGAAGGAGCGCGCGCGCCGCTCGGCGGCCGTGCTGAAGTCATTTCAGATCACCGTGGCGACGAGCGGAACCCTCAGCGCCGGGCTCGACGTGGATGCCGCCGAGGGGCTTGCGGACAGCGGCCAGCTCGACGAGGACCTGACCGACCTCCTGCTCGCGCTTGGCGAAGCGGCAGGCGAGCAGGACAGCGGGGTGGCCTTCCTGATCGACGAGGTGCAGTTCCTCTCAACGCACGAGCTGGAGGCGCTGATCGCAGCCCTCCACAAGACGGTGCAGCGGCAGCTGCCGATAACGCTGGTGGGGGCGGGGCTGCCGCAGCTGCCGCGACTCGCCGGAGAGGCGAAGTCCTATGCCGAGCGGCTTTTCAAGTTTCCTCAGATCGGCCGGCTCTCCCCCGCCGAGGCGATGCAGGCGCTGGTCGATCCTGTCGAGCGGCTGGATGTCTCCTACGAGCCACCGGCGGTGAAGGCGATCGTCGACTACACCGAGGGATATCCGTACTTCCTGCAGGAGTACGGCAACGTCCTCTGGGACCTTGCCGAAGCCTCGCCGATCACGGCCGCAGACGTCGCCGACGCCCGTGACGCAGTCGAGGCAAAGCTCGACGGCAGCTTCTTTCGCGTGCGCGCCGAGCGAACGACCGAGGTCGAGCTGCGCTATATGAGGGCAATGGCCGACCTGGGGCCCGAGCCACAGCAGGCCAAGGATGTTGCCGCCCTACTCGAGCGGACCTCGGAGCAGCTGGGCCCGACCCGATCGCGCCTCATCGACAAGGGCCTGCTCTACACGCCCGGCCACGGCCTGGCGGCCTTCACGGTCCCGCAGTTCGACCGCTTCATGCGGCGCACCTATCGGCTCTAGCCCTCCGCTTCTGGCGATAGGGCTCGCCTCGATCGCCGCCTCGAGCTTCTGTATCACGCGTGATACAGTGCCCACATGGCCGAGGTGAGCATTCGCGATCTGCGCAATCACGGCGGCGAGGTCGTCGATCGCGCGGCGCGCGGCGAGCAGATAACGATCACCCGCTCGGGGCGGCCCGTCGCTGAGCTGCGGCCCATCGCCCGCGAGCCGTTGACGGCCGAGGAGCTGGTTAGTCGCTGGCGCAGGCTGCCGCGAGTAGACCCGGCCGCTCTTCGCGCCGACATCGACAGCCTGCTGGATACCCGTCTGTGAGCGCTGAGCCGACGGCGACGCAAAGAGGTGTTCTCGACACTTCCACGGTCATCCTGCTCGAGCGCCTCGAGAACGCAAGCGCGCTTCCAGCCCAGCCGCTGATAACGACCGTCACCCTTGCGGAGCTTGCCGTTGGCCCAATCGTCGCCGAGGATGAGATGGTGCGCAGCAGGCGACAGGCCCACCTTCAACAGGCTGAGGCGAGCTTCGATTCTCTCGTGTTCGACGCAAGCGCAGCGCGTGCATTCGGCGGGGTTTCTGCCTCGCTGCGACGCTCGGGGCGCAAGACCGCGGCGCGCAGCTTTGACGCGATGATCGCGGCAATCGCGCTGGCCAACGATCTCCCTCTCTACACCTGCAACCCCGACGACTTTGCCTGCATTGACGGCCTCGAAGTGGTCGCGGTGCCGGTGCCGGCGACTCTAGAGGAAGACGGTTAGGCCGCGGCAGCGAGGCGCTTGGCCTCCTGGCGACCGATGTAGGGCGCGAGGGCGAGCTCGACCAGGTCGGGGAGGAGGTCGTTGAGGCGGGGGGCGCCGCCGCTGTTGAGGCGGCGGACGATCAGGGTGGCTATGCCGCCGACCAGGGCCTGGTCGCGGACTTCCATGTCGAGCTCGGATGGCGGCGGCTCGGGGCGCAGGGTCGCGGCCAGCAGCTGCATCGCCTCGCGGTAGCGGACGGCGACCTCGCCGCCCGCGGCGAGCGGCTCAATCAGGAAGCAGCGGGCGACGGCGGCGTCGCGGGAGAGGACGTCGAGCAGGGCGGCGAGACGGGCGCGGACCCGATCGGGCCACTCCTCCTCCGCCCCCGGCGCGGCCAGCATCGAGTCGAGGACGTGGGCCTCGATCATCTCGTAGGCGGCCGCGAAGCAGTCCTCCTTGCCCTCGAAGTACTCGTAGAAGGTGCGGCGGGAGATCTGCGCCGCAGAGGTGATGCCGGCGATGGTGGTCGCGTTGTAGCCGTGTTCGGCGACCGCCTCGACGACACCGTTTAACAGTCGTTCGCGCTGGTTCTCGGCGACGAAGACGCGCGGCAGGCCGTGGCGGCCGGGGGGAAGCCGATCGGCACCGGCGATGACGGCGCGCTCAGCCATTGAGGTAGGGGGCCAGAGCGATGTCGATCAGTTCGGGATATAGCGCCTCCAATCCCTCCGCTTTCCCTGTCTCGAGCCGCTCGCGCAACAGCCAGGCGAGGGCGCCGGCCGTCGCTTCCTCATGGGTGGCGGGCAGGTCCGCCGGAGCGGTCTCGAGCGCGCGACCCTCGCGCAGCTTCGCCGCGACGCGATCGAGCGCCGCCTCGAAGTGGACGCTCAGCTGCGGCCCCCCGGTCTGCGCCTCGACCAGGCAGAGCCGCGCCCGCTCGGGCTCGGCGCGGATCAGGCCCGTCAGCGCGCGCAGCCCGGTCGCGATCTGTTCCCCCCAGGAAAGCCCGCCAGCCGCGGGGTCGCCGACCGCCGCTCGCGCCAGCTCCTCCGCCCCCGCGTCGACCGCCCGGTCGAAGGCGGCGACGAAGCAGGGTTCCTTGCCCTCGAAGAACTCGTAGAAGGTGACCGAGGAGACGCCGGCCTCCTTGACGATCGCTTCGATCGAGGTGCCGGCACAGCCGCGCTCGGCGATCAGCCGCTCGGCCGCGTCGAGGATCCGTTCGCGCTGCGGCGCCGGGAGGGCCTGATCGGATCGGTCTCCCCCCCGCCTCGGAGACGGCTTGGAAGCCAGTCTTTGCGAGAGGTACTGCATGAGTCGAGGGTAGCCGACTTGAGAAAGATTTCATATCTGGCAAAAAAGGAGTAGTTTTTATAGGGCGTATGTCAGCGGAAGCCTCAGCAGCGATCAACCGGGTCGATTCGCTACGAGCAAATGAAGGCTCCGACCTCGACGTGCGCGAGGGGGCGATGGAAGGGGTGCTGGCGGTCTGCGGCGAGATCGGCTTCCGCGAGACCTCGGTGCGCGCCATCCTCGAGCACAGCGGCGGCCACCGGGCCCAGTTCTACCAGCACTTCGAGAGCAAGGAGGACTGCTTTGCCCAGGCCTACGCGGTCTGGATCGAGCGGCTCTGCGTCAGCGTGCTGGAAGCGGCGGCGACCACCCCGGGCTGGGAGGGCGGCGTGCGCGAGGCGATCGTGCGCCTCTTCCGGTTCGTCACCGCGCGGCCGGCGATCGCCCGGGCGCTCTTCGTCGAGGTGCAGATCGCCGGCGAGCCGGCGCTGGCCCGGCACGAGGCGGCGGTCGAGCGCCTCGCCGCGGCGATCGACAGCGCCCGCGCCGACATCGACCCCGCCGAGGCGCCGCCGGAGGCGACCGGCGTCTTCGTCGTCGGCGGGATCGAGTCCTGCGTCTGCGAGGCACTCGGCGGCGGCGACCCCAACCGCCTCTGGGACACCCTGCCCGAGCTGATGCACTTCGCCGCCGGCTCCTACTTCGGCAAGGAGGAGGCCGAAGGCGCCTTCGAGCGGGCGAGCATCCTCCTGGCGCGCGAGCGGGCACGACTGACGGGGGCCGCGGAGTGACCGAGTTGCGCCTGATCGCCGGCACCGCCCTGGCCGAGCCCGTCGAGGCCGAGCCCGTACCGACGCTGCGCCTCCCCCCCGGCCGCCATGGCATACCGGCCGACCTGGTCCGCGCGCACCAGCGCCTGCGCCTGCTCGAGGCAGCGGCGACAGCGGTTGCCGAGCAGGGATACGGGCACATCACCGCGGCGCGCGTGACCGAGCTGGCCGGCGTCTCCAGCCGCACCTTCTACCAGCACTTCGAGGACCTCTGGGCGTGCGTGCTGGCGGCGTATGAGACCGAGGCAGGTCAGCTCTGCCAGGAGGTCGAAGACGCCTGCGCGATGCTGGTCGAGGAGCGCGGACCGATCGCCGAGGCGGACCGGCGGGGCCGGGGCCGGGCAGGTATCGCGGCTGCACTTGGCTTCCTCGCCACTCAGCCCTCGGTCGCCCGCCTGCTCAGCGCCGAGCCGCCTCCGCAGATCGCGGCGCTCACCGGTGCCCGGCGCGACTTGATCGAGCGCCTCGGCGCGATGCTGCGCGCCGTGCTCACCGACCCCGACGGGGCAACGCCGCTGCCCGGACTGGAGCGCCGCCTGATCGGTGCCGCCCTGGCGCTGGTCGCCACGCGCTCGGCAAGCGGCGACCCGCAGCGCCTGCGCGATCTCGAGCCCGAGCTGAGCGAGCTCCTGCTCGCCTCGCTCTGAGCCCGGCGGGCCCTTATGGCTGCTGGGTCACGATAAACTGACGATCCCGGCGATCAGCGTCGCGATGATGCCACCGCAGGTCACGATCAGTATCCGCATCAGATCGTCCATCCGTGAGTTAAGCCTGACCAGCTCATGGTCAACCTTGTCGAAGCGCTTGTCGACCCGCTCGAAGCGCTTGTCGACCTCATCGAAGCGCCGGTCGATCGAGTCGAATCTCTCCTGCAGACGGTCGTCTGTCCAATCCATGCGATACATGCTAACGCTATCGTAGACAAAAAGATGCGCGCGAGTGGCGCGCAGAACCAAAATCTTCGCCCCTGCTTCCGCTGCGGAATTGAGGCGATTCGATTTCGCGCCGGCGGGGCCCCGCACTGTAAATTGCCTAAGTGACGAAAGTCACAGCCCGCATACACATCCGCGTTCGAGGGTAGACGATCACGTGCCCACTGCGTCCCAGAAGCCATTGGAGCTGATTCTTGCTCGCAACCTGATGTCGGCCCTGTCGACCCCTGCCTTCCTGGTCGACGAGGGCGGAATCCTCGTCTTCTACAACGAGGCCGCGGGAATGCTGCTGGGCAAATCGTGGGAGGAGCTGGGCACGGTGGGGGCCGAAGAGTGGGGCGCTCTCTTCGGACCCTTCGGCCGTGACGGCGAGCCGATCCCTTATGACGAGCTGCCGCTGGTCGTCGCCGTCCGCGACGACCGCCCCGCCCACGCCAACTTCGAGATCCACTCGATCGACGGCACGCGCCACCAGGTCGAGGCCTCCGCCTTCCCGATCCAGACCGCGCACGGGTCGCGCGGCGCGATCGCCGTCTTCTGGCCCGCCGCCCCAGACGGAGCCGAGGCCTAGGTGAAGGCGAAGCTCTGGGGAACCCGCGGCTCGGTCCCTTCCCCAGGGCCGGAGACGATCCGCTACGGCGGCAACACCTCTTGCGTCGGCGTCACCCTCTCCGACGGCTCGCTGCTGGCGCTCGACGCCGGCACCGGCATCCGCAACCTCGGCCTCGCGCTGCCCGACGAGCCGACCCGCCTCCACATCCTCCTCACCCACCTCCACCTCGACCACATCCAGGGCCTGGTCTTCTTCGCCCCCTGCTTCCGGCCGCAGACCGAGATCGTCATCTGGGGGCCGGCCTCCCCCGAGGCCTCGCTGCGCGACCGCATCGCCCGCTACATCTCGGCGCCGCTCTCGCCGGTGGAGGTGCGCGAGCTTCCCTGTGACGTCTCCTTCCGCAGCACGCCGGAGACCGAGTGGGAGATCGGCCCGGCGCGGATCCGCGCCGCCTCCGTCTCCCATCGCGGCCCGACGCTCGGCTACCGGATCGACGACGGCGAGGACTCGCTCGCCTACATCCCCGACCATGAGCCCGCCCTCGGCGCCGACCTCGACACGCTCGAGGAGGAGTGGATCTCCGGCTTCGGCCTCGCCCGCGACGCCTCGCTGCTGATCCACGACGGCCAGTACGCCGACGCCGAGTACCCCGACCACCTCGGCTGGGGCCACTCCTCGATCTCGCATGCGCTCAGCTTCGCCCGCCGCACCGAGGCAAGGCACACCGTCCTCTTCCACCATGACCCGCTGCACTCCGACGCGCGGCTCGACCTGCTCGGAGCGGAGGCGCGAGAGCGCTGGGTGGCGGCCGGGGGGGCCGCAGAGGCGGTCGAGCTGGGAGTCGAGGGGGCCGAGCTGGACGTACGGGCGCCGGCCTCCCGTCCAGTCGTCGCAGGCTGAGCAATACATCCGTCCCTATTTGGGTACGAATGGAGTACTTTTCTCGTTTGGTCCGTTACCCTGCAGCCTGGGATGTCCTTCTCTTCCAGTCGGATCGACTCCAAGGTTGAGCGCTCTGCGCTGGTCCGCGGCGCCCTCTCGGTAGCGCGCCGCGCCCACGCCGGCCAGTTCCGGCAAACCGGCTGCGACGAGATCATCTTCATCGAGCATCTGCTGGCGGTCGGCGAGCTGCTGGCCGAGCAGAACTGCTCGGATGAGGTGATCGCCGCAGGGTTGCTGCACGACGTCGCCGAGCATGCCGAGGTCGATCCCCACTCGCTGCGGAGTCGCTTTGGCGATGAAGTCGTCGAGCTGGTCGTGGCTCTGACCGAAGACCCGGCGATCCCCGACTACGAGGAGCGCAAGGCGGAGCACCGCGAAAGGGTGGCGGCGGCGGGGCCAGGGGCGCAGACGATCTTCGCCGCCGACAAGGCCGCCAACGTCGCCGTTCTGCGTGAGGCCTACGAGATCCTCGGCGAGGGAGTCGATGAGGATCTGCCGGTGTCCCTCGACGTCAAGATCCTGGTCTGGGAGTTCGACCTGGAAATGCTCTTCTCGAACTCGCCGGGCACTCCCCTGGTCGATCGGTTCGCCGAGGAGATGGTCGGGCTATGGGGACAGCGCGCCGAAGACGAGCGGACGTCCCTATGTTGAGCGCTCTGCCTCCAGCCGAGTCGAGCTGAGTCGCCGGCGCAGCGGCAGCGCGCCCCAGAAGACCGCGAACAGCGTCGCTGCGGCAATGCTGAATACAACCGTGACGACGCCACTGAAGAGAACGTCGGTGATCAGCATGATCGCGCCAGTCATCGCCAGCGCCAGGAAGACCATGCCGGCGATCGCTAGGCGGTTCGAGACCAGCACCAGCTCCTCCTTGTTCTGCTGGCGGAAGTTCAGCCGGTGGTACGCCGTCGGCGAGATCAACAGCACGGCCGAGATCGCCGTGCAGAGCAGGGTCGCGAAGTAGACCCTCTCCTGGAACGGGGTGATTTCGCTGAAGTTCTGCTGAAACGGAACCGCGAGCAGGAAGGCGAAGAGGACCTGCACGCCGGGCAAGGCCACCCGCAGCTCCTGCAGGAGCTCGCCAAGGTTGCGATCGAGGCGTTCGCCCTCGCTCTCCTCTCTCCCCGAAGGCCGATCCGACATCCGCCCCAATCTACCCGGATGCTGAGAAAGAAACGCGAATGCGCCGTAGGATGCGCGCCGATGGGCCGCCTCGCCGTCATCCTCGGCAGCAGCGCCGCCGGGCCGGGTGGCGCGGAGGTCGCGGGAGCCGCCGAACGCCACGCGGTCGGGCTGCAACGCCATGGCCCCGCCGACGCCTACGTCCTTCCACACCGGATCGACCACGAGGCCAATCTGCGCTCACTGGCCGAGGCCGGCTGCGACCGGGTGTTGGCGATCTGCTCGGTCGGCTCGCTCGACGCCGAGCTGGGCGTCGGCAGCTTCGTCTGCCCACACGACTTCATCGCCCTGCAGGTCACGGTCACCACCTTCGCCGACCCGCGCGGCCACGCGATGCCCGGCTTCGACCCGGGCTGGCGGGGCGAAGTGCTCGGCGCCTGGGAGGCAAGCGGCGCGGGGGCGCTGCGAGACGGCGGCGTCTACTGGCAGACCAACGGCCCGCGCTTCGAGACGCCGGCCGAGATCAGGCTGATCGCCGCCCACGCCGACCTGATCGGGATGACGCTGGCCTCGGAGTGCATCGTCGCCGGCGAGCTGGGGCTACCCTACGCCGCCGTCTGCGTGGTCGACAACCTGGCGAACGGGATCGACGCTCAGCCGTTGTCCCCGACCGAGCTCGAAGGCCACCGCGAGCGCAACGCCACCCGCCTGCGCGACGACCTCGCCGCCGTCCTGCCGGAGCTCCAATGAGCGCTGTGGACTTTTGCCGTCCCAGAGCACGTAGAAAGTCCACAGCGGCGGTTCTCCTATGGGCGGGCTAGCGGTAAGGGACGCCACGGTCGACGGTGAGGCCGTCGGGCTGCGCTGCGAGGATGGGGTGATCGTCGCCATCGGACCCGAGGTCGTCGCCGAGACCGGCGACGAGGCGATCGACGCAGGTGGAATGCCGCTCGTCCCCGCGCTGGTCAACGGCCACACGCACGCGGCGATGACGCTCTTCCGCGGCTACGGCGGCGACCTGCCGTTGATGCGCTGGCTCGAAGAGAAGATCTGGCCGGTCGAGGCCAAGCTCGAGGCCGAGGACGTCTACTGGGGAACGCGCCTCGCCTGCGCCGAGATGATCCGCACCGGGACCGCCCGCTTCTGGGACATGTATTGGCAACCGGAGGCGACCGCCCGGGCGGTCGAAGACGCCGGCATGCGGGCGACGATCGGGGGACCGCTCTTCGACGCCGACGGCCGTACCGCCGAGGCTCAGGCACGTGTCACCGATGAGCTTGACGCCCTGGGCGAGCGGCCCGGTGGAATCGACGCCGCCCTCGCCCCGCACTCGATCTACGTGGTCAGCGAAGAGCTGCTGCGCTGGGCCGGAGAGCAGGCCACCGAACGCGATCTGGCGCTCCAGATCCACCTCTCCGAGACCGAGCAGGAGGTGACGGACTGCCTCGCCGCGCACGGCGAACGGCCCGCCGCCTACCTCGACCGGCTCGGCCTGCTCGGCGAGCGCACGGTGCTCGCCCACGGCGTCTGGCTCGACCAGGCGGAGCTGGAGCTGATCGCGGCGCGCGGCGCCACCGTGGTCGCCAATCCAGTCGCCAACATGAAGCTGGCGGTCGGCGGGGTCCTCCCCTACCCGGCCGCACGCCAGGCCGGGGTCGCGGTCGGGCTCGGCACCGACGGCGCCGGTTCCAACGACTCGCTCGACCTGCTCTCCGACCTCAAGGCCTTCGCTCTTACTCAACGCCACGCCGCCGGCGACGCGACCGTCGTCCCGGCGGCCGAGGCGCTGGAGATCGCGACCGGCGCCCGCGCGCCACTACTCGGTGGCGGCGCGAAGCCGCTCACCATCGGCGCGCCGGCCGACTTCCTGCTGCTGCGCGGCGACTCGCCGGAGCTCGGCGTCGGCGACCTCGCCTCCGACCTCGTCTACGCGGCGAGCGGCTCCGTCGTCGATACGACCGTCGTCGCCGGCCGGGTGCTGATGCGCGGCGGCGAAGTCGAGGGGACCGCGGAGATCGTCGCCCGAACCCGTGAGAGAACGCGCAGGTTGGGTATAGGCTCAACCTGAGTGCCCGCGGCAGTCCGCTACGAGAACGCCACCAAGCGCTACGGCAACTCGACTGAGGCCGCAGTCGATCACCTCAACCTGGAGGTAGCGGCCGGCGAGGTCTGCGTCTTGGTCGGTCCATCGGGCTGCGGCAAGACGACGGCGATGCGGCTGGTCAACCGCACGGTCGAGCTGAGCGAGGGGGACGTTCTGATCGGCGACGAGTCGGTGCGCGACCGCGATCCGGCGCGGCTGCGCCGGGAGATCGGCTACGTGATCCAGCAGGTCGGCCTCTTCCCCCACCGCACGGTCGCCGAGAACATCGCCGCCGTGCCGCAGCTGCTGGGCTGGAAGAAGGACCGGACCCAGGCGCGCACGGCAGAGCTGCTGGAGCTGATCGGCCTCGACCCCGAACTGGGCGAGC
Source organism: uncultured Solirubrobacterales bacterium (assembly GCA_963716735.1). Taxonomy (GTDB): domain Bacteria; phylum Actinomycetota; class Thermoleophilia; order Solirubrobacterales; family 70-9; genus VRUE01. Next base: position 1,332,126 of record OY970321.1, read on the forward strand.
GCTACCCGGCGCAGCTCTCCGGCGGTCAGCAGCAGCGGGTCGGGGTCGCCCGGGCGCTCGCCGCCGACCCCCTGGTGATGCTGATGGACGAGCCCTTCGGCGCGATCGACCCGATCGCCCGCGAGCGCCTCCAGAACGAGTTCCTCCGCCTGCAGGCCGAGATCCGCAAGACCGTCCTCTTCGTCACCCACGACATCGACGAGGCGATCAAGATGGGTGACCGCATCGCGATCATGCGCAAGGGCGGGCGGGTCGCCCAGTACGCGACGCCGGCGGAGCTGCTGATGGCCCCCGCCGACGAGTTCGTCGAGGACTTCGTCGGCGCCGACCGCGCCCTGAAGCGGCTGGCGCTGATGCGCGTCTCCGACATCGACCTCTGGGAGGCGCCGCTTGCCTACGTCGGCCAGGCGACGGCCGAGGTGCGGGCGAAGCTGCAGGGCGCCGAGGTCCCCTACCCGCTGCTGGTCGACTCCGAGCGCAGGCCGCTCGGCTGGCTCTCGGAGCGCGACCTGGCCGCCGAGACCGTGCCGGCGCAACCTGACTCGCCGCTCGGTCCGCTGCTCGATCGCGACGACGTGATGCGCGACGCGCTCGCCGACCTGCTCCAGGGCGAGGCCCAGTACGCAGCGGTGGTCGATCGCCAGGGGCGGATAGACGGCGTGCTCTCGGTCGAGATCATCTCCGAGTTCCTCGCCTCGCCCAAGGCGAAGACCGAGGAGCGCAGCGCAGTGGAGCGTCCGCATGGTTAGCGCCGCCGCCCTCGCCCTGCCCCTGGCAAAGGTGGGAGAAGTCGGCGAAGGCTTCTTCAAAGAACGCACCTCGGAGACCCTGCCCTGCCAGGCGAACAGCAGCCACCTCTTCTGCTTCGACTGGGCGAAGGAAAACATCGACCGCTACGGGACGCCGACCGTCCAGCACCTCGAACTCGTCGCCATCTCGGTCGTGCTCGGCTTCCTCATCGCCTTCTCTCTCTCGCTGCTGGCGCACCGCCACCGCTGGCTGCAACCGCCACTGCTCGCCGGAACCGGCGTCCTTTACACGATCCCGAGCATCGCCTTCTTCTTCCTGTTGCTGCCGATCACCGGGCGCGGGCGCGATACGGCGATCATCGCCCTCAGCGCCTACACCCTGCAGATCATCTACCGCAACACGATCGTCGGTCTCGCCAATGTCCCGGGCTCGGTCAAAGACGCGGCGCGCGGGATGGGCCTGACCGACCGCCAGATCCTCTGGAAGGTCGAGCTGCCCCTGGCGACGCCGGAGATCGTTGCCGGCCTGCAGATCGCCACGGTCAGCACGGTGGCGATCGCGACGCTGGCCGCGTTCGCGGGAGGTGGCGGACTCGGGGAACCGATCCTCAAGAACGGGATCGACTTCATGACCAACCTGATCATCGCCGGCGGGATCGCGTTTGCGATGGCGGTCGCATTCGGCCTGATCTTGCTCGGGATCCAGCGCCTGCTGACGCCCTGGCTGAGGGCGGCGGGATGATCGGCGCCACCGTCCCGCACCCGATACTCGCCTCGATCGAGGGTGCGATCGAATTCATCTTCACTCCGCAGGACTCGAGCGTGACCGGCGGCAAGAAGGTCGGCGGCATCGAACAGGTGGTCGAACTCACCCTCAACCAGCTCGAACTCACGGTACTGGCGCTTGCACTGGCGCTGCTTGTCGCGCTACCGCTCGGTCTCTACCTCGGTCACCGTGGGACCGGCGAACTGTTCGCGATCGCGGTCGGCAACGCCGGCCGGGCGATCCCGGAGCTGGCGCTTATCGCCTTCATGGCGGCAGCGATCGGGGTCGGGGTCCTCAACCTGACGATCGCCCTCGCGGTGCTCGGCGTGCCGCCGATCCTCGCCAACACCTTCGTCGGCATCCGCCAGGTCGACCGCTCGACGGTCGACGCCGCTCGTGGCATGGGCATGACTGAGCTCGAAATCCTGCGCCGGGTGGAGATCCCGCTGGCGATCCCGACTCTCTTCGCCGGTATCCGCGGGGCGACGATCGCGATCGCGGCGACGGCGACGATCGCCCCAATCGCCGGGGTCCTGACCCTCGGCGACTTCATCATCAACGGCAACGTGTACGGCGACAGCGGAGTGCTGGCGGGGGCGATCCTGGTCGCCCTGTTGGCCCTCATGCTCGAGTTCCTGCTCGCCGGACTGCAACGTCTGCTCACTTCGAAAGGCTTGAAGCTGAGTGCAGCCTGACCTGTTCCCGAAAACGACCGCATTGCAATCGACAAGAGAGGAAGCACAGTGAGAACCACGACCAAGAGGGCGCGCGCCTCTGTAGCGGTACTGCTCGCGCTATTCCTCAGTCTCGGAGTCGCCGCATGCGGCTCGAGCGATGACGACACCACCAGCGGCGACGGCGGTGCGATCGTCTCCAACCCCGACAACGGCAAAGTCACCCTGACGATCGGCTCGAAGAACTTCCCCGAACAGGAAATCCTCGGGGAGATCTACGCCCAGGCCCTGGAGGCCGCCGGCTACAAGGTGAAGACCGACCTCAACCTCGGTTCCGAAACGGTTGCCCTGCAGACGTTGAAGTCGGGACAGATCTCCGGCTACCCGGAGTACGCGAGCACCGCACTGACCTCCTTCTTCGGCGTCGAACCCGAAGAAGTCCCCGCGGGCGCTCAGCCGGCCTATGAAAAAGCCAAGGCGGAATTCGAAAAGGAAGGGCTGACGGCGTTCCCGCCCACCCCCTTCGCCAGCGCCAACGCGGTCGGCACGTTGAAGAAGACCGCTGACGAATTGGGCTTGAAAACGGTCTCCGACCTGGAAGGACAGTCAGAAAAACTGACCCTGTACGGGTCGCCTGAGTGCCGCCAGCGGATCGATTGCCTGGCCGGGCTCGAAAAATATTACGGGCTGAAATTCAAGTCATTCACCCCGGTTGACATCGGCCTGCGCTACAAGGTGCTCGAAAACGGACAGGCCGATCTCTCGATCCTCTTCACCACCGACCCGCAGCTTTCGGCGGAGAAGGACAAGTTCGTCATTCTCGAAGACGACAAGGAAGTCTTCCCAGCCGGAAACATCATCTTTGTCACCAAGGCCTCCACGGCAGAAAAAGCCGGGCCCGACTATGAAAAGACGATCGTCGAAGTCCAGAAGGGGCTGACGCTGCCGGTCATGCAGGAGCTCGACGCCCGGGTCGAACTCGAAAAGCAGTCACCGGCCAAAGCGGCCGCCTCCTACCTGAAGGAAGCCGGCTACACCGGCTGAGCGTCGACTGACGAGGATCGCGGTCGAGGTTTGGGTCGCTCAGCGCACCTAACCTCGACCGCCCTCGTCTCGATCCGGGCGAAGGAGACGTGGGCCGCCCAGGCGGCGGAGAGGCCGGCGATCGCCGCCAGCAGCAGCGCCACCCGCGGGTCGTAGGCCTCGGAGAGCCAGCCGGTCAGCGGCCCGCCGATCGGGGTCGAACCGAGGAAGACGACCGAGTAGAGCGCCATCACCCGGCCCCGCATCGCCGGCTCGACCGCAAGCTGCAGGGTCGAGTTGATGCTGGCCGCGAAGGTGACCGAAGCGGCGCCGAGCAGGGCCAGCATCGGGATCTCGAATGCCAGCGACGGCATTGCCGCGGCGAGCAATGCCGCGAGGCCAAAGGCAAGCGCGGCGACGGCGATCAGGCGCGGGCCGGTGCGGCCGCGGGCGCCGGTGATCAGTGCCCCGGCGACCGAGCCGACGCCCATCGCCGAGACCAGCACCGCGAAGGCACCGGCGCCGCCGTCGAAGCTGAAGCGGGCCAGCAGTGGCAGCACCACCTGGAAGTTGAAGCCGAAGGTGCCGACCAGCGCCATCAGCGCCAACGGCACCGCCAGCGCCGGCGTTCGCCTGACGTAACGCAGGCCGGCGCGGATCGCCCCCGGCTCGCGTCCGCCGGTGGGAGCCGGGCGCAGCTGGGTGGGATCCATCCGCCAGAGGGCGACGATCATCGCCAGGAAGGTGAGGGCGTTGACGCCGAAGCAGAGCCCGACGCCGAATACCGCGATCAGCAGCCCGCCGATCGCCGGGCCGACGATCCGCGCCGACTGGACGATGACGCTGTTGAGGCTGACCGCGTTGACGACCCGGCCGGGCCCGACCATCTCGATCACGAAGCTCTGCCGGGTCGGGTTGTCGACCGCGTTGACGGCGCCCATCGCGAGCACGGCGAGGTAGACCATCCAGGGCGTGACGACGCCGGCCTCGGTAACGGCGAAGAGGCCGATCGCGGGGATCGCCATCAGCGCCTGGGTCACCATCAGCAGGCGCCGCTTGGGGAAGCGGTCGGCGAGCAGCCCACCCCAGGCGCCGAAGAGGAGCATCGGCAGGAACTGCAGGGCGGTGGTCAGGCCGACGGCGACGCCGCTGTCGGTGAGGCTGAGGATCAGCCAGAGCGCGGCGACCGTCTGCATCCAGTTACCGGAGAGCGAGACGACCTGCCCGGCGAAGTAGCGCCGGTAGTTGGGAACGGAGAGGGAGTCGAAGCTGCGCCTTACCGCGGCGCTCACGGCAACCTCTCGCGCCTGGCGGGGCGCGGCTCCTCCAGGATCCCCTCGAGGATCGTCGCTGCCCGCTCCAGGGTCTCGACGTCGCCGGGCGGCAGGTCGCGCATGCGGCGCGCCAGGTAGGCGTTCTTGCGGCCGCGCAGGCGGCGCAGACGCTCGCGCCCCGCCGCGGTGATGGTGACCAGGGCGCTGCGTCCGTCCTCGGGGTCCGGCGCCCTCTCCACCAGCCCGGCATCGCTAAGCACGCGCAGCGTCCGCGTCGCCGTCGGCCGCTTCACCCGCTCGATCTCGGCCAGCTCGCTGGGCGTGAGCGGCCCGCAGCGCTCGACGGTCACCAGCGCCGCAGCCGAGGTCGGCGTCAACTCCCCCACCGCCCCCGCGGCCTCCTGGCGCAGGCGCCGCGAGGTCCGCACGATCGCCATCCGCAAACGCGCGGCGGAGTCGGTGAGCATGGTGTCGCCAGAGGGCTGAGTCATTAGCATTGGTAATTAGTCTAGCAAACTATCCTGTGGCAGGTCCAGCGGGTAGGCAAAAGCGGGTGCCCGTCGAAGTAGGCGCGGATGAGGGCTGAGGTAGACGAGAAACCGGTTCGCTACGAGCCCGGGATGGACGCGCGCAGCACGCGCGTCGCCGAAATCCTCAACACGCCGATGCTGATCGCGGCGGCACTGACGCTGCCGATGGTGGCGATCACCGAGTCGCACCCCGGCGGCTGGCTGGAGGACGTCGCGATCATCCTCAACTGGGTCACCTGGGCGGCGTTCGCAATCGAGCTGGTCGTGATGCTCGCCGTCGCCCCCGACCGCCGCGCTTGGCTGCGCCACAACCCGCTCGACCTGATCCTGGTCGTCTTCACGCCGCCGGTCCTCCCAGCGGGCCTACAGGGACTCCGCGTCCTGCGCCTGCTCCGCCTGCTGCGCTTGCTGCGGCTGGCCCAGCTGACGCGCGAGGTCTTCTCGCTGCAGGGGCTGCACTACGCGGCTCTGCTGGCGGTACTGACGGCGATCGGCGGCGGTGCCCTCTTCGTCGCGCTTGAGCCTCAAAACCAGCACCTCGACACCTGGGACGGGATCTACTGGGCGGTGACGACGATGACGACGCTCGGCTCGAGCATCTACCCGACGACGACCGGCGGCGAGGTCCTCTCGGCCTTCATCCTGATCGTCGGCATCGGCTTCGTCGCCCTGCTCACCGGCGCCTTCGCCCAGCGCTTCCTCGGCCCCGAGATCGTCGAGGTCGAGGAAGAGCTGGCGGCTGAGCAGCTGACGGCCGAGGCGGTCGCCCTGCGCGAACTACGCAGCGTGCGCGAGCAGCTGCAAGCGCTTGAGATCGCGGTCGAGCGGATCATCGACGACCGCAGCACCTGATCGTCATTGCAGCTTTTTCCCACCCATAGGGGGTAAAAAGCTGCAATTCAGCCTTCGTCGTCGCGGCGGGTGGCGATCTTCGACTCCAGCTCATGCATGACGTCGGGGTCGCGCAGGGTGGTGACGTCGCCCAGCTCGCGGCCCTCGGCGATGTCGCGCAGAAGGCGGCGCATGATCTTGCCGGAGCGGGTCTTGGGTAGGTCGCCAGACCAGATCACCCGCTTCGGCCGGGCGAGTTTGCCGATCCGCGCGGCGACGTGCTCGGAGAGCTCGGCGACCATCTCGTCGTCGCCGTCGCGATCGCCCTCGAGAGTGACGAAGGCGCATATCGCCTGGCCCGTGTCCTCGTCGCTCTGCCCGATCACCGCCGCCTCGGCGACCTTTGGGTGGGAGACAATGGCCGACTCGACTTCCGCCGTCGAGAGGCGGTGGCCGGAGACGTTGACCACGTCGTCGATCCGCCCCAGGACCCAGATGCATCCGTCCTCATCCACCCGGGCCGCATCGCCGACCAGGTAGGTCTCGGGGCCGAACCGCGAGAAGTAGGTCTCGACGAAGCGCTCTTCCTCGCGGTAGAGCGTGCGCAGCATGCCCGGCCAGGGCCGGCGCAGGACCAGCAGCCCCTCGCCGCCCTCGACCGGAGCGCCGCCGTCATCGACGACGGCGGCGTCGATTCCCGGCAGCGGTTGCGTCGCCGAGCCGGGCTTGGTCGCGGTGATCCCCGGCAGCGGCGAGATCATGATGTGGCCGGTCTCGGTCTGCCACCAGGTGTCGACGATCGGGCAGCTCTCCCCGCCGATCACCTTGTGGTACCAGAGCCACGCCTTGGGGTTGATCGGCTCGCCGACCGAGCCGAGCAGGCGCAGCGAGGAGAGGTCGTGGCGCTTGGGGTACTCCGTTCCCCATTTCATGCAGGCGCGGATCGCCGTCGGCGCGGTGTAGAGGATCGTCACCCCGTAACGCTCGATCAACTCCCACCAGACGTCCTTGTCGGGGTAGTCCGGCGCCCCCTCGTACATGACACTGGTCGCGCCGTTGGCCAGCGGCCCGTAGACGATGTAGGAGTGGCCGGTGACCCAGCCGACGTCGGCCGCGCACCAGTAGACGTCCTCACCAGGCTTCAGGTCGAAGACGTTGCGGTGGGTCCAGGCAACGCCGGTCAGGTAGCCGCCGGTGGTGTGGAGGATGCCCTTCGGCTTCGCGGTCGAGCCTGAGGTGTAGAGGATGAAGAGCGGGTCCTCGGCGCCGATCGGCTCCGCTGGGCACTCGGCATCGGCGGCCTCCATCGCCTCCTCGAACCAGACGTCGCGGCCCTCCCGCATCTCACAGGCCTCGCCGGTGTGCTTGACGACGAAGATCGTCTCGATCGAGCCGACGTCCGCCATCGCCTCGTCGACGCGCGCCTTGACCGGCGCCGTCTTGCCCTTGCGGCGAGCGCCGTCGACGGTGATCAGCGCCTTGGCCTCGGAGAACTTCATCCGCTCGCGCACCGCCTCCGCCGAGAAGCCGCCGAAGACGACGTTGTGGACGGCGCCGATGCGGGCGCAGGCGAGCATCGCGACGACCACCTGCGGGATCATCGGCAGGTAGATCCCGACGACGTCGCCCTTCTCGATGCCGTGGTCGCGCAGGGCATTGGCGAAGCGCTCGGTGTCAGCGAGCAGCTCGGCATAGGTGACGTCGCGCTCCTCGCCCTCCTCGCCGCGCCAGTGGTAGGCGACCCGCTCGCCGCGCCCCGCCTCGACGTGGCGATCGAGGCAGTTGGCGGAGACGTTGAGCTCGCCGTCGGCGAACCACTTGAAGAAGGGCGGGTTGGACTCGTCGAGCGACTCGCTCGGCTCCTTGACCCAATCGAGCAGCTCGGTCGCCTGGCGCAACCACCAGGCCTGCGGATCGGCAGCCGCCTCCTCGTAGATCGCCGGGTCGGAGAGCAGCGCCTGCCGGCTGAACTCGGCGGGGGGCTCGAAGCGCTCCACCTCGAGCAGCTCGGTCAGCTCCCGCTCCAGTGACGTTTCCCCTTCGACTCCCATCTGGGCTCCCTCCGTTGGCCGCTACCCTGGGCGGAAAGCTACCCCTTCAACGATCCTCACCAAAACCGAGAGGCCGAATTGCTCTTCCGACAGATCATCCACGAGGATCTCGGCTGTGCCTCCTACCTGGTCGGCGACCCGGGCGTGGGAGTTGCCGCGGTGGTCGACCCGCAGTGGGACATCGATCCCTACGTCAACCTCGCCCGCCTGCACGGGGTGCGGATCGAGCACGTGCTGGAGACCCACAACCATGCCGACCACGTCTCCGGCCACGGGCGGCTGGCGCGGGCCAGCGGCGCGACGATCCACGTCAACGCGCTGGCCGAGGCCGAGTACGAGCACGAGCCGTTCGGCGACGGCTGGGTTCTCGAACTCGGCGGTGGGGTCTCGATCGAGGCGATCCACACCCCCGGCCACCGACCCGAGCACACCTCCTTCCTGTTGCGGGACGCCGGGCGCGGCGGCGATCCGGTCGCCGTGCTGAGCGGCGACTGCCTCTTCGTCGGCGACGTCGCCCGTCCCGACCTCGCGGTGGAGCCACGCGAAGGCGCAGCCGGCATCTTCCGCTCGCTGCACGGGCGGCTGCTCTCCCTGCCCGACGATGTCGAGGTCTGGCCCGGGCACCTCGGCGGCTCGCTCTGCGGCAGCTCGGGCATCGACCTCAAGACCTCCTCGACGATCGGCTTCGAGCGCCGGCACAACCAGGCGCTCGCGCTTTCCAACGAAGCCGAATTCATCGAGAACGCGGTCGCCAGTATCGGCGAGCGCCCACCGAACGTCGAGCACATCGTCGCGCTCAACCGCGGCCCACTGGTCGAGTCGATCGGCTCGCCCGCGCGGCTGACGCCGCGCCGTTTCGAGACGGCGATCGCCGCCGGCGCCTTTGCCGTCGACTCGCGCACCAACGAGCAGTTCGACGAGGCGCACATCCCCGGCGCGATCAGCGCCTCTGGTTACGACACCGGCTTCGCCACCAAGGTCGCCCAGGTCGTCCCGCCCGACGGCGAGATCGTCGTCGTCGCCGCCTCTGACGGCAACGAGCTCGAAGCGGCAGAGCTGCTCGCCGCGGTCGGGCTGAGTGTGCGCGGCTTCCTCGGCGGCGGCATGAGCGCCTGGCGGGCAGAGGAGCGGCCAGTGGCGCGGATCGAGCCGATCGGGCCCGGCGATCTGGCCTTGTTGCTGGAGGGCGAGACGCCGCCGCTGGTCGTCGACGTGCGCCGCGCCTCCGAGTACGCCGAGGCACACATCGCCGGCTCGGTCCACATCCCCTATGGGGAGCTGGCCGGACGGCTCGGCGAGTTACCTCGCGATCGGGTTCTGGCGACGATCTGCAAGGGGGGTAAACGGAGTGGGCTGGCGGCTTCGGTGTTGCAGCGGGAGGGGTTCGAGACGATCCACGTCGCCCGTGGCGGCGTCGGGACTTGGCAACAGGAAGGCCGGCCCGTCGAGGGTGGGTGAAAGCTCGATCCGGTAGGGCTTTCACTTAACTTTTTCGGTGAATTGCCGGTGGGCTGGCGCCCGAAAGCCAACACCGAAAAAGTACAAGACGTTTCAGCCCTACCGGATCGAGCTTATGCGGGGCGCGTTCGGGGGGACGGTTGTAGGGCTGTGGCGATCGCCGCCGCCAGGGGCTTGGCCTCGTCAGCTTGCAGGGTGCTGATGGTGATGCGGATCGCTGGGTCGGCTTGAAGGCGGAAGGGGGCTCCTGGTGCGACGGCCCAGCCTGCGGTCTGGAGAGCTTGGATGGTGCTGGTCTCGTCGGGGACGGGGATCCAGACGTTGAGGCCGCTGGGGGATTGGGATTCGATGCCGTGCTCGGTCAGGGCTGAGGTGAACACTTCGCGGCGCTTGCTGTAGGTCGCGGTGGCCTTCCGCAGGTCGCGGGCGATCCCGGGGTCGGCCCATAGCGTCGCTGCCGTGCGCTGGAGCAGGTGGCTGACCCAGCCGGGGCCGACGGCCTGGCGGCCGCGGACGCGGTTGATCGTGTGGGGGTCGCCGGCGAGGACAGCCAGACGCAGGTCGGGGCCCAGGGACTTGGCGAGCGAGCGGGCCGCTGCCCAGCGCGCACGCCCGGCGGTCAGCGTCAACCGGGGGGTGCCGGCGATCGGACCGAGGTGGTCGTCCTCGAGGACCATCGCGTCGGGGCTGCGGTCAAGCACCCGTTTCAACGCCGCGGCGCGCTCCTCGTCGAGCGATGCCCCGGTCGGGTTCTGGCCCCGAGGGTTGATCACCACGGCGCTCGCACCGTCATCGAGGGCCTCTGCGAGTGCCGAGGGGAGCATCCCCTTCCGGTCGATTGCCACCGGGCGCAGGGCAAGTCCGAGGGCGCGCAACAGGTCGAAGAGCCCGGCGAAACCCGGATCTTCGACCGCGACCACGTCTCCCTGTCGCAGCTGTGCTGCCAGGGCCCGCTCGATTCCGTCGAGGGCGCCGCTGACCACGGCGACGTCCTCAGGGGCGATCCCGACCTCGCCGAACTCGGCCCGGGCCAACTCGATCAGCTGAGGATCCGCCGGGTCTCCGCCGTAGAGCTGGCGCGGTGGCTCGATTCGGCGCAGGATCGGCATCAGATCGGGAAGCAGCTCCGGGTCGGGGTTGCCGCTCGCCAGGTCACGAACGCCCGCTGGCGCCACGGTGCCCAGCCATGACCCCGCGACCGGGGGTCGCCAGCTGACGTGAGCGCCGCTGCGCGATCGCGTCATCACGAGGCCGCGCGAACGGAGATCCCGGAGGGCGGCGGCAACCGTGGTCGGGCTGACGCCGAGCTCGGCGGCAAGGGAGCGAACTGCGGGCAGCGGAGCGCCGGGCTGCAGCCCACCCTCTTCGATGCCGTGCTCGATGCTGGCGGCGATCTCCGCCGCACCGTCGCCGGTGATCCGATACTGTGTCAGCTCAGTAGGGATATTTGTACTGTAACAGATTGCAGAGAGGAGGCCACAATGGCGACGAGGCCAAGAACCAGGGTGACGAGGATGCCCAGCCGTGCCGGCTACGACCGCCCGACGGTCGAGGCGATCCTCGACGAGGCGATCGTCTCCCACGTCGGCACGACCGCCCCCGCCGGCCACCCCGTCGTCATCCCCACGCTGCACGCCCGCATCGGCGAGTGGCTCTACATCCACGGCTCGGCGGCAAGCCCGACGCTGCGCCGTGCGGAGCGCGCGGAGATCTGCCTGACCGCGACCATCCTCGACGGCCTCGTCCTCGCCCGCTCGGCGGTCCACCACTCGGTCAACTACCGCTCCGTCGTCGTCTTCGGCCAAGCCGAGCAGATCTCCTCGGCCACCGACAAACGACGCGCGCTCGAGGCCTTCACCGAAAAGCTCGTGCCGGGCCGCTGGGGAGACGCCCGCCTGCCCACCGAACAGGAGCTGAAGGGAACGGCCGTCCTCCGCCTCCGCCTCGACGAGGCCTCGGCAAAGGTCCGAACGGGCGGCCCGCTTGACGATGAGGACGACTACGAGCTGCCCGTCTGGGCCGGCACGATCGGCCTACACGTCACCACGGGCCCTCCAACCCCAGACGAGAGACTCCCCCCAGACGTGCCTCTTCCCAGCTATCTGAGCGAATTCACCCCTCCTCCGACTAGGCGTCTATCCCGGTAGGGGTGAAACGTCTTGTACTTTTTCGTTGAGCGCAGCGAGCGCCAGCTAATCCCAAACCACCGAAAAAGTTAAGTGAAGCCCCTGCCGGGATAGACGCCTAATACCCCGCAGGGTGACGAGCGATGAACCCTTCGGTCGAGCTGACCGGTGAGGAGTGCCAGCGTGGGCCGGGGCCGCCGACGGTGTCAAAGGCAAGGCCGGCGATGATCATCCAGGCGTGACCGGCGTTGGCGTAGACGGTGATCCACTGGCCGGCACCCGCTTCGCCCCAGGTCTCCAACCCGGTCGAGTCGAGCGGACTGGAGAGGAGGCCGCCGCCGTTGAGGGCGAAGCTGACCGCGCCCGAGCAGTCATAGCCCGACGATTCGAAGGAGCCGTGGCCGCCGCCCCAGACGTAGGGGGTGGTGGCGATCGAGTTCGCCGCTTCGATCGCACCCTGCACGGCCGGCGGCGCGTCGCTCGGCACGCTCGCCTGGCTTTCGGAGATGTATTCGGCGCTCTGGCCCGGAGTGAGCGGGGCCGGCGTGCTGGTCGGGGCCGGCGCGCCCGAGGCGGTGAGCTGTTCGGAGATCGAGGCGAGGTTGTCGCTCAGCGCCGATTCGCGTGACTGGAGCTCGTCGAGCTGTTCCTGGCGCTGCGCTTGGGCCGCCTTGAGGTCCGCGAAGCGGGCGGCCGCTTCGGCACGGGCGTCGGCCGCTTCATGCTCCTTGACCGCGATTACATCCTTCGCTTCCTTCAGCTGCAGACGGATCGCCTTCATCCGCTCGACCGCGGCCTTCGCTTCGTCACGCAGCCCCTTGACCCGGTCGGCGACCGAGTCGTCGTAGTCCTGGATCCGGTTGAGGTATTCGGCGCGGACGCTGGCCTGCGACCAGGTCTCCGATTCGAGAACGACGCTGAGCACATCGGGGCTGCCCGCCTCATACATCGAGACGAGCCGGTCGCGCAGCACGCCCAGCGCCCGCTGGAGGCGAGCGCGGATCAGCGCCAGCTGATGCTTCTCGGCTGCCAACTTGGCGGTGGCACTGTCGAGTTCGCCCTGCTTTTCCTCGAGTTCGCCCTCCAGGGCGAGCTGTTCCTGGCGCAGTCGCGAGACTTCGCCGAGCATCGTGTCGATCGCCTTGTTCTGTTCTTCGATCGTCGCCGAGAGCGCGCTCTGGCTTTCGCGAACATGGCTGAGCTTGCCCTGCGTCGAGTCGAGCTTTTCTCGCAGGGTCTTGGCCGGCGCGCTCGCCACCAGGCAGAGCACGAGGAGCAACAAGGCGGCCGGAAGCAACAGCCACCGAGAGGTACCGGCAGGAGCGCGCATCGGCGGCGCACGCTAACGAAGTCGCCTAAAGATTGTTAGGAATTGCTCATAACTTGCAACTCCTCTTGCAGAATTCGCCTGCTTGCAGGAGAAATCGCCGCCGCGGCGAGCGGAAAACCGGCGCCGACGGGCCGAAAACGTCGTCTATGGACGCGTTTTCGGCCCGTCGACCGCTGATTAGGCGAGCAGCTTGGCCTTCGCCTTGTCGAACTCCTCGCTGGAGAGTGCGCCCTTTTCCTTCAGCTCGTTGAGCTTGTGCAGTTCGTCGGCGGGCGAGCCACCCTGCGCCTGCTCGCGAACGTAAGTATCGAAATGCTGTTTCGCCTCCGCCTGCGCCTTGATCGTCCTGTCGCGCATACCGGCGCCGCGGGCGATCAGGTAGATCAGCGCGGTCAGGAAGGGGATGAAGACAAGGAACAGCACCCAGGCTGCCTTGGCCCAACCCGAAAGCGCGTGGTCACGGAAGAGGTCGGTGAGGATCGTGATCAGGATCCAGATCCAGATGACGAAGAAGAAGACCTCGAAGGCGACGAGGAGCGCTTCGCCAAAGTTGATATCCGCAAACGGCAGCAAGGGTGTTCCTTTCGATGGATGGAAAGAGCTACGCGATCTTAAAGCCGCTGAGCAAATAGGACCGCGGCGACGGCGGTGGCGAGGTTGAGACTGGAGACGCCGGTGCGCATCGGGATGCCGAGACGGGCGTCGGCGCGCTCGAGCAGGCCGGCGCTGAGGCCGTAGCGCTCGGTGCCGAAGGCGAGGATCGCGCGCGGCGGCAGCTCGGCCGGGTGGAGGTCCGCGCCACCCGGATCGATCGCGACCAGCGGCCGGTCACCCGCCGGTAGCTGCTCCATGCCGACCACCGGCAGGGCGAAGTGGAGTCCGGCGGCGGCGCGCAACGCGTCGGGATGCCAGGGATCGTTGCCCCCGGTGGTGAGCACCCCGGCGGCGCCCGCGGCGGCGGCGACCCGCACACAGGCCCCCATGTTGCCCATCGTGCGTGGGTCCTCGAGCAGGACGAGCGGCTCCGGCTCTTGCCCGGCGAGCAGCGCGGCCAGGTCGACCCGCGGCCGGCGGGCGATCGCGACGACGCCGGTGCGCGGTGCCTGCGGCACCAGCTCGGCGATCAGATCGGCGGAGACGGGGGCGGTGCGCTCGGCCAGCGCGTCGCCGAGGTCCGGGGCCAACTCGGCGGCGAGCTCCCGCAGCTGTGCCGGATCGGCGGCAACCGCCTCGAGCACCTCGGCGCCAAAGCGCAAGGCGTGCTTGAGCGCGTGGAATCCCTCCAGGACGGCAAGCCGCGGATCGCGCCGCGCGGTGCGGTACCGCCGGATCAGCGCCTGCTCGTCGGCGTCGCTCACCGCCGCATCATGACTCGCGGGCGCGGGGCGGTGCTCAACCGGCCACGGCGATCGGCTCCTCACAAGCGGGCAGCCCGGACAGAAACGGGGTCAGGTAGCGGCCGACGACCTCACGCCCTGTGTCGGGAGGAAGAACCGGATCGAACGGCGCCGGCTCGACCGCGCACCCGGCCGCGGCGGCGATCGCTTCAGCGGCGGCATCGGCCCCTTGCGTCGCTATCCCCCCCTGCTTGACCGGAAAGGAGGTGACGTCGCCGGCCGCGAAGACCCGCTCGACCCCGACCACCCCGCAATGCCGGTCAACCGGCAGAAAACCATCCAGGCCAAAGGGCAGTCCGTCGATGCGGTGGCCTTCGAGCCGGGGGAGACTGACCACCGCATCGGTCGCGATCGGCTCTCCGGGGACGACCCGCAGATGCCCGTCCTCGAAGCCGAGCGGGTGCACCCCGGTTATGACCTCGATCCGGTGCTCGCGCAGCAGCTGCGCCATCTGCTCGGCGACCACGCGGCCGAAAGCCTCGAGCGGGGCATCCTCGGGCGTGACCACGACCAGCCCGGCGTCCTCGATTCCGCACTTCGCCAACGCCGTCGAGGCAAGCAGAGCAAGCTCGTAGACCGGCAGTCCCCAGCTATGGCCGCTGGGCATGGTGAAGGCCACGTCGCGCAGGATCCCGAGGCGCAGCCTGCGCATCAGGCCGCCAAACCCGCCTTCGTCCGCTCCACCCCAGAAGGTGACAGCACCGGGAACGGCCCAGAGCATCCTCGCCCCGGTGGCGACCAGCAGATAGTCGTATGGGATCAGCCTGCCTTCGCGAGCCCTGGCCAGGCCCGCTTCCGAGTCGACGGAGAAGATGCCGTTGCGACGGAAGGAGACGCCGACCCGCCGCAGCAACGAGTCGAGGTCGTAGCGGAAGATGTCGACGGAGTCCCAAGACTCACCAAGGGCAAAAGGGCGATAGGCGAACTCGTCGCAGGGCGCACAGAGCTCGACCTCGAGGCGCTCGCCGGCAAGGTCGCGAAGCGCAAGCGCAGCCTCGATCGCGGCGACCCCGCCACCGGCGATCAGGACTCGCGGCCGGTGACCTGGCTGCGAACTGGCACCCATGCACCGAGCGTAGGGCCGCCCCGGCACGACTCCATCGGGGAACCCCCGCAATCAGCCTGCGGCTTTTCCCCGATGACATCAGGCAACGAGGCGGACTGGGCGCGGGGCTCAACCGCTGGGCGAGACTCCGCCGGCGGGCGCCCCCCCGCTCGGCGGGGAGGGGGCCGGAGCGGGCGGAGGCGACGGCGCCGCTTCGGGCTCGGCTTCCGCTTCCGCAGCCTTTTCGCCGTCGCCCTGTTCCTTTTCCGATTCTTCTTCTGCTTCGCCTTCTTCGCTGAATTCTTCGAGTTCTTCGTATCCGCTAGAGGAGCCGGAGGAGCCGCTGGTGTGATCGCTGTCGAGGCCGGACAGTTCGGGCAGGGCCGACGGTTCGGCGAATTCGGGGCAATTGCCCGCCGCCGCCGATTCCATGAAGGAGCGCCAAATCGGGCCCGCCGTCGGTCCGCCGTAGCCGGTCGCTTCACGCGACTGCGGGTGGCCGACCCAGACCGCGGTCGAGTAGAGCGGCGTGTAGCCGACGAACCAGGCGTCGGAGAGATCCTCAGAGGTGCCGGTCTTCCCGGCCTCCGCGGCGCAGCCCATGTAGGTGTAGCCGGCGCCGGTTCCCTGGGTGATCACTCCCTCGAGCAACCTGGTCACTTCGTAGGCCTCACCTTCGGTGAGAACGCGCTCGCCGGCGTCCGGGTCGGGTTCGTCGACCTTGTCGCTGGGGAACTCGACCCGGGCGATCGCGGTCGGCTCGTGGTGGATCCCGCCGCTGGCGAGGGTCGCGTAGGCGTCGGCCATTTCAAGCGGCGTGACGCCGATGGCGAGACCGCCGAGCGCCTCCGCGGGAACCGATTCAAGCGGGGCTTCGATCCCCATCTGGTGTGCGGTGTGGGTCACGTTCTCCGGGCCGACGTCGAGGTCGAGCTGGGCGAAGACGACGTTGGTCGAGTGCCAGGTGGCGGACGCAAGCGACATCGTGCCGCCGCCGGGCTCGGCGTTGTTGACGACCCAGTCAGGCCCCGCCCCCGGGGGGTCCAGGGTCTTCGGCGAGGTGCCGTCGTAGTAGGTGCTGTCGGGGTCGACTCCCTGTTTGATCGCAGTCGTGAGGACGAAGGCCTTGAACGACGAGCCGGGCTGACGGTGCGCCTGCCAGGCGTAGTTGAATTCGCTTTCGTCGGCGGAGCCTTCGGTCGAGGCGAGGGCGACGATCTCGCCGTTGGCAGGGTTGACCGAGGCGAGGGCGGCGGCTGGGCCACCTTCCGAGTAGCAGACGCTGCAGGCATCGACTGCTTCCTGCGCCCGTTCCTGCAGCTCAGGGTCGATCGTCGTGTAGGCCTTGAGGCCGCCGTAGCGGACCGTGTTGAGGCCGTATTTGTCGATCAGCTCCTGCTGGACCAGGTCGAAGAGGAAGCGGTCGCGGATCACCCGGTACTTGTGGCCGGGGCTCAGCTTCAGGCCTTCCTTGATCGCCTCGCTGTATTCGGAGGAGGTGATGTAGCCCTGGTCCTCCATCGCCGCCAGCACCTGGTTGCGGCGGTCGATGGCGGCGCGCGGGTCGAGCAGGGGGTTGTATTCGGAAGGTGCCTGGGGCAGGCCGGCGATCATCGCCGCCTCGGACAGGTCGAGATCGCGGGCCGGCTTACCGAAGTAGGTCTGCGCCGCCGCCTCGGCGCCGACCGCCGTCTCACCTTCGACCGTGCCGTAGGGCGCGGTGTTGAGGTAAGCGGTGAGGATCCACTGCTTGGAGTGCTCTTCCTCCTCCTCGTAGGCAAGGTGGGCTTCGATCAGCTTGCGCTCGATCGTCGGTTCGGGATCGCGGATGTAGAGGTTGCGGACGAGCTGCTGGGTGATCGTCGAGGCGCCCTGGACCGGCTTGCCGCCTGCCTGCAGGTTCTTCCAGGCAGCGCGGGCGATGCCGGCCGGGTCGATCGCGCCGTGGTTGAAGTAGTTGCGATCCTCGATCGCGACCGTGGCGTACTTGAGATTCTGCGGCAACGCCTTGGAGGGAACCGGCTGGCGCACGCTGCTGGCGCGGATGAAGCCGATCAGGCTGCCGTCGGCGGCATAGATCGCCGAGGAGCGCCCCTTCTGCACGGGCTTGAGACTGGAGAGGGGCGGCGCCGAGTTGTAGACGTCCACAGCCCAGCTCCCCGCCACACCGCCGGCGACGACCAGGGCACCGGCGAGCACGCCGACGACGAGCAGCAGCTTTTTCTTCCAGCTCGTGTGGTGCGACCTGCGTCGCTGCCGTCGCGCCCGGTTCGTCATCGACAAAATTGTATTGAGGGGGCTGAGCCAACCTTTTCCGCTGCACCGGGCGGCAATTTCACATGCGCGGCGGCAAATCCCCGCCGAACTTCAGGCCGCGCGTATCCTCGCTCGCCACTCGTCGCGATCGAACCGCGCCGGCTCGGTCTCGCGCAGGAACCGTTCGAGCACGGCGATGAAGCGACCCGGCGCCTCAAGTTGCGGCATGTGGCCGACGTCCTCGAAGATCTCAAGCCGGCTGCTCGGGATCGCCCGGTGGGCGTCTTCGCCGTGGCGCACGGGAATGATCGAGTCGCGGGTGCCCCAGACGATCATCACGGGCACGGCCTCGGCCAGGTAAAGGCGGTCCCCGGCGGCGACGCGCTGACCACGGGTGCCGACCACCGCCCGCAGCGTGTCCAGGAAGGCCGCACGGTGGGCGGCGTCCTCGAGCGATGCGTAGCCGCGCGCCACCTCGGCGATGTCGGCGCTCGGCCGCAGGCCGACGGCGGATAGACCGCGGCCGAGCACCGAGCCCACCCGCTTGCCGGCGCCCGCGGTGACGGAGATGAAGAGATCGGCGCCGGGTAACGCGGCGGCGCGCAGGACCGGGCTCACCTCAGGACCTAGCCCACCGCTGGAGACCAGAACCAGGCGTTCGACCATCTCCGGGTACTGGTAGGCAAGCTGCATCGCGACGCCACCGCCGAGCGAGTGCCCGACCAGCGTGGCGCGCTCATGGCCGAGCGAGAGCAGCAGGTCGCGCAGGCCGCTGGCGAGAGACCCGATCGAGTAGTCGCCGCTGCCCGCCTCCGATGCTCCGTGGCCGGGGAAATCCGGGGCGATCACGGTGTGATGGCGGGCAAGCGGCTCGACCACCTCGCGCCAGTTCTCACATGTGCCGGCGATGCCGTGGACGAGCAGCAGCACCGGCCCCTCCCCCGCCTCCACGTAGGAGACCGAGCGGCCGTGGACGGTGGCGGTCCTGACCCGAGTCTCGGACATGCGGATAAACAGTAGCCTTCGGAGGAGATCGCATGCCCAGCTTCCTCCACACCTGTTACCGGATCGGCGAGATCGATCGCTCGGTCGCCTTCTACGAGAAGCTCGGCTTCGAAGAGGTCGCGCGGATGCCGATCGGCGACGAGGCGATCAACGTCTTCATGGGGATGCCGGGAGAAGATCCCCGCCTGGAGCTGACCTACAACCACGGCGTCGCTGACTACGACCACGGCACCGGCTATAACCACATCGCCCTTGCCGTCGACGACCTCGACGGCACCCTCGAGGGCCTGGCCGCACAGGGCATCGAGCCCGAAAAGCCCCCCTATCGCCCCGGCGGCCGCACCGAGGGCCACCGCATCTGCTTCGTCCGCGACCCGGACGGCTACCGCATAGAGCTGATCGGGGAGTAGCACCACCGTGACGAAGGTCGCGGTGATCACGGGGGCGTCAAGTGGGATCGGAGCGGCGGCGGCGCGGGCGCTGGCCGGCGACGGTTTTCAGGTGGTGCTCGGGGCGCGACGGCTGGAGCGCCTGGAGGAGATCGCCGCCGAGGTGGGCGGCACGGCTTTGGCGCTTGACGTGACCGACCCGGACTCGGTCGACGAGTTCGTTGCGCGGGTGCCGCGCTGCGACGTTCTGGTCGACAACGCCGGCGGCGCGCACGGGCTCGAACCTCTGGGCGAGGCCGACGAAGACAAGTGGCGCACGATGTATGAGGCCAACGTGCTGGGGACGATGCGGATGACCCGGGCGCTGCTGCCGCGGCTGGTCGAGTCGGGAGACGGCCAGATCGTCTCGATCACCAGCATCGCCGGCTTCGAGGCCTACCGCGGCGGTGCCGGCTACATCGCCGCCAAGCACGCCCAGCGCTCGCTGCTCCGCGTGCTGCGCCTGGAGTTGCTCGGCGAGCCGGTGCGGATAACCGAGGTCGCCCCGGGCATGGTCGAGACCGAGTTCTCGCTGGTCCGCTTCGGCGGTGACGAGGATGCGGCCCGGCGCGTCTATGAGGGAATGGTGCCGCTGAGCGCCGAGGACGTCGCCGAGTGCATCCGCTGGGCCGTTGCTCAGCCGTCCCACGTCAACATCGACGAGATCGTCGTCCGGCCCCGCGACCAGGCCGCCGCGACGGAAGTGCACCGGGGCGCCAGCAAGTAGCCGGATCCCGACTCATTGCCGCCTCCAGACGATAGGCTCCCCTCGCTCTAGTTTGGGGATCGGGAGGAGAACTGTTTTGAAACTGGTGATCGGCATCGTGCGGCCCGAGAAGGCGAACGACGTACTCGAAGCGCTCTACCGGGCGGAGGTGCGCGGGGTCTCGATGAGCCGCGTGCAGGGCCATGGCGGTGAGCTCGACCGGGTCGAGACCTACCGCGGCACGACGGTGAAAGTCGGCCTCGAGGACAAGACGCGCTTCGAGATCGCGGTCTCCGACGAGTTCGTGCAGGCGACGATCGACGCGCTCTGCGACGGAGCGCGGACCGGCGAGGTCGGCGATGGCAAGATCTTCGTCGTGCCGCTCGAGCGGGCGGTGCGGATCCGCACCGGAGAGTCCGACCAGGCGGCTGTGACGCCGGTGGCCAAATGAGCGCCCTGCCGATCGCCGCCGCGGCCGCCGAAGTCGACACGGGCGATACCGCCTGGATGCTCGTCGCCACCGCGCTGGTGCTGATGATGACCCCTGCCCTGGGCCTCTTCTACGCCGGTCTGGTGCGCTCGAAGAACACCCTCAACACCTTCATGATGTGCATCGGCGCGATCGCGGTCGCCGGCGTCGTCTGGGCGCTGGTCGGCTACTCGCTCGCCTTCGACGGCACCGGCTCGCTGATCGGCGGGCTGGGCTACGTCGGCCTCAACGACGTCACCTTCGTCCCGCGCGAAGGGACGACGATCCCGCATCTGCTCTTCATGGCCTTCCAGGCGACCTTCTGCATCATCACCGCCGCCCTCGTCTCCGGCGCCGTGGTCGAGCGGATGCGCTTCGGGCCGTTCCTGATCTTCGTCGCCCTCTGGTCGATCCTCGTCTATTCGGTGCTCGCCCACTGGTCCTTCGGCGGCGGCTGGCTCGCCGCCGGCGGCACCCTCGACTTCGCCGGCGGCATCCCGGTCGAGATGGCCTCGGGCTTCTCCGCCCTGGCCGCGGCGCTGGTCGTCGGCGCGCGCAAAGACTACGGCCGCCAGGCCCTTCTCCCCCACAACGCGCTGTACGTCCTGCTCGGCGCCGGCCTACTCTGGTTCGGCTGGTTCGGCTTCAACGGGGGCAGCGGCTTCTCGACCGGCGATCCCAGCGTCCTCGCCTTCGTCAACACGCTGCTCACGCCGGCCTGCACGCTGGTCGTCTGGTTCGGGCTCGACCTGATCCGGGGGCGCAAAGTGACGGCGATCGGCGCAGCGACCGCGATCATCGTCGGCTGCGTGCTGATCACCCCCGCGGGTGGCTTCATCAGCCCCGGCTGGGCGATGGTCCTCGGCGCGGTCGGGGCGCTGCCCTGCTACGCGATGATCGTCTGGCGGCCCCGCACCCGGGTCGACGAGACGCTCGACGTGCTCGCCGCCCACGGGATCGCCGGCTTCACCGGCATCCTCTTCATCGGCTTCTTTGCCTCGTTCGCCTGGAACGGCATCTCCGACGGCCTCTTCTTCGGCAATGCCGCCCAGCTCGGCGATCAGGCCCTGGCGGCCCTCGTCACCCCCATCTATGCCTTCGGCATGACCTATGTGCTGCTGCGGGTGATGGGCCTCTTCACCTCGCTGCGCGCCAGCGAGAACGACGAGGCGGTCGGCATGGACGTCGTCCAGCACGGCGAGGAGGCCTACCCCTCGGGCGAGGGCGCAATCCTCGTCCTGCCGGATGCCGACGGCGAAGTACTGGTTGCCGACCCGAGCTAGGACCCGATGGCCGACTGCATCCAGGTGCAGACGACGGCCGGCTCCGAGGAGGAGGCCGAGCGGATCGCCTCAGCGCTGATCGAGCGCCGGCTCGCCGCATGCGTCCAGGTCGTCGGCCCGATCTCGAGCCGCTACCGCTGGCAGGGCGAGGTCGAGACCGCCCGGGAGTGGATCTGCGTGGCCAAGACGAGCGCGGCTCGTTACGCCGAGGTCGAGACGGCGATCCGCGAGCTCCACTCCTACGACGAGCCGGAGATAGTCGCCACACCGATCGTCGCCGGCAGCAAGGGCTACCTCGACTGGATCAGTCAGAGCCTCGATTGAAGCATTGTCCCCACGGCGCTGGGGACAATGCTTCAAATCAGCTCTTGACCACTTCGAACTGCGTCATCAGCCCGTGGTCCTCGTGGTCGAGCATGTGGCAGTGGATCAGGAACTTGCCGGTGTAATCGACGAAGTGGCCGGCGACGAGGATCCGTTCGCCGGGGTGGATGAAGAAGGTCTCCTTGAGACAGTCTTCCCAGGGCGGGGGCGGCTTGCCGTCGCGGGCGAGGAGGTACCAGTCGGTGTGGTGCATGTGCATCACGTGCGCGACCCCGGTGCGGTTGAAAATCTCCCACGTCTCGGTGGTGTCGAGCCGCGGGAAGGCATCGGCGCGGGCCGGGTTGAAGGTCCTGCCGTTGATCAGCCAGGTCGTCTTGAAGAGGCCGCCGATCGAGATCGTCCAGCTGCGGTCCGGCTTGCGTGACGCGTGCTTCGTCCAGCCTGGCAACGGCCGCAACGCGCGCGGCACCCGGGTCCTGTCCGGCGCCTGGCGCGAGCCGACCCGGAACTGCATCAGCGCGCCGGCGTAGGTCTTCGCCCCCGCTCCGTTTCTGCCATCGCGCCGGGGACCGCTGCGCAGCTCCACGTGCTCTCCCGCCGCACCGGCGAAGTCGACGATCACCTCGGCGCGCTCGCCCGGCCCGAGCAGCACCTCCCCACGCCTCAACGGCTTCGGCATCAGGCCGCTGTCGGTGGCGATCTGAATCAGCGGTGCGCCGTTCGAGAGGTGGACGTCGTAGGAGCGGAAGTGGGAGGCATTGAGGATGCGCAGCCGATGGCGCTGCGGCCTCACCTCGTGGTGGGGCATGTAGGCGCCGTTGACGAGGACCCGGGCACCCAGGACACCGTCGGCCGGGGGCTGGCGGCCGGTGAACGGGTCGGTCAGCTGGTTGTGCCGGTCGAAGGACCGGTCGGTGATCATCAGCGGTATGTCGCGCTCCCCCGAAGGCAGCGGCAGCGACTCGTCCAAATCGTCGTCGACTATCCACATGCCAGCCAGGCCACGCCAGATGTTGCGGGCGGTGTGGTCGAGCCGGTGGTCGTGGTACCACTGGAACGCGGCGCGTTCGGGCCGGCCGTCCTCGCGCAGATCGTAGGCGTAGGTCTTTCGCCCTCCCGGCTCGATCAGCAGGTCGTTGCCGGACTTACGCGGAGAGAGGCCGCGCGGGATCTGGCAGTAGAAGGATCTCGGATGCGAGGCGGTGAGCCCACCCGGCTGGCCATCGAACTGGGTTCGGTTGTGCCCACCGTGCAGATGGACCGTCAGCTCCCCCGCCGTGCGCGGCAGCTGGTGGCTGAAGGTGACCTCCGTCCTCTGCCCGGAGGGGCGCCGGATCGTCGGCCCGGGAAAGGTCCCGCCGTAGGTCCACATCCGGGTCGGAGGCCCGGGCAGGATCTGGACGTCCGCCTCGCGGATGGGAATGTGGAGATTCGCGCCGCGCAGCTCCTCCGGGATCGGCAGGCGGGTGCGAAACGGAGCCGGCGCAGGAGCGTGCTGCCCCTGCGCGGCAGCGGGGGTCGCCACGCTCGAGCGAAGATCGAACGGCAGCAGCGCGGCGAGGGCACCGCCCCCCAGGGCGCCGAGGAAACCTCGGCGCCCCAGGCGCGGCTGAGACTGCGGCGAGTCGTCCGTCGCTAACCGCCGGGGAGAACGTTGATCGAGCCGTGCATGAACGAGTGGATCGCGCAGATGAAGTAGATCCTGCTCGCTCCGGCAGAGGTGTCGACACTGACCGGCTGCTCGAACGAGGTGCCCGGTTTTTCACCGGTGAACCAGGAGTCGCCCTTCGTGGTCACGCTGCCGAGCGTGTCCCAGCCGGCAGCACCGACCTCGACCGGGTTGATTTTCACCGGCCCATTGCCTTTGACCCCGTGCCAGATGGCGATCGCCTTGCAGATGTGTTTCGGGGTGAAGCAGAGCTGGTGGGCTTTCGGCGTGCTCGGGATCGACGCTTTGGTCACCAGCGAGAAAGTGTGTGGACCGACTTTGTGCGGATCGGTCTGGTTGACGATCGCGAGCTCTTCCCCGGCGACGACCGTCTTGGGCGCAACGAACCGAAGGCCTTTTTTGTCGGCTTTCATGTAGACGGTCGGAACGGAGCTCGCCTGAGGGGCGGGCGAAGTGCCTTCTGGGTACGAGGCGGCAAGCGCCGAAGCGGAGAGGCAGAGCACCGCAAAGGCGGTTACCGCCGCGAGAAGGCCGACCTTGGACGAGCCGGCGGAACGAAGCTGCTTCAAGTTGAATCCTTTCCGCGCCGCTCGAAGCGGCGCAACCCCACGGTTACGAACGAGTAACGGCCAGCAAAGGTAAAGGCTGGCGCGGCATCGATCAAGCGTCCAGTGGCAAAAACTACGCACGCAGGCGGTAACCACTCGAGAACAGACGCAGGTTGACCGCGAACAGCACACCCGTCGCCGCGGTCAGCGCCAGCAGCGAGAGCGCGATGCTGACTTCGGTGTAGCCGACAAAGCCGTAGCGGACCAGGTTGATCATGTAGAAGATCGGGTTGAAGTGGGTCAGGGTCTGGAACGGCTGCGGCAGCAGCGTCGCCGAGTAGAAGACGCCGCCAAGGAAGATCAGCGGCTGCAGGACGAAGGTCTGGGCGAAGGCGACGTCGTCGAACTGTTCGGCGCGGACGCCGATCAGCACGCCGAGCTGCGAGAAGAAGAAGCCGACCAGGAAGAGCGACGGGATCAGGACGAGGACGTGGTCGACAGGCAGGTCGACCAGCAGCGAGGCGGCGATGAAGGTCAGCAGCGCGACGATCAGGCCCCGCATGAAGCCGCCGAGCGAGAAGGCGAGCAGGAGCTCCAACGGCGAGGCGGGAGAGGAGAGCTGGTCCTGGATCGCCCCCTGGAATTTCTGCTGCAGGATCGAGGACGAGTTGTTGGAGAAGGCGTTGATCGACCAGGCCATCATGATCAGGCCGGGGATGACGAAGACGACGTAGTCGATCCCGTGCAGTTCGCCGACCCGGGAGCCGAGCGCGGCGCCGAAGACCGAGATGTAGAGAAAGGTTTCCAGCAGCGGCGCGCCGATCGTCTGTTTCTTGATCTTCATGAAGCGGTTGACCTCGCGCCGCCACAGCGTCGCGAAGCGGATCTGCGCGGCGCTCACAGCACCGGCTCCTCGATGTGCGAGCGCGAGAGCTCTTTACGGCCGACCAGCGCCAGGTAGGCGTCCTCGAGATTGTCGACGCCGTAGCGGGCGGCCAGCTCCGGGCTCGTCCCCTCGCCGACGATCTGGCCTTCGTTGATGAAGGCGATCCGGTCGCAGAGCTGCTCGGCCTCCTCGATGTAGTGCGTGGTCAGCAGGATCGTCGTCCCCTCCTGGTTGATCCGCTGCACGTAGTGCCAGAGCTCCAGCCGCAGCTCGACGTCGACGCCGGCGGTCGGCTCGTCGAGGATCAGGAGGCGCGGCCGGTGCATCATCGCCCGCGCCAGGATGCAGCGACGTTTCATCCCGCCGGAGAGGGTGCGGGTGCGTTCGTCGCGCTTCTCGGTCAGCGAGAAGGTCTCCAGCAGCTCCTTGGTCCGCTCGCGCCGCTCCTTTTTCGGCATGCCGAAGTAACCGGCGTGGTAGTCGAGCGTCTCCTCGACGGTGAGGAACCAGTCGAGGTTGACCTCCTGCGGCGCCAGCCCGACCGCCTGGCGAGCAGGGCCGTAGTCGTCGATGGCGTCGTGGCCAAAGACGCTGATCGCGCCGCCGGTCGGCTGCGCCAGCCCGGTCGTGCAGTGGATCAGGGTCGACTTGCCCGCCCCGTTGGGGCCGAGCAAGCCGAACAGCTCCCCCGGCTTGATCTCCAGCGAGACGCCGCGCAGCGCCTCGACCCCGGTCGGGTAGCGCTTGGCGAGGTCTTCGATCTGGAGTGCGTTCATCGACCGCAATCTAGGGGACCGGCCGCCTCGGCCCTCCAGCGGTCAGCGTTGCAGCGTCCGCAGGACGGATCGGGCGGCGTTGTAGCCGTTCATGCCGTGGGCTCCAGGAGCCGGCGGAGTTGCCGCGGAGCAGATGTAGACGCCGGGGATGCCGGTTGCGTAGGGGTCGAGTGCGAGGCGCGGTCGGGACAGCGTCTGCCATGGCGTGTTGGCGCCGGTGATGATGTCGCCGCCGACGTAGTTGGCGTTGTAGGCGGTCAGGTCGGCGGGCGAGCGGACATGGCGGGCGAGAATCCGCTCGCGCAGCCCGGGTGCGAAACGTTCGACCTGATCGAGCAGCCCCTCGGTCGCGTCGCCCGGGTAGCCGTGGGGCACGTGCGCATAGGCCCAGACCGGATGGACGTCGGCGCGCGAGCGCGAGGGATCGGCGAGGTACTGCTGGCAGAGGAGGACGAAGGGTCGCTCGGGCATCCGGCCGCGGTCGATCTCGCGTTCGGCGACGACGATCTCCTCGAAGGAGCCGGCCACGTGCACGGTTCCCGCCCGACCGGAAGAAGGGTCGGTCCACGGCACCCCGCCCTCGACCGCGAGGTCGACCTTGAAGGCGCCCGGGCCGTGCTTGTAACGACGGTAGGCCCTCGCCACACGCTTAGGCAGGCGCCCCCCGGCGACATCGACGACCGCGCTCGGGGCGAGGTCGAGGAGGACGGCGTCGGCATCGGGCAACTCCGTCAGCGAGCGCACCGGCCGGCCGGTCTCGATCCGGCCGTCGCGCTCCAGGATCACCGCCGCCAGCGCGTCGGCGATCGCCTGCGAGCCGCCACGGGCGACCGGCCAGCCGTTGCGGTGGCAGGCGCAGGTCAGCGCAACGCCGGCGGCCGAGCTGAACGGGCGGGAGAACGGGCTGAAGGAGTGGGCGGCCGTGCCGCCGAACAGGGCGCGGGCCTGCGGGGTCGGCAGGGCACGGGCAAGCAGTGCCGCCGGCGACAGGGCCTTGAGGCCGAAGCTCGCCAGCCGGATCGGGTGCCGCGGCAGGCGCAGCAGCGGCTGCATGAAGTCCTCGCTGATCGCGTCGAAGTGCTCCGAAGAGGCGCCGAACATCCGCTTCCAGGCAGCGCCGGCGGATCCGAGGCCGGCGGCCGTCTCATCAATCGAGCGGTGCATTACGGCGACGCTGCCGTCGTCGAAGGGGTGGCTGACCTCGATCTCGGGCCATGCCCACTCGAGGCCGTGCCGGTCGAGCCCGAGCGAGTTCAGCGCCGGCGAGTGGGGAGAAAAGGGGTGCGATGCCGAGCAGTCGTCGTGTAGCAGTCCGGGCACGGTCAACTCGCTGGTGCGGGTGCCGCCGCCGATCGTCTCTGCCGCCTCGATCACCGTCACCCGCACCCCCTGTACGGCCAGGGTCGCCGCGGCGACGAGACCGTTGGGGCCCGCTCCGACGACTATCGCGTCGCTCATGCCGAGGTCGCGGCCCGGCCCGGCCCCGCGGCCCGCACCGTCTCGACCGGGAACGGTTGCCCGTCGAGCCAGGGCTGGCGCTCGACCATGTCGGCGACGTTCACGAACCCCTCCTCGACCAGGCCGTCGGCGGCGTCGAAGATCCGGTAGCGCTGGCGCTGCTCGTTGGCAGGCTGGGACTCGAGCACGACCACCCGCACCTCGCCGGGCTCGAAGCGGCAGTGCTCCTGGATCGCCGCTAGCAGTCGCTGGTCGTGGAAATGGCCGTCGCCGAAGTTGTAGCCGAGGACCACGCCGGCGACCAGCTCGCCCTCACGCACCTCGTAATCCTCGACGTCGTCGACGGCGCGCTGCACGAGCCCGTTGAGGGCGCGCCCGTGCGAGTGCATCGAGCGGAAGGCGAGGCCTTTGTAGACCAGCACGTCGATCAGCTCGGGGTCATAGAACTTGGCCAGCTGCTCGGTCACGATCGCCGCCGGCTTGACCAGATCCCGGTCGAGCTTCGCCTCGGCCTTGGTCCCCTTGTTGAACAACCACTGGCTGGTAGCCCAGTTGCCGGCGTAGTAGCGCATCGAGGTCAGGAAGGAGACGAGGTCGGGCCGGAAGTTGCCCAGCACCGGGAGGCCGACGCAGGTCACCGCCAGGATCACGAGCAGCAGCGGGTCGTCGAGGGTCGAGAACGACGTCGCTCCGTAGTGGCCGAAGAGGAAGAGGAGGCCGAAGATCATGAAGATGTTCCACTCCAGCGGCACCGCCAGGGGGAAGGTCGAGAGGATGTGGAGGTGGAAGATCACCATCCCGGCGACGGCGATCGTGCCGATGATCCCGCCCTGGGAGACGAGCAGGATCAGCGGCAAGGTGAACTCCATCACGGTGCCCATGTGGGCGGCGAGGGCACCCATCGAGGAGGGCCGCAGGTCCTCCGGGTGATCGCGGTAGAGACGCCGCTTCGCTGCCCGCCAGCGGTTCCATGGCGTGTTGCTGATCATCACGGTCACCACGAAGGGGAAGTGACGGTTCAGCTTCGATGACGCGGCCCCCCACCAGATGCAGACGAAGACGAGCTGGGCGGCGACGATCATGTCGGTCAGCGGGAAGAGGAAGATGATCGCGAGGTTGCCGTAGATCTCGGCGCGGGCGGCCAGGAACGGGACCTTGTCCCGCAAGCCGAGCAGCACCAAGAGGCCGAGAAGGACGCCGACCGCAACGGGGTCGAGGCGCCCGGCGGTTCCGGCAGCCGCATCGATGCCGTCGGAAAGGAGCAGGTTGAGCGCGGCGGCGATCAGGCCCGCGTAGACGGCGACGTCGAACAGCGTCCGCCGCGTGCCGCGCGTCAGCGGCACCCGCTCGGGCCAGGGCGGCAAGCGCGTGGTGCCGGGGCGCAGCCAGTAGAGGACGCCGCCGATCATCGGCGAGAAGCGCAGGGTAAGCGGTAGCGAGCCGGCGCCGAGGCCGAGCACCTCCCACAGCATCGTCCAGATAACCGCCTTCTGGAACACGATCGGCTCGGTCCACCAATCGCCGAGGTCACCGAGCCCGCCCAGCCCTGCCGTCGTCGCCGAGATCAGCAGCAGCCCGCCGCCCGCGTAGAGGACGAGCTTGACGACGTAGAGCAGGTAAACGAACGTGGGCGTGCCGAAGCCGTTCAGGGCCCAGTCCTGGGCGAGCACCTTGATTCGCTCCAAATGGGGACGGCGCCGCCACTCCTCGTACTCGAACGGCGGAGGGGTGGGGTTGATGAAACCCATGACCCATAGCCTATGGCCATGCCTTCACCCTTACTCGCCGTCGACACGCCCTCGATGTTGTTTCGGGCGTTCTATGCGCTGCCGGACTCGATCAAGGGGACTGATGGCAAGCCGGTCAATGCGCTGCTCGGCACGGCCAACCTGATTTTGCGAGAGATCGAAGTGCATGGGCCGCGAGCGGTGGTTCTCTGCTTCGGGCCAGATGCGGCCTCCTATCGAACCGAGCTATACCCGGCTTACCACGCGGAGCGCGAGGCGGCGATGCCGGATGACCTCTCGCCGCAGTTCGCCGCCAGCCGTGACTTCTTCGAGGCCTTCGGCTGGACGGTCGCCACCAGCGACTCACTGGAGGCGGATGATCTGCTCGGCACCTACGCCGACCGCGAGGCCGAGGCGGGCGGACGGGCGCTGCTGCTGACCGGCGACCGCGACATGTACCAGTGCGCCGGCGAACGGGTCACCGTCCTCTACGTCAAAACCGGCGGCGGTAAAGGCGCCGAAGAGGTCGGTCCGGCCGAGGTGCGCGAGCGCTACGGCATCGACCCGGAGCTGGTTCCCGACTTCATCGCCCTGCGCGGCGACCCCTCCGACGGTCTACCCGGCGCCAAGGGCGTCGGGCCCAAGACCGCGGCCGAGCTGCTGCGCAAGCACGGCTCGCTGGAGGCGATCCTCGACAACGCGATCCGCGAGCCTCGCCCGAAACTGCGCGCCGCCCTGATCGACGCCCGCGACGAGCTGCTCGCCTTCAAAGACATCGCCACCCTGCGCGACGCCGGGGTCGAGCGGCCGCCGGACCAGCCCACCGACTGGGCCGGCGCCGCAACCGCCGCTCGCGAGCGCGGCATGAACCGCCTCGCCGAGCGGCTCGAGGCCAACGCCGACTAGGCCTGGCGCGGCTCGATCAGCAGGGCCTGGGCACGGGCCAGCACGTCTCCGGCGGCGGAGAGGATGGCCACACCGGCGTGGTGCTTGCGACCCTCCACCCCGATCGGCCAGGCGATCACCACGTGCTCGCGGCCAACCGCGACCGGGCCATCGAGGCGACCGGTGAACGCGGCGAGCACCCCCGGCGGCAACGGATCCTCGTGCCGCAGGTACGCGGCGAAGTAGGTCGGGCAGTCGAGCACCGCCCAAACGATCTCCGGTCGCACGTTGCCGCTCTCTTCGGCCGTCCACTCAGGCGGCGTCCAGGTCGAGGCGACGAGGTTGCGATCTTCGACCGGACCGGCGAACACGCCGAGCGAGTCCTCGCGCTGGCGACCGCAGACGAAGCAGCGGCTGAACTCACTGTCCAGCGGTCCCCGGTACCCACTCATCGCTTCCCGCGCATCCTCGACCCTGACCGGAGCCGGCACGTCGAGCTCGAAGTCGGGTGAGCGGCGCGCTTCAGCGATCAGATCCTCGCCGGAGAAGACAGCAACCCCACCGTCGCCCGCCCGCTCGACTCGCAGCGGCACGTCGAGCGGCACCGGCCGTCGCAGGCTGACCTCGACGGCGCCATCGAGAAATGCGGCGAGCATGCCAGCGCTGTAGCCGCCGTTGCCGCTCTCCAGCGGTCCGTTGAAACGGCCGGAAACGGTGATCGAGTCGCTCACGCGACGATCATCGCAGCCGCCTGAAGCGCATCCGACGTTGACCCCACCCTGGTGTGGTGGATGTCGGATGCGTCGCTACGCGCGATGCTCGGGATTGGGGAAGTCGAAGCGGCAGCCGGCGTCCCAATCGGGGCGCTGGTTGCCATGGGCGGGGATGCCGCCGGCGTCCTTGAGGATGCGCGCCAGGTGCAACATGTTCCAGGCGGCGAAGGTGGTGTTGCGGTTGGTGAAGTCGTTCTCCGGCCCACCAGAGCCCTCGTCGAGGTAGGACGGCCCCGGGCCGGCCTCGCCGATCCAACCGGAGTCGGCCTGCGGTGGGATGGTGTAGCCGAGGTGCTGCAGCGAGTAAAGCGTGTTCATCGCGCAGTGCTTGACGCCGTCCTCGTTGCCGGTCACCAGACAGCCGCCGACCCGGCCGTAGTAGGCGTACTGGCCGGCATCGTTGAGCAAGTGCGAGTTGCCGTAGAGGCGCTCGACGATCTGGGTTGCCACCGATGACTTCTCCCCCAGCCAGATCGACATGCCGAGGACGAGGATGTCGGCCGCCATCACCTTCTCGAAGATCGCCGGCCACTCGTCGCGCTCCCAGCCGTGCTCGGTCATGTCGGGCCAGACGCCGGTGGCGATCTCGTGGTCGACCGCGCGGATGCACTCGACCTCGACCCCGTTGCGACGCATGATCTCCATCGAGATGTCCATCAGCCCCTGCGTGTTGGACACCTCGGGGCTGCGCTTCAGCGTGCAGTTGATGAAGAAGGCGCGCAGATCCGAGTAGTCGGTCTCGCTCTGCGCGCACAGCTCGGCCTGCTTGTCGGTCAACTCCGTCATCGCGCCGCCGCGATCCTATGCGCAGCGGGGCGATGCCGCCATCACAAAGCGCTAGCCGGCTGCGACCACTTCGACCGTGCCGTGCATGTCCGGGTGAATCGAGCAGATGTAGGCGTAGGTGCCGGGCTCCTTGAAGCTCTCGGACTTCAGCTTGTCTTCCTCGATAGTGCCGGTGTCGAAGCTGCCGTCTTCGGCGGTTGCCGTGTGTGGCGCCGAGTCCCGGTTCTTCCAGATCACCTTGCCGCCTTCCTCGATCGTCACCGGATCGGGGCCATAGGCGAAGTCCTCGATCTCGACCTCGGCGGAGCGCACCGCATCGCCGCTGGGCGCCGCGGCGTTGCCGCTCGCGGTGGAGTCCTCCCCGGCCTCGGCGGTGGCGTCGGTGGACTCGGTCGTGGTCGAAGAGCTCGAATCCGAATCGTCACCGCCCCCGCAACCCGCAATGCCCAGGACCGAAAGGGCTAGGACGACACAGAGGACAGGGAACGCGACGCGCTGTTTGGCTTGCATGCGTCCTCGCTACCCGTCTTGCCGGATCCAAACCGCATCGCACCGTCTTCGATCCGACCGCGGCGAATCGTCCGGATATCGAGCGGATAGTTCTGACGCAGATTCCACGGCTCCTTCGAGCCCTGCTTGGGGAACTGGTCGAGCGAGCGCAGGACGTAACCCGAGGTGAAGTTGAGCAGCGGCTGCTCGGTCACCGCCGGGTCGACCTCGGGGGCGCAGTGCCTGTGATCGTGCGCGTCCATGTGGTTGAGCAGGCGACAGACGTACTCGGAGGTGAGGTCCGCCTTCAGCGTCCAGGAGGCGTTGGTGTAGCCCACAGTGAAGGCCATGTTCGGCACACCACTGAGCATCATTCCCTTGTAAGCCATCCTGGTTGACACGTCGACTTCCTCTCCGTCGACGGTCAACTCGATCCCTCCGAGGAAGAGCAGGTTGAGGCCGGTCGCGGTGACGATCACGTCGGCCTCCAGCTCCTCGCCGGACTCGAGCTCGATGCCGCGCTCGGTGAAGGTCGCGATCCGGTCGGTGACGACCGAGGCGTCGCCTTTCGAGATCGCGCGGAAGAGATCGCCGTCTGGGACCAGGCACATCCGCTGGTCCCAGGGGTTGTAACGGGGCTTGAAGTGCTTGTCGACGTCGTAGCCCGGCGGCAATGAGCGCTCGACTCCCTGGCGGATCCATCGCTTCACCAGCTCCGGCCGGCGGCGGCTGAGCTGGTAGAAGAGCGTTTGGATCAGGACGTTCTTCCAGCGCACAACCGAGTACGCGGCGCGCTCGGGCAGATAGCGGCGCAGCTTCTCGGCAATACGGTCCTGGGCCGGCAGCGAAGCGATGTAGGTGGGCGAGCGCTGCAGCATCGTCACGTGCGCGGCCCGCCCGGCCATCGCGGGCACCAGGGTCACCGCGGTGGCGCCGCTGCCGACCACGACGACGCGCTTGTCGCTGTAGTCGAGGTCCTCGGGCCAGTGCTGCGGGTGAACCACAGGACCGGCGAATCGGTCAACGCCCTCGAACTCGGGCGTGTACCCCTCGTCGTAGCGGTAGTAGCCGCTGCACGTCCAGAGGAAGTCGCAGGCCAGCCGCGAGGCCTCACCGGTATCGGTTCGTTCGACCTCCACGGTCCAGCGCAGGTCCTCGCTCGACCACTCGGCGCCGACAACCCGATGTCCGAAGCGGATCTTCTCCTCGATCCCGTGGTCGCCGGCGGTCCGCCGTACGTACTCGAGGATCGAGGCGCCATCGGTGATCGACTTGGCCGCCGTCCAGGGCTTGAAGCGATAGCCAAGCGTGTGCATGTCGGAATCCGAGCGGATACCTGGATAGCGGAACAGGTCCCAGGTGCCGCCGAGATCGTCCCGTGCCTCGAGGATCGCGAAGGTCTTGCCCGGGCGGCGCTCCTGCAGGTGCCACGCGGCGCCGATCCCCGAGAGGCCGGCGCCGACGATCAGCACATCGAGATGTTCAATCGACCCCTCGCTCACGCTGTCGATTCTGGCAGGCTGGCTGGTCAGCCAGTGTGACGAGCCGCATATCGCCGGCCAGGCCGGCGGTCAGCCGATGCGGTAGCGAATGTGGGTGACCTCGGGCGTGTCGACGACGAGGACGGGCTCGAGGTCGAGGCCCGCGCCGGCGCCGTCCTCGAAGAGGCGGGCGCCGTCGCCGAGCAGGATCGGCACGACGTTCAGCTGCATCTGATCGACCTCGCCGGCGGCGATGTACTGGCGCCCGGCCTCAGCGCCGCCGCCGATCGCCACGTCCAGATCGCCCGCCGCCTCCTTCGCCTGCGCCAGCGCCGACTCGATCCCATCGGTGACGAAGTGGAAGGTGGTGGCACCGAGGGTCAGCGGCTCGCGCTCGTGGTGGGTGAGGACGAAGACCGGCATCGCGAACGGCGGCTCCTCCCCCCACCAGCCCTGCCAGGGGTCGTCTCCCCAGGGCCCGGGACCACCGCCGAACATGCCGCGGCCCATCAGCACCGCCCCCACCCCGCTCTGCGCTTCCTCCATCAGCGGGGTGCTGGCGTTCACCTCTCCCCCCTCGTGACCGTGAGCTTCGCGCCAGGCGGCGAGTTTGACCACCCACTCGTGCAAATCCTCGCCGCCTTCGCCCAGCGGGTGCTCCTCGCTCTGGTTCGGCCCGGCGACGTAGCCGTCGAGCGAAATCGATATCTCGAATCTCACTTTTCCCATCGTGACTTCACTCGTAGGGCGCGTAGCGGTTGTGCAGCATCAGGTCGTTGCCGTCCGGGTCGGTGAAGAAGGCCATGTGACACACGCCGGTGTCGAAGATCTCGCCGTTGAACTCGACCCCCTTTGCCTCCAGCTCCGCCCGTGCCGCGGGGACGTCGTCGACGTGCAGCGCCGGGTGTGCGTTCTTCTGCGGGGCGAACTCCATACCCATTTTCCCCGGCTCCCAGATGCCGAAGCAGGTCTCGCCGACCCAGAACTCGAACCTGCCGTGCTCATCCGGTCGCAGGCCCAGCGTCTCGACGTAGAAGCGGCGCGAGCGCTCGGCGTCCTGCGAGGGGATCCCGATGAAGTCGGTCTTGGTGATCATGCTTTCTCCATTCAGATCGGAATCGGTGGAAGTGTGTGGTCAGGCTACCCCGGCGATACGCTGGCCGCGTGAACATCCTGATCGCGGCGGACATGGAGGGCGTGGCCGGCATCGACGACTACAGCGATTGCCTACCCTCGCACCCCGCCGCCTACACCCGCGGCCGCCGGCTGATGACCGACGAGGTCCTGGTCGCGATCGAGGCCCTGCGTGACGGCGGGGCAGGACGCATATCGGTGGGCGACTGGCACATGGTCGGTACCAACATCGAACGTGAGCGCATGCCCGAGGGAGTCGAGGTGCGCCCGATCGCCGACCTGGCGCTGGCCGAGGCCGACCCTTCGATGACGAAGGCGAACGGAGGTCCTCTCGACGCGGTGGTGATGCTCGGCCACCACGCCAGCACGCCAAACCCACGCGCCTTCTGCTCACACACCTTCATCTGGGACATGGAGGTGCTGCTCGACGGGCAGTCGCTGAACGAGGTGCAGGTCTACGCACAGGGCCTCGCCGCCGAGGGGGTCCCGGTGCTGGTCGCCAGCGGGGATCGCTGGATGCTCGAGGAGCTCGGCGAGGGGGAGCTGGGCAGCGCCCGCCAGGTGGCGACCAAGAAGGGGCAGGGCCGGGCGCGCGCCCGATCGCGCAACGTCGACACGGTCCGCGCCGAGCTGAAGGAGTCAATCGGCGCCGCTCTTGCCGCGCCGCTTCTCCCCCCGCCCGCGCGCAGCTACCCGGCCGAGCTGCGGATCACGGCCGAGGGCAAGGAACTTGCAAAAACCACCGTGGCCGAGCCCGGCGAGCTGCTCACCGCGATCGCAACCACCTTCCGCACGAGCCAGGTCTCGCGCGAGTACCGCCAGCTGGCCAAGCTGCTCCCCGCCGGCCACGACTCGCGCGCGCGGGCCATGCGACGCCGACTCGGCAGTCTCCTGGCGACGCCGGTGATGCGCTCGAAGGAGCGCCGCTGGCTCTCGACGTCTAAAGCGTGAGCACGTGGGCGCGGCTGGGATCGACGCGGCCCTCGATCACGTCGACGTAGGCGGCTTGCAGAGCTTCGAAGCCCTGGCCACGGATTGGCTCGAGCCAGCCGCCGGTCCACTCGCAGAAGGGGTGCCAGGCGTCGGCGACGCGGTCCTGGAGACCGTCGCGTCCCCAGTCCTTTGAGCGCTTGTTCACACGTTTGGGAGCAAAGAAGAAGGCCGGCTGCGGACCCGGCAATTCGCCCGCGCCGGCGCCGAGCTCCTCCCAGTGCGTAACCCCCACCGCCATGCTGTGGATGAGCCGATCGCCGTAGTGCGAGTGGACCGCGAGGCGCACCTCGCCGTCGCCGGCGATATCGACGAAGGTCGCGGGCTCCGGCTCGAGCGTGTCGATCGCGTCGTAGCCCACCGTGCGGTCGTAGATCCCCAGGCCCTCGACGAACTCGACGCTGCGCGGCGAGGTCAGGCCGATGAGCTCCACGCCCTCACGCTGGGCCAGCATGAAGGCGGCGGCGATCGCGGTCTTGCTCGAAGCGCTGGAGACCACGATCGGCCCACCTGAGGCGAAGCCCTCGTCGGCAAGCTGGTCGTCGATCAGGAACGAGGTGAAGAAGAGCGGCCGCAGCAGCATCTGGATCTCCTCGGTGTCCGCCCGGTAGAACGGATCAGTGTCGGTCACCAGGTAACGGTGGTAGGCCGAGGGGAGCGCGGACCGGTGCGGCGAGCCGTCGACGAACCCCGCGTCGCCGGCGTCGGCCGAAACGACGACCAGATGAGAGGAAGGCGGCAGGTAGCCGAATACCCTCGTCCCCGCATCAACCCCGCCCGCCTCGCTGCGCTCGACCTCGGCGAAGCCCCACATCGGCACCCGGCCCCAACCCTGCTCGGCCGGGAAGAAGTCCCAGTAGTTCATCGCCTCGCCGAAGACCGCGTAGGTGATGTTGTTTGCGGTGAGGCCGAAGGTGTCGACGCGGAGCAGCGCCTGGCCGGACTCGATCTCCGGCGACGCCGTCTCGGAAATCCGACACTCGCGCAGATCGTCACGCTTGACCAGAAAGTCCGTCATCGCCGCTCGGATGTTCTCACGTTCATACTGCTGGTTCGATGGAGGCGGCCGCGAGACAGGAGACGAAGACCGTTCTGGTCACCGGCGGCTCGGGCTACCTCGGCGGCTGGTGCGTGGTCGAGCTTCTGCGCCGCGGCTACCGGGTGCGCACCACCGTGCGCGATCTCGCCCGCGAGGAGGAGGTCCGCGCCACGGTCGGAGCCCAGGTCGACGCCGGCGATCGCCTCGCCGTGCTGGCCGCCGACCTGCTGAAGGACGAGGGCTGGGCAGAGGCGGTCGACGGATGCGACTACGTCCTCCACGTCGCCTCGCCGTTCCCACCCGAGCAGCCGAAAGATCCAGACGATCTGATCGTGCCGGCGCGCGACGGAACCTTGCGAGTCCTGAAGGCGAGCCTCGATGCCGGCGTCGAGCGCATCGTCGTCACCTCATCGGTGGCGGCGATCTCCGGCAGCGGCAAGCCGGTACACGGACGGCCGCTCGACGAGCGGGACTGGAGCGACCCCGACAATCCCAAGCTGACTCCCTACGCACGCTCGAAGACGATCGCCGAGCGCGCCGCCTGGGACTTCGTGCACGAGCGCGGAGCAACCGAGAAGCTGGCGACGGTCAACCCTGGCGCGATCATCGGCCCGGTGCTGAACGACGATCGCTCGTTCTCGCTACAGACGATCGAACGGCTGCTCGGAGGAATCCCCGGCTTGCCCCGGATCGGCTTCAGCTTCGTCGACGTC
Organism: uncultured Solirubrobacterales bacterium; assembly: GCA_963716735.1. Lineage (GTDB taxonomy): Bacteria > Actinomycetota > Thermoleophilia > Solirubrobacterales > 70-9 > VRUE01. The sequence continues at coordinate 1,369,205 of OY970321.1, forward strand.
CGCGACGTCGCCGACCTGGAGATCAGGGCGATGACCGCGCCCGAGGCGGGCGGGGAGCGCTTCGTCGCGGTGACGACGTTCCAGTGGATGGAGGACATCGCGGCGGTGCTGCGCGACCGCATGGGCGAGGCCGCGGCAAAGGTGCCGGCCCGGACGATCCCGAACTTCCTCGTGCGTGGCATGGCGATATTCGATCCCGGCGTCCGCTCGATAGTCGCCCAGCTCGGCCGCAGGACCGAGGCCTCGAGCGAGAAGGCCAAGGCCCGCCTGGGCTGGACCCCGCGGCCGATCGACGAGACGATCGTCGAGTGCGCCCAGAGCCTGCTCGATAAGCCGGCTTAAAAACCAGGGCCACCCGAAGGCGGCCCTGGTCAGGTGCTTGGAAACGAGCGCGGGAACAGCGCACGGGTGGGACAAGACCCGCCTCCCTACGATCGCCGGTGCCCGGGGTGGATTCCACCGGGCGCCCAGACAAGTGCGCGCCTAGCGGCCCGGCACCTCCAGAGTCCCCTCAAGCATGTGAATCAAGTTAGGACCACCTCCTTTCTCTGGTCCTCCGATTGAAGCAAATGACGTGGTCGGCTGCTGGTCGCTCCTCCCCTTCACATCCGGCCTCTTGCCCTGTGGTAGAACCCTTCGGTCGCAAAGCACGAAACTTGTCGCCTACCTGGGAGCCGCAAATGGACGCCGACGCAGTTGAGATGGGGCCGATCGACTACATCATCGTCGAGTGGCCGGGGCGTCAACCCAGCGGCGAGGCCGTCCCGCACCTGATCGATCTCGTCGACCGTGGGTTGATCAGGATCCTCGACCTCGCCTTCATCACCAAGAGCGAGGACGGCTCGGTCACCGGGCTCGAGATCTCGGATCTCGGCCAGCAGGTCGAGGAGTTCGCGACGTTCGCGGGAGCATCTTCGGGCCTGCTCTCCGACGAGGACATGACCGAGGCGGCGCAGGCGCTTGAGCCAGGGACCTCAGCGGCGCTGCTCGTCTACGAGAACAGCTGGGCGGCGCCGTTCGCCACCGCTGTTCGGCGCTCGGGGGGCCAGCTGGTTGCCAGTGGACGCATACCGGTCGAAGACGTCTTGGCCGCACTCGACGCCGCCGAGTCGGCCTGACCAACTACGAGAGGAGCGAATCGATGCCGGGACTACTCAGAGGTGTGGCACGGACGGCGGTAATCGCCGGTACCGCAACCACCGTCAGCAACCGCGTGTCCCGCCGCCAGGCACAGCGCTGGCAGGGACAGGAAGAACAGCACGCTCCTCCGGAACAGCAGGCCGCACCCCCAGCCGCCGCACCCGCACCTGCAGGGGAGCAGTCGACGATCGAACAGCTCAAAGAACTCGCCGCGCTCAAAGACCAGGGCGTTCTGACCGAGGAGGAGTTCGCCGCCCAGAAGGCCAAGATCCTCGGCTGAACTTGCTGGCCAGAGGCTGCCGGAGGCTTTTACCGATCAGCACGACGCGCTGAGCTGCGGTCTCGCCGTTGATCTTGACCACAAAGTGAACGTCTCCTGCTCCTAAGCGCGTGCGGATCGTGCGGCTGCTCAGCCGCAGTTCGGCCGGCGGGGTCACGAGTAGGGCGCTCTGTAACGGCAGAGTTCGCGATACCTGAACCTGACGCCCTTCTCGACTGGCCACCAGGGCGGCGCGGCAGCCACCCTGGCAATCGACCAAGGCGTGGCCCTGCGCGTCTATCAGGGCATTGCCCGGCGGAGGCGGGCCGCATTCCCCTGGGTAAGCCTGAATCGGCGCGGCGATCTGGCCGAGCACGGCAACCGAGGTATTGCGCTTCTGCTCCCACACGTCGCTTCCATATGGAGACGTCACGGCAAAGGCAGGTCGAATCGGGGGAGTTGCCCCGATTCGGCGGTTAGCGACACGAAGGTAGGTGCCAACGAATTTCTCGCCCAGCGAGAACGAGGCATCTGCGCCACAGCTCCGCACATAGAGGGGGTCGGTGAGCGTGGTGCAGTCCTGCCCGGCCGCCGTGGCACATGCCGAGAGCTGCAATTCAGAAAATTCTCCCTTCCAGCCTCCGACCCACTGGCCCGGGATCGGGCTGACGAACTCGTTAGCGCGAATGGTGCCGTCAATGGTTGGCTTCTTCGCTGGCGTCAGTCGACCGCGCCATTCAGGGCTGAGTCCGGTGGCGTCTTGGCTTTTGACGCGGAAGATCGTTCCCGACGGAGCACCTTTCGTTTCGATCTCTCGACCCCTCCCGAAGGGCCTACAGCTTGAATGATCTGGCGCACAAATCTCCCAAATCCAAGGTGCCGCCCCATTATTCACCAGCAAACGCCCGCTTCCGGTGGGTGTAATGAGTGCCTGTATCTCCAAAGCATTTGCAGAACCCGCTGTCGCGGCACTCAATCCCGCAACCCAGACCGAAACACCGACTAAGAAAACGATTCCCGCCTTCATCATTGAATAGTACGACGACTTGTATGGGCTACAAGCCGGATGCTCTTTACGATTCTTTTTCCAACTCCTTCGGCGATTCAAATGCCCCTAGCGCCACCGTCATGGCGACCGACTTCTCGCCCGATTCCTTTATGCGGGCCTGGGCGTGATCTTGCTCTTCAAGCACGAGCGTGAACAGAGCGTCGAGTTCCGTGGTCACCATGTCCCATCCCTGCTGATCGAGCTGGATGATCGACCACGCCAAGACGCCGTCATTGCGTGCATCGAAAGTTCCCACTTTCATCGCCTCTTTGACCTTGTCGGATAGCTGTTCAAAGGCTTTCCAGCCGTTCGTTTCTCTGAGCGAATCCGGAACATTTGCCCAAGGGCCAGTGTGGCTGCCGAAGATCACGGGTCCGGCTGCGCGATAGAACGTCTCGGACGCTCCCCTGCGCCTCCCGCCGGTTCTTTTCTTGACCTGCCTTAACCAGCCGATCTCGGTGAGCTTCTTGAAGCGGCGCCAGATGCTTTCGGCGGAGTCACCGCCAAACTCCTCGTAGAACTGTTTTGGACTCATTTCCCGCAGATTGGCCTCCTCAATGATCTGCATACAGACCTCATCAGCGAAAACCTTTGAGAGGCGTGCCGGAAAGGGGACCAGGGGCTCTCGGATCTCAACTAGGTCGGGTCCAACCCGCCAAGTGCCGCGGGTTGGCGACTCAAACCCGATCTGAACGACACTTGCCCTGATCGGCTGCTCACCTGAATGCTGAATTCGAAGCCCAGCGTCAGTCTGCTCCTCGAACAGCTGCACAAACTGAGTGCTGATGGCATCGATAACCCGCTCCCAGCCGAGCTGATCAAGCTCTAACGTCGCAAAGGTCAGGCTGCGCGCGGGATCGAATGCGCCAGCCTCCATCGCCTCACGCAGCCGCGTCGCGATCTGCTTGAAGGAATTCCAGCTGAACGCGACCCGGATGGAATATGGCAGCAAGGCCCAGGTCTCCTGATCGCAGAAAGCGAGTTCCGTCGCTCGGTAAAAGTGCTCAACACCGCCACGGCGCTTGCCGCCAGGGCCCTCGCTTCTGATGTAGCTGAGCCAACCATGCTCAGCGAGGGTCTTGAAATGACGATCGACTCGGGAGGTCGAGCCACCACCGAACTCTGCGTGGAACTGCTTCGGACTCATTTCCCGCATGTACAGCTCGGTGACGATCTTCAGTCGCAACTCGCTCGCAAAGACCACGGAGAGACGCTGTAGGTGCGTCGCTCGAGATCTGATGCTTGCCCGAATTCTTGCGGCCACACGACTCCCCTCGACTGCTTTTCGTTTGCTAAGCGGAGCGCAGTTTAGGGAGATTTTCAAACGAAACCGAGAGAGTCTCCAATTGCTTCGGTCGCTACCTTTACTCGGGATTTCCTTAGCAAATAGGAGAGGAGGTGACGAAATGAAGGTTGCAACGAGCCAACCGGCCCTGCCGGTCGTGTCCATCAGAAAGGTCGGCTGATTCCGCTTCTGAACGACGACTTGGGCGGGGGCTCTGTCCCTGGCGTCAGGGCCCCCGTCTGTGCCCGGTAACAGATTCACTGCTCGCACGCAACCGTTTATGACGGCATAAAACGTAATGATCGAGACAGTTTGATGCGACTACGCTTCCGGCCCGATGAAGCCAGATGACAGCTTGAGTCCAAATGTGTCCCGGCCGTTTCACCTCCCATGACCGGTCGGGACACAACCTCCGACGAGCGGCGGTCGTGAGTTCAATGCAGGCCCTTGCCCACCGTTACGAGGGTGGGAAATGACTGACGATGCCGCCCCTGACGCATTCTGGGCAGAGCTCGCGGTGAAGCTCCTCCATCCCATCCAACTACAGATAATCGAAGCGCTGATCTGGATCGATATGCCGCTGTCGGCATCCGAGTTGGTCGAGGTCTTCCACAGGGAACACCGCCTGTCTTCAATCGGCTACCACGTTCGCCGCCTGTATTGGCTTGGCGCGCTCAAGCCCGTTGGCGCACGTAACCCCAAGCGAGGCTCGAAAGAAAAGCTCTACCGGCTCGGCTTCCAGTGAATCCCCGAGACCCTGATCGACTCAGACGGTCAAGCGCCCCGGGCGCAAGACGTCGGGGTCGTGGCCCGGCATGACGGTGAGGCCTGAGTCGCGTAAGCCCCGCAGCTGATCGGCCGAGCGCGCCTGCTCGTCGTGATCGTGGGCGAACAGGGGGAAGCGACGGTCGTCCAGTCCGCTGGCGTAGTGGGCGACGTCGGCGCCGATCACCAGGTTGCCGATACGCACCGACTGGTGTCCGGGCGTATGCCCGGGCGTGGACAGGAGCTCGATTGAGCCGTCGCCGAGGAGATCGTGATCGCCGTCGACGAGGACGAGGCGGCGCTCCTCGCCATAGTCGCGAGGGAAGAAGAAGTTCCGCTCGATCGCGGTGCGGTCATGCCCGGCCTCCCACTCCCGACGCTGGATCACCAACGGAATCGACGCCGGCACGAGCGGCAGGCCGCCGACGTGGTCCCAGTGCAGGTGGGTGAGCACGACCATCGCCAAGGTGTCGAGGTCGACCTGCTCGGCGACGGAGAGCTCCTGCTCGAACCCGAACAGGCTCATCGCCTCCGAACCCCCGTAGAAGGAAGCCGGGTCAGCGACGGCAGCGGGGTTCAACCCGGTGTCGATGAGGATCCGCTGCTCGTCGGTCTCGATGACGTAGGCGGGAACGGGAAAACGGGCCCTCTCCCCCTCCGGCTCACCCCGACGCATGAGCGAGGCGGGCGCGGTGAACCAACCGACGTTGAGGAGCTGGACCTGCATGACGAAACCTTTTCAGAGATGAGCTGATTACCTCGAGGTAATCGACCGGCGCACTCGAGCGCACTAGAGTCGCCGCAAATGGCGACGGTTCAAGCTCAGCTCGAGGTCGGACCGCTCCTACGGCAGTGGCGCGAGCGCCGGCGCACAACCCAGCTCGAGCTTGCGCTCGACGCCGGGATCTCGGCTCGCCACCTCAGCTTCGTGGAGACGGGCCGCTCGAAGCCCGGCCGGGAGATGCTGCTGCGGGTCCTCGAGCAGCTCAAGGTTCCATTTCGCGAGCAGAATCGGCTCCTGCTCGCCGCGGGTCACGCCCCTGCCTTTCCGGAACGCTCGTTCGACGACCCCGATCTGGCGCCGGTGCGAGAGGCGCTCGACGTGATCCTCTCCGGCCACGACCCCTACCCGGCGGTCGCGGTCGATCGCGCCTGGAACCTGATCGCCGCCAACTCCGCCATGCTCGCGCTGACCGAGTCTGCCGAGATCGATCCAGCGCTGCTCGAGCCTCCGATCAACGTGATGCGCGTCGGCCTTCATCCCCGTGGACTGGGGCCGCTGTTCGTCAACCTCGGCGACTGGCACGCACATTGGTTGAGGTGGCTGGAGCGCCAGCTGGCGGCGACGGGCGACGAGCAGCTCGCCGCCCTGATCGACGAGGTCGCGGAATACCCCGTGCCTGAGCCCGAGCACGATGTCGCAGCTGAGATCACGGGCAGCGAGATGCTCGGCCCGGTCAAGGTGCGCGCTCCCGATGGCGGCGAGCTCTCCTTCTTCGGCATGTTCGCGAGCTTCGACACCCCGTTCGAGGTGACCACCTCGGAGCTGGCGATCGAGCTGCTCTTCCCAGCCGATCGGGCGACCGCCGAGACGCTGGGAGCGCGAAACCAAGGAGGAGGAGAGTGACGAGGAGAAAGCCAAAGCTCGGGCAGGCGATCACCGGCGCAGGGGGCGTGCTGCTGATCGTCTCCCTGTTTTTGCCCTGGGCGAGCGTCGCCGAGTCTGACCGAGACGGGTTCGAGCTCTTGACGATGGGTGACGTCTTCCTGCTGATCGTCGGGCTGGTCGCGATCGCAGCGGCGCTCACGTGGGGGCGCTTCGGGCTCTTTCGTCCCGATGTGTCCCTGACCGGGGCGGCCGATCTGCTCGGCGTGGTGGCGACGATCATGGTCGCCTGGCTGGTCCTGTTCGACTTCCCGCCCGGCGCCAGCCGCGAGATCGGCGCCTACCTGGCTCTGGTTGCGACGATCGCCATCGCAGGCGGGGCGGGCGACTACAGCACCCTGCGCGGCGCGCCCCTGTTTCCCCGAATCGATCGGCGGTGATCGCAAGACTCCAAGGATGACCGCTGCCCTCTCCGCCCGTGGCCTCTCGAAGCGCTACGGCAAGACGACCGCGCTCGACGCCGTCGATCTCGAGGTCGCGGCGGGAGAGCTCGTCGGCCTGCTCGGCCCCAACGGGGCAGGCAAGTCGACGCTGGTGAAGATCGCCTGCGGCCTCGTCCGGCCGAGCGCCGGGGAGGCGCAGGTCGCCGGCGCGATGGCCGGCAGCCGAGCGGCGCGAGCGTCGACCGGCTACCTCGCCGAGCTGTTCCGCTTCCCCGGCTGGGCTCGCGCCGAGGAGGTGCTCGCGTTGCACCAGCGCCTGGCCCGCTCCGACGGCGGGGCGGCCGAGCGCGAGGAGCTGCTGGCGCGGGTCGGCCTCGGTGGCGACGGCGGTCGTCGGGTGGAGACGATGAGCAAGGGCATGCAGCAACGGCTGGGCATCGCCCAGGCGCTTGTCGGCGCCCCGCGGCTCGTGCTGCTCGACGAGCCGACGAGCGCGCTCGACCCCGGCGGCCGGCGCACGGTGCGCGACCTGCTCGTCGGGCTGCGCGACCAGGGCGTCGGCGTGCTGCTGAACTCGCACCTGCTCAGCGAGATCGAGCTCGTCTGCGACCGGGTCGTGATCATCGACGGCGGCCGGGTGGTAACCGAGGGACGGCCCGAGGACCTGACCGCGCCCGGCGGCGTCGAGGTCGAGACCTCCGAAGGCGTGCGCCGCCTGCCCGACGCGCGCCGCGAGGACGTCCCGCGGATCGTCCGCGAGCTCGTCGCCGGGGGCGCCGAGGTTTACGGCGTCCGCGTCGTGAGCGGCACGCTCGAGGACGCCTATCTCGCCGCCGTCGTGGGGCGCGACGGATGAGCGACGCGCTCGCCATCGCCGGCCATGCGCTGCGGGAGGCGGTCCGCCGCCGGGTCCTGCTCGTCGTCGCGCTCTTGACCGCGGCCTTCCTCGGCCTCTACGCGCTGGCCGCCTTCGAGACCTTCGACTCGCTCGAGCGGACGAGCGCCGGCGGCTTCATCCCGATCGACGAACGGGCGCTGGCGGGCGGAACGCTGCTCGGCCTGGCGATGTTCGTCGCCCTTTTCCTCGGCGTCGTGCTGGCCGTCTTCCTCACGCTCGGCGCGGTACGCGGCGACGCTGAGCGCGGCCTGCTGCAGCCGCTGGTGGTGCGTCCGGTGGGACGCACGACGCTGCTGATCGGACGGCTGCTCGCCGCCTCCGCCGTCTGCGCGCCCTACGTCGTCATCGTCTTCCTCGCCGCCGTGCTGATCACCCAGGCCGCCGGCGACTTCACCCCGGGGTCGCTCGTCGTGCCCGCCGCCGGCCTGGCCCTCGGCGTCGTCACCGTGGTGGCGATCTCGCTGCTCGGCTCGACGGTGCTCGGGACCACCGCCAACGGGATCGCGATCTTCATGGTCTTCGCGACGGGCCTCGCCGCCGGCCTGCTGGGCCAGATCGGCGACGCGCTCGACGTCGACAGCTTGACGACGGCGAGCTCGATCATCTCCTGGATCGTCCCCTTCGAGGCGCTCTACCAAAACGGGCTCCACGCGCTGACCTCGGACATCGGCGGCGCGGCCGGCGTGATCGTCCAACTCGGGCCGTTCGGCGGTGCCAGCAACGTCGGCGCGGCGATCTGGCCGTGGGCGATTGCGTGGTCCGCCGCCGTCCTTGCGCTGGCGGCGCTGGCGTTTCGCCGTCGCGATCTCTGAGCGCCGGCGCCGCTAGGCGACGTAGTCCGCGAGGTGCTCGCCGGTGAGGGTGGAGCGAGCGGCGACGAGGTCGGCGGGCGTGCCCTCGAAGACGATCCGGCCGCCGTCGTGGCCGGCGCCGGGGCCGAGGTCGACGATCCAGTCGGCGTGCGCCATGACCGCCTGATGGTGCTCGATGACGATCACCGACTTGCCGGAGTCGACCAGACGGTCCAACAATCCGAGCAGCTGTTCGACGTCGGCGAGGTGGAGGCCGGTGGTCGGCTCGTCGAGGACGTAGATGCCGCCCTTCTCGGCCAGGTGGGTGGCCAGCTTGAGCCGCTGCCGCTCGCCGCCGGAAAGCGTGGTCAGCGGCTGACCGATGCGGAGGTAGCCGAGCCCGACGTCGACGAGCCCCTGCAGGATCTTGTGAGCCGCGGGGATCCGCGCCTCGCCGGCGCCGAAGAACTCCTCGGCCTCGGTCACCGACATCGCCAGCACCTCCGCGATGTCGCGCCCGCCGAAGCCGTACTCCAACACCGACGCCTGGAACCGCTTGCCCTCGCACTCCTCGCAGGTGGTGGCGATGCCGGCCATCATCGCCAGGTCGGTGTAGATGACGCCGGCGCCATTGCAGTTGGGACAGGCGCCTTCGGAGTTGGCGCTGAACAGCCCCGGTTTCACGCCGTTGGCCTTCGCGAAGGCCTTGCGGATCGGGTCGAGCAGCTTGGTGTAGGTCGCCGGATTGCTCCGTCGCGAGCCGCGGATCGCGCCCTGGTCGATCGACACCACTCCGTCCCGCCCCGACACCGAGCCGTCGATCAGCGAGCTCTTTCCCGACCCCGCCACGCCGGTCACCAGCACCAGGACGCCGAGCGGGACGTCGACGTCGACGCCCTGAAGGTTGTTAGTGGCCGCGCCCCGCACCGCCAGCGCCTCCGACGAGGTCCGCACCGAGGGCTTCAGCGAGGCGCGGTCGTCCAGGTGCTGGCCGGTCAGCGTGTCGCTGTCCCGCAGGCCCTCGACCGTGCCCTCGAACACCACCTCCCCGCCCTCGGCGCCCGCGCGCGGGCCGAGGTCGACGACGTGGTCGGCGATCGCGATCACCTCCGGCTTGTGCTCGACGACCAGCACGGTGTTGCCCTTGTCCCGCAGCTGCAGCAGCAGCTCGTTCATCCGCGCGATGTCGTGCGGATGCAGCCCGATGGTCGGCTCGTCGAAGACGTAGGTGACGTCGGTGAGCGAGGACCCGAGGTGGCGAATCATCTTGGTGCGCTGCGCCTCGCCGCCCGAGAGCGTGCCCGACGGGCGGTCGAGCGAGAGGTAGCCCAATCCGATCTGCGCGAACGAGTCGAGGGTGTGCTGCAGCGTCGCGAGCAGCGGCGCCACCGACGGCTCATCGACGCCACGGACCCACTCGGCCAGGTCGCTGATCTGCATCGCGCAGAGGTCGGCGATGTTCTTCTTCTTGATCTTCGACGACCGGGCCGCCTCGCTGAGCCGGGTGCCCCCGCACTCCGGGCAGGTGGTGAAGATGACCGCCTGGTCCACGAACGCCCGGATGTGCGGCTGCATCGCCTCCCGGTCCTTGGCGAGGAACGACTTCTGGATCGTCGGAATCAGGCCCGCGTAGGTCAGGTTGATGCCCTCGACCTTGATTTTGGTCGGCTCCTTGTGGAGCAGGTCGCCCAATTCCACCTTGGTGAATTTTTTGATGGGCTTATCCGGGTCGAAGTAGCCGCAGCCCCTCAGGATGCGCCCCTGCCAGCCATTCATGCTGTAGCCGGGGATCGTCAGCGCGCCCTCGTTGAGCGACTTGCTGTCGTCGTAGAGCGCCGACAGGTCGAAGTCGGTGACCTCGCCCCGGCCCTCGCAGTTGGGACACATGCCTCCAATGCGGCTGAAGTTCACCCGCTCGGACTTCCCGTCGCCTTTCTTGATCATCCCGGATGCCTGGACCGAGGTCACGTTGAAGGAGTACGCCTGGGGCGAGCCGATCCGCGGCTTGCCGAGCCGGCTGTAGAGGATGCGCAGCATCGCGTTGGCGTCGGTGGCGGTGCCGACCGTGGAGCGGGCGTCCGCACCCATCCGCTCCTGGTCGACGAGGATCGCCGTCGTCAACCCGTCGAGCACGTCGACCTCGGGCCGCGCCAGCGCCGGCATGAAGCCCTGCACGAAGGCGCTGTAGGTCTCGTTGATCAGCCGCTGCGACTCCGCGGCGATAGTGCCGAACACCAGCGAGCTCTTGCCCGAGCCGGAGATGCCGGTGAACACCGTCAGCCGGCGCTTCGGGATCTCGACGCTGACGTCCTTGAGGTTGTTCACGCGCGCACCCTGCACGCGGATCAGCTCGTGGCTGTCGGCAGCATGTGGCGCGGGCGACTTCTTGGTCGTCTTCTGGGCCACGCTCTGACCAGGGTCTACGCGGCGGGCGTCTGGTCGATCCGGACCAGGTTGCCGGACGGGTCGCGCACGGCGCAGTCCCGCACGCCCCACGGCTGGTCTTTCGGCTCTTCGACGATCTCGGCGCCCGAGGCGCGCAGCTTCTCGAAGGTGGCGTCGAGGTCGTCGCTGTGGAAATGGACGCCGTTGAGGGCGCCCTTGGCAAGCAGAGCGGCGAGCGCGTCGCCATCGTCGGGGCCGCCGTTCACGTAGTTCGTGAGGACGATCGCGACGTCAGGCTGGGAGGCGCCGCCGACGGTGATCCAGCGGAAGTCCCCTTTGGCGACGTCGTTGCGCACTTCGAGGCCGAGCCCGTCGCGGTAGAAGGTCAGGGCGAGGTCGGGGTCATGGACTTGAACGAAGCAGGTGGAGAGAGTGAGGTTCATGCCCGCAAGGCTAGGGGGCCGGCATCGCGGGCGTTTCTCCGATCCTGCTCGGTCCGCGGGCTCGGGCGGGTGATGTCTTTGGCGACACAGCCCGGCAGGCTCGCGAGCGTGCCATGGTCACGGGCCCGGTAGGCCGTCGGCGTCTCGCCCACCAGCTGGGTGAAGCGCGTGCTGAACGAGCCGAGCGACGTACACCCGACCGCCACGCAGACCTCGGTGACTGTCAGGTCGCCGCGGCGCAACAGCGCCTTCGCCCGCTCGATTCGCCGCGTCATCAGATACGCGTAGGGCGTCTCCCCATACGCCGCACGGAATTGCCGCGAGAAGTGGGCCGTCGACATCAATGCAGCGCGGGCAAGCGCGGCGACGTCGAGCGGCCGCGCATACTCGCGGTCGATCAGATCGCGGGCGCGGCGCAGATGCGCGAAGTTGGCTAACTCCTCCGGCGTCACGATGCGAGCGTAGCGACGTCGAATCCACGCGTCCTTGTTCGTCAAGTGGGTAGAGGGGGCTCCAGAGGAAGCTTCCGTGACCGAAGGAGAATCGAGATGGGAAAGCTGATCGCGACGACGCAGGCCACCGTCGACGGTGTCATCGACCCGGTCGGCGAGTGGGTGCAGGCGGACGGAGACCACGGCGACTACTCGTTCAAGCGTCAGGCGAGATCCAGCGGGCTGGTGCTGGGCCGCAAGACCTACGAGGGGCTGGCGGGATACTGGCCGAGCCAGTCGGGCAAGTGGGCGGACATGGTCAACTCGATGCAGAAGTACGTCGGGTCCAACACCGTGTCCGGCGATCTCGAGTGGAACGCGACCTTGCTCGAGGCGGACCTCGAGGACTCGATTCCGAAGCTAAAGGACGAGGTCGACGGTGACCTGTTCATGCACGGCAGCGGCGAGTTCGCGTACGCCCTCGCCGAGAAGGGCCTGATCGACGAATACGAGGTCTACCTGAACCCGATCGTCTGGGGCGAGGGAAACGTCCACGTGCTCGGCGATAGGGGAACCATTCGGATGGAGCTCGACGACGTGAAGCGGTTCGACTCCGGAGTGGTCCTCCTCACCTACCTCCCGGCGTCTTGACCGCGGCTGGGATGACATCGGCCTCGGTGGCCGCCGCCGCATAGGCGGCGGCGAGCGTCGCGACGGTCTCGTGGGCGTTGAGCCCGCTCGGGTTGGGGACCACCCAGAGTGCCGCGTCCGACCAGCGGATCGCGCTATCCAGCGTGTCCGGCTGCCGACCCAAGGCCGCGCCGCGCTCGCCAAACGCGTCGCGGTAGGCGGAGATGCCGGCGATCGCGACGACCTTGGGCCGGTGATCGGCGACGAACCGCAACAGCCGCTCGCCCCCCTCGCGCAGCTCCTCGCGCGAGAGCTCAGACGCACGCGCGGAGGCGCGCCGCACGAGGTTGGTGATCCCGACGCCCCGCGCCACGAGATACGCGCGGTCGGCATCGGTCATCCCCGCGACTCGGTCAACCTCGTAATCAGTGACGCCGGCCGCGGCCAGCGCCGGATAGAAGCGATTGGTGGGGTGCGCAAAGTGGGTCCCAACCGCGGCCGTCCACAAGCCCGGGTTGATGCCGACGAACAGCAGCCTGAGCCCCGGCCCCACGAGATCGTCGACCTCGTGGCCGCGGAACGCCTCCAACTCCGCACGCGTGAGCCTCATTCCCGCGATCCTGCCCGAACAGCCCCGCGCCCGTTGCGCGGCTCCATTTCCGGCAGGCGCATCATCCGATAGGAATTGAAGAGCCCGATCAGGCTGGCGATGATCGGAATCAACAGTGCTACCTGCAGGGAACGGTTCGTCGCATCCGTGTTGATACGGACGACTTCATCCTGAACCGCCTCTGGCTCTTCGGCAAGCAGCTGTTCGAGTTTTGCGCTGCTCGTCACTTCCGCGTCTTCGTCGAGCTTTTCCGCGATCTGCTGCTGCTGGTCCGCTGGGATCACGGCGCTTGCTTTGGTCATGTTGGTGAAGCTGAGTGAGAGAACTGCCAATAGCACGCCCCCGGCCATGGCCAGTCCGAACGAGAGCCCGAATGACCCCGCCGCCGAGTTCACCCCGGCTGCCTCGCTGATCCGCTCCTCATCGATCGGGGCGAGCGTGTAGTTGTTGAGTTGGGAGACCAGCAGCCCGAGCCCGGTTCCGGCCAGCATCAACGGGATGACCAGATACCAGCCGGAGTCCGCCTCGGGCACGATCGGGCCGAGCAATGCCATGCCGAGGGTGCTGAGCGCGAATCCGAAACGGATGATCGAAGCAGGGCGGCGATCCCCGGCCCTCCGCCCCGCGAGAATCGCTGCCCCAAACATCGTTAGAGAGAGCGGAGCGAGGGTCAGGCCGGTCTCCAGCGCGTTGTATTCGAGAGAAATCTGGAGGAAGATCGGCAACGCGATCATCGCGCCGCCCAGGGTGATGTTCTGGAGCGCCTGCTGGGAGATTCCGATCCTGAAGTTGGGGTGGCGGAATAGGTCTGGATCGATGAGGGTCGCCGCCCCTTCACGATGACGCCGCACCAGCCAACGGGCCAACGCCCAGAGCGCGAGCGCGCCGATCGCGATGGTCAGCCCGACGAACTCGCCCCCCTCCTGCCAGATCAGAATCCCCAGGACCACGCCGCCCATGCCGATAACCGAGAGGACGGCCCCCGTTCCGTCGATTTGGCGGGGGCCGGTGTAGGGCACGTCGCGGACAAGCTTGATGTTGAGCAGGACGAGCACGATCACGACCAGCTCGAGGAGGAAGCCGACCCGCCATGAGAGGAAGGTCGTCACGAAGCCGCCGAGAAGCGGTCCAACCGCCGCCGCGACGGCGGCCGACGCACCAACCAAGGCATACGCCTTCTTCTGTGCCCGGCCCTCGAAATTCCCGCGAATCAGTGACTGCATTGCGGGCAGCAGCAAGGAAGCGCCCAGACCGCCGACGATCGCCCAGAAGACGACGATCACGCCGAGGCCTTGAGCCAGCGTCATCGCCAGGGCGCCGGCCGCATAACCCAGCAGGCCCAGCACAAATGCGCGCTTTCGCCCGATCAGGTCGCCTACCTTGCTGCTGATCAAGATGAACGCCGCAGAGACCAGAGCCTCCAGCGCGATCGCCGACTGGACACCGCTGACGGTCGTATCGAGATCCCCGACCACAGCGGAGATCGAGACGTTCATCAACGAGGTGTCGACGACGAGCACGAACATCGCCATCGCGAGAACGAGCGCCAACCGCGTGCTGCCTATTCCCTCCGAACTGGCGGGAGCTGACTCTGGAGTCACAGGCACTCAGGTCACTCCGCCGCTGTTCCAGCGGCGGCAGCGCCGGTGGGCCCAAGCTCGGCTTGCTCTGCCGACGAGCGGGAGGCGGTGAGCTCGGCAGAGATCCTTACCGCTGCGGAGACGAGGGGAGCGGCGAGGATGAGGCCGATGGTGCCGAAGAGGCAGCCACCGGCGATGGTGACGATCAGAACCGCCAGGGGGTGGAGGCCGAGGGCAGCGCCGTAGGCGATCGGCTGCACCAGCTGCTGGAGCACGCCGTTGGCGAGGAGGACGATGACGGCGATCGCCAGTGCCGCGTCGGGGCCCTGCCCACCCAGCGCGATCAGAACCGCGAACACCCCCGCCGCCCAGGCGCCAAGGTAGGGGACGTAGCCACCGAGGAAGGTGACGGCGGCGATCGTCCCCGACAGCGGCACCCCGAGCAGCAGCGCCCCGACGCCGACCAGCAGCGCGCTCCAGGCGGCGACGATAGTGACCCCGACGAAGTAGCCGCGCAGGGAGCGGGACACCTGCGCCAGCACGCTGTGGGCGAGCGGCACCGGCATGCCGAGGTGGCGCTCCACGAACCCGCCGATCGTCGGCGCGTCCTTGAGCATGAAGAAGAGACTGAGGGCGGCAAAGGAGAGGAAAACGGCCAGCGAGGCCAGCTTGTCGACACTGCCGAGGAGGCCGTCGGTCAGAGCCTTGAAGCCGGCGCTGATCGAAGCGCTCGCGTGCTGGTTCGCGTCCGCGGCCGTGGACGAAGCCACGCCCAGGTCCCGGACCCACGACTCGATCTCGTCCGCCCCGGCGTGGAGTCTCTCGCTGAGGCTGTCAGCCTGGCTGGCAATGCCGCTCATGACGATGACGCCGACGCCGACGCCGATCAGGACGATCCCGAGGAAGACGAGCACCGCACCGGCTCCCCTCGGCACCCCGCGCCGCTTCAACCAGTCGACCAGGGGCACGGTGACCGAGGCGACGATCGCCGCCGTGACCACCGGCATCACGATCGTCTGCGTCTGCGCCAGCAGGAAGATCGCTCCGACCAGCGCGGCGCCCACCCCGACCAGCAGCCAGGCGGTGAAGCCGAGGTCCCGCAGCCAGGCCGGAGCGGAGAACATTCCACTCAACTCGGCGGGATCGATCTCGATGATTTCTTCTTCGGGGGGCGCGCTCTCGCGGCCGGGCCGCCAAAGCCGCCCTCGGATCACGCGCCTCGGAGTCATCGGCACGGCGGACGATACGCGGCGCTCCCGACACGGCCTCGGGCGAGGCGCGCGGTGACCGCGGCGGCGCGGGTCACCTACGTCGGCCACGCGACCGTCCTGGTCGAGATGGACGGCGTCCGCCTGCTCACCGATCCGGTGCTGCGGCGCCGGGTCGGCCCGCTGCGCCGCCACGGGACCCCTCCCGACCCGGGACTGGCGGAGGGCGTTGACGCGGTGCTGATCTCCCACCTCCACCACGACCATGCCGATGTGCCCTCGCTACAGCGGCTGAGCAGGGCGGTGCCGGTACTCGCCGCGCCCGGGGCGGGGGACTTCCTCGAGCGGCTCGGCTTTGGCGACGTCCGCGAGCTCGCCCCCGGCGACTCTGCCGGCGTCGGCGGCGTCCGCGTCGCCGCCACCGAAGCGAACCACCCGGCCGGCGGGCGGCGCTTCGAGCGAAGCTCGCGGGCGGTCGGCTTCGAGCTGACCGGGCGGCGTCGCATCTACTTTGCGGGCGACACCGACCTCTTCGACGGCATGGAGGAGATCGGTGGTGGTCTCGACCTCGCCCTGCTACCGATCTGGGGCTGGGGCACGAGCATCGGCGCCGGGCACCTCGACCCTGAGCGGGCGGCGCGGGCGGCGGCACTGCTCTCGCCGCGGACGGTGGTCCCGATCCACTGGGGAACGCTCTACCCGCTCGGCCTGGCGCGGCTGCGCCCCAAACCCCTGTACTTGCCCCCGCGCGAGTTCGCCGCCTGGATGCGCGACCTCGCGCCTCAGTCGGAGCTGCGGGTGCTGGCTCCCGGGGAAGCGACCTTGCTGGCGTAACCATCGTGCCCGAGCCCGGCGAGCCACTCTCGGAACACCCGGTGAACCCGCTCGGCACCGATCACGTCCTCCTCCGGCCAGGCGAGCTCGGCCGGGTGTAGCACGAAGGGGTGCGCCTGCGGCCCGCCCATGCCGCCGTGCGAGCCGACCAGCTCCTCGAAGGCGGCGACCTCGCCGAACTCCGGCCAGTAGGTGCTGTTCACCATCAGGTCGGCGCAGTGAGGGAAGCCGTCGGTACGCCGCAGGTGGTCGGCGGCGTACGGGCCAAACGCCTCGAGCGGGTCCTCGCCCTCGACGCGATCCTGGTCAAGGAAGTGAGTCCCGCCCTCCCCGATCGCGATCGCACCGAAGCGCTCCGAGCGGACCAGGAGGAAGCCGATCCCAGGATGATCGCGGAGCGCCGGGATCAACAGCGGATAGAGCGCCTCGAGCCGCTCCAGAGACACCCGGCCGGGCTCGCGCGGGAAGCTGATCAGGCCGAGGCAACCCGAGGCCATAACTGAGAGCTCGGGCACCTCTCCCCCGTGCGCTTGGTCGATCTCCTCGCGGGCGTCGGCGTCCAGCGTCACGACGCCGTCCTCGCGCCGGCCGCGGGTCGCCGTGCGAACCGTGCGCGCCGCGATCGTGTCGTCGCGGGCGACCTCGGTTAGGCCGGCGCTCAGGTAGGCGAGCGCATCGTCCTCGCCCTCCTCGACCGCGATCGTGCTCTCGGGGTCGCAAGCCGACCGCACCAGATCCTCGAGGGTCTCCCCGTAGCGGTCGCGGAAGGTCCCCCCCTGCGACTGGCCGTGGTCGGAGAGCACGACCAGTCGGTAGGGGCGCGGGGCGTCCTCACAGGCGAGGGCGATCCTGGCGATCTGGCGGTCGAGGTCGCGGAGCACGGCGAGGGCGTCGTCGCGTTCGATCCCGGAGTGGTGGGCGACCTCGTCGTAGGCGAGGAAGGTCGTGTAGACGAGCGGGCGGCCGGCGAGGGCATCGCCGACCACGCTGGCGACCTGCAGGTCGCGCTGGACCACGGTCGCCCAGGCGCGGACGGTGGCGTAGGAACGTGAGCGGGCGATCCGCGGGCGGACATCGTCGCGGACCTGCCGGCGCGCCGCCCGGCGCTCACGGAGGATGTCCGCGATCGCCAGCACCAGCGTGCGGGCGACCGCGTAGGGCCGGGCGAAGTAGGCGGCATAGTCGACCCCGATCGGCCGCCTGCGGTGCAGCACCGTGCTCATCGTCAGCATCGAGTGGGGCGCGTCGCCGGAGAGGATGTTGGCGCGGCTCGCGCCGCCGGCGTGCAACAGCCCGCGCCCGTCCGAGTGCCGCCGCTCCAGCTCTTCGGCGTCGCGCGGGTGGTTGGTGACGATCGCCGCGCCCCGGTCCTTCTCCCACCAGCGGAAGGCCGGCATGTCCTCGTTGGAGCCGTGGAGCAGGCCCGCCTGGCAGGCGCCGGTCTGCGAGGACCAGTCGGTCTCCCACCTGCTGAGCCGGTGGGAGCCGCGGCGAAGCCAAGCAGCGAGGTTGGGAGCGTCGCCGGCGGCCAGCGCTCGGTGCAGGACATCGTGGGCGAGGCCGTCTATCTCGAGAAAGAGAACACCCGGCACCTCGCTCTCCACCGGCTGTCCCCGCCGCCGCGCCTGGCGGCGGACAACATTGCGGTACCAGGCGTCGTCTTCATCGATCGCCAGCAGCGAATAGAAGCCCGCGGTCAGCGCCGTCATCGCCACCGTGACGACGATCCCCTCGAGCACCCCGTCGAGATGGGCGCCGGGCAGGAGATTGACGGCGAAGGTGACGAGAACGCCGTTGAGGAGCAGGGCCGCGCCGCCCAGGGTGAGGACCGTGAGCGGCAGCGCGATCCGCGCCAGGACCGGCCAGATCAGCGCGTTGAGCAAGCCGATCGCTGCCGCCGCGCCAAGCGCAGCGAGGGCACCGTCGAGGACGAAACCGGCGAGGAGCGCGGAGAGCAGCAGTAAGGAGAGGGCGTCCAGCAGCAGGACCAGCAGGCCACGCCAGACAATCCGAATGTTCATCGTCGCCCACCGGGAGAAACGACGCTTCGCGGATTCTTGGAAGGCATAGTCGGCTCAATCTAGCTTCAGTGAGGCACTTACGATTGCCGCGCATCCGCGCGCCTCGGGTCCTTTGCTTTCGCCGTGGAGCCGCCGGAAGGCGGGTCCCATGCTCGGGCTACGCTTGCCCGCGATGGGGCGCAACACGAATCCCGTAGAGCTTCGCTTCGCCGGTTGCACCGACCAGCGAAGCGTGGACGCCGAGCTCGAGTTGATCGCCCTGCCGTAGGAGGGTCCCTTGGCGCGCCTGCCCGAAAGCCTCGACGTACTACGCACGCGGGAGTTCCGGTTGCTGTTCAGCGGGCAGGCAGTGTCCGTGCTGGGCGATCGCATGGCCGTCGTAGCGCTCGCCTTCGCGGTGCTGGAGATCGGCGGTTCGACCTCAGACGTCGGGCTCGTGCTGGCCGCGGGGGCGTTCCCCCTGGTGGCGACCGTGCTGGCGGGCGGCGTGGTCGCCGACCGGACCTCACGCCGCGCCGTAATGGTGGTCGCGGACCTGGCGCGGGTCGCGAGCCAGGGAGCGATGGCAGCTCTGCTCATAGTGGGGGTGGCGGAGGTGTGGATGCTCGCGCTGGCGGCCGGCGTCACCGGCGCGGCCACCGGCTTCTTCAGCCCCGCGTCGACCGGTCTGCTGCCCGAGGTTGTCCTCGCGGAGCAGTTGCAGCCGGCGAACGGCCTGCGCGCGAGCGCCGTCTCGACGGGCGAAATCCTCGGCCCGGTTGCGGGCGGTGTGCTGGTCGCCGCTGCCGGAGCAGGCTGGGCGATCGCGATCGACGCCGTGACGTTCGCGGTGAGCGCCGCCTGCCTGGCGATGCTGCGGGTACCGAAACGGGTCGCGGCGCAACGGAGCTCCTTCGTCGCCGACCTGCGTGAGGGCTGGGTCGCCTTTCGGTCACGCAGGTGGGTGTGGACCTTCGTCGTCTACTTCGCGATCGTGAACATGCTCTGGGGGGCCTGGGGCGTGCTCGGGCCGATCGTCGCCGAACGCGACCTCGGCGGCGCAGCCGCCTGGGGCACCATTCTCGCGGCGGTAGGGGTCGGAGCGCTCGCCGGCAGCGTGCTCGCGACGCGCGTCAAACCGCACAGGCCGCTGTTGCTCGCCGCCCTCGCCGACGGACTCTTCGCGCTGCCGTTGGCCTTCATGGCCGCGGGCACATCGGTGCCGCTGATCGCCTGCGGCGCGGCGCTGTCCGGCGCAGGGATGGCGCTCGCGATCTCCATCTGGGAGTCGACGCTCCAGCGCCACGTCCCCGGCGAGTCGCTGTCCCGGGTCAGCTCCTACGACTGGTTCGGCTCGCTCGCCTTCTATCCCTTGGGACTCGCAGTCTGGGGCCCGGTGGCGGCGGTCATCGGGGTCAGCGTCTCGCTGTGGCTGGCCTTCGGGCTCGCCATCTTTCTCACCCTCGCGCTGATCAGCGTGCCCGACATCCGCCATCTGCCTGCCGCCCCGCCGCCGGCAACGGCAGCGGTGGGGAACCCAGCCGAGAGTCCGATGCCCTAGTGCCGGTCCGTGCCCTCGACGAGGGCATGTTGCCCCATTTGTTGCCCCAGCCGGCGGCGCTCGATCCCCAACGCCGGCCGGCGGGTGCTGCGGCTAGTTGACCCTCTAGCTGTAGTTACTCAGCACGTTGTTCCAACTCGGTAAGCCGAGCCGCGGGTGCCTTGTGGCCAAGGGAGCCGTGTCGTCTCCTGAAGTTGTAGTGATCGAGCCAGCCGGGCAGCGCCGCGGTGCGCTCAGCAGAGGAGCCATAGATGGCGCCATAGGCCCAGCGGTTGGTGAGCGTCTGAATGAAGCGCTCGGCCTTGCCGTTGGTCTGAGGCCGGTAGGGGCGGGTGAAGATGTGGCGCATATCGAGCTCAGCGCAGGCCTGCGCGTGCACGGCGGAGCGATAACAGGAGCCATTGTCTGAGAGCACCCGCTCGACCTGAACTCCCATTCCCTTGAACCAGTTGACAGCTCGGCGCAGGAACCCTGCCGCCGTGGTGCCCTTCTCGTCGGCCAAGACCTCAACGTAGGCAAGGCGGGTGGCGTCATCGACGCAGACGTGGACGAACTCCCAGCCGGTGGCCCCTTTGCCGTGGTTGCCCCCACGCTTTTGCTGGCTCTTGCGATTCCCGGTGACTCGGTGCCCAGCGCCTTTGGCGCTGATCCTCCCCAGCTTCTTGATGTCGACATGGATCAGCTCCCCAGGGCACTTGCGCTCATAGCGGTTGGGCGGCTCGAATGGCTCCAGGCGACTGCGCTTGCCTAGCCCGATCCGAGCCAGCCACCTGGAGACGGTCGAGAGCGCCATGCCCAAGACCTCGGCGATCTCAGCAGCGGTCATCCGCAGACGTCGTAGGGCCTCGACCGCCTGAAGGCGGTCGGCCGGAAGCCGTGAAGGCACCAGTCCTCCTCTTCGATGCGCTTGACCAGCAGCCTGCGGCTGTTCGGGCAGGTTCGAGCGTTAGCGTGGATCTTCATCCGGTGTCCTCCTTGATCTGGGTGGCTCGCACCCCCAGCCTTCAAGGAGGCCCGGATGAACAACGTTGTGAGGAACTACATCTAGCCGCGCCGGCGATAGTGCAAGTACACGGTCTCGCCGAACGTGCGGGTCTCGGCCAGCTCGAGGTCGATGTGCACGTCCGGCGGGAAGTACGGCGTGCCGCCACCGATCGCGATCGGGATGACGAACAGCTCGAACTCGTCGATCAGCCCGCGCCGCATGCATTCCGCCGCAAGGCCGGCGCCGCCGACCCCGATCCTCCGGTCCCCGAGCGCGGCGATCTCCTCCTCGAGCGTTCCCGTGGCCAGGCGGTTGCTGCCCTCGACGCTCGTCAGCGTGGTCGAGAACACGATCTTCTCGAGCGGGCGCCAGATCTCGGCGAACTCCGCCATCGCGGGGTCGGAGAACTCCTCGGTGTCCCACACGAGCATCGTCTCGTAGAGGCGCCGGCCGAGCAGTTGGGCGTCGATCGCGGCGACCCGTTCGTTGTGGAACCGGTGCAGCTCCTGGCTGGGCACCGCCCAGTCGAAGCTTCCGTCGGGTCCGGCGACGTAGCCGTCGGCCGACAGGCTCATGGAATAGAAGATCATGAGGACATAGTGAACCGGGTCGAGCCGACGGCCTTCTCGGCGACCCCGCCGCAGCTGACCGTAAGCGGGCAGTTCTGCGCCGGCTTAGTGCCCACTTAGTACCCGCCAGGGATCTGCCACGAGCGCCTAGACACGAAAAAGGCCCCATTTCCGGGGCCTTCTCCTATAGCGGGGGCGGGATTCGAACCCGCGACCTTCGGGTTATGAGCCCGACGAGCTACCTGGCTGCTCCACCCCGCGGCGGTTTGTCCATGCTAGCAATGGTGCGTCGGTCGGCCTAGGGTCGCGGATGGGGATCGCACGGGGGCTTGCGTGGCGGCGATGGCGGGCGGACGCCGGGCGTGGGGCTCTTTAGAGTGCCCGGCCCACATGGCTGAGAATTCTCAACGGGTCGCGGTGATCGACGTCGGCAGCAACTCGACGCGGCTGCTGATCGCTGACGTCGACGGTGACGTCTCGGTGATTGAGCGGCAGAGCCGCGTGACCCGACTTGGGCGGGGCGTCGACCTCTCCAGACAGCTGTCCGACGAGGCAATCGAGGCTGCCTGCGAAGCGATCGCCGACTACGTCGAGATCTGCCGCGAGTCGGGTGCCGAGCGGATCGCCTCGATCGCGACCAGCGCCGTGCGCGACGCCTCCAACGGCGAGGCCTTCGTCGCCGAGCTGCGCGAGCGCTTCGCCCTCTCAGCCCGCGTTCTCGACGGCGAGGAGGAGGCGCGCCTCACCTACCGCGGCGCCACGGATCACCAGCCACCGTCGGTTCCGACGCTGGTGATCGACATCGGCGGCGGCTCGACCGAGATGATCGTCGGCACCCGCGACGAGATCGCCTTCCACGCCTCGCTGCAGGCCGGCGTCGTCCGCCACACCGAGCGGCACATCTCCGGCGACCCGCCCACCGCGGTCGAGCTCGAGGCGCTCGCCGGCGATGTCCGGACGCTGATCGCCGACGCCCTCGCCGACGCGGGAGGTGCCCACGCCTCGACCGGTATCGCCGTCGCCGGCACCCCGACTTCACTCGCCGCCGTCGAGCTCGAGCTCGAGCCCTACGACCCGACCCGCGTCCATGGCCACGTCCTATCGCTCGAAACGATCCAGCGCCTGCTCTCGCAATTCGCCTCAGCACCCCTGACCGAGCGTGCGGCAATCGCCGGCCTGCACGCCGATCGGGCCCCCACGATCATCGCCGGCTGCGTGATCCTGGTCGAGGCAATGCGCGCCTTCGACCTCACCCGAATCCAGGTCTCCGAGCACGACATCCTCTACGGGATGGCGCTCGAGACCGCATCCCAGCCCAAATAACCCATGAACGCCCCCCCGCCCTATCCCGTGGGACCCGGTGTACAGACGAGTTTTCGGCACCCGTCCAGTTGGGTAAACGTAGCGGCCTAACCCCCAAAACTTGGTAGAGTTCGACTACCGAGTTGTCAGTAGGGGCAAACGCAGCACCTAGACATTTCGGATAGGCGAGCGCATACTCGTCACATCGGGGAAGAGGTGAGGACGAGAGTCTCCACAGCTGATCCGGTCATAGGGTTCAGGCGATTGCCGCATCATGGCGCCTCCCGCCGTCTGGGCCCATCGAATAAGAACTGGTCCCTGAAGACGTACCCCTGCCCGTCCTGAGGGACCAACTTGAATCGACCGCCAGCGATGGCGGTCGATTCTTGTTTGGGGACTCTTAGGCCGATCTGGCCAGCTAGCCAGTTTTTGGCTTTCTCAAGCCAAATTCGACTTGCGTGGGTAGACGACCTCGGGGTCGGTGAGCACGTTGACCAGGGTCGGCCGCCCTGACTCAAAGGCACGCTCCAGAGCCGGTCGCAACTGCGCCGGCTCGCTGACGACGACTCCGTCGCAACCCAGCGCCTCGACCACTTTCTCGTAGGGAGTTTCCGGCCGCAGCTCGGCCGCGACCGAGTAGCCGTAGAGGAATTTCATCGGGTGATGCTCGAGCGCCCAGATACCGTTGTTGCCCATCACGCCGACCACAGGCAGACCGTGACGCGCCAAAGTGTCGAACTCCATACCCGCGAAGCCGAAAGCCCCGTCGCCGAGCAACAAGCAGACCTGTCGCTCGGGATGGGCGAGCTTGGCGCCGATCGCCTGGCCCGGGCCGGCGCCGAGGCAACCGAACGGGCCCGGGTCCATCCAGCAACCCGGCTCGAAGGTCTCGATGAAGCGGCCAGCGTAGGAGACGAAGTCACCGCCGTCGCCGATCACGATCGCATCGCGGTCCAACACCTCCCCCAGCTCCTTATAGACACGAACCGGGTGCAGGGGCGAGCGGCCGTCGTTCAACTCCTCCTGCTCGGCGGACCGCTTCTCGGCCTCCACCGCGCGCAGCTGCTCGAGCCAGGCATCGGAGCGACCGCGTCCAGCCGAGACCAACTCGCCGATCGCCGCCAGGGTCGCGGCGACGTCGCCGACCAGGTCGACCTCGGGCACACGGTTGGCGGTGAGCGCGTTGGGGGCGGCGTCGAGCCGGATCAACTTCGTCTCCTCGCCGAAGCTGCCGCCGAAGCCAAGCCTGAAATCGATCGGCACGCCGACGACCAGCGCGACGTCGGCTCCCTTCAACCCGGCTCCGCGCGCCCGGCTGAAGGCCAGCTCATGATCGGCGGCAAGGCAGCCGCGCCCCAACCCGTTGAGGAATACGGGGACCCCCAGCGCCTCGGCCAGGGCCCGCAACTGCTCCTCGCCATGACCCCAGTAGAGGCCACTGCCGGCCATGATCGCCGGCCGCTCGGCGGCGGCCAGCAGCGCTGCCGCCTCCTCAACTCCAGGCGCCGGCTGTGGCGCCGTCCTGGCGGCGGCCGGAATCTCCTCCTCCGCCTCGCTGAAGACGACGTCGAGCGGGTAGTCGACGAAGGTCGGGCCGAAGGGGGGGCTGAGCGCCAGGTCGAGAGCCGCGGCGGTTCGCGCTCCGATCGCCCCCGTCTCCTTCACCGTCTCGGCGGACTTGACCAGCGGCGTGACGAAGGGCAGGTGGTCGATCTCCTGCAACGAGCCCGAGCCCCAGCGCATCTCCGGCGCCCGCCCCCCGAGGACGCAGACCGGCGAGCAGTTGGCCTGAGCGCCGGCGATCGCGCTCATGCCGTTGGTCACTCCCGGTCCGGCGGTCAGCGCCGCCACCCCGACCCGTCGCGTCGCCTTGGCGAAGCCCTCGGCCGCGAACGCCGCCGACTGCTCGTGTCGAACGTCGACGATCTCGATGCCCTCCGCTTTGCAACCGTCGTATATGGAGAACAGGTGCCCGCCGGAGAGCGTGAAGAGATGCGTAACACCTCTCGACTTCAATGCCCTTGCGACTAACCGCCCCCCGTGCTCCATAGAAGCTGGAGCCTATGGGACCTTCCTCGCGCGGGTGGCACGGCGGCGGGGTCCCCCATAGCGGAGGGCGCGCGAAGCGCGTCCGAGCACATGGGGGAGGGCCGCCGTGACAGGACCCGCGCGCCAGGAATGCCCGGGGCGGGACTCGAACCCGCAAGCCCCCAAAGGGGCAGCGCATTTTAAGTGCGCCGCTTTTGCCAGTTTCGCCACCCGGGCAAGCTCGATGGTATCCGCCGGTTTCCGAGCGTCTAAATCCGGGGTAAAGATTTGTACGGACCGCAACTATCTCGCTGCTACGGTGTCCCTATTGACGAAGACAGTGCTATTCACAACGCCTTCCCTGGAGAGTGAAGCTTGGAGGCATCGGCTCTAACCCACGCCAGTCAACGCGGGCTCCTGGCCCGCCGTTCCCCACTTCTCAAGCTGCAGGGGGATGAGAAGCTGATCGCGATGGCCCGTAGCGGCAACGCCGGCGCCTTCGAGACCATCGTCGACCGTTACCAGGCTCGCCTGCTGGGCTTCTGCCGCCAGATGCTGCGCTCCACCGAGGACGCCGAGGACGTGCTCCAGGAGGTCTTCGTCAACGCTTACCGGGCGATGCTCGCCGACGAGCGCGAGATCAACCTGCGCCCCTGGCTGTACCGGATCGCCCGCAACCGCTGCCTCAACCACCTGCGTAAGCCGACCGCCGACGCACAGGAATCGATGGACATGGTTCCCGTCGTCGACGCGGCCACGACCGCCGAGAAGGTCAGCAACCGCGAGGAGTTCCGCCAGCTCCTCACCGACGTCAGCAAGCTTCCCGAGACGCAGCGCTCGGCGCTGCTGCTGCGCGAGATGGATGCGATGTCCTACGAGGAAATCGCCGCCGCGATGGAGACCAGCGTGCCCTCGGTCAAGTCGCTCCTCGTGCGGGCACGGATCTCCCTCGCCGAGGCAAGCCAAGCTCGCCAGCTGACCTGCGGTGAGGTACGGCTTGAGCTGGCCGAGGCTTCGGAGGGTCTGCGCAAGGTCTCGGGCCCGGTGCGGCGCCACGTGCGCGATTGCGAGGAATGCGCCGACTTCCGCTCGCAGGTCCGCTCCAACGACAAGGTGATGGCGGCGCTGTTCCCGGCGGGCGCGCTGTTCGCGCTCAAGGGATTCATCCTCTCCAAGCTCGGCCTCGGCGGAGCCTCCGGCAGCGCCTCCGCGGGCGCAACCGGAGGTGCCGGTGCGGCCGGGGCGGGCGCCGGCGCAGCAGCCACCGGGGCTGGAGCCGTCAGCAGTGTCGGCGCCGCGCTCAGCAGTGGTGGCGCGGCCGGGGGAATCGGAGCGGTTGGCGGCGCGATCGGCGCCAAGGCAGCCGTCGGAGTCGTCACGGCCGCGGTCATCACCGCCGGTGCCGTCGAGGTCAACCAGAACGTCGGCACGACTCCGGCCCCGAGAAGCAGTGCTCCGGCCAAGATCTCCTCAGCCCACCGGGCCCCGCTCTCGGTCGCCCAGCACCAGGTCGTATTGCCGCAGCCGAAACCAGAGCCGGTCGAGCAGACCGTGGCGCCGGCGCCCCAGCCCCCGGCAGTTCCTGCCGACCCCGCGCCTCCGACCGCAGCCGAAACTGCGGGAGGTACCGCCGCCGATCAGTCGGCCACGGTCGAAGCCGCCGACGAAACGATCGTCCCGGCGAAAGTCGCGGCGCCTAACGTGACCGGAGCGAAATCTCCGACCACCACCGCCGGCGCCCCCAGCGGCGGGGAAACCGTCGTCGTCACCGTGGGTGGCTCAACCGCTCCGCCCGCTCCGCCGGTGGAAAGCCCACCGGCCGCGGAAACTCCGCCGGCTGAATCGGCTCCGCCCAGCGAACCACCTCCGAGCGAACCGCCGGCCGAAGAATCTCCTCCGCCGGCGAGCGGCGGCGAAGCCGGCTAACGCCTTAGCCCAAGCCGATCACTTTCAGCCTGCGCATCAGGCATTTGGCAGCGAAGGCGCGGGTGTCGGCGATCGAGAAGCCGAACAGCTCGTAGTCCTCGTCGTCCGGCGCCCAGGGCGGAGAGAGAACGCCCTCGGCGGCAGGCAATGATTCCTCCAGCGTGCGCTGGATCGCTTGCTTGTAGCGATCGTCCTCCCGCGCCTTCTCGCGCAGGAACACCGAGCCGAAGGCAACGTGGCGGTGCTCATCGCGGGCCACGTTCTGGAAGCCTTCGACGAAGCCCGGCAGCGTCCCTTCGCGTTCGTTGAAATCCATGATGAAGTGCTGGCCGGTGAGTGCCAGCATCCCCTCGATCACCATGTGGTAGAGGGTCACGGCCTCGACCAGGGCCTCGGTGTCCTCGGGCTCCGCGGAGAGGCGGTCGGTGCGCTGCTTCAGCATCTCGTCGAAGAGGAGGCCGAAGTTGTCGTTGAGGTGCTCGGCGGTCTCCGTCAGCATCTCCGAAAGGCCGTCGGCCTGGAGCACGCCGACCTCGCGGTAGAAGCGCTCGAAGAAACGCACGTGGCGGGCCTCGTCGGCGATCTGCGTGCAGAGGAAGACTTTCTGGTCCTCGGTCGGGGCGGCTCGCATGATCGGGCCCAGCTCCTCGGCGACCTTTTGCTCGCCGATGAAGAACGAGGAGAGCCCGTACATCCGCTGGAAGCGCTCTTCCTCGGGGAAACCGGCCCAGTCTTCGCGATCCTGAGTGAAGTCGAGCTCCTGGGTCTGCCATTGCTGGCGCTCCCAGAGCCCGTACAGCTCCTCGTAGTTGAGCAGCTTGATGTCAGCCGTGCGGTCGGCTGCCTCGTTGAGCGCCGGATCGGCGGTCTCCTGGAAATCGGCCCGCTCGGTCCGCGACTGGGTTCCGGTTGCCTCTTTGGCCTCCATCGTCTCTCCTCGCTCGAGTGCGGCGGTCGAATCGAGACTAGCGTAGAACTGGCCAGCCAGCCAATGTCCGCGGTCGAGGTTTGTGGCGCTATGCGACCCAAACCTCGACCGCGCCAACAAAGGGAGGCTCAGACCGTGTGCGCCTCCCCCGGTTTCAGCAGAACGACCTGGGAAGAGGTCTTCGATTCGACGTCGGATTTGAAGGCGGCGCTGTCGGTCTCGATCGGCGGAAAGGTGTCGTAGTGCATCGGGATCACGGTTCCCGCGCCGATGAATTCCGCTGCGACGACCCCGTCGTGGCGGTCCATCGTGTAGTGGCCGCCGATCGGCAGCAGCGCGACGTCGACCGGGTTGCGCTCGGCGATCAGCTTCATGTCGCCGAACAGGCAGGTGTCGCCGGCGTGGTAGACGGTCACGCCCCCGATCGAGATGAGCAGGCCGGCGGGCGTCCCGGTGACCGTCCCCGGCGTCGGGCTGAAAGGAGCCTCACCCGAGCCCGCGATCGTGCTGGTATGCCAGGCAGGGACCAGCTTGACCCAGCCCCAATCGAACTTGACCGTGCCGCCCAGGTTGGGGTCGTAGACGTTCTCGACCCCCTGCTCTTCAAGCCAGTTGGCGATCTCGACGATCGCCACGCACTCGGCGCCCGTGCGAGTGGCGACGCCGACCGCATCGGCCATGTGGTCGACATGGCCGTGGGAGATGACCACCTGGGTCGGCTCGACCTCCTCCGCGGTCGCCACCGCGGCGGGGTTGTTCGGCTTCAGGAACGGGTCGACCAGCACGGTCGCCTCCCCCTCGCTCAACTCGAAACACGAGTGGCCGTGGAACTTGATCTCCATCTTCAGCTCTCTCCTTCGGGATTCGGGGCTTCGCTCTCGCTCATCTCTTCTTTCAGTGCCCAACCAACGGCAACTCCAACCATCATCGCCATCCTGGCCTCCTCGGCCAGCAGCGTCCGCACCGCCGCGATCCGCTCCTCGGGGTCGGGGACGGTCGCGGCCTTCAGCGACTCGCTCTCGTGCGACTCGCCGAACCAGCCGCCCTCGGCCAGGGCCATCGCCAACACCCGCTGCAGCTGCGGCGCCGCCCGGGCGACGATCGTCTCCGCCTCGGCAAAGCGATCGGCATCGGCCAGACGCTCGATCGCGGCTTCGAGCCGCTCGGCGTCGACGTCCTCAGGGGCCATTGCCGTGAGCCTATTCGGACGGGCGCACGACAGAGGCGGCGAGGCCGGCGAGGCCACCGACGACGCCACCGACCAGGCCGGCGAAGACGTCGGCGGTCGAGTCGAAGATCGGCAGCGCGAGCAACACCGCCGCCGCAACCGCGACCCCGATCCGGTCGTAGTCCTGGTCGATTGCGTGGTGCGCCTCGGCGCGGCGGATCGCGAACCAGGCCGCGACCGCCCCCAGCGCCATCCCGTTGCCGCCGGCGATGACGACTACGTCGCCCTGGGCGCTGGCGATGCCACTGGCCGCC
The DNA here is from genome assembly GCA_963716735.1 of uncultured Solirubrobacterales bacterium. Taxonomy (GTDB): domain Bacteria; phylum Actinomycetota; class Thermoleophilia; order Solirubrobacterales; family 70-9; genus VRUE01. The sequence continues at coordinate 1,398,342 of OY970321.1, forward strand.
AGCATCCCCAACGAACCGCAGGCAAGCAGCAGGACCGCGGTCGGCCCGGAGCCGAGCCGGCGCTCGACCCCCACCCCGAAGATCGCCAGCCCGACCGCGACGACGAAGAGGTAGCCGACGTCGACGTAGGCGAAGGGGGCCGTGAAGAAGCGCCACCACTCGCCGTGAAGCGGCACGGTGAGGCCACCGAGGGTGACCAGCGAGGCACCGGTCGCCTGCTCGACCAAGAGCAGGATGGCGGAGCCGAGGACCGCCGCCAGCGTCGCGTAAGGGCGGTGTGCTCCGGCCGCCGCCCCACGGGGTCGCAGCTTGATCCGAAAGAGACGGCTGGCGGGGCCGCGCCGTGGCTTTGCCTCGAGCCCGTCGCCGCGCCGCTCCAACTTCGGCGCCCGCTTGCGTAACCGCGCTCCGCAATAGGGGCACTCGGTGACGTAGGGACTGACCTCGGAGCCACAGTTTTTGCAAATGACGCTGAGCTCAGTCTCGCTCATGGTCAATCGAGGATAACTGCCCTGTCACGGCCGCTTGCCACGTGCCGCCGGTGACATACTGCGGAAGAACCCGTCTTCGAGGAGGAATACAGCGTGGAGTTGAAGAGTCTGACCGAGCAGAAATCGCTTCTGGCCGAGCTGGCGCCGGGCAAACGGACCCGCCTGCGCCGCCTGCTTTTCGAGTTCGGACCGGGCAACGGCACCCTGATGCTGCTGCCGATCGACCAGGGGATCGAGCACGGCCCGCGCGACTTCTTCCCCAACCCCGCCTCCAAGGATCCCGACTACCAGTTCCGGCTTGCCGCCGAGGCCGGCTACTCGGCCCTCGCCTGCCAGATCGGGATGGCGAGCAAGTACTACCCCGACTACGCCGGCCAGGTGCCGCTGATCCTCAAGGTCAACGGCAAGACCGACATCCCCTCCTCCTCGCAGGCGTTCTCGACCTGCAACGCCAGCGTCGAGGACGCGGTGCGGCTCGGCGCCGACGCGGTCGGCTACACGCTCTACGTCGGCTCACCGCGCCAGGACCAGGACCTGGCCCAGATGCGCCAGGTGCGCGAAGACTGCGACCGCTACGGCATGCCGCTGATCGTCTGGTCCTACCCACGCGGCGAAGCGGTCGAAGGCAAGGGTGGCCCCAACTCCTTCTACGCGATCGACTACGCGGCGCGGCTAGCGATGGAGATGGGCGCCGACGTGGTCAAGCTCAACATGCCGAAGATCGACCCGGCGAAGGACAAGGACGCCCCGGCTCCTTACAACGAGATGGAAATCGACCAGGCGGGGGCGATCCAGCACTGCGTGGAGTCCGCCGGGCGTGCCCTCGTCGTCCTCTCGGGCGGCTCCAGGGTCGATGACGAGACCGTCCTGGGCCACTGCCGCGAGATCATGCAGGCGGGGGGCAGCGGTGTGATCTTCGGTCGCAACGTCTGGCAGCGGGAGTGGAACGAGGCGCTGGAGATCATTGCGCAGATCAAAGAGACGTTGCTGTCGAACGTGAAGCGCATTCCGTAAGAGCCCGCCCGGCAGGGCTTTCACTTAACTTTTTCGGTGGATCGCCGTAGGGCTGACGCCCGGGGCCAGTCGACGAAAAAGTACAAGACGTTTCAGCCCTACCGGGCGGGCTCTTTGTGGGGGCGAGAATTCGTCCCCACGGCCTTTGTATGACGTGTATCGGCATTGGCTCGGAAGCCTCGTTCTCTTCTTGGCTGTAGCGGCGGTCGTGCTGCGCCCTTGGGAGGGAAAGCTTGAGGAGGGACCGGGGTCTGTTGTGGCTCGGGTGACGCGGGTGGTCGACGGGGACACGATCGAGGTGCGGGTTGGGGGGCGGAGCGAGGACGTGCGGTTGATCGGGGTCGATACGCCCGAGACGGTCAAGCCGGATACGCCGGTGCAGTGCTTTGGCGAGCGGGCGTCGCACTTCACCGAGCGGAGGCTGACCGGTCGGCGGGTGCGGTTGGTCTTCGGGGTAGAGCGACGGGATGTCTACGGCCGCCTGCTGGCCTACGTCTATGTCCCGCAGCGGACTTTGTCCGTGTCCAAGGCCCGAAAAAGTCGCCCGCGCTACCGCTTCTTCAACCCGATTCTGGTCCGCCGCGGCCTTGCCCGGTCGCTGACGATCCCGCCGAACGATCGCTTCGCACCACGCTTTCTGCGCCTCGAGCTGGCCGCGGCACGCGCTGGGCGCGGGCTCTGGGGCGCCTGCTGATCGTGACCAACGTCACAATTTGAGACCTGCAAGCGCTCGTGCGCCTTTGCTACGGTCCGCCGCGCGGTCCTCGGGCCGCCCTCTATGAGAATGCGTCAAAGCATCAACCAGTTCGAGGTCGCCTTCGAGCAGGAGACGACCTTGGAGCGCCGCCGTCGCGAGCAGCTGCGCCGCCGCGCCGCCAACCGGTCGCGGGAGCGCCGCATCACTCGCAACGAGCAGCACGGCAAAGTGCGCTTCAGCGTGCTGGCCGTCTGCCTGACCGCGACGGTGGCCGTCGTGGTTATCGCGATGTTCGAGGCCCTCTCGTTCCTGATGGCCTAAGAGCCACTCGTCCCGTGACTCCGCCGACCACCGTCCAGGTTGAATAGACTCGCGCGCCGATGGCAAGACGCTCACTGAAGCCGCAGCTCAACCAGATCCGCGCCTGGGTGCAGCAGGGCCGCACCGACGCCTGGATCGCCCACCAGCTCGAAATCTCCGCCTCGGAGTTGCGCGAGTTCCGCAAGCAGCACGACCTCAACCCCAGCGGCGAGGACACCGGCAGCAGCGAAGTCGACCTTCGCGACGAGATCGAGGCCGAGGTCGAGGCAGCGACGGTCGAAGAGGCAGCCGAGGAAGAGGTCGAGGACGAGGACGAGGACGAAGAGGACGAGGGTGATGAGGAGAAGCCCGCTCGCAAGTCGTCCAAATCCGAAGAGGACGACGGCGATGAAACCGGCGGAGCGCGTCCCAAACGCAGGCGGCGCCGGGGCAGGCGCGGCGGTCGCGGTCGGCGCAAAGAGCTCGAGGCGACTTTCGATCATGGCGAGCGGGACGGCTACGGCCTCTGGCTCGACGCCGCGGTCAAGGACAACCCTGTCTACGCCGAGCACTGGGCCGGCAAGCGCGAGGTCACGGTCCGCATCGACGCGGACCAGATCGTCATCCGCCGAGCGGGCGAGAGCTCCCCGGCCGAAGACGACTCAGACGACTAGCTGATCAGCTGGCGACCGCCGGCGAAGTCGGTGGCCCCGCGCAGGTAGAGCCAGAAGGCGGCATCGGCCAGCGAGCGCGAGTCGGCCTCGAGGCCGGGGACCGTGTCTGTCGCCACCTGCAGGCACCATTCGGTTCCGCGCCCGTAGAGATCCGCGAGTTCCGCGGCCGAGAAGGTCGGACCGATCCGGCGTCGTAGCTCGTCCTGAACCGCGGCGACGACACGATCCGCCTGGCGCCGCTCACGCGAGTCATCGATCGCCCGCAAGGCCCGCAGACCCTCCTCCCACTGGAAGAGCGCGTTCTCGAGCGAATAGCTCACGACACGAGACTACCCAGACGGCTGCTGCGGAATCCTGCGGAGCGGAGCGTTCACCGGGCCGCAGGCGTTGGGGTCGAGGCGGCCGCGAACGCGCCAGACGGCTACCGGACCGCTGTGTTCGATCGGGACCGCAGCGGGGTCGCCGCGCAACCAGCGTGCCTCGGGCGAGGTGACCGGCTTGCCAGGCTCGATGAAGTTGAGCAACGGTGAGGTGACCAGATAGTCGAGGTCGACGGCGTTGACGGCGGTGCGAAACCGGGCACAGGTCGGGATCGCGTTGAAGGCGCCGTGGGGTCCCTCGACCCCGAGGTAGCGCACACGGTTGGAGAGGTCGGTGCCGTAGAAGCCGTACTCGAGGAAGCCGGCGGTGGTGCCGGCGAGGCCGATACGGGCATCATGGACATTTCGCGCCCAGCGATAGGCGGAGTCGAGATGCATGCCTGGGATGCTCGTTTCGGCCTCCGCGTTGAGGAAGCGGTCGCGCAGGTAGTCGCGCTGCACCGAGTAGCCGATCGCGACGATCGCCAGGGTGAGGATCGCGAAGCCGGCAGCGACCGCGCTCCGTGGCGCTCCGCGGTGGCGGGCAAACAGCAGCCCCGCCGGAATCAGCACCACCAGGGCGGCGACGAGCCAGGCGAAGAGGCGATCGGGATCGCGCAGCGCGGCGTCGGAGCGGTCGGTCATGAGCAGGACCAGCAGAAGCGCCCCGAGCAGCACCCACTGACCCCGCTCTCGCCGCAACGCCAGAGGCAGCAAGGTCAGGCCCGCCAGAAGAGCTGGGATTGCGTAGCGGATGTTTATGGCAAAGCCGACGGGGGCGCCCTCGGCTCCTGCGGCGCTTAGGGGGGTGAAGATATAGGCGAGAATGCCGAACAGGGCTACGGCGCCCATCCAGCGCAGGACGCGCGTGCGACCCCAGAGAAGAGCGACAAGGCCGCCGGCTATGGCGGCGGCGATGACCGGCGGCCAGAGGGCACCGAATGCCTGGTGGAGGCCGGGCTCGAAGTACTTGCTCCAGACGCCGGTGTCGGTGGCGTAGTGGACGATCGAGAAGTCCGGTCTACCTTCCTGCAGCCGCTCGGGATGCGGCAGCGTGATCGGGCCCAGATGCTCCAGCTGGGGAAGCGGGTTGCCGGAGACGATCAGGTTGCGCAGGTACCAGTAGCCACCGCCCGCCACCGCAGCGGCAAACCACCACCCGGCGGCAGCCCAGCGGCGGCCAGTGGGCGCCAGCACGATCACGGCAACGGTGAGTGCCGCGGCCATTGCCAGCGCGGTCGACTTGGTGCCCACCGCCATGCCGACAGCGAGCCCGGCAGCGGCAAGAGACCAGCCAGGCGATAGCGAGCGCTCGTTTCTCGCGGCCCCGGTGTTGACCAGGATCGCGATTGCGCCGAGCAGGAGCGCAGCCGCCATCAGGTCGTTCTTCCCAGCCCCCGGCTCACGCACGACAAGCGTGTGGCACTCCAAGAGCACCCCGGCGGCGACCACCGTCAGCGGCCCGCGCCCGTACGGTCTGCCGATACACCAAGCTGCCAAGAAAGCGATCGCCAGCCAGCCAAAGTTGAGGAACAAGCTGAGCGTGTCGCGGCCGGTGAGCAGGATGCCGACGCTGTGCAGAAGCTCCGAGTTCTGCGGGTAAAACCAATTCGTAAAGACGGTCTCGGTGTAGTGCAGCCCCGTCACCGAGTGACTCTGGGCCATGTCCACCGCAAACGGAAGGTGGTACCAGAGCGAGTCGAAGTTGAAGACCCCCCGTCCCAGCGCATCCTTCGCCGTCAGCCCCCAATGGGCGAACACGAGGGCCACCACTGCGACGGCCACAACCGTCATCGCCCCTCCCGCGGGTGGCACGGGGGGAGGGGGGGTTCGGACGGGTGAGTCCGCTAACCCCCCCTCCCCCCGTGACAGGACCCGCGGCCAGAAGGCAATAGCTGCCGCAAGGAGTAGGGCGGCACCCACGAGCGTCCCGGCATAGAGCAAATTGACGACGCCAAGAAGCTCGGACAGCCAGATCAACAGCGCAACCCCGACGATCGCCTCGACCAGGTGCGCCGGAGCCCCCTCCCAGTCCGGCATGAGCCACCGGCGCAGGCGCACCGCGGAGAATCCCAGCGAGAGGACCAGAACGGCCAGCAGGACGACGCTGAGGATGTAGGAACCGGCGCTAACCACCGGCTGCTCCGAGAATCGGGGCTAGCCGCCCAAGCCGTGGACGACGATCGACGTCTCGCCTTCGGCGACCATGCCCTGCGCGCGTGCCCGGCGGTCGATGACCGTGGGATCGTCCGCCGTCTGGATGCGCTTGTGGAGGCGCTTGTTTTCTTGCAGCATCTCGTGGAACTCGGCCTTGGCGGCGGTCGTCGCCGTATAGGTCTTGACGAAGTCGATCGCCGGGTTCAGATACGAGTAGAGGACGGCGGCGAGCACCAGGGTCAGGGCGATCCGCCCGACGCGGTCCCAGCGGATGCGACTTTCGCCGCGCCGTGCGGCGGGTTTGCGACGGGCGGCCGGACGGCGCTTCTGCCGCGAAGTGGTTTTCCGAGATACAGCCCTGCGCGTCGTGGATTCGCTTCTTGCCGGCCGGGCGCGAGCTGCCATACCCGGTCCTACGCGACCGAGCCCCGCATTCCTTCATTTAAGGAACGCGCTGGGCGAAAGCGTCCAGGCCGGGAAATTCCGCGTTCGCCCCCAGCTCCTCCTCGATCCGTAGAAGGCGGTTGTACTTCGCAACCCGGTCCGAGCGGGACGGGGCCCCGGTCTTGATCTGGCCAGCGCCGGTGGCGACGGCGAGGTCGGCGATCGTCGTGTCCTCGGTCTCACCCGAGCGGTGCGAGATCACAGCCGTGTAGCCGGCCTCGCGGGCGATGCGGATCGCCTCCAGGGTCTCGCTCAGGGTGCCGATCTGGTTGACCTTGACGAGGATCGAGTTGCCGACGCCGAGCTCGATCCCTCGGCGCAGACGCTCCGGATTGGTGACGAAGAGGTCGTCGCCGACCAGCTGGACCCGCTCGCCGAGCCGCTCGGTCAGCAGCTTCCAACCGTCCCAGTCCTCCTCGTCCATGCCGTCCTCGATCGAGAGGATCGGGTAGCGCGAGCAGGCATCCCCCCAGTAGGCGACCATCTCCTCCGAGGAGAGCGTGCGGCCCTCGTGCTCGAGCACGTAGGCGCCACCCTCGTACACCTCGCTAGTCGCCGGATCGAGAGCGATGAAAACATCGGAGCCCGGCTCGTAGCCGGCGGCCTCGACGCCGGCTAGGACCGCCTGCAGAGCTGCCTCGTTGGACTCGAGATCGGGTGCGAAACCACCCTCGTCGCCGCCCGCGGTCGACAGCCCCTTCGCCGCGAGGCTCTTCTTCAGCGCGTGGAAGACCTCACTGCCAACCCGCAGACACTCGGCGAAGCTCGATGCTCCTGCCGGCACCACCATGAACTCCTGGAAGTCGACCGAGTTGTCGGCATGGGCGCCGCCGTTGAGCACGTTCATCATCGGCACCGGCAGGAGGCGGGGCTCGCCGCCGCCGTACAGCTCGGCTAGGTAGCGGTAGAGGGGCTGGCCCGAATCGGCCGCGGCCGCCTTCGCCGCCGCCAGCGAGACGCCGAGGATCGCGTTGGCGCCCAGCCGGCCCTTGTTCGGCGTCCCGTCGAGCTCGATCATCGTCTCGTCGAGAGCGCCCTGTTCCGCGGCGCGTGCCCCGGTCAGAGTCGCAGCGATCTCGCCGTTGACGTTCTCGACCGCGCCGGATACTCCCTTGCCACTCCAGCGATCGCCGCCGTCGCGCAGCTCGACCGCCTCGAACTCGCCGGTTGAGGCGCCGGAGGGCACAGCCGCCCACCCCCGGGCACCCGAGTCGAGAGTCACCTCGACCTCGACCGTCGGGTTGCCGCGCGAGTCGAGGATCTGGCGCGCGTGGATGGAGGAGATGGCGCTCATGGAAGGCGCGCCAGTCTATCGACGGCCGGCGGTCGCGTCGGGGCTATTCGCCGGTTTCGGCGGGCGGTGCTTCTTCAGCCGGCGGTGCTTCTTCGGTGGGCGGCGCTTCTTCGGTGGGCGCCGGCACGGCGCCTTCCGGCAGGCCGGTCGCACCTTCCGCTTTTTTACCGGCTTCCTGTTTCGGTATCGGGCGTTGGGCCAAAGGATTGCCCTTCGGTTCAAGCGGAGTCACCGTACCGGGCAGGGCCGGAACCAGCTGGAATACCGGCGCCGGACAGGCATCGGGGAGGCCGCCTTTCGGGTCCGCTTCGTAGCAACCTGGTGGCGCCGTCGAGGGGTGTCCGTCGGCCTTGAAGTTCGCGCAGCGTTCGGTCGTGTAGTCGGGGGCGCAGAAGCTCCGCTGTCTCCATTCGGTCTGGAAGGTGGAGACGAAGTTGGTGAAGTATTCCTGTTCCAAGCGCTGCGCCAGCGTGCTCTGGATCTGGCTTTCAACCGTTTTCAGTTCCTGCACGCTTTCCGGGGTCGAGTTCACCACTTCGAAGACGACGTAGCCACCCTTGCCTTTGGTCGGGCCTTGCAGCTGACCTTCCGGCGTGCTGAAGACTTCCGCGTTCAGCGGTTCTTCAAGGGTGCCTTCCTGCAGTTCTTTCTGCAGGCCGCCGCTTTCTTTCGTGGTCGGGTCTTCCGAGTACGTCTTGGCGACTTTCGTCCAGTTCTTCGTCGAGTTGTCTTTGGCCAGCGCATCCGCCGCTTCTTGCGCTTTCTCCTGTTTTTTGGTCAGGATCGTGCGCACGTCCCGGCTCGGTTTCTGCGTGAACTGAGTGTCCTTGGCGGCCTCGTAATAGTCTTCGACTTCGCTCTGGCTCGGCGTCCCGGCTTTTTCTTTCAGCTGTTCCTGCAGCTGTTCGCTGAGCATTTGGATCATCACGCGCTCACGGATATCGGCTGGCGTGTAGTGCGATTCCTTGAGGAATTTCTGAAATTCGGCGTCCGATTTGAAGCTTTCTTTCTTCACGCTCGCGACTTTGGCGGTGACTTCCTTGTCGCTCACCGTGATGCCCCACTGGTCCGCCAGCCCCTGAATCCAAATCCCTTCAAGGACGGAGTTGACCGCGTTTTCCTTCGTTTCGTCGTATTTGGGGTCACCCGGTTTAGGCGTCGTTTTTTCGCCCGCCTGTGCCGCGGCCAGCTCGATCGCGTGCTCGACCTTGGTGATCGGAACGTCGCCGATGTCGCCAGGCGTGTCCTGGACCACCGCTGCATCGCCGGAGGGAACACTCGGGTCTCCAACCCCCACTGCGATCGCGACGATGGCGAAGAGGGCGACGAAGGCGACGCCGAAGATCAGCAAGCTGAGACGGCGCACGGCCTCCGGACGGGCGGCGCTGCCGCTCCCGCCCTTGCCAGACGTCCCTCTCCTGCCCTTGTCCGGACTCACGAAGCTGGGAGCATATCTTTTTCGACCATTTTTGAGCGCCCCGCTTCGCGCAGACCCCCCGCCATCGCCAGCACGGCGGCGAGCCGCGCCTCGGGCTCGTCGGGAACACGCACCGAAGCGGTCTTCTCCCGCCACTCATATAGCGCGCCCTCGACCCCCTCCCGTAGCGCGCTCGCCTGCTCGGAATCGAGCTCGATACCCACCACGCTCAACCTGCCGCCGCGCAGCTCGACGCTTTGGGCACCAGCCAGGCGCAGTTCGATCCGGGCCCGCTGTAGGGCCAGCAGGTTCTCGGCCTCGACCGGCGGGGGCCCGAAGCGGTCGCTGAGCTCGTCGCCGATCGCCCGCAGGTCGCCCGGAGCGCGAGCGGCGACGATGCGGCGGTGAACGTCGATCTTCGCCGCCTCGAAGGGGATGAAGGAGGCCGGCAGATAGGCGTCGACGGGAACGTCGAAGCGCAGCGGCTCCGGCGCATCCTCGCCCTCCTCCCCCGCCGCCCCTGCCTCGGCCACCGCCTCGTCGATCATCTGGCAGTAGAGCTCGAAGCCGACCGCGGCGACGTGACCCGACTGCTCGTCACCAAGCAGATCGCCGGAGCCACGGATGTCGAGATCGCGCATCGCGATCTTGAAGCCCGAGCCGAGCTCGGTGTGGTCGGCGAGGGTGGTCAGGCGAGCGGCAGCCTCCTCGGTCAGCGCCTCTGCCGAGGGGTAGAGCAGGTAGGCAAAGGCGCGCTCGCGGGAGCGCCCGACCCGGCCGCGTATCTGGTACGCCTGGGCGAGCCCAAGCCGGTCGGCGCGCTCGACGATCAGCGTGTTGGCGGTGGGGATGTCGAGCCCCGACTCGATGATCGTCGTCGTCACCAGGCAGTCGGCCTCACCGCGCAGGAAGCCCATCATCGTCTTCTCCAGCTCCCCCTCGTCCATCTGGCCATGGGCTTCGACCACCCGCGCCTTGGGGACGAGCCCGCGTAACTGCTCGGCAACCTCGGGCAGGCTCTCGATCCGGTTGTGCAGGAAGAAGGCCTGACCGCCGCGCTCGAGCTCGCGCTCGATCGCCCGCTGCACCAGGTCCTCGTCGTAGGGACCGACGTAGGTGCGGACCGGGCGCCGCCCCTCGGGCGGGGTCTCGATCGTCGAGATGTCGCGCAGCCCGGCGAGGCTCATCTGCAGGGTGCGCGGGATCGGCGTCGCCGAGAGCGAGAGCACGTCGACCTTCAGCTTCAGCTGCCTCAGCAGCTCCTTCTGTTTGACGCCGAAGCGCTGCTCCTCGTCGACGATGAGGAGGCCGAGGTCCTTGGCGCGAACGTCGCGCGAAAGCAGGCGGTGGGTACCGACCAGGATGTCGATCTCGCCGGCCTCGTACCGCTTCAGCACTTCTTTCACCTCGGCCGGCTTGCGCAGGCGCGAAACCCAGTCGAGGGTGAAGGGGAGGTCGGCGAGGCGCTCGCGGAAGGTGCCGAAGTGCTGCTGGGCGAGGATCGTCGTCGGCGCCAGCATCATCACCTGCTTGCCGTCGGAGGCGGACTTGACCGCGGCGCGCAGCGCCACCTCGGTCTTGCCGAAGCCGACGTCGCCGCAGACCAGCCGGTCCATCGGCTGCTCCGATTCCATGTCGCCCTTGACCGCCTCGATCGCCTCCAACTGGTCGGCGGTCTCGCGGTAGGGGAAGGCTGCCTCCATCGCAATCTGCCATTCGCCGTCCGGCGAGAAAGGGTGGCCCTTACGGGTCCGTCGCTCGGCAAAGAGGTTGAGTAGCTCGCCGGCCAGCGCCCCGGCCGCCTTGCGGGCACGGGCCTTCATGTTCTGCCAGCGCTTGCCGCCGAGCGCCGAGAGCGAAGGCTCGGCCCCGGCGCCGGCGTAGCGGCTCAACTTCGCCAGCTGATCGGTGGGGACGTAGACGCGGTCCTCACCCTTGTATTCGAGGTAGAGGTAGTCGCGGCTGATGCCGCCGACCTCGCGCGTCTCGAAGCCGGCGAAGCGGGCGACGCCGTGGTCCTCGTGGACGACGTAGTCGCCGACGCGCAGATCGCTGAAGGCGAGGCGGCCGCGGGCCGCGCCGGGAGCGCGATCTTCGGTACGGCGGCGCCGGTGGACGAGGCGACGGAAGGGGTAGACGGCGAGGCGCAACTCAGGGCTGACGAATCCCTCGCGCAGGCGTGCCTCGGCGAAGGCGAGGCCCGGGTCCGGCGAGAGGCGACCGCCGTCGAGCAGGGCGGCATCGAGTCGTTCGAGGCTGTAGCGCGAGCGCTCCGCCTCGCCCCGATTGTCGAATGCCACCACCGTGCGGTAGCCGGAGCGGACCAATTTCTCCAGCTCCCCCTCGGCCTCTTTGACGCTGCGCGCCGGTGACTCGGCACGCGAGGCGCGGAACGCGCCCTCGTCGTCCTCGCCGGCGCCGCTCACGGCCAGGACGGCGCGGGCGGTGAGCGGCGCCGTCACCTCGACGTAGAGGTGGCGAGCATCGTCGGCGTGCATCGCCGCCGTCGCGTCCTCCCAGTGGTCGCGCAGGGCGGGCTCGATCTCCTCGGCGGCGGTGAGGATCACCGCCGCCTCCTCTGGCACCAGGTCGAGTGGGGCGCCGAAGTGCTCCAGCGGCAGAACCTCGGCGGGGCTCGGCGGCTCCTTCCCTTCTTCGGCGGCTTCCATCGCCGCCAGCTCGGCCAGCTCGCGGTGCTCGGCGTCGAGCTCGGCCGCGGGCGCCAGCTCGACTCGCTCGGCGTCGCCGAGCGAGCGTTGGGTGAAAGTCGAGAACCAACGCATCGACTCGATCTCGTCGCCGAAGAGCTCGATCCGCACGGCGCGCTCCTCGGTTGCCGGGTAGACGTCGAGGATGCCACCCCGAACGGCGAACTGGCCGCGCTCCTCGACCTGCTCGACCCGCTCGTAGCCTGCCGCCACCAGGTCGCGGGCGGCGGTCTCGAGCTCAACCTCCCCGCCCCCCTGGAGCACGAAGCCGGCGGGCCGCAGCGAGGCGTCGGGCACAGCCTCGGCGAGCGCGGTAGCGCTGGCGACGACGATCGCGTCCTCGCACTCGCGCAGCGAATCGAGCGCGTCGATCCGCAGCCCGACCAGGTGGGGCGGCGGGGTGACGTGCGATGCGTAACCGGTGCCGCGCGAGGGATAGAAGCGGACGCGGCGGGGCGTCAGGTAGGCGCGTAGATCGGCGGCGAGGTCACGGGCCGAACGATCGTCGGCGCTGACGAGCAGCGCCGGGCGGCCGGCCAGGCCACGATCGTCCTCGAGCAGCGTCGCCAGCAGCAGCGGCCGCAGCGTCGCTGAAGCGCCAACCTGGATCGGCGCGCCTCCGCGTGCCGAACGCACCTCACCCGCCAGCGCGTGCAGGCGCTCGTTATCAGCGGCGATCTCGATTAGTGGGCGAAGGCTCATGGCAAGCGGAGAGCCCGGATCGGCCGATCCGGGCAGAGCAGCCGATTCTAGTTAGAGGGGCTACGCTGGCTCCGAGATGCGACTGCGACGCCCATTCGCCGCCGGCTCCACGCTCGGGCTTTTCGCCCACAACGCCTTCGAGACGCGAGCCGGGGTTGGGCTCGTCTTCGAGCCGCAGCTCGGGCGGCGCGGGTCGTATGCCCTTTGGGGCGCCCTGATCCCGCTTGGGCTCCTCGCGGCGGCGCGGGGCGGCAAGTGGGACGAGCGCCTCTCGGCCCTCAACGCCGGCATCGGCGTCGCCGGGGTCGCCGTCCACTTCAAGGCCTGGCCCTGGTCGCTACATGGCGGTCTGCCGATGCTCGACGAAGCCGAGGGGCTGCGCGCGGACCAGCTCCCCGCCTACAACGCCGTCCTCTGGGCCTGGGGAATCTCCAGTGCCCTCAGCCTGCTGACCGAGACCAGGCGCGGCTCACGCGGCTTTGCCCTCGCCGGCCTGCTCCACTTCCCAATCCTGCTCGCCTCGGCAGACCACCACTTCCGCTGGGCGCGCGAGAAGGCGAAGCGCGAACCCGAGCGCTGGAGCGCAGCGCTGCTGGAGGACTGAGGCGAATGGCGGAGTGGCCGGGCGGCGCCCGCGGCGCGCTCTGCCTCAGCTTCGACAACCTTGGGATCGACGAGGACTCGAGCGCCACCCAGGCGCTGCCGGACCTGCTGAAGCGGCTCGGCGAGCGCGACCTGACGGCGACCTTCTTCGCCGAGGGCGTCAACGCAGAGCTCGATCCCGGAGCCCTGCAGGAGATCGGCGCGGCTGGCCACGAGGTCGCTTACCACGCCTGGAGCCACGAGACGTGGGAAGAGCTGACAGCGGCTGAGCAAGCCGAGAATCTGGCCCGTGGGATCGGCGCGTTTAAAGAGCTCGGTTTGACGATCGCCGGCATGCGCCCACCCGGCGGCCAACTCGGCAGAGGGGGGTTGAAGGTGCTGCGTGAGGCAGGCCTGCGCTACAGCTCGCCAGCGGGAGATGGCGCCGGCCTCGAGGACGACATCGCCCTGGTCCCCTTCCAGTGGCGCCACGTCGACGCCAGCTGCATGCTGCCGCCATTGGGCACCGTGCGCAGGCAGATGACCGGCTCGCCGGACCCGATCGAGCCCGATGCCTTTCTCAGCTACCTCGAAAGGGAGATCGAAGTGCTCGCGCGTGAGGGCGGCTTCGCCACCATCGTCATCCACCTCCCACTGCTCGTTTGGCTGGGCGAGGAAAACCTCGCGGCGCTACTCGACAAGCTGGCATCCAGCAACATCTGGCTGGCGCACTGCGATGAAGTGGCCAAGCACGTGCTTTCCAACCCTGAGTCGTTCGAAGGTGGCACGACCCTGGATCCGACCACCTGGTCCTAGAGGGCATCCCGGTAGGGGTGAAACGTCTTGTACTTTTTCGTTGAGCGCAACGGGCGCAAGCACAACCCAAATCATCGAAAAAGTTAAGTGGAACCCCTGCCGGGATGCCCTCTCAGTCCGGCTGAGGCAGGCCCGGCCCGGTTCGGGCCCACTCGACCTGGCCCACGCCCTCGACCCGAGACCGTCCCTCCACGTCGTCCCACTCGTGCAGCATCCGCTTCAGTTGAGCGACTGCCTCCGGCGGGTGGATGGCAACCGCCGCGGCCAGCTCGAGTGCCGCCTCCTCGGTGCTGGCGGCCGGGGCGACGCGGTTGACGAGGCCGAGGCGCAGGGCCTCGTCGGCGCCGACGGTGCGCGAGCTGAGCAGTAGGTACTTGGCGGCAGCGAGGCCACAGAGGGTGACCAGACGGGCCGGGCCGACCGGGACACCGAGTGCCGCACCGGGGAAGCGCATGCGCAGGTTGGCGCCGCCGACGCGCATGTCACATGCGATCGCGACCTCAGCGCCGCCGCCGACCACGTCGCCGTGACAGGCGGCCACCGTCGGCTTGGGGAAGGCGACGATTGTGTCGTAGAGGTCGGCGAAGAGCTGCATGCGGCGGACCTTGCCCTCCTCGTCGAGGCTCTCCTTCACATCGGCCCCAGCGGAGAGTCCCATCTGGTCGGAGGAGCTGATCGCCAGGACACGAACAGCGTCGTCCTGGCGCGCCACCGCCAGGTGCTCGAGCATCTCCACCAGCATCTGAGTGTCGATCGCGTTGCGGGCCTCGGGGCGCTCCAACCGCAACAGAGCAACGCCCTGGGGGTCGAGCTCGTAGCTGGTCCGCTCAGCGTTCATCGGCGGCAGAGCCTATTTGCTCCACGAGGCGCTCGGCCTCCTCAGCAGCGCGGCCGATCAGTGCCTCGACCTCGGCCCGGGGCTCGCGGAAACGACCGAGCACGTAGGCGGAGACGATCTCCGGGTCGGTCGAGTCGGGACGCCCGACCCCGACCCGGACGCGCCAGAACTCGGCGCTGCCTAAGCCCCGTTTGAGGCTCTTCAGCCCGTTGTGGCCAGCGAGACCGCCGCCAAGGCGGCTCTGCACCTCACCGAAGGGCAGATCGATCTCGTCGTGCAGGACGACCACCCGCTCCAACGGCAACTTGAGTGAGCCGCGTGCCGGCCCGACGCAGTCACCGGAGGCGTTCATATAAGTCTGCGGCAGCAGGATCGCCACCCGTGGTCCGCCCGGCCGGATGCGTCCTTCGGCGATCAGGCCGCCGAACTTCTTCTTTGCCCGGGGCAGATCCCAGCGCCGCGACAGCTCGGCGCCGACCTCGAAGCCGACGTTGTGGCGAGTGCCGGCGTGCTCATTGCCGGGGTTGCCGAGGGCGACGATGAGGATGCGGTTGCCGCCGGCCTGCTCGGCCCCATCCCCGCCGCGGGCCTTGCGGCGGCGGAAGATCGACATCGGGCGGGGCTACTCCCCGGAGTCGCCCGAATCGCCGCCGTCGGCGTCCCCGCCGCCATCCTCTGCGGCCGGGGCCTCGCCCTCCTCGCCGACCAGCTCGGCTTCCTCCTCGACCGCGGGCTCGGGCTCTTCCTCGACGCGCGGCGGCGAAAGGGTGGCGATCGTGACCTCGTCCGGATCGTCGGCGACGAATTTGACGCCCTCGGGCGCGTCGATCGTCGAAAGCTGCACGGTGTCGTTGATCTGCATCTCGGAGACGTCGGCGATCAGCCGCTCGGGGATCTCGGTGGGCAGTGCTTCGACGGTGATCTCGCGGGTGACGTGCTCGAGCACACCGCCCTCTTTGACGCCCGGCGCTACCTCGACGCCTTCGAGCTCGATCGCCACCTCCGCCTGGATCGCCTCGTCCAGCTTCACTTCCTGCAGATCGATGTGGCGCAGGTCGCCCCGGACCGGGTGCATCTGCTGCTCCTTGACGACGACCGGAACCGCTTTCGAGCCCTCGAGCTCGAGGTCGAACAGCGCCTGGCCGCCGGCGAGCACCGTTCGGACGTCACGCTCGGGGACCTGGAAGGCCCGCGCCTCATCGCCACCGGCGTAGACGACGCCCGGCACGAGACCCTCGCCACGCAGGCGGCGGGCGCTGCGAGAGCCGAACTCCGTGCGAGGAGCAGCCTTCAGTTTTTCGCGGGTGCGAGCCATCGGACGGGAGAGGATAGAGAAAGCCGCGAAACAGAGCCCGCCGCGGGGAACGTGTGACAACCTTGCCAGCCATGGCAGACGACTCGAAGATCCCCAAGGGACGGATCCGCCGCTCGGCCAAGCTGGGCTCGATCGTCGGCGTGCAGGGCGCCCGTTACGCCGGGACCAAGGCGACCAACGTCGCCCGCTCCGAGGAAGCGAGCAAGGAGAAGCTCGAGCAGCGCCACCTGGAGACGGCAATGAAGATGGTCGGCGCGCTCGGCCAGATGAAGGGCGCGGCAATGAAGCTCGGCCAGTTCGCCTCCTTCATCGACACCGACTTCCTGCCCGAGGAGTCGCGCGAGATCTACCAGGAGCAACTGGCCAAGCTGCGCACCTCGGCGCCGCCGATGCCCTGGGAGAAGGTCGAGAAGGTGCTGCTCGAGGAGTACGACGGCGAACCGGTCTCCGAGCTGTTCGCCGAGTTCGAGCACGAGGCCTTCGCCGCCGCCTCGATCGGCCAGGTCCATCGCGCCGAGATGCTCGACGGGCGCCGGGTCGCGGTCAAGATCCAGTACCCGGGGATCGCCGAGGCGCTCGATGCCGACCTGCGCAACGCCGGCACGATCGTCCGCCTCGCCCGAGCCCTCGCCCCCGGCCTCGACGCCAAGGCGATCGCCCACGAGCTGCGCGAACGGGTGATGGAGGAGCTCGACTACGAGTACGAGGCACAGAACCAGCGCACCTTCGCCCGCGCCTATCGCGACCATCCCTTCATCTATGTGCCGGAAGTGATCCCCCGCCTCTCGCGCCGCCGTGTGCTCGTCACCGAGTTCGTCGAAGGCAAGACCTTTGACCAGATCAAGGAGCTACCACACGAGGAGCGCAGCCGCTTCGGCGAGATCGTCTTCCGCGGCAGCTTCGGCTCGATCTACCACCTGCGGCATTTCAACGCCGACCCCCACCCCGGCAACTACTTCCTGATGGAGGACGGCCGCGTCGCCTTCCTCGACTTCGGCATGACCAAGAAGCTCGACCACGAGCAGATCGTGCTCGAGCAGCGGGTCATCGACGCCGCCTTCCACAACGATCCGGAGCGCTTTCGCAGCGCCCTGCACGAGCTCGGGTTCATCAAGAATCCCTCCAAGCTCGACGCCGAAAGGCTGATGGACCACATGATGGCGGTGAGCGGATGGTTCGTCGAGGATCGCGAGATCGAGATCAGCCCGCAACGGGTGATGAAGATCATCGAGTCGACCCAGGATCCACGCTCCGAGTACTACGACCTGATGCGCCGCGAGTCGATGCCGGCTGACGAGTTGATGGGCCGGCGGATGGAAATCGGTGTCGTCGCCGTTCTGGGCCAGCTGCAAGCGAAGCGCAACTGGCACCGGATCATGCGCGAGTGGATCTATGCCGACCCGCCGGCAACCGAGTTGGGCGAGCAGGAGTGGGAGTACTTCGAGGGAAGAGGCGTTAGGCAGACTCCGATTGTCGAGCGATCATTGGAAGGGGAGGCGCGATGAGCAGGATCCGGCGCGGTTGGGCCTTGACGAAAAAAAGCTGGGGGGTGCTGCGCGAGCACCGCGAGCTGGTCCGCTTCCCGCTCTACGGGGCGGTCGCCACGATCCCGCTCGCCTTCGTGTTCCTCGGACCTGGGCTCTACTTCCTCGAGAAGGACGTGCTGGGCGGTGCGATCCCGCTGCTGGTGATCGGCGTTTACGTGCTCAGCGTGGTCGGCTTCTACTTCAGCGTCGGCCTCGCGGCCGCCGCCGACATGATCTTCCGCGGAGAACAGGCAACCGTCAGCGACGGCCTCGCCGTGGCCCGCAGCCGCTTCAGCCAGATCTGCGGCTGGGCGGCGGTCTCGACCGCGATCAGCGTGCTGATGGGGGCGCTGGAAAACCAGGGCGGCATCGCCGGGACGTTCGCCGCGCGACTGGTCGGCATGGCCTGGTCGCTCGTCACCTTCCTCGCCGTGCCCGTGATCGCGATCGAGGGCACCGGCCCGTTCGAGACGTTGAAGCGTTCGGCGCACCTGTTCAAATCGCGTTGGGGTGCGCAGATCACCGGCAATATCGCGATCGGCGGGGCTATCTTCTTCTTCGGCGTGCTGCCGAGTGCGCTCGTGATCGCCGCGGGCGTCCTCGTCTGGGCCTCGGCCGGCTTCGTCGGCGCCCTGCTGGTCGTGATCGGCGTGATCGGCCTCGCCATCTCCCTGCTGATCAGCAAAGCGCTGAGCGGGATCTTCGGCGTCGCCCTCTACCGCTACACGCTGGACGGCGAGGCGGTCGGCGGCTTCACGGCCGAGGAGATGGAGTCAGCCGTAAGGAAGAAGCACGGCCGTAACGCGCCACCGACGGCGACGCCCGGCACGGTCTGACTCAGCGCATCCGACTTCGACCACACCCCAGTGGGGTCAATCTCGGATGCGGTCGAACAGGCGTGGGTCGTTGGTGCAGATTCCGTTGACGCCGGCGGCTACGAGCTTGCTCATGCGTGACAGGTCGTCGACGGTCCAGGCGATCAGCTCGACCTTGGCGAGCTTGGTGATGCGGGCCAGGCGCGGGCTGACAAGCGGGTGGTAGACCCACATCGCCTCCACCCCCATGCGCGGCAGCTCGCGCGCGGCGAGGCCCGGTAGCCGTTCGCGCATCCAAACCAGGGCGGCCAGCATCGGTGCCTTCGCCCAGCGCTTCGAGGTCCAGTCCTTGGTCACCTTGGGATAGGTCCAGCCGCGCCGCAGTCGCGGCTCCAGCTCACCGATCCTGGCAAGGGTCGAGAGCTCCATGGTCGACACCATCGCCCGCTCCAGCAGCCCGTGCTCGCGTACCGCGGCGACGATCTCCTCCTCTCTCCCCGGCAGCTTGATGTCGAGGTCGATCTCGACCAGGTCCAGCGGTGGCTTCGTGAAGGCGTCGAGCGCCTGTACCAGGGTCAGCGGCTCGCGCCGCTCGGCGTCGTGCCAGTCGTGGGCGACGATCAGCGGCGTGCGCTCAGTGGCCGGCAGGCGTGGATGTCCATCCCGCGTCCAGAGAACGTCGAACTCGATCGTGTCGACACCCGCCTCGACCGCGGCAGCGAAGCTCTCCGGCGTGTTGCCGGGGGCGATCAGGTCGGCGCCCTTGTGGCCGACCAGGCGGAGGCCGTCAGGCACTAGAAGAGCTGGTTCTCGCCGGCGAAGATCTCGGAGACCGAGTCGTCGGTGAAGATGCGGCGGATCGAGTCGGCGAAGGTGCCGGCGGTCGAGAGCACGGTGATGTTGTCCGGCGCGCCGGGGCGCAGCGGGATCGTGTCGGTGACGACGATCCGCTCGATCGACGAGTCGGCCAGCCGCTCGAAGGCGGGGCCGGAGAAGACGCCGTGCGTGGCGCAGGCGATCACCCGGGCGGCGCCCTCGTCCAGAACCGTCTCTGCGGCCGCGCAGAGCGTGCCCGCGGTGTCGATCATGTCGTCGACGAGGACCGCGGTCTTGCCCTTGACGTCGCCGACCACGTAGCCGATCTCAGCCACCTGCTGGGCGGGGCGCTCCTTCTCCATCACCGCCCAGTGGGTGCCGATGCGACGGGCGAAGTTGCGCGCGGTCTTGACCCGGCCGGCGTCGGGGGAGACGATCACCAGCTCCTCGCTCAATTCCTGGTCGGCGAACCACTGGGTCAGCATCGGCATCGCCGTCATGTGGTCGACCGGGACATGGAAGAAGCCCTGCACCTGCCCCGCGTGCAGGTCCATGGTGAGGACGCGGTCGACGCCGACCCCCTCCAGGCACTTGGCCATGATGCGGGCGGAGATCGGCTCGCGCGGGGCGGACTTCTTGTCCTGGCGGGCGTAGCCGTACCAGGGCAGCACGGCGATGATGCGGTGGGCGGAGGCGCCCTGGGCGGCGTCGATCATCGTCAGCAGCTCGACGATGGCGTCGTTCGGGGTCATCTCGCTCTGTTCGTTGGCGCAGGTCGACTGGACGAGGAAGACGTCGGCACCGCGGATCGACTCCTCGTAGCGGCAGTAGACCTCGCCGTTGGCGAAGGTCTTCAGCGTCACCTGGCCCAGGTCGAGTTCGAGCTTGCCGGCAACCTTGGCCGCCAGCTCCATCGAGCTGCGACCGCCGAAGACCATCATCCGCTTCGAGTAGTCGTGCGGGATGGCCGTAGCCGTCTCGGGGCGCTGCTCGATCGTGCTCACGAATCCTCCTCACGGGCGCGCGCGGCCTTGCCCTCCGCGTAGCCCTCGATGTTCCTCTGGTCGTTCTGACTCACCGCAAGTGCCCCCTCGGGGACATCCGTCTTGATCACCGCTCCGGCGCCAGTGTAGGCGGCGTCCCCGACTTGTACCGGGGCGATCAGCATCGTGTCAACGCCGAGCCGCACGTCGGCGCCGATCGTCGTGCGGTGCTTGCGGAAACCGTCGTAGTTTGCGGTGATCGTTCCGGCGCCCAGATTGCTGCCGGCGCCTACGTCGGCGTCGCCGACGTAGGCGAGATGAGGGACCTTGGCGCCCGCCCCGATCCGCGAGTTCTTGATCTCGACGAAGGTGCCGGCCTTGGCACCGTCCTCCAGGCGAGCGCCGGGGCGCAGGTAGGCGAAGGGGCCGACATTGCAGCCGTCGAGGACGTCGCACTCGACCAGGTAGGAGTGCGGGACGTTCACGTTCTCCCCCAGGCTGGTGTCGATCAGCGTGCTGAGCGGACCGACGACCGAGCCGGCGCCGATCCTGGTCGCGCCGCGCAGGGTGGTGCCGGGCTCGATCCTGGCGTCGGCGACGATCTCGACGCCGGCGTCGACCCAGGTCGTGCCGGGATCGACGACGGTGACGCCGGCGAGCATGTGGCGCTCGAGGATGCGGCGACGGCCCTCCGTCTCAACCGCGGCCAGCTCCGCCCTGTTGTTGACGCCCATCGTCACCGCAAAGTCCTCAGCGAGGTGCCCGGCGACGGAATGACCTGCTTGGCGCAGGGCCGAAAAGACGTCGGTCAGGTAGTACTCGCCTTGCGCATTGTCATTCGACAACCCGGCAAGGGCCGTGGCCAGCGGGGCGGCATCGAAGGCGTAGGTGCCGGCGTTGATCTCGCGGATCGACAGATCCTCAGCGCTGGCATCGCCGTCGGCTTTCGCCTCGACCACACGCTCGATCTCACCGTCGGCGTCGCGCACGATGCGGCCGTACGTCCCCGGGTCATCGAGCTTGATCGTCATCATCGTCGCGGCGGCGTCCGAGGAGGCGTGGGCATCGAGGAAGTCCGAGATGATCGCGGCGGAGATCAGCGGATGATCGCCGGAAAGGACGAGCACGGTCTCGGCCCCCTCAATCAGCGCCAGCGCGGCGCGCACGGCGCCCCCGGTGCCGTCGGGCTGCGGCTGCACGACGGTCTCGACGTCGTCGGGCAGGCCGGCCGAGATGTCGATGCCGGGCGAGACGATCGCCGCGACCCGCCCGGCGCCGGCCTCGCGCGCGGCAAGAATCGGCCAGGCGACCAGCGGGCGGCCGCAGACGGGATGGAGCATCTTCGGCGTCGACGAGCGCATGCGGGTACCTGCGCCGGCCGCCATGACCAGGACCAGAGGCGAACTCACTCGTGAATCGTAGTGGGGATGGGAGAGGATGGGGCATCCCTCCGTTTGCTGGGTTTTCGCCGTCAGCGCTGGCATCTCTCGCTGAGTGCGTGGGGCGAAAAGAGGACGCCGCGCACTCCGGGATACCCCATCCTCTCCCGGCTCAGCCCCAAGGCGGGTGAGCCCGCCGAGTGACCTCAGCTTCTGGCGAGATCCCTACCGCCCAAGAGGAAGCCGAAGCTGAGCCCGCCCAAGCGTCAGCTACGAGCGAGGTCTTTTCCCAAAAGAGCAACTGAGGTGAGGGTCCAGCCGGCGAAGATGAGGTCGATGCCTACCAGAAGGCCGATTGCCCAGTCTGCGGAGCTGGGGAACTTGGCCAGGACAAGGATGCCGATCAGGAGGCCGGCGAAGCCGCTGAGGCCGACGAGGCCGGCGCCCTGTTGGCCGCGACCGGCAAAGGCGACGGCGATGCGGGTGAGTCCCATGAAGAGGAAGTAGATGCCGAGCACCAGGGTCAGGGTGAGGGTGCCGTTGTGCGGTTCGACGATCAGCCAGAGGCCGACGATGACCGTGAGGAAGGCCCAGAGGAGCCGCAGGATGACCGACCCGATCGAGTGCGCGGTGAAAGCGCCGGCGACGAGGAAGGCCCCGGCGATGACCAGGATCCAGCCGATGAAGATCGCGGTGCCGACCGAGGCCACAGCGGGCACGACGATCGCCACGCAGCCGACGACTATCGCCAGTACGCCCACCGTCATCAGTGCCTTCCAGCTGCGCGCCAGTCCGGCGCGTACTTCCGGGTCCAGCGCGGCTCCGCTCATCTCCATGAAACGACCCTAAGACCCTGCCCGGACGGGATCAACCCGGCCATGGACGCTACGCTCGTGACCACGATCCGGGGTGGTGTAGTCGGCTAGCACGTCTGGTTTTGGTCCAGGAAGCGAGGGTTCGAGTCCTTCCCCCGGAACTCGGTCCTTCCGGTGTTCGCTATCCGCCCTATATCCGGATAAGGAACACCGGAACGGCTAGGCGACCTCAAGCATGCGTTTGATCCTGGCGACGACGGCAGTCGGTTCGTCCTCCAGCTGACGCCACGTGACTCGTGCGGTGCGATAACCAGCGGAGACCAAGAGCTGATCACGCCATCGATCTCGCTGAAAGGCAGCGCGAGTTCCATGAGTTTCCTCTCCGTCGGTTTCGATCACCAAGCGTTGTTGCTGCCAAAGCAAATCGACCTCCAGGCGCTCGCCCTCCACTCGCAGCTTGACGTTGCATCGCGGTCGGGGAAAGCCCACCGCAGCCAAGGCTGGGAACAGTCTGGCCTCAAGGAGACTCCGCAGGCGGGGTGACGTCTGCTGGCTGCGCCAGTCGATGAGGATCTCGCGCAAATGCGGTGCCCCGCGCCGCCGTCCTCGGGCGAGAACCCGATCTATGGCAGCAACGTCGAGCTGACGCAATACGGCTGCCTGCTCAACCATGCGTCGAAGCGACTGCAGCCCCAGATTTCCGGCTAGGTCGACGAGGGTGCGAGCGACGTTCGTGGACGGTATTCCATCATTGACGGTCGTTTCATCTGGACTGAGAGATAACGCGCGGTGCCAGCGAATGCCGTCGATCTTCCGTCCCTTCTGATTCGCCCCGACTACATGAACAAGTACAGGCCTTGCACTCCAGAGGCCCAAAAGCTCCGCCGCACTGCCATGCGAAACGATCGTGCCATCGCCGCAGGCAAGCACCGCGGCCAGCATCCACCCATTGCGACCGATGGCTCCATGTCCGACCGCGTAGGCCTCACGAAACACCCGATACAGGCGCCCTGAGCCCACACGATGGTCGATCATGTCGTCGGTCAAGCCGAGCTTCCGGAGCTGTTGACGGGAAACGACGCCATGCTGGCGCTCCGCCAGAGCAGCGATCGCCCGATCGTCCCTTCCGGTGTTCGCTATCCGCCGCATATCCGGACAAGGAACACCGGAAGCAAGTTCGCCCCCCCGGGGCGTTGATTGGCCGGGTTTTGCGGCTGGCGCCCGGGGTGCTAGCTGACCGGCTCGCGCTCGGGGGGGATCTGGCCGCCTCGCTCGGTGCCGGCGATCAGTTCGTCCGGGGCCTTGTCCTCGGGGATGAAGCCGGACTTCATGCCGAAGTAGACGGCCTGGGGATGGTGGGCGACTATCGCCACCGTCGACTGCTCGGGCATCACCGCGTAGCCGTCGGAGAGGGTCATGCCGATCTGCTCGAGGTCGAGCAGGCGCCAGACCTTCTCGTGCTCTGACTGGTCCGGGCAAGCCGGGTAGCCCCAGGAGTAGCGGCGGCCCTGGTCGGAGTCGATGCCGAGCCCGCGGCGCACCTGAGAGTGCAGCCACTCGGCCAGGCCCTCCGCCGACTGCACGCCGAGGCCGTGAACGAAGAGCTGTTCGGCGAACTCGCCTTCGCCCTCCAGCCGCTCGATCAGCTCGGTCACCTCCGGCCCGACGGTGACGCCCTGCAGCGCGACCACGTCGCGTTCGCCGCTGTCCAGGGGGCGGTAGAAATCGGCGAGGCAGATCCGGTCGTGCTTGGGCTGGCGCGGGAAGACGAGCCGCTCCAGCTCGCGCTCGGGGTCCTCGGGGTCGAAGACGATCAGCTCGTTGCCCTCCGAGTTGCAGGGGAAGTAACCGAGTCGCGCTCGTGGGTGGAGGTAGTCCTGCTCGCGCCACATCCGCTCCAGGCGTGGCGCGAAGCCCTCCTCCTCCCCATCGCCCTCGACCAGTTCGCGCCAGGCCTCGCCCTTGACGCCTTTGCCGCCCCAGTGCAGCTTGAAGAGCACGTGGCGGTCGAGGTAGGGGTAGACCTCGTCGAGGTCGATCTCGACCTCTTGCGCGCCCTGGAAGGGCGACTCGGGGATCGGGTTGTCGGTAACGGCGGCGGAGCGCACGCCGGCGTCGGTGGTCGGCGGCGAGTCGTCGACCACCACGGGCTTCTCGCGCAGTGTCTTCGCCTCTGCGCGGATCCGCTCGACCAGGGCCTCGCGCGCGGCCTCGTCGACCAGCGCGTCCATCGTGTCGAGCCCCTGGAATGCGTCCTTGCAGTAGAAGACTCCCGGCTCGTAGACATCGTCGGACTCTTTGCCGTGCGGGTAGAGCGTGCGGCGGCCGAAGTCGCGGTTGATCGCGGCGCCGCCGATCAGCACCGGGAACTCGAGACCGCGCTGGTGCAGCTCCTGGATGCAGATCGGCATCTGCTTCGAGGTCGAGACGAGCAGCGCGGAGAGGCCGATCGCGTCGGCCTCGTTCTCGACCGCGGCCTCGATGATCGTCTCGACCGGGACCTGCTTGCCGAGGTCGACCACGGTGTAGCCGTTGTTGGTGAGGATCGTGTTGACCAGCGACTTGCCGATGTCATGCACGTCGCCGAAGACAGTCGCGATCACGACCTTGCCCTTGGTGTGACCGTCGATCCGGTCGAGGTAGTTCTCGAGCCGCGCCACGGCACGCTTCATCACTTCGGCCGACTGCAGGACGAAGGGCAGAATCAGTTCGCCGGCGCCGAATTTGTCGCCGACCTCCTTCATCGCCGGCAGCAGCACCTCGTTCAGCGTCGGGACGGCGCCGATCTTCTCGTTGGAGCGGTCGATCCACTCCTCGACCCCGTCCTTCTTGCGACGCAGGATGTGCCAGTGCAGGGCCTCCTCGGGCTCCATCCCCTCGGTCGGGTCGCCGACCTCCTCGGCGGCCTCCTCGCCCTTCGACTCGAAGTGGCCGATGAAGCGCTCTAGCGCGTCCTCGCGCCGGTTGAAGACGAGGTCATCCGTCAGCTCGCGCTCGGAGTCGGAGATCTCCGAGTACGGAGTGATGTGGTTCGGGTTGACCATCGCCAGGTCGAGCCCGGCCTCGACGCAGTGGTGGAGGAAGACCGAGTTGAGCACGGCGCGGGCCGGCTGGCCGACGCCGAAGGAGACATTGGAGACGCCGAGCGAGGTCTTGACGCCCGGGATCTCGGCCTTGATCCGCCGGATCCCCTCGATCGTCTCGACCGCCGAGGGCTTCCACTCGTCGTCGCCGGTGGTCAGGGTGAAGGTGAGCGCATCGAAGATCAGGGCCTCGGCGTCGAGGCCGTGCTTCTCGCAGACCAGGTCGCGGATCCGCTTGGCGATCTCGACCTTGCGCTCGGCCGTCTTCGCCATTCCGATCTCGTCGATGGTCAGCGCGATCAGCGCGGCGCCGTGCGCCTTTGCCAGCGGGGCGACGACGTTCGCCTTGTCCTCCCCCGCCTCGAGGTTGATCGAGTTGACGATCGCCCGCCCTGGGATCTTCTCCAGGGCGGCCGCAATGACGTTGGGCTCGGTCGAGTCGACCTGGATCGGCGCCGGCTGGGTCAGCGAGATCCGCTCGGCCACAGCCACCATCTGCTCGTCCTCGTCGGCGCGCTCGGTCAGCGCCACGCAGATGTCGAGCACGTGGGCGCCGCCTTCGACCTGGTCCTCGGCGACCTGGACGAGGCCGTCGTAGTCGTCGGCCAGCAGTAGCTCCTTGGCTTTTTTCGAGCCCTGCGAGTTGACCCGCTCGCCGACCAGGGTCGGGCGCGGCTCCTGGACCAGGGGAGTCGAGGTCATCATCGAGGAGACCTCGATCGGCCCCGGCGCTGGGCGCTCGCCCGGCACGCGGCCGTCGACCCGCTCGCGGATCGCGGCGATGTGCTCGGGGGTCGTGCCACAGCAACCACCGACGATCCCCACCGAGTAGCGCTCGACGAACTCGCCCAGCGTCGCCGCCAGCGGCTCGGGCTGTTCGGGAAAGATCGTCTCGCCGTCGGGTCCCTGCAGAGGCAGGCCCGCGTTGGGGATGCAGTGGACCGGCAGCGGGCTGTGCTCGCCGAGGAAGCGGATCGCCTCGCGCATGTCCTCGGGGCCGGTCGAGCAGTTGAGCCCGATCACGTCGACGTCGAGCGCGGTCAGCGTCGTCAGCACCGCCTGGATGTCGGTGCCGAGCAGCATCTTGCCCCCCTGCGGCAGCAAGGAGACGCTGCACTGGATCGGCAGCGTGCGGCCGGTCTCCTTGAACGCCTCGCGGGCGCCGAAGATCGACGCCTTGACCTCGAGGATGTCCTGCGCGGTCTCGATGATGATCAGGTCGGCGCCGCCCTCGACCAGGCCCTTTGCCTGCTCGGCGAAGACCTCGACCAGCTTGCGGAAGGAGATGTCGCCCAGGGTCGGGTCGTCGGAGGCGGGCAGGAAGCCGGTCGGCCCGATCGAGCCGGCGACAAAGCGGTCCTCGCCCGCCGCCTTGCGAGCTATCTGGGCCGCCTTCAAGTTGACCTCGTGGGTGTGCTCGCCCAGCCCCCACTCCTCGAGCTTCAGCCGCGAGCCCTGGAAGCTGTCGGTCTCGACCACCTCCGCGCCGGCCTCGAGCATCGAGGCGTGGACGCCCTCGATCACGTCGGGGCGGTTGAGGACCAGCGCCTCGTGGCATTTGCCGAGCAGGCCGCCGTAGTCCTCCTGGGTCAGGTCGAATTGCTCCAGGGTCGCGCCCATACCGCCGTCGAAGACGACGACGCGTTCCCTGGTCGCAGCTATGTAGTCGCGCTCGGGCATGGATGAAAGAGGCTACCGAGGTGAGTGCGGTCGACTTTTGAGCCGCTATGCGAGCAAAAAGTCGACCGCACTCGTTGGACTAGGCTGACGCGGCGATGATCGATTCCCACACGCATCTGTTCCTCTGCGAGCGACCCGAGGCAGAGCTGGTCGCGGACGCGCTCGCGGCAGGCGTCAACCGCATGCTCAACGTCGGCCTCGGTGGGGAGCAGAACGCCACCGCGATAGGGGCCGCCGAGCGCCATGAGGAGGTCTTCGCCAGCGTCGGCTGCCACCCGACCGAGGCGAGCGGGTTCGACGACGCGCAAACCGAGGAGATCGCCCGGCTCGCCGCGCACGAGAAGGTGCGGGCGATCGGCGAGACCGGGATCGACTACTACCACGAGACGGCCAGCCCGGCCGACCAACGGCGCGCTTTCGAGGCGCAGGTCGCCATCGCCCGTGAGGTCGGGCTGCCGATCGTCATCCACGGCCGCGACAAGGAGGACGAGACGAAGGCGATCGACGAGATCTTCGCGGTGCTCGACGCCCAGGCCGGCGACACTCCCGTGATCCTGCACTGCTTCTCCGCCCCCTGGCGCGCCGCCGACGCCGCCGAGCGCGGCTGGTACTGCTCCTTCGCGGGACACACCACCTACCCCAAGTCCGACGATCTGCGCGAGGCCGCCGCCCAGCTGCCCGACGAGCTGATCCTGGTCGAGACCGACGCCCCGTACCTGGCGCCCCAGACCGTGCGCGGCAAGCCCAACGAACCCGCCTACGTCGTCGATACCGCCCGTGTCGTCGCCGCGGCGCGCGGGGTCACCTACGAGGAGCTGGAGCGGACCGTCGAGGCGAACGCCCGCGCCCTCTTCGGCTGGTAGACGACTTCGGCCATGGTCAGGCTCGGGCAGAACTTCCTCGCCGACCCGAACCTACTCGACGCGATCGTCCGCGACGCCGAGCTAGGGGCGACCGACGTGGTGCTGGAGGTCGGCGCCGGAGAGGGAGTGCTGACCGAGCGCCTGGCGACCGTTGCCTCGCACGTCCACACGGTCGAGATCGACCGCAATCTGGAGCCGACGCTGGCACCGCTCGCAGCGCGCCCCGAGGTCGAGTTGCACTGGGGCGATGCGATGAAGCTCGACCTGACCGGCTTCGACCCGGTGCCGAACGCGGTCGTCGCCAACCTTCCCTACTCGATCGCCACGCCGCTGATCCTGCGCACGATCGAGCAGCTGCCCTCGGTGCGGCGCTGGACGGTGATGGTGCAGCGCGAGATAGCCGACCGCCTGCGAGCGGCGCCTGGAAGCCGGACCTACGGCTCACCGAGCGTGCAGACGCAGCTGGCCTGCGAGGTGAAGCTGCTGCGCACCGTCGACCCGGCGGTCTTCCGGCCGCGGCCGCGGGTCGAGTCGGCGATCCTGAGCCTGCGCCGCACCGGGGCCGCCGCCGATGCAACCACCCGCGAGCTGGTCCGCGGGGCCTTTGCCCATCGCCGTAAGTCGCTGGCCCGCTCGCTGGAGCACGTCCGCCCCGGCTCTCTGGGTTCCACCCGCGGCGCCCTGCGTGAGCTGGGAATACCGGAGGATGCACGCGCCGAGGCGCTCACCCCGGCGGATTTCGCCGCCTTGGCGGGGAAACTGAGCGACGGCGAGTAACGCCCACCCCCTATGCGTATCCACGCCCCCGCCAAGATCAACCTCTGCCTCTTCCTCGGGCCGCGCCGCGACGACGGGCTGCACGCGCTCTGCTCGCTGTTCGAGCCGCTCGCCCTGGCCGATGCGATCGACGTCTTCGCAGCCGACGCAGACGAGGTCATCTGCCCGGGGATCGAGGGCGAGAACCTCGCCGCCCAGGCGCTTGCGGCACTGCGGGAGCGCGGCTGGGACGCGCCGCCCCTGCGGGTCGAGATCGAGAAGCGGACCCCCGTCGCCGCCGGGCTCGGTGGCGGCAGCGCCGACGCAGCGGCGATCCTGCGCCTCACGCGAGATCCCGCACTCGGGGGCTCCGGCCCGCCGCCGGACCTGGCCGAGATCGCCGCCGAACTCGGCGCCGACGTCCCGTCCCAGCTGGTTCCTGCCCTCGCCCTGGTGCAAGGGGCCGGGGAGCGAGTCGATCGCCTCCCGGCCCCCGCCTCCCATGCGGTGCTCCTACTACCCGCTGGAGGCGGTCTAGGCACCGCAGAGGTCTTTGCCGAGGCCGACCGGCTGGGACTCGGCCGCAGCGAGGCGGAGCTGGACGAGCTGGCGGCGAGACTGCGCGAGGCGGCTGGTGCCGGCGCCTCGCCGCTGGACTACGCCGCGCTGCTCGCCAACGACCTGGAGCCGGCCGCACGCTCGCTGCGACCCGACATCGGCGCAGCGCTCGACGCCCTGCGCGCAGCCGGCGCCCCGTTGGCCTTCTTAACCGGCTCCGGACCCACCACCGTCGGGCTTTTCCCCACCCTGGCGGAGGCGAAGTCGGCCGCGGCGCGGCTCGACCGCGACGACGCGATCGTCTGCGAGGCAGGGCGAGCACCGTGAAAATCCAGCTGCCGGAAGACCGGCGCCGGAAACGACTGCTGATCGTCGCGATCGCCGCCGCGATCGCCACCGGCTATTACCTGATCAGCCGGGTCATCCCCCACGACGACCTCCAGAACCTGCTGGAAGACGTCTCCAACACGCTCGGGGCCTGGACCTACCTCCTTGTCGGCTTCTTCGCCTTCGCCGAGACCGGTGCCTTCGTCGGCCTGGTGGTCCCCGGCGAGACGGTGATGCTCCTCGGAGGCGCCGTCGCGGGCCAGGGTGCGATCAGCATCTACCTGCTGATCGCGATCGCCTGGTTCTCGGCCTGGGCCGGTGACACGACCAGCTTCTTCCTCGGCCGCCGGCTCGGTCGCGAGTTCGTGATGCGCAACGGCCCCCGCTTCGGCATCAGCCACGAGCGCTTCGAGAAAGTCGAGGACTACTTCTCCCGGCACGGTGGCAAGACGATCTTCATCGGCCGCTTCATCAGCCTCGTGCGCGCTTTCGCCCCATTCATCGCCGGCAGCTCCGGCATGCGCTACCGCGCCTTCGTCCCCTACAGCATCCTCGGCACCGGACTCTGGGCCAGCGCCCACATCCTGATCGGCTACTTCTTCTCGCGCAGCATCGATACCGCCGCCAAGTACGCCGGGCGGGGGGCCTTCCTGCTCGGCACGCTGATCGTCGTCGTCGCCGGCACGGTCCTCCTGGTGCGCCGCTTCCGGGTCGAGGCAAACCGGCGGGCCGCGGTGCGCTGGATGGAGGAACGCTGGGCAACCCGCTGGATCGTCGTCCTCATCCGCCGCTTCCAGCCGCAGCTCGGCTTCCTCTGGGACCGGGTGACGCCAGGTGGCACCTTCGGCCTCGAATTCACCTCGCTGATGGCGACCCTTGCCGTCGCCTCCTTCGTCCTCGTCGCCTACACGGTGATCATCGGCGCCGACCCCGGGGCCACCCCGGGCGACATCACGGCGATGGAAATCGCCGAAAAGCTGCGCACCGCCTGGCTCGTCGACCTGGCCAAGGTGGTGACGGCATTCGGCTCCGGCGCGCTCTGCTGGCCGCTGGCCGCGGTCGCGGCGGCGATCCTCGCCGCCCGGCGCCGCTGGGCCGAGCTCGGCGTGCTGGTGGCCGGCATGGCAATCGTCATCGCCGGCGTCCACGAGATCAAGGACGCAGTCGACCGGCCGCGGCCCGGCGACGGGCTCGTTGCCGTCTCGGGCTCCTCCTTCCCCAGCGCCCACGCGGCCTACTCGACCTTCTACGTCTGGCTGGCGGTGACGATCGTGATGCGCCTGCGGGTGGGGATGACCCGCGGGGCGCTGGTGGTTGCGGGCGGAATCGCGATCACCGCCCTGATCGGCCTCTCGCGCGTCTACCTCGGCGTCCACTACATGAGCGACGTCAGCGCCGGCTGGGCGCTAGGCGCCGCGGCCTTCTCGCTCTGCGCCGCCGTCGCCCTCGTCATCACCACGTTGCGCTCCTCGCGAAGGCCGCGCCAGCCTTCGGACGGGACCGTGCGGCAGAATGGGGATCGTGCTGCCGCTCGCCCTGCAGAAGATCGAAAATGAGTACCTGCTCTTCGGCGCGGCCGGGCTGGTCAGCCTGGTCGCCTTCGTCGCCCTGATCTTCGTCCCGGCGATCGGCTCCTACGGCCGTATCTGGGAGAAGGCGGCGGCCGGCGTCCTCTCTCTCATCGTCCTCGCTGCCCTCGTCCTCACTGGGGTAGTTGTGGGGCTGGCGATCGTCTACTACTACAACGACATAGTGGAAGTCATTGGCTAGGGATCTATCCCGGTAGGGCTTTCACTTAACTTTTTCGGTGGCTTGGGTTGAGCTGGCGCCCGGTGCGTTCAACGAAAAAGTACAAGACGTTTCAGCCCTACCGGGATAGATCCTGCCCGACAGCTGCAAAAGGGTCGCTGTAGGCCGAAGCCCCATAATGAGGCCGTGACCACTGGCTCGAAAAGAGAGGAAAGCCCTGTAAAAGCAGCTGATATGGGGACGCTCGATGCGCTCTCGGAAGCTGTTGAGTCCGGTGCTGGGCTGCCTGCTGTGGCGCGAGCGGCGGCGCGGGTGCTGGATGCCAGCGTCGCCCTGATCGAGCGTTCGGGGGCGGTGCTGGCGGTGGCGGGCGCCTCGCCGGATCAGGAGGAGAAGCTGTTGGCCGGTGGGGAGCGGGTGACGTCGGTCGAGTTGCGGGTCGCTGACAGCGCGGTCGGTGAGCTGCGTTACCGGGCCAAAGCCGCGCCCGACCCGGCGATCGCCCGTATGGTGACGACCTTGCTGGCGTTGGAGCTGGAGCGCTCGCGCGCGCCCGACTGGCAGAACGAGGAGGTGGCGGGCGTTTTCGTCGCCGCCGTGCTGGGGCGTCAGGTGACCGACCGCGGCGACATCGTCGCCCGTGCCGGCGAGCTCGGCACCGACCTGGAGAAAGGAGCAGGGGTAATCGTCCTGCGAGCGGCGCCCCGTACCGCGCAGACCGGCGAGTGGCGAGCACGTGTGTTGACCCTGGCGATGCGGACCTTGCGCTCGCTCGCCCCCGGCGCCCTCGCCGTGGTCGAGCAGGGCGAGGTCGCGACGGAGATCGCCGTGATCGTCCCCGTAGAGGAGGAGGAGCGCCTGCAACGCGCCGCCGCCGGCCTGGCGCGCGAGCTGGAGGACGTCCTGGCCGGCTTCCACCTGACGATCGGTACCAGCCGCCGCGTCGCCGATCCCGTCGACCTCTACCGCGCCGGCAACGAGGCCCACCTCGCGGTCAACGTCGGCGAAGCGGAGAACCGCCCCCTGCTCGCTTTTGAGGACACCGGCGCCTACCGCCTGCTGCTGCCGGCGATGAGCGAGGACCCGGGTGAGCTGCAGCGCTTCTTCGCCGAGACGATCGAGCCGCTCGCCGCCTACGACGACCAGTACGAGACCGAGCTGGTGACGACGGTTGAGGCCTACCTCGCCAACAACGGCAACGTCGCCGCGACCGCGAAACAGCTCTTCACCCACCGCCACACGATCCGCTACCGGCTCGAGCGGGTGCGCGAGCTCTGCGGCCACGACGTCTCCGCCACCGAGGGCCGCGAGAAGCTCGGCCTCGGCCTCAAGGCGATGCGCGTCCTCGGCATCGTCTCTCCGCGGGGCCCGGCGCAGGAACCGGGTGCCGGAGGCGGCAAGGTGCCGCGCAGCACAGAGGAATAAGAAGGGGTCATCCCGGCAGGGCTTCCACTTAACTTTTTCGGTGGCTTGGCTTGCGGCTGTCGCTCCAAACGCTCAACGAAAAAGTACAAGACGTTCCAGCCCTGCCGGGTAGGTCTCAAGCTCCGATGCGTTCGCGAGAGCTGTCCTGGGACGGATGGGGCTTGAGACGCACTGGTGCTGCTGAGATTGCTTGGATCCGGAGGTCGCTCCAGGTGAGGCCCTCGCGGACTAGGGCGGGGAGCCCGAGGGCGATGGCGGTGGCGATCTCGACCGCCTGCAGGATGACGCCGTAGGCGAGGGCATCGGCGGTGCTGATCCCCCAGCCGGTGTGCAGGACGCTGATCACGGCGAGCTGGAAGACGCCGATGTTGGACGGGGTCGCCGGCACGACCGCGGTGACGTTGACGGCGAAGAGCACCGCCGCCGCGGCGCCGATGCCGGCGCTGCTGAGACCGAGCGCCGCGAGCAGGGCCCAGCAGGCGGCGAGCTGGATCGCCCAGGCGCCGAGCTGGGCGACGGTGGCGACGGTGCCGTAGCGCGGCTGCCGGAACACCGCCAAGCCCGCCCGCACCTGCAGCAGGGCGCGGTGCAGCGCCGCGCCGATCCGGGCGAAGCGTCCGTTGCCGTTGCGGCGCATCAGCACCGGGGCGACGAGGACCACCACGAGCAGGGCGAGAGGCACGAAGCTGAAGACGAACAGCTTCTGGGTGCTGGAGTGAAAGAGGTCGGTGCTGGAGACGATGATCGTCCCCAAGAGGGCCAGCGCGACGATGTTGAGCACGGTCTGCGAGACGAGCGTGCCCAGCAGAACGGGGAAGGTCTCGCGCATGCGGCCGATCCGCCGGGCCAGGGTCATCGCCCTCGCCGGCTCACCCAGACGCGCCGGCAACGTCGCCGACATCAGCACGCCGATCATCGTCGCCGAGGTGACGTCGCGACGGCGCACCGGCCGGTTGGGCAGGGCCGCGCGCACGATCGCGTACCAGGAGGCGGCGCGGAAGAAGAGCGAAAGGGCCATCAAGCCACAGGCGACCAGGACCCAGGTGAGGTCGGAGCGGACGACGCTCTCGACCACCTTGTCGACGCCGATTTTCTGCGCCGCGAGCGCGGTCAGGCCGATGCCGAGGACGCCGGCGACCCCGAGGCCGGCACGGCGGGCGATGCGGCGCTTGCGGCTGCCGCTCTGCGCGAGGGGCGGGTCGAGCGAGGGCAGGCGGCGGGGTGGGCTGAGAGGGGCACCGTCGGCGGGACGGATGCCCGCCCAGTGCGCCGCGCGGCCGACGGCACCGGCAGGCGCCGGGGCCTCGAGCGCACGCTCGTAAACCTGGGTGACCCGATCGGCGACGTGCGGCCAGGCATAGCGCTGGGCGCTCTGCCGCGCCGCACTGCCCATCGCCGCGAGGCGCTCGGGCTCGTGGTGAGCACGCTGCAGCTCTTCGGCGAGGCGCTGGGGGTCGCCGGGCGGAACCAGCACCCCGTCGATGCCGTCTGTGACAACGTCGTTGTAACCGGCGATGGCGGAGGCGATCGCCGGGGTACCGGCGGCGAAGGCCTCAGTGAGGACCATGCCGAAGCTCTCACCCGAGAGTGACGGGGCGCAGAGCAGATCTGCCTCGTGCAGCGCCGTCCACAGGCTCTCGCCGGAGACACGGCCGCGCACGTCGATCCAGCGCATCGTCTCGGGGTCGGCCAAGTAGCGGAGCACGTCCTCGCGCTCGGCGCCGATCACGGTGAGCCGGCTGGGCACATGCTCGACCAGGGCTTCGAAGGCGGTAAGCAGCACAGGCAGGCCCTTGCGCTCCTCGGGACGGCCGACGAACAGCACCCGCAGCTCACCGCTCGGCGGCTTGGGACCGAGCGGCGCAGCAGCGACGTCGACACCGTTCGGGACCACCTCGTAGTGGCCGCCGTACCAGCGCCGCCCCGTCCAGGCGGCCGCCTCGGAGACGGCGATCCGAGCCGAAAGCCGGTTCAGGACCCGCCTGCCACCCAGCATCGACGCGGTGTGGTTGGGGATCGCCTTGGTCGAGTAGGCGTGGAAGGTCCCGACCGCGGGGGCGCGGGTACCGAGTGCCGCGTTCCAGCCGACCAGCGGCACGATCGGCTCGTGGATGTGAACCACGTCATAGCGACCCTGGCGCAGCTCGCGGCGCGGAGCGACGACCCCGCCCGCCGGGAAGGGGGCGAGGTTGGAGACCGCGCCATTGGCCGAGAACCCCGCCGTGCGCCCCATCGGGACCAGGTAGTCGGGCATCTGGCGCGCCTCCGCCGGCGCACGGTGAAGCGCCCGGCTGAGCCGATCCGGGGGATCGAAGGGGGCGAGCACACGCACGTGGTGACCACGACCGAGAAACTCCTCGGCAAGGGCCTCGACGTGCCGGTTCACGCCGCCCTGGTAGCTCCAGGAATATGGCGAGACTAGGGCGATTCGCACGAAGCACTAAGCCTAGAGGATGCGCCGGAACCGCCTTGGACGAGCTCGCTCTATGCGAGATGAACAAGGATCGCGGCGACGATCGCCCCGATGAGCCCAAAGGCGGTCTGGATCAACGTCCGATTGAGCGCTGCAAGTTCTGCTTGCAGACCGGCCTGTCCCACGTGCATCTCGGCACGTAGTTCGGTGGCGCTCTCTTTGATCTCCTTGCGCAGTTCGGCGTTGCCCAGCTTGATCTCCCTACGCAGTTCCGCGTTGCCCGCCTTGATCTCGGCTCGGAGCGCTTCATCGCCATCCTTGATCTCCGCGCGCAGTTCCGCACTGCTGCCTTTGAGCTCCCGGCGAAGTTCGGCATTGCTGTCCTTGATCTCCCGCCGCAGTTCAGCGTTACCTGCTTTGACCTCAGAGCGAAGCGTCGCAATCTCCGCATCCAAGCGATCGAAGCGTTCCTCCAGGCGATCGTCTGTCCAATCCTGTCGTGCCATTGCCATTGCCTCCATACGACCATGCTAGGGAGAAAGGTGTGACGCGTGGGAGACGAAAGTGTAACTTATTGTCTTGGCAGACGAATGTCTGAGAATGCCATGGCTCAGGCGCGAGATTCGGCCCAGACGAAGCCGATGAAGACGAGGAGATAGACGCCGCCGATCTCGAGCAGGAGGGCACCGGAGTCGTTGGCAAGGGTGCCCACCACGGTCGCGGCGAGGGCGCCGAGCATGCCGGCGCGCATCGCCGGGAGGCCGTGCAGCCAGGCCGCCAGGCGGTCACGGCGCAGCCAAGCGATGGCGGCCGAGGCGATGACAATCGGCAGCCCCGCCAGGAGGATCGGCCGGCCAAAGCTTTCCCCCGCCTCGCGCAGCCGGTGAGCGAAGACCGCGAGGACATCTCCGCCGCTCTTCGCGTCGAGGACGGTGCGGGTGAGATGGGCGTTGGCACCCGTGATTAGGTCCACCGCGGAGAGAAGCACCAGCACGGGCAACGGCAGAAGAAAGGCCAGCAGGGCAAGGCGCGGGCGGGCAGCAAGGAGCGCGGCGGCGACTGCGGCGCCAAGCGGGAGCGTGATCGCCGCCCCGACATCGGCGCCGTAGCGACCGTAGGCGAAAACAAAGGAGAAGACCAAGGCGACGACGAGGAAGACTGCCGGGCCGTGGGCGGCGCGGCTGCGCTGCCGAGCTTGTCCCCCCTGGGGTGGGGCAAAACCCGTCAGCGCGGCGCCGGTGCCGACCAGGATCAGGACGACCAGGCAGGCCTCGAGCTCGTTGCCGATCCCGTAGAAGCGGTGGCCGGCGGCGGGATTCGGGCCCACCAGTGACAGCTGGGTGAGGGGCGAGCCGGCGATCAGGTCGATCGCGTAGGCGAACGCAGTCGCGCCACAGGCGACGCCCAGCGCCCGGTAGCCGCCCAGCGCCCTCAGGGTGAGCGCCGCCAACAGCGGCGAGCCGAGCATGACCAGTAGCCGTTCGGCCCCGACGCTCGGCTCCAGCGCCGCCCCGACCAGGCAGAGCAACGGCAGATAGACCATTGAGAGCGCCAGCAACCGCGCCGCAACCCGCCCGGCGCGGCGGCGATCCAGTCCTATCGCCAGGCCGAAGGCCCCCAGCCAGACCAGCAGCGTCACCCCGACGACCGGCGCTCGCCGGCCGGCGACGTCCCAGAGGCGGTCTCCCGGCGGGGCGTCCCTGACCACCGCGAGCGGATCTCCCTGAAAGCCGGCTCCGGCCAGATGCAGCGCCAGCAGGAACGCGATCGCAGCGGCCACCAGCGCCGCCGGCGCTATCGTGACCCCGATGGCCGACCGCACGTTCGCCAAGTTCACTTTCTTCAAGATCGACCCCGAGTGGCGCCGCCGTGACGCCGAGCTGCGCGCCGCCGACAAGCAGGAGTTCCTCGCGGCGTGTGAGGACTTCGCCCTCGACCGCTCTCTGCGCGCCTACTCAACCATAGGCACGCGCGGCGACGTCGACCTGGTCGTCCTCTCCCAGAGCCCCAACCTCGACGACCTGCACACCTTCCACGTCGTCCTCGGGCAGAGCGGCCTGGCGAAGTGGATGGAGACGCCGCACTCCTTCCTCTCGATGACCAAACGTTCGCCCTACAGCGAGGAGCAGGCGCGGCCGGAGATCTGCGTCTCCGAGCGCAAGTACCTCTTCCTCTACCCGATGGTCAAGCAGCGCCGCTGGTACGGGCTGGCGCCGGAGGAGCGCGGTCGGATCATGAAAAGCCACATCGAGGTCGGCCGTCGCTACCCCGAGATCACGATCAACACCTCCTACTCGTTCGGCCTCGACGACCAGGAGTTCGTCGTCGCCTTCGAGGGCGACGACCCGGGGATGTTCCTCGACCTGGTCAACGAGCTGCGCCCGACCGAGTCGAGCGCGTACACGGAGCGCGAGACGCCGATCTTCACCTGCGTCGCGATGTCGGTGCGCAAGGCGCTCGACGCGCTCGACGGTACGGCTTCAGCCGTACCGATATATGACCGATAATCGGTCGTGGATGACCGTTGAGGCCCTCAGCTACGCGATAGACGACGAAGACCGCCTGATCAGGGTCGACGACGGCTACTACCGCTTCGCCGAGGAGAACGGCTGGGGCGACGCGGGCGCAAGCCTCGGGCGCTCGCTCTGGGACTTCGTCGCCGGCCACGACGTGAAGAAGCTGCAGCGGCTGCTGTTGCGACGCGTACGCGAAGGAGTCCGTGACGTGGAACTTCCCTTCCGCTGCGACGGCCCCGACGTAACTCGGGAGATGGACATCCGCATCGCCGCCGACAGCACCGGCCGGGTGGTGCTCTTCTCCGCCCGGCTGCGCTCGGAGGAGGAACGGGAGGAGCCGCAGCCGCTCTTCGACCCGGGCGCGGCGCGCGACGACGACGACTTCCTGCCGATGTGCGCCTGGTGCGATCGCTTCCTGGTCGACGGCGAGTGGGTCGAGGTCGAGGAGGCGGCAAAGCGCCTCGAGCTCTTCCGCCGCAGCGAGATACCGACGCTCGACCACGGCGTCTGCCCCCAGTGCAGCCGGCAATTGCTCGCTGCCTAGGCGCGGCGAGCCGGTTTCCCTATCCTTCCGCGTTCCAATGACCCAGATCGGAACCGAAGAGAATCCCGTACGCGTCGCGATCGTCGGCGCCGGCCCGTCCGGCTTCTACGCCGCAGAGCACATCCTCAAGGATGCCGAGACGCACGCCCAGGTCGACCTCTTCGACCGTCTCCCCACCCCCTTCGGGCTGGTTCGCGGCGGCGTCGCCCCCGACCATCCCAAGATCAAGTCGGTGACCCGGGTCTACGAAAAAACCGCCGCGCGCGACGGCTTTCGCTTCTTCGGCAACGTCAAGGTCGGCCACGACATCGAGGTCGAGGACCTCGAGCGGCTCTACCACGCGATCGTCTTCACGGTCGGCTGCGAGACCGACCGCCAGCTCGGCATTCCCGGCGAGGAGCTGCCCGGCAGCCACGCCGCCACCTCCTTCGTCGGCTGGTACAACGCCCACCCCGACTACTGCGAGGAGGAGTTCGACCTCTCATCCGAGCGGGCGGTGGTGATCGGCAACGGCAACGTGGCGATGGACGTGGCGCGGATGCTGGCGCTGACCGACCACGAGCTGCGCCAGACCGACACCGCCGACCACGCGATCGAGCTGCTCGACCGCAAGCAGATCCGCGAGATCGTCGTGCTCGGCCGTCGCGGGCCCGTCCAGGCCGCCTTCACCAACCCTGAGATCAAGGAGCTCGGTGAGATGGAGGACGCCGACGTGGTCGTCGACCCCGCCGACGTCGAGCTCGATCCGGCGAGCACCGCCTTCCTCGAGTCCGAGGAGGCCGACAAGACGACCCGCGTCAACGTCGAGACGCTGCGCGAGTTCTCCCAGCGCGAGCCCGAGGGCAAGAAGCAGCGGATCGTGCTGCGCTTCCTCGCCTCGCCGGTCGAGATCAAGGGCGACGGCAAGGTCGAAAAGATCGTCATCGGCCGCAATGAGCTGGTCGAGGAGGGCGGCAGCCTGCGGGCCAAGGACACCGGCAAGCGCGAAGAGCTGGAGTGCGGCCTGGTGTTGCGCTCCGTCGGCTACACCGGCATCCCGATCGAGGGCGTCCCCTTCGACGAGAAGCGCGGCCTGATCCTCAATGAGGGCGGCCGCGTACTCGACTCGCACGACTCCGGCCACAAGGTCGGCCACTACACCGCGGGCTGGATCAAGCGCGGCCCCTCCGGCGTGATCGGCACGAACAAGAAAGACGCCCTCGAGACCGTCCAACACCTTCTCGCCGACGTCGGGTCGCAGACCCTGCTCATCCCGGCAAA
The DNA here is from genome assembly GCA_963716735.1 of uncultured Solirubrobacterales bacterium. GTDB lineage: Bacteria > Actinomycetota > Thermoleophilia > Solirubrobacterales > 70-9 > VRUE01. The sequence continues at coordinate 1,437,658 of OY970321.1, forward strand.
CCCGGAGCCGTCCGCGGTCGAGGATCTGCTCGCCGAGCGCGGCATCCGCTTCGTCAGCTTCGAGGACTGGCAGGCGATCGACCAGGCCGAGGTCGGCCGCGGCGAACCCCACGGTCGCCCCCGAGTCAAGTTCGTCCGCGTCGAGGAGATGCTCGAGACGCTGAGCGAGCAGGTCTCAAGCTAGGCCTCCCCAAGGAGCCGTCCCGGCAGGGATTCCACTTAACTTTTTGGGTGGATCGCTTTTGTGCTGGCGCACGACCGCCGACGACCAAAAAGTACAAGACGTTTCATCCCTACCGGGACGGCTCCTTACCCAAGACTCGGTTTAGGAAGTCGACCTGATCGGCAGCGACCTGGTTGAAGATTGCGTTGGAGAAGGGTGCGAAGTGGCCGCCGGGGTAGGTGCGCAGCTCGCCTTGCGGCGCCCCTTCCGCCGCCCGCCTGCCGAGCTTGGGTGGGTTGATGTCGTCGTCTTCGGTGAGGCAGTAGAGGATCGGGCAGGCGATGTGGCGGGTCTTACGCGCCAGCCGGTACGGCGGCGCCAGGGCGACGCGGGCGCAGAGCTCGTTGCACCAGGACGACCCCGGCGGGGTCACCGATTCGAAGCCTGGAACCGAGCCGGGGCTGTTGAGGGCAGCAAGAGAACCGGGCGGGCCGGCGGCGGCGACTCTGTAGGGCTCGGCGCCGCGTAACACCCGTAGACCGTCGCGCACTCCCGCTGCGCCGAGCCGGACGAGATGGGCCGACCCGCCGATGTGGAGCAGGGAGCGAGCCCCGTCGACGACCGGCGCCACGCAGATCGCGGCGGCGATCCCGGGCTCGGTGAGGAGCAGGGACTGGACGTTCCCCCCGCCCAGCGAGAAGCCCCAGAGCACGACGCGGTCTGGATCCACGCCGTCCACGGAGCGAGCGAAGGCGACCGCGGCGCGGTAGTCGTCGCGCTGCCGCGTGGCGCTCGTCAGCCCGCGGGGCTCGCCACCGCTATCGCCGAAGCAGCGGTAGTCGAAGGCGAGAGCGGCGAAGCCGGCGTCGGCGAAGCGGCGGGCGAAGAGCTCGAGGCCCTGGTCGCGCACGCAGGAGAGGCCCGAGGCCATCACCACGCACGGTGCCGCAGCGGCCGCCGCTTGCGGCCGGAACAACCAGGCCCCGCACTCGTCGCTGCCCGAGGCGAAGCGGACCTCCTCCCGTCCCATGCGCTCGATCCTACGCCGCACCCGGCCCATACAATCGCGGCGTGGCCAACCTGGCGGAAATCGAGGCGATGATCGGGGCGGCGCTGCCCGGCGCAACGGTCGAGGTGGTCGACGAGACCGGCGCCGGCGATCACCTGCGGGCGACGGTGTCGGCACCGCAGTTCGAGGGTCTCTCGCGGATCGACCAGCACCGCCTGGTCAAGGCCGCGGTCAAGGAGCGCTTCGACGACGGCCAGATCCACGCCCTCTCGATAACGACCCAGGTGGCGGGGTAGCTACTCTGTGGCCATGGTCGATCCCCAGCTGAAAGAGAAGGTCGAGGAGCTGATCGCCGCCAACCCGGTGCTGCTCTTCATGAAAGGCACGCCGGAGATGCCGCGCTGCGGCTTCTCGATGCGGGTGGTGCAGGTCCTCGACTCGATGGACGTCGAGTACGGCGCGGTTGACGTCCTCCCCGCTCTACAGCCGCTGCGCGAGGTGACCGCGGAGATCTCCGACTGGCAGACCTTCCCGCAGCTCTACGTCAACGGCGAGCTGGTCGGCGGCGCCGACCTGGTCGAGGAGATGTTCGACTCGGGCGAGCTCGCCGAAGCGCTGGGGGTCGAGCAGCCGGAGGTTGCCCCTGCTGCCGCGCCGCCGGCGCAATCGCCGCCGCTGAAGATCGAATAGCGCGCCCGGACGGCGCTAGACAGCTGCAGCCGTAGCGTCAGCCGCGTCGTCTTTGACTTGAAAGGACGAGCCGCAACCGCAGGCCGCAACGACATTCGGGTTGTTGACCTGGAATCCCGCGCCCTGCAGGCCTTCTACGTAGTCGACCTCCGAACCGAAGACGAACTGCATGCTGACCTTGTCGACGACGACGGCGACGCCGTCGACCTCGAAGACGTGGTCGTCGTCCTTGGCGCGGTCGAAGGCGAGCGCGTACTGGAAGCCGGAGCAGCCGCCGCCGCGGACCGCGACGCGCAGCGCCTGGCTCTCGGCCTCGTCCTGACCGCCCAACAGCTCGCCGATCTTCTCGGCCGCCTTGTCGGTCAGCGTGATCGCCTCTTGTGGGCTGTTGGTGGTCGCCTCAGTCACTTCATTAAGTGTAGCGGCAGGTCTGCGAGAATCGGTTGTCTTGACCGCTGCCGCGCCAACCGCCGTCGTCTGCGACAGCACGGCCTACCTTCCCACCGAGCTCCGCCGCGAACGCGAGATCGAGCTGGTCAGCCTCTACGTCTCGATCGACGGCGAGCAGCAGAAGGAGACCGAGGTTGGCGATTACGGCGCCTTCTTCGAGCGCCTGCGCGCATCGGAGAGCGGCGCGACGACCTCTCAGCCTTCGATCGGCGATTTCCTCGCCGTCTACGAGCCGCTGCTCGACGCCGGCCGTGAGATCGCCTCGGTCCATATCTCGGCCGGGATCTCCGGCACCTTCGAGGCCGCGGGCCAGGCCCGGCAGCAGCTGATCGACGAAGGCAAGGGCGGCGAGCGGATCAAGGTCTTCGACTCGCGCTCGGCGGCCGGCGGGATGGGCCTCTGCGCGCTCGGCGCCGCGGCCGCCGCTGCCTCTGGGAGCGATGCCGACGCGGCCCTCGCCCGCGCCCAGCAGACCCGCGAGGAGTTGAAGATGTGGTTCGCGATCGACACCCTCGAGTACCTGCGGCGCGGCGGGCGGATCGGCGGCGCCAGCGCCTTCATCGGCTCGGCGCTGAAGATCAAGCCGATTCTCACCCTGGAGGAGGAGATCACGCCGATCGAGCGCGTCCGCACCCGCGCCCGCTCGATCGAGCGCCTGCGCGACTATGCCCGCGAGCGGCACGAGTCCGGACTCGACGCCTGGGTCGTCCAGTACATCCAGGACGACGAGACGGCTGCCGCCCTGGCCGACGACGCGCGCGAGATCTTCGGCTGCGAGCCGGCCTTCATCTCCGAGATCGGCGCCGTCCTCGGCGCCCACGTCGGGCCGGGCCTGCTAGGCATCGGCTCGGTCTCGAAGTCGGTCCTCAGTTGATCTGACTGGGCCGTCAGCGGCGGCGACGGCGCATCGCCATGAGCCCGACCGCAAAGCCCGCCACAGCGGCGCCGACGATCAGCTGACTGCGGTGCTCTTTGACCTGGCGGCGCCAGTCGGTGAGCTCGGTGACGCGGCCGCGCAGGGCTTCGACCGAGCGGCCGAGGTCCTGACGTTGCACGTCGATGTCGCGGCGGATCTCAGAGGCGGAGCGGCCCGGGAGGCCGGCGGTTGACGGTCGGGCGGGGTCAGGGCTTGCCATCGCCATCTCCTTCCAGCGTGCTCTTGATCTGCTTGGCCTCTTCGATTGCCTGCTCGGGCACCGGCGGCGCTCCCGCCTGGACTGAGCGGTAGGCGAAGAGCCCGGCGAGGCCGGCGATCAGCAGGAAGAGAGCTGCCTCGACGAAGAAGCCGGGCCAGGCGTTGCCGTCGAAGACCTCTTCGGCCAGCAGCCAGGCCACCCCCTCCATGATCAGGATCAGGGCAAGGAAGGCGAAGGTGCCGGCGGCGATGCCGACGACCGAGCCGCGCAGGATCTTGCCGACTTTCTCGCCGATCTCGGTTTTGGCCAGCTCGATCTCCTCGCGGACGAGCGAAGAAGCGCGTTCGGAGACGTCGAAGACGAGCTCGGCGACCGAGCGGTCGTCGGGCTCGCTCGGCGGCGGGACAGGGTTGGGCGTGGGATCGGTCATCGCGCCGACCTCTACTCCGGCGGGTCCTCGTGGAAGAGCTGCCGGTAGAGGATCCCGGCGGCCCTGCTTGCCACGATGCTGGCCAGCGCGCCCACTCCAGCGAGCATGCCGCTCCAGACAAGTCGTTTGACCATCTCGTTATCCATCGTCGCCCGACCTTACCTATCGAGGCTCGAGACCGTCGCAGATCGTCGCCGTGACAAGGGACTTTGCCTGCTCGAAATCGCTGTCGGCAGCGGGGATCAGCTCGAAGATCCAGCCCGAGAGCTGCTGCTCGATCGCGCCGTAGAAGGACATCGAGGCGAACGTCGGGTCGATGTCGCGGCGGAAGGCGCCCACCTGCTGGCCGTCGGCGACGATCTTGGCGATCGAGTCATAGGCGCGGCGAATCTCCGCCAGGTGAGTGCGACCGAAGGAGTTGGCCGCGCGGGTGACCTCGACGATGATCACCTTCATCAGCTCCGGGTCGTGGCGATAGGAGTCGACGATGAAGCCGGCGACGGCCTCGAGCTTGGCCCGCGGGGTCGCCTCGCTGCGGTCGGCCTCCTCGATCGCGGTCAGGAGCAGCGACCAGCGCTCGCTGAAGAGCTCGTTGAGCACCTCGTCCTTGGACTTGAAGTAGTGGTAGACGAGCCCGTAGGCGACCCCCGCCTCGTCGGCTATGTCGGCGACGCGGGTCGAGTGAAAGCCCTGGCGGGCGAAGACGCGGACCGCCGCATCGAGGATCTGGCGGCGCTTGTCGATGGCGGGAGCCTTGGAGCTGGCCATCAGGCGTGAGCCTCCAGCAGCTGCGGCCAGCGGTAGACCTGAGGGCGACGATTGGCCAGCGAGGGCAGCTGCTCCCGGGTCCGTTCCTGGGCCCCCAGGTCGAGCTCGGCGGCGACGAAGCACTCCTCGTCAGGCGCGGTGGCGAGCACCAATCCCCAGGGGTCGACAATCGCGGAGTGCCCGTAGGAGCTGTAGTGGGGCGGCGCCTCGCCGACCTGGTTGGGGGCGATGACGAAGGCCTGGTTCTCGATCGCACGGGCGCGCAGCAGCACCTGCCAATGATCGCGGCCGGTGGCGGCGGTGAAGGCCGAGGGGACGGCGATCAGGCCCGCGCCGCGCACGGCAAGGATCCGGTAGAGCTCTGGGAAGCGCAGGTCGTAACAGATGGTCAGGCCGAGCTCGAGTCCGTCGACCGGCGCCGAGACGATCTCCTCGCCGGCCTGCTCGTACTCGGACTCTCGGTAGTCGACGCCGCCGGCTTCGACGTCGAACATGTGGAGCTTGCGGTAGGAGGCAACGTCGGTGCCGTCGGGGCCGATCAGGACCGAGGTGTTGAAAGCCTTGCCGCCCTCCTCCCCTCGCTCGGCGATGCTGCCGGCGAGCAGGTGGATACCCAGGTCCCGCGCCCAGAGACGAGCGGCGCCGAGGCTGGGACCGTCGAGGGCCTCGGCGCCCGCGGCCATCTCCTCGCCCGAGGCGAGCAGGTTCCACTTCTCCGGCAGGGCGACCAGCTCGGCCCCCTCGGCAGCCGCTGCGCGCACCAATCGCTCGGCGGCGGCCAGGTTCCGCGCCTTGTCACCGTTCGAGTTGAGCTGCACCGCCGCTACACGCACTTCGATTCCTCTCCCACGCTGGCTGACTGACCAGTCAATCGGTTTCGGTGGGGCCAGTATAGGTGTCTTCGGGGCGTACGATTGGAGTTCTGTGAGCAGTGCGAATCGCATCGAGGCCGACGGTGAGCGCAAGCAGGTCACCGTGCTCTTCGCCGACGTCCAGGGCTCGATGGATCTTGCCGAGCAGCAAGACCCGGAGGAGTGGCGCCGGATCATGCAGGGCTTCTTCTCGATCCTCGCCGACGAGGTGCGCCGCTTCGAGGGCACCGTCGACAAATTCACTGGCGACGGGATCATGGCCATCTTCGGCGCGCCGATCGCCCACGAGGACCACGCCCGGCGCGCCTGCTTCGCGGCGCTGCGAATGCTCGACGACATCGCCGAGTACGCCGCCGAGCTGCGCCGTAAGCACGGCCTCAACTTCTCCGCTCGGATCGGGATCAACTCGGGCGAGGTGATCGCCGGAGCGATCGGCGGCGGTGAGGGCGGCTACACCGCCGTCGGCCACACGGTCGGACTCGCCCAGCGCATGGAGGCACTCGCCGAGCCCGGTAAGACCTACCTGACCGAGGCGGCGGCCGAGCTCGCCCATGGCTTCCTCGAGCTGGACGACCTGGGCGAGTTCGAGATCAAGGGGGCGCGCCGGCCGGTGCGCGTCTTCGAGCTGGCCGGCGTCGGCGCGGCCCGCTCCCGGCTCGACCTCTCGCGCGAGCGTGGCTTCTCGCGCTTCGTCGGCCGCGACGATGAGGTGGCGACGCTCGAGGCGGGCCTGGAGAAGGCGCGCGAGGGCGAGGGGGGCGTCGTCGGCGTCGTCGCCGAGCCCGGCATCGGCAAGAGCCGCCTCTGCCACGAGTTCGTCGAGCGGGCACGCGCCGACGGGGTCGAGGTCTTCGAGGCGCAGGCACAGGCCCACGGGCAGGAGATCCCCTTCATGCCGGTGCTGCAGATGCTGCGCGCCTACTTCGGCATCGTCGACGGCGACGGCGAGCGGACCGTGCGCGAGAAGGTCGCCGGGCGAGCGCTGCTGCTCGACCCCGAGTTCGCCGAGGAGCTGCCGATCCTCTTCGACTTCCTCGGCGTCCCCGACGCCGCCCGGCCTGCCCCTCAGCTCAGCGCCGAGGCGCGCCAGCGAGCGCTGCGCGGAATCGTCTGCCGCCTGGTCCGCGCCCCCAACCGGAGCGAGCCGGTCGTCTGCGTAATCGAGGACCTGCACTGGCTGGACGAAGGCAGCGCCGCGATGCTCGGCGATCTGTTCGCCGCCGTGGAGGGGACGCCAACCCTCGTCGTCGTCAACTTCCGGCCCGAGTACGAGCGACCCTGGGCCGGGCCACCCAACTACCACGAGATCGGCCTGGAGCCGCTCGGCCCGGCGGACACCGTCGAGCTGCTGCGCGACCTGGCGGGCAACGACCCCTCGCTCGACGGTCTCGCCGAGCTGATCCACGAGCGCACTGCCGGAAACCCGTTCTTCATCGAGGAGATCGTTCGCGAGCTGGCCGAGTCGGGCAATCTCGAGGGCGAGCGCGGGGAATATCGGCTTGCCCGGCCGCTGGAGGAGAGCGGCGTGCCGGCCAGCGTGCAGACGGTTCTCGCGGCGCGGATCGACCGGCTCGGCCCGGAGGCGAAGCTGATGCTGCAGGAGGCCTCGGTGGCGGGCAAGGAGATCGGCGAGCGAGCGCTGGCGCTCGTCTCCGGACGCAGCGCCGAGGAGTGCGAGGTGCCGCTGCGCGAGCTGGTCGATGCCGGTTTCCTCTACGAAGCCGAGGTCTACCCGGAGCGCGTGCTCGCCTTTCGCCACCCGCTGACGCGCGAGGTCGCCTACGGCTCGCAGCTCGGCGAGCAGCGGGCCGCGACGCACGCGGCGGTGGCGCGGGCGACGATCGAGCTCAACCCGGACCGCGCCGACGAGCTGGCGGCGCTGATCGCCAGCCACATGGAGGCCGGCGGGGAGACCCTGGAAGCGGCGCGCTGGTCGGCACGGGCCGCCGTCTGGGCGGGACACAGCCAGCCCCACGACGCGATGCGGCTCTGGCGCGAGGTGATGGAGCTGGTCGAGGGGCTCGAGGACACCGAGGAGACCGCCGCTTTCGCGGTCTCCTCACGCCTTATGCAGCTCGACTACGCATGGCGAATCGGCATCGATCGCGCGCGGGCGGCGAAGCTCGAGCGCGAGGCGGAGGAGATCGCGACGCGGATCGGCGACCTGCGCTCGCTGGCGCTGTTGAGGATGCTGCTCTCGGCCCGTCCGGGACTCGCGCAGACGACCTCGGAGTGGATCGAAGGCGCGGCGGAGGCCGGCCGCCTGGCCGACGAATCGGGCGACCTCCACCTGCGGATCGCGATCCGCGCCGCCGGGGCGTACGCCTTCCTCTGCGCCGCGGACTTCGAGCGGCTCGACGGCGCCGCGGACGAAGTGATCGAGCTCGCCGACGGCGACAATTCGGCGGGGGCCGGCATCATCGTCGGCTGTCCGGTCGCCTGGGCCTACGGCGCGAAAGCTCTCGTCGCCCGGGAGCGCAAGGAAGACGAGCGGTGTGCGCAATTCATCGATCGGAGCCTGCGGATAGCCGAGGCGGTCGGCGATCTCGAGACCGCCAGCTGGTCCCGCGGGACCCAGGGCATGCTGCTCTCGACGCAGGGGGAGCTGGCGGCGGGCATCGCGGTCGGCCGGCGCAACTGTGAGCTGACCGAGCGCCTCGGAGACGTCTTCTCCCTCTGCCTGGCCCTGGGGAGCCTCGGTGCCAGCCAGCTCGCCGCCGGGGACCACGCCGGAGCGCTGGAGACCTTCGAAGAGTCCGAGCGCGTCTACCGCGAGGCGATGGGCGATGCCAGCGACGAGCTCGAGTCCTGGCGGGCGGGCGTCCGCGCCGAAGCGCTGCGTGGCCTGGGCAGGCTGGAGGAGGCAATCGAGCTCGCCGAGTGGTCGGTTGAGGTGGCAGTCAGGCGCGAGCTCCTCTGGTCGCTGCCGCTCGCCTACCTGGCGCTTGCCCGCGCGCTCTCCGCCGCGGGGCGCCCCGGGGCCGTGGAGCTGCTCGACAAGGGCGCGGAACTCGCCAGGAGAACCGGCGCCCGCGTCAGCCTCGACTCGATCGAAGAAGGTCGTAGCGAGATCGCCGCCGGCGCAACCCGGTAACCAGGTCTACGCTTTGCCCCTGTGAGGGCTTAACGTAGACCTCGTCCCCTACATGCCGGTGGCGCGAGCGACCACCCAGTCGAGAAGGCGGTCGGGGAGAATCGTGGCGGCGAGCGCCTGACCGCGCGCGTCGGCACCGACGAGGTAACGAGTGCGGGGGCGACGGGCACTGAGCGCGTGCTCGATCTTGGCTGCGACCTTCTCAGGCGGGATACCGCGTGCGCCGGTTTTCCGCCCTACCTCGCGATAAGCGTCAACGGCCTTGCCATAGAGGTTGGCGTGGCCGTCGCGGGCGCGCTCGGCAAGCGTTTCGACTTCTTCGTCTCCCCGATCCCAGATCGGCGTCGCAATCGAGCCGGGCTCGATGACTGCGACCTTGATTCCCCATGGGCGCAGCTCCTGGCGGAAGACGTCGCCGACCGCCTCGAGGCCGAACTTGGCCGCGTGGTAAGCGCCGAACATGGGGAAGGCCATCAGGCCACCGATTGAGGTGATGAAGACGATGCGGCCGCGCGCCGTGCGAATCGCCGGCAGCATCTCCTGCGTCACGGCCACGTGCGCCGTCAGATTGACACCGATCTGACGTTCGAAATCCTCGATCGGCAGCGTCTCGAGCGGGCCGGGAACGGCGATGCCGGCGTTGTTGACCAGGCCGTCCAGGCCACCCTCCCCCACCTCGTCGCCAATCCGCTCAGCCGCGGCGGCGATCTGGCCGGCGTCGGTGACGTCGAGCATCAACGGCACAAGCCCCTTCGAGCCGGCGTCCCGCAACGACGCGGCATCCTCCTCTTTGCGAACCCCGCCGAAGACCCGCCAGCCCACCGCGTCCAGATGCAGGGCAGTCGCGCGGCCGATGCCCGTGGAAGCCCCCGTTATCAGCACCGACTTCATCATCTGGGTCGATATTGAAGCCTTTTATCCCCTATAGGGGGGACAAAGCTTCAATATGCGGCGGATGGACGTGTTCGTTACCGGCGGATCTGGGTTCATCGGCGGCCGGTTGGTTGCGCGACTGGTCGGCGAAGGGCGCACCGTGCGCGCGCTGGCCCGCTCCGACGCCTCCGCGAAGCGGGTCGCCGAGCTGGGTGCCGAGCCGGTCCGCGGCGACATCCTCGACCGCACCTCGCTCGCCTCGGCGACGGCCGGCGCCGCGGTCGCCTTCCACCTAGCCGCCCATCTCGGCGAGTGGGGGCCGTGGGAGGATTTCGAGCGGGGCAACGTCGAAGGCACGCGCAACGTGCTCGCGGCCTGCGCCGATGCTGGCGTACGGCGCTTCGTCCACTGCGGAACCGAGGCGGCGCTGATGGCCGGCGAGCCGCTGGTGCACGTCGACGAGACGGCGCCGCTGCGACCCGACTCGAGGGCGCCATATCCGGCGACCAAGGCGCAGGCGGAGCAGGTGGTGCTCGGCGCCAACCGCGACGGCTTCGAGACGGTCGCCGTGCGGCCGCGCTTCGTCTGGGGCAAGGGCGACACGACCCTGTTGCCGGCGATGATCGAGACGGTCGAGGCTGGCAAATGGGCCTGGGTCGGGGGTGGCCGCAACGTCACCGACACCGCCCACGTCGACAACGTCGTCGAGGGGCTCCTGCTGGCGGCGGAGAAGGGGCGGCCGGGTGAGTCCTATTTCATCACCGACGGGAAGCGGGTCACCTTCCGCGAGTTCGTCACCGCGATGCTGGAGACCCAAGGGGTCGAGCCGCCGGATCGCAGCCTGCCCCTCTGGACGGCTACCCCGATGGCGCGCATCTGCGAGGCGGCCTGGAAGGTCCTCCCCCTCAAGGGCGACCCGCCGATGACCACCTTCCGCTCCTGGCTGTTGACCCAGGAGTGCACGATCGAGATCGGCAAGGCGCGCGAGGAGCTCAGCTACACCCCGATCGTCACCCACGAACAGGGCCTCGCCGAGCTACGGGCGGCTGGCGCGGTGACGCTCTAGCTCGGCCACCAGCAGCTTGGTGTGGAGGGCGGCGATCAGGTCCTGCAGGGGCTGGGAGCCCGATTCGAGCATCTCGACAACGCGCTCGGGTGCGACCTCGCCGGCGAGGCGGTCCATGACCATCTCGACCTCCTGGCTGACCAGCTCTTCGAGCGCGGTCTTGTAGCGCAGGGTGTCGTAGACGGTGAAACCGATCTGCTCGTCGTAGCCGCCCGCGCGAAAGCGACCGATCGCCTCGATGATCTTGATGTCGGAGGGGGAGTAACCGCGGCTGTTGGGGCTGAGGACCTCGATCTGCTCGAGCCGGTCGAGGACGTCCTTGGGGACGCCGTAGCGCTCGCGCACCTCGGCGGCGCTGGTGCGGGTGCGCTCTCCGCCCAGGGCTCGCTCGAGGATCCGATCCTCCAGCTCGACCAGCGCGCGAGCCCGCTCAGGGTCCTCGTCGAGGACCGACTTGATCGCCTTCAACGGCATGAAGCGCTCCTCCTGCAGCTGCTTGATCAGCTTGATCCGGTCGACGAACTCCGGCGAGTAGTAGGCCATGTTGCGGCTCGTCTTGACCGGCTCGGGCAGCAGGCCCTCGCGCAGGTAGTGCTTGATCGTCGGTACCGGGACGCCGGAGGCCTCGGCCAGCTCGCCGATCTTGAGCAGGCCGCCCTCCGAGGTCGCGGTCTCGGGTCTCGCCGCCATCGCAGCTACGCCCTGAAGGTCGTTGCCGCGTCGGCGCCGGGGCCGGCGGCGGCGCCGGACTCTTTCATCGCCGCGATCTCATCGACCGAGTAGCCGGCTTCACCCAGCACCTCGTCGGTGTGCTCGCCGAAGGCCGGTGCCGGCCGGGTCGGATCGCCCGGCGTGCGGCTCATCTTCACGGGGACCCCGAGCTGGCGCACGGTGCCGAGGCCAGGCTGCTCGATCGCGGTCACCATGCCCCGCGCGCTGACCAGCTCGGACTCGAGCGCCTCGCCGACGCCGAGGACCGGCTCGATGCAGCAGTCGTGCTCGTCGTTGAAGGCGAGCCACTCGTCGCGCGTGCGGGCGCGGAAGACCTCGGCGACCGCGCGCCAGGCGTCTGAGCCGGGCGCCTCGAACTGCATCTCGACCAGGTCGGGCCGCTCGACCCCGGTGCAGAAGGCAGCCCAGAACTTCGGCTCCAGGGCACCGCAGGTGACCCAGCCGTCGGCGACCTCGTAGGGCAGGTAGCAGAGCAACCCGCCGGCGAGCTGCTGCTCACCGCGCCGCGGCTCCTCGCCGTCGCAGAAGTAGCGGCCGGCGACCATCGCCAGCCATGAGAGCGCGCCGTCGGCCATCGAGACGTCAACCATCTGCCCCTCGCCGGAGCGCCGGCGCTCGTGCAGCGCGGCCATCACGCCGAAGGCGGCCATCAGGGCGCCACCGCCGAGGTCGGCGATCTGGCCGCCCGACTGCACCGGCGGGCCGTCCTTGGCACCGGTCAGGCCGAGCAGCCCGACCAGGCCGAGGTAGTTCATGTCGTGCCCAGCGCGCTGCGCGTAGGGGCCGTCCTGGCCGTAGCCGGTGATCGCGCAGAAGACGATCGCCGGGTTGGCCTCGCGCATGCGCTCGTAGCCGACGCCGAGCCGGTCGAGGACGCCAGGCCGGAAGCCGTCGAGGACGACGTCGTGTCGCTCGACCAGGCGCAGCAGCGCTTCGCGCCCCGCCTCGCTCTTCAGGTCGAGGCGGACCGAGCGCTTGCCGCGGTTGAGCGAGAGGTAGAGCGAGGAGCGGGTGCCCAGCTCCTGCTGCTCGTCCGAGCCGTAGTAGGGCGGCGCCCAGCGGATGTAGTCGCCCATGCCGGTGTCCTCGACCTTCAGCACCTCGGCGCCGAGGTCGGCCAGCAACAGCGAGCAGAAGCCGCCCGGGAGGAGTCGCGTCAGGTCGAGGACCTTGACGTCGCTAAGCGGCAGATCGCTCACGCTTGGGGACCCCCAGCAGCTCGCGAGCCTCGGCAACGCTGGCGGCGCGGCGGCCGACGTCCTCGGCCATCTGGCGCGCCTTGGCGATCAGTTCGCCGTTCGACTTGGTCATCTCGCCGTTCGGCAGATAGAGGTTGTCCTCGACCCCGGCGCGGACGTTGCCGCCCAGCACCAGCGAGGCGTCGAGCAGCTTCCACTGGTCGCGGGAGATGCCGATCACCTGCCACTGGTTCTCGCCCTCCGCGCCACCCGGGACCTGGTCGGCCATGAAGCCGACGTTGCGCGGGGTCGGGCGGATGCCGCCGTTCACTCCCATGACCAGCGAGATCTGCAGCGGCGTCCGCTCCAGCAGGCCCATGTCGATCAGCGGATCGAGGTTGGCGACGTGGCCGGCGTCGAAGCACTCGTGCTCGGGCTTGATCCCCAGGTCCCGCATCGCCGTGAGGAACTCGATGATCGTGTCGAAGCTGTTCTCGAAGACCGCCTTGAAGACGAAGTCCTTGCGCCGCGAGGAGTACTTGGCGTAGTTCATCGAGCTCATGTTGAGCGCGGCGACGTCGGGCTTGCACTCGCGCAGGTACTCGATCCGCTTCTCGATCGGAATGCCGATCGCGCCGGTCGAGTAGTTGATGATCACGTCGCCGACCTCGGCCAGGATCGCTTCGGTTATCGCCTTGAAGTCCTCGACCTCGTACGAAGGCGTGCCGTCGGGCTTGCGGGCGTGGATGTGGATCTGCGAGGCGCCCTCGTCGACCGCACGCCGCGCCTCCGCCGCGTACTCCTCCGGCGTGTAAGGGATCGCGGGGCACTGGTCGCGGTTGGCGATCACGCCCGAGATGGAACAGCTGATGACTACTGGATCGTTAAACGAACTCATTGCTACCTCCCAGGGCGCGAAAACCAAGCAGGTCGGTGGACGCAGGGAGTGAGGGGAGGGGAGCGCACTTTCGTGCGTGACCCGATCCCGAACGACTGAGGACGCCGAGATGCGCCGGTTTGCAGCGTCCTGGGCTCATACGGGCATCACCCCATGCCGTTTCTTCGGCTTCGTCACGTGTTTGTTCTTCGCCATGCGCAGCGCCTTGACGATCGTCGGGCGGGTCTCGCGCGGGTCGATGATGTCGTCGATCACCGCGTTGCCGGCGGCGATGTAGGGGTCGATCTGCTCGCGGACCGCGTTCAGCATCGCCTCGCGGGTCGCGTCCGGATCGTCAGAGGCCTCGATCGCCGAGCGACCGATGATGTTGACCGCGCCCTCGGCGCCCATGACCGAGATCTCGGCGCCGGGCCAGGCGACGATCAGGTCGGGCTCATACGCCTTGCCGCACATCACGTAGTAGCCGGCGCCGTAGGCCTTGCGCACGATCACCGTCACCTTCGGCACCGTGGCGCGGCTGACCGCGTAGAGCATCTTCGCCCCGTGGCGGATGATCCCGGCGTGCTCGACTTTGGCGCCGACCATGAAGCCGGGCACGTCTTGGAGGAAGACGAGCGGGATGTTGAAGGCGTCGCAGAGATTGATGAAGCGCGCCGCCTTGTCGGCTGAGTCGTTGTCGAGGATGCCGGCCAGCTGCTTGGGCTGGTTGGCGACGATCCCGACCGGCTGACCGCCGAAACGGGCGAAGCAGGTGATCAGCGTCTTGGCGAACTTTGGCTTGATGTCGAACCACTCGCCGTCGTCGACGATCTCGGCGATCACGTCGTACATGTCGTACGGCTGCCGGGAGGAATCGGGGACGATCTCCATCAGCTTCTCCGACATCCGGTCGTCGGGGTCACTCGTCGGCACGATCGGTGGTTTCTGCTCGCAGTCGGAGGGAAAGTAGGAGAGGTACTGCTTGACCTTGGCGATGCATTCCTCGTCGTCCTTGACCTCGAGGTCCCCCACTCCCGATTTGCGGCAATGGACCTTGGCTCCACCGAGCTCCTCCATCGTGATGTCCTCGCCGGTGACAGCTTTGGTCAGGTGCGGGCCGGCGAGCGCCATCGCGCCCTGGCCGGAGACCATCGGCACGAAGTCCGAGAGCGCCGGGATGTAGGCCGTGCCGGCGGCGCAGGGACCCATCATCGCCGCGACCATCGGGATCACGCCCGACATTTCGACCTCCTCGCGGAAGAGGTGGCCGGAGCCGGCGAAGAGCGAGCCCGCCGCCTCCTGGATGCGGGCGCCGGCCGAGTCGAGCAGCCAGATGAAGGGCATCCGCTTGGAGAGCGCCATCTCACGCAGGCGGGTCACCTTGAGCTCACCCGTCATCCCCATCGAGCCAGCCATCACGGTGAAGTCGTAGGCGGCGATGCAGGTGGGGCGGCCATCGACGTCGCCCCAACCGGTGATCACTCCGTCGGCGGGAGCCTCTTTGCCGTCCATCGCCCGCTGGGCGAAGTGCGGGCGGCCGTGGATTCCCATCTCGACGAAGGTGCCCTCGTCAACGAGGAGGTCGAGGCGCTCACGTGCGGTCAGCTTGCCGCGCTCGTGCTGCTTGGCGATCTTCTCCTCGCCGCCGCCGAGCTTGGCCTTCTCACGGCGCTCGCGCAGCTGCTCGGTCAGGTCCTCCAGCGGGGCGGTCCCCGGGAGGAGGTTCTTCGCCTCTTGATCGGTGCTTGCCACTCCTACCGTCCCTTCCATTGGGGCTCGCGCTTCTCGAAGAATGCGGTGACGCCCTCGACGATGTCCTCGGTCGAGAAGGTGAGCGAGAGCTGTGAGCGCAGGTAGTCGAGTGCGTCGTCCACCGCCATGTCCTGCTGCCGGTACATCGCGTCGTGACCGAGCCGCATCAGCACCGGGCTCTTGGAGGCCAGCTTGCCCGCCCACTCGGCCGCTGCGGAGTCGAACTCAGCCACCGGCACGACCTTGTTGGCCAACCCGTACTCGACCGCCTGCTCTCCACTCAGCCGCTCGCCCAGCAGCATCATCTCGTTGACCTTCTTGCGCGGGACGTTGCGGTAGATGATCGCCATGATCATGTACGGAAAGGCGCCGACGTTGATCTCCGGCGTGCCGAAGGTGGCCCCCTCTTTGGCGATCAGCAGGTCGCAGGAGAGGGCGAGGCCCATCCCCCCCGCCAGTACGTGGCCGTTGGCGGCGCAGAGCGAGGGCTTGCCGAGGCGCGGCATCAGCCGGAAGAACTCGAGGAAAAGGTCGGTGGCGAAGTGTTTGGCGACCAACGGGACGTCGGCGGCGAAACCGCCCAGGTCGGCGCCGGCGCAGAAGACCTTGTCGCCAGCGCCGGTGAGTACGACCGCCCGCGCGTCCTCATCGTCGCGCGCGGTCTTCATCGCATCGACCAGCTCGGCGAGCATCTGCCCGGAGAGCATGTTGCGCTTCTCCGGGTTGTTCAGGGTCACGGTGGCGACCCCGTCGGCAACCTCGTACTTGACGACCTCGTAGTCCATCCCGGCGGACCATAGCCGAAACCGACCACACACTGAAAGTAGGAAGTGCTACTGTCCACTTTGCTCTGGGTGGCCCGGCTGCCCTTTCGGATCAGCGAACGGAGGAGAACCAGTGGCAACCGCGACGAACGGCAGCAGCTCGACCGTCATCAAGCCCGACCACGAGGCGGGCCGCAAGCACTTCATCTTCAGCCAGGAGCACGAAGACCTGCGCGAGTCGATGCAGGCCTGGGTCAAGAAAGAGCTCTGGCCGCACCGCAACGAGTGGGAGAACACCTACTGGCCGACCGAGAAGATGGTGCGGGCGGGCGAGCTCGGCTACCTCGGCCTCTGCCTGCCGGAGGAATACGGCGGCCAGGGCGGCGACTACTTCTACTCGCTGGTCCGCGCTGAGTGCATGAGCTACTCGGGCTCGGGCGGCACCAACATGGGCTTCGCCGTGCAGACCGACATGGTCCTTCCCCCCATCCACCTGCTCGGCACCGAGGAGCAAAAACAGCGCTACCTGGTGCCCGGGATCAAGGGCGAGAAAGTCGGCAGCCTGGGGATCACCGAGCCGGGCGCCGGCTCCGACGTCGCCGGCATCCGCACCACCGCGATCCTCGACGGTGACGAATACGTGATCAATGGCTCCAAGACCTTCATCACCAACGGCCCGCGCGCCGACTTCATCGTCCTCGTCTGCAAGACCGATCCGGAGGAGCGCCACGCTGGGATCACGCTCTTCGTCATCGACCTGCGCGACGAGAACGGCGAGAAGGTGCCGGGCTTCACGGTCTCTGCCGAGCTGGAGAAGATGGGCATGCACGCCTCCGACACCGGCGAGCTCGCTTTCGAAGACGTCCGCGTCCCGGCCAGCGCCGTGCTGGGCGAGGTCGGCAAAGGCTTCTACCACATCGCCTGGGAGCTCCAGGGCGAGCGGCTGGTCGCCGCCGCCGGCTCCCACGCGGGATGTGAGCGGATGATCGAGAAGACGCTCGAGTACGCGAAGGAACGCGAAGCGTTCGGCCGCCCGATCGGCAAGTTCCAGGCGATCCGCCACAAGTTCGCCGAGATGGCGACCAAGACCGAGGCGGCAAAGCAGTTCACCTACGCGACCGCCTGGCGCTTCGCCAACGGCGAGTACCCGGTGCGGGAGATCACGATGGCCAAGCTCTTCGCCTCCCGCGTCGGCTGCGAGGTCGCCGACGAGTGCATCCAGATCCTCGGCGGCTACGGCTACATGAAGGAGTACGAGATCGAGCGCGCCTACCGCGACGTCCGCCTCAACCGGATCGGAGCCGGCACCGACGAGGTCATGCTCGACGTGATCGGCCGCAGCTACGGGCTGTAGGCCGGCCGGTGCAGGCCGCCATGTCGCACGTCGACCACGTCCGCTCCTACTACGAGGCGCTGAACACGGGCGACGGCGACGCGGTCGCCGCGCACTTCACCGACGACGCCATCCACTACTACACCCGCCTGGGGCCGCACGAGAGCGCCGAGACGATCGGCCGCTTCGCCGCACTGGGCGTCGAGAGCATCGACGCCCAGTGGTACGTCGAGAACGCGATCGAGCAGGGCGACCAGGTCGTGATCGAGTGGACGATGACGTGGCGAGCGCCCGAGTCCGGTGAGAAACGACTCGACCGCGGCACCGAGTGGTTTCGCATCCGCGACGGCAAGATCGCCGAGGTGCGCGCCTACCACCACGGCGGTAACAAGAACCCCCAGGGCGACCTACTCGGCTTCGACCACGAGGGGCGTGGCTACACGATGCTCGACGACTGGAAGGCGCCCGGCCCGGCTGGCCAGGCGGGGGCCTGACGCTCCCCTACTCGAGCGGCAGACAGATCGCGCAGAAGTCCTCGCCGAACGAGGTGAGGACGATGCTGCGCCGCACGGTGCGGGCCGTGCGCCCACCCCGCTCGAGCGCATCGGAGACCTGCGTCTGCGCCTCCAGCACCTGGTAGCGGCGCGCGTCGCGCAGCGGCTCGCGCGAGAACCAAACCAGCCCCAGGCGGTGCAGGTTGTTGAGGTAGGCGTGGACGCGATCCTGGTGGCGGCAACCGGCTTCCTCGGCGACCATCGTGCAACCCTGAGCGATGAGCTGCGAAGCGAGCGGCAGACCGGCGCGCACGTCGACCGAGGGCTGCGGCCCGCCGCGCGCGAGGAAGCGCAGGATGCGTCCCTCGTCCGGGGCGAGCGCGTCGAGGATACGCATGTAAGCGGGGTGGGAATCGACGTCGGCAGTGACGTCGGCCGACTGGCGCAGCAGCTCCTCACCGCGGCGGCGCAGCGCCGCGGTAGAGGAGTCACCGTTCTGGCGCGGACTCGCGGGCGGGCGAGGACGGCCCTCGCCAACACCGAGCCAACCGCGCAGGTAGGAGCGCAGCTCGGCGCGGCCCTCCTGCAGGACCTGCGACGTCGACTCGCCCTGTGAGGCCGCCCGGATCATGCGCGACGCGCCGTTGACATAGGCGTTGGCGAGATCCACAGCCCCCTGCCGGCCGATGCCGGCAGCGACCCGCGCCAGGCCCGGAGCGGCCCGCATCAGCTCCTCGAGGGTTGGCGTTTGCCCTGTCTCGCTCATCCGAAGATCGCCAGATGTAGCAGGCCGGCGCCAAAGCCGAGCACGGCACCGTGCAGGTAGAGAAGCCACTCGTCCTCGCGCATCGCCGTGCGCAGCATCCCGGAGAAGGTGGCGGGGTCCATCGCCCGCATCTGCTCGGCGACGAACTCGCGGATGTTGCCGCGGTGGGCAGCATTGAAATCCTCATCGGTGAGCGGGGCCACGGCGTGGTCGGCGGCCTCGAGTGCGAGTGCGTCGCGGATCGCGTCGTAGTCACGGCCGCCGACGGCGGCTCTCACCGCCGGGCGGGCGCGACCCAGGGCCCTGTCCACCGCCGGCCGCAGCGAGTCTTCGACCAACAAGCGGGTGCGATCGGAGTTGGGCCCACGCACGAGGTCGTCGGCCATATTGGCCATGGTCACGATGTCGTTGGCGATGATGTCGGCATAGACCTCGGCCACCTCGGGCTGGCGTTTGAGAAATAGGCCCTGCAGGGTGAAGGGGCCGACACGACGGGGGCGCACCGGCTCGAAGATCATCCGGATGCCGAGCAGATTCGTCGTGTACCCGATCAGCACGCCGGCGATCGGCAGCACCCACCACTGGGTCAGCAGCTCCTCAGTCAGGAAGGCCGTCGGTATCCCGAGCAGGAAGCCGAAGAAGAAGCCAAACTTGACGATGAAGCGCAGCTCCTTGCGGCCGACCTCGAGGAAAATCCTGTTGGCCAGCTCCGGGCTCTCCTCGAGCCGGCGGATCACCATCAGCTTGAGGTCGATCAACTCGTCGACGTGCTCGCCGATCTCGGCCGTCAGCGCATGCACGATCTCCGGCAGCTGCTCCTCAACCCGGGCGTGGACGGCAGCGCGCACACGCGGAGGCAGGTCGCGCCAGAGCTGCGGCCGCTCGCGCTCCATGATCCGCTCGACCACGCCGTGGATCTCGCCCCTGGCGGTAGCGAGGATGTGCTCGGCGATCGCCTCCGAGTCGAGCTGGCGGTAGAAGTCGGCCGGGCTGCCGAGCTTCGAGATCCCCTTGTCGACCGCGATCGAACCCATCTTCGCCGCCCGCGAGGGGACAATCCCCTGCCAGCCGATCCCACCCTGTCCGATCCCCGGGATCTGCCGGATCCGCCGCGGCAGCAGGTTGGCGAAGGCGGCCAGGCCGGGGAGCTTGAAGCCGGCGAATTGCACCGGATAGAAGAGCATCCACACACCCGACCAGTTGGTCACGTAGCCGATCGCGCCGGTGAACAGCGGGATCGTGATCAGGCTGAGCGTCTCGCTGTCCATGGCGACCTCTCCTCCGTCCCCGTGTCGAGTTCGCGGCGATGCTACCCGCGCACGCTCGCCCGGGCCCCACCCGCATCGGTTAGCGTCCCCCGGGTGACGGTGGTCAAGGACAAAGGCGTTCGCGCCCCCCTGCCGCCCTTCGGCGAGGAGCACGAGGAGCTGCGCGAGACGGTCACCCGCTTCGTCAAGAAGGAGATCGCGCCGAACGTCGACGAGTGGGAGGCGGCGCGCGAATTCCCCCGCGATCTCTATAAGCGCTGCGCCGAGCTCGGCTTCCTCGGGCTGAAGTTCCCCGAGGAGTACGGCGGCCAGGGCGGCACCCACCTGCACGACGCGGTCTGGGTCGAGGAGCTCGCCCGCTCCGGCGGGTCCGGTGGCGTCGCCGCCGGGCTCAACGCCCACGCATCGATCGCGATGCCGCCGATCTTCAACTTCGGTACGGAGGAGCAGAAGCAGCGCTGGCTCGTCCCCGGGATCGCCGGCGAGAAGATCGGCGCATTGGGGATCACCGAGCCAGGAGCGGGCTCAGACGTCGCCGGCATCTCCACCTTCGCCGAGCGGGTCGACGGTGGGTACGTCGTCAACGGCTCCAAGACGTTCATCACCAACGGGGTCCGCGCCGACTTCCTCGTCTGCGCCTGCAAGACGACCAAGGAGGGCGGCCACGGCGGCATCTCCTTCCTGGTGCTCGAGCGCGAGATGCCCGGCTACGAGGTCGCGCAGAAGCTGGAGAAGATGGGTTGGCACTCCTCCGACACGGGGGAGCTGGCCTTCACCGACGTCGAGGTGCCCGAGGAGAACCTGCTCGGCGAAGAAAACGAGGGCTTCAAGTTGATCATGTTCAACTTCGCCTGGGAGCGGCTGCTGATGGCGATCGGCGCCGTCGGCGCGATGCAGCGCCTGATCGAGAGGAGCGTCGAGTACGCCCTCGAACGCGAAGCCTTCGGCCGCCCGATCGGCAAGTTCCAGGCGATCCGCCACCAGGTGGCCGAGATGGCCACCAAGGCCGAGGCCTCTCGCGCCCTCACCTACAACTCCCTGCGCCTCTTCCACGAGGGCCACGACTGCATCAAAGAGGTGACGATGGCCAAGCTCGTCACCCAGCGCGCCGTCCTGGAGATCGCCGACCAGGCCCTGCAGATCCACGGCGGCTACGGCTACATGCGCGAGTACGGCATAGAGCGAGCCGTCCGCGACGCCCGCCTGGGCCCGATAGGCGGCGGCACCGACGAGGTAATGAAGGAGATCCTCGGCAAGCTGATGGGGTTGTAAGGGTTAGGGGCTCATGGCCCTGTTGGCGACCAAACTGCTTCTGGCCCCGCTTTGCGTTGTCGCTGTTTCTCTAGCGGGCCGCCGGTGGGGAGTTGCCGTGGCGGGAATCCTCGGCGGACTTCCGGTTGTGGCCGGGCCCATCCTGCTCGTCTTGACCCTGCTCCACGGTCGCCCCTTCGGGGCAGATGCGGCTGCGGGCACCCTTCTCGGCCTGGTGGCGCTGACGACCTTTGTCGTCGTCTACGGGCGCGTCGCGCCAGGGACGTCACCAGCGGCGACGGTCATTGCCGGTTGGGGCGCGTTTCTGGTCGGCGTCACCCTGCTGAGCCTGATTCATCCGCAGCCGCTGGTCTCGATGATCTTGGCGGGCACTGCGTTTGCGCTTGGACTTCGCCTGCTTCCAGCCCCACGGCAGCCTCTTGCGGCTCAAGGAGCGTTCCCCTGGTGGGATCTGCCTGCGCGCGCCGCGGCAGCGCTCGCCCTGGTGGTCGCCCTTACGGCGGCGTCGGGCGCACTCGGGCCACACCTGAGCGGACTGCTGGCGCCCTTCCCCATCATCACCAGTGTCCTGGCCGTCTTTACGCACGCGCACGGCGGCACCGACCAGGTGAGAGTCCTGCTGCGGAACTTCTTGGTGGGCTTCTATGGGTTCGCCGTGTTCTGCTTCACGCTCGCGGTCACCCTGGACTCCATGGGGATAGCTGCCGCGTTCTCGATTGCCCTGGTTGCAGCCTTGGCGGTGCAGACGGTGGCATTCTCACTTCGCAGGCGGATCCCGGCCACCCCTCCCCAGCTCGCGGTCGAGAGCGCCGAGTAACGACGACTTCGAAAGGTGGGGCTCAGGCTGAGGCGTCCAGCACGTCCATGCGGACGATCAGGCCGTCCTCCAGCCGGTAGCGGTGGAGCACGTGGGTGTCGTCCTGGAGCTTGCCGGTCTTCGCATCGCGGACCACCTGATGCACGGTCACCGTGACGCTGCCGTCGGGGCCGTGGTCGAACTCCTCCGGTTCGACCGTGCTCGAGATCGACTCGAACTGACGGGTCCAGTACTCGGCGACGGCCTCATGGCCAACCACGCGACCGCCCTCCCAAGCATTCGGCCAATCGACCTCGGGATGCATCAGCTCGATCGCGGCCGCTATGTCGCGGGCGTTGAACGCCCGATAGGCAGCACGCAGCGTGTCCTCGGCGCTCCTCACTACGCCGGGTAATCGTCAGGCAATAGCCGAAATGGGCGTCCTCCCGGACCATCCATGGCTCGGAAATGGCGCGAGTCGAAAGTGAGCACGTCGACAGTCTGGTGCCTCTCGGCCAAGACTACGATCGAAGCGTCGGCCAATCCGATCCGCAGGCCCTCGTATCGGCGGATCACCCTGGTAGCCGAATCCACGTCGGCTCGGTCGAACTGGGCCAGCTCATAGGCTCCCTCGACCACCTCGGCGAGCATTGCCAGCTGGGCCGATTGACCGTGCCTCTTACCGAGCATGTAGTCGAGCTCGGCGAGAACGAACGGCGAGACCAGGAAGGGGCCGCCCAGCTTGCCCACCACCCTGGTCACATCGGCATGACGTTGCGCGGTCGAGCTGGCCAGTTGCAATGCCGCGCTCGTGTCGACGAGGATCATTCGCCGCCGAACCCTTCAAGCGCCTCGTCCATCCTGCGCGGATCGTCGAGAACCGGGTCGTCGAGCGCGAAAAGAGGCCGGGGCTTGCGACTAGGCAAGCGGTTTTGGTCGATCACCTGATCGACTCCTTCACGGACCAGCTGGGCCTCAGTCATCCCCGCCCTGCCGGCAATGACCTCCAGCTCGCGCTTCTGCTCCTCGGTCAGGTAAATCGTCGTTCTCCTCACGCCATATATTATGCCATACATACGACCTCTCACCAGTAAAGGGCTGGGGGCGAAAAACTCTCCCCTCCTGGGGTCAAGCCGCTAGGTTCCGCTGACCGAATCCACGGCAAAGGAGGCACCGATGCTGTCCTGGCTGGCCAAGAAGACGATCGCCCGCAACATGGCCAAGGCAAGCGCCGGGGACCTCGGGCCGACGCTGAAACTGGATGCCGAGGACGTCAGGTTTCGCTTCCCCGGCGACAGCTCCTGGGGCGGCGAGTTCGACGGCAAGGCCGAGCTGGAGCCGTGGCTGCGGCGGTTTGCCGACGCCGGTATCCAGATCTCCCCCGACGAGGTCGTGCTCAAGGGCTTCCCCTGGAACCAGACGATCTGCATCCGCGGGCGCGATCACCTCGACTCGCCCGCGGGCGAGCGTGTCTATGAGAACCGCTATGTGATCTGGGGACGTATCTCCTGGGGCCTCCTGCGCGATTACGAGGTCTATGAGGACACGCAGAAATCCAAGCAACTCGACCGGTACCTGGCTTCAACCGGCGACCCCCTGAGCCAGCGGGCGATCAGCGGCGACTCCTGAACTTCCGAGCCCGACTCCTGGTCGCGTCGGCGCTCCTGGCGTGCACGGTCGCGCTGCCACTTGGACCGCTTGCCGGCGCCACCTCGCCACGGCAGCTGCGACCCAAGATCACGCGCTGGCCGATCCCCTTTCCGCCAAAGCGCAAGCACCAGATGGCCGCCTACTCGCAACGCCACTACGGCGAAGACACCTGGCGCCTGCGGCGCCCCCACGTGATCGTCGAGCACTTCGCCGAAGCGAGCACGGCAGCTGCTGTCTACAACACCTTCGCCCCCGACGTCGCCGATCCCGAGCTGCACGAGCTGCCCAACGTCTGCGCCCACTTCGTGGTCTCCTCCTTCGGGCGCGTCTTCCAGCTGGTCAACCTGAGGACCCGCTGCCGGCACACGGTCGGGCTCAACTGGACCGCGATCGGAATCGAGCACACCGGCTTCAGCGACGCCGACGTCCTCGCCGATCGCCGCCAGCTGCACGCCTCGCTCCAACTGACCCACTACCTGCGCTGCCGCTTCCAGATCCGCCTGCGCGACGTCATCGGCCACGCCGAGAGCCTCAGCTCGCCCTACCATCGCGAGCGCGTCGCGAGCCTGCGCACTCAGACCCACGGCGACTGGCGGCACAACTCGATGCAGACCTACCGCCGTAAGCTGAGCAGGCTGGGACCATGTCGATGACCAACCGCAACGCCCATCTCAACCTGGTCGAAAGCTCGCGACAGCTGTTCGAACTCGATTCCGGCGCGGAGATCGAAACCGGCGACGGCCGGCTCTTCGGCGCCGGAACCTCGTCGCATCCAGCGATCTCGAACGCCGCCTTCCGCCTCGACGACGAGCTCGACCCCGCCGAGCTGATCGGAGCAGCGCGGGTGTTCTTTGGCGCCCGCGAACGCGGCTTCGCCCTCTGGGCACGGGCGGGGGCGCCGGAGGACCGCGACCTGATCGAGGCCGCCGAGGAGGCGGGGCTGCAGCAGGTCCACGAGGCGCCGGAGATGACCCTCGGGGAGCGACCGCACGAGCGTCCGCTCCCCGATGGGGTCGAGCTGCGCCGGGTCGATTCGACCGCCGACGCGGAGGCCTTCTGGCAGGTTGCCGCCGACGCCTACACCAGCAACGGCTTCCCGCCCGAGGTCTTTGCCCACTACGACAGGCACGAGGGGCTCGCCGCCGCAAACGCCGCCACCTTCCTCGCCCGCCTCGACGGCCGGCCGGCGGCGATAGCGATGACGCTGGTCAGCCATGGCGTCGCCGGCATCTACTGGGTCGGAACCCGCGAGGAGGCCCGGGGCCGTGGGCTCGCCTGGGCGGTGACCGCGGCCGCCGTCAACGCGGGGTTCGATCTCGGCGGCAGGCTGGTCTCGCTGCAGGCATCGGCTATGGGCAAACCGGTCTACGAGCGCATGGGGTTCGAGCCGGTCTACGACTACCGGCTGCTTCTCTCCCGACCACCAGAGGCGAATCGATGAAGCAGCGGGTCAACCTGATCACCCTCGGCGTCGGCGACCTGGCCCGGGCACGGCGCTTCTACGAAGCGATCGGCTGGGTCACCGACGCGGATCCCGACGATGACGTCGTCTTCTTCCAGGCGGGGGAAATGGTGGTCGCGCTCTGGGACCGGACCCGCCTGGCCAAGGACAGCGAGGTCGAGGACTCCCCCGGCTGGGGCGGCATCACGCTCGCCGTCAACTTTGCCACCCAGGAGGAGGTCGACGCGGTGATCGAGGAAGCGCGCGCTGCCGGTGCACGAATCGGCCGCGAGCCGGACGAGACCTTCTGGGGCGGTTACAGCGGCGTCTTCATCGACCCCGACGGGCACCCCTGGGAGGTCGCCCACAATCCGCACTGGACGATCACCGAAGACGGTGGCGTCAAGCTCAGCTAAGCCGGCTGACCGTGGCCCTTACGATTGCGACGTGATCTACCTGCTGCGACACGGCGATGCCGAGCGGGGCAATGGCGATGACGCAGCGCGCCGGCTGACCGCGAAGGGGGAGTGGCAGTCGGAGCTCGCGGGGCGAGCGCTCGTTGTGCTCGGAACGCAGATCGAGACGTGCCTGACGAGCCCCAAGGTAAGGGCGGCGGACACGGCGCACCTCGCCTGCCAGGCGCTCGAGGTCGAACCCGAGATAGCCACCGAGCTGAGCGGGGGCGATTTCGACTCGGCCGGACTGGCCGCCGGGCGCGGCGAGACCCTGCTGGTCGGTCACGAGCCATCCCTCTCGAACGAGATCGCCCGGCTCACCGGCGCCACGGCGAAGCTGCGTAAGGGCGGCCTGGCGATCGTCGACGGCAACACGCTGCATGCACTTATGCGCCCCGATGACCTGGCGGCCGTCGCCGCCGCAAGGACCGACAGGTCCAGCGCCGAGCAGTAGTGCCCCGACCGCTCATGGGAGGTGAAGCAGCCGGGGCACGCTTGTTCGGCGATCGCTGTTCGCGACGCGGCGTATTGTCTATCAGACACTTACGCTCAAAGCCAGTGATTCATCGCTGCAATCGCAACGAGTGTCACTAATACGCATCATTATGTCACCGATATGCGCTCCCAATGCGGCAACCGCGCCCATGAGCAGGGCAATTGGAGTCGACTGGCCGGTCAACCAGGATTGCTCCATTGCATGTAGCCTCCGGGCCGACTTCACGACCTAAAGGAGAGCGCAAATCGATGGGACTTCTTGACGGAAAAGCGGCGATTGTCACCGGTTCTGCCCGGGGAATCGGCCGTGCCACCGCGGAGCTGTTCGCCAGCGAGGGGGCCAAGGTTCTGATCAACGACCTCGACGCCGACGTCGCCGAGCAGTCTGCCGGCGAGATCGATGGCGAAACCGCCGTCTTCGCGGGGGACCTGACCAAGCCCGACGCGGCCGACCAGCTCGTCGCCGCCGGCGTCGACGCATTCGGTGCGATCGACATAGTCGTCAATAACGCCGGCTACACCTGGGACGGCGTCGCCCATCGGATGACCGACGACCAGTTCCAGGCGATGCTCGACATCCACACCGTGGTCCCGTTCCGGGTCGCTCGCGCCCTCGCCCCGCATTGGCGCGAGGCCGCCAAGGCGGAGAGGGGCGAAGACAAGGAGGTCTTCCGCAAGCTGATCAACATCTCCTCGACCTCGGGGACGATGGGCAACGCCGGCCAGATCAACTACTCGGCCGCCAAGATGGCCGTTGTCGGCATGACCAAAACCCTGGCCAAGGAGTGGGGGCAGTTCAAGATCAACGTCAACGCCGTTGCCTTCGGCTTCGTCGAAACCAGGCTGACCGCCGCCAAGGAGGAGGGCGGCGAGATGACCACTCCCGGCGGCGAGAAGATCGACCTCGGCATTCCCGAGCAGATGCGGGCGATGGCCTCGGCAATCATCCCGCTCGGCCGCCCGGCGACGCCGGCCGAGGCCTCGGGCCCGGTCCTCTTCCTCGCCTCACCTCTCGCCAACTACGTGCACGGACAAGTGCTCAACGTGACGGGAGGGATGTTCGGCGGGATGTACACGTAAGGACGCTGCGAACCGGCGCCTGGAGGAGCTAATCCTTCGGGCGCCGATCCTCGGCCACGGGGTCGCCGCCCTCGTTCGCGATCGCCTCGGGAGGCCAGGGGCCGGCCCAGTTGTCGCGGGCGCCGTCGATCGTGATCGTCGTGCCGGAGAAGAAATCCCCCGCCGGCGAAGCGAGGTAGGCGACCAGCCAGGCCATCTCCTCGGCGCGACCGGCACGGCCGATCGGGATCGAGCGCTCGAGGTTGTCGACGACGACCTGCGGATACTTGGTCAGCAAAGTCTCGGTCGCGAATTGGCCGGCCGCGAGGGCGCAGGTTTTGATCCCGAAGCGCGCCCACTCGACGGCGAGGGTCCGCATCATGTTCTCGACCGCGGCGCGAGCCGCGCCGGAGTGGACCATCCCCGGCATGCCGTTGTGCGGGGAGAGGGTGACACTGAGCACCTTGCCGCCACCCTGCGGGATGAAAGCCTTGGTGGCGGCAGCGTGGGTCATCAACCAGGTTCCCTGCACGTTCAGCTCGATCACCGTGCGGAAGCCCTTCGGACTGATCGACTCCGCCGGGGCGAGGAACTGGCCGCCCGCGTTGTTGACGAGGACGTCGAGCCGGCCGTGGCGCTCGAGCAGCCCGTCGAAGAGGTGCTCCACCGCCTCCTCGTCGCGGATGTCCAGCGCCTCATACTCAAAGGAGCCGGCCAGGCCGTCGGCCAGTGCGGTGGTCTCCGCCAGCGGCTCCTCGCGGCGGCCGCAGCCGACCACAGCAGCCCCCAAACGGGCCAACTCCAGCGCCGTCTCCCGCCCCAGGCCGCTCCCCGCGCCCGAGACCAGGCAGACCTGCTGGTCGAGCAAGCCGTCCCTGAAGATGCGCGAATGGGCGCTCTCAGCCATCGTCGACCAAGCCTATAGGCGACCTGAAGCCAGGTAATGTGATTTGGCGATGAAGGTGCACATGGAGGCAAAGCCGCTGCATGAGCCGCTTGCGGGAGGGACCCCCGGCGCCACGGTGAGCGTCGAACCGCTCATCGCCGGCCATGTCACCTGGCCGCGCACGATGATGGAACGGCCGGGAGGGCGCCTGGAGACGTTGAAGCTATTGCGAGCGCTGCTCAGCGGCAAGCCGGCGGCAACCGTCCCCTGCCCCGCGTTCCTGATCCGGCATCCCAGCGCGGGCGCGATCCTGGTCGACACCGGCCTGCACCCCTCGATCGCCACCGACGGACAGGAGAACTTCGGCCGGATGGGCGCCCGCGTGGGTAATCCTTCGCTCGACGCCGGCACCGACGTGCCCGCCCAGCTGCGCTCCCGCAACCTCGATGCCGGCGAGATCCCGGTGGTCGTGATGACCCACATGCACATCGACCACACCTCGGCGATCTCCGAGTTCCCCAACTCGACCTTCGTGGTCAGCGAGGTCGAGTGGGAGGCGGCGACCGTGGGCCCGAAACCGCTCCTGAACGGCTACCGGCGCGCGCACTTCAACTATGCCTTCGACTACCGCACGGTCGACTTCGACCGCGGCGGAATCGACTCCTACTCCAGCTTTGCCCGTTGTTTCGACCTCTTCGGCGACGGTTCGATCCGCCTCGCCTACACGCCCGGGCACAGCGCCGGCCACATGTCCGTGATCGCCCACCTCGCCGAGCGCGACTTCGTGATCGGCGGCGACGCCACCTACACCCAGGGCCAGCTCGACGGCGACGCGCCGCTGGCGCCGCGCCCCTTCGACGCCCACAACTACCGCCGCTCGCTTCAGGAGCTGAAGCTGTTCCGCCGCGAGTACCCGGACGCGATCGTCACGCCCGGGCACGATCCGGGCTTCTTCGAGAAGCTCGGCGACCGCTACGAATAACCAACCCCTCGTACATCCCGCGCACGCGGTCGAAGACCTCGGTCGCGACCTCGAGCTGGCGCTCGCGGCCGGGCGAGTCCTCTTTGGGGAAGGCGATCGGCTCGCCGTACTGCACGGTGACCTGCGGAAAGCGCAGCCGTTTCCAGCGCCGCACGCCGGCTGAGCCATAGATGGCGACGGGGACGATCGGGGCGCCCGATTCCAGCCCGAGGCGGCCGACCCCAGGCTTGGGCTCACCCAGCTCGCCGCTGCGCGAGCGTCCGCCCTCGGCGTAGATGAGCAGCATCCCGCCCTGGCCAAGGACCGTGAAGGCGGTCTTGAACGCCTCCTCGTCGTGGTGTCCGCGGCGGATCGGGATCACCCCGCCGTGCTTGTAGACGTAGGTGAGGACGGGGGGGCCGAACATCTGCGATTTGGCCATGAAGCGGATCTTCCGCCTCAAGTAGAGGCCGATGAAGAAGTGGTCCATCTGGCTGAAGTGGTTGGGCGCGAGGATCAGCGCGCCCGTCTTCGGCACGTTCTCGCGACCGATCTCGCGCACGCGGTAGATCAGCAGGGTCGGCAGCGAGACGATGATGCGGACGAAGGTGTAGGTCCAGCCGACCCCCTTGCGCGCGGCGGCATGGAACTGGTCGAAGTAGGACGCGGGACGGTCGTCCTTGTAAACCTGTGGCTTCATATCGGGCATGGGAAGCGACGGCCCGCAGCCGTCGCTCTGCGTACCCCCCGTCCAGGCGACGGTTACGCATGGCGCGGTCGCCCTTTGTGGCGCTATGCGAACCAAATCTCGACCGCGCGGCTCAGACAGCCCAGCCGCGCGAGCGCTCGAGGGCACGGCGCCAGTCGGCCAACAGGGCCTCGCGCTCGTCGCCGTCCATGCGCGGCTCGTAGCGCGCCGCCTCACGCCACATCTCGGCAACCTGTTCGGCGCTCCATCGCCCGGTCGCGATCCCGGCCAGATAAGCGGCGCCAAGGGCGGTCGACTCGGCGATCTCCGGCACAACGACCGGTGCTCCCAGCACGTCGGCCTGGAACTGCATCAGCCAGCGATTGGCAACCGCACCACCGTCCGCTTTGAGGGCATCGAGGCTCTTGCCGCAGGCCGCCTCCTCGGCCCGCACGGCGTCCACCGTCTGGTAGGCGATCGCCTCCAGCGCCGCCCTCGCCAGGTGGGCGCGGGCGCTGCCGCGGGTGAGGCCGACGATCGTTCCACGCGCGTACGGATCCCAGTGGGGGGAGCCGAGGCCGGTCAGCGCCGGGACGAAGTAGACGCCGTCGTTGTCGTCGAGCGAGGCCGCGAGCGCCTCGCTCTCCCCCACCTCCTCGATGATCCCCAGTCCGTCCCGCAGCCACTGCACCGCGGCGCCGGTGACGAAGATCGAAGCCTCGAGCGCGTAGGCCGCCGCCTCACCCGTCGCGCAGGCGATCGTGGTCAGCAGGCCCTCGCTCGGCTCTGGCGCATCGCTGCCGGTGTTGAACAGGACGAAGCTACCGGTCCCGTAGGTGTTCTTGGCGCTGCCCGCGCGGTGGCAGGCCTGGCCAAACAGTGCCGCCTGCTGGTCGCCGGCGACCCCTGCCACCGGGACCTCGCCGCCGAACTCCGAGGTCGTACCGTAGACGTGGGACGAGGGCAGCGGCTCGGGCAGGCGCGCCGGGTCGACACCGAGCAGCGCGCAGAGCTCGCCGTCCCAGGCGAGGCGGCGGATGTCGAACAGCATCGTGCGCGAGGCGTTCGTGTAATCGGTCGCGTGGCGGCCGGTGAGCTTGAAGAGCAGCCAGGAGTCGACCGTGCCGAAGACCGCCCGCTCGGCGCCCTCGGCGTTCCGCAGCAGCCACTCGATCTTGGTTGCCGAGAAGTAGGGATCGATCACGAGGCCGGTCCGCTCCCGCACCAGCTCCCCGTGACCGGCCTCGCGCAGCTGCTCGCAGCGCGCCGCGGTGCGCCGGTCCTGCCAGACCAGCGCCCGGTGGACCGGTTCGCCGGTTGACGGGTCCCAGGCGACGACGGTCTCGCGCTGGTTGGTGATCCCGATCCCATCCAGCTCGGCTCCCTGGATTCCCGCATCGGCGATCGCCTGGATCGCAACGCGCCGGGTCACCTCCCAGATCTCGTTCGCGTCGTGCTCGACCCAGCCCGGCTGGGGAAAGTGCTGCTCGAACTCCGAGTAGGCACGCCCCGCCACCCGTCCCTCTGCATCGAAGACGAGGCACGTGGTCCCGGTGGTTCCCTGGTCGATCGCGAGGATCATCTAGTGGCGCCGCGAACGATCGTCAGCAGACCGTCGGCCACGCCCGAAGCGCCCTCTCCACCGGTCCCCAACCGCCGCAGTCCCATCCCATGCATCAGGGCGACAATCGAACGGGCGTGGCGCGCGGGCTCAGGCACTTCGAGCGTCTCCAGCGCGGCGGCAGCGACTCCCTCGTACGCCTCGAAGCAGCGCGCCGAGGCCTCCTGCAGCGCCGGGTCGCGAGCGGCCTGAAGATGGAGCTCGAACTCGGCCAGCTGCTGGATCCGGTTGCCGGACTCCTCGACGATCCGTTCGACCTCGGTGGCCGCCTGCTCGACGCTGGGCCGGGACCGGCGCAGGTCGGCTGCGATCGCCTCCTGACGCGCCACCTCCTCGCCGACGAAGAGGAGCAGGCTCTCCCGCAGCAGGTCGACCTGACTGGCGAAGTGATAGGTGAGGGAGCCAAGCCCCACCTCGGCCACCGTGGCAACGCGACGGTTGGTCACAGCGGAAATCCCCTCGCGACCGATCAGATCGACCGTGGCGCGGAGAATTCGCTCACGGGTATCAGGGGGCGCAACGGTGGCCAAGAAGCGCCAGACTACCCGTTTCGCCTATCGTTCGTTCGAACGAACAACGGCAGGGCAAGGGGGCGACGATGGCGACCAGGACCAGGGAAGCTGCCGCGGGCGCGGCTGAGAGCACGACAGACGAGAGCGCATTCCTCGGACTTCGGGAGCAGGTGCTGCTGCTGCGGGCCGGACAGGCGAGCTCGCGAGAGCTCGTCGAAGCGGCGCTCGAGCGAGCCGAGATCACGCAGGCGAAGCTGAATGCCTTCCGGGTCATCTGCGCCGAGGAAGCGCTGGCCGCGGCCGATGAGGCGGACCGCCGTCTCGCCGCCGGCGACGGCGCATCGCTGCTGGGAGTCCCGGTCGCGATCAAGGATGACGTCGATCTGGCCGACCACACGACTCCCTTCGGCTGCGGTGGCGGGCGGCCTGCCGTTCGCGATGCCGAGGCGGTGCGGCGCATGCGCGAGGCGGGCGCGATCGTGATCGGCAAGACCCATGCCCCCGAGGTCGGACAGTGGCATTTCACCGAGACGCCGCTGCATGGCGCAACCCGCAACCCCTGGAACCCCGACCACACCCCGGGCGGCTCCAGCGGCGGCGCGGCGGCAGCCGTGGCGGCCGGCGTGGTCCCGGCCGCCATTGGCTCCGACGGGGCCGGCTCGATCCGCATCCCCGCCGCCTGGACCGGGCTGATCGGCCTGAAGCCGCAGCGCGGGCGCGTTTCCACCTGGCCTGACCCCGAGTCCTTCAACGGACTCAGCTGTTACGGCCCGCTGACCCGCAACGTCGGCGACGCAGCACTCCTGCTCGACGCCGTCCACGGCAACGTCCCCGCCGACCTGCATCGCCCGCAGCCGCCGAGCGAGCCCTTTTCCACGGCGGCGGCACGCGCGCCCGGTCGCCTGCGCGTCGCCCTTTCTTTCGCCACCCCCTTTGGCGTCCCCGGCGACGTGGACCCCGAGCACGTCGCGGCGATCGAGGTGTTTGCGGAGCGTCTGGGCGAGCTGGGCCACGAGATAGTCCGCGTCGATCCCGACTACGGAATGGTCGGGCCGGCGCTGGTCCCGCGTGGCATGGCCGGGCTCGCGGAATGGCTCGACGCCCACGGCGAAGACCGCTCCGGGCTCGAGTCCCGCACCCGCACCCACGCCCGCTTCGGCAAGGCGCTGAGCGGCCTGCCGCTGCGCGTCTCGCGCGCCGCCGAGCCGAGCCTGCGGCGGCGCATCGGCCGCATCTTCGAGCGCTGCGACGTCGTCCTCACCCCCACGACCGCCAAACCGGCCCCCCGTATCGGCGCCCTGGAGGGTCGCGGCTACTGGGCGACCAGCACCACCGCGGGCGCAACCTGCCCGTTCGCCTTCGCCTGGAACGTCGTCGGCTGGCCTGGGATCAGCGTCCCCGCCGGGTTCACCGCCTCTGGCCTGCCGATCGGCGCCCAACTGCTCGGGCGCGAAAACGACGAGGCGACCCTGCTCTCCCTGGCCGGCTCGGTCGAGAATGCCGACGGGGGCTGGCCGACGATCGCTCAGGTCGCCCGCGCCGCGTAGGCGCGGGCGAAGTCAGCCAACTGGCGACCGCGGTGGGCGAAGCCGACAAGCGAGCGGCCGGTGGCGCGATGGGAGAGATCGAGCTCGTACTCGCGCAGGCGGTAGCCGGCGCGGACGGCGTCGATCGTCATCCCCACCTCCATCCCGTAGCCGCGTGCGAAGGGAAGCACCGCGCGCAAGGCCTCGGTGCGCAGCGCCCGCTGACCGGAGATCGGCGCGTTCGTCGCGAGCCCACAACGGCGGCGGATCGTCCAGCGGGCAAATCCAAGCGCGACGCCAAAGCCGCCACCGACACGGCGGCTGAAGGCGGCGACGGCGAGATCGCACTCGCCCCGCTCGACCGCATCGAGGAGCGGCGCCAGCTCCGCCGCGGAGGCACCGAGGTCGCCGTCGCAGAGCAGGACCAGCCCCGGCTCGGGGCTCGCGCTCAGGACCGCCTCGGCGGCAGCACCGACGTTTGCGCCCTTGCCGTGGGGCCGCCCGCGGCTGACCACCTGGGCGCCGGCGGTCATCGCCACCTCCGCCGTACCGTCGGTGGAGGCGTCGTCGGCGACCCACAGAGCCGCCCCTGGCAGCGCCCCGCGCAAGGCCGCCAGCGTCTCTCCGATCCGATCGGCCTCGTTGCGCGCGGCGACGATGACGGCGATTGCCGGCTCAGGGTCGGACACGACGGATATTGTCCCCGCCCATGGCGGACATCGAGGCGCACATAACCGGCAACGTGTGGAAAGTCGAGGTCGCGGTAGGCGACGAGGTCTCAGACGGCGACACGGTTGTCATCCTGGAGTCGATGAAGATGGAGATCCCGGTCGAGGCCGAGGACGACGGCACCGTGAAGGAGATCCGCTGCGAGGAGGGCCAGTCGGTCAGCGAAGGCGACGTCCTCGTCGTGCTGGAGTGAACGAGCGGCTCGCCGGCGGCAAGCTGCTCCTCGACTCTCCGGCCGAGGCGGTCACCCGTATCACCATCGCCAACCGCGAGCGCCGCAACGCGCTCGACCACGAGATCCTCGACACGCTGGCCGAGACGCTGCCCCAGCTCGACCACGGGATCGAGACCCGCTGCGTGCTGATCACTGGCGCCCCGCCCGCTTTCTCCGCCGGCTACGACCTCACAGCGATCCCGGGCGCGACCTTCGAACGCGACGCCGAGGCCCTGGTCGCCCATCCCTTCCACGACGCGATGGAGGCGCTTGCCGCTCACCCCTGGCCAACCGTCGCGGCGATCAACGGCCACTGCCTCGGCGGCGGACTTGAGCTGGCGATGACCTGCGACCTGCGCATCTGCGCGGCGGGCGCGAAGCTGGGCATGCCGCCGGCCAAGCTCGGCCTCGTCTACAGCCACACCGGACTGCGCAAGTTCCTGGACACCCTCGGCCTGGCGCGAACCAAGGAGCTGTTCCTGACCGGGCGTAACTTCAGCGCGGAGCGCGCCGAGCAGATCGGGCTCGTCCACGAGGTGATCGAGGACGCTGCCTTCGAGGCCGCGGCGGTGGAGCTGGCCGCCGGGATCGCCGCTAACGCGCCGCTCTCGATGCGGGGCAACAAGCGGGCGATCGAAGTGCTCAACTCGAACCCGGTCCTCAGCGAACAACAGGAGGCGGGGCTGATCGCGCTGCGCGAATCGTGCTTCTCCTCCGAGGACCTGCGCGAGGGTGTCGAAGCCTTCGCCGAGAAGCGCAAACCCAGGTGGAAGGGAAAGTGAGCGCCAAGGGGGCCAAAGCCCGTGCTGCGCTCGCCGCCGCCGACCCGGCGATGGCGGCGCTGATCGAGCGGGTCGGCGAGATCGACCTGAAGACGCGCCTGCGGCGACGCAGCGAGCAGCGGCCGCCCGACGCTTACGGAGCGCTGCTGCGAGCGATCGTCGGACAGCAGCTCTCGACCAAAGCGGCACGGACGATCTACCTACGGGTCTGCGACCTTTTCGACGGCACGACCCCCTCACCGGAGCGGCTGCTGGAAGCGAGCGAGAAAGACCTGCGGGCCTGCGGCCTCTCAGGCCGCAAGGTCGAGTACGTCCGGGACCTCGCCGCCCACGTGCTGAGCGGCGAGCTCGAGCTGGACCGGCTCGACGAGCTCTCCGACGAGGAAGCGATCGCGGAGCTCGTCGCGGTGCGCGGCCTCGGCCAGTGGACGGCCGAGATGTTCCTGCTCTTCCACCTGGAGCGGCCCGACGTCCTCTCGGGCGGCGACCTGGGCATCCGCAAGGCGGTGCAGATCGAGTACGGGCTGGAGGAGGTGCCGGCACCACAGCGGGTGCTGGAGATCGGCGAGCCCTGGCGACCCCACCGCAGCCTCGCCTCTCTGTACCTGTGGGAGTCGCTCGCAAGCGTTCCTGCCGAGTAAGGCAACCAGGCCGAGTGGTCGAAAAGAGGAGCATGCGGCTTCGCTTCTGGCTTGGATACGCAGTGGTGATCGCGATCGCGATCGGCTCGGTCGCGATCGCGCTGCTGGTGCACGACCGCGAATCGGACAACTTCGAGCAGATCCAGCGCAGCGAGGCCGCGCGCTCGGCGCGCCAGGCGGAAGCGGTGGCCGCGCTCTCGGTCGGTCAGCTCGCCAGCGCCGCGGCCTTCTACCAGGCAGAGGGAACGCTCAGCCGCCACGAGTTCGACGTCATGGCCGACTCGCTGCTGGACACCGGCGCCCTCGCCGCGACCGCCTTCGTCCAGTCGGTCCCCCGCTCCGCCCGCGGCCGCTTCGAACGCAACCACGGCTACCCGATCGTCGAACGAACCTCCCTGGGCGACTTTCGCCGAGCCGGCGACCGGCCCTCCTACTTCCCGCTGGTCTACGCGGCGACCAAATCCCCCCTCGGCGTCCAGACCCCCTATGGCTTCGATCTCGGCTCGGACCCGACGCGGGTCGACCATCTGCTCCGCGGCCGCGACACCGGCCGCTCGGCCGCCACCCAGGTGATCCGGCTGCCGCTGGGCGGAACCGGGATCAACGTCTTCCGGCCGATCTATCGCGACGGCGCGCCGACCGCGACCAGAGCCCAGCGACGAGCTGCTCTGGTCGGCTTCGCCACCGGCTCCTTCCACGTCACGGACCTCTCGGCGGCGGTGACGAACACGCTCCCGGACGCCGTCAAGGCACAGCTCGTCGAGGGCGGCAGGACCGTGATAGGCCCCGCCCTCTCCCGGGACGAAGGCGCCTCGGCCCCGATCCGGGTTGCGGACCGCACCTGGCTGCTGGTCATTCGCGATCCCGACAGACCGGGGGTCGGCCTGCCGATCCTGATCGCGGTCGTCGGCATCGCGTTGGCGACGCTGCTCGCGGCCCTGGTCTTGGTTTGGAGCCGCAACGAACGGATGCAGGACCTCAAGCAGCAGGCTAGCCACGACCCGTTGACCGGGCTGAAGAACCGGCGGCGCTTCGGCGAGGATCTGCGGACCGAGCTCGCCCGTAGCCGTCGCGAGCGGACGGTCGGGGCGGTACTGATGCTCGACCTCGACAACTTCAAGCAGGTCAATGACACCCTCGGCCATCCGGTGGGCGACCGTGTGATCGCCGACATCGCCGGTGTCCTGAGCGAGCGGATGCGAGCCACCGACGTCGTCGCGCGGCTGGGGGGCGACGAGTTCGCGATCGTCCTCCCCCGTTGCGAACTCGACGAGGCCGAAGAGGTCGCCGAGGCAATCGCGTCCTCGATCCGCCTCCACACCCTGCCGGGAGAGGCGGCGCCGCCGATCACCGCCAGCATCGGGGTCGCGACGTTCGGGCCCGCGTCAGAGGGCTACGACGCGGTGCTCTCCGCCGCTGACGGCGCGATGTACGAAGCGAAGCGGGGCGGGCGCGACTCGATCAGGGTCGCGGGCCAGGTCGGGCCGGCGAGCGCGACCCCGGTCGAGGGCCGCGGCGCCTCCTGACCCACGCGGGGGGCGAACGTCCGGGGCGATTCCTAGCCTTGCGCCAGAATGCCCTCCCTGATCTCCTTCGAGGAAGCGTTGGCACTGGGCGAGTCGAGCTCCCACGAGGAGATCGGCGCGCTCGTAGAGCGCGCTTGGGCGGTGCGCAAGGAAAACTTCGGCGACTCGACCGACATGTGCTCGCTGGTCAACGCGAAGTCGGGCGGCTGCGCCGAGGACTGCGGCTTCTGCGCCCAGTCCCGCTACGCCGAGGCCGATACGCCGATGCACGCGATGATGGAGCCCGAGCAGATCCTCGAGCACGCGCGGGCGGCCGAGGCGGCCGGCGCCCACCGCTTCTGCATGGTCACCCAGGGCCAGGGGCTCTCGAAGAAAGACTTCAAGAAAATCGTCGAGGGGGCCAAGCTCGTCGCCGAGCACACCAATCTGAAGCGCTGCGCCTCGATCGGTCACATGTCGGGCGATCGGGCCAAACAGCTGCGCGAAGCGGGGATCCAGCGCGTCCACCACAACGTCGAGTCCTCACGCTCCTACTACCCGGAGGTGTCCAGCACGGTCCGCTACGAGGGCCGGCTGCGGACGATCGATGCGGTCAAGGAGGCCGGACTGGAGACCTGCGTCGGCGGAATCCTCAACCTCGGCGAGTCGCCGCGGCAACGGGTCGAGATGGCCTTCGAGCTCTCCGAGCTGGAGCCGGACTCGGTGCCGATCAACCTGCTCAACCCGCGCGACGGGACCAAGTTCGGCGACCGTCCGCTGATGGATCCATGGGACGTGATCAAGTGGGTGGCGATCTTCCGTCTGATCATCCCGGGTGCGCTCTTTCGCCTCTGCGGCGGACGGGTCGAGAACCTCGGTGAGCTGCAGCCGCTGGCGGTCAAGGCGGGCCTCAACGGAGTGATGATGGGCAACTTCCTCACCACCCTGGGCGCCGAGCCGGAGGACGACCGGGCGATGTTCGAGGAGCTGGGACTGAACGTCGCCCGCCAGCCCGACAACGGTGCCAACCCGCGTCCCGACAACCGTGCCGGCTGGCTCGAGGGCGAGACGCCCGAGACTCCGATCGACGAGCTGATCGACAGCCAGGACGAAGCCAACTTCTGGGACCCCTCGACCCAGCTGCGGGTGATCAAGAAGACGAAGAAGCCGCCGCCGTATCCGGCAAGCTCGACCGCGGCATGAGCGACGTCGCAGAGCGGCTCGAGGAGCTTCGCGCGAGCGGGCTCCACCGCCGGCTGCGCCTGATCGAAGGCGCGCAGGGACCGCGGGTCCAGCTCGACGGGAGGTCGGTGCTGCTGCTCTGCTCGAACAACTACCTCGGCCTGGCCGACCACCCGAGAGTGCGCGAGGCCGCCGCCGAGGCGGCGCTCGGCTGGGGCGCCGGCGCCGGCGCCTCGCGGCTGATCTCGGGCAACATGGCGCCGCACCAAGCGCTCGAGGAACGGCTTGCCGCCTTCAAGGGCTATGAGTCGGCGCTGCTGTTCGGCTCCGGCTACCTGGCGAACCTCGGCGCAATCTCGGCATTGGCCGCTCGCAACGGGGTCGTCTTCTCCGACGAGCTGAACCACGCCAGCATCGTCGACGGCTGCCGCTTGGCCCACGCCGAGACCTTCGTCTACCGCCATGGCGACGTCGAGCACCTCGCCTGGGGGCTGGCCGAGGCGGGAGAGCGCGCCTCGCTGATCGTCACCGACGGCGTCTTCTCGATGGACGGCGACGTCGCTCCGCTCGAGGATCTGGCCCGGCTCGCCCGCTCCCACGATTGCCGCCTGATGGTCGACGAGGCACACGCGACCGGTGCCATGGGCCCCGGTGGGCGCGGCTCGGTAGCCGCCGCGGGGCTGAGCGAAGAGGTTGACCTGGTGGTGGGAACGCTGGGCAAGGCGCTCGGCTCATACGGCGCCTACGTCTGCGCCGGCAGCGAGCTGAGCGAGTACCTGCTCAACACAGCGCGCTCGTTCATCTTTTCCACGGCGCTGCCACCGCCGGTGCTGGCGGCGGCGCTGGCGGCGCTGGAGCTGCTCGAAACCGAGCCGCAACGAGTGCGACAGCTGAGCGTCAATGCAGCGGCGCTGCGCGAAGGGCTGGTCGCCGAGGGCCTGGCGGCGGGCGGCGGGCAGAGCCAGATCGTGCCGCTCGAAGTCGGTGGCGCGGAGCAGACGATGGAACTGTGCGAGCGGCTGCTGGAGCGCGGCGTCTTCGCCCAGGGGATCCGCCCCCCCACCGTGCCGCCGGGTTCGTCGCGCCTGCGATTCAGCGTGATGGCCACCCACGAGGAGAGGGACCTGCGCGAGGCGGCGAGGCTGACCGGCGAGGCGGCGCGCGAGCTGGGTCTCGTGGAGATACCAATCGCCGCATGAGCATCGACGGGGTCTTCGTCACCGGGACGGGGACCGAGGTGGGCAAGACGGTCGTAGCCGCGGCCATTGCCCGTACGCTCATCGACGAAGGCAAGCGCGTGGCCGTCTTCAAGCCGGCCGTCACGGGCCTCGAGGACGAGGGCGAGCCCGACCCGGCGCTGCTGCGCCGCGCCGCCGAGTCGGAGCAGAGTGACGACGAGATCGCGCCTTACCGCTATGGGCCGCCGATGTCGCCGCACCTGGCGGCCGAGCTGGCCGGTGAGGAGATCGAGCCGGCGCAACTGCTCAGCGCGGCGCGCGGCGCGGCGGCCAGCGCCGACGCGCTCGTCTGTGAGGGGGTCGGCGGGTTGCTGGTGCCGCTCGCGGCGGATTACCTCGTCCGCGACTTCGCCGTGGATCTCGGCCTTCCCGTTGTCATCGCCGCCTCGCCCGCCCTCGGCACGATCAACCACACCCTGCTGACGATCGAAGCAGCACGATCCGCGGGCCTCAATGTGGCAATGGTGGTCCTCACGCCCTGGCCGGACAATCCAAGTCCGGTCGAGGAGTCGAATCGGAGGACGATCGCCGCGCTGGGCCAAGTCGAGGTCGAGACTCTACCGCGCCTCGACCTCAGCTCACCTAGCTCCTGGCCCCCGCTAGTTCCGCCTCTTGGGCGGCCAGCTCAGAACCACCCGGGTTGACGGCGGCCTCGGCCGCCTCGGGACTGATCTGCTTCGGCTTGGCGCGGATCGCGGCGGCGGCGATCACCGCGCCAATCAGCGCCACAACCGCGGAGACGATCATCGCGTTGCTCAGTCCGTTGACGAACTGCTGGGGCGCGGCGGTCTCGAAGCTGCTTCCGGCGGCACCCTGAAAGATCGCCCCGCTGACGGCGATGCCGAGGCTGCCGCCGACCATGCGGAACATCGAGAGGACACCGGAGGCGATGCCGGCCTTCTCCACCGCAACGGCGTTCATCGCGGCGCTGGTCATCGGCGACATCGTCAAGGCGATGCCGATGCCGAGCAACATGAATCCGGGCAGCAGGTCGAGGTAGCCGGAGTTCACCTCGATTCCGGAGAAGCTGTAGAGCGAGGCGGTGAGGAGCAGGAGGCCGGCGACGATCAGCCAGCGCGGCCCGAAGCGATCGGCGAGCCTGCCGGCGACCGGCGCCACGCCGACGATCATCAGAGTCGAGGGCAGGAAGCGGATGCCCGCCTCCAGCGGCGAGTAGCGGAGGATGTCCTGCATGTAGAGGGCGAGGAAGAAGAAGACGCCCATCATCGCGAAGGTGATGATCAGGGCGACGACCACCGCGCCGAGGAAGTTACGGTCGGCGAAGAAGCGGAATTCGACCATCGGCGCCTTTACTCGCAGCTCGGTGAAGACGAAGGCGACCCCACCGAGCAGCGCGGCGGCCAGCAGCCCGACGATCTCGGGCGAGCCCCAGCCCCAGCTGTTGCCCTCGACCAGGGCGAGCACCAGCGCGGTGAGGCTGGCGGTCAGGGTGGCCACGCCGAGGTAGTCGACCTCGCGGCCGACCGTGTTGTCGCGCGACTCGCGCACGGCGAAGATCGTCGCGGTGACGGCGCCGATCGCAACCGGGATGTTGAGGTAGAAGATCGCGCGCCAGCTGACGTGCTCGGTGAGGAATCCGCCGAGGACGGGCCCGACGGCA
The DNA here is from genome assembly GCA_963716735.1 of uncultured Solirubrobacterales bacterium. Classification (GTDB taxonomy): domain Bacteria; phylum Actinomycetota; class Thermoleophilia; order Solirubrobacterales; family 70-9; genus VRUE01. The sequence goes on from OY970321.1 coordinate 1,478,647, forward strand.
AGCGCGAGCGCGGAGACGCCGGCCCACGTGCCCATCGCCTTGCCGCGCTCGTGAGCGGGGAAAGCGTCGGTGATGATCGAGAGCGTGCCCGGCATCATCAACGCCGCGCCGACGCCCTGTATGACGCGGCTGGCGACGAGGTCGGTGGCGTTCTGGGCGAGGCCCGCGGTCGCCGAGGAGAGGGCGAAGATGACGACGCCGATCAGGAACATGCGGCGGCGGCCGAAGATGTCGCCGAGCCGCCCGCCGGTCGCCAGCAGCACGGCAAAGGAGAGCGTGTAGCCGTTGATCGTCCACTCGAGGCCGGAGATCGAGGCGCCGAGGTCGCGCTGGATCGAAGGCAGCGCGACGTTCACGACGGTGTTGTCGAGCATGATCATGAACAGCGCGAAGCACATCGCTCCAAGCGTCCACCACTTGCGGTTCTCGTCGGTGATCAGGTGGCTGTAACGGGTCAAGTGGGTCCAACTCCCTTCAGGTGCTCATAGGTCTCGGCGATGTCCGGCCTGTCCATCAGCGCGTCGATCGCGGCGTCGAGCTTGCGGCGCTGGGCGGCGCTGAGGCTCCCCGCGAACGCCTCCATCCCGGCCTGGCGGACGACCAGCAGCGTGTCGACAAGCTGCTTTCCCTTGGCGGTGATGGCGACGCGGCGCACGCGGCGGTCGTCGGGGTCCTCGAGCCTGGTGACGAGCTTCTTCTTGACGAGGGCATCGACAGCGCGGCTCATCGAGGGGACGGAGACACCGAAGGTCTCAGCGAGGTCGCTGACCTGGCGCGGATCGGCCGCCTCACCCAGGCCACCCAGCTCGAGCAGCGCCTTGCACTGCGTCATCGAGAGACCGGACTCCTCGATCACGCGCAGCTGGTTGCCCCGGTCGTAGAGGAAGACGTGGCGGAACAATGCGCCAAGCCGGGCTGCGGTATCACTCGTTTGCATCCCGACAATCGTTGCACCTGCGCAACTATTTCTCAAGCACAATATTTGTTCATGTGACACACATCACACGAAATCCAGCCGAGAGACGATCTATGGTCGTCGTGGCGATGTCAGTAGACCACGCTCAGCTCGATCGCGACCATCTCTGGCACCCGTTCACCCAGCAGCTTGGCTGGGTCGAGGAAGAGCCACTGATGATCGAGCGGGCAGAGGGGGCGCAGCTGATCGACAGCGAGGGCCGCCGTTACATCGACGGGGTCTCCTCGCTGTGGTGCAACGTCCACGGGCATCGCCACGCAGGCATCGACGGCGCCGTGCACGAGCAGCTGGAGAAGGTCGCCCACTCGACCATGCTCGGCCTCTCCCACCCCGGCGCTACCGAGCTGGCGGCGAGGCTGATCGAGTTGGCGCCGCCGGGCCTCTCCCGCGTCTTCTACTCGGAGTCCGGCTCGACCGCGACCGAGATCGCGCTGAAGATGGCCTTCCAGTTCCAGCAGCAGCGCGGCGGGCAGCACGCGCAGCGGACCTCCTTCATCCACCTGCGCGACGCCTACCACGGCGACACGATCGGCTCGGTCTCGGTCGGCGGCATCGACCTCTTCCACTCGACCTACCGGCCACTGCTCTTCCAGACCCATGCGGCGGAACCTGGCGACGCCGCTGACCTCGAGCGGGTGCTCTCCTGTCACGAGGAAGAAGTGGCGGCACTGATCCTCGAGCCGCTGGTCCAGGGCGCGGCCGGAATGCTGGTCCACCCCCCTGGCTATCTGCGCGCCGCGCGCGAACTCTGCGACCGCTTCGGCGTCCTGCTGATCTGCGACGAGGTGGCGACCGGCTTCGGCCGCACCGGCACGATGTTCGCCTGCGAGCAGGAGGACGTAGCGCCCGATCTCCTCTGCCTCGCCAAGGGCCTGACCGGCGGCTATCTGCCGCTGGCGGCAACGCTGGCCACGGAGCGGATCTACGAAGGCTTCCTCGGCGCCGCGGAGGAGCAGCGAACCTTCTTCCACGGCCACACCTACACCGGCAACCCGCTCGCCTGCGCTGCGGCGCTGGCCAGTCTTGATGCCTTCGAACAGGAGCGCACCCTGGAGCAGCTGCAGTCGAAGATCGAGCTGCTCGGCGAACAGCTCGATCTTGTCGCGGTGATGTCAGAGGTTGCCGAGGTCCGCCGGAGGGGCTTCATGGTCGGCATCGACCTCGGTGCACACGACCCGGCGCTGCGCCTCGGCCATCGGGTAACCCTGGAGGCGCGCAAGCGCGGCGCGATCGTCCGCCCGCTAGGCGACGTCATCGTGCTGATGCCCCCACTCTCGATCTCCGTGGGCGAGCTCCGAAACCTGGTGGAGATCACCGCCGAGTCGATCGAAGCCGCGTGCACGTCGGCGTACTCGACGCCATTTGCACGAGCCGCTTAAGCGCGATATACGCTGAGTAAATGGCGGAGAGACGGCGTGGGTCTGCAGAGGCTCCAAATCTTGGCGAGCCCGCGGTACCGCGCCCTTCGGCCTCAGTCGTGCTACTGAGGCGCGGAGGCAAGCACGGCGACCGGGCGCTGGAGGTGCTGCTGCTGAAGCGGACGGAGGAGGCTCGGTTCATGCCCGGGGTGTGGGTGTTTCCCGGCGGGGGCGTCGATCCCGAGGATGGAACGGGCGAGGCCGGCTACAGGGCCTGTGCCGCCAGGGAGCTGCACGAGGAGGCGGGGATCGAGCTACCCGCCGAGGAGGAGCTGGTGCTGTTCTCGCGCTGGATCACCCCCGAGGTTGTCTCGCGGCGCTTCGATGCCTGGTTCTTCCTGGCGCTGGCGCCGGCGCATAAACCGCCCGAGCCAGACGGCGTTGAGACGACCGAGGCGGCTTGGTACGAGCCGCGGACGGCGCTCGACGCACAAAAAGCCGGTGAGCTGGCGCTCGCCTTTCCGACGATCAACCAGCTCGAGGCGCTGCTTCCTTACCGCACCTCGAACGAAGCGATCGAGGCTCATCGCGGCCGCACCGTCGAGCCGATCCTGCCGAAAGTGATCGGCACGCAGGAGGAGCACCGAGTCGTCCTCCCGGGCGACCCCGACTACCCCGCCTGAGCCTTCCCTGCATCCGGGAAGGGCGCCAGCCCGGCATGCCAGGGGCCGGGCGGGTAGGTGTGGATGCCGCTCTCGTCCATCTCGCCCTGCAGGCGTTTGAAGAGCTGGCCGGCGTTTTTCAGCGCCTCTTTGAGCTCGGCCTCGCTGCGCTCGCGCAGGTGCCAGAGGAACCAGAGCTGGCGCTCGTTGATGCCGAAGTCGATCTCACCGGTCATCGTCGTCGTCCAGGAGAGAAAGCCGGGGCTGAACAGCTCGCGCAGCTTGACCGGGTCGTACTCGCTTGGCACCGTCGCCAGGAAACGCTTGTTGAACTCGATCGACTCGAACTCGACCTTGCGGGCGAAGCGCTGGGTGAGCACCTCGTGGCCCTCGATCGACTCGACGTTGAAGGCAGGAATCACTTGCGCCAAGTCAGGCATGTGCGCCTTCGCCAGCAGAGCCATCGGCAGCAGCGCCTTGCCGAAGATGCCGCCGACCTCCTTTTCATCGGCGTCGCAACAGGAGCCCCAGAAGCCTTCGGCGAGCTGGCCGGTAAGGCGGTTGCTGCCGCCGACGCAAAGCGCCACCGGCGCGTCTTTGGGGTTGATCCCCCCAACCGGCTCGTAGGTCAGCTCGTGGCGCTCGCCAAAGCGCCGCACGATCTCGGCCCATTCCTGCGCTTCCTGCTTCGCGCCCATGGGCCGATCCTATGGGGGTAGGATGAGCGCCATGACTATTGCTCTCATCGTGATCGTCGCGATCATCGTCATCGCGGTCTTCTACTTCATCGCCAAGCGCAACTCGATCATCGCCTCGCGCAACCGGGTCGACGAGTCCTGGAGTGGGATCGACGTGCAGCTCAAGCGCCGCCACGACCTCGTCCCCAACCTGGTCGAGACGGTCAAGGGCTACGCCGCGCACGAGAGCGAGACCTTCGAGAAAACGACGCAGGCACGGGCCGAGGCGATGCAGGCCCAGAGCGTCGAGGAAACTGCCCAGGCCGAGCAGAAGTTGACCCAGGCGCTGGCCGACGTGAAAGCGGTCGCCGAGAACTACCCGACCCTGCGCGCCACCGAGAACTTCCAGCAGCTGAGCCGCAATCTCTCCGAGCTGGAGGACGAAATCCAGGCCTCGCGGCGGATCTACAACTCCAACGTGCAGTCCTACAACACCGACATCGAACAGTTCCCCGGCTCGATCATCGCCAACCAGGGCAACTTCACGGCGCGCGAGTACTTCGAGATCGAGGACAAAGCCGAGCGCGAGCCGGTCTCGGTCAGCTTCGACAAATAGGCCAGTTCCCCTAAGCTTTCCCCTATGAGCGCAACCACCGAGGCGACCCTCTGGATCTGCGAGAGCTGCGGGTTCATTTACGACCCCGCGATCGGCGATCCAGACGGCGGCATCCCTCCGGGAACGTCCTTCGAGGACATACCCAGCGACTGGTTCTGCCCCGTCTGCGGGGCACGGACGACCGACTTCCGCCCAGTCGAACCGGGCGAGGCCTAGACCCCGAGGAACATCCCGCCGTGACCTACGACTACGACTGGATCGTCGTCGGCTCGGGGTTCGGCGGGTCGGTCTCGGCCCTGCGCCTGACCGAAAAGGGATACAGCGTCGCCGTGCTCGAGTGCGGCAAACGCTTCGGCGACGACGACTTTCCCAACTCAACCGGCGACAGCCGCCGCTACTTCTGGGCGCCGCGGATGGGCATGAAGGGAATCTTCAGGCTCAGCATCTTCAAGGACATCGCCGTGGTCAGCGGTTCCGGCGTCGGGGGTGGCAGCCTCGGCTACGCCAACACGCTCTACGTCCCCCCCTCGCCGTTCTTCGAAGACCCGCAATGGGCCGACCTCGAGAGCTGGGAGGCCCGGCTCGCCCCCCACTACGAAACCGCGCAGCGCATGCTCGGCGTCGTCGTGCACGACAACGACGACCCGGCCGACCAGCTGCTGCGCGAGCTCGGCGAGGAGCTCGGCGTCGGCGACACCTACCGCAAGACCCCGATCGGGGTCTACCTCGACAACCCGGGAAAGACCGTCCCCGACCCCTTCTTCGAAGGCGAGGGCCCAGAACGGACCGGCTGCATGCAGTGCGGCCGTTGCATGGTCGGCTGCCCGCACGGGGCCAAGAACACTCTGGTCAAGAACTACCTCTGGCTGGCCGAGCACCGCGGGGTCGAAGTCCAGGCCGAGCGCACCGTCACCGACATCCGCCCACTCGTCGCCGCCGACGGTAGCGACGGCTACGCGGTCACCAGCGAGCGCTCTGGCCTACTGCAAGGTCGCAAGCGCCGAACGCTGAAGGCGCGCGGCGTGATCGTCGCCGCCGGCCCACTCGGCACCAACAAGCTGCTGCAACGCTGCCGCCTCGGCGGCTCGCTGCCGCGCATCTCGCCACGCCTCGGAGAGCTGGTCCGCACCAACAGCGAGAGCATCCTCGGGGTCAGAGTGCCGAAGGACTATCCCGGCGATCTGACCAGGCGGGTCGCGATCACCTCGAGCATCTACCCCGACCCCCACACCCACATCGAGACCGTCACCTACGGCGAGGCGGGCGACTCGATGAGCCTGCTCAACACGCTGCTGGTCGGCGACGGCACCCGGGTCACGCGGCCACTGAAGCTGGTCGGCCAGATCCTCCGCCACCCGCGCAACTTTGCCAAGATTCTGTGGCCGAAGGGCAGCTCGCACCGCACGATCATCCTGCTGGTGATGCAGACGCTCGACAATGCGATCGCCCTGCGACCGAAGCTGAAGCGCAATGGCGAAGTGCGACTGCAGACCGAACAGGATCCCGAGAAGCCCAACCCGACCTTCATCCCCGCCGCCAACCAGGCGGCCGAATGGCTGGCCCAACGCACCGGAGGGGTCGCGACGAGCTCGGTGACGGAGGCGGCGTTCAACATCCCGACCACCGCCCACATCCTCGGCGGCGCGGTGATCGGCCACGGGCCCGAGGACGGCGTCGTCGACTCGAGCCAGCGTGTCTTCGGCTACGAGAACCTGATGGTCTGCGACGGCGCGGCGATCCCGGCCAACGTCGGCGTCAACCCGAGCCTGACGATCACCGCCCTGGCCGAGCACGCGATGAGCCAGGTGCCACCCAAAGAAGGGGCCGAGCTGCGCGACCTCCCCAAGGCCGCGCAGCCGGCGGTTACCGCCTAGCTCGAACTACTCCGCGAAGCGCTCCGCCACGTAGCTCCAATTCACGACGTTCCAGAAGGCGTCGAGGTATTCCGGGCGTTTGTTCTGGTACTTCAGGTAGTAGGCGTGCTCCCAGACGTCGCAGCCGAGCAGCGGGATGCTGCCGTCGGCTACCGGTGAATCCTGGTTCGGGGTCGAAACGACCGCGAGGCCGGAGCTGTCCTTGACAAGCCAGGCCCAGCCGGAGCCGAAGCGGGCGATGCCGGCATTTTTGAACTCGTCCTTGAAGGAGTCGAATGAGCCGAAGGTCTCGTCGATCGCCGCCGCCAGGTCGCCGCTCGGAGCGCCGCCGCCGTCGGGGCTGAGCATCTTCCAAAAGAGCGAGTGGTTGAAGTGACCGCCGGCGTTGTTGCGGACCGGGCCCTGCTTGTCGCCCGGGAGGCTGCTGAGGTTGCGCAACACGTCCTCGACCTCGCGGTCAGCCCACTCGGTCCCCTCCAGGGCGCCGTTCGCTTTGTCGACGTAGGCCTGGTGGTGCTTGTCGTGATGGACCCGCATCGTCGCCTCGTCGATGTGGGGCTCGAGCGCGTCGTAGTCGTAGGGAAGGTCAGGGACCGAGAAAGCCATCTTTGAAGCTCCTTGTTTCGATTGGAAGTCCGGGGGGAGCCTAGCTGCTTGGTAGCTTGTTCTCAGAGTGGCTGCACGGCCTGCGTCGAGGGCTCGAGGGTGGCATCGGGGAACGGCCCGGCGTTGAGCTATGGAATCGAAGCTGCAAAAAGACGACGAGCTGTGGCGGCGCTTCGCGGAGCGCCGAGATCCCGCGATCCGTGAAGAGCTGGTGCGGCGCAACATGGCCTTTGCCAAACGGCTGGCGCTCCGCTATCGAGGAGCCAGCGAGTCCTTCGACGACCTGCTCCAGGTCGCCAACCTGGGCCTGCTCAACGCGGTCGACCGCTTCGATCCCGAGCGCGGCATCCCCTTCACCGCCTTCGCCTCGCCGACGATCCTCGGCGAGCTCAAACGCCACTTCCGCGACCGGGTCTGGACGGTGCGCGTGCCGCGCGGTCTGCACGACCGCATGGCCGAAGTCGACAAAGCGATCACCGAGCTGACCAAGTCGCTGCAGCGCTCACCCTCGGTCGGCGAGATCGCCTCGCGGCTGGAGATAGAGCAGACCGACGTACTCGAAGTGATGGAGGCAAACCACAACCGCCGACCGCTCTCGCTCGACCGGCCGGCCGGGCCTGAAGATTCAGATGAGTCCGCGCCGACTGAGTGGATCGGCGAAGAGGACGCCGGCTTCGAGCTGGTCGAGGGCCGGATCGCCCTCGACGCGGCGCTGCCCCACCTGGACGAGCGCGAGCGGCTGGTCCTGCGTCTGCGCTTCGTCGAGGACATGACCCAGTCGCAGATCGCAGAAGAGATCGGCCACTCGCAGATGCACGTCTCGCGCATCTTGCGCCGTGCGCTGGCGCGGATCCGAGAGCAGATCAGGGAGCAGCGGCAAAACGGATAACCAGGTACTCGCCCTCGCCGGACTCCTCGACGCTGAGCTCATCGGCCAGCGTCTCGAGCGAGCCACCGACGTCCGGGACCTCGAGCTCTTCGCGTATTTGTCTCGCCGCACCCGACTCCATCGGGCCGAGGCGTAGGTCGATACCCCCGTCGCGCTCATCGAGGCCGAGCCTGACGCGGCCGTCGCTGAATCGCTCTGGCGCCGCGCCGGCGATCGCGTCGGTCATCAGGACCACATCGGAGACGCGGTCGACGGAAAGATCCCGGCGCGCCGCCAAGGCGCCGACGACGCGCGCGAGCACAGGCGCGAGCAGCTCCGAGCGATCGATCACCATCTCGGTGCGGTCGGCGGGAAAGGGCTTCATCTCGACCGGATCGCCGCTGCCGTCGGTCCCGCCACCGCGCAAGGGAACTCGCATCGTCACCTCGGTCCCCTGGTCGAGACCACCTGAAATCGAGAAGCTGCTGGAGAGGGCGGCGATTAGCGAAAGGCCAAGACGGAGGCTGTCGCGCTGGGTATCGGCTTGGGGTTTGATCCCGGCGCCTTCGTCGCGGACGACAACGGTCAGACCGTCCGCATCTGCCTCCGCCTCGACGTTTAGCGGCCCCGGCTGCCCTTGGTAGGCATGAACCACGACGTTCATGCAGGCCTCGGTCACGACCGTCTTCAAGTCGGCAAGCCCTGGTTCGTCCATACCGATCTCCTCCGCCAAGCCCGCCAGCGCGTGGCGAATGACGGCGACGTTCTCGGATTTGGCGGGTAGCACCATCTGAAGCCCCCTGGGCCTCTCTTGGATCGCGTGAGTGTCTGAGCTGGACCCCATCCTTGCCGCCGAGGGTCTGGCCCTCCGCGAAACGAGCATAGTCGTAGGACTCCTGATTTCCTCGGCTACCCTCGGCGTTGCGGGCACAAACCACCGGGGAGTCCGGCGGTCGTCGCTCGACCATCTGGCGGCAGCCCTGCGGTAGGATCGGCCGGTGAGCCCAGTTCCCTTCGAGGTGGTGAGCGAGGAGCTCGAGGACGGCATTCGTACCTTCACGGTCCGCGGCGAGTTGGACATGAGCACCGCGCCCGAACTAGAGCAAAAGCTCAACGCGGCGCTCGACGATTCCAGCGCCTCGATCATGCTCGACCTCTCCGAGTGCGAGTTCATCGACTCGACCGGTATTGCCCTGATCGTGCGCACCTGGCAGCGGCTGGACCAAGACGGTGGCGAGGGCGATGGCCGCCTGGTCCTCTGCTCCCACAATCACCAGGTGCGGAGATTGCTGAAGATCACCGGGGTCGAATCGTCGATCTCCATGCACGAGCAGCGCGACGCGGCCTTGGCCGAGCTGCGCGCCTGACTCAGGCGGGGATTTCGTCAAAGCGCCGCACGGCCTGCTCGGGGTCGGGGAAGACCTCGCCGCGGATGAAGCGTCCATCGCGCGCCTCCCAGATCCAGGCAACGGGGACGTCCCGTATGCCGAGCTCGCGGCTGCGGGCGTAGACACGGCCGCGAACCAGCAGCGTCGCTCCGCGCGCCTCCACCTCGCTCGGGGTGATCTGCAGCTCTTCCCAGACCTGGGCGACGTCGGCAAGGTAATCACGCAATCCCGCCGAGCCGCTGTAGGGAGCCTCGCGACCGATGACTTCGGCGGTGACCACCGGGAAGAACTCCATCTGCTCGTCGCAGAGGGCGACGACGCAGGCCTCGTCGCGGCGATTGAAGCACTCGTAGAGACGCCTTATCAGCGCCAGCAAAGGCTCAGACATCGTCGCGATCCACCGCGCTGAGTACCGGTGGGGCAGGGCGTTCCACGGCGACGTCCCCGGCGACGGCACGGCGCTCACCGGAGGTACGGGCGATCGCGATCATCGCCACGTCGTCCTCGAGGCGCCCTTCGGTGAAGGCATGCAGTGAGCCCTCGAGTCGCTGCACGGCAAGCGCCGGGTTGGTCGCGCCGCAGAGGTGGGCGTGCAGGCGGGCCTCGCCGAAGCGGCCTTCCGGCCCCTGCGCCTCGGTGATCCCGTCGGTGATCACCACGAGCTGCTGACCGGGCTCGACCTCAGCGCGGGATATCCCCCACTCCGCATCCTCGAAGGCGCCGAGCACAGGGTCGGGAGCCGCCACCTCGGTCACGCTCTCACCGTCGATCAGCAGCGGCGGAGGATGCCCTGCCACCGCGAGACGCACCGGTTCGAAACGATCCTCGCTGAGAGTCATCGCGGCCAGACTGCAGAGGGCGGTGTCACCGCGCGCAAGCAGCGCCCGGTTGAGCGTCCGCAAAGCGACCAGGGGATCGTCGGTGAGGACGGCGGCGGTACGCAGGGTGTAGCGGGCCACCGCCGTGATCGAGGCGGCGCGGGCGCCGCGGCCGGTGACGTCGCCGATCACGAGCATCCACCCTCCCGGCACGCGGAAGACGTCATAGAAGTCGCCCCCGACCTCGTTCTCGGCTCCCGCGGGCCGGTACATCGCCGCGATCGACCACCCGGGGATATGCGGCAGCGGCGAGGGCAGCAGGCCGCGCTGCAGCGTCTCGGCGATCTCCGAGCGTGCCCTCTCAGCGCGCTCGAGGTCGGCGAAGAGCCCAGCGTTGTCGAGCGCCAGTGCGACGCGGCCGGAGAGGATCCAAGCGAAGCGAGCGTCCTCTCGCCGGTAGCGATGACCGGACCAGGCGACCGCGATCGTCAGCGCACCGGTGACTTCTCCCCGCGTTTGCAAGCCGACGGTGATCGCCGAGCGCATGCCGAGGCTGCTGAGGAACTCGAAGTCATCGGCGTCATGGGAGAGGCCGCGCAGGTCCTCTTCCGACATCCGCTCGTAGAAGCGGGGCTCGACCGAGGAACGTCGGCCATCCACCATCCGCGGTGGCGTCGAAGGCATGCGTTCGGTCAGTCCCCGCTCGAACTCGGGGTCTGCCCCCGGCGCCACCCGCACTGCAACGCGTCGAGGGATACGGTTCTCGTCGATCACGTCGATCATGCAAAAGTCCCCCATCGCGGGCACGAGAATCGCGCAGATCGCGTCGAAGGTCTCCTCGAGCGATCCGCCTGCTTCAGAGACCGAGGCGATGTCGGCGAGAATCTGGAAGCGCCGCCGTGCCTTGCGCTCGCGAAGCGCAATCACCGCCAACAGCACAAGCGTCGACACAGCGGCCAGGGCCCCCATGCCTATCGCTAACCAGTCGATCCCTCACCTCCAGTCGTAGTCATGCTTGTACTGAAAAGACAGTAACCGCCACCTTTCCACTTGTCCATCCGGCAGCAGCTAGAGGTAGAGCGATCGCCGGCTAGGCGATGCCCTCGAACTCGTACTCGCGAAGAAAGCCCTCGAAGAGCCGGCGATGGCCCTGCTCGTCGCGCAGGATCGCGATCGTCATGTCCTGGGTCACGGGATCGACTCCCTCGGTCTCCTCGATGATCCGGGTGTAGTGCTCGATCGCACCCGTCTCCGCTTTGATCACTCCGCGGATCACGTGGACGATGTCGGTCTGCTCCCCGGGCGGCTGCAGGAAGCTCTGTTCGGCCTCGAAGCCCTCCGAGCCCGGCACCACCCCGTAGAGCTCCTTGATCCGGTCGGCGAACTGCTTGGCGTGGCCAAGCTCCTCCTCGACGTCGGCGGCCAGCGACTCCTTGATCTCCTGAGCACGCACACCGTCGAGGTTGACCGACGCGGCCAGGTAGCTCATCACGGTCTCGATCTCCATCCAGTAGGCCGTTTGGAGCAAGTCGACGACGCGCTCCCTGGCCTGCAGATTGGCGCTATCGAAAATGCCCTTGCTCGGGGTCGGTGCTGATGCCTCCATCGTTCCTCCGTTTTGATCGTGGGATACAGCGTGCAATTACCCGCTCTTTGCACAATCAATCGCCGGCCTGTACTCGCATCCGGCGGCGATCCCATACTGTCAATGGATTAGTTTTGCCCACGAATGGGATGGGTATGGATCTACCGATCGAGGATCGGAAACGCGTCGCACGTGGCGTCCCTCCCCGCGGCTGTCCAGAGGGGCGCTCCCAGCTGCACGCAGAGGCCCTGATCGAGGGATTCGATCCCGAGGTCGACGTCACGGTGCGCGTTCAGCAGACGGTCGAGCGACAGGTCCTCAACGCGCAGGGAGAGCCGGTCGAGCATCTGGTCGTGGCCGGGACGCGCTACGCCAGCCGCAAGGAGACCGTCGAGCGCGAGGCCTGGATCCCCTCGCTCCCCGGCCGCACAGCGCACATCGAGGCGGCCGGAGAGAAGCGAGCGGAGCTGGTTGAGAACGGCGTCCCTGCGGGAGCGCTGCTTTGGAGGTGGGAACCGTTCCACGCCACGATCGAAGCCTGGATGGAGGAGATCATGCCGGGGCTGCGCCGGGTACAGGTCAGCGTCGCCAACCGGCTCGAACTGGAGGACGGCGAGGCCGAGCAGCCCATGATGCGGACCTTCTACTCGACCGAGGTCGTCATGCACAGCCCCGATGGCGCCTTTGCCTCCTTGGCCGACCCTCCGCCACACCTGCGTGAGCACTCCGCCGCCTGCCGCAACGAGGGTCTCTGGCCAGTCCCCATTGGCGAGGCCGGCGACCGGCGCACGATGCTTGCCTCGCAGGTGCCTCTCGAGGACTACCCGCACGCCGTACCCCACGCCCGCCCCATCACCTTCGGTCGCCTCGACGCCACCGACCCGAGGACGACCGCCGGCGCCCGCCACGCCGCCTGAAGGCGCGCCAACGCGCCAAGGGGGGCGGCTCTGAGATAATCGCCGCCTTCGGGGCGTGGCGCAGCCTGGTAGCGCGCACCGTTCGGGTCGGTGAGGTCCCCGGTTCAAATCCGGGCGCCCCGATGTAAGCAATCAGTTCTGGCCCGTCTGCCCTTACGCGGATATGGGAATCTGGCGTTAGACAGATGCTGGGCGAAGACCTCGAAGTAGTCGACGGCGGCGGCGCGGGCGCCTGGATCGAACCCGGGCTGGGCGGCGAGTTTGGCGCGGTGTCTCGGCAGGTACCGAAGGTCTTCGATGCCTACGCACGGATCTTCCACCGCGTCCGAGACGCCGAAGGCGCCTTTGTCACCTGGGCTGAGGCGGCAAGGAGGCTCGGCCGAACCGCCCACCGGGAAATGCAGTGGCACCAGATCGTCGGTTCCTCGGACTCTGACAACTTCACCGGCTCCGACTGGCCGGGCGGACGGCCGGAACTCGGGGAGATGGAATTCGAGGAGCTGGACCGACTGTGCAGAGTCCTCGCTGGGCTTACCGCCGACCCCGAGGAGTGCTTCTTCGGACTCTGCATGATCAACCACTGGTGGATACTCGACACCATCTCAGCCGATCAGGCTCGCCAGCCCCAGCTAGAGCTGCCCCTAGGTCGGGACCACCTCGTCATCAAAGGTCCGCTTCGGGCGATCGATCAGATCCGCGCGGTCGATCTTCCCGGTGTGATGCGGATCGTTGCGGTCGAGCCTGGAGAGGCGGAGCCCCTGTCCCCGGACGCCGAGGATGCCTGGTGGCGCGAGGCCCCAAACCTGATCTGGCCCGCCGACCGCTCCTGGCTCGTCGTCAGCGAGGTGGACTTCGACTCGACCCTCGTCGGCGGTCCGCGAGAGCTGATCGACGCGCTGATCGCAGCCCCCGATCTCGAGGTCTACGAGGTCGAGCCGGACACCTCGCTGACGGCCTTCGCCGATAGGCTCAACCCGGTTCGGGAGCCCGAGGAGGGGTAGATCAACCAGATGCGACGAGCTCTTCCATCGATCCTGGGTCTGCTGGTCATCGTGGGAGTCATCGCTGCCAGCGTCGTCTGGCTTAGCGATCGCGAAGGCGATGGTCGCTCCCCCTACGAAAAGATGTTTGGCGAAGAACCTTTCGCCCCGACGGTCTCGGTCGCCTGTTTACCGCGACGCCCGGAAGAAGGAGGAGTCGGCGCTCTGAACGAAAACCCTCAGAGCGACGACGCGATCGTTCCCGGCGAGCCGGAACGACTTCTGCTCTGTCGGTACTGGGGCATGAACCACGAGAATCGATCCTTCCGACTGGCGAAGAGAAAGCTCATCACCGATCCGGCGACGGTTCGACTCATCGCCGACGGGCTCAATGATCTGCCGCCTTTTCCCGACGGCGAATTCACCTGTCCTTCGGATGAAGGCGCTCGCACTTACGCGCTCTTCGCATACCCGGACGATCCCCCGGTCGTCGTCGAACTCCGCTCCGAAGGTTGCCTCGCAGCGACGAATGGGCAGGCGGGAATCGCTCGGTTCGGCGACCCAATCGCACGTCAGGTCATGAACCTCGTCCCGCTCTCTTCCGCAAACTGACGGCATCCCCTGCGGCGCGTCGTCCTGCTAGGGCAACGGCGCCGCCCGCGGGTTAGAGGCTGGCGTCTCGATCGACCTCGATCTCGCGCGCAGCGCGCGAATCGAGGTCGTAGATGAATCCGTCCACAGTGATGCCGGACGGGAGGAGAGTCGAGCTTCTGATCGTGAGGACGTCCTGCCGCAGGGCCTCGATCGGGTCGGCGATGGTCAGGAAGTCGATCTCGGCTCCCGCATCCGACGGGACGAGCCGGCGGATGTCCTCATCGGTGTGTGCGGCCATCGCGCATTGCGTGTGGTGGATCACGAGTATGCGCTCGATCTCCATCGTGCAGGAGACGGCAAGGGAGCGCAGCACGTCCGGCGTCGCGCGCCCGCCGGCATTGCGGATGACGTGCACCGGCGCCGGCCAGCCGTCGAGAAATCCGGCGGCGTCGAGGCGCGCATCCATGCAAGCCACGACGGCTATACGTGGGTCCAAAGAGTCCATTCGGGCGACATCCTAAAACGCATCCCGTAGGACGCGTCGCCTAGCTGACGGCTTCTATCGCCCGTTCGACCTGGCCGAGGCCGGGTCCGTCCTGCAGGGTGCGGGTACCCTCGGGGCCGCTGACGATCATCGCCTGGCCGGCGCGGATGCCGAGCTTCATTCCGATGTCTTCGTAACCTTCCAGCGTCGTCGCGATCGGCCCGCCCGAGCCTCCCTGGCTGTCGAGGTATTCCTGCCATTCAGGCACGTTCAGTTCGCCGATCGAGCCGGCGAGCGAGGCCATGAACTCGTTGTCGATCCCGAACCGTTCCGCCTCGCCCTGGTTGCGGAAGAAGAGGTAGGTGTACTGCCAGCCATAGCCCTGCTGGGCCGCCGCCTCGGCACCGAAGAAGCCGAGCTCGAGCGGGTTCGCGGCGACCGAGTAGTGGCGCATCAGCAGCTTCACCTCGCCGGGCCGCGCGTAGCGTTCGACCACGCCGGGAATCGTCCTGAGGAAATCGGCACGGCAGTTGCCGCACTGGAGATCGTTGAAGACCTGGATCGCGATGGGCGCGTTGCCCGAGCCGAGCCGGTCGCCTTCCTGCGGGATCCCACCGAAGAGCTCCTGCGCTTCGGAGATCCCTTCGAGCTGGACCAGGTCGCGGCCCGCCTCTCGGGTCGAGATGTTGACCAGCGCGTAGCCCAGCACCCCGAGCGCCAAGCCGAGCGCGAGGATCACCCAGATCCGACCACGGCGGGGCAGCGGCGTTGCGGCGACTTCGGACACCGCTGCATTATCGCGAGCCCGGCCTCCCGGCCTCCGTTCCCGCAAAGCGCGGTTCGTCCGGTTGACACGTCCGCCCTCCGGGTTAAAACTGGGTCTACCCGATTTCAACTACCTGGGAGGTCCGCGTGGCCAATCACCTCACCCCGTCCGAGCTTGCCGACGAGCTGCACATGAAACGGCAGGAGGTGATCGGCAAGTGCGTCGAGATGCACGTACCGATCTTCCACGGCCGCATCGACAAGTCGCTCTTCCAGACCTCGCTGCGGCGGACCGGCGAGCAGCAGGCGCAACGGCGCACTTCGGCTGCCTAGCCAGCCAGCACCAGTTAGTTCACTAGACTTCCCGCCGTGGAGGAGCGGGGAACCAGATCAGCCACGCTCGCGGACCTGCTTCCGCGTGCTGCGCAGCTCTATGGCGGCGCTCCCGCGATCCAGTTCAAGGATGGTGAGGAGTGGGTGAAGCGCAGCTTCACCCAAGTCGAGGAGACGGTCCGAAAACTTGCCCTCGGCCTGGTCGACCTCGGCGTCGGCAGGGGTGACAAGGTCTCGATCCTCGCCAACACCCGCCCCGAGTGGACCTACTTCGACTTCGCCGCTCTCTCGGTCGGCGCCACCGTCGTCCCGATCTACCAGACCAACTCACCCGAGGAGTGCCAGTACGTACTGGAGAACTCCGATGCCAAGGTCGTCGTCGTCGAGGACGACGAGCAGTTGGAGAAGATCCGCGCCGTTCGCGGGCAGCTGCCGCTGCTGGAGCATGTCGTGCGGATGACGGGAAGCAGCGACGACGCAATCTCGTTCGAAGACCTCTCCGCGCGCGGCGCCGGCCACGACGCCGCGGAGTGGGAGCAGCACTGGCAGGCGGTCACGCCGGACGACATCTGCACCTTCATCTACACCTCCGGGACGACCGGGCCCCCGAAGGGCTGCGTGATCAGCCACGGCAACTACCGGGCGATGCTCGACATGGTCAACGACACCAGCGTGATCGAGGGCGAAGACGTCACCTACCTCTACCTGCCGCTCGCCCACTCCTTCGCTCTGCTGATCCAGCTCGGCAGCTTCGACCTCGGCGCGACGATCGCCTACTGGGAGCGCGATCCGCTGAAGATCATGCCCAACCTGGCCGAACTGAAACCGACCTACTTCCCCTCGGTACCGCGGATCTTCGAGAAGATCTACACGCTCGCGACCAGCACCATGGAGAAAGAGGGCGGCGTCAAAAAGGCGATCTTCGACTGGGCAATCCGGGTCGGCGGCAAGATGCGGGCGGCGGAACGAGCCGGCCGCAAGCCGGGCTTCCTGTTGCGCAAGCAGTACGCGTTCGCTGACAAGCAGGTGCTCTCGAAAATTCGCGGCCTCTTCGGCGGCAAGCTGCGCCTTGCGGTATCCGGCGCCGCACCGATCAGCCCCGACATCCTGCGTTTCTTCGATTCCGCCGGCGTACTCGTGCTCGAGGGCTGGGGGATGACCGAGACCTCGACCGCGGCGACGATCTCCTCTCCGGAAGACTTCAAGATCGGCACGATCGGCAAACCCTTCCCCGGCTGCGAGATCAAGATCGCCGAGGACGGCGAGATCCTGGTCAAGGGCCCCAACGTCTTTCAGGGCTATTACAAGAACGAGGAGGCGACCAACGAGACGATCGTCAACGGTTGGCTGCACACCGGCGACCTCGGCTCGATCGACGCCGACGGCTTCATAACGATCACCGGGCGCAAAAAGGACATCATCATCACCGCCGGCGGCAAGAACATCACTCCCGCCAACCTCGAGGGTGAGATCAAGCAGCACGCCCTGGTCTCCCAGTGTGTGGTCGTCGGCGACCGCCGGCCCTACCTGGTGGCGCTGGTCACCCTCGACCCCGAAGAAGCCGTCGCTTACGCAAAGGAGCACGGGCTACCGGAGGATCCGGCGCAGCTGGCCTCCAATGGTGACGTCCGCGAGGCGATCGAGGCCCACCTCGCCAAAGTCAACGAGAAGTTCGCCCGGGTCGAGCAGGTCAAGAAGATCGCGATCCTCCCCAACGACCTCTCGCAGGAAAACGGCGAGCTGACCCCGACCCTGAAGGTCAAGCGGGCCGTCGTCGCCGACAAGCACCAAGGCGAGATCGAGCAGCTTTACGCGGGTTGAGCCGGAGGGGGCTGCAGCGCCCCGGCCTCAAGGAGTCAGGAAGCTTCGCCTGGGAGCAGCGCCGAAGTCGTCTGCTCGAGCACCCGGCGCCAGGCTGATGACTGCTCGGGCTCCTCTTCGGAAGCGCGCTCGACGGCGCGGCGCACACGGCGCTCGGAGATCTCGAGTCCGTGGCGCTCGGAGATCTCGTGGTAGCGGTCGTAGTCCTGCGCGAGCGTCGCGGTGACCGACTCGAAGCCGTGCCGGGCGATCTGCAGCCGTCGCGAGTAGTCCATGATCGGCGTCCCGAACATCAGCTCGTCGTTGGGCTCGGGCTCGACCAGGATGATGTCGACGCCGGGGTACTTCTCCTGCCAGTGGGCGACGGCCTCGTGCAGACGAGCGTGAGCGATCAGGCGGAAGGCCTGGTTGGCGATCGCCGGCAGGCCCATGTCCGAGACCCGCCGCACGCGCGTCCCGAACACCGTCGGGATCGTCTGCTCGAAGTCGTTGACATAGGGAACCATCGGGTTCACCACGATGATGAACTTCGCTCCCTTCTCGACCGCGATGTCGACGTTGGTGGTCGAACGGATGCCGCCGTCGACGAGCTGCCGACCCTTCAGGTCGACCGGCTTGTAGACGATCGGCAGCGCGGTCGAGCACTCGACCGCCTTCGATATCGGCACGTCGTCCCAGCCCTCCTCGCCGAAGACGAGGCGCTCGCAGGTATCGAGGTCGGTCGCGGTCAGGTAGAGCTCGGTGTCGAGCTGGCGGAAGTCGTTGATGTGACCGGCGTCCGCAAGAGCCTGCTCGACGTAGTCGGCGATCCCGCTGCCGGAGTAGAGGCCGGTCGGCAGCGCCTCAGCGAGACCGACGCCGATGTCCATCGCCGAGAAGTCCCCCATCTGCACCAGCCTGCGCATCAGCTCAAGCGAGCGCAGGGGCAGCATTGCCGCTTTCTGCAGGAACCCGAGGTAGTTGAGCTTCAGCACCTTGTCGAGGTCGAGGTCGTCGAGGTCCGAGGGCACCCGCTTGTTGATCACCTGCATCATTTCGTCGGGGGTGACGCCGTTGGCCAGCATCGTGGCGACGAACGAGCCGGCGCTGGTGCCGACGTAGACGTCGAAGTTGTTGACCGTGCTGTTCACCGCGAGCAGGTCGAGGGCACGCAGAGCGCCGATCTCGTAGACGCCGCCGGTGAATCCGCCGCCGCCGAGGACCAGAGCCGTCTTCGAAGGCCGTTTACGACCCTTGCCGCGTTTGCGACGCGTGGGAGTCTCGATGTCGACGACCTTGCCCATAAACATGGATTATCCCAGAGTTGGCGGCTGCCCAGGATGGGGGACCTCTCGCCCGGACAAGTTGCCGCGGAAGACGCGGCAACTTTGAGTATCCGCCCGTTCGAGAGGTCCCCCATCCTGGCCGCTCGAAGCGCTACCTTCGACGACTCTCGTGTTGCAATGGCCAATGAGACGAGCTGTGCTGCTCTTCATCCTGCTCGCCGTTCTGGCGCTGCCGCCGACGGCTGCCGAAGCGGCAAGTAGTAGCTGCCAGCAGATGCGGGAACGGCTGGTCTATGGAGGTGGATCGGCCAGCGGTCTGTTTGTGATTGACGCGGAGAGCGGCAAGGTCGTCTGCGCGCGGGCCGCGAAGACGCCCCGATCCCTTGCCTCTAACACGAAGCTGTTCACGACCGCGACCGCGCTCGCGCGCTTCGGGCCCGAGTACCGCATCGTCACCAAGCTGCTGACCGACGGAAGCATCGGGCTCAACGGCGTCCTGCGCGGCAGCCTCTACTTGCAGGGGGCGGGAGACCCTGCCCTCGGGGTTCCCTCCTTCTACAACCGCTACGGCGGTGGCATCGGCACGAATCTGCTCGCCCTCGGGGCTCAACTTCGCGCCGTGGGCGTGCGCGGTGTGACCGGCAGGCTCTACGCCGACGACACCATCTTCGACCGCCTGCGCGGCGTCGCCGACTCCGGCTACGCGACCAGCCCATACATCGGCCCGCTCTCCGGACTCGCCTTCGATTCCGGCTACCGCGGCTCGATCAGCCAAGGCTTTGCCTCCGACCCGGGGGCGCTCGCGGCGACGAAGCTCGCCGCTGCGCTGAGCTCCTCCGGCGTCTCCGTTCGCGCTCAGGTCGCCCGCGGCGTCACTCCGGCCGACGCCGAGACGCTCGCCAGCGTGCGCTCACCGACCATGTCGCGGCTGGTCGAGGCAACCGACGTCTACTCGAACAACTTCTTCGCCGAGATGCTCGCAAAGCTGCTCGGAGCCCACTTCGGCGGCGCCGGGACCACCCAGGCCGGAACCGACGTGGTCGAGCGCTTCGCCCGCAGCCACGGCTCGGGGATCCAGGCAATCGACGGCTCCGGCCTGACCCGCGGCAACCGCGCTTCCCCGGCCCAGGTCGTGGGCCTCCTGCAGGCGATGCGCGGGACCGTGGTCGGCGACGAATTCATCCAGGACCTGGCGCTCACCGGCCATGAGGGGACCGTTGCCGATCGCATGCGCGGAACCGCCGCCTACGGTCGCTGCCGCACCAAGACCGGCACCATCACGGCCGTCAGCGCCCTCTCCGGCTACTGCTTCAACCGCAACGGCCGCATCATGATCTTCTCGATCCTGATGAACAGCGTCAGCGACCTCTCGCTAGCTCACTACGAGCAGGACAAGATCGCTGGCCTGGTCGCCTCCTACTGAGCCCTAGGAGCCGCTGGTCAGAAGCGCACGCAGACCGGCCTCATCGAGGATCTCGGTCTCGAATTTCTCCGCCTTTGCCAGCTTCGAGCCGGGGTTCTCGCCCGCGACCACGTAGTCGGTTTTTTTCGAGACCGAGTTGACGACCTTCCCCCCCGCCCCCTTGATCAGCGCCGCCGCCTCCTCGCGGGTCAGCTCCGGCAGGGTGCCGGTCAGGACCAGAGTCTTGCCCTCCATCGGGCCACCCTCGGAGCGCCGTTCGGAGGCGTCCTGCTCCAGTCGCAGCCCTTTGTCGCGCAGCTTCTCGATCAACTGCCAGGTCGGCTCGTCGGCAAGCGACTCGGCGATCTGCACAGCCATGATCGGTCCCACACCCTCGACCTCCTCGATCCGCTCCGGATCGGCCTCGTGCAGGGCGTCGATCGAGCCGAAGTGGTCGGCCAGCGCCTCCGCGGTGACGTAGCCGACCCCGGGCAGGCCGAGCGCGTAGAGCACCCGTTTGAAGGGCCGCTGCCGCGAGCCGTCGATCGCCGCCAGCAGGTTGCGGGCGGAGGTCTCGGCGAAGCGATCCATCTCCACCAGTTGCTCCTCCGTCAGGTCGTAGATGTCGGCGACGTCGGCGATCAAGCCTTCCTCGAGGAAGCGCATCGCCTGCTTCTCGCCGAAACCGTCGATGTCCATCGCTCCCTTGCTGACGAAGTGCTTGACGTGCTGGAAGGACTGGCCCGGGCAGCCGGTGCGGTTGGGGCAGATCGTGAACACAGCGCCATCGGGCTTGACCGTCGCGGTTCCGCAGGCCGGGCACTTCTTCGGCGGCTTCGGTTTGCGTGCGCTCTTGTTCTCACGTTTCTGGATCATCGGCGAGACCACCTGCGGGATCACGTCACCGGCCCGCATCACCACCACCTCGTCGCCGACCCGCACGTCCTTGCGCGCCAGATCCTCCTCGTTGTGCAGCGTCGCGGTGCTGACGGTGACACCGCCGACGTGGACGGGCTCCAGCATCGCGAAGGGCACCAGGTGGCCGGTGCGGCCGACGTTCCAGACGACGTCGGTCATCCTCGTCGTCGCCGTCGTCGGCGCGAACTTCCAGGCGATCGCCCAGCGGGGCTCGCGCCCGACCACGCCCAACTCCCGCCAAAGCGCCCGCTCGTCGATCTTGACCACGACACCGTCGATCTCGTAGTCGAGCGAGTCGCGCCGCTCCTCCCACCAGTGACAACGTTTGACCACACCCTCTACGCCCTGGTGGTGGGCAGTGTCGGGGTTGACCTTGAAGCCGCGCTTGCCGAGCCATTCGACCTCATCCATGTGGGTGGCGAGGTCGAGCCCGCGGACGGCGCCGATCCCGTAGCACCAGGTCGAGAGCGGCCGTTCAGCCGCCAGCGCGGGGTCGAGCTGGCGGATCGAGCCCGCGGCCGAGTTGCGCGGGTTGGCGAAGGTCGGTTCCTCGGCTTCGGCGCGGCGCTCGTTTAGCGCTTTGAAGGCGGCAATCGGCAAGTAGACCTCGCCGCGGACTTCGATCAGCTCCGGCGCGTCCTCGATTCGCAGCGGCACCGAGCCGATCGTGCGCAGATTCTGGGTGACGTCCTCGCCGACCCGGCCGTCGCCGCGAGTTGCGCCGCGGACCAGGACGCCGTCCTCATAGGTGAGTGAGATGGCCAGGCCGTCGATCTTCGGCTCGGTCGTGTAGCTGAACTCCGAGGCGGTGATGTCGAGTCGCTTCAGGTAGTTGGCGAGCCGGTTCTCCCAAGCGCGCAGCTCCTCCTCGTTGCGGGCGTTGCCGAGCGAGAGCATCTGCTCGACGTGCTCGACCTGCTGGAAGCGGTCCAGCGGTGGCGCCCCGACCCGCTGCGTGGGCGAGTCGGCGGTGCGCAGCTCGGGATGGTCGGCCTCGATCGCGCGTAGCTCGTCGAGCAGCGCGTCGTAAGCGTCGTCGCCGATCTCGGGTTCGTCGTGGATGTAATAGAGCCGGTTGTGGCGCTCCAGCTCCTGGCGCAGCTCGGCGGCCCTCTCAGCGTCGCCGCTCACGCCGCCGGTGCGCTTGCCGCCAGCATCTCCTCGAAGCCCCAGCCGCGCAGTCGCTCCAGGCCACCGTGGTCGGTCAGGTCGAAGTGAATCGGCGTCACCGCGATCCGCCCCTGCGAGACCGCCATCAGGTCGGTCCCCTCGAGCTCCTTGAAGCCGGGCTGCCAGCCGTAGATCTCGTAATGGCGGCGGCCGTCCTCGTCCTCGGAGACCAGCTTCAGCTCGTCGTTGTAGACGCGCTTACCGAGCTTGGTCACCTCGATCCCGCTCGGCTCGCCGGCGGGGCAGTTGACGTTGATCAGCGTCTCCGGCGGCATCGGCTCGGTGGTCAGCTCGGCGACGAGCTGGGCCACGAACCGGGCTGCGACGGAGAAGTCGAAGCGGCCGGAGACGTAGCCCATACCGCCACCTGAGGATTGCTGAGAGATTGCCACCGCCGGGATGCCGAGCACGATCCCCTCGAAGGCAGCGGCGACGGTGCCGGAATAGGTGATGTCGTCGCCGAGGTTGGCGCCGTGGTTGATCCCGGAGACGATCAGGTCAGGCCGGTGCCCGACCAGGCCCAGCTCGGCGAAACGGACGCAATCGACCGGGGTGCCGTCGGTGGCAAAGCCGCGATCGCCATCGCCGAACTCGACTTCCTCGACCGTCAGCGGCGAGCGGGTCGTGATGCTGCGCGCGGTGGCGCTGCGGTTGGAGTCGGGGGCGATCACGTCGACGTCTACTCCGTCGAGCTCGCGCAGGGCGCGGCGGGCCGCCTGAAGTCCAGGGGCTGAAATCCCATCGTCGTTGGTCAGCAGAACACGCACGAAGGCGATTCTAGGGACGGGGGAAGGGGGTGTCCTCGACTTGCTGGGTTTTCGCCACTGGCGCTGGTGGCCGTCCGAGATCGTTGGTGGGGCGAAAAGAGGACGCCGCTGCGTCGAGGACACCCCCTTCCCCCGTCCCATCAAGCGCAGAGGAGCGAGGCTGAGGGCATACTGCGCGCGTGGCTACCGTGCGGCTGGACATCGAATACGACGGCGCGAGCTTCAAGGGATGGGCGCTGCAGCCTGGACTGCGGACCGTGCAGGGGGAGCTGGAGGGAGCTTTGGCCACGGTGCTGCGCGAGCCGGTGCAGCTGACCGTGGCTGGGCGGACCGATACGGGGGTGCATGCCCGTGGGCAGGTGGCCAGCTTCGTCACCTCAGCCGAGATCAAGGAGGATCTGGCGCGGCGGCTCAACGGGGTCGGGCCGGATGACATCGCCGTTACCGCCGCAAGCGCAGCCGAGGACGGCTTCGACGCCCGCCACAGCGCCAAATCGCGCAGCTACCGGTACCGCCTCCTAGCCCGCTCCGCTCCAAGCCCCTTCGAGCGGGGTCGTGCCCTCTGGTGGCCCCATCGCATCGACCTGGAGGCGCTCGAAGCCTGCGCCGCCGCCTTATCCGGCACCCACGACTTCACCGCCTTCACCCCCACCCAGACCGACCACGTCCGCTTCGACCGCGACGTCTACGACGCTTCCTGGAAGCGCGAGGACGACATCCTCAGCTTCCGCATCACCGCCGACGCCTTCATGCGCAACATGGTGAGGATCCTGGTCGGAACGATGCTGGAGGTAAGCAACGGCCGCCGCACCCCCAAAAGCTTCACGAAGCTACTCGAGGGCGCCCCGCGCTCCGCAGCCGGCGACACGGCCCCCCCGCACGGCCTCTACCTGGAGTCGGTCTCCTACGCTTGAGAGCGACGGCGGGGGACTCCCTCGAACGGGCGGATACTCAAAACGGCGGCCTAATTAGGCCGCCGTTTGTCCGGACGAGGGAGTCCCCCGCCGTCCCCTAAACCAGCTCTAGGTAGACCATCTCGGTGCTGTCAGAGCGCCGAGGTCCAAGCTTGACGATGCGGGTGTATCCGCCGGGCCGCTCCACGTAGCGAGGCGCGACCTCCTCGAACAGCTTGTGCACGATGAACTTGTCGTCGTGCAGGGTCGCCAGCGCCTGTCGGCGGGCGTGGAGGTCGCCACGCTTGGCCAGCGTGATCAGCTGCTCGACCTCGGGCTTGACCGCCTTGGCCTTCGCCTGGCTGGTCTTGATCCGCTCGTGCTCGATCAACTGCTTGGAGAGGTTGGACAGGAGCGACTCCCGGTGCGCCGCGTCGCGGCTGAGCTTGTTTCGCTTCTTGCGATGGCGCATCGGCTTCCTCGACTCGCTCTCTACTGCTTCCTCAGTCCGCCGAGAGATCGAGGCCGCGGGCCTGCAGGGTCTCGATCACTTCCTCGATCGACTTCGAGCCGAAATTGGGGATCGCATTGAGCTCGGACCGGGTCTTGCGAACCAGGTCGCCGACGGTCTGAACGCCGGCCCGCTTGAGGCAGTTGTAGGAGCGCACACCGAGCTCGAGCTCCTCGATCAGGATCTCGTCGAGGCCGTTGCTCGCCGCGGACCCGGCCCCGTCGCCCCCGCCGATGGCGGACAGCCCATCGACCGGCAGCGGCGCGGCAATCGCCTCGCGAGCGGTCAGCTCCTCGACTCGCTCGGCGTCGGTGAAGATCGCCAGGGTCTTGATCAGGATCTCCGAGGCCTCGCGTAGAGCCGCCGCGGGCTCGATCGAGCCGTCGGTCTCCAGATCCAGGGTCAGTTTGTCGAAGTCGGTCCGCTGACCGACACGGGCCGTCGCAACCGCGTAGGACGTGCGGCGGATCGGCGAGAAGATCGAGTCGATCGGGATCACGCCGATCGGCTGGTCGTCTGACTTGTTCTCCTCAGCTGGCGAGTAGCCGCGGCCGCGGCCGATCGTCAGGTAGACCTCGAGCTTGGTTTTCTTCTCCAGCGTCGCGATCGGAGCGTCGGGGTTGAGGATCTCCACCCCCGACGGGAGGTCGATGTCCTTGGCCTTGACCTCGCCGGGACCGGTGGCAACCAGGGGAGCCTCGACCTCGTCGGCATCGGTGTGCATGCGAACGACGAGATCCTTCAAGTTGAGGATGATGTCGGTGACGTCCTCTTTGACGCCCGGCACGCTGGAGAACTCGTGCGCGACGCCCTCGATGCGGACGCTGGTGACGGCGGCACCGCCCAGCGAAGAGAGCAGGACGCGACGGAGGCCGTTGCCGAACGTGTAGCCGAAGCCCTTGTCGAGGGGCTCGATCGTGAAGGTGCCGCTGCGGTCATCTGCCTTCTCTGCGGTAATACGAGGGACCTGAAAGTCAGTGGTCATGAGTTCCTTGCTTATGGTGTGTCAGAAATCGGTCCGGGCTACTTGGAGTACAGCTCGACGATGAGCTGCTCCTGTACCGGCGCCGAGATCTCCGCGCGCTCGGGGAGGCGCAGGACCTTGGCGGTAAGCGAGTCGTGATCGGCCTGCAACCAGGCCGGCACGGTTGAGACAAGCTCGGTTGCTTTGCGAATCGTGTCGGTGGCAGCCGAGCCGGACTTGATCGAGATCACGTCCTCGGGGCGTACCTGGTAGGAAGGGACGTCCACCCGGCGCCCGTTGACCAGCCAGTGGCCGTGACCGACCAGCTGCCGGGCCTGGCGCCGCGAGGCCGCGAAGCCGAGCCTGACCAAGACGTTGTCGAGGCGGGACTCGAGCAGGCGCAACAGGTTCTCGCCGGTGACGCCCTCCTGGCGCGAAGCCTTGTCGTAGTAGGCGCGAAACTGGCTCTCGAGGACCTGGTAGTAGCGACGGGTCTTCTGCTTCTCGCGCAGCTGCACCCGGTACTCGGACTGCCGCATCCGGCCGCGGCCATGGTCGCCAGGCGGGTATGAGCGACGCTCGACACCGCACTTGTCGGTGAAGCAACGCTCACCCTTGAGGAAGAGCTTCTGGCCCTCGCGACGGCACTGCTTGCACTGGGCGGAGGTGTCGCGTGCCACTAGACCCGCCTCCGCTTCTTCGGCCGACAGCCGTTGTGGGCCTGCGGCGAAACGTCCTTCACGGTGGTCACGTCGAGGCCCGCGGCCTGCAGCGAGCGGATCGCGGTCTCGCGACCCGAACCGGCACCCTTGGCGAAGACCTCGACTTTTTCAAGACCGTGTTCCATCCCCTTCTTCGCAGCGGCGTCGGCGGTGACCTGGGCGGCGAAGGGGGTCGACTTGCGCGAGCCTTTGAAACCGGCCGAGCCGGCCGACTCCCAGGCGATGACGTTGCCCTGGGGGTCGGTCAGGGTGACGATCGTGTTGTTGAAAGAAGTCTTGATGTGAGCCTGTCCGTAGGCGATGTTCTTTTTGACGCGGCGCTTGGAGCGCCCTTTGGCGGGTTTTTTTGCTGCTGCCATCTGGCTCTCCTACCTCGCCGTCGGCGCCTTGCGCTTGCCGGCAACGCTCATCCGGCGCGGGCCCTTGCGGCCGCGCGCGTTGGTCTTCGTCCGCTGGCCCCGGACCGGCAGGCCGCGGCGATGGCGCAGGCCCCGGTAGGAACCGATCTCCATCAGCCGTTTGACGTCCTGGGAGCGCTCGCGCCGCAGATCGCCCTCGACCTCGCGCCGCTCAACCGCCTCGCGCAAATTCACGACCTCTTCCTCGGTCAGGTCCTTGACCGAGGTGTTCGGGTCGATCTTGGTCTCAGCGAGGATGTCCTGGGCGGTGGAGCGACCGATACCGAAGATGTAGGTGAGCCCGATTTCGACCCGCTTGTTGACCGGGATGTTGATCCCCGCGATTCGTGCCATGCGTCAGCCCTGCCGCTGCTTGTGGCGCGGGTTTTGGCAGATCACCAGGACCGCACCGTTGCGGCGGATCACCTTGCACTTTTCGCACATCGGCTTTACGGAAGCTCGGACCTTCATCGCTCCGGTGTTGTCTCGACTACAGGACTCCCGTCCGCCCCATGAATCGGGCAAGCGGGCACGAACAAACGGCCCTCAAGGCCGACCGGGAAAGATAGCAGGGGACGACTGGCGGCGGCGCCCTCCTCAGGCGCCGACCAAGGCCAGGGTGAAGCCGTCGTAGCCCTTGCCGCCAACGGTCTGGATCGTGGTCGCGGTGACGCGTGGATCGCCAGCGATCATCTCGTGCAGGCGACGCTGCGCCGGAATCGTCGGCTCCTCGCTCTCGGGGTCGGCGAGAGCACCGTCGCGGACGACGTTGTCGGCGGCAATCAGGCCCCCGGGCCGGGTGCGCTCGAGCGACCAGGCGAAGTAGTCGGGGGTGTGGATCTTGTCGGCGTCGATGAAGACGAAGTCGAATGGTCCAACGCCCTCCGTGTCCAGCACCGGCAACACATCAAGCGCCGGACCGACGCGAAGGTCAACGACGCCCGCAAGCCCGGCGCCGGCAATGTTCTTGCGAGCGACCTCGGCATAGTCGGCGGTCGCCTCAAGGGTGATCAGCCGACCGCCTTCCGGCAGCGCACGTGCGAGCCAGATCGTGCTGTACCCCGCCAGCGTCCCGAACTCCAGCACCGTCCGAGCTCCAATCGACCGCACCAGGATCTCCAGCAGCCGCGCCTGCGGCGGCGAAACCTGGATCTCGGGCAGCCCCGCGTCAACACCAGCTTTCAGAGCCTCCTCCAGCACCTCATCCCCCGGCGCCAGCAACCCGCTTACATACTCATCGACCTCAGCCCACCGATCCGACCGCATCAGCTGACCCTAACGCGCGCCCGAGAAAGGGAGGCCCCTCCCCGCAAGCGCTCTCGTCCCTACTCGTCCTCGTGCCAGGGCGTGAGGATCCGCGGCCCGTCGGCCGTGACCGCGATCGTGAACTCGAAGTGGGCGGCCAGGGAGCCGTCCTGGGAGTAGACGGCCCAGCCGTCATTGCCCATCTTGACCAGCGGGCCGCCGGCATTGACCATCGGCTCGATCGCCAGCACCGTGCCCTCCTCCAGTTCCGGGCCCTTGCCAGGCTCGCCGAAGTTGGGGACCTGCGGGTCCTCGTGCATGTCGCGACCGATCCCGTGCCCGACCAAGGTGCGGATGATCGAAAGCCCCTCGATCTCAACCGAGCGCTGGATCGCCGCCGAGACGTCGCCGAGGTGGTTGCCGGGCCGCATCTGCTCGACGGCGGCAAACAGCGCCCCTTTGGTCACGTCGAGCAGCTTGCGCGCCTCCGGAGTTACCGAGCCGATCGGAAGGGTCATCGCGGCGTCGGAGACCCAACCGTCCTTGATCACCCCGACGTCGACCGAGAGCACGTCACCGCGCTTCAGCTCATAGGGCCCGGGGATGCCATGCACGACCATCGAGTTGGGCGAGGCGCAGATCGAGCCAGGAAAGCCACGGTAGCCCTTGAAGGCGGGCTCGGCTCCCTGCGAGCGGATGAACTTCTCCGCGGCGGTGTCCAGCTCCTTGGTCGTGACCCCGGCGCGCGCCTTGGCAGCCAACATCCGCAAGCAGCGGACCAGGATCTCGCCCGAGGCGGCCATCTTGTCGACCTGCTCGGGGGTCTTGCGGATGATCATCCGGTACACGCTAGCCGTCCCGCCAAGTAGTCCTAGACGGTCTGGTCGGCTTCAAGCTTCAGCGTCGCCAGGGAGCGGCGCAGCTCGTCGGCGACGGCGTCCGGAGCGGCAGCCCCGTCGATCCGTCGCAGCAGGCTCTGGTGGTCGTAGAACTCGATCAGCGGCTCGGTCTTCTCGTGGTAGGTGTCGAGCCGGTGGCGGATCACCTCCGGCTTGTCGTCGTCGCGGACGAGCAGTTCGCTGCCGTCGACGTCGCAAACGCCCTCGCGCTCGGGCGGGTTGAAGTCGACGTGGAAGACGTGGCCGCTCTCGGCGCAGGTGCGGCGGCCGCCCAGCCTCCGCATCACCTCATCGTCGCCGGCGTCGATCAACAGCACCGCTGTCAGCTCCCTGCCGAGCTCGCCGAGCTTCGCCGCCAGCGCCTCGGCCTGCGGCACGGTGCGGGGAAAGCCATCGAGGATGAAGCCGTCTGTGGCCTCGGCGGAATCGATCCGCTCGCCGATCGCGCCGACGATCACGTCGTCGGGGACCAGGTCGCCGCGGTCCATGTACTCCTTCGCCGCCCTGCCCAACTCGGTTTCGTCACGCACCGCCGCCCGCAGGATGTCCCCGGTTGCGTAGTAGGGCAGTTGCAGATCTTCCTGCAGCCGCTCCCCCTGAGTGCCCTTACCGCTGCCGGGAGGGCCGAGAAGGACGAGGTTGAGTTGAGTCATTTCAATGAGGTTGAAATTAGCGAAGGATGGAACGGCCGTGAAAATCAAGCAGGTCGGTGGACGCAGGGAGCGAGGTGAGGGGAGCGCACTGTCGTGCGTGACCCGATCCGAGCGACCGAGGACGCCGAGATGCGCCGGTTTGCAGCGGCCGCGCCTGAGTAGGTCCTATTTCAAGAACCCCTCGTAATTTCTCATCATGAGTTGAGCCTCGAGCTGCTTGACCGTATCCAAAGCTACGCCGATGACGATCAGGATCGAGGTTCCACCGAAAAAGAAGTTGGCCGAGGTCTGGCTGATCAGAATCGTCGGCAACGCCGCCACCGCCCCCAGGTAGAGGGCGCCGGGGAAGGTGAGGCGGGAGAGGATGCGGTCGAGATACTCGGCGGTGGGACGCCCCGGACGCACGCCCGGGATGAAGCCGCCGTATTTCTTCAGGTTGTCGGCCTGGTCGACCGGGTTGAAGGTCACCGCGGTATAGAAGTAGGTGAAGATGACGATGAAGAAGACCTCGCCGACCACGTACGCCCAGCCGTTGGGACTGAAGAAGGCGGCGAAGTCGAGTGCCGCCGGCGTGTTGAGCATCTGACCGATCGTCGGCGGGAAGGCCATGATCGAGGCGGCGAAGATGACCGGGATGACGCCGGCCATATTGACCCGCAGCGGCAGGTAGGTGGAGCCGCCGGAGGTCATTTTGCGGCCGACCATCCGTTTCGCGTACTGGACCGGGATGCGGCGCTGCCCCTCCTGGACGAAGACGATCGCGACGATCACGGCCAGGGCGACGAAGGGCATCATCACGACGAAGACCTGGTCGGGGTTGTTCCACCATTGCTGAAGCCCGTTCGGCAGGCCGGAGACGATCGAGGCGAAGATCATCAGCGAGATGCCGTTGCCGATGCCCCGCTGGGTGATCAGCTCGCCCAACCACATCAGCAGCGTGCAGCCGGCGGTCAGGCAGATCACGATCAGCAGGACTTTGGGGCCGGAAAGGGCACCGATGACGTTGTTCCCCCCGGCTTCATTGCCAAAGGAACGGAAGAGGAAGACGTAGCCGAAGGACTGCGCGAAGGCAAGGCCGACGGTGAGATAGCGGGTGTACTGGGTGATTTTCTGCTGCCCCACCTCGCCCTCTTTCTGCAGTTTCTCCAGCGAGGGCACGACCACGGTCAGCAGCTGCAGGATGATCGAAGCGGTGATGTAGGGCATGATCCCCAGCGCGAACAGGGAGAGCCGCGAGAGACCGCCGCCGGAGAAGGTGTTGAGGAAATTGAGGATGTTGCCGCCGCCGAAGTTGCTCTGCAATTCCTTCACGGCTTCGATGTCCACCCCCGGCGCGGGGATGTAGGCCCCCAGCCGGTAGAGCAGGAGCATCGCCGCGGTGAACGCAAGCTTCTTGCGGATCTCCGCGACGCCGAAAGCGTTCGCAATAGTCCTGAGCATTACGGCTCCAGAGTGTGACAGGAACCGCCGGCTGCCTCGATCTTCTCCCTGGCGGCCGCGCTGAAGGCATGAGCGTGAACATCGAGCTTCTTCGAGATCTCACCGCGGGCGAGGATCTTGACGGGGTCCGAGCGCTTCGCCAGGCCCTTTGCCTTGAGCGCCTCCAGGTTGACCTCGGCGCCGGCGTCAAAGCGCTCCTCGAGATCGCCGACGTTGACCGGCTGAGTCGAGGTACGGAAGTTCTCAAACGGCATCGACTGCTTTTTGTGCGGGCCGCGCAGCTTTCGCATCCGCATGTGGATCGGGTTCTGCCCACCCTCGTATCCAGCCTTGCGCTTGCGGCCCGATCGCGCCCCGGCACCCTTGTGACCGCGCCCGGAGGTCTTGCCGAGCCCGCTGCCCTCGCCCCGCCCGATCCGCTTGCGCGGCCGTTTCGAGCCTGGCTTGGGTGAGAGGTTGTGCAGCCCGATCTCGAGCGTACGCTCACTCGGCGCGTCCTCTTTGGCTTTCGCGGCTTTCTCAGCCACCGTCGACCTCCACCAGATGCGACACAACCTTCAGCTGCCCCTGCAATTGCGGAGAGTCTTTGCGCTCAACAGCCCTGTTGATCTTTCCCAGACCCAGCGCGGCAAGCGTAGCTTTCTGACTCGGATTGGAGCCATTCGCAGACCTGATCTGCTTGATCTTCACCGCGCTCACGACTCCTCAGCTTTCGCCTCAGCGGCCGGGGCGGTCGCCTCCTCGGCCGGAGCCTCAGCAGCTTTCTCCTCAGCGGCCGGGGCCTGGGGCTCCTCAACCGCCTCACCCGAACCCTCGGCGGAAACGGTGGTCGCACCGTTCGACTTCTGAACTCCCAAGACCTGAGCCACGGTCAGCCCGCGCAGCTCAGCGACCTCCTCCGGCCGCCGCAGACGGACCAGGCCGTCCATCGTCGCCTTCACAAGATTGATCGGGTTCTGCGTGCCGATGCTCTTGGTGAGCACGTCGCGCACACCGCCAAGCTCGAGCACCGCCCGCACGCCGCCGCCGGCGATCACGCCGGTACCGGGGCTGGCCGGCCGCAGGACGACGTGGCCGGCGCCGTAGCGGCCGATGATCTTGTGGGTCAGCGTCTGCCCGTATTTGGGCACGCGGATCAAGCTCTTGCGCGCGTTCTCGACCGCCTTCTGGATCGCCAGGGGAACCTCGCGAGCCTTGCCGTAGCCGATCCCGACCACGCCCTCTTCGTCGCCGACGGCGACGAGCGCGGTGAAGGAGAAGCGGCGGCCGCCCTTGACCACCTTGGCGACGCGGTTGATCTCGATCACCCGCTCCTGGAGATCGAGCCCGCGGGGGCTCACCGTCTCCACGTTGGTC
The DNA here is from genome assembly GCA_963716735.1 of uncultured Solirubrobacterales bacterium. Classification (GTDB taxonomy): domain Bacteria; phylum Actinomycetota; class Thermoleophilia; order Solirubrobacterales; family 70-9; genus VRUE01. The sequence goes on from OY970321.1 coordinate 1,510,572, forward strand.
ATGTCCATGCCCTTCATCGGACCGGACACCGTAGCTGAATGGACGACGTGCGGAAGATCATCAGAACTTCAGCCCTTTCTCGCGGGCGCCTTCGGCCAGAGCCTTGACGCGGCCGTGGAATTGGTAACCGCCGCGGTCGAAGACGCAGGTCTCGACCCCGGCAGCCTTGGCGCGCTCGGCGAGCAGCTCCCCGGCGCGCTTCGCCTGATCGCTGGCTGTGAGCTTGCGCAACTCCGGCTCGGTCCAGTTGACGGCGGCGAGAGTCGCCCCGGCGGCGTCGTCGATGAGCTGGGCGAAGACACCACGGTTGGAGCGGTAGACGGAGAGCCGCGGACGCTCAGCGCTGCCGACGATGCGGGCGCGAACCCGGCGGCGACGGCGCAGGCGCTGCTGGCGCTTGGTCATGACCGTCATGCGCGCTTACCCACCTTGCGCATCACGTGCTCGTCGCGATAGCGGATCCCCTTGCCCTTGTAGGGCTCGGGCGGGCGGCGCTTGCGGATGTCCGCTGCGACCTGTCCGACCATCTGCTTGTCGATCCCGCGCACGATCACCTCGGTCGGCTGCGGGACCTCGAACTCGATCCCCTCCGGCGGCTCGATCGAGACCGGGTGGGAGTAGCCAAGCGCAAGCTCGAGGTTCTTGCCTTTGAGCTGGGCGCGGTAGCCGACCCCCTGGATCTCGAGCCGCTTCTCGAAGCCGTCGGTGACGCCCTCGACCATGTTCGCGATCAGGCTCCGGGTCAACCCGTGCAGGGCTCGATGCTCGCCGCGATCGGTGGGGCGCTCCACGGTGACAGTGCCGTCGGCCTGCTCGACCTTCATCTCGGCAGAGAGGCTCTGGGCCAGCTCGCCCTTCGGGCCCTTGACGGCAACCCGCCCAGGGGCAAGCTCGACCGTGACGGACTCGGGAATGGAGATCGGTTTTCTTCCAATGCGGCTCATCGCTGGCTGCTCCTGGTCACCAGACGTAGGCGACTACCTCGCCGCCAACGCCTCTCTGCTTCGCCTCGTGTCCGGTCATCACGCCGACCGAGGTGCTGACGATCGCCGTACCGGTGCCGCCGTGCACCCGCGGCACTTCGGTGTGATCGACGTAGCGCCGCCGGCCGGGCCGCGAAATCCGCTCCAGCCCGATGATCACCGGCCGACGGTCCTCGGTGTACTTGAGCCGGATCTCGATCGCCTCGCCGACCTTGGCCGGCTTGCGGTGGAAGTCTCGGATGTAGCCCTGCTCCTTGAGGATGCGGGACATCTCCTCCTTCAACCGCGAGGCGGGAATCTGCACGTCGTCGTGGCCGGAGCCGAGCGCGTTGCGGATCCTGGTCAGGTAATCGGCTATGGGGTCGTTCAGCATGGTTCTGTTGGTCCTATCTGCCTACCAGCTCGACTTGGTCATGCCGGGGACGTAACCCTCGTGGGCGGCCTCGCGCAGGCAGATCCGGCAGAGGCCGAACTTGCGGTAGTAACCGCGCGGGCGCCCGCAGCGGCGACACCGGTTGTATTCACGGGACTTGAACTTGGCCTTGCGGCCCTGCTTCACCTTCATCGAAGTCTTAGCCATCTGCAGAATCCTCCTCGCCGGCAGCGCTGTCGGCCTCGTCGCTCTCGCTCTCGCTCTCGGCGTCACCCTCGGCCTCCGGCTCGGGCTTGGCATACGCCTCGGGGTTCTCCTCTTTCAACTGCTCCAGTGCGGCCTGCTCGGCCTCGGCTCGCAGGCGAGCCTCCTCCTTGCGCTTCTCCTCCTCAGCCGCCGCCTCGGCCTCAGCATCACGGCTGCCCGGCCGACCCTCTTTGGCGAACGGCATACCCAGTCCAAGCAACAGCTCGAAGGCCTCCTCGTCGGTCTGGGCGGAGGTTGCGATGGTGACGTCGAGGCCGCGCACCTCGTCGATCGAGTCATAGTCGATTTCCGGGAAGATCAGCTGCTCGCGGACGCCCATCGAGTAGTTGCCGCGACCGTCGAAGGAGCGGGGGTTGAGCCCGCGGAAGTCGCGAATGCGCGGCACGGCGATCGAGGTCAGGCGGTCGAGGAACTCCCACATACGGGCCCGGCGCAGGGTGACCGAGAGGCCGACCGGCATCCCCTCGCGGACCTTGAAGGAGGCGATCGACTTGCGCGCCCGCCGCACGCTGGGCTGCTGACCGGCGATCAATGCCAGCTGCTCCTGGGCGGCCTCGAGCATTTTCGCGTTCTGTTTCGCCTCTCCGGTCCCCATGTTGAGGACGATCTTCTGCAGCCTTGGCACCTGCATCGCGGACGAGTAGCCGAATTTCTGCGTCAGGGCAGGCACGACGTCCTGCTCGTAGCGCTCGCGCAGGCGCGGCGGCGGCGCGGCTTTGGACTGTGGGGTTGTTGCCGCCTCCACTAGAGCCCCACCCCGCTTCGCTTCGCGAAGCGCTCGCGCTTGCCGCCTTTGTCGCGGCGCATGCCGATCCGCGTCGGCTTGTTGTCTTTGGGATCGAGCAGCATCACGTTGGAGACGTGAATCGGCCCCTCCTTCTCGACGATCCCGCCGAGCTGCTGGCCCGCTTTCTGCACGTCCTGGGTGGGCCGTGCTTTTTCGTGTCGCTTGACCACGTTGATGCCCTCGACGTAGACGAAGCTGCGCTTCGGCTCGGTACGCAGGACCCGTCCGGTCTTGCCCGAGTCCTTGCCGCCGATTACCTTGACCATGTCGTCGGTCTTGATCCGCATCCCCTTCGCCATCAGAGGACCTCCGGCGCCAACGAGACGATTTTCATGAAGTTGCGCTCGCGCAGCTCGCGGGCGACCGGCCCGAAGATTCGGGTGCCGCGCGGGTTGTTGCTGGCCGGGTCGATCAGCACGGCGGCGTTTTCGTCGAAGGAGATGTAGGTGCCGTCGGAGCGGCCGAGCTGCTTCTTTGTTCGCACGACGACGGCCTGCACGACCTCGCCCTTGCGGACGCCTCCCTGCGGGCTGGCCTGTTTCACGGTTGCCGTGATCACGTCGCCGACGCCGGCGTAGCGGCGGTGGGAGCCACCCTTGACCCGGATGCAGAGAATCTCCCGCGCACCCGAGTTGTCGGCGACCTTGAGCCTGGACTCCTGCTGGATCATCTTCTACTTCGCCTTCTCCAGGACCTCGACCAAGCGCCAGCGCTTGGTCTTGGAGAGCGGCCGCGTCTCGACCACGCGGACGACGTCGCCCTCGCCGGCCTCGTTGAGCTCATCGTGGGCGTGCAGCGTGCGCGAGCGCCGCACCACCTTCTCGTAAGTGGGGTGACGCCGGGCAGTGTCGATCCGCACCGTGATCGATTTCTGACCCTTGTCGGAGACGACGATGCCCTGCCGGACCTTGGCCGCGTTGGCATCCTTCTCAGCCCGCGGCGTCCCCGTGCCAGGCGTCTTCTTTTTCTTCGCAGCGGCCCGTTCCTTGCGCCGTTCGCCGCCCCGCCGCTTGCGCTCGGCAAGTCGGGCAGCCTTCCGCTCCTCAGGCGACTGCTGCGGCTTGGCCTTTTGCGGCTTGCGAGAAGCCTCGAGCCGCTTCTTCTCCTTCCAGGGAAGCTCGTCCTCTGGATCGGGCTCAGCAGCGGGCTCCTCAGCTTTCGGCTGCTCAGACGCAGGAGCCTCCGCCTCTTCGGCCGGAGCCTCCGACTCAGACTCCTCATCCACGGGTGGCGCGGACTCAGACGCCTCGTCCTGAGGGGCGTCCTGCGCAGTGCTCTCGTCTTTTTTCGTCTCGTCCTCAGCCATCATTTCCTCAGCTCTCGATCGACGTCGATCCCGCGCTCCTTGGCCACCGTCAGCAGCCGGGCGATATCCCGCTTTGACTGTCCCAGCCGCGACGTGTTCTCCAGCTCGCCGGTGGCGTGACGAAAACGCAGGTTGAAGGACTCTTGCTTTGCGTCGATCAACTTCGCCACCAGCTCGTCGTCTTTCAGATCGTGGGCCTCGGAAGCCTTCATCAGCCGTCCGCCCCCTCACGCATCACGAACTTGGTCTTGATCGGAAGCTTGTGACCGGCCAAGCGGAGTGCCTCGCGGGCCAGGTCCTCGGGAACGCCCGCCAGCTCGAACATCACCTTGCCCGGCTTGACCACGGCGACCCAGCCCTCCGGGTTGCCCTTGCCCGAGCCCATCCGCGTCTCGGCGGGCTTCTTGGTGTAGGGCTTGTCCGGGAAGATGTTGATCCAGACCTTGCCGCCACGTTTGATCTTGCGGGTCATCGCGACGCGGGCGGCCTCGATCTGGCGGTTGGTGATCCAGCCGCGATCGAGCGCCTTCAGCCCGTACTCGCCGAAGGCGACATGGCTGCCGCCCTTGGTGTAGCCGCGCATCCGGCCGCGCATCTGTTTGCGGTGCTTGACCCGCTTCGGCATCAGCATCAGCGACCACCTCCCCCGCGACCCCGGTCGCCGCCGCGCTGGCGTCCGCCGCGCTGGCCGCCGCCCTGCGGCTCGCCGTCGTCGGGGACCTGGTCGGTGCGGAACCCCTCGGGCATCACTTCGCCCTTGTTGATCCAACATTTGACGCCGATCCGGCCGGCGGTGGTGCGCGCCTCGAAGAAGCCGTAGTCGATGTTGGCGCGCAGCGTGTGCAGCGGCACGCGGCCGTCCGAGTAGCTTTCGGTCCGGGCCATCTCGGAGCCGCCGAGCCGGCCGGACACCTGCAGCTTCACGCCCTTGGCGCCGGAGCGCATCGCCGAGGTCAGCGCGCGTTTCATCGCCCGCCGGAACGCAACCCGGTTCTGCAGCTGCTCGGCGATCGACTGGGCGACCAGTTTCGCGTCGAGCTCGGGGCGCTTCACCTCGCGGATGTTGACCTTCACCGGCTTGCCGGTGATCTTGTGCAGCTCCTTGCGCAGGGCGTCGACTTCGCTGCCCGACTTGCCGATCACGATGCCGGGGCGGGCCGTGTGGATGTCGACCGACACCTCGCCGCGCCGCTCGATCGTGATGCTGGAGAGGCCGGCATGCGCGAGTTTGCCCTCGATGTGGGTGCGGATCTTCAGATCCTCCTCGAGCACATCGGCAAAGCCCTTCTCGTCGAACCAGTTCGACTTCCAGTCCTGGATGTAGCCGACCCTGAAGCCGCCGGGATGGATCTTCTGTCCCATTAGATCTCCTCTTCGGGGCTGAGTGCCACCGCGATGTGGCTGGTTCGCTTGTTGATCGGGGTCGCCCGGCCCAGCGCCCGCGGCCGGAAGCGGCGCAGCGTCGGACCTTCGTCGACGGTTATCTCCGCCACCCGCATCTCGTCGGCGACGAGATCGTGGTTGTTCTCCGCGTTGGCCGCAGCCGACTCGATCAGCTTGCCGATGTCCTGCGCAGCCGCGCGCGGTGAGAACTGCAGCAGGGCCCGCGCCCGGTCGATCTGCAGGCCGCGGACCTGGTCGGCGATGAGGCGCGCCTTGCGTGGCGCAATCCGTACGTAGCGGGAGCTGGCACGAACGACGATCGGCGCCGGCTTCGCTTTCGGAGCCTCTTTTTTCTTTGCCGGCTCTTTGGGAGCGGCTTTTTTTGCAGTCTCTTTTTTAGCCGCGGCCGTTTTTTTCGGCGCGTCTTTTTTCTTGGCGGGCTCTTTTTTCGCTTTGGCTTTTTTCGCCGCCGGTTTTTTCGCTTTTTTGGCTTTTTTCTCGTCGGCCATCGTTAGTCGCCCTTGCCCGTGCCGGAGTGGGCCCGGAAGGTCCGGGTCGGCGCGAACTCGCCCAGCTTGTGGCCGACCATCGACTCCGAGATGAAGACCGGCACGTGCTTCTTGCCGTCGTGGACGGCAATCGTGTGACCAACCATGTCGGGGAAGATCGTCGAGGTCCGCGACCAGGTTTTCACCATCTGTTTCTGGCCCGAGTCGTTCATCGCCGAGATTCGCTTCATCAGCGCCGCTTCCACCCACGGCCCCTTTTTGGTCGAGCGTCCCATGATCTGTCGCTTACCTCTTCTTCTTCCCGCGGCGACGGCCGCGCACGATGTAGCGATCGGACTGCTTGCCCTTCTTACGGGTGCGGTAGCCGAGCGTCGGCTTGCCCCACGGGGTCACCGGGTGACCACCGGGCGTGTGATGGGCCTCGCCGCCGCCGTGTGGGTGGTCGACGGGGTTCATCGCCACACCTCTCGACTGCGGCCGCTTGCCCTTGTGCCGGCTGCGGCCGGCCTTGCCGATCTTCATGTTCTGGTGCTCGGCGTTGGAGAGCTGACCGACCGTCGCCCGGCACTCGGCGCGAACCATCCGCATCTCCGAGGAGGGCAGCCGCAAGGTCACCATCTCGCCCTCCTTGGCCACAAGCTGGATCGCGGTGCCGGCGGCGCGTCCCATCTTGCCGCCCTGGCCGGCAGTCAACTCGACGTTGTGGACGATCGTGCCGGTCGGCATCTCGTTCAGCGCCAGCGCGTGGCCGGGTTTGATGTCTGCGCCGGACCCTGACTGGACCGTGTCGCCGACTGAAAGGGCGGCGGGGGCGAGGATGTAGCTCTTCTCACCATCGGCGTAGTGGATCAGCGCGATGTAGCAGCTGCGGTTCGGGTCGTACTCGATCGTCGCAACCTTGGCCGGAACGCCGTCCTTGAGGCGCTTGAAGTCGATTTTGCGGTAGCGGCGCTTGGCGCCGCCGCCGCGATGGCGCGCGGTGACGCGGCCGTTGACGTTGCGCCCGCCGCTCTTGCGCAGGCCCTCGGTCAGCTTACGCTCCGGCTCGGTAGCGGTCAGCTGCTCGCGCAGCGGGTAGGTGGCGAAGCGGCGCCCTGGGCTGGTCGGTTTGGTTTTGCGGTTTGGCATCTCTCTCCCTACGCAGTCTCGGCGCCTTCGAACAGCTCGATCCGTTCGCCCGGCATCAGCTGGACGATCGCCTTCTTCCAGCCGCGGGTCCGGCCTTTGCTCAGGTTGCGGCGCTTCGGCTTCGGTCGCACCTTGGAAGTCCGTACCTCTGCGACACCGACGCCGAAGATCTCTTCGACCGCGGCGGCAATCTGGGTCTTGTGGGCACGGTCGGCGACCCTGAAGGTGTACTTGCCTTCGGCGATCAGCGCGTAGCTCTTCTCCGAGACGACCGGGCGGACGATGATGTTGCGAGCGTCCATCAGGCGAGCCTCTCCTTCAGCGTCTCCAGCGCTTTTTCGGAGAGCACCAGCGAGGCGGCGCCGATCACGTCGGCCACGCCGATTGCACCAACCTCGGCGACGTTAACCCCGGCGATGTTGCGAAAGCTCTTCAGCACGCCGGTCTCCTCGCCGTCGATGACGACCAGAGTCGACCGCTTCGCGTCCCATTTCCCCAGCGCCTGCGCGGCCGCCTTGGTCGACGGCGTCTCGTAGGCAGCGGGGTCGAGCACGGCGACGCTGCCACGCTCGGCGTGGACCGAGAGCGCCGCCCGCATCGCCTTGCGGCGCGCTTTGCGGTTGACCTTGACCGTGTAGTGCCGCGGCTTGGGACCGAAGGTAACGCCGCCGCCGAAACGGCTGGAAACGCCAAGCGTCCCGACGCGAGCGCGGCCGGTTCCCTTCTGCCGCCAGGCCTTGGCGGTGGTGAAGGAGACCTCACCGCGGGTAAGCGTCGAGGCGGTGCCGCGGCGGCGCGAAGCCATGTCGGCGCGGGCCGTCTCGTGCACCAGCGATTGGTGGAACGGCTCGGAGAAAAGCTCTTTGGGCAGGTCCGCCTTGGTCGTCTTGCCGAGCACGGCTGCTTTTGCGTCAGCCATCGGTCCTCACCTCGATCAGCGCGTTGCGTGAGCCCGGTACCGAGCCCTTGAGCAGCAGCAGGTTGCGCTCGGCGTCGACGTCGGCGACTTCGAGGCCGCGCTGCGTCGTCCGCTTGTTCCCCATCTGGCCCGGCATCCGCTGTCCTTTGAAGACGCGGCCGGGGAATGCGCTGGCGCCGATCGAGCCCGGCGCCCGGACGTTGTGGGAACCGTGGCTAACCGGGCCGCGGCTGAAGTTGTGGCGCTTGATCCCGCCCTGGAAGCCCTTGCCGATCGAGATCCCGGAGACTTTCACCCGCTGGCCGGCCTCAAAGGAAGCGACCGTGACGTCGTCACCGACCTTGGGACCCTCCTCGGCACCGAGATCCTCGTCGCGGAACTCGACCAGATGGCGCATCGGGGGGGCGCCGGCCTTCTTCAGGTGGCCCAGCTCGGCCTTGCTCAACTTGCGCTCGGCGAGCTCGTCGAAGGCGAGCTGCACGGCCGCGTAGCCATCGCGCTCGGCGTCACGGACAGCAGTCACCTTGCAAGGGCCGGCCTCGATCACGGTCACCGGCACGACCGTGCCGTCCTCGCGGAAGACCTGCGTCATGCCGAGCTTCTTGCCGAGGATCGCAGCCATCCGTGCACCTAGAGACGGATCTCGATGTCGACGCCGGCCGGCAGCGAATCGAGCCGCTGGAGGGAGTCGACGGTTTTCGGCGACGGCTGGAGGATGTCGATCAGCCGCTTGTGGGTGCGGATCTCAAAGTGCTCGCGCGAGTCCTTGTCCTTGAAGGGAGAGCGGATCACGCAGTAGACGTTTTTCTCCGTGGGAAGAGGGACCGGGCCGGAAACGCTGGCGCCGGTGCGCTCCGCCGTCTCGACGATCTCGCGGGCAGCCCGATCTATGGCGTCATGGTCGTACGCCTTCAGTCGGATCCGAATTTTCTGTGCCGCAATGGTCGCCACGTTTGTTTTCTCTCTGTTCTTCCTGCGCAGCCTTCACCGCGCGGAAAGGGCGCCGCCCCAAATGATGGGGCGCCGCCCCCGGTCGTATGTGTTTTAAAAACCTTCTCGCCGCGAAAGCGACGAGGGCGGGTGAAGCCCGCCCTGATCCTGAGCTACTCGATGATGTCTGCGACGACCCCCGAGCCAACCGTCCGGCCACCCTCGCGGATGGCGAAGCGCAGGCCCTGGTCCATCGCGATCGGCTGGATCAACTCGATCGTCATCTCGACGTTGTCACCCGGCATCACCATCTCGGTCCCCTCGGGGAGGTTGGCGATCCCGGTCACGTCGGTCGTGCGGAAGTAGAACTGAGGCCGGTAGCCGGAGAAGAACGGCGTGTGACGGCCACCCTCCTCCTTCTTCAGGCAGTAGACCTCGGCTTTGAACTTAGTGTGCGGAGTGATCGATCCCGGCTTGCAGAGCACCTGGCCGCGCTCGATCTCCTCGCGCTTGGTGCCACGCAGCAGGGCGCCGATGTTGTCTCCGGCCTGACCCTGGTCGAGCAGCTTGCGGAACATCTCGACCCCGGTGACGACAGTCGTCGTGGTGTCGGTGATGCCGACGATCTCGACCTCGTCGCCGGTGTTGACGATTCCCTGCTCGACGCGGCCAGTGGCGACGGTGCCACGGCCGGTGATCGAGAAAATGTCCTCGATCGGCATCAGGAAGGGCTTGTCGAGCTCGCGGACCGGCTCCGGGATGTAGGAGTCGAGCGCGTCGGCAAGTTCGAAGATCGCCTTCTGGGCCTCTTCGTCGCCCTCCAGCGCCTTCAGCGCCGAGCCTTTGACGATCGGCGTGTCGTCGCCGGGGAAGTCGTACTCGTCGAGGAGTTCCTTGACCTCCTCCTCGACCAGCTCGATCAGTTCGTCGTCATCGACCTGGTCGACCTTGTTGAGGAAGACGACCACGTGCGGGACGTTGACCTGACGGGCGAGCAGGATGTGCTCGCGGGTCTGGGGCATGACGCCGTCCGCGGCGGAGACGACCAGGATCGCGCCGTCCATCTGGGCCGCGCCGGTGATCATGTTCTTCACATAGTCGGCGTGGCCGGGGCAGTCGACGTGGGCGTAGTGGCGGTTCTCGGTTTCGTACTCGACGTGGGACGTCGCGATCGTGATCCCGCGCTCTTTCTCCTCCGGGGCATTGTCGATCTCAGCGAAGCTCTTCGCTTCGGTGTCGCCTTTGCCGGAGAGCGTGGTGGTGATCGCGGCCGTCAGCGTCGTCTTGCCGTGGTCGATGTGACCGATCGTGCCGACGTTCACGTGCGGCTTATCGCGCTCGAACTTCTCCTTTGACATCGCTCTCCGTTCTACCTTTCGAAGTCGGGTTCTGTCTGACTTGGGTGATTGAGTGTTGCAACTGCCTGGCAGCAGCGAACCTGCTGCCTGCTGGCGAACCTGGGAAATATAGCCAGATTCATGAGGAGGCTCCTACCGGCTCTCCCGCCCGGTGCTCGACGATCTCCTCGGCGATGTTGGACGGCACCTCCTCGTAGCGCTCGAACTGCATGGTGTACGTGGCTCGACCCTGGGTCGAAGAACGCAGATCGGTGGCGTAGCCGAACATCTCGCCGAGCGGTACGAAAGCCTGGACCGCGAGCGCGTTACCGCGCTGATCCTGGCCCTGGACTTTGCCGCGGCGGCGCGAGAGGTCGCCGATCACGTCGCCGAGGAAGTCCTCGGGGGTGACGACCTCGACCGCCATCACCGGCTCCAGCAGAACCGGGTCGGCCTTGCGGGCAGCCTCCTGGATCGCCATCGAGCCGGCGATTTTGAAAGCCATCTCGGAGGAGTCGACGTCGTGGAAGGAGCCGTCGATGAGTTCGATTTTGACGTCGACCATCGGGTAACCGGCCTTGACGCCGTTCTCGAGCGCCTCTCTCATCCCCTGTTCGGCCGGGCCGATGTATTCGCCGGGGATGGCGCCGCCCTTGATCTTGTTGACGAACTCGAAGCCTTCGCCCGGCGCCGGCTCGGCATTGATCACGACGTGGCCGAACTGGCCGCGGCCGCCGGTCTGGCGGACGAAGCGCGCCTCGACCTTCTTGGCCTCCTTGCGGATCGTCTCGCGGTAGGCGACCTGGGGTTTGCCGACGTTGGCGTCGACTTTGAACTCGCGCAGCATGCGGTCGACGATCACCTCGAGGTGGAGCTCGCCCATCCCGTGGATCAGGGTCTGCCCGGTCTCCTCGTCGGATTCGATCCGAAAGGTCGGATCCTCCTCGCCGAGGCGCTGCAGGGCCGTCCCCATCTTCTCCTGGTCGGCTTTCGTCTTCGGCTCGATCGCGACCGCGATCACCGTCTCGGGGAATTCGATGCTCTCCAGCGCGATCGGCGCGTCGGGCGCGGCGAGCGTGTCGCCGGTACCCGTTTCCTTGAGACCGACTCCGGCGCAGATGTCGCCCGAGTACACCTCCTCGATCTCCTCGCGGCTGTTGGCGTGCATCATCAGCAGCCGGCCGATCCGCTCGGTCTTGCCCGTTTTGACGTTGAGCACGCGGCCACCCGCCTCGAGCTTGCCCGAGTAGACGCGGAAGTAGGTCAGCTTGCCGACGTAGGGGTCGGTCATGATCTTGAAGGCAAGCGCGGCGAAGGGTCCGCTGTCGTCGGCTGGACGCTCGGCCTCGGTCGGCTCGTCTTCGCCCTTACCGGCCGGAATGAGCCCGGTGACCGGCGGAACCTCGAGCGGCGAGGGCAACAGCTCGACGACCGCGTCGAGCAGAGGCTGCACTCCCTTGTTCTTGAACGAGGAGCCACAGAGGACCGGAGTCACCTTGGTGTCGAGGCAGGCACGGTGCAGGGACTTGGCGATCCGCTCGTGGGGGATCTCCTCCTCGGCCAGGTAGGCCTCCATCAGCTCGTCGTCGTATTCGGCGCAGGCCTCGATCAGCTGGGTGCGGTACTCCTGGGCCTGGTCGACGAGGTCGGCAGGGATCTCGACCGTCTCGAACTCGGTGCCGAGTTCGTCCTTCCAGACCAGCGCCACCATCTCGATCAGGTCGACGACGCCGACGAAGTCGCCCTCGCTGCCGATCGGCAGCTGGATCGGCAGCGGATTGGCTCCGAGCCGGTCCTTCATCGTCTCCACGGCGTTGAAGAAGTCGGCGCCGGTGCGGTCCATCTTGTTGATGTAGGCGAAGCGCGGCACCTTGTACTTGTCGGCCTGGCGCCAGACGGTCTCCGACTGGGGCTCGACTCCGGCGACGGCGTCGAAGACGGCGATCGCGCCGTCGAGGACGCGCAGGCTGCGCTCGACCTCAACCGTGAAGTCGACGTGGCCCGGCGTGTCGATGATGTTGATCCGGTGGCCGTTCCACTCGCAAGCGGTCGCGGCGGAGGTGATCGTGATGCCGCGCTCCTGCTCCTGTTCCATCCAGTCCATCACCGCGGCGCCCTCGTGGACCTCGCCAATTTTGTGCGTGCGGCCGGTGTAATAGAGGATGCGCTCGGTCGTCGTCGTCTTACCGGCGTCGATGTGCGCCATGATCCCGATGTTGCGCGTTTTCTCTAGGGGGAAGTTGCGTGGCATGGTCTTAAGGTAAGCGTTGCCTTTATGAAGTGGGGACGAGAGAGATCTAAGAAATCGACGCCTACCGGCAAGAACCGCCGGGATCGGCGCATGAAAAAGGCCCTGGCGGGCCCGGCGAAGCGAACTGCAAAAAAGAAGCCTGAGCGACGCGCGATGATAGCAGCGACGCGCAGGGTGGACAGAGCCGTCGACCGGCAGCTGCAACGCGCCTGGCCGCCGCTGGCCAAAGGCGCGCGATGGACGTCGAAGACGAGCCGCCGCTTCGGTCGATCCCTGGCGAAGAGAACGCGCCCGGTCGGCGTGGTGCTCTTTCGCCTCCTGGCGCGACTCGAACGCCGCCTCTTGCGCAGCGCGGCCTGGGCGGGGCGCGTGGCGACCCGGGCAAGTGCCGTGCTCACCCCGCAGCGAGCGATCTGCCTCACCATCCTCGGTTCCGCCGCCTGCCTGATCGCCGCGCAGTTCGTCGAGTACCGCGCGGTCGAGATCGGTCAGTCGGGCTATGCCGGGCTGCCGGCCGCGAGCGCGCCCACCGTGGACGCCAAGACCGCCGGCGAAGCACATGCCTTCCTCCTTGTCCCAGTGGCGCTGCTGGCCGCTGCCCTCGCCCTCGTCGTCCTGCGCAACGAGCGGCGGCGAGGGCTGGGGCGGGTCATCTTCGCGCTCGGCCTGCTCAGCCTCGCCGTCGTCCTCCTCGTCGACCTGCCGGCCGGCCTCGACGCGGGCGCTCAAGCCTCCCGCTTCACCGGCGCCAAGGCGGTCCTCTACGACGGCTTCTACGCCCAGATCGCCGCCGCGGCGGGATTGATGTTGGGCGGGTTTCTCCTCGTTGTGGCCCCAAAGGCGACGGCCCGCTACCATGCGCGCCCGTGCCGAACACGAACCAACTTATTCGCAAGGGCCGCAAGCGGCCTAAGAAGAAGACCACGACGCCGGGCCTCAAGTCGGGGCAAGGGAGCAAGAAGAGGGTCGCGGCGCCGCAACGGCGCGGTGTCTGCACCCGCGTCGCCACGGTAACGCCGAAGAAGCCGAACTCGGCCCTGCGCAAGATTGCTCGTGTGCGCCTCACCAACGGCATGGAGGTCACGACCTACATTCCGGGCGAGGGTCACAACCTGCAGGAGCACTCGGTGGTGCTGGTCCGCGGCGGCCGGGTCAAGGATCTGCCTGGCGTGCGCTACAAGGTCGTTCGCGGCACGCTGGATGCGGCCGGCGTCTCCGACCGCAAACAGGCCCGCTCCCTCTATGGGGTCAAGGCTTCCTGATGCCGCGCCGTTCCGCTGCAACGATCCGTCCGGTCGAACCCGACGCCCGCTTCCGCAACCGGCTCGTCCAGCAGGTCATCAACAAGGTGATGAGCGACGGCAAGAAGTCCCTCGCCGAGCGGATCGTCTACGACGCGCTGGCGATCGTCGGCGAGCGCTCCAACGAGGACGCCGTCGAGACCCTGGAGGCGGCGATCAAACAGCTGACCCCGGTACTCGAGGTCCGCTCGCGGCGCGTCGGCGGCGCGACCTACCAGGTGCCGGTCGAGGTTCCCGCCCGCCGTGCCCGCACGCTGGCCGTGCGCTGGCTGGTCGACTTCGCGCGCAATCGTCGCGAGTACTCGATGTCAGAGCGGCTCGCCGGCGAAATCCTCGACTCAACCGGGCAGCAGGGCGGTGCCTGGAAGCGCAAGGACGACATCTACCGCATGGCCCAGGCCAACAAGGCCTTCGCGCATTACCGCTGGTAGCTAGCCTGGCTCCATGAGCCGGCCGATCCTTGCCGTCGACGTCGACGGCGTCATCTCGCTCTTCGGATTCGACGAGCCGCCGGACCGCAAGCTGGCGCGGTTCGAGTTGGTCGATGGGATGGTGCACTGCATCTCTCTGGTCGCGGGCGAGCGGTTGAAGCGGCTGACGGAGGTCTACGACCTGGTCTGGGCCACCGGGTGGGAGGACAAAGCCAACGACTACCTGCCGAACATCCTCGGCCTGCCGGAACTGCCTTTCCTCAGCTTCGACGGCGCCGCCCGCTTCGGCTCTGCCCACTGGAAGCTGGGGCCGCTGGACGAGTACGGCAAGGGACGACCGCTGGCCTGGATCGACGACAACTTCGACGAGAGCTGCTACGAGTGGGCGCGCGGGCGTGAGGAGCCCACGCTACTCGTCCCCACCGAGTCCCACCTGGGCCTCGAGGAGGTCCAGGTGGAAGCCCTGACCGTCTGGGCCAACGGCCTTTAGCTGGCTACACTGGCCGAATGGAGGGGTTCTGGCCCATCTTCTTTCTGCTCGTAGTCCTCAAGATCCCGGTCTTGGGCGCGCTCTGGCTGGTCTGGTGGGCAAGCAAATTTCCTGAAGCTGCCGAGGACACCGCTGAGGATTCGGGCGAGGGCTTCAACCGCTGGCGGCCCCAGCCTCGGCCGCGCGGCCCGCATCATCTGCCTGGGGGCGGAGCTGGGGTCAGGGGCCGGGGTGCCCCCGCGCCGGAACCCGCGCCGGCACTTTCGCGTGGGCGCCGACGTGGTGCTGCTCACAAGTTCCGTCGCAGGGGCACCCCGGCCCCTGCCGTCAGACGACCCTGAGCGGCTAGGCCGCCTGCTTAATTCGCTTGCGCTCGCGGCGGATGTCGCGAAGGTAGGGGTGGAAGTCGACCTCGACCGTGTGGCGCTTCGACGCAACAAAGCGCTTCTTCAGCCATCGTTCGTAGTCGGAGATCTCCTGGCGCATTTCAGGAGCTGCGGGCAGCGCTACCCGGTGGGTGAGCAGGTCGGCGATCCATTCAGCCTGCGCCTCAGTGATCGGCATGATCGGGCCTAGGGGCTGGATGAAGCCGATGAAGTAGAGGCCCGGGTTCTCGACGGAAACGGCGCGCTTGTAGAGCGACATTCGGTTCTCGGGGGCTGCAAACACTTTCTCGTCCAGGAAAGGGAACTCGATCTTGTAGCCGGTGCAGTAGATGACGAGGTCGATCTCCTCTTCGCTGCCGTCTGCGAAGCGAACGGTGCGTCCGCCGGTGAAGCGGTCGATGTTCGGCTTGGCGGTGATGTCGCCGTGACCGAGCCGCGGCAGGAGCTCGGAAGAGACCGTCGGGTGCGCCTCGAGCAGCTTGTGGTCGGGCTTCGGCAGACCGTAGTCGATCATGTCGCCCACTGCGGTCTTCAGCAGCCGGTTGAAGAAGAAGCGCTGCACCGAAATCGGCAAATAGCTGGCAATCGCCGGCGCAGCTTCGTCGATCGGGGTGCCCCCGAGGAACTTGGGCAGGACGTAGGCGCCGCGGCGCATCGAGAGGAACGTCTTCTCGGCGATTCGCGAGGACTCGACCGCGACGTCCACGGCGGAGTTGCCTATCCCGAGCACGAGAACACGTTTGCCCTCGAGCACGTCGGGCTCGCGGTAGTGGTGGACGTGCATCTGCTCGCCCTCGTACTCCTCGGCTCCGGCGAAAGGGGGTTCGGGCCAGCGTGGTTTCCAGTGGTGGCCGTTGGCGACCAGCACCGCTCGGTAGCGCTCGGTCCGGCGAGCGCCGTCGCCGTCCTCGACGGTCACGCTCCATCCATCCTCATCCGGCTCCGCGGTGAGGACCTCGGTGCGAAAGGTGATCCTCTCGACGAGACCGAAGCGCTCCGCGTAGTCGTCGAAGTACTTGGCGACCTGGTAGTGGCTGGGATAGTCCGGATAGTCCTCGGGCATCGGGAATGCCTTGTATGACATGAGCTTGCGGGCGCTGTTGATGTGCAAGGACTTGTAGGCCGACGACGTCCCGTTGTCGTTCTCGTAGCGCCAGTTGCCCCCGATCATCGACCCCTTCTCGAAGCAGTCGAACGCGATCCCTCGCGCACTCAGAACCTGGCAGGCAGTGAGACCGGATGAGCCCGCGCCGATGATGCACACCTTCTCCATGGGCTGAAATCTACCGGCGGGGGTGAGGATGTTCACCCCTGGGGGCCGTAGTCGCGAGAGGAGATCCGGCCGAAGCTGTGCTCATCAGGTTCCACACCAACAAAGGAGACCCAAGATGAGCAACAAGACCATGACCAGCAAGAGCAAGTTCCGCCCCTCCCCCGCCGTCGTGATCAGCTGCCTGGCCCTGTTCCTGGCGCTGACCGGTTCGGCCCTGGCAGCGAAGGCCAGCATCGGCTCGAATCAGATCGTCAACGGCTCGGTCCGGACCGTCGACCTCCGCGATAGCGCGGTCAACTCCGCCAAAGTCGCTGACACCTCGATCACCGCCAACGACCTCGGCACCGACTCGGTCGGCACCGACGAGATCGCCAAAGACGCCGTCAACTCCGACGAGATCGCGAAAGATGCGGTCAAGTCGGATGAGATCGCCGACAACGCCGTCACCTCATCCGAGGTAGCCCCGGACTCGCTCACCGCGGGCGACCTCGCGTCAAACTCGGTCACCTCCCTGGAGATAGCCGACCAGACGATCAACAGCAACGACATCGGCCCCAACGCGGTCAACGCCGACGAGCTCAGCGTCGTGATCCAGCGGACCAACTCGAAATCGCTCGCGGCCGGCACGAACGGCAGCATCTCGGTCCCCTGCCAGGGCGGCGAGCAGGTCCTAAGCGGCGGCGGCGCGCCCAGCGCCTACGGCGTCGAGATGACCTCGAACGCCCCCAGCGGCAACGGCTGGTTCTACGCAGCATCCAACAAAACCGCCGCGGCCCAGACCATCACCGTCTACGCCCTCTGCCTCTCCTAACTAAGCCACACCACCGAAGCAAGCAACGGCCGGGGCAACCGCCCCGGCCGTTTCGCGTTCATTGAAGCCTTATCTCACTCATGATGGGGAAAATGCTTCATCTAAGAGCTCACTGAGCCGATGGAGCGACCAGCGCCCGTGAGCCTGAGCTGCGTCTCGCCGGATGAGCGAACGAAACCCAGATCGGACCGCGACATTGACCCCACCCCACTGTGGTCAATGTCGGATGCGCGCGATTCGCGGCCGAACTTATGACGGGGAGCACAAGGGTGCGATCGGGCCGGGATCGGCCGCCGCTTACGTTTCGTGAGGAGGGACCGGGTGTCCCTCGCGCGCAGCGGCGTCCTCTTTTCGCCCCAAAAACGATCTCGGACGGCTACCGGCGATCAGGCGAAAACCCAGCAAGCGGGAGGGACACCCGGTCCCTCCCCCGCTAAGACAACTACGAGGCTGGTTTGTCCTCGGAGTTCGACTCGATCTCCTGGGCGAGCTCCTCCAGCTCCTCGGCGAAGCTAGGCCCGAAGCTCTCGACCGGAGTCTCGTCGCCGTCGACCCCAAGCTCGGCGGCCAGCTCGTCTTCGTCGAGCAGGTCGTCGTCGCTGGGCGGTTCGATCGGAATCGCCGGCTCGACCGCGAGCGTCCGGTAGTGCTTGAGCCCGGTCGCGGCCGGGATCAGCTTGCCGATGATCACGTTCTCCTTGAGGCCGACGAGTTTGTCCCGTTTGCCCTCGAGAGCCGCATCGGTGAGCACCTTGGTCGTCTCCTGGAAGGAGGCAGCGGAGAGGAAGGACTCCGTAGCCAGCGAGGCCTTGGTGATGCCGAGGATGACCTCCTCGCCTTTGGCCGCGGTGCCGCCGTCCGCCTTGATCTGTTTGTTGAGCCGTTTGAGCTGGCCGCGGTCTTCGAGCTGGCCCGGCAGTAGTTCAGTCGAGCCCTTGGACTCGATTTTGACCTTCTTCAGCATCTGCCGCGCGATCAACTCGATGTGCTTGTCGTTGATGTCGACGCCCTGGGCCCGGTAGACCTTCTGCACCTCGGCCACGAGGTAGAGCTCGACCTCGGTGCGGCCGCGGATCGCCAGCAGGTCGGCCGGGTAGAGCGAGCCCTCGTTGAGCTGCTGGCCGACCTCGACCTTGTCGCCGTCGGCGACGTGCAGGCGGGTGCGCGGCGGGAAGCTGTAGGCGTGCTCCTCGCCGCTGGACTCGGTGACGATCACTTTCAGCGCTTTGTCGGTTTCTTCGACCGAGACCTTGCCGGCCTCTTCGGCCATCTGGGCCAGACCCTTTGGTTTACGCGCCTCGAAGAGCTCGACGATGCGCGGCAGACCCTGGGTGATGTCCTGGCCGGCGACACCGCCGGTGTGGAAGGTGCGCATGGTCAGCTGCGTGCCCGGCTCGCCGATCGACTGGGCGGCGATGATCCCCACCGCGTCGCCGATGTTCACCGTCGAGCCGGTTGCCGGGGCGATGCCGTAGCAAGCGCGGCAAATGCCGGACTCGGCCTCGCACTTGAGGGTCGAGCGGACCGGTACCGTGACCTCCTCGTCCTCGAAGGCCTCGGCGATTGCTTCGACGTCGGCAAGGGCGATCTCCTGGTTGCGCTTGAGCAGCTCGCGACCGCGCTTGGTTTCGAATTTCTTCGCCGCGAGGCGGCCGAAGAGATTGTCGTTGAGCGTGCCGTCGTCCTTGCGCAGCGCCATCTCGATGTGTTCTTTGGTCTTGCAGTCCTCGTCGCGGACGATCACGTCCTGGGCGACGTCGACCAGACGGCGGGTCAGGTAGCCCGAGTCCGCCGTACGCAGCGCCGTGTCGGCCAGGCCCTTTCGTGCACCGTGGGTCGAGATGAAGTACTCCAGGACCGAGAGGCCCTCCATGAAGTTGGCCTTGATCGGCCGCTCGATGATTTCGCCTTTTGGATTGGCCATCAGACCGCGCATTCCGGCCAGCTGGCGAATCTGTTTGAACGAGCCGCGGGCGCCCGAGTTGGCCATCATGAAGATCGGGTTCAACTCGTCGAGGTTGTCCTCCATCGCCTGGGCGACCTCGTCGGTCGCTTTGTTCCAGTCCGCGGTGACCGCCTCGTGGCGCTCCTCCGCGGTGATGTATCCGTCGTCGTACTGGCCCTGGATCGCCGCCGTCTGCTTCTCGTAGCGATCGAGGATCTCCGCCTTCTCGGGCGGCGAGACGACGTTGTTCTTGGCGACCGTGATCCCGGCCTGGCTGGCGTAGTGGAAGCCGAGGTCCTTGAAGGCATCCAAGACCCGCGAGACCGCCGGTGCGCCGTAGGCCTCGACCAGGTCGGAGACCATCTCGTTGACGTTGCGCTTCTTCAGTGCCTGGTTGGCGAACTCGAAGCCCTCGGGGTCGAACTCGTCGCCCAGCGCAGCGGCGAGAGCGCGCTCGATCTTTTCGTTGAAGATGATCCGCCCGACCGTGGTCAGGAAGTGCTCGTGCCCGGCCCGCCGGTACTCGGCAAGGTCGTGCAGCTTGCAGCCGCCGTTCTCGTAGACGAGCTCGGCCTCCTGCGCTGAGCGGAAGACCTTGGGCGCGGAGCCGTTGGCCCCCTTGCCGCTCTTCAACTCCTCGTTGCGCTTGACCAGATCCTCTGCCGACGGCCCGTAGGTGAGGTAGTAGATCCCCAGCACCATGTCCTGGGTCGGCGTCGCCAGCGGCGCACCGTGTGCCGGCGAGAGGATGTTGTTGGCGGAGAGCATCAGGATCCGCGCCTCGGCTTGGGCCTCGGCGGAGAGCGGCACGTGGACCGCCATCTGGTCGCCGTCGAAGTCGGCATTGAAGGCGTGACAGACCAGCGGGTGGACCTGGATCGCCTTGCCCTCGACCAGGATCGGTTCGAAGGCCTGGATGCCCAGGCGGTGAAGGGTCGGCGCGCGGTTGAGCAGCACCGGGTGCTCGTGGATGACTTCCTCGAGCACGTCCCAGACCTCGGGCACCATCGACTCGACCATCTTCTTGGCCGCCTTGATGTTCTGCACCGCTTTGCGCTCGACCAGCTGCGCCATGATGAACGGCTTGAAGAGCTCGAGCGCCATGAGCTTGGGCAGGCCGCACTGCTGCAGCTGCAGGCTCGGCCCGGAGACGATCACCGAACGGCCGGAGTAGTCGACGCGCTTGCCGAGCAGGTTCTGACGGAAGCGGCCCTGCTTGCCCTTGAGCATGTCGGAGAGCGACTTCAGCGGGCGGTTGCCGGGCCCGGTTACGGGGCGGCCGCGACGGCCGTTGTCGAACAGGGCGTCGACCGCCTCCTGAAGCATGCGCTTCTCGTTGTTGACGATGATCTCGGGGGCACCGAGGTCGAGCAGCCTTTTCAAACGGTTGTTGCGGTTGATCACGCGCCGGTAGAGGTCATTCAGATCCGACGTCGCGAAGCGGCCACCGTCGAGCTGCACCATCGGGCGCAGCTCCGGCGGGATCACCGGCACGCTGTCGAGGACCATCCACTCCGGCTTGTTGTCGGATTTGAGGAAGGCGGAGGCGACTTTCAGCCGCTTTACCGCGCGGGCCTGTTTCTGCCCTTTGGAGCTGTTGATGACTACCTCCAGCTCCTCGCATTCGGCGGCGAGGTCGACCTGTTCGAGCAGGTCGCGCACCGCTTCGGCACCCATGCCGCCGCGGAAGTACTCGCCCCAGCCAAACGGTGAGCCGAAGCGGTCCTTGAGCTCACGGAAGACCGTCTCGTCGTTGACGACGTCCTTCGGCTTCATCTCGGTGAAGATCTTCCAGACTTCCTCCATCCGCTCGATCGCCTCTTCGATGTAGGCCTCGGTGTCGGAGATCTCCGCCTCGAACGTTTTGCGCAGATCTTTGATCATTTTGGCGCGCTCGTCGTCCTTCAGCTTGCGCAGCTGCGTAGCCGTCAGCTTCAGCGAGTCGGCCCAGATGTGGTCGTCGTCATCGAACTTTTCCTGGCCACCCTCTTCGAGGTAGGCGACGCGCCGCTCCAGCGACTCGGCCAGCTCCTGAGTCCTTTTCTGTCGTTCGGCCTCGTAGCTGTCGGAGACTTTTTTGACTTCTTTCTCGAGTTTGCCGAGATCTTTGTCGCGGGCCTCGGTGTCGACCCAAGTGATCATCGAAGCGGCGAAGTAGAGGACCTTCTCCAGCTCTTTGGGAGCCATGTCGATCAGATAGCCGATGCGGCTCGGAACGCCCTTGAAGAACCAGATGTGAGACACCGGCGAAGCCAGGTCGACGTGACCCATGCGCTCGCGACGGACCTTGGAGCGCGTGACCTCGACCCCGCAGCGCTCGCAGACGATGCCCTTGTAGCGGACGCGCTTGTACTTGCCGCAGTAGCACTCCCAGTCCTTGGTCGGACCGAAGATGCGCTCGCAGAAGAGGCCGTCTTTCTCCGGCTTCAGCGTGCGGTAGTTGATCGTCTCCGGCTTGGTGACCTCGCCCCAGCTCCAAGAGCGGATCTTCTTCGAGGACGCAAGGCCGATCTCAATCGCGTCGAAGTTGTTGATGTCGATCATCAGTCCTCCACCTTCGTCTCTTCCTTGGCCTCGGCTGCACCGTCTGCCGTAGCTCCATCGCTTCCATTCGAGTCGCCGTCGGTGCCGCCCTCGCCCTCGG
The DNA here is from genome assembly GCA_963716735.1 of uncultured Solirubrobacterales bacterium. Lineage (GTDB taxonomy): Bacteria > Actinomycetota > Thermoleophilia > Solirubrobacterales > 70-9 > VRUE01. The sequence continues at coordinate 1,532,026 of OY970321.1, forward strand.
CGACCACCTGCTCCTCCTTCTCGTCAGCGGCCCCGTTGGAGCCCTCGGCGCGGACCCCAGTCAGGTCCATGCCCAGCTCCTCGGCCGCTTTCAGCAGGTCGTCGTCCTCCTCGGAGATCTCCACGTCGCCGCCTTCGGAGACGACGTTGGCGTCGAGCGAGAGGCTCTGGATCTCCTTCAGCAGGACTTTGAAGGACTCGGGGATCGAGGGCTCGGGGATGTTCTCGCCCTTGACGATCGCCTCGTAGGCCTTCACCCGCCCGACCGTGTCGTCGGACTTGACCGTGAGCATCTCCTGCAGCGTGTAGGCGGCGCCGTAGGCCTCCAGGGCCCAGACCTCCATCTCACCGAAGCGCTGACCGCCGAACTGCGCCTTGCCGCCCAGCGGCTGCTGGGTGACGAGCGAGTAGGGGCCGGTCGAGCGCGCGTGGATCTTGTCGTCGACCAGGTGCAGCAGCTTGAGGATGTACATGTAACCGACCGTGACCTTGCCCTCGTAGGGCTCGCCGGTGCGGCCGTTGTAGAGCTGCATCGTGCCTTCGGCACGGGCGCCGGCCCGTTCGCTCTTGTCGACGCCGAGGTCGACGCCGCGCTCGGAGTTCTGCTCCTGCCACTGCACCAGGGCCTCGTCGACGTCCTCGACGCTGGCACCGTCGAAGACGGAGGTAGCGACATAGACACGCCCGTCGCCCTCGTCGGAGTGCGCCTGCTTGTAGGCCTCGGAGCCGTCGTCGTACCAACCGTTGCCAGCGACCCAGCCGAGGTGCGTCTCCAGCACCTGACCGATGTTCATCCGGCTCGGCACGCCGAGCGGATTGAGGATCACGTCGACGGGCGTCCCGTCGGCGAGGTGTGGCATGTCCTCTTCGGGCACGATCTTGGAGATCACACCCTTGTTCCCGTGACGGCCGGCGAGCTTGTCGCCCTCGGCGATCTTGCGCTTGGTCGCGACGTAGACGCGGACCAGGTCGTTGACGCCGGGCGGCAGGTCGTCGCCGTCGTCGCGGCTGAAGGTGAGGACGTCGATGACGACGCCACCCTCGCCGTGCGGGACCTTGAGCGAGGTGTCGCGGACCTCGCGCGCCTTCTCCTTGAAGATCGCGCGGATCAGCTTCTCCTCGGCGGTCAGCTCGGTCTCGCCCTTCGGCGTCACCTTGCCGACCAGGAGGTCGCCCGAGATCACCTCGGCGCCGACGCGGACGATGCCGCGCTCGTCGAGGTTGCGCAGGCTCTCCTCGGAGCGGTTGGGGATGTCGCGGGTGATCTCCTCGTCGCCGAGCTTGGTCGTGCGGGCGTCGATCTCGTACTCCTCGATGTGGATCGAGGTCATCTCGTCGTCCTTGACCAGACGCTCGGAGAGGATGATCGCGTCCTCGAAGTTGTAGCCCTCCCAGGACATGAAGGCGACCAGGCAGTTCTTGCCCAAGGCGATCTCGCCACCGGCGGTCGAGGAGCCGTCGGCGAGCACGTCGCCCTCCTTGACCTGCTGACCGCTCTTCACGATCGGTCGCTGGTGGATGATCGTGCCCTGGTTCGAGCGCATGAACTTGTGCAGCGGGTACTCGTCTTTCTTCGCACCGGAGGTGACGACGATCGACTCGGAGTCGACGTGGCTTACTTCGCCGTTGTTCTTGGCGAGGGTGACGTCGCCGGTATCGACCGCGGCGCGTCGCTCCATGCCGGTGCCGATCAGCGGCGGCTCCGGTTTGAGCAGCGGCACCGCCTGGCGCTGCATGTTCGAGCCCATCAGGGCGCGATTGGCGTCGTCGTGCTCGAGGAAGGGGATCAGCGCCGTCGCAACCGACCAGATCTGCGTCGGCGAGACGTCCATCAGCTCGACTTCCTTGGGCGAGGCGGTGGCGTACTCCTGCTCACCAGCGCGCACGAGGACCTGTGGGCCTTTCAGTTTTTTGGTTTTGGGATCGACCTCGGCGTTCGCCTGGGCGATCACCTTGTCCTCCTCCTGGGTCGCGTCGTAATGAACGATCTCATCGCTGACGACGCCGTCTTTGACCAGCAGGTAGGGGGTCGTGACGAAACCGTGCTCGGAGATCTGCGCGTAGGAGGAGAGCGAGCCGATCAGGCCGATGTTCGGCCCCTCCGGGGTCTCGATCGGGCACATCCGGCCGTAGTGGGTCGGGTGCACGTCGCGGACCTCGATCGGTGCCCGCTCACGGGTCAGGCCACCTGCGCCGAGCGCCGAGAGGCGACGGCGATGGGTGAGGCCGGCCAGTGAGTTGGTCTGGTCCATGAACTGCGAGAGCTGCGAGGAGCCGAAGAACTCCTTCAGCGCCGCCACAACGGGACGGATGTTGATGATCGTCTGCGGCGTGATCGCGTCGGCGTCTTCGGTGGTGAGCCGCTCGCGGACGACGCGCTCCATCCGGTAGAGGCCGATCCGGAAGGCCTCCTGGATCAGCTCGCCGACCGTACGCAGGCGACGGTTGCCGAAGTGCTCGTACTCGTCGAGGTGCTCGGCGACGGGCTCGCGCGGGTAGGTGATCGCCTCCGCTGCATAGTCTTTGATCGGGTGCTCCTCGTCGATCTCCTCGGGGATCCCGAGCAGCTTCGGCAGGCTCACCAGCTCCTTGATCAGGGCGATGATGTCGTCGTGAGTGAGGACCCGGTTGTCGAGGTCGATGTCGAGGTCGAGCCGGGCGTTCAGCTTGTAGCGACCGACCCTGGTCAGGTCGTAGCGCTTCGGATCGAAGAAGAGCTGCTCGAGCAGCGCTTTGGCGGCGTCGACTGAGGGCGGCTCGCCCGGACGCTGCTTTTTGAACAGCTCGATCAGGGCGCCTTCTTCCGAGCGGGTCGCCTCGGTGTCGGACTCGATCGTGTGCCTCAGGTAGACCGAGTTGTCGAACATCTTGAGGATCTGCTCGTCCTCGACGTAACCCATCGCGCGCAGCAGCACCGTGACCGGCAGTTTGCGCTTGCGGTCGATGCGGACGAAGACTTTCCCTTTTTTGTCGACTTCCAGCTCCAGCCAGGAGCCACGAGCCGGCATCAGGTTGGCGATGAAGACCTGTTTTTCCGGGTCCTTTGGCGCCATCACGTAGGCGCCGGGCGAACGCACGAGCTGGGTGACGACGACGCGCTCGGTGCCGTTGATGATGAAGGTGCCGCGGTCGGTCATCCACGGGAAGTCGCCCATGAAGACGGCCTGCTCGCGGATCTCGCCGGTCTCCTTGTTCTGGAAAGCGACGGTAGCCGTCAGCGGCCGCGAGTAGGTCATGTCCTTCTCGCGGCACTCCTCGATCGTGTTCGGGGGATCCTCGAACTTGAACTCGCTGAAGACGATCGCGAGGTTCCCCGTGTAGTCCTCAATCGGGGATATGTCGTTAATCGTCTCTCGCAGCCCACCCGCCTTCGGATCCGTCAGCTCCTCAAAGGAGCGACGCTGGATATCGATCAGATGGGGGACCTCGAGAGGGTTCTGTAGTCGGGAGAAACTCCTACGGGTTACGGGGGCAGCGTTGGAACGTGCCAAAGTCGGCGACTCCTCAGACGGTCAGAGGGACGTGGATACAGCGCAGATATGGGGCAGGGGGTGACAACAGGCGCGCGACCACGGAAAATAACACACGGGCGCACTCGGCCGCGTAGATGGCTCCCTGCCTGGGGTCCATACGCGGAATGTCGGGCTTTATTTCAGCTCGACCGTTGCGCCTGCCTCCTCCAGTTCGCCCTTGATCTTCTCGGCTTCGTCGCGCTCGATGCCCTCTTTGATCGCTTTCGGGGCCTCGTCGACGATCGCCTTGGCCTCTTTCAGGCCGAGACCGGTGGCGGCGCGGACGACCTTGATGACGGGCACTTTCTGGCCGCCGACCTCGGTCAGGACCACGTCGACCGTCGAAGACTCTTCGGCGCCACCGTCGCCGTCGCCAGCGGGGGCGCCGGCAGCAGCTGGTGCGGCTGCGGCGACCGCGGTCGCGGAAACACCGAACTCCTCCTCGAGCGCTTTGATCCGCTCGGAGAGCTCGAGCACCGAGATGCCTTTCAGCTCCTCGATCCAATCCTCAGTTTTGACTTTGGTTGCCATTACTCCTCTTCCTTGGTGTCGTCGTCTTTTGAAGTCTCGTCCTGCTCTGAAGTGGTGTCCTCACCCTCAGCTTCCGCGGCGGGCTGCTCGGCCTCGGTCTCCGCGGCCGGGGCCTCATCCTCGGAGGTCGCCTCCTCCGCCGGGGCGGGGTCGGGCTCAGCAGCCGGCGCCTCGCCGCTCACAAGTCCCTTCTCGGCGATTTGACCAAGCTGCAGCGCAAGTCCTTGAATCATCGAGCCGAGGCCGCGGACCAAGCCGGTCAACGGACTGGCGACGACGCCGGCGAGCTGGCCGTCGAGCACTTCGCGTGCGGGGAGGCGGGCGATCGACTTGAACTTTTCCTCGTCCAGGCCGAGGTCACCCATGTAGCCGCCCTTGTAGGTAAGGACTTCATGCTCTTTGTTGAAGGTCGAGAGCGCTTTCGCCGCCTGGGCGGTGTCGCCGCGGACGAAGGTCAGAGCGGTCGGGCCCTGCAGCAGATCCGCGAGTCGATCCTCGCCGGCCTGCTCGGCGGCCCTTTTCGTCAACCGGTTCTTGACGATGCGGAAGCTGGCGTCGGCCTCGCGCAGTTTGCCGCGCAGTTCAGCCGCCTGGGGGACGCTGATTCCCCGGTAGTCAACCGCGAAGATCGCTTCGGCGCCCTCTATCTGGGCGGCGATCTCCTCAATTGCCTGTGCCTTTTCGTCTCGGTTCATTTGTTCGCCTGCACCGGGCTTGCGGGCTTGGCCCTGCCGGTGGTCTCGGGTTCGCGGCGGAGAAGTCTAGGCGGTCGCGGGCTCCGCTGCGGGCTCGCTGGTCTCGCCGGCCTCTTGGGGAGCCTCCCCGGCCGCCTCGCGTTCGCCGGTCTTACCGGCGTCGACCCGGATACCGGGCCCCATCGACGTCGTCAGCGTCGCCGAGAGGATGTACTTGCCCTTCGACGAGGAAGGTTTGGCGCGGACGACCTCGTCGATCACCGCGAGGCAGTTGTCGAGCAGCTTCTGCGCATCGAAGCTGGCCTTGCCGATCGCGAGGTGGACGATCGCCTGGCGATCGGTGCGGTACTCGATCTTGCCGGCCTTCGACTCGCCCACCGCCTTCTCGACGTCGTCGGTGACGGTGCCCACCTTCGGGTTCGGCATCAGGCCCTGCGGGCCGAGCACGCGGCCGAGTTGACCGACCGATTTCATCATGTCCGGGGTCGAGATCGCGACGTCGAAGCCGGTCCAGCCCTCCTGGACTTTCTCGACCAGGTCCTGGCCGCCGACGAAGTCCGCGCCCGCCGCCTCGGCGTCACGTGCCTGCTGGCCTTCGGCGAAGACCGCGACGGTCACGTCTTTGCCCAGCCCGTGGGGAAGGGCGAGGGTGCCGCGCAGCTGCTCCTCGGCGTGGCGGACGTTGACGCCGAGCCGCAGATGCAGCTCGACGGTCTCGTCGAAACCGGCGCTGGCGGTCTCCTTGATCAGCGAGATCGCCTCAGCCGGCGGGTACTCATGCTCGCGCTGGACCTTGCCGAGCTGTTTGCGGTAGCGCTTGCCGTGAGCCATGGCTATTTGACGTCCACGCCCATCGAGCGGGCGGTGCCGGCGATGATCTTCGAGGCGGCGTCGAGGTCGTTGGCGTTGAGGTCCGGCATCTTGCGCTCGGCGATCTGGCGGATCTGCTCCGGCGAAATCGTGCCGACTTTGTTGACGTGCGGCTCGCCCGAGCCCTTTTTGATGCCGATCGCTTCGCGGATCAGCACCGCGGCGGGGGGCGTCTTGGTGATGAAGCTGAAGGAGCGGTCCTCGTAGACGGTGATCTCGACCGGGATGATCGTGCCGCCCTCGGCCTGCGTCTGGGCGTTGAAGGCTTTGCAGAACTCCATGATGTTGACGCCGTGCTGGCCCAGCGCGGGACCGACCGGCGGCGCCGGGTTGGCGTTGCCGGCCTGGATCTGCAGCTTGATGAGGGTGAGGACTTTTTTGGCCATTGGGATCGGAGAGGGTAGCGGGCCGCGCTAGATCTTCTTCACTTGGTCGTAGTTGACCTCGACCGGGGTCTCGCGGCCGAAGATCGAGACCAGCACCTTGAGTTTGGCGGCGTCCTCGTTGATCTCGGCGATCTCGCCGGAGAAGTCGGAGAGCGGGCCGGAGATGACCTTGACCGACTCGCCGATCGAGAACTGGGCCTGGGTGCGGGGTCGCTCGGCGGTCTCGCGGTGCAGCAGGCGGTCAACCTCGGGTTTGGAGAGCGGCACCGGCTTGTTGCGGGCGCCGACGAAGCCGGTCACGCCGGGGGTGTTCTTGACCAGGCCCCAGGCATCGTCGGTCATCTCCATATTGACCAGGACGTAGCCCGGCATCGTCCGTTTCTCTTTGGGCTCTTTCTGGCCTTCTTTGTTGAGCTCCATCACCTGCTCGGTCGGCACCACGACCTGGCGCACGTTGCGGTTCTGGGCCATCGTCTGCACCCGGTGCTCGAGATTGTGCTTGACCTTGTTCTCGTGCCCGGAGTAGGTGTTGATCACGTACCAGCGATACATCAGGAAGTCGCCTTTGTCTTGGGATCCCGCTAGAGGATCTGCTTGATGAGGAAGCTGAAGGCGCTGTCGAGAACGCCGAGGTAGGTGGCGGCGACAGCGACGAAGATGACCGTCACCGCGGTTGCCTGGACCAGCGTTTCGCGGTCCGGCCACTGGACTTTGCGCAGCTCGGCCCAGCAGGAGATGAAGAAGCCGATGACGCCGCCGCGCTGGCGCTTCTCGGCCTGCGCCTGTTTTTGGCGCTTGGCCAGCTGCTCGCGCTCGCGGCGCTTCTGCTCCTCGCGCTGGCGCTTCTCGGCCTGCTTGGCCTCTTTTGCCTCGGCGCGGCGCAGGCTGCGCGGCCTGGGCGCGTCGGGCGTTTCAAGGTCGGCTTCCGAGGCACCGGCGGCGATTCCAGCCTCGACCGCCTCGATCTCGGCGACGTCGCCGGAGACCGGAACCTGGGTGTCGTGCTGGGCACGCGACTCGGACTTGCGCTTATCGCCAGAGTGCTTCTGCTCTTCAGCTTCGCGGGCGCGTTTCTCCGCCTTGCGCTGTGCGCGCGTTTTCGCCATCGCCCGCTACCTGGTCTCCTTGTGCGCCGTATGACGACCGCACCAGCGGCAGTACTTGCGCAGCTCGACTCGGTCCGGCGAGTTTCGCCGCGACTTGTTGGTCTGATAATTGCGCCGCTTGCAATCTTCGCAAGCCAGCGTCACCGCAATGCGGACATCTCCGCGAGCCATGTTCTCCTCGTTGCCGAACGGACGCCGTTACAAGAGAAAACCCCGGGCCGAAGCACGAGGCTGAGCTGAAGGATAGCGCCAAGCGGGGGGTTGGTGCGCCTCGCCCAGAACCCCTACGGGTCAGACTCGACGTCGGAGTCCGTGAGGGCCGCGACATCCGCAAGGTCAACGCTGCGCCCCCGAGCCAGCTTCATTTGGATCAGGTCATCGAAGTCGACCACCGGCACGTCTAAATCTCCGAGCTTGACGTGCAGAGCACGGCCGCTCAACTCCGAATAGGAGCGGCCTCCTGGAACCTCATGCATCACATCCACACCGCCATTTCGCGTCGTGAACTGCCAGATCGTGGCCCGGGGGAGCATCTTTGCGTCTACCTCCACATCCTCTTGACCTGGGTTGAGCACACGGGCGTCGAGAGCGCGAAGGGCATTGGCAAGGCGCTCGAGATTTCCTGGGTCGGGAGCGGGAATCAGATCCGCGTCGTTCGTGGTCCTTACGTGCCCGTGCGTCTGAACAGCCAGGCCACCGATCAGAACGTACTCGACCCCCTGTTCATCCAGGACGCGAAGGATCCGCTCCGCATCGAGCGGCGTATCAGTCTCGGCCACGAGCCTCCCGCCCGGCTGCCGCGAGGCGACCCGCCATGCGGTTCCAAGAAATCCCCAATGCGAGGCGCTCGGACGGCGAGCGCTCCGCCGTGGCCCGCCGATGGAGCAGATCGTAGTCCCGCTCCGGTGCACCCTCCTTCAACTCCAGACAACTTCCCATGGCCCTCAGCCACAGGTCAAGCGTCTCGGCGCTTGGCGAAACCTCATCGGCCTCAATCCGGCTCACGGCGGACTGCTGGGTGCCGACACGACGGGCCAAACGTCCCTGGCTGAGGCCGCAACGGATACGGGTGGTGCGAATCAACTCGCCAGGGGTCACGAGCTAATTATGACAAATATGTGATGAAGTTCAGAGACCGAGGGTTTTGGCGATGATCGTGCGCTGGATCTCGGAGGTGCCGCCGTAGATGGTCGAGACCATCGTCGTGCGCACTAGGCGCTCCATGTCGTACTCCGAGGAGTAGCCGTAGCCGCCCATCAACTGCATGCCCTCGACCGCGACGCGTTTGGCGACCTCGGTCACGTGCAGCTTCACCATCGAGGCCTCGCGGGGCAGCATCCGGCTGGGGTCCTCGTCGGTCAGCGCCGCCACCCAGCGGGTCATCAGGCGGGCAGACTCAACTTCGGTCGCCATGTCGGCGAGACGATGCTGGAGCGCCTGGAAGGAGCCGATCGGGCGGCCGAACTGCTTGCGCTCCTTTACATAGGCGAGGGCGTCGTCGAAGGCGCGCTGGGCGATGCCGAGCATCGTCGCGGCGAGGATCAGCCGCTCGACGTTGAGCCCGGCCATCAACTGCGTCCAGGCCTGGTCGACCTGACCGAGCAGGGCGTCCGCAGGTGCCTCGACGTCGGTCAGGTAGAGGGTGTTGGTCTCGGTGCCGCCCATCGTCTTGATCGGGACGATCTCCAACCCCTTGGTCTCACGCGGGACCCAGATCATCGAGAGGCCGTCGTGCTTGGAGTCGCCCTTGGTCGTGCGGCAGACGATCAGGATGTGGTCGGCGATGTGGGCGTTGGAGATGAAGACCTTCTGGCCGTTGAGGACGAAGCCGCCGTCGACCTGCTCGGCCGAGGTGGTGAGGGAGCCGACGTCGGAGCCGGCCTCCGGCTCGGTCATCGCGATCGCCTCGACCGCACCGCCGGCGATGCCGCCGAGGATCTCGCGCTTCTGCTCGTCGGTGCCGAAACGCTGGGTGGCGCCGGCGACGATCAGCGTCGTCGCGTAGCCACCGATCGGCGCCAGACCGCGCGAGGTCTCCTCCATGAAGAGGCAGGCGTCGAGCATCGAGCCGGCCGAACCGCCGTACTCCTCCGGGATCGTGATCCCGAGCCAGCCCAACTCCGCCATCTGCTTGTAGAGGTCGAAGTTGTGGTGCAGCTCGTAGCCGTTGGTGAGCTTCTCCCGCTGCTCCTGCGTGCCGCACTCGCGCGCGCAGAAGTCGCGGATCGCGGCGACGAAGTCCTGCTGCTCGTCGGTCAAGGAGAAGTCCATCGTGCGGCAGGCTAATCGACCACGGTGAGCGACGGCGTGCGGTAAACGGTCTCGCACGCGTGGGCGGCGCTCGCGCGCACGGGCATGCGTACATCGTGAGGAACTCACTCACGATGTACTTTCGTCGTGGGTCGTCTTCAAGCGGACGAGCAGAACGAGCGCGCCCATTTCGACCTGCGGCGAAGCGCTCCAGCTACCGCCTTACCGACCCTTCTTCCGCTTCTGGTTCCGTTTCGTCTTCCCCAACCGCAACCTCCTGGAGCGCGGACGGGTGAAAGAGGTGCTGCGGATCGTCGAGCGCGACATGGTCGGCACCGCGCGGAGCCGGTACGACCTGCTCGGCTCCTGCAAGTGGTCCAAATCGGCGCCCACCTCGGCCCTGGAGCGCGACTCGCTGCCCAGGGCCGGCGCCGCCAAGCTCGCGATCTTCGCCCGAGGATTCTCCGCCGCGCTTGCGCGACGGGCGGAGGAAGAGGACGTCGCGCTGGTCGGAATCGATCAGCTCTTCGCCTAGCAAACCGACTGCGAGGTCTCTCGTTCGGGGAGCTACCGGTCCGGCTGGCTGCCTGGCCAGTCGCTCGCCGTCGCGATCCGCCTCGCCTCCTCGGTCCCCATATAAGGAGTGAGGATGAACTGGACGATCTCGGCGGTTAATCCAGGTAGCTCCCCTGCGCGCCCGCGGTCAACCCGGTTGGCGACGATCGTGGCGACGCCGCCGGCCAGCGAGCGCTCTGTCGTCGTCGGCAGATCAGTGCCGTGCGGGCTCTCGGCACGGCCGGGCTCGAGCAAGCCCGCGAGGTAGGCCATCAAGCGCTCGTAGCGTTCGAGGCCGTCGCCGCCCTGTGCCAGCGCCGCATTAGTGAGCACGCTGGCGGCCGCTGGATCCTTTGCGGCGAAATCGAGCGCCTGCCGGACCGCGACACGCACTCGCTCAGGCCAGGGATCACCGCTGACGCAGACCATCTCGAGCATGACCTGCAGGCGGGCGAACGCTCCCTCGAACACGCTGGCGAAATCCCCTGGCTGCTCCGCTCTCCCGTCCATGCCCGCCCCCGTGGCCTCGCGCCGCTCAGCTCGTCCGCCGCAAACACGGCGGTTCGGAGAATGATAAACGTCATTGTCTAAACGCGGCAGGCGGTCCCGGTTCGAGGGTCCATGAATCCTTCTTCGTACCGGAATCAGATATCTGGTTTTACAGATCAGACATTTGGGTTTATAGTGCTCGCCGGCCCGATGGAACAGCCACCGACAGCGCTTTCAGCTCGCCGCCCTCGGGTGCCTCCCGACGACTTTGCGCGGGACTTCGAGACGGCATACGCGAAATTTCAGGGCGTGGTCGAGACCGCCTACGCCACAGAGGCCGACTGGCCGATGCAGGCTGCCGCGGCGATCCGCACCGCACTGGAGTTCGCGGCCGAAGATCCGATCTCCGCCCACGTATTGACAGTCGAATCGTTAGCCCAGGGAAGCGGTGATTTCGCCCACAGGCGACCGGTCGAACATCTCGCCCGCCTGCTTGCCGCCGGGCGAAACGCCCATCCCGAGGGTGAGACGCTTCCGAACCTGCTCGAGGACGCACTTGCCGGCGGGATCTTCATGCTCATGGTCCAACGCCTCGAGCGAGGGGACGTGGAAACGTTGGTGGTACTCATCCCCGACGCGATCGAGTTCGCCCTGACGCCATACGTTGGTCGCGACAGAGCGCGCGACGTTGCCGCTGCTAGGAGCTAGATCCGTCAGTGCCGCGATGGTCTCGTCGCGATCCATGCCTCAGAGCCGGTGCAGGGAGCGCCATCGTCCTGATCGCCGAGTGGGTGTGGCGACCAAGATCGTATGGGCGAGTGGAGGCAACATACTCGCTCGCGGTGTCGCCACTGAGCCATCGCAGCCGGTCGAGATCCGCTCGCAGCGGACTCAGCACCGGAACGCGCTGCGATAGCGCCCGGTCTTTGTGCTCTCGACGATTTTTCCGCTCCCAGGTCTTTGCGGCCAACCGGCGTCGGAGCGCACGGCGCCCAGACCCCTTCGACGAGTACGGCCAGCGTCGGCCGATTCCCGCGATACTCCGCCGACTGAGACTTGCTCGCCGCCACCAGTCCTTAAGTGACGGCCAAGCGGATCTCTCCCCCGTGTCCTTTCAGGTCGGCGCTTACTCGGCGCTGAATATCTCTTCGACGAAGAACCGAGCGGCGGGGTCGAGGCGGTCGCCGAAGGTCTCCTCGGCCACCGCAAGTATCTCGTCGGCACGCTCGAGGCCGAGCTCGCCGGCCAAGAGCCGCAGATCGTCCTCATCCTCGCCGACCCGGTGGGCCAGGACCTTCAGGGCCAGCAGGGTTCGCGGAGAGGCTGCCAGACAGCGGAGCCCCGGTAGATCGAGGATCGGGGTCGCCTCGGGGTCGTCGCCGGCGAGGAAGCCCTTGACCGCATCGTTGAGCCAACCCGAAGGCAGACCACGCTCCTCGGCGATGCTCGCGGCGGCCTCATACACGATTGCCTTCGGCTCGAAGACCGCGTCTATATCGCGCGTTGCCCTGCGCTCATCGAAGGCGAGGGCGATCGCCGCTCCGCCGACTACATACATGTCGGCGCTGGTCCCCCGTCGCTGCAACTCCGCGGCCAGCCCGGTCAGCGCCGCGATGATCTCATCGCGGTTCATCGCTCAGACACGATGCAGAGAACGCTCGGGCACGAACACCCCACGGCGGCGGAAGGCGGCGGGGGCCTGGGCAATGGACACGGCGCGAAACCCGGGAACGTCGCTGACGAACCAGAAGCGGTTGAGGAAGCGCGCGGGCTCGATCGACCAGGCGGGACGGTCGAGGCCGTGTACGGCCGCCAGGTGCTCGGCAAGGGCACCCAGATATGCGTCATGACGAGCATCCCCGGTCGGCTCTGGACGGTCGGCGATTGCCCGGGCGCGCGAATGATCGTCGCCACGCAACGAGAACTCGTCGAGGAACTCACGCGCCGCGTAGCTGAAGTCCTCCCCGCCGCGGACACGCACCGAGACGCCGGCGAGAGTCTCCGTCAGGCGCCCCTCGGCCGGAGGATTTGCCGCAAGCCACTCGGAACTCGTCGTCAGCGGTGTCGCCATCGTGCCTGATGGTAGGGCCTGCAGCGGCCAATCCCCCGCTGGCGCGAAGCCCGGAACGAGACTCGAACTCGTGACCCCTTCCTTACCATGGAAGTGCTCTACCAACTGAGCTATCCGGGCGAAGCGGTCCCGAAGCCGCTCTGCAATGCGGAATTCGGGGTTACCTCCGAAGAGATTCTATAGGACTCCCCAGGAGTCGGTTCCCTGTAGTTAGACGTGGTTTCGGTGGGGTTTGGGCCACGAGATGTTGGTTCGTGGCCCAAACGATTTGCGGTTGTTGCGAATACGAAGGTGTCGATTGGTGCTTGACTGAGCAGAGTGCGGGCATCAAAGACGGAGGCGAAGGGAACCGGCGGCCAGAGCGAGGTCAAGGCCAAGTTCGAGTACCTGGGCTGGGCGGCTATCCCGAACCCCGAACACGACAATGGAACCGACTTGGTCGTCTCGCCGCGCGACGAGCGCCGCTACGAGCTCGGTATGTACGTCGGCGTCCAGGTCAAGACCGGCCCCTCCTATTTCGAACGTCCAAAAAAAGAGGATGACGGCGGGGTCTCCGGCTGGTGGTACATCGACGCCGAGGGTAAGGAGCTAGGGGACTGGGCAAGGTTCCCAGCCCCCCAGATCATCGTCTTGCACAACCCCGCAACAAGCATCTCTTATTGGGAACACATCACCTCACCGGCGATCCGTTCGACTGGCAAGGGGGCGAAAATCCTCGTCCCGGCAACGAAGACAATCGATGCAGAGCATCAGGCCGAGCTACTGGCGGTGGCGGCGAGTTTCAGGTCGGGCCCATCCCTCGAGGGCAGTTGGGGCGGAGATGTCGAGATCGCCCCACCGGATCAACTGCGCCATGCCCTGATCGCGCCGCGACTGATTGCGCCCCACCCCAATCTCGGCACGGGGGACCTGACGCCCAGGGAGGGGCTAGCAATGCTGGCGCAGCTGCGGGTCTCGGAGCTTCATCGCTACGCAGAAGAGCAGGACGATGTGCCGAGGCTCAAGGATGCACTGGGCTCGGCGCATTGGGGTTGGCGCTTCGTAGGCGCACTTTGGCAACGAATAGCGAAAAACGAGGCTGGGCCGCTACACGAGATTCTGAAGGACGCCGAGCGTAGCGAGGAACGCGCAGCGGTTGTGGTCTGTCTGGCGAGCCTGACAATCGAGGCCGGACGACCCGACCAGGCGCTTGAGGTATTGGACGTGGAGCTCGCCCGCGACGACACCGGCACTGTCGATCACGCCTGGCTCTCAGCGCAACGCGCCCGCGCGCTGGCCGAGCTCGGAGAGGTCGAGGAGGCGCGGGCGACCGCAAGGGATTTCGGGGACTTGCGAAGCAAGATCCCCCGACGACGTCACGGCAAGCGCGATCGCCGCTTCGGCCGCAGCGCTGGTCTTCAACATTTCCGAATGGGGTGAGCGGGATCTGAGAGACATGATCAAAGGGGCCGACACGACCACTGGCTGGTGGAGATCGCGGACGGTGAGAAGCGGGCTCGATGCTCTTCTCGAGCGGACCTTTGAGGACTGGACGCAGGACACACGGGTGAAGTGGAGCAGCGAAGACGCTGCCCACAACCGGCTCTTCTCCGCGGCGCTCGAGGCGAGCCACAGCGCCAGCCAGAACGGTTGGCGCGGCATCAGCGGTCTCATCGGCCGCGACGAACTGCTGCGCCTCGACCAACACGCCGATGCGGCGGAGGTCGCTTCTGGACTGGTGACCCTTCGATTGGCCGGCGATGAGAAAGCACTAAAACTGGCGGTCCCTCATATCAAGGGAAATGGCCCCTGCGCAGCCATCACCGAAGTCTTAGTGGAGGTTCGCCCTGAGCTCTCGACCCGAACGACCGGGTTCTCCGACCTGACCGTCGTCGAGCTAGGCGGGGACCTAGCCGACTCCGAGACGGCCGAGCGATTGGTCGATTGGTTGACCGAGGCGATCGAAAACCCTGCTGATTTCATCACGCGGACCTCTCCCCACTACTTGGTCGATCTGGAGCTGGTCTCCAGCCTGGCCGGAGTGATTGCCGCGGCAAGTCCGGAGCGGCAGAGCCGGGTGCTCGAGCAGTCAATCGCGCTGGACCGAATCGAGGAGAACCAACTCCTCGAAGAGGGCTGGGCGCAGGTACTGACCGCGATATCTGGCGATATCTGGACGGAGGAGCTGGCACGGGCAGCACGCGAGGCAAGCGAGCGACATGGGGCTGAACTGGGCAGAACGCTGCTTGGCTGCGCCTCCCGCACCGGAGACGTGACGGCCCACGAGCAATTGGTCGCCGAGGCGGAAACCGGCAGTATCGACGCTCTCTGGGGCCTCGGGCCAGCTCGCGAGTTGCCGCCCGGGGTAGTACGAGCCGCTGCAGCCGCACTTGGCGGGCAGGTCGAAGAGATGGCCAGAGACGCAAAGAACGGCTCTGTCTCGATCGGCCCCGGCGATCTCGCCCACGACCTCACCATCCTGAACGCTTGGCACCCTGAGTTCGCCAGATGGGACCCTCTCTTCCAGCTGCTCTCAGAGGGTGCGGTGCCGCCTAGGTTAAAGCGCGGCGCATTGCTGGCACTGACCTGGCGCAGCGAAGAGCTGCCGGCTGAGATTGCCGAGCGCTTCGCCGGGGTCGCGACTGAGTTGGCCAATAACGAGACTGAGATCAGCCCATTCGAGATCGACCATCAGTCCGACCTGATGGCCTCAGCCGCCGTCTTGGCAGCTGCCCTCGGTGCCTTGGATCAAGCCGATCAGCGTCTCGCAGAGTTCCTTGCCGGCGACGGTCGCCAGCGCCGTCATGCCGCTCTGCTCGCAGCCCAGCTCGGACGTGCAGAGGACGCCGGCCTACTCTCTGCCCTCGCCCGCGACCACGACCCGCAGGTCCGGGCGACTGCCGCTGGCGCCTTGGCTCGGCTCGTGGCCGCTGGCGAGGATGAAGGTCCGCCCTCAGCCACCTTCCGTGCGTGCCTCGATGACCCGGGCAGAAGCGTGCCACTGGCGATCGCGCGCTCCTTGATCGGACTGGAATGGCACACCGAGGAGATCGAGCGCGCCCTTGTTCAGCTCAGCGAGCACCGCTCTGCGGCGGTCCGGGGCGCCGCCCAGAAAGCCTTGCAGCTCCGGCAGGCCAGCGCCGCATGAATCTAAGAGGCGATCTCAGTGAAGGAAAACAGAAGGAGACAGAAAAAATATCCGGCTCACGGCTTTCCGACTGCACAGTTTGTAGAGATCAACGATGAGATCTAGGCGCTTCTGCAAGCTGTAGAAACAGGCATGACGAAGGCGTCGTTAGACCCCGCTCCGGTATTAGCATCGCCATCCTGCCTCACCTGTAGGTATCCTTCGTTGATTCATGCACTCGTCTTCGGCCGTTTCCGGGAACGTTTCCTACGACCACTACGCGGCTCTCGCGTATGAGATGGAGGCAGCAGGACACTTTGACCCCGTCGCCGAGTGCGTAGCTGGTCAGGTGGAGGCCAGCGTCGCTGCTACGGTACTCGAGGTTGCGGCTGGCACGGGTGCACTCACCCGTCGTCTGGACCAATACCTGAACGAGGACGCACACCTTACGGTCACCGATCGCTCGCCAGCGATGCTCGAAACGCTGAAGAGCAGATGGGTGGGGGACCACGCGATCAAGATCCACGCCATGGACTATGAGCAGCGCTTTCCATTTGATGACCGGTCGTTCGACTTAGTTGCCAGCCAGTTCGGGTACCTGCACACTAGTGAATCGGGTCTCGATGAGTGTGCCCGCGTTCTCGCTAATTGCGGCCGTCTCCATCTTGCCTTCTGGGGGGATGGCTATCTTGAGTTGGATCTGCTCTCCAGGGCTAGACAAGAGGCGGGACTACCACCGATAGAGCCAGTCCGTACCGGAGACGTGGAGGTACTTCTGACTGACGCTGGCTTTCAGTTGGACGGAATCACGGCGGTGCGGTTTCCAGCACACTTCGATGACTTGGAAACCTACGTGGCCTATAGACGTGCCCTCGGCATGCCCGATGAGTCGGGTGTAAGGCGCCGCGATGAAGAGGTGCTCGGCATCGCAGAGAGATTGATGAAAAGCGAATTCGGTGCCACCGATCCGATCACCTTCGAGTGGCAGGCACAGGTAGTTAGCGCAAGCCTCCCTTGCTAGCATCCGGAGATCATGGACGGCCAGATCGAGAAGGTTGTGAAGACCGGTGACCAGGGTGCGGCCGCCGACGCGGAGGAGGCCACGGCATCACCGATCGAGGTTCGGGAAATCCCCTTTGCTTCGGTTCTGGATCTCCTCAATGGAAGCTACGCTGGCAACGTTCCGGCCTGTAGCTAGCGTCACCCGGACGTGAGGGGGACCATCTATAGTGAATGAACCTCGCCGAGCGCAACGGCAGGTGAGGCAGGTGATTGTGGTTCGCACTGCCGATTCGCAGATGGTGGTCCTCAACGGCCGCAGGTCGCTACGGGTATCGACCGACGGCTCGCTCGACCCAGTCGCTGCTTGGCATCTGCTGCGAGAGGACCGCTCATCCCGTGACATCGCTCGCCGTCTCGAATGCGGCGAGGATCTGGTCGACGAATTCATCGATCAGATCGATCGGGCGGGCCTTCTGGTGCCTCCGCACGCGGGGGATGTAACGGATCGGGAGCTCCATGGGTTGGCGAGTGACTTCTCTGTGCAGTTGATCCAGGACAGCGCGACGATGTGGAAGAGGCACTCGCTGATGCACCCGATCTTCAAACTGCTGGGCGACGAAGTCGACCGACCGGCACTGGCCCTCGCCCTTCTGGTCGAGATATGCCACTACGCGTATCGGTTCCCAGTGATCATTTCCCAAGCTGCGGCACAAGTCGACGACCCCGTCGCCGCTCGAGTGCTCGCAGACTTCGCCGCGGAGGAGAAACCTCATTATGAGCCAATGGCCGACACTCTCGCCGCCCATCTCGGGGTTTCAGCCGAGAATGTCGTGAATAGCTCTCCCTCTCCGCCGCTCAAGCTGCTGCTCGCCTTTCTGGATCGGGGTGCAAGGCAGGGCCCGGCGGCTCTGGCAGCGGCACTTTCCTTCGTCGAGATGAACGACGCTCCAGCCGAGCCGAGCGCGAATGCGTTTATGGCGCTCGCCGATGCCAACGGGCTGCCCCGTGACTTGTTCGTTCCTTTCGCGAATCACGCCCGCGAGGATGAGGCTCTCGGTCATGGGAGCGTCGCCACCGAAGTGCTGGAGGCTGGACTCGAGGCGACGCTGAGCCCAGCCAACCTCGACGCCATCCTCAACTTCGTCCACGACGTCAAGCACGGCTTCGATTTGCTGTACGACAGGCTGGTGGATACCTGGGTGGATCCTGGAATCACCTACGCTTTGCGAAAGCCCGTGAGATGGAAGTTCCTCTAACGAATGACCCGGGCGCGCTACGAACGCTTGACCATCGTCCTCGCCGTGATTGTTCTCTCCTACGGGGTCTTCGCTTACCAGTGGACGCAGAACATCACCGGTCTCCCACCGCTCCTCTCCGCTCCCATTACCCTCCTCACGTCTGCGGGGCTTTTCAAGCTCCTGCTGGTTGCTTGCTACGGCGCGGTGTCCCGCTCGGACTGGTTGCTGTCCTTCTACCTCGCTCCCGAACGGTACTGGCGCGGATACTGGCACTACACCTCTATCAACGAGGGGAAGGTACATCTCGGCATCTGGTATGTCGAGCAGTCAGTTCGAGGCACTCAGATATTTGCCTACGGGCTCGACGAGAACTACCAGCGGCGATTTGAAGCAGAGTCGATTGCCGACCCGATCGAGCGGGCCGACGGAGTCTTTGAAGTGATCTACGGCTTTGAGTCGAATGCTGACGCGGGGAGGCGCGTCTTCGCAAAAACGCGTGTCAAGCCGGACCAATCACAGGGACGCTGGTATAGGGCTCGCGGCCCAGAGATCCTGCGAGGAACGACCTTCAACTACGGAGGGGCGCTCAACGAGAGCGTGTTCACTAATGTGAAGTTCGTCCGTCACGGCGATGTCTGGGACGAGGACGGGCTTATCGCCAAGCTCCGCACTGAAGAGGTCCAGCACGGCGCGCCAGCGACTTAGGCGCGAATTCCAGGTGTGTCGCACGCTGAAACCAGGCCTACCACAAAGCAATACGCCATCGAACTCGTTTGAGAGTCTCGAGGCGAAAACGTCGAAGCCGGAATTCTGACCGAGCGTGACCGTTTAGGCGTCCCGCGGCAACTCACCCCAGCGCTGAACCAGACGATTGGACTGGGCGTCAGGGCGCTCCTCGGTCAGACCGACGCGATCGCACAGCGCCAGGCTGGGCTGATTGCGGCGGTCGACGCGGACGAAGGTGCGCGGATGCCGACCCAGGGAGAGCATTTGCTTGAAGGTCGCGAGGAGCATCAACTCGCCCAGAGAAATCTCCCGCCCTTCCGACAACTGCACGAGGCTGCCGCGGGCCTGCAAAGAGACCGCCACTACCTCGGTGTAGCCGACGTCGGGCTCGAGGGTTGGCTCGATGTGATGGGCGCCGAGAACGAGTACCGCTCCGCCCGGGTCGGTGCCGATCAGCATCCGTCCGTCGAAGCGCGGCGGCGATGCCAGATAGCGTCTGGGCAAGGGACCGCGAATCTGCTCCTCGACCACTTCCTCCCACGGTGCCCCCGCGCTACAACGAAAGGCGGCGAGGGCGGGTAGATCGTCCGCCGTCAGGGCCCTGATCAGGACCTCGTCAGGCTTCACCTAACGTCGGGGATGCCGTCCGGGATCGCGATCGTGGGGTCGCCGGTCACGACCAGCGCCTGCGGATCGACATCGGCGAGCACTTTCCCCCAAGCCGTTCCGTAGATATCGGTGGGGGTTGCGCCGGCGCGGGCGCCGGCGACGAGCGCGAAGGCGGCGGCGGCCTCTTCCTCGCTCATCTCGGAGACGACCTGCTGAAGGCGTTCCTTGACAGTCATAGCCCCATTCTACCGAGGTAGTCGGGGTGCTCTTAAGAGATCGGGAAGGCGAAGAAGCATGTGTAAAGGAGGCAACAGAGCGATTGGGCCACGAAACGCTTGGCCATGGCCCAAACGCCGCACCGCCGCCTCGCCATTCGTGCCTGACTCGAACCGAAGCGACGATCCGCACCATGGAAGTGCTCTACCAACTGAGCTATCCGGGCGGAGCGATCAACTTTAGCGGCGCGATGCTCAGGCGGGGTTGCCGCACCTCAGCGCCCGCTGCGCTTCGACTTCCGCTTCCCCCCACAATCAGGCTCCATCACCGGGTTGCCCTTCGCCACCTTGCCGTTGTGCCCTTCGAACCGAACGTTGGCCCTATTGGCTTTGGTGCACAGATCGCGGCTATTGATGATCAGCCCCTTCTTCTGGCCTTGCATCTTGAGCACGACTTTGGAGAGCGGCGCATCTGGGGCTTCTTCGACCGTTGCCCTGATCCCGCCCTTTACCGAGTCGATCCTGGTCGCGACTTCTACGTTTACCAGGCCGTGCAGGTCAAAGACGAGGTCGGGGAGCTTGTGGTTTGAGGAGCGCAGGTAGGCGGGGCCCTCAAGCGGCTCTTCCAATAGGGGCGTATAGGCCTTGATGTAGCCGTATTGGGCTGCTTTTGGGCAGGCCTTTGCGGCGAACTGGACGCGCGTGCAGATCGTCCTGATGTGGGCTTGGTCTAGGAACGCCGATCTCGGCAGCCTGACCACGAGTCCCTTTATGTTCGCATCGCCTTTCCTTGGCCTGTAGGTGGCGAGGAGTCCTGGATGTCCGCCGCGCTTGCTGCCGCCTTTCAGCTTGACGTCGAGCTTTGGCTTAAAGCCCAAGGCGAGGCAGTTGGCTGCCTGGTAGCGGTCTTTTAGGTCGACCGGGACGTCGTCGCTTGAATCGAAGACGTTCAGATAGGAGCCGAAGAGGGTTGCCCTGGCGCTCGATTCGTCGCATGAGGTCGGGTTCAAGAGGAAGCTGGGCCGATCGACATAGACGCGCAGGTCCCTGGTCTTCAGGATGATCCCGTTGAGGATGTGGGGGATCGGGTCCGATGCCGCCCCGTCGACTTCCACTTCTGCGGTCTTTGAATTCAGGGTCAAAGCGAGTTGGACGACGACGGTTCCCGCGTCAAAGGGCCCAGCCACCGCCGGGGTGATCGCGATCACGCTGAGCGGATCGCCGTGGTAGGGACCGCCGAGGTAGATTTTCCCCGGCACGTAGGTGAGCGCCGATCCGACTCCTGCCCCAGCCAAAGTGTGGCCGATCAGCGAGTTGGCTGGGCAGCTTGGTGAAGCTATCTCCTGCCTGCCGGTCTTCGCCTTGGCGATCGCTACCGCCGAATCGGGGCATTTGCCAACTCCAACCAGCGAGCCGACCTCACCGGGGGGCAGGATCGAGGAGAACTTGGTCATGTCCTGTTCTCCATCACTTCTGATTAGGCGCATGTAGAAGGGGGAGAAGGAGCCGGCGTTGTTGTTGTTGGCGCCGGCTTCATAGGCCGGGTGGAAGGAGGGCACGCCTCCCGACGGGCAGGGCGCTCCACCAATCCCCCTGTTTAGGGTGAAGGTCGCGATCCTCGTGATAACTTCGCTTGGCCGCGCCCAGGGCGTCATCTCGGCCTTGGTCTGGAAGGTGCCGCAGCGCGGCGGGGTGACCAGCGGTGCTCGCTGACCCTCGCGGAAATGAAAGAGGAAGCGGTTGAATGGGGTCTGGGGGGCGTCTTCTACCGTGGTGACCAGCTGACCGGTGTGGGGATCCGGCTCTACCTTGGCAGGGATCTTGACCAAAATGCCCAGCTTCTCGTTTCTGATCACGATGTAGAAGGCTATGAGAGTGTCGAAGGGGTTCTCGGCTCCTGGTTTGCTCGTTGCGGGGTCGTCTTGCTGGGCGAGGTAGACCGAGCCGTCGATCGGTTCTTCGGCCGCGGGCGTATCGACTCTGGTCGTGCCGATCTTCGATGGGTTGGGGCAGCCCTCTCCCGGTTTCGCGGCGAGCGTTTCGCGATCGAGGTCAGCCGGAGTGCAGACTCCTAGCCCTTCGCCGATCGAGGGGTTGATCGTCACCCCCTCGGGCAAGGTAACCGTGATCTTCTTCAGATCCGACTGGGCGAGGCCGTCGGGTTCGACCAGGCCTTCGCCGGCGTGGTCGATCTCGTCTTCGAAGTCGAGTTCGAAATCCAGTCCCGTGCTGGTCTCTGCCGTGTCGGCGGTCGGCGCGGATGAGATCCCGGGAAGGAATTCGAGTTTGTCGCAGCCCTCGAAGCCAATAGGGTTGGGTGGCTCGGTGAAATCGTGGGTGAGCATACTGCCGCCGACGAACGCACCCGGATCGCTCCAGGAGTCGAGTTCGTAGTCGGCCGGCAAGGGTCCCTCGCAGACTCGGGGCAAGGTTAGGAAGGGCCTCTCCTCTGCTTCGGCCGGACACTCGCGGCCGCCTTCTTGGAGATTCAGTTTGCCGTCAATGATGTTTTCGGACAAGACCGGCAGGGCATCGGCCATGCATTTGCCTCGGGCGAAGTCGTGGGCGGGATCTGCCGGAACTCCCCAGAGCTGTGCCACGCCGCCGAATACGGTGAGCGGCTGGGGGATGTTGGGCAGGCGTGAGACGACGTTGTAGTCGGGGCTCTGCTTGAGCGAGATGTCGATGATGATCGGCACGCCAGCGACGGAGAAACCCAGGCGCACCGGTATGCCGGGGGGCGGTACGAGGTTGAAGAGGGCCGCGGGCCACCCTTCGGAGGGAGTCCGCAGCAATGAGGCAACTACGCCGACGACGGTGTCATCTTGGCAGGAGGGGGTATTGCCTCCTATGAGCGTCGCGAAATCGAGCGTTGTGCAGCGCGGCACCGCAGTGGTGTCACCGGTGAACCCGCGCGCTGCTTTGACAATCAGGTCCTTGATGTCGCCGCCGTCGGCGAAATACTCGGATTCCTCTTCGTGGTAATTGACTTCACTGAACACGTTCAGGGCGAAGGGGTGCGATCCCGCCTGGGTTGCGGGGGCCCCATCCTGGTCTTCGAAGCTAAAGTCAAACTGCGCGAGGCCGAAGTCGGCCTCAGCTTGAGCCGAAAAAAAGAACGTCCCAGCAACGAGGATCGCAAGTGTCAAGATAAGTCGCTTCATCGGGCGGCCCCTCGGTTGCGGTTGGCTTTGTGGCGCTTGTGTTGGTGCCTTGGCACGCAGTGCGCCTTGCTGCGACGTACCACCCGGCGCGTCCCCCTACGGCACTGTCGGGCACCCGGGGCCTTGGCATCCCCGGGCCCGCGGAAGACGGCCGAGGCCGGGGTCTGGTCGCTGGGCGGAGCGGGAACGCTTTGGCAAGCGTCACCGACACAGGGCGGGGTCGGTGGTGGTGGTGGTGGGAAGCCGCCGCCCTCACGCGCGTCGTAGATGTCGATGAAGGCAATATCACGGGGGTCGATGTTGCTGCTGGTGGTGATGAAGACGTCTCGGCCATTGGCGCTTGCGTCGAGTAGTTCAGAGTCTTCGGGGCTCCTCCCGGTCGAGATCAGGGTGATGCAGCCGCTGTTCGATTTGAAGTAGCGGGCACTTTCGGTCCTACAGCTTCCCGTGCCAGGCGCCTCCCACTGATAGACGTCCTGGGCGTCGTTCTTGTCCTCGGGCACCAGCCCGTCGAAGGAGTTGAAGAGCAGACGCTTGCCGTCGGCCGAGAGCAGACGCTTGCCATGGTTGGACCATTCCCAGGTCGGCAGCCAGGCAGCGGCTTGCAGCTTGGTACGGCCTTCGCCATTTGGGTTGGACGGGAGGTAGGCGCCGCGGAGTCGCTGGCCCACCGGGCGGGCGCCGGATGGGTTGCACGAAACGCAGCTGATCTGTGCCGAGTCGGCATCGTAGAGGTAGATCTCGCTTGCTGCCTCGCCCGTATTGGCGTCCGCATTGTCATAGCCGGTCAGGCTGAGGTTCGACATGAACACCAGGTGGCGCCCGTCCGCGCTCACCCGGCTGCTATGGGTGAACGGGCTGCGGCTATCGATGGTCGGCGGATTATTCGGCCCGACTGCCGTTCCCACCCCCCGGTCCGCCGGGGAAACCACTGCGATCAGGCTCACCGTCCCCCCCTTACGCAGGTAGAGGTTGTCCTCCCCCGCCACCGCTCCCGCCGCCAGCGCTTGCCGGGAGGTGAAGTAGAGGTAGGAGAGATCCTGGCTGGAACCGACCACCCCGCCCAGCTCTCCCGCGACCGCGGTTTTCGTTTCCGCGTCGACGTCGAATTCATAGAGGGTTTCGCCTTGGCGGTAGAGCGCCAGCGATCCGTCGGCCGCGGCGCTGAGAAATTCGACCGTCGACGCCGGTGCCGAGACCGCGACCGTCCGCGTCCCGTCGATCCGCACGAAGACCTGCCTCGAGCCGAAGCTGCTCGCCGTCCAGAAGATCCGCGAGCCGTCCTCTGAGATCGCCCGACTGAGCGGCGACTGTCTCCCGGTGTTCGGGACAAACGCCGAGCCAACGCCAGCGCTATCTGCGGCCGCCGCCCCAGCCGGCAGCATGCTCACCAATCGCAGCTGCCCGTCCGTGGCGTCGTAGATCTTCGCGTTAGGGCTTTCGGTTGCTTCGGGCGTCAGCGCAGCGTCGGAGCCAAAAATGACGTGGCCGTCCTTGGGCGAGAAGCTACCGTAGAGCAAGCCAAGCTCGAGGGACGAGGCCGCCGGGAAAGACAACTCCTTGGTCAAGGCCTCATAGCCGTCGGCTCCGGCCCCGCAGTTGTCGCGGAGGTAGAGGTTGACATGGCCGGGCAGCGCATCTTCGGTGAGTGGAACGAGGTTCTGGTCGACGAGCAGCGCGCCGCAGAGATCTTCAGTGAAGGCGAGGAAGTTGGTGTTCAGATCGAAGCCTTCGCTGAATTTTGGATCAAAGACGGTCCTCCCCTGCGCCGGGGTGATCGCGTGCGTCGACCAACCGCTCGCCGCTCGCGTCGAGATGTACTGGTTGGCAATCGCTCCCCGTGCTGCGTCGCCGAAGGCGGTCTTCGAGGTGTAGGTGAGCCTCTCGCCGTCGGGAGTGCTCTGCCGCCATGCGGCTTCTTGGCCGTTGTCGGGGCCGCCGCTGGCCACGATATCCCCGCCGCCCTTGTCGACCGGGGAGACCATCTCATAGGCGCGACAGTCGGGCAGGGCAGCGGAGGGGCCGGTGCGGAATGCCTGATTTGCGCAGGCAGCCTGAGGCACGAAGGGCTCATAGGTCTTAAAGGTGGCGTCACTTCCCTCTATGCCCGGTTTGCCGCCGAGGCCGATGACAGCTTCAGGATCGCCGCCGCTCTTGGCGACGAAGCGGTAGCGGTAGCTGGTGCCGGGCTGCAGACCCGTGAGTTGAACGCTGGCGGTGAGCGGCGCGTCGGTCACACCGCCTCCCAGAAAGGTGCCGGGGGGAGTGGGTTTTTCGATGACGCAGGCCGCCTCCCAGTCGCCTTCTTTCAGGCACTCGGCGGTACCGTACTGTGCGTAGTAGCGGGTGTCAGCCCAGAACCTGGAGTTGATTTTGGCTCTCAGGGTGGCGCTGGCGGTGCCGACTTCCCAGGCGAACTGGGCGAGGATCTCGGGTGGCGCCGGCGGAGCCGGGCAGAGTTCGGTCCGATCGGGGGCCGGGCCGTAGGCGCGTACGTAGCTGTTGACGAAGTTGGAGTTGGAGACATAGATATCAGCACCACCGGTGAGGCAGGCCGAGCCGGTGGCTATGCCGGAGGATTCGGGTTCCAGGTCTTCGGCGAATTTGTCGGCCAGCTCCGCCGAGGGATCGAAGTGCAGTACCTCGGTTTTGGCTTTGTCGAAGACGTAGACGTCGCCGTCGACATCGACGGCGACGGCTCGGGGGTTGGGAACCGGGAAGGTTTGGGGTGCGATCGGGGCACCGCTCGGATCAAGCTTGTGGACATCGGGTTTGTCGTTGTTGTTGTTGCTATCGCCGACGACGTAAGCGACATAGAGATTGCCGTCGCCATCGACGGCAAGCGACTGCACCAACTCGCCTGGCAGGGCGATCTCCCCCTGGTAGGCGCCCGCGGCATCGAAGCGCTGGATGCGACCGGCGTCGCCGACGTAGACATTGTCGGTGGGATCGATCGCGATGAAACTGCCGACAACGGGCCAGGCGCCGAACTGGCCGGGACCGGTTCCTTCGCCGCCAACGCCGCAGACGTCGGTCGGGGGACCGGCGTTGGTGCAGATTTCGGTGCTGCCCGAGGTGCCGCTGTTAACCCCTTTGCCCCACATCCGCAGGAAGCGGCCTTCGGAGTCGAACTTCTGCACCCGGTGGTTTGGCCGGTCGACCACGTACACGCTGCCGGCCGAGTCGACGGCGAGGCCCTGCGGGGAGAGGAACTGCCCGGCGCCGCTGCCTTCGATGCCCGCCTGGCAGCCCGTTGCCTCGGTACAGGTCTGAGGCTCGGCAGAGCCATCGAGGACACCCCAGCCAAAGGCCTTGACGAAGACGCCCCAGGCCGTGAACTCGTCAATGCGGCTGTTAATTACGTCGGCGACGTAGACATGACCGGTGTTCGGGTCGGTCGCGACTCCGCGTGGAATCTGGGTCTGACCCGCTTTCGCGGTGGTGACTTCGCCCGTCTGGAAAAAACCTCCCTTGCCGAACTGGGTCAGGAGCGAGGGGGCAGCCGAAGCGGCTGGAGCCAGCGCCGCGCCGAGGCAAAGCAGCGCAAAGACAACACCGACCAGGCCAGATACGGCGGTCCCCTTGACGTCGATCCCGCAACAGATGCCTGCACTAGTGCTCCGCTGGCTGCTCATCTACCGTCCTCCTTTCGTTCCTGCGGCTGTCGCTTGAGTGGTGTGCATGCCGGACAGAGGGTCAGTCCGCGAAAGCCCAGCATCCGGAGCGGTGAGGCCGATCTGGGTGCTGGGCCCGACATCTTCGGTGGGCCTAGGGGGCAGTCACGGCGAAGGTTCCGTAGCCCCTGCCGTTCGAGGGTAAGGAGGAGAACGCCAGTTTGGCCCCGCTGGTGTCCGCACCCATGACGACGCCAGCGGCACTCAGAAGCTGAATGGGATTCAACCCTTGGAGCACCCCGATAAGGGTTTCGCCAAAGGTGCCTAGCAATTCACCGACGTAGACACAGAGATGACCGGGTTTTGCCTGGGGATTTTTGGCGTTGACTTCGGCGCCAATTCCGCTGCCGCATTGCGTCGGGGTTATTTCTTCCCTCGTGCTGGTTTCGGGGTTGAAGAGCTGTTCCTTGCCATTTGCCAAGATGACATGGACATGCTGTTCATCCAGCCCGGCAGCCAGCGGAATCGGGAAGGAGATTGGGATGTAGAGGGGCAATTCGCCTTCGGGTTTTCCGCCCGCCGACAGCAACCCAAAGGCCCACCCCCCGGTCTCGGTCGCACCGGCTGGCAGGGTGCCACCGGCGGTCCACGGGTCGCCTTTCGGGCCTTTGTCGCCTTTGTCGCCTTTCGGACCTTTTTCGCCTTTCGGGCCCTGGGCGCCGTCTTTGCCGTTGGCGCCCAGGGCACCCGCATCGCCCTTTGCGCCCGTCGAGCCAGCCGGTCCGGGAGGACCCGCCGGGCCTTTCGGCCCCTTGGGCCCGCGCTTTGCTTTGGCCGAGGCGGCGGCCTTGCCGCCGCCGGAGTTGTTCGAGGCGGCATAAGCGCCGCCCATCATCGCGAAGACGAGGGCGATCACCGAGATCACGCCCGGGATGCCGAAGCGGTTGCGTAGTGGCGAGAACATCAAATCTCTCTCCTTGTCCCGTGAGCCCCTCTGCCCGCCGCTTCCCTTGCGGCCCCTGTGGCGAAAGCTCGGTTATGTAGTCCCTGTAGTTACAAGAAACGCGGACATCCGTGTTTCTTGCTGTTCGGGGCATTAAGACACACGTGTGTCTGAATGTCAAGGGAGGCGGCTTCGACTTGCCAATGCAGGACCTGGCGCCGCCAGGTCAGCCGCCGTTATTGAGGCCGGCGACCGGCTCGCCGACGACCACGTCCACGCAGAGCAGCGATTCCGGGTCGAACGAGTCGGTGAGGGCGCGGCCGGCGGGGGTGCCGTGGAGGATCGGTTCGGGGGCCGGACCTTTGGAGCCTTTCGGCTTCGGCGGCTGGGTGTAGAAGCCCGGGCCGCACTGGATGGAGAAGTCGCGGACGCCGTCGCGAGCGTCGACGATGTCTTCGCCGCCTTCGCCGAAGAACTGGTCCTGGCCGGGCTGGCCCAGCAGGGCGTTGGGGCCGTGGTCGCCGATCAGGATGTCGTTGTCGAAGGAGCCCTCCATGTCCTCGTCGGAGGGGTCGAGGCGCACCGGGTTGCAGCGCCCTTCCTTCAGCAGCGTGTCGATCCAGGCTTTGTGCTGGATGAAGGAGATGTAGAGGATGCCGGGGTGGGCCTGGGTCTCGGCGAAGGAGGCGTCATCACGGCCATCGCCGCCGACGATCGCGCCGCCGGCGCAACCACCGCCCGCGGCGAGCAGGTCGCCGTCGCCTTCCCCATATAAGAAGGTCGGGCCAGGCAGGCCGCCGACGAGGCCGTCGGCGCCGTCGCCGCCGTAAAGCTTGTCTGCGCCGGGCCCGGCCTGGAGCAGATCGTCCTCGGGGCCGGCTTTGATCGTGTCGTTGCCGAAGCCCCCGGCGATGCGGATGTTCGCCGCCGCCTCGAGCGAGCCCTCGGCGTGGAAGCTGTCGTCACCAGGGCCGAGGTCGGCCGTCATCCAGCGCGTCGGGCCGTCGGCCGCGCAGGTGACGTGCTTGGGGTCGTTGCCGACGCGCGCGCAGCCCGGGCCGATCGCCACGCCCTTCGCGGCGCTGATGCCGAAGCTCTTGGTGCCGGCGTCAACGGCCACGGTGAAGTCGTCGGAGCCGCCGCCCCCGACTATCACCAGCCCTCCCCCGCCTCCTTTGGCACGATCGAGCTGAACATAGGCGGAGGCCTTCGGCGGCGCTTCCTTGCCGCATGAGACCGTGTTGCCCTTGGCACCTTTGCAGCCGTCGGTGCCCTGCCCGCCGACCATTTCGTCGGCGCCGCCTCCGCCGAGCAGCGTGTCGTCACCGGGACCGCCGTTGATCCGGTTCGAGCCACTGCCGCCGATCAGCGTGTCGCGGAAAGCCGAGCCTTCGATGTCCTCGAGCCTGAAGAGGCGGTCGTGGCCGTCGCCGCGGGCTTTGTGCGCCTGCAGCGAAACCCAGACGCCAGATCCCTTGCCCCCTGCAATGGCGGTCGCGAAGGAGGCGATGTCGCCGGATCCCGGCCCGCCGTCCATACGGTCATAGCCATAGTCGCCGTGGACCAGGTCGAATTCGCCGGGACCGCCGTTGAGGGTGTCGATGCCGAGGCTGCCGGCGACCTCGTCGGCGTTGCCGGTCCCCCCCATCACCTTGTCGTCGCCGAGATCGCCGATGACCCGGTCGGTGCCGGCGCCACCGTCGACTTCGTCGTTGCCGCGGCCGCCGTGGATCAGGTCGTCGCCGATGCCGCCACAGAGCAGGTTGTTGCCGAGGCTGCCGGTGATTTCGTCGTCCCCGTCGCCGCCCCAGATCACGTCTCGGCCCGGCGTCCCGTGCAGAACATCGTTCCCGTCGGTGCCGACGATCTTCGCCTGGCGCCCATGGCAGCGCGGCACGTCTTCTTCTTTGGCCGGCGCCGCGGCAATGAAGACGATGGCCGCTAGCGCCGCCGCGGCGAGCGCGAGTCCCCTGCCCAGAATCCTCACCCGAGAAGGGTACCGACCCAAGCCGGACGGCTCGCATTCGCTCTTTGTCGATCATGCGCCTACAAAGAGCGAACGAGTAAGGCCTTCACCCCCCGACCCTCAGCTGGCGGCGCCTTTGCTCGAGGAGGGTCGCGATGCGCTCGATCACCTCGGTTGGTTCACGATTCAGGCGAGGTCCGGTGATCCGGATCATCTCGACGCCATTGAGCTTCAAGTTCTCCTGGCGCAGGCGGTCGCTCTCGAACGAGGCCCGGCTGCCGTGCGTCTCGTATACGTCGAGTTCAACCGCGAAGCGCTCCGGTTGCCAGTAGGCGTCCAACTGATACTCGCCCTCCTGAAAGTTCATCGAAGGGGTCGGCAGGCCAGAGCGCCGGACCAGGTCGCGAAACGGCGCTCGAGGCGGGAGCGGGTGAAAGCCGGGTCATCGCGGTAGATCGCGAGAGCGCCACGCAAACGGCCGACACCGCGATGGCCGCCCGCGCGAGCGAGGAGCGCGTCTACGGCACGCAGGTCGAACAGGGCACGCTCTTCGGCGCGCTCGATAGCGCGGTCGAGGCGGAGGGGTGACGCGATCGCGGCGAAGTCGAGAAGAGTGCGTGCGACGGACGTAACGGGAATGCCCTCGCGAAAAGCACGATCTTCTTCGGTGAGGCGCGCGAAATGAAGATGCAGTGCGATCTTGCCGTGGCGGCGCGTGGGTGCGGTGACATGGAACGTCCCAGGCCGGCTCGCCAAGAGCCCCCATAGCCACGCGGCCGAGGAGTGACTGGCGAGTGCGTTTGGCTCGCAGGCAAGAACCGCGGCGTGACAGT
Source organism: uncultured Solirubrobacterales bacterium (assembly GCA_963716735.1). Lineage (GTDB taxonomy): Bacteria > Actinomycetota > Thermoleophilia > Solirubrobacterales > 70-9 > VRUE01. Next base: position 1,561,906 of record OY970321.1, read on the forward strand.
AGCCCTCCCACGTGAGGCTCATGTGGCCTACGGCGTAGACGCCACGGTGGAGGCGGTGCAGACGACCGGAGCGGGCGCCGTAGGAGACCGCGTCGCGCGAATAGCCCAACGCCTCCATTTGGCGGGTCGAGACCACACCATGTTGGAGCTCGGCCAGGTCAGCCAACGGCTGATGCGTTCGCTCCTTGTGGAACATATCCCTACAAGGGACGAACGGAGATCGATTCTCCCCCTTGCGGGACCGTCGACCGAGAGGGCGTCCGCGGTTTGTGGTGCTGAGCCCGACAAAAGGCGAACGCGGCGGGGCTATTCGAGGTTGATCATCACGTGCTTGATCTCGGTGTAGTCCTCCAGGGCGTACACGGAGAGGTCCTTGCCGTAGCCGGATTCCTTGTAGCCGCCGTGGGGCATCTCGGAGACGAGCGGGATGTGGTCGTTGATCCAGACGCAGCCGAACTGGAGCGCGTTGGCGACGCGCATGGCGCGGCCGACGTCGCGGGTCCAGACCGATGAGGCGAGGCCATAGCGGGTGCCGTTCGCCCACTCGATCGCCTTCGCCTCGTCACTGAAGGGCTGCACGGTTATCACGGGGCCGAAGATCTCCTTCTGGATCATCTCGTCGCCCTGCTCGAGGCCGGCGACGACGGCGGGCTCGAGGAAGTAGCCGGGAAGGTCTGGCTGGCTGCCGCCGGTCACCACCTCGGCGTTGCCGGGCTTGCGATCGAGGAAGCCCTCGACCCGCTCGCGCTGTCGCTGGGAGTTGAGCGGGCCGAGGGTGGTGTCGGCACTGAGCGTGTCGCCCAGCACCAGACCCTTCGCTTCACCGACGAGGCCGTTGACCACGTCGTCGTAAACGCCTTTCGCGGCGAGCACCCGGGTCGCCGCGGTGCAGTCCTGGCCGGCGTTGTAGTAGCCGGTGCCGGCGATCGTCTCCAGCGCGGTCCCCATGTCGACGTCGTCGAAGACGATCACCGGGGCCTTGCCACCGAGCTCGAGGTGAACGCGCTTGAGCGTGTCGGCGGCGGCCTTGGCGATCCACTTGCCGGTCGGCGGCGAGCCGGTCAGGCTGACCATCTCGACGTCGGGGTGGGTGACGAGCTCGACCCCGGTCGGCTCACCGTGGCCGCCGATCGCGTTGAGGACGCCGGGCGGCAACAGGTCGGCGCACCACTCGGCGAAGAGCAGCGTCGTTAGCGGCGTGGTCTCGGCGGGCTTGAGCACGACCGTGTTGCCGGCGGCGAGCGCCGGGCCGATCTTCCAGATCGCCATCATCAGCGGGTAGTTCCAGGGCGTGATCTGGCCGACGACGCCAACCGGCTCACGGCGGATGAAGGAGGTGTGGCCCTCCATGTACTCGCCGGCGGCGCGGCCCTCCATGCAGCGGGCGGCGCCGGCAAAGAAGCGCAGGTTGTCGGCCATAACCGGCACCTCGTCCTCGAGCACGGCGCCGCGGGGCTTGCCCGCGTCGGCCGCCTCCAGGTCGGCGATCTCCTCACCGCGCTCCTCGATCATGTCGGCGATCCGCAAGAGCGCCCGCGCCCGTTCCCCGGGCGGCGTCGCCGCCCAGCCCTCGAAGGCGCCCTTGGCGGCGGCGACCGCGGCGTCGACGTCGGCCTTGGTCGAGAGCGGCGCCGCGGCGATCGCCTCGCCGGTCGCCGGGTTGACCACGTCCTCCATCCCGCCCTCGGCCGGCTCCACCGCCTTGCCGCCGATGAAGTTCCTCAGCTTCGTCTTCGTCGCCGCAGCCATCAGGTCACCTCCGCTCTGTCCTCGATTTCAAGTGCTTTCTCGACCGGCACGCAGCTCATCCCAACCGCTTCGGCTACCGCCGGGTGGGTGACCTGCCCGGCCGCGACGTTGACCCCCGGCCGCAGGCCGGGGTCGCGCTGGATCGCCCCCTCGACACCGCGATCGGCGAGCGCGATCGCGTAAGGCAGGGTGGCATTGGTGAGAGCCTGAGTGGAGGTGATCGGGACCGCGCCGGGCATGTTGGCGACGCAGTAGTGAATGATCCCGTCGACCTCGAAGGTCGGGTCACGGTGGGTCGTGGGCCGTGAGGTCTCGAAGCAACCACCCTGGTCGATCGCGACGTCGACCAGCACCGCGCCGGGTTTCATCAGCCCCAGCTGCCCGCGCCGCACTACATAAGGGGCACGTGCGCCATGGACGAGGACGGCCCCGATCACGAGGTCGGCGCGCGGCAGCATCTCTTCGACCGCGAGGGTGGTCGCGTAGACGGTCGAGCAGGCACCGGCGAAGGCGACGTCGAGGTCGCGCAGGCGGTCGATCGACTTGTCGAAGACGAAGACGTCGGCGCCCATCCCGATCGCGACGAAGGCAGCGTTCATGCCGACCACGCCGCCGCCGATCACGATCACGTTCGCCGCCGCCACGCCGGGCACGCCGCCGAGCAGGATGCCCCTGCCGCCGAGCGGCCTCTCCAGCATGAAGGCGCCGGCCTGGGTCGCGATCTTGCCGGCGATCTCACTCATCGGCGCGAGCAGCGGCAGCCGCCCGTGCGCGTCCTCCACGGTCTCATAGGCGATGCAGGTGGCGCCGGAGCCGCAGAGGCCGCGGGTCTGATCGGGGTCGGGCGCAAGGTGCAGGTACGTGAACAGCAGCTGGCCCCGCCGCAGCATCTCGATCTCGGCCGGTTGCGGCTCCTTCACCTTCAGGACCATCTCCGCCTCGCCGAACACGGTGCTCGCATCGGCGACGATGCTCGCGCCCTGCGATTCGAATTCGGCGTCGGCGATCGCGCTGCCCTCGCCTGCCCCGGCCTCGATCAGGACACGGTGGCCATGCTCGGCCATCTCGCGCACCCCGGCTGGGGTGATCGCGACGCGGTACTCGTCGGGCTTGATCTCCCTGGGGACCCCGACGATCACGTCCCCACCAGCTCCCTGGCGCGCAGCGCCAGCCAGAACTCGATCCGGTCGTGGGCGCGCGAGAGGTCGCGCCCGGTCAGCTCTTCGACCTTGCGCATCCGGTAGCGCAGGGTGTGACGGTGGCAGTAGACCTCGCGCGCGGCCCGCTCCCACTGGCCGTTCTGCTCGATGAAGGCCTCCAGCGAGCGCAGCAGCTCACCGCCGTACTCCTCGTCGCCCGACTCGATCGGGCCGAGGACGCTGTCGCAGTAGAGCGCCAGGGCGTCGTCGTCCTGGATCGAGAGGAGCAGGGTGAAGGCGCCGAGATCGCGCCAGGAGGCGACCTCCGGCCCGCTGCCGTTCTCCGAGAACGCCGTCGCCTCGAGCGCACAGCGCGCCTCGTGGAAGGAGTGGCGCAGCTCCTCCGGCGGCGCCGGGCGGCTGGCCGCGGCGCGCACGGTGCCGCGCTCTTTGATCAGCGCCCGCCGCGCTTCGGAGGCGAGGTCGACCGGATCGCGGTCGGCGGCATCGACGACGGCGCAGAGCAGCTCGCGGCTGCCACTGGTGTGGGGAGCAACGACGGCCGGGCAGGCGTCGGCGGCCAGCGCCCGCTCCAGCGCCGGCTCGGCGGCGGCCGGATCGTCGAGGTCGAAGACGAGGACGGCGGCCTCGTCGCCGATGCCGAAGGGCTCGAGCCGGCGGCGCAGCTCGGAGGGATCCAGTCGACCCCCGAGCGCGCCGGCCAGCACGTCCCCTGCAAGCCGGCGCTCGGTCTCACGGGCGACGCGGCGACGCATCAGCTCGAGCGCGACGACGGCGACCGCCTGCTGCAGGATCAAACGCTCGAAGTCGCCCAGCCCGCCCGAGTCGCGGACCATCACCACCCAGGCCTGCGGCGGGCCCCCACCCGGGGAGATCACCGGGTGGGCTAGAGCGCGACCCGCCACAGAGGGATGGGTGGGGACGAAGGGATGCCCGTCGACGGTGTGGGTAAGCGCTTCGTCGCGGATCGCGTTGACCGCCTCGGCGGAGAGCTCGCGGCGGAAGCTGCGGCCGGCGATGCGCTCGCCGCGGTTGTCGAGGATCGCCACGGTGCCGCCGACGGCGGAGGCGATCGTCGCCACGATCTCCTCCAGACCGCGCTCTTCGAGGACCAACCGCTCGAGTCGGCGCTGCACGGCGATGCCCCGCTGCAGCACCTCGTACTGCTCGTTGACGAGCTTGGCGAAGGCCTTCTCGGTGATCGCGATGAACGGGGTCGAGTAGGGAACCTCGAAGAGCGGGAAGTCGCGTTTCTTCGCCTCCTCGATCAGTGCTTTGGGCAGTTTCTTGTGGTTGAAGCCGGTGCCAAAGCCGAGCCCGGCGAGGTTGTGCTCGGCGAGCAGGCGGATGTAGGCACGCTGCTTGGCGGCGCTGTCGAGCGGAATGCCGGTGGTCAGCATCAGCTCGCCACCGGAGAGCCAAGGGGTCGGGTCCTCGAGCTCGGAGATGTGAATCCAGCGCAGCGGCGTCTCGGCCTCGTCCGCGCCCGCGGCGAGGTCGAGGCCGACCTCGTCCAGCAGGGTCTGCACGGTGAGCATCGGCGTGCCTATCAGCCGCGCCTAGGAGTCCAGCCCGCCGAGCCAGGCCGGCTGTGGACCCGCTCCCAGGCGTCCGTGAGCACACCGCGCAGCACGTCGTGGATCTCTTCGAACTGCTCCGTGTCGGCGATCAGCGGCGGCGCCAGCTGGATCACCGGGTCGCCGCGATCGTCGGCGCGGCAGATAAGGCCGCGCTTGTAGAGCTCGCCGGAGAGATAGCCGCGCAGCAGCTCCTCCGCCTCGTCGTCGTCGAAGCTCTCCTTCGTCTCCTTGTCCTTGACCAGCTCGATCGCCTGGAAGAAGCCGGCGCCGCGCACATCGCCGACGATCGGCAGGTCGTGCAGGCTCTCCAGGATCTGGCGGAACTCACCCTCCTTGGCGAGCACATGGGCGCAGAGGTTCTCGCGTTCGAAGACGTCGAGATTGGCCATCGCCACCGCCGCGGCGACGGGGTGCCCGGCGAAGGTGAAGCCGTGCGCGAAGGAGGCGGTGTCGTGCATGAAGGCGTCGGCGACCCGATCGGAGACGATCACCCCGCCCATCGGCGCGTAGGCGGAGGTCAAGCCCTTGGCGACGGTGATGACGTCGGGGACGTAGCCGAAACGTTCGCAGCCGAACCAGTGGCCCAGGCGACCCCAGGCGCAGATCACCTCGTCGGAGACCATCAGCACGTCGTAGCGGTCGCAGATCTCACGCACCCGCTCGAAGTAGCCGTCCGGCGGGACGAAGCAGCCGCCGGCGTTCTGAACCGGCTCGAGGATCACCGCCGCGACCGTCTCGGGGCCCTCGAAGACGATCCGCTCCTCGATCGCGTTTGCGGCCCAGAGCGGGTGGCGATCCTCGGGCCAGCGATAGGTATTGGTGTTGGGCACATGGCAACCGCCCGGGGTGAGCGGCTCGAACTGCGAGCGCAGCTCGGTGATGCCGGTAGCCGAGAGGGCGCCGAGTGAGGTGCCGTGGTAGGCGATCTCACGGGCGATCACCTTGTGCTTCTGGCCTTTGCCGTGGATGCGGTGGTAATTGCGGGCCAGCTTCAGCGTCGACTCGACCGCCTCCGAGCCGCCGGAGGTGAAGAAGACGCGGTTGAGGTCGCCGGGAGCGAGCGAGGCGATCCGCGCCGCCAGCTCGATCGCGCGCGGATGCGCATAGCTCCACAGCGTGTAGAAGTCGAGCTCTTCGACCTGTCGCGCCGCCGCCTCGCCGAGCTCGGCGCGACCGTGGCCGGCGTTTACGCAGAAAAGGGCGGAGAGGCCGTCGAGGTAGCGGTTGTCGTGCTCGTCATAGACGTAGCAGCCCTCGCCGCGGGTGATGATCGGGATCTCGTGATCCGGGCCATAGGAGCCCATCCGCGAGAAGTGCATCCAGAGATGTCGCATCGCCAGCTCCTGAAGGCTGGTGTCCACTGCCCCGGTCGTTTGCGACGCGATGGCCATGCGACTCTCCTTTCGTCCTACGACGTTCTGGATAAACGTAGCTCGCTCAACGCTCTCATTCAAGTGTTCGTTGGGTCAAGTAATTCGAGAACGCCTGTACAAGACGTACAACGCTATGCCTGAAGATTGGGACATTCGCCACTTGTGCAAAGACGATCGTACGCCGTACCGTCCTGCCATGGCCAGCACGCCGACCAGCGGGGGCAAGGGCCTGAAGAAAGACGCGATCGGCTTCAGCGACGGGCTGACGATCGCACTTGCCTCGACCGCGCCGGCCTACTCGCTGGCGGCGGTGATCGGCTCGATCGTCGTCATCGTCGGCTTCCAGGCGCCGGCGGCGCTGCTGGTCTCCTTCGTGCCGATGTTCTTCATCGCCGCGGCCTTCTACTACATGAACCGCGCCGACCAAGACTGCGGCACCAGCTTCTCCTGGGTGACGCGGGCGATCGGGCCGCAGAGTGGCTGGATCACCGGCTGGGCGATCTGCGTCACCGGCATCCTCGTCGTCGGCTCGCTCGCCGACGTCGCGGCCTACTCCTTCTTCAACCTGATCGGCGCCGAGGGGCTCGAAGAAAGCACCGCCGCCGTCACCCTGCTGGCACTGGCCCTGATCGCGCTGATGACGACGGTATGCGTGCTCGGCACCGAGCTCTCCGCCCACCTGCAGAAGGCGCTGATGGTGCTGCAGATCGGGCCGCTGCTGCTGGTCGTCGCGGTCGTCCTCTACAAGGTGCTCGCCGGCGACGCACCGCAGACGGCCGTCGACCCCTCGCTCTCCTGGTTCAACCCGTTCGCGATCGAGAGCGGCGGGGCGCTGACCGGGGCGCTGCTGCTGGGAGTCTTCATCTACTGGGGCTGGGAGAGCGCGGTCAACCTCAACGAGGAGACCGAGCACTCGGTCACCGCGCCCGGGCTGGCCGGCCTCGTCTCCACCGTGATCCTGCTCGTCACCTACCTCGGGGTGGCGACGGCGCTGGTCGCCTGGCAGGGCATCGGCGGGGCAGCGCAGTTCGAAGACAACGAGGAAATCCTGCCGAGCTATGCCGATGCCGCGCTCGGCGACCCGCTCGGCAGCCTCGTCCTCCTGGCGATCGTCGTCTCCGCCCTTGCCTCGACCCAGACCACCATCCTCCCCGCCGCCCGCACCTCACTCTCGATGGCGCGGGCCGAGGCGATGCCGGCGGCGCTCGGCGAGGTCAGCACCCGCTACTTCACCCCGGTCGTCTCCACCGTGGCGATCGGCGTCCTCGCCGTCGTCTGGTACCTGCCCTCGAAGCTGATCAGTGAAAACTTCCTCTTCGACTCGCTCTCGGCGCTGGCGCTGATGATCGCCTTCTACTACGCCTTCACCGGGATCGCCTGCGCCGTCTACTACCGCCGCGAGCTGCGCAAGTCGGTGAAGAACTTCCTCTTCGTCGGCGTCGCGCCGGTGATCGGGTCGGTACTGCTCGGCTACCTCTTCGTCAAAGCGCTGATCGATTACTCGGACCCGGCCAACTCCTACACCGGCGCCTCCTGGTTCGGGGTCGCTCCGCCGGCCGTGATCGGAGTCGGCTTCCTCGTGCTCGGCGTGATCCTCCTCTTCGCCTGGCGCCGCCACCAGCGCGAACCGTTCTTCGGGCGCCGTCGCGAAGTCGCGCGGCCGGGGCTGCTCGAGGAGAGCTCGGCCGAGGTCCCGGCGGAACCCGCTCTGGCGGAGTCCGAATGAGAGTGCCAACGCACAGGCCTGAAAAGCCGGCGAACGGGTAGCGCTACCTTCTGATGGGAGGCTCCGGCGCTGGAATTGACCGCAAAGGAGTGAGATGGAGAGCAGTTCACCAAGCGTTGAGTTGAGAGAGGTCAGTAAGCGCTTCGGCGATCTGCTTGCGGTCGACGACCTCAGCTTGGACCTGACCGGCGGTGAGTTCTTCACCCTGCTGGGACCGAGCGGCTGCGGAAAGACGACGACGCTGCGGATGATCGCCGGCTTCGAGCGGCCCAGCGCGGGTCGGATCCGGATCGAGGGCGCCGACGTTGCCTCCCTCCCCCCGCACCGGCGCCCGACCAATACGGTCTTCCAGAGCTACGCCCTCTTCCCCCACCTGAGCGTCGAGGACAACGTCGCCTTCGGGCTGCGCCGCAAGCGGGTGCCGCGGGGTGAGATCGGGCGGCGGGTGGCGGCCGAGCTGGAGCGTGTCGGCCTCAGCGCCGAGGCGCGGCGGCGCCCGGCCCAGCTCTCGGGTGGCCAGCAGCAGCGGGTCGCGCTGGCGCGAGCGCTGGTAAACCTGCCCAAGGTGCTGCTGCTTGACGAGCCGCTTGGCGCGCTCGACCTGAAACTGCGCAAGGGCCTGCAGATCGAGCTGAAGCGGATCCAGCGCGAGGTCGGGATCACCTTCGTCTACGTCACCCACGACCAGGAGGAGGCGCTGACGATGAGCGACCGGATCGCGGTGATGGACCGCGGCCGGGTCGAGCAGGTCGGCGACCCCGAAGACGTCTACGAGCGCCCGGCGACGACCTTCGTCGCCGGCTTCATCGGCGTCTCCAATCTGATGCCGGCATCGATCTCCGGGCCTGACGAGGTCCGCCTCGACCACGGGCCAGTGCTGCGTGTGTCGACCCACGGGTTGGCACCGAGTGAGCACTGCCACGCCGTGGTGCGGCCGGAGAAGCTGCAGATCGAGTCGCTGGGCGCCAGCGGCGCACCGACCTCGAACGGGCTGCCACGGGTAGAGGGGATGGTCGAGAGCTCGATCTATCTGGGGACCGCGACGCAGATCGTCGTCGACCTCGGAGGCGACGTGCGGATGACCGTCCTCGTCCCGAACGCCAGCGAGGCCGAACGGCAGCGACTGCCGGGTGGCGGCGCGCGGGTGGCACTGAGCTGGGAACCGGCGCACATGCACTTGGTGCGCGAGAGCTCGAGAAGACAGAGAGGTGAGGCATATGCACACGCTTGAGCTGAGGGCGATCGCGGCGCTCGCCGTGATCGCCCTGGCACTGGGCCTCGCCGCCTGCGGTGGCGACACGGTCGGCGGCGGAGGCAATGGCGAAGTGACTACGGCGAAGGGCGGACCGGTCAGCGGCAAGCTGACGATCTCCAACTGGCCCGGCTACATGGACCCCGGTCCGGACAACACCATCGCCAAGTTCGAAAAGGCTACCGGGGTGAGCGTCGACTACATCGAAGACGTCAACGAAAACGAAGGCTTCTTCGGCAAGATGCAGCCGCTGCTGGAGCAGGGCGAATCGGGTGGCCGCAGCATCTTCGTCGTCACCGACTGGATGGCGAAACAGATGTACGACCTCGGCTACCTGCAGCGGATCGACCACGCCGAGCTGCCGACCGTGTTCGAAAACATCCGGCCGCAACTCGAGAACCCCGCGTTCGACGCGGGGCGCAAGTTCTCGATTCCCTGGGTGAGCGGCATGGGTGGAATTTGGGTCGACACCGCCAAGGCACCGGACATCCGCTCGGTAAACGACCTCTTCGACCCGAAATACAAGGGCAAGGTGACGATGCTTGCCGAATTGCGGGAAACGGTGCCGCTGGTGATGCTGGCCGAAGGGATCGACCCGGTCGAGGCGACCAACCAGGACTGGCTGGGCGCGATCGAGCGAATCAAGGGGGCAGCCGACTCCGGCCAGATCCGCCGCTTCACCGGCAACGACTACACCGAGGACCTGACCGCGGGCAACATCGTCGCCGCGATCGGCTGGTCCGGCGATGCCTCGCTCGTCGAAAACGACAACGCCGAATGGCGGATGCCGGCAGAGGGCTGCTCGCTTTGGTCGGACAACATGGTGATCCCGGTCGGAGCGCCGAACACGGGCGCTGCGTACGGCTGGATGAACTTCATCTACGAACCAGAGGTGAATGCGCCCTTGGCCGAATACATCACCTATATCCCGCCGGTGGAAGGGGTGAAGGATCTGGTCAAACCGGAACTGGCGACGGACCCGCTGGTCTTCCCCAGCCCGAAATTCACCCGCAGGTGCACCGACCAGGACTCCCCGCCGGACCTGGAACCGGTCAACGAAGCCTGGCAGGCGGTGATCACCGGGTGAGGGTGGGACAGCGATGAGCCTGCGGCAGCGCCTGGTCCCCTATTGGCTCCTGGGACCGGGGCTGCTCTGGCTCCTCCTCTTCTTCGTCGTGCCGATGTACTTCATGGGCGAACTGGCGCTGCGCTCGGGCACGCTGACCACCGGTTTCACCTTCGACTGGGCGTGGTCGAACTTCCCCGAGTCCCTCTCCGGCCACACCGAGCAGATCGTGCGCTCCTTTTTCTACGCGGGGACGGCAACGTTGCTGGCGCTCCTGATCGCCTACCCACTGGCCTACGCGATCGCCTTCCGCGCCGGCCGCTTCAAACTGCTGCTGCTGTTCGCCGTGATCGCGCCTTTCTTCACCACCTACCTGATTCGCACGATCGCCTGGAAGACGATCCTCAGCGACTCGAGCCCAGTGGTCAGCGTCCTGCAGACGCTGACGCTGGTCCCTCCCGACGGCCGCGTACTGGCCACCTCGGGGTCGGTGATCGCCGGCCTCACCTACAACTTCCTCCCCTTCATGATCCTGCCGCTCTATGCCAACCTCGAGCGGCTCGACCTGCGCCTGGTCGAGGCGGCGAAGGACCTCTACTCGTCCTCGCGGCAGGCCTTCCTGAGGGTGACCCTGCCGCTGACCATGCCGGGGATCGTCGCCGGCGTCCTGCTCACCTTCATCCCCGCCTTCGGCGACTACATCAACGCCCAGATCCTCGGCGGGACCCAGCAGGCGATGATCGGCAACGTCATCCAGTCGCTCTACCTGAACCAGCGCGACTACCCCGAGGCAGCGGCGCTCTCCTTCCTGATGATGGCGCTGATCCTGGCGATCGTCGTCATCTACATCCGCTTCGCCGGCACCGGCGCCTTCATGGGCGAGGACGACGAGGAGGCGAGGGTGTGACGGCGGTGCTCGGGCGAGCCTGGACGTGGCTACGGCGCAATGCGCTGCCTATCTACGCCTGCCTCGCGGTCGCCTACATGCTGATCCCGATCATCGTCATCGCGATCTTCTCCTTCGGCGACACGCCGAAAGGCAAACTCACCTTCGGCCTCGATCACGGCTTCACCACCAAGTACTGGACCTCTGCCTTCTCGCTGCCGGAGCTGAACGAAGCGCTGTTCACCAGCCTGCGCCTGGCGGCGCTGGCGACGGCGATCTCGACCGCGATCGGCACGTTGATGGCGATCGCTCTGGTGCGACACAGGTTCCATGGGCGGCGGGCCGCGAACCTGCTGATCGTGATCCCGATGGCGACGCCCGAGGTGGTGATCGGCGCCTCGCTGCTCTCGATGTTCATCTACTACTCGTTCGTGCTCGGCTTCACCACTCTGCTGATCGCCCACGTGATGTTCTCGATCAGCTTCGTCGTGGTCGTCGTGCGCTCACGCCTGATCGGCTTCGACCGCCATCTCGAGGAGGCGGCCGCCGACCTCGGCGCAACCCCGCTTGCCACCTTCCGCACCGTCACCCTGCCCCTACTCGCACCGGGGATCCTCGCCGCGGCGCTGCTCGCCTTCGCCCTTTCGATCGACGACTTCGTCATCTCCAACTTCAACTCGGGCACGACGGTGACCTTTCCGCTCTACGTCTTCGGCGTCGCCCTGCGGGGCATCCCGGTGCAGGTGAACGTCCTCGCGACGATGCTCTTCGCCCTGATCGCGCTCGCCGTCTGCCTCGTCCTCTGGCAGCAGCGCCGCGCCGAGCGGATGGCAGCGGTGCGGCCGGAGCCGTCGGCCTCACGGAGGGCGGTCCCGGCATGACCGTGCGGCTCGCCAACTACGTCGGCGGGATGTGGCGGGCGGTCGACGATGTGGCCACGCTCGACGACGTCGATCCGGCCACGGGCGAGATCGAGGCGCTGGTGCCGCTCTCCGGCGCACGCCAGGTTCGCGAGGCGGTCGAGGCGGCGCGAGCAGCGCAGCCCGGCTGGCGCGAGGTGTCGCCGCAGCGGCGAGCGCGGGTGGTGCTGGCGCTGCGCGAGGGGCTGGAACGGCGCCGCGAGGAGCTGGTGGCGCTGGTGACCGCCGACATGGGCAAGACCCTGGCCGACGCCGACGGCGAGGTCGGGCGCGGGATCGAGTCGGTCGAGTCCGCCGCGGCGATTCCCCACCTGCTCAAGGGCGAGACGCTGGAGAGCGTCGCGGCGGGCGTCGACGTCGAGCTCGTGCGCCAGCCGGTGGGCGTCGTCGCCGCGATCACCCCGTTCAACTTCCCGGCGATGATTCCGCTCTGGTTCCTGCCCTACGCGATCGCATGCGGCAACGCGTTCCTGCTCAAGCCGTCCGAGCAGGACCCACGCCCGGCGGCGCTGATCATGGAGATCGCCGACGCGATCGAGGAGATCCCACCCGGGATCGTCAACCTCGTCAACGGCGGCCGCGAGGCGGTCAGCGCGATCCTCGCCGAGCCTGGCATCGACGCGGTCTCCTTCGTCGGCCGCGCGGAGACGGCGCGGATCGTCGCCGAAGGGGCGGTGGCGACCGGCAAGCGCGTGCAGGCGCTGGGCGGCGCCAAGAACTCGCTGGTGATCATGCCCGACGCCGACCTGGACCGGGCGGTGCCCGCGATCATGGGCTCTGCCTTCGGGGCGGCGGGCCAGCGCTGCCTGGCTGGGTCGGTATGCGTCTTGGTCGGGGACAAGGCTCAGCGCCGGAAGGTGCGCGAGGAGCTGGTCGCAGCAGCTTCGGCATTGAAGATCGGGGGAGGCGACGACCCGGCAACGGACGTCTGCCCGATGGTCTCGGCAGCTGCCCGCGACAAGGTCGCCGAGGTAATCGGTCGCGCCGAGGGCAACGGCGCCGATCTGCTCCTCGACGGTCGCGGCGAGACCGGCCCTGGCGGCACGCTGCTCGCCCCAACGATCGCCGCGGTCGACGACCCTGAGTGCGAACTTGCCCGCGACGAGATCTTCGGGCCCCTGCTCACCGTGGTCGAGGTCGACGATCTGGATCAAGCTCTCGACTTCCTGAACGGCTCGCGCTACGGCAATTCAGGTGCGATCTTCACGCGATCGGGCAACGCAGCTCGCCGCTATCGCTACGGCGCCGAAGCGGGCATGCTCGGCGTCAATGTGGGCATCCCGGCACCGGTCGCGTGGTTTCCGTTTGCGGGCTGGAAGGACTCAATAGCCGGCGACCTGCACGCCAACGGCACGGACGCCGTCGACTTCTATACGCGGAAGAAGGTCGTCACCTCCCGCTGGTAGACGTGCCGCCACGTCCATCTATCGGCCGATGTGGAAGCCGACCAGCTCGGGGAGCTTGGAGATCCTCTGGCTGATGAAGCTTGGTGAGCGCCCCGCCAGCTCGGCGCTCTCTTTGCTCACTAACGCTCGGCGGATGATCTCGCCGCCCAGCCAGTGGAAGGGTTCCGGGGGGACTCGCCTGGGGGAGGGATCGACGAAGGGGAGGCGGGAGAAGTCGTCGCGGCGGTCCAGCGCGAGGGAGGCCAGGGTGCGGCCGACCAGGTGGGACGGGCCGACGCCGTTGCCGGTGTAGCCCGCGGCGGCATAGGCCCGGCCGCCCGGCAACGGCACGACCAGGGGGAGGTGGGTCGGGGAAACGTCCACTGGACCGCCCCAGGCGTGGGTGATGCGGCGGCCGGCAAGGCCAGGGAAGTACTCACGCAGCCGCGCCGCCGCGGTGGCGACGACCCCGGTGTCGAGCTCCGCCCTTCCCCCCAGGCGCGCCCCCATCTCAATCCGCCCCCCGCCCCAGCCAAAGGCGATGCGCCCGTCCGGCGTCGTGCGGAAGTAGTCGATCAGGGCGCGGCTGTCGGTAATGCACTCCCCCCCGGTCCAACCGATCTCCTCGAGCAGATCTGGGACCGGCTCGGTGAGGACGATGTGCGAAGAGGTGACGGTGAGCGAGTCGCGCAGCGGCGCGCCCGGCGCCTTGGCGCCGCCGCCGATCGCGACGATTGCCGCGCCCGCCCGCACCGTCCCGCCATCAGTCTCAGCGATGGCCCCACCCCCGGCCCGATATTGAAGGCTTTTGCCCCCTAAAGGGGGGACAAAGCTGCAATCGGCAGCGAGACGGCGCACGGGGGAGTGCTCGTGGATCTCCACGCCGGCCGCGAGCAGGCGTTCGCGCAGGCCGAGCGCCAATCGCGCCGGCTGCACCGTCGCCGAGTCGGGGTAGAAGGCGCCGCCGCGGAAGGCAGGCGAAACGCAATGCTCCGCGACCTCCGGAGGAGAAAGCGGCCGCGCGGCAGTGCCCTCCCCCAGCTCGCGACAGGCGTCCGCGGCCTCGTCCCAGGCCCCGTCATGGGCCGGTGCCGTGGAGACCTGCAGGTAACCGCCGCGGCGAAACCAGGCGTCGACCTCCTGCTCGCGGCAGAACGACTCGATCCCGCCAATCGCCTCCCGCGCCGCCCGCCCAACGGCCAGCGCCCCGGCGTCCCCCCACCGCTCCCGCATGTTGGGCAGCGAGAACCACAGGACGTTGCAGAACCCCCCGTTCCGCCCACTCGGCCCGTGCCCGCAGACCTCGCTCTCGAGCAACACCACCCGCGCCTCCGGCTCGAGCTGCTTGACCTGCCAAGCAGCCCACATCCCCGTATATCCGCCACCGACGACGACGACGTCGGCACTCACATCTCCAACAAGCTCCGGCACTGGGGTGACGTCTCCTGCCTCCTCCAACCAGTAGCCATGGCGAGTGTGCTTCATGGAATGGCGAGTCTGGCACGCGCTTGTGAAGAAGGACGAGGGTGCCTCTCGAACCGGCGGATACTCAGAGCGGGCGAAGCCCGCGAGTCGGGACGAGAGGCACCCTCGTCCTTGTTCGTAGACTGCGGTCCGTGCCCACCTTCGACCTGCTCGCCGAGCTACCCCTGGAGATCGAGGGCTATGAGCTGCAGGGGCTCGAGCACACGATCCCCGGCTTCGAACGCCTCTCAACCGTGATCCACCTATGGGGAGGCGGCGAGGACGGGCTCGGCGAGGACGTCACCTACGACGCTCTCGACCACGTCGCTCTGCAGGACGCCGGCGCTGTCCTCGACCTGACCGGCTACGCGACACTGGGCGAGTTCTGCGAGTTCATGGGCGGGGTTGACACTTTCCCGGCCGAGCCGCAGCGCGACGTCTCGCGCCGCTATCGCCGCTGGGCCTTCGAGTCGGCGGCGCTCGACCTGGCCCTGCGCCAGGCGGGCATCGGTATCGAGGCGGCGCTGAAGCGAGAGGCGCAGCCTGTCGAGTTCGTCTGTTCGATGGGACTCTCACCGGATGGAGAGAAACCCTCGACGATCGAGACCCTGCAGCGCAAGCTCGACGCCTACCCGACGCTGCGCTTCAAGCTCGACCCACGCAACGACTGGACCGGAGAGCTGATCGAGGCGCTGGCCGAGACCGGTGCGGTCGACTCGCTCGACCTGAAGAGCTTCTACAAAGGCACCCCGGTAGACGTGGAAACCGACCCCGAGCTGTACGCGAAGCTGATCGAGGCCTTCCCCGATGCCTGGCTCGAGGACCCGGACGTCAGCGAGGAGACGCGGGCGCTGCTGGAACCGGTCCGGGACCGCCTCACCTGGGACGCGCCGATCCACTCGATCGCCGACATCGAGGCGCTGCCCTGGCCGCCGCGTATGGTCAACGTCAAGCCCTCGCGCATCGGCGGGCTACGCGACCTCTGCGAGACCTACGACTACTGCGCGGAGCGGGGGATCGGCGCCTACGGCGGCGGCCAGTGGGAGCTCGGGCCCGGCCGTGGCCAGATCCAGGTCCTCGCCTCCATCTTCCATCCCGACACGCCAAACGACACCGCGCCGCGTGGCTACAACGAAGCCGACCCCCCACTTGAGCTGCCGACTAGCCCGCTGCTGCCGCAGCTGACGCCAACCGGCTTTCGGTGGGCCGAATAGCAGCTTCGGCCAGCCGAATTCGCGCTTTCGGCTACGTTGCACTCACCGTCCCGCCGAGCAAGGAGAACCATGGCCGAGAAGAGCTTTCCAGCAGCCCTCAACGAGCAGATCGCCAACGAGTTCGCCGCTTCCCAGCAGTACGTCGGGATGGCGGTCTACTACGACGCCGAAACGCTTCCCCGCCTCGCCCACTTCTTCTACCGCCAGGCGCTGGAGGAGCGCGAGCACGCGATGATGATGGTCCAATACCTGCTCGACGTCGGCGAGGAGGTCCACATCCCCGACATCAAGTCGCAGGAGACGAGCTACTCGGACGGGACGACGCCGGTGAAGAAGGCGCTCGAGCAGGAGAAGCGAGTCGGCGAGGAGATCTTCGCCCTGTTCGAGCTGGCACGGGAAGTCAAGGACTACCGGGCCGAGCAGTTCATGCAGTGGTTCGTCAAGGAGCAGGTCGAGGAGGTTGCGCTGATGAGTGACCTGCTCAACGTGGTCGAGCGCTCGAAGGACAACCTGCTGTTGGCCGAGGACTACATCGCGCGGGAGAGCCCGGGCGAAGGCGGCGGCGACGCGACCAAGCCCCCGGCCGCCGGTTCTGGCGGGTAAGAGAGACGGAGCAGGGGGCACCCAGCCGCGGCTGGGTTTTTCGCCCGCTGTCAACGCGTCTCTCGCCAAGCGGTGGGCGAAAAAGAGGACGCCGCTCGCGGCTGGGTGCCCCCTGCTCCGTCTCTAGCCCAGCCAACCCGCCTTTTTGCGCATAGCGGTGATCCTCCGGAACTCGGCGATGTCCTCTCGTAGCGCTGCGGGAGCTGGGGCGGGGAGGAAGCGGGCGGGGAGCGGGGACTCGACTGCGCCGGTGCCGTTCATGGTGACGCGGTAGGCGCGGGCGCCGCGGTGGGCGGTGACGGCCGAGGGAGGGCCGGCGCCCTCCCAGATCAGGCCGGCGTAGTCGTCGAGGCCGTAGCCGCCCGGCATTCCTTCGGCGACGGCCCCGAGGTAGGCGGCGCGACGGTCGGGTTCGTTGTCGTAATGGACGCAGAGGCTGCCCGGCAGCAAGCCGAGGCCGGCACCGGGGAGAGGCTTGCCAGAGGACTTGGTGATGCCGGCTTCGAACCAGCACATCGCCCCAGCGCTCTGGCCGGCGAGGACAACCCCCTGCCGCCAGGCGAGGCTGAGGATCGCGCTCAGCTCGTGTGCTTCCCAAACCGCGAGCAGGTTGAGCAGGCTGCCGCCGCCGACGTAGATCAGGTCCTGTTCAAGGATGTGGTCGCGCAGTTCCATCGGGCGGCTACCGAGCCTGAACAGGGAGAGGTCGGAGACGTCGCAGGGGCGCTCGCCGAAGGCCGAGTAGAAGCGGCCGATCAGCTCGGAGGTGTCGCCGCTGGCGGTCGGCAGGATGCAGATCCGCGGCCTGCCGGCCGCCCGGGTGGTCGCCAGCCGCAGCATCAGCTCACAGACGGCGCGGTCGGGGGGGCGCGAAGTGAAGTCGTGGCCGCCGAGGGCGAGAACGCGGCTGATCATGCAGCCACAGCGGTCGACATCGCCTCGGGGAGGGGGGCGAGCGGCGGGGCGCCCATGTCACCCAGATAGGCGGTGGCGATCCTCATCTCCACGACGCGCTCGCCGACCGTGTCGAGCCGATAGCCCCGCGCCTCGGGGCGCGAGGCGACGACACGGTGCAGCTCGGTGTCGACGAAGTGCAGCGCGGCGCCATCTTCGGCGGCGTAACCGGAGCGCATGCCGGCGCGGAGAAAGTCGTAGTAGGCGTTGCGACGGCTGGAGTCCCGCTCGTAGTGGACGCAGTTGCTGAACGGAAGCAGCCCGAGCCCCTCGATCTGCCACGGCGCGCCGTGGAACCCCGTCACCGCATCGGAGAACCAGCACAGCGAGCCGGCCGATAGGCCGCAGAGGATGACGCCGCGCTCCCATGCCTCACGCAGGATCGCGTCGATCCCGTGCGCCCGCCAGACGCCGAGCAGGCTGACGACGCTGCCGCCACCGACGTAGATCAGGTCCTGTTCGAGCAGATGTGTGCGCAGATCGTCGGGGCCCTGCTCGCGACGGAAAAGCGAAATGTGGCTGGCCTCGCAGCGATCGGCGGAGAAGGCGCGGTAGAAGCGGACTATGTAGTGGTCCGCGTCGCCGCTGGCCGACGGCAGGAAACAGACCTTCGGCCGTTTCGCCCCGCTCAGCCCGAGCACGTAGTCGTCCAGCAGCGGGTTGCCGGACTCCATCGAGAACCCGCCCCCACCGAAAGCGACTATCTGGCGGAGCGTCCTTTCCATGATCAAATGTTCGCGTCAGCGCCGCCAAAGGTCGTTGTACGGGGGTCCGAAGTTTTGATCAGCGCCCCCGCCCGTGTGTACAGGCCGGATTCCGCCTCCGTTCCCAAGCGGAGATGAATTGTTAATCCGGTACTGATTCGTCCACAGAGCCTCGCCCGGGGTGTACAATCGCGTTTACCGAAACACCGTTGTCTGTGTGAGGAGTCCGCATGTCCCCCGCCGCACCGCCCAATGATGGCGTATCGCCCGCCCCCCTGGACCTCGGCGGCGTAATCGAGGAGGAGCACCTCCCAGCGGGTCGCGAGGGCCTGGCTGAGCCGCTGGTCGCCCATTCGCAGCGGGAGCGGATCCTCGTGGCCATGGCCGAGAGCTGCGCGACGAAGGGCTACGGCGCGACCACGATCGCCGACATCTGCGAGCCGGCCGGCGTCTCCCGCGCAACCTTCTACGAACTGTTCAAGGACAAAGAGGACTGCTTCCACGCCGCGATGGAGGTCTCACTGGCGGACGCGATGGGAAGGATCCTCTCGGTCTACTCGCCCGACAAACCCTGGGCGACGATGGTCCGCGATGCCGCCGCGGAGTTCCTCGACCTGCTGGCGAGCCGCCCCGCCTTCGCCCGCATGGCGCTGGTCGAGGCTCCGGCCTCGGGCGATCGGGCATTCGAGCTCTACGCGTCGGGGAAGAAAGTGCTGCAGTCGCTGCTCGACCGTGGCCGCGACGATCCGGTCGAGGAGGAAGCGATCCCGTCGAGTGCCGGGCGGGCGGCGCTCTCCGGCGCCGAGTCGCTGATAGTCGGCCAGATCCTCGCCGGCAACGCCGAGCGCCTGCGCGAGCTGCTGCCAGACATCGTCTACATCACGACCGTTCCCTACCTCGGCCAAGAGGAGGCGCTGCGCCAGTCGCGCCAGGCCGAGAAGCTCCTGAGTCCACCCGGAGGCTGACCGGAGTGGAGCGAGCGGGGGTCGGAGACCGGTGGCGCCCTCCGCGCGGACGTCACCGGCTGCCGCCAGAGGTTGTTGCCCGCTCGCAACGCGAGCGCCTGCTCGAGGCAGCGGTCCGGACTGTCGCCGCCAAGGGCTACGGGGCGATGACCGTGGCGGACCTGACCAAAGAGGCGGGCGTCTCGCGCACCACCTTCTACGAGCTCTACGAGGACAAGGAAACCTGCTTCTTGGCCGCCTACGACAACGCGGTCGAGGTATTGGTGCGACGGGTGATCGCCGCCTATGAGTCCGAGCAGAGCTGGCCCGAGCGGGCGGCGGCCGGGCTCGCGGCCCTGCTCGATGTGCTCGCCGAAGAGCCGGCCCTGGCGCGGCTCTCGCTGGTCGACATCGGCAACGTCGGGCCCGTCGCCCAACGACGCTACCGGGCGGCGATTCAGAGGTTGACGCCCCTCTTCGACGAGGGCCGCGACTATGCCTCCGGGGGCCGCAACCTGCCGGCGAACACGTCGCGGATGGCGATCGGCGGAGTAACTGGATTGATCTCCGACGAGCTGGTCGCCGGCCGCGCGGAGCAGCTCCCCAGTTTGCTTTCGGACGTGCTTTTTGCCACGCTAGTCCCGTATATCGGCCCGGATGCGGCAGCAAGGGAGGTCGAGAGGCTGACTCGATAAACGCCTACGTACACGTTGCCGCTATGATCCACATACCCGATAGTTCAACCCTGGTGGGCGGGCCGATGGCAGGCAGCGAAACGCGGCGTCAACTGATCCTGGAGGCGATGGTGCAGGTGGTTGGCCGCAAGGGATACCGGGAAACCTCGGTTGCCGACGTGATCGAGGAGGCCGACGTTTCCCGCACGACCTTCTACAAGCACTTCGAGGACAAGCACGAGTGCTTCCTCGCCGCCTACGACCTGGTGGTCGAGAGGGTCCTGGGTGCGGTAATCGCCAACTGCGACGCAAGGCAGCCGTGGCTTGAACGGATGCGCGTCGGGCTGGCGACGGTGGTCGAGATGTTCGCCCTCAACCCCGAACTCGCCCGGACGGCGATCGTCGAGGTCGCCGCCGCCGGCTCCGATGCTCGCCAGAGGCACTGGGACGCGATCACCCGGTTCACCGAGTTCCTCGCCGAGGGAGAGCAGCTGGCGGGCGAGCGCGAGCTGCCCGGCAACATCGGGCTGATGGCCGCCGGCGCCGTCTCCGGCTTGATCTTCGACGAGCTGCTGGCCGGGCGGGCCGAGCATCTGCCGGAGCTGCTGCCCGACCTGCTCTTCGCGATGCTGGTCCCCTACATCGGTCCTGGTGCCGCAACCGCCGAGATGCGCCGGGCAGCGGCCAGCTGAGGCCCCGCGCCTCGGCTGACCGCCCCGTCTCCCCGGGTCTTTACAAAGCGCCGATCTCGCGGCGCAGCTTGGCGCGCACGCGATGCAGCCGGACCTTGACCGTGCCCAGAGGGATGCCGAGGCGGTGGGCAATGGCCTCCTGGGTCAGATCCTCGCTGTAGCGCAGCCGCACCAGTTGCCGATCGCGCTTGTTGAGCCGCCCGAGCGCCGCGTGTAGGTCGGCTCGTTCGACCGTGGCCATGACCCGCTCGTCGTCGCTGCCGTGAATGACCTCGATCAGATCGGTCGGAGCGGGGCGCTTGCGGGCGAACTCCCGCAGGGCCTCGTTGCGGACGATCGTGCTCAGCCATGATTTGCGCGCATCGCCGTTGCGTAGGGTCGAGCGTTTGCGCCAAGCGCGCACCATCGAGTCCTGGGCGATGTCTTCTGCCTCGGAACGGTTCTTCGCGTAGCGAAAAGCGTGCCTCAGGCAGATCCGGTGCACCTCGTCCCAATCCCAGGAGTCACTCGGGTCTGCTCCCCCATGCACCCGGTGATCGAGACGACGGACCTCCACGATTCCGAGCAGACTAGCAGATTTGATCAATGAAACCTTGTAGATCACTTTGTGGTCTTTGGCGGCGTGGATCCAGCAGCAGTCCAGCCGGGGAGCCAGGGGGCCGAGCAAGCCTACGAGGCGATCGCACCCGTCTACGACGATTTCACCGCCCACCACGACTACGAGCTGTGGCTGGGTAGTTTCCTGCCCAAGCTCCGCGACCACGGGTTGAGCGGGCGGCGCCTGCTCGACGTCGGTTGCGGGACCGGGAAGAGCTTTCTGCCGATGCTCGAGCGGGGTTGGCAGGTGACCGCCTGCGACATCTCGCCTTCGATGCTGGGGCTCGCCGAAGCCAAGGCAGGCAACGCAGCCCGGCTCTCGGTGGCGGATATGCGGGAGCTACCGGTGTTCGGGGAGTTCGATCTCGTCTGGGCGCTGGACGACGCGATCAACTACCTGCTGAGCGGAGAGGAATTGGGGAAAGCGCTGAGCGGGATGCGGGCGAACCTGGCCCCCGGCGGGCTGCTGATGTTCGATGTCAACACCCTGCAGACCTACCGCACTTTCTTCGCCGAAGAGCAGTGCGTCAAGCGGAGCGGCCGGCGACTGCTCTGGCGCGGCCAAGGTCTGGACGACACCGCACCCGGTTCGATCAGCGAAGCGCGCTTTGAAATCGAGGCGGAGGATGGAGCAGCGGACGTCGAGACGCACGTCCACCGGCAGCGCCACTTCCCGGAGAGCGAGGTGCGCGAACTGTTGGAGGCCGCAGGGTTGGAATGCCTGGACGCCTACGGACATGGCTTCGACGCAGTTCCAAAGCAACCAATCGAGGAACTGGTCCACTCCAAGGTCGTCTACATATCCCGGCCCATACAGGAGGCTGGCGCGTTCGGGTAGCTGCCCCGATCCAACCAACACTATCCTGTCACCCACCCAGACGACCGACTTCACTGACACACTATGTGTGCTGGGCGTGCTGGGAAAATTACCGGAGTGTTCTACTGGTGTTTTTTTCGGCCTTTAGGCTGGGGCCAAGGACTTTTATAGGTACGCATAGGTGTGGAGCTTTGGGCATCGTGACTAGCTACTTATATTCTGTAGACTCATAACGAAATAGCTGGCAGGCTCGGCGCGTGTCGGAGGTGGCTCTTAAGGCTCTTGGCGAAGCGATTCGTACGCGACGGGGCGAAATCGATGGTCTCTCTCAGGAGGGACTCGCGGACCTTGCCGGAATGCATCGCACTTACGTCAGCGAGATCGAGCGCGGGTTGCGAAACCCGAGCTTTCGCAACCTCTTCAAGTTGGCTGCCGCACTCGAAGTGCCGCTGTCCGAACTGGTCGCAAAAGCCGAGCGCACAGTCGGCGACGACGCTTTGACCCCCGAGGCTTAGTCACGGTGCAACAAAGGCTGCACCGTTAGCAAACGCTGACATCAGCTTGGGGGTTCGTCACACCCCACACACTGCTTCGATCTGAATTTGGTGTAAGTCTCCCAGCATCAGGGAGCTCCTCGGGAGTCCCGATACGGGAGCGACGGGACTCGAACCCGCGACCTCCGGCGTGACAGGCCGGCGCTCTAACCAACTGAGCTACGCCCCCTGGAGAATGGGCGAGGGGATCGCCCGGCGGGGATTATCTCAGGGTCGCTGAATTTGTAGCTTGAAGGCTCCCCCGGAGCGGCGGAAGGAGCGGATCGCGACACGCAGTTGCGACTGGCCGCAGACGGTGAAGTTGAGCTGGTGATTGAAGCTCAACCCATGGCGCGAGCTGCGCAGAACATGGCCGGCGGGGTTGAGGAGGCTGAGGTCATAGCGTGGCTGACCGGCCGGGCGCAGGCTGACGGTGCCGTCGAGCGGGGTGCCGAAGCTCCGAACCGCTGCCCCACCATGCCGCTGCGGCACCCGCCCGCGCAGCTTGAAGGCCGTGCGACCAAACCAAGGTTCGAGGGTGTCTTCGCGGATCGCCTCGAAAGCGCCCGGATCGGGCTTCAGGGAGCGGACCCAGCGCCAGGGAACCTCGCTTTCGGGGAAACGGAGATGGGCGAAGCTCTCGGCGAAGGCCTCACCCGGATCGCGGAAGTAGTGAAGGCCCTCGTTGCCGGGAAAGAGCGCCCCCGCCCGTGAGCGCTGGCAGACGTGCTCATAACTCGACCAGCGCGCGGGACCCCAGTCGATCGCGCCCGGGAACGGCGGCGGGCTTTCGCGGTGGCGAGCGACGTGATGCCCGTACTCGTGGGCAAGGACGAATTCGCGACTGGCCCCTTCGGGAGCCGGTGTGGCGTCGCCACTGAGGATGATCTTGTCTTCGTTGCCGTAGTAGCAGGCCTGGGCGCCGTAGCCGCAGTCGAATTCGATCTGCGAGGGCGTGTCGAGCTGGACGGTGAGCAGCTCCATCTCGGGCCCATGGATGAAAGTGCCGAGAGCGTTGGCGATCTGCTGCGGATCTGCTGCCGCACAGGCGGCCTGGCAGGCTTCGGTGACGGAGATCGCCACCGTTTCCCCGCTGCCGTCGTTGATCGGGTAGCGGCTCGCATCGGCACTGGCGGAGATGCTCGCCGAGCCGACGCTGGGAGCCTCGATCACGGTGTCCCGCGGCCGCACCGACGCGGTCGCCGGAGCGGCGAGGAGAAAAACCATGGCAATTCCCGCAAGCGCCCCCGCCGGGCGCTTGCTCAAGGGGCAGGCCCCGGGTCTATCTCATCGGCCTTCGCCGGAAGCGAGGCGGAGAGTGGGCGGCGCGACGGCAAGGCGCGGCTTGCCATCGCGCCGGCCCCTCGCTTCGCCCGGCGACCCGCCCAGCGCGGACGTACCGGGTCGAAGTCGAGCAACGAGCCCCAGGTGTCGGTGCCTATAGCCCCGTCGACCCGCAATCCCTTACCGGCCTGGAATGCGCGGACCGCCGCCCTGGTCTGCCTGCCGAAGATGCCGGTGACGGGAAGCTGCGACTGACCCGCGGCCTGCAGATGCTCCTGGGCCCAGACCACCAGGTCGCCGCGGCTCCCCCGCTTCAGCAGTGGGTGGGAGTCGAGCGGGCTGTAGCCGGCGACCGGCCCGGGGATCGTGGCGCCCAACGCGCTCCAGCTGCCGGGGCTCGTCTCCTGCCAGTCCCACCAGCTGGGCGCCAGCCCCCCGTAGCTCGCCGCGAAACGCCGGAAACGGAGGATGTCGGTGCGGCTGGCGCCGCCGTAGGTCTGTCCGATCGGGTAGACCGTCCCAGCCGCCTTTGCCTGGGCGAGGATCGACGGGACGCTGCCGCCGTTGGAGCGGTCGACGTACCAGATCCACATGCCCTGGTGGTCGAAGGGCCTGCCGCCGGCACCCGGGGGCGGAGCGACATCCAGACCCGCGCCACCCGGGGCGGCGGAGGCGATGCGCGTGTCAGCCGTCAGCGCCATCAAGAAGAAAATCATCAGGAGCAGTAGGCGGAGCCCTGGCGCCGAGATGCTTCTGGTTCTCACGTCAACTCCCAACACGGTAGCTCCCCCGGCGCTGCGCTTCAAATCCGATGGCTCCCAGTGCCGTACCGAGTTCGGATTGGGCTGTCTGGCACCGGGCCAGTATGAGGAGGCAACCGATCGGGCGCCACGCACGTAATGGGCTGTTATGCGGATTGCGATCGTCGGCAGCGGCATCTCCGGGCTGGTGGCCGCGCACCTGCTGCACCGCGAGCACGAGATCGTCCTCTACGAGGCCGCGCCGCGCCTCGGTGGCCATAGCCAGACCGTCCGGATCGACACCGCGGACGGGCCCCACTGGGTCGACACCGGCTTCATCGTCTTCAACGACCGCAACTACCCGAGCTTCGAACGCCTGCTGGCGGAGCTCGGCGTCGCCACGCAGCCCTCGCAGATGAGCTTCTCGGTGTCCGACGGGCGCGGCGAATTCGAGTACGCCGGGACCCCGCGCGGGCTCTTTGCCCGCCCCTCCCACCTGGTCGACCCCAGGTTTCTCGGCATGCTGCGCGACTGGCGCCGCTTCAATCGCGAGGCGAGGATGCTGATCGGAACCAACGGCAGCTCACCCTCGCTCGGCCAGTGGCTCGAGCAGCGCGGCTTCTCCCGTCATTTCGTCGAGCGCCTGGTGGTCCCCCAGGTCTCCGCCGTCTGGTCGGCGGACCCCGAGCAGATGTGGAGCTTCCCGGCCGGCTTCATGGCCGAGTTCTTCGACAACCACGGCATGTACAGCCTGCGCAACCGGCCCCGCTGGCGCACCGTGAGCGGCGGCTCCAACTGCTACGTGGAGGCGATCTCCGCCCCCTGGCGTGACCGGGTGCGGCTGGCGGCCCCGGTGCGGCAGATCGAGCGGCTGCCCAACCGGGTGCGAATCGAGGCCGAGGGCTGCGAGAGCGAGGACTTCGACCAGGTGGTGATCGCGACCCATTCCGACCAGGCGCTGGCAATGCTCGCCGACCCCAGCGAGGCGGAGCTGGAGATCCTCGGCGCGATTCCCTACCAGCGCAACGAGGCGATCCTCCACACCGACACCTCGTTGCTGCCACGCCGGCGCACCGCCTGGTCGAGCTGGAACTTCCACCTGCCCGAGCAACCGGTCGGGCGGACTACCGTCACCTACTGGATGAACAACCTGCAGCGGCTGCGCGCCGAGCAGGAGTTCCTCGTCACGCTCAACCGCGGCGAGGCGATCGACCCCGCCAAGATGATCCGGCGGATCGCCTACGAGCACCCCGTCTACACGCAGAGGGGCCTGCGCGCGCAGGCCCAGCACGAGGAGATCAGCGCCGTGCGCAGGACGCACTATTGCGGCGCCTACTGGGGCTGGGGCTTTCACGAGGACGGCGTGCGCAGCGCCCAGCGCGCCTGCGAGGGAATCGCTTCGGCCGCCGACGAGGTCGTCCCGGCATGACGGCATCGGCCATCTACGAGGGCTGGCTGCGCCACCGCCGCTTCGAGCCGGTCGGCCACAGCTTCCGCTACCGGCTGTTCATGGTCTACCTCGACCTTGGTGAGCTGCCCGCGGTCCTCGACCCCTTTCCGCTCTGGTCGGCGCGGCGGCCGGCGCCGGCGCGCTTCTGCCGTGCGGACTACATGGGTGACCCGGAGCGGCCGCTGGCCGAGTGCGTGCGCGACGCGGTCGAGCGCGAGAGCGGCATCAGGCCCGACGGGCCCGTGCGGCTGCTCGCCAACCTGCGCTACTTCGGCCACGTCTTCAACCCGGTCAGCTTCTACTACTGCTTCGACCGCAACGGCGAGCAGGTCGAAGCGGTGGTTGCCGACGTAAACAACATCCCCTGGGGAGAGAGTCATCCTTATGTGATGACGCGTGGGGAACAGCGCGGGCCGGTGATCGGCGAGCGGGTCGAGAAGGTCCTGCACGTCTCGCCCCTGATGGGGATGGATCAGACCTATTCCCTGCGGGCGACCGAGCCCGGCGAGGAGCTGATCGTCCACATCGATTCGCGTCCCCGGGGTGAGGAGGACAAGGCGTTCGACGCCACCCTCTCGATGCAACGCCGCGAGCTGAGCGGTCCGACCCTGGCGAGGATGCTGGCCCGCTACCCGGCGATGTCGCTGCGGGTGGTCGGGCGGATCTACGCGCAGGCGCTGCGACTGAAGTTGAAGGGCGCAAAGTACTTCCCTCATCCCGAGGGGAGGCGGCCGAGAGGCTTCCTCTCACCTTGAGGAACCTGCTTGCAAGAGCCGTGGTGTCGGCCCTGCTCGGGCGCGTCCGCAGCGGCCGAATCGAGATCGTCGAAGCCGGCCGGCGGCGATGCTTCGGACCGGACGGGGCCGAACTGCGAGCGACGGTGACGATCCGCGATCCGGCCGCCTGGCGCGGCCCGCTGCGGGGCAGCATCGGGCTCGGCGAGGCCTACCTGGAAGGACTCTGGGAGACCGACGACCTGGTGGCGCTGCTGCGGATCGCGGCGCGCGAGGTGAGCGCGCGGAGCCGGCTGCGCAGGGCAATCCACCGCCTGCGCGGCTTCCTGCACCGGCTTCGCCGCCTGGTTCCCGAGAACAGCAGACGGGGCGCCCGCGAGAACATCGCCGCTCACTACGACCTCGGCAACGACCTCTTCTCGGCCTTCCTCGACCAGCGGATGATGTACTCGTGCGCACAGTTCCGGCGAGCGGGCGCGAGCCTCGAGCAGGCGCAACTCGCGAAGCTGGAGCGGATCTGCGCCAAGCTCGAGCTCGGGCCAGACGACC
The DNA here is from genome assembly GCA_963716735.1 of uncultured Solirubrobacterales bacterium. Taxonomy (GTDB): domain Bacteria; phylum Actinomycetota; class Thermoleophilia; order Solirubrobacterales; family 70-9; genus VRUE01. The sequence continues at coordinate 1,588,956 of OY970321.1, forward strand.
ATCTGCTGGAGATCGGCACCGGTTGGGGCGGGCTTGCGGTTCACGCCGCCCGCGAGCACGGCTGCCGGGTGACGACGACGACGATCTCCAGCGAGCAGCACCGACTGGCCCGGGAGCGGGTGCGGGAAGCTGGCCTCGACGACCGTGTCACGGTGCTTTTCGAGGACTACCGCGACCTGCGCGGCAGCTACGACAAGCTGGTCTCGATCGAGATGATCGAGGCGGTCGGGTGGCAGCACTTCGACGAGTTCTTCCAGCGCTGCGACGCCCTGCTCGCCCCCGGCGGCCTGATGTTCCTGCAGGCGATCACCATCGACGACGACCTCTACGAGGCAGAGAAGGCGAGCCGCAGCTTCGCCAACACGCACGTCTTTCCCGGCGGCTGCCTGCCCTCGAAGGGAACGATCGCCTCGTGCCTCGCCCGGGTGACGAGTCTGCGCCAGATCTGGTTCGAGGACATCACCGCCGACTACCCGCCCACCCTGGCCGCCTGGCGGCAGCGCTTCCTCGCCGCCTGGGATCGCCTGCGCACGCAGGGCTACGACGAGCACTTCCGGCGCTTCTGGGTCTTCTACCTGACCCTCTCGGAGGCGGGCTTCCGCGAGGGCAGGATCGGCGACGTCCAGACGCTGCTGGCAAAACCGCAATACTCCGCGGCGTCGTGATCATCGAGCGGACCGAGAACCCGACGTGGCTGTCGAACGCCTATCTGGTCGCCGACGAAGCGGGCGGCACCGGGGTACTGATCGACGGCAACGACGACCTCGGGCCACTGCTGGAGCGGGCCGAGCGGGACGGGATCGAGATCACCCACGTCCTCGTCACCCATCCCCACGGCGACCACGTCGCCGGCCTGGCCGAGGCGCGGCGGCAAATCGGCAACCCACCGCTTGTCGCCCACGCCGAGACGGCGGCGGAGCTGGAGGATGAGGTCGGCGAGACGCTCGCCGACGGCGGCTCGCTGACCACCGGCGGACTCGAGATCGAGGCGATCTACACCCCCGGCCACGCCGCCGGCCACCTCGCCTTCCTCGTCAACGGCTCAGACCTCTTCACCGCCGACGTCCTCTTCAAGGGGACCGTGGGCGGAACCATGGCCCCTGGCGCAAGCGGGTTCGCCGACCTCGAGGCCTCGGTAATGCGGCTGATGGAGCTGCCACCGGAGACGCGGGTCCATCCCGGCCACCGCGAGCCGACGACGATCGGCGAGGAGCGGGAGAACAACCCCTTCGTGCGGATCTGGCGCGGCCTGGAAGAGACCGGCGAGGAGCAGGTCACGGTCTGGGACCGGCCGGCGACGCTGAAGCTCTGGGCGCCCGACTACGACGGCGGCAACAAGGCCTGGGTCGTCTTCGGCGACGACGGCACCGAGGCGATAGTCGGCGGCTCACAAGTCGTACGTGGGTGAGCGGCCGCAGACCAGCGCGCCGGAGCTGAAGGCACAGATCGAGGCTGAACGCGGGGGGCGGCCCTTTCTCGTTTTCCGCGATGGCGGTGGCGAGCAGCGGATCGTCGTCGTCGAGGCGGGGACGGCCGCGCTCTGGGTTGGGCGCGGCGAGTCGGCTGACGTGCGTCTCGACTGGGACGGGGAGGTCTCGGCGCTGCACGCCCAGATCGAGGTGGTGCGCGACGAGTGCACCCTGCTCGACGACGGCCTCTCCCGCAACGGCTCGTTCGTAGGCGAGCAGCGGGTCGACGGACGGCGGCGACTGCGCGACGGCGACACCCTGCGCTTCGGTCAGACCACGGTCCTCTTCCGCCGCCCCGGCGAGGGCGCACCGGAAGCGACCGTCGCCGCCGGCCAGGTGCCGGCCGCGGCGGCCGTCTCCCCCGGCCAGCGCCGCGTCCTGCTCGCCCTCTGCCGCCCCTTCAAGGACGAATCGCGGTTCGCCACCCCCGCCACCAACCAGGCGATCGCCGACGAGCTCCACCTCAGCGTCGACGCGGTCAAGACCCACATGCGGGCCCTCTTCGAGAAGCTCGGGGTCGGGGATCTGCCGCAGAACCAGAAGCGGGTCGCCCTAGTCGAGCAGGCACTGCAGAGCGGCGTGGTCAGCCGGCGAGAGCTCTGACCGAGGCGGCCCGCTGGGCATGATCCGTGCCTGCGCAAGGGGGTGCGGACGTATGTGCGATAGGAGCCGGGCGGCTTTGGCCTAACACTGCCTTCGTGCTCGCCGACGACATCAAAAACTTCTTCTTCGACTGGTACCCGGTCTTCGGGGTCTTCTTCATGTTCGGCCTGCTGATCGTCTTCGTGACGCTGCTGCGCGGGACGATGGGGACGACCAAGCCCGAGACGGTCAAGGCGAGCAAGACCAAGCCGGTGCTGTGGGAGGAGGTACAGGGTGTCGACGCCGCCAAGGACGAGCTGATGGACGTCGCCGAGTGGCTGCGCGACCCCAAGCGCTTCGCCGCGCTCGGCGCCCAGCCGCCACGCGGCGTGCTGCTGTTCGGCCCGCCGGGGACCGGGAAGACGATGCTGGCGCGGGCGGTTGCCGCGCAGGCCGGCGTCGACTTCTTCTCGGCCTCGGGCTCGAGCTTCGTAGAGATGTTCGTGGGGAGGGGTGCAGCCCGCATCCGCCGCCTGTTCAAGGAGGCGCGCAAGTCGGGCCGGGCCGTCATCTTCATCGACGAGCTGGACGCGGTCGGCGGCGCGCGCAGCAGCGGCGGTGGAGATGGCGGCTCGAGCGAGCGCGAGCAGGCGCTGAACCAGCTGCTGGTCGAGCTCGACGGCTTCGAGAAGGACCCTGGGACGGTGATCGTGATCGCCGCCTCCAACTACGTCGACAAGCTCGACAAGGCGCTGCTGCGACCGGGGCGCTTCGACCGCCAGGTGCTGGTGTCCCCGCCCGACCGCGACGGTCGCGAGGCGATCCTGCGGGCGCACGCGAAGGGCAAGCCGCTCGGTCCCGACCTCGACCTGACCGACGTGGCGCGCAAGACGACCGGGATGACCGGCGCCCAGCTCGCCAACGCGCTCAACGAGGCGGCGATCATCGCCGGGCGGGCGGGGCGCAAGGCGATGGCGCGCGAGGACCTCGACGAGGCGCTGCTGCGCCAATCGGTCGGCTCGCAGCAGGCGCGGCGGCTGAGCCAGAAGGAGCGCCGGATCGTCGCCTACCACGAGGCTGGGCACGCGCTCTGCCGGCGGCTGCTGGGACTGGACCCGCCGGAGATCCTCAGCATCGTCCCGCGCGGGCCGGCGCTCGGCTTCGTCGGCCACTCACCGCAGGAGGACACCTACCTGAAGTCGCGCGATGAGCTGCTCGACGAGCTGGTCACCCTGCTGGGGGGGCGGGCCGCCGAGGAGGAGGTCATGAACGAGTCCTACTCGGGGGCCGTCGACGACCTGCACCGCGTGCACCTGGTCTGCAAGCAGATGGTCGCCGAGTTCGGCATGGGAGTGGCGCTGGACGCCGACGGGGCCCCGCCGATCGCGCTGCCGACCGACAACTACGCGCTGTCCGACCGCACCCGCCGCGACGTCGACCTGGCGGCGATGACGCTGGCACGCGAGGCCTACCGGCGCGCCCGCGCGCTGCTGGCGGCAAACCGCGAGTGCCTCGACGATCTCGCCGTCAACGCGCTCGAGCGCGAGACGCTGACCCGCGAGGATCTCGACGAGATCTTCGCCGCCCACGAGCTGCGCGAAAAGCACCTGCCGAGCTCCGTGCCGGCGACGGTGGTCCTCTCCTCAGAGTCGCCCGCGCCTGAGTAGCATTCCACTCAGTGGAGGCTGAGCGAAACGCCGAGGAGCACTACTTCCCGCCGGGCCAGTCGATGGCCCGCCGTGTCCACGGCGAGCGCTCGGTCGGGCTGCTCTACGGGCAGCGGGCGCTACTGATCGGGGCGCTGGAGCCGCTCACCTACACCGGCACCATGCTCTCGACCCGCTCCGCCGACCGGCCGTTCGAGCGGCTTGCCCGCACGGCAAAGATCCAGGAGACGGTCTTCCTCGGCACCCGCGAGGAGGCCGACGCCGTGCTGGCCAAGGTCCACGGGCTGCATGAGAGGGTCAAGGGCGAGCTGCCCGAGGCAGCCGGTGGGCACCCGGCCGGCACCTCCTACTCCGCCTTCGACCCCGAGCTGATGCTGTGGACGCTGGCCGTGATCGCGGATTCGGGACGGGAGATGTACGAGACGATGGTGCGACCGCTCGATCCGGAGGAGCGGGAACGACTCTGGCAGGACTACGTGCGCTTCGGCGAGCTCTTCGACCTGCCCCGTGGCGAGATGCCGGACAGCCACCGAGCGTTCAAGGCCTGGTTCGACGGGAAGCTCGCCGCCCCCGACCTGCAGGCGACCGCGCACGGGCTGGAGATGGCGCCGCTGGTGGCGTTTCGCCAGCCGGTGCCGAGGGCGGCGCGCGGCAACATCGTGGTCCAGAACCACATCATCAAGGGAACCCTGCCGCCGCGCGTGCGCGAGATCTTCGGCATCCCCTGGAGCCGCGCCCACGAGTCGAGCTTCCGGGCCATGGCGGCGGCTCACCGGCGCTCCCGGCGTGCCTTCCCCCGCCGGATGCGCCGCGGCCGCAACGACGTCTTCTTCGACGTCGTCACCAAAGCCGAGCGCAAGCGCGGCGGCACGGTCACGCCGCAGCTCGGCGCCCGCGCCTCCTGACGCGCCGCCCGGCCGGGCCAGCCCCGCTCGGATAAACAGCGCAGTTCCTAAGATTTTGCTGCTTATTGCGCGTCTGTTGAGCATTAGATACTAGGATGTCGGCGCATGAGCGTCCCGATACAAGAGGCAGCCGAGGCGCTGCTTCCTCTGCTGTCGACCGGAGGAGATGCCGCTCTGCGCCAACTCGCGCAGGGGGCCGGGAAAACGGTCGCCGAGGCAGCCTCACGCCTCGTCGAGCGGATCCGGCGATCGCTGGGGAGCGGCAAACCCGGGCTCGGCGAGGTCGAAGGGGCACTCAGGTCGGGACTGGACGACGGCAGCCTGGACGAGGCCGATGTCCGCATCCTGGCCTCGGTCGTCTCGATCGGCGGCGATCAGGTCAACGTCAGGGGGAGCGTGACAATCGGCGGCAGCGTCTACTCCAGGAACACCTTCAACTTCGACAGGAATCCCGAGAAGTGACCCAGGCCGACCCAGGACAGGAGGAGCCGGTCGCTGAGGGCCGCGGCCCCGACGAGGACGGGCCGGAGATCGACGACATAGCGGAGGAGCTGGAGCACGACCTTGCCGCAAGCCAGCGCGCGATCGACAGAAACCTCTTCACCCGCAACGACTTCCACTTCTACGGGCAAAGCCTGCGGGACCACTATGGCCAGGTGCCGACCGACATCAGCGCCCGCGTGGACGCCGAGTCCAAGAGCTTCGTCAAGCCCAAGTCGTTCGATGCGGTCCTCCGCGCCCTCCAGCGCGAGGGGATCGCGGTGCTGACCGGGGTCGGCTGTGGAAACCGGGTCGCCGCCGGGGCGGCGTTGAAGGCAGCCAATCACGAGCCGGTATTCGAGCTCTCGGCCGGCGAGGGCGTCGCCGATCTGGTCAGCGGGGTTCAGCGGGTCCGCAAGGAACACGACCGCGCGGGGATCCTGATCTGCGATCTGGACCCGGAGGTGCGCCTCCCGCTCCGCCGGCTGAGAGCGGCGCTCGACGCCGGCTCGGCCGCCGTCTTCACCGCGCGGGTCGAGCCGACCGCGGCATGGGCCCGCGAGGTCCCGGCGATCGCCGGCGTCCGCCCCGACCTCGAGAGCGTGGTGCGGTCGACGGCCGGCATCGGCGATTACGACGACGGGGCTCTCGAACGCGCCCTCCAAGCCCTGGACCTCCTCGACGAAGGGGCATCGCCAGGGATGGCGATCGAGCTGCTCCGGCTCGCCGCCGACTCGACCGCGTCAGGGGAGAAGCTCGTTGCCGGCGTCGCCGGCCGCTCGCCGGCTCTGGAAGAGTGGCTGGAAGAGCGCCCGACGGCGGACTGCGTCGGCTCGACGGCTGCCGCAGCCAGCCTCGACGGCGTCCCGACCGCGGAGTTCGAATCGACCGCCGCGGAGCTGGTTGAGGCGCTCCGGGGCGATGCCGAGCCGGCGACGGAGGAGAAGCGGTTCGGGCCAGGTGGGCCCGGGTGGCCGCCAAGTGTGATCGGCCTGGAGAGACGGCCCATCCCGACGCACTTCGGACGCCAGGACACCGAGGTCGTGACGATCCGCCCACCTCACCGCCGGGAGACCGTCATCTCCTTTCTCTGGCGCAATCTCGGACAGGACTTCCGCCGCCCTTACCTCGCCTGGCTGCGCGACCTGCCTGAACACGGCGCACGCGTCCGCCGCGCCGCGGCGATCGCGGCCGGCGTGCTGTTCATCGAGGACCCCGTCGCCGCCGAGCAGGAGCTGATCCGTCCCTGGGCGCTGGACGGACGCCCCTGGCAGCGCGACCAGGCCGGCATCGCCCTCGGCGTCCCCGCGGCGAGCGATGCGGACCCGCAAGCGGCCAGAACGCTGGTCAGGTCCTGGTCGACGAATGCCAGCCCGAACCTGCGGCGCGTCGCCGTCGTCGCCTACGGCGGGCCGCTCGGTCTCTGGGACCCACACGCGGCTGCGGCGGTCCAACTCTGGCGAATGGCCACCGAGCATCCCGAGCTCGGCGGCCTCGCAGATCGCTCGCTGGTCTCATTGGCGCTGGGCGGATCGGATGCCCGCCGGGCGCGCGCGGAGGTGATCGGCATGCTGCTTGCCGCGGCCGAGATCAAGACGATGTCCCGCCATGCCTACTCGCTCCTGCCGCCGCTGCTGGGCCGGCTTACCGGAGGGCGCGAGCTCGCGCAGGGATCGCTGGCGGGCTTGGCCGGCAGGGAGGAGGAGGCGTCGATGTGCAACCTCGCCGCCCTCCTCGCGCGAGCCTTCGATGCCCCCACCGGACGCCAGAGCGCAAACGCGGCGATGCAGACCGTGCTGGGCGCCGCGGCCGCCGGGACGATCGACCGCGCCTTCGTCGAGCGCCTGATCCGAGAGATGAAGGCAGCGGCCCGCCATCGGGGCCGTCTCCCCCAGCTCGGCTCTCAGATCGAGCGGGCAATCAAGTCGGAGATCCGCCGCGCCGGGCGCGACCAAGACGTCCTCGAGGGAATCCACGCCACGTTCTACAACCAGACCCGAGGAGGGGCACTTGCCAGGTAGCGAAGACTTCTCGCCGATAGTCGAAGAGGCCCAGCTGGATGCCTCGGGCGGACTGCTGTCCCGCCTGCGGCGCCGGCAGGAGGTGACTCCCCTCAGCGCCGGGTTCGAGCGTGTGCTGCTCGACGAGGACGGCTCGCCGCCCCCGGGGGGCCAGCTCTCCGCCGGTCAGAAGTACTGGTCCCGCGCCAGGAGCTGGGCAAAGGTCGACGTCGGCCTGCATAACCTGAGCTTCGACATCCGCTTCTCGGACCCGACCGGGACGGCGGGCTTCGTCGCCAAGCTGGCCGTCGCCACCAAGGTCGAGAACGCGGCGGGCGCAGTGTCAAGCGGCGCCACCAGCGTGAAGGAGTTCCTCGAGCCGGCGCTGAGCCAGGCGATCAGCGAGGTCCGCCTCGAGGCCCATCCCGGCGACGGTGAGGATCCCGCGGCGGCGCTGACGGCGATGGCGGCAGAGGCGAACACCGCGCTGGGCAAGGCCTTGAAAGGCGACGTTCCCGGCCTCCCCGACTGGCTCTCGGCGCAGTGCAGCTCGGTGGTCGTCAATCTCGACGCGGAGACCGCCAAGCACCGCGACGAGCTGGTCGGCCGCGCGCGGGGCGGACAGCTGCTCAAAGCCGACGGCGCCAACAAGCAGATCGAAAGAGTGCAGGAGATGGACATGCGCGACTTCGTCCGCGAACGGCTCGCGCCCCACTTCACCGATCCTGTTGCGAGGATCTTCGAGCTGGTCGCCGCCGACCCCAGCCAGCAGAACATCGAAAAGGCGGTGGGCGCGGTGAGCGGCATGGAAAACGAACACCGCGCGGCGGTCCTCAGCGTCCTCGAAGACGCGATCAACAACGACCTTCTCGACGTCGAGGATCCGATGTATCAGGCGATGGTGGAGATGGTCGTCAAAGCGCTGAAGGGGGCATCCCTTGCGGCCGCCCCGGCGGCCGCGCTCGGAACCGCGCCGGCCGGCCTGTCCCCCAGCCCGGAGGGGGAAACGGTCGAGGGAGAGCACGAAACCGAGGAAGTCGACTCGCCCGGCGCCGACAGTGACGGGGAAGGCGGGGGCGACCGCGACTGGACCAGCAGCTGAGCGATGCTCTTCGCCCCGCTGAAGTGGCTCGTCCAGGCGATCGCCTGGCTGCCCGACGTGCTCCGCCCGGGGGTCTTCCTGGCGACCCTCGTGCTGATCGTCTGGTTCGCCGTCGTCCAACGGGGCCTGCCCGACCTCTGGCACGCGCTCTGCCGCGGCTCGGCTCGGCTGGTCGACCTCGTCGTCGGCCTCGCCCTGCTGCCCGACTATCTGACGACCACGGCGAAGCAGAAGCGCGGCGAAGAACCTGGCGAAGCGGTGCTCGCGTTCGGCGGCGTCGCGGAACGCATCCTCGACGGCGCGGCCGGCTTCTACGAGCGGCACCAGCGCGAGCCGATCGAATGGAAGCCGGTGCCATGGATCCCGTGTCTCGTCGTCGTCGCCGTATCCGCGATTCCCTGGGTGGTAATGGAGAGGCTGCCGGCCTCGAGCGAGGCGCGAGTCCAGCTCGCCAATGCGTTCGATCGATGGCGTGACGTCGAAGCCTGGGCGGACGTCGACCCCTCGCGCCGAGCGGACCCAGGCATCTCCTGGGCGCCCCGGCCGAGGGCCGTCAGCGTTCGTCAGCACGACAGGATCCTCGGCGTGACCCTTCGCTGCCGGGCGGACGAGCGCTGCGTCGGCCGGATCATCCTGCGCACCGGAGCGGGCGAAAAGCTCCATTCGCGCCTGGTGAGCGTTAAACAGGGTTCGACGAGGACCGTCCACATGCATCTCTCCAGGTCCAAGTCCCGACAGCGGACGACGGTTCGCGTCGCCCGAGCCGATCCGCGGTAGTCAGGAGGAGACCGAGAAGCGGGCACCCGCCCGCTCGAAGCGATCGAGGCTGCTGGTTCCGATCGCGGTGGCCGGGGTCAGGCAGCCGGCGCGCTGTGGCGTTGCGCCATCCTCGCCGAGCATCAGGCCGACCTCGCCGAGCAGCTTCGCCGTCGTCAGGTAGCCGGGGTGACCGTCCGCGTCGAGGTCGACCCGCACGTAGCGACCACCCGCAGTGCGAGCGTCAGCGGTGAGGTGCCACGACCACTGCTCCAGCTTGTCGCCGGAGGGGCCGAAGCCGGAGGCGGGGAGGATCCTGCGTCCGATATCGGCAGCGCGGTGCCTGACCGACGGCCGCGCCTTGGTGAGGCTGCGGAAACCGGCCTGCACACCCGCGAGCGCTCCCGCGGCCGCGTAGCGGAGCGGCAGAGTGGCGCGGCCGCTCCCCGGGACAGCGATTCCCTCGCGATAGCGAAGCGGCTCCCCCCCGCCGTCGCGCTCGGCGGCGAGCAACGCCATGGTGCGGTGGACCACGGCGGGATTGATGAAAGCGAGCGGGGTCATCGGGGAGATCACCTGATCGCGGGCATTGGCCCGCGGGGCAAGCGTGATCGGGCTGCGCCGCCGCACCGCCTCCGCGATTGCGAGGTCGGGGATCAACGCCGCCGGGTCAGTTATCTCCTCCGCCCCAGCTCCCCCAAGCGCCTCGGTCAAGCTCTGCAGCGTCCCACCGGAAATCAGGTCGGCGGGACCAATTCGTCCGGTCGGCTGCTGCGTTGCCACATCGACGTCTGCCCCGGAGAGATCTTCGTCCCAGCGCTCGCGCGCGGTCTCGGCGGCGAGCAGGACCGCGAGGTCGGGCGGCAGCGCCTCGAAGCCACAGACCTGGACGATCTTCACCCCGGCCGCGGTGGCGCGGTCATGGTAGGCGTCGATGATTTCGCGGACGAAGGGGATCTCCCCGGTCAGGTCGACGTAATGAGTGCCGTTGGCGACGCAGGCCTCGATCACCGGCTCGCCGTAGAGGGCGTAGGGGCCGACGAGGTTGAGGACGACGCGGGTGCGCGCCGCCATCGCCGCCAGCGAGGCCGGGTCGGCGACGTCGGCGACGATCGTCTCGGGTGCCGCGATACCGATCTCGCCGAGGATGCGCTCGAGCTTGACCGGGTCGCGGCCGGCGACGGCCCAGCAAGCGCCTATCTCGCCGGCGCGTTCAGAGAGGTAGGCAGCGACGCGGCGCCCGGTGACGCCGCCGGCGCCGAAGACGACGACCGAGAGATCCTTGTCGGCCATCAAGCGCCCTCGACGCGAGTCTTGAGCTCGCCCGGCCGGGCGTTCACCAACATCGCCCGGGCAGCGGCCTCGACCGGGCCGCGAATGATCATCCCGAGCACCCGCCCGGGGTCGCCGTCCAGCGTGTAGGTCGCTCGCGTTCTCCCCTCGCCCAGGTCCTCCAGCGTCCAAGACCCCTCGACCGACTTGAGGTCGCCCTTCTCCTGCGTCCAGGAAAGCCGCGTCGGTGGCTCGTAGCTGAACCGGACCTCGGTCTTCACGTGCCTGACCTTGATGTCGCTGACGCTCTCCACCAGGGTCGGGCGCCTCTCGCTGTCGCGCTCCAGCATCGACACCTCGACCAGGCCGCCCTGCCACTCGGGCGCGCTGAGCACGTCCTCGACCACCGCCCAGACCGCCTCGATCGGGGCCTCGATCTCGGCGCTGGCGGTACCGCCCATGTGCGCCATCTAGCCGCTCCTCTCCCCCGGCTCCCGCGCCGAGACGAACTGGGCAAGACCGGTGACCCGCTGCTCGACCTCGACCATGCCGGCGTCGATCAGTGCCCGCGTCAGCTCGTCGCGGCCGAAGATCCGCACGCCGCTCAGCCCCTGCACGATCGCGTTGGCGGTGCCGGCGGGCAGCAAGCCCCTGTTGCAGCTGGTCAGCAGCGCGACGCGCCCTCCCGGGGCGAGGACGCGGAATATCTCCGCCAGCGCCCGCATCGGCTCCTCGATCAAATACAGAGCGGCGAAGCAGCAGATCGCATCGAAGCTGCCATCGCGAAACGGCAATGCGCAGGCGTCTCCGCGCAGGTAGGCGACGTTGTCGCTCCTGGTGTCGCGAACGGCGACCTCCAGCATCGATTCCGAGGCGTCGATGCCGACGACGAGGCCGTCGCCCGCGGCGTGGGCGAAATCGCGGGTGAAGTTGCCGGGCCCGCAGGCGACGTCGAGGACCCGATCGCCGGGGGAGATCGAGAGCATGGACAGCGCCATCCGGTGCTCCTCCCCGGTCCCCGGCCCGGTCAGTCCCATCAGCAGGCGGCCGCCGAGCGGGCGCCAGAAGCGCTGGTAGATCAAGGGCAGCGCGCGGCTCACCATCAGCCGCTGGCCGAGATGCGTGCCGGTGGGATCATGCCCGCCCAGCAGGTCGAGGTAGCCGTGGGTGACATCCGCCTCTCCGCTCGGGACGGGGATGGCGAAGAGGTCCATGGCCCGCTCGATCGCGGGCGCGAGAACTCGAGGCTCGCCCGGGGCGAGAGCTGGTTCGGCCATCTCCCGTGAGGCTAGCGCCCACGCCGATAGTCTGCGCCCGGTGAGCGTTTACTCAGCAACGGAGGAGCGATGAGCTGGAGCGTCGCGGACATCCCCGATCAGGGCGGTCGCGTTGCGGTGGTAACCGGCGCCAACGGTGGCCTCGGCCTGGAGACCGCCCGCGCCCTCGCCGCGGCCGGCGCCCACGTCGTGATGGCGGCGCGCAACCAGGCCAAGGCCACGGAGGCCGAGGCGAGCATCCGCACGGACTCGCCTGAAGCCTCGCTGGAGGTGGTGGAGCTCGACCTGGGCTCGCTGGCGTCGGTTCGTCAGGCGGCCGAGAAGATCCTCGCCGCACACGAGACGGTCGACCTGCTCGTCGACAACGCCGGCGTCATGGGCATCCCCGAGCGCAAGACCGCCGACGGGTTCGAGATGCAGCTCGGCGTCGATCACCTCGGCCACTTCGCGCTGACCGCACTGCTGATGCCGGCCCTGCTGGCGGACGCGGCGCGGGTCGTCACGGTGACGAGCTCCGCACACCACCTGGGCAGGGCGGTGAACCCCGACAATCCTCATCTGCATGGGCGCTACGGGCCCTGGCGCGCCTACAACCAAGCGAAGCTCGCCAACTTCCACTTCGGCCTCGGGCTGGACCGGATGCTCGAGGACGCGGGTGCTTCCGCCGCCAGCCTCATCGCCCATCCCGGCCTCTCCAACACCGAGCTGCAGGCGGTGAGCGTCGCGGAGACCGACGGCGGCCTCTCGCAGCGCTTCTTCCACCGGCTGGCCGGCTCGACCGGGATGTCGCCGGCACAGGGTGCGCTCTCGCAGCTGCGGGCGGCAACCGACCCGGCCGCGAAGGGCGGCTGGTTCTACGGTCCGCTCTTCGTCGGCAACGGCCCGCCGGTGCGCAAGCCGGTCCTGCGGCGGCTCGGGACGAAGAGGGCGATCGCCCGCCTCTGGGAGGTCTCCGAGCGGGAAACGGGCTTGAAGATCGAGGTCTGAGATGGGCGGTACTGGGCTCGAACCAGTGACCCCCTCCTTGTAAGGGAGGTGCTCTCCCAACTGAGCTAACCGCCCGCGATTGGCACTACAGGATGGAGGGTAGCCGACCCCAAAGGAGGAATCCGATGAAACAGAAGATCGTCCCCAATCTCTGGTTCGACACCGAGGCGGAGGAGGCCGCGGAGTTCTACGTCTCGGTCTTCGACAACTCGCGCATCGTCAACGTCACCCACTACACCGAGGCCGGGCCGAGACCCGCCGGCACGGTGATGACGGTCGAGTTCGAGCTGGACGGCCAGCGCTTCGTCGGCATCGACGGCGGTCCCGAGTTCAAGTTCGACGAGGCGGTCTCCTTCGCGATCGAATGCGAGACCCAGGAGGAAGTCGACTACTACTGGGACAAGCTCTTGGAGGGCGGCGAGGAGAGCCAGTGCGGCTGGCTGAAGGATCGCTTCGGCCTCTCCTGGCAGGTCGTGCCGACCGGCATGGAAGAGCTCTTCGCCGATCCGGATCCGAAACGGGCCGAGCGGGCGATGAGGGCGATGCTCGGGATGCGCAAGCTCGAGATCGCGGCGCTGCAGCGCGCCGCCGACGGGGATACTGGCGAGTGATGCGGAAGACCTTGTTCGTCGCGCTGCTCGTGCCGTGCCTGCTCGCGCCGGCGACGGCGACGGCACTCGACCGCACGATCACGGTCAACGGCTCGGCGACCGAGCAGGTGCCGAACGACACCGCCGGCCTGGGATTCCAGGTCGCCAAGGAACGGAGCTCGCGGGCGGCCGCGCTTCGCATCGTCTCGGTCCGCCTACGGGCGGTGATCGCCGCGGTGCAGGGTGTTCCCGGGGTCGGCAGCGGCGACGTCACCACCGGGCGGATCGCGGTCCGCAAGGTCAGCCGCGACAAACGGACCCTCTACAGGGCGAGCGAGGGAATCTCGGTGATCCTGCACCAGCCCGACCGGGCCGGGGAAATGGTCAGCGCGGCGCTGGCCGCGGGCGCCACCGGCACCGGCGGGCCGCGCTTCTTCCCCGGCGATCCCGAGCTGGTCTACGAGAACACGCTGCTGCTCGCCTTCGACCAGGCGAAGGCAAAGGCCGCCGCGCTCGCGTCCCGGGCCGGGGCGACCCTGGGCCCGGTGCTCAGCATCGAAGAAGGCTCCGAAGTCGTGCCCAATCAGCCGGCGTCTGACCTGAAAGGCGCGGCCGCCGAGCCGGCCCCACCGGTGAAGCCAGGGTCATCGACGGTGACGGCGACGGTGCGCGTCGTCTTCGCTCTCCAGTAGCGAGCTGGAGCGCGCCAAGACGGTGTCGAGTACGCAGGGGGTTACGCGCGCCCTTCGGAGCGCAGCCGCTCGAGATATCCGGGCTCATACAGCCCGTCGAACACTCCGAGCGCTTGGCTCATGCCTCGTTCCACACGGCGGACGACGATCCGATCGGCGCCCTCCGGCTCGATGACCACCTCGTCCCCAGCCTTCAACCCCACAGCCCTCAGGGCCTCAACCGGCAGAGTCACCTGATGCTTGGATGAGATTTTCGGCATGCCGTACCTTACGCAAGCAACGACAAAGCGTTCCATGGGAGGATTCGAGCGTGGATTCGGCGATCCTCTGGCGCGTGGCGGTGGTGCAGGTGGCGGCCGTGGCGGTGCTCTCGCTGTTGCTGGCCCTGATCTTCTCTCACGGCTTCTTCGAGGCCTGGGGTTGGCTGGTCGGGCCGCTGACCTGGTTGCTCTGTGCCTGGGTCACCGCCCGGGTCGTCGGCCTGCCCGAGACCTCGGTGCTGGTCCGCGCCGCCCTGGCCGGAATCCCAAGCCTGCTCTTCGTCTTGATCGGCGCCCATTGGCTCGGCGCAGCCATTGCGATCGCGCTGTTCGCCGCGCTCTGCGCACGACTCCCTCGACCGCTTACCGGGTCGGCTCCTTAACGCTCGCCCCCCAAGGCACCCAAGGGTGGCTTGTGTACTGTGCTGTACATTTAGCGGTATAGTTACGTACCCCATTGTCTATACCGGAGCGTGCGATGGAGCAGGGCGAAACGCGACAAAACGCGATCGTCGAGGCGATGATCCGAGTTGCCGGCAGCAAGGGGTACCTCGCCACGTCGGTCGCCGATGTGCTGGCGGAGGCCGGCGCCTCCCGCACCACCTTCTACAAGCACTTCGGAAACAAGCGGGAGTGCTTCCTCGCCGCCTATGACCTGGCCATCGAGAGGATCCTCGGAGCCGCCGAGACCGCCTGCAAGGAGGGGGATTGCTGGTGTGACCGGGCAAGGAGGGGACTCAGAGCGGTGGTCGAGCTGCTCGGCTCCGAACCAGCGCTGGCGCAGGCCGCGATCGTCGAGGTTTCCGCGGCGGGGTCGGAGGCGCGGCGGCGCCACTCGGTTGCGATCGGTCGCTTCGCCGCGCTGCTGGAGTCGGGTGCGGAGCTATGCCGGGAAAAGGGACTGGAGCTACCGCCAAATACGGCTTTGATGACTGTCGGCGGAGTCGCCGGCCTGATCCTCGACGAGCTGCGCGAAGGCCAGGAGACGAACCTGCCGCGGATCCTGCCCGAGCTGGAGTTCGCTCTGCTGGTCCCTTACCTCGGACCGCGGACCGCGGCCGAGGCCTTCGTGGAGGCCGCCCCTACTTAGTGACGAGCGTGCTTGTGCTTGCGCTTGCCACCGCAATCGGCCTTCATCACAGGGTTGGCCTTGGATTCCTTGCCGTTCTGGCCTTCGTATTCCACATTGGCCTTGGAGACAGCCCCGCAGAGATTTCTGCTGTTGACGATCAGGCCCTTCTTACCGCCCTGCATCGTCAAGACGACTTTGGAGAGCGGTGCGTCGGGGAGGTCTTCGAGGCTGGCCCTGATCCCGCCCTTTGCCGAGTCGATCCTGGTCGCGACCTCGATGTCAACAAGGCCATGTAGGTCGAAGACGAGGTCGGGCAGCTTGTGGCTCGAGGACCTGAGCCAGACAGGTCCTTCCAGCGGCGTGTCGAGCAGTGGGGTAAAGGCTTTGATCGAGCCGTACTGGGCTGCAGGTGGGCAGGCTTTGGCAGCGAACTGCACTCTCGTGCAGATCGTCCTGATGTGGGCCTGGTCGAGGAAGGCCGATCTCGGCAGTCGTACGACGAGGCCATTGAGGTTTGCGTCGTTTGCCCTCGGCTTGTAGGTGGCGAGCAGCCCGGGGTGCCCACCTCGCTTGGTTCCTCCCTTGAGGTTCAAAGCCAGGCTTGGCTTGAAGCCGAGGTTCAGGCAGTTGGCGGCCTGGTAGCGACTTGAAAGGGCCGCCGGGACGTCATCTGCTGGGCTGAAGACATCCAGGTTTGAGCCAAAGAGCGTCGCTTTGGCGCTCGACTCGTCGCATGAGGTCGGGTTCAGCGTGAAGTTGGGTCGATCGACATAGACGCGCAAATCCCTCAGCTTCAAGACGATGCCCTTGAGGATGTGGGGGATCGGGTCTGAGTTGGCGCCGTCGACTTCGACTTCGGCGGTTCTCGGGTTCAGGTTCAGCGCCAGCTGCACGACGACGGTTCCGGCATCGAATGGACCTGCCACAGCAGGCGTTATCGAGATCACGCTCAGTGGATCGCCGTGGTAGGGACCTCCGAGGTAGATCTGTCCTCCCACGTAGGTCAGGGCTCCGCCTACGCCGGCTCCCGCCAGGGTGTGGCCGATCAGCGAGTTGGCGGGACAGCTTGGAGAGGCTTTCTCCTGCCTACCGGTCTTTGCCTTGGCGATCGCGATCGCCGAGTCGGGGCATTTGTCGACGCCTCGAAGCGATCCGAGCTCACCCGGGGGCAGGATCGAGGAGAACTTGGTCATGTCCTGTTCTCCGTCTTCGCGGATCAGGCGCATGTTGAAGGGGCTGAAGGCACCGGCGTTGTTGTTGACCGCACCGGCCTGGAACTCGGGATGGAATGGGGGAACTCCTCCCGGTGGGCAGGGGCCTCCACCCACGCCTGAGGTGACCTTGAAGGACGAGGTCGTGGTCAGGACCTCGTCCGGGTTCGCCCAAGGGGTGAACTCCGCCTTGGTCTCATACGTCCCGCAGGTAGGCGGGGTAACAAGCGGCGATCTCGCGCCTTCTTTGAAGTGGAAGACGAAGTGGCTGACCGGGATCTGAGCGTTGTCTTCGAGCGTCGTCACCAGCTGGCCGGTCTTCGGATCGGCTTCGATCTTCAAGGGCTCCTTGACCAGCACTCCCAGCTTGGGGTTCCTCAGCACCATGTAGAGGGCTATGAGGCTGTCGAAGGGGTTCTCTGCTCCCGGTTCGGTGGTACCTGGGTCGTCCTGCTGAGCCAAGAAGACGTCGCCGTCGATCGCTTCGTCGACCAGCGGCGTCTCGGTGTGGAGCGTTCCCAGCTTCGATGCGTTGGGACAGCCCTCACCGGGTGCTGAGTTGAGCGTCTCCCTTTTCAGGTCGGCCGGCGAGCAAACGGCCAGGCCTTCACCCACCGATGGGTTGATCGTCATCCCCTCGGGCAGGGTGATCTTGGCGGCTTTGATCTCCGACTGGGCGATGCCCGTCGGGCTGGTAAGCCCTTCGTCTTGGAAGTCGACCGTGAAGTCAAGGCCGGTGCCGGTCTCAGCGGAGACGCTGGTCGCCTTCGATTCGATCGTCGGACTGAAGCCGATTTTCGAGCAGCCGGTCATTCCCTGCGGGTTTGGCGGTTCGGCGTTGTCGTGGCTGAGGACCGAGCCTTTGACCGGTAGCGCGAAGGGTTCTTGCCAGGAGACCGCTTCATAGCTGGTCTCCAGGGGTCCCTGACAGGATCTCGGCAGGGTGAGGAAGGGGATCTGGGGCAAGTTGGTGGAGCAGATGCCGTTGGACTCGAACTGATCGAGGGTGCCGGCCGGGCCGAGGCGCAGGCACCTGCCCCGGTAGGGGTCATGGGCGGGATCGGCCGGGACGCCCCACAGGAACAGGTCACCGCCGTAGACCTCGACCGCCTGGGAGACGTTGATCAGGCCGCCGATGACGTTGTGCGGGGGGTCCTGGTTGACACCGATCTCGATCGTCACCGGCACCTGGACGACGTAGAAGCCGATTTTGACCGCGACCCCCGGTGGGGGAGCGAGGTTGTATACGGGGTTGACGGCGCCGATGCCCCCCGCGGCGACGGCACGGACCCTCGTCGCGCCGACCGCGGTCGAGTTCGGGCAGTCCGTGTAGCCATTTTCGTCTTGCGTCAGGAAATCGACGCTGTCGCACTGCGGCACCGCCAGCGGGCTGCCGATGAACCCCGGCGGCAGCTTCTCCAGCAGGGTCTTCAGCTGCCCGCTGGGGACCTCGCCGTATCGGGGGTCGATCGTCGTTTTGAGATCGAAGCCGGTTTTGACCCTGAAGGGGTGCGAGCCGGCCTGGGTGGCGGGCGAGCCGTCCTCGTTGGTGAAGGTGATATCGAACCTCTCGAGCCCGAACTCGGCTCTTGCCGTCGGAGCGATGAGGAGCGCGAAGAGCGCCGCCATTGCGAGAATCAGTGCAAGGCGCTTCATCGGCTTGCCCCCCGGTTGCGGTTTGCGTTTCGCTTGGTGCTGTGGCGTTTCTTGGCCTGCTTTCGCTTCTTGGCCACGCAGCGGCCTTTGCGTGCGACTTTGCCTTTCCGGCAGCGCGGAGTGGCCTTGAGGTTCCCGACGCCTTTGAAGGAGGCAGAAGCCGGCGTCGGGTCGTTGGGCGGCGGCGGTGCGATCTGGCAGGCTTCTCCCTGGCAGGGACCGGGCGGCTCGGGCGGTCCGGGCAGGCCGCCGTTTGCCCTGGCGTCATAGATGTCGATCAGGCCCGGGTCCTGGGGCAAGAGGCTGGCGTTGGTGGCGAAGAAGACGTCCTCGCCATCTGAGCTGGTGTCGAGGAACTCCGAATCGCTCGGGCTCTGGCCGGAGGAGATCAGGCTGAGGCAGCCAGCTGAGCTCGGCACGTAGAGCTCGGCGCCTCTCTCCTCGCACTCTTTCTGCCCCGAGGCCGCCTGCCACTCATAGACATCGGCTTTGCCGTTGCTGTCGCGCGGCAGCAGCACGTCATAGCTCTTGAAGAAGAGGCGTTTGCCGTCGGCCGAGAGTGGGTCAGGGAAGTGATGGATGCTCTGGGCGACCGGGATCGAGGCGGCGGTCGGGAAGGGGATTTGGGGGAGCTTGGGATGCAGCTTGACCAGACGGCCGAAGGGGCGTGCGCCCGAGGGGTTGCAGGAGACGCAGACCGGCCCCGGCGAGCCCACCTCATAGCGGTAGACCTCCGAGTCGGCTTTGCCGCTCACCTGGTCGGTGTTGTCATAGCCGGTCAGGGATTCGGTCGAGATGAAGGCGAGCACGCGCCCGTCATCTGAAGCCCGGGCCGCGTGGTAGACCGGTTTGCTGGCGGTGTTGCTGGCGGTGCTGCTGGAGGTGCTGGCATCGGCCAGGTCGGTACCCGAGAGCGTCGCGATAAAAGTCTTGCTCCCACCCTCCTCCAGGTAGAGGTTCGGTTTGCCTTCCACTGCGGCACCGCCGAGCGCTTCTTCGGAGACGAAATAGACGCGCGAGAGGTCCGCGCTCATCCCCGCCACGCCGAGCGTTTCCCCGGCGATCAGGGTCGATTCCGCCGCCCCTGCGTCAAAGCGGTAGAGGTTGCCATCCTGAAGACCTTCGGTCACCTCGAAGAGCGCCTTGGCACCGTCAGCGCTGGCGCCGAGGTAGCGTGATGCTTTGGTCGAGACCGTCTCTGAGACTTTCACCGTGCAGGCCCTCTCGGGTTCGGTGCATTCGCCGCCGCTGAGCGCGCTCTGTTCCTCACCTGGGTTGAGCCGCAGGTAGACCTTGCCCGGTCCCGATCCGGTACTCCCCGAATCGGTCCAGTAGGCGCGGCTCCCGTCATCAGAGATCGCGTTGGTGACGCTTGACGTGCGGTTGAGGACTGACGTATCCCCCATCCCCCCCGAGCAGTTGCCACCGCTCGGCACGCCGCTCGGCAAGACACAGATCAGGTGCAGCTCTTCACCCTGCGCGAGGTAGGCCTGCCAGACGCCGCTTTTGGCGTCTTCGGTCAGCTTCTCTTTGGCCCGCACGATCGCCGCTTTGCCGTCAGCCGAGGTTCCCTGCAGCTCGGGGAAAGCATCGGGCGTGGGGGTGCGCTCGACCCCAGCCAGCGCTTCATAGCCATCGGCGCCGCAGTTCTCGCGCCGGTAGAGGGTGCGGTCGCCATCCCTTGCCGCCGGGGCGAGCACCGGTTCTACCGTCAGCACCAACCAACCGCTGCACAGATCGTCTGAGAAGGCGCGGTAGGTGCCCTCGAGGGCGAGGCCGTCGGTGGCGGTGGCGTGGCCCTGGGCTGGGTTGATTGCCCTGCTCGACCAGCCCACTCCCTCTTTGCGGGAGGAGAGGTATTGCATCGTGTAGGCGCCCGATTCGGCCTCGGCGAAGGAGCGGTAGGAGGAGTAGGTGAACCGGCTGCCGTCGACCGCGCTCTGCTCGATGCTGGTGGGGTAGCCGGTGATCTGGGACAGCGCGATGATGTCGCCGTTGTTTTTGTCGATCGGGGTGACCATCTCAAAGGCGCGGCAGTCGGGCAGCGGCGCTGAGAACCCGGTGCGGAAGGACTGGTTGGGGCAATCGGTTTTGACCTGAGCCGGCGCCGGATAGGTGGTGAAGGTGCTTTCCTGCCCATCGATGCCGACTTCGCCGCCGACGCCGCGCACGGGGCCGCCGCCCAGGCTCTCCGCGACGAAGCGGTAGTGGTAGGTGGTGGCGGGTTGGAGGCCCTCGAGGAAGATCGGGGCGCTCTTCACCGCGCTGGCCGTCACTTTCGTCGTCAGCAACGCCCCCGGCGCCAGCGGCTTCTCTGACTGGCAGCCACCTTCAGAGCATTTGCCGGTGCCGTACTGCACGTAGTAGCGCGCGCTGGTGAAGAAGTGGGGGTTGATTTCAGCCGCCACCAGGGCGTCGGAGCGCCCGACCGAGCTGGCGAACTGGGCGCTGATCGTCGGCGGCACCGGCGGCGGGCCTTCGAACTGCACCGGCGGTGGTCCGAAGAGGCGGATGAAGGCCTCGTTCGCTGGAGTGTAGGCGGCGTAGACGTCGCCGATCGCGTTGGTGGCGAGCGCATCGACGCTCTCGCCCTGGGCCGCCGTTATGCCGAATTCGGAGGTCTGTTTGCCATCTGAGTCGAACTGTTTGACGCGCCGGACAGTGGATTCGGGACCTGGACCTTGAACGAAGACGTTGCCGAGGGGATCGGTGGCGATGGGGCCACCGGTCGCCGTCAATTCACCCGGTTCTCCGAGTTCGTCGATTTGCGCGCCGGTTACGGAGTCCAGCCTGCGGACGTCTGATTCGGGACCGCTTGGAGAGCCAACGGTGGCGTAGAAATCGCTGCTGAGCGGGTCGATGGCAAGGTCGTGGACCGTCTTGCCCAAGATGGGGATCGATGCCTCGTATTCACCTTCTGCGTTGAAGCGCTGGATGCGTTCGATGTCGTTAACGAAGAGCTTGCCGCCAGCGCCCAGGGCGATGCCGGGCAAGCTGCTGTCGCCGAACTGGCCGTTGCCAGCGCCGGCGACGCCGATGCCGCACACGTCGCCGCCTTCGAGCTGCGCTTTGGTGCAGCGGTTGCGTTCGGCCTCGGTGCTGGTGCCTTCGGCGCTTTTGGTCTTGTTGACTTCGCCGCCGAATATCAGCAGGAAGCGGCCGGCCGAGTCGAACTTCTGCACCCTGAGGTTGCTGATTTCCCTCACGTAGATGTCGCCGGCGGCATCTATGGCGATCCGTTCAGCGTCGAAGAACTGCCCCGCGCCAGAGCCTCCGAGCCCGGCCTGGCAGCTCGATTCGGCGGTGCAGGACTCGAGCTCGGCACCGCCGGCGGTGCCGTCGGCGCGGATCCTCGTTTCAAGCTCAGTGGACGGCACCCCGCCGCCGAGCGGCGGGGTGCCGTTGCTCGCCATGAGCTGGGCGACGTTGGTTGCGGCCAGCGAGCCTTTGAAGGTGACCAGGTAGATGAAGGGGGTAACGCCGTTGGTCGTGCCGGGATTTGCCTCAACGCTGACTTCAGCCCCGGCACCGCCGATCGAGGCGAGGGCGTTGAGGGCGGCACCGACTTCGGCCGCGCTGGCGTCGAAGGGAAGGTCGGGGGTGCTCGAGGCGCCGAAGGTGAGCCTGAACTGGCCCGAGGCGGCCCTCACCCTGACTTCCTGCTGCTCGTTGACCGCCCCCGGCGCCACATCCCAGCCGAAGGCCTTAACGAAGTTGCCCCAGGGGGTGAACTCGCTGATGCGGTTAAAGGCTTCGTCGACAACGAGGACGTGTCCCGTCCTCGGATCGGTGGCGATGCCTTCGGGGGTAAAGAACTGGCCGGCGTCGGCGCCTTTGCTGCCGAAGCGAGTCAGCTCTTCGGCGTCGCTGATGGCACTGGCCCGTGGGGCCATCAGCACAGCGAAGGTCGCGACGGTAAGGAAAGCGGTGAGAGTGAAGAGCGCCATGCGGCTGAGGTAGCGGGTGCGCTGAGACTGAGGATGCAAGCGATTTGAGTAGGTCATCGGTGTGTGGTCTCCCTGGGCCGTACCCCGGACGGCCGCGCCGCCCGGCGCCGCTTGCCCTTCCGCTTCCCACCGCAATCAGCCTGCATAACCGGCCGCAGGCTCGATTCCTTGCCGTTCTGACCGCCGAATTCCACATTGGCCTTGGAAGTGGCCCCGCAGAGGTTGCGGCTGTTGACGATCAATCCCTTCTTGCCGCCCTGCATCCTCAACTGGACTTTGGTGAGAGGAGCGTCGGGCAGGTCTTCGAGCGTCGCCCTGATCCCACCCTTTGCCGAGTCGATGCGGGTTGAGACCTCGATGTCGACCAAGCCGTGCAGGTCGAAGACGAGGTCGGGCAGCTTGTGGCTCGAGGACCTGAGCCAGACAGGTCCTTCGAGCGGCGTGTCGAGCAGTGGGGTGAAGGCTTTGATCGAGCCGTATTGGGCTGCAGGTGGGCAGGCGTCAGCTGCGAACTGGACCCTCGTGCAGATCGTGCGGATGTGGGCCTGGTCGAGGAAGGCGGATCTCGGCAGTCGTACGACGAGGCCATTGAGGTTTGCGTCATTTGCCCTCGGCTTGTAGGTGGCGAGCAGCCCGGGGTGCCCGCCTCGCTTGGTTCCTCCCTTGAGGTTCAAAGCCAGGCTTGGCTTGAAGCCGAGGTTCAGGCAGTTGGCTGCCTGGTAGCGGCTCGAGAGGGCCGCCGGGACGTCATCTGCTGGGCTGAAGACATCCAGGTTTGAGCCAAAGAGCATCGCTTTGGCGCTCGATTCGTCGCATGAGGTCGGGTTCAGCGTGAAGTTGGGTCGATCGACATAGACGCGCAAATCCCTCAGCTTCAAGACGATGCCCTTGAGGATGTGGGGGATCGGGTCTGAGTTGGCGCCGTCGACTTCGACTTCGGCGGTTCTCGGGTTCAGGTTCAGCGCCAATTGAACGACCACCGTTCCGGCGTCGAAGGGGCCCGCCACCGCAGGGGTTATCGAGATCACGCTCAGGGGATCGCCGTGGTAGGGACCTCCGAGGTAGATCTGGCCCCCGACGTAGGTGAGAGCTCCTCCCACTCCCGCTCCGGCCAGGGTGTGGCCGATCAGGGAGTTGGCCGGACAGCTCGGCGATGCCTTCTCCTGCCTCCCGGTCTTCGCCTTGGCGATCGCTATCGCCGAGTCCGGGCATTTACCGACCCCCTTCAGCGAGCCAAGCTCACCGGGAGGCAGGATCGAGGAGAACTTGGTCATGTCCTGTTCTCCGTCTTCGCGGATCAGGCGCATGTTGAAGGGGCTGAAGGCACCGGCGTTGTTGTTGACCGCACCGGCCTGGAACTCGGGATGGAATGGGGGAACTCCTCCCGGTGGGCAGGGGCCTCCACCCACGCCTGAGGTGACCTTGAAGGACGAGGTCGTGGTCAGGACCTCGTCCGGGTTTGCCCACGGGGTGAACTCCGCCTTGGTCTCATACGTCCCGCAGGTAGGCGGGGTAACAAGCGGCGATCTCGCGCCTTCTTTGAAGTGGAAGACGAAGTGGCTGACCGGGATC
The DNA here is from genome assembly GCA_963716735.1 of uncultured Solirubrobacterales bacterium. GTDB lineage: Bacteria > Actinomycetota > Thermoleophilia > Solirubrobacterales > 70-9 > VRUE01. The sequence continues at coordinate 1,612,453 of OY970321.1, forward strand.
TGGGCGTTGTCATCGAGCGTCGTCACCAGCTGGCCGGTCTTCGGATCGGCTTCGATCTTCAAAGGCTCCTTGACCAGCACTCCCAGCTTGGGGTTCCTCAGCACCATGTAGAGGGCTATGAGGCTGTCGAAGGGGTTCTCTGCTCCCGGTTCGGTGGTACCTGGGTCGTCCTGCTGAGCCAAGAAGACGTCGCCGTCGATCGCTTCGTCGACCAGCGGCGTCTCGGTGTGGAGCGTTCCCAGCTTCGATGCGTTGGGACAGCCCTCACCGGGTGCTGAGTTGAGCGTCTCCCTTTTCAGGTCGGCCGGCGAGCAAACGGCCAGGCCTTCACCCACCGATGGGTTGATCGTCATCCCCTCGGGCAGGGTGATCTTGGCGGCTTTGATCTCCGACTGGGCGATGCCCGTCGGGCTGGTAAGCCCTTCGTCTTGGAAGTCGACCGTGAAGTCAAGGCCGGTGCCGGTCTCAGCGGAGACGCTGGTCGCCTTCGATTCGATCGTCGGACTGAAGCCGATTTTCGAGCAGCCGGTCATTCCCTGCGGGTTTGGCGGTTCGGCGTTGTCGTGGCTGAGGACCGAGCCTTTGACCGGTAGCGCGAAGGGTTCTTGCCAGGAGACCGCTTCATAGCTGGTCTCCAGGGGTCCCTGACAGGATCTCGGCAGGGTGAGGAAGGGGATCTGGGGCAAGTTGGTGGAGCAGATGCCGTTGGACTCGAACTGATCGAGGGTGCCGGCCGGGCCGAGGCGCAGGCACCTGCCCCGGTAGGGGTCATGGGCGGGATCGGCCGGGACGCCCCACAGGAACAGGTCACCGCCGTAGACCTCGACCGCCTGGGAGACGTTGATCAGGCCGCCGATGACGTTGTGCGGGGGGTCCTGGTTGACACCGATCTCGATCGTCACCGGCACCTGGACGACGTAGAAGCCGATTTTGACCGCGACCCCCGGTGGGGGAGCGAGGTTGTATACGGGGTTGACGGCGCCGATGCCCCCCGCGGCGACGGCACGGACCCTCGTCGCGCCGACCGCGGTCGAGTTCGGGCAGTCCGTGTAGCCATTTTCGTCTTGCGTCAGGAAATCGACGCTGTCGCACTGCGGCACCGCCAGCGGGCTGCCGATGAACCCCGGCGGCAGCTTCTCCAGCAGGGTCTTCAGCTGCCCGCTGGGGACCTCGCCGTATCGGGGGTCGATCGTCGTTTTGAGATCGAAGCCGGTTTTGACCCTGAAGGGGTGCGAGCCGGCCTGGGTGGCGGGCGAGCCGTCCTCGTTGGTGAAGGTGATATCGAACCTCTCGAGCCCGAACTCGGCTCTTGCCGTCGGAGCGATGAGGAGCGCGAAGAGCGCCGCCATTGCGAGAATCAGTGCAAGGCGCTTCATCGGCTTGCCCCCCGGTTGCGGTTTGCGTTTCGCTTGGTGCTGTGGCGTTTCTTGGCCTGCTTTCGCTTCTTGGCCACGCAGCGGCCTTTGCGTGCGACTTTGCCTTTCCGGCAGCGCGGAGTGGCCTTGAGGTTCCCGACGCCTTTGAAGGAGGCAGAAGCCGGCGTCGGGTCGTTGGGCGGCGGCGGTGCGATCTGGCAGGCTTCTCCCTGGCAGGGACCGGGCGGCTCGGGCGGTCCGGGCAGGCCGCCGTTTGCCCTGGCGTCATAGATGTCGATCAGGCCCGGGTCCTGGGGCAAGAGGCTGGCGTTGGTGGCGAAGAAGACGTCCTCGCCATCTGAGCTGGTGTCGAGGAACTCCGAATCGCTCGGGCTCTGGCCGGAGGAGATCAGGCTGAGGCAGCCGCCTGAGCTCGGCACGTAGAGCTCAACACCTTCGGTTTCGCACTCTTTCTGCCCCGAGGCCGCCTGCCACTCATAGACATCGGCTTTGCCGTTGCTGTCGCGCGGCAGCAGCACGTCATAGCTCTTGAAGAAGAGGCGTTTGCCGTCGGCCGAGAGCGGGTGGGGGAAGTGATGGATGCTCTGGCCGACCGGAATCGAGGCGGCGATCGGGAAGGATGCCGAGCCGAGCTTGGGATAGAGACTGGCCAGACGGCCGAAGGGGCGTGCGCCCGAGGGGTTGCAGGAGACGCAGACTGGCCCCGCTGAGCCGACCTCATAGCGATAGACCTCCGAGTCGGCTTCGCCGCTCACCTGGTCGGTGTTGTCATAGCCGGTCAGGCTCTCGGTCGAGATGAAGGCGAGCACGCGCCCGTCGGCTGAAGCCCTGGCAGCGTGGAAGACCGGCTGCGGGGAAATGTTGGTGGCCCTGCCGGCCAAGCCCACGTCGGTCTCCGAGAGTGTCGCGATGAAGGTCTTGCTCCCTTCCTCCTCCAGGTAGAGATTCGGCCTGCCCGCAACCGCGCCACCGCCGAGCGCTTCCTCGGAGACGAAGTAGATGCGCGAGAGGTCCTCGCTCGTCCCCACCGCGCCGAGCGTTTCCCCGGCGATCAAGGTCGACTCGCCGGCTCCTGCGTCAAAGCGGTAGAGGTTGCCATCCTGCGTGCCTTCGGTCACCTCGAAGAGCGCCCTGGCCCCGTCGGCGCTGGCGGTGTGGAAACGTGCGGCTTTGGTCGATACGGTCTCCGAGACTTTCACGGTGCAGGCTTTTTCCGCTTCGGTGCATTCGCCGCCGCTGACTTCGCTCTGTTCCTCGCCTGGGTTGAAACGCAGGTAGACCTTGCCCGGTCCCGACGCGATGGCCCCCGAGTCGGTCCAGTAGGCGCGGCGCCCGTCCTCAGAGAGCGCGTTGGTGACGCTCGCGGTGCGATTGGGGGCACTCGTATCCCCCAGGCCCCCCGAGCAGTTGCCCCCGCTCGGCACGCCGCTCGGCAGGACGCAGAGCAGGCGCAGTTCTTCGCCCTGCGCGTAGTAGGTCTGCCAGACGCCGCTTGCGGCATCTTCGGTCAGCTTCTCTTCGGCCCGCACGATCGCCGCTTTGCCGTCCGCCGAAGTCCCCTGCAGCTCGGGGGGATGGCTGAGGGTGGTGAGCGTCGAGGGTTCGGTCTCGGCCAGCGCCTCATAGCCGACGGCACCGCAGTTCGCGCGCCGGTAGAGGGTGCTGTAGCCGTCGGTCGCTGCTGGGGCGAGCGCCGGTTCGGCCGCCAGCACCAACCAGCCGCTGCAGAGATCATCCGAGAAGGCCTGGTAGGTGGCGTCGAGGAAGAGGGCGCCGTTGGCGGTAGCGTGGCCATGGGCTGGGTTAATTGCCCTGCTCGACCAGCCCACTCCCGCTTCGCGGGAGGCGAGGTACTGCATCGTGTAGGCGCCCGCTTCGGTGTCGGCGAAGGCGCGGTAGGAGGAGTAGGTGAACCGCTCACCGTCGACCGAACTCTGCTCGATGCTGGTGGGGTAGCCGGTGATCTGGGTCAGCGAGTAGATGTCGCCGTTGTTTTTGTCGACCGGGCTGACCATCTCAAAGGCGCGGCAGTCGGGCAGCGGCGCCGAGAAGCCGGTGCGGAAGGGTTGGTTGGGACAATCGGTTTTGAGCGCGGGCGGGGCCGGATAGGTGGTGAAGGTGCTTTCTTCCCCGTCGATGCCGACCTCGCCGCCGATTCCGCGCACCGGGCCGCCACCGAGGCTCTCGGCGACGAAGCGGTAGTGGTAGGTGGTGGCGGGTTGGAGGCCCTCGAGGAAGATCGGTGCGCTCTTCACTGAGCTGTCGGTCACTTTCGTCGTCAGCAGCGCCCCCGGCGCAAGCGGCTTCTCAGACTGACAGCCCCCTTCGGAGCATTTGCCGGTGCCGTACTGCACGTAGTAGCGCGCGTTGGTGAAGAAGTGGGGGTTGATCTCCGCCGCCAGCGAGGCGTCAGTGCGCCCGACCGAGCCGGCGAACTGGCCGCTGATCTCCGGCGGCACCGGCAGCGGCCCTTCGAACTCGACCGGCGGCGGCCCGAAGACGCGGATGTAAGCGTCATCAAAATTGTTAATATCCCTGTAACCGACGTAGACATTGCCGAGGGTGTTCGTGCCGAGACTTCTTAGTGAAAGCTCGTCCGTGCCGAATTCGGAGGTCTGGTCGCCATCTGAGTCATACTGCCGGACACGCTGCTCAGTGGTGTCAGGACCTGGACCCTGGACGAACACGTTGCCGAGGGGATCGGTGGCGATTGGGCCTCGGGTCGCCGTGAATTCACCCGGTTCTCCGAGTTCATCGATTTGCGCCCCGGTTACGGAGTCCAGCCTGCGGACGGTTTCGGAGGAGTTCACGGTAATGTAGAAGTCGCCGCTGATCGGGTCGATGGCGAGGTCATGGACCGTTTTGCCCGAAATAGGAATCGATGCCTCGAATTCACCTCCTGCGTTGAAGCGCTGGATGCGTTCGACATCGGGGACGAAAAGCTTGCCCCCGGCGCCCAGGGCGATGTCGGGGCTACCGCTGTCGCCGAACTGGCCGTTGCCAATGCCGGGGACACCTGCGCCACACACGTCACCGCCTTCGAGCTGCGCTTTGGTGCAGCGGTTACGTTCGGCTTCGGTGCTGCCGCCATCGGCGCTTTTGGTCTTGTTGACTTCGCCGCCGAGCATCAGCAGGAAGCGCCCGGCCGAGTCGAACTTCTGCACCCTGAGGTTGACGGGGTCCCTCACGTAGATGTCGCCGGCGGCGTCCACGGCAATGCCCCTGGCTTCGGAGAACTGCCCCGTGCCAGAGCCTCCGAGCCCGGCCTGGCAACCCGATTCGGCGGTGCAGGACTCGAGCCCGGTGCCGGCGGCGGTGCCCTCGGCGCGGGTCTTTGCTTCGAGCTCGGTCGAGGGAACGCCGCCGCTAAGGGACGTGGTGCCGTTGCTCGCCGCGAGCTCGGCGACGTTGGTTCCCGCCAGGGAGCCTTTGAAGGCGATCACGTAGACGAAGGGAGTGACGCCATTGGTCGTGCCGGGATTTGCCTCGACGCTTACTTCGCCCCCGGCGCCGCTGATCGAGGCGAGGGCGTTTAAGGCGGCGCTGACTTCTGCGGCGCTGGCGTCGAAGGGAAGGTCGGTGGTGGTCGTCGAGGCGCCGAAGGTGAGCCTGAACTGACCCGAGGAGGCCCTCACCCTGACTTCCTGCTCCTCATTGACCGCCCCCGGCGCCACGTCCCAGCCAAAGGCCTTGACGAACTTGCCCCATGGGGTGAACTCGTTGATGCGGTTAGAGGCGTCTTCGGTGACGAGGACATGTCCCGTCCTAGGATCAGTGGCGATGCCTTCGGTAGCAAAGAACTGACTCGCTTCGGCGCCGGCGCCGAAGCGAGTCAGTTCTTCGGCGTCGCTGATGGCACTGGCCCGCGGGGCCATCAGCGCGGCGAAGGTCGCGGCGATTAGAAGGGCAGCGAGGGTGAGGAGCCGCACTCTCCGGTTGAGGTAGCGCGTGGGCTGAGACTGAGGAGGCATGAGATTTGAGTGGGTCATTGTGTGGGTCTCCCTGGGCCGTACCCCGGACGGACGCGCCGCCCGGGGTGTGAGAAGAAACGCGGGCTTATACTTCTTCGGCGGTTACCGCCCAAGTGCCCATCGCGTTAGCCTGTTCAGTCGTGAGTGCGAGGAAAATGACGGCACCTGCCGTGGAGGCACCCGTGGTTGGGGGATCTTCAAACGCATTAAGGATGACGGCGCCGCCTACTCCAGCTTCGGTACCGGTGTAGACACACAGGTGACCTGGATCAGCTTCGGGGTTGGCGGCGGTCCCGTCGCATTTCGGGTCACTTCCCCCAACGCTGATGAAGTGAACATTAGTTCCAGCGATTGGACTAGCTAGTGGGATGGTGAAGGAGATCGGCACTCGCTGCTGGTCATTTTCGTGACCGTTACCGATGCTCCAAGTGCCGACCTCGGTCTTGCCCGGGGGGAGTTTTTCGGTGAATCCCGTCTGGCCGTTGGTGCCTTTTTTGCCGTTACAGATGAGCGTCGTAGCGCTGGCCGATTTGACTTCGACTCCACCTTCAGCACAGGTCACACTGCCAATGGTTTTTGAGCCACTGAAGGAGCCTGCTTCGGCGCTTTTGCCAGCCGCACCCGGGGCGCCGTTTTGGCCGTTGGCGCCAGCGGCACCGGCGTCGCCTTTTGCTCCAGCCGGTCCTGCCGGACCCGCCGGACCGGTGTCGCCCTTCGGACCCTTGGGCCCGCGTGGGCCCTTCTTGGCCTTGGCCGAGCTGGTTGCCTTGCCATCGTTCGTCGCGGCATAGGCCCCTCCGAACATCGCGAAGACGAGGGCGATCACCGAGATCACGCCCGGGATGCCGAAGCGGTTGCGTAGTGGCGAGAACATCAAATCTCTCTCCTTGTCCCGTGAGCCCCTCTGCCTGCCGCTTCCCTTGCGGCCCCTTGGCGAAGCTCGGTTTTGTCCCTGAAGCTCCTGCCCGTCCCTCGGGCTGAACTGTTCCGTACATGGAACAACGAGAAAGATAGACAGTTGCGGACACAAAAGTCAAGGGAGTTTGCAAAAGCGCACGGAACAGCCGGCGGCGGCGCGGCGCCAGCCATCCCGCAATCCCCTTTAGCGCGCCAAAAACTGAGGTACGCGCGTGTCTCTTAGCGTCAGGGGTCGCGCAGAGACAGAGCCTCAGGTCAGACGGACTCGCGCAGCAGCTCGCGCAGGCGCCTGGTGACCAAGGTGCGGAGCCGCTGGTTCCCGATCCGCTCGCTCCAACGGTTGAGCTCGCCGCGATCGAAGTCCCTCGGCAGCGAGAGCTCGGGCAGATAGGCGCGGCTGCCGGCGGCGGCGCGGACGTAGACGAGATCGAAGAGCGCCTTCTCGGGCCGGGCCAGGTAGCCGCCCCGCTCGCTGCCCCCGAAACCGCCGAAGAACTCAGGGGCGAGCTGGTGGACGACGTAGACGCCGAGACTGGTCAGGATCCGCCGTGGCCGGGCGAGCGAGACGAGTGAGATCGAACACCGCCGGGAAGGCGACGTGGAAGAACTCGATGGTCTGTTCTTGGTCTGTTCTTGCTTAGTTCGTGCCTCAAGACTTCAAGTAAATGGCACTTAATGCAATTAACTTGATGCCTTGTCCCCCAATCCTGATGGGCGCGAACCCAACGTCAACGCGCAGCGCATCAAACCGGATCGAGCAGGAGCAGGTTCCGTTCCTCCGCCTCATCGGGTGCCACCAGGGCATTGGACGCCTCGAGCTGGGAGATGGCCCGCGACATCGTCGACCAGTCGACCAGCGACGACCAGCGCTGCGCGCGGTCGGCCATTCGCAGCAGTGGTTCGGGATTGGCCTGGCGACTCATCGCCCGCAGAGCGCCGAGATAGTCGGCACGGAAGCAGAGTGGGATGACGATCCTGCACTGCCCGGCGGCACTCAGCTCGGCATTGAGCAGGGCGCGGGAGACGCGGCCATTGCCGTCGGCGAACGGATGGATCTCGCTGACAGCGAACATGGCGAAGAGCGCCCGAGGAAAGCCGGCCGGCAAGGTCTCGTAGAAACGCCAAGCCTCGCGCAGCGTGCCGAGAACGAGGCCGGGAGCAACGAAGCTCGTCCCCCCGGCACGGTTCGCTCGCTGCTTCCACTCGCCGGGTGCTTTATCGGGACGCCCCTCGAGGATGTGACGATTCAACAGCCGCAGCATCTCCGCGAAGTCGTCAGCGCCGACGGGGATGCGCGCGCGCAGCTCGGGGTCGGTGACAACGCGGAACGTTCCGAGGATGTCGTGGGCGTCTTCTGGGCGCCCCTCCGGAACCACTCCGCCGAAGACGATTTCCTCCGCCTCCTCCACCTCGAACTCGGTGCCCTCGATGAAGTTGGAGAGATAGGCCTCGAAGAAGGCGAAGACGCGCTCGGGATCCTCGGGTTCGGGTCGCAGCTTGGGAACGTAGCCGGCAAGGACGCCGTGAAGCGACTCGAAGAGAGCGATACGGGCGGCGTCGAATGGCTGCCGCCGCCCCCTTGCCCTCCCCGACTTGGTGACGAGGTGGGAGTCCCCGGTGCCGAGCAGGGCGGCGATCAACTCGTCGAGCTGGGGCTGCTCGGCCTCGGCTGAAAGCGCGGGGGCGATCTCGCGAGCCTCATCCCTGATCCTCAGCAGGTCATCCTCGCCGCGGTTGCGGGCGATCCGCTCCAGCCACTCCTCGAGCTCGGCAGTTGCGAGGGTCCGGGCGACGCCGGAGCGCGCACGGGACGGGCGCACGTTGTCCAGCGCGGTACGAGCCTCACTGCTGCGATGCAGAAGACCGAACTGCATGTCGCCCTCAATCGGGCCAGGCCCCGGGCGTGGGCGGAGGACCAGGCCCGGGAGCCGCACGGAGTTGGGGTGCGCGGCGCCCGGACCGGAGTCGAGAAAGACCGAGCCATCGGTGGCAGGGCGCGCTTCCACGGCCGAGCGATCGACGAGCACCGCGTCAGGGAAGTACAACGCGGTCGCGTCCATCCAGCGACGGCGCAGCAACTGCTCGGCCGGCTCGTCGAGGTTCCAGGTATAGAGACCGCGGGCGAGGCGACGAAGCTCGCCGCGCCGAAGGGCGCGGCTGGCAGCAGCGGCATCGTCGGGTCGAAAGACCTCCGGTTCATCCAAGAAGTCCCGCTTAGCGCTCGCCACCGACTGCCTTTCGTTCAAGTTCTCCTGGTTAAGAGCTCGACTCAGACAATAACCGGTGTTTAAGCGGAGCGCCCTTACTTCGGCGAGCCGCTTGGGCTGGTCCAACCACCATGCGTCCAGCCGAGGGCGATGATGGTGTCAAGCCAAATGGACTGATCTACTAGTTGACAGAAAGGCCCTCCGCACCGACGATGCCGTGCTCATGATCGTCTCGTCTGCGGTTCGACCCCTTGGCCTTGCCTGCGTTCTCGCGCTTTCCGCGCTGGCCACGGCGTGGGGCTCGCCGCCCGCGGCGCAGGCCCTGCCGCTTCAGCCTGGCTTCACCGAATCGGTGGTCTTCAGCGGTCTGACCGAGCCGACCGACGTCGCCTTCGCGCCGGACGGCCGCGTATTCGTCGCCGAGAAGAGCGGCCTGATCAAAGTCTTCTCGAGCCTGAGCGCGACGACTCCGACGACGTCGGCCGACCTGCGCACCCAGGTCTACAACTTCTGGGATCGCGGCCTGCTCAGCATCGTGCTCGACCCGCAGTTCCCCGCCCGCCCATATATGTATGCGCTCTACACGCTCGATGCCGAAATCGGCAAAACGCCGCCGCGCTGGGGGCAGCCCGGTGCCACCGCTGACGGCTGCCCGACGCCGCCCGGGGCCACCGACGCCGGCTGTATGGCCAGCACCCGCCTCGTCAAACTGACTGTCACCGGAAACCTCGTCACCGGCGAACAGACCCTGATCAACGACTGGTGTCAGCAGTTCCCGAGCCACTCGGCCGGTGGCCTCAGCTTCGGCCCCGACGGCATGCTCTACGCCTCGGGCGGGGACGGCGCCAGCTTCGACTACACCGACTACGGCCAGGAAGGCAACCCGTGCGGGGATCCCCCGGTCCCGATCGGCGGCAAACAGACGTCGCCGACCGCCGAGGGTGGCGCCCTGCGCGCCCAGGACATCCTCACTTCCTCCGATCCGACCACGCTCGACGGGACGCTGATCCGGGTCGACCCCGACAGCGGCGCCGCCGCGCCCGGCAACCCGCTGAGCGCGAGCTCCGACGCCAATTCGCGGCGCATCGTCGCCAACGGGATGCGCAACCCGTTCCGCTTCACCTTCCGGCCCGGCACCTCCGAAATCTACGTCGGCGACGTCGGCTGGGGATCCTGGGAGGAGATCAACCGCCTTCCCCGCGCCGACGACGCGACGGTCGACAACTTCGGCTGGCCCTGCTACGAGGGCGTCGGCCGCACGGCCGGTTACGAAGGCGCAAACCTGAATCTGTGCAAACAGCTCTACAACACGCCCGGCTCCGTCACGTCCCCGCTCTTCACCTACTCCCACAGCGGCCTGGTGGTGCCCGGCGAGGACTGCAACGAATCCGGCGGCTCCTCGATCTCCGGTCTCGCCTTCTACCAGGGCGGCAACTACCCCGCCGCCTACTCGGGCGCGCTCTTCTTCGCCGACTACTCGCGACGCTGCGCCTGGGTGATGTTCGAAAAAAACGGCCTGCCCGATCCGTCGACGCGGCTGAGCTTCCTGCGCAACATCGACCCCGTCAACGTCAAGATCGGGCCCGGCGGCGACCTCTTCGTCGTCGACTTCACCGGCTCGGTGCGGCGCGTCAGCTACCCCGGCACGAACCGGGTGCCGACCGCGGTCGCGGTCGCCCAGCCGCAGTCCGGGCCCGTGCCGCTGACGGTGAATTTCGACGGCACGGGCTCGACCGACCCCGACGTCGGCGACTCGCTGACCTATGCCTGGGATCTCGACGGCGACGGTCAGTTCGACGACTCGACCGCGGCCAAACCGACCTGGACGTACACCGGCGCCGCGACGGTCACGGCGCGCCTGCGGGTGACCGACAAAGGTGGCCTCTCGGGCACCGCCTCGGTCGTGATCGGCGCCGGCAACGAACCCCCTCATGCGCAGATCGAAGCCCCGACCACGGCCCTGCACTGGGCGGTCGGCGAGATGATTTCGTTCTCCGGCGGGGGCAGCGACCCCCAGGACGGAAAACTCGGCGCGGCGAGCATGACGTGGACCATGGTGATGCGCCACTGCGTCACCCTCGACAACTGCCACTCGCACTCGATCGAATCGTTCCCGGGCGTCTCCGAAGGGAAATTCACGGCCCCCGACCACGAGTATCCGTCGCACCTCGAACTGCGCCTGACCGTGACCGACAGCGGCGGCTTGAGCGACACGGCGACGCTGCGGATCGACCCCCGCACGGTCGACCTCACGTTCGCCACGGAACCGCCGGGCCTGACGCTTGTGGCCGGCCAGCAGAGCGCCGCGGCGCCGTTCACCAAGACCGTCATCGTCGGATCCCGTAACTCGGTCGCGGCGCCGACGCCGCAGACGCTGAGCGGCTCCCTGCTGGGCTTCGCCTCGTGGTCGGATGGCGGCGCCAACACTCACGAGGTCGTCGCGCCGGCGACGGCGACGACGTACACGGCGACCTACAAACCGGAACTGGCCCCCACCGGCCTGGTCGCCGCCTACGGCTTCGAGGAGACCTCGGGGACCGCCGTCAACGATTCCTCGCCGGCGAAAAACAACGGCACCGCCGTTGGCGGGGCGATCAGCACTGCATCCGGGCGCTTCGGCCGGGCGCTCAGCTTCGACGGCGTCAACGACAAAGTCGAAGTCCCCGACTCAGCTTCGCTGGAGCTCGTCAACGCCCTGACCGTGGAGGCCTGGGTGCAGCCGAAAAGCTCGCGCCTGCACGCACCGGTTGTGACCAAGGAAACGTCCAACTACTACACCTACAAGCTCGAGGCAGGCGGCGAAGTCAAAGGGATCCCAGAGGGCTTCATCTCCGATGCCCCGTGGTCGTGGGAAGACGCCGAGGACACCAAAGCGCTGCCCAACGGCACTTGGAGCCACCTGGCGATGACCTATGACGGCACCAACATGCGCCTCTACGTCAACGGCACCCTGGTCTCCACCCGCATCGCCGCCAAACCGACCGTCAACGGGCTCAAGCTGATGATCGGCGCCTACAAGACCTCCAACTTCTACGAAGGCCTGATCGACGAGGTCCGCATCTACAACCGGGCGCTCAGCACGAGTGAAATCGGGGCGGATATGAATACGGCGGTCGTCTCCTCCGGTCCGTCGGACTCGACCCCACCGAGCGCGCCCGGCAATCTGAGCGCGACTGGATCGCTCGGCAAAGTCACGCTCGGCTGGGAAGCCTCCAACGACAACGTCGGCGTCAGCGGCTATGAGGTCTATCGCTCGACGACCGCGGGCTTCACGCCTGCTGCCGGCAACCGGATCGCCACCCCCACCACCCCCGGCTACGTCGACACGATCGCGCCCGGCACCTACTACTACCGGGTCAAGGCGACCGACGCCGCCGGCAACCTGAGCGTTTCCTCGGCGGAGGCCACCGGCATCTCGGCGGCCGACACGACGCCGCCCTCGGTCTCGCTCACCGCCCCCACCGCAAGCACCGTCTCGGGCACGGTGGCGCTGAAAGCGACGGCGAGCGACAACGTCGGCGTCAGCGGCGTCCAGTTCCTCATCGACGGAAGCCCGTTCGGCGCCGAGGACACGAGCGCCCCCTACGAAGTGCAGTGGCCCAGCACCGCGGTGGCCAACGGCACCCACAAAGTCGCCGCCCGCGCCCGCGACGCAGTCGGCAACACGACGACGTCCGTTGAAGTGACGGTCACGGTCAGCAATACGGCGGCCCCCACCGGCCTGGTCGCCGCCTACGGCTTCGAGGAGACCTCGGGGACCGCCGTCAACGATTCCTCGCCGGCGAAAAACAACGGCACCGCCGTTGGCGGGGCGATCAGCACTGCATCCGGGCGCTTCGGCCGGGCGCTCAGCTTCGACGGCGTCAACGACAAAGTCGAAGTCCCCGACTCAGCTTCGCTGGAGCTCGTCAACGCCCTGACCGTGGAGGCCTGGGTGCAGCCGAAAAGCTCGCGCCTGCACGCACCGGTTGTGACCAAGGAAACGTCCAACTACTACACCTACAAGCTCGAGGCAGGCGGCGAAGTCAAAGGGATCCCAGAGGGCTTCATCTCCGATGCCCCGTGGTCGTGGGAAGACGCCGAGGACACCAAAGCGCTGCCCAACGGCACTTGGAGCCACCTGGCGATGACCTATGACGGCACCAACATGCGCCTCTACGTCAACGGCACCCTGGTCTCCACCCGCATCGCCGCCAAACCGACCGTCAACGGGCTCAAGCTGATGATCGGCGCCTACAAGACCTCCAACTTCTACGAAGGCCTGATCGACGAGGTCCGCATCTACAACCGGGCGCTCAGCACGAGTGAAATCGGGGCGGATATGAATACGGCGGTAAACCCGTAGAGCAGGAGGCGGCGCGGCCTAGTGGCGTAAAACCCACCAATCGCTTCTCCGGTTGCTGAAGTAATTGTCTATTTCTTAGCATTTGTGATAGACACCTGTCTGAAGCTAGAACTCTCAGCTAGCTTTGATCAAAGCTACTTAGCATGCCCATACCGTCATTGGACCTCCCATTAGGCGCGCGGATGCCATGGTTCAAGGTCACCGACCTCGACGGTTGCCCTTGGTCTACGCCCGATGCGGATCGCAAGCCGGTCTCCGTCATCGCATTCCTCAGCCGGCATTCACCGTACGTAAGGCACATCGAGGAGCACCTCGGAGCAGCAGCGCAAACCCTGGTCGACCGGAACGTGATGTTCCTGGGCATTTCCGCCAACGACCCCACCGCATACCCCTCCGACCGGCCGCAAATGCTGCGCGAGCAGGTCAAACGCGCCCACTTCACCTTTCCCTACGCGGTTGACGAAAGCCAGCAGGCAGCGAGGGCGTTCCAGGCCAACTGCACGCCTGAGTTCTTCGTCTACGACCGGGAGCTGCGGCTGGTGTACCACGGACAGTACGACGGCAGTCGCCCCGACAACGACCTCGAAGTGACCGGCGAAGATGTGTTGCAGGCGGTCAAGGCCGCGGGCAGCGGCGACGTCGTCAGCGGCAATCAGCCCGCGAGCCTGGGGTGTTCGATCAAATGGCGGGCCGGCAACGAGCCGGGCTACGTCCTGGCCTTCTAGGGACTCGCGAGCGCGGGACGGTGGACAATCACCTACACACTCTCGGCTATCTGCTGGGCGCGGTCGTCTTCGCAGTCGGCTTCCTCAGCACCCGCATCCACTCCAACCTCGACTCGACGATCCGCGAGGTCGGCGAACGGTCGCGGGCGGTGCGCCAGGCTTTGAACGAAGGCGAGAGCCTCGGCCCGGCCGACCTGGCCGAGCTGCTGGGTGTGGTTCGCAGCCGGACCGACTACGTGGCACAGGGCTCGCGACTGCTGAACTGGGCGATCTTCGCGACCTCGGCCGCAATCCTCGCCGACGCCCTCTACCTGGCTTGGCACAGCGGCATCGAGACGCCCGAGCACGTCCTCCTCGTCCTCACCCTGCTCTTCGTCGCCACCCTCGGCGCCGTCGTGTTCTCCGAGTTCGAGGTCCAACGGGTGTCGATCGAGCACCGGCGGGAGATCTCGGCGACGACGCTGGGGCGCCTGAACAAGCTGGCGCGCCTTATGGCCGCGAGCAAGCTCGACGGGGCCAGGGCCGAGCTGGATCTCCTGCGCGAAACCTTTCCGACCTGGGGGCTGCTGATCGAGATCGAAGCCCACCTCGACCTTCGCCGCGGCCAGCCGGGTCAGGGGCTCAAGCAGATCGAATTCCTCGTCAAAGGCGACAGCGAACTGCACCTGAGCCCCGTCATCGGCGCTGCCTGCTGCCTCGAGCTGGACGGCCTCGACTCGGCCCTGGACCTGCTGGCGCGGATCGAACAACGCGGCGGCAGCGAAAGGCACCCGCTCCTGTGCCGGGCCCTCGCGGTCAGTGCCGGTCACCTGCCGGCGCTGCTCGCCGAGCGAGAGCAGCGGGCGGCGACCGTGTCGGAGGAACCGCCGGCCCGCAACATGGCCCAGAGGCTGCTGGGCGATGCAATCGAACGACGCCGCGAGCCCGTCCGCAACCTCGGCTTCGATCTCGACCCGGCGAAGCTGCCCCAGACGGCTCCGCTGATGGCCACGCTCGAACGCTGGGAACATAACGGCGAGCTGGAGGACTTCGAGTCCGTCCCAGCACTCTTCGGGCTGCTCCAGCTGATCCTCGAACCGGATACGCAGCAGCCCCCCGCGGCGGCGCTGCAGGCGCGCGCCAAGGGGTGCCGGAACCCGCTCACCCTCGAGTCCTTCGGCTTCGCCTCCCTGGCCTGCGGCGAGCCCCGCATCGCGCTCAGGTTCTTCGAGACGGCGATCCACACGGCACCGGCCGCCGGCCGCTCGCACTGGGGACGCGCGATCGCCTGCTACCGGGTCGGGTGGTGGGATGCCGCCTCGGCCTCACTGCGGCGGGCGGAGACCCTGACCGACGAGGCGCCGCTGCTCTCCCTGACCCAGCGCCTGTTCGAGGATCCGCTCACGGCGATCGATCCGGTCGACGTGGAAGGGATCTACCCCCACGGCTTCGACGACATGGACCGCTTCGAGCTGGCCTTGCTCGCAGTCGACATCCCCTCTTCCGGAGGCGACTCGATCCAGGAGCGGTTCGCCGCCGGCCTCATCGCCCACGCGCTCATATCCAACTCGACCACGGCCGCGGTGGCGGCGTGAGCGGCGCCAACGGGGGTCCCAATGGGGCCGCCGGCCTGTTGGCGCCGATCGTCGCGCGAGCGCGCAAAGAGGCGCCCAGATCGCTCAGCATCGCCTGCGGCCTCGGTGGAGGCGGGGAGCCACTCGTCCTGGCGCTGCAGGCGGCCGCCAAGGATGACGGCGGGGGCGTGGTCGTCGACCTCGCCTCCACAGCAGGGGTCGGCCCCGCCCCCTCCCTCCCCGACCAAGAGGAGGACGGGGGCTGGCGGATAGTCCTCACCCGGGACACCTTGCACGGCAGTGACACGCTCGCGAACATCGCCGGCCGGGAGGTGGAGGCACAGCTTTTCTGCGAGCTGCTGAGCGAAACGTGCGGCGTTCGGCCGCAGCTGGGGGCCGAGGTGGTCGATCGCTTCGGCTGCCCCACCGCGCTCATCTCCGACCTCGCCGCCGGGGGCGTCGATTGGTCTGGGGCCGAGGCCGGCGACCTGCTCAAAGCCTGCTGGGAGCTCGCCTCGATTGTCGGGATGAAGGAAACGATGAGCAGGGACGGCGGGCACGCCTTGTTCGATCTCGGCCGGACCCTCTGCCTGATGAATCCGGTGGAGATGGAGCTGAGCGACGAGTGGGCGCTGCTCGCGGCAGCCCTCTCCGGGCGCACGTACTCGACCGCCGACATCAGCCTCGTGCTCAACTCCTTCCCCGGCCTGTTCGAGGTCGCCCGCGAGCGTAACCTGGTGCGCCCCTCCTCGCGGCTGGCCCGCGAGCTCCTCCTCGGCGGCGTGGCTCCATCCCAATCGGAGCACTTCGCGATCTACCGCGCCCTGCGCGATCGGTCCGTCGCCGCGCTCGAGCGTGCGGACGACTCCGATCGTTTCATCGCTCGGCAGCTCCCCCGCCAGGCCACGGCGGCAGCCGCGATCCCTACGCTCGCCTCGGACCCCCTGGGGGTCCTCAGCAGCGACTCCCTGGTCCTGCTCGCCGAGCTGGAGTCCGAACCGAAGGAGCTCTGCAAGCCCGCCGCAAAGATGATCGCGCTCTGCGCGCATCGGCTGCTCGACGGTCCCGACCGGGCCAGCCACCTGGAGCTCTCGGCGCGGCGGATCGGACTACACAGCTTCGCCGACGCGCTCACCGCCGAGCTGCCGGTACGTCGGTGGCGGCCCCTCTGGGCCCAGGCGGAGCTCGCCCACACCCACCGGGTGGCGCTCGACCACAGCAGCCCGCTGCTCGGCATCGCCGCCGTCGAAGACCCCGACGGCCTCGCCTTTGCCGGCAGCGCCGACAGCTCGGTCTGGCGCATCTCCCCCTATGAGCCGGCGCGACGCCTGGCCGGCTCGGATGACTTCGACGGCGAGATCCGCTCGCTGGCGGCCCACACGATCGACGGCAGACCGCTGGTTGCGGTCGGCACCAGCGCCCATGTGGTCGGGGTGCTGGACGGCGACGACGGAGCGGTCGCCTGGTTGGACACCAGCACGCACCGAGATCCGCTCAGCGTCTCCTTCATCCATCCTGGCGACGGCGGGGCCCTGCTGACCGCCGGGGTCGGCGGCGCGATCTACCGGCACCCACTGCAGGACGGCGCCGACCGGGGTGAGCTCGTCTACCGGCACGGAAGCGAGATCCGCGACGTCCAGACGGTCGAGGTCGACGGGACCGAGCTGATCGTCTTCTGCGCCGTCGACGGGATCGTGGGCATCCTTCTCTACGCGGACGGCTCGCCGATCGCCCGCTGGCACATCGCCGAGGACGTCCTCAACTCCGTCGCCGCGACGGTCGACGGCGACCAGCTCCTGCTCGTGGCCGGCACCAGCCAGGGGAGCATCCGTCAGCTCGAGGTCCCGACGCAATCTCTCCGCGGCGACGACCTGCTCCGTCGCGACGAGTGGAGTGAGCTGACCAGGCACCCGCGGTCGGTCAACTGCGTGCGGGTCATCCCGGAGAAGGACGGAGTCGTCGTGCTGAGCGGGTCGAGCGACGGCTCCTGGCAGTGGAACGACCACAGCGGGACACGACAGCGGGCGCTGGGGCACATCGGTCCGATCTGGTCGATCGACCTGATGGAGGGGGCGACGCGGCGCTATGTCATCACCGCGGGCGGCGAGGGCACCAGCCGGCTGTGGCTGACCGAGGCGGTCCTCGAGGAGCGGATCGCGAACTCCCAGCCGCTCGCCCATCGCGGGCCGGTCTCCGCGATCGAACTGGCCGCCGACCCGGCCGAGGAGATCCTGGTGATAACCGGCGGCGCCGACGGCGACGTCCGCGCCGCGGCGCCTAACCTGGCCGAAGGCGGCGAGCTGCTGACCCGCCACGAAAGCGAAGTATCGGCGCTGCTCTCGGTCAGCATCGACGAGACCCGCTCGCACGTCGTCTCCGGCTCGGTTGACGGGACGCTCCTCCTCACCTCGATCGGCGCCGGGAGGCGTCGCGAATCGGTGGTGCTCGGGATCGCCCACGAGGGGGTGACCTCATTGTCCCGGGGCCGCCTCGGCGAGATCAGCGAACTCGTCTCGGGAGGGATGGACGGCACGATCACGGCCTGGGACCTCAACACCCGGGTGGCCAGCCGCACCGTCCAGGGCTGCCGGTACGGAAGCGTGCGCGCGCTCTGCCACCTCGAGGGCCACGGCGAGGGCTTGCTCGTGGTTGGGGGACAGGACGGGAGGTTGAATCTGTTCCGCGGCGAGTCGCTGGAGCCGAGCGGCGAGCCGCCAACGCTGGGGGCGGGTGTGCTGCGCCTCGCGCCGCTCCCCGGCTCAGGCATGGGGCTGCTCGCCGGATTGATGGACGGACGGGTGGCGGTGGTCGAAGAGATCGGCCTCTACGAACCGAGCATCCGCTACATCAAGGCATCCGACAACGAGATCCGCGGCCTCGGCACGCTGATCCTCGGTGGCCGCCTCTTCCTTGCCTGCACCGGCCTCGATCGCCACCTGCGGCTGCTCGACATCGAGAGCGGCGAGAAGAAGATCGACATCGAGCTCGACGGCTACGCGCTGACTCTGAAGGCGCTCGGGGCGTCGGTCGGCCTCGGCACCAGCGCGGGCGCCAGCGTGATCGCCTACCCGACGGACATGGTCGCGCTCAACCCATGAGCGGGCCGCGGTCGAACCGGAGGGAGTCGCGACTAATCTCTTGGCCATGCCGACGCTAGAGGGGGTTCGATGGCCAAGGTTCTGGTCGCCACCCCGATCCTGAGCGGCTGCCTGGATGCGCTGGACGAGCACGAGCTGATCCGCGGCGAGCCCGGCTCACACGTGGAAGCGGAGGTGCTCATCTGCGACCCGACGCAGAGCGTCAGCGGCGCGGTGCAGAGGACGATGCCGCGACTGCGCGCCATCGCGGTGGCTGGGGCTGGGGCTGATGCGATCGACCATGCGAGCGCACGGGCGCTTGGAATCGAGGTGATGACCGCGGGGGAGGTGCTGGCGGAGACGACGGCTGACATCGCCTTCGGGCTGCTGATCGCGGCCTCCCGCCTGATGCGCGACGCAGAACTGGCCCTGCGCGGGGGCGAGTGGGAAGGTTGGCAGTTCGTCGAGGAGTTCGGCCGTGACGTCCATGGCGCCACCCTCGGGCTGGTCGGCTTCGGCTCGATCGGGCGGGCGATGGCGCGCCGCGCCGCCAGCTTCCACATGGAGGTGCTTCACCACACTCGCAACCAGACCGACGTACCCGGCTGGACCGCGGAGCTCGACGAGCTGCTGAGCCGCAGCGACATCGTCAGCGTCCACGTCCCCCTTACCGACCAGACCACGCACCTGATCGACGCGCGCAGGCTCAGCCTGCTGAAGCGCACCGCGGTGCTGGTCAACACGGCGCGGGGGGCGATCGTCGACGAAGAGGCGCTCGCCGAGGCGCTCATCGACGGACGACTATTCGCCGCCGGCCTCGACGTCTACGAGAACGAGCCGGAGGTGTCCCCACGCCTACTCCAAGCCCCCCGCACCGTCCTCCTGCCGCATATCGGCAGCGCAACCCTGAGAACGCGACGAGCAATGCTGCAAACGGTCAGCGAAAAGGTGAGGGATTTCCTCCTGGAGGGGCCGTGAAGAGCCGTCGTCAAATCATGCCGAAGAAGGAGGAATCGCCGTGAAGATGCCACCGGTCGTATCCCCAACGGAGTGGGAGGCCGCTCGCCAAGAGCTGCTGGTGAAGGAGAAGAAGCTGACCCGCGCTCGTGACGCGCTGGCCGCCGAACGCCGCCGCATGCCGAGGATGGAGGTTGAGAAGGAATACCGCTTCGAGGGCCCGAACGGTCCGGTCAGCCTGCTCGACATGTTCGACGGCCGCCGCCAGCTGGTCGTCTACCGCTTCTTCTTCGAGCCCGGCGTGCGCGGCTGGCCCGAGCGGGGTTGCGGCGGCTGCTCCTTCCTTGCCGATCAGGTCGCCCACCTCGCCCACCTCAACGCTCGCGACACCACCCTGGCGTTCGTCTCGCGCGCGCCGCAGCCGGACATCGAGCGCTGGAAGGCCCGCATGGGCTGGGAGATCCCCTGGTACACGCTCGTCGACGACTTCGACACCGACTTCGGGGTCGACGAATGGCACGGCACCAACGCCTTCTTCCGCGACGGCGACCGAATCTTCCGCACCTACTTCGTCAACAACCGCGGCGACGAATCAATGGGAAGCACCTGGAGCTACCTCGACCTGACGGCACTCGGACGCCAGGAGGAGTGGGAGGATTCCCCCGAGGGCTACCCCCAGTCCCCGCCCTACCAATGGTGGAACCTGCACGACGAGTACGGCGAGAGCGCATGATCCCGCCTATGCCGGACTCGGGACCTTCGGCTTGAAAGGCTGAGGAGCGTCCGCATTGGGAGCGGGATTGCGGCGTTGATGTGACAGGAATGCGACCGTGAGGTTCAGCTGGTTGGCTCCAAACCAAACCCGCCACGGCGTGCTGAGTGTCGGCGTCGGCAATGACATCGATGAGGCCATCGCAACGGAATGTCCGACCACGCCCTCTATTGCGGACACGTCGGTGACGGGTTCAAACGGGTTCACGGACTTCGATGAACTGAAGACCATCTGCATGGACTATTGGAGTTCCCGCCCAAACTTGTCGCGAGAATGAGCGACCTCAGCTGGAGGTATCTTGAAAGCGTGAATCGCGACGCCTTGACGACCCTCGCCGCCGGTCGCCGTCACCGGCTGCAGAACAAGGCCCAGCCCAGGTTCGGTCTGACCGCCGAGGAGATCGAGCGCTCGACCAGGATCGCCATGCGCCTGGCTGACACATCGCGATCCCAGGCGAAGGACCGGGGCGGCGCGGACTCCATCGAGTCGGCGAAGAGGTACTGCGAATGGCTGATGTGACTATGAACCGGGAGTATTTGCCGGCCCGGAATACGGCCTCTCGCCAGCTGAAACTTCCCGATTGAGCTCAAAAAGCCGTTGATTCACCGATGCTGCATCGGTCGGATCTAGATCGCTCCATCCATAGGCGCCCAGTACAGCCGAATCGAGCCGACGATGGAGATCGCTCAGCTCCGCGAATGCACCTTCTTGGTGCTGGTTGTAAAGGGCCGTGAGACCTATGCCAGCGTCAGCACAAAGATCCTGGCGTCGCGCCAATAACGCTTGACCCGCCTCTCCGACCGCTCTTACGGCGTCGGCATTGGCTAAAGGCCAGGGGAAAGTCTCAAAGGCTGAGCTCGGCGTGTACCGGATTCGATCCTCAAGGGTTGATGAACGACCGCGGGCCCACTCCGTATGGGCCGAAGAGCTAAGTACGGCCATCTCGTAGTCGCCATCGAAGGCGAACATATTGGTGCTATTGCTCGGCCGCCAGCCGAGATCGCACCAGACAAAGAAGATGCGTTTCGCCGTCGCCGACCCAGCGATGAATCGCCGAAGTCCCTGTGCTTTCGTGCGGAAATCCGGCCGAGGCCACAAGAACTGCCACCAGCGAGGGTTGCGCTCGTAGGAATTGCTTTCCTCCCGTGCCGTTTTGGCCTGTTCCCTCACAACGTCGAGTGCAGCCGGGTATCGCATCGCCTCCTCGAGGCTCATCTGCCTGAAATCGACCGTAAAGCGCGTGGGCTTCTGGTCCACCGTCCTGGCAATGTCCCGCCCATCGAGATAGGGCAACACCACCTTCTCGTATCCCGCATCCGACCGGGCAAGCAACTCTTCTGCGACCTCGACAGGGACATCGAATTTCGCGCCCGGCAGAAACCCCTGAAACGCAAACCCTCGGTTGGCTTCGAGCGTAGGGACGTCGGCAATGGGAATGGTCGACGGACGGAGAGCCGTGTCGATTCCGGCCACGACGTGTTGATCTAGGACCCGCACGGGCTCCTCAACGAGCGGCCCTTTGATCCAGTTGACGATGCTCACATCGACGTTTGCCTCACCCGGCCAATCCTGGGTGCTGACCGCGTCCGTGATTACCCCATCGTTCTCCACGATGTAGTTGAGGCTTGCCCCGCGCGCTCTGTTCTGGCTGATTGAGTTGGTCCCCACCATCCCCGCCTGCTGACCATGATTGAGATGGTCCTGTGCCTTGCGGAACCAATAGACACAGTGGTCTTTTACTCCACAGTCGAACTCTTCTTTCAACCACTCGACATAGTCATCGCCGAGCAGGCCGCGAAGATTGCGATCGCCATGAAAAGGAGGGTTGCTGACGATTACGTCGCACCTGGGCCAGGGGAGTCGAAGTGCGTCCCCAGCCCGAATCCCGTCGAGGTCCTCGAGCGGCAGGGTCGACTCCGAGAGCCCGAGTTCATCGACCGCAAGCTTGTGTCCCATCCAAAGGGTCACCCTGGCGAGCGAGACGGCAAAGGCATTGATCTCAATCCCAGCAATGTTCCGAAGAGGGAAGAAGGCGCTCAGTGCTTCGTTCTCCTGCAGCCCTGCTTCCCGGCGCAGATCCCTCTCGCGCTCGCGAAGTCTCTTCTCGATCTGCCGCAGCTCTCGATAGGCGATATAGAGGAAGTTCCCCGAGCCACATGCTGGGTCGAGCACCACGTAGTTCAGCAACTCATTCTGGAGCTGCTGTGCCTGCTTGACGGTATCGGCGTTCTCAATCCGCTCACGCCAAGGGGCAACGATCGTCGGACCAACTACCTTCATGATGTCGACGGTGTGCGTGTAGTGAGCACCGAGGTCCCATTGGGACTCACGGCCGAGCGCACCCTCGAGAAGCGATCCAAAGATATGCGGCTCCACCCGCTTCCAGTCAAACTCGCATGCGGCCCGGAGGTGCTCAAGCTCTTCCTCGCTTAGGTGAACCTCGGCCGGGTGGTTGAAGAGGCCTCCGTTCACATATCGGGTCTCGGCATAGAAGCCTGCCTCCGGACGCTGCCCGGGCGTGTTCAGCCATCTGAATAGACCACCAAGGTCATCAGTGCTTGATCGCTGTGGGCTCGTTATCAAGTCGTCGATGATCCGCGTGAAGAGGTGCCCTTCCAGCTGGCCCAAGTCCTCCGCAAACATGCACCAAACGCTCTGGAGGACGAAATCCCGCAGGACATCTGAGTCTGCTGCCCGTCGCTCACGCAGCTGCGTGTAGAGATCCGTGACATGTTTTACGGCTTCGCGGGTCACTCCCTCTTGAGAGGTCAGGAAGACCGGCTCTCTCCCCGCTAGGAAGAGAAGTGAATCGAGCCGATCCGGAAGTTCCGCCAACTCGAAAGTCGCCCTGGGCTCATTTGGGAATGCACCCGGCTCCCAGATCTCAAACTCCTGAAAAGCGCAAAGCACTAGCCAGCGCGGCGCCGGCAGGTTCCGCGCCGAATCAGCAGAGTTGCGCCAGTAGTCGAATGCCTGGGGCCGATGATTGGCGAGATTGCCCGCCTCGCTCGGCCGCTTCATCTCGATAATGCAGACGCGGTCCCAGATCAGATCGAGGAACCTGCCGTGCTGGGGATCCTCGAAACGAGCTACATCGCGACGCTCCGTGCCAAAGCATGCGAACAGCTCGTTGAGGAAAGTCTGAGCCTCAGCCCTCTCCGTGCCCCGATAGTCCGCCCAGGTCTGGACCAGTCCCTCTAGGCGGTGGCGAATCTCCTCGCCGGTGACCGACACGACTGAGGGTCTTAGAGGGCGAGCTGCTTGTCGCGCTCGGGCACCGCAAAGTAGGTGCCCTGCATGAGATCCCGATGGGCTTTGGCAAGCGATGACTCCGCTCGCTCCATCGCTCCCACCACGTGCTCCCCCGCTCCCTCAGCCCGGAGCTGAGCACGCGCCTTCCGGGCCCGATCGCGAGCATCGGAGATGAAGAGAAGGACCTTCTCGACTTCGCTGCTGCTCAACTCATTCATCGATACGAGGCTAGCCTCCAGGCCGGACGCCGCAGAGGGCGAAGTGCCCGATTTGCGTGGAAATCATTTGGGATGCAATGCGCTCCGCGAAGCTCAGCCTGGCCGCTCCGAGCTTACGACGGACAAAGCCGCTCCACGGGATGAAAGGCTGAAGGGCGTCCGCATGGGAAGTGGGATTGAGGCGGGTATGTGACCGAATGCGACCGCGGATGCGGCCAGAACGAATAAAGGAAGGGTCACACGCGTCTAATCAGTGGCCGCATCGTCCGACTCGGCCAACCGCCCGAATATCGTGGCGAATTCGCGCAAGTCGTCGAGATAAGTCAACGAGGCGAACACCGCGCGATCATCGATCTCCAGGTAGAGATGGACGAGGAGGTTCCGCTGCTTCGCGGCATTTCCCATGCGCAGCGCCAACTCGTTGGGGATGACATCGGCGAGATAGGCGTCCTGTCCCGCGCTTGATCAGGTCCTCGAGTCGCTGTATCCGAGCTTCAACCCGACTGGCGTCGACCAAAACGGCCTTCCTTCATCCGTCGCCGAACACCGCGGCCGAGCTCCACACGCAGCGGTGCCGTGTCGAGGTAGTCCAGAATCGCCCGCGTCTCCAGCCGGACCCGCTCGTCATGGTCGCGTTCAACGAGACGCTTGCCCTCGTGGATAGCGCGGTGGCGCATCAGTGGGGGAGCACTGTTGAGCAGCACCAGATCGAGCTCGTCGGTCCCAAAGACTGGTTATCTCGCCGGCAAGATCCAGCTGAAGATCGAAGCGACCGCGAGCGTCGAGCCCGGGGTCATGCCAAATTCCGATATCCACATCCGAGAGATGGTCCAGGATTCCCCCGCGCCTGCGAGCCGATCAGCATCGCCGCAACCACGCCCTCGCGATCGAGTGCATTGCTCAGCCGCCCTAACACAGCAGCGTCGAGCGGCGGCACTCGCGACCTCTCATCAACAACAGTCATCGCTCACATCGTCCCCCGATCGACCGGACCGAGCCAGCCGCAACCGAGTTCTTCGTCGAGCTGGCAAACCGCTAGCGGCGTTGCGGGCATCCTTCTTCGCCTTCGCCGACTTCGTCAAGTTCGGATTCGAAGTCGCCGGCAACCTGGCCGTGGATGTAGACCCGTAACTCCAACTTGGTAAAGACCTTATGGCCGCAGATCCTCCGAGGCCGACTCAACCTCACCACCTCCGGGCCGCTCGATTTGGAGTGCCTGCCGGTCTTGATGTTGATGACCTCGACGGGATATCTGCCGATACCGCTGGCGCTCGTTGCAGTCCAATGGCGCCAGTGAATCCGGAAAACGAGATCGGAAAGGCTGTTCTCTTCGAGGCCGAGCCGATGAAATCGGCAGCCTGGAGGCCGCACTCGGTAGAAGCCCGTAGGCGGCTCACCCTTCTTCTGTGCCGGCGGGGTCTGGCAGAAGACCTGCGGCGGTGCCAGCGATGCCGGCCTCGGACTGGTCGAACCGGTGTTCTGAGAGGGCCAATGCCCGTGGGGCTGCGCCGGACCGTTGACCCTATGCACCACGAACTTCACCCACTTGCCGTCGGGAGAACCGGTGCGCGCATTTGGAGTGCAGACTGCCGGGAGTCCTCTGGGGGCCTTCCCAGAAGCGGATCCAGCCGACGACGGAGTCTGAGAACACGCGCCCCCTGATCTCCCTGAACGAAGCCGGGACTCCGTAAACGATCGATTCTTCAACGTCTTCAACCGTAGGCCGAGCGGTGCTGGGCATTTCGCCTGCTTCCGCCGGGTCGTATTCGGTGTGGTGAATGCGACCAGCCGCATCAACGCGACCGGCGAGGCCGCCTTCGATCATCAGCTGCAATGCTGGGAGCCATTCGAACAGCTGACGCGCGCATGGGCGCCGAAGCCAACGCGTTCCTCGACTAGGTCGACATACATCTTCAATCCCATTGAATGGCCCTGGAAGGTGGTGAACGGCGTGCTGAAGGCACCGGGTGGTGGCTGGCCTCCCGCGCGAGCGAATGAGGCGAAGACTGCGAAGAGAGCCATCAGAACGAGGCAAGCTCCCAGGGATCGATTTCGCCGACCAATCATTCGTAGGAACCCTAGCTACCGTGACATTTAGGCTCTGCCCCCGCGACTTATCAACTCAACCGCTCGGGAAGGCGAGTTCCTCCAGATTGAAAGGACGCGCGTCGTCCGCGCGGGGAGCGGGATCGCGGCGTCGAAGCGACCGGGATGCGACCGTCAGGTAGCTGGCCTCCCTACCATCGAGCACATGGCGATCAAAAAGATGGAACACGTCGGGATCGTGGTCGACGACCTAGCGGCCGCAATCGAGTTCTTCGTCGAGCTCGGACTAGAGCCGGGAGGCAAAGGCCAGGTCGAGGGCGAGTGGGTTGACCGCATCATCGCGCTCCACGGGACCAAGGCCGAGTTAGCGATGCTACGAACCCCGGACGGCGACGTAGAAATCGAGCTGGTGAAGTTTCACTCGCCGCCGACCCAAGGCGGCGACCCGCACGCGCCCTCGAACACCCCAGGCCTCCGCCACCTCGCCTTTCTCGTCGAGGACATCGACACCATGGTCGCTGGCCTACAAGCCCGCGGCACCGAGCTAGTCGGCGAGTTGGTGCGCTATGAGAACAGCTACCGGCTCTGCTACGTCCGCGGCCCCGAGGGAATCATCGTCGAGCTGGCAGAGAAAATCGGCTGACGGGTCCGCATTGGAGGCTACTAAGCCTCAGCGATATATCCCAGGAATAACAGGACTTCTGGTAGAACCCACGGCCCCAGCCTAGATCTCCATGCTTAGCTGGTTACGGCCGGGGCCTTTCTGGCGTGGGCGAATCTGGATCTGAATGGTGGTGGGCCCATAAGCGACCACCGCCTCCTCCTCGGCATCCAAAACAACCTCGCGGGGCTTGTTTTCATCCCACCCACTAGGAGGAGCCACAGGCAGAATGAGACGCCGCCCTGGTAATCGAATTACTTTTCGCTCCGCGAAACCAGCGGGTAGCTCTTCGGACGTGCCACCCTCGCTAGAAATCGCGCGCGACATCGAAGGCGCCTGCCCTCCGCCGCCGAAGCCGGTCATACCAGGCTGGGTCTCCACTAGGACGATGCCACTCTCAAAACCGCCACGCTCCTCCCGCTTCCGATCGGCCTCTTTCTCGACATCCTCGAATTTGACTCCGTGGATCCTGGCCGCAGCCTTCAGCAGCTCTAAGAGATCAGCCAGCTCTTGGACACTGGCCTCGTCGCCTGACGCCCAGTAGTACTCGACTGCCTCCTCAATCACCTTGGCTCTGATCAGAGTCGCAAGCTCGCTACGGTTCGCCGAATAGACCAGTGCCCTCTCACCACGCCGCTGTATACGAACCGGAATGAGATCGCGCACTAACTTGCCGAACGCCTGATGACGATCGGTGTCCGTCCACGGATCTACGCATCGCACGCGAGCGCCAGCATCCTCCAGCAGATAGTAGGCATGAGATAGCCGGCTTCCTTCCAGCTCAACAGGAGCATTGAACCGCTGTGCGACACCCGCGACTCTCTTTAGGAAGTCCTTCGACCTGAGAAATGGCACATCGGGTCTAATCGTTAACGTCACCTTTAGGCCTTCCGCATCCTCCAGTGTCTGCTCTGCCCTCGCTAAGTCCTGTTCGTTTTTGATGGTAAGACGTTCACCGTTGTAGTAGCCGCGTGATTTCTCCACCTCGAAAAGAGGCTGCTTTGGTGACGAGTAGAACCAAGGCAACACCGTCGTCTTGCCCGTTTGAGTTCCCACAAAGCACATAACCTCGACATCCATTTCCAGCTTGTCCGCAAGGGCTGCGCAGATATCTCCGATCTCTAGTGCCATCTCATTCGAGAGAGCCGGACGCCAATCCCAGGGAACTCCAGCGTGGCGGGACCGCCATCCACCCAAGGCATCTACGTCGATAAAGTCGGTCTTACAGCGAAGATGCCGCTCTACCGCGCGCGCGTCAATATCCACACGGAAGGAATCATGAGGATGAAAAAGCAGCGAATCTGGAATTCCCCAGGTTGCATCCACTAAGACCCGGCTGCTTCCAGGACGTGCAAATCCATACGCGCATGCGTCTGCCAGTAAGAAGCGATGAACCAAGAAGGCAACGTCGTCGGCTGGTACACCCTGCTTGAGGAATCGGCTAGCGGTCTCGACCAAAAACTTCTCAAGCTGCTGGTAATCCATGCAAACATCGGTTCGAGCAGACATCAACTCTGGATGGTCGATCTCCGTTCTAATGTCAGTTCGTACCACCACCGGTTCGCTAATGAGTTGGCGCAGGTCGCGTTTTAGTTCGCGACTGAACTTGCCTTCTGCCAGACGCGAAATAATGCTCTTCCCATAGAGCACCCTCACATCCCCGTGGGGCAATCCGGCGGCCGCAAAGATTCGGACGTGTTCCGCCTTTGGAAAGCCGGTCCGGCCCTTGCTCGCCTCCTTGAACAGCCTTAAAGCACCTTCAAGCCCTGGAACAGGGCCGGAAGGCCAGCTAGCCCCAGGAGGCTCTCCAACTTGCGCGTGCTCCTTGTCGTACTGCACAACCCAAACCCGTGTGCCATCCCACACCCACTCCAAATGGGCACGAGGGTCGCTATCCGTCAGCTCGATTGCAACTGCCCGAAGACACCGAGGTATACCTTCAAACGAATCGCAGTGTAGATCTGGGATTGATTCGACCTTGCTGTCAACACGAAGCGCAAAGCTTTGGTCGTCACTACCGCCAGACAGCGCAACATCCAACTCCCATATCCACCGGCGTGGATCGCGGCTAACTCTTCGCTCGTTCGACAGATGCCCGCGCGCCACTGGAGGCACCCACCGCTGGATCGCAAACCCTAATGCGCTCAAATCCGCGGCATCCGTACTCTCCGATATCTGCACCATTTTCTCAACGATCCTGTCCAGGCTAGCCTCGCAACGGTGACTATCGAGCGCGCCGCGTCGATCAAGGCTCTCATGAACCCCGCTCGATCTAACAATTACTCCGTCCGAACACGGACCCAGAGTGGCTAGACCATCTGCTAGCGCAGATCGCACAGTGCTATCTCGCAGGACCTTGCCAACTAAACCAACTTGTAGTGCGATGAACGAGGGGGCCCAATCTCCCGGAAGAAGGCTAAGCCCAGCCGTCTTAAGGCCAAATTTTGATGGATCCTGCAGGAATGGGTCGCCCTTTGCCGCAACCAGAGGGGCTGAACCCTGCATTAGTGTGGCGGTTTCCGGTGGTCACTAGATGGGCCTAGCAAGTTTTCAGCTAGGCGGTAAAGACGAGCTACAGTGAAATCTGAAAAGTACCCTAAGAGTAGGCTTAGACCAACTACTGCCGCACTTTGGCGAAGCAGATCCTGATCGAGCACCGGAAATATGCTTGAGGTGACAAGTGCTATTAGGCCAAAAGAAAAGGCGCTTGATAGATGCGGGGTAAAGAAGCGCCAAGCCAAACGATCGGCGTTCCAAAAACCCTTGCCAACAGTGTGGTATAGCCACTTAATTGCAAACAGGGTGCCCCCCAGAAGGCCCCCCAACCATGCGTAAGAATAGACCTGAAAGCTGGCATACCTACCATCGGAAACGTTGAGCCAATCCTGAGGCGTCCCTATCCATATAAGCAGCAGCAAGAAGGCTGAACCGTATAGAAGGACCACAAGATAGAACGCCTCCATGCATATTTGAAAACGACACCGGCGATCCGAGTAGCGGGATTTCCAGTCGTCTTCTTTGCGCCCGTCGGTCAGGTCGGTGGGCGCAAAATCAACGTCCTCATGGTCTCCAACATCATGTCGAGGAGGATTAAAGGCCTGCGATTGATCCTGATCTTTCTCGTCGGCCACGATGTCGGTGCCAATTTACGGCGACGACGCTACCGGAGCGAAGTTGCCTGCGAGATCGTTTCTTCCACTATCTCGTACCTCGGGAAGCTTCTCCAGTCCCACTCATCTGCTCGACCCTGCCAAGCAGCAATTACTCGTCGAAGAGACTGGCTAGGAATGGTGTCGGACTCTGCCAGCCATTGCGAACTGTCGGGGAGTCTGAGATAAAGGTATGAGCGATCGTGGTCAATAGCTCTAGTCACTTCGCTTAACTCCTGCACAGGGCTAAAGTGAATCCCTGTCAGCCTTTCTTCAGCCGCATCGAGAAGATTCAGTGATCCCAGGGGAACAAGGTGCATATGGGCGTGGTCAATACTGCACCCCACTGCAGAATCCGCCTGTTTAGGGCCATGCTCAAACCAAGTTAGAGGCCCAAAAATGGCTTCCCAAGCTTCTGCAAGGCCTGTCAGCTCGGACTCGATTTCAGCGTTTCGACTCGTTGCAGCAGCAAAATTAAGGTCGTGCTGCTTCGGTGAGATCAATAGCCAGCCCGCCGCCAAAGCTCCGAGAGACGGCACGGCAACTAGGTGCTCGGTCTCCGCTACAGCAGTCCACTCCCCGCAGTGCTCGCCCGATTGCGCCAAGTGCCGACAAAAACGGCAATCCAGCGACTGGCCCGAATGGGACACCGGAGAACTAAGGACGCCCGTACTCATGGCAAGTAACGTAGCGCGAACGGCCGACGTACTGGCCTTGGGTGTCGCAGCCTCCGCCTTCCGATTCGACCGGGAGCCATGGACGCCGCCGGAGGTGCCAG
This sequence comes from uncultured Solirubrobacterales bacterium, assembly GCA_963716735.1. Taxonomy (GTDB): domain Bacteria; phylum Actinomycetota; class Thermoleophilia; order Solirubrobacterales; family 70-9; genus VRUE01. Next base: position 1,642,458 of record OY970321.1, read on the forward strand.
GGCGCTACCCGACCATATCCCGAACAGCGGGAAGCTCTGACCGGTCGCGTGCGTGTATCGCGCAAGCATCGTCTCCACGCGGTGCCCTGCAATCTCAGCCAAGTGCTTGGGAGATCTTCTGATCAAGATGAAGAATGGGACTCTGGGTGACTTGATCGCTGCACGGAATCCAAAGGCGCCTACGGATCGGAGGCCGCAATTTTCCCGGAAGCTTGACCATCAGATCGGGATTTCGTCGAGCAACGGCTCGGTGGCTGGGCGTACGATCCGCCGATGAACGTGCGGAGCATGTGTCCCCACGAGATTGATGCTGCGGTCAGTGTGTGGCGCGAGGCCAACATCGCCCGTGGTGCTCCGCACGGGCCGGAGCGCACCGCCCGCATCCGCGCGAAACTCTCAGCCTCAGACGCATTGCCATTCGTAGCGCTGCGACCAGGCATCGTAGGCATGGCGCTGGCCGAGCCTGGACGGTTCGACGACGGCGCGGGCGAACCCGATCCATCGCTCCTGCACATCTCGATGGTATTCGTGCGTCCCACCGCGCAACGCACAGGAGTCGGGCTCCCGCTGGTCCTTCACATCCTCGGCGTCGCGCGCTCGATGGGCTACCAGCGTGTCGGAGTCTGGACGGCCCGGGAGAACAGTCCCGCCCGCAGGCTCTACGAGCGAGCCGGGATGACCCTCACCGGCAAGAGCGCTCCCCTTCAGTCGAGCATGGCCCTCCAGTACGAAAGCTTCCTCAACGACGGGGAAGCGTCGCGGGCCTAAGGCCGCGGAACGTGATTCGAAGCTCAAGCCGAGCATCTGGCTCCACAAAAGGAAAAGGCCGGCATCTGCCGGCACTCCTCCCCATGCGCCCGACGAGAATCGAACTCGCGACCTTCGGCTTGAAAGACCGACGCTCTTTGGTCCCCGTGAAGGGACCGTTGACCACTGAGCTACGGGCGCCCTGCTGGGTTACTTTATCGGCGTGAAGGTCTTCGAGCATTGTTGGTGGGCGTGGACCTGGGTCTGAAAGGACGCGTGGCGCTGGTGACCGGCGCCAGCCAGGGGATCGGCCAGGCGATTGCCGAGGCGCTTGCCCGTGAAGGGGCCCGCGTCGCCGTCGCCAGCCGCTCACAGGGGCGGGTCAAGGAGGCGGCTGCGGCGATCGAGGGCGACGTCTCGCCCTTCGTCGCCGACGCCACCGACCTCGATCGACTCGCCGAGCTGCCGGGCGAGGTCGAGGCGGCGCTGGGGCCGATCGACGTCCTCGTCACCAACACCGGCGGGCCGCCGCTCGGCACCTCGCTGATGCACGACCTCGAGGATTGGCAGGTCGCCTACCGCTCACTCGTGCTCGCACCGCGCGTACTCGCCGGCGCGATCGTCCCCGGCATGCAGGAACGCGGCTGGGGGCGGGTCGTCAACGTCGGCTCCAGCTCAACCCGCGAGCCGATCGCCGGCCTCAACCTCTCCAACTCCCATCGCATGGCCGCGGTCGGCTTCCTGAAGACGCTCTCGCGCGAGGTCGCCGCCGACGGGATCACGGTCAACACCATCGCCACCGGCCGCTTTGCCACCGAGCGGCTGACCTCGATCTACGGCTCGATGGAGGCGGCGGAGGCCGCCGCGCAGCGGGACGTCCCCGCTGGGCGCCTCGGCCGGCCCGGGGAGTACGGCGACCTGGTCGCCTTCCTCTGCTCCGATCGCGCCGCCTACATCACCGGCACGACGATCCCGATCGACGGCGGTGCGCTCCACTCGGCCTTCTGACGGCCCGCCCGGCTCTTACGATAGGTCGGCGATGAGTCACTCGCATCACTCACATGCCGGCCACAGCCACGGCGCCTCGGCGGACGCCGACCGCGGCAAGCTGACGATCGCCCTCGTCCTGATCCTCGGCTTCATGGCGGCCGAGGTCGTGACCGGGATCCTCGCCAACTCGCTGGCGCTGCTCTCCGACGCGGCGCACATGCTCACCGACGCCGCCGCGATCGGCCTCTCCCTGGTCGCGATCCGCCTCGCCAAGCGACCGGCCGAAGGCCGCATGACCTTCGGCTTCAAACGGGTCGAGATCCTTTCCGCCCAGGCGAACGGGATCACCCTGCTGGTGCTGGCGACGATCATCGCGATCGAGGGCGTGCGCCGCCTCGTCGACCCGCCAGGCGTCGACGGCGGCCTTGTCCTCGCCGTCGCCCTGGCCGGGATCGTCGTCAACCTGGCGGCGACCGCCACCCTTGCCCGCGCCAACCGGCAGAGCCTCAACGTCGAGGGCAGCTTCCAACACCTGCTCACCGACCTCTACGCCTTCGTCGGCACTGCGATCGCCGCCGCGGTGATCCTGCTGACCGGCTTCAACCAGGCCGACGCGATTGCCTCGCTGCTGGTCGCCGGCCTGATGCTGCGCTCCGCCTACGGGCTACTGCGCGAGTCGGGGCTGATCTTCCTCGAGGCCTCGCCGAAGGGGATCGATCCTGACCGGATCGGCCGGCTGATGGCCGCCCAACCCGGCGTGGTCGAGGTCCACGACCTGCACGTCTGGGAGGTGACCTCGGAGTTCCCGGCGCTCTCGGCCCACGTCACCGTCGAGTCCGACGCCGACTGCCACCGCACGCGACTCGAGCTGGCCGAGCTGATCGAGCGCGACTTCGGCATCCACCACACGACGCTCCAGGTCGAGCACGAGCCCAAGCGGATCGTGCAAATCGAAAGCTAAGCGTCCTCGCCCGGTGCCTCGCGCATCGACGGGAAGAGGATCACGTCGCGCAGGGTCTTGGCGCCGCTGAGGATCATCATCAGGCGGTCGACGCCGAGGCCGGAGCCGCTCGCGGTCAGCATCCCGTATTCGAGCGCGCGCACGAACTCCTCGTCGTGCTCGTGCGGGGTCTCCTCCGCCCCCGACTCCTGCCGTTCGCGCTGTTCGACGAAGTGGCGGCGCTGTTCGATCGGGTCGTTGACGTCGGTGCCGCCGCCGGTGATCTCCATCCCGGCGACGATCCCATCGAAGGACGCAGCCAGCAGCTGCGGGTGCTCGGGCACCGGCTTGACCAGCGGCCAGATCGCCAGCGGCAGGTCGATGATGAAGGTCGGCTGGATCAGCTTCGGCTCGATCAGCTTGCCCTGGAGAGTGTCGACCAGCGCCGCCCAGTCGTCGTCGGGCTCGGCGTCGTCGCCGGCGATCTCGGCCAGCTCGTCGCGGCTCGCCTTGGTGATGTCGACACCGGTCTCTTCCTCCAGCAGGTCCTGCAGGCGCAGCCGCGGCCAGGGCGGCGCGAGGTCGATCGTCTCGCCGTCGCGCTCGACCTTTGTCGTGCCCAGCACCCGCTGGGCGACGTCGGAGACGATGCCCTCGGCGACGTCCATCACGCCGTGGTAGTCGACGCCGCTGACGAACCACTCGAGCATCGTGAACTCCGGGTTGTGCTGGGGCGACATCCCCTCGTTGCGGAAGAACTTGCCGAGCTCGTAGACGTTCTCGAAGCCGCCGACGATCGCCCGCTTCAGATACAGCTCAGTAGCGATCCGCAGGAAGAGGTGGCGGTCGAGCGCGTTGTGGTGGGTCTTGAACGGGCGCGCCGCGGCGCCGCCGGTCATCCGCTGCAGGATCGGCGTTTCCATCTCGACGTATTCGCGCTCGTCGAGGTGGTCGCGGATCGCCTTCACGACCTTGGCGCGCAGCTTGAAGATCTCGCGCGAGCGCTCGTTCGCCATCAGGTCGAGCTCACGCTGGCGGTAGCGGACCTCGGGATCGGAGATGCCGTGGAAGAGGTCGGGCGGGTCGCGCAGCGCCTTGGCCAGCAGCGTGCACTCGGCCACCGCCACCGCCACCTGGCCGCGCTTGGTCACGTGCAGGTGGCCGTCGACGCCGACCAGGTCGCCGATGTCGAGATCCTCGATCCGGTCGAAGGCCTCCTGTCCGAGCGCGTCGACGCGGGCGTAGGCCTGGATCGTGCCGGTCAGGTCGCGGACGTCAAAGAAGAGCGTCTTTCCGTGGCCACGCTCCCCGACGACGCGTCCGGCGATCCGGCAGGTGTGCTCCGGATGCTCGCCCTCCCCCAGCTCGGCGGGGTCGTGCGCGGCGAGGACGTCTTCGATCCGGTCGCGATCTGGGAATGAGAAGGGGTAGGGGTCGATCCCTTCCGCCCGCAGGCGCTCGGCCTTTGCGAGGCGCTGGGCCTCGGTGTCGCCGGCCGCGGGCTCAGCGCGCGTGGTCGAGTCAGCCATGGCCCAACCGTATTAGCTGATCGCGAAAGTCGCGCTCAGGGAGCGATGCCAACGGTGACGCGCTCGCCGCCCATGTAGTCGGTCAGCGTCCGTGCGTCGCCCAACATCTCCCGCATCGCCGGCCCGTGGTGCGTGTCGTGCTCCATCGCCAGCTTCCAGCCGCTCGGCGTTTCCCCGATCAGGCCGCGGATCACGCCCAGCCCGTCCGCGCCGCAGTCGCCGGTGACGGCGATACGCGGCTCGCGCTTGATCTCCGGAGAGCGGTCGTCGATCGTCTCGTCGGTGACGTAAGGCAGGTTGGCGATGACGAGGTCGACGTCCTCGAGCCCCTCGGGCAGGCCCTTGGCAACGCTGACATCCAGGTCGAGCCCGAGCCGCTCGGCGTTCTCGCGGGCAGCTTCGACCGCTTCGGGCGAGAGGTCCGAGGCGGTGACGCGCAGGTCCGGGCGCTCGGAGATCAGCGCCAGGGCGATCGCGCCCGAGCCGGTGCCGACCTCGTGCACGCGGGCGCCCTCGGGCAGCCCAACGCCGACCTCGACCAGCAGCTCGGTCTCACGCCGCGGCCAGAGCACCCTCGGGTCGACGTGGATCTCGAGGTTGCGGAAAGGCGCCCGTTCGAGCACATAGGCGAGCGGCTCGTGTTCGGCGCGGCGGGCGACCGCTGCTTCGATTGCGGCCACAACCTCGGGCGAGGCCTCCCCGGAGCCGTTTCGAGACAGATCCTCGACGCTTACCCCGAGGGCGTTGGCGACAAGCGCCTCGGCGTCTGAGCGGGGCTCCTCGCATCCAGCCGCGCCGATCGTCTCCGTCGCGGTGTCGAGCAGCTCGCCGACCGTTGCGGCGGACGAGCCTCCCCCGCTACCAGTCTCCACTGCGTCCACTCCACTCGCCTCCCGTTAGCTCAAAAGATTTTGCGCAACTTTACCAGCAGTCCCGCGGGACACGGTCCCGTGTCGCTGCTTCACCACACATAACCAAACAACGCCAGCGAGCATCATTGCAAGGCTCTCCAGTTGCGGGCCGGTCAATCCGAGCACGGCATCGCTGTTGCGCCTGAGGAACTCGACCAGGAAGCGCTCGGCGCCGGCATAGACGAGGTAGATCGCGAACAGCACACCGGCGCGGAAACGGTCGCGCAGCTGCCACAGCATCCACGCTCCCAACCCCATCGCCAGCGTCTCGTAGATCGGGGTCGGGTGGACGGTCTGATCCGTCGGCACCGTGCCGTCCGGGTAGGACATCGCCCAGGGACCGTCCCAGGGCTTGCCGTAATCGCCGTCGCCGGAGAGCTGGCAACCGACCCGCCCGATCGCGTAGCCGAGGGCGAGCGCCGGCGCCACCAGATCGAGCAGGGCCAGGCGCAGGAAGCCGCGATACCAGGCCCAGAGCAGGACCCCGGCGGCGCCGCCGATCGCGCCGCCGTACCAGACCAGCCCCGAACCGCCGAAGAGGTTGCCGAGCAGATCGCCCTTGACGCTGTCGTAGTTCTGGACGATGAAGTAGAGGCGCGAGCCGACGACCCCGCCGATCAAGGCGGCGAAACCGATCTCGTAAGCCCAGTCGACCGGCTTGTCGATCTCCTTCAGCCGCTTCGCGATCAGCGCTCCGGCGGCGAGGAAGGCGAGGGCGAACATCAGGCCGAAGGTCTGCAACGTCAGCGGCCCGATGTTGATTTCCGGATACATGGCGCTACTCGGCCAGCAGCGTACGCAGCAGCGCCTTCTGCGTATGGAGGCGGTTCTCCGCCTGATCCCAGACGGCGGAGCGCGGGCCGTAGAGGACGTCGGCGTCAATCTCCTCGCCGGGGTGGGCGGGCAGGCAGTGGAGGACCACCGCGCTGTCCTTGGCCGCGCCGAGCAGGTCGGCGTCGACGCGGAACGGGTTGAGGTCGGCGCGGCGGCGCTCGGCCTCCTCCTCGTCGCCCATGCTGACCCAGACGTCGGTGTAGATGGCATCGGCGCCGGAGACGGCGAGCCGCGGGTCCTCGGTCAGCTTCACGCCGTGTCCCTCCTCCAGCTGGTAGCCCTCCGGCGCAGCCACGGTGAGCCCGACGTCGGCCAGCTCGCAGGCGATCGCCAGGGAGCGGGCGACGTTGTTGCCGTCACCGACGTAGGCGAGGCGCAACCCGTGCAGGTCGCCAAAGCGCTCGCGCAGGGTGAGCAGGTCGGCGAGCGCCTGGCAGGGGTGGTGGAGCGGGGTGAGCGCGTTGACGACCGGCACCTCGGCCCCGGCGGCCAACTCGGCGACCGACTCGTGGGAGCCGGAGCGGATCACGATCGCGTCGAGGTAGCGCGACAGCACCCGGCCGGTGTCGCCGGCCGACTCGCCGCGGGAGAGCTGCATTTCGTCGCCGCGCAGGACGATCGGCGTCGCACCCAGCTCGGCGACGCCGACCTCGAAGGAGATCCGCGTGCGGGTCGAGGGCTTCTCGAAGACGAGGGCGATGCTGCGACCGGCGAGATCGCCGGCACCCGTTCCCTGCTCCCGCCCGGATTTCAGCTCTTGGGCCAGGTCGAGCAGCTCGGAGAGCTCAAAGGCCCCAAGCTCTTCGCCGGTGAGAAAGTCGCGCTTCAAGCGGGAGATACTAGGGAGGTGGAGTTCACCGCCATCTCCTGGAACCTCTTCCACGGGCGCGACTTCCCACCCGACCCGGCGCTGTACACCTGGCGCTCCCGGCTGCTGCGCAGGACGGAGCGGAACGCCACCCACGTCCAGGTCAACCGCGACCTGCTGCCCGAGTTCTCCGCTCTGCTCGCCGCGGCGGAGTGGGACGTGGCGCTGCTGCAGGAGTGTCCGCCGCGCTACGCCGCGCCGCTGGCCCGAGCCTGCGACGCCGAGGCACACCGGGTACTGACCTCTCGCAACTCGCTCGGCGCCCTGCGCGCGTTCGCCGCGCGACTCAACCCCGACCTGATCGCCTCCGGCGAGGGCGGATCGAACCTCATCCTGGTCCGAAATTCGTTCCGGTGTTCGTTATCCGCCTATAGCGCGGAAAAGGCACACCGGAACGGCGGGATCGTCGAGCGGCGTGAGCTGGCGATCCACACCGGCCGGCCGGAGCGGCGGGCCATGGCATTCACCCGCACCGCTGCGGGCCTCTGCGTCGCCAACCTGCACGCGACCAACGACCGTCCCGAGCTCGCCACCGAGGACGTGTTGCGCGCCGCGACGGCGGCAACCGAGTGGGCCGGCCAGGCGCCGCTGATCTTCGGTGGCGACCTCAACCTGCGCCCGCGGGAGAACCCGGCGGTCTTCGCCGAGCTGCGCGACCGCTTCGGCCTGGCCGCCCCGACCGGCCCAGGCGCGATCGACCACATCCTTGCGCGAGGGCTCACGGTGATCGAGGCCCCGCACCAATGGCCGCCCGAGCGACGCGAGCTGGATGAGGACGGCCTCGCCCTCCGCCTCTCCGACCACACCCCGGTCGAGGCCCGTTTCGCAACCCCTGAGCCAAGGTAATGCGATAGTCAGTCGTCGAAACCGCAAAAACCCGTGTACGAGAAGGGTTTTTGCGGCCTCGACGCCCAACCCCCCTAGCGAAACAGGAGACCGAAAGCATGGCGGCAAAAAAAGAGTCCGGCAAAGCGACGAAAAAAGCGAAAGCCGGGACGCGCGCCAAAAAAGCGTCCGCTCGCAAACCGGCCGCCAAAAAAGCGAAAGCCAAAGCGAAGCCGAAACCGAAAGCAAAAGCCAAAAACAAAACGGCGAAAAAATCGGCCGGCCGGGCCAACGTCACCGGCCTCGACAAGAGCGTCGAGCAGTTTCGCGAGAGCCTCGAACACAGCGTCACCCTGAGCCGCGATCGCCTGCAGGAGGTCGTCGACGACGCGGTCAAGCGCGGCCGGATGACCCGCGGCGATGCCGAGAAGATGGTCTCCGACCTGCTCAAGCGCGGCCGCAGGCAGACCGACGGCCTGCTCAAAGAGCTGGAGCGGCTGGTCACCCAGGCGCGCAAAGAGGTCGGCGGCCGCACCGCGCCGGTGCGCAAACAGGCGACCCAGGCGGCACGGCGCGCGCGCAAGAAACTCGGCTAGGTGGAGTCGGGCGGCGCCAAGACCGCGACGCGCCCGAAGCGCGGCGAGCTGCTCGAGGTCGAGATCGACTCGCTCGCCTTCGGCGGGCGGGGCGTCGCCCGGGTCGATGGCTACGTGGTCTTCGTCGCCGGTGGCCTGCCCGGCGACCTGGTGCGGGCTGAGATCACCAAACCGAAGGGCCGCTTCGCCGAGGCGCGCGCGGTCGAGCTGTTGCGGCCCGGCGCCGACCGCGTCGCCGACCGCTGCCTGCACGAAGGCGAGCCCTGTCCCGGCGCACCGTGGCAGGGCCTCGCCTACGAGCAGCAGCTGATCAACAAGCGCAATCAGGTCGACGAGGCCCTGCGCCGGATCGGCGGCCTCGACGGCTTCGAGCTAGAGGAGATCGAGCCGGCGCTGGAACAGTGGCGCTACCGCAACAAGCTCGAATACTCCTTCGGGGTGCGCGACGAGGAGACCGTGCTCGGCTTCCACGCCAGCGGTCGCTGGGACCTGGTCGTCGGCGTCGAGGACTGCCTGCTCGCCTCCGAGCGCGGCAACGCCGTCCGCAACGAGGTGCGCGAATGGGCCCGGGAGGAATCGGTCGCTCCCTACGACCGGCCGGCCGGCAGCGGCATCCTCACCAACCTGGTTGTGCGCGAGGGACGGCGCAGCGGTCAGATCCAGACCCGCCTGGTGACCACACAGAAGCGCTTCCCCAAGCCCCCGGTCGACCTGCACACCGTGATCGAGGACGGCTCGGGCGGCAGCGAGGGCCCGACAGGCGTGCTCGGCGAGGAGATGCTGCGCGAGCAGCTCTGCGGGCTGGATTTCGAGATGTCCTACAACGCCTTCTTCCAGACCAACACCGAGATGGCCGAGCGCCTCTACGCGATCGCCGCCGAGTACGCGGGGTTGAGCGGCGGCGAGCGGGTCTTCGACCTCTACTGCGGGATCGGCACGATCGGCCTGACGATGGCGGCCAAGGCGGGCGAGGTCTGGGGCCTGGAGATCGTCCCCGACGCGATCGCCGACGCCGAGCGCAACGCCGAGCGCAACGGGGTCGAAAACGCCCGCTTCATGGCCGGCAGCGCGAGAACCGGCGTGAGGCCGTTGGTGGAGGAGGCCGGCAAACCCGACGTCGTCCTGCTCGACCCACCCCGCCCCGGCCTCTCGCAGAAGATCGTGCGGCGGGTGCTCGAGTGCGAGGCCAAGCGGATCGTCTACGTCTCCTGCAACCCGACGACGCTGGCGCCGAACGCCGCGCAGCTGGTCGAGGCCGGCTATACCCTGCGCCGCGTGAAGCCGGTGGACATGTTCCCCCAGACCCCCCACATCGAGTGCGTCGCCCTCTTCGAGAAAGCCGCCCCCGGACGCGGTAGCGGAGGAGGCGGCGCTTGATGAGGGGGACGCGGGGCTTCGGTGTTGCCGCGGGACTCGACGCCGATGTGGCGCGGCCGCTCGCCGCTCGCTGCGCCGAGCTCGGCTATGACTCGGTCTGGTCGAACGACCATCCCGGCGCCAAGGGGCTGGAGACCCTGGCCGAGTTCGCCGCCGCGGCGCCCGCGGTCGAGCTCGGCGTCGCCGTGATCGCACTCGACCGCACTCCGCCGCGGGAGATCGCCACCGACATCGAGCGGCTCGGCCTCGACCCCTCACAGCTCTGGCTCGGCGTCGGCGCGGGCTTCTCCAAGAAGCCGCTGACGCGGATGCGCGAGTCGCTGCCAGAGCTGCGCGAGCAGCTACCCGGCGTCCGCCTCGTCCTCGCCGCGATGGGGCCAAAGATGTGCGCCCTCGCCGGCGCCGAGTTCGACGGGGCCTTCTTCAACTGGATGACGCCGGAGTTCGCCGCCCGGGCGAGGCTCCAGGTCGAGGCCGGCGCCAAGGACGCCGGCCGCGAGTGCCCGCCGGTCTTCGGCTACGTCCGCACCGCCGTCGGCCCCGACGCGGCCGAGCGGCTGGCCAAGGAGGAGTCCTTCTACCGTGACCTCCACGCCGGCTACCGCAACCACTTCGACCGCCTCGCCGAGCCCGAGGGCACCGTGGGCGTAGCCGCCGCCGACAGCGACACAACCAAGAAGAAGCTAGCCGCCTACACCGCCCTCGACACCGTCGTCGTCAGAGGCCTCGCCAGCGCCAAGGTCGACGCGATGACCGCGGTCGCCGAGGCCGCCGCCCCGTAGCGGCCGTCATTTCCGGCCGAGGGCGCTGACAGGATGCCGCCCTGATGACCACCGCGTCCCATGTCGATCGTCCGCTGACGCGCTACGTCGGCAGCACGATCTTCATCAGCCGCTGGCTGCAGGCGCCCCTCTACCTCGGCCTCATCGTCGCCCAGGGCATCTACGTCTGGCGCTTCATGCAGGAGCTGGCGCACCTGGTGACGGACGTCGGCCACCTGACCGAGAACGAGGTAATGCTGCTGGTCCTCGGCCTGGTCGACGTGGTGATGATCGCCAACCTGCTGATCATGGTGATCATCGGCGGCTACGAGACCTTCGTCTCGCGGATCAACCTGAGGGGCCATCCCGACCAGCCCGAGTGGCTCTCCCACGTCAACGCCAACGTGCTCAAGGTGAAGCTGGCGATGGCGATCGTCGGCATCTCCTCGATCCACCTCCTGCAGACCTTCATCAACGCTGCCAACACCGATCCCAACACGATGCTCTGGCAGACGATCATCCACGTCACCTTCGTCGTCTCGGCCGTGTCCCTCGCCGCGATCGACCGCTTCCTCTCTCCAAAAAGCACCGCCGAGCACATCGCCGAGTCCAACGGCCAGGGCCCCGACGGCACCAAGCCCGCGGCCGCGCAGGCGGGCAGCTGACGACGCTCAGTACGGAGGCAAATCCTCGTACCACTCGCCGAGCGTCTTGAAGGAGCGCCAGAAGCGCTGCTTGGCGTTCTCTTCGTCGAGCGATTCGTCGATGTCGGGGGTGTAGAGGGCATCGATGGTCGGGGTGAAGGCCTGGATCTCGCCTTCGCGCGGCTCGACCTTGCGCGAGAGCGGCACTTCGAGGCGATTGAGCACGCGCAGCGCCGGTTCGCCCATGACGACGACGATCTTCGGCTGCACGATCGCGAGCTCCTCGACCACCCGTCGCACGCACTCCTCGGCGGCCAGGTCGGGCTCTGCGATCGGGCACTTGACGCAGAGCGTGCCGTAGACGACCAGCGGGTCGATCCCCAGCCGCTTGAAGCTTTTCATCAGCGCGTTGCCGGCACGGCCGTAGAAGGCGACCCCCTCTTCGATCTCGGCGACGCCGGGGGCGTGCTTGAGCATGAAGACGTCCGCCTGCGGGTGACCCGAGCCCAGCACCGGCATCAACTTGCCGCGCGGGCAATGCGGGCAATCCTGCAGCTCGTGGGTCATCTGGTTGAGCTCGCGAATCGCTCGCTCCAGGTACTTCTCTCTTATCTCGTCGTCGGTCGCCGGCATGCCTGGCGATCTCTTTGACGGGACGGGCGCGGCTCCTTTCGCGCCGGCCTCCTGCATCAGCTCTTGCTCGCCCGTCCGCCCACCGAGCGGCGTTTTTTCCGCGGCCTTCCCCCCCGCACCGGCTTGGCGTCCGGGACGCTGCGCTTCGGCGCCTTCGGCCGCCCCGCCGTCTGCAGCAGCTTCAGCGCCTGCACGTAGACGAGGTTCTTGTGCTTGCGGGTGATGTCGGCGTCGCGCATCGCCTCGAGGAACTCGGCCGGCCCGTCGAACTCGTGGATCCGCACCCGCACGCTGCCCAGGCCCTGGGCGACGTGGCTGTCGGACCCGGCGCCGGAGACGATCCGGTACTTGCGGGCAAAACGCTCGGCCTCTTCGTTGAACGCGGTCAACGCCACGCGCGGGTTGAAGACCTCGAGGATGTCGATCTCCTCGACGATGTCGAGCAGGTGCTCGTAGTCGGGGACCGAGTGGAAGCGGTCGAAGGGATGCGGCACGTAGACGAGGCCATCCTGGTCGCGGATCGCCGCGATCGTCTCCGCCATCGTCATCCCCCGCGGGATCTTCTCCTCGAGGAAGAGGCCGATCACCTCGCCCTGCTCGGCCGTCTTCACCTCCTCGGCGACGATCACCTCGATGCCGCCCATCTCCGCCGCGAGCCGCCGCGCCTCGAGGGCGCCGGAGACCTCGTTGTGGTCGGTGATCGCGATCGCGCCGAGGCCGCGGTCGCGGGCCGTCTCCAGCAACACCTTGACCGGCGTCGCGCAATCGGGCGAGTGGTCGGTGTGCATGTGCAAGTCGACCTCGATCAGCGGCCGCCCGGCGATCCGCCGCCGGACCTCGGCATTGCCGGCCGGGTCATGCCGGCGGGCGAGCAGGCGACGGTAGATCGCTTCGAACTCGGCTGCGACGGCGGCCCAATCGCGCCCCTCCGCCGCCGGTTCGACCAGCTCGTAGGGCCCGGGGAAGTAGCGCTCGACCAGGGTCCTGGTCGCCGGCGACGTCACGGTGCGGGCGTCGAGGCGGCCGAAGAAGATCTCGACCAGCGGCCGCGCCACCTGGGTCGAGAGCACCCGCTCCTGCGGCTTGTGGAAGGTGGCGACGTTGAGCGAGAAGGAGTGGCGCAGCGCCGCCGAGGAGACGCTCGGCGCAAACGGCTCGTGGACGTGGACGACGTCGGGCGGGTCGGCGCCGAGCCGCCGCTTGACCGAATCGCCGGCATGGACCCGCAGCACGTCGTGACCGCGCCGCTCCAGCTCGTCCGACAGCCGCCCGACGAACTCGTTGACCCGGTTGGGCGTGCCCCGCCGGTGGGGCGTGACCTGGGCTATCGAGAGCGGCTCCACCGGCACAGGGCAAGCATAAGAGCCGGCGCGGGCCGGCTCTTATTAGGCCTTCGTCTCGACCGGGGCGGGCGCCGGCGACTTGCCGCGCGCGTACTTGCCGATGAACTCCTCGGTCTGTTCGCGCGCCTCGTCGTCGGGCCGCTGGCTGTGCGGCGACTTCATCAGGTAGCTGGACGGCCCGTCGAGCTGGCCGGCGATGCCGTTGTTCAACGCCAGCTTGATCAGCCGCACCGCGTCGATCACGACGCCGGCCGAGTTCGGCGAGTCCCAGACCTCGAGCTTGAGCTCGACGTTGAGCGGCACGTCGCCGAAGGATTTGCCCTCGAGGCGGATGTGCGCCCACTTGCGGTCGGTCAGCCAGGGGACGTAGTCAGACGGACCGACGTGGACGTCCTCGGCGGGAAGGTCGTGGCCCATGATCGAGGTGACGGCGTTGGTCTTCGAGATCTTCTTCGAGTCGAGCCGCTCGCGCTCGAGCATGTTGTAGAAGTCCATGTTGCCGCCGACGTTGAGCTGCGAGGTGCGCTCGACGCGCACGCCGCGGTCGTGGAAGAGGCGAGCGAGCTGGCGGTGGACGATCGTCGCGCCGACCTGGGACTTGATGTCGTCGCCGATGATCGGCAGCCCGGCCTCCTCGAAGCGCTTGCCCCAGTAGTCCTCGCGGGCGATGAAGACAGGCAGGCAGTTGACGAAGCCGACGCCGGCCTTGAGCGCCTGCTCGACGTACCACTTGGTCGCGTCCTCGGAGCCGACCGGCAGGTAGCAGACCAGCACGTCGGCCTTGGTCTCCTTGAGGATGCCGACGATGTCAGCGGTCTCCCCCGGGGCTTTCACGATCTTCTCTTTGAGGTACTTGCCGAGCCCGTCGTGGGTCATGCCACGCTCGACCTTGACCCCCAGCTCGGGCACGTCGGCGAACTTGATCGTGTTGTTCTGGCCCGACCAGATCGCCTCGGAGAGGTCCTTGCCGACCTTCTCGGAGTCGATGTCGAAGGCGGCGACGAACTCGACGTCGCGGACGTGGTAGCCGCCGAGTTCGACGTGCATCAGGCCCGGGACTTCGTCCGCGGGATCGGCGTCCTTGTAGTACTGGACGCCCTGGATGAAGGAGTTGGCGCAATTGCCGACGCCGACTATCGCGACGCGGACCTTCTCGTCGGCGGGGGCGGCGCCGTTGCCACTTGCTCCGTTGGTCTCACTCATGAAGCTCTAAGTTCCTCTCTCGATCTGGCTGACGGGCAAACTAACCCGGGACCTGCGCTGGTTACAGCTCGGGGTTCCCCGGGGCCTCTCTCGATAGCTCGTTTCGGACGTGCCATACACGCTGGATCGTCGTGACGATGGTCAGCACCGCGATCAGGTAGACCGCGGGAGCCAGGAGCTCGAAATCGCCGAGCCCGGCGCCCTTGGCGAAGACCAAGCCAACCGAGAGTATTACTACCCGCACGGGTCGCGTCGCCAACCCGACCTTGCACTCGACCCCCAGCGCCTCGGCCCGGGCGCGGGTGTAGGAGACCATCAGCGAGCCGAGCACGGCGACCACGCACATCGCGGCGGCGAAATCGTCGCCGGTCGCGGCGAAGTAGCCGGCGACCGCGGCGAGCACGATCCCCTCCTCGATCCGGTCCAGCGTCGAGTCGAGGAAGGCGCCGAAGAGCGTCCCCTTGCCCGACATGCGCGAGTAGCGACCGTCGAGCGTGTCCATCACCGAGCCGAGGATGAAGGCGATCCCGGCCAAGAAGAAGAAGCGCTGCGTGACCAGGGCGGCGGCGATCAGGTTGCCGATCAAGCCGGCGACCGAGATCGCATTGGGAGTGAGGCGAGACTCGATCAGGCGGTCCCGTGCATAGGAGCGAAGCTCCTGTCCGTTGCGGCGACTGCTCGGGACCCGCGGGGGGGCCGACGAATCCATTGCGCTGAGGCTAGACGACGGGGGCGATGGAGGGGGCATCCCGGCAGGGGTTCCACTTAACTTTTTCGGTGGATCGCGGTTGGGGCTATCGCCCGATGGCCTCGACGAAAAAGTACAAGACGTTTCACCCCTACCGGGATGCCCCCTATGCCTCCGCCTCCTGCGGCGAGCCGGAGCGCCAGGCCCAGGCCTCTGGACGAGCACGAGCGAGCAGGCGACTGGCCACTAAAGCTGAGGAGATGGCGACCATCCAGCCGAGGCCGACGTCGACCCAGTAGTGGTTGCCGGTGACGATCACGACCCAGGCGATCAGCAGCGGCCAGGACACCCAGAAGGCTTTCGGGATCCAGTGGCGACAGACCCTGAAGCCGGTGGCGCCGATCATCAGCGCGAAGGCGCAGTGCATGCTCGGGATCGCCGCGTAGGGGTTGATGAAGACTTTGGCCAGGCTGGAGTCGTGGTTGACGTTGGAGAAATTGGTGATCGTGTCGACGAAGCCGTCTTGGGGGAACATCCGCGGCGGCGCGGTCGGGTACAGCGTGTAGCCGACCAGGGCGATCCCCATCGAGACGACGAACATGTTGCGGACGAAGTAGTAGGACTCGTTGCGAAAGAGGTAGAGCCAGACTAGGAAGCCGAGCGCGATCGAGAACTGCGCGTTGAGGTAGAGCTGGTTGGCGAGATCGACCACCCAGTGCGCGGACAGGAAGAAGGCCTGCAGGCCGGGCTCGAACAGGGTGCTGGTGGAGCGCTCGAGGTCGATCACCTGCTGCCCGTGGGCGATCGCCTCGGCGCGCTGGCCGTCGGCGATGCCACGGACCAGCTCATAGGCGACGTCGACGCCGACCAGGATGCCGATCTGGCGACCGAAATCGCCCCAGCCTTGGGGCAGGCGCGACCCAATCGCAGAGAGGGCACGAGACATCCGGTAATTGTAATTGCCTCGTTAACGGACGAATGCGAGAACGCGGTCGATTACCCGCTGGTCGTCGATCCAGGGCCAGTGGCCGGCGCCGTCGACGATCTCCAACTCAACGTTAGGAAGGGCGCCTGCGTATGCCTCGGCGAACTTCACCGGCAGATAGGGGTCGCGGTCGCCCCAGAGGACGAGAGCGGGGCAGGTGAGCGTGTCCTGGTCCTTGCCGGCGGCGGCAAGGCGGTCGGGGTCGGCGTGGCGGTAGAGGGCGAGGATCGCAGCCTGGGTGCCCTTGTCCCAGTGGCGCCAGACCATGTCGACCAGCTCGGGCGGCATCGAGCTACGGTCGCCCTTCGCCTGCCGCATCGTCAGCGCCATCGAGGCGCGGGTCGTCGTCGCGTTGGCCAGCTCGCCCAGAGGTCGCCGGCGCCAGACCCGGGCGACCCAGTGCCAGCGGTAGCCCGGCAGCAGCGGCACGATGTTGATCGCGACCAGCTTCTCGATCAGCTGCGGCCGCCGCTGGGCACCGATCAGCGCAAGCGAGCCCCAGTCGTGGACGACGAGCTTGCGCTGCCCGATTCCCAGCTCATCGAGACAGCTCTCCAAGAAGGCGGAGAGCCCGTACATCGAGTAGTCGAAGCGGGCCGGGTCCGGCCGGTCTGACCGCCCCCAGCCCGGCATGTCGATCGCAATCGACGGTCCGCCCCGTTCCATGAAGGGGACCCAGTCCTCGCCGTGCGTCGGGTTGCCGTGGCAGTAGACGACCGGCGTCCCCTCCCCCGGCACCCGTCTGTAGAAGACCCGCACGCCGTCGAGGACCAGCTCTCCCTCTTCGATCAAAGCGGCCACGAGCGGAGCATATGGGCGAATAGGGTCCCGGCCGTGAGCTGGAAGCCACCCGAGAAGCGCCGCGTGCAGGCGATCCGCGACCGGCTGCGGGAGATGTACGGGCAGCCCGTCAACGATCCGCACGGGCACCCGATCGCCGAGCTGATCAAGACGGTGCTCTCCCAGCACACCAACGACCGCAACCGCGATCGCTCCTTCGCCCGCCTGCGCGAGCGCTACCCGACCTGGGAGGAGGTGCGCGACGCGCCACTCGACGAGCTCGAGGAGGCGATCCGCCCGGGCGGGCTCGCCAAGCAGAAGGCGCCGCGGATCCAGGCGATCCTGGAGCAGCTCGGTGAGCATCCCGACCTCGACTGGACCGAGACCGCGCCGCGCGAGGAGTCGCTCCAGTTCCTCCTCTCGCTGCCCGGGGTGGGGCGCAAAACGGCGGCCTGCGTGCTGATCTTCACCTGGGACATCCCGGAGATACCCGTCGACGTCCACGTCCACCGCGTCGGCGGCCGCCTCGGGCTCTTCCCGGCGAAGGCCTCGTTCGAGCGCGCGCACGACGAGATGCTGGCGATCGTCCCGCCCGAGGACGCCTACGAGCTGCATATGAACCTGATCCGACACGGCCGTGAGATCTGCCGCCCGAAACCGCGTTGCGGGGAGTGCGCGCTGCGCCGGATGTGCCCCTGGTACCGTGCCGAGCGCAAATGAGTAAGAAGACCTTCATCGTCTTCGGGCTACTGGTCGTTTTCCTCGCGGCCCTGATCCCGTGGCTCGTCTTCCGTGCGGACGGCGACGCGGCGAAGGCGGAGCCTGTTCCCAGCAATCTCAAGGCCGGGCAGAGCCTTTTCGATACCAACTGCGGAACCTGCCACGCGTTCTACGCGGCCGGGACCGACGGCAACTTCGGACCGAACCTGGATGAACTGCTGGCCAATTCGGGCCCGCCGGAAGGCCCCACCGCGGCAGACACGATCAAGGCGACCGAAGGCCGCGTCCTCAACGCGATCGAAAACGGCGTCGACAGCAGCACGACGCCAGGGCGGATGCCCGGTGGCATCCTCAACGAAGAGCAGGCCAAGGAAGTGGCCGCCTTCGTGGCTGCCACCGCGGGTGAGAGCTGAGGCTCTCCCGGCAGGGCTTCCACTTAACTTTTTCGGTGGATCGGGTTGGGCTGACGCCGTTGCGCTGCGACGAAAAAGTACAAGACGTTTCAGCCCTACCGGGAGAGCCTCAGCCCGCCGCCGATGGGTCGGTCGACCCAATCGGCGGCGGGGAAGCTGGTTAGTGGCCTAGGTGCAGCGTGCTGACCACACCCGCGTGGTCGGAAGGCCAGAGCGGCGGGGTCGCCTGGAACGGCATGTCCCCGACCAGCTCGGCCTCGTCTCCATCCGAGCGGGCGGCGCCGCGGGTGAGGATCAGGTCGATCCGGGTTTTCAGCGTCGAGACCGGGTTGTTCAGCTGTCCCGGCGCGAGCTGCGGTATGGCGTTCGATTCCTGGCAGCACGAGCTGCCGGGGCCGAGCAATTCCTCGTCCCAAGCGTCACGGAACTGGCCGGGCGCGGTGAGCTGCGCGTAGGAGGTGGTCGTGGAGCCGTCCGACGCGGAGTTGAAGTCGCCGGTGGCGACGATCGTCCCGCCTTTGCCCGGGCCCGCGAGGAACTCAGCCGCCTGTTCCTGCTGTACGAGCGGCGATTCCTCGGTTTCGAGGTGGGTGTTCACGAACCGGAACGGCAGGCCCTTCAGCCTCGCGTCGATGCTGGCCCAGCCGCGGTCGAATGACAGCGGGCCAACCGGCGATTCGATCACCTGCTGAGCGGCGTAGTGCCCGCTTTGTGGGTTGCTCCAGGTCAGTCCCGGCGTGTCGTCGTTGACGAGGATCGCGTCGCGATCTTCGAGCTGCACCGAGCAGGTGAATTGCCCCGAAACGACAGGGCAGGTTTCCGACACGAGCGGCGCCGGGCCGATGTTCGCGTTATTCGCGACCGAAGCCACCGAGTAGTCCAGCCCGCGGGCTTCGAGATCGCTTTCCAGGATGGCGAGGAAGTCGTAGCCGGGGGGCGGGTTCACGCCGCCGGTCGTCCACTTCGTGACCTCCTGTAGGCCGATCAGGTCCGGCTCCTTTTCCTGGATCTCGTCAGCGATCGCT
Organism: uncultured Solirubrobacterales bacterium; assembly: GCA_963716735.1. GTDB lineage: Bacteria > Actinomycetota > Thermoleophilia > Solirubrobacterales > 70-9 > VRUE01. The sequence goes on from OY970321.1 coordinate 1,661,270, forward strand.
TCGGCGCGCTGCGGAAAGTTCGTGTACTGCACCGTCGCGTAGATCCGTGCGACGGCCGCGACGAATTCTTCCGGGGTTTTCGCTTCGAGCGCCGGCCCAAGGCTGGAGCCCAGATAGAGGTTCCGGGTCATAACGCTCATGTCGCGCTTGCCTTGGCCGTGGTGGCCATGGCCGTGGCCGTGGTGGCCGTGATGGACCGCTTTGCCGTGGCTGTGGTGGCCGCCAAAGACGTGATGGGCCGCGTGGACGTGGCCCCGATCGTGACCGCGCCCGTGGGCGGACGCCATCGCCGGCAGCAGTGCGAGCGCGAATGCCGCGACGAGCGCCGCCAGCCAGGCTCGGCGAGCGGTTGCGTGGGTGTGACTCAAGAGATTCCTCCTCATTCCGTGATTGGTCGAGGCGCCTCCCCTGATGTGCCCGCTACCACTGCGCGCCAAACCAATATAGGCACTCTGAGCATCCGTGTTTGAAATCTAGGAAAAATCTGCCATACTCAGACTCAGATTTTTAGAGTCCGCACGGCGGCTCTCGGCCAGTCACTACAAAACTCCTGGAGGTACGCACGAAGTGGGAAAGACGATCGGAATCGACCTGGGCACGACCAACTCCTGCGTCGCCGTGATGGAGGGCGGCGAGCCGACCGTTCTCGAGAACTCCGAGGGCGGGCGCACGACCCCTTCGGTCGTCGCCTTCACCGACTCCGGCGATCGCCTGGTTGGCACCGTCGCCAAACGCCAGGCAGTGATGAACCCCGAGAACACGATCTTCTCGATCAAGCGCTTCATGGGCCGCAAGGAGGCGGAAGTCAAAGAGGAGGAGACGATCGTCCCCTACGCCGTCGTCGCCGGGCCCAACGGCGATGTCCGCGTCGACGTGCGCGACAAGCAGTACAGCCCGCCGGAGATCAGCGCGATGATCCTGCAGAAGCTGAAGACCGACGCCGAAGCGAAGCTCGGCGAAACGGTCGACAGCGCCGTGATCACGGTCCCCGCCTACTTCAACGACGACCAGCGCCAAGCGACCCAGGACGCCGGCAAGATCGCCGGGCTCGAGGTCAAGCGGATCATCAACGAGCCGACCGCGGCCTCGCTCGCCTACGGGCTCGACAAAGGCGAGGCCGACCACACGATCCTCGTCTTCGACCTCGGCGGCGGCACCTTCGACGTCTCGGTGCTTGAAATCGGCGACGGCGTCTTCGAGGTGAAGGCGACCGCCGGCGATAACCACCTCGGCGGCGACAACTGGGACAAAGCGATCGTCGAGTGGCTGGTCACCGAGTTCAAAAAGGACCAGGGAGTCGACCTGGCCGCCGACAAGAACTCGCTGCAGCGCCTCTACGAGGCGGCGGAGAAGGCGAAGATCGAGCTTTCCTCGGCGCAGGAGACGCAGATCAACCTGCCCTTCATCACCGCGGTCGAGGGACAGCCGAAGCACCTCGACATGAAGCTCAGCCGCTCGAAGCTGAACGAGTTGACCGCCGACCTCCTCAACCGCGTCGTCGGTCCGGTCAAACAGGCGCTCGGCGACGCCGACGCGACGATCGACCACGTCGTCCTGGTCGGCGGCATGACGCGGATGCCCGCGGTCCGGGAGAAGGTCAAAGAGCTGACCGGCAAGGACCCGCACCAGGGGGTCAACCCCGATGAGGTCGTCGCCGTCGGCGCCGCGATCCAGGCCGGCGTGCTGGCCGGCGACGTCAAGGACGTGCTGCTGCTCGACGTCACCCCGCTGACCCTGGGGATCGAGACCAAAGGCGGCGTGATGACGAAGCTGATCGAGCGCAACACGACGATCCCGACGAAGAAGTCGGAGATCTTCTCGACCGCCGACGACAACCAGCCCTCGGTCGAGATCCATGTGCTGCAGGGCGAGCGCGAGATGGCAAGCGGCAACAAGAGCCTGGGCAAGTTCCAGCTCACCGGTATCCCGCCGGCGCCACGCGGCCTGCCTCAGATCGAGGTGACCTTCGACATCGACGCCAACGGCATCATCCACGTCACCGCCAAAGACCTGGGCACCTCCAAAGAGCAGAAAATCGAGATCAAATCCGGATCCGGCCTTTCCGAGGAGGAGATCCAGAGCATGGTCTCCGACGCCGAGTCCCACGCCGAGGACGACCGCAAACAGCGTGAGCTGGCGGAGGCGCGCAACATGGCCGAGAGCCTCGCCTACCAGTCCGAGAAACAGGTCGAGGAGCTGGGCGACAAAATCGAGGCGGCCAACAAAGAGGAGATCGAGGCGGCGATCAAGGACGTGCGCGAGGCGCTCGAGTCCGAGAGCGCCGAGGAGATCGTCTCGAAGACCGAGGCGCTCACCGCGGCGATGACCAAAGTGTCCGAGCAGATCTATGCGGCGGCGCAGGAAGAGGCGGCCGCTTCAGCCGATGGCGGGTCTGCCGACGGGGAGGGCTCCTCCGACGATGAGGAGGAGGTCGTCGACGCCGAGGTGGTCGACGAGGGTGAGGACAAGTGAGGCCTGAGCAGGACGAGCGAGGGACCGACCCTTCGACCGCAGGTCCGGGCGAGCCCCGGCCCGCGGGTCCTGTCACGGGGGATGGGGGGGCGCTGCGGGCGGGCCACGGTCCGTCCTCGACCCCCCCATCCCCCATGCCACCCGCGGGAGAGGCGCCGGAGGGCGCAGACGACGCGGTCGAGAAAGACCTCGATGCGTTGCTTGCCGACACCCAGCGAGAGCGGGACGAGTACCTCGATCTCGCCAAGCGAACCAAAGCCGACTTCGAGAACTTTCGTAAGCGGATGAGCGCCGAGGTCCTGGCTGCCGCAGGACGTGGGAAAGCTGAAGTGCTGCGGGACGTTCTACCTGTGCTCGATGACCTTGAGCGGGCGCTGCAGGCTGCCGGACTCGACCCCGAGGACGACTCCGACGATGGGCTCGCGCACGGGGTCATCCTCGTCTTTCGCAGCCTGCGTGACTCGCTTGGCAAGCACGGGATCGAGGCCTTGGATCCGACTGGGGAAAAGTTCGACCCGACCTTGCACGAAGCGCTTTCGACGCTGGCTGCCGACGGGGTCGAGTCGGGCACGGTTGTCGAGACGATGCAGAAGGGCTACCGCCTGGGCGAGCAGTTGATCCGGCCTGCCCGGGTCGTGGTGGCGGAGTAAGGGGCGCTCTTGGCTGACGATCTCTACAAGGTTCTCGGGGTCTCGAAGAAGGCTTCAGACGACGAGATCAAGAAGGCCTACCGCAAGCTGGCCCGCAAGTACCACCCCGACCGCAACCCCGACGATGCCGCGGCGGAGGAGAAGTTCAAGGAGGTCCAGGGCGCCTACGACACGCTCTCGGACCCTGAGAAGCGCGAGCAGTACGACCAGGGGGGCGGGGTGTTCGGGGGCTTCGGCGGCGGCCCGGGAGGGCCCGCCGGAGGGCCCTTCGGCGCGGGCGGATTCGGGGCCCCGGGCGGTGGAGGCGGCCCCGACCTCAGCGACATCCTCTCCGGCATCTTCGGTCGCGGCGGGGGCGGCCGGGGGCGGCCCGAACAGCAGCGCGGGCGAGACCTCGAAACCGAGCTCGGCCTCAGCTTCGACCAGGCGGTCAACGGCGCCCAGGTCAGCGTCAGCGTGCCCAAGGCGGAGCGCTGCACGACCTGCCACGGCAGCGGCGCCAAACCCGGCACGGCTCCGGTTACCTGTCCGCGCTGCGGTGGGCGCGGCATCGATGCGGAGAGCCAGGGGCTCTTCTCGATCAGCCAGCCCTGCCCCCAGTGCGGCGGCGCCGGCCAGATCATCGAGAACCCCTGCCCCACCTGCGGCGGCTCCGGGCTGACCCGGCAGACCAAGCGCTACAAGGTCAACATCCCGGCCGGAGTCAAGGACGGGGCGCGGATCCGGCTGGCCGGCAAAGGCGAGGCCGGCCCTCGCGGTGGCCCGCCCGGCGACCTCTACGTGATCACCCGGGTCACCCCCTCGCCGATCTTCAAGCGGCTCGACGGCGGCAACCTGGAGGTGACCGTGCCGATCACGGTGGCGGAGGCGCTGCGCGGGGCGACGATCGAGGTACCGACCCTGGACGGGACCAAGAAGATCAAGGTGCCGGCAGGGACCAAGCACGGCACGGTCCAGCGCCTGCGCGGCGAGGGCCCGCCGAAGACGCGCGGTAAGGGCCGCGGCGACGTCCGCTACCGGCTCGAGATCGAGATGCCGCAGGAGCTGACCGAGGAGCAGGAGAAAGCGGTCGACGAGCTCGCCGAGGCGCTCAACGGCGACGACCCCCGCGCCGACCTCCTGCGGAGGGCAGCACGATGAGCGATTGCACGATCTTCCCCACCATCGTGTGGAAAATGCTGCAATCGGCGGTGGGAGTGTGAGCGCGATGCGGCGCGAACGGATCGAGGTCTCGGTCGACGGCGACCAGGGCGTCTTCATGATCTCGGTCGCCGCCGAGCTCGCCCACATGCACCCGCAGACGCTGCGGATGTACGAGGCACGCGGGCTGATCGAGCCGCAGCGCTCAGCGAAGAACACCCGCCTCTACTCGCAGAGCGACGTCGAGCGGCTGCGCCACATCCAGCAGCTGACCTCCTCGGGACTCAACCTGGCGGGGGTCGAAATCGTCCTCGAGATGGAAGCCGAGGTCGAGAGGATGAGAGCCAAGTTGGAGCGGATGCGCCGCCACGCTGCCGAGCTCGAACGGCGGATATCGAGGGGAGGAATCTGATGCAGCCCGACAGGTTCACGGTCAAGTCCCAGGAAGCGGTCGCGGCGGCACAGGCGCTCGCCGCGGAGCGACGCAACTCCGAGATCGCCCCGGCCCACCTGCTGGTGGCGCTGGTGCGACAGGCCGACGGGCTTGTCGTCCCGATCCTGCAGAAGCTGGGGGCGGACGTCGGCGCGATCACCGCTCGCGCGGTTCAGGTCGTCGAGGAGCTGCCGAAGCTGAGCGAGACCACCGAGGTACGCCCGTCCTCGGCCTTCGTCAAGACCCTGCAGCAGGCCGAGAGCGAGATGAGGAAGCTCGGCGACGAGTACATCTCGACCGAGCACGTCCTGCTCGCGCTGGCCGACAGGGGCTCCGGCGTCGCCGACGTCCTCCCTGACCGCGGCTCGCTGGAGAAAGCGGTGGCCGAGGTGCGCGGTCCGCACAAGGTCACCTCGCCCAACCCCGAGGACAGCGTGCAGGCGCTGGAGAAATTCGGCCGCGACCTGACCGCCGAGGCGGAGGCCGGCAAGCTCGACCCGGTGATCGGCCGCGACGAGGAGATCCGCCGGGTGATCCAGGTCCTCTCGCGCCGCACCAAGAACAACCCGGTGCTGATCGGCGACCCCGGCGTCGGCAAGACGGCGATCGTCGAGGGCCTGGCGCAGCGGATCGTCGCCGGCGACATCCCGGAGAGCCTGCGCGATCGCCGCGTGATCGCGCTCGACATCGGCTCGCTGCTGGCCGGCTCCAAATACCGGGGCGAGTTCGAGGAGCGGTTGAAAGCGGTCCTCTCCGAGGTCCAGGAGGCCGCCGGGCAGATTGTCCTCTTCCTCGACGAGCTGCACACGATCGTCGGCGCCGGCGCCGCCGAAGGCGCGGTCGACGCCGCCAACCTGCTGAAGCCGATGCTGGCGCGGGGCGAGCTGCGCGCGGTCGGCGCGACCACGCTGGACGAGTACCGCAAGCACATCGAGAAGGACGCGGCGCTGGAGCGGCGCTTCCAGCCGGTGCTCGTCGGCGAGCCCGACATCAACGACACGATCGCGATCCTGCGCGGGCTGAAGGGGCGCTACGAGGGCCATCACGGCGTGCGCATAACCGACTCGGCAATCGTCGCCGCCGCGACCCTCTCGGAGCGCTACATCGCCGACCGCTTCCTGCCCGACAAGGCGATCGACCTGATCGACGAGGCCGCCTCGCGGCTGAAGATCGAGATCGACTCGATGCCGACCGAGATCGACGAGGTGGAGCGCCGCGTGCAGCAGCTCGAGATCGAGCGCGAGGCGCTGAAGAAGGAGACCGACGATGCCTCGAGGGCGCGGCTGGAGGCGCTCGAGGCGGAGCTCGCCGAGCTGCGCGAGAGCTCGGCCGAGATGAAAGCGCGCTGGCAGAACGAGAAGGACGCGATCGAGGCGATCAAATCGGCCAAGGCGCGGCTGGAGGAGGCCGAGCGCGAGGCCGAGCGGGCCGAGCGCGAGGCCGACCTCGAGGGGGCCGCGAAGCTGCGCTACGGCGAGATCCCAGAGCTGGAGAAGGCCGTCGCCGAGGGCGAGGCGAGGCTGGCCGAGCTGCACGCCGAGAGCGGCTCGATGCTGGCCGACGAGGTGACCGAGGAGGACGTCGCCGAGGTGGTTGCCAAATGGACCGGGATCCCGGTCAGCCGTCTGATGGAGGGCGAGGTCGAGAAGCTCATCCACATGGAGGAGCGCCTGCACGAGCGGGTGATCGGCCAGGACGAGGCGATCTCAGCCGTCTCCAACGCGCTGCGCCGCTCCCGTGCCGGCCTCTCCGACCCCCACCGGCCGATCGGCAGCTTCCTCTTCCTCGGTCCGACCGGGGTCGGCAAGACCGAGCTGGCAAAAGCCTTGACCGCGCTGATGTTCGACTCCGAGCAGGCGATCGTCCGCCTCGACATGTCCGAGTACATGGAGAAGCACACCGTGGCGCGGCTGATCGGCGCCCCGCCCGGCTACGTCGGCTACGAGGAGGGCGGCCAGCTGACCGAGGCGGTGCGGCGGCGGCCCTACGCGGTGGTGCTGCTCGACGAGATCGAGAAGGCCCACCCCGACGTCTTCAACACGCTGCTGCAGATCATGGACGACGGGCGGCTGACCGACGGCCAGGGGCGCACCGTCAGCTTCACCAACGCGGTGCTGATCATGACCTCGAACGTCGGCAGCGACCGGATCGTCGCCGAGTCGATCGACGAGAAGATGCGCGAGCAGATCGAGGAGGTGCTCGCCACCACCTTCAAGCCCGAGTTCCTCAACCGGATCGACGACACGGTGATCTTCCACCGGCTCTCCAAGGCCGACATCGGCCGCATCGTCGAGCTGCAGGTCGACCAGTTGGTCGGCAGGGTGCGCGAGCGCGGGATCGAGATCGAGCTGACCGAGGAGGCGCGAACGCTGCTCGGCAACCTCGGCTACGACCCGACCTACGGCGCCCGGCCGCTGAAGCGGGTGATCCAGAAGCAGCTGGTCGACAAGCTGGCGCTGAAGATCCTCGAGGGCGAGTTCAGCGAAGGCGACACGGTGCGGGTCGATACTTCTGACGGTGAGCTGGTTTTTGAGTTGGGAAGCGCAATCCAGGCAGCAACGCTTTAGGAAAAGCACAGCTAAACCGACGTAAGCTGTGTGCGCTTCAGACAGATGTTGAGACGACGTCACATCAACGGGGATCCGAAGGGGCGCAGCCTGCGCTTCCTCGGTGGCCTTGCCGACGTCGTCCGCTGGCCCTTCGAGCGCGCCGCCTGGGCGATCGAGAGGGGTCTGCTCTGGCCATTGCGCGAGCGCTTCGCTGGCCACGCGCCCTCCGGCCGCAGTGCCGGGGCGGGGGCGCTCGTCGCCGTCGCGGGAGCCGCGATCCTCGCCGGAGTCCTCCTGGTGTCCGGCGGCAGCCAAGCGCCAAGCGAGTCGGTGGCGGTGGTGTCCCCGCCGGCGACCCCCACCGCCGCACCTCAGCCGCACGTCAGGCAACCGCAGGGGCCGGCGCTGCAAGGCGTCCCGCCCGACTTCGGGGTCGGCGACGGAGTCGGCGTCGCAAAAACGCCGAGCGAGGAAGCGCCCGTGGCGGAATCCGAAGACTCCGGCATCGCGACCGAAGCCGGCGGCGACGCGTCGCAGCCGGAGGAAGGGACGGCGGCAAGCGCTTCGAGCACCAAGCCGGTGCCTGCCGGCCCGGCGGCGATGAAGGTGGCCCGGCGCTTCTCCGAGGCCTTCGTCTTCTATGAGATCGGCGAGCGCCCGGCGCGGGCCAAGACCGTCTTCGGCGAAACGGCTACGGCGGAGCTGGCGACCGCGCTCGGCGAACGGCCGCCGCGGCTGCCGGCCGACGCCACGGTGCCGAAGGCGCGCGTGGTCAACCTCGTGCCCGGCCCCCGCGCCGGCAAGGCCTACACCGTCAGCGTCTCGCTGCTGCGGGTAGGGCTGACCAGCGAGTTGCGGTTGGAGCTCAATAAGAAGAACGGGTCCTGGGTGATCACGGACGTTCGAGGCTGATGCGCCGCCTGGGAGCAAGCTTCGCCGCGATCGTCGTGGCACTCGCCATCGCCGCGCCGGGTGCGCTGGCCGAAGCGACGATCGAACCGTGGACCCCGTCCGGTGAAAAGGTCGCAGGCGAAAGTGGGCCGGCGGCCAGCCAGACCGAAGCGCCGGCGCCGGCGCCGACCCCGTCGGTAAAGCAGGGCGACAGCCTGGCTGCGCCCGAACCGGAACCGGCGCCCAACGCGAGCAACGGCGGCGGGGTCACGGCGAAGCCCGAAGCGGGCTCGACGCCGCAGGCCGACGAAGAAGCGGAAGGCGAAAACGGCGCTCAGGAAGCGCCTGTCGTTCCCCCGTCGTTCGCGGTCCCCCTCCTTCCCTCCAGCTGTGCGCCCTCTGGAGTGCCGGCGATCCTCGTGCCGATCTACCAGCGCGCCGCCACCGCCTACGGCCTCGGGCCGCAGGGCGCCAGCGTGCTCGCCGCGATCAACGGGATCGAGACCGCCTTCGGCACCAACCTCAACGTCTCCTCGGCGGGTGCGGTCGGCTGGATGCAGTTCATGCCGGAAACCTGGGCCGCCTACGGGGTCGACGCCAACGGCGACGGGGTCGCGGACCCGTTCAACCCCGAAGACGCGATCTTCGCCGCCGCCAGCTACCTGCGCGCCGCCGGCGCTCCGACCGACTGGTACACCGCCGTCTTCGCCTACAACCACGCCGACTGGTACGTCGCCGAGGTGCTCGCCAACGCGCAGTGCTACGGGCAGCTGGGCGGCGGCGCCGTCTCTGCAGCCTTCGAATTGACGCCGAAGCTGACGGTGCTGAGCTGCGACGCGGCGAAGCCGTGGCGCAAGCGGATCCCGGCCGACTACCTCAACGCCTTCGAGAGCGCCGCCGCCCGCTATGACCTCGGCCGGCGCGGCGTCTGGGCCCTGGCCGCGGTCGCCCGGCTCGAGTCGGACTTCGGCCGCGGGATGTCGAAAGCGGAACTGCATCGCCACGGCGCGCTCGGCCTGGCCGGCAGCGAGTGGGGCGGCTACGCGATCGACGGCGACGGCGACGGTCGCATCCGCCGCGAGGATCCAGCCGACTCCGCGGCCACCCTGGCGCGTCTGATCTGGTCACAAGGTGGCCTGCGAGCGGGTCTGTTCGAACACAATCACGCCAAGTGGTACGTCGACGCGGTGCTGGGCGAGGCCGATCGAATCGAAGGAAAGTGCAAGGCCAGCACCGTCGACTGGGCCCTGGCCCTGCCCAACGCGGTGATCGCGCCGATCAACTGGAGCAACCTGACCCTCTCCAACGAGTTGGAGAAACAGGATCTCGACAGCGGCGCGATCGACCCCCGCATCGTCGGCCTGCTCGGGGCGATCACGCAGTCGCACCAGATCACGATCTCGGCGCTGCGCTCCGACCACTCGCAGTACACCACCAACGGCAGCGTCTCCAACCACTACTACGGCCGGGCGATGGACATCGCCGCGGTCGACGGGGTGTCCTGCACCGACACTTCCCCGAGCGCGCCCTGCGCTCAGCTGGCGGCGACCCTCTCGCAGCTCCCCGCACCCGCCATGCCCACGGAGCTCATCTACTGCTTCGACGTGGACGGGCCCGGCCCGGCCTTCGCCCGCAGCGATCACTGCGACCACGTTCACGCCGGCTACGACGGCTAAGCCTCGCGCCAGGCGGGTAACGTAAGACCTACCCGCTACAGGAGGCCACCATGCCCACTTACGTGATGCTCACCAACCTGACCGCCGAGGGAATTCGCACCCTCAAGAACAACCCGGGGAGGGTTGCCGAGGTGAACAAGGAGGTCGAACAGATCGGCGCAAAAGTCCAGGCGCAGTACGCGACGCTCGGCCAGTACGACTTCGTCACGATCGTCGAGGCTCCCGACGAGAAGACGATGGCCAAGGTCTCGGTCGAGCTCGGCTCGCGCGGAACGATGACCAGCCAGACGCTGGCGGCGATGCCCGCCGACGTTCTCTCCGACTCGCTCTAGGCACCGAGGCGACAATTGAAGGTTCTAGTCGTAGGGGGAGGCGGGCGCGAGCACGCGATGGTGCGGGCCTTCGCCCGTTCGCCCCGATCCCCTGAGCTGCTCTGTGCCCCCGGCAACGCCGGCATCGCCGCCGATGCCGAGTGCCTGCCGGGGGTCGGCGCGGACGACGTCGAGGCGATCGTCGCCGTCGCGCGTGAGCGTGCGGTCGATCTGGTCGCGGTCGGGCCGGAGGCGCCGCTGGTAGCCGGTCTGGTCGACGCACTCGAGGGGGCCGGGATAGCCGCTTTTGGCCCGAGCGCCGCCGCCGCCGAGCTGGAGGGATCGAAGGCCTTCGCCAAGCAGTTGATGCAGGAGGCCGGCGTGCCGACCGCCTCCTACGCCTTGCTAACCAACCGAGAGGGGGCGCTCGAGCAGATCGCCGACGCCGCCTTTCCGGCGGTGCTCAAGGCCGACGGCCTGGCGGCCGGCAAGGGCGTGATCATCTGCGCCTCGGAGGCCGAGGCGCGGGAGGCGATCGAGGTCTTTTTCGATGAGCAGCGCTTCGGCGAGACGACCGTCGTGCTGGAGGAGTTCCTCGAGGGCGAAGAGCTCTCGCTGCTGGCGCTCTGCGACGGCGAGAACGTGGTGCCGCTGGCGCCAGCGCAGGACTACAAGCGGATCTTCGACGACGACGAGGGTCCCAACACCGGCGGTATGGGCAGCTACTCGCCGGTGCCGGGCTTCGGCCCGGCGGAGGTCGAGGAGATCGTCGACGCCGTGCACCGGCCGGTCCTCGCCGCGATGGCCGCCCGCGGGGTGTCCTTTCACGGTGTCCTCTACGCCGGCCTGATGGTCGGCGTCGATGGGCCCAAGGTGCTTGAGTTCAACACCCGCTTCGGCGACCCCGAGACGCAGGCGGTGCTGCCGCGGCTGCGCTCGGATCTGCTCGAGCTCTGCCTGGCGGCGCGTGAGCCCGGCGGGCTCGCCGGCGTGGAGGCGGAGTTCGGCGAGGACTGGGCGGTGACGCTCGTCCTGGCCTCCGCCGGCTACCCGGAGTCCTCCTCAAAGGGGGACGTCATCCATGGCCTCGCCGCTGCGGCGGAGCTGGCCGAGGTGACCCATGCCGGCACGGCCGAACGGGATGGTGAGACCGTCACCGCGGGCGGGCGGGTGCTCAACGTCACCGGGCTCGGCCCGACGGCGGCCGCGGCACGCGATCGTGCATACGATGCAGCCGGCCGGATCTCCTTCGACGGAATGCAGATCCGCTCCGACATTGCCGCCCGCGCGGTCCAGCGGGTACCCAGTTGACGAAATGACTCTAGAACCGAGAGAGGAAGAGATGAGCGAGATCTCAGAGGAGCCGCAGCCGAGCACCGGAGCAACCGCGATGCCGGCGGTCGAGAAAGCGTTCGAGGAGATCGAGGTCGACGAGCCCCACGTCGGGATCATCATGGGGTCGAAGAACGACAAGCCCAAGATGCAACCGGCGGGCGCGGCTCTGCACGAGGCGGGCGTGAGCTACGAGGTGCGGGTGATGAGCGCCCACCGCGACCCCGAGCTGGTCCGCGAGTACTGCCACAGCGCCCGCATGCGCGGGCTGAGGGTGATCATCGCGGGGGCGGGGATGTCGGCGGCGCTGCCCGGCGTCGCCGCCGCGCACACCGACCTGCCGGTGATCGGCGTGCCGATCCTCGGCAAGAGCCTCGGCGGCCTCGATGCGCTGCTCTCCGCGGTGCAGATGCCGCCCGGCGTGCCGGTCGCCTGCGTTGCCGTGGACGGCGCGAAGAACGCCGGCCTGCTGGCCGTGCGGATGATCAACTGCTGATGATCTCCCGCTACACCCGCCCCGAGATCGGCGAGGTCTGGTCCCAGCAGCGCAAGCTGGAGTGCTGGCTCGAGGTCGAGCTGGCGGCGACCGAGGCCTGGGCCGAGGAGGGAGTCGTCCCGGCCGCGGCAGCGGAGGCGGCGCGGGGGAATGCCGCCTTCACGGTCGAGGCGGTCAACGAGCGGGAGAAGGTCACCGACCACGACGTCGCCGCCTTCGTCGACGTCGTCGCGCAATCGGTCGGCGAGCACGGGCGCTGGATCCACTACGGCCTCACCTCCTCCGATGTCCTCGACACGGCGCTGGCGCTGCAGCTGCGCCAGGCGGGAGAGTTGGTGCTTGCCTCGGCGCGCGCCTACCGCGACGCCCTGATCGAGCGGGCGCTGGAGCAGCGCGACACGCTCTGCGTCGGCCGCACCCACGGCGTCCACGCCGAGCCGACGACCTTCGGGCTGCGCCTCGCCGGCTTCGCCTTCGAGGCCGACCGCAACCTCGGCCGGCTGGAGAACGCCTTCGAGCAGCTGCGCTTCGGCAAGCTCTCGGGCGCGGTCGGGACCTACGCCTCGGTGCCGCCGGCGATCGAGGCGCGAGTGATGGAGCGGCTGGGACTCGAGCGCGAGGACGTCGCCACCCAGGTGATCCCGCGCGACCGCCACGCGGTGCTGACCTCGCGGATCGCGATCGCGGGCGCCGGCCTGGAGCGCTTCGCGACCGAGGTCCGCAACCTGCAGCGCACCGAGGTGCGCGAGGTCGAGGAGCCGTTCGCCGCCGGCCAGAAGGGCTCCTCGGCGATGCCGCACAAGCGCAACCCGATCCGCACCGAGCGGATAACCGGCCTCGCCCGGGTGCTGCGCGGCTACGCCCAGACGGGTCTGGAGAACATCGCCCTCTGGCACGAGCGCGACATCTCCCACTCCGGCGCCGAGCGGGTGATCCTCCCCGACGCGACGATCGGCCTCGACTACATGCAGGACCTAGCGGCCAAGGTCGCGGCGAATATGACGATCCGCGCCGACCGGATGAAGGAGAACCTCGAGCTGACCCACGGTGCCCTCTTCAGCCAGCGGGCGCTCACCGCCCTGGTCGAGTCCGGCCTCAGCCGCGACGACGCCTACCGCGTCGTCCAGGAGAACGCCCAGCGCGCCTGGGATACGGGCACGCACTTCCGCGACCTGCTCGCGGTGGCCGCTCCCGACCTCGACCTCGACGCGGTCTTCGACTACGGCGCCTACGTCGGCCACGTGCCGGCGATCTTCGAGCGCCTCGAAGCGCGGTCGGACTGAGCGCGCGTCAGGTCCGCGAGAGCAAGCCCAGCGCGCGCCACAGCTCCTGCGTGTCGCCGACCACCCACGCCTCCTCGATCAGGCCGCCGACAAGCCGGAAGAAGGCAGCGCCGGCGTACTCGACCCGAGCGCCGGTCGGCGCGATGTCGCCGAGAGGCCCACGGTGGGTGCCGGTCCAGGTCATCCGCGTCACGACGCGATCCGCATCGACCATGATCTCGTCGATGCGGTTATGCCAGTCGGGAAAGGCAGCGTGGACACCCTCGATGTATCGCTCGAAGTCCTCGCGTCCTTCACAGGCGGTCCCAAGGGATCCCCGGAAGCGGATCGCCGGAGAGACGATCTCGTCCGCGATCTCGAGCCGCCAGCGATTCCACAGCTCGTCGTAGAAGCGGCGGACTGTGGCTTCGTTTGTCACGTCGATCCCGGACTCATCGTGGTCGCTTCTACACTAGAAGGAGATGCCCCAGGACCTTCCCATCGTCTGCTCGCTCAACGTTGGCGAACTCGAGCGGCGACTCGCGGCGATCAGCGAAATCGGCGCGAGGAGCCTTGTCGGTTGTCACCAGGAAGGTGGCAGGCACCTGCTGCGCTTCCGCCCCGATTCGGAGACCCGCGAGCACCTCGAAGGGATCGTCGAGGGCGAGAGGCAGTGCTGCTCCTTCCTCGACCTCTCCCTGAGGGAAGATTGCTGCCACCTGATCCTCTCGGTTGCCGCGCCAGAGGCGGGGCAACCGACCGCCGACGGGCTTGCGATGGCGTTTGCGGCGGGGGCTCGGTCAGACCTCGACCACGGTTAATCCGTTGACGCCGGAGAGGGCGTAGAAGTCGTGGTCCTGAGTAACCACTGGAATCGAGCGCGCGGCGGCGGTCGCGGCAATCCAAAGATCGTTGGCGCTGACCTTTTGACCAGAAGCCATCAAATAGGCGCGCATCCCCGCCCAAGTGCCGGCAACCTCGTGGTCGACCGGAAGAGTGGCAGTGCCGGAGATCCTCTCCAGGGTCATGAGCCGCCGGTCGCGGCTCATGAGGTCCGGCGCCGCGAGTACGCCGGCCCGCAACTCCGCCACGGTGATGATGGAGATGGCAGCACTCTTGGGCAGGGCCTCCGCCCGAATGGGCCGGCCCACCTCCGCGGCCACTAGAACGGACGTGTCAAGCAGCCCTACGCCGACCCGATCTGCGCTCACAGGATCGGGCCCAGATCCTCGGTCGTTTCGTCCCTCAGCTTTGCCAGATCTGCTCCCCAGGTCGGGTCGCCATCGGCGATCGCGCGAATCTCCATCACGTCCGCCGGACTCAGCCAGCGCGGCGCATCCTCCGATCGATGCGGAATCAGATCAGCGACGGCCCTTCCCCGCACGGTGATGACGACGGTCTCTCCGGCCTCGACCCGGCGCAAGACGCCGGCGGTGTCGTTTCTCAACTCTCTGGTCGCAACTTCTACCATAGTGCTACGAGCGTAGCACTTGGCTCGGATCTGGCGAGCAGCTAGGGTTCGCGGCCGTGATCCTCTACACCTGCGGGCAGAAGAAAACGGGACCAGCCTTTGCGCATCCGTGCGCGAAGGCGGGCAAGGCACTCGACGCCGCGGGCTACGAGTACGAGCTGCGCACCGTCGGCGGCTACAGATTGATGCCCTGGACCTGGGGCAGCCGCGACGACGAGCGGGCGGAGATCAAGAAGCTGAGCGGCACCAACGAGGTGCCGATCCTGGTGCTCGACGACGGCGAGGTGATCTCCGGCTCGAGCACGATCGCGCGCTGGGCCGGAGAGCATCCGGCGGCGAAGACCGACGGCTAAGTGTAGTTACTCAGCACGTTGTTCCAACTCGGTAAGCCGAGCCGCGGGTGCCTTGTGGCCAAGGGAGCCGTGTCGTCTCCTGAAGTTGTAGTGATCGAGCCAGCCGGGCAGCGCCGCGGTGCGCTCAGCAGAGGAGCCATAGATGGCGCCATAGGCCCAGCGGTTGGTGAGCGTCTGAATGAAGCGCTCGGCCTTGCCGTTGGTCTGAGGCCGGTAGGGGCGGGTGAAGATGTGGCGCATATCGAGCTCAGCGCAGGCCTGCGCGTGCACGGCGGAGCGATAACAGGAGCCATTGTCTGAGAGCACCCGCTCGACCTGAACTCCCATTCCCTTGAACCAGTTGACAGCTCGGCGCAGGAACCCTGCCGCCGTGGTGCCCTTCTCGTCGGCCAAGACCTCAACGTAGGCAAGGCGGGTGGCGTCATCGACGCAGACGTGGACGAACTCCCAGCCGGTGGCCCCTTTGCCGTGGTTGCCCCCACGCTTTTGCTGGCTCTTGCGATTCCCGGTGACTCGGTGCCCAGCGCCTTTGGCGCTGATCCTCCCCAGCTTCTTGATGTCGACATGGATCAGCTCCCCAGGGCACTTGCGCTCATAGCGGTTGGGCGGCTCGAATGGCTCCAGGCGACTGCGCTTGCCTAGCCCGATCCGAGCCAGCCACCTGGAGACGGTCGAGAGCGCCATGCCCAAGACCTCGGCGATCTCAGCAGCGGTCATCCGCAGACGTCGTAGGGCCTCGACCGCCTGAAGGCGGTCGGCCGGAAGCCGTGAAGGCACCCGCTTGGGTGCGGAACTGCGATCCAGCAGTCCTGCCTCTCCCTCCGCTCGCCAGCGGGCCAGCCACTTGCGAGCGCTCCGCTCGCTGATGCCGGCGGCCTCGGCCGCCACCATCAGCGACCAGTCCTCCTCTTCGATGCGCTTGACCAGCAGCCTGCGGCTGTTCGGGCAGGTTCGAGCGTTAGCGTGGATCTTCATCCGGTGTCCTCCTTGATCTGGGTGGCTCGCACCCCCAGCCTTCAAGGAGGCCCGGATGAACAACGTTGTGAGGAACTACAGCTAAGCAGCGACCAGCTCGCGGGCCAGGTGGCGCGAGCTGAGGACCACGGGAGTGCCGTCCTTGGGCGAGAGGGTGATGTTGCGGCGGCCGATCTTCTCCGGCCTCGAACTGGCCTTGTGCAGCTCGCAGCGGGTCAGCACCTCGCGCAGGACGATCCGCATCTCGAACTCGGCGAAGGCGGCGCCGAGGCAGCGGCGGATACCGCCGCCGAAGGGGATCCAGGCGTAGGTGTCTGGCTGCTCGTCGAGGAAGCGCTCGGGACGGAAGGCGAAGGGCTCGGGGTAGGCATCGGCGCGGGTGTGGGCGAGCCAGATCGCCGGGGTGACGTCGGTCCCGGCGGGAAGGGTGAGACCGTCGGCCTCGAGATCCACGGCGAGGCGACGGCCGGCCAGCGGCACCACCGGTCGTAGTCGCAGCGACTCGCTGATCGTCGCCCGCAGGTAGTCGTCCTCCCCGGCCTCGAGCGACTCGCGCAGGCGGGCCAGCTCGCGCGGGTGGCGCAGCAGCAGGTCGAAGGTCCAGGCGAGCGCCGTCGCGGTCGTCTCGTGGCCGGCCAGCAGCAGCGTCATCAGCTGGTCACGCAGGTCGGTGTCGCTCATCGGCTCGCCGTCCTCGAAGTGGGCCAGCATCAGCTGCGAGAGGATGTCGTCGCGTTCCTCCAGATCGTCCCTCGTGCGGTGCTCGGCGATCTCCGCGTAGAGCAGCTCGTCGACCGCCCTCAGCTGGGCCTCGAATTTTGCCCAGGGGCCGCGGCCGCCGAAGCGGCGTGCCGCGAGGCCGATCAGCTGCGTGAAGGGCGACGCGGTCGCCTCCAAAAGCTCCGTCAGCACAACCCGTAGCTGCTCCAGCCGCGGCCCCTCGCTGACGCCGAAGACGACGCGCAGGATCACCTCCAGCGTCATCGCCTGCATGTGCGGGTGGATCGCGAACTCCTCGCCGAGTGGCCAGGAGTCGATCTCGGCATCGACGATCTCGCTGACGATCGGCTCGTAGGAGCGCATCCGCTCGCCGTGGAAGGCGGGCAGCATCAGCTTGCGGTGCGCCAGATGGTCAGCGCCCTCGATCACCAGCACCGAGCGCGAGCCTACGATCGGCGTCAAGGCGATCTCGCGGCCGGGCGGCAGTCCGTGCGAGCGCTCGGTGTAGAGGGCCTTGATCGCGGCCGGGTCGGAAATCATCACCATCGGCCGCTCGAAGCTGAGGAATTTGAGGCTGAAGCTGTCCCCGTAGCGCTCGCGACATTCCTGCATGAAGGGCAGCGGGCGGAAGGACCACCTGAGCGTCTGGACCAGCGGAGAACTCTTCGGTTCCGGAGGAAGCATCGCGCGCACAGGTTCGCAGACGGCAGGCGCAAAGGCCCTCCGCTGCGACGATGGTTAGCATCGGCTTAATGCCAGCCATTGCAGATTTGAAGCTTCATTCCTCCGGCAAGGTGCGCGAGATCTACGAGTGGGACGACGACCTGCTGATGGTCGCCTCGGACCGGATCTCGATCTACGACGTGGTGATGCCGACGCCGATCCCCGACAAGGGGAAGGTGCTCAACCGGATCTCGGAATTCTGGTTCGAGCTGACCGGCGACATCGTCCCCAACCACTTCCTCTCCGCCGACGTCCCCGAGGAGGCGATGGAACGGGGCATGCGGGTGAGGAAGCTGGAGATGTACCCGGTCGAGTGCGTCGTCCGCGGTTACCTCTCCGGCTCGGGTTGGAAGGAATACAAGGCAGGGGGCGCGGTCTGCGGGATCGAGCTGCCGCCCAACCTGCTCGAGTCCGACAAGCTGCCGGAGCCGATCTTCACCCCGGCGACCAAGGCCGAGATCGGCGACCACGACGAGAACGTCGACTTCGAGCGGGCGGCGGAGATCGTCGGCGACCGGGCGCTGATGGAAGAGCTGCGGCGGATCTCGATCGAGGTCTACCAGCGCGGCGCCGAGCACGCGGCCGAGCGCGGCATCATCCTCGCCGACACCAAGTTCGAGTTCGGCCGCCACGCCGGCGCCGAGATCGTCCTCGGCGACGAGGTCCTCACCCCCGACTCCTCACGCTTCTGGCCGGCGGATCGCTACGAGCCCGGCAAGACGCAGCCCTCCTTCGACAAGCAGTTCGTGCGCGACTGGGCCGACGCAGCAGGCTGGGACCACAAGCCGCCGGCGCCGGAGCTGCCGGCGGACGTGATCGAGCAGACGCGGGCCAAGTACGTCGAGGCCTACGAGCGGATCACGGAGCGCTCCTTCTAGTGCGGCGGTCGCGGTAATGGCGAAGGCCAGGGTCCTGATCCGGCCGAAGGAGGGAATCCTCGACCCGCAGGGCAAGGCGGTCGAGCGGGCGCTGCCGGCGCTCGGCTTCGAGGGGATCGAGCACGTGCGGGTCGGGCGCATGGTCGAGCTGGAGGCGGACGACCCGGCGCAGCTCCCGGCGCTCTGCGAGAAGCTGCTCGCCAACCCGCTGATCGAGGACTTCGAGATCGAGAGCATCGACGGCGCCTGATGCTCTGGGGCGTCGTCCAGTTCCCCGGCTCCTGCGACGAGCGGGATGCCCTGCACGCCTGCGAGCTGAGCGGCGGCGAGGCGCGGCTGATCTGGCACGAAGAGCGCGACCTGAGCGGTATCGACGCGGTCGTCGTCCCCGGCGGCTTCTCCTACGGCGACTACCTGCGGGCCGGGGCGATCGCACGCTTCTCGCCGGCGATGGAGGCGGTGGCGGAGTTCGCCGCGGCGGGCGGCCCGGTGCTGGGAATCTGCAACGGTTTCCAGGTCCTCTGCGAAGCGAACCTGCTTCCCGGCGCCCTGCTCCTCAACGAGAGCATGCGCTTCACCTGTCGCCAGGTCGACCTGATTGCAGCCTTTTCCACACCAGGGTGGGGAAAAGGCTGCAATGAGTCGGAGGGGTCGCGGCTTTCGATCCCGGCCAAGCACGGGGAAGGGCGGTACTGGGCACCGGAGGAGATGCTCAACACGATCGAGGCGAACGGGCAGGTGGCGTTTCGCTACGCGTCCGGACAGAACCCGAACGGCTCGCTGCGGGACATCGCCGGCGTCCGCAATGAGGCCGGCAACGTGCTCGGCCTGATGCCCCACCCCGAGCACGCGGTCGACGCGATGACGGGATCTACGGATGGGCTACGGATATTCGAAGGTGTCGCCGGGAGCCGCGTGTGACGCCCGCCGGCGCGGACGCGGGAGTGGACGGCGGTCCATCTCTGACTCCTCCGCCGTCCACGAGAGCAGAGCAGCCGGCGGCATATGAGGAGCTCGGCCTGACCGATTCCGAGTTCGAGCTGATCCGCGAGAAGCTTGGACGCGAGCCGAACGGGGTCGAGCTGGCGATGTTCAGCCTGCTCTGGTCCGAGCACTGCGCCTACAAGCACTCGCGCAAGCTGCTGCGGCGGCTGCCGACCGAGGGCGAGCGGGTGGTGATGGGGCCGGGCGAGAACGCCGGCGCGGTCGACATCGGCGAGGGCTACGCGATCGCCTTCAAGGTCGAGTCCCACAACCACCCGAGCGCGGTCGAGCCCTTCCAGGGCGCGGCGACGGGGGTCGGCGGAATCCTCCGCGACGTCTTCGCGCTCGGCGCGCGGCCGATCGCGATCCTCGACTCGCTGCGCTTCGGCGAGCTCGACTCGGTGCGGTCGCGCCACCTGCTCGACGGTGCGGTGCGCGGGATCGGCCACTACGGCAACTCGATCGGCGTGCCCAACGTCGGCGGCGAGATCTACTTCGAGGCTCCGTACGAGCACAACTGCCTGGTCAACGCGATGTGCGTCGGCATCGCCAAGCAGGACGAGATGGTGCGCGCGGCGGCGGCCGGGGTCGGCAACGCGGTCGTCCTGATGGGCGCCTCGACCGGGCGCGACGGGATTGGCGGCGCCTCGGTGCTCGCCTCGGCCGAGCTCGGCGAGGGTGATGAGGCGAAGCGACCGACGGTGCAGATCGGCGACCCGTTCGAGGAGTCCAAGGTGTTGGAGTGCTGCTTGGAGCTGCTGGGCAAGAGCCTGCTTGTCTCGCTGCAGGACCTCGGCGCCGCCGGCCTCACCTCCTCGGCTAGCGAGATGGCCTCGGCCGGCGGGGTCGGGATCGACCTCGACGTCGCCCGGGTGCCGTTGCGCGAGGCCGACATGGAGCCCTTCGAGATCATGGTCTCCGAGTCCCAGGAGCGGATGCTGGCGGTGGTCGAGCCGTCCAAGGTCGCCGAGGTGATCGCGGTCTGCGAGAAATGGCAGACCGGAGCGGCCGAGATCGGCGCCATCACCGACAACGGCCTGGTGCGGGTTCTGCGCGGCGATGACGTGGTCGGCGAGATGCCGGTCGAGGCGCTGGTCGACGGCTGCCCGCTGTATGACCTCAACCCGGCCGAGCCCGAGGGGTGGATCTACGGCAACCGGGCGACGCTCGACCTCGGCGCCTCTGCCGAGGAGACGCTGCTCGCCCTGCTTGCCGCGCCCAGCATCGCCTCCAAGCGCTGGGCCTTCGAGCAGTACGACTCGATCGTCGGCTCGCGCACGGCGCGGCGACCGGAGAGCGCCGACGCGGCGGTGCTGGCGATCCCGGAGGCCGATCGCGCGATCGCGATCTCGATCGACGGCAACGGCCGGCGGGTCGCCTGCGACCCCTACGCCGGCACGGTAGAGGCGGTGCTCGAGTGCGCCCAGAACCTCGCCTGCACCGGGGCGGAGCCGCTCGGCCTGACCAACTGCCTCAACTTCGGCAACCCGGAGAAACCGGTCCCCGCATGGCAGCTCGATCGCGCCGTCAGCGGCCTCGCCGACACCTGCGAGGCACTCGGCGTGCCCGTGGTCGGCGGCAACGTCTCCCTCTACAACGAGGGACCGGAAGGGCCGATCTACCCCACCCCGGTAGTTGGCATGGTCGGCGAGCTGCCCGACCCGGCCCTTGCCGCGCCGAGCGCCTTCGCTCGCGAGGGCGACGCGATCGCGCTGCTCGGGCCGTTCGAACCTTCGCTGGCGGGCTCGGAGCTGGCCAAGCAGCGCGGCGAGCTCGACGCCGGTCTCCCCCAGCCCGACATCGCCGCCGTGGCCGCGGCTTGCGACGCGGTGCGGGACGCGGTGCGACGCGGCAAGCTCGCTTCGGCACACGACGTCAGCGACGGTGGCCTGGCCTGCGCCCTCGCCGAGGCGGCGATCGGCGCGGGCATCGGCTGCCAGGTCGACATCCAGCATCTGCGCGAGCGCGGCTGCTCCCCCGAGGAGGCGCTGTTCGGCGAGGGCAGCGGAGGGTTCGTGGTCAGTGGCGAGCGCGACAAGCTCGAAGCTCTGGCAGGCGACGGCGTCGAGGTACTGATGCTCGGCAAGGTCGGCGGCGATTCAGTCGAGGTCGCCGCCGGCGACCGCAGCCTCACCATCGCTCTCGGCGCCGCCGAGAGCGCTTGGCGCTCGCTCACCGTTTAAACGCCGCCTAACCGGGCAGTTCTCTCTGTGCATCCCTGCGACCCATCGGTGGCAGGGGTGAACGATGGAGGAACGAGAGTGACACCACGGGTGACGATCGCAGCCCTGACCTCATTTTTGATCTGCTTGGGGGCAGTGGCCTCGGTCGTTGCCCTTGGTGGCTGCGGCGGCAGCGCCGAGGCCGGCCCACCCACGCTTAAGTGGTTCGTCGCGATCCAACCGGGGGGCACGATCGAGGCGGTTGCCGAACGCTGCTCTAAAGAATCGGGCGGCCGCTACGAGGTCGAAGCGGAATTCCTGCCGACCGACGCCAGCCAGCAGCGCGAACAGCTGGTGCGCAGGCTCGGCGCGGAGGACCCCTCGATCGACATCGTCGGCATGGACGTGATCTGGACCGGCGAGTTCGCCAACGCCGGCTGGGTCGAAGAGTGGACGGGGCCGCTGAAGAAACAGGTGACCGAAAAGGTCTTCTCCAACGTGATAGAGACCGCCTCGTTCGAGGGCAAGCTCTACGCCGCGCCCTTCAACACCAACACGCAGCTGCTCTGGTATCGCAAAGACCTGGTGCCGAAACCGCCGCGCACCTGGGACGAGATGATCGAACAGGCGGAAGAACTCGGGCGCGGCAACGCCGGCACGATCCAGGTGCAGGCCAACCGCTACGAGGGTTTCATGGTCTGGGTCAACGCGCTGATCGAAAGCGCCGGCACGCCGATCCTGTCCGGCCCAGAAGCGGTCGATCTGCGCGAGGCCCCAACCGAAAAAGCGCTCGCGGTGATGGGCAGGCTGGCGAACTCCTCCGCCGCCCCGCCGAGCCTCTCGACCTCCGACGAGGACACCAGCCGGCTGGCCTTCGAGGCGGGCGAATCCGCCTTCATGACCAACTACACCTTCGCCTACGCGAGCGCCCAGGCCGAAGCGCCGGAGATCGGCAAAGAGATGGGCTATGCGCGCTTTCCACGGGTCGACGCGAACCGGCCGAGCAAACCTCCGCTGGGCGGCTTCAACCTCGCGGTCAGCTCTTACTCGAACCACAAGGACGTCGCCTTCGACGCCGCCGCCTGCCTGGCGAATAGCAAAAGCCAGATGACCGCGACGGAACTGGACGGGCTGCCGCCGTCCCGCTCCGACCTTTACGCCACCAAAACCGTGACCGAGGCCTACCCCGGTTTCGCACAGCTGGTCAAAAAGTCGATCGAGGACTCCGGTCCCCGCCCGACGACGCCCGCCTACCAGGACGTCTCACTCGCGGTGCAGCGCACGCTGCACCCCCCGGACAAGATCGACCCCGAAGACACCAGCTCGATCTATGAGGAGCTGAAATCGAACCTCGACGACGCGGTCAAGCACGAAGGGCTGTTCTGATGGAGGCGAGCGCACCAGCTCATCCCGCTCCGCCAGCCGCGGCCGGCAGCCAGCGGACCCGCTCCGAGCACCGGCTGGCCTGGATGCTCTGCGCACCGGCGGTGATCGCGATGTTGGCCGTGACCGCCTACCCGATCGGCTACGCGATCGTCCTCTCGCTGCAGCAGATCGACCTGCGCTTCCCCGACCAGAGCGGCTTCGTCGGGCTCGACAACTACGGATCCATCCTCAGCTCCGAACTCTGGTGGACCGACCTCTTCAACACCGTCTTCGTGATGGTCACCTCCGTCGCGATCGAGCTGGTTCTCGGGATGGCGATCGCGCTGGTTATGCACCGGGCGATCTTCGGACGCGGGGTCGTCCGCACCTCGGTGCTCATTCCCTACGGGATCATCACCGTGGTCGCCGCCTTCGCCTGGCAGTTCGCCTTCGCGCCCGACACCGGCTTCGTCAACAACCTGCCGCTGATCGCCGAAGACATGGACTGGTTCGGCGGGCGCTTCAGCTCCTTCGCCGTGATCATCATGGCCGAGGTCTGGAAGACGACCCCTTTTATGGCGCTGCTGTTGCTCGCCGGCCTGGTGACGATCGACGGCCAGCTGTATGAGGCGGCCAAGGTCGACGGGGCATCGGCATGGCAGCGCTTCACCCGCATCACTCTGCCGCTGATGAAGCCGGCGATCCTCGTCGCGCTGCTCTTCCGCACCCTCGACGCCTTCCGCGTCTTCGACACGATCTTCATCATGACCCGCGGTGCGCAGGACACCGAATCGGTCTCGATCCTCGGCTTCAACCAGCTGATCTCACGCCTCAACCTCGGCCTCGGCTCGGCGGTCTCGGTGCTGATTTTCCTCTGCGTCTTCCTGATCGCGTTCGTCTTCGTGCGCGGCTTCGGAGCCCGGGTCGAGGAAGGAAGGCCGGGTAGCTGATGGAACGGGGAAGCCGCGAGTACGCACTGTGGAGCGTCGCCATCCTGGCGGTGATCGTGGTCGCGCTGATCCCCGTCGTCTGGCTGATCTCGATCTCCCTGAAGCCGACCGAAGCGGTCACCGACGGCCGCTTCCTGCCCAGCGACATCTCCTTCGACAACTACAAGAGCCTGTTCGAAGGCGGCATCGACGACAGCCCCTTCATCAAGCCGCTGATCAACTCGATCCTGATCGCGCTGTCGACGACGGTGATCGCGATCGTCTTCGCCTCCTTCGCCGCCTACGCGATCGCCCGGCTCGAATTCCCCGGCAAGCGGGTGATCCTCGCGGGGGCGCTGGCGATCGCGATGTTCCCGCCGATATCGACCGTCGGGCCGCTGTTCGACATGTGGCGGGCGCTCGGCCTCTACGACACCTATCCGGGGCTGATCATCCCCTACCTGACCTTCTCCCTGCCGCTGGCGATCTACGTCCTCGTCGCCTTCTTCCGCGAGATCCCCTGGGAGCTGGAGCAGGCGGCCCAGGTCGACGGCGCGACCCCGTTCCAGGCCTTCAGCAAGGTGATCGTGCCGCTGGCCGCGCCTGGTGTCTTCACCGCGGCAATCCTCGTCTTCATCTTCGCCTGGAACGACTTCCTCTTCGCGATCTCGCTGACCTCCTCCGATGCCTCGCGCACCGTGCCGGCCGCGCTGGCCTTCTTCACCGGCGAGTCGTCTTTCACCCAGCCGACCGGCAGCATCGCCGCGGCGGCGGTCGTCGTGACGGTGCCGATCATCGTCTTCGTCCTGTTATTCCAGCGCCGAATCGTCTCCGGCCTCACCGCCGGGGCCGTGAAGGGATAGGAGCCACCGATGTCAGAGATAACCCTCGATGGAGTCACCAAGGTCTTCGCCGACGGCACCGAGGCCGTCAAGGAGATGGATCTGGAGATCGGCGACGGCGAGTTCATGATCCTCGTCGGGCCCTCGGGTTGCGGCAAGTCGACGGCGCTGCGGATGATCGCCGGGCTCGAGGACATCTCCAGCGGCGAGGTGAAGATCGGCGGCGAGGTCGTCAACGACCGCGCCCCCAAGGACCGCGACATCGCGATGGTCTTCCAGAACTACGCCCTCTACCCGCACATGACCGTGCGCGAGAACATGGGCTTCGCGCTGAAGCTGGCGGGGGTCGAGAAGGATGAGATCAACCGCCAGGTGGAGGAAGCGGCGGAGACGCTCGACCTGACCCAGCACCTCGACCGCCGCCCCGCCAACCTCTCCGGCGGGCAGCGACAGCGGGTAGCGATGGGGCGGGCGATCGTGCGCGACCCGAAGGCCTTCCTGATGGACGAGCCGCTCTCCAACCTCGACGCGAAGCTGCGGGTGCAGATGCGGACCGAGGTGGCGAAACTGCAGTCGCGGCTGGAGACGACGACCGTCTACGTCACCCACGACCAGGTCGAGGCGATGACGCTCGGCGACCGGGTCGCGGTTATGCGGGCCGGTGTCCTGCAGCAGGTCGGTCCCCCAGCCGAGCTCTACGACGACCCGAAGAACCTCTTCGTCGCCGGCTTCATCGGCTCGCCGGCGATGAACTTCATGCCGGCCGAGATCGAGGACGGCAAGGTGAAATTGCCGATCGGCGACGCCGAGGTGCCCGAGGAGGCACGTGGGCGCGGCGACGGCAAGGTCATCGCCGGGCTGCGACCGGAGAGCTTCGAAGACGCCTCGATGGTCGACGACGAGCTGAAGCGCGGGCGCGGGGTGACGATCGAGGCCGAGATCGACCTGGTGGAGTCGCTCGGATCGGACCTCTACGCCTACTTCCACGTCGAGTCCGAAGGGGTCGAGTCCGATCAGCTCGCCGACCTGGCCGAGGAGAGCATCGGCGAAACCGGGGCGGCCAGCCTGCGCGAGGGCGAGGAGCAGATCGTCGCCCGGCTCGACCCGGCGAGCAAGATCAAACGTCGCGAGCGGGCTCAGCTATGGGCGGATACGTCGAAGCTGCATCTCTTCGATCCGGAGAGCGGCGAGAGCCTGACCCGGCGGGACTCGGAACCGGCCGCAGCATCAGGGTGACCGCGCCCGACAGCAGGGCGGCGATCGCGGCGAAGAGGTAGGCGCTGTCGGAGACGGAGAGCGCGTCGGCGAGCGTGGCGGGGTCGCCGACGATGGCGACGAGGAGTGCGGTGCCGAGCACGGCGCCGATCTGGCGGAAGGCGGCGTTGACCGCGCTGGCGGTGGCGAAGCGGTCGACGGCGACGTCGCGCACGGCGGCCGAGCCCAGCGTCGGGAAGGCGAGGCCGATGCCGATGCCGGTCAGCGTCGCCCCCGGCAGCCAGAGGCCGAGCCAGTCGGGCTCCGCGCCGGCCGAGCGCAGGACCATCACTCCCGCGGCGAAGATCAGCGTGCCGGGGACGACGACGGCGCGCTGGCCGAAGCGGTCGGCGAGTTTGCCGGCGGGGCCGGAGACGATCGTCGTCCAGGCCGGGCCCGGCAGGGTCGCGAGGCCGGCCTGGAGCACGGTGTAGCCCCAGATCGAGGTGAGGAAGACGACGTTGCCGAGGACGATCGAGAAGAAGGCGGCGGAGAAGAGCAGCGTGCCGAGGTTGCCGATGCGGAAGGAGCGATGGGCGAAGAGCTCCGGTTCGACGATCGGCCGCGGGTGGGTACGGCTGCGGGCGATCATCGCGCCGAGCAGGATCGCCCCGGCCGCGAAGCAGCCGAGGGTCGCCACCGCCGTCCATCCCCAGTCGTTGCCCTCGACGATGCCGAGCGTGATCAGGGCCAAAGAGAGGGCGAGCATCAGGGCGCCGGGCAGGTCGGGCAGACGGTGGTCGCGGATCGGCCGCTCGGCGAGGCGGCGACTGCCCGCCCAGACGATCGCCGCGCCCAGGGGCAGGTTGACGAGGAAGACGAGGCGCCAGTCCGAGAGCTCGACCAGTGCGCCGCCCAGGGTCGGGCCAGTCGCCGCTGCCGCCGCGGCGGCAGCGCCCCAAATGCCGACGCCGGTCGCACGCTTCTCGACCGGGTAGGCGTCGAGCACGATCGCCAGCGAGGCGGGAGCGATCAGTGCAGCGCCGACTCCCTGCAGGACGCGGAAGGAGATCAGCAGCTCGAGGCTCGGGGCGATCGCGCAGAGCAGGCTGGCGGCGGTGAAGACCCCCACCCCGACCAGGAAGATCCGCTTGTGGCCGAAGCGGTCGGCGAGGCCACCGGCCGGGACCAGCAGGGCGGCGATGACGACGAAGTAACCGTCGAGCACCCAGGAGAGCGCGTCGCGTCCCGAGCCGGCGAAAGAAGCCGAGATGTCGGGGAAGGCGATGTTGACGATCGTCGTGTCGAGGAAGGCGACGAAGGCGCCGGCACAGGCGATCGCCACGCTCGCTCTATGTCCACGGTCATACATCAGCGCGGCGACTATACTATGTCCGTGGGCATAACGCGACTTGCAGACGCGAAAGCGATCGAACCGAAACGTCGCGACGGGCGCGAGCGACTGATTGCCGGGGCGCGGCGGCTACTCGCCGAGAAGGGCTACGCGGGCATGGAGCTGCGCGACGTCGCCGCGGTAGGCGAGGCGCCGCGCGGATCGATCTACCACCACTTCCCCGGCGGCAAGAGCCAGCTGGCGATCGAGGCCGCCGAGGCGGAGGGGCGTGAGATCCGCGCCGCGATCGAACGCTCGCTGGAGGAGCGTGGCCTTGGCGAGACGCTGACGATGTTCGGCGAGATGTTCCGCCGCCGGGTGAAAGACAAGCCGGAGCGACTCGGCTGCCCCGTCGCCGCCGCCGCCCTGGCCCGTCCCGAGGACCCTGCCCTCGCCGCCGCCGCGACCGCCGCCTTCCAGAGCTGGGAAGCCCCGATCGCCGCCGCCCTGCGCGAGGAAGGCATCGAGGCCAAGGACGCCGAGGCCTTCGCCGGCCTCGTCGTCTCGACGATCGAGGGTGCCCTGATCCGCGCCCGCGCCGCCGGCAACGAGGCGCCGCTGAAGTCCGCGGTCGCCGGGCTGCACCAGGCGCTGGACGCACTTCTCAGCGCCAAATAGGCTCTGCAGAATGCACAGACGTATTGGAGCAGCGGCCTTGGCTGCAGTGGCTTTGCTGTTAGGGGGCGCGGTGACCGCGGCAGCGCTGATCCCCCCGCCGAACGCAACGAGCTTGCTCTATTGCGGTGCAGACGAGACCAGGGGGGATGCGACCGTGCTGGCGCTGGGGCTGGGGGGAAGCCCGCTTCCCGTACCCGCGGACGGCGTGGTCACCGGCTGGAGGGTCGTCGGCGGATCGGCCCAAGGCCGTTTCGAGCAGCGCCTCCAGGTATTCCGACGGGTGGACGGCCCCGTGAGCTCCTTCCTGGCCGTGGCGGAGAGCAGCGCCAAGGTCGCCCCTGACGGCCCGCGGCATTTGTTCAAGACCCGGATCCCGGTCAAGGGCGGAGACCTGTTCGCCCTTCGGGGGACGACTAAGACGTCCGTCTGCGACGGCGCGGTCGGTGTCACCTCGGGCCTCCACGAGGGCCCCACGCCGATCGGCTCGTCTCATGAGTTCAAATCCGAAGAGGGTCTCGGCGTGCCGCTGGACGTCGTCATCGAGCCGGACGAGGACGGCGACGGGTACGGCGATCGGACGCAGGATCGCTGCACCCGGCTGCCGACTACCCAGGATGGCTGTCCCGCCATCAACCTGCGCGTCAAGGACGCGGCCGTCCGGGAACGTTCGATCCTTTTACGAGTCACGGTTGACACGAAGACCGAGGTCCGAGTCACTGGCCAGGTCGCGGTGGGGCTCAGGCAGCCGGCGCCAAGTGTCGACGGCATCTTGCTCCTGTCCCTGGACAGCGGCGTCAAATCCGTCTCGCCGGGAAGGACGGCTCGTATCGCGATCAAGCTGCCGAAACCGTTATTGCGGCGGCTCGAGCGCCTGCCCCCGAAGAGGTCGCTCATCGCGATGCTCACCGTCAGCACGCTCACCGCAGCCGGGCGTGAAGGCAAGCGCAAGCTGACCGTGCTGATCCCGGGCCGGAAGGAGCCCTAACAGCGAGTGAGCGGGTCCCCGCCCGCTGCTACCCTGCCGGGGTAGGCAGTCTGCCTGCGCGTCACGTCCTTCCCACACCGAGGAAAGCACGCGCTTTGACTCCGCCCCAGGGGCAGCTGATAGATCGCGATTCGCCGCGCGAGGAATGCGGCGTCTTCGGCATATACGCACCCGGGCACGACGTCGCCCGTCTCACCTACTTCGGCCTCTACTCGCTGCAGCACCGCGGCCAGGAGTCGGCCGGCATCGCCACCTGCGAGGGCGGCCACATCACCACCATGCGGGACTCCGGCCTCGTCTCCCAGGTCTTCGACGAGGAGAAGCTGCGGGCGCTGGAGGGCGACATGGCGATCGGCCACGTGCGCTACTCGACCACCGGCGGCGGCTCCTGGGAGAACGCGCAGCCGGTCTGGCGCGACGACGGCCGCGAGCTGGCCCTCGCCCACAACGGCAACCTGACCAACGCGGTCGAGCTCTGGGGCGAGCTGAAAGAGACGGGGATCTCTTTCCGCGGTACCTCGGACTCGGAGATCATCGCGGCGCTGATCTCCTCCCACGACGGCAAACTCGTCGAGGACGCGGTCGCCGACGTGATGCCGCGCCTGCAGGGCGCCTACTCGACCGTGGTGATGACCAAGCGGGCGATCGTCGCCTTCCGCGATCCGCACGGGGTGCGGCCGCTCTCGCTGGGCCGGCTCGGCGATCGCTTCGTCGTCGCCTCGGAGAGCTGCGCCTTCGACATCGTCGGCGCCGAGCTGATGCGCGAAGTGCACCCCGGCGAGATGGTCTCGCTGACCGAGCGCGGCCTCGAGACGCGCCAGGTGGTCAAGGCCGGCCGGCCCGCGCACTGCGTCTTCGAGCACATCTACTTCTCCCGCCCCGACAGCCGCCTCGAGGGCAAGGTGCTGCAGCAGGTGCGCGGGCGGATGGGCGAAATCCTCTTTCGCGAGGCACCGGCCGATGCCGACCTGGTGATCTCGGTGCCCGACTCCGGCAACCCCGCCGCCGCCGGCTTCTCCCGTGCTTCGGGGCTGCCCCGCGACGACGGCCTGATCAAGAACCGCTACGTCGCCCGCACCTTCATCCAGCCCGGCCAGGAGCTGCGCAAGCGCGGCCTGCGGCTCAAGTTCAACCCGCTGCCGGAGATCGTCTCCGGCCAGCGGATCGTCGTCGTCGACGACTCGATCGTGCGCGGCAACACGACGCGGCAGATCGTCGGCATGCTGCGCGACGCCGGGGCAAGCGAGGTGCACCTGCGGATCTCCGCGCCGCCGATCCGCCACCCTTGTCACTACGGCGTCGACATGTCGACCCGCGAGGAGATGATCGCCCACGAACGCACGATCGAGGAGATCGCCGACGAGCTCGGTGCCGACTCGCTCGCCTACCTCTCGATGGAGGGCGTCTACGAGGCGATCGGGACCCCGCCCGAGGACCACTGCGACGCCTGCTTCACGGGGCGCTACCCACTAGGTGACCCGGAAAGCGCCAACGGGAAATTCGCCCTCGAGGTCGTTTCCAGTAGCTGACCAGACGGAACGTGGCCAAGCAGATCAAGGACGCAGGGAGCGTGGCGTGCTCTGCACGCGAGCGACCGAGGACGTAGAGATGCGCCGTGCCACGTTCCGTCTGGTCGTTCTTGCCTCGGGGAGCGGGACCAACCTCCAGGCGATCCTCGACACGTTGCATGGACATGAGGGGATCGAAGTGGTCGGGGTCGGCTCCGACAAGCCGGGCGCACGGGCGTTGGAGCGAGCCCGCGCGGCAGGGGTCGAGACTGCGGTCTTCCCCCGCGACGAGTACACCGGCCGCGAGGCGCGCGATGTCGCGATGGCGGCGTGGATCGAGTCCCGCGGCGCCGACCTCGTCGTCCTCGCCGGCTACATGCAGCTGCTCTCCCCCGCCTTCGTCGCCCGCTTCCGCAATCGCGTCGTCAACATCCACCCGGCGCTGCTGCCCGCCTTCCCGGGCCTCGACGCGATCGGCCAGGCGCTGGCGGCGGGGGTCGAGGTCACCGGTGTCACCGTCCACTTCGTCGACGAGGGGGTCGATACCGGGCCGGCGATCGTGCAGCGCGAGGTACCGGTTCCCGCCGGCCGCGATCGGGCAGAGCTGGAGGAGGCGGTCCACGCTGTCGAGCACGAGCTCTACCCGGAGGCGATCCGCATGATTGCCCGGGGCATAGTTAGGATCGACGCGAGCGACCCACGGGTCGTCGTAACCGATGAGTGAGGCCCCCGCAGATACCAGAGACCAGGCCGTGAGCAACGGCGCGATCCGGGTGCGCCGGGCGCTGATCTCGGTCTCCGACAAGACCGGGATCGCCGACTTCGCCAAGACGCTGGCAGCGCAGGGGATCGAGATCCTCTCAACCGGCGGGACCGCGAGCGCGTTGCGCGAGGCGGGGCTGGAGGTGACCGACGTCTCCGAGTTCACCGGCCAGGAGGAGATCCTCGGCGGCCGGGTGAAGACCCTGCACCCGCGCCTGCACGCGGCGCTGCTGGCGCGGCGCGCCGACGCTGAGCACATGGCGACTCTGGAGCGCGAGGGGATCGCGCCGATCGACCTGGTCTGCGTCAACCTCTACCCCTTCGAGGAGACCGTCGCCGCGCACGAGGTCGATCCGCAGGTGGCGGTGGAGAACATCGACATCGGCGGGCCGACGATGATCCGCGCCGCCGCCAAGAACCACGAGGGCGTCGCCGTCATCGTCAAGCCCGAGTCCTACGACGCGGTCTGCGCCGAGATGGAGGAGAGCGGCGGCGAGATCTCGGCCTCGACCAGCCACTGGCTCGCCAACGAGGCCTTCACCCACATCGCCCGCTACGACGCCGCGATCAGCCGCTGGTTCTCGGCCTCTTATGAGGACTTCCCCGAACACCTGACGGTCTCCTACGAGAAGGAGCTCGACCTCGCCTACGGCGAGAACCCGCACCAGCGCGCGGCGCTCTACTCGGAGGTCGGGGTGCGCAGCCACATCCTCTCCGGGGTGGCGAAGCTGCACGGCAAGGCGCTCTCCTTCAACAACGTCCTCGACCTCGACTCGGCGCGGCGCCTGAACGAAGACTTCGAGCCGCCCGCCTGCACGATCGTCAAGCACAACAACCCCTGCGGGGTGGCGATCGGCGAGGACGCGCTCGACGCCTACCGCAAGGCGCTTGCCTGCGACCCAGTCTCCGCCTACGGCAGCGTGATCGCGGTCAACCGGCCGGTGAGCGTAGAGCTGGCCGAGGCGCTGCACGAGAATTTCGTCGAGGTACTGCTTTCGCCGGGATTCGAGGACGGCGCGCTGGAGGTGCTGCAACAGAAGGAGGCGATCCGCATCCTCTGTGACGAGGAGCGGCGCGAGCAGGACCCCGCCGAACGCGACGTCAAGCGGGTGCGCGGCGGCCTGCTGATCCAGGATCGCGACGGCGATCCCGAGCCGCGGCAGATCATGGAGACGGTGACGACGACCCAGCCGAGCGAGGAGCAGTGGGCCGACCTGCTCTTCGCCTGGACCGTGGTGCGCCACGTCCGCTCCAACGCGATCGTGCTCGCCAAGGACGGCGCCACGCTCGGCATCGGCGCCGGCCAGATGAGCCGCGTCGACTCGGTCCGCCTCGCGGTCGAGAAGTGCCGCGAGGCCCGCGGCGAGGAGGCCGGCGCCCTGCTGGCCGGCTCAGCCGTCGCCTCCGACGCCTTCTTCCCCTTCGCCGACGGCCCCCAGGCGGCGATCGACGCCGGCGCCACCTCGGTGATCCAGCCCGGCGGCTCCAAACGGGATGGCGACGTGATCGAGGCCTGCGACGCAGCCTCGATCCCGATGGTGTTCACGAAGCACCGTCACTTTCGGCACTGATTCTCGTTGCAGAACTTTTCGATTTAGCGCACCACACGTGACAGTTGTCTAAGTAGCGTCCGGCCTGTCGCGGCCGCGGCAACGCCCCGGCCGCCGGACGCGGGCCTCGCCCCCACGAAGCGAGGTTGGCGGGTTCGACTCCCGCTCGGGGCGTTATGATGGGCACACGTGGGGGCGGGGCCGTATATGTCCGGCGGCAACCTCGTTTTCAGGCGGCCCGCTTCGGCGGGTCGCCTTTTTTCTGCCCTTACCGCTCGAGCTTGAACTCGCCGCTGGGACCCACGGCTGGATTCCAGACGATGCCCTCGATCAGAGCGGCTCGCTCCAGCCCAAGCGCAGCCTCGAGCTTGATCATCGTGTCGACCCGGGGCACCTGGGTGCCCTTGGCCAATTTGGTCATCTGCGTTCGGTCGATCCCGGCTCGTGCGGCCACCTGCTCCTGGGTGAGCGACGAACTGGCAAGAGCACGTTTCAAGTTCTCAGTGAAGCACTGAGCGACAGTGGGCACACGCGCAGTCTTGCGCCCCTCGGGCAGCTATTCAACAGACTATGACCACCGGATATTTTTCAGGTGAATTTTTTCCCCTAACGCCGCCTTCAGGGGCTAGACATCCGAAATCTGGCGCTGGGCCTCGCTGGCCCGGCGCACGTGGTCACAGACCTCCTCGGGGGTCTCGGCGGTGAGCAACAGCTCCTTGTCGCCAGGCGAGATCAGGCCGTCGTCCTCCAGCTGGTCGTCGAACCACTCGAGCAGGGGCGCCCAGAATTTGCTGTCGACGAGGATCGTGGGGAAGTGCTGGACCCGGTGGGTCTGGATCAGGGTGAGGCTCTCCGACATCTCGTCGAGGGTGCCGAAGCCGCCGGGGAAGATGACGAAGGCACGGGCGTAGCGGACGAACATCAGCTTGCGGGCGAAGAAGTAGTGGAAGTGAAGGCCGCGGTTGGCGTATTGGTTGGGCTGCTGCTCCATCGGCAACTCGATGTTGAGCCCGACCGAGAGGCCGCCGGCCTCGGCGGCGCCGCGGTTGGCCGCCTCCATCAGCCCGGGCCCACCGCCCGTGATCACGGCGAAGTCATGGCGTGCCAGGCAGGCCGCCGTCTCGCGGCAGAGCTCGTACCAGCGGTGGCCCTCCGTGACGCGCGCCGAGCCGAAGACCGAGACGCCGTTCTCGATGTCGCGCAGGGCGTCGAAGCCGCGCTCGACCTCGGCGTGGATCCGCGCGAGGCGGACGTCGTCTTCGGCCTCGATGTCGCAGGGGACGCGGAGTAGGCGCTCGTCGTGCTCAGGCGGCAAGCTGACCGCCCTCCAGCCGCCGGACGAGCAGATCGGCAACCTCATCCGGGCTCTCGTCGCCCAGGTCGAGCACGTGCGGCTCGAACTCGCCGGCGTCGGCGAAGCTCCGCCAGATCTGCTCGATCGCCTCGGGGTCGACGCCGTCGGGGAGACCTTCGCGCCCGTTCACCCGTGCGAGGCACGTGGCGAGGGGTGCGCGCAGGATCGTCAGCGCGACCCTGTGCCCCTCGGCCCGCAGCGCGTCCCGAACCGGCTCGAGGAACCAGCCCGGAATCAACATCCCGTCGACGAGCGTGAGGTAGCCCGCCGCCGCGTAGCCAGCCGCGGCCCTGGCGACGATCCCCATCACGGCGCGATTCTGCTCGTTGGACTCCGGCGTCCAAGGCTCGACGTAGCCCGAGCGGATGTAGCGGAAGAAGTTGTCCGCTTCGAGGTGAACGGCCCGCGGAAAGCGTTCGGCGAGCAGCGCGGCGGCCGTCGTCTTCCCCACTCCTGGAGGCCCGGTGAGGATCAGGACGGGGGTGTCGCCTGGCACGGAAGTGCCCCCGGCGGGATTCGAACCCGCGCCGCGCGGCTTAAAAGGCCGCCGCTCTAACCAACTGAGCTACAGGGGCGTGCGGCCCATGGTAGAGGGACATCGAACATGAGTGCGGTAGAGGTTTGGGTCGCTATGCGACCCAAACCTCTACCGCACGGGTCAGGAAAGCTCGGGCAGCCCCTCCTCGGGGGTCGAGGCCTCGGCGTGGGTGCGGCGGGGGATGCGCCCGGCCTGGCGGGCGCAGTGGCCGGCCTCGACCGCGCCGCGCAGGGCGCGCGCCATCGCGGTCGGATCCTCGGCGCCGAAGATCGAGGAGGCCGCCATCACAGCGTCGCAGCCCAGCTCCATCGCCAAAGCCGCATCGGAGGCGGTGCCGATGCCGGCATCGAGGATCACCGGCACCTCCGCCTGCTCGGCGACGATCGCGACGTTGTAGGGGTTGCGGATGCCCGCGCCGGAACCGATCGGCGAGCCGAGCGGCATCACCGCGGCGCAGCCGGCCTCCTCGAGGCGGCGGGCGAGGATCGGGTCGTCGTTGGTGTAGGGGAGGACGGTGAAGCCCTCGCCGACCAGGGTCTCGGCGGCATCTAGCAGCTCGACCGCGTCCGGGTAGAGGGTGCGGTCGTCGCCGATCACCTCGAGCTTGATCCACTCGGTCTCGAAGGCCTCGCGGGCGAGGCGCGCGGTGCGGACCGCGTCGCGGGCGGTGAAGCAGCCGGCGGTGTTGGGAAGGGCGAAGAGGCCGAGGTTGTCGAGCACGTCGAGCACCGAGCCTTTCGCCGCCGGGTCGATACGGCGCAGGGCGACGGTGACGATCTCCGCGCCTGAGGCGGCCAGCGCCTCCTCCATCTGCTCCAGCGAGCGAAAGCCGCCGGTGCCGGCGATCAGCCGCGAGGACCACTGGCGGCCACCCAGCTCCCAGGTCTCGGCGCCACCCTGGATCGCGGCGAGCACCTCGACGCTGCTGCCCTCGACCAGCGCCTTCGAGTCCCACTCGCCACGGGGCACGACCTCGCCGTCGAGCGCCACCGCGACGCCGCGGCCCTCGCGCTCGGCACCGCTCTCAGCCACGGCATCGGCGAGCGTCGCACCCGCGGCCAGCTCGCGGGGCTCGCCGTTCAGCTCGATCCTCACAGGGCCCGCTCCGTCGCGCGGTCGAGGTTTGTGGCGCTATGCGACCCAAAAGTCGACCGCGCGGGGCTCGCGGCGGCAAGCAGGTCGGCGATTGCGTTCGCGGTCAGCGGCGCCAGCAGGATGCCGTTGCGGTAGTGCCCGGTGGCCCAGAGCAGCCCCTCGACGCCGCTGGCGCCGATCAGCGGCAGGTTGTCGGGCGTGCCCGGCCGCAACCCGGCGGTGGCCTCGACCAGCTCCATCTCGGCGACCTCGGGCAGCAGTCGGTAGGCCTCGCGCAGCAGCTCGTGGACGCCGCCCGCCGTCACCGCCGTGTCGAACCCCTGCTCCTCGACGGTTGCGCCGACGATCAGGCGCCCGTCGGGACGGGGGACCAGGTAGACCCGCTCTGAGGCGACGATCCGCCGGCAGGGCGCCGCTCCGCCGCGGGCGCGCAGCTCGAGGATCTGCCCCTTGACGGGGCGCACCGGCGGGCGGGCGGCATCCGGCAGCCACTGCGCGTCGGCCGCCCAGGCACCGGTGGCGAGGATGACGGCCGCGGCCCGCAGCTCGCTGCCGTCCTCGGTGCGCACGCCGGCGATCCGCTCGCCGTCGAGCAGCGTCGCCTCCACCCCGGTCCCGGTCAGCAGCTCAGCGCCGTCCTCGGCTTCGAGCGCACCGAGCAACGCCGCGGCGAGCGCCCGCGGGTCAACCGAGGCCTCCTCGGGCGCGTGCACGCCGCCGTTGAAGGACGGGGTGAGACCGGGCTCCAGCTCCCGGCAGCGGCGCGGCGGCAGCCACTCGGCACCCAGACCGAGCGAGCGCTGGAGCTGGTGCACGCGGCGCAGCTCCGCCGCCTCGTCGCGGTCGAGCGCAATGTGCAGGGCGCCGTCGCGCCGGTAGCCGGTGGAGATTCCGCTCGCGGCCTCCAGCTCGGCGACGAAATCCGGATAGAGCTCGGCGGCGGCAAGGGTCATCTTCAGCAGCTCCGGCTCGCCGAAGGCGAGCTCGCCGACCGGGGCCAGCATCCCCGCCGCGACCCGCGTCGCCCCGGCAGGCGGACGGGAGCGCTCGACCACCGCCACCCGGGCACCGCGCCGCGCCGCGCGCCAGGCGCAGGAGAGGCCGATCACACCGCCTCCGACGATCACCGCGTCGTAACTCCGCTGCTCGTAGGTACTGCTCATTCTTGCCTCCGCCGGCATTACCCGGATCAGGTCCAGACGGTCGGCGGCCTCGATGCCGCCCTCTCAGCCTCGGCGCCCAAAGGCGCCATCGGCTCCCGTTACACCTCCGATGCTACCCCCCTCAGGCAGCAGTCAAGCCATAATCGAGGAATGAGCTTGGCGATGCCCGAGGCCCGCGGTCCCCTTCGGCGCGAGCGACTGCGCACGGCGCGCCTCTACTTCGTCTGCGAGGCGTTGCCCGGCGGGCGCGACCCCGAGGCGCTGCTCCAGGCCGCCCTGAGCGGCGGCGTCGACATCGTCCAGCTGCGCGAGAAGGAGTTGGGACGGGACGAGATCGAGCGCTCGGCGCAGACCTTCCGCCGCGTCTGCGACACCTACAGCGCGCTCTTCATCGTCAACGACGATCCCGACCTGGCGCGGACCTGCGACGCCGACGGGGTCCACGTCGGCCAGGACGACGTGTCCGCCGCCGAGGCGCGGGAGGTGCTCGGGCCGGAGGCGATCGTCGGCTTCTCGACCCATTCCGAGGAGCAGCTCGCGGCCAGTGCGGAGCAGCCCGTCGACTACGTGAGTGTGGGGCCTGTCTGGGAGACGCCGACCAAAGAGGGGCGCCCCGGGGTCGGCCTCGGCGCGGTCGAGCACGCCGCCGCCAACGCCCCCCACCCCTTCTTTGCGATCGGCGGCATCGACCCGACGAACGCGGCCGAGGTCGTCGCCGCGGGTGCCCGGCGGCTCGGCGTCGTGCGGGCGATACGCGACGCGGAGGATCCGACGGCCGTAGCCAAGGCACTGCGCGGTGCGCTTGCCACGGTCGGCGAGGCGGCACCCGGTGGCTGAGTCTCCCGCCCCCCGCAAACGCAAGCAGCGCGGCGCCGAGGCGCCGACCCCGCGCGAGCGGATGGAGCGCGGCTACGCCCGCGCCGAGGAACGCAACCAGAAGGTGCGGGAGAACCTCGAGCCGCTGGCCGAGGGTGAGCGGCCGCGGGTGGTCACGATCGGCGCCGTGGTCGCCGGCCTGGTCGCGATCTCGATCGTCGCCGGCTATCTCGCCGGGGTCGAGGTCGAAGGCGACAAACCGCGCCTCGCCCAGGTGCTGGCGCCGGCGCTGATCATGGGGGTGATGGCCTGGGGCATGTGGCGCGCCCGCTACTGGGCCGTGCTCGGCTTCCAGCTGGTGCTCGTCTTCCTCATCTTCAGCGCCGTCTTCGGCCTCGCCGTGCAGGTGTCGAGCGTCGCCCAGTTCGCCGTGACCTTCGGTCTGCTCGTCGTCGCCGGCGGCTTCTTCTTCTTCATGGTCAAAGCGATGGCCCGGATCCAGATGCCGAGCCGCGACTAACTCCGTTCTATAGGCTCAGGTTCTTGTCTGAATCGTTCGACACGATCGTCATCGGCGGGGGGCCAGGCGGCTACGTCGCCGCGATTCGCGCGGCCCAACTGGGCAAGAAGACCGCCGTGATCGAGCGCGACAAACCGGGCGGCCGCTGCCTCAACTACGCCTGCATCCCGGCCAAGACGGTCCTGCACAGCGCCGAGATCTACGACCAGGCGCGCAACAGCGCCGAGCTGGGTGTCGTCGTCAAGGACGCCTCGGTCGACTGGGAGGCCCTCGGCAAGCGCCGCGCCGCCGTCTCCGACTCGCTCTCCAGCGGCGTGAAGATGCTCTGGGACAAAAACAAGGTGACGATGATCGCCGGCGACGGCGCACTCACCGCCGAGGGCAACGTCCAGGTCGGTGACGACGTCTACGAGGCGGGCACCGTGGTGCTCGCCACCGGCTCGACCGCGCTGCCGATCCCCGGCGTCGAGTTCGGCGATCGCGTGCTCGACACCTGGGGCACCTGGTCGCTGGCCGAGCAGCCGAAGAAGATCGCTGTGGTCGGCGCCGGCGCCTCGGGCTGCGAGATCGCCTCCGCCTACGCCCGCTTCGGCACCGAGGTGCTGCTGATCGAGATGCTCGACCAGATCCTCCCCGCCGAGGACAAGGACATGGCGCGGGTTGTCGAGCGGGCCTTCAAGAAGCAGAGCATCACGATCTCCACGGGCGCCCCGGTCGAAAACGTCGAGGCCGGCGACAGCTCGGTCAAGTTCACCTACGGCGGCGAGAGCGCCGAGGTCGACTACCTCTGCGTCGCCGGCGGCCGCGCCGCCGACGTCTCGGGGCTCGGGCTGGAGGCGGCCGGAGTCAAGCTGACGGACCGGGGCAAGGTCGAGGTCGACGAGTTCGGCCGCACCTCGAACCCCAAAGTCTACGCGATCGGCGACCTCGTCAACGCCAAGGCGCTCGCTCACAAGGCCTCCGATGAGGGCGTCGTCGCGGTCGAGCACGCCGCCGGCGCCGAGACCCACCCGGTCGACCAGAACCTCGTCGCCGGCGCCACCTTCTGCCAGCCGCAGGTCGCCAGCGTCGGCCTCACCGAGGCGGCGGCGAAGGAGGCCGGGTACGACGTCAAGGTCGGCAAGCTGAAGCTGGGCGGGGTCGGCGCGGGAACGGTCTACGACGATAAAGACGGCATGGTCAAGCTCGTCGTCGACTCCAAGTACGGCGAGATCCTCGGCGCCCACATCGTCGGCAACCGTGCCTGCGACATGATCGCCGAGCTGGTGGCGACGATGGCGCTGGAGGGCGGCTACCAGGAGCTGGCACGGATCGTCCATCCTCACCCGACGATCTCCGAGGCAATCTTCGAAGCGGCACGGGCCGTCGATGGCTGGGCCACCCACGCCTAGGGCGACCTTCTATTTCGACCTCGGGTCGCCTTACGCCTACCTGACCGCGGAACGGATCAGCGGGCTGTTCACCGATGCCGAGCTGCAGCAGCCGGAGTGGCAACCCGTGCTGCTCGGCGGTCTCTTTCAACGCTTCGGCCGCGAATCGTGGGCGAACGGACCCGAGCGCAAGGAGGGAATCGCCGAGGTCGAGCGCCGCGCCAGGGACCTCAGCCTTGCGCCGCTCGTCTGGCCCGATCCCTGGCCCGGCAACATGCTGTTCGCGATGCGCGTAGCCACCTTCGCCAAGCAGACGGGTCGCACCGTCTCATTCGCCCTCGCCGCCTTCCGCCAGGCCTTCGCCGCCGGCCGCGACCTGAGCGAACACGACAACGTGCTGATCTCGGCCGCGGCCTGCGAGCTGCACCCCAACGCCGTCAGCAAAGCGGCCGGCACCGAAAGCGTCAAGAACGCCCTGCGAGAGGCGACCGACCAGGCCGCCGAGGCCGGGGTGATCGGCGTCCCCTCGCTCCGCATCGGCGACGAGGTCTTCTGGGGAGACGACCGGCTGGAGGAGGCGGTCGAAGCCGCGAGCTCGGCGAGCTAAGGTGGCCTCAATGGCCAACCTGCCTGACGCCGCCACCTGTTACGAGCTGCTCGCACGGATGGCGCTGATCCGCCGCTTCGAGGAGGAGGCCGGACGGCAGTACCAGCGGGCCAAAGCGGGTGGCTTCCTCCACCTGGCGATCGGCGAGGAGGCGACGATCGTCGGCACCACCTCGGTGATGCGCGACGAGGACTACCTGATCGGGACCTACCGCACCCACGGCCACGCGATCGCCCGCGGCACCGACCCCGAGCGGGTGATGTCGGAGCTGTTCGGCCGGGTCGGTGGGACCAGCGGCGGGCGCGGCGGCTCGATGCACATCTTCGACCGCGAGCGGCGCTTCATGGGCGGCTACGGGATCGTCGGCGGCAACCTGCCGATCGCCGCCGGCCTGGCCCTCTCCTCCGAGTACAAGGGCGAGGATGCCGTCACCGTCTGCATGTTCGGCGACGGCGCCTCGAACACCGGCAACTTCGGCGAGACGATGAACCTGGCGGCGCTCTGGCAGCTGCCGGTCTTCTTCCTGGTCGAGAACAACCTCTACGGGATGGGGACCTCGGTCGAGCGCCACTCCGCCCAGACCGACCTCTCCAAGAAGGCCGAGGGCTACGGCATCCCCGGCACGCGGATCGACGGGATGGACGTGATCGCGGTGCGCGAGGGCGTCGCCGAGGGGATCCGCCAGGCGCGCGAGGAGCGCCGCCCGACCATCCTCGAGGCCTTCACCTATCGCTACCGCGGCCACTCCGCCGCCGACCCCGAGGTCTACCGCGAGCGCGAGGAGGTCGAGGAGTGGCAGCAGAAAGACCCGATCGAGGTCTTCGCGCGGCGCTGCGTCGAGGCCGGCGTGCTCGGCGAGCGCGAGGTGCAGCAGGTCCGCGAGAAGGCCGACGAGCAGGTCAAGGCGGCGGTCGAGGCCGCCGACGCCTCGCCCGAACCGGCGCTCGACAGCCTCTACGAAAACCTCTACGTGGTCGACGAGCGGAGCGGCTGGTACGCGGTCGACGAGCGCAGCCCCGAGCCGCACAGGGGCGAGCGCGAGGAAGAGGAGATGCCGGCGGCGGCGCGCGAGCTGGCCGAGGCGGGAGCGGCGTACGCGGGTCAGCCCGACGCCCCCCGGCCAAACCCGGCCGAGCAGGGCGATGCCCAGGAGGGTGTCGAGGCCGAGGTGGCTGAAGAGGGCAACGACTCGCCGGTGGCCGGCGAGGTCGAGGAGCGCGCGATCAACGAGGAGGCGGGGGCAAGCGACTCCGTGGAGCGGTTTTGGGAGACGGAGCGCTGATGGCGACGCTGCGGATGCGGGAGGCCCTGCGCGACGCGATGGCCGAGGAGATGCGCCGCGACGAGGCGGTCTTCGTGATGGGCGAGGACGTCGGCGTCTTCCAGGGCGCCTTCAAGGTGACCGAGGGGCTGCTGGAGGAGTTCGGCGAGCGGCGGGTGCGCGACACGCCGATCTCCGAGAACACGATCGTCGGCGCCGGGGTCGGCGCGGCGATGGGCGGGCTGCGGCCGGTGGTCGAGCTGATGACGGTGAACTTCGCGCTGCTGGCGCTGGACCAGATCGTCAACCACGCCGCCGCGATCCCCTACATGTTCAACGGCCAGGCGCGGGTGCCGCTGGTGATCCGCATGCCGGGCGGCGGCGGCCACCAGCTCGGCCCCACCCACTCGCACAGCTTCGAGGCGCTCTTCCTGCAGGTGCCGGGCCTGCTGGTCGCCTGTCCCTCCACCCCGGCCGACGGCAAGGCGCTGCTGAAGGCTGCGATCCGCGACGACAACCCAGTGGTCTTCATCGAGCACGAGAGCCTCTACGGGACCCGTGGCGAGGTGGGCGAGAACGGCGACGGCGAGGTGCTGCGCTTCGGCGAAGCGGCGGTGCGCCGCGAGGGCGGCGACGTGACGATCGTCGGCCTGCTCAAGATGGCGCACGTCGCCGAGGACGCTGCGCGAACGCTCGCGCACGAGCACGGCGTCGAGGCCGAGGTGATCGACCCGCGCACCCTGCGCCCGCTCGACCTCGACACGATCCTCGAGTCGGTGCGCAAGACCAACCGGGCGGTGATCGTCGAGGAGGGCTGGCCGCACGGCGGCGTCGGTGCCAACCTGGCGACGCTGATCACCGAGCAGGCCTTCGACCACCTCGACGCGCCGGTGCAGCGGGTGACCGGCGCCGACGTCCACATGCCGTACGCGAAACGGCTCGAGCAGGCGGCGATTCCACATGAGGAGCACGTCGTGCAGGCCGCCTTGGCGGCGCTGGAGGGGTCGATCTGATGGCCGACGTCGTCATGCCACGGCTGTCCGACTCGATGGAGGAGGGCACCGTTCTGCAGTGGCTGAAGGCTGTCGGCGACGAGGTGGCGGTCGGCGATGAGCTGGTCGAAATCGAGACCGACAAGGCGAACATGGCCTACGAATCCGATGTTGCCGGAACGCTGAGTGAGATCTTGGTGCAGGAGGGCGAGACGGTCGCGATCGGCACGCCTATCGCGCGGGTCGGGGATTCGGACGGCACCAACCAGGACGCCGAGGGTTCAAGCGCCTCAACCGCGGGTCCTGTCGCGGCGGAGGGGGGGGCGCTGCGGGCGGGCCACGGTCCGTCCTCGACCCCCCCCTCCCCCACGCCACCCGCGGGTGGAGAGGTTGAGCACGCGGAGGCCGACGACGGGCACCGGACGAAAGCTTCTCCGCTGGCGCGTCGGATCGCCAAGGAACGGCAGCTGGATCTGAGCCAGCTGCACGGGTCCGGGCCGGGCGGTCGCATCGTGAAGGCAGATGTGGAGAGCGCTCCTTCCGCGGGTGACGCGGCGGCGGGGGTCCCCCGCGGCGCGGAGCCGCGTCTAGCGGCGAGCACCGTGGGGGTGGCCGCCGCGGCAGGACCCGCGGCCGCGACGCCTGGTCCCTCACCCGAAACCGCCAAGGGTCAAGTCAGCTACGAGGACCTTTCGAAGCTTCAATCGACCATCGCCCGTCGGATGTCCGAGTCGAAGGCGACGGCGCCGCACTTCTACCTTCGGGCGACGGTGGACATGAGCGAGGCTGTTGCCGGGCGGGAAATGGTCAAGGCTCGCGCCCTGCCGGGCGACATCGTGCCTTCGTTCAACGACATGGTCGTCAAGGCGTGTGCGCTGGCACTGCGGGAGCATCCGCGGGCCAACGGGGCCTACCGGGACGGGCGCTTCGAGCTCTACTCGCGGGTGAACGTGGGGGTGGCCGTAGCCGCCAAGGACGCGCTTGTCGTCCCGACCGTCTTCGACGCCGACCGCAAGGGGTTGCGGCAGATCGCCTCGGAGTCGCGGGAGCTGGCGGAGCGGGTGCGCGACGGGCAGATAACGCCGCCCGAGCTCTCCGGCGCCACCTTCACCGTCTCCAACCTGGGGATGTACGGGATCGACGGCTTCTCGGCGGTGATCAACCCGCCGCAGGCGGCGATCCTCGCCGTCGGCGCGATCGTCGAGCGGCCGGTGGTCAGCGACGGCGAGATCGCCACCGCTCACCTGATGCAGGTCGACCTCGCCTGCGATCACCGCATCCTCTACGGCGCCCCCGCGGCCGAGTTCCTGGCAAGGGTCAGGGCGCTGCTGGAAGAGCCGCTTTCGCTGGCTTTGTAGGCGAGTGCATCCGGCAGGGGTTCCACTTAACTTTTTCGGTGGCCTGGGGTTTGAG
Organism: uncultured Solirubrobacterales bacterium; assembly: GCA_963716735.1. Lineage (GTDB taxonomy): Bacteria > Actinomycetota > Thermoleophilia > Solirubrobacterales > 70-9 > VRUE01. The sequence goes on from OY970321.1 coordinate 1,705,023, forward strand.
CTGGCGCCGACTGCGATCAACGAAAAAGTACAAGACGTTTCACCCCTACCGGATGTACTCGCGACGGAGCCTGTCAGCAGGTTTTGTGGGCGCCCGTGACGGCGTTCCAGGCTCTGCTGAGCGAGAAATCAGCCGCGACGCGGAAGACGCCGGGGTGACTGGCCCGGGCCACGGTCCACTCCCCTCGTCGGACCAGGCAGCCGCTGCCGCGGGCGATCGACCAGTACGGGGTGAAGGCGACGCGGACGAGGAATTCGCCTGGATGGGTCACGTCGAGGGTGAAGCCGCTGTGGCCAACCGAGCGGACGTCGGCGGCGCCGCTGCCGAGTGACTGCACCAATGGTGCGGGGTTGCGGACCTCATAGACGCGCCAGTGGGCGTCGCTCCAGCGTGGCTCCAGGTAGGGCGGGTTGTCCAGGATCAGCCGGCGCTCCGCGGCCGAGGAGTAGTCGAGCGGGGCGTCGGGGAGCGCCACGTAGCGGATCGCGTTGGCGTGCAGCCAGGCACGGTAGGCACGATCGGTGAGCGCCTCGTCGTCGCCGTCATAGAAGACGTCGTCGCGCGTCGTGTCGAGCTGCCGCAGCCAGCCGCGGGCCAGTTCGAATTCCGGCGCCAGGTACGCCGACTCCCAGTGGTTCGCCGTCGGCGGCACCTCGATCCGGGCGGCGCGGCCGCCGTGGTCGCGTAGCCAGCTGGAGACCGGAGCGAAGTAGGTCGACGCGGTCGAGGGATCGCCGACGCTGCGGGCGATCTGGTTGACGCTCGCCGTCACCTGCCAGTAGAGGCCGCCGGCCAGCGCCAACGAGAGCAGGAGCATCGAGGGACGGGAGAGGCGCGGGCGGTGGGCGAGCATGACGGCGGCCAGGACCGGGCCGCCGAAGAGGGCGCCGAGGCGGACGGCGTTGCCACCCAGCGGGTTGGGCGCCAGCACGAGCACGGTCGCGGCCAGCACGTAGGCGATCAGCACGCGGCGCAGCTGAGGCTCCTCCACCGCGAGCCCGCGGGTGAGGAGCAGCGCCCCGCCGCACCAGAGCGGGATCGCCACGTAGGAAGAGAAGGCGAAGGGGAACTGGCCGGATTCAGGGAAGGCGAGGTTGGGGACGAGGACGAGGGCGAGCGCGAGGCAGGCGACCCAGATCGCGGCGAGGTGGGTGCGGCGGTCGCGCGGCAGGGTGCCGGCCAGGATCACGCCCGCGAGGAAGGCGGCGGCGACCGGGCTCGACAGCGCGCAGGCGGCGCCCGCGACCAGCGCCGGACCCGGCCGGCGCAGCTGCAGGCAGCGCAGCGCGGCGAGGCCGAAGGAGACGCCGAGGGCGAAGGTGAGCTGGCCGTCGGCGAGCAGCGTCACCACGCCGGCGGCGAACCAGAGCGTCGCCCAGCGGGCTGCCTCGCCCCAGCGGTCGCGGACGAGGCGGTCGAAGAAGTAGGACGAGGCGACGACGGCGACCGTCCCCACCAGGCGCGGGCCCAGCAGTGCGGCCAGGGGCGGGAAGAGGACGCTGTAGGTGAGGGTGTAGTGGCCGCCGTACCAGCTGCCGTTCCAGATCGCCAGGCCACCGCGCTGGAACAGCTCGGTGCGGAAGACCTGGGCGGCGAGGTCGCCGACCTGGGGATTCCAGGCGAGCATCGCCGCCGCCAGCGCGGCGCTGAGTGCCACGGCCGGAAGCCAGTCGGGTCGTAGCAGCTTTGACTGGAGCGGGGCCATAGAGCGGAGAGCCGAAGGATAGGGCCGCGGCATGCGACGATTTCAAGGGTGAGCGATGAAATCCTCGTCGTCAGGTGCGGGCTCGTCCCCTACGAGGAGGCGCTGGTGGCCCAGCGCTGGCTGCAGAGCGCCCGCCAGGAGGGCGAGGCGCCGGACGTGCTGCTGCTGCTCGAGCACCCGCCGGTCTACACGCGCGGCCGCCGCTCCAGCGACGATGAGCTGCCGATGCGGCGCCAGTGGTACGAGATGCAGGGGATCGAGGTCCACGACACCGACCGCGGCGGTCGGGTCACCTACCACGGCCCCGGGCAGCTCGTCGCCTACCCGATCGTCTCGCTGAAGCCCTACGGGGATGACGTCCACGAGTACGTGCGGCGACTGGAGCGGGTGGCGATCGAGGCGCTGGCCGAGCACGGCGTGGCGGCACAGACGATCGAGGGGCTGACGGGGGTCTGGACCGAGGGAGAGATGCCCGGCCCAGAAGCCGGCGTCGACGCGGCGCGCAAGATCGGCTCGATCGGGGTTCACGTCAGCCGCGGGGTGACCACGCACGGCCTGGCGATCAACGTCAACAACGGCCTGCAGCCGTTCGAGTGGATCGTCCCCTGTGGGATCGACAACTGCCGGGTCACCTCGGTCGGCCGCGAGCTGGGCGCCGAGCAGGACCTCACCGCCTTCGCCGACACCGTCGCCGCGCGCTACGGCGAGGTTTTCGAGCGGACGCCCACCGACACCGAGCCGGGGGCGTTGGGACTCGACAACGCTAGGCTCGGGATCGCATGAGCGACCAGATCGCAGAGCCGATTGATGAGCGCGTCCACGTCACCCGCTCCCGCGCCAAGCCGGGCGGGACCGCGGCCGAGGCGGACGGCACCGTCCCCTTCCGCGGCGCCCGCAAGCCACCCTGGCTGAAGGTGCCGGCGCCGGGCGGGCCGACCTACCGGCGGCTGAAGGCGACGATCGGCAGCGACAACCTGCACACCGTCTGCGAGGAGGCCAACTGCCCCAACGTCGGCGAGTGCTGGGAGCGTGGCACGGCGACCTTCATGATCCTCGGCGACGTCTGCACCCGCCGCTGCGGCTTCTGCAACGTGAAGACGGGGGTGCCGAGCTGGAACGACCCCCTGGAGCCGTTGCGCGTCGCCAATCAGGTGAAGAAGATGGGACTGCGCCACGCGGTCGTCACCTCGGTCGACCGCGACGACCTGCCCGACTACGGGGCGAGCGCCTTCGTCGGCGTGATCCGCTCGATCCGCATGCAGGCGCCCGGCTGCAAGGTCGAGATCCTGACCCCGGACTTCCGCGGCCAGGAGATGCCGCTGGCCAAGGTGATCCACGAGCGGCCCGACGTCTTCAACCACAACGTCGAGACGGTGCCGCGCCTCTACCCGAAGGCGCGCCGCGGCTCCAAGTTCCTGCGCTCGGCGCGGGTGCTGCGGATGGCGAAGGAGATGGGCGGCGCCGGCGTCGTCACCAAGTCGGGCCTGATGGTGGGGCTGGGCGAGTCCTTCGAGGAGATGGTCGAGACCTTCGGCATCCTGCGCGAGCACCGCGTCCAGGTGCTGACCGTCGGCCAGTACCTGCGCCCGACCGAGAACCACCTGCCGATCAAGCGCTACTGGCACCCCGAGGAGTTCGAGGCGCTCGAGCGCGAGGCCTACGCGATGGGCTTCGAGTCGGTCGCCGCCGGGCCGCTGGTCCGCAGCAGCTACCACGCCGATCAGAACCTTCCGCAGCCTGCGGCCGTCACCGGCTGAGGCCGGTCTCAGGACTCGATCGGGCTACTCACGCCGGCGGCGACCCCGGTTTGGGCCAGAGCATCTCCAGCACCCGCAGCGCGTTCTTCCACGTCACCTTGTCGGCGATCTCGTCGCCGTAGCGCTTGCGCAGCCCCTTCTCGATCAGCTTCAGATCGGCCGCCGTCTTCAGCCCGCCCATGGTCGGTTTGATGAAGCCGTCGAGGTCGGTGCCGATGGCGATGTGCTCGTGGCCGCAGGTCACTTCGGCGATTTCGTCGATGTGCCTGCAGATGACGTCGAGCGATTCCTCGATGGTGGTGGTCTCCTTCTTGCGGATTCCGTCGTTGAGCTGGTGCTGGGCCATGATCAGGCCGACGACGCCCTTGCGGCGCTTGATCTGGCGCAGGGTCTTCTCGTCGCACATGTACTGCTGCTTGCCGAAGCGGTAGCCGGCGTGGGTCGAGATCACCGGCATCTCGCGGTTGGGATCGATCTCGTCGAGCAGGTCCATGGTCTCCTGGATCCCGCCGGGGTCCATGTGGCTGAGGTCGATCAGGATGCGGTTCTCGACCAGGCTGCGCACGAGGGTTTCGCCGCGCGGGGTGAGCCTGTCCTTGCCCCGCTGCGGGAAGACGAAGTCGTAGACCGAGTCCGAGAGGAAGGGCAGCGCATTGGCGTTGGTGGCCACCTGGCGGAAGAAGAGGTGCGCGACCGTGACGTAGCCGACGCCTCTCTTTGCCAACTCGGCGCAGTTTGTTTCGATTTCTGTGTCCGACTTGCCGAGGAGACAGCCTCCCTCGACGGCGTGGACCAGCGCCGTCGCCCCGGCCGCGATGCAGTCGTCCAGCTCCGCCCGGTCGTGGACCAGGCGCAGTTGCGAGCGGTCGTGCGTCGCGACCTCCTTCTCGACCGCTTCGATGTTCGCGCGCAGGTGGCCGAAGTAGCCCGGCTCGGGCGGCGCAGCGTAGTGCGTATCCAGGTCCATCTCATCGAACGGGCCGAGCTGGACCGACATCGCCAGCCCGACTCCACCCTTGCGCAGGGTCTCGGGGGTGATCCGGTAGGTCCCGTCCCAGCTGGGGTAGTTGCCGACTTTGTTGGCGAATTTCAGGATCAGCGCCTGGATGCGGTCGCGAAGCGTCGGTCCCGGCGTCTTCATCAACCTGGCGGTCGTCTCCGGGTCCATCTCGTTGATCACCCGCATCGGGTAGTGGGCGTGCAGGTCGGCGATCATCGCGCGTCAGCCTAAACCAACCTCGATTGGAAAGTCAAAGCTGTGTGACTGGCGCGGCGAACACTCCTTGCGCAAGCTTGGACTGGCCGGGGTAACGCTGCTACGGGTCCCTGCGCGCGCCAGCTACGCGCCTACAATTGACCGAGAGGGGCCATAGCTCAGCTGGAAGAGCGCCGCCCTTGCACGGCGGAGGCCGCGGGTTCGAGTCCCGCTGGCTCCATCTCCCTCTCGTCGTAGCCCAGGTCAGGATCGATGTAGCCGTCCGCGTCTCTAATTCCGGTGTGTTGACCATTGCGAGCCGGAGCGAGGCGCAGGTGGAGTTGGCTTCGTCCAGTGCCCAGCTCGCGCGCCGGGATGCAATAGCAGCAGTCCGACGTTCGGTCGTACGTGGCTAGCCAATCGACCGTCTTGGCGGTATAGCGCTTCGTCTTCCGGACCCGGCCGTTCGTCAATGAGTGCGAGTGGCAGCGGACGCTGACGACTCGACCATCTGACTCCGTGTACTTGACCTGCACTCGGTGGAGCAGCGGAGCCATCTCCGCCTAGGCTACTCAGACAACTGTCACACGTGGGAAACGTAAGTGTGCCAATTGCGAAACAACTCGCGAGCGGGGCTTGAGAGTCGTTCCGGCTGTGTCCACTGGCGGCTCGGCGCTACGGGTAGACGACCGCTGATTCGACCAGTTCCGTGTCGTAGTCGAAGATCGCCCTGTTCGTTCCGGCGGCCGCGGGGAGCCCGTTCTGGGAGTTGATCAGGCTGTCGATCGAGATCGGCGGGGAGCCTTCAATCGTCAGCACGCATCCGTTTGCTTCCGGAGCGGCAAAAGAGTTTTCGACGTAGGTCCCGCTTTCGAAATCGAACACTTCGTTGGGTGTTGTCGAGATCGTGGGTTCCGTGCCGGTGATCGGTTCGTTTGGCGGCGGCGGGCTGGTGGTGCCCGTGATCAGGTCGAGCACGATTGGATTGGCGTTCGAGCCGATGTAGCAGTTGTTACCGAGGATCGTGTTTGTCAGGTGGATCTTGACCGGGAGCGAGAGTGTCGAGGGCAGCGGCGGGCCGGGCGTGCCGGCGAGCTCGATGTCCGCGTAGAGCTCCTGTTCAGCAGAGGAGAGCAGCGAGGTGAGCCAGGTGAGGCCGGTCAGGCCGACGATCCCGCCGGGGACTGTCTGCGGCACCGGCGGCATGCCGCCGGCTGCGTTGAAGTCGACTTCTTCGAAGCTTTCTGGAAGCCCGCCGCTGTATGTGATCGGGCTGGAGATCGGGAATTCGATGCTCCCCACCTGGAATTCGCCGCTTGTGAAGACCATGTCGAAGCAGATTTCGATTTCCGGGTTCTGCGCGGGGTTCGGGCAGCCTGTGAACTGCCCGTAGCCCAGGGCGGGCGTCGTTGTCGCCCCCGCGGTAGGTGCCGACAGGGCGGTTAACGCGGTAAGCGCGGTCAGGGTGACGAACAGCTTGCGGGTGAGTTTGAGGACCATCTCGAACCCGGCTGGCTCCACCGGCGGCCGGCGCCTACGGGTAGACGACCGCTGATTCGACCAGTTCCGTGTCGAAGTCCAGGATCGCCGAGTTGGTTCCCGCGGGCGCGGGAAGACCGTACAGGGAGTTGATCAAGCCGTTGATCGAGATCGGGATGTAGCCGGGTAGCGTCAGGACACAGCCATTTGCCCCCGGAGCAGCGAACGAGTTGTCGACGTACGTCCCATTTTCGAAGTCGACAACTTCGTTGGGTGTAAACGAGATTTCGCTTTCCGTGCCGGTGATCGGTTTGTTTGGCGGTGGCGGGCTGGTGGTGCCCGTGATCAGGTCGAGCACGATTGGATTGGCGTTCGAGCCGATGTAGCAGTTGGGGCCGAACACCGGGTTTGTCAGGTGGATCTTGATCGGCAGCGAGAATGTTTCGGGCCACGGTGCACCGGGCGTCCCGGCGAGCTCGATGTCGACGACGAGGCCGCCTGGAACGCTCTGGGGCACCGGCGGCATGCCGCCGGATGCGTTGAAGACGACGTTGCCGCCAGGCGTTGTCCCGCCGCTGTATGTGATCGGGTTGCCGATCGGGATTCCGATGTTCCCCACCTGGAGTTCGCCGCTTGTGAAGACCGTGTGGAAGCAGAGTTCAGTCGTAGCCTGCGCCGGGTTCGGGCAGCCGGCAAACTGACCGTAGCCCGGCGCCGGGGTCGTTGTCGCCCCAGCGGTGGCCGGAGCCAGGGCGGTTATCGCGACGAGCGCGGCCAGGGCGACGAGCAGCTTGCGGGTGTGCTTGAGAGCCATCTCGAACACATTAGATCAAAAATTCTTAGTAATCGCGCTCTGGTGCGAGGCACCGGAAGCGCGCCATGGACCTAATCGTCGAAGTCGAAGTCCTTCGGCGGCTTCTGCTCGAACCAGAGCTGGTCGTCCTCAGGGGCCTCCTCGAGGAAGTCCGGGGTCTCCTCGAGGACGTCCTCGTCGGGGGCCGCCGCGGGCTTCTCCTCGACCTCCGGCTCGGGCGTTGGCTCGGGCTCGAAGACGGCAGCCTCCTCCTCGTCCTCGACCGGCGCCTCCAGCGCCTGGTCGAGCTCGTCGGAGAGGCGCTTCTCGTCCCAGAAGTCGTCGTCCTCGTCCTCCACGAACCTGGGCTTGGGGGCGTCCTCGTCGAGGGCAGCGAGAGGGTCGACCGGAGCCAGGCGGGGCTCTTCCATCTCCTCTTCGACCAGATCCTCCTCGGAGGGCGCCTCGGCCTGTGTGGAGGAGAGCTCCTCCTCGATGTCGTACATCTCGGTCGGCTGCTCGGCGATCGCCTCCCGCTCCTCGGTGGTGGGGCCGGTGGAGATCTCGGGCTCGGGCGGCTCGACCACGGCCTCGTGTTCCATCGCCGGCGACTCCTCCTCGGCCGGCTCCTCGGGCTCAGGGGCGGGCGCTCTCTCCTCGAGCTCGGCGGGCGCCTCCTGCAGGTCGGCGATCTCTGCCCTCGGCGAGGGACGGCCGCCTGCCTCCTGATCCTCCGCCGGCTGATCCGCGTCCGCCGACGCGGCCTCCGGGGGCTGCTCCATGAATTCAGTGGGGGCCTCGGCAAGCGGGTCGGGCGCCGACGCGTCGGCCCCAGGCCGCTCCGCAGCACCGAACGCCTCGTCCTCGAGCTGCTTCAACTCGGAGTCATCGGCGCCGTGCTGGCGCTTCAGCTCCAGGTGCTCTTTGATCGCGTCGTCGAGAATGCCCATTGAAGATCCTGGGGGAACCTAAAGACTATGCGGTTATTCTTGTGCTTGCGAGGCCTTTGGGATGATCCTCCCAGCCAAGCACGAGGGGCTATAGCTCAGCTGGCAGAGCGCCTGGATCGCACCCAGGAGGTCGGCGGTTCGAATCCGCCTAGCTCCATCAGCAGAACCCCCCGCACGTCGGGGTGTTCACTTTTCCGGGGACGCTCCAACCGCCCCCTAAAAGGCGCTCCATTTCAGCCACTAGTGGCTGAAATCGCGTAGATGCGCGGGGATTAGCGGCGATTACGGGTTATTCCGCCTGGCTTCTCAGGGGCGATGAAGCTACGTTCGCCAGCGCCAAGACATAAGTGGCCCCGGCGGCGCGCAAACGCCCCGAGGCCTGGCACCGAAGCCTGTGACTTCGATGCACCCGAAACGGTACTGCCGTTTGCCCCCACCGGGGTGGCATCCAGTCCGGCTTCGGTGCCCTACCGAGAGGAGGGCTCCGTGCCCGGCACCACGATCAAGATCAACCGCGAGCAGCGCATCGGCCTCTACGAGGTCGTCCGCAATCACATCGGCTCCGTAGGCGACCTCTGGGACGCTGGAGCGCAGCAAGGACTTCGCTACCGCCGAGCGGCTCGGCCTTGAGTTCCGCGAAGACTTCGATCTGCTGGACGACATCGGCTGGGGGGACAGCGACGACCGCACCGAGTTCGAGCTGAAGATGCCGTCGCACGACCTGATGGAAGTGCTGCAGCGCCTGCGCGGCGAAGCGGGGCAGGTGCTGGCCGACCCCGAGGAAAGCATCGATGACGCCGAAACGGCTCTGAACTTCCGGCGCGGCTACGAGACCTGCGAGCAGGTGCTGGCCGCGCTCGACCCGAAGGCAGGCGAGCGAGCGTGACCGGCGCCTTCGTTATCGGCCGGAAGGAGCGCGACACGCTCCATTGGCGCACCAGCGAGCCAGAGACTCAAATCGCACGGCTTCCGTTCGCAGTGACAAAGCGCCTGTCCTCTGGACTCGGCCGCAGGATCAGCACCTCCGCCGGAGCTTTCTCCAATAGCCAGACGAGATCGTCGCCCGAGAAGCCGGCGCCGGCCTCGGCCGTAGCCGGCACGACGACGCGATCGAAGCTCTCGCGCGAGAGCAGCCGCTCCAGGGCATGGCGATAGGAGCGCCCCCGCTCGATGCGGGCGTCCACCGAGACGTCCTGGGAGGCGGCGCGCTGCTCGATTGCCTCCAGCATCGGCATCGCCTTCGCCGCCTCGGCCGGGATCGCGCAATCGAGCGGCAGCCGCTTCGGCACCGCTGCCAGGTAGGCCGGCATCAGCGTCGCCTCCTCTGCTCGCGCCAGGCGCAGCGCCGCGTCGAGCGCACGCCGCGAGATCTCCGTGCCGGTGAAGGGAAGGAGGATCTGATGGATCGTCTGCGGCCGCTCGGAGCGGCGGCCGCGAAGCCGCGAGCGGGCGATCAGGTAGCCGCCGATCAGGCCGGCGACGAGCGCGACGGCGATCAGAAGGTGCTCGATCGTCACCGGCACTACTCCTCCTTGCCCTCACGGCGCGCCACGATCCGCACATCGACCCCTGCCGGGGTCGCTCGCATCAGTCGCTGCGGCAATGGCTCCCGCAGCCTCGCCAGGCCGCGCGGCGATTCCGACTCCCCGACCATGATGTAGGTGGTGCCGCGCTCGCGGGCCACCCGCGCGGCGCCATCGACAAGGTTGTCGCTCTCCTCGATCAGGAAGGCGGCGCCGAGGACCGAGGCGAGGTGCCGCAGCGCCGTCACCTGGCGCTCGACCTCCCCCTCGATCGGCTGGCCCGGCGGCTTCACCCACAGCAAGTCGAGCGGCGCGCCGAGCCTCTGCGACGAGCGCCAGGCTCGCCGCACCAGTCGCTGCGAGCTGGGTTGGGGGCGGACCAGCGCCAGGAGCCGCTCGCCCACCGCTTTCGGCACCTCGGCGGCGACACGCTCGGTGCGGGTGCCGAGCGGCGCCTCGACCACCAGCCGCTTCGCCTCGACCTCCTGGGCGACCTGGCGCAGGGCGACCTCGCGCAAGGCCAGCAGGTTCTCGACGGTGAAGAAGTTGCCGAGCGCCGCCTCGATGTTCTCGCCCGGATAGACCTTGCCCGCCCGAAGGCGCTCGATCAGCGCCTCGGGAGTGAGGTCGATCAGCACCACCTCGTCGGCCTCGCCGAGCACAGCGTCGGGAATCGTCTCCCGCACCCGCGTCCCGGTCAGCTCGGTCACCTGATCGTTCAGCGACTCCAGGTGCTGGACGTTGACGGTGGAGAAGACGTCGGTGCCGGCGGCGAGGACGTCGCGCACGTCTTCGTAGCGCTTCTCGTGCTCGGCGCCGGGCGCGTTGGTGTGGGCCAGCTCGTCGATCAGCGCCAGCTCGGGCGCGCGAGCCAGCAGCGCCGGCAGATCCATCTCCTCGAGGTCGGTGCCGCGGTAGGTGAGGCGACGGCGCGGAATCGCTTCCAGCCCCTCGGCCAGCGCCGAGGTCTCCGGGCGCTTGTGGGGCTCCATGTAGCCGATCGCTACGTCCCGGCCGGCCTCCTGCTCGGCGTGGCCCTCCTGGAGCATCCGGTAGGTCTTGCCGACCCCGGCCGCCATGCCGATGAAGACCTTGAGGCGGCCAGCCATCGGCTCATGCTCCAAGCAGGTTGTGGATCACCAGGTCTAGGAGCTTGATCCCGATGAAGGGGACGATCAAGCCGCCGAGGCCGAAGATCAGCATGTTCCGGCGCAGCAGCGCCGTGGCGCCGATCGGCCGGTAGCGGACTCCGCGCAGGGCGAGCGGCACCAGCAGCGGGATCACCAGCGCGTTGAAGACGATCGCCGAGAGGATCGCCGAGGTCGGCGTCCCCAGCTCCATGATGTTCAGGGCGTCGAGCGGTCCGCGCTCACCCGGGTTGACGGCATAGGTGAAGGCGAAGATCGCCGGCAGGATCGCGAAGTACTTGGCGACGTCGTTGGCGATCGAGAAGGTGGTCAGCGCCCCGCGCGTGATGAGGAGCTGCTTGCCAATCTCCACGACCTCGATCAGCTTCGTGGGGTTGGAGTCGAGGTCGACCATGTTGCCCGCCTCGCGCGCCGCCTGGGTGCCGGTGTTCATCGCCACTCCGACGTCGGACTGCGCCAGGGCCGGGGCGTCGTTGGTGCCGTCGCCGGCCATCGCCACCATCCGGCCTTCCTCCTGATGCCCCCGGATCAGCTCCAGCTTCTGCTCGGGGGTCGCTTCGGGCAGGAAGTCATCGACACCAGCCTCCTCGGCGATCTTCGCCGCGGTGAGGCGGTTGTCGCCCGTGACCATGACCGTGCTGATCCCCATCCGCCGCAATTCATCGAAGCGGGCACGCATCCCCTCCTTGACGATGTCCTTCAGGTAGACGACGCCGAGGACGTGGTTGTCGCGGCAGACCGCCAGCGGCGTGCCGCCCTCGCGGCCGATCAGGTCGAGCTGCTCTTGCAACTCGGCGGGAGGCCGCCCGCCCTGCTCGGTGACGTAGCGGACGATCGCGTCGCCCGCGCCCTTGCGGTACTGGTTGCCGTTGACGTCGACCCCGCTCATCCGGGTTTCGGCGGAGAAGGGAACGAAGTGCGCCTCGTGAGATTCCAACTGGCGCTCGCGGATCCCGAACTCCTTGGCGAGGACGACGATCGAGCGACCCTCGGGCGTCTCGTCGGCAAGCGAGGAGAGCTGCGCCGCTTCCGCCAGCTCTGACTCCTCGATCCCCGGCATCGGGATGAACTGCGTCGCCTCGCGGTTGCCGAGCGTGATCGTGCCGGTCTTGTCGAGCAGCAGCACGTCGACGTCGCCGCTCGCCTCGACCGCGCGGCCGGAGAGAGCGAGGACGTTGTGGCGGACGAGGCGATCCATGCCGGCGATGCCGATCGCCGAGAGCAGGGCGCCGATCGTGGTCGGGATCAGCGCGACCAGCAGCGCGATCAGGGTAACGACGGATGCGTCGGTGCCCGAGAACTCGGCGAAGGGCCGCAGCGCGACGACGACGACGAGGAAGACCAGCGTGAGCCCGGCGAGCAGGATGTTGAGAGCGATCTCGTTCGGCGTCTTGCGCCGCTCGGCTCCCTCGACCAGGGCGATCATCCGGTCGAGGAAGCTCTGCCCCGGCTCCTGGGTGATCTCCACGACGATCCGGTCGGAGAGGACGCGGGTGCCGCCAGTGACGGCGCTGCGGTCGCCGCCGGACTCGCGCACCACCGGCGCCGACTCGCCGGTGATCGCCGACTCATCGACCGAGGCGATGCCCTCGATCACGGTGCCGTCGCCGGGAATCGTCTCCCCCGCCTCGACCACGACCACGTCGCCGCGGTGAAGCTCCGATGCCGGCTTCTCGCCGCCGTCGCGCAGGCGGGCGACGGTCTCGGTGCGCATCGAGCGCAGCGCGTCGGCCTGCGCCTTGCCCCGTCCCTCGGCGATCGCCTCGGCGAAGTTGGCGAAGGCGACGGTGAGCCAGAGCCACACGCCGATCGAGAAGGCGAACCAGACGGGCTCATCGCCACCGCCGAGGGGAGGCCCGCCGAAGACCTGGATCAGCCAACCCCCGGTGACGATCAGCGCGCCTAGCTCGACCACGAACATCACCGGGTTGCGGACCTGGTGGCGAGGGTCGAGCTTGCGCAGCGAGTCGAGCAGGGCGCGCGCGATGATCGCCCGGTCGACCAGCGAGCGCGGCTCGTTGCGAAGCGTCTCGTCGGTCATCGGGCGGCCTCCCGGTCGAGGGCGAGGTTGAGCTGCAGGACGTTCACGCCCGGCTCGCCGAAGAGAGCGAGGAAGCGGCCATCGGTGTGCTCAGAGACGAGGTCGAGGACCCGGTCAAGGGGCAGGCCGCGGACCGCGGCGACGCGGCGTGCCTGGATGCGGGCGTTGGCCTCGGAGATATGCGGGTCCACACCCGAGGCCGAGGTCGTCACCGCGTCGACCGGCACGTCGGCGGTAGCGAGGCCGGGGTCGTAGGGGCGCTCGCGCTTCAGGTAGGCGGTCAGCTGCTCGGCGAAGAAGTCGGAGAGTTCGCGGCTGTTGGGCCCGAGGTTGTTGAAGAAGGTGACGTCGCCGCTGTATTCGGTGGCCGATGGGCGGCTCTGGAAGAAACGCGGCAGGCCCTTGAAGTCCTGGCCGATCAATTCCGACCCGACAACTTTGCCGCCGACCTCGACCTTGCTGCCGTTGGAGGCGCCGGGGAAGACCAGCTGCGCCACGCCGGTCGTCACCAGCGGATAGGCGACGCCGAGCACGAGCGTCAGGAAGACGATTGCGATCGTCGCGGTGGCCAGGTCTTTGCGCAGTCCGTTCATCTCAGAAGAGCTGGTCGGTCAGTCCCTGCACGACCGGGCCGAGCAGGAAGGCGGGGAAGAAGGTGAGCGCGGCGACGATCACCACGACGCCGATCAGCAGCACGACGAAGGTGGGCGAGTCGGCACGGAAGGTGCCGGCGCCCGCCGGGGCGACTCGCTTCCCGGCCAGCGACCCGGCCACTGCGAGCGCCGCGATCATCGGCAGGAAGCGGGCGAGCAACATCACCACGCCGCCGAGCAGGTTGGCGAAGCTGAACGTTTCGGCGCCGGCGTTGCCCGGCGCGTTGGGCTGAACGAAGCCGGTGTAGCCGGCGAAGGCCGAGCCGTTGTTGTTTGCCTGCGACATATAGGCGTAAAGCGACTCCGAGAAGCCCTGCGGGCCGTGGTTGTAGATCGACTGCGTGCCGTCTGGGCTCGCCACCGCCAAGGCCGTCGCGAACAAGACCAGCAGGGGCGTCACCAGCACGCCGACCAGGACTAGCTTCACCTCCCGCGACTCGATCTTCTTGCCGAGGAACTCCGGCGTGCGGCCGACCATCAGCCCGGCGATGAACACGGTGAGCAGGACGAACAGCAGCATGTAATAAAGGCCCGAGCCGACCCCGCCGAAGACCACCTCGCCGGTCCCCATGTTCGCCAGCGGCACCAGCCCGCCGATCCCGGTCAGCGAGTCGAGCGAGGCGTTGACCGCACCGCAGGAAGTCACGGTCGTCACCGCCGTCCACAGCGAGGACTCGGCGATGCCGAAGCGCTGCTCCTTGCCCTCCATGTTGCCGCCGGTCGAGCCGTCGAAGGCGGAGGTGGGGACGCCCGCGTGGTGCTGGGCCGGGCTGCCGTGCTGCTCGGCGGCGTAGACGACGGCGACCGCGACGACGAACATCGCCATCATCGCCGCGTAGAGCGCCCAGCCCTGGCGGCGGTTGCCGACCATGCGGCCGAAGGTGTAGGTGAGGCTGGCCGGGACGATCAGGATCAACAGCAGCTCGACCATGTTGGTGAGGCCGCCCGGATTCTCGAACGGAATCGCGCTGTTGACGTTGAAGAAGCCGCCGCCGTTGGTGCCGAGCTCCTTGATCGCCTCCTGCGAGGCGACCGGGCCGAGCCCCAGCGTCTGAGTACCGCCAGCGATGGTGTGGAAGGTCTGCGAGCCGTCGAGGGTCTGGATCACGCCCTGGGAGACGAGGATGAGCGCCGCCACGAAGGAGATCGGCAGCAGCACGCAGAGGTTGATCCGAACGAGGTCACTCCAGAAGTTGCCGAGCGCCGCCCCTGAGCGGGCGGCGAAGCCGCGGATCACGGCGGCCAGCACAGCGATCCCGACCGCGGCGGAGACGAAGTTCTGCACCGTCAGCCCGACCATCTGGACGAAGTAGGAGAGGGTCGTCTCGCCGCCGTAGTACTGCCAGTTGGTGTTGGTGACGAAGGAGGAGGCAGTGTTGAAGCTGAGGTTCCAGGGGCCGGAGCCGAAGCCCTCCGGGTTGAGCGGCTGGATGCTCTGGGTGCGAAGGATCAGGTAGAGGGCGAGCCAGGAGAGCAGGCTGAAGACGACGATGGAGCGCGCGTATGCCTTCCAGTCCTGGCCCTCCTCGGGGCGCACCCGCATCACCCGGTAGGCGAGGCGCTCGACCGGCCCGACGACCGGCGAGAGGAAGACCCGTTCGCCGCGAAAGACGCGGGCGAGGTAGGTGCCGACCAGCGGCACGAGCGCGGTGAGGACGAGGAGGAAGACGACGATCTGCACCCAGCCCTGTGCCATCAGAGCTTCTCCCCGCGAAACAGCGCGTAGGCGAGATAGCCGAAGACCGCCGCCGAGACGATCAACCCGAACAGCTCGGCGGCGCTCATACCCGGTCCAGCCCGCCGATCAGCGCGTAGATCAATCCGAAGGCGGCGACCGCCAGGGCAATAGAGACGAGATCCATACAGCGATCGTGCGCCTCACCCCGTCAAGGCCGCATGAAGGAACGCGGCCTGCGTATACAGATTTCGTAAAGGTCCCTACAGCTACGCTCGCGAGGTGAACACCCCGCTGTCAGAGTCACACGAACGCGCCATCAAGGGCGGGATCGCGACGATCGGCGCTGCCGGCGCCATAGTGGCGTTCTTCTCGCTCAGCCTGCCCCTTGCAGCTGCGTGCGTCGTCGCGGTGGCGGCCGTAGTCGTTTGGTCGTTCCGCAGCGTCCGGCCCAAGCCGAGCCAGATTCTCTTCGTTGCGGTCCTCGCCGCCGGCCTGGGGTTTGCGATCGCCTGGTACGAAGAGACCGACTCGGATCGGGTCTATGACTTCGTCGTCGTCCCCAAGAACCCGGTCGCGATGCAGTACGCCTTTCCGGGTCCGCGCCACGAAACCACGAGTTCTCCTGTTCTCGGATATGGCGAACACGTCGAAGTCGATTGCTACTTGGAAGGCTATGACGAGAAGCCGTGGCTCGCCCTGGCTAACGGCAACTTCCTGCCAGCCCACGAACTGGTCCCAGCGGAGGGGTCGACCGACGAGCCACCGGCCTGCTGATCTGGAAGCGCGTTCTGGATCAGCCGGCGAAGCGGTAGCCGACACCGGGGTCGGTGCGGATGTAGCGAGGACCGTCGTCGGGCTCGATCTTGCCGCGCAGATTGGCGACGTGGGCGCGCAGCACCTGGACGTCGTCTTCGTACTCCACCCCCCACACCTCGACCAGCAGCGAGCGATGCGTCATCAGACGGCCGCGGTTCTGCGCGAGCGTGCGCAGCAGATCGAACTCGGTCGGGGTCAGGTGGACCTCCTCGCCGTCGCGGCGCACGGCGCGGGCAACGAGGTCGATCTCCAGGCCATCGGCGGCGATCAGCGGTTCCGACGTCTCGGGCTTGGCCCGCCTCAGCGCGGCCTCGAGCCGCGCCACCAGCTCCGGCGGTCCGAAGGGCTTGGTCACGTAATCGTCGGCGCCGGCTGCCAGCGCCCGCACCTTCGCCTCCTCCTCACCGACGGCGGAGAGGACGATGATCGGCATCTCGCTCCACTCGCGCAGCCGCTTCGTCACCTCGACCCCGTCGATGTCGGGCAGCATCAGATCGAGGATCGCGGCTGCCGGCGGCTTCACCGCAGCCCGGTCCAGGGCCTCCTCGCCGGTGGAGGCGGTGACCGCCTCATAGCCGGCATCGCGCAGGATCACCCGCAGGGCACGGAGGATCTGCGGCTCGTCGTCGCAGACCAGGACGCGGGTCGCCCCGTTCATGCCCCGCCTCCGTCGTGCGGCGGCAGGGTGACTACGAAGCTGGTCCCCTGTCCCGGCAGCGACTCGACTGCGATCTCGCCTCCGTTGGCCTCGACGAACCCCTTGGCGATCGCCAGTCCGAGCCCGGAGCCGGCGTTGGTCGCGTCCCCGTGCTGGAAGGGGTCGAAGATCCGCTCCCACTCGTCCTCGGCTATGCCCGGTCCCTGATCGACCACGCGGACGACGATATTGCCGCCCACCACCCGCGAGCGGACCTGCACAGGACGACCGTTCCCGTAGCGGACCGCGTTCTCAAGCAGGTTCGCGAAGACACGTTCAAGCTGGGCGGCGTCGGCGTTGACCATCGGCAGCTCCGCGTCGAGCGCCAGCCGAATCGACTCCGACTTGCCCTGCCCCTGCCGCGCCGCCTCGAGCACCTCGGCGAGATCGACCGGCCCTCGGTGCGGCTCGGCCTTGCCGGCCTCTAGCCGGGACATGTCGAGGAGGTTCTCGACCAACCGCGAGAGCCGCCCGCCCTCGCCAACGATCCCCTCGCTCAGCTCCCCGCGCTCCTCAGCGGTCAAGGTCTCCGAGCCGAGCGCAGAGCCGCTGGCGATGATCGAGGTCAGCGGCGTCCGCAGGTCGTGGGAGATCGAGCGCAGCAGCACCGTCTTCAGCTCGTCGCTGCGTCGCACCGCCTCGGCTTGCACCGCCTCGGCCTGCATCCGGTCCCGCTCACGGGTCAGCGCCTCCAGCTCCGCCAGCGCCCGGTCGGCCTCCTCGCGGCGTCGCTCGGCTTCGACAGCGCGGGCACGCGCAAGGCCGGCGACGGAACTGCTGACGATCGCCGCAATCACGAACGCGACCAGCGCAACCCAGTTCTCCTCCTCGGCGATCGTGAAGCGATACAGCGGCGGGATGTGGAAGAAGTTGAAGGCGGCGGCGCTGACGATCGAGGCAAACAGCCCCAGCCGCAATCCCCACACGGTCGAGATCAGCAGGATCGCTGGCAGGTAGACGATCCCGAGCGAGACGACCGGCGCTATCTCCTTCAGCGGGTAGACCAGGAGCGTTCCCGCCGCGACCCCGGCCAACGTCGCCACCAGTCCAAGCCAAGCCGCTGGCGGCTGAAGTCCGAGGCTGAGTGGAAACCGTTGCCGTCGCATCGACCATCAGGGTAGGGCTGGGGCCATCTCGATCGCGCGCCGCCAGAGATCGCGGCAGCCGGGGCTGGCGATAGACACACCGCCGTCGGTGGTGCGAGACTCAGCCGCCGTGGATTTCGACGTCCAACTTGACCAGCAGCACCTTGAGCGGCTCGGCGCTACGGAACCGATCACCGGCTTGATCGAGTTGATCTGGAATGCGCTCGACGCCGATGCTGACGAGGTCAAGGTCGAGTTTGGCCGGAATGCTCTGGACGGAATCGAGGAGGTCCGCATCGTCGACAACGGTCACGGGATGACCCAGCAGGAAGTGGTCGACGGCTTCGGCCGCCTCGGCGGTTCTTGGAAGCGAGCTGCGAAACGCTCGAAGGCAGGCCGCGCCCTTCATGGCCGAGATGGTCGGGGCCGGTTCCTGGCTGCGGGCCTAGGCGGCCGCCTTCGGTGGCATACCGTGGCTGAGGATCCAGACGATTCTTCGCGGCGGCTCGCTCTCGACGGCGATCCTTCGCCCACCCCCGGCGGGAGCCTCAAGTAAGACCTCGAGGTCTTCTTCGACCAACCCCAGCGACCCCGCCAAGAGGAGCAACGCACGCACGTCTGACTGGATGTCGGCCTCGGTGCGACCTTTCGCTCCCGATGACAGGCGTAATGTAATGTCATTGAGCCCCGCCACTTGAGGACCGTAACGTCAATCAGGGATAGTGGCTGCAGTTCTGCATGCAACCTGACAGCACACGCCCCCCGGAAGCTAACCAAAACGCGGAGGTCCCACCGGGGCTTCAGTAGAACTCGAGCGTGGGCCGCCGCCAGCGGTCGACGTCTCGAAGTATGTGCAGGTCGCCAATCACCCGCGCCTGTCCTAGCGCTTCCTGGTCAGAGAGCCCGTCCAGGCGATCTCGGTTCTCTTCCGATCCGACGGCGCTGCCGGTACCTGCCCTTCTACCTAAGGAGTGCCCGCTCTGGGCAATCTTGGCGCACCCGCTCGCCAAACCCCTTCCACTTGTCGCGATTGGTGAAGCATGCCCGCCAGACCCGCTCGCCGTCGGCATAGGCCAGGGCCTCGGCGCAGACCATCTCGACTACAAGGCTCGGGGTCGTGACGACCTTGAGCTGGCGGTCGCGGGCTAGGGTCTTGCCGTAGTGATCGTCGGTGATCACCGTGAACTCCTCTCCTTGCTCACGGCGGACTTCGGCATAAAAGACGCTGGCTATCTCCCCCACATCCTCACGAGGGTGGGTGCCGGCGACGCTGACCGCTTTCCTCGCCTCAGCGACTTTCGCAGCGACACTCAGGTCAAGGACACGAACGCGCTCGTCGGGAAAGGCGCCCAGAAAGGCGCGCAAGGCGGCTGACCCCTCGGCTTTGCGCTCGAGCTCCTCATGAACGTCGGCAACCATGTGGAGGCGGTCACCCAGATACGTGAGCAGGGAGCCCGCTAGATTCGCCCCCGCAGCACAAAAGCTCACGGGCATGGTTGAGTCGGTGAGAAGCAAGTCGGAGACGAACCTCACCCACTCGACTCGTCGCCCGTCGGATCGACGTCCTCGAGCATTTCGTCGATCTGCTCGGCTGCGTCCTTCTCGGAGATCCGAAGGAGAGAGGCCGCGGCCTCGCGGGAGAGAAGCTCACGCCGCAGAAGGTCGGCGATCGTCGCCTGCATGGCGGCTGGAACGTAGCCCCCGCGCACGTGATGGGCTGCAATCGAGTCGCGCGACGGAGTCAGCCCCAGCTCCCTGGCCAGGTGACTGTGCCGGCCGGCTCTGATGTCTGCGTCGAACTGCCCCCCCGCACTGCTCGTAATGCGGTTCTCGTTCTCAAGCCGAAAACGGATCACTGCGGCGCTAACGTCAAAGTAGCTGGCAATTCGGACGACAACCTCAAGGTCGATCTTTGGGTCCCCGCGGCGCGAGAGCCAGTGGTCAATCGCCGGTCGGGGAGCGAGGAGTTCGGCCGCGAAGCTATTAGCTTCGCGCTCAAAGCGGTCGTCGTCGCGGAAACTGAACCGGTAGTCGAAACGTGAGCCGTGGTCCAAATAGTGATGGCCGAACTCGTGGGCAAGGGTGAAGCGCTTCCTGACCGGTTGGCGATCGTGGTTCACGAGCACAAAGCGCTCTTCCTCCAGCTGCTGATACGCGCCCTCGATCCCGCCCTCGCCGAGCGAGACGATGAAGACCTGAAGGGCCACCTCATCTTCTACCTGGCGCAGCAGATCAGGGACCGGCCCCTCAAGCGCGAGGCCCAGGGTCCGGCGAGCCTCCTCCCCAGCCCGCCCGACGCTCATCCAGACAGAGCTTTGACGCCGTGGTACTGGTCGATGCACTCCGCGAAGACCCGCAAGGACTCCGCGACGTCCGCATCGTCGGCTGCACCGGCACGAAGCAAGGCTGGGACATTTTGCCCGTCCGACTCCACGAGTTGTGCCAGCGACACCCGAAATACGTCGCCGATCGAGACCAGCTCGCGCGCAGTGACCGTGCGCAAACCGTCCTCGAGACGACTGATGCCGCTCTGGTCGATGCCGAGCCGGGCTCCAAGAGCAGCTTGACTGAGGCCTGCCTGCTCTCTCAGCTGACGGATCCGCTCGCCGAATTCCTTGTCTGAAAGTTCCATGCTGTGTCCTTCCCCTATGCGAGTACTGCATAGGAGTACAGGAACAAGGAGTCGGAGTCATGCGTCTTGTAATTGGCATGTGACCATGTAGGATAGCTGTATGTACATACCTATGCCCATGACTAGCAAAATTTACAATGCCTAAACTGATCATCACGCTAGACCTGCCCGAGGGAACTACGGTCTCGTTGAGCAGCGAGACCGGCATCGAAGTCTCGCCTGAGTCGAGCCGCGACCCCGTCGAGGAGTATTGGACGGACTACCTGAGCCCCAGCGGCCGCAAGCTCTACCGAGCCGCAGCAGGCATTGAAGACACCCTTGGGCCGGGATTTTCTTTGGAGGACATAGCCGGCCACCTAAGCGTCGACTACGAGAGCGTCAAGAGCTATCACCGCAATTCCGGTCGCACTGCGGCTAGGTGGGAGCGCGAAAAGGGAAATCCCGCGCCGGTCCAACTCGTCTTCGACGGCAACTACGGGCCACAGGAGGGAGCAAGGGGCTTGCGCTCCCGCTACAGGCTCCTGGAGGGGGTAGGCGACAAAGTCCTCGCCCAGCCTGCGCCCTGAGTGCCAGTGGTAGCTCATCTCTCGGCAGGCGGTTAGATTTTCCGCCAGCGGACGCTGACACAGGGTTTTGTGGGGGCACGGACGCTCGCCTCTATCCCGTACCGGCCGTCGGCGTCGCCTCGTTCGAGGCGAGGTTCAGACTCTGACGGTATTCCAATGCCTCTGGGGTGTCCTCGTACGAGAGCAGCTCGCCGGCGACATCCAGGAGGTGAGCCTTGACCTCCTGGGGCGTCGCGTAGAAGTACTCGCGGCGCGTGTTTACGCGATTTACCCGGCGATCCGCGAGGCGCTCGTGAAGGGCCAGCTCGATTCCAACCGCATCCTCCGAGAAGAGCAGTGCGTGCTCGTCGAAGCGGAAGGGAACCGAGGCATCGCCCAGCTCACGAATCCGGTCCTTCGGGTCGAGGCGCCTGGTCAAGCCGATCTTGACAATGCCCTCTCCAAAAGAGCCGATGTTCGAGATGACATAGACGAAACCCGCTCGGATGTTCGCCGCCCGGTAGTCGACGTCAGTTATCGCCCGGTTGATGTTCTCGAGCTCGGCCTCATGGCGGACGATCGCCGCCTGGTCGCCCTTCGCCCGCAGCACCTCGAGGACGTTGAGGTAGTGCTGGCGCTCCTTCTCAAGGCGGGCCTTCTCACGCTCCATTTCCTTCTGGGCCGCGCGCTCTTCACGGAGCCGCTCCTTCTCTTCCCGCTCCCGGTCCTTCTCTTCGGCCTGCTTTTGCCGATAGTCGGCGGTCAACTCCAGCTCCTTGATGCGAAGCCGGTGGTACGAGGTGGAGATATGGATGTCCATCGTCTGGCCCAGCCGAGCAATCGTCGAGACGACTTTGTCCAGCCGCTCGATCGCCTTGGGGAGTTTGTAGGGCTTGAGCCCGCGGACGAGGTTGTCGGCCTCCGCGTTGTAGGCGCGAAGCATCAGCTTCGAGAAGTCGCGGACCATTCTTCGACCCTGGGGCAGGGACCCATTCACCTGCCAGTTGGTTGCGCCGTAGACAGCGCCGCCATCCTTGCGGGTCATCGCTTTGGCTTCGGTCTGCAGAGCCTTAAGCGCTTGTTGATACGCGACGGCGTCGCTGAGGGGGTGGCGGTACTCGTAGACGCCTACCTCCTGCAGAAGGGCAGTCTCCTCCGTCACCACCACCTGCTCGCGGAGCTCGCTCAGCCGCCCGTCAAGCTCCGACTTCTCCTTATTAAGCGACGCAAGTTCTCCTTGAAGCACCTCCTGTGCCTCGTGCGCCTGCCGAGCAATCTCGGCCGCCGCCTCCTCGCGCTCAGTCGTCAGCTGCGTGCGCTGCTCCTCGACCTCTTGCCGAAGGCCGTCTCGCATCTGCTCCAGTTCGGCTATGGAGAGAGCACCGAGCCGCTCCAGTTGCTCGCGTAGATGCCCAACTTCAACCATCAACTCTCTAGCGCGCTTGCGAGCCCCAAAGATCGGAACGCTTTCCTCCGCGGGCGTCGACGCCTGGACCTCTCCTGCCTCCATCACTCCCCCTTCCGACGACGTTAAGAGGCGATCCTAGTCCTGTCTCGGAACAATGGGAGATCTCTGTGCGTCGGCAACGCAACTAAAAGTGTAGTCGTTTTCTCGGGAAACCAGGGCGAAGCAAAGCTTCCCTGGGAAGCGAGGCAACACGTTTCCAACCGCCTTGCGCCGATTTCGGGCACTTCTCGCCAGGAGTGCCCGACTCCCTGCATATCGCCGCATATCCCTGCGTATCCGCGACAGGAACACCGCGACGGAAGACACTCGCAGACTGCAACTAATTGCCTGCTAATCGCGGATTTCTGAAGCCGTGTCTCAGTTAGTAGCCTCGTTGGATCGCACCCAGGAGGTCGGCGGTTCGAATCCGCCTAGCTCCACTTCAGGAAGGCACTGCTAGTCGGGGCCTTCTGTGTTTCGGAATCCCCGGCGATCCCGCCGTATCGCGGTCAGCGACCCAAACATAAGTGGCCCCAGCGGCGCGCTAACGCCCTGGGGCGGGTAGGGCTAAACGGCTTCGCGGCTGAGCGTGCGGCAGCCGGGCGCCGGGAAGCGCTCCATCAACTCGTGGACTTCTGCCCGGACCCTGTCCGCGACCGTGTCGTCGTCAGCGGAGGCGACGACCTCGTTCATCCACTCCGCGACCTGCACCATATGGTCCTCTTGGAGACCGCGGGTCGTCACCGCGGGGGTGCCGATCCTGACCCCTGACGGGTCGAAGGGCTTGCGGGGATCGAAGGGGATCGCGTTCGCGTTGGTGACGATCCCCGCTCGGGCGAGCGCGGTGGCCGCCTGCTTCCCGCTCAGCCCCTTCGTGGTCACGTCCAGCAAGATCAGGTGGTTGTCGGTGCCGCCCGAGACGAGGTCGAACCCGCGGTCGATCAGCGCCTCGGCGAGCGCCTTCGAATTGGCGACGATGCCGTGCGCATAGGTGCTGAACTCCGGGGCCAGCGCCTCTCCCAGGGTCGCAGCGATCGCCGCGGTCTGGTGCTGGTGAGGTCCTCCCTGGAGCCCGGGGAATACAGCGCGGTCGATCGCTTTCGCGTGCTCCTCACGACACATCAGCAACGCCCCCCGAGGACCGCGAAGGGTCTTGTGGGTAGTCGTCATCACCACATCCGCGTGGGGGATGGGCGAGGGATGCGCGCCACCTGCGATCAAGCCCGCGATGTGAGACACGTCAGCGACCATCAGGGCACCGACCTCGCCCGCTATCTCAGCGAAGCCGGCGAAGTCGATCGTGCGGGGAACCGCGGTGCCGCCGCAGAACAGGATCTTCGGGCGGCTGGAAAGCGCGAGGTCGCGCACCGCGTCCATGTCCACTCGGCCGGTCTCGCGGTCGACGCCGTAGTGCACCGCGTTGAACCAGATACCCGTCGCCGAAACGGACCAGCCGTGGGTGAGGTGACCACCGGCGGGGAGCGAGAGGCCCATGACGGTGTCGCCAGGCTCGAGGAACGCGAGGTAGATCGCCAGGTTCGCCGGCGATCCCGAGTAGGGCTGCACGTTCACATGCTCAGCACCGAAGAGCTCTTTCGCGCGCGAAATAGCGAGACGCTCGACCTCGTCGATCACCTCGTTCCCCTCGTAATAGCGCCGCCCGGGATATCCCTCGGAGTACTTGTTGACGAGGACGGTTCCGTTGGCCTCCAAAACCGCTGCGGAACAGTAGTTCTCCGAGGGGATCAGACACAGTGACTGCGCTTGTCGTTCGTCCTCCCGCTGCAGGAGATCTGCCAGCTTTGGATCGGAAACCTCCACGGCGCGGCTCATATTTCGATGCTAGCAGCGGCAGTCGGGTGAACCCCTCGGCCAACGGTGGGTGACTTCGCAATATTTGCGTCAACAGTACGACGCTAAGGCGACTGCGGCAGCTTGGCCGCTCCCCGCTTCGTGACCGGCGCCGATGACGGCGGCACGACGGGGCCGATGTCCCCGTTGGGGGCCTCGTCGAGGTCGACGATCACAGGGGCGTGTCGCTCGGGCCTTTGCCTTTGCGCGCCTGCCGGTCGACCCAGGCCGCGCGGACCCGGGCGGCGACCGGTGCGCCGGCGAGGATCAGGTCGATCCGCATCCCCAGGTCCCGGTGGAACATCCCGGCCCGGTAGTCCCAGTAGGTGAAGACTCGCTCGTCCGGCCAGCGGTCGCGGACGACGTCCCGCAGCCCCAGCGCCTGGAGCTCCCCCAGCGCGGCGCGCTCGGGCGGCGTCACGTGCGTCTGCCCCGCATAGGCCTCCGGGTCGAAGACGTCCTCGTCGGCTGGGGCGATGTTGACGTCACCGCAGACGACCGCCGCCTCGGGCTCCGCGGCCACCGCGTCGCGCAGCGCGGCCAGCCAGGCGAGCTTGTACTCGTAGTGCTCCGAGCCCGGCTCGCGCCCGTTCGGCACATAGACCGAGTGCACGCGGATGCCGCCGCAGGTGGCCGACAGCGCCCGCGCCTCGGGGTGCGGAAAGCCGGGGGCGCCGGCGAGGCCCGGGACGACGTCCTCCAGGCCGACGCGCGAGAAGATCGCCACGCCGTTCCAGCTCGCCTCGCCGTGCACGGCGACCTCGTAGCCGCGGTTCGCCAGCTCGTCCCCGAGCAGATCGAGCAGATCGCCGTCGGCGAGCTTCGTCTCCTGCAGGCAGACCACGTCCGGATTCCGCTCGTCCAGCCAGGGGAGCAATCGCGGCAGCCGCTGCTTCACCGAGTTCACGTTCCAGGTGGCGATCCGCATCGAGCTGAAGGTACTGCGAATAGCATCACCCGCATGCCCAAGAGCCGCATCACTTTCCTCGCGGCCGACGCCGTGGCGGCAAGGAGCGGGAGGACGATCGCGGTTGCCGTCCACCACGATCAGAGCGGTCCCAGCGGACCCGGTCCGATGCCGGTCGTGCCTGCGGCCCCGGGGGCTCTGCTCGGATTCCCGTGCCATCTGCGGTTGCTTCTACCCAGCCGCCGAGTTAGGCGAACTCGGCGGCTGGGTAGAGAAGGACCTCTGAAGATGGCGGACTCCCCGACGAAGATCACTCCCTATCGCAACGGGCCGTATCTCATCCGCGGCCCCTTTGTGATGGTCGACCAGGACGGGAACGAGATCGAGGTCGAGCGCCGCGTGGTGGCCCTCTGCCGCTGCGGGCGCTCACGGATCCGCCCCTTTTGCGATGGCACTCACAAGGCGGTCGGGTTCCGGGCGGATAGCGGGCTCGCCTTGGCCGCCGAGGATCCCGGAGTGGCGGCGGCGCAGCCGGCGCAGCGGGGTCGCCGAATGACGGAGACGGCGACCTCCGTAGAGGACTCCGCCTCGTAGCTTCGCCCCCAGGGCGAGCCAGGAGCAGAGCGAGCGCTCCGCCACCCAGGCGGGCGCCAACAGCGAGCCGCTGAGGGGGAACCGCGTTGCTCCCCCCGCCCTCCGGCGACCGATCTCCGCGACGACCATCGACGCAAGCGCACCGATAACCAGGCGATGGGGGCGGCCTCGTCGCAGGGAATGAGCTGCCATGGGAGCCAACGCGAGGAAGGCGCCGATGCGAGCCGGGATCGCGAAGTCGTCATAGGCCTGGCGGACCCGCTGCGAGCGGAAGTGGGCTGCGCTCGGTGGCCGCCTCGGCACGTAGAGATCGAGCGGCGTCGCCACCTTTCCGCCGGCAGCGCGGATCGTCCGCATCAACTCCAAGTTCTCGAAGAGAGCGTCGCCGTCATAGCCGCCAGTAGCGAGGATGGCGCCGCGGCGAACGGCCAGCGTGCCTGGAAAGTCACCGACCGGGAAGGTCGGGTCGCCGGTGAAGACCCGGTTCAGCAGCGAGCGGGCGGTGTCCCAGCGAGCGTGCCAGGGCATCTCGTCGAAGTAGTTCTGCGGCCGCACGAGATCAGCCTCCCCGAGCAGCTCCACCGTGTGGCGTAGCGTCGAAGGGTCATACCGCACGTCGTCGTCAGCCAACACGATCAGCTCGCCAGAGCACTCGCGCACCCCGGTGAGAACGCCGTTCACCTTGCCCATCTGGAAGTCGAGATCGGGGTGCGGGGCCAGATGGCGGGCAACACCGCGCAGAGCCGCGGCATGTTCCGCGAAGACGGGCGCAGGCGAGCCGTCGATGACCAAGACTTCGTCGGCCACCTCGGCGATCGAGCCCAGGTAGGCGCTCAACTCCTCGATCGGGCCCGGCTCGGCCCAGCGCAGCGGCAGGACATAGGAAACGCTGGGGGCGACTTCGCTCATGGCGGTCAGGTCCCAGCGCTGACCAGCCCTCGACGCAGCGAAGTCTGGCCTTCCCCCCACGCATCGAGCAAGCGCCTACCCAGGCGATCTTCGAGGAAGAGAAGCGCCCGCGCACCGAAGAGGATGTCAGCGGCCAACTCCGGTTCCTGGCGTGCCAGTCCCCCCGCCAAGTCGTAGGCGGCGATGTTCTCATGCACCGCGTCGGCCTCGACGTGCTCGTCGTAGAAGTCGGTCGCCTCGACGCCGAAGCCGAGGCGCCGCAGGGCGTTGCCGTAACGGCGATTGGGCAGGGCGGACGTCATCTCGAACATCGCCAGGTGGCCGACGATCGCGCCGCGCCGGCTGCGGCGCAGGCCCGTCGCCGACATCAGGTTGACGGTCGCCAGCGTCTCGCCGGGCGCGTGCGATAGATAGGCATTCTCGCGGTCGTCGAGACCGAGCGCCCGCATCGTCTTCGCGAAGAGCCGCGAATGCATGCGCTCCGGCCGGCCGCCGCCGTACTCGTCGGCCTGCACCTCAAGCAGCGCCGTCTTCGCGGGCCCATCGAGGCGCGGGATCGCCCAGCTGTGGGGGTCGGACTCCTTCAGCTGGTAGAAGGAGCGGTGGACGACGAACTCGCGAAATTCATCGATTCCAGCCTCGACCTCGAGATGGCGAGAAAGCGAGACGCCACTATCTTCGGACTCGAGGCGAAAGAGCAGATCGCCGATCTTGGTCGGATCGACCGGCTCACCGGGGACCACCTCCGCCTCGAGCGCATCGAAGAAAACCTCCTCGAGCGCCGCCCGCACCGCCAAGAGGGTCGGGTCCCACTCCCAAGCGGGGTCGACGTTCGGGAAGGAGCGGTAGTGGAGCTCGAAGCAAAGGTAGAGCGCGAGCTGCAGATCGTCGTCGCCGAGAGGGTCTTCAACGAGGACGGCAAGCCGCGCTGCCTCCTCCGCGGGCTCGGCGGAGAGAGGCGCGTCCTCCCGCGGAGCCGAGAGCATCCCCACGACCAGGTCACAGATCGGCCCCGCTGAGGGCAGTGCCGCGCCTGAGTCCAGCTGCTTTTCCGCAACCCTGTTCATCTTGGATCAGCTTCCCTGCGGGGCCCTCCGGAAAACACGCGCCGAGAAAGGGTCACTTCCTCGCCGGCGCTCGCGACCATCAGAATCTGCCTGGTCGCCGACGCCGTCGTCTTCGGTCACAGTCACCTTCCTTTGCACGAAATCGAGGGTGACTTCCAAATCTTCAACCCGGGCAGTCCGACCGAGCGGCGACGCGCGCCCCGGCCATCCATGGGCTTGCTCAGCTAAGGGAAGACCGGGCTGGTTTTCGAGCACGTTTGGCTTTAGCGGGGCGCCGGTGTTGCGCTCTGATTGCAGGCCCCCTGTCCGCGGTGGGCTCGCTAAGAAGCGAGTCTGCCGCGGAGAAGGTTCTTGCCCTGCTCAGCCCCCTTGCGGCTCGTCTCCTGCGCGCGCCGGAAGAATTCGGCCAACTCGGAGTCTCCATCGCGATCGGCGTCCTCGATGTAGGTCTCGAGCCGCAGCACGTTGCTGAGGCACTGCTCGGTGAACCAGATGACGTTGTAGTCCTTGTCCTTGGTGCCGGTGACCTCGCCGGTCTCCTCAGCTGCCATCGGTGACCTCCTCTAGGTGTTGGTGGACGTTTCCCCCTCTACCCGCTGTGGGTCAACCAACGCATCACGAGTTCACCTCTGACTAGCCGATCGACAGGCAAACCGCGGTCGCATCGTCGGAGAGCTCTCCCCCACGCCTGGCGACTACCGCACGATGCACCTCGCGCACGGTGTCGGCCGCCGACCCACGCGGAGAGCGGAGGGCGGCGCCGGCGACGCCCTCCATACCCAGGCCGGCCTGCCCCTCGCCCTCCTCTACTACGCCGTCGGAAACCATCAGCAAACGATCGCCGGCATAGAGAGTGTCTGAGTGCTCGCTTGGCTTGGGGGTGGCGCGGCCTCCGAGCCCGTGAGCCGAGGGCATCCGCAGGGGCTCGGTTGCCCCGTCCTCACGCAGAATCAGTGGCGCGACGTGAGCGCAGTTGGCGATCTCCAACTCATGCGTGGTCGGATCCCAGTGAGCGACGATCACCGCCATCTCGGCCCGTGGCCCCGGCATCTCGCGAAGCGTCTGATGGATGACCATCAGCGCCTCGCCGATCGTGGCCCCGCTGCGCCTGCTCGCCCGCAGGGCACCAAGAGCGACGGCGCTACTGGCGGCGGCACGCGTGCTTTCGCCCAGTCCATCGGCGAGCGTTACCCAGATCCCGTCGGCATTCTCCACGACGTCGAACCAGTCGCCGGCCACCTCATACGTCGGGAGGACGTTTCCGGCGACTTCCGCGCCGGTTACGCGGGAGATACGGGGCGGCAGCAGGCTCTGCTGGATCTCCGCGGCTGCCTTCGGCTGCTTTCCCCTCTGGGCGCCGGCGAATACGTCGGTATAGCGATCGGCGAGGGTCACCGCCGCTGCCGCCTGACGCGCCAACTCGGTCAGCGGCTCGCGCGGATGGCCGAATGCGATCAGCGCGCCGATCGCACGGCCGCGAAGCCACAGCGCAAACAACTCCACTCCCCGAAACTCGGCGAGCTCGTGGCGGAGGATGGCAATGCCGTCCGCATCGAGCTCCGGACCGATCGCGAACGGAGCCTCCAACTCCTCGCCCAGCCGCGTTGACCCCGCCATATGGAGGAGGTGACTGCCGTCGATGTCCAAGACATAGAGAGCAACCGGCACCTCGGCGATGCGCTGCGCCTCGGCGACGAGCTGCTCGGGCAGCAAAGCGGGCGGCACGACGTCGAAGACGTGGATCGCATCGAGTGCAAGGGGGCGCTCTCGACCGAGGTGGCCGGTGGGGAGGGTTCCGTCCCTTCCCCCCACTCGCCGAACGGCTCCATCCTCGGGCCGAGCATCGAGCTTCGCGATGAGCTGATCGCGGTCCGCGAAGCGCCGGTAGAGAGTTGAACGCGAGACCCCCGCCGCGGAGGCGATGTCGGACAGGGTTGCGGACGGCGACTGCTCGAGCAGCCGCTTCGCTGCCTCCAGGATGCGCTCGTCGTTGCGCAAGGCGTCAGCTCGACGCAGATCCGTTTGCTTGCTTGCTTGCGCCTGTCTTGCCATCGGACCCATCCTTCCGTTCCTTGGCGAGCTAGGAGCACTTTCGATGCTCATCGCAGCCGTAAAGGGAATGAAGTGGAACAGCCTGTTCTTGATGAGTGTGCCATTTGAATCAACTTGGGTGACTTGGTCGATTCGATCTCGTCAAGGTGGGCAGAGGATCCAGTGACCAAGGGTCTAGCAGTCGAACCCCGCGACAAGGAGCATCGAATGGCTCAAACCGACACGAGCTTCACCCGGAGGACGGGCGTCCCTTCCGAGGCCGAGGAGCGCTCGGTCTCAGAGCTCATGCAGCAGCTGACCGAGCAGACGACCAGGCTTGCCCAGAAGGAGATCGAGCTCGCCAAGGCCGAGATGGCCGTCAAGGGCAAGCGGCTCGGGATCGGCGCCGGCGCCTTCAGCGCCGCTGGGCTGATCGCCCTTTTTGCATTGGGCGCCGCGACCGCGGCGGCGATCCTTGGACTTGCGACCGCGCTCGAGGGTTGGCTCGCCGCCCTGATCGTGGCGGTCGTCTATCTGATGCTCGCCGGGGCGTTGGCGCTCGTCGGCCGCTCCAAAGTTCAGGCCGCGACGCCGCCCGTACCCGAGCAGACCGCCGAAAGCATCAAGGAAGACGTCGAGTCGACCAAGGAAAAGGCCAAGGAGGGAAGAGCATGAGCGCTTCAGAGAAAGGGAAATCTTCGACGGCGACGGGCGCCGAAGAGTCGCGCGAACCGGAGGAGATTCGCGAGGACATCGAGCAGACCCGTGAGGAGCTGGGCGAGACCGTAGCCGCGATGACCGAGAAGACCGACGTGAAAAAGCAGGCCCAAGCGAAGGCCCAGGAGCTCAAGGGGATCGCGCAGGAGAACCCGCCCATGGCGCTCGCCGGCACCTTTGTCGCCGGTTTCCTGCTCGGGAGGCTGTTTTCGCGATGACCGACGGTTCGAGGTCCGCAAAACCTGCCAGGGAGGCAAGGCCCGACGATCGCGGCGCGCGCCGAGAGGATGGCGTGCGCCACGACTACCGGCCAGAGGGCGCGGACGCCGATTCAGGCATCTTCGCCACGCTGAAGCGCACCGCGACCGAGTTCATGGAGGACAACCTCACCGATTGGGCCGCCGCCCTCACCTATTACGGCCTGCTCGCCCTCTTCCCCGCCCTGATCGCGATGGTTTCCCTGATCGGCCTGATCGGGGACCCGAAAAGCACGACCGACAGCCTGACCGAAATCGTCACTGAAATCGGGCCCGCATCGGCGGCAGAGACCTTCTCTGGGCCGATCGAATCGATCGCCTCCAACCGGAGCGCCGCAGGCTTTGCCTTCATCTCGGGCTTGGCGGTAGCGCTCTGGTCCGCCTCGGCCTACGTCGGTGCGTTCATGCGCGCCTCGAACGTCATCTACGAGACGCCCGAGGGGCGGCCGTTCTGGAAGCTGCGCCCGCTGCAGCTCGCCGTGACGCTGGTGATGGTCATTCTGATGGCGATCCTGGCGCTGGCTCTGGTCATGACCGGGCCGGTGGTGGAGGCGGTGGCCGGGCCGATCGGGCTGGGCGACACCGCGGTCAGCGTCTGGAACATCGCCAAGTGGCCGGCGATGGTGGCGATCTTCTTCTTCATGGTCGCGCTCCTCTACTACGCATCGCCGAACGTGAAGCTGCGCGGCTTCAAATGGGTTACGCCAGGGAGCCTGGTGGCGATCGTCGTCTGGGCGATCGCCTCGGCCGCCTTCGCCTTCTACGTTGCCAACTTCGGCTCCTACGACAAGACCTACGGCACGCTCGGCGGCCTCGTCGCCCTGCTGGTCTGGTTCTGGATCACCAACCTGGCGATCCTCTTCGGCCACCAGCTCAACGCCGAGCGCGAGCGCAGCCTCGAGATCGAAGAGGGAAGGCCGAGGGCGGAGCGGGAGATCCAGCTCGAGCCACGCAGCGAGCCCAAGGAACAGAAGACCACCTGACCGCCGCGCTCCGAGCACCGGGGGCGAGCATCATCAGGGAGGGATCTGGGGCGAGAAAAACGCCTGACTCGCGATCCCGAAAATCGGGTATCAGGGGGTATGCGTCTGCGGGTCTTCCCAACCATCGAGGCACCGAGCCAGGCGCGACGAGAGCTCTCTTCGCTGGCAGACTGCATCGACCGGCACACCCTCTCAGATGCCACAACGGTGATCAGTGAGCTGGTTGGGATGAGCGTCGCCAATGGCGCTCGCAAGCCGATTGAGGTGTCCTTGGACCTCAATGACAAAGGGCTTGAGGGCTCAGTCAACGACGACGGAGCCGGAGTCCGCGCGATCGGCCGGCGAGAGGGCACACTCGTTCTGCAGATACTTGAAGGCCTGGTCGAGGAGTGGGGAGCAAACGATTCCGGGAGGGGAATCTGGTTCCGGATGAGCTTCGCGTCCGCCTAGGGGCGCCTCGAGCAACCGCGTCGACGGCCGTGGGCGCCGGCGACGGCTACTCGATCAACTCCAAGACCCGACGCTCGACGCGGGACTGCTGGCGTGGGGTGACGGTCCCTTCAGGGACGAGATTCGGCAGCTCGATCGTCTTGCCGTCGCGGAACCGATCCAGCACCCTGGGGTCGATGTAAGAGCTGCGGCAGACCGCCGGGGTGTTGCCAAGGCGCTCGGCGACGCGCTTGACCGCGGCGCGGATCGCGCGCTCCGCCGCGCCCTTCGAGCGAGGCGGTCCCTCCCGCGCCAGCTCGACCGCGGCGAGCACGGTCCCGTGCCAGGTGCGGAAATCCTTGGCCGAGATGTCCTCACCGGCCTTCGCCTGCAGGTAGGCGTTGACGTCCTCGGAGCGGACGTCGCGCCAGGCCCCGTCCTCGCGGAAGACGAGGAGGTCGTCGGGACCGCTGCGACGACGGCGCATCGCTTCGATCGCCGCCTTGACCTCCGCGTCGCGGATCGACTGGACGCGGCGCTGGCCGCTCTTCGCCGGGAAGTCGAAGACGACCTCCCCGTCCTCGATCGAGACGTGCTCGCGGAGGACAGTTGCGACCCCGTAGCTCTCGTTGGTCTCGGCGTACTCCTCGCCGCCGATCCGGAAGAAGCCGAGATCGAGCAAACGCACCGCGCAGGCCAGGGCGCGCTCGCGCGGCACCCCCTCGTGCGTGAGGTCCTTCTTTACGACGCGGCGCAGCTTCGGGAGGACCGCGGCGAACTCGCGCATCGACTCGAACTTGCGCTGCGCCGCCCTGAGCTGCCAGCGCTCGTGGTAGAGGTACTGCTTGCGTCCGGCTTCGTCGAGACCGGTCGCCTGGATGTGGCCGTAGGGATCGCTGCAGATCCAGACGTCCCGCCAGGCCGGCGGGATCGCCAGCGCCCGAATCCGCTCGAGGGTGTCCTCGTCGCGGACGCGCCCCCCTTCGGGGTCGAGATAGCTGAAGCCCGCGCCGCGCCGCCTGCGGCCGATGCCCGGCCCCGAGCAGTTCGAGCGCCTGAGTCGCCCGCGCGGGCGAGACTCAGGTCCGCTCATCCGGAGGGCGGCGCCGGTATCGGCTGGGCTTCGAGCGCTCGGGCGACCGCGAGCAGGTTCGCCGCCGCGGCCCTGCCGGTGGAGTGCGACCACTCGTGGCCCTCCTCGGTTTCCGAGTAGTCCTCGCCCGGCCCGGGTCCCTTGTTCCAGTAGGTCCACGCCTGACCGGGGATCGTGAAGCCGATGTCGGTGAGCGCCCCGGACACCTCGGAGATGACGTGATGGGCGCCGTCCTCGTTGCCGGTGACGACGACCCCGGCGACGTGGTTGTAGGCGACGGGGCGTTCGTCGTCGTCGGTCTCGGCGATCATCGCGTCCATCCGCTCCAGGACCCGCTGGGCGATGCTGGAGGGCCTGCCAAGCCAGGTCGGCGTGGCGAAGATGAGGATCTCCGAGTCGAGGATCTGGGCGCGGATCCCGGGCCACTCGTCGCCCTCGCCCATCTCCGATTCGACGCCGGGCGGAATCGAGTGGTCGACCGCCCGCACCGATGCCACCTCGACATCCTCCTCACGCAGTGCGTCGGCAACGACCTCGGCGAGCGCCTCGGTGTTCGACTTCTCAGGGCTCGCCTTCAGGGTGCAGTTGATCAGCAGCGCCTTCATGGCTAGCTCGACTTCTTTCCGCCCTCGCGGCCGGCCGCGCGCTTTTGGGACTTGCTGCCGCCCTTGCCCTTTCCACTCTTTTCCCCACCCTTCTTGGACGAGTCCGAAGAGTTGGCGATCGAGGCGGCGCGCTGCTTGCTCATCCCCTTCTTGCGCAGCCCTTCGTACTGCTTGTCGTTCTTGACGCTCGAACCGTGGTTTTTTGCCATCGCGATCTCCTCCTGCTCAGGGCTTGAGGACGACCTTGATCGCCCCGTCTTCCTTTTTCTGGAACATCGAGTAGGCCTCGGGCGCCTGCTCCAGCGGCAGCTGGTGGGTGGTGAGGTCGCCGACTCCGAGCGGGTCCTCGTCGCCTTCGAGCAGGGGCAGGATCTCGTCGGTCCACCGGCGCACGTGAGCCTGGCCCATGCGGATCTGCACGCCCTTGTCGAAGAGCTGCATCATCGGCAGCGGGTCGAGCTGACCGCCGTAGACGCCGGAGATCGAGATCGTGCCGCCGCGGCGCACCGTGTCGATCGCCTCGAGCAGCGCCGATAGGCGGTCGACCGCGGCCTTTTCGGTCGCCTTGGCCGCGAGCGCGTCGGGCAGAAGGCCGGTCGCCTTTTGGGCGAGCTCGGCGACGTGGGCGCCGTGGGCCTCCATGCCGACCGCGTCGATCACCCCGTCGGGACCACGGCCGCCGGTCATCTCCCTGATGATCGCCGGCACGTCCTCGTGCTCGGAGGAGTCGATCGCCTCAATGCCGTGGCGACGGGCCATCTCCAGTCGCTCGGGCACCGAGTCGATGCCGATCACCGTCTCGGCGCCCTTGTGGCGTGCGATCCGGGTGCACATCTGCCCGATCGGCCCAAGCCCGAAGACCGCGACGCTGCCCCCCTTTCGGGATCGCCGCGTACTCGACCGCCTGCCAGGCGGTTGGCAGGACGTCGGAGAGGAAGAGGTAGCGCTCGTCGGGCGCGCCGTTCTCGGGCACCTTGATCGGGCCGAAGTGGGCCTGGGGCACGCGCAGGTACTCCGCCTGGCCGCCTGGCACCTCGCCGTAGAGCTTGGTGTAACCGAAGAGCGAGGCGCCCTTTTCCTGCTCGCGGTTCTGGGTGGTCTCGCACTGGGCGAAGAGCTTTTCCTTGCACATCCAGCAGTCCCCGCAGGAGATGTTGAAGGGGATCACCACGCGGTCGCCGGCTTTGATGTGACTAACCTCCGCGCCGACCTCCTCGACGATTCCCATCGGCTCGTGGCCGAGGATGTCGCCCTCTTCGATGAACATTCCCAGGACCTCGTAGAGGTGCAGGTCCGAGCCGCAGATCGCGGTCGAGGTGATGCGGACGATCGCGTCGGTCGGCTGCTCGATCTCCGGATCGGGGACCTCGTCGACCCGGACGTCGCGCTTGCCGTGGAAAGTCAGTGCCTTCATCGGTCTCCCTCCTCGTCTTTTCGCTTCTTCACGAAGCCATCCCGAGCGGCACGTCGGGGCGGTTCCAGCTCTCGGCGACCCGCTCGGCCGCCCGGCGCTCCTCGGCGAGGATCTCCGCCGCCACCGCAACCACTCCCTCGTCTCCGGCCCGGGCGGCAACCCGTTGCAGAAGTTCGTACGCGGCGACCTCCAGATGCTCGAAGGCGAACGCGAAACCGGCAAGCTTGGTGGTCGAATCCGGCTGGGCACCGAAGAAGGCCGAGAGGTTGAGCCCGCCGGTCTTCAGCATCGCGTCCTTGACCAGAGAGGGCCTGGCGCCGCGCTCCTCCAGCAGGCCCGCGATCCGCTCTCGGTGGCGCCGGGTCTCATCGAGGTGGTCGCGGAAGGCCGCCTCGAGGTGCTCATCGTCAACCCGCTCGGCGCCGGCCTCCAGCAGCTTCTCGGCCTGCCCCTCGAGGGCATGCGCGTCACGCAGGTAGGCCAGCAGCAC
Organism: uncultured Solirubrobacterales bacterium; assembly: GCA_963716735.1. Lineage (GTDB taxonomy): Bacteria > Actinomycetota > Thermoleophilia > Solirubrobacterales > 70-9 > VRUE01. The sequence continues at coordinate 1,740,514 of OY970321.1, forward strand.
GGAGTCGAGCTGGTCCGGATCGACCGCCTCCAGGGAGGCCTCGACCGCGTTGTCGAAGGACTGCTCCAGGCGCTCGGCCATCCGGCCCTCCTCAGCGGCGATGTCAGCCGCCATCCGCGCCGTCTCCTCATCCCCGGCGCGCTCGGCCAGCCGCTTCAGCAATTCGTAGGCGGCGAGCTCCATGTGCTCGTAGGAGTAGGCGTGCATCGTCAGCTTCCCCGGCGTGTCGGGCTGCGAGGCCGCAAAGGCGACCATCCCCCAGCCGCCGGCTGCTCCGGCCGCGTCCTTCAGCTTCGAGGGCTCGCCGCCCAGCGCTTCCAGGCGCTCGCGCACGCGCCGCTCCTGATCTTCGGTCTCGACCAGATGCTGTTCGAATGCCTGACAGAGGCGCTCGTCCCCGGCGATCTTCGGCGCGGCGCGAAGCTGCGCCAACGCCTGCAGCTCGATCGAGTGCACGTCGGCCAGGTACTTGACGATCTGCTCGTCGCGGTCGCGACCCCACTGGCGGGCGCCGACGCCGGTCTTCAGGTCGTCGAGCCGGGCGCCGACGCTGTCGGCTTCGAGCGGCGGGGTCTTGGCGCCGTGACCCCCGCGCAGGCCCTCCAGCAGCTCTTCCAGCGCCTCCACCCCACTGTGGCGGGGCTCCCAGCCAAGCTCCTCGCGTGCCCGGTCGGAGGACATCAGCGGCACGTTCAGTGCCATGTCTAGCCAACCCGGCGGCGTCGGCTGCAGGCGCATCCTCCAGCTCAGGTCGGCGAGGCGCCGCACGACCCGTGCCGGCACCGGGAAGCTGCGCACGCCGATCCGCTCGGCCATCTCCTCGGGGCTGAGCGGCGGCTCGGCGGCGATGTTGAAGGCCCCGCCCACGTCTGCCAGGACAGCCCGCAGGTAGGCCCGCCCGACGTCCTCGGAATGCACGGCCTGAAAGCGCAGGCGCTCGACTCGGGGCAGCGCCGGGAGGAAGCCACGGCGCAGGAGGAAGTTGGGGAGGAACGGCCCGACGAAGAGGCGGCGGATCTCGGTCGCCGCCTCGTCCTTGAAGATCAGCGCGGGGCGAAGCCGCACGACTCGCGTCTCGGGATTGTCGGCTTCGAAGCGGTCCAACTCGCGCTCCACCGCGACCTTGTGGCGCGAGTAGAACGAGGTCTGGGTGCCCTCGGTGGGCCAGCCCTCATCGACCTCGCGATCCTTGGGGCCGCGCGAGTAGGCGCCGACCGAAGAGGCATGAACCAGCTTCGGCACGCCGGCCTCGGCCACGGCCTCGAAGACGCGCCGGCTGCCCTCGACGTTGATCCGCTCCAGCGTCACCGCGTCGCGAGAGGGCTGGATCGCCCAAGCCAGGTGGATGACCGCGTCGGCGCCCTCGAAGATCGCGCCGAGGTCGGCGGTGAGGACGTTCGCCTCGACCCAGCTGGTCTTCGGCGGCGCCCAGGTGGGCTTGCGCCGAGCCAGCCCGACGATCTCGTCGACCTCCTGGCTCTCGCTAAGCGCCTGGACCGTGCTGGTGCCGACGTTTCCCGTCGCGCCAGTGACAACTACCTTCATCTTCTTGCTCGCCTTCCCGTGGATCTGGGGGTTCGGAATCGGCGAGGAGTGAGCGGGGGGGCCGCTCCCTTAGGCCTCTTGGCGTAAGTACCCTCAGAGGCCGGCGCAAAACGTGGCGCCTGCGCTACAGAGCCAGGTCAGCGGCCTTCAGGTGCAGCGCCTCGAGCAGCCTCAGCTGCTCGGTTGCCCGTTCGGCCAAGGCGCCGAAATCGAAGCCGGGTAGCTCGCCGGCGTGGGTGTGCTCGAGCGCCCGCCACAGCCGGCGCTTGCCGGAGACGCCGATCTGCAACAGCTCCAGCTCGTCGAGGCGACTCAGCGGCGAGTAGCCCCGCAGCCGCCCATTCAGCTTCAGTCGGCCCAATCGCTCACCGAGGACGGCGGCGAGCGGCTTGAGCTTGCTCTGACCCACCCCGAGCCGATCCATCACCGCTTTGAGCGTCTCGCGGTCGGCCTCGATCTCAGCGCAGACCTCCGCCAGCACCGGCCCGAACTCCGGATCGTCCTCATTGCTCGCCCGCAGCCGCCGTGCCAACTCGACCCCCAAGGTCGCTCCGGCCAGGTGGTCGTTCAGATAGATGGCGAGTAGCTCCCCCACGCGTTGCCGCTACCCCGGCGGCCGCCCCGCAAATCAGAGCTGAATCTCGCTAGGCCTCTTCGTAGGGATCTTTCTCGCCGGCCAGCTTCAGCGAGCCGTCCTTCACGGCGGCGAAGTGGCGCTCCTGAATCGGTAGCGCCCACTCGACCAAGTCGGAGATCTCGCTCTCCTGTGCGGAGTCGTTCAGCTTGCCGAGCACAGCCCAGTGCCCCACCTCGCCGGCCTCGGCCATCGTCAGGAACTCGAACCCGTCGAGCCCGTCGGAATCCCCGCCGAGGTAGGTGGACATCATCTCGGTCGCCTCTCCTTTCGTTTCCTGTGCTTTTTCGAGGATCGCGGTCTTCTTGCCGTCGCGACCGTCGGCCACCTCGGTGCAGCGGCGCTCGGTCTCCTCGGCCTCATCGCGCATCTGCTGCAGGGTGTCGACGATTCCCTCGTCCTCGACCATGCCCTCGACTTTTTCGGTGGCGCCCTGCGCGGCCTGGGCCAGGCCCAAGACCTCCGCGAGCTTCTCCTCCAGCGCCGTCAGCTCGGCCATTTTCCGTCCTCCTTTCGTTCAGTTGAGAAACAAGCGCTGGTCTCCTACCCATGTCAGGACCTGTCGAACCGCCGACCGCGTTTTCGCCCGTTGGCTGAGGGGTAGGCGACGGCCATGAATCCAGAATCGAGTCGAGGATCGATGGCACGTCGAGTGCTGGTGATAGTCACCAGCGACCCGATCGGCCCCGAGCCGCTGCGCGAGATCCGCCCCGACTCCCGTGATCAAGGCAAGAAGGTCGACCTGCGAGTGGTGGTTCCAGCGGTAGAGGCGAGTGCTTTCCGACACACGCTGGGTGACATCGACGAGCCCAAGCGGGAAGCCGAAGCCCGACTCGGGCGCGTGCTCGAAGAGCTCCGCGCCAACGGGATCGAGGCCAGCGGTGAGGTGGGCGATCCCGATCCGATCCAGGCGGCCCAAGACGCCCTGCTGAAGGCGCCCAGTGACGAGATCGTGATCTTCGAGCACGAGCACGCGCAGGCTCGCTGGTTCGAGGAAGGCTTATTGGAAAAGGCCGAAGCCGGTCTCGAGCCACCGCTTCGCGTGGTCGCTCTGCACAGCGATCGAGACGGTGAGGAGCATGTCGTCGGGGTCGAGACCTCCGGTCCAGGGACCCGCGACCCAGCCGAGGGTCACGAGGTCGGCTCCGCCTATCTTCCGGGCCTCTCGCGCGCCGATTTCGCCGGCATGGTCGCGGGCATCTTCGGCACCATCGTCGCTGCCATCCTTGCTGGTGCGGTCGCAGTCGACAAGGGTGAAGTGACCGGCCGCGCCGCCGCCGCGATCCTGATCGCGATCGGAATCGCTCTCGTGAACTTGGCACACGTCGTCGGCCTCACGCTGATGGAGAGCGTCCGTTATCGCGGCGGCTTCGCCAAACTCTTCCGCTACCTCTCGCTGATCGGCACGCCGCTCGCGGTCGTGGTCAATTTCATACTCCTCGTGAGCTGAACCCGTTTTGCTCGCGATCCTCGGGGTAGCTCGCTCAGTACTGCAATCGAGTCAGGTTAGAGGAGAGCACATGGGAATCTCGCTGGGCGGAATCCTCGTCATCGTCGGCATCGTCCTGATGTTCGTCTGGAGTTTCTGGGCGGGTCTGATCGTCGCACTGATCGGCTTGATCGCCTTCGGCGGCTTCGCGCGCGGCAAGTGGTACTGACTTAGGTCGCGCACCGAGTTCGGAGATCAACTGAAGCCGGGCAGCACCTCGCGTTCGTAGAACTCGAGGAAGCCCTCTTGATCGGATCCGATCTGGTGGACGTAGACATGGTCATAGCCGGCATCGACGTACTCCTCGATCGCCGCCCGGTGTCGCTCCAGGTCGGGCCCGCAGACGACGCTTTCGGCGATGTCACCCTCATCGAGGGTCTCGGCGGCCTCTTCGAAGTGGGCCGGCAAGGGCAGCTCCAGGAAGTAGCTGCCGCTGATCGCGCCGTTCGGCCACTGCTTCAGCGCCAACTTCTTCGCCGCGTCCTCCTCCTCCGCCCAGCAGACGTGAAGCTGGCCGTAGGTCGGCTTGCCCTCGCCGCCTTCGGAGCGGAACTGTTCGACTGACTCGGCGACCGGGGCGGTGCCCACCAGTCCGTCGCCGAGGCGAGCAGCAAGTTCGACCGAGCTTTCGCCGGCGACCGCGACCAGCAGGGGCGGCGGCTCATCGGGCAGCGAGTAGAGGCGGGCGTTCTCGACCGTGAAGTGCTTTCCGCGATGACTCGTCAGCTTGCCCTCCCAGAGCTCACGGATCACCTCGATCGCCTCTTCGAGGCGGTCCTGGCGCTCGACGACTCCGGGCCAGCGGCCGCCGAGGATGTGCTCGTTCAGGTTCTCGCCGGTACCGACGCCGAGGGAGAATCGTCCCGGCAGGAGGCTTGCGGCGGTCGCGGAGGCCTGGGCGACGATCGCCGGGTGGATGCGCGTCGTCGGGCAGGTGACGCCGGTCATCAACTCAATCCGCTCGGTCCGCTGAGCGATGGCTCCCAGGGTCCCCCAGACGAACGGGCTCTCACCTTGCTCCTCGACCCAAGGGTGGAAATGGTCGGAGATAGAGGCGAAGGCAAACCCCGCCTTCTCGGCACGCTCCGCCTGTGCGACGAGCGAAGGGGCATCGAACTCCTCACTGGAGAGCGTGTAGCCGAGTCGCATGAGCGGCTCCTACCCCCGCTTGCCGCACGGCCAAACCGGCGCTGGCCTCATCTCGGTGCCCCGCTTCGATCTTCCTCGCTTATGTCGGCACCGCTGCGCCCGACCAGCTGCGCCAGCAGTCCACCCAGGCCGACTTGGCTCTCGGTCCGGCGCTGCTCCTCGGCGCCGTTGCCCTCGCGCAGGATGCGTTCGATCTCGGTCAGCGACTCCTCAACCCCAAGCTCGCGCGCGTAGGGAAGGGCGACTTGGAGAACGCGCGCGGCAACGTCGCGGGCCGGACTCGGCTGATCGGAGTCGAACACGATTTCCGCCGCAAGGCCGTGGCTGGCCGCCTGGAAGTAGGACTCCTCGAGCGCCTCGCGGTGCAGGCGGGAGTCAGTGGGCCGGTCGAGCTCCTTGGCGGCAATCGCTTGAATCAAGGCGGCGAAGGCGGCGGAGGTGCGTGGCTCCGTCGGCACGTCCACCGCCCTCACCTCAACCGTCCCGAGGCGAGGGTGCGGGCGCACGTCCCACCAGATGTACGTGTAGTCGTCGACTCCGGCTGCGGCAACGAGCTGGTCGGCCACCTCGAGGAAGTCCGCGTAGTCGCGGAAGGCCCGGGGCACCTGGAAGCGCGGGTAGCTGCGCACGACCTGAGTGCGAGCGCTGGCATGGCCCGAGTCGACGCCTTCTTGAAAGGGCGAGTTGGCACTCAGGGCCTGCAGCGCCGGCAGATAAAGACGCAGGGCGTTAGCGAGCCTGACCGCGGCCTCCGGATCGGGCATGCCGACGTGAACGTGCAGACCGCAAGGCGGCGTCTTCAGCAGGCTGCCGAGATCCTTTTGCACAACCTCGTAGCGGGGTTTTGCGATCAGAACGGGGTCCCCCACAGCGGTCGGGTGCAGACCGCAACCAAGCAGTCCGAAGCCGGCCTCACCGACGCTCCGGCGCAGCTCGCGCAGCTGCTCGAACACCTCGCCCGCGTCGCGGCATATCCCCGTCTTCAGCTCAATTTGTTCGGTGAAGATCTCGACTGAGACCTGATTGGCGATCGGCGTTCCGGCGACGCTCTCCAGCACGTCCTCGGCGGCGCAGGTCAGATCCCCGTCCTCGTCGACCAACAGGAGCTCCTCCTCGACGCCGAGCGAAAGCGCCTGCGAAACGCCGAAGCGATGTTGGTCGCGTGCCTTCACCTGATGCTGGCGATGGGTCGATTCCAGAATGCCTCGAGGCTCAAGCCCCGAATCATTCGTCGGCGTCGTCCTCGAACGAGACGATGTGCCGGGCGAGCATCGCGCCGCCAATCTCGATCTCGAGCTTCTTCTTGTCGACCGTCCGGATGATCGCCATGCCGCCACCACTACCCTGCGAGGCTGGCACCTACACCGCGCTTGGTCCACCGCAGATGGGGTAGGAGGACCAGACGATGCAGCGGGTACGGATCGGTTGCTCGGGCTGGAGCTACGACGACTGGCGCGGCGGCCTCTATCCCGATGGCCTGCCGAAGCGGCGCTGGCTGGAGCGCTACGCCGAGGTCTTCGACACGGTCGAGGTCAACGCGACCTTCTACCGGCTGCCGAAGGAGTCGACGGTTCGCGCCTGGGTCGAGCAGGTCCCCGGCGACTTCCTTTTCACGGTAAAGGCGAGCCGCTACCTGACCCACATGAAGCGGCTGCGCGAGATCGGCGACGCTGTCGCGCGTTTCTGGGAGCCGCTCGAGCCCTTGCGGCGTGGGCGGCGCCTGGGGCCCGTGCTTTGGCAATTGCCGGAGAACTTCCATCGCGACGACGACCTGCTCGCCTCCGCGCTCGACGAGCTGCCCCGCGCCAGCCATTGCTTCGAGTTCCGCCATCGGAGCTGGTTCGCGGCTCCGGTGCGGGAACTGCTGGAGGAGCACGGCGCCTCGCTTGCGATCGGAGACGACAAGCGGCGATCGCTACCGGATGCCAGGCCGGCGGGCGAGATGGCCTACCTGCGCCTGCACTACGGCCATCGCGGTCGTGGCGGCAACTACTCCGAGGCCGAGCTCGACGACTGGCGACGCCGGATCGCCGCCTGGCGCTCACGGCGGCCTGTGTTCGTCTACCTGAACAACGACTGGAAGGGATACGCGCCCGCCAACGCCCGCTACCTGATGCGTGGCCTGCACGGGTGAGCTTCGACCACGCACCCGTTGAGCGGCGAGCCCAGCCAGGCCAGCCGCGGGCTTGGTGGCGGAGGAGTCGAGGCCTGAGCCGTCACCTTCGGCTCGCTTCCGCCAACCGGTCGAGGTGGCGCTTGCCGACCTCGTTCGTAAGCCGCAGGAACTCGGTGATCCGGGTCAGCTCGGCGGCGGTGAAGCGGCTCGCCAGGGACGCCTCCCACTCTGCCGCCAGCGGGCCCCAGATCCGCTCGGCACGGGCGTAGAACTCCGGGGTCACCTCGACCTTGACGCGGCGGCGGTCAGCCGAGTCGGGAACGCGGCGGGCGAAGCCCGCGCGCTCGAGCCGGTCGATGACACCGGTCACCGCGCCGCTGGTCAGGCCAACCTCGGCCGCCAGCTCTCCGGCGGTGAGGCCTGCGGCGTTCTCGATCGCATTCAGGCAGTGCAGATCGGTGCGGTTGACCCCGAGCCGATCGGCAGCGAGGTTTTCGAAGGCACTGTCCTGGTTGCCGCTGGTACGAAAGGCGGCAATCAACTCCTGGATCAGCTGTCGCTTCGGACTTGCAGGCATCTCTCTTAGTTGCTAAGATACTTGTTAGATAAGGAACTTACCGGGCGAGAGAATCATAGGACGCTCGGATGACGAAGGGAGTGCGAATGGCAGACGCGGGAAACACGGCATCGAAGACGGAGTGGCGACTGGAGCTGGTGCAGGTGCCGGTCTCCGACGTGGATCGGGCCAAGGCCTTCTACGTCGACCGGGTCGGCTTCCTCGCCGAACACGACCACCAGGTGAGCGACGAGCTGCGCTTCGTGCAGCTGACTCCGCCAGGCTCGGCCTGCTCGATCGCGCTCACCAGCGGCGGGCACCAGATGCAGCCCGGGAGCGTCGAGGGCCTACAGCTGGTCGTCGAGAATGCAGATGCGGCCAGGGAGGAGCTCGTGGAACGCGGAGTCGAGGCGAGCGAGGTGCAGGAGTTTCCCTGGGGCCGCTTCGTGTTCTTCGCGGACCCGGACGGCAACGGCTGGGCCGTCCAGGAGATTGTCTAGCGCTTGCAGGCGGGCGTGCCTCCGGGCAGGCGGTGACGGTTGGCGGCGACCTGTGCGTAGACCTTCGCCGCCAACCAGGAGATGCCGGGCAGGAGAAGGAGCCGGCCGGCGAGCCGGGAGATCAGACCGGAGCTGCCGAGCATCGCGGCGATCGCCTCATGTCCCGAACGGACGGCGCCGTCGACCCCGATCCACTGCACCGCATCGGTCGCCTGCTCTGCGGTCACGCCCAGCTCGGCGAGGTCGGCGAACTGCCAGGCGACGACGTCCGCATCCGGCCGGATCCGCTTCTCCACCAGCCGGGCGCAGGTCGTGCAGAAGGCGCAGTCCCCGTCGAAGAGGAGCACCGGGCGGCGGGGCATCTCAGTCCCAGCGCTCGCCGAGGAGGCGGTCGATCGCGAGCTGCTGGACCTGGGCCCGCGTCCTATCACCCTGCTCCGCCGCGACGAAGTAGCTGCCGATGAACAGCGAGTAGGCCAGCATCGCGCGAGCCTCGGCATCCTCCTCGTCGGTGCAGAGCTGCCGGAAGAGGGAACCCAGGTACCCCATGCGCCGCTTGTCGACCCGGCGCAGGCGCTTGGCGACATCACGGTCTCGGCGCGACCAGTCCCGCAATGCCAGCTCCACGGCAAACAGCCCCTCGGCCGAAGGCGCCAGCTCGAAGAGGCGGCGCAACTTGTCCCGCGGGTCGGCCGACTCGCTGTCGACGGTCGCGATGACCTTCTCGGTCCCGGTCCTCTCCCAGGCGTCGAGCGTCTCCTCGATCAGCGCCCTGCGATCCTCGAAGTGCCAGTAGAAACCGCCCTTGGACACCCCCAGGTCCTTGGCCAGCGCCTCGACCCGCACCGCGTCCGGGCCCCCCGCCGCGAGAGCGCGCGTTGCCGCCTCGACCCAGGCGTCTCGTGGGGTGCGGAGCTTGGCCACCGAGGTATCTATACGGCACCGTATTGACAGATGCAAGCGTGGTGCCTAGCATCCATACGATGGCGTACGGAACGAGCGAGAGCGGCGGACGGCTACCGAACTCGGCGCATGAATCTCAGCCCTGGCGGATTCGCGAGATCGTGCCCGACTTCACGCTGGAGGATGTCTGGGCCCTGCCGGTGGAGGGCGGCGCCGAGGACTTCTCGACGCTGCTGGAGATGGTGGGTTCGATCAGCCCCGCCCATTCCGATTCCCGCGCGACCCGCTTTCTCTGGGAGCTGCGCGATCGCCTCGGCGAGTGGTTCGGGCTCGGCAGGATCGACGTCCCGGCCGATGGCAACTCGGACAGGGACAAGCTGACGATTCCCGGAACCGACGAAACCTCGCTTGCCGAGCGGCTGCCGGACGACCTGCGCGACACGACCTGGGACGAGGGCTTCGGCTCCACGCCCTTCGCTCCCCTCTACCGCACCGACGTCGAGGCCGCGGCCGAGGTATCGAACCAGACCGTGCACGGCGTTGCGCACATCGCCTGGGTCGATCGAGGCGAGGGCCGCTACCAGGGGCAGATGGCCGTCTACGTCAAGCCGCGCGGCCCCTTCGGCCGGGGATACATGGCGCTGATCAAGCCGTTCCGATACTGGATCGTCTACCCGGCGCTGATGCGGCAGTTCAGGCAGGCGTGGGATAGACGAGCTCGTTGAGCAATAAGCGGAATCGCCTACGAGCTGATGTAGCGCTCCACCGCCTCCCGGGCAAGATCGCTGACCGATCGTCCTTCCTCTCTGGCTCGCCTCTGGGCCGCCTGATAGAGGTCAGGTGAAGTTCGGAAGCTCATGCGTGGCGATACCCCACGCCCTGCAAGCGAAGGGCGTCCAACCGGGCGACGCCTCGCCTTCGTGAGGTCATAACCGCGCTCGGCCTCGGCGGCGAGAGCATCGGCGACCTTGGGAGTTATCTCTTTCCCGGACTTCGCCCTTGGATATTTGGCGGTTGCCTTCACCTTCGCCATTTCCTCGCCTCCTCGTATTGCATTCGGTAGCGGTCACGCAGTGGCATCGCATGGATTACCAGTAGGCCGCCGTCTTCGAGCTCGACTGCCATGACCTCAAGCGGAACGCCGTTCATGTCGTCTCCGAGAATGACGAGCCGCCGATCGGCCTCGGCTGATGTGGCCTGCTCGAAACACAGACCGCAGCTCTCGACGACATGGCGTGAACTCGCGCGATATCCGATGCGCTGTCGCCGAGCGAGTCCACTTGAGGTGCGAGACAGCAGGTCGACTGTTCTGTCGGACAATATTAGCAGAGGACCGTGCTCGACGGCGAGCACGCCAGTCACCGTTGCAATGGAGGGTCAGACGTCCGCTGAAGCCCCTACTGGTCCAGCCCAAGGCAGCCTCCGGTTCGAGTTGCTCTCTCCTAAGGGCTGTGGCGAGCGGGATTCGCCCCCCGTGGCTGAAGGACGCCTAGGCCTTACGTCCAGACCCGTTTAGCTTTTTAAAGCTTGGATCGTCGTCGCCGACAGGGCCCGTTGGGGACCCGAGAGGTCCACCTCCCGGTATGGCGATCCCTCAGGCGACACCCAGCGCATCCAGGCCGAAACGCGGCTCCAAACCGGGGCGTCGTCGCCCTAGGCACTGGCACCTCTGGAAGGACAAGCACTACCGCTGGGTCCCCGAGGGCGAGTGCGGCTGGCGGGTCCAGAGTTACATCGTCCGCCACAAACGCAAGCCGCCCCGGCACCACCATCGCGGCCCCGGGCCGAGGCCGGCGGACCGCTGCGCGCCGTCGTCGTCCGCCGCCGCCGCTCCCATTTTCAACCCCGATCCCCGCCCGGCGGGCGCCTACCAGGGACCGTTCGGGCCGGCGCAGGCGACGCGGCTGCTGCAGCGAGCCGGGTTCGGTGCGTTGCCGGGACAGGCCGAGCAGCTGGCCTCGCTCGGCCTGGTCGGCGCGGTCCAGTCCCTTACCCGGCCCAGCGGGGGTGCGACGCTGCACGGACCGGCGCCGGTGGACGACGACGGCAACCCGATCGCCCCCGCCGACGCCTGGGGACACGACCACCTCTGGTTCCTCGATCGGATGGTGCGTAGCGACCAACCGCTGGTCGAGCGGATGGCGCTCGTCTTCCACGACTGGTTCGCGACCTCCAACGCCGGGGTCTCCAAACAGCAGCAGATGATCGACCAGTCGAATCTCTTCCGCTCGGCCTGCTTCGGCTCCTTCCTCGACCTGTTCAAGGCGGTCACTGTCGACCCGGCGATGCTGCAGTGGCTGAACGGCGCCGAAAACACCAAGCAGGCGCCCAACGAGAACTACGCCCGGGAGATGATGGAGCTGTTCTCCCTCGGCGCCGACCGCGGCGCCTACACCGAGGACGACATCCGCGAACAAGCGCGGGCGCTGACCGGGTGGCGCTACGACTGGTCGGGCGAGCACGGCGCCTACAACTTCCGCCTCGACCCCAAACGCCACGACACCGGGACGAAGACGGTGTTCGGCCAGAAAGGCAACTGGGGCTGGGAGGACTCCTGCCGGCTCTGCGTCGAGAATCCCCTCCACCCCTCCTTCTTCGTCGAGAAGCTGTGGAGCTACTTCGTCCCGCAACCGCCCTCCGGCGGTGTCAGCGACGGCCTGCAGAGGACCTACCGCGACTCGGGGTGGGCGATCCGGCCGGTGCTCGAGGCGATCCTGATGAGCCCCGACCTCTACGAGGGCCCGCCGATGGTCAAACCGCCGGTCGTGCAGCTCGCCGGCATGCTGCGCTCGCTTGGGCGCGGCATCGACACCCAGGCCTGGACCTGGCTCTGCGAGCAGGCCGGGCAGATGCTCTTCCAGCCGCCGAACGTCTCCGGCTGGGACGACACCCGCTGGCTCGACACCTCGCGGCTGCGCGCCCGCTGGAACATCGTCGACTACGCGATCGACGAGATCGCGGTCGACGCCTGGGGCGGGACCTACAGCGCCACCGAGACCGCCGAGGAAGCGCTGGCCCGGGCGAGTGCCGCCTGGGGCTCCCCGACGCTGCGCGACGAGCACCGGGCCGAGCTGCTCGACTTCGCCCGGCGCAGCGAGAAACTCGCGATCGCCAAATGGCAGCAGGGCCCCTACCGCGCGATGCGGCAGAACGCGCTGCTGCAGCTGATCGGCGTCAGCCCGGACCTGATCCTGCAATGAGGGGAAGCTGACCGTGCACAACTGCTGCAAGAACTACACGCGCTCCCAGCTGCTGCGCTCCGCCGCTGCCGAAGCCGGCAAGGGGCTGCCGGCGATCGAGGCGGGCATGCCCGACCCCGCCGGGACGGGCCTCTCGAGGCGCACCTTCCTCTCCTGGAGCGCCGGCCTGGCGATGGCCGTCTACGGTGCCTCGAAGATCCCCCTGGCCGCCTTCGAGGAGGGGATCGCCCAGGCGGCCCAGACCGACAAGATCCTCGTCTCCGTCTTCTTCGACGGCGGCATCGACGCGCTCAGCGTGCTGGCGCCGACCGGCGACCCGCGCTACTCGCAGCTGCGGCCGAACCTCGCACTGGCCCCCGACGCGGGGACGGAATTCAGCGAGGACCCGCGGCTGCGCTGGCATCCCTCGGCCGCCGGGCTGGCCACCCTTCACGGTGAGGGCAAGGTCAGCGCCTTCCCGGCGATCGGCTACGACCACCCCGACCAGTCGCACTTCACCTCGCGCCACTACTACGAGATCGGCGAGCTCGACGTCGGCTCTCACACCGGTTGGCTGGGCCGTTACATCGACGACGTCGGCGACGAAGACAACCCGCTTCAGGGGCTCTCGATGGACGGCTCGCTCTCGCCGATGATCGCCACCGCGAACCGGCCGGTGGCGGCGATCGACAGCGTCGACGGCTACGACCTCTGGTCGCACGTCAGCGATCCGATCTCCGACGAGATGTACAAGAGCTTCGCCCGCTTCGGCTCGCTGCCCTCGGACTCCCCGGGCCTGGCGCAGGTGCGCCGCGCCACCGCGCAGACCGACAATCTGCGCACCGACCTCGGCGGGATCGGCGACTTCACCAGCATGGTCTCCTATCCCGATACGTACTTCTCCCACAAGCTCGCCGGCCTTGCCGCCTTCATCGCCGCCGGTCTGCCGATGCGGGTGGTGACGATCAGCGCCTCGGGGGGCTACGACACCCACGCCGACGAGGCCGAAGACCTCTCGCGGGGCCTGCGCGAGACCTGCGAGGGGGTGCTCGCCTTCCAGCGTGACCTCGAAGCACGCGGCCTCGACGACCGGGTCATGGTGGAGATGTGGAGCGAGTTCGGGCGGCGTCCGGAGGAGAACGGATCGCTCGGCACCGACCACGGCGCCGCCGGTTGCGCCTTCGTCGTCGGCTCCAAAGCTAAAGGGGAGATGGTCGGTGAGTTCCCCGGCCTGGCGCAGCTCGACTTAAACGACAACGTCCGCGTGACCAGCGATTTCCGTGCGATGTACTGCTCTCTCCTCGAGCAGTGGCTTGGACACGACGCCGCATCGATCATCCCGGGGGCCTCCTCCTTCCAGCGGCCGACCCTGGTGAAAGCGTGAGGAGAGCGGCCGCGAGGTCGATCTGCCTGGGGTTGGTCGGTGCTGTGGCCACGGTGACCGGCCCCCTCGCCCAGGCTGCCGCGCCGCCGACTCGGGAAGGCTGCAGCTGGCACCGCCACTCCAAGCGCGTGGTCAAGCACCTGAAGCGACACGGCCGCGTGCACCGGGTCAAGCGCATGAAGTACTGGTGGACCTGCGACGCCGAGCCTGCCGTGTCCGCGCCCCCGACCCCGCCGGTGCTGCCGATACCGCCCGCCCCACCGCCCATCGTCCCCCTCCCACAAGAAGAACCGGAACCGGAAGGCCCCGCCTCTCACCTCAGCGTCAAAGCCGCCGAGTGGAGCTACACCCTTTCCCGCCCCGAAGTGAGCACTGGCGAAGTGATCGTCGAGCTCAACAACCAGGGCGAAGACAACCACAACCTCGAGCTTCAGCGCGAAGGCAGCGGCGAATCGCCGCTGGCCGTCCCGGAAGCGGCACCCGACGAACGCACGACCGCGCGCGTCACCCTCCCTCCCGGCAGCTACCGGCTCTACTGCAGCCTCTTCCAGCACGACGAAAAAGGCATGCACGCGACGCTGCTGGTCGGGGAAGGCTGACCCAGGACTCAGGCGAGCAAGCTCAAAGACCCGGATGTGTGGCTCCAACACGAATCGTGCTGAACCGTGTACAGTCGCCAAATGGCAGCTTCCGCGAAGCGCATCAACGTGACCCTTGACGACGAACACGCGGGGAAGCTCGCCCGGCTCGCCGAGCGCACGCATGTGCAGGAAGGGACTCTTGCGCGTTCGCTTCTCGCTACGGCGCTCGACGACGCGGACCCGGATGCCACTCGCATCACGGAGATTCTCGATGCCGTCCCTGGTGCATGGGAACGGACGCAGGAGGGATTGGCCCAGGCGGCTCGCGGCGAAGGGACGTCGCTCGACGAGCTGGCTTGAGTGGCGCAGGTAGTCGTCACCCCGCGAGCGCGGCGGGACGTCGACGAGGCGATCTCTGCACTCGATCTCCCCGACGATGCCTGGGCCCGAATCGTGCGCTCGCTGAGAGTGCTGGAAACCTTCCCGTTCGCTGGCCCGGAGTTGGCCGGTCGGTGGGCGCCCACCCGATTCGTGATCGGCCCTTGGTCTTGGATGATCCTGCTCTACCACTACGAAGAATCGTCTGACCGGGTCTACCTGGTCGCGATGCACGACGGCCGGTCCGCGGCTTCGGCGACGGCCGGGCGGCGATAGGCCGGGCTGCCGGCGTCGCTAAGGACTTCGCCCGTCAAGGAAGATCCGTTCCGCGGATTCGGTGGCGACGAAGAGCGAGAGGCCTACGGATACACGAGCGCCGACGACACGGATTCCCTGCCGAATTCCTGGATCGTCGTGTTGGATCCCGCTTCGGACGGAAGGCTGGATTCGGCATTGATTGTTTCGTCGATTTCTTCCGGGGGAATCCCGAAGAGCGTCAGGACGCAGCCAGTTGCACCGGGAGCAGCGAACGAGTTGTCGACATAGGTCGCGCCGGTGACGTCGGTGATGCCGCTGCCTGTCAACGAGCTCGAGCCCGGGTTGCCGCTGATTGGCCCGTTGGGAGACGGTGGGTTGGTGGTCCCGGTGATCAGTTCGAGTTCGATCGGTTCGGCTTTCGAGCCGACATAGCAATTGTTGCCGAGCACCTGGTTGACGAAGTGGACTTTGACCGGCAGCGATGCCGGTTCGGCGAGCTGGTCGCCCGGTGTGCCGGCGAGCTCGATCACCGCGCGGAGCGCCAGCGCTTCCACGCTGAAGTATTCGAGCAGCCAGGTGAGGCCGGTGAAGCCGACGACGCCGCCCGGGACGGTCTGTTTGATCGGCGAGAGACCGCCTTTCGAGTTGTAGTCGAACAAGCCGCCTGCGGTCATCCCCCCGCTCAGCGTTATCGGGGTGGAGATCGGGATTTCGACGTTCCCCATCTGCAGCACGCCGCCGCTGGTGACCGTGCGGACGCAGGTCACGATTTTGGGATTCTGACCCGGGTGCGGGCAGCCGGCGAACTGTTCGTAGCCCGCCGCCGGCGTCGTTGTCGCCCCCGCGCCGGCCGGCGACAACGCCGTGAGCACGGCGAACGCGGCCACAGCCACGAGCAGGGCGCGAGGGTTCCTGAAATTCATCCCGACTCTTATACAGGAATTAACTGAATGATCAACTTATTTCACCTAAGGCAGTTATCAGCCCCCGCAAGAAGGACCGACACTAGGCGGCCCGCGCTTGCGTACGCTCGATCGCCTCGGCGTAGGCGCCGTGGCGGGTGTTGGACGGGGGGCGGATGGAGACCCCGTAGGCCTCCTTCATCGCTGCGGCCAGGACCCGCTTGAAAGTTTGACCGTGCCAGGCGTGGGCCTCGGCGGCCCGACCCACATGCAGGTGCACCAGCTCGTGGAGGAGCGTCTCCTGGATGTCGCCGGGGCGGATCCCCGGGAAGGCGGTCACCGAGAGGCGGAACTCGGTCGGGACGGCGAAGCCGAGGCGGTGTGGGCGCTTGCGGGCTCGCCGCACTTTGAGCTCGGGCCTGCGTAGCGCCAGCGGCCCGGCGGCGAAGACCGGCAGCGCTCGCAGCCGGTCCAGCTCCCGATCCAGAGCTACTCCCGCGACCAGGTAGTAGGAGCGAGTCGCCATCGAGGGAAGAGTCTTCAGCCGGCCACGGACGGGAGGGCAGAAGGACCTCGCGCGCCGTAGATCGAGCGAAGTGTGCGCAGGCACACAATCGTTACATCAATTCATGTCATAGTTACGCAGATGGCTGAGCGAGGCGCTACCCCCCAGGTCCCCGAGCTGCGACGGCGCGCCCTCCGCGCCGTCCGCTCGCTGTTCAGTCCGCTGCTACCCGACGACTACCTGGAACTGATCAACCCGCTCTGGTCGACGCGCGAACTGCGCGGTCGGATCGAACGGATCGAGGCGGAGACCACTGAGGCGGCGACGGTGACGATCCGTCCCGGCTTCGAGTGGGAAGGCCACCGACCGGGGCAGTACCTGCGGATCGGCGTCGTAGTTGACGGGATCCATCACTGGCGCGCCTACTCGCTCACCTCCGACCCCGGGCGCGCGGACGGCTGCATCAGCATCACCCCCAAACTGGTCGACGCCGGCAAGGTCTCGCCCTACCTGGTCCGCGACGCCAGGCCCGGGGAAATCGTCCGCCTGGGAGGAGTCGAAGGGACCTTCGTCCTGCCCGACCCCGCCCCCGAGAAGCTGCTCTTCATCAGCGCCGGCAGCGGGATCACGCCGATCATGAGCATGCTCAGCAGCCTCGACCGCAACGAGGCGGTCGGCGACGTCGTCCACGTCCACTCGGCACGGACCGCCGACGGAGTGATCTTCGGCGACCGCCTGCGCGCGATCGGCAAGACGCACGAGGGCTACGACCTGCGGCTCCGCCTCACCGCCGAGCAGGGCCGGGTCTCCCCCGCCGAACTCGACCGGATCTGCCCCGACTGGCGCGAGCGCCATGCGTTCATCTCGGGGCCGGCAACGATGCTCGACGCGCTGGCCCGCCACTGGGAGGCTGAGGGCGACCCGGAGATGCTCGAGCTGGAGCGCTTCCAGCCGCTGATCGGCGGCGAACCGGGCGGTGGCGAGGGCGGGCCGATTCGCTTCTCCAAGAGCCGGGTAGAGGCCGGATGTGACGGCGCCACCCCGATCCTTGCCGCCGGCGAGGAGGCGGGGGCAACGCTGCCTTTCGGCTGCCGGATGGGCATCTGCCATACCTGCGTGGGCGAGTTGCGCTCCGGGAAGGTGCGGGACCTGCGCACCGGCGACGTCCACGGCAGCGAGGGAGAGATGGTCCGCACTTGCGTGAACGCCCCCGAGGGGCCGATCGAGATCGCACTTTGAGAGCTACCGAAAGGGAACGATGACGACGACCGCAATGGAGGTCGAGAGCCCGCTGGCCAGGCTCTCCTCCGAGCAGATAGACGCGCTGGGTCGCGAGTTCGACGCGATCCGGGACCGGATCCGCGCCGACCTCGGCGAGCGGGACCGCCGCTACATCGAGAGCATGATCGCGATGCACCGCCGGCTGGCCGTGATCTCGCGAGTGTTGCTGCTCGGCTCCCGCTACCGGCCGGCCAAGCTGGCGGGAACGGCGGCGCTCTCGGCGGCAAAGATCCTCGAGAACATGGAGATCGGCCACAACGTCCTGCACGGGCAGTGGGACTGGATGAACGATCCCCGCATCCACTCCTCCACCTGGGACTGGGACACGGCCTCGACCGCCGAGGCTTGGAAGCACTCACACAACTACGTGCACCACACCTTCACCAACATCCGGGGCAAGGACAAGGACCTGGGCTACGAGATCATGCGGATCGATCCGCTGCAGAAGTGGCACCCGGTCTACCTCCTCCAGCCGTTCTACAACCTGCTGCTGATGGCGTTCTTCGAGTGGGGCGTCGCCGTGCACGATCTCGACTTCGAAGCGATCCGCACCGGCCAGAAGTCGAAGGCCCAGATCAAGCGGGAGCTGGCCGGGATCCGCGAAAAGGCGAAGAGCCAGATCGTCAAGGATTACATCGCCTGGCCGCTGCTGAGCGGGCTGGCGATGACGGCGCTCGACCTCGCGCTCGAGGCGCGTGCCGGCAAGGGCCGCCGGGCCCGCGGGCGGCGCCGGCGCGGCGGTGCGGCGGGTGCCCTGCAGCGCGCGCTCACCGGAGGACGCCAGGCGTTCCGACAGACGGCGCGCGCCGATGCGACCGCGAACCTGGTCCGCAACGTCTGGTCCTACTCGATCATCTTCTGCGGCCACTTCCCCGACCAGACCTACACCTTCGGTCCCGAGGAAGTCGAGGACGAGAGTCGCGGCGGCTGGTACGTCCGCCAGCTGACCGGGGCCGCGAACATCGAGGGAGGGCCGCTCTTCCACGTCGCCAGCGGCAACCTCGGCTACCAGGTCGAGCACCACCTCTTCCCCGACCTGCCGAGCACCCGCTACGCGGAGATCGCCCCGCAGGTAAAGGACATCTGCGAGCGCTACGGGCTGCCCTACAACAGCGGGCCGTTCATGCAGCAGCTGGGGATGGTGCAACGGACGATCCTGCGCCTCGCCCTCCCCGGCGGCAAGCAGCGGCCGAAGCCGGGCCCCTACCGAGCGGCTTAGCCGAACGGCTCCCGGGAACCGTTCGGCCGTCGCGCACGGCCGCCGGCCACCCAAAGACATCTAGAGCGGAACGAATGGTCTGCCGCACTTGTTCATTTGAGAGCGGCACGTTAGGCTGGCGATTTATTGGTGTGGTTCTGTCTAATAGTCAAGGCATTACTTAGATGAACAGACTTTCTTCGCCGATCGAGAACATGGATGACCACTACGACGTGGTTGTCGTCGGTTCGGGGTACGGAGGCGGGATCACGGCCTCGCGAATGGCTCGGGCCGGTCGCAGGGTGTGCCTGCTCGAGCGCGGTGCCGAGCGCCAGCCGGGCGAGTATCCGGACACCGAGGGCGAGATGCTCGACTCGCTGCAGGTCGACTCGCCACCCGGCCACGCCGGATCGCGCACTGGGATGTACGACATCCGGATCAATGACGATCTCAACGTCTTCCTCGGCTGCGGCCTCGGCGGGACCTCGCTGGTCAACGCCAACGTCTCCCTGCGCCCGGACGGGCGGGTTTTCGAGGACGCCCGGTGGCCCGAGGAGATTCGAGGCGACCTCAACCAGGGCGTGGCCTCGGGCTATGAGCGCGCGGCCGAGATGCTGCAGCCCCAGCCCTACCCGGAGGACTTCCCCAACCTGCCGAAGCTCGCGGCTCTCGAGCAGTCGGCAGACGGGCTGAACGGCAACGGCCACTTCTACCGGCCACCGATCAACGTCACCTTCGAGGACGGGGTGAACCAGGTCGGCGAAGAGCAGCGGGCATGCGTCCTCTGCGGCGACTGCGTCTCCGGCTGCAACCACCGAGCCAAGAACACGGTGTTGATGAACTACCTCCCCGACGCGCGCAACCACGGCGCCGAGATCTACACCCGTGTCGCGGTGCAGAGCGTCGAGCGGTCGAGCGAGGGCTGGGTCGTCCACTACCAGAACGTCGAGACCGGCCGGGAGGCGTTTGACGCGCCGACCGACTTCGTCGGCGCCGACGTCGTCGTGCTCGCTGCGGGTGCGCTCGGCTCGACCGAGATCCTGCTGCGCTCCAAGGAAGCGGGCCTCCCGGTCTCCGGCCAGGTGGGCAAGCGCTTCAGCGGCAACGGCGACGTGCTCGGCTTCGCCTACAACGCCGACCGGGAGATCAACGGGATCGGCTACGGCGAGCACTCCCCCGCCGGCCGCGAGCCGGTCGGGCCGTGCATCACCGGGATCATCGACCTGCGCGACGAGCCGTCGCTGAACCAGGGCATGGTGATCGAGGAGGGCTCCATCCCGGGCGGCCTCGACGGCTTCATGCCGGGGCTCCTCGCCGCCGCCGGCGGCCTCGTCGGCCGCGATACCGATCCCGGGTGGGCAGACGAGCTGAAGGAGAAGAAGCGAGAGGCGGAGAGCCTGCTGCTCGGCTCGCACCACGGTGCCGTCCACAACACCCAGACGTTCCTGGTCATGACCCACGACAGCGGCAGCGGCGAGCTGCGCATAGAGGACGGCCGCCTGCGCATCCACTGGCCCGACGTGGGCAAGGAGCAGATCTTCGCCGAGGTCGACAGGAAGCTCGACGCTGCAAGCGCCGCGCTCGGCGCGACCTACGTACGCGATCCGGTCTGGACGAAGCTGCTCGGCCAATCGCTGATCACGGTGCACCCGCTCGGCGGCTGTCCGATGGGCGCCGACGCCGAGCGGGGAGCGGTCGACCACAAGGGCCGGGTCTTCTCCACCCTGCAGGGCAGCGAGGTGCACGATGGCCTCTACGTCTCCGACGGCGCCGTCGTCCCCCGGCCGCTGGGGGTCAATCCCCTGTTCACGATCTCGGCGCTGGCCGAGCGCTGCTGTGCGCTGATGGCCGTCGACCGCGGCTGGGCGATCGAGTACTCGCTGCCCTCCACGCCGCCCCCACCGGCACCTCCGCCGCCGGTCGGCGTCGAATTCACCGAGCGCATGAGCGGCTTCGTCTCCACCACGGTCAGCGATAGCTACGTGCGGGGCGCCGAGGCGGCCGAGGGCGCCGGCGAAGCGCTCGACTTCATCCTCACCATCCGCTCCTCCGACCTCGAGCGGCTGATCGCCGAGCCCGAACACGAAGCCCGCATGGACGGCACCGTGAGCGCGCCGGGGCTGTCCCCGGATCCCCTGGCGGTGAGCGAGGCGACCTTCAATCTCTTCAGCGACGATCCGGACCAGGTCGCGACGCGGACCATGCAGTACCGAATGAAGTTGAGCGCCGAGGACGGCCGCGAGTACTGGTTTCACGGTTTCAAGCTCATCCACGACGACCGCGGTCTCGACCTGTGGAGCGACACGACGACGCTCTTCGTGACGCTCTACGACGGGCCGAACGACGGCAGTCCGGTCCTCGGCAAGGGCATCCTGCGGATCGCCCCCACCGATTTCATGCGCCAGCTGACGACGATGCGCGCGACCGAGGCCCAGAGCGATCGCCAAGCGCTCGAGGCGAAGGCGAAGTTCGGCCGCTTCTTCGCCGGCACGCTGGTCGACACCTACGGCGGCATCTTCTCGCGAGAGGACGACCTGGATGCGGGCGCCGAGCCCCGCAAGCGCCGCCAGCTGCGCGTCGACGCCCCCGAAATACACACCGTGCGGACCGACGACGGCGTCGAGATGCGGCTGACCCGCTATCGCGGCGGCGAGAAGGGGCCGCTCCTGGTCACCCACGGCCTCGGCGTATCGAGCGAGATCTTCACCATCGACACGATCGATACCAACCTGCTCGAGTACATGTTCGCCAAGGGGTTCGACGTCTGGCTGCTCGACTACCGGGCCAGCATCGAGCTGCCCAGCGCCCACACCCGGTTCAACGCCGACGACATCGCGACCCGCGACTACCCGGCCGCGGTCGAGAAGGTCCGCGCCCTGACCGGCGCCGACAGCGTGCAGGTGCTCGCACACTGCTTCGGTGCGACGACCTTCTGCTGCGCGATGCTCGCCGGGCTGCAGGGCGTCCGCTCGGCGGTGATCTCGCAGATCGCCACCGACGTCGTCACCCCGGCGGAGTCGCGGATCAAAGCCGGCCTGCACCTGCCCGACGTCCTCGATGCGATCGGCGTCGACGATCTCGACGCCAACGGCGATCGGCAAGCGGACTGGAAGGCGAAGGTCTTCGACGCCGCCGCACGCTTCGTCCCGGCCCAGGGGGCGCAGCCGTGCAACAACATGGTCTGCGAGCGGATCACCTTCATGTACGCGCCGCTGTACCGGCATGAGCAGCTCAACGAGGCAACCCATGAAGCCCTCGGCGAGATGTTCGGCGTCGCCAACATGGAGTCGTTCCAGCACCTGGCGCGGATGGTCCGCGCCGAGCACCTGGTGGGTGCCGACGGAGACGAGCGCTACCTACCCAACGTCGAGCGCATGGCGATCCCGACCGCTTTCATCCACGGCGCCGAGAACGCCTGCTTTCTCACCGAGAGCATCGAGCGAACGGTGAAGCGACTGTCGGAGGCCAACGGCGCCGAGCTCTACTCACACCACGAGATTCCCGAGTACGGACACATCGATTGCATCTTCGGCCGCGATGCGGCCCGCGACGTCTTCCCACACATGGCCGACCATCTCGAAGCCACTCAGTGATTCGCGGCAAGGCTCGCCTTCAGCGCGAGGATCTTGGCCGCCGCGACCTGAACCCGTTCGGCGTCGATGCGGCCGCCGCGCAGATCGGACAGTAGCCGGGAGTAAGCGATGGCCGAGGTCGATTCCGCGGTCGCGTAGAGCAGCAGATCGAGGCCGGCGGCGATCGCGCGGCGCGCCGGCTCGGTCTGTTCGACGATCGCCGGGGTCTCGAGGTCGTCGCTGATGGTGACACCGTCCACACCCGCCGCCGCCATCTCCCGGCTGTAGGTGAAAGGCGACATCACCGCGGGAAGTTCGCCGGTCAGGGACGGGTAGATGGCGTTGCTGACCATGACCAGCGTCAACGGCCCCGATCCACAGGACCGGTAGGGAACGTAGTCGGCACGGAGCTGCTCGGCAGAGGCGGTGACGGTTACGGCCCCTTCGTCGGTGTTGGCGGCGGCAAAGCCGAGGCCCGGGAAGTGCTTCAGCGTCGCGGCGACTCCGTGCGCAGTGAGCCCCGCGACGAACGCGCATGCCAGGCTCGCGACCGTGGCCGGAGTGGTACCGAAGGCGCGCGAGCCGAGAAAGCCACCGGGGTGCCCGACGTCGACAACCGGCGCGAGGTCGACGTCGATCCCCAGGTCGTGCAGGTACTGGCCCGTGGCCGCTCCCTGCTTGGCGGCACGCTCCGGGCTGGACATCGCCGCGGCGGCGAGGGTCGGAGGGCCCGGCAGCCGCTTCACGCTGCCCCCCTCCTGGTCGAGCATGACCAACAGAGGCGGGTTGCCGCCGGCGCTCGCCGCCTGCTGAAGCCGCTCGACCAGGTCGCTCACTGCGGACTCGCCGCCGCTGAGGTTCTCTTCGAAGAGGATCGCCCCACCCACCTCGCCGGCTCTAACCCGGGCAAGAAACCGGCGTGGCGGTGCGCTTCCGGCAAAGCGGCCGACCAGCATCTGACCAAGCGCCTTGCCATCGTCGAGCTCGGCCGGGAGAACGTCCTGCGAGACCCTCAGATCTCGCGGTGAAATCCGGTCGCCCGCTGACTCGAAGATGACAACGAACACTGCCGACACGGCGAGCGCGATCAGGATCAGGCGGGTCTTCATGCGCATATGACGATGACCGACGGGGACGACTGCATCGTCTCTTCATAATCTGAGCGATGCCCGGTCCAGCCCATCGAGTGCTCTCCGAGTCGCAGCTGGCAACGCTGGCCGAGCACGGAGAGGAACGGCGGGCAAAGGCCGGGGACACGCTGTTCGAGATCGGCGACGAGAGCTACCCGTTCATCGCCATAGTCGAAGGGGAGGCCAAGGTGATGGACGCCGCCGGGCGCGAGATCGTCCGCCACGGCGACTCGGGCTTCCTCGGCGAGATGAACCTGCTCTCCGGCCAGACCGTCTTCCTCACCGCCGTCGCCACCGAGCCGATGCGCTACATCGCGGTCGAGCGCGAAGTGCTGCGACAGCTGCTCTTCGAGGACGGTTCGCTGTCCGACCTGCTCCTCTCCGCCTTCGTCCAGCGCCGCGAGCTGCTGCAGCAGCGCCAAGGGGTCGGCATCGAGATCGTCGGCCCGCGCGACTCGGCTGACACGCGGCGGCTGCTCGACTTCGCCAAGCGCCTGCGCCTGCCCAATACCTGGATCGACCCGGCCGAGAGCGTGGAGACGGCGGCGTTGGTCGAGCAGGCCGGCGTCGAGGGTCTGCCTTTGGTCCGCCTTCCCGGTGGCATCGAGCTGCGACGGCCAAGCAACGGCGAGCTCTCGCGAGCGCTGGGGATCGGCGCCGAGCTGCCACAGCGCGAAGAGGTCGACCTGCTCGTCATCGGCGGCGGCCCGGCGGGGCTCGGCGCAGCCGTCTATGGCGCCTCCGAGGGACTCGACACGCTGGTCATCGAGAGCACCGTGCTCGGCGGCCAGGCGGGGACCTCGCGGCGGATCGAGAATTATCTCGGCTTCCCCGCCGGCATCAGCGGCACCGAGCTGACCAGCCGGGCGATCGCCCAGGCACGCAAGTTCCGCGCCCGCACGGCGACGCCCTACCGCGCCCGCACGCTGGAGCCCGGCGACGGGCACCACACGGTCAAGCTCGACGAAGGCAACGAAATCGTGGCGCGGACGGTGCTGCTCGCCACCGGGGCCGAATACCGGCGGCTGCCGGTCGCGGGGCTCGACGAGTACGAGGGGCTGAGCGTCTTCTACGCCGCCGGACCGCCGGAGGGGCAGCTCTGCGCCGCGCAGCGGGTCGGCGTCATCGGCGGCGGCAACTCGGCCGCCCAGGCCGCCGTATGGCTCGCGCGCGGAGGCGCGCTGGTCACCCTCCTGCACCGCCGCGCGGACCTGGGCGAGACGATGTCGCGCTACCTGATCGAAGAGCTCGAGCGCTACGGCGTCGCCATCCGCGACCGCAGCGAAGTCGCCGCGCTGCACGGCGAGGACGGCCGGCTCGCTGCCGTCACCCTCACCGATGGGGCGGAGCTGCCGCTTTCCTTCCTCTTCCTCTTCCTCGGCGCCTCCCCGTGCACCGAGTGGCTCGGCGACACGGTCGCCCGCGACGCCAAGGGGTTTGTCCTCACCGGCGCCGAAGCGGGAGCCGAGGGGCTGCTCGAGACCAGCGTGCCCGGCGTCTACGCGGCCGGCG
Source organism: uncultured Solirubrobacterales bacterium (assembly GCA_963716735.1). GTDB lineage: Bacteria > Actinomycetota > Thermoleophilia > Solirubrobacterales > 70-9 > VRUE01. The sequence continues at coordinate 1,765,286 of OY970321.1, forward strand.
ACGTGCGCGCCGGCTCGATCAAGCGCTGCGCGACCGCTGTCGGCGAGGGAGCCACCGTCGTCCGCTTCGTCCACGAGCACCTCTCGGCCAAGTCCGCGTAGCCTTTCCGAGTCTTGAACCTGAAACGGAGAGCGATGACGCTCGCCCTGCTGGGCGCCGGCGCGGTGGCTGCACTCGGTGCACCGAGTGCAGCCGGACAGGCTGTCCCCTGGGGCTACAACTGCATCCCGGCTTCAACCGGGGTGCCCAGGACCAGCGCCACCTGCGGCGCGACCCTCGTCGACGGCCAGGCGGTCGCGCCGCCCAACGCACCGGCGGAGGTCAAGGCGGCGATCGCCGCCGCCAACCACATCGCCGGCAGGCCGTATGTCTGGGGCGGCGGACACCGGAGCTGGTCGACCCGCGGCTATGACTGCTCCGGCGCCGTCGGCTACGCCCTGCACGGCGCCGGACTGCTCGAGACGACGATGGTCTCGGGACAGCTGGCCTACTGGGGACTGGGTGGGGTCGGGCGCTGGATCAGCGTCTACGCCAACGAGGAGCACGTCTACATGGTCATCGCCGGGCTGCGCTTCGACACCCGCGACAACCCACCCGGGGTGACCGGCCCCCGCTGGCACACCGAACGGGTCGACCCGCGCAGGTTCGCGGTGCGCCACCCGACCGGCCTCTAGCCGGACTCACCTACGGTTCTTTGATCGGATCCCGCGGCGATTCGAACGCCACCAACCCCACCGTCGTCGGGATCGGCTTCTCCCCAGACCTGGCAATGCGGCCTTCGGCGCTCTCCCGCTCCTTGGCGATGAGCGCATCGAGGGCGCCGATCGAGGCGGTCACTTTCTCCCAGCCCTGCCGATCGAGGCGGAGGACCGACCAGCTCAGGTGATTGTCGAGCCGGGACTCGAACGTCCCTGCCGCGATCGCCGCCTTGACCTGCTCCGCAAGCTGCTTGAAGGTCGTCCAGCCAGGGGTCTGGGCGACCGAGTCCGGCACCTCGGCCCAGCTTTCCCGATCGGAGATCGCCGGCCCGGTCGCCCTGTAGAAGAGCTCGACGGCCGAGCGGCGCCTCCCTCCCGTCTTCTGGCTGACCTGCTCCAGCCAGCCGAACCTCTCCAGCACCTTGAAGCGACGGCGGATGCCCGCGATCGAATCGCCGCCGAATTCAGCGTGAAACAGCGGCGCGCTTATCTCTCGCCGGTTCGCCTCGGCGACGATCTCCAGGCAGAGCTCGTCGGCGAACACTTTGGAGATGCGCAGCGGAAAGGGGACCGGGGAGTCCCTATGGATCTCCGCCAGGGTGGGCGTGACTCGCTCCTCGTGTGGATTCTCAGGGGATGGCGCGGAGTCGAATGCGGTGAGGGCAAGGGTTGCCACGGTCGGCTTCTCGCCCGTGTGTGCGACGCGGATTTTGGCGTCGTCCTGCTCCTCGAAGATGGACTCGAACAGCGCGTCGATGGCGGCGAGGACCCGTTCCCAGCCGAGCTGGTCGAGGACCATGCCCATCCAGCTCAGGTGGCTGCCTGCTCGGGCCTCCAAGGTTCCCGCCGTGAGCGCCTCCCGCACTCGCTCCGCGAGGATCCGGAAGGTCCTCCAACTGATCGCGACCCGCATCGAGTAAGGCACCAACGCCCAGGTCTCGTTGTCGAAGACGGCGAGCTCGGGGGCCCGGTAGAAGTGCTCACGCGCGCCACGCCGGCTGCCTCCGGTCTCGCTCCGAACGTATCTGAGCCAGCCGTGCTCGGCGAGCTTCTTGAAGTTCTTGTCGACCCGGGAAATCGAGCCGCCGCCGAACTCCTCGTAGAACTGCTTCGGGCTCATTTCCCGCAGGTAGAGCTCGGTGACGATCGTTATCCGAAGCTCGACCGCAAACACGACGGACAGGCGTCGCAGGTACGCCACCCGCGACATCACGCCAGTCAAGGTTTTCGTCACCACGCGATTCCTTCCGAATGCTTAGTTCTCCGCTGAGCATCACATTCTAGGAAGTTTTCTAAAGGAAGCCAAAGCCGTCTCTAAATATGCGCGAGTCAGACTTACTCCGACTTTTCTCACCAAAAGGGAAAGGGGGTAAGGAGATGAAGCTCGCAGCGACCTACGCGATTCCGCCGGTCGTATCGATCAGGAAGGCCGGCTGATCGGACAGTCCGATCGCACGAGCCGGGCTCTCGACGCCCAGCGTCTGGGCTCGGCTCGTGCGTCTTTTACGTGATTTTGACCTGCGGCTTACCGGCAGCCGCGATGCTGCGCCCCTCACCCAGACGAAGGAGGTACGGCATGGCACAGATACTGATAGTTGCCGATCCCCATGGAGAGGATGCGGGCACGGTCGTCTACCGGGAGCGGATCGCAACCACCGATCTCGAGTCGAATCATTTCTCGGGCCAGCTGGTGGAGCGGGTCGGCTGGGCCGTCCGCGACGCTGACCGACTGGAGCACGACAGCCTGCTGCCGATGTCGAACGGCGATCGGAAGGTGGACTAAGACTTCTCGCCCGGCCAGGTTCCGGTCAGCCGCGCGAACCTGCCGCGAACGCCGTGGTCGACCACGCCTTTGGTCAGGCGGAAGACCGCGCCCTCGACCACGAGGGCCGCGATCAGTTTCGGATAGGAGACGTCTCGCTGATCGGGCTCGGGTGGCTCCTCGTCGTCGAAAACCGCCCAGAGACGATCGAAGCCCTTCTGGGCAACCATCCCCGCCAGCAGCCCGGCGAGGATTCCTATCGGCGCAAAGATCAGCTTCATCGTTGGCCAACTACCCTCAACCGGGCATGGCCAACCTCCACCGGCCAATCCAGCTCGCTTTCGCGGTCGCCGCCGCCGCGACGGCGCTGGCGATTTCCGGCTGCGGAAGCGCCGAACCTCAGGCGCCCCTTGCCGAGGTCCGCTCTCCGCACAGCAGGATCGCTGAGGAGAAGCCGCCGCGCGCGCAGCCCCCGTACGACGTGCTCCCGAAGAACTCGTCCGAGACGAGGCCGGCGCCGCCGAATCCCGAACCGGCTCCAAAGCACCTCGACCCCTCGGAAATGCCGCCCGCGTCGGCGGGGACCAACGGCTCTTACGTCCCTCGCCCCGCAGCCGAACGGGAAAAGATCACGCCGCGCACGATGGCGAAGCTGGAGCGGAAAGCCGCCTCCGGCAGTGCGGTCCTGCTGAGCGGGGTCGCGCTCGCGCCACCGAGCGCGCCGGAAGCGATCAAGGCGGCGATCAGCGCGGCCAACATGATCATCGGCCGGCCCTATATATGGGGCGGCGGCCACTCCTCCTGGTACTCGCGCGGGTACGACTGCTCCGGGGCGGTCAGCTACGCGCTCGCCGGTGGGGGCTTCCTTGCCGCACCGCTCACCTCGAGCCAACTGGAGTCCTGGGGAGAGCCCGGGCCAGGTCGCTGGCTGACGGTCTACGCCAACGCCGGCCATGCCTACGCGGTGATCGCCGGCCTGCGCTGGGACACCGTCGGCGACGCGAGAGGAACCGGGCCACGCTGGCACCCCGCCCTGCCCTACCCGGAGGGCTTCGTCGCCCGCCATCCCCCCGGTTTCTGACGGATGAGCGGAACGGGGGAATGGGACAATCGCCAGATGCCCAAGTCCATTAGCGCGCTTGCACACTACGCGGTGGCGCAGTTCCGGCAATCTGGACATCAGCGCTATCTCCTTGGCATAACCGGTCCCCCCGGCGCGGGAAAGTCGACCTTGGTCGAGGCCCTCATCCGGGTCTGTGGCGCTGAGCTGGGCAGGCAGAACGTCATCGGCCTGCCGATGGATGGCTTTCATCTGACGATGCAGCAGCTTGCGCTTGCCGGCCTGCGCGACCGCAAGGGCGCACCGGAGACGTTCGACGCCGACAGCTTCGTCCTCGCTCTCAGGCAGCTCGCCGACCCCAGCGAATCGACCTTGAAGTGGCCCAAGTACAGCCGCGAGCTGCACGACCCGATCGCCGACGCGATCGCGATACCTCCGAGCGCACAGCTGATCTTCGTCGAGGGCAACTACCTTCTGCTGGAGGAAGAACCATGGCAGGCTGCCAGAGATCTCTTTGGCTCTATCTGGTACGTCGAAGCCGAGATGGACACGATTCGAGCCCGCCTACGGCAGCGGCAGATCGAAGGCGGGAAGAACGCGGCCGATGCCGATCGTCACGTGCTGCAGACGGACTTGACGAACGCTGCGCGGGTGGAGGAAACCAAGCACCTCGCAGATCGTGTCGTGCAAATCAACGCCGCGGATCCGGAGCTAAGCGGCCTTGAGGATCCGGCGACCGGCCGGCCAATCGTGCTGGATTAACGCCGAACGCCGGAGCGACGGCTGCGCGCGGCGCCATCGGTGTAGATCGTTTCCAATTTCACACTTCGCTCGGTCGCCGAGGGCACCGAGATCACGGCGACAAAATCCCTGTCGCCGACCTCGCGGTGCAGATGCCGCCACTTTTCAGAGAGGTACCAGGCGGCGCCAATGGTCCCAACCGGACCCACCCCCGCCACGAGAAACCACCTGCGCTCGGGCTTGTCGCTCGGTTCAGGCGTGTGTCTCAGGATCAAACCCATCTGGCGATCCGGATCGCTCTTGAACTCGGAGCCATCGGGAAGCCGGACGAACTCCGAGTCGTGAGGATCTGGAACGAGCTCGAAGAGCGGCTCCTCGGCGGTCGACAGGTACAGGTGCGTGCAGTCATTGCTGCTGAGGCCGACCGAGATGAAGCTGCAGTCGCATTGGTGCACCGCAGTCGCATCGCCACGTAGCTCCAGGCCTCCGCGCCGGCTTGACTTGACAAGGCCGGCGAGGTAGACGAGTGCTTCCATGTCGTTTGCCGCGACCGCGCGTGGAATGTCCACACGGTGGACGGTGTTCGAGAACTGCTTTTTCGACTTCGCGAACAGGCGCTGGGGATTGTGAGCGGAAAGCGACTCGAGCACCTCGGGAGCGAGCACGAACTCCGGGAAGACGAATACCGCACCCCGCTCGATCATCTCCCTGCCGAAGAAGGCATTGGAGACGGTGTCGAAGTACCGGCGGTGGAGAATCTGCAACAGCAGTAGCGAGGTCAGGAAGATGAACGATGCGCCGATGGCGACGACGACTTCGCGCCAGGGCGTGGGTATTGCCAGCGAGATCGCGATCAGCGACGCGCCGACCACAGCGCCAAGCGCCTCGACGTTGACCAGCGATTCAAGTCGTGGACGGCGCACGGTCAGTCAACTGGGTGGTTTGAATCTATGCGCGCACCGTGGCGCTCACACGACTCGGCGGCGATCCCCGCGGCACGGTCCAGCGCATCCAGAGGCGAGTACCCCATTGCAACGAAGTAGGCATAAGCGCCGTGCAGGACATCTCCCGCCCCAACCGTGTCACGGGCCGTGACCCGCGGCACCGGTAGGGCCGATCGCCGATCGCCGATCGCCGTCAGAATTGGCTCCGAGCCGGCCGATACCGCCGCAAGAGCGGCGCCGGGCTCCGCTATCCGCTCCAGCAAAGCAGCGGCATCGACCGTCGGGTCGAGTGAACGCGATGCGATCACGTGGTCACACTTGGCGATCAGATCGAAGACATGCGGCTTGTGACTGCCGGGGTCGATGACGACCGACACCTGTTGATCCGAAACCTCGCTCAAGACCGAATCGACCAAAGCCGGGTAGTGCGCGTCAACCGCGACGACGTCGATGGCTTGCATCTCCGGCAGGCGTTTGACCATTGTCTCCTGATCGAATCCCTTCGCATTGAGGGAGACAACAGTGCGCTGACCGGATCCGTCAACAACCGCACTTGAAGTGGGCAATTCCCCATCGCCCGCCAGATCGACAACCTCCACACCGAGCTCGGTGAGATCTTCGGCGGCGGCCTTGGCCAGCGGTCCGTCTCCGACGGCCGTCAGCAGCCTGGCCTGCCCGCCAAGGGCGGCAAAAGCCGCGGCGGCGTTGGCGGCCGGACCGCCAGCTCCCGTCCAACGAGCCTCAGCCTGAATCTTCTCGTCAGCACGCGGAAAGCACTCCACGTAGTGAACGAGGTCGAACGTCGTCAGCCCAATGAACAGGCCCGCAGGAGTCGAGTGGGACCGCACGAGCGTGTGAGCCTAACGTGGATTTCGCCGAGTAGGCTGATGCTGTGCAGGAGTGTCATTGATGGCTGACGGTGAGTGGTCTGATCCAGGGCGTGTCGCCGAGTACCTCTCGCGCGAGATCCCGCACCGGGTGACGGCGGAGGAGATGCTGCTGGAGGCGCTGCCAAAGCGGGTCGAGCGCTTCCTCGACCTCGGTACCGGCGACGGGCGCATGACCGCGCTGGTGCGCAGCCGCCATCCCGAAGCAAGGGGAGTGGGGCTCGACGCTTCCAAGCCGATGCTGGCGCGGGCGGCAACCCGGTTCGCCGGCGACCCGCTGGTCGAATTCCATGCGCACGAGCTGGCTCTCCCGCTTGCGGTGGAAGGACACTTCGACGCGGTCGTCTCCGGCCTCGCGATCCACCACCTCGAGGACGAGCGCAAGCGCGAGCTGTTCGGCGAAGTCCGGGCGCTGCTGGCGCCGGGCGGGGTCTTCGCCAACCTCGACCTGGTCAGCTCTGCATCGGCGCGAACCCACGAGCGCTTCCGCCGCGAGATCGGGCGCACCGAGGACGACCCCAGCGATCGCCTCGCCGATCTCGCCGAACAGCTGACGTGGCTGCGCGACGCCGGCTTCACCGAGGCCGACTGCCATTTCAAGTGGCTGGAGCTGGCGCTACTCGTGGCCGTGAGCTGAGCCGCTGCGCTGAAAACGCACCAGCTGCTCGACGAAATCGCCGTAGAGATCGGGGCGCACGGCGTCGGGACTGACGAGCGCTTCGACCGCCAGGCCGATGCCCAGGGCTCGCGTCACAAGGGCGAGGTCGTCGGGCGACATCGAAAGCGCGACTCCCTCCTCCTCCTGGTAGGTGGCGATGTATTGGGAGACCGCCTCGCGTAGAGATGCCGAGCGCGTGCCGAAGCGACCAGCCAGCTCGGGGTCGCGGCCGGCGTGGGCGATGAACTCCATGTGGAGGACGAAGGACCCCCGGTCCGCGGTAAAGCGCTGCATCCACTGGTCGGCCAGTGCCCGGGCACGGGTCTCCAGGGGAACGTCAGGGTCGAGGTCGACCTGGGTGGCGGCGAGCTCCCGGGCACGCTCGGCCATGTAGTCCTCGAAGACGGCGAGGAAGAGATCGGCCTTGCCGTCGAAGTTGGAGTAGACGGCGCCGTGCGAGTAACCGGCCTCCTCGGCGATCTCCTCGACCGAGGCGCCGTTGTAGCCGCGGCGGGCGAAGACCTTGGCCGCGGTGACGAGCAGCTCGGCCCGGGTGCGGGCCTGCTTCTCGACTCTGCTTTCCCGCTTCGGCTTCATTCAGATTGCAGTCCCCATTCAAATAGTGATAATAATCTCATTATGACGCAAGCGCCGATGCCACAGCTGTTCCGCGCCGTCGGGACCAAGCGGGGGCTCTGGACGCTCGCCGCCGTGACGCTCGTCTTCGGGGCGGCGATGCTGCCGGCGATGCGGACGATGGCCGACCACGGTGCCTCGCTGATCGCCTTCGAGTCCGCCGGGACGGTCTCGCGCAGCCAGGAGATCCTCTCCGAGTGGGGGGACGCGGGCCAGACCGCGATGTGGTGGCAGCTCGGGCTCGACCTGCCCTTCCTGATCGGCTACGGGCTCTTCCTCGCCGGCGCCTGCGCCGCGGTGGCGAGCAGGGCGCATGCGGCCGGGAAGCCGCGGCTGGAACGCGCCGCCGCGGTGCTCGTCTGGTTCGGTCCCCTGGCGGCGGCCGGCGACTTCCTTCAGAACGTCTCGCTCGCCCTCGTGCTCGAGGGCCATGTGGCGCAGCCGTGGCCGCGGATCTCGGCCCTCGCGGGTCCGATCACGACGAGCCTCGCCCTCTGCGCGGCGCTGTTCGCGCTCGGCGGCGTGCTCGCAACCCGGCGGCGGAGATCGGCGGCGCCGGCGCGCCGAGGCGAAGCCGAATGAGCGACCCGGCGCAGATCCTCGAACGCTGGCTCCACGAGGCGCGCGAGGCCAAGGCCCCCGCTCCCGCCGCAATGACCCTCGCGACCGTGGGCGGGGACGGCCGCCCGTCGGCCCGCGTCGTCTCCCTCAAGCGCCTCGAAGCGGGCGCCCTGGTCTTCACCACCGGGCTGTGGACCCGCAAGTCGGCGGAGCTGCGCGCCAATCCCCAGGTGGCCGTCGTGTTCCACTGGCCTACGCTCGGCCGCCAGGCGCGGATCGAGGGGCGGGCGGCGATCGGGGAGAGGGAGCTGGCCGAGGAGCTGTTCGCCGAGCGACCGAAGAGCCACCAACTGCAGGCGCTCGCCTCACGCCAAGGCGAGGCGATCGAGGATCTCGCCTCCCTGCGGTCCCGGCTCGACGAGCTGAAGTCCCAAACCGGGGACCAGGCGATCCCGTGCCCCACCGACTGGGGCGCCGTCCGCGTCACACCGGAAGCGATCGAGCTCTGGACCGAAGCGGACGACCGGCTCCACGAACGTCGCCTCTTCGAGCGCGGCGACGATGGCTGGGTCGCCACCCTGCTCTCGCCGTGAGCAGAAGCCAAGTGCGAACCGGGCGTCCTCGGTTGTCATCTCTGGCCCTGCGTCAAATTTCGCGGGGGCGGTGCAGTGCGATGGCTTCCCGCACCCAATCGGGGTGCTCGTCCAAAGTGAGCACATACGACGGCTCCTCCTCGGCCCCCTCCACCAGCGCTTTGACCAAGCCACGCGAATCGAGCAGGCGCACCCAGTAGCGCACGGCTGGGACCGACTCTCCAATCTGGGCGGCCAGTTGCGGGACCGACATCGGCCCGTTGCGCGATAGGCAGGCAAGGAGATTCAAGCGCCCGTCGTGCTCCACGATCTGTTCAAGCGGCGACGGAGTCAAGCGCCTCGCTCCCGCTCGCGCACCATTTGCAAGGGCCGAACTGAGCGGCTGTGCCCCGGCCGCCCATGGGAGGTAAAGCGGCCGGGGCACGCTTTCGGCCCGCGAATTTCATGCGGCCCGTCGATGCAACGGAACTCGCGGACCAGGATCGACACCCAGAGTGAAGAGACAGAACGAAGTCTCCCTGCCCGACGATCCCCTTTCGCCTCTCGCGCTCATCCGTGTGCCCTCCCTGGCTCTCCTGCCGCCCGCAACGTAACATATATGTGGTGGCTTAACCCACGCGGTAGCGGGAGGCTGGACCGCTCACGTGCCGCAACCCACCCTCGCTCAACTCGGAACCGCTATCCGCAGCCTTCGGGAGGAGCGCGAAATGACCAGCGAAGGCCTTGCCCATGAGACCGGCCTCCATCGGTTTTCCGTGTATCGGATCGAGGGCGGGAAACAGAATCTGAGCTGGACCGTGCTCGCCGATATCGCAACCGCGCTCGATGTAGAGATGGTTGATCTCGTCAAACGGGCAACGAAACAGTCGAAGGCCCGCGACTAACGAGCGCGGCTCTATTTCTGTCCTAGCGGGGCGGTGCTCAGGCCTTAGCCCGCAAGCGTGGGCCGTCGCTCGGATCGGGGAGAGGGAAGCACATCATCGCGGAGATGATGTTGATGCCCTCCTCACCGCTTTTCAGCCTTCGCTCGGCTGATTTCGCAACCACCTGGAAGGACTCGCGTAGCGCCTTGGTCTGGAGGGCGGCGACTTCGCCCAAACCCTCCTTGTCAACGAGCAACGGGGTCCTGGTCAGATGGTTGTTCGAGTGCGCATCGAAAAGCTCGCCATCAAACGATTTCGCCAAGTCCGCGAGGATCAACTGGACGACCCAGATCGAGTAGAGCTGCCGTTCGGAGAGGGGCAGCTTGTCCCAGTCCTCGTCGCTGACGATTGGGCGAATGACCGCCCGATAAAAATGCTGAATGACGCCGCCAACCTCGCGTTCATCAACAAGTTCTGCGAGACCGAGGCCCTTCAGCTTCTTGATGTGATGGCTCGCATTCGACGTTGATATGCCGAGCCTTTCCCCGATGGCCTTAGGGGACGTCTCGCCGGCGTCGGATAGGAGGGTCATCACTTTGACCGTGGTTTCGTGCGAGATCACGAGCGAAAATTGCTCGTGAAGACTCGCTTCTGTCTGTTGATCTGCCGGAATCACTATCCCTCGCCCTCGATTTGACCACGCCACCCTAGTCGATTTGTCGGCGACATATTGAGCGCTCTGCATCGCTTCCGGTGGGTACTCAAGCGGATTGCGATTAACTGCTCAGTTTATCTAGAGCATTTAATCGCAGCGCGGAAGGAGGTGGAAGCGATGCTGAGCATCAAACCGCAGGACGGCCTGCCGATAGCTTCGATCAGGAAGGGCGCGTAGGCACCTGGGGGCGTGAGCGGTGATCCCCGCCGCTCACGCCCCACACCCCGGGCGCGACGTACCTCGCCCCTAAATCGACAAACTTTCTAGAGCATTTTATGCCCACCGCGCTGCTAGGAAGATTTCGCTTCGTTTCATCGCAGTGAACGCTTACCGTCGAGCGCCGTCAATTGTTCGTACCAAAAGAGAGACGGAGGAAGACCAGATGGCGCGCAATGGGGCCGGTGGCCGACGAAGCGAGACGGCAAGACACAAGCGGAAAACAAAGGAAACAAAAGCAGGCAAGAAACACCCGAGGCGACCCGTGCGGGGACTGGTCAACTACAGGCAGATGAAAGCGCTCTCAAAGGAGGAACGTGTCGAAATTTTCGCCATCCTCTGCGAACGAATTGCTAGCCCAAAGGAAATTTCCGAGCAACTGGATAAGGGACTGAGCCAGGTCAGTTACCACGTCCTGGTACTGCGGCAATGCCGTCTGATCAAACTTGTGAAGACCGAGCCACGCCGAGGTGCGGTCGAGCACTACTACAGGGCCGTAGCGCCAACGCTGGTCCCTCCTGGTGCATGGGACCACCTTCCCCCTGCCGTGCGGAAGACGGTTTCGATGAGCATCTTGCAGGAGTTCGCCGAGGATGCCTCCGCCTCGATTGAAGCCGGCGTCTTCGACAGCTCGCCCGGCGAGCTGAGCTGGACGCCGCTGATTCTGGATCAATTAGGCATCGAGGAATTCGGCCAGCTCGCAAAGGACTTCCTGGAGTCTGTCCTAAAGCTGCAAGCCAATGCGAGCAAGCGACTGCCCAAAGGCAATGGGAATGTGCCGGGGGCAACGACGGCGACTGTCTTCCTCGCATCCTTCCTATCGGCCAGAAGCCTGAAAGAGGGCAAGAAGGCTTCGGCAACCAAGAGGCGCTAGGCGTGTCGTTCGATCTCCTGCGAGAGAAACGATGGCGTCATCTAATTGACCCACGCCGCGCCTCGCGCCGTGCTGCCACTGCGGTCTCGCTGAGAGACCAGCCATGACCAACGCCGATCCTTCGCCCAAATATGACGTTGTAGTGGTCGAAGCCGTGATCCTCGAAGTTGCGGCAGAACTGCATCCCATGCTGCTGACACCGCGCGATCTCGCGCGGAGAGTGATCAGCGACCCCGACGACAAAAGAGAGCTTGAGACAGCAGCCCAGGCGATCCGCGGGCTCCGAGAGTTCGGCTTGCTCTCCAAGGAGGAGGAGATCGCGGAGCCGACGCTGGCTGCGCTTCGGGCTGTCGCGCTCCTCACATAGCGAGCCACGCCGGGCCGTGGGGATGGGATGGGGACAGAGCTGACCCTCTATGACCCCGCAATCCCTACCTCAGAAGACGAGACGATCGCGACCGTCGTTCTTGGCCGCGTAGAGGGCCATGTCGGCGCGCTCGAGCAGATCCTCGGCGCTCTCCTCGGGGTCCCAGCAGGCCAGGCCGGCCGAACAGGTCTGCCCGTCGGGGGTCACAGCCCTCAGCCGTTCGACGGTGTCGGCCGCTTGATCGAGCGAGGCGCCTGGGAGCAGGACGAGGAACTCCTCGCCGCCGTAGCGCACGATGGTGTCTTCTCCCCTCAGCTCCGAGTCCCAGGCCTCGGCGCAATCGCGCAGCATGCCGTCGCCGGCGAGGTGACCGTGGGCGTCGTTGTAGGCCTCGAAGAAATCGATGTCGATGAGCGCGAGGCACAGCGGCGTGGAGTACCGGCGGGCGCGGGCCATCTCACGGGGAAGCTGCTCGTCCAGGCTCCGGCGGTTCGGCAAACCGGTGAGAGCGTCGCTGCTCGCAAGGATCTTGACCTCGATCAGAAGGTCCTCGCGTTCGGACTCGACCCGCTTCAGCTCGGTGACGTCGCTGGCGCGACCGTAGATCAGCGACTCGTCGGCGGCCAGGATCGAGCTCCAGCGCAGCCAGTGCCAGCTGCCGTCCTTGGCCAGGTAGCGGTTTTCGAAGGCCACTGTCTCACTGCCTTCGAAGAGCGCGGCCGCCTCCTCTTCGGTGCGTTCCCGATCCTCGGGATGGACGAACTCGATGAATGGCTTTGCCCGCAGTTCCTCGTCGTTGTAGCCGAGGCAGCTCTCCCAGGCTGAGTTCAGCTCGATGAAGTAGCCGTCCATGTTCGAGGTGCCGAGCATGTCGCGAGACAGCTCGAAGAAGCGGCGGGCGCGCAGGTCGGCGCGGGCGCGGCGGGCGACGACCTCACTGGTCATGACCGTGACCACCGAGAGGGAGACCGCGGTGAAGGCCCAGCGGGTGAAGACCGAGTAGCCGGCGGTGCTCCCGACCACCGCGAGGGTGAACGCGTACACCGCGAGCAGCCCGGCCAGGTGGGCGAGCGCGACCGGCCTCGGGAAGAAGTAGGCGGCGATCAGCATCGCCCAGACGAAGATCGCCCCGTACTGCCCGGCGGCCACGCCGCTCTCGTAGAACAGCAAGCCGGTCAGCACGACGACGCCGGCGAGGATCGCGTGGACCGACCAGCTGGGCAGGCGACGGGCAAAGGCGAGGCAGAGAAGTCCGCCCAAGAGCATTGCCCCGGCAATCAGGACCAGCGCCGAAAGGTCGGCGACCTCGGGGTGCGGCAGGGCCAGCGAAAGCCCCACCAGGCCTGCCGCCGCGACCATCAACCCACCCAGCGCTCGCGCCTCCGCGCCCGACCGCCGCAGCACCTCTTTGCCGTTTGTCACACCCGCCATCGCCTACCGAATATCGGCGAGGAAGGGAAGTGCTTTAACCCTGCACCGTCGAGTAGACGAGACCGGGGGTCAGGGCGTCCGGCGGCGCAGCAGAGCGCGCATGTCGCCGACCGGGCCGAGGTGACCGAGCTTCTCGGGGTTGACGACGGAGTTGACACCGACGATGCCGTCGTCGCCGACTTCGAGCGACATGGCACCGATCGCCGCCCCGTCCGCGTCGATCACGACCGCCCCCGGCTGACCGTTGACTCCGACGCGGCGGATGCCGGCGCCGCTGCCCGCTCCCTGCCGGCCCCAGTTGATCAGCGCCCGCGCGACGCGGTTGGCGCCTTGGAGCGGTCGCGCCAGCGCCGGCACCTTGCCCCCACCGTCACCGCGCAGGACCACGTCGCGAGAGAGCAACGCCTCCAGCGCCTCGAGGTCGCCCCGCTCGGCGGCGGCGAAGAACCGCTCCCCCAGCTCCTCGCGCCGTTGCGGCGAACCCTCGAAGCGGGGCCGGCGCTGCTCGACGTGGCGGCGGGCGCGCACCGCGAGCTGGCGCGAGTTGTCCTCGCTCTTGCCGATCACCCCCGCGACCTCGCCGTAGGCATAGCCGAAGACGTCGTGCAGGACCAGCACCGCCCGCTCCTCCGGGGTCAGGCTCTCGAGCAGAATCAGAAAGGCGACCGAGAGCGAGTCGGCCATCTCGGCGCGCTCCGCGGGATCGTCGCCCGGCTCGGCGACCAGTGGCTCGGGCAGCCACTCGCCGACGTAGGTCTCCCGCCGTGCCCGCGCCGAGCGCAGCTCGTCGATCGCAAGCCGCGTCGCCACCGTGGCCACGTAGGCACGCGGCGACTCGATCTCCTCGCCCCGCCCGAGCGCGGCGTGCAGGCGCAGCAACGCCTCCTGCGCCACGTCCTCGGCGTCGCTGACGCTGCCGAGCATCCGGTAGGCGACCCCGAAGGCGCCGGGACGCAACTGCTCGAGCAGTTGCTCGTCGGAGTCGCTCAAGCGGCCCCCGCGATTCCCTGGCGCCAGCTCGGGTGGGCGGGCTGCCACCCCAGCTCGCGCTTCGCCTTCGCGTTCGACGCGCCTCGCACTTCGGTCATCATGACGGTCGCGGCCTCCCCAGCCAACAGCCGGCCGACCCAGCGGGGCACACGCCGCGGCTTCTTGGCTCCCAGCGCGCTCGCCACCGCCGGCAACCACTCGCGCACCGGTGCCGGCTCGTCGTCGACGACGTTGTAGATGCCGCGCTGCCCGCGCTCGAGCGCGGCAACCGTGGCCTCGGCCGCATCGGCGATATGGACGAAGGACCAGACGCCGGCCCCGTCGCCGACGACGGGGAATTTCCGCCGGCGGATCATCTCGGCGTGTTCGCCATCGGCGGCAAGCGAGGTCCCGGGGCCGTAGAAGCCGCCGTAGCGCAGAGCTATCCCCACCGTCCAGTCCGCTCCGGTGACCGCGTCCTCGAGGTGGCGGATCGCCTCCAGGGCTGGTCGCATCGCTGCGACCGGCGCCGGGTCGAGCGCGTCCTCCTCCGTCTTCACCGGCCCTCCGCTGCGGGCAAATGGCCAACCGGCGTAACTCTGGGCGACAAAGCGGCGCACCCCGACCGCGCGTCCAGCCGAGAGCAGGTGATCGGTGGCCTCGATCCGCAGGCGGTTGGTCGTGGCGAGATCGCGGTCGAAGTGGCGTATGTCGAGCGATCCCGACAGCGCCGTCAGCTCGTGCACGATCGCCTCGGGCTCTGCCTCGGCGACCGCGCGCGCCACCTGCTCGGGATCGAGCGCATCGGCGATGACCGGGCTTGCGCCCAGAGCGCGAACCGTCTCGGCCTTGGTGGCACTGCGGGTCATCCCGACCACCTCGTGACCGCCCGCAGTCAGCTTCGGCAGCAACTGGTGACCCATGGCTCCCGCGGCTCCCGCAACCAACACCTTCATGACTCCTCCTTCGTCGCTTTCAACAGGAGAGACGAGACAGCCATCACAACAGTGACAGCCGATATGGGCCATCCGTCTTGTGTCGGGTCCCCAACCTGCGATAAACGTCCGGAACGCACGTGAACCTCGCCGTATACGGCGCTAGGCTGGGCCGCACGAGACCTTCGATCGGGGAGAACAGATGAGACGAGTCGCAAAGCTGTTGGGACCGGGGGCCGTCGCGCTCCTCATGGTCGGACTGATTGTCGCCCCGGCCGCTTGGGCGACGCCGCTGGCCAGCGTCAGCGCCTCGTCCTGCAACAGAGCCAGCAACATCGAGGCGATCGTCGACGACTCGGGCTCGATGGAAATCACCGACCCGGATCGCCTGCGGGTTCAGGCGATGAACCTGCTGATCGACACGCTCAACCCGAAGACGCAGCTCGGCGCGGTCGAGTTCGGCTCGGGGATCGACATCCCCGGGATCATCACCGAACCGCCCGCCGACACGGTCTTCCCACCACAGCCGGTCGGGGCGAACGCGGCGGCGATGCGCAGCGCCCTCGACAGCGTGGTCAAAGCCGACAACGGCGCCACCGACTACAACGGCGCCTTCGCCAAGTCCGACGCCGACAACCCCAACGCTGACGCGCGGATCTTCCTCACCGACGGTGGCCACGACGTCGGTCCCTACAACGAAGGGCACCTGACCCACAAGGTGCCGACGTACGTGATCGGCTTCGGCTCCGGCCTCTCGAGCGGCGAGGACCAGGCGCGGCTGAAAAAAATCGCCAAAGACACGGGTGGCAAATACTTCCCGGCCCAGGACACGAGCCAGCTGCAATCGGCGATGAACAGCATCGGCGCCGCTCTCACCTGCCAGACCCCGCCGCGGCTGTTCACCGACGTCCTAAAACAGGGTCAGAGCAAACCGCACAGCATCACGGTTGGCGCTGCGACCAAGACGCTGCAGATCACCCTCACCTGGACCAGCCCGCTCGACAAATTCAAGGTCAGCGGGCTGAGGCTGGTCGGCAAAGGCGGCCTTCTCGCCGTCGCCTCTCGCACTCACCGCCCGCCAAGCAAACTGAAGGTGACGAAAACGCCCAGCACGACCTTCACCATCCTCAAAGTCTCGGGACTGAGGAAAGGCACGCTGCGCTTCAACGTCAAGGCCGCCAAAGTCGCCTCCGGCGCACCGAAAGCGACCCTGACGACTCAGGTAGGGCAAAGCACGCACAAGTAGCGCTAGCCGGTGGGCTCGTAGGTGAGCAGGGCGATTCCGTCGCCCAGCGTCTGCGAGCCCACCAGGCGCAGCGGCTTCTTCTCGCTGACCTCGCCGAAGAGGCGCTTGCCGGTGCCAAGCAGGACCGGGAAGACCATCAGCCGCAGCTCGTCGACCAGGTCGTGCTCGACCATGGCCTGGACGAGCTGGGCGCTGCCGGCGACGAGGATCACGCCGTCGACCTCGCGCTTCAGCTTCGCCACCTCCTCGACGACGTCGCCGCTGAGGATCGTCGAGTTGTTCCACTCGGCCTCCCGGAGGGTCGAGGAGACGACGTACTTTGGCATCGCGTTCATCTTCTCGGCGAAGCCGGCGTCGTCTTCGATCGTCGGCCAGGCGGCGGCGAAGCCCTCGTAGGTCACCCGGCCGAGCAGCTGCGCCTCGGCCTCGACCAGCTCGTCGAGCTTGAACTTGTCGCCCTCCGCGCCGCGATCGATCTCGAAAGTCCAGCCGGCGTGCTTGTAGTCCTCGCCCCCGCCGGGAGCCTCTATCACTCCGTCGAGGGACACGAACTCGGTTACGACGATCCTTCCCATACTGGCCTCCTTTTGCTCCGTGGTCGGTCTCTACCCATACGACGAACGAGCAAGCCCAGAATCGACAGGTCGGCCAACAGTAGGCGTTCGACTGCTACGGTTCATGCGTCGGGTTTGGCACAACGCCACCCGAGAGGTTCCGTTTCCTCCGTGCGCTTGCTTTGCGTTTAGGGGTCGCTGGATCTCCCCTATCGCTCAAAAAGGAGCTCACTACAGATGTCATTCGCCGACCTCGGCGTATCCAAGAACGTCGTGCGCGCGCTTTCCCAGCGCGGCATCGACCAACCTTTCCCCGTCCAACAGATGGTCATCCGCGACGCGCTCGCCGGCCACGACCTCCTCGTCCAGTCACCGACCGGCTCCGGCAAGACGCTCGCCTTCGGCGTGCCCCTCGTCGACCTGGTCGAGCCGGACGCGAAGCATCTTTCCGCCCTGGTTCTGGCTCCCACGCGCGAGCTGGCGAGCCAGATCGTCGACGAGCTGGGGTCCGTCGCGGAGGCACGGCGGCTGAAGATCGCCGCCGTCTACGGTGGCGTCGGCTTCGGCCCGCAGAGCGCTGCGGCGAAGCGCGCCGACATCGTCGTCGCCACGCCCGGCCGGCTCGAGGACCTGATCGACCGCGGCACGCTCTCGCTCGGGCAGGTCCGCGTCCTCGTCCTCGACGAGGCCGACCGCATGCTCGACATGGGGTTCAAGCCGGCCGTCGACCGGATCGTCTCCCAGACCTCGGCAAAGCGGCAGACGCTGTTCTTCTCGGCGACGCTCGAGGGCGCCACCGGCAAGATCGCCGCCGCCTACACCAGCGAGCCGCGCCGTCACACCAAGGCCGCCAGCGAGGCGGACAAGGCGGACATCGAGCACCGCTTTCATCATGTCGACTCGCAGAGCGCCAAGCTCGACCGGCTGATCGAGCACCTGCGTGGCGAGGAGGGGGGCCGCACGCTCGTCTTCGTGCGCACCAAGCGCGGCGCCGACCGCCTCGTCAAGCGCCTGCGCAAACACCAGGTGGAGGCCGCCGCGATGCACGGCGACAAAAGCCAGGGCCAGCGCGAACGCGCCCTCGCCCGCTTCGAGAGGGGCGATGTCGAAGCGCTGATCGCGACCGACGTCGCCGCCCGCGGAATCGACGTCGACGGGATCACACAGGTCGTCAACTTCGACGCCCCCGGTGACCGCGACTCCTACGTGCACCGGGTCGGCCGCACCGGCCGCGCCGGCGCCCGCGGCACCGGGATCAGCTACGTCCTCGCCGACCAGGCCGACGAAGTGCGGAAGATGGCCGTCGCCCTCGGCCTCGTCAAGGAGTTCGATCACGGGCGCGGAGATCTCCCCCGACCGACGTCACAGCCCGGACAGCGGCAAGGGCAACGCCCGCAGGGCCGCTCGCGCCGCCGGCGGCGTCCCAAGGCAAAGGCCGGCCGATGACCGTCCTCACCCCCACCGCACCCAAGTGGACCTGCGACCGCTGTGGCGTCTCCGTCAGCCAGCTCGGCGGCGCGCCGGTGCCGCTGCCGGACACCTGGACCACAGCGTCAGACGGTCACTTCTGCCTCACCTGCAGGCGGGAGCGGGCCGCGGAGGCGGCGCTGGACGCCGCGCCGGTTGACAGCAGCAACGACGTCAAAGCCAAAGTACGGCGCGCCGGGCTGCTCGAGTTCGAGGTGCGGCGGGCTCCCGATCGGGCCGACAACGCGATCGCCAAGGCCTGCCATACCTCGGCCTCCGCGGTGGCGAGGGCACGCGACGTCGTCGGCCGGCGGTAGGGACGGAGGACGCGCATGGAGGTGGGCATCGCACTCGCGCTCGTTGCCGCGCTGATGACCAACCTCGCCTCGCTGCTCAAGCACCGGGGCTGCCACCGCACCGAGCCGGTCAGCCTGCGCAAGCCACTTCGTGGTGCGCGCCAGCTTGCCGGTTCACCCTGGTTTGCCGCCGGTTGGGGCGTCGCCGCAATCGCCTGGCTGGTCCATGTCGCCGCCCTCTCGATGGCGCCGATCTCACTCGTGCAGGCGGTTCTCGCCGGGGGCGCGGTGACGCTCGCGGTGATGTCGCAGCGGATCTTCGGTCACCCGGTCGAGCGCCGGCAGTGGCTTGCGCTGGCGCTGGGCGGCGGCGGCCTCGCGCTCCTCGCGATCACGGTGCCGCAGCTGAGTGGCAGCCACTCGGAGTTCTCGGCCGGCGCGATCCTCGGCTTCGAGGGTGGGCTGGCGCTGCTGGCCAGCGGCCTCGCCCTCGGCCACCGCTCGGAGCGGCTCGCCGCTCGCCACGGGGTGCTTCTCGCCGCCCTCGCCGGGACGCTCATCGCCTTTGCCGGGATCGCGATCAAGGGACTGTTCGGCGTCGGCGGGATCTCGATCGCGCTCGTCGCCCCCTGGATCGCGCTGATAGTCGTCTGCGGAGTCCTGGCCCAGTACGCGACGGTGGCGGCGCTGCAGCGTGGTCAGGCGATCGAGACGATCGGCCTCATCGGCCTGGTCGCGAACGCGAGCCAGATCGCCGGCGGCGTGCTCGTCTTCGGCGATCCGCTCTCGGCAGATCCCCTCGGCGTCGCGCTTCAGACCACGGCCTTCGCCATGGTCTGCGCCTCCGCCCTGCTGCTGCCCTCGCGCACAGCACGGCAGCCCGCACCCGCCTGAACCTGTCCGGGCATCCCTCCGTACATCGGGCGACCGGCGCGGTATCCCACCGCACCCTCGAGCCCAGGAGGCAGCCCGTGAAAAGAACCCTTCCAGCCATTGCCGTCCTCGCGATCGGCGCACTGCTCGCCATCGCCGGCGGCAGCGACAGCTCGGGCGAAGGCGGGGCCTACGGATCCGATGGCGGTGAAACCGCCACGACGCAGAGCGCCAAGAGCGAAGCGAGCGGCGCAGCCGCATCGGCCGGCAATGGCATCGTCGCGGTAGCCAAGAGCCCTGAAGTGGGGGCGGCGATCCTCGTCGATTCCAAAGGCTTCACGCTCTACGACTTCCACAAGGACAAGGGCACCAAGTCGTCCTGCTACGGCGCCTGCGCAAGCACCTGGCCACCGCTGACCGCTAGCGGGCCCCCGAAGGCGATGAGCGGAGCCGAAGCGTCAAAGCTCGGCACGACGAAACGCAGCGACGGCACCCTGCAGGTCACCTACGCCGGCCACCCGCTCTACACCTATGTCGCCGACACCAAGCCCGGCGAGGCCAAGGGCAACAACTTCAGCTCCTTCGGCGCCGAGTGGTACGCCTTGCAAGCAAACGGCGAGGAGGCCGGCGACTAGGCCGACGGCGTGGCGTGACGCAGGGCATGCGCGTACAGAGTCTCCGGCGCAATGTCGGCCTGGTTGGGCCAGACGATCGTGCCGGCCTCAGGGTCTGCGCGAAGCCGCCGAAAGTAGTCGGGATCCGCAAGGGGCTTGAAAACACCGCCGTAGTCACAGAGGTAGGAGAGATCGACATCGGCGGTCAGGTCGTCCTCAAAGCGAACGTGAACCGTGTAGTCGCCCACCGGCGTAGCGTCGATTAGTAGTGGAGTGCTGCGCATGGTCTGATGGTAGACCGTTCAAGGCAGCGGATCGACCTGTACAAGCGGCTGTCGATTGCGCGCTCGCTTCCAGTTTGCCCGCAGCTCGGCTTGATGCACACGTGCCCAGTCGGTTACCAGTCGCGCAGCCCGTGGTGGAAGCTTTCCGGCGATCACGACGAGCAGCGCAATATCGATAGAGGCCTCAGCCTCCCCGTACCGGGCATGGAAATGCGGCCGGCCACTATGTTGGGTCTCGTCGTAGTACATCCAGATCGTAATCCCGTAGAAACTGCTGATCCGAGGCACGGGTCGAGCATCTCCGGAGACCTGTAACGACACAAGACGGAGGAGCGCCGTGACTGAGTTTTCTGTGTGACGCAACTGTCAAATTGCGCCTGCTCCGCCGACGGTCGCATGACGCTATCTTCGTTCGATGCCGTCTTCCTCATGGCCAGCCGTTTCCTATGAGGACTGGGCGGCGACCTGCGACACGCTTCACGCCCACACCCAGGTGCTCGGCAAGCTGGCGGCGGAGCTCGCCCCGGCGGAGCCACAGCTTCAGCACGCGGCACTGCGCCTGACCGCGCGGGGGTGGGAGACGGCGCTGCTGCCGGCGCCCGACGGATCGGGCGCGCTGGTGGTCGCGCTGGACCTGCGCGCGCACGAGGCGGTCGTCGAGCACAGCGACGGGCGGGCGCTGCGCCTGCCGCTGACTCCGCACCGTGCCGTGGGCGAGGTGACGACCGGCCTGCTGGCGGCGGTCGGCGAGCTCGGCGGTCCGGTCGAGATCGATCCCACCCCGCAGGAGGTCTCCTGGTCAGTCCCACTCGACACCGACGCCGAACACGCGACGTATGAGCCCGAACAGGTCGCCGACTATTTCGCCGCGGCGACCCAGGCCGCCCTCGTCCTCACCGCCTTCCGCGCTCCCTACCGCGGCCGCTCTTCTCCGGTAAACGCCTGGTGGGGCTCCTTCGACCTCGCCGTCAGCCTCTTCTCCGGTCTGCCTGCCGAGCCACCGTCGGAGGACTTCATCATGCGCAACGCGGGGGACGCGCAGCAGGTCGAGGTGGGCTGGTGGCCGGGTGACGGTCGCTACGGCAGGGCCGCCTTCTACGCCTACGCCCACCCGGCGCCGGACGGGTTCAAGGGGGGCACGCTCGACCCGGACGCCTCACGCTGGGACGACGCCCTTGGCGAGTACGTGCTCGACTGGGACGACGTGCGCGCCGCTCCCGACCCCCACGCCTACGCGCTCGGGTTCGCCCGCTCGGCCTTCCGCCACGCATGCATGGTCTGCGGCTGGGACGAGACCCTCGCCGCCAGCGCCGAGGGCACGCCTCCCCCGGTCGTTTAGGTCAAACTCCTCAACCGATCTCTGTTCTCCAGGCGGGTCCCCAGAAAGGCGAGACGATGGCGACGATCACCGAGCGCGAGGCGAGTCAGGTCGAGGCGGCAAACGCGGGCGGCCGCACTCCGGTCGTGTTCATCCACGGGCTCTGGCTGCTCGCGAGCAGCTGGGAGCGCTGGGGGACGCTGTTCGAGGAGGCGGGCTACGCGCCGGTCCTGGCCGATTGGCCCGACGACCCGGCGACTGTCGAGGAGGCGCGGGCGAACCCGGCGACCTTCGCCGGCAAGGGGGTCGGCCAGGTCGCGGGGCACGTGGCGGAGGTGATCGGGGCGCTGAACAAGAAGCCCGCCGTCATCGGTCATTCGTTCGGCGGCCTGATCACCCAGATCGTCGCCGGTCGCGGTCTCTCAGCCGTCTCAGTGGCGGTCGACCCGGCGCCCTTCCGCGGCGTGTTGCCGCTGCCGCTCGCAGCCATCAGGACGACCCTGCCGGTGCTGCAGAACCCACTCAACCGGGGCCGCGCGGTCACTCTCAGCTTCGATCAGTTCCGCTACGGCTGGGCCAATGCGGTCGACGAGGCCGAGGCCAGGCGCCTGCACGAGGAGTTCCACGTCGCCGCTCCCGGCAAGCCGATCTTCCAGGCGGCGATGGCGAACCTCAACCCGGGGACCGAGGTGAAGGTGGACAGCAGGAACCCGGAGCGGGGGCCGCTGCTGATCTTCACCGGCGAAAAGGACCACGCCGTGCCGCCGGCGATGTCCAACGCCGCTTACAAGAAGCAGCGGCGCAACCCTGACGTGACCGAGTTGGCCGAGGTCCCCGACCGCGACCACTCGCTGACGATCGACAGCCGCTGGCGCGAGGTCGCCGAGCGCTCGCTCGGATTCGTCAAGCGCTTCGCCTAGATCGTCTACATATAGTCGAGTATCCTTGAGTGCCTGAATGGCACCGGTGACCTTCATCACCCTCGGCCCGACCGGCACCTGCCACGAGCGGGCGGTGATGAACTACGCCACGTTTCAGGGGATAGACGATTACGAGATCGAGCTGATCACCGATTTCTTCGTCGGCCTGGAGATGCTGCGTGAGACTCCCGGTGCCTTCCTCGTCCAGTGCAGCGCCCACCCGAAGGTGCACGAGATCACCGAGAAATACTGGACCGAGGTCTGGGTCGTCGACACCTTCATCTACCCGACCAAGCACCTGGTGCTGCTCAGCCGGCGCGAGGTCGAGCGGCCGCGCTCGCTCGGGATCGTCCCCGCGACCAAGGGCTACGTCGACCTCTCCCAGTGGGAGGAGGTGATCGACGTCGCCTCGAAGCCGATCGTCGCCGAAGAGCTGCTCGCCGGCCGCTACGACTCCGGCCTGACCCACATGGAGCACGTCGAGGAGCACGCCGACGAGCTCCGACTCGACCTCGACATCGGCGAAATCGACACCACCTGGGTCGTCTACGGACGTGAGAAGCGCTTCCGGGGCGAGGTGATCGGCATCCCCTCGGCCGAGCTCTTCCGCCAGCCCCAGCCCGTCGCCTGATCGCCGGCCAATATCCTGGTCGGCCATGAAGGTCGCGGTGGTCGGCGGAACCGGAGTCCTGGGCAAGCCCGTGGTGGCTGAGCTGGCCGCGCGGGGAGACGAGGTGGTGGCGTTGAGCCGCAAGCCCGGAAGGACGATGCCCGAGGGGGTTTCGCACCAGCGCGTCGACCTGACCACCGGCGACGGCCTGGCTGAGGCGCTCGCCGACGTCGAGGTCATCGTCGACGCCTCGAACTCGAGCACGCCGCGGCGCGCGGCGCCGGTCATGGTCGAGGGCACGAAGCGGCTGCTGCGCGCCGGGGCGGAGGCCGGCGCCCGGCACTACGTCGGCGTCTCGATCGTCGGCTGCGAGCGGGTGCCGATGGCCTACTACAAGGTCAAGGTCGAGCAGGAGGAGGCGATCGCCGCCGGTGCGATGCCCTGGAGCCTGTTGCGCGCGACCCAATTCCACACGCTGATCGACTACCTGTTCAAGCGCGACGCGCGCTTCGGGATCGTCCGGTCTGGCAGCGCCCGCTTCCAGCCGATCGACCCGTCGCTGGTGGCGGAACGCTTGGCCGCGGCGGCCCACGCCGACCCAGCCGGCCGGCTCCCGGACGTCGCCGGCCCCGAGGTGCTGACGCTGTCCGAGCTGGCCAGGGCCTGGCGGCGGGCGGGCCACAGGGCGCTTCCGCTGCGCTTCCCGATGATCGGCCCGATCGGTCGCCCGCTGCGCGAAGGCGCGCTCTGCAACCCGGACGCGGCGGCCGGCGGTCGCACCTTCGAGCAGTGGCTCGGCGATGCCTGACGGCGGCCTCGCCGAGATGCGCTCGGCCGCTGCAGCCCGCGTCGCGCTGGTGATCCTCTTCCTCTCCGGCGCGTCGATCGGAGTCGTCGCGGCGTTCGCGCCGCACGCCTTCTACGAGGACTTCCCCTTCCTCCGCCACTGGGTCGACCTGCTCCCCCCCTACAACGAGCACCTGGTCACCGACGTCGGCGGTCTCTACCTCGGCTTCACCGTCCTCTTCGGCTGGGCGGCCTGGAAGCTGGAGCCGACCCTGGTCCGCGCCGTCTGCGTCGCCTGGCTGCTGACCGAGGTGCTGCACCTCGGCTTCCACGCAACCCACCTCGATAACTTCGACACCGCCGACGCGATCGGCCAAGTGGCGTCGCTCGCCTTCCTGCTGGTCCCGCCCGCCGTGGCGATCTGGGCCGTGGCCGAGGATCCAGCTCAGGCGACCTCGTAGACGTCCCACTCGTCGGCGACGCCCTTGAGCTCGTGGCGGCCGAAGGGGTCGAACCTGACGCCCGAGCCGACGGCGAGGTCGCGAACCGTGCGCGACGCGAGGACGGTGCCCGCGCCGGCCAGGGCCGCGATGCGAGCGGCGACGTGAACCGCGATGCCACCGACGTCGTCGCCGATCAGCTCGACCTCGCCGGTGTGCAGGCCGGCCCGCACCTCGATCCCCAGCGAAGGCATGTCCTCGACTATCGCTCGCGCGCACTCGGCGCCCCGGGTGGGACCGTCGAAGATCGCCAGGAAGCCGTCGCCGGTCGTCTTGATCTCGCGACCTTCGAAGCGCCGCAGCCGATCGCGGATCAGCATCTGGTGCTCCTCCAGCAGGTCGCGCCAGCGACGGTCGCCCATCTCACCGGCGAGGCGGGTCGAGTCGACGATGTCGGTGAAGAGCACCGTCGCCAGCACCCGCTCGGGCGCCGGGCCCGGTCGCACCCCGGTGAGGAACTCCTCGATCGCGTCCAGGGCCGCGCCGCTGTCTCCGACCCAGGGGAAGTGGTCCTCGCCCTCGAGCTCGGCGTAGCGGCCGGCGTCGATCTCGCCGGCGAGCCAGCGCGCCGCGCGGTAGTTGACGGCGCGATCCTGGCGGCGGTGCAGGACCAGGGTCGGAGCTTGGATCAGCGGCAGGGCATCGCGCACGTCGGTGTCGAGGAACATCTCGAAGAGCTGCTGGACGCGCATCGGGCTTGCCGCCTGGCGCTCGAAGCGAGCCTGGAACTCGCGGGCACGAGGATCGGCGGCCATGCTCGGCGAGAAGATCTCGATCGTCGCGCCCTGACCCCACATCGGGCCGATCAGCTCCTCCTGCGCTTCCCGTGCGGCCTCCTTCTCCGGTGCCCAGGGGTAATCGGGGGCGGCGGTCGAGCGCGCCATCGCCCCCCACAGGACCAGGGCCGAGGTGCGCTCCGGGTAGCTGGCGGCGAAAAGCATGCACATCGTCGCCCCCTCGGACATGCCGAGCAGGGCGGCGCGCTCGGAACCCGCCGCGTCCATCACCGCACGTACGTCGTCCATCCGCTCCTCCAACGTCGGCGCTCCGGCCACGGGATCGGAGAGGCCGACGCCGCGGCGGTCGAAGACGAGAACCCGGGCGAAGGAGCCGAGCCGGCGCAGGAAGTGCGACATCGCCGGGCTCTCCCACATCAGGTCGAGGTGGGAGAGGAAGGGGAAGGCGAGGACCAGGTCCATCTCCCCCTCGCCGAACACCTGGTAGGCGATGCCGACCTCTCCGCTGCGCGCGTAGTGGGTCTCGGGTGGCATCCTGCCGACCACAGTACCTCGGTAGCTTCCGCGTTCAACCTCGAACTCTGGAGTGGTAATGGCAGACGAGAACCGAGCGCGAGCCGGCATCGAAGTCGAAGGGCTGGTGCGCGAGTTCAAGAACGGGCCGCGGGCGGTCGACGGAATCGATCTGCAGGTGGCGCCCGGGGCGATCTACGGCTTCCTCGGTCCCAACGGGGCGGGCAAGTCGACCACGGTGCTGATGCTGACGACCCTGCTGCCGCCGACGGCCGGGACGGCGCGGGTGGCCGGCTTCGACATCGTCGCCGAGGGCGGCCGGGTGCGCGGTGCGATCGGCGCCGCGCTGCAGGAGGCCGCGCTCGACCCGCTGCTGACCGGGCGCGAGCACATGCGGCTGCAGACCGCCCTACACGGCCTGCCGAAGGCCGAGCGCAGCGAGCGCTCCGACGAGCTGCTCGCCCGGGTCGGCCTCTCCGAAGCGGCGGACCGCAAGGTCGGTGGCTACTCGGGGGGGATGAAGCGACGGCTCGACCTGGCGCTCGCGCTCGCCCATCGGCCGCGCATCCTCTTTCTCGACGAGCCGACCACCGGTCTCGACATCCAGAGCCGCACGGCGCTCTGGGACGAGGTCGCGCGGCTCGCCTCCGAGGAGGGCGTCACCGTCTTCCTCACCACGCAGTACCTGGAGGAGGCCGACGCGCTCGCCGACCGGGTCGGGATCATCGACCACGGCAGGATCGTCGCCGAGGGCACGCCGGCGGAGCTCAAGGCCGAGATCGGTCGCCCCACGGTGGAGGCGGTCCCCCGCGACCGGGGCGACCAGGAACGGGTGGCGCGGGCTCTGCAGCCGTTCGGCGAGAAATGCGGCACCACCCACCGCGGTGGCGCCTCGGTCCTGCTCGCGGGTGGCGAGTCACAGCTCGCCGACGTGGTCCGCGCGCTCGATGCGGAGGGGATCGCGATCGAGCAGTTGCAGCTGCACGCCCCCTCGCTCGACGACGTCTTCCTCGCCAAGACGGGCCGCTCGCTGGAGGGGGCGGGAGAGGAGGAGGCCGAGGCCGACAGCGGGGAAATGGAGGCGGTGCGGGCGTGAGCGCTGGCCTCTCCACCCAGGTCGGGCAGCTTGCCCGCCGCTCGGTGCTGCGCACGCTGCGCCAGCCGGGGCAGATCGTGCCGGCGCTGGTCTTCCCCCTCTTCCTGCTCGCGGTCAACTCGGGTGGGCTCAAAGACGCGACCAACCTGCCCGGCTTCCCGACCGACTCCTACCTCACCTTCGCCCTCGCCGTGCCCTTCATGCAGGGGGCGCTGTTCTCGGTGATGAACGCCGGCACCGACCTCGCTCGCGACATCGAGACCGGCTTCCTCAACCGGCTGGCGCTGACGCCGCTGCGCGGTGCGGCGCTGCTCAGCGGGCTGCTCGCGGGGGCGGTGGTCCTCGGTCTGGTCCAGGCGGTCACCTACCTCTCGGTCGGGCTGATCGCGGGCGCGGAACTCGCCGCCGGCTTCGGCGGCGCCCTGGTGATCGTCGCCCTCTCGGTCTCGATCACCGTCGCCTTCGGCACGATCGGGCTCTTCGCCGCGCTGCGCACCGGCTCGGGCGAGGCGGTCCAGGGCCTCTTCCCGCTCTTCTTCGTCGTCCTCTTCCTCTCCTCGATGGCGCTGCCGCTGGAACTGCTGCAGACCGACTGGTTCCACGCGGTCGCCAGCGCCAACCCGGTCTCCTACCTGCTGCAGGCCTTCCGCTCGCTGCTGATCGAAGGCTGGAACCTCGGCGACCTGGCCCTCGGCTTCGGCATCGCGGCCGCCGTCCTGATGATCGGCATGCTCGCCGCGTCCTCGGCCTTGAAGACGAGGCTGGTGAGAACGTGACCCGCAAGATCGCCCTCGCCGTCGCCTGGCGCAGCATCCACAACTTCCTCACCAACCCGGCCTTCCTCGCGCCCGGGATCCTCTTCCCGCTCTTCTTCTTCACCGCCTTCGCCGGCGGCCTCTCGGCGATCGCCGGTGCGCCTGGCTTCGACTTCCCCAGCGGCTACACCGCTTTCCAATTCGTCTTCGTCCTGCTCCAGTCGGCGGCCTTCGGCGGCGTCTTCACCGGCTTCGGCATCGCCCGCGATTTCGAGACCGGCTTCGCCCGGCGCTACCTGCTGGCGGCGACCGACCGGCGCGGCATCGTCGGCGGCTACGCCCTGGCGGCGCTGGTGCGGGCACTGATCACCTGGGCGGTGCTGACCGCGGTCGCCCTCATCGCCGGCATGGAAGTCGGCGGTGCGGGGGTCGAACTGGTCGGTCTCTACGGGCTCGCCGTGCTCGTGAACCTGACGGCGACGCTGTGGGCAGCGGGCGTGGCCATGCGCGTGCGCTCGATCCAGGGCGGCCCCCTCATGCAGTTCCCCGTCTTCCTGATCCTCTTCCTCGCACCCGTCTACGTGCCGCTCGAGCTGCTCAGCGGCTGGATCCACGCGGTCGCCTCGGTCAACCCCGTCACCGCCCTGCTCGAGTCGGGCCGCGGCTTCATCTCCGGCGACCCCACCGTGGTCGCCCTGTCCTTCGCGGTCGCCCTCGTCCTGCCTCTGCTTTTCGCTTTCTGGGCCCGAAGCGGCCTCAGCCGAGCCGAAGCCGCGGGCTGAGCGATCCAGCCGGCGTTAGGAGCTATCCCGGTAGGGGTGAAACGTCTTGTACTTTTTCGTTGAGCGCAGTCGGGCGCCAGCTCAACCCCGACCCACCGAAAAGTTAAGTGAAACCCCTACCGGGATAGCTCCTCTCACCCTCAGTCAGAACCCTTGACCAGCCCGATCAAATGACCCTCCGGGTCCTTGAACTGCCCCAACTCGATCGAGTCCATGACTTTCTCCGGACCCATCACCCGCGTCCCACCGAGACTCTCCGCCTTCTGCAGCGCCTCCTCGATGTCGGGCACGGCGATGTAGAAGGTGACGTGCCCCTCGTAGCCGTCGGGCCCGGTGGCGATGCCGCCGCCGATGCTGCCGATGCTCGAAGGGTTGTCCTCGCCTTTGACGATCCCGTATTTCATCGGGTTGCCGGCGTCGATGTCCCACCCGAACAGCTCGGCGTAGTAGCTCTGCAGCTTGGCTCCATCCTTGCCGATGACCTCGAAATGAACGACTGGCTGTCCCATGATCTCTCCTCTTGTAGTTATCCAGCTTCTGAGTAGACGGGCTCGCCAACCGGCTGCTCACTACTTTCCGGCACCGGTTCGGAGCGCAGCACGAAGATCGCGATCGCCAGGGCGATGCCGACCATCCCCGCACCGACCAGGTAAGCGAGATGGAAGCCCGAGTTGAGCGCGGCCTTAAACGCGGTGCCGCCGGCTTCCAGCGTGCTGGTCCGCTCCGCCGCCAACGTCGCCAACACGGCGAGGCCGATCGCGCCGCCGACCTGGGCGCTGGTGTTGACCACGCCCGAGGCCAGGCCGGCGTCTTCCGGCGTCGCCCCCGACATCGCCAGGGTCATCAGCGAGGGGAATGAGATCCCGATGCCGACGCCGATCAGGAGCATCGGCGGCAGGACGTCGGCGAGGTACGCGCCGTCGACCGGCGTGCGGGCGAAGAGCAGCAAGGCGACCCCGACCAGGACCATGCCGGGGATCAGCATCGCCCGCGGGCCGAAGCGCATGATCAGCTTTTCCGAGTAGCCGAGCGAAAGCGTCCCCATCACCAGGGTGGCCGGCAGGAAGGCAAGCCCGACCTCGAGCGGGTCGTAGCCGAGGATCTGCTGCAGGTAGAGGGCGCCTAGGAAGAACATCGAGAACATCCCGGCGACGAGCAGCATCTGCAGGGCGTTGGCGCCGGAGACGTTGCGCGAACGGAACAGGCGCAACGGCATCAATGGGTTGGCGATGCGTGCCTGGCGTATGACGAAGGCGGTCTCGAGGGCCAGCGAAATCGCGCCGAGCACGAGCGTCTGAGTGGACCCCCAGCCGTTTTCCGCCACCTCGAGGATCGTGTAGACGCCGAGCATCAGGCCACTGGTGATCAGCACCGCGCCGGGAATGTCGGCACCCTCGCCGAAGCCGAGCCCGGGGCGATCGGCGATCAGACGCCGCGTCATGATTGCGGTGCCGATCCCGATCGGCAGGTTGATGAAGAAGATCCAGTGCCAGGCAATCGCCTCGGTCAACACGCCGCCGATCAGAAGGCCGATCGTGCCGCCGGCGGAGGCGACGAAGCCGTAGACGCCAATCGCTTTCGCCTGCTCGCGCGGCTCGGGAAACATCGTCACGATCATCCCCAGGATCACCGCCGAGGTCAGCGCGCCGCCGATTCCCTGCACGAAGCGGGCGCCGATCAGCATCTCCTGACTCTGAGAGATTCCGCAGAGCAACGAGGCCGTGATGAAGACCGCCAGGCCGGCGAGGAAGATGCGGCGCTGGCCGAGCAGGTCACCGAGCCGCCCGGCGAGCAGCAAGAGGCCGCCGAAGGGAACGAGGTAGGCGTTGACGACCCAGGCGAGATTGCTCTGCGAGAAGCCAAGGTCGTCCTGGATGGAGGGCAGGGCGACGTTGACGATCGTGATGTCGAGGACGATCATCAGCATCCCGGCGCAGAGGACGTATAGCGCGACCCAGCGGTTGCCCTCCTCAACGGCACTCGCGGGCACTGCCGCTGCTGCTCCATTGGCGCTCATCTCGTTCGCCTCCTCGTCTCTCGGGTTCGTCATGGCGGCTACCCTAGCAAATAGTTCTTAAACACAACCATTTGGTTGCATTTTTGTATCAAGTGGTTAAACTGGTCGGCATGGCAACGAAGCGCTCATACGGGGAGGCGTGCCGGTTCGCCTACGCCCTCGACCTCGTCGGCGAGCGCTGGGCTCTGCTCGTCGTGCGCGAGCTGCTGCTCGGCCCAAAGCGCTTCACCGACCTGCGCGGGGGGCTCCCCCACGCCAGCCCCAACATCCTCTCGGAGCGGTTGCGCGAGCTGGAGCAGGCCGGTGTCGTCCATCGTCGCAAACTGCCGCCGCCGGCGGCGTCGCAGGTCTACGAGCTGACCGAGTGGGGCAAGGAGCTGGAGCCGGTCGTGACCCAGCTCGGCGCCTGGGGCGCCCGCGCCGCGGCCCCCCCAGAGCACCAGGAGATCGGCGCCAGCTCAATAGTCCTGGCCCTACGCTCGCTCTTCGACTCGGAGGCCGCGAATGGATTGGAAGCAACTTACGAGCTGCGTCTCGGCGAGGAGATCTTCAGCGTCGGCATCGCTTCCGGCGAGCTCGAGCTTGGTCGCGGACCGGCCGAAGACCCCGCTGTCGTGATCACGACCGACCCCGGCACCCTGGCGGCCCTGCTCACCGGCCAGCTCCCCCAAGAGGACGCCCTGAACTCAGGTGCAGCAAGCATCGACGGGAGCGAGAAAGAGGCCCACCGCTTTCTGGGGCTCTTCCCAATGCCAGAGCCATGCTCAGCAAGCCCCGAGCTCGCGAAAGCATCAACTCGCTGAGGAGCTGGCCCGATAGGGGTGAAACGTCTTGTACTTTTTCGTTGAGCGCTGTAGGGCGCCAGCTAAATCCGACCACCGAAAAAGTTAAGTGAAACCCCTACCGGGCCAGCTCCTCTGGGACCAAGGCCCTAACTCATTTGGCCACCGGCCCAAGGATCGCGGCCGCCCCCGTCATCCCGGCCAGGTTGGGATGGATCGGTGCCGCCGGGTTACCCGGCACGACCGGCTCGACCCAGCGCGTCGAGGAACCCTTGCAGGCGTCGTGGCCGATGCTGGCGTTGTACCAGTTGACCAGCGTGGCCCCGTTTGCCGCCGCCTGCGTGGCGAGCATCGCGTTCAGTTCTTTCTCCTTCGACCGCAGGTAGGGCACGTCGCCGAAGCCGATCGGCATCTGCGGCCAGCAACCGAAGCCCGTCTCCGGGAAGATCGCCGCGTAGTTGACGACGAAGACTTTCGCCGACGGCGAGCGGGAATGGATGCCCTGCAGCACCGCCGCCACTTTCGGCGCCGTTGCCGCGATCCGTTCGGCGATCTGGTCTTTGCCGCCGGCGGTGTATTTGTCTTTGCAGGGCGTGCTGAACGGGTTGATCGTGATGCAGCTGAGGGCGACTTCGGAGAAGCCGATGTCGTTGCCGCCGATCGTCAGCGAGACCCGCGTCGTTTCGCCGCTCAACGAGTCGAACTGCGGCGGGACGGAGCCGAGTTCGGTCGACTGCGATGCGGTCATGTCCGCGGTCGTGGCACCGCTGCAGGTGGCGTCTTTCAAGGGCAGGCCGATGGTCGGCGCCGCCAGGTGTGCGTAGTTGTGGTCCGACTTGAGGCAGCCGAGGGGAGCGATCTGGTTGGGGATGATCGGGCCGGCGGCGTAGGAGTCGCCGAGCGCGACGTAGTTCGCGGCGCGGGCGGCTCCGGCGAAGGCGGCAAGGACCGCGAGCATCGCGGCTGCCAGCAGGGCCGTTCGCATCAGCCGCCGTGGGTTGGACTGGATCGACTGGTTCATTCCATCTCTCCTTCGATTTGAGACTGGGAACAGGCGGACGAGTAAGCGGCCCGCCCTTACCCAATTTTTACCGAAATTAATCCCGATCAATCGAGTGAGAGCCCCGGACTGGACGTTTTTGCGATTCCCGGTCGCGGCGCCCCCAGCTGTGACCGGGAGGGACGACCTCACGCAACTGGGTGCGCTCGAGCTCCCTCACCTCGGAGGCGAGGACGTTGGTCGTGCCTTCGCGGCGCTCGAGCCGCCCCTTGGCGCGGACAAGCGGGGAGGTGCGCACCTCCGACCGGTGGTGATCGTAGACCGGCGGAGGCACGATCAGGTTGACGGTGCCCCGCTCGTCCTCGAGCAGCACGAAGACGATCCCGCCGGCGGTCTCCGGCCGCTGACGAGCGACGACCATCCCGCCCACCTCGACGATCGTGCCATCGTCTATCTTCTCCAGGTCGGTGCTGCGCATCAGCTCGGGATCGAGGTCGGGCCGCATCAGCGCCATCGGATGCTCGCCCAGCGTCATCCCGGTCGAGCGGTAGTCGGCGATCATCTCCTCCCACGTGCCCAGCGGCTTCAACTCAGGCGCCCCGGGGGTCTCCAGAGGGAGCGCCAGCTGCGTTCCCGGGTCATGCCGCACCCCGGTGCGCGCGATCCCCGCTTCCCAGAGTGCATGGCGTCGCAGAGCCGTGTCGGGACTCACCAGGTCATCTAGAGCGCCGGCCCAGGCGAGACGCTCAAGCCCATCGCGGCCGACGCCCCCGCGCGAGGCGAGGTCGACGATGCTCCGGTAGGGGCCGCGGGCGCGCTCAGCTACCAAAGCTTTCATCTCTCCCTCGCGCACCCCCTTCACGTAGCCGAGCCCGATCCGCACTACCCGCCCGCCGCGCAGCTCCGGCTCGGCGGGTGCCTGCTGCGGTGTCTCGACATGGCAGACGACGCGGCTGCGATTGACGTCCGGTGGGGCGAGACGGACGCCGCGCCGCTGCGCCTCGTGAGCCAGCGCGTCGGGTGGGTAAAAGCCCATCGGCTGCTCGTTGAGAAGCGCGCAGAGGAACTCCGGCGCGTAGTGGATCCGCAACCAGGCCGACTGGTAGGCGAGCAGGCCGAAGGCGGCCGAGTGCGCTTTCGGGAAACCGAAGCCGGAGAAGCCCTGGATCTGCTGCCAGACCCGCTCGGCGGTCTCGAGCGGGACCCTCTTCTCCCCTACGGCCCCGACCAGGAAGCGGTCGTGGAACCCTTCGATCGCTTCACTGCTGCGCTTGCGGCTCATCGCCCGCCGCAGCCCGTCGGCCTCCGCATGGGTGAAGCCGGCAAGGGCAATCGCCACCTCGAGCACCTGCTCCTGATAGACGATCGCGCCGTAGGTCTCCTCCAGCGCCGGCTTCAGCAACTCGTGCTCGTAGGGGATCTCGTAGGAGGGGTCCTCGCGTCGCCGCTTGCGTCGCTCTATATACGGATGGACCGCGCCGCCCTGGATCGGGCCGGGCCGGACGAGCGCCACCTGCACGGTGAGGTCATCGAGGTTGCGCGGGCGGGTGCGGGGCAGCATCTGCATCTGGGCGCGGCTCTCGATCTGGAAGACGCCGGTCGTCTCCGCGGCCCGGATCGATTCGAAGGTTTCGCGGTCCTCGAAGTCGATCCGCGAAAGGTCGAGCCGCCTCCCCCGGGTGCGGTCGACTTCTTCGACGCAGCGCTCGACCGCCGAGAGCATTCCCAGCCCCAACAGGTCGATCTTGAGGAAGCCGGCGTCCGAGCAGGAGTCCTTGTCCCACTGGACGATCTGCCGCCCCTCCATCGCCGCCGGCACCACCGGGCAGGCGTCGATCAAGGGCTGGGTCGAGATCACCATCCCGCCGGAGTGCTGGGAGGCGTGGCGGGGCAGGCCCATCGCCTTTCCGATCAGCCCGACCAGAACCCGCCAGCCGTGCGAGGCGGCGCGCTCAACGCCGATCGCGGCGACGACGTCGCGCTCGATCTCGCTGGAGCGCTCGTGGAAGCCGACCGTCTTCGCCACCCGCTCGATCTCGGCCGGCGGCAGCGCCAGCACCTTGCCGAGGTCGCGCACCGCGCCGCGCGGCCGGTAGGTGGGAAAGGCGGCGACCAGGGCGGAGCGATCGGCGCCGTAGCGCTCGTGCACGCGGGGAATCAGCTTCTCGCGGATGTCGCGGGGGAAGTCGAGGTCGATGTCGGGGGCGACGGTGTCTTCGTTTACTTCCGCGTTGAGGAAGCGGCCGGAGAACAGGTTCCTTTCGACCGGGTCGATGTGGGAGAGGCCGGTCAGGTAGCAGACGATCGAGCTGACACTGGAGCCGCGCCCGCGACCGGGAGGCATGATCGAGCGCGCCGAATCGGGGCCGCGCACCTCGAGCGCCACCTCGCGGGCGAGCTCGAGCAGGTCGCGGTGCAGGAGGAAGAAGCCGGAGAGGCCGCGCACGCGGATCGTCCGCAGCTCCTCCTCCAACCGTGTCTCGGCTTTTGCCGGCCACCGTGACCCCGCGTAGCGATCCGCCACCAGACTCCGGCAGATCTCGGCCAGCTCGCGGTCGGCGTCGGGGTTCTCGGAGCCCGGATAGCTGTAGCCCAGATCCGCGGTCAGGTCGAAGCGGAGCCGCTCGGCGAGGCGCAGGGTCTCGGCGACCGCCTCTGGATGCTCGGCAAAGCGCTTTGCCATCGCCCCCGGCGAGGCGAGAGCCGAGCTCGGATTGCCACGCCGCCGCGGCTCGCTCGCCTCCAGCGTCGTCCCCAGCCGCACCGCGACCAGGGCGTCCTGGAGGTGAGTGCGGCTGCGGGCGTGGCAGTGGACGTTGCCGGTCGCGACGCAGGGGACGCCGAGGCGCTCGGCGAGACCGGCGAGCCAGCGGTTGCGCGCCCGGTCGTGGCGCCAGTAGGGGCGCTGCAGCTCGACCCGGAAGCGGTCGCGACCGAAGGCGGTGAGCAGGCGACGAGCGAGATCCGCGGCGCCGGCGGAATCGCCCCGCTCCCAGGCACCTGCAACCGCCCCCTCGCCCGCGCAACCCGAAAGACACACCAGGCCCTCGGCGCGCGCCTCGAGCTGCTCCAGCGTAACCGACGGCTGCTCGGCGGTCCGCCCGGTGTTGTCGCGGGTGTGCGAGTGGGCCTCGGTCAGCAGCCGGCAGAGGTTCCGGTAGCCGCTCGCGTTTTCGACCAGGAGAGTCAGATGAACATCGCCGACGGTCACCTCCGAGCCGGTGATGGGCCGCACCCCGAACCCCTTGCAGGCATGCGCGAACTCCATCGAGCCCCAGACGCCGTCGTGGTCGGTGAGGGCGAAGGCCGGGTAACCGCGCTCGGCCGCCGCGGCGGCCAGCTCCGTCGGCGTCGATGCCCCGTCGAGGAAGGAGAAGGCCGAGTGAGCGTGCAGCTCGACGTAGGGGGCGTCGCCCATCAGGCTCGCTGCCGGTACCAGCGCCCGGTGCTGTCGCGAAAGACGACCACGTCGCTGCCGTCGGCCAGGGCGAGCTCGAAGTAGTGCCGCCACAGTCGCCGCGGTGTCCACCAGCGGTCCTCGACCACCCACTCCTCGCGGATCGCCACCACCTCGGTCCGCTCGACCGCCATCGGCACCCCTTCGGGATCGGCTTCGACCGCCACCCGCCGCGGCGCGTAGAGCCGCCGGATCCCCGGCGTCATCGACCCTGACTCACTTTTGTATGACTACTGACTCCAAGAATTGACCTGAGTGACACACGCGTGCGTCCCCGCCCCCTAGCGTCGGCACCATGCACTGGCCGCCAGAAGTCGGAGGCCCTCTCCCTCGCGCTGAATACGTCTGGTACGAAGAACGAAAGCTGAAGTGGATCCTTGGAGAGGGACACGGCCGCGAATGGGAGCGTGTGTTCCGCGTCAACCCTGGAGACCGGGCCAAGATCTGGAGGGCTATCGCTGATGCGATGCCAGAAGCCACGATCACGGAGGTTCGCAAGTCGCCTTACGGCATAACTTGCGGGGTCGAGGTCGGCCTTACCGTCAACGGTCGCCGTGCTCGAACACGCATCTCTTGGCATTTCGCCGTCGAGATCGCTGCCCCTAGATTGGTGACCGCGTATCCGACCCCTTAGCATGGAGAAGCCATGGCAATAGCACGAGAGATCAATGAATTCGACATCGTCGAGTTGACCGAGCGAGTGGACGATGCGCCCGCCGGTGCGCGGGGGGGGGTTTTGGAGTTCCACACGCCCGACATTGCGATGCTCGAGATCCTCGAACCTGAGCTTGGGCCCGCTGCGCGGATCGTCTTCGCCCCCCTTGACAAGCTGCGCATCGTCAAGCAAGCGGCTAAGAGCTCCTAACCAACTCATCGTCCCGGCACCGGGAACGGCGTCAGCATCGTGCGGCGCTCGGGGAGGCGGGAGGCGGCGTCGACCGGGAGGACCTTGAGCAGCGCGTCGGCGCCTTGGGCGGCGCGGACCTCGCGCAGGGCGGCGGCGAGGCGGTGGCGGCGGGACTCGTCGCCGCGCACGGCGAGCTCGAGCTGCTCGGCGGCACGGGGGCCGAGCCGAACCGCACGCAGCGAGAGTGAGACCGCCGGCGCCGGCAGCTCCTCCAGCCGGGGCAGGAGCAGAGCGCGCAGGGCTCGGGCGGAAGCCACCGACCGCCCGAGGCCCTGCGCAACGCTCCAGCTGCTGCCGTCTCCCAGCACGGCGCCGAGGCGGATTCCCATCAACGTCCGCCCCTTGCGCCGCGGCGCGGCGAGCAGTCGATCGACCAGCAGCTCCAGCGCTCGCTCGAGCTGGCTGCCGGCAGTCCCCTCGGGCAACTCGATCTCCTCGACCAGCTCGTCCCAGGCGCCGTGGCGGGCGCAGACGAGCAGGTCGTCCTCGCCACGAGCGATGCGCAGGGCTCGCAGACCGGATGAGCCGAAGCGGTCGGCGACGTGGCTCGGGGGGAGCGCTGCCAGCTCCCCCAGCGTGCCGATCCCCAACCGCCGTAACGTCTCGAGGAGGTTGCCCGCCTCGCGCTCCGGCAAGCCAAGTAGGTCGGCCAGGGCCGAGACGGGAAGGTCGGATACAAAGGTCGTCATACGAACATATGTTCGTATATGAAACAGCCGAATTCAACCTACGAAAAGTTCCACCCGGCGGCAGCCGTCGTCGCCAGTCGCGAACCACGGCGTTTACTTGAAAAGGCTTGCGCTAATCACAGGGCTGTGAGAGGGTGGCGCCGATGCTGGCTCACATCGCAGGCATACCGGTGGAGGAGACGGCGCTCGGCCTGGCGCCCGTCGCCTTCGTCGCCGTAGGCCTGACCAGTGCGCGCCTGCACCGGCTGACCGGCCGGTGGCGCCCCTGGCCCAGGCGCGCGGTCCGGGGGGCCGTGCTCGCGAGGCGACCATGACCGTCGCCTCCCCCAGCGCGAGCCGCGCCCCGGTCCACCTGCGCCACCGGCGCAGCGCCCGGCGCCTCAGCAAAGCCCAGCTCGGCGACCTGCGCCAGGCGATCGCCCTCGCGCAGAAAATCGGCGACGACCGCGGTTACCAGTACTGGGCGGGGGTCCACGGCCTGCCGTTGCCCGAGTACTGCAGGCATGGGAGCGAGCTGTTCCTGCCCTGGCACCGCGCCTACCTCTACTTCTTCGAGAAGGCCCTGCAGGACCAGGTCCCGGGCGTCACCCTGCCCTGGTGGGACTGGCGCGACCACGGCGAAGCGCTACCGGCGGCCTACGCCCGCGCCCGCACCTCCGAGGGTGGGAAAAACCCCCTCGCCTCCTCGCCGATCCAGGCCGGCGGGCGGCGCCAACCGAACGAGAAACGAACCTGGCGGCAGCCGGGCGAACCGAGCTGGCTGCCGAGCACCGAGGAAGTCGCACAGGCGCGGCGCAACCGCGACTACTTCACCTTCCAGAACCAGCTCGAGAGCATCCACAACGGCGTCCACGGCTTCGTCGGCGGGACGATGGGTTACGTCGCCACCTCCGCCTATGACCCGATCTTCTGGGCCCATCACTGCATGATCGACCGCGTCTGGTACCTGTGGCAGCTCGACCACCCCGGCGCCCGGCTGCCGGCCCGCTACCTCGACCTGGCGCTGCCGCCATTCCCGATGACCGTGCGGCAGACGCTCGACATCACCGCCCTCGGCTACGACTACGCAGCCGCCTCCGCGGCCGTCCCGGGAACCAGCCGTGGTTGACCGCTTCCACAGCAAATCGCTCGAGCTGCCGGACCCCGAGCACAGCATCGACCGCGCCGACCTGGCCTTCTACGGCGTCGATCACTCCAGCGCCACCTACGAGGCGAGGATCTTCATCGGCGCGCCGCGCAACCTGAGGCGCGACGCCGGGTCGGATCACCCGGCCTACGCCGGCTCCTTCTACGTCTTCGGCCACAACCGCTGCTACGGCGACGAGGGCCACTGCAAGGTGCCCGAGGAGCGCGACCCCTTCGACCTCCGCCTCCCCCACCACCTCGAGCCGGCGACCGAGATCGTCACCGTCACCGCAGCGGTCGAGCGCCTCCTCGCCGCCGGCAAACGCAAAGCAGCCGTCGACGTGATCGCCCGCGGCCCCGAGGGCGACGCGGTCCAGGCACTCGACTTCACCCGCCTGCGGCTGCTGACCTACGCCTGAGCGGCAGCGACCTACGACAACGCGGCGATCAGGGCGGCTATGGCCGCATTGCCGCCCAATACGAGCGAGGCGACGCCAACGACGGCATGGACCAGAAGCCGGTGCGTCGCCTCGAAGCGTTCTTCGAGTTTGTCGAATCGCCTGTTGACTTCATCCCGGAAGTCGTCCAGCCGCTCGTCGGTCCAGCTCTCTCTCATCTTGTACATGGTCTCAGATTATGAGACAACACGTTGCGCAAGTGGTGCGTTGATTCGAAATCTTCGGCGTCAGCTTTGCGACGAAAGCGTGGCGACCAGCTCGTCCTCGAGCCCGGGGAGCCGCTCGGCTTCGCCCAGGGTGACGAGTTTGCCGGCCAAGGCGAGCATGCCGGCGGTGCGGGCCCAGTCCGCTCCGAGCCGCTCCGCGAAGGCCTCGACCATCGCGTCGTGCCGTTTCACCCCCTCCGGGCCGGCGGCGAGGATCTCGACCGTCAGCAGCCGAGCCGAGGGAGCGTCGGCGGCGAACAGGGCAAGCACGACGCGGACCGTTGCCCGCGCGTTAGCCGCCGGGGAGGCCTCCGCCTCGCGCACTCGATCGACCTCTTCCAACAGCCGTCCCAGCAGTTGCCGGTGAGCGGCAAGCATGCAGTCCTCCTTGCCGGCGAACTGCTTGTAGAAGGTCAGCGAGGAAACACCGGCCCGTTTCGCCACCTCTGCCACCGAAACCTGCGCATACCCCCGCTCGGCGCAAACCTCAGCCATCGCCGCAACCAGCCGTTCGCGCTGGTTGCGCGCGACGACATCCGCCGGGATCCCATGGGACCCCGGTGGAAGCCGCCTACCCTCGATGCCTTTTGTGCTTCCGCCCACCACCGCAATCAGGCTTCATCACCGAGTTGGCCTTGGATTCCTTGCCGTTTTGCCCGCTGTATTCCACATTGGCCT
This sequence comes from uncultured Solirubrobacterales bacterium, assembly GCA_963716735.1. Lineage (GTDB taxonomy): Bacteria > Actinomycetota > Thermoleophilia > Solirubrobacterales > 70-9 > VRUE01. Next base: position 1,804,866 of record OY970321.1, read on the forward strand.
TTGAAGTGACCCCGCAGAGGTTGCGGCTGTTGACGATCAGGCCCTTCTTGCCACCTTGCATCTTCAGGACGACTTTGGAGAGCGGTGCGTCGGGGAGATCTTCCAGGCTCGCCCTAATGCCGCCCTTGGCGGAGTCGATCCGGGTTGCGACCTCGATGTCGACAAGTCCGTGCAGGTCGAAGACGAGGTCGGGCAGCTTGTGGCTCGAGGAGCGCAGCCATACGGGCCCTTCCAACGGAGTATCGAGCAGTGGGGTGAAGGCTTTGATGAAGCCGTACTGGGCTCCAGCGGGGCAGGCGTCTGCCGCGAACTGCACTCTCGTGCAGATCGTCCTGATGTGAGCCTGGTCGAGGAATGCAGACCTCGGTAGGCGCACTACGAGACCTTTGATGTTCGCGTCCTTTGCCCTCGGCTTATAGGTGGCCAACAGTCCCGGGTGCCCGCCACGCTTGGTTCCGCCTTTGAGGTTCAAGGAAAGAGACGGCTTGAAGCCGAGGTTCAGGCAGTTGGCGGCCTGGTAGCGGCTCAAGAGTCCTATCGGGACGTCGTCGGCGGGGCCGAAGACATCGATGTTCGAGCCGAAGAGCGTCGCTTTGGCGCTCGATTCATCGCATGAGGTCGGGTTCAAGGTGAAGTTGGGCCGATCTACGTAGACGCGCAAATCTCTGAGCTTCAGCACTATCCCCTTGAGGATGTGGGGGATCGGGTCCGAGTTGGCGCCGTCTACTTCGACTTCGGCGGTCCTCGGGTTCAGGGTCAGTGCCAGCTGCACGACCACGGTGCCTGCATCGAAGGGGCCCGCCACAGCGGGCGTAACCGAGATCACGCTGAGGGGATCGCCGTGGTAGGGCCCTCCGAGATAGATCTGTCCCCCTACATAGGTGAGAGCCCCTCCGACTCCCGCGCCGGCCAGGGTGTGGCCGATCAGACTGTTGGCCGGACAACTCGGCGATGCTTTCTCCTGCCTACCGGTCTTCGACTTGGCGATAGCTATCGCCAAGTCTGGGCATTTGCTGACTCCCTTCAGCGATCCGAGCTCTCCCGGAGGCAGGATCGAGGAAAACTTGGTCATGTCCTGTTCTCCGTCTTCGCGGATCAGACGCATGTTGAATGGACTGAAGGCACCGGCGTCGTTGTTGATCGCCCCGGCCTGGAACTCGGGATGGAACGGAGGCACTCCTCCCGGTGGGCAGGGGCCCCCTCCCACTCCCGAGGTCACCTTGAAGGAGGAGGTCGTGGTCAGGATCTGGTCGGGGTTCGCCCACGGGGTGAATTCCGCCTTGGTCTCATAGGAGCCGCAGGTCGGGGGGGTGATGAGCGCCGAGCGTGCCCCTTCCTTGAAGTGGAAGACGAAATTGCTGATCGGAATCTGGACGTTGTCTTCGAGCGTCGTCACCAGCTGCCCCGTCTTCGGATCCGGTTCGATCTTCAAGGGCTCCTTGACAATCACTCCCAGCTTGGCGTTCTTGACCACCATGTAGAGGGCGATGAGGCTGTCGAAGGGGTTCTCGGCCCCTGGCGTCGTGGTCGCCGGGTCATCCTGCTGAGCGAGGAAGACCGAGCCGTCGATCGCTTCGTCGACCAGCGGGGTTTCGGTGTGCAGCGTCCCCAGCTTGGATGCGTTCGGACAGCCTTCTCCCGGAGCCGCGTGGAGCGTCTCTCGCTTCAGGTCGGCAGGGGTGCAGACCGCCAGCCCTTCCCCCACCGAGGGGTTGATCGTCATCCCTTCGGGCAGAGTGATCCTGGCGTCCTTGATGTCGGACTGGGCCAGGCCCATTGGGCTGGTCAGGCCTTCGTCATGGAAGTCGACGGTGAAGTCCAGGCCGGTTCCGGTCTCGGCTTGATTCGTCGTCGGCTTCGAGTCGATCGACGGACTGAAGCCCAGTTTCGAGCAGCCGGTCATCCCCTGCGGATTGGGCGGTTCGGCGTTGTCGTGGCTCAGAATCGGAACTTCAACCGGGGCATTGGATTCTTGCCAGGAAACCGCTTCATACCTCGTCTCCAAGGGGCCCTCGCAGGCCCGCGGCAGGGTGAGGAAGGGAATTTCGGAGGCTTTGGTCGGGCAGCTGCCCCTGGAGACGTAGCCCACGGCAGACGACTTCGTGTCCAAGCAGCGGCCACGCAGCTGATCGTGGGCTGGATCGGCAGGAATACCCCACAGCGTCAGGCCGCCGCCATAGACGTTGGCTACTTGCGGGACGTTGACGAAACTGCCGACAATGTTATGGGGAAACTCGGGGCTTACCCCGATGTCGATCGTGACCGGGACGCTGTAGACGATGAAGCCGATCTCGGCCGCAACGCCAGGCGGCGGGACCAGGTTGTAGACGGGAGCATCCAGGCCAGCCGGGTTCGGGTCGGGAATGATCGCATTGCTTACCCCCACCGCAGTTGAGTCCTGACAGGCGGGGTAGCCTTCTGAGTCCATCGTGAAAAAGTCTGCAGTGGTGCACCGCGGCGTCGCGATTGGGCTGCCGACGAACCCGGGAGGCAGTACCACCCGCAACGTCTTCAGCTGCCCGTCGAGGGTCTCGCTGTTGGCGTGGATCGTGGTGTTCAGCCTGAAACCCGTCGTCAGCGCGAAGGGATGGGAGCCGGCCTGGGTGGCGGGCGAGTTATCCCCGTTGGTGAAGGTGATGTCGACGTCTTTGAGGCCGAAGTCCGCCTGGGCCCCGGGGACGCTGACCAGGGTCAAGGAGGCGGCGATCGCGAAGATCTGCACGAGACGTTTCATCGGCTCTGCCTCCGGTTGTGATTTGCGTTTCGACTGCGCTTTGCTTGCTTGTGCCTTGCCACACAACGCCCTTTGCGACGCGCCTTGCCTTTGGCGCAGCGGCCACGGCTAGCTTTTGAGCTCGGGTTTCCCGCTCCCCTGAATGAGGCCGAAGCCGGAGTTGGATCGTTGGGCGCGGGTGGGGCAAACTGGCACGCTTCGCCCTGACAGGGGCCAGGTGGCTCAGGCGGTGCCGGCAGGCCGCCTCTCTCCCTGGCGTCATAGACGTCAACCAAGCCCGGATCCTGGGACAGGAGGCTGGCGTTCGTGGTGAAAAAGACATTGCTGCCGTCCGGGCTGGCGTCGCGGAACTGGGAATCCTGGGAGCTTTGGCCGGAGGAGATCAGGCTGAGGCAACCTCCCGAGCTGGCGACGTAGACTTCCGCGCCTTTTTCTTCACACTCCTTCTCGCCTGAAGCCAGCTCCCACTCATAGACGTCGCCCTTGCCGTTGGTGTCGCGCGGCAGTAGAGCGTCGAAGCTGTTGAAGAAGAGGCGCTGCCCGTCCACTGAAAGCGAGCGAGGGAAGTGGTGCATGTTTTGCGCCGGCGGAATCGTGGCGGCGATCGGTAGCCTTATCGGCTCGCCCACGTAGAGTTGGACACGGCGACCCTGCGGGCGGGCGCCCGAGGGATTGCATGAGACGCACACCGGGGCCGTCGATCCCGCCGCATAGAGGTAGACCTCTGAGTCGGCCTCGCCGCTGGCCTGATCGGTGTTGTCGTAGCCGGTCAGGGACTCGGTCGAGATGAAGGCGAGGTGGCTGCCATCGGGGCTGACGCGCGCCGCGTGAAAGATCGGCTCAAAAGCCGTGTTGTCGGGGACTCCGCTTCCGCCGAACGTCGCCACGTCTAAAGCCGAGAGGGTCGCGACGAAGGTGATCGCCTCGCCCTCTAGGAGGTAGAGGTTCGGCTTCCCTGCTTCGGCGCCTCCCGCCAGCGCTTCCTTGGAGACGAAGTAGATGCGCGAGAGATCCTCGCTCGTCCCGACCACCCCTTTGGTTTCGCCGGCGATCAGGGTCGAGTCGCCCGCTTCCGCGTCGAAGAGATAGAGGCTGCCCATGAGAGTCCCTTCGGTCACGTCGAAGAGCGCCTTGGCGCCGTCAGCGCTGGCGCCGAGGAAGCGTGAGGATTTGGTCGATTTGGTCTCTGAGACCCTGACCGTGCAGGCCTTTTCAGGTTCGGTGCATTCGCCGCCGCTGATTTCACTCTGCTCCTCGCCCGGGTTGAGGCGCAGATAGACCTTGCCGGCCCCGCCTTCTTTTTCCGAGGCGGTCCAGTAGGCACGCTTGCCGTCGCCGGAAAGCGCGTTGCTGACGCTTGCATGTCGATGAAATTCAGACTCACTGACGTTCCCACCTACGAAACCCAGGCTCGTCCCCAATGAGCAGTTGCCACTGCTCGGCGATCCGCTCGGCAGGATGCAGATGACTCGCAGCCCGTCTTTGCTCACGTGGTAGGCCTGCCAGACACCACTAGTTGCATCTTCGGTCAGCTTGTCGCGCAGCCGAAAGACCGCCTCGGCGCCATCGGCCGAGATCCCCTGCAGCTCGGGCTCCGCGAATAGAATGTTCCGTCCGACCCCGGTTAGCGCCTCGTAGCCTTGGCCACCGCAGTTGTCACGGCGATAGAGTTCGCGGGCGCCCTCGGTTGCTCCAGGAGCGAGCACCGGCTTCGCCGCCATCACGAACCAGCCGCTGCACAGGTCGGGCGAGAAGGCTTTGTAAGGGCTCTCGAAGAGGAGGATGGTGGCAAGCCGCCCGACGCTGGAGGCGTCCTGGGCCGGGGTGATCGCCTCGCTCTTCCAGCCGACCCCCGCGGTGCGGGTCGCCATGTATTGGCTGGCCCATGGCGCAGATTTTGGATCGGCGAAGGCCCGGTAGGAGGAGTAGGTGAAACGGTTGCCGTCGGTGGAGCTCTGGTCGAGGTTGACGCTGTAGCCGATGATGTTGAGCAGGGTTTTGATGTCGCCGTTGTTCTTGTCGATCGGGCTGACCATCTCGAAGGCGCGGCAATCCGGCAGCGGCGCCGAGAAGCCGATGCGGAACTGCTGGTTGGGGCAATCGGCCTTGAAGGAAGTGGCGGGATAGGTGGTGAAGCCGCTTTCCTCGCCGTCGAGTCCCGGTTTGCCACCGATCCCGCGCACCGGGCCTCCGCCGACGCTCTCCGCGACCACGCGGTAGTGATAGGTCGTCCCCGGTTTCAGCCCTTCGAGGAAGACGCTTGGGCTCTTCACGGTTGCGCCGAACGGTCTCGTAGTCAACCGCGCTCCGGGGGGCACGGGCCTTACCTCTTCGCAGCCTCCTTCGCTGCATTTGCCGATGCCGTACTGAACGTAGAAGCGGGTGTCGCTCCAGAAGTGAGGGTTGATCTCGGCTCCGATCTCAGCGCCGCTGCGGTCCACCGAGGTCACGAACTGGCTGAGGATCTCCGGCGGGGTTTTTGGTGGACCTTCGAAGGTCAGTGGGGGCGCGCCGAAGACGACAATTAAGCCTTCGCCCGAGGCGACGTAAAGAGTCCCGATCGTGTTGACGGCGAGGCCGTTGACCTGAAACCCCGGTAGCGTCCTGCCGAATTCCGCGACTTGTTTGCCATTGGCGTCGAACTGCAGCAGGGGGCTGGCCAGCTCTGCACCTTCGCCGACGGAGAGATTGTTTCTCTGGACGAAAACTTCACCGGTGGGAGTGACGGCAATTGGCCCCGCCGTACGATCGGTTGGAAACGCTTCTCCGCTTTTAGGGTTTTTGAATACAACACTCAGCAATTTGCCCTTCTCGATGCCCGTGACGGCGTCGAGGATCCGCACATTTTCTTCGGCCCCATTCGGCGGACCCACGATCGCGTAGAAGTCCCCGCTGCCGGGCGCAATGTCAAGGCGCATGACGGTTTTGCCTGACACGGGAACCGAGAGCTCCCATTTGCCTTCCAGGTCGAAGCGCTGAATGCGTTCGACATCGGCGACAAAGAGCTTGCCGTTGGAGTCCACAGCGATGCCACCAGTGTTGTTAGCGATGCCACCAGTGTTGCTGTCGCCGAACTCGCCGTCATTGCTGCCGGCGACGCCGGCGCCGCACACGTCACCGCCTTCGAGCTGCGCCAGGGTGCAGATGCCTTCGCCCGTCGTCTTGTTGACTTCGCCGCCGAACATCAAGAGGAACCGCCCGGCGGAGTCGAACTTCTGCACCCGGAGACTGGCGGCGTCTTTGATGTAGACGTTGCCTGCGGCATCCACCGCCACCCCTCGCGCGTTCGAGAATTGCCCGGCCCCGGATCCGTCGACGCCCGCTTGGCACTCCGATTCGGCGGTGCAGGACTCGAGCCCGCCCGTCGGCGCGTGTCCGTCGGCACGGGTCCTCACTTCAAACGTGGTCGAAGGGACACCGCCGACCAGCGGAGTGGTGCCATTTGCGATCGTCAGATCATCCATGTTGGTCCCGGCAAGGGAGCCCTTGAAAGCAATCACGTAGACGTATGGAATTTCGCCATCGGCGGTACCTGGCACCGCTTCGACGCGGACTTCCCCTCCGACGCCACCGATCGAGGGAAGGGCGTTGAGGGCGGCTTCGACGCTTGCCGGCCCTTCGTCTTCAGAGCCGGGCGCGTCGAAGGCAAGATCGGGAGTCGTGGAAGCGCCGAGAGTGAGTTGAAACTGACCGTCCGCCGCCCTGACCCTGACTTCCTGCTGCTCGTTGACCGCTCCAGGGGCAACGTCCCAACCGAACGCCCTGACGAAGTTGCCCCAGGGGGTGAACTCGCTGATCCGGTCGTTTTCCTCTAAGACGAAGACATGGCCGGTGGTCGGGTCGATAGCCATATCGACCGGCCGGCTCAACTCTCCCGCACCAGAGCCGGGTCCACCACCGATCCGGGTCAGTTCGTCCTCGTCGCTGACAGCGCCAGCAGACGGGGCCGTTAGGCCCGCAAGGGCCAGTGCGATGGTGACAGTGGAGAAGAAGCGTGAGTAAGTCAAGCGTGAGTGCCTTTCAGAAGCTCACCCGGGGCTGATCCCCGAGTGAGTGGAGTGCTGTAGAGAGGATGGTCATTCTTCTTCTGCCGTCACCGCCCAGGTGCCGCGACCGCTGGCACCCACGTCACCTAGGAGGTAGCCCCTAACTACTGCACCGACAGTCTCGGCGCCGCTCACTTCGGCACCGGTTTTGGCGATTAATTCGCTCCAGGTAAAAAGCCCGAGTTCAGAGCTCGTATAAACACAAAGATGACCAGGATCCGCAGTTGGCGCGGCAGCCGTTCCGTGACAATCCGTCGACGGCTGTCCAGTTTCTGCTATGGCGTCTGCTTCGGTTAGTACCTCTTCATCGTCTTGATTGAGGTAGTGGACCTGGGCACCGCTCAGTTCGGCAGCAAGCGGGATGTTGAAGGAAATCGAAGTGCGATGTGAGTCACCCACCGAGCCCTCGAGTACCCAAGTGCCCGTCTCGGTTTTCCCACCGGGAAGCGTTTCGGTGAAGCCGGTTTTGCCGTCTTTGCCGTTGGCGCCAGGTTTGCCCTGTGGGCCTTCTTTGCCCTGGGGCCCTTCTTTGCCCTGGGCACCGATGTCGCCCCTATCGCCCTTGGCGCCCGCGGGACCAGCAGGTCCGGCGGGACCAGCTGCGCCCGCTGGGCCTGCCGGGCCCTTGGGCCCACGCGGACCTTTCTTAGCCTTGGCCGAGCTGGTCGCCTTGCCATCGTTCGTCGCGGCATAGGCGCCGCCCATCATCGCGAAGACGAGGGCGATCACGGAGATCACGCCCGGTATGCCGAAGCGGTTGCGTAGTGGCGTGAGCATCGAATCTCTTCTCCTTGTCCCGTGAGCCCCCTGCCTGCCGCTCCCACGCGGCCCTTTGGCGAAGCTCGGTTATGTGGTCCCTGTACTTCGTGTTCCCTGATGCCGGTTGGGTGTTGCGAGTTCCCAGAAGGTGCTAGCGGTACCGCCGACAGCGCTAGGAAAGCACCCCGCGCAGACGTTGTCAAGGGAAAGTTCCCAAAAGAAAAAGATGGTTCCTAGAGGCGTTCCCAGCGCGGATGCGCGGGTACCGAACGGCTACGCCGCTTGCGTACGCCGGATGAAGTCGGTGAAACCGGGAACCGTGAAGGCAACCTGTCCACGGACGGGGCTGTAGATCAGGCCGGCGTCAATCAGCTGCTCACGAGCGGAAGAGGCGGCACGGTGCCCGCCCAGGGCCTCGGCCACCTCCCCGCTGCGCACTGCCCCGTCGCCAAGGGCGGCCATTGCCCGCATGTAGCGTTTGGGGCGCTCGCTCGTCCGATCCCACCGACCGGCGTAGAGGTCGGCGTCGAGTTCCTGCCGTCCCAAGCGCAGGGCCTTCTTCGCCTCGTCGGCCCCGAAGCGCGGGCCGTCGGCCACCTGCCAGGCAGCATGGCCGTACACCTGGATGAAGTACGGGTAGCCGTCGCACGCTCCGAGCAGCTCCTCGAGCGCGCTGGGGTCGAACTCCAGGCCATCGTCGACCGTGCGCGTCGGCTCCACAAGGGCCGACGCGGCGGCCGACGGTGAAAGCGGCCCCAGCTCCCGGTAGGTGAAAAGCCGCTCTGCGTACGTCTTCGCCCCGAGGAGCTGCCCGCGCAGCAGCGGCAGGCCGGCGATCAACGCGGCGATGGGAAGGTCACGCTTGGAGAGATCTTGCATAGCCGCGCAGAGAGCCTCGAGCGCACGTGGCTCAGCCTGCTGCAGCTCGTCGAGGAGAAAAAGCACGCCGGTGCCAGTATCGGCGGCGACTTCGCCCAGCACTCGAAAAAGATCGACGAGGTCGGCCTCGAGATCGGTGGCTCGCTCAGATGAGTTGAGATCCATGCTGAACTCGAGCCCCGTCGCTGGATCGCCCAGGGCGACGCGGCGAATCATCGCGGTCAACCGGGAGAGGGCTTCTCCCGCAGCCCCCTTGTGCTCGAGGTGTCGAAGAACCATCCATGCCCGGTCGGTGAGAGCAGCGCGAAAGTCGATGTCGGAGCGCACCTCGAGATCCTGCGCGATCCAACCGATCTCCTCGGCGGACTCCTCCGCCACCCACAGCAGGGCGGTCTTGCCTACCCCGCGCAGGCCGGTGAAGACAATGCTGCGCTCGCCCCGCCCCCTGCTCAGCCTTCCCAGGAGCGTCTCGATCGCCTGCAGCTCACCCTCGCGTCCCGCCAAGATCGGCGGCGGCGCGCCGGCGCCGGGACGATAGGGGTTGAGGAGGGGATCCATTTGCCTACTGGATTCTTTAAATAGAGCGTAGAATTGAGTAGAAAAGCGTAGTCTGACTTAAGTCGCTTCGCGGCTGCGGCGAGTCGCCCCAGCGGGACCGAGATAAGGCAGGAGGACGAGCTCGACGCAGTCGGAGAGGAGGTCCTCGAGTTGCTCGGCTTCGCCGGCGACCACCTTGCGGTGGATCAGCGAGACGAGGGAGCCGATGGTCGAGTCCTCGGTCGAGGCGGGGAGGCGCTTGCCCTCCGGGCGCTCGGCGCGACCCTGGCGCAGCAGCGGCGCCATCTCCCCCACCGCCGCGTTGAAGCGGGCCGCCACCGCGGGCCCGGCGCCGCGCGATTCGACCAGGCAGAGGCGGGCGAGGTCGGGCTCGGAGGCGAGAAAGGCAAGGACCGCCCGGGTGGCGGCGATCGCCTGCACGGGCCAGTCGGGCATCCCTTCCACCGCCTCGGCGACCAATTCGTGCAGGTGGGCGAGGACGACCTCGAAGGCGGCGAGGAAGCACTGCTCCTTGCCCTCGAAGTTGGCGTAGAAGACGCGACGGGAGACCTTGGCGTGCTTGACGATGTCGGTCAGGGTGACGGCGGCGTAGCCCTTCTCGGCGACGGCCGTGGCGAGGCCGGCGATCAAGCGCTCGCGCTGGTGGTGGGCGACCTGCTCGCGGCTGTAGCCATGGCGGCCGGCCGGCAGGGGGCCGAGCTCTTCGGCGGGCATCGGAGCGGACGAAGCGGGCTAGGCCGAGATCGCGTCGGCGACCTCGCCGGCCTCCCGCGCCGCCTCGTCCTCGCCGACATAGGGGCGGAGGACGAACTCGAGGGTCTCGGGCAAGAGGCCGCGCAGCTTGTCGGCTTCGCCCGTGATCAAGCGCTGGCCGAGCACCCAGACGATGCCGCCCGCCAGCGTCTCCTCGAGGCTCTCCGGCAGCTCCGCCTGGCGCGGGTTGAGCTCGCGACCGGGCCGCAGCAACGGCGCCAGCCGCTTCAGCGCCGCCTCGTGCTTTGCCGCCGCCTCGGGGCCGGCGGCGACCGCCTCGACCAGCGCGGCGCGGGCGGCGGCGGGGTGTGCGGCGACGTCTTCGAAGAGGACGCCGAGCGCCGCCCCGACCCGGTCGGCCCAGGGGCCTTCTTCGCGCTTGTAGGCGTCTTCGACCCGGCCCACGGTGCGGTCGGTCGCCGCGTCGAGCAGCGCCAGGAAGGCGGCCTCCCTATCGGGATAGTGCTTGTAGAAGGTCGCGTAGCCGACCTTGGCCCGGCGGACGATCTCCTCCATCGTCGTCTCCTGGTAGCCCTGCTCGGCGATCAGCTCGGCGGTTGCCTCGAGGATGCGGCGGCGCTGGTCGGCGGCGGCCGCGTCGCGGCTGACCGGCTCAGGGCCGGGAGGCTGCCGCGAGGCCTTTCCGGGCAGGGCTCGCATGGGACCAGGATAGCGCCAGTTCCCATTGGTACGAAACTGGTACTTGAGATGGAGAAAGTTCCCAAACATAAGCTATGGTGTCCTGAATGGAAGCACCGGGACCATTGCGTGCGGTCCGCACCTGGGAAGAGGTCACTCCCGACCCCGGCGCCGACGGCGCGGTGCTCGAGACGATGCTGCTGACGGCCGGCGAGATGGGCTACGCGAAGGCGACGGTGCGCGAGGTTGCCGAGCGGGCGCGCATCACCCAGGATCGCTTTCACCGCCGCTTCGGCAGCAAAGAGGCCTGCTTCGCCCGTGCTTATGAGGACGCCGCTGAGCGCCTTGCCGCGCAGCTGCTCGACACCTGCCGCCAGGCATCCGGCTGGCGCGAGGGCTTCCGCGCCGGCCTGGCCGAGCTGCTGCGCTTCGTCGCCGAGCAGCCGCTGCTGGCGAAAGCCTTGCTGCTCGAGGTGAGGGCGGCGCGTGGCGATGCCTGGCTCGCCCACCAGCGGCAGGTCGAGCGCCTCACCGCCGCCCTCGACACCGCCCGCAGCGAGCCCGGTGCCCGCACCGAGGCCAGCCCGATGACCGCCGGCTTCGTCGCCGGCGCGATCGAGGAATCGCTCAGCATCGAGCTCGCCGCCGGCCGCGCCGCCGAGGCCCAGTACCTCCTCCACGACCTCACCCGCCTCGCCTTCCTGCAGCTCTTCGGCGAGGAGTAGATACCGGAGCGGTCCGCTCAGAAGATGTCCTCGGCGGTGACCGCCAGGACTCCGTCGGCCTTGTCGACCTGCTCGCGAGCGCAGATTGCGTAGCTGGGCTCGCTCGCGAGCAGGGGCAGCGCCGCCGACTTGCGCTCCAGGTCCGCCCGTAGGCGGGCGGCGCCGACCCGTTTGGCCCACTTCGCCTCGCCGAGGAGAACCGCCTCGCGGCCGCGGCCGGCGAGGGCGACCGCGTCTATCTCCGCCGGATCGTCAGCGCTGGTCCAGAACGGCCCGATCGCGACGACGTCGTCACCGAGCTCGCCGGCGGCGGCAAGGCGGCGCAGGTGGTCGCGGAATGCCTCCTCCCAGGGCCCTCCCATGTGATCGTCGAGCGACTTGAGCAGAACGGGCAGGATGCTCTGCCCCAGGCCACGTTCGATCTCCGGCCGGTAGCGATCGAGCACGCCGAGCCAGAAGGCGAGGAAATTGTCGGCGATTCGGTAGATGCGCCTGCGAGTGCGCCGCGGGTCCTCGGTCACCGGTACGACGCGGTCGACCAGACGCAGGGCGACGAGCCTGTCGAGGGTCCGGCCGGGATCGGCGCGAACCGTCTGCTCGATCTCGTTGAACCGGGTGCGTCCGGTCGCGATCGCGTAGAGAACCAGCCGGGCCAGCTCCCCTCCCTCCCCCTCGGTGGCGAGCACCAGCTGCCCCTCGGTGAGGAGCTGCCCTCCGGGCGTGCAGGCCAAACGGGCAAGATTGGCGCGGGGGCTGGCGCTCTGATCCCACCAGCGCAGATACAGAGGCATGCCGCCGACCAGCCCCCAGACCAGGGCGCGCTGCGCCGGCCGCAGAGCGGGCAGCATCCGCGCCGCCTCGTGGGGACGAAAAGGGTGGAGCAGGAGCGAAAGATCGAGACGCCCGTAGAGCGGCGCGCGCTCCTCCTGCATCGCCTCCATCGTTCGCACGGCCGAACCGCAGAGCAGGAGCTTCAGCTTGGTGCGGGAGCGGAGGCGATCCCAAGCGGCGCGAATCAAATTCGGCAGCTCGGGAGAAGTCTCGATCAGCGCCGGGAGCTCGTCGAGGACGAGGAGCGCCGGTCGGTCGGTCGCCGCCAGCGAGAGGGTGTCGAGAGCGTCGTCCCAGTCGGCAAAGGGACGTCTGCTGAGATCGCGGACATCTCCACTGAGAATTGACTCGGCGGCACGGGAAAGCGAGGTGAGCTCGGCGGCGGCGGGACGACCCCCGCCGGTATGGAAGACAGTCGGACGATCGCCGGCGAAGTGCTGGATCAACGCCGTCTTGCCGACTCGCCGGCGCCCCCAGACAACCCCCAGCGCCGCCCCGGGCTTGGCCCACCATTCCTCGAGCTGCCGCAGCTCCTGCCTTCGGTTCACGAACATACGTAAGAGCATACCGACATCAGATGTCGGCGACGTTGGATGTCGGCGACGTTGGATGTCGGCTGGCAGCCAGGCAGAGATATACGCTCCCACCATGGACCGGGCCGACTCCTGCGCCGAGTTGCTGGTGGGGCATTTTGCGGGGGGCGGGCATCTGGCGGTGGGGCTGGACCCCGTGCTGGAGCGAATTCCTGCGTCGATCGCGCCAGGAGCACCGGCTGTCGAGCGGGTGGTCCAGTTCAACCGGGCGATCGTCGCGGCGACGGCTGACCTCGCCGCGGCATACAAGCCGAACTCGGCCTTCTACGAGGCGCTGGGGAGGGACGGCTTCGCCGCGCTCGAGGCGACGATCGCCGCGATCCGCGAGGGTGCGCCCGGCGCCGCGGTGATCCTCGACGCCAAGCGCGCCGACATCGGCTCGACCAACGCCGGCTACGTCGCGGCTGCCTTCGACCAGCTCGGTGCCGACGCCATCACCGTCCACCCCTACCTCGGCGGCGAGGCGCTCGCCCCCTTCCTCGAACGCGCCGAGAAGCTGGTCTTCGTCCTCGCCCGCACCTCAAACCCCGGCGCCGGCGAGCTCCAGGACCTGGTCGCCGACGGCGCGCCTCTCTACCGCCACACCGCCCGCACCGTCGCCGGCAGCTGGAACGCCGCCGGCAATTGCGGCCTCGTCGTCGGCGCCACCTACCCAGAGGAGATGCGAGCCGTGCGCGAGGACATCCCCGCCGAGATGCCGATCCTGATCCCCGGCGTCGGCGCCCAGGGCGGCGACGTGGCTGCGGTCGTCGCGGCCAACCGCGCCGCGGGCAGCGACGCCTTCCTGATCGCCGCCTCCCGCTCGATCATCTACGCCTCCGCCGGCGAGGACTTCGCTGAAGCGGCGCGCGGTGCAGCACTCTCACTTGACAGCGAGATTCGCGCCGCAAAATAGCCACGCCCAGCGGACGCTGGTGATCGGATTAGACTCATTGCGTGGCCGGAGCGACACCCGCAGACGAGATCGGGGACCTGAAAACCGCGCGCGCCATCCGCCTCGAAGCAACGCGCGGGGCATCGATGAGCGAGCGCCTGGCGCGCCTGCACGTGCTCTGCAAGCAGATGAGCGCCATCAAGGGCTCAGCCACGGCACGTTGACCGAGATCCAGCGAACCTGCAGCGCCTCACGGCTGCTCTGGCCGAGTTGGAGTCGACGCTGCCGACCGCCAAAGACCGGCGATTCGATCCCACAGCCGATGTTGGGGTGATCCGGCGCGGAGGCAACGTTACCGCCGATACGAGGTTCGGCGGGCTCGACGTAGTCCAGCGAGCGAGAGGCGTGCCGGCCTACACGCAGCTCGACGAAGACGCCGTCGACAGCCAATTGCTAGGCGTGCCGGTGCGAGTGTGCTCCCTGGCTCGCCTGCGCGAGATGAAGAAGGCCCTAGGACGAGCGCAGGACAAGGCCGACCTCGACAACCTGCCCGAGAGCTGACTCAGTCGCTTTTGGCGATCTCTGCCGCCTCGGCGCTGCCGACGTACGGCGTCAGCGTGAACTCGACCAGGTCCGGGAGCAGTTCCTCCAGGTCCTCGGCTTTGCCGGCGATGATGCGGCGGGAGATCAGCGAGACCATGCCGCCGACAAGCGCTTCCTCGGTGGTCGGCGAAAGGCGCGAGAGAACCTCGGGCGGGCGACCCTCGCGGCCCTCCTGGAAGTAGGGGACGAAGCTCTGGATCGCGGCGTCGTAGCGCTCGACCACGGCTGGGCCGGCGACCAGCGCCTCGACCATGCAGAGGCGGGCCAGGTTGGGCTCCGCGGCGAGGAACTGCAGCATCGCGTCGATCCCAGCCTTGATCGCTTCCGGCCACTCCCCGCTCTCCTCGAAGGCCGCCGAGACGCGCTCGCGCAGCTCTTTCATCACGGTGTCGTAGGCGGCGACGAAGCACTCGTCCTTGCTCGAGAAGTGCTCGTAGAAGGTGCGGCGGGAGACCGCGGCAGCGCGGGTGATATGGGCGATCGTGGTGCCGGAGTAGCCGTGCTCGGCGATCGCCTCGGCGATTCCGGCAATCAGGCGCTCTCGCTGATTATGAGTGACAAACTCCCGGGGTAGCCCATGCCGTCCCGGCGGTAGTCGCGCCAACTCGGGTGGATAGTCCTCCGCCCCGTCAGATGGTGCTTTCTCCGATTTGCCCGCGCGTTTCTTTGCCACACCGCGAGCATATCCCTCCGAAGCGGCGGAGTCCCGGCTCAACTCGGCCATAGCCGCCTCGATACCCAAATACGGCATTACCGCCGCCGACATCAGTTGCGGGACCAGATCCGGGAGCTCCTCGACTGCGCCGCGAACCACGCGTGAGTAGATCTGGCCGTAGGCGGACCCGGCCAGCGCCTCCGCTGTCGTGTGGGGCACGGACTCGGGGTCGTCCATCTCCTGGCGGCCGGCATCGATCAGCGAGGCGATCACCCGCATCGTCATGTCGCGGCGGGCGCGAGCGGCGTCGCCGGCGGCCAGCACCTCGACCCCGAAGGAGGCGCGGCTTGGATCGTTGCGCAGGCCGTCGATCACCTCGTAGGCGACGGCGCGGAGGCGGTCGGGCCAGGCTTCGCGGCTTTCGTACGCCCTCACCATCGTCCCCAGGCACTCCTCGTTCTGGTCCTGCCAGGCGGAGAGGAAGCAGTCGTACTTGCCGCGGAAGTGGCGGTCGAAGGCGGGGCGGTCGAGCCCGGCCCGGTCGAGGATCATCTCGATCGTCGTTTCGCCGTAGCCTCGCTCGGCGGCGATCTCGATCAGTGCCGCGACGATCGCAGCGCGCTCTGTGCTGCCGGTCTCCTCGCGGGTCTCCGTGTCGAGCACTAGTGCATGGGACCCCCGATCCCTGCCCTGGCTCAGTCCGACGCTTTGGTCGGTGGTTCGGCTGCCGAGCGCTTCGCCGCCTCGGCGCCGACATAAGGGGTGAGCGAGAACTCCACCAGCTCAGGGAGGAGCTGCTCGATCTCCTCCACCTGCCCCATCACGATGCGCTGGTAGATGATCCAGAAGATGCCGCCGACGATCGTCTCCTCGAGTGTCCCCGGCAGATCCTCGCCCTTCGCCGCGACCTTGCGGCCCATGCGGAAGAGCGGCACGAAGGCCTGAATCGAGCGTTCGTAGCGCTCGACCGCCGCCGGCCCGGCGGAGAGGGCCTCGACGATGCAGGTGCGGGCCAGCGCCGGCTCGGTGGCGACGTAATGGAGGAAAGCGGCGAGGCCGGAGTTGACCCGCGCGGGCCAGCTGTCGACCCTGCTCGCGGCGTCGACGACGCGGCGCAGCGCCTCTTTGACGGCGAACTCCGAGGCGGCCAGAAAGCAGTCTTCCTTCGAGGAGAAATTCTCGTAAAAAGTGTTGCGGGCGATGCCGGCGCGGCGCACGATGTCGGCCACCGTGACCGCCCGGTAACCCTTCTCCACGGTCTCCTCCGCGAGGGCCGCGATGATGCGTGCGCGCTGGTGCTGGGTGATGAACTCACGAGGCAGTGGATGCCTTCCGGGGGGCATCCTGGTTGCCTGGGTAACACGCTCAGCCACGAAAGCCAGGCTACTCCCGGCCAACCGAGATTCAAGCTGGACGGATTGGCGATATACCGCTACAGTACCGGAGTCCAGACAACCTGTTCCCTAGATCATGAGGAAGGGGTAGCGATGGGGAAGCAGGCCGCAACCAACGTCCAGGCAGGGGCTGAGGGGACCGGCAGCATCAGGGCAGTGGAATCACTTCCCCACTCCCCCAAGCTCGAGCTTGTGAATTCTCCCAAGCGCGAAAAGATTCTCGAGGGAATGCTCGAGGCGGTTGGCGCTGTGGGCTACGACTCGACCTCGGTACGCACGGTTCTGGACAGAACCGGCCTCTACCGGCAGGCCTTCTACGACAACTTCGCCGACAAGGACGAGTGCTATCTGGCGGCGCTCGAGATGGGAATCGCACGCTTCGAAGCGCTGGTGATCCGCGCAGCGGCGAGCGAGGAATCGTGGCGCGCCAAGCTGCGGGCCGGGCTCGGTGCCCTGCTCGACGAGCTCGATGCCGAGCCGGATTTCGGCCGGGGAGTGATCGTCGGCGTGCACGCGGCCGGTCCTGAGGCCCTGGCAAGACGCGCCGAAGCGATGAAAAGGGCGGCCGATTTCATCGATCTGGCGCGGGAGGATTCCGAGGACTCGGAGGAGCCACCTCAGATCGCTCCGGAGGGGATCATCGCCGGCATCCACGCGATCGTCCATTCACGGCTTTCCACCGGGGCAACCGACGGCTTTCGCGGCCTCCTACCCGAGTTCATGTACTTCGCCGTGTTGCCTTACTTCGGTGCCGACGCCGCCAGTGCCGAGATGCAGGCCGCGCGCGCCTAAGTCCGCGGGCGTTGGACAGGTCGGGGGTCCTGCCCTACATTGAATGGGCGATGGAATCGCCTCAGTTGCCTCGCGCTTACTCCGTTCGATCCGAGCGCGAGCGCCTGCTCGAGGCGATGGTGAAGATGGCCGCGGCGAAGGGCTATGAGGCGACGACCGTGGCTGACGTGGTCGAGTTCGCGGGTGTCACTCAGGACACCTTCGACGAGATGTTCGAGAGCAAGGAGGCCTGCTTCCTCGAGGCCTATGACGCGGTCTTCGACGTGCTCGTGGCGCACGTCACGGCGGCCTTCGAGGCGGCCGCCGGGGAGCCCTGGCCCGAGCAGATCGCGGCCGGCCTGGGTGCGCTGGTCGAGCTGCTGGCGATGGAGGCCGACATCGCGCGGATGGCGATGGTCGAGGTGACCGCGGCGGGCGACGACGCCCGCGAGCGCTACCGCGCGATGCTGACCCGCTTCACCCCCTTCCTGGAGAAGGGCCGCACCTACTCCGGCCAGGGCGAGGAGCTGCCGGCCGACACGGCGCGCTTCGCGATCGGCGGCGCTACCTCGATGATCTTCGACGAGGTTCGCGCCGGGCGCGGGCCGGAGCTGAAGCGAATCCTGCCCGACCTGGTCTTCGCCGTGCTGATGCCTTACCTGGGGCCGGAAGCCGCCGAAGACGAGATGCGGCGGGTCACGCGCGAGAGCTGAGCTGGTGGGAGGAGTCCGGGTAGGGCCTCCACTTAACTTTTTCGGTGGGTCGCGTTCCTGCTGGCGCCCGAGGACCGACGACGAAAAAGTACAAGACGTTCCGGCCCTACCCGGACTCCTCCTCTCAGGCGCCCTCGCCGTGACGTCCTTCGCCAGCTGAAAAGCGTGCTGCGCCTCGGATGGCGACGTCCAGGACCTCGCGGCCCAGCCGGTGCTCCAGGGCTATGCCGTCCTCGAGTGGGAGACCGAAGCCTTCGATCGCGGCTTGGCGGTCGGCGAGCATCGTCTCCTGGGGGAAGGCAGCGATCCTCTCGGCCAGGTCAAGGGCCCGCTCGAGGTGGCGGCCGGGCTCGGCCAGCTCGTTGACCAGGCCGATCCGGTGCGCCTCCTCGGCGGGAACCGGGCGGCCGGTGAGGATCAGCTCCAGGGCACGGCCCATGCCGATCACGCGGGGCAGGCGTTGGGTACCACCGTCCACCAGAGGCACCCCCCAGCGACGCTCGAAGAGGCCGAAGGTGGATTGAGGCGTGGCGATGCGCAGGTCACACCAGAGCGCCAGCTCGACCCCGCCCGCCAGGCACCAGCCGTCGACCGCGGCGATCGCCGGCTTGGCCGGGGTGAGGCGCGTGGGCCCCATCGGCCCGTCCGGGTGGTCGACGTCGAGGTTCATCGCCTTCAGGTCCGCCCCGGCGCAGAACGCCTCGCCGCCGGCGCCGGTGAGGACGAGGACACGGGCGTCGTCGTCGGCCTCGAAGTCCACCAGCCCCTGCCGGAAGGACTCCGCGGCGGCGGCATCGATCGCGTTCCGCCGCGCCGGCCGGTCGATGGTCAGGACGGCAGCCGCCCCCACCCGCTCGTAGCGCAACTCGTCAGTCACGGTGCAAGAGAGTATGGGAGTGGGCGGGCTAGTTGCTGGGCAAATCACGGGATAGCCAAGCAACGCCGACTCCCAGGTGCGCCCCGGTACGCGGGTCAACGGAGGCAGGCACCCGATGACCGCCAGCCAAGCTAGAGGGGGCTCCGGACGCGAGGGGTGCCGGAACGCAAAACGCGACCGGGGACGGCGCCCAAAGCCTGCCCGCGCGTAGCCTTCGCGCTAGAAGCTCTTTGCGCCACCTTCAAGACGGTGTCCCGCTGGCTTCCGCGGGGCCTGTCTTTCCCAGTCGCAAGATCAACTTAACCCGGCGCCTTGGCGGCGTCTAGGGGGTGGCTGGGGACGATCCCGCAAAGTCCGGTGAAATCGGTACTGTCGCCGCCGGGATGAACGACGGGCTGGAGGCTTCCCGCCGCCGGGCGCGGCGCAACGTCGTGCTGACGGCCGCGATCGCCGGCCTTGGCGGGCTGCTCTTCGGCTACGACACCGGGGTCATCGCCGGGGCGCTGCTCTTCATCAAGGGCGACTTCGACCTCGGTAGCTTCGCCCAGGGCCTGGTCGTCGCCGCGGTGCCGATCGGGGCCGTGGCCGGCGCCGCCTTCGCCGGGCCCGCCGCCGACCGCTACGGCCGCCGCCTGATGATCCTGCTGGCCGCCGCCGTCTTCATCGTCGGCGCCCTGGCCAGCGCCGCCGCGCCCGGCGTCGAGGTCCTGGTCATCGCCCGCATCGTGATCGGGGTCGCGATCGGCCTCGCCTCGGCCGCCGCCCCCGTCTACATCTCCGAGATGGCGCCGCCGGAGAGTCGAGGACGCCTGGTCAGCTTCTTCCAGCTGGCAGTCACGATCGGCATCCTCGTCGCATACCTGGTCGGCCTGGCCTTCGACGGCATCGAAGGCTGGCGCTGGATGCTCGGCCTCGGCGTGGTACCGGCGCTGGCGCTCGCCTTCGGCATGCTGCGGATGCCGCAGAGCCCGCGCTGGCTGGTGATGACCGGCGACGACTTCGCCGCGCGGGCGACGCTGGCGAAGATCCGCGTCGACGACCCCGACACGATCGACCGCGAGATCGAGGAGATCAAAGAGAGCATCGACGAGAAGCCCGGCACCTGGAGCGAGCTGCTGGAGCCGGTGGTCAAAGCAGCGCTGGTGGTCGGCGTCGGGCTGGCGATCCTGCAGCAGGTGACCGGGATCAACACGGTCATCTACTACGCGCCGACGATCGTCGAATTCACCGGCGTCGACTCCTCGGCCGGATCGATCCTCGCCGCGGTCGGCGTCGGCATCATCAACGTCGCGATGACCGTGGTCGCGCTGCGCCTGCTCGACCGCGCCGGGCGCCGCACGCTGCTGATGGTCGGCGTCTCCGGCATGTCGATCTCGCTGTTCGCCCTCGGCGCCGCCTTCATCGGCGGCGGCGGAAGCACGCTCTCCTCGGTGGTCGCGATCGTCAGCCTGATGCTCTACGTCGCTTCCTTCGCGGTCAGCCTCGGGCCGATCTTCTGGCTGCTCAACGCGGAGATCTACCCGCTCGCCGTGCGCAGCAAGGCGGCTGGCCTCGGCACGATGGCCAACTGGACCTTCAACTTCATCGTCTCGCTCACCTTCCTGCTGCTGATCGAAGCGCTCGGCCGCAGCGGCGCCTTCTGGCTCTACGGCGGGATCGGCGTACTCACCCTGATCTTCTGCTGGAAGCTGGTGCCGGAGACGAAGGGCAAGCGCCTGGAGGACATCCAGGCGATCTTCCAAGCGCGGGTTGACGGCCGCAAAGCCTCCGCGTAGCGCCGCACCTGGCTACGCTGCCTCGATGCGCATCGACCAGATCCTCGCCTCGAAGCAACCGCTCTTCTCAATCGAGTTCTTCCCGCCGAAGACCGAGGAGGCGACCGAGCAGCTGTACGCGACGGCGCGCTCGCTGCGCGAGCTGGAGCCCGATTTCGTCTCGGTCACCTACGGCGCGGGGGGGTCGACCCGGGACGGCACGGTCGAGATCACCCGGGCGCTGAAGGACGAACTCGGCCTGGAGACGATGGCGCACCTGAGCTGCGTCGGCGAGAGCGCCGAGGGAATCTCCGCCACGCTCGACCGGATCGCCGCGGCCGGGATCGAGAACGTCTTCGCGCTGCGCGGCGACCCGCCCCGCGGCCAGCCGGACTTCGTCCAGCCCGAGGGCGGCCTGGGCAGCGCCGCGGAGCTCACCGCCTTCATCGGCAACGGCTGGGACTTCGCCGTCGGCGGCGCCTGCTTCCCCGAGGTGCACCCCGAGGCGGCGGACCTCGAGACCGACCTCGACTACCTCAAGACGAAGGTCGATGCCGGCGCGTCCTTCCTCATCACCCAGCTCTTCTTCGACAACCAGGTCTACTTCGACTTCGTCGCCGCCGCGCGGGCGAAGGGGATCGAGGTGCCGATCCTGGCCGGGATCATCCCCGTCGCCGGCTTCGCCCAGACGAAGCGGATCTGCGACCTCTGCGACGCCTCGATCCCGCCGCGCCTGGAAGCGGCGTTCGCGGCGGCGGAGGGCGACGAGGAGGCCGAGTTCGAGCTGGGGGTCGCTTACGCGGCACAGCAGTGCGCCGAGCTGCTGATCGCGGGCGCGCCGGGGATCCACTTCTACGCCCTCAACCGGGCGCCGGCGACGCGCGCCGTGCTCGGTTCGCTGCGTGCCTCGCGCCCGTGGGAGCGGACCAGGGGCACCCCGGCCGACCCCGTCGGCGACGCGAGCCATTAGCGGCAGATCTCTAGACTGGTGGCGACGATGGCCGAGTTGAGCTACCAGGGACACCGGATCGGCTTCGACGAGTACGGCGAGGGGGAGCGCCCGATCGTCCTTATCCACGGCCTGCTGATGAACCGGCACATGTTCGAGCGGCTGGGCCCGTCGCTGGCCAAGCGGGGCAACCGGGTGATCTGCGTCGACCTGCTCGGCCACGGCCGCTCCGATCAACCCGACGACCTGCGCCTCTACTCGATGCCGCTGTTCGCCGAGCAGGTGCTCGCGCTGCTCGATCATCTGGGCTTGGAGCGGGCGGTCGTGGGCGGCACCTCGCTCGGCGCCAACGTCGGGCTCGAGCTGGCCGTTCGCCATCCGGACCGGGTCGAGGGACTGTTCATCGAGATGCCGGTGCTCGACAACGCGCTGGCTGGCGTCGCCGCGATCTTCGCCCCGGTCCTGCTCGGGTTTCGCCTCGGCAGGCCGGCGGTCGAGCTCAGCTCGCGCCTCGCCTCGCTGATCCCCCGCACCAACTTCCTCGTCGACATCGGCCTCGATTGGGCCAGACGGCGACCCGTTCCCTCCGTCGCCATATTGGAGGGGCTGCTCCTCGGCGAGACCGCGCCGCCGCGTGAGCAGCGGCGCCTGATCGACCGGCCGGCTCTCGTCGTCGGCCACCCACTCGATCCCCTCCACCCCTTCAGCGATTCGGGGATGCTGATCGACGAGCTGCGCCAGGCGCGGCTGGTCGAGGCGAGCTCGATCCTCGAGTGGAGAACCCGCCCAAAGCGCCTCAACGAAGAGCTGGCGCGGTTCCTCGACGAAGTCTGGGTGGGCGACGGCGAGCCGTCGGCGAACGGCAACGGGCAAACAGCGGCTCCTGTGGCAGGATAGGGGTCGAATCGTGGCGAACCGCAGGGAGGAAGAGAGAGAGCGACTGCGCCAGGCTCGGCAGGAACGCGAGTCCGGGCAGCAGAAGTCGGAGAAACGCCGGCTGTTCGCGGTCTACGGCGTTGCCGGGCTGATCGGCCTCCTCGTTCTCGCCGGGATAGTCGGCCTGGTTGCCTCCTCCGGGGGCGACAGCGGCGGCGAAGCCCACATCAATCAGGCGAGCGGTTCGACCAACGGCGTGAATCCGGACGAACGCACCGGAACGGTGCCACCGGCGGTCAAGGTGACGAACCTCAAACAGGCGGCGAAACAGGCGGGCTGCACCCTGCGCCTGCGCCTCAAGGACGAGGGCCACACCCACATATCCCCGACCGCGGCGACGCCGGACTACAAAACCAACCCGCCGACCTCGGGCAACCACGTCGAACCGCCCTACCAGCAGGCCGACGGCGCCTACAGCGAAATGCCCGGCGAAATCGACATCGTTCACACGCTCGAGCACGGCCGGCTGGAGATCCAGTACAGCCCCGATCTGCCCGAAGAAGACCAGCTCGCGCTCAAGGGCCTCTTCGAGACGATGTACGGAGGAACGCTGCTCTTCCCCAACGACAACATGGACTACGAGGTTGCCGCGACGACCTGGACCAACCTGATCGGCTGCCCCACGTACAAAGGCGCGATCACCCTCGACGCGATCCGCGACTTCGGCAAGGCGACCTGGGGTCGCTACGGCGGCGAGCCGGCCAGTGCCTTCGGGCTCAAAGGCCCGACGCCCATAGAACCCGCGAGTTAGGGCGCGCGGTAAGCAGGGAAGAAGCCGCCGGGGTCGTGTTCGGGGGCGAGGCGGTCGTAGGCCTCGCGGTCGCAGACGATCGCGGAGGTGTACCAGGGCTGCTCGCGGTTGGCGAAGCCGCGCTTGAACTCCTCCAGCCGGTCGCCGCGGGAAAGACCGCCACCCAGGTTGAGCGGCAGACCCTTTTCGGCGGAGAGCTCGACCAGCGCGGCGAGGACGTTCTTCATCGGCGAGTCGCGTAAGTAGGCGTCGGCGCTACCACTGAGGTAGTAGTGAAGGAAGCCGTCGCTGCGCACCGTGACCGACGCGGCGGCGACCTCACCGCCCCCCGGCGCATAGGCGAGCGCCAGCCAGGCGCGGTCCGAGTCGAGGATGCGGTCGAAGTAGGGGGCGGCGAAGAAATAACGCTCGGCGGCATCGGCGCGGCGCATCGTCTGCTCGTAGGCGGCGAGGAAGCCGGCCCGCTGCTCAGCGCTCGTCTCGCGACCGGAAACCAGCTCGACCTCGTAGCCAGCGCGGCGGTTCTTGTTGATCTGGTTGCGATCGCTGGAGCGGCTCTTCGGCGGCAGCTCTGGATCGGCGATCTGGACCACGTTGCGCTCGACGCCGTCGGCGAGCGGTGACGGCGCGAGCGTGTGGCGGAGGAAGAGCGTGACGAGGCCGGTGGCTGAAAAGTCGATGACCTTGGGATCGAGCACCGGCGCGGTCGAGGTTTGGGTCGCATATCGACCCAAACCTCGACCGCAGTCTGGGGAACGGGTCAGACCTGGGTAGCCGTAGGGAGAGGTCGCGTCGATCCCGTGGTCCCCGGGAATCTCGCGGACGATCAGCGGCGCGAGCAGCTCGGCCTCGCCGGTATCGATCCGCAAAGTGTGGGTCACCCCCTCGGCGTCAAGGAAGGGGCGCGAGCGGAAGAACTCCTCGCTCTCGGCCGCCGCCCCGCCGTCGGCGAGCAGCTCGGCTGGAGCGCGACGGTCGCTCACGGCAACAGGTCGGAGGCCGCGGCTCGGAACTCGTCCGGCAGCACGCCCCAGACCTCGCAGTCGTCGACGCCGTCGGGGCGGCGCAGGTGGCCGCGCATCGTCCCCTCGTGCTTCCAGCCCAAGCCCGCCACCGTCTTCTTGGCGATCTCGTTGCGGGCGGGGATGCGACCGTAGACGCGGTGGGCGCCGAACTCGTCGAAGGCCTTGGCGATGGTCAGGGCCTCGGCTCGCCGGCCGACACCCTTGCCGCGCACGTCGTCGCCGATCAACGCCCCCAGCTCTGGCGCCGTCTGCCGGAAGAGGCCGTAGAGGGCGGTGAAGCCGACCGGCTCGTCGTAGCCCTCGACGACGATCGCGTACTTGCGGTCCTCGCCGGAGCCGCCCATCGCCCGTCCCACCCAGGCCTCGGCTTCCTCGAGCGAGAAGCCGTCGCGCTGCTCCATCAGCGTCCTGGTCGCCTCCGGGTTGTTGAACCAGCGATGCACCGCCCCGGCGTCGCCGGGCTCGAAGGCACGCAGACCGACCTCTGGAAGCTCGCCCATACGGGAACCCTAGTCCGGGGCGAGGCCGTGGCCGGTGACGAGGAGCCAGGCGGTGCGGGTGAGGATGCGCAGGTCGAGAGCGAAGCTGCGGCGGTCGACGTAATCGACGTCGAGCTCGATCCGCTCCTCCCAGGGGATGCCGGCGCGGCCCTGGACCTGTGCCCAGCCGGTCAGGCCCGGGCGCACCTCATGGCGGCGATGCTGGCGGAGCGTGTAGTCCTCGACCTGTGCGGGGATCGTCGGGCGCGGGCCGACGATCGCCATCTCGCCACGCAGCACGTTGACCAGGTTGGGGATCTCGTCGAGCGAGGTGCGGCGCAGGAAGCGGCCGGCGGCGGTAACACGGGGATCGTCGCGGGCGACCACCTTGCCGACGCCGACCGGGTCGGAGCCCTGCTCCATCGTGCGCAGCTTCAGCAGCTCGAACTCGCGGCCGCCCTTGCCGACCCGGCGCTGGCGGTAGATGACCGGCCCGCGGCTGCCCAGCTTGATCGCGATCGCGGCGACCAGGACGACCGGTGAGAAGACGACCAGGGCGACGGTCGCGATGGCGATGTCGAAGACGCGGGGCATCAGCGAGTCCCCTCCGCCTTGTCCCAGGCGCCAGGCGTCCCATGGCGCATCCGGTCCCAGAGCCCGAGGGCGATTGAGGCGGTGGTCTGCACGTAGTAGCGGGCGATCCGCAACGGCGCCAGGGGCAGCGCCTTGGCTAACAGCGCGGCGAGGAGGATGGCGAGCTGGGCGGCCAGCGTCACGGCATAGACCCACCCCTGACTCAGCAGGGCCACGTTCGCCGCCAGCGCGGTGAGATGCAGGAGGGGCGTCGCGTAGCGCAGCAGCCGGTGCGAGGCGACCTCGAAGGCGTAGAGCGGTGGATAGCCCCTGAGCCGGAACATCCCTTCGCCGACGACGATGTCCCAGATCCCGACCATCATCCGGCGTTTGCGGGCGAACTCGCCCTCCAGAGTCGGCACCATCTTCTCCTCGGCACCCGCCCAGGGCACGTAGAGCGAGCGCAGGCCCCGCTTGGCGAGCAGGAACGGAAGCGAGAGGTCATGGCTGCCGGCCGGCGGCAGTGGGATGTAAGCGTCGCGGCGCACGGCGTAGATCGCGCCATTGCCCGCGGTGACCCCGGCCAGGCCGGACTCGAGCTCGCGCAGGGCCATCTCATAGCGCCAGTAGGAGCCCTCGAGGTTGTCGCCGGCGGCGTCGACGAAGCGAACCTGACCGCAGACGTAGCCCACGGTCCGGTCGGCGAAAGGCTCGATCAGATGACGGAGGGCGTCCAGCGCCCAGATGCTGTTGGCGTCGGAGAAAGCGAGGAGCTCGCCGCCGGCGCGCTCGGCGGCCGCATTCTGAGCGCTGACCTTGCCGCCGCGGGGCAGGTCGAGGACGAGGTCCGCACCGGCGGCGCGGGCCCGCTCGACCGTAGCGTCGGCGGAGCCATCGGAGGCGACAATCAGCTCGAGGCGCTCGCGCGGGTAGTCGAGGGCGAGCGCGTTGGCGACCTTCGCGGCGATCACCTCCTCCTCGTCGAAGGCGGCGACGATCAGCGAGACCCGCGGCAGCTCGTCCCAGGTGCCGGGGCTCAGGGTCGGGCGGCGGCGCAGGGCGAGCAACCCCCCCAGGACAAGCGGGTAGCCGAGGTGGGTGTAGAGAATCAGGGCCGCGCTGATCCAGAAGACGAGCGCGACGGCGATCATCGGCGGGCCTCCAGTAGCTCCTCGTAGAGGGCGAGCGTCTGCCGCGCTGCCTCGTCCCAGGAGTAGGAGCCGGCCGCGGCGCGTGCGGCAGCCTCTCCGAGCTCGGCCCGCGCGTTCTCGCTCCCGACCAGCTCGCTCAGAGCCGTGGCGAGCGCCGACTGGTCGTCGGGCGGCACGAGGCGCGCCGCGTCCTGTTCCGCGACCTCGGGGAAGCCGCCCACGGCGCTCAGCACCAGCGGCTTGCCGAAGGCGAGGGCGGCGTAGAGGACGCCCGAGTGCTCGACGTCGCGGTAGGGCAGGACGACGACGTCGGCGCGGCGCATCAGCGCCGGGATCTCGGCGTCCTCGACGAAGCGGGTCAGAAAGCGGACGCGGCCCGGGGCTTCGGCGGCGAGGCGGCGCAGCGGCTCGACGTCCATCCGCGGGTTGCCGACGATCCAGAGCTCGGCGCCCTCGACGCGGCGGAAGGCCTCGAGCAACGTGTCGATGCCCTTGTAGGGGCGCAGCAGGCCAAAGAAGAGGATCACGGGACCCTCCGCTCCCTCCAGCTCAGGCGCCAGTGGCTTCTCCTCCGGCAGCCGCGCCAGGTAGTCGAAGGCGCCGTGGTGGATTACGCGGACCCGGTCGGGGTCGAGTCCGACCTGCTCGCGCAGGCGACGCGCACCGTGCTCGGAGTGGGCGATCACGGCGTCCATCGCCCCGAAGACGCGGCTGGCGGTCGCCAGCCGGCGGCGGCTCGGCCTGGGCGGCAACACGTAGTGAGCCGTCATCAGCCGGGGACGATGCGGCGGCAGCAGCCGCGCGTCGAGGGCAGGCGCGGTGAGCCACTGGTAGTGGATGACGTCGGCATCGACCTGGCGGCGGAAGCGCAGCATGTCCGGAAGGTGCTCGGCCAGCTTGAAGGCACGCCGTGCCGGGGCGTCGAGGCCACGCGAGGCGCTGCGGCGGTAGAAGCACTCCCGCACCCGGTAGCCGTCCGCCTCGGGGACCGGGCCGTAGAGGAAGTGGCTGGTCAGGAGCTCGACCTCGGCGCCGGCGCGGGCGAGCGCCGCGGCAAGGGCGCGGTCGTAGGGAGGCGTGAAGGCCGAGGGATCGACCAGCTGCACGCGGATCGGGTCCTGCATCGGGGCGATTATGGTGACCTCCGTGGCGCCCACGCTCTCCTACTGCGTCGTGAACACGAATGGCCGCGAGGACCTGCTCGCCTGCCTGGGCGCGATAGAGCGCACCCACCCGGCGAGAATCGAGCACGAGATCCTCGTCCTCGACAACGCCTCCGACGACGGCTCGGCCGAAGCGGTACGGGCGCTCGGGGGTGACATCCGCCTCATCGCCCTCGACCACCGGGCCGGCAAGGCGGAGAACGACTCGACCCTGCTGCGGGCGGCGCAGGGGCGCTACTGCCTGCTGCTCAACGAGGACTCCGAGCTGCGGCCGGGCGCGGCGGCGGCGCTGATGGCGGCGCTCGACGCGAACCCTCGTGCCGGTGCGGCAGGTGCGCAGCTGCTCGACTCCGCGGGCACTCCCGTCCCCTGCGCCTGGCACTTTCCCGGCGTCGGCACCGCGCTGGCAGGGGCGCTTTTCCTGCACCGTCACTTCACGGTGCAGAGCGTGGGCGGCGAGACCCGCGCCGTCGACTGGGCGCAGTCGAGCGCCTTGATGGTGCGGCGCGAGGCGGCAGCGGAGGTCGGCTACCTCGACCCTGCCTTCTTCGTCTACTACGACGAGTGCGACTTCTGCAAGCGCCTCGATGAGGCGGGCTGGCGCACCCTTTTCGTCCCGTCAGCGGAGGCTGTCCACCAAGACCAGCTCTCCACCGACCTCGGCACCGGCCTGCCCCGCATCGTCGAATTCCACCGCAACCGCGACCTCTACATGCGAAAGCACCGTGGGCGCCTCGCGACTATGACGGTGCGCATCCTCACCGCCTGGTCCTACGCCCTCCGAGCCCTCGCGGCTAGCGTCCTCCCAAATCAGCCCGCACGGATCTACTGGGCCCATGCGCGCCAAGCGCTGCTGCCCGGTCGCGGAGAAAGCATCCGCGACCGGGCTACGACCTAGCGTCCTCGTCCATCTGCTCCGCCTCGAAGGCCTCCGGGAGCTGACCGTCCACGGCGGCGGGGCGCTGGCTGGCGACTCGGTAGCGCTCCAGCAGCTCGCCGGGGTGACGAAGGTGGGCCAGCCAGCCGCGCTCCTCGGCGGTGAAGAAGCCGGAGAGGAGCAGCACGGCGGGATAGGCGAGCCAGAGCACGACCCGCCCGGCCAGCCCGGGCAAGCCGTCGGTCGGCAGGACCAGCTCGCCCAGTCCCACCAGCGCGGCGGTGACGACAACGATCCGCGCCAGGCGCCCCCATTCATAGGGGACCGGGAAGAGGCGCTGGGTGAACCCGTACATCAGCGCCACCACCACGAGGTAGGAGACGACCAGGGCGATGCCGGCGCCGACGATGCCCAGCGGCGGCACGAGAATGAGGTTGAGGACGACGTTGACGACCAGGGCCGCCCCGGTGGCCGGGAAGTTGAACTCGGTGCGGCCGGTCCTGCCGAGGATCACCAGCAGCACCATGTAGAGGGCGTAAAGGGTCACCGCCGTGGAGATCAGGCCGACCGCTTCGTAGGACTCGAAGAACTCCGGCGCGGCGAGGGCGCGTGCGATCCAGCGGGAGAGCAGCCACATCCCGGCGACGACGAAGGCGCACACGGCGAGGAAGTAGGTGACGACCGCCGCGTAGGCGCGCCTCGCCTCGTCGTCGTCGCGGATCGAGTAGGCGAGCGGCGGCCAGGCGAGCTGGAAGCCGCGAGCGAGGACGTTGACCGCCTGGGAGAACTTGACCGCGAGCGAGTAGAGGCCGGCCTCGGCCAGCCCGACGGTGCGGACGATGATGATCCGGTCGACGAAGTTGAGCGCGTAGAGAGAGAGCTCGGCCGGCATCGTCGGCAGGCCGAAGCGCAGCATCCGGCGCAGCAGCGGCCGCTCGATCCGCAGCGAAAGCCGGCGCCGGTGGACGACGATCAGCCCGAGCACGAAGGCGGCGCCGCTGACGTAGCTACCGAGCAGCAGCCCGCGGGCGCCCTCGTCCTCGCCGACGACCAGGACGACGGTGAGCGCGATCGCGGCGAGGACGTTGGCGATCGTCACGACGAAGAAGGCGCGGGCACGCTCCTCGAGCCGGAACAGGGTCAGCAGGTACTCGTGCAGGGTCAGCACCCAGAGGCCGCCGATCGCTATCCGCGTCAGGTCCGGCGCGGAGCGGTCGAGCAGCGCCTCGGAGATCGGCTCGGCGAAGGGCAACGCGATCAGGGCCGCAGCGGTGCCGAACCAGAAGAGCGCGGCGAAAGAGGTGGCGACCACACGCCGCGGGTCCTCGCCCGCCTTGTAGTAGAAGCGCAGCACGGCCTCGATCACGCCGAAGCGGATAACGATGCTGGCGGCGACGACCGCGGCAAAGAGGACCTCGGCGGCGCCGTAGTCGGCGGGCGTCAGGTAGCGCGTGTAGAGCGGCAGCAGCGCGACCGCGATCAGCTTCGAGACGACGCTCGCCGCGGTATAGGCGGCGCCGGTCGTCGCGAGGCGGCGGAGGTAGCCCGACACGCTGGGAGGCTACGTCTCGGCGCGGACCGGGAGTACGGCAAGCGAGGTGCCGGCTGCCAGCAGGACCCAGGTGATCGGGTCCTCGTAGAAGCCGGCGTAGGCCATGGTGTGGACCAGGAGGGCTACGAAGGTGGCGAGGACGGCTGCTCGGGCTACGACGAGGGCTGGGGTGTCCCCCTCCGCAAACCCGCGCTGGGGGGGCCTCTCGGGCTCATCTCGGGGCGTGCTCACAAGTTTTCGGAGGGGGACACCCCAGCCCAGGCCGGTGCCCATCGTCCAGAGAGCGGTGGCCAGTAAAGCTACGTAGGCGAGGAGGCCGATCAGGCCCTGCTCAGCTGCAACGGTCACAGGCTCGGTGTGGGAGACGACTACGGGAGCTTTCTTGGTTGCCGCGTGCTCGCGGTAAGCGCGGGGGAAGCTGCCGGCGCCGTACCCCCAGAGGGGCCTTTGACCGAACAGCTTGGTCCCTCCCGAGACCAGATTGCCGCGGCCGCCGGTATCGGAGTTGATGCGGTCGGGGCTGAGCTTCGAGACCCCGCCGGCGAATAGGACGATGACTACAGCCAAGACAGCTCCTGCTCCGACAGCCGCAAGCGTCCAGCGCCAGCTCCAGCGCAGAGCGGCGAGGACGGCCAGGCCCGCGAGCAGGGCGGCGAAGCTGGACTGGGAGAAAGTCAGCACCAGCCCCAGCCAAAGTACCGCGACCAGCCCACTCAACAGGGCAAGCGTGCGACGTTCCTTTGCCCACAGCAGCGCCGACATCGCAATGACGATCACCAGCGCCAGGTAGCGCCCGTAGATATTGGGGTCCCAGAAGATCGAGTTGACCCGGAAGTACGTGTGGAATTCGTTCGACCTGATCACCTGGTCGTTCCAGAAGAGCTCTCGACTTAGGTACTCGACCGAACCCACCAGCACGAACGCCACAGCCTCAAGAGCAACCACCCACAGCACGAGCACAAGAAGCTTCCGGTCCCACTCCACATCTCGCAGCAGCGCATACACCAGCGAGAAAGGCACGAAGAAAAAGCAAACGTTCTGCAGCGATTTGGAGAAGTCAGGTGAGTACAACGTCTGCAGCGCGTAGAGAAGTACGACTCCGGCCAGAACCCAAGCAAGGAGCGCCGGGGTGCGCTCACCCTCCTGCCGCTCACCAAGCGCCGTGGCGAGAACTCCCGCCGCAATCACCAGATACAACGGCACCAGCAGATTTGCGGTGTCGCCGCCGGCATGGAGTGGGATACGGAAGGGAAGTGCGGCGACGATCGCGAGCGGTAGCAGCGTCGGCCAGCGGCGAAAGGCGGCAGTGAGGCTCGCGACTGCTGCCAGTCCCGCAACTACGAGGACGACGAGCCGGGCCGAGCTGTCGCGCAAGTCGACGATCTGGGCGGAGTGCCACTGGTCGCCGAGGATCAGGATCGGGAAGAGGGCGAGCGCCAACAGCATCGCCGCAGACCGCGGGCGTCCCACGGGCAAGAGGATCGTGGCGGCTGCCGAGCCTGCGGCAACCAGGACACCCACGGCGGCGAGGACGCCGCTCAAGCGGCTCCCCTCGCCCGCTTGCAGACACGAGATGGGCTGCGTGGAGCGTCATGCAGGCGCATCACTCCACCGGGCACCAGCGTCCGCTCCTGGCCGAGAAGTTTGACTCGCAGCTTGTAGCGGCCGGGCGGTGCGATGCCGTCTTCGCGCATGCGCCCGTCCCAGTAGAAGGTGAAGAAGCGGTAGCGCTGCAGGTAGACGTCGCGGGCGAGGGTGACGACCAGTCCGCCGCCTGGTTTGACCACCTGCACGTCGGCGTGATCGGAGCGGGTGACCCGGAAGCGGATCCGGATGCGGTCGAAGCGGCAGTCGCCGTTTGGCGTCAGCGCCCGGCTGGCGGCGGTACCGAAGGTGACCCGGTCGAGAACGAGAGGATCGCGCTTGAGGTGCTGAGACCAGGCGAAGGCGGCAACCGTGGCGAGGACGAGCAGGGAGAAGACGATCGCGGCGGCGCTGACCCGCTCAGCCCGTCGTCGAGGCATTGTCCTCGCCGATCACGACCGCGACCGGGGCGCCCGCCGAGAGCGATGCGATCTCCGAGGTCATCGGCCGCACCCGCGAGATTTCCAGATCGTCGGCCACCCGGTGTGCCTGACGGCCCTCTCCCGGAGCGAACATGACGACGCTTTCGGCGAAGCTCGAGCGGCTGTTGGTGACGGCGCCGAGTTGGAAGCCGCGGCGCTCGACCATGTCGCCATAGGTGCCCGCCAGCCCTTCCACGGCCGTGCCGTTGAGCACCGTCACCTCGATTTCGCTCGGCTTGATCGAGTGGGAGACCTGCTTGCCGCCCTTGCCGCCTCGTCCGTCGTCGTCGGAGCCCTGGGTCAGCGCGTAGGCGGCTCCGCCGGCGATCACGACGAGAACCACGAAGAGACCGACGAGGTAGCGGGGGTCTCCAAGCCGGGCTCCCAGCCCACCGCCCCCACCCTCGCCGTCGCGCGAGAAGCGCGCGCGCATCCGCTCGCTCCGAGTCAGTTCGGGCAGCCCCGCCTCACGGCGCTGCCGGCGATGCTCGCGCAGCTCGGCCGCCTGCTGCTCCGCGGTGCGAGCCTCTTCCATGCGCATCTCCTCGGCCCGCTCCGCCGCGGCGGCCGAGGTCGTCTCCTTGCGCTCGGAGTCGCGCTCGGGCGCAGATCCGGCCCACTCGCGCAGGCGGCGGATGTCGCGCCCCTGCGCGAAAGAGAGCAAGGCGAGCAGGGCCAAGCCGAGAAAGGCAAGCAGACCCGCGAAAGCCCCTATTTCCTTGATCAGCTCCAAGGGTTGGCTGCGAGAGGCTATCCGTCGAGGGAGACTGCCGCCGCGTCCCCGCCCCGCGCGGTGATCAACTCGACCACGCGCTCGGCCAGATTGGCCTCGTCACCGGCCATCACCAGGTGCTCGAGCGAGTTCAGCGTCGCCTCGACCCAATCCGTGTCCAGCGGTGCCGCGCGGACGGCACGATGGATCCGTTTGGCCGCCGTCGGCCGCAGCTCCTCGCCACGGCTGAAGAGCTCCTCGTGCAGCTTCTCCCCCGGTCGCGGCTGGGTGAACTCGATCGCGATCTCCGCGCCCGGCTCATAGCCGGCGAGGCGGATCATGTTGTTGGCCAGGTCGACGATCTTCACCGGCTCACCCATGTCGAGGACGAAGACCTCGCCCTTGCCGGCGCCGATGTCGCCGGCTCGGATCACCAGCTGCACCGCCTCGGGGATGGTCATGAAGAAGCGCGTCATCTCCGGGTGGGTGACGGTGACCGGCCCGCCGCGCTCGATCTGCCCGCGGAAGATCGGCACGACGCTGCCCGAGGAGGCAAGCACGTTGCCGAAGCGGACGCTGGCGAAGCGGGTGCCGGGGTGTTTGTGGCCGGCCGTCTCGACGATCCACTCGGCCATCGCCTTGGAGGCACCCATCACCGTCTTCGGGTTGACCGCCTTGTCGGTGGAGATGAGGACGAAGCGCTCGACATCGGAGGCGGCGGCGGTCTCGGCGGTGATCCGGGTCGCGATCGCGTTGTTGCGCACCGCCTCCAGCGGGTTGGCCTCCATCAACGGCACGTGCTTGTAGGCGGCGGCGTGGAAGACGACGCTGGGCTTGAAGCGCTGCATCGTCTCCAGCATCCGGTGCGGCTCCTTGCAATCGGCGAGCACCGCCTCGACGTTCGAGAAGTGGCGCTCGTCGACCATCTCGCGCTCGATCTCGAAGAGGTTGTCCTCGGCGTGGTCGAGCATCACCAACAGCCGCGGGCCGACGCGGGCGATCTGGCGACAGAGCTCGGAGCCGATCGAACCACCGGCGCCGGTGACGAGGACGATGCGGTCACGCAGATAGGCGCCGACCCGGTCCAGCTCGACCACGATCGGGTCGCGGCCGAGCACGTCCTCGACCTGGACCTCGCGCAGCTGCTTGCTGAGCTGGACGCCGCCGCGCAACAGCTCGAACACGGTCGGCAGGGTGCGAACCCGGATCTCGCGCTCGCGGCACGCGGCGACGACCTTGGCCCGCAGCGTGCCGGGAGCCGAGGGAATCGCGATCACCACCTCGTCGGGCTCGGTCTCGTCGAGGATCGTCTCGATCTCCGCGGTGGTGCCCAGTACCTTGAGGCCGAGCATCCGCATTCCCTGTTTGCGGGCGTCGTCGTCGACGAAACCGATCGCGGTGGCGCCCAGGTTGGGGTTGAGGTGCATCTCGCGGACGACCATCTGGCCGCCCGAGCCGGCGCCGATCACCAGCACCTCGTGCTTGGGCAGGCGGTGACCGTGGGTCGGTCGCTCGACGATCAGCCGCACAGCGAGGCGGGCGCCAGCGACCAGGAACAGGGTGAGGAGAAAGGTCATTACCGCGACCGAGCGCGGCAGGTCGTGCGCAAAGGGCTTCGCCACGGTGAAGAGGACGACGACGATCGCGCTGCCGACCGCTACCGCGCGGCCGATCGTGAGGAAGTCACGACCGCTGACGTAGCGCCACCACTTCTGGTAGAGCCCGAAGGCGGCAAAGACCGTGACCTCGATCAGGGCGACGAAGCCCACCGACTGGGCGAACAGCACCCAGTAACGGTGCGGAAGATCGGTCCTGTCGAGGAAGCGGAGTCGGAACGCCAGGTAGTAGGCGAGCGCGACGAGCAGTGCGTCGGCGGCCGCCTGGAGGAGCCGAGTGCGGTAGACAGGGTGGTTCAACCGGCGCATGACAGCAGCACGAGTTTAGATGGTGTTGGGGCCGCTCCCTACAATCCCCGCTTCGCGCATGCTGATCCTCTTCGCCAGCGTCACCGACAAGATCGTCGACCCGATCGTCAACGTCGCCACCGACTTCATCGGGTCGGCGGGCGTCGTCGCCGTCTTCCTGCTGATGCTGCTCGAGTCGGCCTGCATCCCGGTGCCGAGCGAGGCGATCATGCTCTTCGCCGGCTTCAGCGTCTCCGAAGGAGATCTGACCATGTTCGGGGTCGTCACCGCCGGCGTGCTCGGCAACCTGGTCGGCTCCTGGGTCGCCTACGCGGTCGGCTACTACGGGCGCCTCGACCTGCTGGAAAAGAACAAGCTGATCCACATCAGTCCCAAGCACCTGAAGTGGGCCGACGACTGGTTCGAGCGCTACGGCGCCGCCACCGTCTTCTTCTCCCGGATGCTGCCGATCGTCCGCACCTTCATCTCGCTGCCGGCGGGCGTCGCGAAGATGCCGTTCTGGCGCTTCACGGTCTACACCCTTGCCGGCTGCATTCCCTGGGTCCTGATGCTGGCGCTGATCGGGCAGAGCGTCGGCGACAACTGGGAGCAGTGGCGCCACAAGCTCGGCTACTTCGACTACGTCGTCCTCGCCGCGGTCGTCGGTGGCGCCATCTACCTGCTGATCCGTCGCCGGCGCGGTGGCGGTGACGGCGAGGACGACCCCGGAAGTGGACAGGCGGTCGCGAGCGCAGAGCCGGCCAGCACCGCGGAGTCCCTCTGAGCGTAGTCGCCGACGGCAGGATCCCGATTGCCCGCGCGCTGGCGCTGGGGGTCGTCCAGGGTCCGGCGGAGCTCCTGCCCGTCTCGTCCTCGGCCCACATCGTCCTCGTTCCCTGGCTGGCGGGCTGGGACTGGGATCGGATCGACCCGGAGGTGCGCAAGAGCTTCGAGGTGGCTCTGCACGGTGGCGCCGCCGTGGCGCTGCTGATCGGCCAGCGGCAGACGATCCTCGAAGAGCTGCGCTCCTTCGACGGGGGGCGAGCACTCGTGCTGGGCCTCTCGTTCCTGCCGGCGGCCTTCGTCGGCTACACCCTCGAGCGACCGATCGAGCAACGGCTGGGCGGCCCCAAGGCGACCGCGATCGGGCTGCTGGCAGGGGCGGCGGCGATGCTGATCGCCGACACAAGGCCCCAGCAACGCGGTCGCGGGGACGCCACCCCCGCGGACGGCCTGGTCCTCGGCATCGCCCAAGCGGCCGCCCTCGCCCCCGGCGTCTCGCGCAACGGCATCACCCTCGCGGCAGCGCGCTGGCGGCGCTTCTCCCGCGACCAGGCGAACCTGCTCTCCCGCACGATCGCCCTGCCGATCATCGTCGGCGCCACGATCCTCAAGGGCGAGCGCCTGCGCCGGCGCGGCGCCCCACCTGGGCTACGCCGCTCGATGGCGATCGGCGTAACCGCCTCCTTCGTCTCCACCCTGGCCTCCCAACGCTTGATCGGCCTGGTGGAGCGGGATCGGGCCCTGTGGCCATACGCGGCTTACAGGGCGGGGTTGGCGGCTGCGGTGCTTGCCAAACTGCGCACCAGCTAAAACCAAACATATATCTAATTTGGATATAATTCCAAACCCTTGGACAGATTTGGACAGATTTGGATTTATAAATGTACGTGGCGAAAGCACCCAGCGAAGGAGACCTCCTAGGCAATGAGCGGCTTCTCAAGGCTCTCAACGCCCCCCGAGACCCTCGGGAAATGGACGCATATCTCCATTGGGACAAGCTCCATAGGCTAAAGCCACCCGACGGTCTCACTTCGGAGGATTGGTGGCTGAAGATCAAGTTCGAACGCCGATCCGACCTTCGGCCTCTTCCCCTGCTCGATTCGGATGACGACTCGCCCGTCCATTCGGGAGGACAACCGTTCGTCTACGCACTTCCGGATTCCGTGCTGCGCAGCCTCCATCGAATCGACCAACGTTGTGCCGGTGAGGTGGTGATGGACGACATCGTGACCTCCGATGCGCAAGCGAGGGATCGGTACCTGGTCAACTCACTGACCGAGGAGGCGATCCGATCCAGCCAGCTGGAGGGCGCCACCACGTCACGTAAGGCGGCAAAGGAGCTCTTGCGCAGTGGTCGCGAACCAAGAGACCGCAGCGAGCAGATGATCTTCAACAACTACCGGGCGCTGCAATTCATGCGAAGCGAGATGGATACGCCCCTTGGGCCGGAAATGGTTCTCGACCTGCACCGGATTCTCACTGAGGGAACGCTGGACGATCCCAGCGCCGCAGGCCGGTTGCAGACGACCTACGAAGAGCGCGTCGCTGTCTATGACCGGGACGACGGACGGAAGGTGCACAAGCCCCCTCACCCTGATTCGCTCCCAGAACGCATGCAGGCGCTCTGTGATTTCGGCAACCAGGACGATGAAAGCGAGCCGTTTGTTCATCCCGTCGTTCGAGCAATTCTCATTCACTTCTGGCTGGCCTACGACCACCCTTTCGTCGACGGCAACGGTCGCACGGCGCGAATTCTCTTCTTTTGGCTGATGCGAAAACACCGCTACTGGCTAGTTGAGTACCTGCCGATTTCGAGGATCCTGCAGCAGGCACCCGCGCAATACGGGCGGGCATTCCTCGAAACGGAGACCGACGAAGGCGACACCACCTACTTCCTCATCCACCAGCTTCAGGTCATCGAACGAGCGATCGATGAGCTACATCTATACCTCGCCAGAAAGGCCCGCGAAATTCGGGAAGTCGAGGAGCTACTCCACGGAGATGGTGGCTACAACCGGCGACAGCTCGGCCTCCTTTCCGACGCGTTGAGGCACCCCGATCGCTCCTACTCATTCTCAGGACACGCGGCGATCAATCGGGTCACTCATGAGACTGCGCGAGCAGACCTATCGAGACTCGCGGATCGCAGACTTCTGGTCCGCCGCAAGGTCGGGCGTGAGCACATCTTCGAACCCGCACCCGACCTACCGAAGCGCCTGAAAGAATCGCCCGCGTGAGCGACGCAGACGCCTACGCGAAGGCCGGGGTCGACCAGGGGGCGGCGGACTCCGCTGTCGCCGGGTTGGTGCGGGCGCTGGGGGCGATCGAGCTCGGGCGGCCATCGCGGCAGGTGCCGCTGCCCGGCCACTACGCGAGCGTGATCCGGCTCGACGAGCGCACCGGGATCGCGCTCTCCACCGACGGGGTCGGCACCAAGCTGCTGGTAGCCGAGCAGCTCGGTCGCTTTGACACGGTCGGCATCGACTGCGTGGCGATGAACGTCAACGACGTGATCTGCGTCGGCGCCGAGCCGCTGGCGATGCTCGACTACATCGCGATCGAGCGCGCCGACCCGGAGGTCTGCGAGCAGATCGGCGTCGGCCTGGCGCGGGGAGCGGAGCTGGCCGGGGTCGAGATCCCTGGTGGCGAGCTCGCCCAGCTGGGCGACATGGTGCGCGGCTTCGACGTCGCCGGCGCCTGCTTCGGCACCGTAGCGCTCGACGCGATCGTCGACGGCTCCGCCGTTCAGCCGGGGGATCCGGTGATCGGCCTCCCATCCTCCGGCATCCACTCCAACGGCTACACGCTCGCTCGCACCGCCCTCGACGGGCTACCGCTCGACGAGGACCCCGAAGGGCGTCTCGGCCGCCCGCTCGGCGACGTCCTGCTCGAGCCGACCGAGATCTACGTCAAGCCGGTACTCGAGCTGCTGCGCTCGGAGGTCGAGGTGCGCGGGCTTGCGCACATCACTTCCGGCGGTCTCGGAAACCTGCTCCGCCTCGCCGCGGAGGTCGGCTACGAGATCGACGACCCGCTCCCCGTGCCGCCGATCTTCGAGCTGATCCAGGAGCGCGCGGCAATCGCCGAGGAGGAGATGAGCGACGTCTTCAACATGGGCTGTGGCTTCTGCTTGGTGGTCGCACCCGGCGACGAGGCGGCGGCGGTCGAATCGATGCGTCGTCACTATCCCGAGGCAAAACGGATCGGTCGTACGGTAGAAGGATCATCCGTACGACTTAGATGAGTTCTCGCCCTTCCAGCTCGATGATCGGAACCGTTCTCTCCGGCCGCTACCGGCTGGAGGCGAAGCTTGGCAGCGGCGGCATGTCGACCGTCTACCTGGCGAGTGACGACACGCTCGACCGGCCGGTCGCGGTCAAGGTGATGCACCGCGAGATGTCCGAGCAGGAGGACCAGCTGCAGCGCTTCCGCCAGGAGGCACGGGCGGTCGCCAAGCTGACCCACCCCAACGTCGTCTCGGTGATCGACGCCGGCGAGGACGGCGGCTACCCCTACATCGTCTTCGAGTACGTCAAGGGCGAGACGCTGAAGCAGCGCATCGGCCGGGTCGGCGCACTCGACACGCAGGAGGCGATCGCCTACGCGATCGAGGTCGCGCGCGGCCTCGGCGTCGCCCACGCCCGCAACATGGTCCACCGCGACATCAAGCCGCAGAACGTGCTGATCGACGAGGAGGGTCGCGCCAAGCTGACCGACTTCGGCATCTCACGCCAGCTCGAACAGGCCGGCGTGACCGCCACCGGGCGTGTGCTCGGCACCACCGATTACGTCGCGCCCGAGCAGGCGATGGGCAAGGCGGTCGACCCGCGCTCGGATATCTACTCGCTCGGCGTCGTCCTCTACGAGATGCTGGTCGGCCAGGTTCCCTTCCACGCCGACAGCCAGGTGGGCGTGGCGATGAAACACGTCAACGAGGAACTGCCCGACGTGCAGCGACGCCGGCCCGAGGCCTCGGCGGCGGTGGCGCTGGTAGTCGAGCGGGCGACGGCGAAGAACCCCGACGAGCGCTACCAGACGATCGCCGAGATGATCGACGACCTCGAGACCGCGCTCGAGGTCGAGGCGGCGCGAGCGGGATCGACCACCGGCGAGGCGACCAGCGTGCTCGACGCGGTTCCCCCGCCGGAGCGCAAGCTCTCCGGCCGCGGACGCTGGTCGTGGGCGGCGATCCTGATCCTGCTCGTGGTCGGCGGAGCCGCGCTGCTCGCCGTGCAGCTGATCTCCAACGGTGGCTTCGGCGGCGGCGGGGCCAACAAGGGTAAAGGCGGCAACGTCGCGGTCTCGGGGGCGACCGACTACGACCCCCAGGGCGACGGCGAAGAGGTCGGCAGCAAGGTCGAACTGGCGGCGGACGGCGACCCGACCGGCACCGCCTGGGAAACCGAGCACTACGACTCGGAAACGTTCGAAGGCACCAAGACCGGGCCCGACCCCGGCGTGGGCATATACGTCACGGCGAATTCGCCGGCGACGCCGACGAGGATGATCGTCCGCACGCCGACCCCTGGCTGGGACGCGCAGGTCTTCGCGGCGCCGGCGGGGCCGCCTTCCGACCTCTCGGGCTGGGACGAACCGGTCGGCGAAGTGAGCGAAGCCGAAGGGACCCAGGAGATCGACCTCGACGTCCGCCAACCCTCGACCTACTTCCTGCTCTGGTTCACCAAGGCCTCCCCGGCCCGCGACCAGGAAGGCCGCTACCAGATCGAGGTCAGCGACATCAAACTGTTCGGCTGAGGACGATGGCTCAAGTGTGGGCCGCGTTGAACGAGATGCCGTACGACTTGAGCCAGGTGTGAATGCTCTCGATCAACCCGGGAAGCTCCTCGCGAAATCGCTCAACATGTTCGCGAACTTCCTCGGCGACGACATCGGGTGAGGCATGCTCAAGGCGGCCCTCCAGCACATAGCCGCCGTTCAACACGCGGACCTGCTCGGCGGTCAGGCCTCCGTCTCTCTGTACCGCCACGAAGACCTGGCCTGCGTGGGGCCGGCGATGCGGCAGGAGACCAACTAGGCGCGACCCGGCGGCAGCCTTGAGGATCTCGACGTAGGCGTTGACGAGAGCCGAGTAACTGCCGGTGATGGCCACCGTTCGAAGCGTGTCGCTGGGATCGGTGGAGTCAAAAGCCCGGCGCCAGCCAAGGGGATCCAGTTCGCCGCCGAAGCTCTCGTCGACCGCGAAGTCCAGCGCGACCCGATGCTTGTTGATGGACTTGAAGAATCGTGCCAAGCGAGCTTCCTCGGCCTCCAGCTCCGCCGGACTGAGAGCGGTCGCGAGATCGCGATTCACGCGGTCAACTCCTCGATCGCCCGTGCCGCTTCGTTCATCTGCCGGCGATAGGAGCGTTTTGCTCGGGCGGCAATAGAGCGGCGACGACGGCTGAGTTCTGCCCAGATCCCGTCTCGATCGACCAGGACACGGCCCTCATCCAGCACGCGATCGAGCAGGAGCGGCGCACTTTCCTCGATTCTGTCCAAGCGCGCGACATCGGCGTCGCGGCCGCCGACGCGACCCAAGCGCAACGCCAGCTCGGTAGCCGCCGTGGGCTCGTCATCCGACAATGCGACAAGGAGGTCTAGGTCCGAACCGGTGTCCTCGTGTCCGCGTGCCACGGAGCCGTAGAGCACGGCCAGGCGTACCTTGTGCTCGGTTCGCAGCGCCTTCCTGAGATCGAACAGAAGCTGCCAGTGCTCACGCAGGTAGTCCGTCTCACCCGGCGAGAGCTTGGTTCTCCGGGGCCCCTGACGGCGGCAGTGGATCGTGCCCTGCAACACGGCGCGACGTAACGTGCGCTCCTCTGCGCCGAGTTCAGTCGCCAACTGCTGAATAATTCCCACTCAGCAAGTTTAGCGTCCGTGTGTCCGTTACATGGCTGTTTCTTACATGCCTGCAGACAAGACATCTTGTCGGACTGTCGGACTAGAACTCGTGCGAGCGCGCCTTGGCGTGACGCTCGACCGCCAGCTCGAGCAGGCGGTCGCAGAGGTCTGGGTAGGCGAGGCCGCTGGCCTCCCATAGCTTGGCGTAGACGCTCGTCTCGGTGAAGCCCGGCATGGTGTTGATCTCGTTGACGAGGATCTCGCCGTCGGGCTCGACGAAGAAGTCGCAGCGGGCGAGGCCGGCACAGCCGCCCAGCTGGAAGGCCTCGACGGCAAGATCGCGCAGGCGGGCCGTCTGCTCGCCATCCATCGACGCCGGCACGATCAGCTCCATGCCGCCGTCGCTGTACTTGGTCTCGTAGTCGTACCAGTCGCCGTGAGCGACGACCTCGCCCGGCAGCGAGGCCTCGACCTCCTCGTTGCCCAGCAGCGAGCACTCGACCTCGCGTCCGGCGGCGGAGGCCTCGACGATCACCCGCGGGTCGTGGCGCAGGGCGAGGTCGACGGCCGCGTCCAGCTCCTCCCCCAGGCTCTCGACCCGGCTGATGCCGACGCTCGAGCCTAGGCGCGAGGGCTTGACCCAGAGCGGCAGCCCCATCGCCTCGCAGCGCTCGCGCCAGCCGGCCTCGCCGGCGGCGGCGAACTCGACCTGCGGCAGTCCCGCCTGGGCGAAAAGGCGCTTCAGCGTCAACTTGTCCATGCAGACCGCCGAGGCGAGCACGTCGGAGCCGACGTAGGGCAGGTCGAGCCACTCGAGCACGCCCTGAACGCTGCCGTCCTCGCCAAAGGGGCCGTGCAGCGCCGGGAAGGCGACGTCGGCGTCGAAGAGACCGGTGGACGGCATCAGCTCGACCGGGGCGCCCCGGAAGCTCCAGCCGCCGTCGCGGGCGATCGTCACCAGCAACGCCTCGTGACCGGCTTGCTCGAGGCCGCGCGCGACCGCCTCACCGGAGCGCAGCGAGACGTCGTGCTCGGAGGAGCGGCCGCCGCAAAGGACCGCAACCTTCATTCTTCCGCCGTCCCGGTTTCGCTTCCTGGGGCCAGCTTGCCGACCACGACGGTCACTTCCGCTCCCGGTTCGACTTCGGAGCCCGGCGGCGGAAACTGATCGGTGACCCGGCCGGCCTGCTGGGGAACTTCGGTCTCCTGTTCGGAGACCGTGGGCTGGAGGCCGGCTTCGCGCAGCGCTTCGACCGCTTCCGCCCGTTCTTTGCCGATCACGTTCGGCACCTTCGCCTTCTGCTCCCCCTTGGATACGACGATCGAGACGGTTGAGCCACGGGGCAGTTCCGACCCGGCGCTGGGCGCCTGGCGAATCACCTCGCCCGCCGGCTTGGCGCTTTCTTCTTCTTCGACACCCGGGGTGAGGCCGCGGCCGCGTATCTGCTGCACGGCGACCGAACGCTGCGTACCGACCAGCACCGGCACCTTTGCCAGCTTCTGGCCCTTGGAGACCGTGAGGACCACGGTCGAGCCACGGGTCGCGGTCGTCCCTCCCCCTGGCTCGGAGCGAATCACCTGGCCGGCTTCCACCTGGTCGGAGTTGACCTTTTCGGAACGTACGTCGAAGCCGGCTTCTTCCAGCTTTTCTTCCGCCTCGGCCTGGCTCAATCCCGGAAGCCCTCCCGGGATCTTGGCGCTGCCCGGGCCGGCGCTGACGGTCAGCGCCACCTTGGGCTTCGAGCAGAAGAAGGTGAAGAAGGCGCAGTCGAGCGAGGCGTTGCCCGCCGGCGGGTCCTGCTCTAGCACGGTGTTGACCGGCACTTCGCGCTGCACGCGGCTGATCTCGCCGACCTTGAACCCGTTCTGTTCGAGCAGCGCGATCGATACGTTGAGCTGATTGCCGGTCACGGCCGGTACGTCGGTCGTCGAGTCGCGGGTCAGGGCGAAGCCGAGCAAGGCGCCGACCAGCACCGCCGCGAGCGCGAGCCAGATCCACTTCCCGCGGCGCTGCTCCTCATCCTCGGGCTCGGCCACGGTGTCGCCGGGAGCGACGACTGGCGGCGGCAGGGGCGCGAAGGCAGCGGTCCCGCCGCCTTCGGCGCCGGGACTGCGCAGGGCTGAGTCCAGCGCGGCGATGAAAGCGTCGGCGCTCTGGAAGCGCTGGCCAGGATCCTTCTCGAGAGCGCGCATCACCACCGCGTCGAGGGCGGGTGAGACGGCGGGGTTGATCGAGCTCGGCCGTTGCGGCGTGTGCGAGACCTGCTTCATCGCGATCGCGATCGCGGAGTCGGCCTCGAACGGAACCCGGCCGGCGAGAGCCTCGTAGAGGATGACGCCGATCGAGTAGAGGTCGGAGACCGCGGTGACGGCCTGTCCCTGGGCCTGCTCGGGCGAGAGGTAGTGGGGGGTGCCCATCACCGAGCCCGCCTGGGTGATTTCCGAGGCGCCGGCGCGGGCGATGCCGAAGTCGGTGACGGTTGCCTTCCCGTCGTCGTCGACGATCACGTTCTGGGGCTTCAGATCGCGATGCACGACCCCGTGACGATGGGCAAAGCCGGCCGCCTCGAGCACCTGGCGGATCAGGCCGACCGATTGTTCCGGCGTCAATCCCTGGTCGATCAGCTGCTTGAGCGAGCGTCCCTCGAGCAGCTGCATCGCGATGTAATAGGTACCTTCGACGTCGCCGCGATCGAAGACGGCGACGATGTTGGGGTGCGAGAGGCCAGCCGCCGCCTCCGCCTCGCGGCGGAAGCGCTCGACGAACTCGCGGTCCTGGGCAAAGCGCCCGTGCAGGATCTTGAGCGCCACCCGGCGCTGCAGGTGCGGGTCCTCGGCCAGCCAGACGTCCGCCATCCCCCCCGAACCAATCCGGCGCAGCAGCCGGTAGCGGCCATCGATCGTGCTTCCCTCGCCAACTTCAGGCGGCACTGTCAGCTCCCTCCGTTGAGAATGGTTTCGGCGACGTCGCGGAAGATCGGGGCGGCTGCGTCGTTGCCGAAGGCGGTCGTGCACTCGACCGTCGCGGCGATCGCGATCTGGGGGTCCTCTGCCGGCGCAAAGCCGATGAACCATGCCTGGTTCTCTTCCGTGCCGCCGCCGCAGCTGTCGTTGAAGGGCGTTTCCGCCGTGCCCGTCTTACCGGCCACCTGCACGCCGGGAATCGCGGCGTTGGTGCCGGTCCCTTCGCTGACGACGCCTTCCATCGCCGTGGTCAGCTCGGCCGCGGTCTCGGCGTCGATCGGGCGACTGTACTGGGACGGATCGAGGCGCTTGACGACGCGGCCGTCGGGATCGACGACGCGGCTCCAGATCTGCGGCTTCATCAGGCTGCCACCGTTGGCGACGACAGCCGCGACCTCGGCCATCTGCAGCGGCGTCACCAGGAGCCGCTCCTGGCCGATCGCGACGCGGGCTATGTCGATCGGATCGTTGCGGCTGAGCAGCTCGCCGTCTTCGTAGATGCCGCTCGGGTAGACCTGGTCGTCGGGCAGGTCGATCGCCGGCGTCGAGTTGAAGCCGAAGCGATCCATGTATTCGAACAGCGTCTCCTCGCCCACCTGTTCGCCCAGTTGGGCGAACCAGGTGTTGACCGAGCTGGTCAGCGCCGTGTCGAGGCCGATCGGACCGAAGTCCTCGGTGAAGTCGTTCTGCAACGGCTGGCCCTGGACATCCAGTTCGCCCGGCGCGTCGATCGTGGTTTCCGGAGTGATCGCGCCGGAGTCGAGCCCCGCCGCCGCGGTGACCACCTTGAAGGTCGACCCGGGT
This sequence comes from uncultured Solirubrobacterales bacterium, assembly GCA_963716735.1. Taxonomy (GTDB): domain Bacteria; phylum Actinomycetota; class Thermoleophilia; order Solirubrobacterales; family 70-9; genus VRUE01. The sequence continues at coordinate 1,849,554 of OY970321.1, forward strand.
GGGTACTGGCCTTGGGTGGCGCGGTCGAGGAGCGGCGATTCGGCTTCGTTCTGGTTCAGCTTCGACAGTTCGAAGGGAACCCGATTGGGGTCATAGGAGGGTTTTGAGGCCAGCACTTTGACCCGGCCGCTGCTTGGCTCGATCGCCACCACGGCGCCGAAGCCTTCTGCTTCGAGATCGGCCAGCGCCACCCGCTGCGCTTCGGGGTCGATGTTGGTGACGATGTCGTTGCCTTCCTGGTTTCGACCGCGCAGCTCGTCGAGGATCGAGCCGAATTCGGATTCGTCGCCGACGAGTTCATCGTTGTGGTACTTCTCGAACTCGCTGTCGCCCTGGCGCACGAAGCTGTAGCCGATCGGGTGTCCGTAGAGAGACCCTTCCGGATAACGGCGCACGTAGCGCAGGCTGTCGCCGTGCCCCTTTGGCACCGAGCGGGCGAGTACGGTGCCGTCGGCGGCAAGGATCCGGCCCCGCTTGATCTGCTGCTGCTCGAGCAGCGGACGCTTGTTGGCTTCTTTGTCCTTCAGCGCCTCCGCGTCGAAGACCGACCAGTAGGACGTGAAGGCGATCAGCACCGCGAAGAGGGCGACGATGAAGGAAAAGAGTTGGACGATCTGGCGGTTCATGCCCCCTCCAGAGCAAAGGCTCCGCGCGGGGCCTGCGCCTCACGACGGGCACGATCGGAGACGAGCAGCAGTAACGCGAGGAGGACGAAGTTGGCGACGATCGAGCTGCCGCCGTAGCTGATGAAGGGCAGGGTGACGCCGGTGAGCGGGATCACCCGCGTCACACCGCCGATGATGACGAAGGCCTGGATCGCGAAGACGGCGGTGAGGCCGGTGGCGAGCAGCTTCGAGAAGCCGTCGTCCGCGAGCAGGGCGATCTTGAAGCCACGCGCGGCGATCAACAGATAGATCAGGACCACGGCGCTGGCGCCGAAGAGTCCCAGCTCGTTGACGATCAGCGAGTAGATCGTGTCGGTCTGCGCGGCGGGCAGCAAGGCCGCGTCGGTTCCCGGGATCGTGATCAACGCCTGCCCGAAGCCCTTGCCGAAGAGGCCGCCGTCGGCCTGGGCGAAAATCGACTGCAGGATCTGGTACCCGGTCGAGGTCGGGTGCTGGTAGGGGTCCAGCCAGATCTCGACCCGGTCGTGGACGTGGGGAACGGTCGAGGCGAAGAACCAGGCGCCAACCAGGAATAGGGCCATGCCGATGACGACGAAGGAGAAGCGCCCGGTCGCCACGTAGAGCAGCGCGAGGAAGGCGGCGAAGAACATCAGCGAGCTGCCGAGGTCGCGGATGAAGACGAGCATGAACATCGAGGCTCCCCAGACGACAAGCAGCGGGCCGAGGTGCTTGAGCGGCGGCAGGGTCACGCCCAGCACCCGGCGGGCGCCGACGATCAGCACCTCGCGGTTCTCGCGCAGATAGCTGGCGAGAAAGACGACTATGCAGATCTTCGAGAACTCGGCCGGCTGGAAGGCGAGCGGCCCGACCTTCACCCCGAGATAGGCGCCGTTGACCTGTTCGCCGATACCGGGCAGCCGCGGCGCCAGCAGCAGCAACAGCCCGACCGCGGCGATCGTGTAGCGGTAGCGCTCGAGCACGTCGTAGTCGCGCAGGAACTGGATCGTGAGAGCGAAGAGGATGAGGCCGAGCACGAACCAGTTCGCCTGGTCGCGGGCGAGTCCCTCGTCGATCCTGTAGATCATCACCAGGCCGAAGGCGGTCAGCAGCGCCACCAGCGGGAAGAGGTAGGGGTCGGCATTGGGAAGGCGCATCCGCAGGTAGACGTGCGCGGCGAGGCAGACGGCGAGGAAGTAGGCGCCGTAGACGAGGCTGAGGTTGCCGAGCCGGGCGTTCTCCTGGGCGAATACGGCGGCAAAGCCGGCGCTGAGCAGCAGGGCGACCGGGACCAAGGCGACGAGCTCGCGGTTGCGCGCCGACCTCAAGGAATCCCCTGGCTGCGTTCGATGTCTTCGACCAGCGAGACGGCGTCCTCGCGCGAGCGCACGTCGTGGCCGGTGACCGCTTCGCGTCGTCTCTCGGGCAGGGCAATGGTCTGAACCGGGCTCGCGTAGCGCTCGTCGTAGAGCTTCAGGTCGAAGGGGAGCTCGTAGGGCAGGCCGCGGTAGAGGGCGACGCGGCCGCCGTCATCGGTGCCGAGAAACCAGACCTGCCGATTGCCGTACCAGGCACCGAAGACGAGCGCGGCCAGGATCGCGGCCGCGGCGAGCAGCTTCGCCGCCGTGCGCAGGCGGCGGCGGGGTGACTTGGCGGTGAGCTGCGCGCGACGCTCGCGGGCAGCTTCGGCGGCGGCGCGGCGGCGGACCTCGGTCGCCGTAAGACCTGCCTCCTCTGCCGCCGCCCCGACCAGGGTCGCGTCCTCGGGCTTCTCCCCCAGCGGCGCGGCGGCGTCGCCGAGTCGAAAGGCCATCGCCGTGATGTTGTCCCGCCCGCCGGCGCCGTTGGCCTCGTCGACCAGTGCCCGCACCGCCTCGCGCATCGAGGTGGTGGCCGAGAGGACAGCGGCGATGCGCTCCTCGGAGACCATCGTCGTGAGGCCGTCGGAGCAGAGCAGGAAGACGTCGCCGGCGGACGCGGGCACGGTCTGCAGGTCGACCTCGACCCCGGGCTCGGGGCCGAGGGCGCGGGTGATGATCGAGCGCTGCGGGTGGTCCTCCGCCTGGGCGTCGGTGATCTGGCCCTTGCGGCGCATCTCCTCGACGAGCGAGTGGTCGCGGGTGAGCCGTTCGAGCTTGCCACGGCGCAATCTGTAGGCGCGGCTGTCGCCGACGTGGCCGATCGCGACCTCTTCGGCCTGCGCGTCGACGATCGCCGCGGTGATCGTCGTGCCCATGCCGGCCTTGGAGGGATCGGCCCGGGCGAGATCGTGGATGCGCCGGTTGGCCTCTTCGATCGTCTCGCGCAGGAAGCGCTCGGGGGACCCCTCGGGCAGATCGCGATCGAAGGCGTCGGCGGCCGTCTTCGAGGCGACCTCCCCCGCCTGGGCGCCACCCATACCGTCGGCAACGACGAAGATCGGCGCGCGGACGAAGAGCGAGTCCTCGTTCTCGCTGCGCTGGCGACCGGTGTCGGTGCGGAAGGCCTGGTCGTCGACGCGCAGCACTACGACGCCCCCGCCTCGAACCTGAGCTCGGTGTCGCCGATCCGCACCACGTCGCCGTCGAGCAGCTCCGCCTCACCATGCAGCGCGGCGTTGTTGAGCAAGGTGCCGTTGGTGGAGCTCATGTCTTCGACGTAGGCGTGTCCTTCGCGCGAGAAGATCCTCGCGTGCAGGCCGGAGGCGTAGCGATCCTCGATCCGCAGGTCGGCTTCCTGGGAGCGGCCGATCGAGAGGCCGCCGATCAGGTCGAAGCGCTCGCCCTCGCGCAGGCCTCCTCCCCGCAGGGCCACGAGCCACGCGTCGCCGCCCGCGGCGGCGCCCTCGAATGCCGGTACCGGGTGGAAGCCGGTCGCGTCGGGCGCCGGCGCGACCGTGCCACGCAGATCCTTCAGAGCGCTGCGCGCAATCCAGAGCAAGAACAGGTAGAGGACGGCCAGGAAGCCGAACTTCAGTGCGACTGAGATCGGGTCGTAATCCACGCGTTCAGCAGACTACGTCTACTGCTCGATGTCGAAGCTGAAGGTCGTCGTCCCGAGCGTCACCTTGTCGCCTGATTTGAGCCGGGTCGAGCCGACGCGGCGGCCGTTGACCTTGACCCCGTTGGTCGAGCCGAGGTCGGCGATTGTCCACTCGCCGTCGCGCGAGCGGCGCAGCTCGGCGTGGTGGCGAGAGACGTTGGGGTCGCGCAGGACGCAATCGGCGTCGCGCGAGCGGCCGACCGTCGAGCGCTCGGCGTCGAGCACGTAGCGCCGATCGTCGACGGTGACCACGGCTCGAGTCGTCACTTCCGCGCGTCGCGAGGGTGCCTCGGCCGGAGGCGGAGCGTCGCGCACCGCGGAGTAGACCATCGTGTGGCCCTCCTCGCCCTGGACGGGTGCCTCACCCTCATGGGCGGGCGGCTTGACCAGGCGGGTCTGGATCCCAAACTCGCCCAGCCGCAGGCGCTCGTCGGTCTCGAAGGCGACGGTGGGCCGGGTCAAGAGGTCGTAGCTGCGGCGCCGGGCGTGCTCGAGCAGATAACCCGACAGCTCCTGCTCGAGCGAGCGCTCGTAGCCCTCGAGGCGGGTGCGGTCCTTGCCCGAGAGGTAGACCGTGTACTCGTTGGGGACGTAGACCCGCGCGACCCCCGCGGTCTTGTGGGAATCCATCTCCTTGGCCAGTTTGCGGGCGAGCTCGACCGGCTGTACCTCCGAGCTGAAGGCGCGGCTGAACACCCCCTCGACGAGGCCTTCGATCCGACTCTCGAGGCTGCGTAGAACGCTGATCGGGAAATCCTAGAGGTCTAGGGGAGGACCGCCGCGTGGCCCAGGGCGAGCCAGGCGCCGAGCATCGCGGCGGCGGCCACGGCGCCGAGCCGCAGGGCCAGCGGAGCGTTGGTGGCGGGAAGGTCGTCGGCGAGGCGGCCGAGCGAGTCCTCAATCGCGCTGCCCAACTCCTCCAGCGCCGGGCGGCGGCCGGGGCGGGACTGCAGCGCGGCGTCGATCGTGTCGCTGAGCTCACGCGGCAGGTCGGGGCGGAGGCGGCGCAGCGGGCGGGGGCGCCCGCCGATAGCCCGGGCCGTTGCGGCCGGGGTCGCTCGGCGATTGGGATTCTCGCCGCCCCAGCACTCATACAGGGTCAGGGCGAGCGAGTAGACGTCGGCCTCGGGGCCGGCGGTCTGCCCCTCGGCCTGCTCGGGGGACATATAGGCGAGGGTGCCGACCACGTCTCCGGGTGCGGTAAGGGCGGCGCCGTCGGCGAGGCGGGCGATGCCGAAGTCCATCAACTTGGCGCGGAATTCCCCCTCGGGGGCGACGAGGACGTTCTGTGGCTTGATGTCGCGGTGGACGACGCCGCGCGAGTGAGCGTGGTCGAGCGCCTCACATAGGTCGGCGCCGATCTCGCCGATCTCGCGGTCGCTGAGTGCCCCTTCCCGGCTCAGCCCGGCCAGGGTGCTGCCGTCCACCAGCTCGGTGACGAGCAGCGCGTTGCCGTCCTCCTCGCCCATCTCATAGAGGGTGACGATGCCGGGATGGTTGAGCCGAGCGGCGGCCTGAGCCTCGCGTAGGACCCGCTGGCCGGCCTCGCCGCGGGATTCGATCGCCTTGACCGCGACGGTCCGCTCCAGGCGTCCGTCCCAAGCCTCATAGACGACGCCAAAGCCGCCGCTGCCGATGCGGCGCTCGATCAGGAATCGGTTGAGAACGAGGGAGCCGACCATCGCTCCACCGACTTCGCCGTAATTCCGCTTCCTCCTGCGACATACTCCCTGCTTCTTGGAGGATTCGCTCGCATCTGGGCCGGGGCGCCGGCAGCGACCGCAACGCCGTCCCGAACGGCAACAGATCCTGCTGCGGCGCGGTCTCGCCCTCGGCGTGGGCTTGCTCCTGCTGATCCTGATCGTGCTCGGCGTTCGTGGCTGCCTCAACGCCCGCAAGCACCGAGCGCTTAGCGACTACGCCCGCAACGTCACCCAGATCGTCGACGAGACCGACCAGACCAGCAAATCCTTCTTTGAAAAGCTCTCCGACCCCGGCAGCCTCTCGGTGACCGAGTTCGTCGCCGAGGTCAACGCCGACCGCAGCGCGATGGACAACTACGCCGCCCGCGTCGACGGACTCGACACCCCAGGGGACATGAGCAGCGCTCAAAGTGCCCTGGAGCTTGTCTACGAGCTGCGCGGCGCGGCGATGACCGAAATCGCCGACAAGGTCAGCACCGCGCTGGGCGAAGCGGGGTCGAAGAAAGCGACCGAAATCATCGCCAAGCAGATGCGGGTGCTGGCTGCGAGCGACGTCGTCTACTCCTCCGTCGCCCGCCCCGAGATCGACGGTGTGCTCGCCGACAACGGGATCGAAGGCGACGATGTGCCGAAAAGCGAATTCGTGCCCGACGGAACCAAGTGGCTGGACGAAAGCGAAGTCAGCTCGGCGCTTGGCTCGGTCAGCGGCGCGACGACGGGCGAAACGAGCGGCGTTCATGGTCTCGGCCTGATCGGGACGGCGATCAACGGGACCGAATTGACGCCGGAAGGGACCACCCCGGTGGTCGCGGAAGAAACGCCGGAAGTCGAAGTGCAGGTGCAAAACCAGGGCGAATCGACCGAGAACGGGGTCACGGTCTCGGTCACCGTCAACGGACAGACCCTGACCGGCGACATCAGCAGCATCGAAGCCGGGGCGACCGAAACGGTGGTGATCCCACTCACGCCTGCGCCAGAAGGCGAAGCGGTGCTGGAAGTCGAAGCCGAACCGGTGGCCGGCGAGGAAGTGTCGGAAAACAACGAAGCGTCTTACACCGTCGTCTTTGAATGAGAGAGCGGCCGGCATGGGTGTGCTGGAGCCGGGGTTCGCTGCGCTGACGCTCCGCTCACTATGTTGGACCGCTTCGCGGCTTGAATTACTCTGCGGAGCCGCTTCGCGAGGCTCCAGCACACCCATGCCGGCCGCTCATCACAAAGCTCGACTCTTGCCCAGATGAAGATCTCGCTCCTAGGCCCGGCCGGGACGTTCACGGAAGACGCGCTTCGGGAGGCGTCTTCGGATGAGGCCATGGAGCTTGTTCGGATGCCCACGGTCCATGACGCGATTGTGGCCGTGGAGAAAGGCGATTCGGATCGGGCCTTTGTGCCGTTCGAGAACTCGATCGAGGGGTCGGTGCGCAGCACGCTCGACACGCTGGCGTTCGACACCGACGCGGTGACGATCATCGGCGAGCACGACTTTCGCGTCCACGCCCACCTGATCGCCCGCGAGGGAGTCGGGCTCGAGCAGATCTCGGCGATTCTCTCTCACCCCCAACCACTCGCCCAGTGCGCGGGCTTCCTGCGAGAGAACCTTCCCGGAGTCGAACGGCGCAGCGTCAGCAGCACCGCGGAGGCGGTGCGGATGGTCGGCGAGTCGGTCAGGCCCTGGGCGGCGATCGGGGCGCGCGCGGCGGCGGGCCTCTACGGCTGCACGGTGCTGCGCGAGGGGATCGAGGACGCCGACGACAACGTCACCCGCTTCGTCTGGATCGCACCGGCGGAGGCCGAGCCCAGCGGAGACGGCGGGTGGCGGACGTCGCTGGTGTTCTCAGAGCTCGGCGCCGATCACCCCGGAGCGCTGGTCGAGGCGCTGCAGGAGTTCTCCAGCCGCGGGGTTAACCTCTCCCGGATCGAGTCGCGCCCGGCACGTCAGGGACTGGGCCGCTACATGTTCTTCTGCGACCTCGAAGGGGCGGTCGGCGACCAGCCCGTTGCCGAGGCGCTGGAGGCGCTGCGCAAGAAGGCTGAGTCGGTCCGAATTCTCGGTTCTTACCCCATCGGCTGAGACGAGGCGCGACTAGGCAGCCGCGGGTAAGTACTGCTGCCAAGCAGGGGGAATCGACGGGCTGGCCACCTGGATGAAGATGCTGGGGCCCGGCGCCTTTGGGCTCTTCTTCGGGTGCATCTGGATCTCGTGGGGCAGGCGATTGCCCTTGCGCCGGTTGCAGCTGGCGCAGGCGGCGACGATGTTCCCCCAGACCGACTTGCCACCGCGGCTGCGGGGGATGACGTGGTCGACGGTCAGGCCGGATTTGGTCGAGCCGCAGTACTGGCAGGTCCAGGCATCGCGGGCAAGTACCGCGCGCCGGGTGATCTTGCGCCGGTGCGCCTCGCGAGGCACCCGCACGTAGCTGACCAAACGAATCACATCGGGTCGCTCCATCGTCATGTGCTCCGAATGAATGGCGCCCTCTCGCCGCTCCAGCAACTCGGCTTTCTCCTTCAAGAGCAGGACAGCGGCGCGTCTCAACGTACAGACGTTGATCGGCTCATACGTCGCATTCAAGACCAGCACACGTGCCATCTTGCTCGGGAATTCTACGCAGGCAATCTCTTGAAGCTCGTGAACCGCCTGCAATAGTGGATCGGCTTCCTTGACCTTGCGCCCAAGGCGGAGGGACAGGACGGCTCTGGTGGAGCCTCGCGAAGCGGCTCCGCAGAGTGCTTCAAGCCGCGAAGCGGCGCTAAATTCGTGAGCGAAGCGTCAGCGAAGCGAACCTAGGCTCCACCGGAGCCGTCCTGTCCCTCCGCCTCGCCAAGCTCGTCCTGCTGCGGCGTATCCCCGTTGCTAGGCCCCGGCTCGCCGGACTCGACCACCAGGGCGACGGCGCTGATCCGGTCGTCGTCCTTGATGTTCATCACCTTCACGCCCTGCGTGGGGCGGCCCATCGTCGAGATCCCGCTTGCCGACGTCCGCTGCACCATCCCGAGTTGAGAGATGAACAAAAGCTCCTGATGCTCGCGCACGATCAGAGCGCCGGCCAGGCCGCCCTTCTTCTCAGTCAGCTTGGCGGTGAGGACGCCTTTCGTGCCGCGGCCCTTGCGCGGGTACTCGGCGATCGAGGTTCGCTTGCCATAGCCGTTCTCGGTGACGACGAAGAGCTCGGTGTCGTCGCGGGCGACGTCCATCGCCAGCACCCGGTTCGCCTCGCCACCGACCTTGGCGCTGACGTTCATCCCTTTCACGCCGGAGGTGTCTCGCCCCATCGGGCGCGCCTCGCCCTCCGAGAAGCGCACGGCATGGGCCGACTTGGAGACCATCAGGATGTCGTCCTCGCCGGAAGTCATCCGCACCTGCACCAGCTCGTCGCCGTCGCGCACCTTGATCGCGATGATCCCGTCGGCGCGGATCGGCGTGTTGTAGGCGAGGAACTCGGTCTTCTTGAACTGGCCTTTGGCGGTGGCGAAGGCCAGGTACTTGTTCTCTTTGAAGTCCCGGGTCGGGATCACCGCCATCACCTTCTCGCCTTCGCGCAGCGGCAGGAGGTTGACGAGGGCGCTCCCTTTCGCCGTGCGCGAACCCTCCGGGAGCTCGTAGACCTTGAGTCGGTAGACCTTGCCCCGGTTGGTGAAGAAGAGCAGGTAGTCGTGGGTCGAGCAGATGTGAAGGTGGGCGATGTAGTCGTCCTCCTTCATGTTCATCCCCATCACCCCGACCCCACCGCGATGCTGCTGGCGGTAGGTGGCGAGCGGCAGGCGCTTGACATATCCCGAAGCAGTCAGCGAAATCACCATCTGCTGGTCGGCGATCATGTCCTCGATTCCGACGTCACCCTCGAAGTGGCCGATTTCGGTGCGGCGCTCGTCGCCGTAGGACTCGACGATCTCCGCCAGCTCCTCCTTGACAAGACCCAGCACCCTTGCCTCGTCGCCGAGGATCGTGCGCAACTCGCCGATCCTCTCCATCAGGTCGGCATGCTCGGCCCGCACCTTGTCCGCCTCCAGGGCGGTGAGCCGCTGCAGGCGCATGTCGAGGATCGCCTGCGCCTGCTCACGGGACAGCTCGAACTCGGCGATCAGGCCGTCGCGCGCGGTGTCGGGGTCGGCGGAGGCGCGGATCAGTTTGATCACCGCATCGAGGTTGTCGAGCGCGATCAGCAGCCCCTCGAGGATGTGGGCCCGAGCCTCGGCGCGGCGCAGTTCGTACTGGGTGCGCCGGGTGACGACCTCGCGCTGGTGCTGGACGTAGTACTCGACCAGCTCGCGCAACCCCAGCGTGCGCGGGACGCCGTCGACCAGCGCCACCATGTTGATGCCGAAGCTGGTCTGCATCGCGGTTTTCTTGTAGAGGTTGTTGAGTACGACTTTGGCCGGGTGGCCGCCGCGCTTCAGCTCGATCACCAGGCGCATGCCGGAGCGGTCCGACTCGTCGCGCAGGTCGGAGATGCCGTCGAGTTTCTTGTCGCGGACGAGGTCGGCGATCTTCGTGATCAGCCCGTTGTCGCCGCCCTTCTTGACCATGAAGGGCAGCTCGGTGACGACGATCGCGTCCTTGCCCCCCTTGAGCGGCTCGACGTGGGCGCGAGCGCGGACCTTGGCCGAGCCGCGGCCGGAGGCGTAGGCGTCGCGGATGCCCTCGAGGCTCATGATCCCGCCGCCGGGAAAGTCGGGGCCCTTGACGTGCTCCATCAGCCCGGCGAGGTCGATCTCCGGGTCGTCGATGTAGGCGGTGACAGCGGCGGAGACCTCGCGCAGGTTGTGCGGGGGGATGTTGGTCGCCATCCCGACCGCGATCCCGGAGGCGCCGTTTACCAACAGATTCGGGAAGCGCGCCGGCAGGACCAGGGGTTCCTGGGTCGATTCGTCGTAGTTGGGACCGAAGTCGACCGTGTCGGCGTCGATGTCGCGCAGCAGCTCGGTCGCCAGCCTGCCGAGGCGCGCCTCGGTGTACCTCATCGCCGCTGCCGGGTCGTCGTCGATCGAGCCGAAGTTGCCCTGTCCGTCGATCAACGTGTAGCGCAGGGAGAACTCCTGCGCCATCCGCACCAGCGTGTCGTAGATCGCCGAATCGCCGTGCGGGTGGTACTTACCCATCACCTCGCCGACGATGAAGGCGCACTTGCGGTAGGGACGCGTCGGCTGCAGGCCGATGTCGTGCATCGCATAGAGCACCCGGCGGTGGACCGGCTTCAGCCCGTCGCGAACGTCGGGCAGCGCTCGGCCGACGATCACGCTCATCGCGTAGTCGAGGTAGGAGGAGCGCATCTCCTTCTCGAGCTCGCGCTCTTCGATACGGCCCGTAAGCGCCTCCAGTGCCATCAGCGATCGCCCTTCCTAGACGTCAAGGAACTTGACCTCTTTCGCGTTCGACTCGATGAAGGCACGGCGCGGGCCGACCTGATCGCCCATCAGCATCGAGAAGATCTGGTCCGCCGCGGTCGCGTCGTCCAGGGTGACGCGAGCCAGGGTGCGCGTCGCCGGGTCCATGGTCGTCTCGCGCAGCTGGTCCGCATTCATCTCGCCGAGACCCTTGAAGCGGGTCAGCTGAACGCCGTGGCGGGCCAGCTCGAGAACGGCGGCGCGCAGCGCTTGGAAGGAGAGGGCCTCGGAGCCGCGGCCACTGTGGCTGACCGCGAAGGGCGGCCTACCGACTTGCTTCAGCAGCGCAGCGTGAACCTCCGCGAACTTACGGTAGTCGTGGTGGTCGAAAAGCTCGCGGGGAAGGCGGTGGGTGCGCGCCAGTCCGCTCTTCCGTTCGATCGCCTTGACGACCAGGCCAGCATCGGAGTCCTCGACGATCTCGGTTTCGAAGGGCTCCCCCTCCGCCGCCTTGGCGCTCAAGACCTTGCGCGCCCCGGCGAGCGTCGTGACCTCTTCGTCGAGCAGGCTCGACTCCTCGAGGAAGCGCACGGTCTCGTGGCCGAACTCCGCCTGCAGCGAGGAGCCCCAGCCCTCGTACTCTTTGGCGCGCCGGGTGTAGCTCTGCCAGCGGCTCTTGCTCAACTTCGTCGCATTACCGCCGACGTCGGTGACCTCGATGTCCTCGAGCTTGTCGCGCAGCAGCAGCTCCTCCAGTTCGGACTCGCGCTCCAGATAGGTCTCCTGGTTCCCCTGCTTGACCCGGTAGAGCGGCGGTTTGGCGATGTAGACGTAGCCGGCGTCGATCAGCTCCGGCATCTGCCGGTAGAGGAAGGTGAGGACGAGGGTGCGGATGTGGGCTCCGTCGACGTCGGCATCGGTCGCCATGACGATTTTGTGGTAGCGGGCGTCCTCGAGGTTGAACTCGTCGTGAACGCCGGTGCCGATCGCCGTGATCAGCGCCTGCACCTCGGTGTTAGCCAGCACCTTGTCGATGCGGCTCTTCTCGACGTTGATGATCTTGCCCCGCAGCGGCAGCACCGCCTGGGTCGAACGGTCGCGCGCCTGCTTCGCCGAGCCCCCGGCCGAGTCACCCTCGACCACGAAGATCTCGGCGTCGCGCGGGTCCTTGACCGAGCAGTCGGCCAGCTTCCCCGGCAGGGTCGAGTTCTCCAGCGCCGACTTGCGCCGGGTCAGGTCGCGTGCTTTGCGGGCCGCGTCGCGTGCCCGTGAAGCATCGATCGTCTTGATGATGATCCGCCGCGCGTCGCCGGGGTTCTCCTCGAGAAACTCGGCAAGCTTGCGATTGACCGTCTCCTCGACCAGGCCGCGGATCGGTGGGTTGCCGAGTTTGGTCTTGGTCTGGCCCTCGAACTGCGGGTCGCGCAGCTTGACCGAGATCACCGCGGTCAAGCCCTCGCGCACGTCCTCGCCGCCGAGGTTCCCGTCTTTCTCTTTGAGCAGCCCTTTGCTGCGCGCATAGGCGTTCAGGGTGCGGGTCAGCGCCGAACGGAAGCCGGAGAGGTGCGAGCCACCCTCGTGGGTGTTGATGTTGTTGGCGAAGCTGAAGATCGACTCCTGGTAGGAGGCGTTCCACTGCATCGCCACCTCGACCTGACCCTCCTCCTCCTCGTTGTCGAAGAAGATCGTCTTCTTGTGCAGGGTGTCCTTGTTCTCGTTGAGATGGCGGACGAAGTCCTCGATCCCGCCCTCGTACTGGAAGGTGACGCTGTTGGTCTGGCCACGCTCGTCGACGAGCTCGATCTTCAGGCCGCGGGTGAGGAAGGCCGTCTCGCGCAGACGCTCGGCCAGGGTCTGGAAGTCGAACTCGACCTCCTCGAAGATCTCCGCGTCGGGCTGGAAGGTCAGCGTCGTACCGGTGGTCTTCGTCGCCTCTCCTTTTGCGAGCGGACCTTGCGGTTTGCCCCGCTCATAATCCTGGCTCCAGACGTTGCCGTCGCGACTGATCTGCAGGTGCAGCTGCTCGGAGAGCGCATTGACGACGGATACACCGACGCCGTGCAGCCCGCCGGACACTTTGTAGCCGCCGCCGTCGCCGAACTTCCCGCCGGCGTGCAGCGTCGTCAGCACCACCTCGGCGGCAGGCCGTTTCTCCTTCTTCAGTTCTTCGACCGGGATCCCGCGCCCGTCGTCGGAGACGGTGCAGGTGTCATCGGGGTGCAGGACTACGCGTACTTCGCTGCAGTGGCCCGCAATCGCCTCATCGACCGAGTTGTCGACGACCTCGTAGACGAGATGATGAAGCCCCCGCGGCCCGGTCGAGCCGATGTACATTCCCGGCCGCTTACGAACGGCTTCGAGCCCCTCCAGGACGGTGATGTCCTTGGCGCCGTAGGAGTCCTTTTTTTTCGCCTCTCCCCCGGCGGCGTCCTCATTCGTCTTAGGCAACTGATCCCTTCCGCATCTCACAGAAAACCCCGGCCGCCTGGCGCTCTCGGCGCGCCTGGCCGGGGCAAAATTCGAGTTGACATAAGGATACCAGTTCAGGCCCCTGGAACGCCGGTCGTAGCGTTACGAAATCCCTGCAAATCACGAACAAACGTGACCGGGTTCAGTCAACCTCCACACGAAAGCGCAAACTGGGTGGTGCATCGTCGCCAAGCCGATCGCGCAGACCCTTCAAGAGGCGTTCCTGCATCAGGTCCAGCTCCTGCGCCCAGACCGGATCCGAGCAGGCGACCGTCACCTCTCCCTGTCGTTCGGAAACCGGTCGGGTAGCGGCGGCAACGCGCTCGCCGACGACGTCCTCCCAGACCGACTGCACCGCCGCCAGGCGCGTTTTCGGAGCGGCCTGACGGAGCGCCGTGCGAAACGCGTCGGACGCGGGGCGCGGGGCGCGACGGCGACTCATGCCACGGCCGACCGAACGACGTCGAAAGGCATCCGCACGATGCGCTGACGCGCGAGCGCCGGCACCGACTCCTCGGCGGCGGCGGTGATCAGCGTCTGGCCACCACGGGCCAGACGCTCGACCAAGCGGTCACGACGCTGCGGATCGAGCTCACTCATCACGTCGTCGAGCAAAAGCAGCGGCGCGACTCTGTGCGCCGCGAGCAATGCCTCTCGCTCGGCGAAGAGCAGCGCGAGGAGAGCGGCGCGTTGCTGGCCCTGAGAGCCGTAGCGGCGCAAGGATCGATCGCCGGCGGTGATCTTCAGCTCGTCCAGGTGCGGTCCCCATGAAGTGCGGCCGAGCTTCAAGTCCGCTTCGCGGCGCTCGCTCAACCCGGCTCGGATCTCGGCGGCGGAGCCGGACGCGCGCGGCGCGTACTCGACCGCTCCTCCCCCCACCAGGCCAAGATCGTCTGCCGCCTCGGCGAAGGGCGGGGCCAGCTCGGCGACCGCCTCTGAACGGGCTGCGATCAAGGCGTCTGCCGCCTCGGCGAGGGCGGCGTCCCAGACGTCGAGGTCTCCGCCGGCCCCGCCGGCGGCGAGGCGGGCGAGCAGCGCGTTGCGTTGGGCCAGGGCCTGGCCATAGCGCTGGCGCAAGCCGGCTCGGGAAGGCCAGCGCGCGGCCAGGTAGCGATCGAGGTGGGCCCGGCGCTCGGCTGGCGGACCCTTGACCAGCGCCAGACGGTCGGGCGAAAAGACCGCCACCGGCGGTCTTTGACGAGTGAGCTCGGCGGGCTCCGCCGGGTTGCCGTCGAGCAGATGACGGCGGCCCTCCGCCCGGCTGACCGAAGCGAGAAAGCGATGCTCGACACCGTCCTCGTCACGGACCGCCGCCTCGGCGCGGGCGAGCTGCTCGCCAAAGGGGATCAGCTCGCGCCGGTCCGTGGTCCTGAACGAGCGGCCGGTGAGCGCAAAATAGAGCGCCTCGAGCAAGTTGGTCTTGCCGGCGCCGTTGGGGCCGATCAAGCTGACGATCCCGTCCGCCAACTCGATCTGCACGGCGTCGAGGCTGCGCAGCGGCCTTGCTTCGACGGCGGTGACCAGCACCGGCGTACCCGCCTACACGTTGAGGCGGATCGGCATCACGAGGTAGCGGAAGTCTTCGTTGTCGACCGGCTGCAGCAGGCCGGGCCGGAGCGGCGAGATCAGCCGCAGCACGATCTCATCGCCCTCGACGCTTTCGATTCCGTCGCGCAGGAACTCCGGGTTGAAGCCGATCTCCAGCGGCTCGCCCTCGAAGGCGGCTGGCATCGTCTCCTCGGCGTCGCCGACGTCGGGCGTCGACGCCGACACCTTCAGCTCGCCTTGCGAGAACGAGAGGCGCAAGGGGGCGTTGCGTTGCGCCAGCTGACTCACCCGCCGCACGACCTCGAGGAATTCGGGGCGCGGCAGGCGGACGTCGTGCTCGTAGGACTCCGGCAGGAGTTGTCGAAAGTTGGGGAACTGGCCGTCGATCAGCCTCGTATTGAGGAGGATCGCCCCTGCCTTGAAAACCGCCTGGTTGGGAAGCAGGTTTACCGCCACCTCCTCGAGCTCGCCGCCAGCGACGAGGCGGCCCAGCTCGCGCAGCGCCTTGGCCGGGATGTTGGCCTCGAGCTCGCCGCCGATGGCGCTCTCCAACTCCGTGCGCTTGACCGCAAGGCGATAGGAGTCGGTCGCGACCATCGTCATCTCCTGACCGGCCGCGGTGACCAAGACCCCGGTGAGGACAGGTCGCATGTCGTCGCGGGAGGCGGCGCGAGCAACCAGATCGACCGTCTCGGCCAGCGCGGTGGCGGGAATCTTCAGCGGCTCCGGACCCTCCTCGGGAAGGTTCGGGAAGTCTTCGCTGGGAAGGACGCGGAGGTGGAAGCTGGAGGCGCTGCTGCGTATCTCGACGTCTCGCTCGGCCTCGCGCTGCTCGATCTCCACACTCGCGTCGCCTAGCGAACGGGCGAGCTCGGAGAGCAGCCGGCCGGGGAGCAGGATCGAGCCCGTGCCGTCGACGTCCGCCTCCAATGCCGTGCGCAATCCCATCTCGCCGTCGGTTGCCGACAGCGCGACGCCGTCCTCTCCAGCGGTGAGGAGGATCCCGGAAAGGGCCTGGGTCGCGGCGCGGGTTGAAACCGCTCGCGAGACGACCGAGAGCTTCGAGACAAACTCATCGCGTTTGGTGGTCAGCTTCAAATGACTGATGTCCTCTTAGGTTGAGTTAGCGCTTGTGGAAACAGCTGAGACCATCGGAAATCGGCATGGTCAAGGGATTTTCAGGCTGTGGAGATAGCTGTGGAAGGCATTGATTCTTACAGCGCCGGCGGCGGTCAGGCTGGTTTGGCCGGGGGGCTGTGGATAGTGGAGCGTAGGTCCCCGACCTGCCGGGCGAGCTCGCCGTCGTCGCGAAGCGTTGCTTCGACGCGCCGCAGCGAGTTGAGGATCGTCGAGTGATCGCGCCCGCCGTAGAGGCGACCGATCTGGGGCAGGGAAAGGTCGGTCGCCTCGCGGGTGAGGAGGATCGCGATCTGCCTGGCGCGCAGCGGGGTCGCGGCGCGGCTGCTGCCGACCAGCTCGGCCCGGGAGATGCCAAAAGCAGCCGCAACGCGTTGCTGGATCTCCTCCACGGTGGTCGGCCCGCTTGGCTGCGAGCGATTGGGGATCAGCTCGGCGATCAGCTCGGCGCTGAGCGGCTTTGCGGTTAGAGAGGCATGTGCGATGACCTTGGTCAGCGCACCGTGGAGGCGGCGGACGTTGACGTCGATGCGGCGAGCCAGCTCGGATAGAGCGTCGTTGTCTTCGGCCTCGAGGCCCGCCTCGCGAGCGAGGCGTTGGAGGACGACGAGGCGGGTGGCGAGGTCGGGGGGTTCGACCGGGATCGTCAGGCCCCACTCGAAGCGGTCGCGTAGCCGGGACTCCAGGGTCGAGAGCTCGCTGGGCAGTCGGTCGGCCGAGAGGACGAGCTGGCTGCCGCCCTCATAAAGGGCGTTGAAGGTGTGGAAGAACTCCTCCTCGGTGTGCTGCTTGCCCTGGAGGAATTGGACGTCGTCGACGAGCAGGACGTCAAGGTCGCGGTAGCGGCTCTTGAACTTCTCCGCCCCGCTTGCGCGGAGCGCGCCGACGAACTCGTTGGTGAAGCCCTCCGCGGTCGTGTAGCGCACGCTGAGGCCGGGGGCGTTGGCGTGCAGGTAGTTGGCGATCGCGCCGAGCAGATGGGTCTTGCCCAGGCCGGGAGGCCCGTGCAGAAAGAGCGGGTTGTAGGCCTCCGACGGCGTCTCGGCTACGGCGAGGGCAGCGGCGTGTGCTGCCCTGTTCCCCTCCCCGATCACGAAGCGCTCGAATGTGTAATTGGGGTTGAGCTCAACCGCCGTCACGCCGGCCGTTTTATGCGTCTCGGTTCCCTCTGCGCCGGCGAAGGCGATCTCGCTGAGCGGGGTCACGACCTCGCCGAGCGCTTCGCGGAGCAAGGAGATGTAACGACGCTCCACCCAGGTCTGGATTCCTTCGGGGGCCGCAAGGTAGAGGGTCGTGCCCTGGGTGCCAACCGCGCGCAGCGGCTCCAACCAGATCTTGAAGGTCGACTCCGGGACGGCCGCCTGCAGCCGTCGTTGGACGTCCTCCCAAAGGGCGTCGAGGTTCTGTTCAGGCGAGTCTTCAGGCACCGGCGAGCGACCATAGCGACGCCCCTGCCGGCCGAGTCGAAGCGCGCCGCAAATGCCGAGGAAATGATTTCGGCCCAATCACCCGCGCCTCCGTATACTGCGACGCCCAATGAAGCGCACCTATCAGCCGAAGAAGCGCAAGCGCGCCAAGACCCACGGGTTTCGGGCGAGGATGCGGACGCGCGGCGGACGCGCGATCCTGAAGCGGCGGCGGGCCAAAGGCCGGAAACGCCTCACGCCGGGATGATCGGTCCCACAGTCGGGTTCGAGTGATGGCGGCGAAGCGACGGCGCCTCTCGCGGAGTGCCGAGTTCGACCGCGTCTATCGCGACGGCTCCTCTCACGCCACGCGTTACCTCGTGCTCTACAGCTTCCCCCGCAACGACGAAGAAGCACGAGATGTACGCCTCGGCGTCTCGGTGAGCCGCAAAGTTGGCAACGCCGTCGACCGCAACCGCGTCAAGCGAACCCTTCGCGAGGCCTTCTGGAGCCTGTCCGACGGGCTACCCCCCCGCCACGATTTCGTTTTGGTGGCGCGCTCCGAGATCGCCGCGATGATCGAGCGGGATGGGACCGATGGCGTCAAAGTAAGCCTCGAAGAAGCGCTCGAGCAGACCGGCAGCCGCGGAAAGCGTTCCACGTGAAACGGCTCCTGCTGGCGCCGATAGCCGCCTACCAGCGCTGGGTCTCGCCGGGCCTGCCACGCCGTTGCCGTTATGAGCCGACCTGTTCCGCCTACGCGACGCAATCGATCCAGCGCTTTGGTCTCAGGGGCCTGCTCCTGGCTGTTTGGCGCGTAATGCGCTGCAACCCCTTTAGCCACGGCGGCTTCGACCCGGTACCAGAGCGCTTCACGCTGCAGGTTGGCCCGATCGATCCGAGCGACTACCACCACGAGGCCCCCAGATGATGCCCGCCGCCAACATCCTGCAGCCGCTGATCGACATCGCCAACTCGGTCCTGCAGTTCTTCCACGACAGCGCCGGCCTCAGCTGGGGGATGTCGATCATCGCGCTGACCGTCGTCACCCGAGCGCTGCTGATCCCGCTCACCTACAAATCGCTGAAGGGGATGCGGGCGCTGCAAGCCTTGCAGCCGCAGCTGAAAGAGATCAAAGAGAAGTACAAAAACGACCAGAAACGCATGCAGCAGGAGATGATGCGCTTCTACCAGGAGAACAAAGTCAACCCCTTTGCCTCCTGCATTCCCCTGATCGCCCAGCTGCCGGTCTTCATCACCCTCTTCTACGTTCTCCGCCATGAGCTCCCAGCCGATATCGGCTGCAATGCAGGGGAATGCGGCAGCGAAGCGTCCTTCCTCTTTATCTCCGACCTGACCGCAAAGGCGGCCGGCGGGGAACTGATCGCGCTGCTCATCCTCTACGTGGGCACCCAGCTGATCTCCGGCCTGGTAATGGCCGTCACCGCCGACAAAAGCCAGCGCATAATGATGCTCGTCCTGCCCTTCGTCTTCGTTCCCTTCGTGATCAGCTTCCCGGCCGGCCTCGTCCTCTACTGGATCACGACCAACTTCTGGACGATCGGCCAGCAATACGCGCTCAAACGGTTCATCCCGGCACCAGAGGTGCTTACGCCTGCGGCGGTTGCGGCCGCGAAGCCACCTCCGCCGCCGCCCAAAAAGAAGAAGCGGCGGCGGTAGGACACCCGCGGGGCACTCCTCGCCCGGACTCGCTCGCTTCGCTCGCTCTGAGTATCCGCCCGTTCGAGGAGTGCCCCGCGGGTGTCCTGCATGCTTGTGTTGGCTCGAATAGGGTGAGGCCTGTGAGTGATGAGACGAAATGGCCGGAGGAGCCTGCTGAGCGGGTTCAGGAGCTCGTGGAGGGCGTCCTGGATGAGCTTGACCTTGACGGTGAGGTTGAGATCAAGGAGGACGACGAGCGGATTGAGGCTGTCATCTCGGGGGATGACGATTACGGCTTGCTGATCGGAAAACGCGGCCAGACGATCGATGCGTTGCAGCTGCTCTGCTTCCAGGCGGCGTTTCGGGGGCTGCGGGACCGGAAACGGGTCGTGCTCGACGTCTCCGGCTACCGGGAGCGGCGCCGGGAGGTTCTGACCGCGCGAGCCGATCGTGCTGCCGAGCAGGCGCTGGACGGCAACGTCACGGTCGAGATGGACCCGATGAGCGCCCAGGAACGGCGCGTCATCCACGAACATCTCAAAGAGCGTTCTGGGGTCGAGACTTACAGCGAAGGGGACGAGCCACGGCGTTGCGTCGTCGTCGCTCCGTTGGTTTCCGAGTGAGGGAGACCCCGGTAGGGGTTTCACTTAACTTTTTCGGTGGAGCCGTCTCCGGCTGACGCCCGTGGACTCTCAACGAAAAAGTACAAGACGTTTCACCCCTACCGGGGTCTCCCTCAGCCGATCGCAGGTGGAGGCGACGAGCACGGTTCTCGAGCTGCTGGAAGATGAGAGAGCTTCGGTCAGCTCGGTCACTGAGCCTGAGCGAGCTTGGCGGGTGCATGTGGAGGACAGTCTCACCGGGCTTGAGGTTCCTGAGCTGGCAAGAGCCGGGCGAATCGCCGATATTGGCTCTGGGGCTGGGTTTCCGGGCTTGGTGCTGGCGGTCGCGCTGCCCGATTCCCAGGTCGATCTGATCGAGTCGGTTGGCCGCAAGTGCGAGTTCATCCAGCGTGCCATCGACGCCGCGGGCATCTCGAACGCGACCGTCCTCAACACTCGCTCGGAGGAGGTGGCTGTCGGAGAGCACCGCGATTCTTACGACGCTGTCACCGCTCGCGCCGTTGGCCGCCTCTCAACCCTGGCCGAGCTCGCCTCTCCCCTGTTGAAAGAGAACGGCGTCCTGGTCGCCTGGAAGGGCAAACGAGATGCCGACGAGGAGCAGCAACTCGAACGAGCGGCCGAGCAGCTCGCGATGCAACCGGAGCAGATCCTCGACGTAGGCGATCGAGCCGGCAGCAAACATCGCCACCTCCACGTAATACGCAAGCTCCGCGCCACCCCCGAGGGTTTGCCACGTCGCCCCGGCATGGCCAAGAAGCGCCCCCCCGGCTAAGGAAGGATCGGGTGTCCCTCGAGCCGACGGATACTCAAATCGCCGGTCTAATTAGACCGGCGATTGTCGGAACGAGGGACACCCGATCCTTCCTCACTTAGTCTCCGGTGCCAATGGGCCTTGTTTACGCAGTGGCAAACCAGAAGGGCGGCGTCGGCAAGACGACGACCGCGGTCAACCTGACCGCCTGCGTCGCCGCCGCCGGCTCCCAGACCCTGCTGGTCGACCTCGACCCCCAATGCAATGCCACCGTCGCCCTGGGAGGAGATAGCGACGCGCACCCCTCCTCCTACGACTGCCTGATCGGTGAGGTCTCCGTGGCCGAGGCGGCACGCCCGGCGGGGCCCGACAACCTCTGGCTCGTCCCCGCCAACCGCGATCTGGCCGGCGCCGCGGTCGAGCTTCCCCGCATGGATGGCTCCGAGACGCGCCTGCGCGGGCGGCTTGGCCCGCTGCGCGAGCGCTTTGCCTTCACGATGCTCGATTGTCCCCCCGCGCTGGGCCCGGTCAGCGTCAACGCCCTGGTCGCCGCCGATCGGGTCATCGTCCCGGTGCAGGCCGAGTACCTGGCACTGGAGGGGCTGGTTCAGTTCCTCGACACGCTGGCGATGATCCGTCGTGAGCTCAACCCGGCACTGAACGTGTCGGGTCTGGTGATCACCATGCATGACGAGCGCACGCGCCTCGCCCAGGACGTGGAGCGAGAGCTGCGCGAGCATTTCCCCGAGATGGTCTTCGACACGGTCATACCGCGCAGCGTCAGGGTCGCCGAGGCGCCGAGCTACGGCCTGCCGGTGACCGAGCATGCCCCCGCCTCGCGTGGCGCCACCGCTTACCAGGCGCTGGCGGAGGAGCTGGTCGGCCGTGGCTAGCGGCAAGGCGGCGAAACGGGGCATGGGTCGCGGCCTGGCGGCGATCCTCCCCGAGAGCGTCGCCGGTGAGGACGTCGGCGACCTGCGCGAGCTGCCCGTCGGGTTGATCAAGCCGAACCCGAAGCAGCCCCGCACCCACTTCGACGCCGAGGCGCTGGCGGGCCTCGCAGCGTCGATCGAGACGAGCGGCGTCGTCCAGCCGCTCCTCGTCCGCCCCCTCCACGATGGCAGCTACGAGCTGATCGCCGGCGAGCGTCGTTGGCGCGCCTCCCAGCAGGCCGGCTTGGAGAAGGTGCCGGCGATCGTCCGCGACTCCGAGCACGCCGAGCGGCTGCAGGTGGCATTGATCGAGAACATGGTCCGCGAGGACCTCAACCCGGTCGAGGAGGCCCGCGCCTGCGCCGCCCTGGTCGAGGACCTCGGCCTCTCCAAAGAGGACCTGGCCCGCCGCATCGGCCGCAGCCGCCCCGCCGTGTCCAACCTGATCCGGCTGCTCGATCTCCCCGACGAGGCGATCGCCCTGCTCGAGTCGGGCGAGCTCAGCGAGGGCCATGGACGCGCCCTGCTCGGTGTCTCCGGCAACAACGTCCGCCGCCGCCTCGCCCGCGACGCGGCAAAGGGTGGCTGGTCGGTCCGCGAGACCGAGAACAGGGTTAAGCTGGCCAGCCAGCCAAAACAGACGAAAGGGTCTCGTCGCGGCGCCAGCGCTGAGGAGACTGCCGCCCTGCGCGCCGCCGCCGACCAGCTCGAGACGGCCCTCGGCCACGAGGTGAAAGTGCGGCCGCGTGGGGGAGAGGTGTCGGTCGAGATCCGCCTCGCCGACCTCGACGAGGCTCTCGCGCTGGCCCGCAAGCTCAGCCGCAAGCGAGCCTGAGTACCCGCGCGGAGGGTGTCGCCAGGCCGCTATCATCGCCGTCGCCCCGGGCGATTAGCTCAGTTGGTTAGAGCGCGTCTCTGATAAGGACGAGGTCCCTGGTTCGAATCCAGGATCGCCCATTGCCGCGATGCTGCGGCTACCCGGCCGGCGGAGTGGCCATAAAGCCGTACCTATAATGGGCGATCCACCTCGGCTCGGAGCGAATTTTGCAGCAGATGCAGATCTACGGGGTCAGCTTCGACATGGTCGGCAAGCAGCCGATCGTGTTGTTGAAGACGGTTGACGGCAATCGGTTCCTGCCGATCTGGATCGGTCATCCGGAGGCCGCGGCGATCCTGATGAAGCTTCAGGGAGCCTCGACGCCGCGACCGATGACGCACGACCTGCTCTCCGACATGCTCGAGCAGCTCGATGCCAAGTGCGAGCGGGTCTCGGTCACCGAGCTGCGCGACAACACCTTCTACGCCTCGATCACCGTCACGGTCGACGGCACCGAGCTGGAGATCGACTCGCGCCCCTCCGACGCGCTGGCGCTGGCGGTACGGGTCTCAGCCCCGATCTTCGCGGCCGAGGAGGTAATCGAGGAGTCGGCGATCGAGTTCGAGCACGAGGTCGAGGACACCGAGGAGGTCGTCGACAAATTCAAGGAGTTCCTCGACGAGGTCACCCCCGACGACTTCGCCGAGGGAACCTCTTAGGCCGCGGCCGGGTCCAGCGCCAGCTCGAGGATCCGTTCGACCAGATCCTCGAAGGTCATGCCGCCGGCCTCGGCGGCCTGGGGGAGGAGGCTGGTGTCGGTGAGGCCGGGCACCGCGTTTACCTCGAGCACCTGAGGGCCGTCCCCGCCGAGGATCAGGTCGACGCGGCAGAACCCGGAGCAGCCAAGCGTCTCGTAGGCGCCCAGGGCAGCCGCGATAACCGCGGAGGAGTCGCTCTCGCTCAGCTCCGCCGGGCAGACGAAATCGGTGCGGCCGATCTCATAGCGCGCCTCGAAGTCGTAGCGATCTCCGTCGCTTGGAATCGCCTCGACCACGGGTAGCGGCTCGCCTCCGACAACGCTCACCGCCAGCTCTCGCCCGTCGACGAAGCGCTCCAGCAAGACCCGGCTGTCGTAGCTGAAGGCCGAGACCAATGCTTCGGGCACCTCAAACCAGCTCGCCGCGAACTTCACACCCAGCGCCGAGCCACCGCGACTCGGCTTGACCACCAGTGGAAAGCCAAGTCGCTCCTCCAGCTCGCTCAGCGCATCGGCGGCGCCGAGCTCGCGGAAGGCGGTCTCATTGAAGGCGAACCAATCCGGGGTGGGAACGTCGCTGTCGCGCAGCTCGCCCTTTGCCAGGACCTTGTCGATGCAGCGCGCGCAGGCCGCAACGCCGGGCCCGGTGAAGGGGATGCCGAGGATCTCCAGCAGCTCCTGCACGGTGCCGTCCTCACCGCCGACCCCGTGCATGGCGATGAAGGCCACGTCGGGCCGCCCCGCGGCCAGGCGCTTGACCAGGTCACCGCCGGCGTCGATCGGCAGGACTTCGTGCCCGAGCTGCTCGAGTGCGTCCTCGACCCTTGCTCCCGAACGCAGTGAGACGCCGCGCTCCAGCGACCGTCCGCCCTTCAGCACCGCGACCTTCACGCTGCCCCCTCGCCGGTTTTCCGGAAGGGCAACACGTCCCCGCCGTCCCCTGACGCCTCCGCCACCCGCGGCTGGGCGGGAGCAGAGGGGGAGGCTGAATCCGCTGTCAAGGCTCCGTAAAGCTCGACCTGCTCGGCGATCGCTTTGCCGATCCGCCGCACTCCCTCGCGAATCTCCTCGTCGCCGACGCCAGAGAAGTTGAGCCGCATCGAGCTGCGACCGCGGCTTTCGTCGACGTAGGCCGCCTGGCCGGGAACGAAGGCGACGTCCTCGCGCAGTGCCTTGGCGAGGAGGTCGCTGGTGTCGATGTACTCGGGCAGGGTGGCCCAGATGAAGAGGCCGCCCTCGGGCTCGGTCCAGGTTGCCTGGGCAGGGAAGTGCTCGCGTAGCGCCTCGACCATCGTGTCGCGCCTGCCGCGGTAGATCTCGACCAGGTCGGCGATGTACTCGCGCCAACGCCCTTCCCCGAAGTACTCGCGTACGAAGTGCTGGGTCAGGGTCGAGCTGCAGAGGTCGGAGGCCTGCTTGCCGAGGACGATCTTCTCCATCACCGGCGGCGGCGCAACCGCCCAGCCGAGCCGGATGCCGGGCGAGAGGATCTTGGAGAAGGTGCCGACGTAGATCACGAAGTCACCGCCGTCGAGCTGGTAGAGGGGGGGCAGGGGCTCGCCGCTGAAACGCAACAGGCCGTAGGGGCTGTCCTCGACGACGAGCATCTCCCGTTGTCGCGCCAGCTCGACCAGGCGCCGCCTTCGCTCCAGCGACATCGACACCCCGGCGGGGTTCTGAAAGCTCGGCACCGAGTAGACGAATTTGGGCCGCGTGCCCTCGGCGTCGAGCCGCGCGAGGACGGCTTCCAGCTCCTCGATCCGCATCCCGTCCTCGTCGCAATCGATCTGGATCGTCTCGGCCTGGTAGCTGCAGAAGACGGGCACCGCGCCGGGATAGGTCGGCGCCTCGCAGATCACGACGTCACCCGGATCGACCAGCGTCTTGCAGACCAGGTCGATTGCCTGTTGGCCACCGGTGGTGACGATCACGTCGTCGGGGTCGGGCAGCATGCCCTCCGCTCCCATCACCTCGAGAATGCAGTCGACCGTCTCGGCAAAGCCCTCGGTCGGTCCGTATTGGAGCGCCTCAGCCGTCGAAGACTGCGCGATCCGCGTCATCTGCGCGGCGAACGTTCCCGCCGGAAAGGTCGAGGTGTCGGGCAGCCCGCCGGCGAGCGAAATCACCTCGGGACGCGCGGTAACCGCCATCAGGTCCCGCATCGCCGAGGACCGCATCACCCCGGTGCGGGCGGCGAAGAGGCCGGCATACCGCGCCAGATCGCGGCTGCTCGTGGGGGCGCGTCGCCGGTGGGGCGTCTCTTCCATCCACGAAGTGTAGGTTTTCGTCGTGAGCTTTCTCGAAGGCACCGGGCTCGAGCTCGGCATCGGCATCGCGATCGGGATGCTTGCCGGCACCACCGGCACGCGCGGATCCGCCCGCGGTCGGATGACGCTGCTCGCCGCCGTAATCGGGCTCATCGCCGGCTTCCTGCTCTCCGGCACCGCGGATCTGAGCGGCCCGCTCGGAGCCATCTTCTGCCTCGCCGGCGCCGTGCTCGGCTGCATCGTGGTCAGCGACGTGGTCAGCGGCGCCAGCCGTCGCGAGAGTGGTGGCGGCGGGGCGTTGGGCTTCCTCGTCTCGCTGGCGGCGTTGATCGTCGCGGCGGCGGCCCTGCTGTTGCCGGTGCTGACGTTGCTGGTGATCGTCGCGCTGGTCTGGTTGGGGGTGGCCCGCCACCGTCGGGCGCAACGCAAGCACGCCGGCCTGCGCGTGCTGCGCTGAGGGATTCGCTCCCGCGTCCGGGGGCGGCTTCCCATGAACTAAGACGGTCAGAATCACGATCGTGGCTAAGAAACTGGTCCTGACCTACGTCGACTCGCTGCGGACCGACATGCTCGAACGGGCAGTCGAGCAGCGCCGCGCGCCCACCTTCGGTGCATTGCTGGAGCGCGGCGTCCTGATCGGGGACTGCGTTTCGAGCTTCCCCTCGGTGACCCCGGTCGCCTGCGCGGAGATGGTTACCGGAGTGGCCGCCGACGAGCACTGGATCAGCGGCATGAACTGGTTCCACCGGCTCGAGCAGCGCTACGTCGAGTACGGCTCATCGCTCGAGGCGACGCGGGCGGTCGGCGTATTCCGCGCGCTCTACGACCTCGTCTACAACATGAACCTTGCCCACCTCAGTCCCGAAGTCGAGACCCTCTTCGAGCGCCTCGACGACGCCGGCGTGCGCACCGCCTGCACGCCCTTCCTGATCTACCGGGGCCGCCACCGCCATCAGGTTTCGCTCGAGGGCCTGTTGCGCCGCGCGGTCGAGACGACCCGGCTCAAGTTCCGCCACCACACCTGGGGGCCGGCCGAGCTTTTCTACGGAGACCTCTATGCCAGCCGCGAGGTGCCATGCAAGTCGACCTCGATTCCCGGCAGCCGCGACGGCTACTCGGCCTGCTGCGCCGCCGAGCTGGAGCGCGAAGGCGCCTATGACTTCCTGCTCTTCTCGCTTGCCGACAACGACAACTACTCGCATCGGCATGGGCCGGAGGCGAGCGTCGAGTCGATCGCCAAAGCCGACGACTGCTTCGCCGAGCTGGTCGAGGCAGGGGGTGGGTTGGAGAGGTTCCTGACCGAGCACGCCGTGATCGTCCTCGCCGACCACGCCCAGACCCCGGTCAGCCGAGGCCTGCCCCTCGCCGAGCTGCTCGGCCGTGAGTGGACCGTGCTGGCGCCCTCCGACGACCGGCCCGAGCTGGCCCAGCTCGCGGTCAGTCCGACTGGCCGAGCCGCCCACGTCTACCTGCTGCCGGGAGAGGGTGAGAGGGCCAATCGCGAGGAGGTCTGCCGCTGGCTGGGGGAGACCGATGGTGTCGATCTCGTCTGCCACCTGGAGGACGGTCCGACCGCGGTGGTGGAGCGAGATGGCGAGCAGTTGCGCTTCGCTCCCGGCGAGCAGCTCGCCGATCTGCGCGGCGGGCGTTGGGACGTCGAGGGCGAGCTGGGTGTGCTGAGCGCCGTGGTCGAGGACGGGCTCATTCGCAGCGACGAGTATCCAGATCCACTCGCCCGGGTCTTTACGGCTCTGACCGCGCCGCACGCCGGGGACTTCGTCGTTTCCCTGACCCCCGGATACGAGGCCGTCGACTGGGGTGGGGTCAGCCATGCGGGCGGTGGCAGCCACGGCTCGCTGCACGCCGGCGACTCGCTCGGTCCCCTGCTCTTCGTCGGCTGCGGACCGGACAGCCCGACCGCCCGCCGGCAATGGGCGCTGCGCGACGTCGCGCCGGTGGTGCTCGAGCACTTCGGGCTATGAGGCGGGCTCTCCTCGGGGCGGTTCTTCTTGCCGCGCTGCTCCCTTCCACGGCGTTTGCCGGCCAGGGCGACGTCTCGGCCGCCGAGGCGACCAAGGCTGCCAATCGCGATGCCAACGTGGTCAAGGAGAGGCGCGAGAGCGGAGAGCTGACCCACATCGCCTCGATGGTCGAAGGCCATTGGGAGGTTGCCTACTTCTCCAGCGACGACACCGAGGTGGCGCTGGTCCTGGTCGACCGGCAGAGCGGGGCGGTCCGCGAGTCGTGGACGGGGTACCAGGTGCTGTGGAAGATGGCGCGGGGCTACCCGGGCTCCTTCGGCCACAAGCTCAACGCTCCGTACGTGTTCCTGCCGCTCTGCGTGCTTTTCCTCGTCGGGCTGCTCGACTGGCGGCGACCCTGGCGGGTGGCGAGCTTGGATCTGCTGGTGCTGCTCGGCTTTGGCGTGTCCAACTACTTCTTCAATCGCGCCGAGGTCGGCGTCTCCGTGCCCTTGCAGTACCCCGTCTTGCTCTACCTCTTCGGCCGGGCGCTATGGATCGGGATGCGAGGGCGCGGCGAAGGCATCCGGTCTGTCTGGCCGGCGGCCTGGCTGCTGATCGCGGCGCTCTTCCTGATGGGTTTCCGGGTCGGGCTCAACATGGCCGACTCCGGCGCGATCGACGTCGGCTATGCCGGCGTGGTCGGCGCCGACCGGATCGCCCACGGCGAACCGCTGTACGACAACTTCCCCTCCGACGTCTCCCAGGGGGACACTTACGGGCCGATCAGCTACGTCGCCTATGTCCCCTTCGAGGCGATCTGGCCTTGGCACGGAAGCTGGGACGATCTCCCCGCCGCCCACGGCGCGGCGGTCGCATTCGACCTCGCCACCTTCGCATTGCTGATCTGGCTCGGCCTGCGCATCCGTCCCGGACCGGGTGGCCGCAAGCTCGCCGCCACCCTCGCCTTCGGTTGGGCTGCCTACCCCTACACTGCCTTCGCGCTGGAGTCGAACTCCAACGACACGCTCGTCGCCGCACTGCTCGTGGCGGTCATGCTGGCGCTGTCCCGGCCGGCCGCCAGAGGTGTCTTCGCGGCCCTGACGGCCCTGACCAAGTTCGCCCCGGTGGTCCTGGCCCCGATGCTCGCCACCTACCGAGCTCGACCTCGAACGGTCGCCACCTTCACTCTGGCTTTCCTGTTGACGGGCGCATTGCTGATGCTCTGGCCGGCGATCGACCCAGGTCTCCACACCGTCTACGAGCGCACGATCGCCTACCAGGCAGACCGCGACTCCCCGTTCAGCATCTGGGGCCAGGTCCCAAGCCTGGAGCCCTTGCGCATCGCGATCCTCGTCGCAGTGGTAGTGCTGGCAATCGTCCTGGCGTTCTGGCCCAAGGACAAGAAGCTCATACAAGTGGCAGCGCTGGGGGCGGCTCTACTGATCGGCCTCCAGTTAACCGCTCAGCACTGGTTCTACCTCTACATAGTCTGGTTCTACCCGCTCTTGCTTGTAGCGATTTCGTCCCTGGAAGGGGAAGGTCGGGTGTCTCCCGAACGGGCGGATACTCAGAGCGAGCGAAGCGAGCGAGTCCGGGCGGGAGACACCCGACCTTCCCGGGGAGCTACGAGCTAACAGGAGCAGGCACCATGACCTGCTCAATGGAATCGGCCAGGCCGCGGTCATTGATCTCGACCACCGCCCCCATCACCCAAACGTCGTCCTCGGCGGTCTCGAACTTGACCGGCATCTGCGTGGTCATCGCCTCCAGCACCTGCGCCGGTTTGACCCCGAGCACGCTCGTCCGCGAGCCGGTCATGCCGACGTCGGAGATGAAGGCGGTTCCCCCGGGGAGGACGCGCGCGTCGGCGGTCGGGACGTGGGTGTGGGTGCCGAAGACCGCCGCGACGCGGCCGTCGAGGTGCCAGCCGATAGCGACCTTCTCGCTGCTCACTTCGGCGTGGAAGTCGACGACGACGACGTCTGCTTCGATTCGCTCGAGGATGCTGTCGACTTCGTGGAACGGAAGGCGCGCGACCTGCAGGCCGATCGCGCCGCTCAGGTTGATCACGCCGACCCGCACTCCGCCCGCATCGACGACGACGTGACCCCTGCCGGGGTTGGCGTGCGGGTAGTTCGCGGGCCGGATCACCCGCTCGGCGTTGTCGAGAAACTCGTAGGCGTTGCGGTGACGGTAGACGTGGTTGCCGGTCGTGATCACGTCGCAGCCGGCGTCGAAGAGGGTATCGGCGGTCTTCTTGGTGATCCCCATCCCACCGGCCGAATTCTCTCCGTTGACGACCGTCAGGTCAGGCCGGTACCGCTCGCGCAACTGTGGCATTGCCGCCTGCAGACCGCGCCTCCCGGGTCCGCCGACCACATCGCCGATGAAGAGGACTTTCATGTGGTGACCCTACCCCGAGATTCCTAGACTGAGGCAAAGCGGCGTAGTGCGAGACGCGCGAGCGCGCCGTAGGCCAGGACCAGGATCGCCAGGTGGAGCAGTGGACCGCCGATTCCCGGTCCGGCCGAATCGAGGGCGGCGGTCATCGCCTGCAACGCCGGCTTGAACGGGAACAGCGCGGTCACCACTCGGATGCCGTCGTAGAGCCCCGCCCCGACGGCTCCCGATGGGACGAGTGAGAGCAGCGCGACCGGCAGCGAGACCATGAACGCGAGCAGGGAGACGGCGCGCACGTCCCGCGCGGCCGAACCAAGCGCCGCTCCGGCCGCACCGAGGCCCGCACCGCCGGCGAAGATCGCCGCCAGCCATAGCCCGAAGCGGCTCCATTCGAGGTCGACGAAGAGCTGCACGCCGGCCAGCATCAGCAGCGTCACCACGAGCCCGACCACCACACCGAGCCCAACCTTCTCGACAAGCAGTCCCGAGCGTGAGAGGAGACCGCCGGTGAGTCTCGGGAAGGTGTTTTCCTCGCGCTCCAGGGCCAGCGAGCCAGCGACGAGCAGGAGCGTGACGAAGGTCAGCGTCAGCGTCGCCGCGACGGCCACCGCGAAGACGTCGAGAGGTGGGGTGGGCGCGCTGACCGACTGCTTGTGGACGGCAATTGGCTGCGCGAGCCGGTCGATCAACGGCGCGGCGACGTCGAGGTTGTCGCGGGCCAGCGTGGCGAAGCGGATCACTCGATCCAGCTCGGCTCGCTGTGACGGCGGAACCGCCGGGCGCAGCGTCCGCAGGATCGAGGCGACGGCTCGCAATCCGAGTATTTCGATCGGTTGGCCGAGTACGTCGAAGTCGCCACCGTCAACGACCAGGTCGAGATAGCGGCCGCCTTCTTTGGCGATCTGCCGGGCGATGAAGAGGTTCGCCTGTGCCAGCAGAGCCGTGATCCGGTCGTCGACCACGCGCGCCTTGAGCGGGTCCTCCTCGTTGACGATCACGTCGACTTCGGGGGTTTCCGGACTGAGCGTGGAGAGGGAGTTGAGGCGGTCGATCAGGTCGCCGGGCAGAATCAGCGCCGCGAGCACGTCTCCGTCACGCACCTTCGCCTCGGCTTGTGCCCGGCTGGAGACGTCGACGCACTCCACCTGCTTGCAGATCCGGTCGTTGACGCCGACCGCCGGCAGCTTGCCGTTGCCACCGGCGATCCGCGCCCCTTGCGGGATCTCGTTGAGAAACGCGACGCGCGGCTTGCCAGGTTCACGCGAGATCGCAAAACCGATCAAGAGCGCGATCAGAATCGGATAGGCAATCAGCAGCGCGGCCTGCAAAGGCGAGCGCCGCAGGATCTGCAGGTCCTTGAGCAGTAGCCAGCGCATCAGTGCCTCACCTAGTGCCCGCGGTGCTGGAGAAAGGCGACGAAGGCGGTCTCGAAATCGCTGCCGGCCGCCTCGGGGGTCTCGCTCCGCACGGCGTCGCGCAGCTCCCCAGCGGACCCGTCGAAGAGGCTCTCGCCGTCGGCGAGGACGAGCAGCCGCTGACCGTAGCGCTCTGCCTCTTGGATGTCGTGCGTGGAGAAGATCACAGTCGTGCCGCGGCCGGCGAGAGCGGAGACAAACTCCCAGAGCCGGGCCCGCTGGCGGGGATCGAGGCCGACGCTGGGCTCGTCCAGGAGCAGCACGACAGGACGCGCGAGCAGCCCGATGGCGATGTTGATTCGCTGCTGGTTGCCGCCCGAGAGCCTGGCCACGACCTCATCCCGGCGCTCGCCCAGCCCGGTCAACTCCAACATCTCCTCGACCGCAACCCGTGGTTCCTCGTGTTTCTCGAGCCGAGCAAACAGCAGCAGGTTCTCCTCCACCGTCAACCGCCGGTAGAGCGCAGCCTGCTGCGGAACCCAGCCAACGTCCCCGTTGGGCGAGCTGACCGAACCCCCATCCGGCTTGACGGTGCCAGCCAGAATCGAAAGCAGCGTGGTCTTCCCAGCCCCATTGGGGCCAATGATCCCGACGAGCTCTCCTGGATCGGCCGCGAAGTCGACGCCCTTCAGCGCTTCCCGATCGCCGTATCTCTTGACGAGTCCCGTCGCCTCCACGGCGGAGAACGCTACTCCCCTAAACTCGCCCCCGATGCAGTTTCCAAGCACCCGCATGCGGCGGCTGCGCCGCACTGAAACTCTGCGCGGCCTGGTCCGCGAGACCGAGCTGTCGCCTGCGCATCTGATCCAGCCGGTCTTCGTCGTCGCCGGCGAGGGCCTGCGCGAACAGGTCGAGTCGATGCCGGGGATCGAGCGGTTTTCGATCTCCGAGCTGGTCGCGGAGGCGACCGAGATCGCCAGCGCGGGGATCGGGGCGCTCCTCCTCTTCGGCGTGCCCGCGGCAAAGGACGAGACCGGCTCGGGCGCCTACGACGACGAGGGGATCGTGCAGATGGCGGTGCGGGCGCTGAAGGAGGCCCATCCCGAGCTGACCGTGATCACCGACGTCTGCCTCTGTGAGTACACCTCGCACGGCCACTGCGGTTTCGTCCGCGATGGCGAGGTCGACAACGACCTGACGGTCGAGCTGCTGGCGAAAACGGCGATCTCCCATGCCGAGGCCGGCGCCGACGCGGTCGCGCCCAGCGACATGATGGACGGTCGGGTCGGCTCGATTCGCCACCAGCTCGACGAGGAGGGCCACGCCGGGACGCCGATCATCGCCTACAGCGCCAAGTACGCCTCTGCCTTCTATGGCCCCTTCCGCGAGGCGGCCGGGTCGACGCCAGAGTTCGGTGACAGGCGCGGCTATCAACTCGATCCCGCCAACGTCGCCGAGGCCGTGCGCGAGGCCCAACTCGACCTCGACGAGGGCGCGGACATGCTGATGGTGAAGCCGGCTACCCCGTACCTCGACGTCGTGCGCAGGGTCAAGGAGGAGACCGGCGCCCCGCTGGCCGCCTACCATGTCTCCGGCGAGTACTCGATGCTGAAGGCGGCAGCCGCCAACGGCTGGATCGATGAGCGGCTCGCGGTGCTCGAGACGCTTACCTCGATCCGCCGTGCCGGCGCCGACGCGATCGTCACCTACTACGCGAAGGAGGCCGCGGCTTGGCTCCGGTGAAAGTTCCCCAGTCGAAGGCGCGCTCCCGCAAGGGCGGGGCGGCGATACCGCTCGACGAGACCGACAAGCGGCTGATGAACCTGCTGCAGTCGAGCTTCCCGCTCGACCCGGAGCCCTTTGCCCTGCTCGCTTCCGAGGCGACGCTCGACCTCGACGATGTCCTCGCCCGCACCAGGCGCCTTCTGGACGAGCGGATCATCCGCGAGATCACGCCGATCTTCGACACCCGGGCGCTCGGATACGAGTCGATGCTGGTTGCCGCCAAAGTCGACGCCGAGCATCCGCAGCGTGCCGCCGCCGCGGTCAACGCTCATCCCGGTGTCTCCCACAACTACCTGCGCACCCACGACTTCAACCTCTGGTTCACCCTCGCCGTCCCTCCGGATTCGGGTCTGGGCATGGAGGGGACGCTGGATGCACTGATGCGTGAGACCGGCGCCGAGTCGATGCGTCAGCTGCCCACCCTGACCCTGTTCAAGATCAACATGAACCTGGAGATGGAGAAGGGCACCGATGCGCTTGCCTCGGCAGTCGAAGCAGCGCCTCCACGCGAGCTCGAGCGACAGCCCTATGACGAGACCGACATCGCCACGATCTGTGCCCTACAGGGCCCGATGGAAGCGGTCGAGCGTCCCTACGACGCCGCGGCGACCGAGTTGGGGATCTCGACCGAGGAGCTGCTCGATCGCCTGGGGGGAATGGTCGATCGCAAGCTCCTGCGCCGCGTGGCCGCGATCCTCTTCCACCGCCGCGCCGGTTTCTCGGCCAACGGCATGGGTGTCTGGAAGGTTCCGGAGGAGGAGATCCTCGAGACCGGCCGGCGGATGGCCTCTTTCCGTGGGATCTCCCACTGCTACCAGCGCCCGACCTACGAGGATTGGCCCTACAGCGTCTTCACCATGGCCCACGGCCGCTCGAAGGAGGAGTGCGACGCGATCCTGGACTCGATCGCCGCCGAGTGCGGGATGGGGGCGGAGGATCGGGCCACCCTTTACTCCTCGACCGAGTACAAGAAGATCCGCCTGCACTACTTCACCGACGATTACGCGCGGTGGGACGCTGAACACTCGTAGCTCCGAGCTGTACGAGCGGGCTCTGCGAGTCATACCGGGTGGGGTCAACTCGCCTGTCCGAGCGATGCAGCAGATTGGTCGCGAGCCGATCTTCATCGAGCGCGGAGAGGGCTGCGAGCTGATCGATGTCGACGGCAACCGCTACGTCGACTGGGTCTGCTCTTGGGGCCCGCTGGTCCTTGGTCACGCCCACCCGACCGTCGTCAGCGCTGTCGGCGATGCCGCTGCCCGCGGGACCAGCTACGGGGCGCCGACCCCCGCGGAGGTCGAGCTGGCCGAGGCTGTCGCCGCAAGGGTTCCGTCCGTGGAGATGCTGCGGATGACGAGCTCTGGCACCGAGGCGGCGATGAGCGCGGTCCGTCTGGCCCGAGCTGTGACCGGTCGCGAGGTCGTGGTCAAGTTCGCAGGGGCCTACCACGGCCATTCCGACGGCCTCCTCGCCGACGCGGGGTCGGGTCTGGCGACGCTTGCCATCCCCGGCAGCCCGGGGGTGACCGCCGCGCAGACGGCGGGAACGGTCGTCGTGCCCTGGAACGATCGCGAGGCTGTCAGTCGCGCCCTCGCCGAACACCCGGTTGCCGCGCTGCTCGCCGAGCCGCTGCCAGCCAACATGGGGGTTGTTCCGGCAGAACCGGGCTTTCTCGAGTTCCTCCGCGCCGCCACCCACGAAGCGGGCGCGCTGCTCGTCTTCGACGAGGTGATCAGTGGTTTCAGGGTCTCCGCGGGTGGCGCCCAAGAGCTCTTCGGCGTCGAACCCGACCTGACTGTGCTCGGCAAGGTGCTCGGCGGTGGCTTGCCCACCGCCGCGTTCGGTGGGCAGGCGTCGACGATGGAACGCATCGCCCCCGCCGGCGACGTCTACCAGGCAGGAACGCTGTCGGGGAACCCACTGGCCATGGCAGCCGGTTTGGCAACGCTGAGCCAGCTCGATGTCGCGGCATACCAGCGCCTCGAGGCGCTGACCGAGCGTCTCGCGGCGGGCCTCTCCGAGCTCGCCGACGGTCGGCCGCTCCAGGTCGAGTCAGCCCCCGGCCTGCTTACCCTCTTCTTCAGCGCCGATCCGGTGACCGACTTCGCCACCGCGGCCGCCTGTGACCTCGAAGCCCACGCGCGTTTCTGCCGGGCGCTGCTCGCCCGCGGCATCTACC
This sequence comes from uncultured Solirubrobacterales bacterium, assembly GCA_963716735.1. Classification (GTDB taxonomy): domain Bacteria; phylum Actinomycetota; class Thermoleophilia; order Solirubrobacterales; family 70-9; genus VRUE01. The sequence goes on from OY970321.1 coordinate 1,884,275, forward strand.
CGCCTCCGTCGCAGTTCGAGGCCTGGTTCGTCTCGCTCGCCCACGGGGAGGGCGAGATCGCTCGCACGCTCGAGGCCGCTGAGGAGTCGCTCGGAGAGGCACTGCGGTGAGCGAGCCATTGCGCCTTCTCGCCGAGCAGCTGCGAGAGGAGCGAACCCCGATCTCGGATCATGTGGCCGCCGCGCCCGCCGCGACCACCGATCTGCCCGCCGAGCACGCCTACGTGTTCGAGGCCGTGCGCGAGGGCTACCTCCTCCACTACGGCGACTCGCGCCTGCTCGCCGGCCACGACGACGACCTGGCGCTACTGGCGGGCGACTACCTCTACGCTCTCGGCATCGAGCGCCTGGCGACGCTGGGCGACACCGCCGCCGTCCTCGCCCTCGCCGACCTGATCAGCTCATCTGCCCAGCTCCACACCGAAGGCCGAGAGGCCGAGCTCCCAGCTCTTTGGCGTCAGGCCGAACTTCAGCTTGACGAGAGACCATCCCGGTAGGGGTGAAACGTCTTGTACTTTTTCGTTGAGCGCTCTGGGCGTCAGCCGTAGCCCAGCCCATCGAAAAAGTTAAGTGAAACCCCTACCGGGATGGTCTCTCACGCCTACTTAACGGTGCAGTCGCGCACCAACGTAGTTGTCACGTGATTGCCACCGGCAAAGCCAAAGTTCGATTTGGCGAACTTGTAGACGGCACCCGGGAAACCTTCGGGAGCCGCGCAGCCGGCATTCACGTAGCTGTAGTGCTGCCCCTGGTAGACGTAGCGGCGCTGCAGCTTCATGTCGAAGTGCGTCACGTACGCCCATTTACGGGCCGACTTCGGTAGTGACGTCTTGATCACCGTGCCGAATTCCCCACTCGCCTCGACGATTTTGAAATTGAGGACGAATGCCGACGGTGGCTTGAGCCCGTAAACCTGGGCCAGCAGACGCCGGTTACCGCCGGACCGTTTCGCGTGGAAGACGAGCATCGGGCCCGTGAACGTAAACGGGGGCTGGTTGGCGAGGTGGACGCGCACCTGAACATGACCGCTGCCGACGATCGCGCTGCCGCAGATCCTCTTTGCGGCATTGATCGTCGCCGGCTGGATCTTGCGCACCCTGCAGCTCGGCAGACCGCGGTCGGCGATCTTGCCCGCCTTGTTGATGCCGATTGAGATCGTCCGCAGCTGCGGCGGTGGGTCGACCCCTTCGGCCGATTTGAAGGTGCTGTCGATGGTGACCGCGACCGGCGCCACGCCGGTACGGGGAAGCGCTCGGGGGGCGATGCCGCCATCGAAGGAGACGATGACATCGCCCTGCTTTTCGACCTCCCCCCGCGCCACCGTGGCGCTGCCGAGCACCACGAGCAGAGCCACCGGAATGAGCCAGAGGCGCCGCACCTTAGATGAACCTCGAAGAGTCGATCCGGCATTCCTTGAAGTTGAAGCTGATCACGGTGTTATTGGCCTGATTGTTGTTCTTGTTGAGTTCCACCGCCAGCTTCTGCGCATGGAACTTGTCCTTGGCCTTCAGCGCCTTGCCGATCTTCTGCAGGAAAGTCTGCTCGTGTTCGAGGTAGCCGATCCATTTGGTCAGCTTCGCCGCGTCGGAGGTCGGCTGCGGCACGGCGGAAATCTTTCCGACCGCGGTGCCAAGGGCTGACGCGGCCCGGATGAAGCGCTTGCCGGCAGGCACGAGCTTGTCCTGCTTGACCTGTTCTTTGACGCCTTTGAGGATGCGGGAGTTGGCATCGCTGTTCTGCTTGCAGATCGGCTCGACCCTTTCGACGTACGTGTCGCGGTCGATTTCTTCCGCGGCCAGTGCGACGGGGACCGCTGCGAGCAGCCCCACGACCAAGGCCAGCCCCAGTACCGGCAGCGGCGACATCCTTGTTGAGCTTCCCACTAGATCAGTCCTCCTGTTTGCTCTGCTCTGGCTGGTCCGGCGATGACGCAGCGCGCCCAGCCGATCCCCCTGTTCTCAACCCTGGTATCAAAAATACACGAGTTCCTAGGGTCCGCACTACCGCTAACCCGCCCGCGATCCATGAAGATCGATTTCGGGCAAGATTTTCTCCAGCGGCCGCGGCAGCCACCAGACTCGATCTCCAAGCAGCAGCATCAGCGCCGGCAGCAGGACGATGCGGACGACGGTGGCGTCGAGGATCACCGCGACCGTCAGACCGGTGCCGAGCTGGCTCACCGTGGCGATGTTGGCACCGGCGAAGGCGACGAAGACGGCCATCATGATCGCCGCCGCGCCGGTGATCACGCCCGCGGTCTTGTCGAGGCCGAAGAGAATCGCCCCTTCGTTGGAGGAGTTGTTCTCGTAGTGCTCCCGCATCCGCATCAGCAGGAACACGGCGTAGTCGATCGAGAGCCCGAAAATGATCCCGAAGATCCCCGCTGCCCCGATTGCGTCGACATACGTGTGGCCGCCCAGCGGCCAACCGGCCGGGACGTCGAAGAGCAGGGTGAGCACACCGAAGGCGACCGCGACCGTAACCAGGTTGAGCGCTACGGCGATCGCCGCCAGCAGCAGCGCCCGCAGGATGACGACCAAGATCAGGAAGGTGGCGAGCGTGATCACGCCGATCATCAGCGGGATCCGTTCGGAGATGACGTAGGTGTAATCGATCAGTTCGGCTGCCGCGCCGGTGACGCCGGTGGTGGCGCCGGTCGCCGCCGCCAGGCCGTCCGCGTCTTTCCTCAGCCGCTCGTTCAACGCGGTCGAGCCGGCCGTGTTGAAGGTGTAGCGGGGGATCACGATCATCTGCGCCGCCTGGCCGGTGTTTTCGAGGTCGATGATGCCGGCGGCTCCCTTTCTATCCTTCTCAGGGGCGCCGGCCAGAGTGGACAGGACGAAGTAGCCCGAGTTGAACAACCCCGGCGATTTGTCGCGCAGGCGGTCGACTTTGCGGTTGACCCGCTTGGCGCTGACGGCCACTTCGGCATGGCCCTGGTGCAGGTTGGTCTCCAGCGGCTCGGAGCGTTCAAAGCCTTCCGCCAGGTGTTCTTCGAGCTGTACCGCGCCGCCGCTGATCTTGCCCAGGCCGTCCGCCAGTTTTCCGGAGGCGCCCTCGAGCTTGCCGATCGCGCCGGGCAGCTCGCCGGTGCGGCGGGCGATCGTGGCGGCGCCTTTGTGCAGTTCAGCCCCCGCGTCCGCCAGCTTGGTCTGTCCGTCGTGCAGGCGCGTCGCCTGGCCCCTCAGCCGCCGCGCTTCGTTGCGGGCGATCGCCAGCGATTCGACCAGCCTTTCCGCTTCCCGCACTTGTGGTGCGAGGCTGGGATCGGTGGCGGCCCTTTCCTTCAGTTCGGCACGTAGGCCGCGGGCCCGATCCAAGCCGTTGCCTTCGAGGCCGTTGAGCAGGTCCTCGGAGGCGCCTTCCACGGAGAAGGCGCCGAGCTGCGCGGTGCGCTGTCCTTCGGCCAGCTTGCCCGAGCCGTCGGCGAGGCGGTTGAGCGCGTCGGACGCTTTGGCCGCCCCCGTGCCGAGCTTTGCGATCGCCCCCTCGAGCTGCCCGGCCCCACCGCCTGCCCGGCCCGTCCCGTTGGCGATCAGGCCGGCGACGGAGCTCGCCTGGTTGAACCCGGAGCGCAGCCGCCCCACGCCGTCGGCAGCCCTGCCCAATTTCTTCCCCAGGCCGGTCAGCTGTTCGGGGTTTGATTCGCCACGGCCGGCGATCAGGTCATTGCCGCTCTTCTGCAGCGGCTTTACCTGCTTCTTGATCTGCGCCGGCCCGATCACCGCCTGGACGCCGGGGTCGTTGGCGATCCGTCGCTGCCAGCGAGTCAGGGCCCCGAGGGTGTCACCTTCGGTGATCGGGCCCTTGTTGGAGACCGCGACGACGACGAAGGGGGCTTCCCAGCCGGGCCCGATCGAGTCGGCGATCAGTTCGGCTTCCTCGCGGGCGGGGTTTGAGGTTGGCAGCTGCTCGGCGCTGGGCGGGCCTGTCTTCAGCGAGAGAGCCGGTGCCGCCAGCAACATGACGACGATGCCGATGACGACAACCGCCACCAGCGGCCGGCTGAGCGCACCGCGCACCAGCGTCATCACCCCTTCGCCACCACCGTTCCCGCCGATTCGCCAGCGGTTGACGTTGTAACCGGTGACGACCAGTAGAGCCGGCCCGACCAGGGTGGCGACGACGACGCTGATCCCGGTGACGATGATCGCCGTGCCCGCCAGTGAGATCAGCAGCGTCCCCGGCATCACGAAGAGCGTCACCAGCATCGCCAGGAAGAGGGTCGAACCCGCAAACGCGGTCGTGCGCCCCGCGGTGCGGCGGGTCATCCGCGCCGCCTCCGGCGGCGCCGTTCCCGCCTCCAGCTCCTCGCGGAAGCGCGAGACCATCAAGAGGGCATAGTCGACCCCGAGCGCCAGCCCCATCATCGTGCACACGGTCAGCGCGAAACCGTCGATCGTGATCCAGTTGGCGGCGATCGCGAGCACGCCGCGAGAGGCGGTGACCGTAACCGCGCCGAAGGCGAGCGGGATAGCCGCGGCTATCGGCGAGCGGAAGACGAGCAGCAGGACGAGCAGCAGGAAGGGAATCGCGATCAGCTCGGCGACCTCGGTCGAGTGGACCGACTCATCGATGGTCGCCCGGGAGAGACTGGCGAAGCCACTCTCCGCCGCGCTGACCGGCGGGGTGATCTGTTCGTCGAGCGTGCGGTCCAGATAAGGGACCGTGTTCTCAACTGCCTCGTCGGCGCTGACGTGGAAGTCGACCAGGATCAGCGCCTTGCGCGGGCTGGGGCGGAGATTGTCGACGCTGCCCCTGTCCCAGGGAGAGATGGTCGTCACCGCCGGGTCGGTTCGCAGCTTGCGGATCAGCGCCGGCCCCTGCCGGTCCAATTCGCCCGCGGGGCCCCGCAGGAGGATCGCGAACGGGGCGGTGTCGCCGAAGTAGCGGTGCACCAGCTCGGCGGCCTTGCCCGACTCGGTCCCCGGAACGCTGAGCGAGGTCGGGCGCAGCTTGTCCTCGACTCCCTGGCCGAGCACGGCAAGCACGGCGATCACGACCACGGCCACCGCGAGCAGCGCACGAGGCTTGCGTAGCGCAAGCGGCACCCGCCCGCGCGGCGGTGCGGCGGTGCGGTCGCTTTCTCCTCGACTCCGCCTCATCGGCGGGCGGCGGCTCGACAGATTTTTAGTCTCCCCTCCCAGGAATGCAGCCGGTCCCGCACCGGCAAGAAACAGGCTAGGTGCTTATACCAGCCTGCCGGCTCTGGCGGCGCTCTCCGTTAACCTTCTGTACACAAAGGCCCAGGGGGCGAGGACCCGTCTGGACCCATGACCTCGGTCTGGCCGCCAAGGCAATAAACTGCTCGCCCCTTGCACCTGGCGAACATTGGCTGACGAGGCGAACAAGCGAAACGGAGCCGAGGGCGTGAGCCCTGCGGAGCGGGCGAAGCCTGCTCCTCCCGGCTACTTCGAGGGCGAGTCGATGACTCGTCGTCGTGCCTTCACGATCGCCGCCCAGGGTCTCGGCGGCATCGCCGGCGCCGCGATCGTGCTGCCCGCCGTCGGCTTCGCCGTGGCGCCGATCTTCCACCGCGGCAAGGAGCGCTGGGAGGCGGTCGGTCCGGTCAGCGACTTCGTCGAAGACACCTATCGCCAGGTCGTCTTCACCGAAACGGAGGGGATCGGCGATGCCGGCAAGACGACGGCATACGTTCGCAAGGGCTCGCGGCAGTTTGGCGAGGATCCGAAGTCGATGGTCGCTGTCTCCAACCGCTGTGTCCACCTCGGCTGCCCGGTGCGCTTCGTCGAGGCGGCCGGCAACTTCATCTGCCCCTGCCACGGCGGGGTCTACGACTTCCAGGGCAAACGCATCGGCGGCCCGCCGGTGCGACCGCTTGACCAGTTCCAGACGCGGATTCGCAACGGGCAGGTCGAGCTTGGTCCGCGCTACAGCGTCACCTCTCAGCTAGAGCCGGTACGCGCCCGCGACCCGGGCGAGTTCACCGGCGGCGTCTGGGAATATCTGTACCCGCCCCGCCCCTCCACCTTCCCGCCGCCATGAAGCTCGACTCGTTGATCCCCGCGCCACTGCGCAAACCGGCCAAGCCGGGGCAGGGCAACGGTGCCAAGGCCGCCGCCCCGGCCGACCTCAAGACCGCTCCGCCGGAGCGACCCTCCGACGCGCAGCGCCTCGGCGACCGCGCCAAAGACGCGCCCGCCGACGTCCTCGCTTGGGTCGACCAGCGCACCGCCGCCTCCGGCTTCCTCACCGGGATGCTCTACCGCAAGGTGCCGAAGGGAACCAACTGGTTCTACACGCTCGGCTCCGCCACCCTGATCGCTTTCGTCGTGCAGGCGGTGACCGGCGTCTTCCTGGCGATGTTCTACACGCCGTCCGCGACCCAGGCCTACGCCTCGATCGCCCACATCAATAACGACGTCTTCCTCGGCCAGTTCGTGCACGGGATGCACAAGTGGGGCTCGAGCGTGATGGTGATCCTGGTCTTCCTCCACATGGGCCGCACCTTCTTCTTCGGCGCTTACAAGTACCCGCGCGAGCTCAACTGGGTGATCGGCGTCGTGCTGCTGATCCTGACGATGACGATGGCCTTTACCGGTTACCTGCTGCCCTTCGACCAGCGCTCCTTCTGGGCCTCGGTGGTCGGGATCAACATCAACGGCACCGGCCCGGTGGTCGGCCCCTACTTGAGCGACTTCCTCCGCGCCGGCCCCGAGCTGGGAGCGACGACGCTGTCGCGCTTCTACGCGATTCACATGCTGCTCGTGCCCGGCGCGATCATCGCCCTGATCGGCGCCCACCTCTACCTGGTGGTCAAGCTGGGCACCACGGCGCCGCCCTGGTTGCGTGCTGAGAAGCCCAAGGTCGCCGCCCCGGTCGCCCCGCTACAGGCCGGCGTAGAGGGCAACGGCGGAGAGCCGCGATGAAGCCCAGCGAGAAGCAGGCATACCTCGAGGAGTACGAGCTGCTGAAGAAGAAGGGCAAGCCCTTCTTCCCCTACGCGGTGCTGAAGGACTCGGCGATGATGCTGATCGTCGTCGGCGTGATCATCGCGATGTCGATCGTGCTCGGCGCCGAGCAGGGGCCAAAGGCCGACCCGACCTCAACCAGCTACGTGCCGCGGCCCGAGTGGTACTTCTTCTTCCTCTTCGAGCTTCTGCGCGTAATCAAGCCGCCCGAGCTCGTCCCGATCGCGACGATCGGCATCCCGACGATCTGCATGGTCCTGCTTCTGCTGCTGCCGTTCTATGACCGCGGCCCGGAGCGCAACCCGGCACGGCGACCGATCGCGACCACCGCCGGCGTGTTGACGATCATCGCGATGGCGTATCTCACCTTCCTCGGTGCCACCGGCGGCTCGCCGACCGAGATCGAGATGAAGGTCGCGCCCCGCTATGAGGCCGGCAAGGAGGTCGTCGCCGGATCCGGCTGCCTCGCCTGCCACAAGCTGGGCGAGAACGGCAACAATGGGCCGGGGCCCGAACTTACCCACATCGCCCAGCGCATCCCTCGCGCCGCGATCGTCCGCTCGGTAGAGATCGGCCCGGGTATCATGCCCTCCTTCCGCGATCTACCGCCGAAGAAGCTCAACGAGCTCGCCGATTTCCTCTCCTCACTCGACTAAACCTTCCAGGGACTCCGCCCAGTTCGCGGGGCAGGTCAACCGCATGTTCGACCGGATCGCCGGCCGCTACGACATGCTCAACTCGGTGATGACCGCGGGCCTCCACCACGCGTGGCGGGTGCGGGCCGCGGACCGGGCCGAAGTGGGTCCCGGCGATTCCGTTCTCGATGTCTGCTGTGGCACCGGCGACCTGGCCTTCGAGCTCGCGAGCCGGGTCCTGCCGGGGGGCCGAGTCGTCGGCTGCGATTTCTCCGAGCCGATGCTCGATCTTGCCCGAGAGAAGGCCGCGGATCGGCCCATGGACTCGGTCCGCTTCGAGTGGGCGGACGCCCTGCAGCTTCCCTACGACGCCGGTCGCTTCGACGCGGTCACCGTCGGCTTCGGCGTTCGCAACTTCGCCGACCGCGACCGAGGTCTGCGGGAGCTAAGGCGTGTTCTGCGGCCCGGCGGGCGGCTGGTCATCCTCGAGTTCACCGAGCCGCGCCGGCCTCCCTTCTCGACTTTCTACTCGCTCTGGTTCGATCGCATCGTCCCGGTCCTCGGTCGCTTGACGCCCAATCCCGAGGCCTACTCCTACCTGGCGGAGTCGGTGCACGGCTTCCCCGACCCCCCGACCCTTGCCGCGAAGATGGAGGCGGCCGGCCTCGAGCAAATTAGCTGGCTGCTCATGGCCGGTGGCATCCTGACGATTCACAGCGGCGTCGCGTCCGCCTGATCCGGTGACCCGCCACTCGGCAGTGCCACCGCCGGTCACCGCGGTGCTCGACGCGTCGAGCCGCTGGCTGCCCGCACGGCTCGGGCGGGTCGAGCAGATGCTGCGGGAGCAGGGGGGTGACTACGGGGAGGCACTGGCCGGTGACGCGGCGATGACCCTCGAGGCGGGGGGCAAGCGGCTGCGGCCGATGCTCGTCTTGCTCTGCGCGGGTGAGGAGGGGGGGGAGGACGCCATCCGGGCGGCGACGGCGATCGAGCTGATCCACATGGCGACCTTGGTCCACGACGATGTTCTCGATGCCGCGCCCCTGCGCCGGGGCAAGCCGACGGTCGCCGCAACATCCGGTCGGGATCGGGCGACGGCGACCGGCGACCTGCTCTTCTCCCGCGCTTTTGCGCTCCTCGCCACCGCCGGCGACCTGCGCTCGATCGAGCTGCTCTCCGCCGCCTCGGTCGCCCTCGCCCGCGGCGAGCTGGCGCAGCGCCGCGACGCATTCGACCTCGCGATCGACGAGAGCCGCTACTTGGAGCGCTGCCGGTTGAAGACCGCGACGCTGTTCGAATGCGCCTGCCTGCTCGGACGCGACGAGAAGGCTTTGGGCGAATTCGGTGCATCGATCGGGCTCGCCTTCCAGCTTCTCGACGACGTGCTCGACGTCTCAGGACCGCCGGAGCGCACCGGGAAGGCACGGGGAACGGACCTGCTCGACGGAACCGTGACGTTGCCATTGATTCTCGCGGCGGCGAGGAACCCCGAGATCCGTTCGGTCGACCTGCGCACGCTCGACACCGAGGGCGCCGCGCGGCTGTGCACCCGAATCGAAGCGAGCGGAGCGTTGCGGCAGGTCCGCTCACGTGCCCTGGAGATGGTCGCCGAAGGCAAGCGCCGGCTTGGCTCAGCCGGCTTCGACGCCGAACGCCGCAAGCTCTTTGACCTGGTCGCCGATGGCGTCGTGCAGAGGTACAGCTAGGGGCGGAAGTCTTCTGCGGTGATCAGGTCGGCCGCCAGGGCGGTCGTAAAGGTCTCGGCGATTTCCCGCATGCTCTCCCGTTCCAGCTCGTGGAGCTGGCCGGCAAGCGCCTCGGCGCCGTCGTCGAGGGCTTCGTCGAAGGCATCGATCTCGTTCTCGCCGTGGATGCCGTCGCAGTGCCACTCGCATTCGGGGCAGCGCCTCCAGAGACGCCAGTGGCCCCGTTTCGCCGTCTGCTCCCAGCGGGTCGGCTGCACCAGCTTCGAGCGGCACTCGGGGCAGACGTGAAGTCCGGTGTCCGCCTTCGTTCCTGTCTGGCTCGCGTTGTTCATCGTTCTCCTTATCGAACACACGCGGCAGACGTTTAATCCGGGGTTTCCCGCGTCATTTGAAGAAAACCCCAGAATCAGGTAGGCAGCCCTCCTCAATTCGATCCGATCTCGACCGACTCCGGTGCCCGTTACCATGGGTTGATGCTTGGAAACATCGGTCCCCTCGAGATCATCGTCGTCTTGATCATCGCCTTGATCGTGTTCGGCCCCAAACGCCTGCCCGAGCTCGGTCGCTCGCTGGGCAGAGGCATCCGCGAGTTCAAAGGCTCGGTCACCGGTGAGCACGATGACGAGGACGACTCACGCCAGCGGGAGATCCCGGCCGGCGACCCCGGACCGGCCGTGGACGAGCAGCCCGAGCCGGTGGCGCATAAGCGCCCTTGAGGCCGACTTCGAATGGCCCGCCGTGTCAGGCCGGTCTCACATGAGGACCGACTCAGCCTCGTAGAGCACCTCGATGAGCTGCGCAGCCGGCTGATCGTCAGCGCTGCCGCTTTTGGGGTCGCCCTTGCGCTCTGCTTCTGGCAGAACCATCTGCTGCTGGAAATCGCCTCCGGGCCATTGCCGAGCGGCCACAAGCAGTTGATCACCTTCGGCGTGACCGAGCCCTTTACGACCACGCTGACCGTCGCCGCCTACGGCGCGATCATCCTCTCCCTGCCGGTGGTCCTCTATCAGGCCTACGCCTATGTCCTGCCGGCCTTCAGCGATACCGAGCGTCGCACTGCACTGCCGATCATGCTGATGGCCCCGCTGCTCTTCCTCGCCGGTGTCGCCTTTGCCTATTTCGTCGTCATGCCGGCGGCCGCGAAGTTCCTACTCAACTTCAACGACAGTCAGTTCAACGTTCAGGTCCGCGCGCGCGACTACTACAGCTTCTTCTCGATGACGATGCTCGCCGGAGGAATCGTCTTCCAGATGCCGCTGGCGATTCTCGCCGTCACCCGGCTTGGGATCGTCAGCGTCGCCCAGCTCAGCTCCAACCGCCGCTACGCCTACCTGGCGCTCGCTGTCGTTGCCGCCGCACTGCCGGGCGTCGACCCGGTTTCGATGCTGATCGAGATGGTTCCCCTGCTTGCTTTGTACGAGTTGAGTATCTTGCTTGCACGCGCCTTCGACAGGCCGAGGGCGGCGGGGGGACCGGCTAAACCTTCTACGCAGGAGAGATAGGAAGCGATGGCATCGAGCGGCGAGCGGCGACTGCTCTTCGACACCCGCGGAAAACGCAGGCACGTTATCCGCGTCGTCTACGCGATCCTCGCGCTGCTGATGGGCGCGAGCCTCTTCCTCGTCGTCGGCCCGGTCAACATCGGCTCCCTGTTTGGGGACTCGAGCGGCACCGGCGACGCCGGCAAGGTCTTCGACGAACAGGCCGAACGGATCGAAGCGCGCCTGGTCAAGGACCCCGATGACGAACAGCTTCTGTTGTCGCTGACGCGAGCTCGCATCAATGGCGGCAACTCGCAGATCGCGACCACCTCGGAAACCGAACTCCCCACCGTCACCGCCGAAGCCCGCGAAGATTTCGAAGCCGGTTCCGAAGCCTGGAATAGCTATCTGAAGCAGGCCGATGAACCGAGCGCAACCGCGGCGCAGCTGGTTGCCGGCACCTTCTTCCGCCTGGCGGAAGCGTCCGCCAGCGTGCTCGAAGCAGAACAAAACGTCGCCAAAGCGACCAAGGCGCAGAAAGTCGCCGCTGAACAGAGCCCCAACCTGGGCTCGCTCAGCACGCTGGCTATCTATCAGTACTTCAACAGCGAATTCGCCGGCGGCGATAAGACGGCGAAGCGGGCGAGCGCCGAAGCTCCATCGAAGGCTGAAGCCAAGAACATCGAAAAACAGCTGGCCGAATACCGCAAAAACGCCGGAAAATTCGACGAACAGAAGCAAGAACTCGCCAAAGTGCAGAAGGAAGTGAACAAAAGTCAGCTGAAAAATCCGCTCGGCTTCGGCGGTGCGGCACCCGGGTCACTCGGCGAATAGCCGCCTTTCCCTGTATTCGTAGGCGACGGGCGAGTGGGGCTTCCAGTGGGCCGCGAAGGACTCGAACCTTCAACCTTGAGCTTAAGAGGCTCCTGCTCTAACCAGTTGAGCTAGCGGCCCGGGGTCGGCAATTATAGGAAGCTGGGAGGGGAGTTGGCTCAGCCCTTGGGACGGCACGACTTGAAGACGCTGCCGTAGATGACGTTGCCGTCGGCGAAGGAAAAGTAGCCCTGGGTCTGGAGGATGTAGTCCGAGCAGCGGGCGGAGACGTAGCTGCGTTGGGCGCCGCGAAAGCGGTAGAGGCGGCCAATCTTGGCGCGGATGTCGGTGAGCGAGCCGAGGCCGCCGGCGATCGGTGGGACGTCGAACTCCACCCGGTATCCGTAGATGCCGTGACGACGTTCGATCGGGATCGTCACGACGTAGGTTTCGGAGACCGGGAAGGGGGCCTGCGCGTGAAGGATGACCGTCGGGTTTCCGTCCCGCCGCGGACCGTTGAACAGGGTCATCGGTGCGCGCAGGTCGATCCGCACCAGGCCGGCCAGGCCGACTGCCGCACCGATGCGCCCGGTGCCGACGATCGCCGCGCTACAGCGGTGACGCGCCTCTTCCGTCGTCGCCCCTTCGAGCTGGGATGGCCGGCATGCGCTGAGGCCCGCGGTGGTCAGATGCCCGTCGCGGTCGAAGTCGAGCTTGACGTGTTCGAGGGCGGGGGGGATCGATCCGTCCGTGGTCTTGATTTCACCGTAGCCCTGGAAATGGATCGGCGCGTAGGTCCGCCTCGGCAGCGCATGCGGCTCAAAGCCGCCGTCGGCGTGCAGGACGAGCGTTCCCACTCTGACCGTGGCCGCTCCCGCCGAGCCCGCGAGCAACGCCGCGACCGCCGCGAGCAGCGCGCCCATCGCCAGTAGCCACCTTCGCATCATCGCCTCCTAAACACCCGGGTACCCTCCAGGGTAGCGCCGGCTGTCAAGCGGCGGTTACTTGCGCACCTTGCAGGGCTTGAAGACCGTGCCCTGGACGAAGCTGCCGTCTTTGAAGAGGAACGAGGCTTTTGCCTGAAGCCGTCCGTCGGCGCAGTGGGCGTTGGCGTAGCTGAGCTTCTCGCCTCTGTACGTCCATTCCTTGCCGATCGTCAGGTTGCCCGAGATCGGCGAGCCGTAGTCGTTGACGATCCGCGGGAAGTTGGCGACCGTCTTGAAGCCGTAGCGGCCGTTATGGACCCTCTGTATCTCGACCAGGATGACGTAGGTCGTCGGGCTGGGAACATCGATATGGGCATGGCCGAGAACGGTCGGGTTGCCGTGTTTGACCGGGCCGTTGAAGAGGGTCAGCGGCGAGGAGGCCTTGATCGGCCGCTGTTCGGGCAGCTCGACGAGTGCGGTGCCGAAGCCCGTGCCGACGATCCCGTCGGGGCACAGCTTGCGTGCGGTTTTCGTCGTCGTCGCCACCAGTTTCGCCATCGAGCATTTTTCGAGGCCGCGCGTCTCGACTTCGCCGTGCTTGTCGAATTCAAGCGTCAGCGTGCGCAGGGGGGAAGGCCGGCTGCCGTCGACCGTGCTGAACTTGCCATGCCCGTACAGTTTGATCGGCGCGTTCTCGTTCTTCGGCAGCGTGGTCGGCGTGAAGCCGCCGTCACCGACGATGATGATGTTCCCGACTCGCAGCTTGAGCGCCTCCGCCGCACCGGCTCCCACCAGAGCGACGACAGCAACCACGACCAGCACTCTTAACAGAGTCTTCCGCATCTTTAGCCCCCTCCGTAGTCCCTGACCGCCAAACTAGCACGGTGGGTTTGAGGAGGAGCAGGGGGAAGGGGCGCAGCCAGCCTGCGCCAGAGCGGCGACGCGGTCGCGGTTCCGCTCTGTTGCGCCATCCGCGACGGGTGCTCGGCCTCGCTCTCCTGGTCCTCGTCGTGCTCGGGGTCCTCGGTTCCGGGATCGAGGGAAAGCTCAGCCCGACCAGCCTCGAAGTCCCGGGTACCTCCTCCTCCCGCGCCAACGGGATGCTGCGCGAACACTTCGGCGAAAGCGCGCCGTTCGTGATCCTGCTGCGCGGACCGGCGGCCGAGCTCGACCGGCAGGGCCCTGAGCTGATCCGCGCTCTCCGTCGCAATCCCGACGTGACCACCCTCTCGCCCTGGGACCGGGGCACGGTGCAGCGGCTACGGCCCGATCCGCGCCAAGCGATCGTCATCGCCGACTTTCACGTCGACATCGACGAGGCCGTCAACAACGCGGTCCCGGAACTGAACGGGATTCTCGACTCGACGATCGAGCCGCCGGTGCGCTCGACCCAGACCGGCTTCGCCACGCTCTCACGAGCTATCCAGGATGACTCGATCGCCGCTACTGAACGCGGCGAGCTGATCGCACTTCCGATCCTCCTGATCGTCCTCCTGATCGTCTTCCGGTCGCCTATCACCGCCGCGATCCCGTTGGCCTTCGGCGCCGTGACCGTGGTCTGTGCACGAGGGCTGCTTTCGATCCTCACGAACTGGTTCAGCGTCGACGCCTTCGCACTCGTCGTCTGCACGATGATGGGTTTGGCGCTCGGGGTCGACTACGCGCTGCTGATGGTTTCGCGTTTCCGCGAAGAGCTGGCGGCAGGTGCCACCCCGGCCGGTGCCGCGCGCGCGACGCGACGCACGGCGGGCCGAACCACGGTCTTCGCAGGCAGCACGCTGATGCTCTCGATGCTGGTGGCGTTCTTCCTCGTCCCCGGCTCGCTGCTCGGCTCGCTGGCGGCGACGCTGCTCGTCGTCGTTGCGCTCAGCGTCCTCGTCGCCGTCGTGGTGGGGCCGGCGGTGCTGACCCTGCTCGGGCCCAACGTCGATCGCTGGCGCTTCCGGCCTGTGCCGGGAGAGGGCCGCTCCCGCCTGATGGCGCTGGTCGGAGCGGCTCTCCGCCGCCCGGCCCGGGCGGCGATCGTAATCGGGGGGATCGTGCTGGTTCTGGCCGTGCCCGCCGTGGGGTTGAAGACCGGGCCGCCAAGCCAGACTCAGCTGGCGCACGACGACCCGATCCGCGAGGACTTCGAACTGATCAGGCGGACGATCGGACCCGGCTACGATGCGCCATTCGTGATTGTCGCCAGCGCTGACCGCGGCACCGTCACCGAACCGCGACGGCTGGCCGCGCTGAGCCGCTCGCAGCACCGGATCGCCGCACTGCCCGGCGTGCAGACGGTGGTCGGGCCAGCGCAGATCTCGCGAGCCGTAGCGCCACTTCGCCAGGCCGGGTCCCTGCTCGCCAATGGCGGCGAAAGCGGTCCGTTGACCCAAGTGGAGCAGTTGGGCCGGAACCTCGGCCGCGCTGCATCCGGAACCGTTCTCCTGCGCCGGGGAATAGCGAAAGCCACCTACGGAGCCGGTCTGCTTGCCGACGGGTCGGGCAGGGGCGTGAAGGGCGCGACTGCCCTCGCTTCCGGGCTCGAGCAGGCCGAAGCCGGCAGCGCTCGCGCGGTCGGCGCGCTTGGGGCTTTCGCAAAAGGCACGCGCCGCCTCGCTGGCGCGCAACACCGCGCTGCTATTGCCGGCCTGAACGTGAAGTTCGCTGTGCAGAGCCTTGCCCCGAACCTGCGTCACAACGCCCTGACGCGTTCACGCCGCCTGCAGAAGGCGCTCAACGAAGACGCGCACCAGACGGTGCCGCGTCTGCAGGCACCGGCGGTAGACGCCGAAGCGCAGCTGAAGACGGCCCTGCAGCAGCTGGAGGGAATGACGAGCGGCAAGGCCGATCCCAACTTCGCCGGAGCGCTGGAAGCCGTCCGCCACGCGCTCGCGGCCGTCAGCGGGACGGATCCGGTCAGCGGCGGGCCCTACGCCCCGGACTATGCCGGTCTCCCCTCCGAACTGGCCGCATTACAGGCGGGGTTGGTCGAAGACGCCGAAGAATCGAAGCAGATCACCGATTGGCTGGTATCGGGAATCATCCTGATCAAGAGACTCAGCTCCGGCGCGACGCAGCTCTCCGACGGACTGCAGAAGTTGGAGAGCGGTGGCAAAACGCTCGCCCATAACTCCGCCCGCCTCGCCCGCATTGCCGGCGGTCTTGAAAGCGGCGTTGCCCGCCTCTCCGCGGTCAGCGTCGCCCTGGTCGGGGGAATCTCACGCCTGCACGGTGCCCTCGGCACGCTCGAGGAACAGCTCGCCCGAGGCTACAGCGGCTCCCGGCCGCTGCAGTCCTTCCTGCAGCGAGCCAGCGTCCAGGTGCTCTCCAACAGCGCTTCGTTGAAACGTCGAGCACGCCGCCTGCAGCGCACCACGCCGGGCCTCTTCAACTCGGGCTACTTCGTCCTCTCGGCGCTCGACGGCGCCCGCCCGCGGGCTCGCGAGCGCACCGCCACCGCGATCGATCTGAATGGCGGCGGCCAGGCGGCGGCGATCCTGGTGATTTCCCGCTTCACCTTCAACTCCCCCGGCTCGATCGCGTTGAACAAGCGGCTCGAGGTCGAGGCCGACGATCTTGGCCAGGAAGCAGGGCTTCAGACCGGCGTCGCCGGCGGCGCCGCCCAGCTCAACGACTACAGCCACGTCACCCGTGAGCGGATCCCATGGGTTGTCGCCGCGATCACCCTCGCCACCTTCCTCGTCCTCGTCCTCGTCCTTCGCGCCGTGCCGCTGGCCGCGCTCGCCGTCGGCCTCAACCTGGCGACCGTCGCGGTCGCATTCGGCATCCTCACCCTGCTTTTCAACTTGCCCGCGGACTGGCCGCTCGGGGGCCGCACTTACGTCGACGCGGTCGGGGCGGTGGCGATCTTTGGCGTCGTCTTCGGTCTCTCGATCGACTACGCCGTCTTTCTCCTGGTGCGAATGCGTGAGCATTACGACCGCGACGGCAACAACGCCGCGGCGATCGAATTTGGCCTGGAGCGAACCGCGCGCGTGATTACGGGCGCCGCGGTGATCATGATGGCCGTCTTCGTCGCCTTCGCCGGGGCACCCATTGCCACCGTGAGCCAGATAGGGGTTGGGTTGACGGTGGCAGTGCTGCTCGATGCGACCGTGGTTCGCATCGTCCTGCTGCCGGCGCTGATGCTGTTGCTGGGCGACCGTGTGTGGTGGCTGCCACGTGGATTGGACCGTGTGCTGCCCAAGCTGAACGTCTGAGCCGGCGCAAACATGTCCAGTTGCAGCGCGTTGACTTCGAGTTAAGCCAGGCAGGGCGCATGCGTGGCGGCTGATCGCTCGGATACGATTCGGCGGCTTGTTTCCCCGTATGGAGGCGGGGGAGCTGCAAGCGACGATCCGTGGCTGCTAATTCCTTAGGCGAGGAGAAAAGCCCGGCGCAAGCCCGGGGAGTCACCCCCGCGCGAATTGCGGCCATGGTGGCCCTCGCGATCGTCGTCATCGCACTTGCCGTCGTCCTCTTTGGCGGCGGTGGCGGCCACAAGTACAACCTCGTGTTCCAGAACGCCGCCCAGCTCGTGCCCGACAACCAGGTCCTGATCGGCGGGCAGGCGGTTGGCTCGGTGGAAAGCATCAGCCTTACCGACGACAACCTGGCCGAGATCGAAGTCAGCGTCGACCAGCAGCTGCACGAGGGCTCGACCGCGGTGATCCGCGCCACCTCGCTCTCGGGCGTCGCCAACCACTACATCTCGATCAGCCCGGGGCCGAACAGCAACCCGGCGCTGGACGACGGCGACGTCCTCGACCTCGGCTCCACCACCACCGAGGTCGACCTCGATCAGTTCCTCAACACCTTCCCCAACCCGGTACGACGCGCCCTCGGTCAGTTCGTCCGCGGCAACGCCGAACAGTTCAGGGACCGTGGCGAGGACGCCAACCAGACCTTCAAGTACTTCGGACCCGGATTGAACCGGGCGACCGCCTTCGTCAGCGAACTCAATGCCGACCAGAATTTGCTCGAACGCTTCGTCGTCAGCTCCAGCAAGCTCTCCACCGCGGTCGCCCAGCGCGGCAACGAGCTCTCCAGCGCGATCTCCAATGCCAGTACCGCCTTCGGCGCGATCGCCGAGCAGAACGAAGCCCTCGACCAGACGCTGCGGCTGCTGCCACCGTTCATGCGCCAGAGCAACACCACCTTCGTCAACCTGCGCGCCGCGCTCGACGACCTCG
The DNA here is from genome assembly GCA_963716735.1 of uncultured Solirubrobacterales bacterium. Taxonomy (GTDB): domain Bacteria; phylum Actinomycetota; class Thermoleophilia; order Solirubrobacterales; family 70-9; genus VRUE01. The sequence goes on from OY970321.1 coordinate 1,901,944, forward strand.
ATCCCCTGGTCGAAACGGCAAAGCCGGCCACCAGGAACTTGGCGTCGTTCTTGAGCGAACTGCGCCCCGTGCTCTCCAAAGCCGTGCCGGTCTTCAAGAACTTCCGCCTCAGCGTCAACCGGCAGGGCTTCGCCAACGACACGGCGGAAGCGCTCGGCTTCCTGCCCGTCGTGCAGGAACGCTCTGCCACCGCCTTCCCGAACGCCGAACAGGCGATCGCGGATTTCCAGCCGACGCTCAACTTTGCCCGTGCCTACACCCCGGACATCTTCAACGGCTTCGGCAGTCTCGGCCAGATCTCCGGCTACTACGACGGCAACGGGCACTACGCTCGCGCCCAACTGGTCCTCAACCTGTTCAAGCGCAACAACGAAAGCAGCAGTAAAAACTACGGCCAGCTCGAACCGATCACGCCGAGCGAACAGTTCAACGCCTTCGGCAGCTCCGCCGCCGCTCGCCGCCCCTGCCCCGGCGGCGGCACCCAGTCTGCTGCCGACAACTCCAACCCCTTCACCGAACCGCCCTTCGCCGGCTCCGGCGTAAGCCCATCGTCCGCATGCGACCCGGCCGACGCGCCAGGTGGACCATGAGGAAATGGCTACTCGCCGGCGGGCTGGTCATCGCGATCGTGGTCGTCGTGGTGCTGGTCGGCGGCGGTGGCGGCGGCAACGGTTATGTCGTCCGCGGCATCTTCGACAGCGGCGGCTTCATGGTCGCGGGTGAGGAAGTGCGCGTCGCCGGCGCGACCGTCGGTGAAATCGAATCGGTCGGCGTGACGATGCCGGGTGAGGTCGACAGCTACGAGAACGGCAAGGCGCAGGCGGTTCCTGGCAAGGCGGTGATCGCGATGAAGATCGAAGATCCCGGTTTCCAGGACTTCCGCAGCGACGCCAGCTGCCTGATCCGGCCGCAATCGCTGATCGGCGAGAAGTTCGTCGACTGCACGCCCACCCTGCCGCGCGCTCCTGGCTCCGAACCGGCCCCGAAGCTGAAGCAGATCCCCGACGGGCAGCCGGGCGCCGGTCAGTACCTGTTGCCGCTGGGGAACAACAGCACCAGCGTCGACCCGGATCTGATCAACAACATCAACCAGCTGACCTACGTCCAGCGCTTCCGGCTGGTCCTGAACGAACTCGGCGCAGGCCTCACTGGGCGCGGCGAAGACATCGAGGAGGCGGTCAAGCGCGCAAACCCGGTCCTGCGCGACGCCGACCGAGTCATCGGCATCCTCAACGCCCAGCGCGATCAGCTGGCAAAGCTCACCGCCGACTCGGACGAGATCCTCGGCCCGCTTGCGCGCGACCGCAGCAGCGTCGCCGGCTTCTTCTCCAACGCCGGCGCAGCTGCTCAGGCCAGCACCGAAAAGGGCGAGGCCTTGGAAGCGTCGCTGCAGAAGCTCCCCGCCTTCCTGCGTGAGCTGCGCCAGACGATGGGCAGCTTCGAATACTTCTCCAAGGCGGGCACGCCGGTCTCCGAATCGCTGGCCAAGGCCGCCCCGTCGCTGACCAAGGCGACTCGGGCGCTGACCCCGTTCTCGGCCGCCTCGACGGTCTCGCTGAAGTCGCTCGGCGCCAGCGGAGAAGTGGCCGGACCGAAGATCCGCGCGGCGAACCCGGTGGTCGAGAAGCTCCGCGATCTTGCCGTCAGCGGCGCTTCGCCCACCACCGAACTGGCCCAGTTTCTGGTCAGCACCAGAAAGACCAACGGCTTCGACGGCCTCGTCGACCTGATCTACAACAGCGCCGCGGCGACCAACGAATTCGATCAGTACGGTCACTTCACCCGCCAGCTCACGGCGCTGACCAATTGCATCGACTACGTGACCGCGCCGACCAGCGGCTGCTCGGCGAACTTCAATGGCCCCTTTGCCCGCGAAGCATCGGCTTCCTCCAGCGCTCGTGCTCTCTACAGCAGGCTCCAGGAAGGACTGTCGGCCAAGACCGGCGGCACCTCGGCGGACGCGGCCACCTCCGCATCGCCGGGCTCGCTTGAGCCCACCCCGCAGGCCCCAAGCCTTGGCGAAGGCGAACAGCTCGGCGCCCGGGCGAGTGCCTCCGGACCCCAACGTGCCCTCCTCGACTACCTCCTGGGCCCATGAGGAACCGCAGCGGCATACAGGGAGTCGCGAGCAGCCCGGTGATCGTCGGCGCGGTCACGGTGCTGGTCGTGATCGTTGCCGTCTTCCTCGCCTACAACGCCAACAACGGCCTTCCCTTCGTCTCCACCTACAACCTCAAGGCCCGCGTGCCCAACGCCAACGCCCTGGTCAAAGGCAACGAGGTACGGATCGGCGGCTCCCGGGTCGGTGTGATCAAGGAAGTGAAGCCGGTGCAGATCGGCAACGGTGCCATCGCCGCCGAACTCGACCTCAGTCTCGACAAGGGCGCAGAACCGATTCCGGCTAACTCGACGATGATCATCCGCCCCAAATCGCCGCTCGGCCTCAAGTACCTGCAGATCGTCCCCGGCGATTCCCGCGAGGGCCTGGCGGCGGGGGAAACGATCCCACTGACGGCCTCGCGGCCCGAACCGGTCGACATCGACCAGTTCTTCGACATGTTCGACGAGAAAACCAGAACCGCGATCCAGCGCAACAACGCCGGCTTCGGCAATGCCTTCGCCGGCCGCGGCCCGCAGCTCAACGCCGCCTTCGGCGCCCTCCGCAGCCTCGCCGAAAACGGTCAGCCGGTGCTGCGCACGCTGGTCGAACCAAGCACCAACTTCGGCGGCTTCTGGGAAGCGCTCGAGGCCCTTTCGGCCACGGTCGCTCCGGTCGCCGAGCAACAGGCGAGCATGTTCGTCGCCCTCGATCGCACCTTTGCCGCCTTCGCCCGAGTCTCGCGGCCATTCATCCAGGAAACGATCGTCAAAGGTCCGCCGACGCTCGAAGCGGTGACCGCCGACCTGCCGGCGTTGCGGCCCTTCTTCCGCGACACCGGGAACTTCTTCACCGCACTCAAGCCCGGCGCCCGGGCCCTGGGTGAAACCTCGCCGACGATCAACGCGGCCCTGCGTGCCGGCATCCCCGCGCTCAACCGCTCGCCTTCCCTGTACGCGCAGCTGAACCCGACGGCGGAAGCGCTGCTCGACTTCCAGGGCCAGGACGGCGTCTTCAACGGCCTCGAACTTCTCACGGACACCAACGAAGTGCTCGCCCCGGCGATCAAGTACATCGCTCCCGCACAGACCACCTGCAACTACCTCAGCCTCGTCTTCAACAATCTGGCCGACACCTTCAGCGAATCGAACGGCAACGGCAACTGGCTGGGCGCGATCGTCTTCGAGGCGCCTGATGGCCCGAACGCCGAGTCGGCGCCGTCCTCGGCGCCCGCCGACGGTCCAGGAGCGAAGAATCACCTCCACTTCAACCCCTATCCCAAAACCGGCCAGGACGGGGTCTGTGAAGCCGGCAACGAGCACTACGCGATCGGTCAGACTGTGATCGGCCACTCGCCTGAGCTCTGGGGCGCGGCAACCACCAACGAAGAAGAAGAAGGCTGATGGGACGCCTGCCGGAGCGCGATACCAGGGTCGGGGCCACCGACAGCCGCTTCAAGTGGCGGCCGAGCAACGCGGCGATCGCGGTGATCTTCATCCTCGTCTTCACCGTCGGCCCCTACCTGGCCTTCACCAAACACGTGCCCTTCACCGGCCACGGCTACACGCTCAACGCCACCTTCTCCAACGGCGTCAACATCTCGACCAACTCGCCGGTGAGGATCGCCGGGGTGGACGTCGGCAAAGTGATCGAAGTCGGCCGCGACGGCGACAACACCGAGGTCACCTTCACCGTCGACGGCAAGGGTCGGCCGATCCACGACGACGCCTTCGCCCAGATCCGCCCGCGAATCTTCCTCGAGGGCAACTTCTTCATCGACCTCGATCCGGGCAGCCCCAGCGCGCCTGAGATGGACGGTGGCGCGACGATCCCGGTCAGCCGCACCTCGACCGGCGTCCAGCTGGATGAGATCCTCACCGCGCTGCAGTCGCCTGTGCGCGCCGACCTCAGTCGCCTGCTGGAGAGCTTCGGCACGGCGCTGACGCACAAGCCGACCGCCGCCGAAGACGCGACCCAGCTGCCGGAGGTGAAAGGCAGGACCGGCGCCGAAGGGCTCAATGGGGCCCTCAAATACGGCGGTGACGCCGGCCGCTACAGCGCCCAGGTGACCAATGCCTTCCTCGGTACCAGCCCCGGCGACCTCTCCCGCCTGGTCGCCGGCGCCGGCCGCACCTTCGGCGCCCTCGCCAGGCGTGAGGCCGACCTGCAGGGATTGATCGTCAACTTCAACACCTTCACCGGCGCGCTCGCCGCCCAGTCGACGAACCTCTCGACGACGGTCGAACGGCTGGCACCGACGCTGAAGGTAGGGCGTAAGTCGCTGGCCAGTCTCAACCGTACCCTGCCGCCGCTGCGCGCTTGGGCGATCGAGTTCCGCCCCGCGGTCGCCGAGCTGCCGGCGTTGATCTCCGCTGCGGAACCATGGCTTGCCCAGGCGCGGCCGCTGCTCTCGGGCAAGGAGGCCGGCGGTGTCGCGAGGCTGTTGCAGGAATCGGCACCCGGGCTCGCCGGGGCCGCCCACGCGGGCATGTCGAACACGTTGCCTCAGATCAACCGAATCAGCCTTTGCCAGTCGCGCGTCTTCGTGCCGACCGGCAACCAGACGATCGAAGATCGTTTCCAGACGGGCCCTAACTACCGTGAGTTCTTCTATTACCTGGCGAACTTCTCCGGTGTGACCGGTAATTTCGACGGCAACGGGCCCTACCTGCGTGTGCAGCCCGGCGGCGGCGGCACCCTGGTCAAACAGGAGAACCCCTCGGGCAACCTCAGCACCGATAAACAGGACTGGGCCAACGTGGTCGCCGCGCCGGAAGGTGTGCAACCGCAGCTCGGCGGCCGTCCGCCAAAGAAGCCCGACGTGCGCTGCTCCACCCAGCCCGTCCCCGACGTAAACGGCAAGCTAGGTCAGGTTGGGCCACCGAGCCTGACGGCGGTGAGTCGTCCATGAGCGAACGGGATCCAAACGTGAGCCGCCTGCGCCACTTCCGTGCCTCGCTCTCGCGGCAGTCGCGCGGACGCGGCAAAGACTCGATCGCGATCGCCATCTTGACCGTGCTCGCGATCACGATGACGCTGTGGATCTTCACCCAGCAGAAAGCCTCGCTGCCCTCGTGGGCGCCTTTCGTCGGCGAAGACTTCTCCCACATCACGGCTGACTTCAGCGATGCGCAGGCGGTGACGCCCGGCCAGGGACAGGCAGTCGTGATCTCCGGCATCCAGGTCGGCAAGATCTCCTCGGTCGAACTCGAAGACGGTCACGCGGTGGTCGGCATGGACATCGAGCCGAAGTACATGAAGCTGATCCATGCCAACGCCAGCCTGCTGCTGCGGCCGAAAACCAACCTCAACGACATGACGGTGGAGATCGAACCCGGCAGCGGCGAGCAGCATGTCGAAAGCGGCCACCGTTTCCCGCTCTCGCGCACCGAACCGAGCATCCAGTTCGAAGCGTTCCTCTCGACCCTCGACGCCGACACCCAGCAATATCTCCAGCTGCTGGTCGCCGGTGGCGCCCAGGGGATCGGCGGCCGAGGCCGCCAGCTCTCAGGCGCCCTCCGCCGCCTCCAGCCCTTCTCGCATTACATCGCCGACCTGAACCGGGCGGTGGCCCAGCGCCGTCTGGAGCTGGCCCGGGTAATTCACAGCTTTGGCCAGCTGACCACGGAGCTGGGCAGGCACGACTCCGAGCTGGAACGCTTCGTCAGCGCTTCCAAGGGCGCCCTCGGCAACTTCGCCAATCAGCAGCAGGCGATCCAGGAATCGCTGGTCGAGTTCCCCTCGACTCTCACCGCTTTGCGCTCGGCACTGGCCAGCTCCGACCGCTTCTCGACCGCGGCTCGACCGGCGCTCATCGGCCTGATTCCGCAGGCGCAGGCGTCGGTGCCGGCGTTCAAGGCCAATGAGCAGCTCTTCAAGCAGACGACGGCGCCGATCCGCGATCAGATCCGTCCGTTCACCCGGCAGATCCGTCCCGTGCTCACCCATCTCAACGAAGGCGCTCCGGACCTCAACACGTCGGTGAGCAACTTCGGCACCTCGCTAGGCGCGATCAACAGCCTGCTCAATGAGCTCGCGTACAAGCCGAAGGGGAGCAGGGAGAGCTTCCTCTTCTACCTACCCTGGCTAAACCACAACATCAACACGACCTTCAACCTCACCGACGGGGGAGGGCCGATAACCCGCGGCGTTGCGGTGCTCTCCTGTAATGGGTCCGAACTTGCCTATGGCCTCACGCTGGCAAAGCCGTATCTGAGGACCCTGCTGCAGGGCATTAGAATCCCGAGCCCCGAAGAAATTCCAGCCGAAACGCCGTCCGGCCACTGCGAGCGCAGCTCGAAATGAGCAAGCGAGCCCCCAGCACCGCGCAGCTGCTCGTCATCGCCGGTTTCGCCCTGTCCTGTTTCGGCATCCTGCTCTTCCTCTGGATCACCTTCGGCGGTCCGACCCCGTTCAAGGCCAAGCCGTACGAGATCAAGGTCCCCTTCACCGAGGCGACCCAGCTCGCCCAACAGTCCGACGTGCGGATCTCCGGCGTCTCGGTCGGCAAAGTGCAGAACATCGAACAGTCGCCCGACGGCCAGCAGGCGCAGGCGACGATCGACATCGAAGACAAGTACGCCCCGATCCCCACCGGCACCCGGGCGATCCTGCGGACCAAGACCCTGCTCGGTGAGACCTACGTCGAGTTGACGCCGGGCGACGCCGACGGTCCCAAGTTGCCCGACGGCGCCACTCTCGCGCGCGGCAACGTGGCCGAATCGGCTCAGCTCGACGAGATCTTCCGCACCTTCGACAAACGTACGCGCGTCGCCTTCCAGGAATGGATGCAGGAAGGCGCCGTCGCGATCTCCGGCCAGGGCCAGTCCTTCTCCAACGCCCTGGCCGAGCTCGACCCGTTCTTCTCCGAATTCGACAAGGTCTTCCGCGTGCTCGATACGCAGCGGGTCGCGGTCAAGCAGCTGTTCAGCAATGGCACCGTCACCTTCCGCGCCTTGCGCGGGCGCGAAGGCGAGTTGGCCGGCCTGATCCGCAATTCCAACGCGGTATTCCGCACGACCGCCGCCCGCAACCGCGACATCGAAGCGTTGTTCCGTGCCTTCCCCACCTTCGAGGACGAGCAAAGGCTGACCTTCAACCGGCTCAAAGAGTTCGCCCTCAACTCCGATCCGCTCTTCCGCCAGCTGGTGCCGGCGGCCGAACAGCTCTCGCCGACCCTGGTCGCCTTCTCGAACCTGGCACCGCAGGCGAAGGGCTTCTTCGAGGGGCTGGAAACAGTCATCGACCGCGCGCCCAGCGGCTTCCCCGCGCTGCGCAAGTTCCTCCGCGGGGACTTCCCCGTCCTCCTGCGGTCCCTCGATCCCTTCCTGCGCAACCTCAACCCGATCCTCACCGGTCTCGGCCTCTACAAACAAGAGGTCACCTCGCTGCTGGGGAACGTGGCGGCGGCGACCAACGGGGTCCACAACAATGCGGCCGGCGATCAGATTCACTTCTTGCGTTTGCTCGGCCCGCTCGGCCCGGAAACGCTGGCGACCTACCCCAACCGCACCACCACCAACCGCAACAACCCCTACAGCCGGCCGGGAGCCTACAGCCGCCTGGCCAAGGGTCTACTCAACTTCGATACGCGCCAGTGCAGCTCGGGAATCACCGCGACGCTAAATTCGAACACGCCAAATGAAAAAGCATTCAATGAAAGGACCAACGGCGATGTCGCCAAAGCGACGGACTTCTTCAACCGACTGAAGCACTTCGCCTTCGGCGACCAGGACAGCTCATCCAGCATCCCTGCTCCGGGCTGCGAACCACAGGCGCCTCTCCAGCCGATCTACGGCAGCGGCCCGCCAACGACCTACCAGCACACGTTCGAACAGGGCAAATAGCACACCATCTTCGCTTCGCCCGAAAGATGGTGGGCGCGGGTGGGGTCCGTAGGTCAGCCCTGCGGGGTGCAGGGTATGGCCAGGGCGCCAGTGAGGATCGTCGTTGCTGCGACGCCGGGGGTGTGGGCTTCGTTTTTGAATACCGTTTTCGGCGTTTTGACCTTGAAGACGCCGTCGGGGCATCTGGCTTCCAGGTAGCCGACCTTCTTGCCCTTGTAGGTATAGGTCCGCCCGAGCTTGAATTTGAAGTCGAGAGCGGAGCCGCTGCCGCCGGCGATCACAGGGACTTTGGCAATTGAGTGAAGGCCATTACCTTTCTTCGCGATCGTAACCGTGGTGACGATCGCGGCGGGCACGGGCACGGTGAGGAAGGTGTGGATCAACAGCGTCACCTTGCCACCCTTTTCGCCGCCGTTGAAGACGGTGATGGGGCTCGCAACCTTGAGCGGCGCCTGTTCGGGGAAGGCGATCTCCGCGTGGGCAAGGCCGCTTCCGAGCACCGTCGTGCCGCAGACTTTTTTCGCTGCTTTGGTGTCCTGCGCCTCGAGCTGGCCGGCTTTGCAAACAGGCAGTCCTTTGACGCTGACCCTTACGTCCTTGTCGACGTCGACCACCGTTTCCCGGAAGGCCGGGGGGTGGGTTCCGTCGGTCGTGGTGATCTTGCCTTCGACAGTGGCGGTGATCGGTGCGTACGTCGTCTTCGGCAGCGCCCTCGGCGAGAAGGAACCGCCGAAGGTGAGCTTCAGATTGCTCACTCCGACCGTGGTCTTGGCCCCATCGGCGATCGCCACTGCGCCCAGCGCCAGTACCGCACTCATGGCGAGTGCGACCATCAGGTTTCTACGCATGTCCTCCTCCTCTTTTCGTGCTCTGCCCCTCGCCCACCACGGAATATCACACTTATCGTTGCACAGGGACCGAAAAGGAACTCGTACAGGACCGAAAGGTCAAAGAAAAGGGGCGGCCTCCCGGCCGCCCCTTTCTGGCTTTCGTCCTGAGACGAAGCCCCTATGTCCTCTGCGCTAGCCCTTTGGCGAGCAGGGCACCGCCAGTGCGCCTTTGGCGGAGGTGGTCGGCGCTACGCCGGGGGTATGAGTTTCGTTTTTGAAGAGGGCGCTTGCTTTGACCTTGAAAACGCCGTCCGGGCATTTGGCTTCGAAGTAGCCGACCTTCTTGCCGTTGTAGTTGTAGGTCTTCCCCAACTTGAAGCTGAAGTCGATGGCTGAGCCACTGCCTCCCGCCGCAACCGGGATTTTGGCGATCGAGTGGATCCCGCTGCCCGTCCTCTGGATCGTGACCGTGGTGACGATCGCGGCCGGAACCGGCACGGTGAGGAAGATGTGGAAGTACAGCGTGACCTTGCCGCCCTTTTCGCCGCCGTTGAAAACGGTCAGCGGGCTGGTGACCAAGAGCGGTTTCTGTTCGGGGAAGGCGATCTCGACGTGCGCGATGCCGTTGCCGAGCACCGTGTTGCCGCAGACTTTCATTGCCGCTTTGGTGTCGCGCGCCTCGAGCTGGCCACCTTTGCAGGTCGGATAGCCCTTGACGTTGATTTTCACGTCCTTGTCGATGTCGACGGCGGCTTCCCTGAACGCGGAGGGGTGGGTCCCGTCGGTGGTTTCAATCTCGCCGAAGATGGTCGAGGTGACCGGCGTGTACTGGGTCTTCGACAGCTTTTTCGGCGAGAGCGTGCCGCCGAAGGTGACGACCAGGTTTCCCGCGCGGAGCGTCGTTTGCGTCGCACTCGCGACTGCCGCGACCCCCAGTGCGAGCATCGCGCTCAGAGCGAGTGCGACCATCAGGTTTCTACGCATGTCTATATCTCTCCTTTTGGCCCTGCCCGTCTGAGCGGAAGCCGTTTTGAAGCGTGATCTATGCCTCCGCTGGCAAACTACCAGTCCCAGCCTTTTCTTAAACCCGTGCATTTGGGCAAAAGAGCGGCTTAACAGGCCGCAAATCAGCCCTCGAGCATCGAAAGTCGCACCCGCTCGCGCTCCTCGGCGGCTCCCTCGGGGCCCAGGAACGGCAGGGTTATCCAAAACATCAGGTCTGGAAGCCGGCTGGGGAGCCGAGCCGAGGCGCCGTGGAGGATCTCGCTGTAGAGCAGCTCGTTGATGCCGCCGGCGAGCGAGAGCGAGGTGATGCCCGGCAGCTCGACTGATGTCTCGGCCCTGCCGGCATCGAGGAACCCGGTGAACTGGCGCAGGGCGGCATCGCGGCGGGCGAGCGCCTTCGGCCCCGCGGCGAGCACCTCGACGATCGCGAAACGACCCTCGTCGGGGTGCTCTGCGAGGTGTTTGAGCAGCTCCGCCAGGCCCGCCGCGACGCGCTCGGCCCAGGGTGCGCCGGGCTTCGACTCGAATCCCCGCGCGGTGTCGCCGAGAATGTTGCCGAGCAGGACGTCATAGGCCGCGAGGAAGCAGTCCTCCTTGCTCGCGAACAGCTCATAAAAGGTCTTTCTCGATACGCCGGCGACGCCGATCACGTCGACCACGCGGGTCTCGGGGTAACCTCGCTCGGCGACGACCTCGATCATCGCCTGCAGGATCCGCCGCTGCTGGGACTCCGTCACCGCCTCCCGCGGTAGCCCGTGACGGCCCCTGGGCAGCCGCTCGTTCAGCTTAGCGGTGCGTCTACCGGAGGCCACAACATGACTTTAAAGCACCTCTGGTTCTCCGCCAATCCAAACGACCTCCTCGCGGCTAGGACCGACGCCGACGAGGCGAATCGGGACCCCGACGAAATCGGCGATGAAGTCTAGGTAGGCACGCGCCTGAATCGGCAGGTCGGTCTCGGCGCGGCATTTGGTCAGGTCGGCATCGAAGCCAGGCAGCTCCTCGTACACCGGCTCCGCCGAGTGGAGGATCGATTGGTGGTAGGGGAAGGTGTCGAGGATCGCGCCCTCGCGCGAGCGGTAGCGCACCGCGACTCGCAGTGGGTCGATGCCGCTGAGCACGTCGAGCTTGGTGATCGTCAGCGCGCTCATCCGGTTGAGGCGGACGGCGTAGCGCAGGGCGACCAGGTCCATCCAACCGCAGCGCCGCTCGCGCCCGGTCGTCGTCCCGTACTCGTGGCCCTGCTCAAGCAGGTGGCGCCCGACCGCGTCGTCGAGCTCGGTCGGAAAGGGGCCGGCGCCGACCCGCGTCGCGTAGGCCTTGGCGACTCCCCAGACCTCGTCGATGTCGGTCGGTCCGACCCCGGCACCGACGGTCGCCGCGCCGGCGATCGGGTTGGAGGAGGTGACGAACGGATAGGTGCCGTGGTCGAGGTCGAGGAGGGTCGCCTGGGCCCCCTCGAAGAGGACCGTGTGACCGTTGTCGAGCTCTTCCCAGCAGAGGCGGGCGGTGTCGGCGATGTGGGGCTCGAGCCGGTGACCGTAAGCGGTGAACTCCTCGGTCATCGCGTGCAGGTCGAGCCGTGGGTCGGGCGCCTCGGCAACCGATTGGTCGGCCCCCTCGCGGCCCCCCTCGCCGGCCTCCTTGCGCAGCTTGCGCCGTTGCACTGAGAGCTCTCGCAGCGCCTGTTGCTTGGGCTCGAGCGCCGCCATGATCTTCTTGCGCAGGATCTTCTCGTCGAGCAGGTCCTGGACGCGGATGCCGAGCCGTAGCGCCTTGTCGGCGTAGCAGGGGCCGATGCCACGTCGCGTCGTGCCGATCGAGAGCTTGCCCAGTTTGACCTCGCCCGCCGTGTCGAGCAGGACGTGGTAGGGCATGATCAGGTGGGCGTTGGCGGAGATCCGCAGGTTGCCGACGTCGACGCCGCGACGCTTCAGCCCGTCGATCTCACCGAGCAGGATGCGCGGGTCGAGGACGACCCCGTTGCCGATCGCGCAGATCTTGTCGGGGTAGAGGATGCCTGACGGGATCAGGTGGAACTTGAACTCTTCGCCGTCGCGGACGATCGTGTGGCCGGCGTTGTTGCCGCCCTGGAAGCGGACGATCGCGCTGGCGCGGTCGGCGAGCAGGTCGACGACCTTGCCCTTGCCCTCATCGCCCCACTGGGCGCCGACTATGACTACACCTGGCATGTCGGCAGGAGATTGTGCCTGGTTCTACGCGCCGACCGCGCGCGGCTGCTCGCGCCGGTCGGGACCGAACAGGGGCAGGGGGTCGTCGCAGATCTCGATCAGGCGCGAGACCGTGCGCGATCCGATCTGGTCCTCCAGCTGCTTGCGCCCTTCCTCGACGTCCTTCCCGGCGTTGCTCGTGACCAGCATCGAGCGCTGGTTCTCGTAGCGCTCGTTGACCAGTGCGTAGAGTTGCTCGACCACCCAGTCGGTGTGCCGCTCGGCGCCGAGGTCGTCGATATAGAGCAGGTCGACCGAGGTCAGCCGCCGGAAGAAGGCGTCGTAGGCGTCCTCGGATTCGGTCGCCTGGTAGGTCTGGCGGATCTGCGTCAGCAGCTTCGGCGTGAAGTAGACGGCGACGGTCCGGCCGGCCGAGAGCGCCGTCTTCGCGACCAGCATGCCCAGGGTCGTCTTGCCGGTGCCGGTGTTCCCCATCAGCCACATCCCCTTGCCGGCGGCGAGGTTTTCGTCGAGGTCGTCGACGAAACCTTGGACGGCGTTGACGACGTGGCGGGTGCTCATGTCGCGCACCATGTCGCTGACCGGCGGACGGTCGAAGGAGACGCCGCGGTAGCGCGGCGGGATCGCCGAGGAGACACCGCGGACGCGCCCCCGTTTCAGTCGTTGCTCGCGGCACTCGCAGGGACGGGCGACGTCTTCGGGGCCGAGAATCCAGCCGGAGCCATCGCAGACGCCCAGCGGGCAGGCCACCTCGGCGAATGGTTCGCTGCGCGGTCGCGCGGCCATCAGAACTCAGGCCCAGCGGCTGCCGTGTCCTCGAGTGGCGGTCCTTCGCCCGCCGGCTGTTCGACCGGCCGCTCGTGGCCGGAGAAGTCGGCGAATTTCGGGAAGCGGTCGAGGAAGACGAGTTTGGGCGAGCCGATCGGCCCGTTCCTATGCTTGGCGATGATCACGTCGGCTAGCCCGTCCGGCTCGTCTTCGGGGTCGCGGTAGTAGTCCTCTCGGTAGAGGAAGGCGACCACGTCAGCGTCCTGCTCGATCGATCCGGACTCACGAAGATCAGACAGCATCGGCTTTGCCGGGGTGCGTTGCTCGGGCGCGCGGGAGAGCTGGGAGATCGCCAGCACCGGCACCTCGAGCTCGCGGGCGAGGATCTTCAACCCGCGGCTCATCTGCCCGACCTGCTCGACCCGGTTGGCGCGCGGGTCGTCGGCGCGCATCAGCTGCAGGTAGTCGAGGATGATCAGGCCGAGCCCGCCCTGGTCCTGCGTCTGCGCGTGCAGCCGCCGCGCCTTCGCCCGCAGGTCGAGCAGGCCCAGGTCGGAAGAGTCGTCGAACCACAGCGGCGCCTCCTCCAGCTCGTTGCAGGCGCGCACCACCTTCGGCCAGTCTTTCTGCGCGACCTGACCCTTACGCAGCTTGTCGCCGGAGATCCGCGCCCGGCAGGCGATAAAGCGCTGTGCCAGCTCCACCTCCGACATCTCCAGGGAGAAGAAGGCGACCGGCATCCCCCGTTTCACCGCCACGTTCTCGGCGATGTTGGCGACGATCGCGCTCTTGCCCATCGCCGGGCGAGCGGCGACGATGATCAGGTTGCCGGGCTGGAAGCCGCCGGTGATCGCGTCGATGTCGCGGAACCCCGAGGGGGTGCCGGTCAGCTCGAGCTCGCCGGTCGAGAGCTTCTCCAGCCGGTCGACCTCGTCGTGGAGGATCTCGGAGAGGAGGCGGAAGTCGCTCGCCTGCTCTTTGTGGGCAACGTCGAAGAGCAGCTTCTCCGCGCGCTCGGAAAGCTCGCGCGGTTCGCCGTCGCGCTCGTGCACCCAGCCCTGGATCTCCTGGCCGGCACCGAGCAGCCGACGCAGCAGCGAGTTCTGCTGGACGATCTCGGCGTAGTGCTTGGCGTTGCCAGCGGCCGGCACCTTGGCGGCGAGCTCGGAGACGTAGTGCTTGCCACCGGCCTCGTCGATCTCGTTGCGCTGGACCAAGGCCTCACTGACGCTGAGCTCGTCGACCGGCTTGGAAGCGGCGTAGAGGTCGTGGACCGCGCGGAAGATCGCCGCGTGCTTCTCCAGGTAGAAGTCTTCGGCGTTGAGCTTGACCTCATCGATGACGCGGCTCAGCGACGGCTCGGCGACCAGCATCGCGCCCAGAACCGATTCCTCGGCCTCGATGTTCTGCGGCGGAACGTGGGTTGCGGAAAGTTGCGGCATCTACGTCTAGTTAAGGGACAAGGGCGGCGGATTCTCGCCCCCTGGCCCCCGGCAACCCAAGCAAACCAAAGCCCCCACCTCGCCACGAGCTGCCACCCTGCAACCACCGGCTAAAGAAAGCCTCAGCCGACCGCATAAGACTTGGCTCATAGTCGTTACAGAAGGTTTTGCTTCCGCGCACCACCCGTGACACCGCAACGTTTAAGGTGCAATCATGGAGGCGATGAGAGAGAGTTGGACCGATGACCGCCTGGACGACCTAACAGCAAGGTCGACGGCCTGCGGGTGGAGATGAAGTCCGAATTCGCCGCCGTGCGAAGCGAGATGAAAGCGGGCTTCGACAGGGTCGACGGGTGTTTCCAAAAGGTCGACGAACGCTTCGAAAAGATGGACGAACGCCTGCTCCAGATCTACCAGACGATGGTGGCGTTCTGCGGCGTCGCCATGGCGGCGTTGATCGGGTTCATCGCCTCACAGATCTAGAAGTCAGCGGGGGGAATCTCGCCGGTTGCCTCCTTTTGACGCTCACCCCTCCGCAGCATGCGCTGGGTGAGGATCGCGATGCTGAGGATCGCCGTCGCACCGAGGCTGAGCTGAACGCTGAGCAGTCCCTCGCGGGTCCAGTAGACGTCGCGTAGGTCGAGCAGCAACGCCGCCTCGTCGAAGGTCAGCCCCATGCCAACGCCCAGCGGGATTGCGAGGCGCTCCCCGAGCGCGTCGTCATCGGTCAGCAGGGCGGCGGTGCCGGAGCCGAACCCAAGCAGGATCCCCGGTACGAAGTGGTGGATGTGGCGACCGCCGACCCGGACGTTTTCGAAGGGCCACCAGCGATCGCGGATCCCCCAGGTCGAGACTCGCACGAGGGCGAAGGCGCCGAGGAAGCCCGCGAGCAGGTTGAACAGCACCGTCTCGCTGCGCGGGGTCGCCGCGTAGCCGCTGACTGCGACGCCGACCGTGTCGAGTGCCGCCGCAGGCGCCGCTTCGACCAGCGGCTCGCCGTTTTCGCGCTCGTGCGTGCGCCGCCGCAACAGCCGCCCGAACTGACCCACCAGCACCGTTCCGGCGCCGCCGAGTGCGACCGCCGCCAGGCCGGCCGTCGCTCGCTCGGACCGCCCCCAGCCAAACCGCGTTCGCGCCTTCGCACGGCGCGTCAGGCGGGTCGGGAAACCGCGCAGTGGCTAGCTCTCCTCGGCGACGATCGTCTTCACGGAGGCAACCGTGCCGTCGGCGAGCTCGATCTCCACCATGTGGGTGCCGATCTCGCGGATTGGGTGCTCGAGGCGGACTTTGCGGCGGTCGATGCGCAGATCGCGTGCCTCCCGGATCGCATCGACGATCTCCTTGGCGCCGACCGAGCCGAACAGTTTTCCTCCGTCGTCCGCCCGCTGGTGAATCGTCAGCACCGTCTTGGAGAGCAGCGAAGCCGCCTGCTCTTCCCGTTCGGCCCGCACTCGCGCGACTTTTTCAGCCGCGGCCTGGCGTTGCTGCGCCTGCTCCAGAGCACCCGGGGTGGCGGGCGCGGCGAGCTTGCGGGGGATCAGGTAGTTGCGCAGGTAGCCAGGGGAGACGTCGATCGGTTCGCCGCGCTGCCCAAGGCTGTCGACGTCCTCGAGGAGGATCGCCTGTGCCATCAGCGCTCTCCGACGTAGGGAAGCAGAGCGATCTCACGCGCCCGCTTCACCGCTACCGAGAGCTGTCGCTGATGCTTGCGCGAGAGCCCCGTCACCCTGCGGCCGCGGGTCTTGCCCTTGTCGGAGAGGAAGCGCCGCAGCAGGTTGAGGTCCTTGTAGTCGACCGCCTCGGAATTGATCCGCGTGTATTTACGCGGGCGAACGCGATCCGCTCCACGCCGTCCCCGACGCGGTGCCGCTGCTCCACTCTCTCTATCTCTGGCCATAAGCGAACGGGGATGCTACAGCTCAGGCCTAGAAGGGGATGTCGTCGTCCCCACCGCCACCACCCGCTCCGGCCGGAGCGGCGTCGAAGTCGCTGGGATCGGCAGGCGTGTCGCTCTGCGGGGTGAAGCCCCCTCCGTTGCCGTTACCGCCGCCTCCGCCACCGTCGCGCGAGCCGAGGAACTGCACGGAGTTGGCGACGATCTGCACGGCCTGGCGTTTGCCGCTGCCGTCTTTGGCCTCCCACTCGCGCCAGTCGAGGCGGCCTTCGATCGCGACGGGGCGACCCTTGGACAGGTAATTGGCGCAGTTGTCGCCCTGCGGGCCGAAGACGACCACGTTGAAGTAGTTGGGCTTGTCGACCCATTCGCCGGTCGTGCCGTCTTTGCGCCGGCTGTTGACCGCCACCCGCAGCTCACAGACCGACGTTCCCCCTCCGGTGCTGCGCAGGTCTGGGTCCTTGGTCAGGTTCCCGGTGATGACCACCACGTTGATGTTCGAAGCCGCCACGGCTCTCACTCCTCAAGATCGTTTATCGAGACATCAGTCTAAGAGCGCAGGCGGCGCAACTCTCCCCCTGGAAGCCGGAATCTGCGCGAAAAGGGGAACTACTCGGCGGAGTCGCCGGACTCGCCGTCATCGGACTCGACTGGAGTCTCCGGAGCCTCGGGCTCGGCGGCGGTCTCTGGAACATCCGCGAGGGGCTCCGGCTCGGCAGCCTCGGCGGGTGCAGCGGCGGGAGGCTCGGCGACAGCGGCCGGAGCAGCGGGCTCGGCGGGTACCGGCGCGGCCTCGACCGGCGGCGCGGGGGCCTCCGTGGCGGCGGGCCGTTCCCGCGACGCGGCGGGTCCGGGCGCGGCGGTTGCCGGCGGGACCACCACGGGCGTGTCGGCGTCGACTTTGAAGATGCGGAAGCGCAGCACCCCGTCGGCGATCTTCAAGTTGTGATCGAGTTGCTCGAGCAGCTCGGTCGGCGCCTCGAAGCGGAACCAGCGGTAGTCGGCCTCGTTGCGCTTGTCGATTTCGTAGGCCATCTTGCGCAGACCCCAGACGTTCTCGTGTTTCAGGGTCCCGGCAGCCTCGATCTGGCTCTTTACCTCGTTGGCGGAAGCATCGCGGGCCGCGGCATCCTGCCCCGGGTCCAACATCAAAACCAGCTCGTATTCGCGTGGTGCGGCCAAAACGGCGTCGGACTATAGCTAGCGGGGCGCAAACTCCATGGACCCGTCATCTGGGGGAGCCGGTGCGGGGGGAGGTGGAGGGGCTTCAACCGGGGGAGCCGGCACTTCTGGATCAGGCGGAGGGACGGTAGGGATGGGGGCTTCGGCGGGCGGGTCCTGGCGTCGGGTGGGGGTGCCTCGCTTGGGCTGCGACCTTCTCCGGGCACAGGGACAATGCAACTTCCGGGATGAAGCCTCGCCCTCCGAAGGCTCCGCCTGCAGCGAGACACCCCCACCCGACGCCACCCGCCCGAGATGCCTTTGCGGCCGGCGGTTCTTCAGCTTCAGCGGTTGTGCAGCTACCCGAGGTAAGCCCACGTCAGCTGGCAAGGGTTCGGGAGCTGGTGGTTCTAGAAGCGCTGGAACAAGCTGAAGCGCAGCGAAGCCGGCAAGCACCACGGCAGCTCCCTTAGCCGCAAGCTGCCAGCGGATGCGCAATCCCATGCAGCTACTAAGTCCTCAGCTCGAGGAGTTCTCCCCCAAGCGCTCGGGTGGAGGAGCCGGGGGTGTCCCTCCCGCACAGCGGCGTCCTGTTTTCGCCCAACGGCAATCTCGGATGGCCGGAAAGTCCGAGGCGAAAACCCAGCAAGCGGGAGGGACACCCCCGGCTCCTCCTACGCCACGGCCTCGCGCAACTCCGCGATGTCCTTCAGCTGCTCGTCGACCCAGTCCCCCGGATTGCGCGAGTAGATGATCTCCTTCAGATGCTGCGCCCGCAGCTCCCGCTCCTCGGGCTCCATCGTCAGCGCCCGGTGGATCGCATCGGCCTGCTCCTGGATGTCAAAGGGGTTGACCGAGAGGACGCAATCGGCCAGCTCCTCGTGTGAGCCGGTGTTCTCGGAGAGCATCAGGACGCCGCCACGGGTGTTGACCGCCGGCGCCTCCTTGGCGACCAGGTTCATCCCATCGAAGATCGAGTTGACCATCAGCAGGTCGAAGTGCTTGTAGCGGGCGACGGCCTCGGGGAAGTTCTCGTAGATCTTGAGGTCGATCGGCATCCAGTCGGTCGTGCCGTGCTTGTGGTTGACGACGGCGACCAGCGCCTCGATTTTCTCCAGGTACTCGGCGTACTCCGGCACGTCCTGGCGCGAGGGCTGCAGGTGGGCGATGAAGGTCACCTTCTCGCGGAACTCCGGGTGCTGGGTGAGGAAGGTGTCGAAGGCCGTGAAGCCACGCAGGACGTTCTTGGAGAGATCGGCGCGGTCGACCCGGATGATCAGGTGCTCGCGCCGGCGCTCCAGGACCTCGCGCTCCGCCGCCGCCACCTCTGGCGACTCTGCCGCGCGCCGCAGCCTCTCGGCGTCGATCGAGAGTGGGTAGGCGCGGGCTCGCGTCTCGCCGCCGTCATGCCGCACCAGGCAGCGGTCGTAGTCGACGTCGACCTCGAGCAGTTCGTCGCAGCAGCGGATGAAGTTGATGCAGTAGGCGTGGGTGTGGAAGCCGATGATGTCGTTGGCGAGCATGCCGCGAAAGATCGCCTCGCGGATCCGGCCCGGCAGGATCCGCCAGCTGTCCGGCTGCGACCAGGGAATGTGGACGAAGTGGTGCAGGAAGGCGTCGGGCCGCTCGGCGCGGATCATGCCCGGGGCCGTGTAGAGGTGGTAGTCGTGGAGCATCACCAGCGGTCGCTCGCGCCCCTCGATCTGGCCGAGGACGGCGCGGGCGATGTCGCGGTTGACGGCCTGGTAGCCGTGGTCCCAGGCGTCGCGCTCCTCCTGGCGGATGTCGGGAGCGTTGGAGAGGTCCCAGAGGTAGTGCTGGATGAACCAGAGGATCGGGTTGGCGATCACGTTGTAGAAGCCGTCGTAAGCGTCGGGGTCGCTGCCGACCAGCAGCACCCGGTAGTCGATGCCGTCGATCGAGAGCTCCACCGGCCCGCCGCGCTCCTCGGAGACGGCGACGTCCTCGTCGGTCATCGCCGAGGCGATCCAGAGCGCCTCGCGGTGGGAGACGAGCCCGGAGAGCGCCGTCACCAGGCCGCCGCCGCCACGCCGCACCGTGCGCTCGCCCTCCTCGTCGCGCTCGAACTGCGCCGGCCCGCGGTTGGAGACGATGATCAGCGGATCGGTGGAGTCGGGCATCGGCCTCTCAGCCTACCCCGACCATGCGCCGCTTATTCGTCGAGCTCGGTCAGCAGCTGCAGCCAGTCACGCAGCAGCCGCGGCGAGAGGAACTCGCGACGAGCGTGTTCCTTGCCCGCCTTGCCCAGTTGCTTACCCAGCTCCGGGTCGGCGAGGATCTCGACGCAGCGCCGCGCGCACTCGGACGGGGAATTGACCAGATAGCCGCTGACGCCGTCCTCGATCTGCAGCGGGATGCCGCCGACGTTGCCGGCCACCGTTGGCCGGCCCTTCCAGAGCGCCTCGGTGACGGTCAGGCCGAAGCCCTCGCGGATCGACTTCTGCAGGCAGACGTCGGACTGTGACTGGAAGGCGTTGACCTCGATCGCGCCGACGTTGTTGAGGTTGTTGAGGATCTTGATGTCCTCGTCGCCGTCTGCGTATTCGACGGTTTGCTGGAAGAAGTCCCAGCCCTCGGGGTCGTCGGTGGCCATCGAGCCGACCAGCGCCAGCTGCACGTCCGGCAGCTCGGCGGTGACCTCGCGGTAGGCGTCGATCACCCCGATCGGGTCCTTCCAGGGGTCGAAGCGCGAGACCTGGGTGATCAGCGGACGGTCGACGTCGATGCCGAACTGGTTGCAGACGTAGGCGGCGTCGTCGGGCGAGAAGGCCATGTTCTTCGGCGAGAGCGGATCGATCGCCGGCGGCACGATGCGGACGCCGTTATGGCCGTTCATCCCGTTCGGGACGTAGGTGGGCATGTGCCAGACCGTCGCGTCGTACTCCTCGATCAGCGGCTGCAGGCGGGCGATCGGTGCCGGGTTGGGCTCGGAGAGGTCGATGTGGCAGCGCCAGACCCAGTTGCGGCTTTGGTCGGTGGCGCCGCGGCGCAGCCCGATCGGCTGCGGGTCGTGGACGATGATCGTGTCCCACTCGCCTTTCAGGCCCTCGGCGTTGATCGCGTTGATTTCGTCGAACACCGCCCACTGCTCGTCGCTCAGCGTCTCCTCGGCGCCCTGCAGCGAGTTGTGCAGGAGCTTGGTCGCGTTGAAGAACTCCTCCTTGCCGAAGATCACGTGCCAGTGGGCGTCGATCCCGGCGTCGCGCATCAACGGCACGATCGTGTAGAGGATCTCCGAGACGCCGCCGCCGAAGGCGGTGGCGCTGACATGGAGTACGCGCTGTCCCTCGAGCGGCTTGGCCAGCTCGCGGATGCGTTCGCTCAGCTCCTTGCCGGCGATGTGGGTGTAGTCGGCGAGGGACTTCTGGCCGAGGCTGACTTCTTGAAGCATCGGCGATTTCTACAGGCAGCGCCGGTTGGACGACTTGCGGCTGCTCAGCCGCCCGCTTCGGCGACCGGGCGCTTACTCAACGTGACCTCCACGGTTTCCCGATCGCCATTGCCGTGGAGGACGTCGAGCTTCACCTTGTCGCCTGGCTGAAAGTCGGAGATGTAGCGGGACAGGTCGTCCGGTTGGACTACCTGGTGGCCGTTCACGGCGAGGAGCGTGTCGCCGCCCGCCTGGTACGGAATCCCCTGGAAGCGGACTTTTTCGTCGCCGCCCTTCAGCCCCGCTTCGTCGGCCGGGCCACCGGGGATCACTTCAGCCAGCAGCCCGCCGTGGTCGGTGTCGAGGCCGAGCTTGGTGGCGAGCTGCGGGTAGAGCGCCTGGGTGCTGACGCCGATGTAGGCGTACTCGACGTCGCCGGTCCGCACCAACTGCGCAATAGATCGTTTCACCGCGGAGATCGGCACGGCGAAGCCAACCCCGTTGTTGGCGCCGGAGTTGGTCTCGATCTGCTGGTTGATTCCGATCACCCGGGCGCCGGCATCGAGCAGGGGCCCGCCCGAGTTGCCGGGATTGATCGAGGCGTCGGTCTGGATCGCCCCCTCGATCTGGAACTGGGTCAGCGACCCGACCGACCGATCGGTCGCCGAGACGATCCCGACCGAGAGCGATTGTTGCTCGCCGAAGGGATTGCCGATCGCCGCAACGGGTTGGCCGACGACGAGTTCGCGGTCGTCGCCCAGCTTCAGCGGGTGCAGATCGAAGCCGTCTGGCTTCACTTCCAGCAGCGCGACGTCGGCGAAGGGGTCGAAGCCGACGATCTTCGCCGGCACCTCGTTGCGATCCGGGAACTGGACGAAGACCGCCTCGGCCTCTTTTCGGTCGTTGCCCTCGCCGTCGGTGACCACGTGGGCGTTGGTGACGATTCGGCCGTCGGTGTCGAGGACGAAGCCGGAGCCTTCGGCTGCGCCCTGGTCGAAGATCGAGCGGATCGTGACCACGCCGGGTGCGGCTTCGCGGTAGACCTGGGCCGCGTCGAAGCCCTCGCTGGCCGTCTGCACGACGACCTGGGTCGTCGTCTTGGTCGCGCCCGGGGTGACCCCACCGGACTCGTTGCCGTCACTGCCACCACAGCCGGCCAGCAGCGCCAGCACGAGTAGCAGCGCCAGCGCCGGCGCGATACGCCCGCTCACGCGGTGGCCTTGGCGGGGTCAGTCAGGACCGCCGCGGGCGCTCCGGGGGAGCCCATCGGCAGGTCGAGGGTGAAGGCGGTGAAGCGGCGGCTGGAGGAGATCTCGATGCGCCCATCCATCCGCTGTGCCAGCTCGCGTGCGATCGCCAGGCCGAGGCCCGACCCGCCCGCCGAGTCAGCGGTGTAGAAGCGCTCGAAGATGCGCTTCTGCACTCGTTGCGGAATGCCGGTGCCGTCGTCGGAGACGGTCAGCTCGGCGCGCTCGTTTACGGAGTAGATGGTCACGGTGACGCTGGTGCCCTCCGGAGTGTGGGTGAGGGCATTGTCGAGCAGGATACGGATGATCTGCCGCACCCGATCGGGGTCGGCGATCGCGACCACCGGTCGGTCGGGCGTTCGCAGCTCCAGGCGTGAGCCGCGCAGGTCGGCACGGGCCCCGAACTCGCGCGCCACGTCACGGGCGAGCGAGCTGAGGTCGACGCTGCCGATCGCCATCACGATGCCGCCGGCGTCGAGCTGAGAGAGGTTGAGCAGGTCGGCGGTGAGCTTGGTCAGCCGCTCGATCTGCTGGCGCATCGTGCGCACGAACTCGGCCCGCTCCTCGGGGCTCGGATCCTCCTCGTCGAGCAGCTCGACGAAGCCGCCCAGGCTGAAGATCGGCGTGCGCAGCTCGTGCGAGGCGTTGGCGATGAACTGCTTGCGAGCGCTGTCGAGCTCGGCGAGGCGGCGCTGCATCTCGTTGAACGTACGGGCGAGCTGACCGAGCTGACCGGAGGAGTCGACCGGAATGCGGGCGGCAAAATCGCCGTCGGCGACCGCGCGCGCGGCGTCCTCGATCCGCCTCACCCGGAGGGTGACGACCCGGGCGGAGTAGATGCCGACACCAAGCGCCATCAACAGGGCGAACAGGGCGCCGACCAGGATCGGTCCGGCGGCGCTGTGGTGGCCCTCGATTACTACGGCCCAGACGTAGACAATGATCGACGTCCCGGCTCCAATCGACAGCGATGCGGTGGTGATCCTGCTGCCGAGCGGAGTGAGACGCAGGACTTTCATTCTCTGAAGCGGTAGCCGACGCCGCGCACCGTGAACAGGTACTCGGGTTGCTTCGGATCGGTCTCGATCTTTTCCCGCAGGTGGCGGATGTGGACGTCGACGGTGCGTGGGTCGCGATAGTCGGAATCGCCCCAGACGTGCTCCAGCAGGGTCTCGCGGCTGAGCACCTTGCCGGGCGAACGGGCGAGCGCGTTGAGGATCTCGAACTCGACGTAGGTTGCGGCGACCTCCTCGTCGCGCAGGGTCACCAAGCGCCGGGCGGGGTCGATCGTCAGCTCGCCGTGCTCGATCGCCTCTTCGTCGGTTGGGTCGGCGACCATCCGCGAGCGCCGTAGCGCCGCCTTGACGCGGCTGCGGAACTCGCGCATCGAGAAGGGCTTGGTGATGTAGTCGTCGGCGCCGACCTCGAGCCCGGCCACCTTGTCGGTCTCACTGCCTTTGGCGGTCAGCATGATGATCGGCACCTGGCTTTGACGGCGCAGCTGGCGGCAGACTTCGACGCCGTCCAGCTTGGGCAGCATCAGGTCGAGGACGACCAGATCGAAGCGGGCCTCGGTGAAGCGTTCAAGCGCCTCGCGGCCGTCGAGTGCCGAGGTGACGTGGTAGCCGTCCTTGCGCAGGGGGTAGCTGAGCAGGGTCTGAACCGATTGCTCGTCGTCGACAAGCAGTATGCGCGTGGACCCGTTCGGCATAAACACAAGAGTAGTCCGGCTGGGGAATCGGGCCGACTTGGACGGATGTGCTAGTACCAAGAACTAAGGTTGGCGGGCCGGGCGCCGATATGAGGGTCATGACGCAGCAGCGACACCTGAAGAGCCTGATCGAGGATGGGCGATATGAGTTCCAGCCAGAGCTGGTGGCGCAGGCGATGCTGCGCCGCCGGGGCGTGCGGACCCTGCTGACCGGTGCCGCCCTCAGCCCAGCTGGTCGTATCCCTTCGGCTCCAGCAGCTCGCCGCCAGGCAGCCTGATCTCGACCCCCTCGCCGGCAACGACCGTGCCGATCAGGGTTGCCGGAATGGCGGCAACCCGATCGGGAGGAATCGTTGCAAGCAACTCGTAGTCTTCTCCTCCGGAGACGGCCAGAGTCAGGTCGGTGATCCCATCGGCGAGAGGCAGCGCCTTTGCGTCGATCCGCAGGCAGACCCCACTCCCCCGGGCAAGGTGATTCGCGTCTCCACCGAGCCCGTCGCTGAGATCGATCATCGCGGTGGCTCCGGCGGCCGCCAATGCCTGGCCGGCCTCCAGCCTGGGTCGGGGTTCGAGTTGTCGGCGAATGAGCGAGCGGTCGAGGTTTGGGGCGCTATGCGACCCAAACCTCGACCGCGCCTTCGCTTGGTCTTCCAAAAGAAGCAGTCCCGCCGCCGCGCCGCCGAGCTCGCCGGTCACCACGAGCGAGTCGCCGGGACGCGCTCCGGCGCGAGTCACGAGATCGTCCACGCTCTTCGCGTGGCCGACGACGGTCATGGCGAGCGTCAGCGCTGGGGCTCGAGCCACGTCGCCGCCGGCTAGCGTCGTGCCGGTTTCCTCGGCGACCTTCATGATCCCGTCCAGTAGCTCGATGCAGCCGTCTTCGTCGAGGTCGGTGGGAATTCCCAGAACGACATAGGCCTCACCCGCGGTGGCACCCATCGCCGCCAGGTCGGAGAGGGCGACGGCGAGTGCCTTGGCACCGATCTGCGCCAGGCTGCTCCACTCACGACGAAAGTGCACCCCATCGATCAGGGCGTCCACCGACGTGGCGGTGGCGCCCCCGGGGACGGTGATTGCGGCGTCGTCGCCGCTGCCGAGCCGCACTTGAGGCCCTGGCTGAGGCAGGCGCGCCCGGATACGGGCCAAGAGCTCGAACTCGCCCATGCAGCCATTCTGCCCGCTGCGGGTATCTGGTGGCAGCCCCTGATCTGACTAAGGTGCGACAGACGTGGCAGAGGACCAACCACTCCTACATAAGATCGGCGCCGCCGGCGCCAGCTTCGGCACCCGCCCCCCGCGCAGCAAGCGCGTCCGCCTCGCGATCCAGCTCGGGATCGCGATCCTCGTCTTCGGGTTCCTCGTCCTCACCGTCATCAACCAGTGGGCGGAGATCAAGGACAAGGGCGTGCACTTTCACGTCCTCTGGCTGATCCCGGCTTGTTTGTTCCTGCCGATGTTCTACGCGCTCAGCGCGCTTGGCTGGGACCTGATCCTGCGCTTCCTCGGCTACCGGATCGGGCACGGGCGGGCGCAGGTCGCCTGGGGCCAGCCACTGCTGGCACGCTACGTCCCGGGCAGCGTCCTGTACGTGCTCGGCCGGGTGTTGCTCTCCGAGCGGGCGGGGGTGAAACGGCGCGTCACGATCGCCAGCATCGTCTACGAGCAGGCGATCTCCGCCACCTCGGCGATCGTCTTCGCCGCGTACTTCCTGATCAGCCATCCCGATCTGCAGGGCCAGCCGCTGCGCTGGGCGGTCCTCTTGCTGATTCCGCTGGCCCTGACCGTGTTGCATCCACGGGTCTTCGGCCCACTGGCCAACCGCGTCCTGCGGGCCTTCGGCCGCGAATCGCTGCCCGAGGTGATGCCGATGCGCGGCGTGATCGTCATGACCCTCTTCTACCTGGCGGTCTGGGGGGTCGTTGCGCTCGGGATGTACTGCGTCGCTCGCTCGGTGACGACCATCCCGCTGGATGCCGGCGAAGTGCTGACCGTCGGCTCTGCGCAGGCGGTCGGCTACGTCGCCGCGCTGGTCACCCTCGTCGCCCCGGCCGGGCTCGGCATTCGCGATGCTGCTTTTGCCTGGGCGGTGAAGGGCGCGGTGGGCAACAGCTTCGCAGTGGGTTCGCTGATCGCGATCGCCGTGCGCGGGGTGCTGACCGTGGTCGAGCTGGTCTACGTCGGCCTGGTCACGGCGCTGGGCAAACGTGAGGGGTGGTCGATTCCGACCGGGGTTGTTCATCCGTCCCCCGAGGAGCAGGCGGAGGGTTCGCCTGATCGCAGCGAGACGCCGATTCACACGCCCGAGATTCTTTAGGGCTTCAGTCGGGAAGGGATGGATGTCCCTCGCCCCGACAAACGGCGGTCTAATAAGACCGCCGTTTTGAGTATCCGCCGGTTCGAGGGACACCCATCCCTGCCAATCGGAGAGCTAGAAGGGCATCCGGGCGGGGAGCTGGTACGCCGTCAGGGCGAGCGTGAGGAGTTGCAGAGGTCGGTCTCTCGAGAGAGCTACTAAGGGCAATGCCCAGATCAGGTACCAGGGGAGGAGCCAGGCGGTGGCTATTAGGAGGGCGAAGCTTGCCCAGGCCGCTGCTCTGAGCCAGTCGTTGCCGCGCCAGGTCCAGGCGAGGAGATAGATGAAGACGGCCGCAAAGATCGCCAAGGCCGTGGCGCGGACTGCGGTTGCGTCGAGACCGGTCAGACGGGCGAAGGTGATCGGCACGCTCATGTGGCTGGTGCGGTGTTGGTTTTCGCCGGCGAGCCCGATCGCGTCGAGCCAGTGCCAGCCGAAGGCGGCGTGCGCGGCCACGCCGACCGCAAGCGCCGCGAGCGCGGCCCCGGCGAGCAGCCCGACCCCAGGCCCGCCGACCCCAGTTGATGCTTTGTCCCCCCCATAGGGGCTAAAAGGCTTCATTCGTGCCGCGCCGACAAGGGCGAAAGGGGCTGCGATTGCCGCTGGGAGCTTGATCGCAAGGGCCGCTACGAAGGCTGCTCCGGTGCTCGCCTCGCGCGCCGAGAGCATCGCGGCGATGGCGACCGTCGCCAGCAGCATCGCCAGGCCGTCGTTGTGGGCGCCGCCAACCACGTGGATCAGGACGAGTGGGTTGAGGGCCACGAAGGCGGCGGCGCCCAGTGGCGAGACGCCGCGTGCGGGCGCGATGCGGGCCACCAGGACCGCGGTGCCCAGGACCGAGAGGGCGACAGCCGCCTTCAGGACCGCGACGGCGAGCCAGACCGGCAGCCAGGCGAGCGGGTAGGTGACGAGCGTGAACAGTGGGCCGTAGGCGCTGGTCGCGTCGATCCAGGTGACGCGGGCGTAGGCGGGGTCGAACGGGGCGGCGGCCGGCGGATGTACATAAGGGTCAAGGCCGTGTACGACCCCGAGACGGGCGTAATCGACGTAGCTGTAGACGTCGTGGGAGAGCAGGACCGGGGCAAATGCGAAGGCGGCGACCAGGGCGACGGTCGCGGCCCAGAAGGAGCGCGGTGTCAATCGGCGTCGGTCGCCTTGCCGTTGCCGACTCCTGCGCCCCCACTTCCATATTCCGGCGGAGGCGGCGGTGCCGGCGTCGGCTTCTGCCCGGCACCCGGCGCGTAGGCGTCGGGGTCATAGCCGCCGGTTGCTTCTTTCCCCAGCCGTTCCGCTTCGCTTTCTGCGCCATCTCCTCCGCCACTCTCAGTGGAGGAGACGCCGCCGCTTCCCGGGCTCGAGGCGGTGTACCGGCCATAGAACGGCGCCCAGCTGATCGTCTGCTTGGGCTCATCGAATTCCTCGCAGGGGATTTCGGCGTTGGTGTAGAGGGAGTGCCAGATTTCAGCCGGGAAGGTGCCGCCGTAGACGGTCGTGCCGTGGACGCTGGTCATTTCGATCGCGTTCGATTGCGGGTAGCCGACCCAGACCACGGTCGCCAGGTTGGGTTGGATGCCGGCGAACCAGGCGTCGGTGAAGTTGTCGGTCGTGCCGGTCTTGCCGCCCTGGCCGGGGCAGCCGGTGTAGGCGGCGGTGCCGGTGCCTTCGGTGATGTTGTCGTTCAGGAGGCGCCAGACCTCGTAAGCGACCGCTTCCGGTACGACCCGCCTCGGGTCGGGACGCTCAGGTCGCTCGGTGCGGCCGTCGGGGAAGACGACGCGGCGGATCGCGATCGGGTTGCGGTGGATGCCGCCGGCGGCGAGGGTCGCGTAGGCGTCGGCCATTTCCAGCGGCGAGACGCCGATCCGCAGGCCGCCGATCCCCTCGGCGGGGATGCCGTCGAGCTCGCTTTCGATCCCCATCGACTTCGCCGTCGCCGCGACCTGCCGCGGACCGACGTCGAGGTCGAGCTGGGCGAAGACGGTGTTGTCGGAGGCGACGGTCGCCTGCTGCAGATTGACCCTTCCCAGGTAGCCCTCGTCCGCGGTGCTCACTTCCCAGTGACCCCACTTGGGCAGGTCGAGATCGAGGTGCTTGGAGGTGTAGTAGGTCGAGTAGGGGTCGATCCCTTGCTTTATCGCCGCGGTGAGGACGAAGGACTTGAAGGTCGAGCCGGGCTGGCGATGGCCCTGGGCGGCGAGGTTGAACTTGCTCTGTTCGTAGTCGGAGCTGGAGACCATCGCCTCGATCTGCCCGTTGCGGGGGTCGATCGAGACCAGCGCGGAGGAGGGGTCTTCCGGGTAGGGGAGGGTCGAGCGCGCCGCTTCCAGGCCGACCTCCTGCAGGCGCGGCTCGATCGTCGTGTATACGTCGAGGCCGCCTTTGCGCACGGTGTTCACCCCGTAGGCCACGAGCAGCTTGTCCTCCACGTAGTCGAAGAAGTAGGGCTGGCGCTTGTCGAAGTAGCCTTGGTCGAGGTCCAGCTCGAGGCCGCGTCGCTGTCCCTGTTGCGCTCGCTGCTCTGAGATGTAGCCGAGCTGGGCCATCTCCGAGAGCACGGTGTTGCGCCTGGCCCGTGCCTCGCGGGGGTTGAGCACGGGGTTGTATTCGGACGGCGCCTGTGGCAGCCCGGCGAGCAGCGCCGCCTGCTCCAGGCTCAGCTTCCAGACCGGCCGCGAGAAGTAGAACTTCGAGGCGGCCTGGACGCCGACCGCGGTGGCGCCCTCGAGCGTCCCGTAGGAGGCGGTGTTGAGGTACTGGCCGAGGATCTCGTTGCGCGAGTGGCGTTCGGCGTACTCGACCGCCAGCTGCGCCTCGATGATCTTGCGTTCGAGATTGCGGGCCGGGTTGGAGATGCAGAGGTTGCGGACGAGCTGTTGGGTGATCGTCGAGCCTCCCTCGACCGTCTTGCCAGCTTCCAGGTTCTTGAGCGCGGCGCGGGCGATGCCCTCGGGGTCGATGCCGCCGTGTTCGTAGAAGCGCTGGTCCTCGATCGCGACGGTCGCGCGCTGCAGGCTCTTCGGGATGCGGTCGATCGAGATCGGCGCACGTGCTTCTTCGGACTCGATCACGCCGAGCTTGCTGCCGTCGGCGGCGAAGAGAGTCGAGTTGCCGCCCTTGTCGACCGGCTTGCAGGTGGCGAGCGAGGGCGCCTTCGCGGCGACGTCGAGCACCCAGGAGACGACGCCGATGGTGCCAATCGCGAGCAGCGCGACGACGCCGATGCCGGCGAAGAGCAGCTTGCCGCGCGCGCCTCCCCGGTGCCGCTGACGGCGACGATTGCGCTGCGTCATGCGGAAAGCGTACTTCGCCCCGAGGGGCGCTCAGGCCTGCGTGTCGGCGGTGGAGAGGTTGTG
Source organism: uncultured Solirubrobacterales bacterium (assembly GCA_963716735.1). Classification (GTDB taxonomy): domain Bacteria; phylum Actinomycetota; class Thermoleophilia; order Solirubrobacterales; family 70-9; genus VRUE01. Next base: position 1,931,235 of record OY970321.1, read on the forward strand.
GACGATCCCCTCGACCAGCATCTGGTTGGGGATCACCACGGCGGTGCCGTCGCCGGGGTCGACGTAGGTGTAGGAGAGGGTGATGTCGAGGACGCGGCCCTCGACTTCCTCGAAGGAGATCCGGTCGCCGATCCGGATCGGCTGGGAGATCGCCAACTGCACCCCGGCGACCATGTTGGCGATCGTGTGCTGGGCGGCGAAGCCGATGATCGCGGCCAGCACCGCGGTCGAGGCGAGGATGCCGGTGGCGATGCGCTTGAACTCGGTGAACTGGCTCAGTGCGATCGCCACCAGGACGATGAAGACGATCAGGATCGTGAGTCGCCGCAGGAAGCGCAGACGCGTCTTCGTGGACCGTGAGACCTGTGAGACTGCCGGCGTCATGGAGGCAAACCTACCCGTCAAGCCCGCCTTCCCGTACGCGACCTGGGGCCCCCAGCTGGCGATCGGCGGCGTCTTCATCGCGCTCGGTGCCGGGATCCTGTTGGGGATCCCGGCGGTCATCGTCGACGGTCCCGGCGATGGCGACCTCAGCACCGGCGCCAACATGGTCGTCCAGCTGGCGACGGCGCTGGGCTTCCTGCTCGTGCCGATCTTGATCGCCGGGCGCTGGGGCGAGTCTTCGTTGGGGGTGGCGCTGTGGCGGCTCGGGGTGCGCAGCTTCTCCCCGTCGGCGCTGAAGTGGATGCTGGCGGCGATTGGCGCCTACCTCCTCTTCGCGGCGATCTACACCGGCATTTTCGGCGCCCCCGAACAGGAGGACATCGCCGAATCGTTCGGTGCCGTGCCGATCCAGATCCTGCTGATCGTGATCGCGGCACCGGTCAGCGAGGAGATCTGCTTCCGCGGCATGCTCTTCGGCGGTCTGCGCCGGCGCTTGCCGCGGCTTGCCGCCGCTTTCATCAGCGCCCTGATCTTCGGCGGCCTGCACGCCCTCACCGGAATCAGCGCCGTCCCGCCGCTGATCGCCTTCGGCTTCATCCTCGCCCTGCTTTACGAGAAGACCGGCTCGATCGTCCCCGGCATCGTCCTCCACATGCTCAACAACTCGGTCGCCCTGATCGGGCAGTAGGGGCCGGAGCAAAGAAACGGCCCGCAAGAGCGGGCCGGATCTGGGTGAAGGGGAGTTATCCCCAACCGCCTGACAAGCACTCTCAGATTATCAGGCTTAACCGTCCATCTATGCGAGGCGCGAAGTCTAGGTCGCGAGGGCGGTAACTAACCGCAGGCCGCATGACAATTGCACCTCAACCCAAACTTCGCACCTCAGACAATACATGGCGGAGGGCGAGGGAGTCGAACTCTATTCGGATGTTTCCGAACTTCCGCTTGTCAAACGGTTGCCGCACCTCGCGACTTCACCCTCCGCTACCTCGACCGTAGCCGAGGAATCCGCCATTTCAAGCCATGTTTCACTCTTTTTACAGACAATTGACTGCGCTGTTACAAAGTCGTGACAGACCGGCCGGCCGGGGCATCCGCAAGAATGCCGGGCCGATGAATCGCCACCTCGTCCGCGCGCTGGTTTTCCTTGCCCTGCTGGCATTTCCGGCTGCTGCTTCGGCGAAGCAGGCCGCCGGGACCCAGCCGGGCGCGGGCAAAGCTCCGCAGAGCCCCGACCAGGCGACGGTCAAGATCAGCCTCGGCAAGCTCAAGGGTGGCAAGGCGCCGATCTACGGCAAGGTGCCGGTCTACGGGACGGTCGAGCCGTTCGCCCCGGGCCAGAGCGTCGACGTCACCTTCTACCTCGACGGCCACAAGCTGTTCAGGCGCGTGGCGAAGGTCCGCAGGGGCAGCGGCGAAGCGGGGGTCTTCAAAGCCTCGATCCTCGTGCGCAAAGGCGGCAAGTACGCGGCGAGCGCGCATCTGCCGGCGGACGGTTCGCTGCGCGGGGACAGCACCGTGCGCAAGAGCTGGAAGGTCAGCTTCCCCGCTTTGCACCAGGGCCAGTGTGGCGACGTCGTCGTCGGCTTCAAGAAGTCGATGCGGAAGATGGGCTACATCGCCAACAGCGGTCGCTGCTTCGGCGGCAAGACGGCGCGTGGGGTGCTCGCCTACCGCAAAGTCAATGACATGAGCCGCAGCTACCGCGCCGGCAAGGGCCTGGTCAAGCGAGTGTTCTCCGGGCGCGGCGAATACAAGGTGCTCCATCCGGGCGCCGGCGAACACCTCGAGGCGCCGCTCTCCAAGCAGGTCCTCGTCTTCGCCAAGGGCGACAAGCCGTTCGCCGTCTACCCGGTCTCCTCAGGCAAGTCCTCGACGCCGACCGTCACCGGTCACTTCACCTTCATCCGCCAGGAACCGGGCTACAACTCGCACGGCATGTACTACTCCTTCTACTTCTATGGCGGCTACGCGGTGCACGGCTACGAATCGGTGCCCGATTACCCCGCCAGCCACGGCTGCATCCGTACCTTCATCGCCGACCAGCCCGAGATCTACGAGCGGATCAACTACGGCGAGAGCATCTTCGTCTTCTGAGCTAAGTGTAGCTACTCAGGACGTTGTTCCAGCTCGGCGAGCCGAGCCGCGGGCGTCTTGTGGCCGAGGGAGCCATGTCGTCGGGTGAAGTTGTAGTGGGTGAGCCAGCCCGGAAGAGCTGCGGTCCTCTCGGCTGAGTTCGCGTAGATAGCTCCATAGGCCCATCGGTTCTGGAGCGTCTGGATGAATCGCTCCGCCTTGCCGTTTGTCCGAGGCCGGTAGGGCTGGGTGAAGAGGTGCTTGAGTCCGAGCTCCCTGCAGGCGCTCGCATGCGCATGAGAGCGGTAGCAGGAGCCGTTGTCGCTCATCACCCTCTCGACGGCGATACCCATCGATCCAAACCACTCGACGGCTCGGCGCAGGAAGCCGACGGCGGTGAGGGCGCGCTCATCTGCAAGCACCTCGACGTAGGCGAGGCGGGTGGCGTCATCCACGCAGACGTGGACGAACTCCCAACCGGCGACGCCATAGCCCCGGGCGTCGGTGTAGCGATCGCGGCGATTGCCGGTGACGCGATGGCCAGGTCGCAGGATGCGCCCCAGCTTCTTGATGTCGACGTGGATCAGCTCTCCTGGGCGTTTGCGCTCGTAGCGGTTGGGCGGCTCGGGTGGGCTCAGACGACTCCTCCTGCCCAGTCCGATTCGCTTCAGCCACCTTGAGACGGTTGAGAGAGCCATCCCAAGCACCTCGGCGATCTCAGCCGCTGTCATCCACAGCCTCCTCAGTGCCTCGATCGCCTTGACGCGATCCGCGGGCAGCTGCGTTGGGCGTGCCTTTGGTGCAGAGCTGCGGTCGAGCAGGCCCGCCTCTCCCTCAGAGCGCCAGCGGGCGAGCCACTTGGCGGCGGTTCGCTCGCTGACGCCGGCGGCCTCGGCCGCCAACGTCAGCGACCAGCCTCTCTCGAGGCGCTCTACGAGCAGGCGCCTGCTTTTCGGGCAGGTTCGAGCGTTAGCGTGCAGCTTCATCCGGTGTCCTCCTTGATCTGGGTGGTCAGCACCCCCAGCCTTCAAGGAGGCCCGGATGAACAACGTGGTGAGGAACTACAGCTAAGCAAGGCTTCGCTTATCAGGCAGGCGGCTTAGTAAGGGATATCGCCTCTTCCTTTAGTAAACTCGATCCCTAATGAGCGAACGCTATGGAACACCGCCTTGACCCTCTCGGTTGCATCTGAGCGGGCCGGCAGCTTCAAAGAGGTTCGGGATGGGCCGGCCAGCTATTTGGCCTTCCATCCGGCGCCACTCCCACCCAACCCCCCGATGGAGCTCGACGTTGAGCTGCACAGGCTGCTCGACCGAGCCAATCAGGCGTTAGGCCGGCTGGATGGGATCACGCTGCTGCTGCCTGATCCGAGCCAGTTCCTCTACACCTTCATTCGCAAGGAGGCGGTGCTCTCCTCGCAGATCGAGGGAACCGTTTCCTCGCTGTCAGATCTCCTGCTCTTCGAGAACGAGGCCACGCCTGGGGTCCCGATCGAGGATTTGGCGGAGACGGCGAACTACATTACGGCGATGGGTCACGGGGTGGACTCGATCACCTCAGGTCGCTTGCCCCTCTGCAACCGCCTGCTCCACGAGGTCCACGAACGGCTGTTGCAGTCCGGACGGGGCTCCGACAAGGCTCCCGGCGAGTTTCGCCGCAGTCAGAACTGGCTCGGTGGAACCCGGCCAGGCAATGCCCGCTATGTCCCTCCACCCTGGCCGGAGGTAGAACCAGCGATGTCCGACCTTGAGCGCTTTCTTCACGATCAGCCCGCTCCGTCTCCAGTGTTGGTCAAGGCAGCCCTTTCTCACGTCCAGTTCGAGACCATCCATCCGTTTCTGGACGGCAATGGTCGCGTCGGGCGACTGCTCATCACCCTTCTCCTGGTGGACCAAGGAGTGCTGAGGCGGCCCCTGCTGTATTTGAGCCTCTACCTGAAGCGAAACCGCGACGCCTACTACGAAAACCTCCAACGCGTGCGTACGGATGGAGCCTGGGAGGACTGGCTCCGTTTCTTCCTCGACGGCGTTATCGACGTCGCCGAATCGACTGCGGAGACTACCCGCGGAATCGTCGAGATGATCGAGCGTGACCGTGGGCGGATTCACGCGATGGGGCGCGCCGCGGCGACCGCCCTGCGGGTGCATGATCTGGCCGTGAAGCGGGTTGTGGTCAAGCCTCCAAAGGCCGCCGAGGCTCTGAAGCTGTCGGAGCCGCCGGTCTACGCGGCGATCTCACGACTCGAGGACGCCGGAATCCTTCGCGAGGTGACTGGCAGGGCCCGGGGCAAGACCTACGTCTATGGCGAGTACATGGACATCCTCAACGAGGGGACCGAGGTGTGAGCGACGATCATAGGATGGCCGCAATGGCCGACCTGGACGCCGCCAAGCGGACGCTGATCGCCGAGCTGCGCGAGCACTCGGTGGTGATCGGCGAGGTGACGCTGGCCAGCGGGTCCGTGGCGCAGTACTACGTCGACGCGCGGCGGGCGTTGCTGCGTCCGGAGGGATTTCGCGCCGCCGGCGAGCTGATCGCCGCGGCAGCGGTCGAGGCAGGTGCAAGTGCGGTCGGCGGCCCGGCTACGGCGGCGATCCCACCCTCGTGCGCCGCCCTCGCCGTGCCGGCCGGCGACAACCTGGTTGGCTTCTTCGTCCGCGGCGAGCGCAAGCAGCACGGGCTCCAGCGCTGGGTCGAGGGGCCCGTCGAGGACGGCGACAAGGTGCTCGTCGTCGAGGACACCGTCACCACCGGTGGCTCGACCGTGAAGGCGATCGAGCGCATCCGCGAACAGGGCCTCGAGCCCGTCGCCGTAGTGGCTGTCGTCGACCGCCTCGCGGGCGGCGGCGAAGCGATCGAGGCGGCCGCGGCGGCCCCCTACCGGGCCCTCGTCACGATCGACGAGCTGTACCCGGATCGCCCCGACCGCGGCTGACCTCGGCCGCGCGTAAAGCCATCGTCTACCTCTCGGGTTCCCAATGGGAAGCCCGTGCTTTGCAGCGCTTTTCAAGCTATGGGCGACAATGCTCTTTTCTACAAAAACACTCTCCTTGACATTAAAAAGGTCTTTGTTTACAGTCTTGCCACTGTCCGACTAGGACGGAACAGGGACCAATAACCGAGTCCGCCACAGGGGCCGCAAGGGAAGCGGCAGGCAGAGGGGCTCATGGGACAAGGAGAGAGATTTGATGTTCTCGCCACTGCGCAACCGCTTCGGAATTCCGGGCGTGATCTCGGTAATCGCCCTCGTCTTCGCGATGTTCGGCGGCGCTTACGCCGCGACGAACGAAGGCGGCAAGGCGACCAGCTCGGCCAAAGCCAAAAAAGGTCCGCGTGGGCCTAAAGGTGCGACCGGGCCGGCAGGGCCCGCTGGCCCAGCCGGTGCGCAGGGTCCCGCTGGGCCGCAAGGCCCCAAAGGCGACACGGGCCCCAAAGGCGACACCGGCCCCAAAGGTGAAAAAGGCGACAAAGGTGAAAAAGGCCCGAAAGGCGATAAAGGCACGACCGGCTTCACCGAAACCCTCCCCGAAGGTGAAACCGAGACCGGTGCCTGGGGTTTTGGCCCCGCACCGAATGAACCGGGTTTTCTCAATCGCGTACCTATTTCGTTCAACATCCCGCTTGCCAGCGATCTGGACGCAACCAAGGTCCATTTCATCAACAAAGCCGGAAAAGAAGTCCTCGCCGGCTTCGACTTCGAGGAAGTGGACTCGACGAAATGCACGGGGTCTGCCGCGAGCCCGACTGCGGCTCCTGGGCATCTCTGCGTGTACACGGGCAGCCTCGTAAGCGCAAAACTCTCCAATGAATGGATTAAAAAAGCTGGAGCGGAAGACATTGGAGCCAGTGCCGCAGGCGCGATCCTCACGTTCCTCTTTGTAGAAACGGAGGGTCTTGGATTCGGCACTTGGGCGGTGACGGCAGAAGAAGGTTAGCCGGCATTTACCCGTCCTCACCCACCCTCGGACGGCGCTGCCGTCCGAGGTAAGCCCAGGGAGACCCGAGCCAATGACTGACAACACACACACCACCAGCACGTGGACGCGGACCCTCACGAGCGCCGCTCTCCTCGCCCTCATGGCTCTCGCCGCCTTCGCGGCCCCAAGGGCAAGCGCGATCAGCGACGCCGAAGAGTTGACCCGCTTCGGCAGCCTGGGCTCCGGCGCGGGTCAGCTCGCAGCCCCACGCAGCATAGGCACCGACCCCGTCACCGGCCACGTCTTCACCACCGACAACAACAGCCGGATCAGCGAGTTCACCGCCTGGGGCAACTTCGTCAAGGCCTTCGGCTGGGACGTGGCGCCGGGAGCGGTCAACGAGCAACAGGAAGTAAGGCTGCGGGCCTCCACGGGACAGTTCAAACTCACTTTCAACGGCTCGCCCACCACCGACCTTGCCTTCAACGCGCCGGGCTCTGCAAGCGAAGGCGGGGGTAGCGTCGAAGCGGCACTGAACGCGCTGCCCTCGATCGGCGACGCTGGAGGCGAAGTCAGCGTGCAAGCGGTCCCCGGTACCCCCGATGGTGCCACCCCCTACGTATACGTGATCGCCTTCAAAGGCTCCCTGGCGGGGACCAACGTCAACGAGATAACCGTCTCCAACGGTGCCACGCCGTTAGGCGGCGGCGACCCCTCGACCACTCTCGAAGTGAGAACCCGTGCCGACGGAACCGCGGGTGGCACCGGGCTTGAGTCCTGCACCGAGGAATCGGGCTGCAAAGTGGGGCTCCAAGGCTCCGGAGCGGGCCAGTTTGTTGATGCTGTCGGCCTCGTGGTGGACGCCGCCGGAAATATCTACGCGAAGGAAGAACGCAGGGTGCAGAAGTTCGACTCAGCCGGCCGCTTCGTCCTGATGTTCGGCGGCGAAGTCGACAAGACGACCAATGCAAACATCTGCACCTTCGTGTCAGGCGATCAGTGCGGCGCCGGTGTCGCCGGCACCGCCCCGGGGCAGTTCAGCGCAGGCTTGGGCCTCGCCCTGGGTACCGGCGGCCAGCTCTTCGCCGCCGACAACGAACGCATCCAGCGCTTCAACCTGCAGGGCGAATTCGAAGCCTCGATCCCGGTCCCGGGCCGGCAGGTGCTGTACCTCGCCTTCGACCCAGTGAGCAAAGACCTTTACGCGACCTACGCAGGAGGAGGAGGAGGAGTTCGCAAGCTCGACTCGACTAGTGGAACCGAGATCATCAAACTAGCCGGTGGGAATTTCTTTGCCACCGATCCCATCGGCAACCTCTATGCGCAGGGACCAAATGGGAACGAACCCATCGTGGTCCAGTACGACTCCAGCGGCAAACCACTCTCCCCGCCGATCTGCTGCAAAGCGTCGCCGCCGCCCAGTAATCCGTTTGCGCGCGCCGGGTCGGGGGGTCTTGGTACCAACGCGGCTGGCGACCTCTACGTCTCTTACACCACGAACGAAGTCGGGTCAGGTTTTCTCGCCAGCTTCATCCGCCTCTTCGGCCCCGGGCCGGTGATATTCGAAGCGCCGCCCAAAGTGCCACCGACGATCAGCGCCCAGTACGCCACCTCGGTCGATCGCGGCGGCGCCGTGCTCGGGGCCGAAATCAACCCGCACTTCTGGATCAACACGCGCTTCTATATCGAGTACGGAACCGGCAAATGCTCCGAAGGAGGGTGCGAAACGCTGAAGCCCCTGCCGCCGGGAGCGATCCTGAGCACCAAGCCGACCGGCGACACGGTGAAGAGCGCCGGCGTCTTCCTCGAAGGGCTGAAACCGGGCACCACCTACCATTACCGCTTCGTCGCGGAGAGCTCAGGCGGTGGCCCGGTGCGCGGAATCGGCGGCAAAGTCGGAATCGACGGCGAGGAAAGCAGCTTCACCACCTACCCCGCCGCAGCTCCGTTCAAGGTCGATTGTCCCAACCAGGCCTTCCGCACCGGCCTCTCGGCGTCGCTGCCCGATTGCCGCGCCCACGAGATGGTCAGCCCGATCGAGAAAAACAACGGCGACATCAAGGCGCTGGTCAACGGCCTCGAATACACCACCAGCCTCGACCAGAGCTCGACCGACGGCGAGAAGTTCACCTACTCCTCCTACCGCGCCTTCGCCGGCGCCGAAGCCGGCGCCTACACGATGCAATACATGGCCGAGCGCAAGAACGGCGTCGGCTGGGCGAGCAAGTCGATCAACCCGCCCCAGGCCCACGCGGCCGGCACGGTCACCAGCCTGGACAACGCCTACAGCTACTTCTCGGGCGATTTGTGCAACGGCTGGCTCATCTCGGCGGCCGAACCCGTGCCCGCGCCTGGTGCGCCGCCTGGCTACCGCGACATCTATCGGCGTGACAACTGCGGCGCCGGGGGATATGAATCGCTGAACGGGGCCGAGCCGACCGTCGGATTCACCTCCTTCAACATCGAATTCCAGGGCGCTTCGGCGGACGGCAAAGAGGCGATCTTCCGGGTCCGCGACAAGCTGACCCCAGACGCGGCAAGCGGTGTCTGGCAGACCTACTACGCGAGCGAGGGGGAGCTGCATCTGGTCTGCGTCTTGCCGAATGGAACGACGAGTGGGGCCCAGTGCTCGGGCGGGACTGGCCACGAGCCCTTTCTTCCCGACCAGGGTCGTCAGGCGAGCGTCGTCAACGCGATCTCAGCCGACGGGCGCCGCGTCTACTGGACCGACTTTACGGGCGATGTGAACATGAGGCTGGGCAAGGTCTACCTGCGCCTGAACCCAGGCGAGGAGCAGAGCGAGCTCAGCGGCGGCAAATGCACCGAAGCAGACAAAGCCTGCACGGTAGAGGTCTCGGGGACCGAGTCGAGCAAAGCCGCCGAGTTCCTCGGCGCCAGCCGCGACGGTGAAAGGGCGCTCTTCGAGGTGGTCAAGGGTGTACAGGCCGGCAACCTCTACCTGTTCGACCTGGCCTCGGGGGAATCGACCCTGATCGCCAAAAAGGTCGGCCAGCCAGAAGTCGAAGAAACCTTCCTCACCGGCCTGCTCGGGGCAAGCGAGAACCTCTCCCACGTCTACTTCGTCTCCGAAGAAGTCTTGCCGGAAACCGCTGGCGCCACCTCGGGCAAGCCAAATCTCTATCTCGACCATGAAGGGATCAAGACCTTCATCGCGACGCTCTCCCCGGTCGATGTAGTGCATATTGGCGCAGGCTCCGCAGCCTTCTCCAACACCTCCTCGATGCCGTTCTACCACGTCGGCACGGTCAGCCCCGACGGCAGTCACCTCGCCTTCGTCTCGAGCGAGAGCCTGACCGGCTATGACAACACCGACCAGGTGACGGGTAAAGCCGATGCCGAGGTCTACCTCTATGAGGCCGGGGCGGCGGGGCCGCTCTGCGTCTCGTGCAACCCGAGCGGAGCGCAGCCGCGGGGGCAGGAGGTGAAGGGGAACGGCAACTTCCCAGGGGTTTCGCCGACGGCGGCGATGATCCCCCCGCCGCAGTTCATGCTCCAATTCCCGCGCGTCCTCTCCACCGACGGGCGGCGCCTCTTCTTCGACAGCTATGACGCGCTTTTGCCGCGTGACACCAACGGCAAGATGGACGTCTATGAGTGGGAGGCGGCAAGCGGATCCAAAGACTGCGAAGGGAAGGGAGCCGAGCTCTACGTCGAGGGCTCCGGCGGCTGCCTCAGTCTGATCTCGTCGGGGCAGAGTCCCAGCGACTCCAGTTTCCTCGACGCCAGCGAGGACGGCGATGACGTCTTCTTCACCACCACCACCAGCCTCCTGCCCCAGGACCCGGGCCTGATCGACATCTATGACGCCAGGGTAAACGGCGGCCTGCCCGGGGCACCCGAGTCGCCCGGTCCCTGTCAGGGCGAAGCGTGTCAGTTCGCACCACCTCCGCCGAACGACCCGACTCCGGCCTCCGCTTCCTTCAAAGGCGCCGGGAATCCCAAGCCGGCTCCGCGCTGTCGCAAGGGCAAGGTCGCGCGTAAAGGTCGCTGCGTGGCGAAGAAACGCAAGGCGAGCAAACGCCATGCCAAGCGAGACGCCAATCACAACCGGGGGGCAAGTCGATGAAGCGCCTCAGCTCAGTACTCCTTACCGCGTTCCTCTTTGCGCTGCTGGCCACCCCGGCAGCCCAGGCCGACTTCGGGATCAACGACTTCGACCTCACCTTCGAAAACGAAGACGGCTCTCCCGCCACCCAGGCCGGCTCCCACCCCTTTGCGGTGAACGTCGGTTTCAACCTCAAAACCACGATCGACCCCAAATACGGCGAGGTTCCCGACGGTCAGCTGAAGACCCTGCTCTCAAAGCTGCCGCCGGGGTTCACTGGAAGCCCGATAGCGACGCCACACTGCGCCACCGCGGACTTCCTCAATCTGGGCACGGACGGCTACAACGACTGTCCCAACTCGACCGCCGTAGGGGTGACCATTGCCAGGGTCATCACGCCCGACGGCGTCCTCCTCAGCCCCGTCTACAATCTCACCCCCCCGCCGGGGGTGGCAGTCAAGCTCGGTTTCTACGCCTACCAGGTGCCGGTGACGGTCGAGGTTCGTCTCGGCCAGGACTCTCCTTACAACATCGTTGGAGGGCTGATCAACATCTCCCAGGCGGTCGAGGTCTACGGCGGCACCATGCAACTGTGGGGCGTTCCCGCCGATCACGCCCACGACCCCTTCCGGGGCCGCTGCCTGGATATCCTCAGCAGCGACCAAAGCAGTCAGTTCAAGTCCAAAGGCATCTGCCCGACCAACGCCCCCGAAGCGCCCTTCCTCACCCTACCGAGGGCCTGCGAGGGCCCGCTCCCTGTGGGCTATGAAGCGGTCTCCTGGCAGAACCCGACCGGCCAGCCGTTCAAAGGCTCGATTCTGACCCACGACGATGCAGAACCGCCCAACCCCCAGGGAATGACCGGCTGCTCCAAGCTCGGCTTCAGCCCGGCAATCGAGTCCAAGGCGACCACCTCTCAGGGTGAGACGGGCACTGGCCTTGACTTTACGGTCGACGTCCACGACGAAGGTCTGACCAACCCCACCGGGCTCGCCCAGTCAGACATCAAGGACGCCAGGATCACCCTGCCCCAGGGGATGACGATCAACCCCTCGGTGGGAGAAGGCCTCGACGTCTGCACGCCGGCCGACCTAAAGCGCGAGACACTGAACTCGGCTCCGGGAGAAGGCTGTCCGAATGCGTCGAAGCTGGGAACGCTGCACGCGGAGACCCCGCTGGTCGAAGAATCGATCGACGGCTCTGTCTTCCTCGCCCAACAGGACGACCCGGCGACCACCGGACCCGGAGCCGAGAACCCCTTCGATTCCCTCATAGCCCTCTACATGGTGGTCAAGAACCCGACCTTGGGCGTGCTGGTCAAAGAGCCGCTGAAGATCGAACCCGATCCGAAGACCGGCCAGCTGGTGACGACGCTCGAAGACAACGCTCAGATCCCGATCGGCCACTTCGTCTTCCACTTCAAAGAAGGCGCAAGAGCGCCGCTGGTGACTCCCGCTGCCTGCGGGACCTACGAGACCAAGGCCGAATTCACCCCCTGGGCGAACCCGGACCAGGTCCTCACCACGACCTCGTCCTTCGAGGTCACCTCGGGAGTTGGCGGAGGACCCTGCCCACCGGGAGGCGTGCCGCCCTTCCACCCCCACTTCGAAGCCGGTGCGATGAACAACGACGCTGGCGCCTTCTCTCCCTTCAACATGCGCCTGATCAGGCAAGACGGAGAACAGGACGTGACCAAGTTCTCCTCGATCCTGCCCCCCGGAGAGCTCGGCTCGCTGCAAGGAGTCGGCAAATGCCCGGACTCCGCAATTGCTGTCGCCAGGTCGAAGACCGGACGTCAGGAGAAAGCCTCTCCCAGCTGTCCCGCAAACTCTCTGATCGGCCATACCTTGGCTGGAGCGGGAGTGGGAGGGGCCCTGACCTACGTAGGAGGCCAGATCTACCTGGGAGGTCCCTACCGCGGCGATCCCCTCAGCGTGATCTCGATAACGCCGGCCATCGCCGGTCCCTTCGATGCCGGAACCGTCGTCGTGCAGCTGGCCCTGACGTTGAATCCGAGGACCGCCGAAGTGGAAGTAGACGGCGCCAACTCGGACCCGATCCCCCACATCCTCAAGGGGATCGTCTTGAAGCTGAGGGACCTGAGGGTCTACGTCGATCGACCCAACTTCACGCTCAATCCGACGAGCTGTGACGAATCGAGCGCCAAAGCGACTCTGTTCGGCTCGAACGTCGACGTCTTCAGCCCGGCCGATGACGTTCCCGCGGCGCTTGCAAGTCGCTATCAGGCGGCCAACTGTCTCAACCTCGGCTTCGAGCCGTCTCTTTCCCTGAACCTGAAAGGCGGCACCAAGCGAGGCGGTCATCCGGGGCTGATCGCTAACTACAAGCCAAGGGCCAAAGACGCAAACGTCAAAGGCCTTGTGGTGCGACTGCCGAGGTCTGCCTTTTTGGATCAAGCCCACATCAGGACGATCTGCACCCGAGTGCAGTTCGCCGCCAAAGCCTGTCCTGCGGCGGCTCAGTACGGCTCGATCAAAGCCTGGACCCCTTTGCTCGACGACCCGCTTGAAGGGCCGGTCTGGCTGCGCTCCTCGAGCCACAAGCTCCCGGACCTCGTCTTTGACCTGCATGGCCTGGTCGACATCGAGGTAGCGACCAGGATCGACTCCGCAAAGGGAGGGATCAGGGCAAGCCTCGAAGACCTCCCCGACGCACCGCTCTCCAAAGTCGTCTTGAGGATGCAGGGCGGCAAGAAGGGCCTGATCGTCAACAGCAGAAACCTCTGCGGGGCTGCCTCCAAGGCCAACGTCGACTACACCGGGCAGAACGGCAAGGAATCGAAGGCCAATCCTGTGATGAAGCCCGATTGCGGTGGCAAGCGCAAGCACAAGCGGGGGCAGCAATCGCCGGGTAGGTGACCGGCCCTCGCCCGATCCACTCGGGCGAAAGGGTAACTAACGGTGAGTGCGGTGCTTGTGGTGGCGCTTCACTTTCTTCACGCACCTCACCTTGCCGCGGATCTTTCTTCTGTGGAAGCCTTTCCTGCAGGGCGATGGGCGGCGTGGGGTGGTGATCGGGCCTTCGCTCGGCGGCGGCGTGGTTACGGGTGGGGCCGGGGGGGCTGAAGGGGTTGTCGGCGGAGCCGGGTTTGGCCCGGATGGTTTGCCGGAGGTTGTGAATTCGACGTCGCTTCCTTTGACCGTGCCGGCGTTCGTCGTGACCACCAGTCGGTAGTGATAAGCCGTTCCGGCCACGAGGGTCGATACTTTCCGACTCACCACTACGCCGGTGGAAGCAGGCGGTGGGGTGCTCGAGCAGGAGGAAGTCGTGCCGTAGGCGACCGTCGTTCCGAACTCGAATTGACAGTTCGAGACAGTACCTCCGTGGGGATTGACCTTTCCTTGGATGGTGGCGGCTGTTTCGGTCACCCCCTGGGGTGGTTCGGCCGTCACTGTCGGCGGAAGTTCGGGGAGAGTTTGGAAGACTTCGCTTGCGCTGGTGACCGAGCCCGCGTTGCTGGTCGCTGTGACCCTGTATCGGTAGGAGGATTCAGGCGACAGGCCCGTGGCGTTGGCTTTGAGAGCTGTGGCGCTCGAGCCTTCGGGGTTTGCCGGGCAAGGCAAGCTGGTGGCGCTGGCGAAGCCGACGTCGGAGCTCGCGGTGAGTTCGAATTTGCAGCTGAGGGCCGCGTGTCCGTTCGCGTTCACGCTCGCGTTAAGCGTCGTCGTCAGCTGTCCAGTGCTCGTGGTGGCTAGGATCACCGCGCTGGGCGGCTGGATCGTGCCCTTTTCGAAGATGAAGAAGCTTTCGGCCCCGCCCACGTACAGCTTGTGCGTCGTTCCGTCGACCGCCATCTGGGGCGTCAGCTGGGCCGTTCGTTCGGAAGGCATTTCGGGGAAGATGTCGACGCCGAAGTCGTCGAATTGAGCTCCGGAGGAGTTGTAGGCGACGATGTGGTACCTCCTCCCGCTCATCAGATCTCCCACCAGCACGTCACCGGTGGAGGGGTCGACGCCGACGGCCGTGGCGCCGCGACCGCTCTGGATGACGGATGCGAATACGTACGAGCCGCCGGAGGGGGACAGCTTGATGACGCGATCGGGAGAGATGTCGGCCACATAGAGATTGTTTGCCGAGTCGGTCGCGACGCTGACAGGCTCGCCGAAGGACCCGCCCGGGCAGCCGCTGCAGGTGATCGTTTCCTGAAGCGTCCCGGCCGAGTTGAAGATCTGTATGGCTCCCCCATCGGTATATGGATAGAAGACCCGACCGGCTGAGTCGGTGGCGATGGGGGGAAGCGATTCGGCGTCGAGCAGGGCAAAGGACCCGGTGCTCGCCCCGGAGGATGAGAACAGGTCCATCCGCGGGGTGCCGAAAGAGCCGAAGGGTGTGTCGACTTTTATCTGTGCCGCGTAGAAGCCCTGGGTGAGCGGATTGACGGCAACGCCGGTGTAGAAGCCACCTTCTTGGGCGAAGACGCCATCTGCCGTCAGGTCGCTGTTGAAGCGATTGATCTGGCCCGGTATTGCGGCATTCGGGTTCGTGCTGGGGATTGCGACATATATGTCGTGGCTGGCCTGGTCGACCGCGAGCCCCCGCTGTGGGCCCGGGAGGGCGCGGGAGGGTTTCGAGGTGGACAACTCGTACCCGGTGCTCGCGTGGGCAGTAGGCGCGAAGTCGGTGGCGATCGAGGCCACCGCGAGCAGAAGTGCTGTGAGTGGAATCTTCATCGGGCGTCGGACCCACCCGCACGGCACCCCGAATGCCGTGCGGGCGAATCCTCCTCGATCCCTACGGGCCGGTTACCGCCCAGACGCCTGCACTGCCCGTGGCGGGAGTGCCGGTGTACGTCAGGAGCGCACCGAAGGGCGAAGGCGTGGCCGACTGCAGCGCCATGCCGGCAGCTTCTTCGGCCGTATATAGGCAGAGGAAGCCTTTCGCCGCTTTGGGGAAGATCACGCTGCCGGGGCATTCGGTGGCGTGTTCTGTGCCTTCCTGGTTTTTTTTGACGATTTTGATCGTCGGCAGGCCTTTCAGCGGAAGCCCGAACGAGATCGAGGCGGCGCCGGGGCCTTTGCCTGCAGCGATTTCGGGTCCGATCCCGGCAAACCAGGTGCCGCCTACGGTTGCTCCGCTCGGAAGGAAGCCACCAGCCGTCCAGGGGCTGCCGGTATCGCCCTTCGGACCTTGCGGACCGGTGGCACCACGCTCACCACGCTCACCGGTATCGCCCTTGAGGCCCTGCGGCCCCGCGAGTCCTGGTGGGCCCTGTTTGCCTCGCGGGCCTTTGGGACCCCGGTTGCTCTTCGAAGCATCGGCCGTCGTCGAGCTCTTAGCTGCAAGCGCTCCGCCGCACATCGCAAAGACGAGGGCGATGACCGCGAGAGCGGTTGGTGGGGTGAGGTTCCTGCGGATGACTTTCATCATCGGGTGTACGCCTCCCTGAGTTGGGTTTTGGAGTCCCCCCACCCCCGATGGAGAGCACAGGCGGCGATGTTCCATCCTGCCGCCGCCCTGAAGACCTTACTCTCTCTTTAATATGACGGGAAGCAAGCAGCCTGAACTGGTTTTGCGGATGCTTAACAGTGCGAAACCTAAGAAGTACTAATAGCCATCTCCGTCAGTACCAAACTTCCTTGCCAGTGCCCCGAGCTGGATTCGAACCAGCGGCCTACTCCTTAGGAGGGAGTCGCTCTATCCAGCTGAGCTATCGGGGCCGGATGCCGCGAAGAGGCTCTGCTGAGCCGTTCCCGGCGATTGCCCGTCGTTCGCAGTCAGGTCAGAGTCGGCGTGTATCGGCTCTCCGCTGCCCATTGCTGCCCATTCGAGGGCTGCATCGAACTCGCGAAGCGCCGCACCGATCAGCCTTTCGCGACGACGCACAGCACTAGCGTAGACCTTCATCGAGAAGCCGGGCTCGGTGTGCCCGAGCTGGGCCGCCACGTACACCGGATCGTCTCCCAGGGCGAAGCGCAGACTGGCATAGAGACGGCGCAGCGAGTGCGGCGTGGCAGCTTCGTCTATCGGCTGCATGCTGATCTCCGCCAGTCTCCGGCTGGTACGACGGATCACCGTCTTGAAGCGTCGCTCAACATTGCTGACGCTCTGTCGCTGCCCGTTGCGGTTGCGGAACATCGGCCCCTCGACGCCGCGCCTGGTACGCAGCTTGAGCTCGGTCAGCTCGCGACGCAGGGCGTCGGGCAGATCAACCTGACGCACCCCGGCCTCCGTCTTCGACGCGGCTATCCGCAGCGTGCCGCTGGCTGGGTCGAAGTCGGACCAGTCGAGCGCGCACGCCTCGCCATTGCGCAGACCCGCCCCAGCCATGATCGCGACCATGGCCGCAGCTTTCCCGCCGCCTCGAGCAGCAACGACAGCTGCTCCGGCTCGATCGTCGGCCGCCTCGGAACCGTGCGCTTGACGCGCCGTCGCCGACCCCGTGCGACGTTGCGCGCCGGATCGACGTGGCCATAGTCGCCGGCGGCGTCGAGGATCATCGCCAGCAGTCCAATCGACTTGTTGATCTGGTTTGGCCCCAGCGCTCCCTCACGCAGCTTGGCCGCTTGTAGCGGTCGACGTGCTCGGGGCCGATCTGATCCAGATGCAGCTGTGCGAAGTGCGCCAGCAGGTGCCCGCTCAGCAGCCAGCGATAGCTCTTGACGGTCTTCGGCTGAAGCTCAGGCTCGCGCCCTTCCAACCACTCGGAAGCGAACTCGTGGAAGGTCGGCGCCTCTGCCACCAGCGGCGCCTTCGCGGGTTCGTACGGCCTCCACAGCCCGCGTTCCACGTCCGCCAGGACGTGCCGCAGCTCCGCTTCAGCTCGTTTGCGGTTCCAGCCCTCCTCGGCGGTACCGAGTGCAACGTAGCGCCGCTTGCCGTAGGCGCGAAACCGAATCGCCCCGCTGCGCCCGTCGGTCGGCTCAACCACCTGTCCCGTAGCCCGGCGAGGCATGGCTACCTAAGCCGCGGGCGGCGGCTCGTCCTCCCCCTCGCCACGGATCGGAAGCAGCCGCACCTCGCTCCCTCCGCCAGCTGAAGGCCGGTCCGCCCGCTTACCCGAGCGGGCGGGCGGATCGGCCGCCGTTCCCTCACTGGCCTTCCGCAGTACGCGCGCCGCGATCTGCGGGTCGAAGCGAAGCCGTGGTTTGGGCCCGCTGCCCAGCTTGACCGCGCCCAGCTCGATCGCGTGCGAGTAAATCCAGGAGCGCTCGATGCCAAAGCGCCGCGCCAGCTCGGCGGCGTCAACCAGCTTCCGACTCTGCAAGCCGCGTTGTTCAAGGATCTCCACGACGCGGCGAGCAATCGCTTCGACGGTTGGCGGGTCGAGCTTGATGCGTGCGGATGCCATCGCATTGGTTGTCGCGAAAGCGCCTCGATTGCATCGCGAACATTCGTCCAGATCCCGAACCTCTGTTCGGTTCCCAGTGTGTCGTGCTGTGGCGTTGGGGCTTCTGGGGGCAGTGATAGGGCGTGAGGGGTCTGCTGTTGGGGCCTTTGTTTGCGCCATTGGATTGAGCTGATCCTGGTGGGGCTACTGGATTGGCTTGTGCCTGTGTGATTGAGAGATGGATGGATTGGCTTTGCCTATTGCTCCTTTGGCTTCATCTCATTGGATGGGGCGATTGAGAATCGCCCCGGCTGCGCGTCGCCGGGCGTCCAGGCAATGCCGTCCATCAGGACGCTCGGCTCGATCTCAAGCGCCGTGGCCAACTTGACCAACGTGTCGATCCGGGGCATCCGCGCTCCCTTCTCCAAGAGCCCGATCGCCGTCCGGTGCATCGAGGCAAGCGCCGCAAGCCCTTCCTGGGAAAGATCGGCCCGTTCACGGCAGCGCCGGAGGTTCGCGGCGAACCGCGCGGCGCACTCCTCGGAGGCCATCTCTCAGCCCCCCAGAAGCTCGTTGAAGCGAATCGCCGCCCTGGTGGGCATGACGACACCGCCGGGGCAGCGCAGCAGCCCCAGGCCGGTCAGATCGCGAACCGCTCTCTCCATCCGGTCGTCTTCGGCGAACTCCGAAACTCCTGCGGTGATCTCCCGCACCAGCTCGGGAACGATCAGATGGCTCGGGTGAACCGCCAAGACGTGGATCAGGACTACGCCCTGATCGCGGATGTCTTCGGCGGCGGTGGGCGGGACGTTCTCAGTGCCCGCATCACTAGGCTGGTCTTGCATGGGAAAGCACTCCTTTCCTGTGCCACGCCCCCGGCTGTTCCACCAGCGCGGGGGCACTTTCTTGTCGGAATCCGAGGCTACCTCAGCTTCCGCTAAAACACAAGTGTTGAGACAGGTGGATCAAGACGCCTGCGTTTGAGACGGTGCCGAGAAGGATGCGCCGCTCAGACCAGCCCCAGCCCGCCTTAGGCAAAGCAATCCGTCAGCTGCGCGACAAACGCGGCATGACCCAGGAAGCCCTAGCCCACGCCGCAGGCGTCACCGTCGGCCACCTCTCAATGATCGAACGTGGCCACTCCAATCCGACGTGGGCGACCGTCAGGGCAGTAGCTGCGGCGCTCGATGTCTCGATGGTCGAGTTGACCAGGGTGGCCGACACATTTGAGGCCGAGACATGAATCCTGGGGATGGCAATCGCTCCGAGAGCAAGCTGGGCAGGAGCGCGCCGAAATCGGAAGCGAGCAGATTTACGTGGCGTCCTATAGACGCCGAATAGAAATTATTTCCCATTTACCTCGGTTTTCTGCGTGGTAAGCAGTCTCGGTCGCTTACACCGGTATACACCTCCGCACATGGCCGAGGCCGATCTAGAACTCCGCGCGTTTGTAGTAATGCCGTTCGATCCCGAGTTTCAAAGCGTGTATGACCAACTCATTGTGCCTGCACTTGAGCGGGTGGGGTATCGAGTCAAACGAGCTGATAGCGACCTTGATCAGCAGAACGTTTTGAAAGACGTGGTTAGGGGGATAGCGGGCGCAGATCTGGTCGTGGCAGAGCTAACGTCGCGCAACCCCAATGTTCTATATGAGTTGGGTGTAAGCCACGCGCTTCGGAGAAATACTGTGTTGATCACCCAGTCGATGGACGAAGTTCCCTTCGATCTGCGTGCCTATCGAGTTATCCGATACTCGACGCAGTTCGATGCCGCCAGCGAACTTAGTGAGCAGCTCGAAGCAATAGCGAAGGCGCATCAGGACGGAGGGATTGACTTCGGTAGCCCAGTTATTGATTTTTTGCCCGACTTGCCCACTGCGAGTGGGAGCACCTTGGCGCCAACTTCGACGGCTGCGGAGCCTTCTGCCCACTCATCCGAGGAGGCTCAGGATGAAAGTTCTAGTGGACCTGAGGAGAATGCAGCCGATGGCTATCTCGATGCAATCCTGGCGATCGAAAGTGCGAACACGCATATTACGACGCGAATGCAGGCCATTGGGGAGAGCACGCAAAAGATAGGCGAGCACTTTCAAGCCAAGACTCAAGAGGTGACTGACATCCAAGCCGCCGGAGGCCCAGGTGTGGTTGCTAGCGCCCATCGAGTCGCTGGAGAGCTGGGAGAGGCACTTGACCAATACGCAGCAGAACTGAATGCCGAAGGCCCACAGCTAGCTGCCGATATTGATCAGCTAATCAACGCTGGTCTCATATTTACGGCTTGGCTAGCGGATCAAGATGACGTGGATATTGATGAAGCGATCTCAACTCGGGACTCTCTTGCCGGGTTGGGTGCCGCGACCAAGGAGGGTTTGGGAGCACTCGGTGGGTTCCGGGCAATACTTGTGGAACTCAGCGGAATCAGTCGAGACATGGCGCGCGGCACTGGGCGGGCCATTACGGCCCTTGACCAGATTTCTGGGGCGCTAGAGCAGGTCGAAGCCTTTACGGAGAAGGCTGTAGATCTCCTAGAAGAGAGAATCCCCGCCGACCACACCCCGCAGAGGATGAGGAAGCCGAAAATGACCAACAGGATGAGGACTCTGAGTAGAAGCCCAGTTGTCTGACGAGGAAACTCTGTGCAGCCATAAAAGCAAGACAATGCTGATCAGAGAAGTCGCCCTATCCAGCGGAGCTATCGGGCCCGGTTGCGGACGTTGTCGCTCAGGTAGCCGAGTCGATGTGGTGCTAGATCTGGAGCCTGTCGTGGGCGATTTGGTAGACAGTGGGGGCGTGCGAGTCGCGCGGATGGTGGCGAATCCCGAAGGCTGCGTAGGCGAGTAGTGATCGTCCCTCGTGGCGCTCGATTCGGAAGACCATGCCGAACTTGCCGTCGGGACGCGGCAGGTAGACCTTGACGCAATGCGAGAGTTGTGTTCCGTCAGCGCCTTCCTCGTCGCAGGCGAGAAGGTGATCGACGGGCACGCCGTTCTGTTCGTACTTGCTCCTGGTGGCGAGGGCGACCTGGCGGCCGGTATCGCTGGCACGGTTCAAGTCCTCGGCGAACGCCGCGTCGTCAAAAAGCGCGGTCGCTCGACCCGCCCGCTTGCCACTCATGGCTACCCCTCGCCGTCGGGGGGCTGCACTGGGCCGTGATCGGTTTCGAACTCAGCCAGGGTCGCCGGTTCGGTGCCGAGGCGCTTGCGGATTGCCTCGAACGACGTATCCGGCACCAAAGTGAGCGATCCGTCTGGGCGCTCCTCGGTGACGAGGTACTCGCCGCTCCGATCACCACTGAGCTTGACGTGGGCATGCAACTCCATCCTGGAAATGATGGCAGACGCCAGGGCGGTTGTCGGAGCATCTCCTGCACGGCCGGACAATCTAGGGCTTCTGCAGTCGAATTCCGTTGTCTGAGTCCCCGATTACGGGGTGAATGGGCAGCGAAAGACTTCCGCTGCCCAAATCGACATCAATCGTGCGTAATCGAGTCGAATCCGCGAGGGTGAGCGTCGCGTCACTTTCCGCTCTGCGAAGCCAATAACCCCGACTCCTCAACGTCGCTTAGGAGGGAGTCGCTCTATCCAGCTGAGCTATCGGGGCTGGATTGGAGGATTGTCTCATTCCCGCGCCTCATCAATCTGCTCTCGGCACCAGTTGACCGCTGTGTTGGCGGTGGCGATTGCTCGTTTGCGATCCAAGGTCTCGATCGGGGCGTCGTCGTACCGGAATTCTGCGGCCCAGGGAGTCAGCCAGGACGCCGCCTCAAGCTCCGGCTCCATGCCGATCGAGTGCTTACCGGCCAGCATGATCAGATATTCGAGGTCATGCGTCTTTGGAAAGTCGATGCCCTCCAGCATTAGGGCAACCTTCACGGCCTTCTCGACGGCCTGTTGCGTGTGAAAGCCCACGGGGCGGTCATCCATCTCCGGATCGGGGGCCAGCTTCTCAGCAGTCGCAAGGTCGATTCCCGCGAGCCGAGCGAGGGACTCCGCGACTTCGATCTGCTCAGGCGTGGCCAAGGACGCGACCGTCGCGCAACGCGTGATGGACCATCGTTCCTGGCACCTTTGCGCGCCTCTCGGCGCGCTTCTCGTCGAGGACGACTATGTCAACTGGCGCTGGGAAGTCTCTGAGAGTGCGCCGCAGACGCTCCCACTCCTCGAGGCGGTTCTCCACAACAGGCTCGATGACGAGAAAGTCAACGTCGCTATCCGCTCTCGCCTCTCCGCGTGCGTGGGAGCCAAAGAGGATCACCTTCGACTCCGCGCCGGCGGTCTCCGCCAGCAGCTTCCCTGCTTGGTCGATCAGGTCGCGAGAAACCATGGCCGACACGGTAGCGGAGCATCCTGCGGACGATGCAATCCATTGGGCAGCGGGGCGTTCTGGCTGCCAAACCGGGATAGAACCACGGCAATCGACTGGAATCCGTGATCGCACAAGGCACCACACAGACCGCTGTGCAGAGCCGAAAACCCGCATTTCCTCCGACTGGCTTAGGAGGGAGTCGCTCTATCCAGCTGAGCTATCGGGGCCGGATTTCGACAGAGTAGAGCCTGGTCATGGTCCTCCGCTTGGGTCAACTTCGGCCGCATCGAGGTTCTCTAAGTCGACGAGATCTTGGCCGCGCCCGGCGGCTTGCTTCATCGCACGGAGATCCTCCACCGAACAGACCGCCACATTGACTCCCAGCACTTCGGCCTCGGGCACGTGAGCGGAGCTCGTCGAAACTTGGGATGCCCTCCAAGCCCTGCACGATGTCGAGACGACCAAGGTCCGTGTCGATCGCCATCTGTTCGCCACTTGCCAGCTCCGCCGCGATCGAGAAGGGGGTACCGAGCAGCGCTTCTCCTCTTTGAACGTGCCCGCCGGCTGCGACCGCAACCTCCGCCACGAGTTTGAGGTTTTCGGGGTCGGGCGCGACGACGATGTCGATGCCCTTAGTGGCCCGCACGACGCCTCGCGCCCCGAGGGCGAGCCCGCCGATCACCACGAACCTAGCCCCAGCCGCTACCAGCCTCCGCAGGATCTCGTCGAATGCGGCGGACGTCATCGTCGCTGCGCGGCGTCGGCCATCTTCAGTAATGCGTGGCTAAGGGCGATCGTCTCGGCAAGGTTCACGCTGATCGGCCGCTGAGCGTCTTCGCGCAGTCGTCTCACACGCACTGCCTCGGCAATCTCCGCGGCGGTATTTTCGTTTCGCTTCATCCTGAGAAGGATCGTAGCGGCGCCTGCACGACGAAATAGCATGCGCCCATGGAGCCCGATGCCGTTGAGATCCGGGTGGTCGGCTGCTTGCTGGAGAAGCAGCGGACCACGCCCGATGCCTATCCCCTCTCGCTGAACGCGCTGCGGCTCGCCTGCAATCAGGCGACGAATCGGGACCCCGTTGTCGATTACGACGAGGCGACCGTGATCGAGGCGCTGCGGCACCTCGCTTTGCGGGGATGGACGCGGCTGGCCAGCGGCGCCGGCAGTCGCGCGCGAGTACCGGCACCTGCTGGGCGAAGCGCTGGGTCTCGATGATGCCGAGCTGTCGCTGCTCGCG
Source organism: uncultured Solirubrobacterales bacterium (assembly GCA_963716735.1). Lineage (GTDB taxonomy): Bacteria > Actinomycetota > Thermoleophilia > Solirubrobacterales > 70-9 > VRUE01. The sequence goes on from OY970321.1 coordinate 1,954,510, forward strand.
GTGCTGATGCTGCGCGGCATCCAGACGCCGGGGGAGCTGAAGCAGCGGGTAGATCGCCTGCATCGCTTCGACGACCTCGCTGCGGTGCACGAGACGCTGGAGAAGCTGATTGCGGGCGGCCACGTCGCCCGTCTCGAGCGCCGGCCCGGTCAGAAGGAGGAGCGCTACGAGCAGCTCCTGGGCGGGGGAGATGAGCCGCCCTCGACCGACGAGCCGCCGCCCGAAGCGACGAGCGCACCTGAGGACCGGCTCGAGCGTCTTGAGCGGGAGCTGACCGAACTGCAAGCGCAGATGCGGGAGCTGCGCGAGGCTCTCGGCGATTCGGCCGCGCCGCCTGAGGGTGTCTGATCAAGCAGATCAAGGACGCAGGGAGCGTGGCGTGCTTTTGCACGGCGACCGAGGACGCAGATATGCGCCGGTCAGACACCCTCAGGCGTAGAGGCTCTCGCTGGCGAGCTCCTGGGCGCGGCGGCTCCAGAGCTTGACCTCGAGGAAGACGTCGTCCCCGTAGCCCTTCAGGGCATCGAGCGCGATCAAAGTGAAGCGTTCGTCGGAGACGACTTCCTGGTCGACCGTCTCCGTCTCCAGCTCGGCGCTGGCGGCGACGGCGCCGCGGACGAGGGGGCGGCCCCAGACGAGGGTGACGGCCCCGGCGCGGCCGTTCTCCCCACGCCACTGGCCGATCACGTCGTCGTTGACGTCGATCCGCCAGTCCGGGTTGTTCTCCGCGAGCACGTCGGTGAAGTCGGCGGTGGCGCGGAAGGCGTCCGGCTCGCCGCCCTCGGGTAGCTCGTAAGAGACGTGGCCGAACAGCTCCAGCGTGCCCTCCGGCCCCTCGGTCCGCGCGGTCGCGGGCACCCAGACCCGGCCGCCCCAGGCCCGCTCCGGGAACCAATCGACCTGCTCCGGAATCTCGGTCCCCTCCGGCAGGTCCTCGATCTGCTCGCAGGCCGTGCGGAACTCGGCAACCAGCCGCTCGGCGAAGCGTCCGTGGGGAATCCCCTCCTGAGTCGAGTCGGCGATGAAGCGGGGAATCGGTCGTGGGTTCGGTGGCATCAGAGGCACTCCCTCAGGTCGGCCGCCGCGCGCTCCGGCGGGTAGATGTTGATGTCAACGCCGGTGCCCAGCTCGAAGCCCGCCTTGATCGTCAGGCGGGGGGCGATGTCGACGTGCCAGTGGAAGTGCTCGGCGCCGTGCGGCGCCGTGGCGACCCAGAGGTTCAGCTCCGGGGGGCCGTCGAAGCGCTTGGCGAGGAGCTGCATCGCGGTGCGGATCATCGCCGCACCTACCGTGTCCTCCTCGAAGCGTGCGGCGGCGCCACGCGGGACGACGCGCAGCTCGTAGGGCGAGCGCGAGGCCCAAGGGCATATCAATGCGGCCTCCTCGTCGATCGCGACCAGCCGATCGCGCCGGCGCACCTCCTCGACCAGGACGTCGCTGAGCAGCCCGCCGCCGGCGGTGCGTTCGCTGTAGGCGCCGGCGCGCTCGCGCTCCCTGGCCACCGCCGCCGGGACGAAGGGCAACGCGTAGAGCTGGGCGTGGGTATGAGGGAGAGAGGCGCCGGCCCCCGCGCCCTCGTTGACGACCAGCTGCACGTAGGCGGCGTCGCCGTGGGCGCGCATCCGCTCCCGCCAGGTGGCGATCGCACCGAGGAAGCGCTCCTCGCTCAGCTCGGCCATCGCGGTGAGGTGGTCGGGCCCGTTGACGATCACCTCGTGGTCGCCGACGGCCGGCCGCGAGGCGAAGAGGTCCGGCTCGCCGGCTCGCCGCGACTCCAGCAGCGGGTCGCCGGCGCTGGCGAAGGCCCCGGCTTCGCCGCTGCGCGGCGTCGCGCCCGCATCGTCGCCATCCCCCAGCGCCGGATACAGATTCGGCACCACGCGACTCGTCCAGCCCGGCGTATCGGGCTCGCCCCCGCCGGGGCGCACGGCGTAGACCTCGGGCGGCGTCTTCTCCTCGCGGCCCTCGCAGAAAGGACAGCCCTCGGCGCCCTTCTCGTCGCCGTCCGCCCGTTTGAACCCGTGCGGCCGGTCGGCGCGGCCGGGCGCGAGGATCGTTCGCAGCCCGGTCAGCTGGTCGATGCGGAACTCGGGCGCGCTCAGGAGCGGGAGGGGGGGAGGTCGTCGGCGTCGGGCTGAGCCGGCGGCGGAGGGGGTGGGGGGCTGGGGGCTTTGGCTTTGCTCCCCCCGGCAGCATGATCGGAACGGCCGATGAACGGCTCGAGCATGTCCATCGGCAGCGGGAAGACCACGGTCGTGTTCTGGTTGCTGCCGATTTCAAGCAGCGTCTGCAGGTAGCGCAGCTGCAGCGAAGCAGGGTTGGTGCTGATGATGTCGGCCGCGTCGGTGAGCTTCTGCGCCGCCTGGTACTCGCCCTCGGAGTTGATGATCTTGGCGCGGCGCTCGCGCTCGGCCTCGGCCTGGCGGGCGATCGCCCGCTGCATCTGCTCGGGGATCTCGACGTCCTTGATCTCGACCGCGGTCACCTTCACGCCCCAGGGCTCGGTCGACTCGTCGATGATCTTCTGCAGCTCCTCGTTGAGCCGCTCGCGCTCGGACAGCAGCTGGTCGAACTCGGCCTTGCCGAGCACCGAGCGCAGCGCCGTCTGCGAGATCTGCGAGGTGGCGAGCAGGTAGTTTTCGACCTCGACGATCGCTTTTCGCGAGTCGATCACGCGGAAGTAGGCGACCGCGTTGACGCCGGCGGGGACGTTGTCGCGGGTGATCACCTCCTGCGGCGGGATGTTGAGCGTCACCGTACGCAGGTCGACCTTGACCATGCGGTCGATCAGCGGGATCAGCAGGATCAGGCCAGGCCCCTTCTGGGCGATCAGCCGGCCGAGGCGGAAGATCACCCCACGCTCATACTCGCGCAACACCCGCACCGAGGAGCCGAGCACGATCGCCACGAAGACCACCAGTACGGCCAACACCACAAGCGCTGCCATCAGGCTTTTCCTTCCTCAGGTCGGACCACGAGGGTCAGTCCTTCGACCGCCTCGACTGTGACTCTATCCCCCGGCCGCAGCGGGGTCCCGTCGCCCACCCGGCGCGCCCGCCAGATCGCCCCGGCGATCGCCACCTGCCCCTCCGGGTCGGGCGGGGTGCGCACCTCGGCAGTGGCGCCGACCAGCTCCTCCTGGCCGCCGCGGATCGGCTGCTCGCGGTGGGCCGCGAGCACTTTGCGGGTGACGAAGTAAAAGCTGACGATCGAGAGGATGCCGATGGTGATCAGCGCCGGGCCCGCCCAGTCGCTGGCGCTCGAGTCGGCATCGGCGGTGAGGGCGAGCACCCCGCCGGCGATCAGGCCGGCAGCGCCGAGCGCCGCCAACACGCCGCCGGTGGGGAGCAGCAGCTCGGCCAGCAACAGGCTGACCCCGATAAGCGCGACGACGACGAAGAGGTCCATGTCCCGATTATCCGCTTTCGCCGAGCGCGTAGCGCCGGATGTCCGCGCGCAGCTCGGCACCGTCGTCGTACGGGCCCTGTTTGAGGTAGACGAGTTTGCCGCGGCGGTCGTAGAAGGCGGTGTCGGGGAGGCCGAGCGAAGCGCCGATCGCATCGCCGATGTCTTTGTCGGGGTCGGTGTAGCTGGGGTAGGGAACCGGGGCCTCTTCGAGGAAGGTGCTCGCGGCGTCGTCGGAGTCCTCGCTGTCGATGCCGAGGAAGGCGACCCGTTTGCCGAAGTCCGCCGCGGCCTGTTGGAAGTGGGGGAACTCGAAGCGGCAGGGTCCGCACCATGAAGCCCAGACGTTGACCACCGCCGGGTGGCCGCGCAGCGCTGCGATCCGCCCTTCGTAGGCGTCCTTGCCGCCGGGGAGGAGCTGGTTGGCCTGACGGTAGAGCGCCGCAAGTGGGGGCGGCGATCCGGCCAGCGCGGTCGCGTAGTCGGGATGCGTGCCACCGTAGTCACCGCTCTGTGACGACCCACAGCCGGCAATCGCCATGACGGCTACCACGAGCGCAAGGGCGCAGGTGCGAGCTTTGGAGTCATTCATCGGGGTTCCCTGTTTACAATAGGCGTGTCCGGTTCGCCGTATGCGAGCCGCTCGAGTGCGCTGGGGGGAAGGAAGAGCCGACCTCCCGGCATCCTCGTCTAAGTCTTCCCGACGGCACGCGCAGCGTCGCCGCGGGAGCGAAAGCTCACAAGCCTTCATGGCCAAGACCAGCGAAGTTGCCGCGTCAGCGGCAGTTCCCTCAGGCGCCGACATAGAGCGGGCGGCGGCGTTTGCCCGCGAGCCGCTGCTGCTCGACGGCGAGGGGCCCGAGGCGCTCGCGCCCGGAACGGCTCGCCGCCGCGCCCTGGATGCCGCGGTGAAGGAGCTGGACGAAGGCCGGGAGGAGCCCTCGATCCAGTGGCGCCGCGATTTCTCGCTGCTGCTCGGCTTGGAGCGGCTGCTGGCCGACGAACCGCCGAAGCTGCGCGACGGGGCCGAACTCAACCCCCATCAGGTCGACGCGCTCTCGGGCACCCTGACCGAGCTGATGTCCGAGCAGCAGACGGCGGCCGACAACGACGCCGAGCTCACCCCTCCCGCCGACGTGGCCGAGCCTGCCGCCGACAAGGACGCCTCAGACGAGGACGGGGAGGACGGCGAGGACGAGGACGAGCCGGAGGATCTCGCGCCCGACGAGGAGCCCCAGGATTGGGAGGAAGAGGCGGTCGAGGACGACGAGGAGGAGGCGGTCTCCGAGGCCGCCGACGACCCCGGCGCCGCCCGCCGCTTCTGGTTCGAGCATGCGACCGGCGCCGGCAAGACCGTCGCCGCCGTCGGCTTCATCGACGCCACCCGCACCGGCGGCGTCCTCATCCTCACCCACCGCCGCAACCTGGTCGACCAGTTCATCGGCGAGATCTCCGACCGCGGTTACAAGGAGCGCCTGCGTCCGCCGCTGCTCGGCGACCGCGACGATCCCGACGGCCCGGTCACCGTCGAGACCTACCAGTGGTTCGTCCGCAACCACAAGAAAGTCTCCGACGCCTACTCGATCGTGATCTGCGACGAGGCGCACACCGCCCTCGGCGAGAAAACCAGCGCCTGCATCCGCGCCTGGACTGGCCCCGTCTTCATCGGCATGACCGCGACCGGCGCGCTGATCGCCCGTCACGTCGCCGACCTCTTCCCGACCCAGACCTCGCGCTTCGACCTCGCCCAGGCGGCGCGCCGCGGCGTGATCGCGCCGCTGCGCTGCATGCGCATCCCGCCCGGGCCGGGGGTGCGGACGATCGCCAAGGTGCCGCTGCGCAAAGGCGAGGTCGACCAGGACTTCGACCAGGAGGAGCTGGCCGCGCTGCTCGACCAGGAGCCCTTCAACGTCGCGATCGCCGATCTATACAAGACGCGCTTCTCGAAGACGCCAGGCGTCCTCTATACCGCCGGCGTCCAGCACGCCAAGAACGTCGCCAAAGCGCTGCAGAATGCCGGCATCGTCGCCCGCGCCGTCTCCGGCGAGACGCCGAAGCGCGAACTGGCCGAGATCCTCGCCGGCTTCGAGCGCGGCGAGGTCGACGTGCTCTGCAACGCGATGCTGCTCGCGGAGGGCTGGAACTCGCCGCGGGCGACGATCTGCATGCACCTGGCGCCGACCGCCTCGCGACGGATCTACCAGCAGCGGGTGGGTCGCGTGACCCGGCGGGCTCCCGGCAAGGAGGCCGGCCTCGTGATCGACTTCGTCCACCCGGCGACCACCCACGACGAGACGATCGTCACCCTGCACAGCCTGCTCGACCGCGACGTCTACCGCGGCGGCGCGATCGTCGTCGGTCCGGTGCGCCGTGGGCGCGGCCGGCGGGTACGGGTCGAGCGCCGCATCGTCCCCGTCTCGGAGGAGTCCGAACGGCGCACCCAGGTGCTCGAACGCGAGTTGTGGCGGATCGCGGTCGAGAACCTCGACTACCCCGAGCAGCATGCTTGGGCGGCTCTGGCCGGGGCGAGGGTCAATCCGCAGAACTGGCGACGCGCCCGCTCGATGCTGCAGAACGACAAGACCAAAGAGCTGCGCCGCCGCTTTCTGCTCACCTGCGTGCAGCGCAACCGCAACTCGCAGCTGCGGCTGAAAGCGCTGGCCGAGATCGCCGACCTGCGCGACGCCGACGCCTTCGACGACGCGATCGACATCGTCGGCACCTGGAGCCGCGACGACAAACGGGCGGGAACGAAAACCCTTCTGCAGGCGCTGGTCGACAAACGGATCGGCCGCCGCGACCAGGCGCAGGCGTGGGTCTGGCGGCTCGCCTCCTACACCCCGGAACTGCACGAAGAGTACGCCGTGCAGCGCTGGCCGGAGACGAAGCGACTGCTCGGCCTGCTCGTCAACTCCTCGGGCCGCGCGCACGGGCGCAACGCGCGCCGCCTCGTCCACGCGGCGCGCAAACAGGACCGCCGCCTCTCGGTGTCGCTGCTTGCCGGCGCCGTCTCGCACACCCCGGAAGGGGAGGAGGTGCTGCGCGGTGCGCGGATGCGGATGGCTCGCAAACCCTCGGCGACGGCGCGCGAACTGCTGCGCAACTTCCCCAAAGGCGGCAAACGACGTCGCAAACGCAAAAAGGGCAAAAGTGGTGCTCCGGGCGAGGGCGAGAACGGAGCGAAACCCGCCAGGCAGAGGGCGCGGCGGGCGAGGAAAGGCGCGGGCGAGAACGGCTCGGCGCCGGACTCAGAGCCTGAGGTGGACCTCGCCGGCGCCGAGGACGACGCGGTCGCCGCCGGCAGCGACGACGACTAGGTCGCCGGAGTCCTCGATCCCGTCGGCGACGCCTTCGCCATCTTGCCAGGAGATTTGACGGCCTCGCAGCGCGTCGCGCGAGCGCCAGGCGGCAAGCGTCTCCTGCGGGTCGGCAGCGACCCAGCGGGTGAGGTGACGGTTTAGGACTCTGGTTGCGGTGAGGCGGGTCGGGGGGAGTCTCGGCGGGCTCACTTTCGCGAGGAGTTCCCGCCGAGACTCCCCCCGACCCGCCTCGCTCGAGCCGAAGAGCGAGATCGCCGTCTCTCTGAGGTCGGGAGGGAACTCGTCGGGAGCGATGGAGAGGTTGATGCCGACTCCGATAACCGCCCAGCCGTCCTGGGGCTTGGCCTCTATGAGTACGCCCGCCAGCTTGCGGCCTTCGACCCAGATGTCGTTGGGCCACTTGACCTGGCAGTTGACGCCGGGCTCAAGCTCTTCGGCCGTATCGCAGACGGCGAGTGGGACGGCTAGCGGGAGCAGCAGGTGGCGCTCGTCGAGTGGGCGGAGGATCGCTGAGTAGAGAAGGGCCTTGTCGGGGGGGGCGGTCCAAGTACGGCCCTGGCGTCCGCGGCCGGCGGTCTGCTCGGTGGCGGTGATGACCGTGCCGTGTGGGGCGCCGGCCTCGACCAGCTCACGGGCGCGGGCGTTGGTCGAGTCGGTGAGGCGAAAGTGGCGGTGCGGGGCGCCGAAGCTCACCCGCGCCACCCGATTGCAGCTTTTCCCCCACGATGGTGTGGAAAATCCTTCATTCGGCGGCGTCTGCCAGCAGGGCGGCGACCAGGCCGTCGACGTCGTGGCGCTCGGCTTCGGCGTGGACCTCGAGGCCGGCGTCGCGTGCGGCCTCGCTGGTGACCGGGCCGATCGAGACGACTCGTGCCTTGGCCGGGAAGCGGTCGCCGAGGACCTCGGTCAGGTTGCGCACGGTCGAGGAAGAGGTGAAGGTGACGTAGTCGGCGCTCTGGGCCGCCTCGACTGCGGCCGCGTCGGGGGCCTCGCGCACCGTCTCGTAGACAGCGACGACGTCGACCTTTGCGCCCCGATTCTCCAGCCATTCCGGGATTACGTCGCGGGCCTCGGCAGCACGGGCGACGAGCACACGCTTCCCGTCGACCGCCATCGTCTCCAGTGACTCGACCAGCGACTCGGCGACAAAGCGCGCGGGGACGATGTCGGCGGCGATTCCGCGCTCGGCCAGTGCACGCGCCGTTCCAGGGCCGATCGCGGCAACGGTTACGCCTGCGAGCGCCCGCGCGTCGATGCCCGCCCGGTCCATGGCCTTGAAGAGAAGGCGGACGCCGTTGGGACTGGTGAGGCAGATCAGCGCGTAATCGCCGATCTGCTCGACCGCGCCGCGCACCTCGTCGCTCTCGATCGTCGGCTCGATCCGGATCGCCGGCAGCTCGACCACCTCCGCCCCGAGCTCCCGCAGTCTCGCCGCCAGGTCACTGGCCTGGGCACGCGCCCTGGTGACGACGACGCGCTTGCCGTACATGGGTCGCCGCTCGAGCCAGGCGAGCGTCTCGCGACGCTCCACCACCTGGCCGACGACGATCAGGGCCGGCGCGCCGATGCCCTCGCGCTCCACGGCTTCGGCCAGGCTGCCAAGCGTCGCCACGACCGTGCGCTGGCCCTCCATCGTCCCCCGCTCGACCGCGGCGGCGGGCTCATCCGCGTCACGGCCCGCCGCGATCAGCGCCGCGGCGTTGTCGCCCAGTCGTTTGACGCCCATGTAGAAGACGAGGGTGCCGGGGAAGCGCGCCAGGGCCTCCCAGTCGAGCGCCGTCTCCGGCTTCTCCGGGTCCTCGTGGCCGGTGACGAAGGCCACCGCGGAGGCGTCGTCGCGGTGGGTGATCGGGATGCCGGCGTAGGCGCTGGCGGCGACCCCGGCGGTCACCCCGGGGACGACCTCGAACTCGACCCCGGCCTCCCGCAACGCCTCGCCCTCCTCTCCTCCGCGGCCAAAGACGAACGGGTCGCCCCCCTTCAGCCGCACGACGCTCTTGCCCGCGAGCGCCGCCTCGACCAACCGCTCGTTGATCTCCCCCTGCGGAACAGACGTGCCTCTTCTTTGCGGTCCATATGGGTACCCAACTTGAGGCACGTCCGGGGGGGCCTTGCCGACGTATGTGAGCTCGGCGTCAGCTCGGGCACCGGCGAGCGCTCTGGGGGGGATCAGGCGGTCGTGGAAGATCGCGTCGGCCGAGGCGATCAGCTCCAGCGAGCGCGCGGTCATCAGGCCCGGATCTCCCGGTCCGGCGCCGACCAGATAGACGACTCCCGGGCGGGCGCTCATGCCATTGCCTCGGCGCGGTCGAGGATGTCGCGGGCGCCGGCGCCGAGGAGGCGCTCGGCCAGGAGGCCGCCTGCTGCAGCCGGCTCCTCCGTCGCCCCCTCGACCCGATCGCGGATCCACTCGCTGCCGTCGGGGAGGCCGACGAAAGCCTCGATCGCGATCCGGTCGTCGGCGATCTTGGCGTGGACGCCAATCGGCGTGGCGCAGGTTGCGTCGAGCAGAGCGACGACCGCGCGCTCGGCGGTCAGCTCGCGCAGGGCGGTCTCGTCGCCGATCGCGGCGGCGGTCTCGACCGAGTCGGTGTCATCCCCGCGCGCCTGCAGGACGAGGGCACCCTGCCCCGCTGCCGGCGTCATCAACTCACCCGGCAGGGCGAAGGACGCCTCGTCGTCGCGCCCCAGCCGCTTCAGGCCAGCGGCGGCAAGGACGATCGCGTCGTGCTCGCCCTCGGCGAGCTTGCGTAGCCGCGTGTCGACGTTGCCGTGCAGCTCGCTCACCTCGAGGTCGGGGCGAGCGGCGAGCAGCTGGGCACGGCGCCGCAGGCTGGCGGTGCCCACCCTGGCGCCCTCGGGCACGTCGTCGAGGGAGCCGCCCACGCCGATCCAGACGTCGGCCGGATCCTCGCGCGCCGGCACCGCGGCAATGACCAGATCCTCCGGCATCTCGGCCGGCACGTCCTTCGCCGAATGCACCCCGATCTCGGCTTCCCCCGCCAGTAACGCCCGCTCGACTCCCCGTACGAAACGTGCCTTATCGCCGACCTCGCCGTCAGAGGAAACCTCGATCAGCCCAGCTCCGCCCAGCAACGCAGCGACCTGCTCTGCTTGCGCCTTAGCCAGTGCACTGCCGCGGGTAGCGATTCGAATCATCAGGGCCTATCCCGGTAGGGGTGGAACGTCTTGTACTTTTTCGCGGCTGGCCATTGTCGGTAGCCACAAGCGCGGCTCGAAAAAGTTAAGTGGAACCCCTACCGGGATAGGCCCGACGAAGCTCAGTCACTTTTCCAGGCGCCTCGCCCTCCGGCTCGGTCTCCGCGTCCAACCCGAACAGCTCGCGCAGGGCGCTGACGTAGGCATAGGCCTCGTCGCTGCCGGCGGAGCGCTTCATCCGCAGGGTCGGCTCGTGCAGGAGGCGCGAGGCGATCGCCTTCGCCATCGTCGTCAGTCGCTCGCGGTCGGCCTCGCCGAGGCTCTCCCAGCGGCCGTCGTTCTCCGCCAGCACGCGCGTGACGATCTCGTCCGCGCGCTCGCGCAGCGAGGCGATCGTCGGCACCACCTCGAGCGAGGCGAGCCAGCGATCGAAGCGGTCGAGCTCGGCGGTGAGGATCGGCTCGGCCCGCCGCGCCTCGCCCTCGCGGCCGCTCGCGTTGCGCTCGACGATCTGCTGCACGTCGTCGATGTCATAGAGGCTGACCCCGGCGACCTCACGGCACTCCGGCTCGATGTCGCGCGGCACGGCGATGTCGACAAGGAGCAGGGGCCGGCCGGCGCGTGTCTCCATCACCTGCGCGAGGCCGTCGCGCTCGACGATGTGGTGGGGGGAGTTGGTCGCGGAGACGACGATGTCGGCCGCCTGCAGCTGCTCGGGCAGCTCCTCGAAGCGGACGGCCTCGCCGTGGAAGCGCTGGGCCAGGCCGATCGCCCGGTCGTAGTGGCGGTTGGCGACGAAGACGCCGGCGGCACCGCGCGACACCAGCGCCTTGGCGACCAGCTCGGCGGTCTCGCCGGCGCCGATGACCAGCACCCGCTTCTCGCCGAGGTCGCCGAGCGTGCGCCGCGCCAGCTCGACCGCCACCGAGGGGATCGAGACGCCCTTCTCACCGACCGCGGTCTCCTCGCGCACCCGCCCGCCGGCGGCAAGCGCGCCGCGGAAGAGGCGGTTGAGGATCGGCCCGGTCGCGCCCTCGACCAGGGCCAGCTCGTAGGCGCGTTTGACCTGGCCCTGGATCTCGGCCTCGCCGACGATCATCGAGTCGAGCCCGGCGGTGACGCTGAAGAGGTGGCGGGCGGCATCGCCGGAGCGCAGCGAGTAGAGGTGGCCGAGCAGCTCGGTGGGGCGGATCTCCGCCTGCCGGGTGAGCACGCCCAGCGCCGTCGACTCGGCTTCAACCGTGTCGGAGACGATCAGGTAGAGCTCCGTTCGGTTGCAAGTCGATATTGCCGCCGCCTCGTGGATGCCATCGACCGCGGTCAGCTCGTGCAGGGCGCCGACGGCGCGGCCCTCGGTCAGCGAGAGGCGCTCGCGCAGGTCGAGCGGCGCCGTCTTGTGGGAGACGCCCAGGGCGAGCAGCTCAGACATCGGCGGTCACCCGCTCTGCTTCCTCCTGCTCGCGGTTGCGCTGCTCGGCAAAGCCGGCCAGCTCACTCAGCTCGCGCTCGATCCGCTGCAGTTTGGCCGCCATGATCGCCACGTAGACGACGATCAGGGCGAGGAAGACGACGTAGGCGCCGGCGACGTACTTGCCGGCCTCGTCGAGCGGCAGGGCGGGGGTGGCGGCAAGCAGGGCGAGCATCAGCTCACCTCCGGGGCGACGCGGGAGTGGCCGCCGGGGGCGGGGGCGTCGAGCGCGCGCCGCAGTCGCTTCAGCTGTCCCGAGGCGCTCTTCGCCGTCAGCTCGAACTTGACCAGGGTCACCCAGAGCAGCCCGATCGCCAGCAGGCTGACGAGGAAGGTGAACATCATCTCGCCCGGCAGGCCGCCGTTGGCGGTGCCGAAGGTGCGCGGGTGGACGAGGCTCTGCGCCATCCGCACCACCATGAAGTTGAGCGGCACGAAGGCGCCGGCCGTGATCGCGAAGACCGAGGCGTAGCGAGCCTGGCGCTCGCGGTCCTCGATCGCGTAGCGGAAGGGGTAGTAGGTCGCGTACATCAGGAAGACGATCAGGAAGCTGACCAGGGTCGGCTCGTCCCAGACCCACCAGTGCCCCCACGACGCCTTGGCCCAGATCGAGCCGGTGATCAGCACCGCGACGCCGAAGATCACCGACATGTGGATCGAGACGTAGGAGTAGGCGTCCCAGCGGGAATTGCCGCTGCGCAGATGGAGGATCGCGAAGACGCCGCCGACCACGAAGCCGATCAATGCCGTAATGGCCAAGGGTACGTGGAGGTAGAAGATCTTCTGAATGAAACCTTGGTCCGCATCCAATGGGGCATAGAAGAAGACGAGGGAAAACGCCAGCACGATTGCCGCCGTAGTGGTGATGGAGAGAGGTTTGAGCCCTTTGCCGTACATAGCGTCTGGCGCGGTAGAGGTTTGAGTCGCATAGCGACCGAAAGCTCGACCGCGCCTCAGTCCTCCAGCAGGAAGTCGAACACCGCGTATCCGACCAGGAGGAAGATCAAATCGTATAGGCCGAGCACCGCGAGCCAGGTGCCGAAGCGGTGGTAACCGGGACCGCCCAGCGCCAGCAGAGGCTCGATCGCGCCGGTGGCGGCGATCGAGAGCGGCACCACGAGTGGCAGCAGGACGAGCGGGGCGAGCAGGTCGCGGGCACGCGAGTTGACCGCCATCGAGGAGATCAGCGTGCCGGTCGCGGCCAGGCCGAGGTCGGCAAGCAGGAGGACCAGGGCGAGCGGCGCCAGCGCCGTTGCCGAGTCGAGGAAGAAGATCGCGAAGACGGGGACGACGACCACCTCCAGCGCCAGCAGGTAGACGAGCAGCGCCGTGGCCTTGGCGGCGAAGAGGGCGCTGCGGTCGATCGGGGCGAGGCGGATTGCGTCGAAGCCACCCTCCTCGCGCTCGCTGACGAAGAGGCGGTTGATGCCGAGGATCGCGGCGAAGAGCACGGTCACCCAGAGCACTCCGGCGGCGAGGCTGCCAGAGAGCGCCGTGCGATCGAGGCCGAAGCGGAAGATGACGAAGGTGGTGACTGCGAACAGCGCCATCGCCGGCAGCGACTGCAGGGTGCGCAGCTCGGCCCGCAGGTCCTTGCCGAGGATCGCGGCGAAGGCGAGGCGAGATGGGGTTACACGAGGAAGCGTCACGCGACCGCCACCCTGCCACCGGCGCCGAGCCGCAGCACCTGGTCGGCGTCGGGCAGGGCCCGCTCGGGATCGTGGGTGACGAGGACACGGGTGCGGCCCTCGCTGGGGCCGATCAGCTCGCGGGCCAGCTCGCGACCTTCCGCGTCGAGGTTCGAGTCGGGCTCGTCGAGGAGCAGCAGCTTGGGCTCGTGCAGGACGCAGCGGCAGATCGCGAGCCGCTGGCGCATCCCCGCCGAGAGCTCGGCGACCCGCTGCTCGGCCCGGCGCTCCATCCCGATCGTGGCCAGCAGGGCATCGATCCGGGCCTCTGCCGACTCGCCGCTCAACCCATGCAGCTTGGCGTGGAAGCGCAGGTTCTCGCGCCCGCTCAGGTCGCGGTAGAGCAGCGGCTCGTGGCCGAGGAAGCCGATCCGCCCGCGCGCCTTCCAGGCCTCGCCCGGCAGGCGGGCGCCCAGCACCCGCACCTCGCCGCCGCTCGGCCGCAGCAGGGTGGCGAGGATGCGCAGCAGGGTCGTCTTGCCGGCCCCGTTCGATCCCAGCACGACCAGCGATTCGTCGGCGGCTAGCGTCAGGTCGACACCGTCGAGGGCGGTGTGGTCGCCGAACTCGCGGCGCAGCCCGGCAAGGCTGAGCGCCGGTTCGTCTTTCGCCGTGCCGGGCTTCACGCCGCGGATTGTGAAGGTCTACGCTGGTCCGGTGCGGATTCGAGCCGCCCTGCCGGAGGATGCCGCCGCCATCGACGCCATCGTGCAGCGTGCCTACGGGGGCTATGTCGAGGATCTGGGCGTGCGCCCGGCCCCGCTGGACGACGACTACACCGAGAGAGTTCTGCGTGGCGACGCGACGGTGGCGATCGTCGGGGGAGAGGTGGTCGGAGCGATCGTCCTGATAGCGGAAAAGGACCACGTCCTCGTCGAGAACGTCGCGGTCGACCCCGATCGCCAGGGCGAGGGTGTCGGGCGGGCGCTCCTCGCCTGGGCGGAGGCGTTTGCGCGCACCGCCGGCACGCCTGAGGTTCGGCTCTACACCAACGCGGGGATGACGAGGAACATCGCCCTCTATGGCCGCCTTGGCTACCGGGAGGTCGATCGCCGCAGCTCGGGGAAGTTCCGCAGGGTCTTCTTCAGCAAGCGACTCGACCTCTGATGCCGACGTTTTCTTGCAAGGCGGCGGAAAGACAGCTATATTTCTAAAAAATGTCTCACTTTCGTTTGGTTTCCGTCGACTTCATCTCGCCTAGGGCCTCATGACACCGCCACCCTCACGCGCCGCCCGAGCCCAGGCCCTCGAGCCGAGCTGGGAGCTGCCGCGGGGACGCCACCGACTGCCGCGGGAGGTTGCGGAGCAGCATCAGCGCGACAGGCTGATCGCCGGCGTCGCCACCGCGATCGCCGAGCACAGCTACCGTGACCTCACGGGCGGGCACGTGATCGCGGCGGCGGGAGTCTCGCGGGCCACCTTCTACAAGAACTTCGAGAACGTGGAGGAAGCGGTCGTCGTCGCCCACGAGGCCATCTTCGAACGCTTCCTCGGCCTCGTCTTCCGCGCCTGCAACGCGGCCTCGGAGTGGCCCTCCAAGGTCAAGTCGGTGATCGAGGCGGCGCTCGACTACGCCGCGGCGGAGCCGGCGCAGGTGGGCCTTCTCACCTTGGATGCGCTCTCGGCCGACGTCGAGATGGCGCAGCAGGTGCTCACCTCCACCGACCATCTGGCGGCGCTGCTCAGCCGCGGCCGGGCGCTCAGCGAGGAGGCTGGCACGCTGCCGGAGCTGACCGAGAAATCGGTGATCGGCGCCCTCACCGCGATCGTCTCCAGCCGCATCGCCAACGGCGAAGCGGAGTGCCTGCCCGAGCTGGCGCCGCAGCTGGTCGAGCTGGCGCTGACGCCCTACGTGGGCGCCGCCGAGGCGAAGCGGGTCGCCTGCGGGTAAACGAGCCGGTGCTTCTCCGCAGACCAGAGCGTCTCGGTGAAAGCCCCGACCCGGAGTATTCTCAGCCCCATGCGGGCGCTACCGGGTCGAGCATCGCGAACTTCACTGCCTCATGGCGTCACCCGCGCGACGGTCAAAGAGGATCAGCGCCAGCGCATTCTGCGGGCGACCGGCGAGCTGGTCGCCGAACGCGGCTACCACGCGGTCACGGTCGAGCTGATCGTCAAGCACGCCCGGGTCAGCTTCAAGACCTTCTATAGCCACTTCTCCAACAAGGAGGAGTGCTTCGTCGAGCTCTTCGAAACCGTGATGGCGGAGGCCCGCGGACGCATGGAGGCAGCGGTTGAGCGTGAGCGCAGGAGTGGAGCCCCCTGGGCGCGGCAGGTTGCCGCCGCGCTGCGGGCGCTCTTCGACGTGTTCCTCGCCGACCCGCTGATCGCCCGCGCGTCGATAGTCGACGCGCCGACGGTCGGGCCCGTGATGATCGACCGCTACCAGCAAGCGATGAGCGGACTGACGCCGCTGCTGCGCCAGGGCCGGAAGCTCGTCCCCGACGCCGCCGAGCTGCCGCCCACGCTCGAGGACACGCTCGCGGGCGGGCTGCTGTGGTCGGCCTATCAGCGCCTCATCGTCGGCGAGGTCGACCGGATCGAGACGCTGCTGCCCGACGCCGTCGTCTTCGTTTTGCGCCCTTATGTGGGGGAGCGGGAAGCAGCGAGGTGGGCGAAGTGGGCGGAGGACAGGCCCGCGGAAGAGGAGGGGGAGGCCACCTCGACGGCGTCCTGACTACGCTTGATCCGTGGCTGCACAGCGGGCTGATCGAGGGGGAGCGGATCGCGCCGAACTCGGTCCCCTGCCGGGCGGGCACCACGGCCTCTCTCGCGCGCAGGTCATGGAATCGCAGCGCGAGCGGCTCCTGGCCGGCATCGCCCAGGCGGTTGCCGCGAACGGTTACCGGGCGACGACGATCACCCAGATCGTCAAGGCGGCCTCGGTCTCGAGCCGCGCCTTCTACGAGCTCTTCGAGAGCAAGGAGGAATGCTTCCTCGAGGCGTTCGACCTCGTTGTCGCACACCTCGAGGACCTGGTGGTGGAGGCGGCGCGAGAGGAATCCGACTGGCCGCACCAGGTGATCGCCGGGCTGCGCGCGGCACTCCGATTCTTCACCGAGGAGCCCGACCTCGCTCGGCTCTGCTTGGTCGAGCCGATCACCGCGACGCCCGTGATCGCGACCCGCTTCCGCGACATCGTCGTCGACAGGTCGCGTGCGTTGAAGCCCGGCCGCCGCGAGCGCGAGGAGGCCGAGGAGCTGCCCGACTCGACCGAGGACTCGCTGCTCGGCGGCCTCATCGCGCTCATCTCCCGCTCGGTCCTCACCGGCAACGTCGACTCGCTCGAGGACCTGCTGCCCGACCTTTTGGACTTCGTCCTCTCGCCGTACCTCGGTCCCGAGGACGCCAGGAAGCTCGCCGCCGAGTTGCCTGAAAGCCGCTCCTAGAGCCAAGTCAAACCAGTTCCCAAGGAGGACGCGAGGTATTCTAGAAAATACTTCGCTATCTTCAGAAAATTCTCCTTGACTCTCGACTAGACATCTGCTTTTCTAGAACGCGCTCCCGCCGAACGGCAGGAGACACAGGGACAACCGAGCGCCGAGGGGGCCGCCAAGGGAAGCGGCCGGCAGAGGGGCTCAGGGACAAGGAGAAGAGATTCGATGCTCTCGCCACTACGCAACCGCTTCGGCATCCCGGGCGTGATCTCGGTGATCGCCCTCGTCTTCGCGATGTTCGGCGGCGCCTACGCCGCGACGAACTCAGAAGGCGGCAAGGCCACCAGCTCGGCCAAGGCCAAGAAGGGCCCGCGTGGGCCTAAGGGTCCGAAAGGGGATACGGGTCCGGCGGGGCCCGCCGGCCCAGCAGGTACGGCCGGCGCCAAGGGCGACAAGGGAGATAAGGGTGACGCCGGCGCCCAGGGCAAAGAAGGGCCCCAAGGTAAAGAAGGGCCGCAGGGCAAAGACGGCAAAGCGGGCAAAGACGGCAAAGAAGGCTCGCCCTGGACCCTTGGAGGCACCTTGCCTCCGGGCAAAACCGAGATGGGTGCGTGGGCCGTTGGCGAAGGACCAGCAGGCTTTCATCGAGTCCCGATCTCTTTCACCATCCCGCTTGCGACTGAGTTGAGCGGATCTCAGGTTCACTACCTCAACGTAGACGGCGAAGAAGTTCTGACTGAAGGCGAAGCCGGAGCGGGAACTGGGCAACCATCGACCGCCTGCGATGGAACCGCCGCCGCTCCCACTGCGGACCCGGGCCACCTCTGCATTTACGCCGGGCAGGAAGCCGAAATCCTATTTTGGAATGACCTGATTTTCAAAGTATTCAACAGCACGCCCGGAGCATCAACCGCAGGCGCCGTTCTCACCATCTTCGCTATGTCCGCAGGAGCTGGAGGGAATGGCTCCTGGGCGGTGACGGCCGAAGAAGCGTAGGCACCTTCAGGCTGCCGCGGCACACCTGGAGACGAGTCCGTGAAACACACACACCGAGGAGCGCACCCAATGCCCCATGCAAAGCCCCCGCACCATGCGGCCGAGGACTCGGTTACCCGGCGCAGGTTGGCTCTCATCACGACCACGGCCGTCCTTGCCGTCACGGCCCTCGTCACCTTTGCCGTCCCCCGCGCCGGTGCCGTCAGCGACGCCGAAGAACTGACCCGCATCGGCATCGAGGGCACGGGGGCGGGCGAGTTCGGTTCTGCCCTCGGTGGCCTGGCAAGCGACCCGGTAACCGGTCATCTCTTCGCTGTTGAGGGCAGTCGCATCAACGAGTTCACCCCCTGGGGCAACTTCGTCAAGGCCTTCGGCTGGGACGTCGCCCCGGGAGCGGTGAACGAGCAGCAGGAAGTGAGGGAGCGAGCGGCATCCGGTCAGTTCAAGCTCAGCTTCGGCGCCCCGAGCACCCCGGACCTTCCCTTCGACGCCGGCGGGGCAGAAGTCGAAGCCGCCCTCAACGCGCTCGCCTCGATCGGCGGCGTCGGAGGCGCGGTGAGCGTCGAATCCGTCCTCGGCCCCCCCGACGGCAAAACCCCCTCCGTCTACGTGGTCACCTTCAAAGGCTCCCTGGCCGCGACGGACGTCGCCGAGCTGACGATCGCAAACGGCACGACGCAGCTGAGCGGCGGGGTTCCCTCGACCACGCTCGAAGCGAGGACCCGCGCCGATGGCCACGCGGCGACCAGCGGCCTCGAGTCCTGCACCGCCGAATCGGGATGCCAGGTGGGGCTTGAAGGTCCTGGGGCAGGCCAGCTCGGCCGTGCCGAAGGCGCCGCGGTCGACCATGCCGGCAACCTCTACGTGAAGGAATTCAGCAATCTGAGGGCGCAAAAGTTCGACTCAGCGGGCCGCTTCGTGCTGATGTTCGGCGGCGAAGTCAACAAGACGACGAGCGAGAACGTCTGCACCAAAGCGCAGCTCGAAGCCGGCGATGAATGCGGTATCGGCCTCGGCGGCACCGAACCCGGCTGGTTCAGCTTCGGTTTCAGTAGAAGCGTCACCCTCGGCTCATCCGGCCAGCTCTTCGTCGCCGACAAGGAACGTTTCCAGCGCTTCAACGCCCAGGGCGAATTCGAAGCGCAGGTTCCCGTTCCGGGGGAGACCATCGGGTACCTGGCGTTCGACCCGGTGAGCGAAGACCTCTACGCGACCTATGCCGAAGTAGGCGTCCACAGGCTGAATTCCATCACCGGCGCGGAGATCGGCGAACTCGAAGGCCAGGGCATGCTTGCCACCGATCTCTCCGGCAACCTCTACGCGAAGGGAACAGGGGAAAAAAACCAAGAGAAAATAGTGCAGTACGACTCCGGCGGAAAACCACTCACGCCATTCACCTGCTGTCAGCCGCCGCTGGTGCCCAACGACATAACCCAAATCCGCTTCGGACTTGTCCAACTAGGCACCAACGCTGCCGGCACCCTCTACGTTACCTATGCCCATCCCCCCGACGACATCTTCATCCGCGTCTTCGGTCCGGGACCGACGATGTTCGAAGCGCCGCCCAAGGTTCCACCGACTATCAGCAACCAGTACGCCACCTCGGTCGATCGCACGGGCGCTGTGCTGGGGGCCGATATCAATCCCCACTTTTGGATCGACACCCGCTTCTACGTCGAGTACGGCACCGGCAAATGCTCCGAGGGCGGCTGCGAGGAGGTAAAGCCCCTGCCGCCGGGACCCATCCTCAGCTCGAAACCATTCAGCGCGGCGATCAGGAGCTCCAGCGTCTTCCTGGAGGGGCTCGAGCCCGGAACGACCTACCACTACCGCTTCGTCGCGGTCAGCTCGGGCGGCGGGCCGGTGCACGGCATCGGCGGTGAGGTCGGAGTCGACGGAGAGGAAAGCACCTTCACCACCTATCCGGTGCTGTCCCAGTTCAAAGCGGATTGCCCCAACCAATCGTTCCGCACCGGCTTCTCGGCCCCACTGGTCGATTGCCGTGCATATGAGATGGTCAGCCCGATCGAGAAAAACAACGGCGACATCGTCTCGCTGGTCGACCTCCCGGGCTTCACCACCGACCTCGAGCAGAGCTCGACTGACGGCAACAGATTCACCTACTCCTCCTATCGCCCCTTCGCCGATCCCGAATCCGGCGCCTATACCATGCAGTACCTGGCCAGTCGCCAAGACGGCGTCGGCTGGTCGAACAAGGCGATCAACCCACCGCACTTCCACGCCGGTAGCGCGGGTTCCACCAGCCTCGAGGCCGCCTATAGGGCGTTCTCGGCGGATCTGTGCAGCGGCTGGCTCGTGGCCGCGCCCGAGCCGCCGCTTGCCCCCGGTGCCCCGGAGGGCTACCGCAGCCTCTACCGGCGCGACAACTGCACCGGCGGCTATGAAGCGGTCAGCGTGGGGCAGCCGACCGTCGACCCCCTCGACTTCGATACGTACGAGTTCCAGGGTGCCTCCGCGGATGGCAAAGAGGCGATCTTCAGGGTTGAAGACAAGCTGACCGAAGACGCGGCAAGCGACGTCTGGCAAGCTTATTACGCAAGCGGCGAAGAGTTGCGATTGCTTTGCGTATTGCCGAGCGGAGCGCCGAGCGGGGGCAACTGCTCAGGTGGATCGGCTGGGACCCCGCCCCAGATTCTCAGTCGCCTCTCGAGCGTCGTCAACGCGATCTCAGCCGATGGCAGACGTGCCTACTGGACCGACTCGGGATCTTCTGAGTCGGGACCGGGCAAGGTCTATTTGCGGGTCAACCCGGGCGAGGAGCAAAGCCAGCTCAGCGGCGGCGAATGCACCGAAGTCGAAAAGGCCTGCACCTTCGAAGTCTCAGAGACCGTATCGAGCAAAGCATCGCGTTTCCTCGGCGCGAGCACAGACGGCAGCAAGGCACTCTTCGAGGTAACCGAAGGGATCCTTGTCGGCAACCTCTATCTCTTTGACTCCGAAACGCAGTCCTCGACGCTTCTCGCCGGCAAAGCGCTCGGTGTGGCGGGGGCAAGCGAGGACCTCTCGCGCATTTACTTCGTCTCCAGGGAAGTGTTGCCGGAAACGAGCGGGGCGAGCCCGGGGGAGCCGAATCTCTACCTGGCGGGAGCAGGCACGGCGACGTTCATCGCGACGCTTTCAGACATCGATACCGAGAGCGATTTCTCGAACGTTTCGCCATTGCCCCTCCTTCACCCTGCGCGGGTGAGCCCCGACGGGAGCCATCTCGCCTTCATCTCAACCGAGCCACTGAGCGGCTATGACAACACCGACCAGCGAACCGGTAAGGCCGACTCGGAGGTCTACCTCTATGAGGCGGGCTCGGCGGGCCCTGTGTGCGTCTCCTGCAATCCCTCCGGCGCGCGTCCGGTCGGTCGCGAGGTCCGGCGCGTCATATTTTCCGCCAGCTCCTTGCCTATTGCCGCGACGATCCCCCCGCCGCGGTTGATGCTCGATTCGATGCGCCCGCTCTCGGCCGACGGCTCGCGTCTCTTCTTCAACAGCTATGA
This sequence comes from uncultured Solirubrobacterales bacterium, assembly GCA_963716735.1. GTDB lineage: Bacteria > Actinomycetota > Thermoleophilia > Solirubrobacterales > 70-9 > VRUE01. The sequence continues at coordinate 1,975,432 of OY970321.1, forward strand.
CGCGCTCTTGCCAGGGGACACCAACGGCAAGGTCGACGTCTACCAGTGGGAGCAGGCCTCGGGCGAGGCCGATTGCAAGCACAAGGGCGCAGAGCTCTACGTGCCGAGCTCGGGCGGCTGCCTCAGCCTGATCTCGTCGGGCCAGAGCCCCAGCGACTCCCAGTTCCTCGCCGCAAGCGCAACCGGCGGTGACGTCTTCTTCACCACCAACGCGAGCCTGCTCCCCCAGGACCCGGGCTTGATCGACGTCTATGACGCGCGGGTCAACGGCGGCCTCCCAGGCCCACCGGCGCCCCCGGGCCCCTGCCAGGGAGAAGCCTGCCAGCTCGCGCCGCCGCCACCCAATGACCCGACGCCGGCCTCTGCCTCTTTCAAGGGCGCCGGCAACCTCAAATCCACGCCACGTTGTCGCAAAGGCAAGGTCGCCCGCAAAGGACGCTGCGTGGCGAGAAAGCAAAAGCGATCGAAGAAGCGCCACGACAGGCCACAGCAGACCAACCACGACCGCAGGGGGAACCGATGAAGCGCCTCAGCTCAGTACTCCTCGTCGGGGTGAGCTTCCTCGCGCTTGCCGTTGCGCCAACCGCTCACGCCGCTTTCGGCCTCAAAGACTTCGACATCACCTTCAACAACGATGACGGCTCCCCGGCGATCCAAGCCGGCACCCATCCCTTTGCGCTCACCGTCGGCTTCAAGCTCAACTCCACGCTCGACCCCAAATACCCCCAGCCGGTCCCCGACCAGCAGCTGAAGACCCTGCGGATTGAGCTGCCGACCGGATTCACGGGAAGCCCGCTGGCGACGCCGAAGTGCGCCAGCGCCGACTTCCTCAATGTGGACCCGGAAGGCTATCCCGACTGTCCTGACTCAGCTGCGGTGGGGACGACCACCGCTGAAATTCTCGCCCCCGACGCCCCCGCGGTATTTCCCGTCTACAACCTCGTCCCCCCGCCGGGGGCGGCGGTAAAACTCGGCTTCTTCGTCGTCCAGGTACCGGTGACGATCGAGATCGGCGTCAGCCAGGACCCCCCCCACAAGGTCATCGGGGCCTTGACCAACGTGGCTCAAGGGGTCGAGGTCTACGGCGGTTCCCTTGAACTTTGGGGCGTCCCCGCCGATCCCGCCCACGACCCCTACCGGGGGCGTTGCTTGAGCGTCGGCAATACGAGCGCCAACAAATCCAAAGGCCTCTGCTCTTCCCGGACCGCGGAAGTTCCCTTCCTGACCATGCCGAGGTCCTGCCAGGGCCCGATGGAGACCACCTATGAAGCCTTCTCTTGGCAAGAGCCTTTCGCCTCACCGGTCACAGGCTCATCGATAAGCCACGACAACGCCGAACCGCCCAGCCCCCAGGGGATGATCGGCTGCTCGAAACTCGGTTTCAGCCCGACGATCGAATCGAAGGCGACCACCTCTCAGGCGGAGACCGGAACCGGCCTCGACTTCCGGGTCGACTTCAACGACGAGGGCCTGACCAACCCCACCGGGCTCGCCCAATCCGACATCAAAGACGCCAAGATCACCCTGCCCGAGGGGATGACGATCAACCCCTCGGTGGGAGAAGGCCTTGCGGTCTGCACTCCGGCGGACCTGAAAAGGGAGACGCTTCATTCGGTGCCGGGAGAGGGCTGTCCCAACGCATCGAAGTTGGGAACGCTCCACGCCGAGACCCCACTGGTTGACGAAGCGATCGACGGCGACGTCTTCTTGGCCCAGCAAGACGACCCGACGACCACCGAACCGGGAGCCGAGAACCCCTTCGACAGCCTGATCGCCCTATACATGGTGCTGAGGAATCCCAAGCTGGGAGTGCTGGTCAAGGAGCCGCTGAAGATCGAACCCGATCCCAAGACTGGGCAGTTGGTGACGACGCTCGAAGACAACGCCCAGATCCCGGTCAGCCACTTCGTCTTCCACTTCCGCGAAGGAGCGCGCTCGCCGCTGGTGACTCCCTCGACCTGCGGGACGTATGAGACCAAGGCGGAGTTCACGCCCTGGGCAAATCCCGATCAGGTCCTGACCACGACCTCGTCCTTCAAGGTCACCTCAGGAGTTGGAGGAGGCCCGTGCCCGCCGGGAGGAGTGCCTCCGTTCCGTCCCCACTTCGAAGCCGGGGCGATCAACAACGACGCCGGTGCCTTCTCTCCCTTCAACATGCGGCTGATCCGCGAAGACGGAGAACAGGACATGACCAAGTTCTCCTCGATTTTGCCCCCGGGCGAGCTCGGATCGCTCAGGGGAGTCGACAAATGCCCAGACTCTGCGATCGTGATCGCCAAGGCGAAGACCGGGAGGCAGGAGAAGGCCTTGCCGAGCTGTCCGGCCAACAGCCTGATCGGCCACACCCTGGCCGGCGCCGGAGTCGGCGGAGCCCTGACCTATGTCGGAGGCCAGATCTATCTCGGAGGGCCCTACCACGGCGATCCCCTAAGCGTGATCTCGGTTACGCCCGCTGTGGCGGGGCCCTTCGACGCTGGAACGGTCGTAGTCCAGTTGGCACTGACCCTGAACCCGAGGACCGCCGAAGTAGAAGTAGACGGCGCCAACTCAGACCCGATTCCCCACATCCTCAAGGGGATCGTCTTGAAGCTCAGGGATTTGAGGGTCTACGTCGACAGGCCCAACTTCACCCTCAATCCGACCTCATGCGACGAGTCGAGTGCCAAAGCGACGCTGTTTGGTTCGAACGTCGACGTCTTCGGTCCGGCTGACGACGTCCCCGCGGCGCTCTCGAGTCGCTACCAGGCCGCCAACTGCCTGAACCTCGGCTTCAAGCCGTCTTTGGCTCTGAACCTCAAAGGCGGGACCAAGCGAGGCGGGCACCCCGGACTGATTGCCACTTACAAGCCGAGAAAAGGCGATGCGAACGTCAAAGGCCTCGTCGTCCGCCTGCCGAGATCGGCATTCCTCGATCAGGCCCACATCAGGACGATCTGCACCCGGGTTCAGTTCGCCGCCAAAGCCTGCCCACCCGCAGCACAGTACGGCTCGATCAAGGCCTTCACCCCACTGCTCGACACCCCGCTTGAAGGGCCGGTCTGGCTGCGCTCCTCGAGTCATAAGCTGCCCGACCTCGTCTTCGACCTGCACGGACTGGTCGACATCGAGGTAGCGACCAGGATCGACTCGGCCAAGGGCGGGATCAGGGCGAGCCTCGAAAACCTCCCAGATGCTCCGCTCTCCAAAGTCGTCTTGAAAATGCAGGGCGGCAAGAAGGGCCTGATCGTCAACAGTCGCAACCTCTGCGGGGTTGTCTCCAAGGCCAATGTCGAATACACCGGACAGAACGGCAAGGAATCAAAGGCCAACCCCGTGATGAAGCCCGATTGCGGTGGCAAGCGCAAGCACAAGAGGCAGGGGCGCTAGGCAAAGCCGGGAAGCGCGCCAGCTCAGCCGCGCCGCTTTCGGCGTTGGGCCGGGCACGATACGAGGAGGATTCGATGAGACCGAACAGGAAGCTCGCCGGGCTCGCTGCCGCAGTCGCGGCGCTGGCACTCGCCGTGCCGGCACTCGCCGCGGGGCCGGACCAGAAGGTGGAAGTGAAGTCGACGATCTCGGTCAACCCCTACGCGAATGCCGGCAAGGTCACGGCTGCGAATTCGAACTGCGTCGAGGGGCGACAGGTCGTGATCAAGGAGAAAGGCTTCGGAAAGATCGGCTCAGCGACGACCAACGAGAAAGGCTCCTGGCAGGCCGAACCGGACTACAAAGGCGAAGTCCCCTTCAAGGTCTACGCCGAAGTCAAGGCGTCGACCCAGGCGACCGCAGGCCCGATCTACAAGTGCCGCGCTGCCGTCTCCAAGGTGCGGACGATCAGCGGCGGCTGATCAGCGCCGCTTGCGCAGGGTGCGGGCGCTGACCTTGAGCAGCGGGCCGGCACCCTCGCGCAAGGCAGGCGCTCATCTTGTTAACGTATCCGTTATGCAAACGGGAGACTCCTCGCTCGGCCAGGTGCTCAGGGACGCGCGCCTGAGCGTCGGTATCTCGCAGAAGCAGCTTGCAATCCGCACCGGAATTGCCGCGCCAGCGCTGAGCCGGATCGAAAATGGGCGCGAGTCACCTTCTTTCGAGCGCTTGAAAACCTGCCTCGAAGCTCTCGGCTTCGAACCCAACCTCGAGCTGCGCCCCCTTGCCGGCAGCCGCGCCGACCCTGTCCACCTCGCTGCCGAGGCCGAGTTGAGTCCGGCCCAGCGCTTGGAGAGCCTGTTCGAATGGATGCGATTCGGCGACGGCCTCGCCCGCGCCCAGCTGAAGCCGCTCGGTCCGCGAGATTCGTCCGACGATGCTTGACGACCTTCCCTCTGAGCTCGATCGCGGGCCGCTCGACCCGGTGCACATATTCAAAGCCCTCGAGCGCCATGGCGTCGAGTACCTGGCGATCGGCGGCGTCGCGGTCAACGCTCATGGCCACCTCCGCAATACCCGCGACGTGGACGTGTTGATCGAGTGGACGGCGGAAAACATGCGCCGGGTCGCCGCCGCGCTCGCTGAGTTGGAGGCGAAGATCTTCGGCGTGGACGCCGACCTCCTCGACGTGGACCCTCTCGATCCCGACGATCTGTTGAACGGCGGCAACTTCACGTTGCGCACCGCGAGTGGGGGCCTGGACCTCTTCGATCCGGACGAGATTCCTGGCGGCCGACCCTACGAGGAGATGCGACCGCGCGCCGTGGCAGCGACTGTCGCCGGCGTCCGGATTCGCACGGTGGGCCTTGACGATCTGATCCGCCTCAAGCGCGAGTCCGGTCGCGACCGCGATCTCGAGGACGTCGCAACCCTGCTGGCGTCCTCACGGGAGAAACCGAACAAAGAATCGGAGCCGTGATCAGCGGCGCTTGCGCAGGGTGCGGGCGCCGATCTTGAGCAGCGGGCCGGCGCCCTCGCGCAGGGCCTGGGTGCGGATCGCGCCCTTGCCGTAGAGCAGCTTCGCTGAGGCTCGGACCGCTTCGCCCAGGGTCTGGTCGTAGGGGTGCCACCAGAAGTCGCGGGTGAGTCCTGGCTCCCAGGAGTTCATCTTGACGTTGACGCACTCGTAGAAGCCGAATTTGGAGTGCGAGCGGCCGACGCCGGAGTCCTTGACGCCGCCCCAGGCGCACTGGCAGGCGCCGTGGCTGAAGGAGTGGTCGTTGACCCAGACCATGCCCGACTCGACTCGCCGCGCGATCCGCGCGCCCTTCTGGCGGTCCTTGGTCCAGACCGAGGCGCCGAGGCCGAACTCGGAGTCGTTGGCGAGGTCGATCGCCTCCTGCTCGGAGTCGACGACGACGATCGGCAGCACCGGGCCGAAGACCTCCTCGTTCATGATCCGCATCTCGTGCGTGACCCCGGTGAGCACGGTTGGGGCGATGTATTTGTCGGACAGGCCGGCGACCGGGGTCGGGCCGCCGCAGAGCTTGGTGGCGCCGGAGGCGACCGCGTCCTCGATCAGGTCGACGACGATCTCGTACTGGCCGGGCGAGGTCATCGGCCCGATCTCGGTCTCCCACTCGATCGGGTTGCCGAGCCGCAGCTTCTGCGCCTCGCGGGCGACTCCCTCGACGAAGCGGTCGGCGATCTCGCGCATCACGTAGACGCGCTCGATCCCCGAGCAGGTCTGGCCGGCATTGGCGAAGCCGCCCCAGACGGCGCCGGAGATCGCGTTGCCGAGGTCGGCGTCGGCGCAGACGATCATCGGGTCCTTGCCGCCGAGCTCGAGCACCGAGCCCTTCAGCTGCCCCGCGCAGACCTCGCCGACCTTGCGACCGACCTCGACCGAGCCGGTGAAGAAGATCTTGCCGGCGCTCGATTTGGCCAGCGCGTCGCCGACCGCGCCGCCGCCGTGGACGATGCGGACCAGGCCCTCGGGCAGTCCACCCTTCTCGAAGACGCGGCGGATTGCCTCGCCCAGCAGCGGCGTCAAGCTCGCCGGCTTGAGCACGACGCCGTTGCCGGCCATCAGCGCGATCGCCACCTCGCCGAAGGGGATCGACCAGGGGTAGTTCCAGGGCGCGATCACGCCCACCACGCCGATCGGCTCATAGGTGAAGCGCGATTTCTTGCTGGCCAGGAAGGCCTGGGACATCCGCACCTTCTCGTCAGCGAGGATCTTGGGACCGGCCTTGGCGCACCAGTGCAGCGCGTCGACGGTCGGCAGCAGCTCCATCGTGTAGGCCTCGGCGCGCGGCTTGCCTTGCTCGTTGACGAGCAGCTCGGCGAGCTCGTCGATGTCGTCGAGCAGGGCGTCGGCGGCGCGCCTGAGGTAGGCACCACGGGTCTCGAGACTGAGCTCGGCCCAGGCGGGCTGGATGCGGGCTACGTCGTCGACCACTCCCTGGACTTCGTCCGGGGTGATCGTGGCGACGGAGCCGACTAGCTCTCCGGTGGCGGGGTTGAAGGACTCGAGCGTGGACTGGGCGGCTTGGGGCTGCGTGGCGATCTCCATGGCTCTGATTCTAAGCCGTCCGCTGGTAGAATCGGGTTGTCTGCGGGTTGCCTGATCACACCCGGGAAGGGAGGGAATCGACTATCGCTGGGCGCTTGGTCCTGCTCTGCGCGGCGCTCGCATGCCTGCTCGGCCTCTGCTGCCGCCCCGCCGAGGCCGCCGTCACCCGTTCGGGGACGCTGCAGGCGACCGTCCTCGACGACTTCCAGAGCGGCCACTCGGAGACCAGGTACAGCCTCAGGTCCGGGGAGCACGAGACGACCCTGCAACCGACCGAGCTCGCGGCCGAACCGGGGGACCGGGTCGCGGTCACGGGGGAGGTCCGAGGTGACCGGCTGGTCGGCACGGTTCGGACGACGAGCGGGAATGCACAGGCGCAGGCGATCTCGCCGGGACCACGCAAGACCGCCGTGCTCCTCTTCACCTTCGCCGGCGAACCCGCCGAACCGTGGTCGCCGGCGGAGAGCCGTTCCGAGGTCTTCACCGCGGCCAACTCCGTCAGCGCCTTCTACGAGGAGGAGTCCTACGGGGAGATTTCGCTGACGGGGAAGCTGCGCTCCGACGGCGATGTGTTCGGCTGGCTCACCCTCAACACTCCCAGGGCCGGCTGTCCGTTCGAAACCTGGCGGAATGCCGCCGCCGAAGCCGCCGTCGACGCCGGGATCGATCTCACCGGCTACCAGCACGTCATCTATGAGTTCCCGCATCAGAGCAGCTGCGGAACCGTGCTTGGCATAGCGGATCTCAGCGGCAGCTCGGTGATGATCAACGGAAACTTCTTCGGAACCAGGCGCCAGACGACGATCCATGAGCTGGGCCACAACCTGGGCCTCCTGCACGCCGGCAGCTGGACGTGTATGGCGGGTGGCGAAAGGGTTCAGATCAGCAGCACCTGCTCGACCAGCGAGTACGGCGACCCCTTCGACGCGATGGGGAACATCGCAATGAGGCACAACAATGGCTGGAACCTCGCCAAGCTCGGCATCCTGAAGCCGGAAAACGTCGAGACGATCGAAACCTCGGGCGACTACTCGGTGCGCTCGGCGCTCAACCCCACCATCCAACCGTCCGTGCTGCGCATTCCACGAGTGAGGGACGACGAGGGTGACGTCACCTCCTGGTACTACCTCGAAATCAGGCAGGCCGGAGGCGTCTTCGAGAACGTCACCGACGCCACCACCAGCGGCGTTTCAATCCGCGCGACGGACGTGGGCCTCTCGCCGGAGACGCTGCTGCTCGACGCCGACCCCGCAACCGCGACGTTCCAGGACGCGCCGCTGGGGGTGGGGGAGGTCTTCGACGGCGGGCCGGTACGGATCACGACTCTCTCCGCCGGCGGGGGGAACGCAACGGTGTCGATCGAGCTCGATGAAGAGCCGCCCACCCCGCCGAGCGACCTCACGGCGACCGGCGGGTTGGCGGGGGTGCAGCTGCAATGGGTCGCGAGCAGCGACGATTTCGGCGTCGACCACTACGTCGTCTTCCGCGACGGCAGCGAGGTGGAAGCCACGACGGGCACCAGCTTCTTCGACTCGCTTGCGCCGGTCGGTGAGCACGAATACGTCGTCTATGCCGTGGACGCGAGCGGGAACCGCAGCGCCGCGTCCGACCCCGCGACGGCGACGGTCGAGCCGGATGAAGAGCCGCCCACCGCGCCAGCCGACCTCACGGCGACCGTGGGCCCGGAAGGGGTGCAGCTGCAATGGGCCGCGAGCACCGACAACCTGGCCGTGGACCACTACGTCGTCTTCCGCGACGGCAGCCAGATTGGGATCCCCGCCGGTACCAGCCTCCTCGATTCCCTCGCCCCCGTCGGCCAGCGCGAATACATCGTCTACGCGGAAGACGCGGCCGGCAACCGGAGCGCCCCGTCCCTGCCGGTGACCGAGATGGTCCCCGTCGTCTCGGGGCCTGCCTGCGCGAACGGGTTCTGCGGGCTCACGTTCAGATACACCGGAGCGGAGGCGACCTGGACGGTGCCGCCTGGCGTCAGCGGGGCCGAGTTCACTGTCGAAGGCGCCCGCGGGGGCAGCGCCTCCCCTCAGAGCCTCAACGGGCGAGGAGGCCGGGTGGTGTCGACGCTCGGGCCGTTGACGACTGGTGAGGAGGCGGCCCTGAGCGTCGGCGGCGCGGGGAGGCCCGACGCTGAGGGAGGCACGGGCGGCTTCAACGGCGGCGGCGACGGCGCGCTGGGCGGCGGCGGGGGCGGCTTCAGCTCGGTGAGGATCGACTCGACGCTGATGCTTCTCGCCGGGGGTGGCGGCGGCGATGGCTCGAAAGGCCTCAACTCGAGCGCCGCAGGGGAACCGGCCGGGGGCGCCGGCGGGAGGGGGGGTCAGGCGGGGACGGCCGGGTTGCCGGGCGTCGCGACGGAAGCGCAAGGAGCGACCCTCGGCAGGGGAAGCGGCGGCGGGCCGGGGGGCAGCGGTGGGGCGGGTGGAGCTGGAGGCACGGTGACCGGAAGCAGCGCCTGCGCGGGCGGTGCAGATGCCGGCGCCCTTGGCGCCCCCGGGGGCAGCTTCACGGGTGGCGGCGGCCAAGCCGCGGCCGGCGGCGGCGGAGGAGGGGGTTACGTCGGAGGTGGCCAGGGTGGCGGTGGCGCCGGCGACGCGTGCGGTAGCAGGGCTGGGTCGGGAGGCGGCGGCGGAGGCTCCAGCTACGCGGCGCCCGGGCTCTCGCCGCAGTTCACGAGCGGCTTTCGGCGGGGGGACGGGCAAATCTCGATCACCTACTCAAACCCGATTTCCGCGACCCCTCGCAGCTACGTGACGGAACCGGGCCAGGAGCTGGTGGTGGGTGCCGGCGCGGGCGTGCTCTCGGGCGCGTCGGGCCCCAGCGGGGATCCGCTCTCCGCCAGCGTCGAAAGTCCACCCACGCACGGCTCCCTGACTCTTGATGGCGACGGGTCCTTCACCTACGCGCCCGACCCCGGCTACGCCGGTGCCGATTCGTTCTCCTATCGGGCAAGCGACTCCGCGGGCGCCTACGCGACCGCGAACGTCGCCCTGACGGTCGCCGAGCCGCCATCGGCGTCCATATCCACCCCGCTCGATGGCGGTGCTTACGTGCAGGGCCAGGTCGTGAACGCGGACTTCTCCTGCGCTGACGGGCTCGGCGGCCCGGGGATCTCCTCCTGCGCCGGCAGCGTCGCCGACGGTGCGGCGATCGACACGTCGGCCGTCGGCAGCCACACGTTCACCGTTGCCGCGACCTCGAAAGACGGGCTCGAGGGCCAGGTGAGCGTCGCCTACACGGTCGACGCGCCGGCGCCTGTACCCCCGGTCGAGCCGCCCGGCCCGCCGCCCGTAGTCGAGTCGCCGATCCCGCCGCTCGCGGCCGCGATCAGGACCGCACGCGCGGTGGTCGCGCACGGCAGAGTCGAGGTCATGCTCTCCTGCAGCGGAGGTGCGCCAGGAAGCGCCTGCGCAGGGACCCTGTCGCTGTCATCTGCCCGCACCCACTACCGGGTGGGAAGCGGCAAGACGCGGCCCGTCGCAGTCCGGCTGGGCGCCACGACGTTGCGGCGCCTCGGCAGCGCCCCCGACCGCACCCTCCGCGTGCGGGCGACCGCGACCGCGGTCGACAGTCAGAGCACGAGCCGCGTGCTCGTGCTGCGGCTCGGCGTTCATACTCGCCGCAGTGCCAGATCGTCTGTTCGAAAGCGAGGCGGACCGTTCCCCTGAGGCGGTGGCGGCTGACGCGCCGCTGGCGGTGCGGATGCGACCGCGCTCGCTCGATGAGCTCGTCGGGCAGGAGCATGTGCTTGGCGAGGGGTCGGCTCTGAGGACCGCGATTGAAAGCGGGCATCCTCACTCGGCGATCTTGTACGGGCCACCTGGGTCTGGGAAGACGACGCTGGCGCGGATTGCGGCTGCCGCGGCCGACGGGGCCTTCGAGGAGCAGTCGGCCGTCAATGCCGGGAAAGCCGAGATCCGCGGGGTGATCGAGCGGGCACGTGAGCGGCGAGGGGCCAATGGGCGGCACACCGTCTTGTTTCTGGATGAGATCCATCGCTTCAACAAGGCGCAGCAGGATGCGTTACTGCCGGCGGTGGAGGAGGGGTTGCTTACGCTGATCGGGGCGACCACGGAGAACCCCTACTTCGAGGTCAACTCGGCGCTGCTCTCGCGCTGCCAGATATACGAGCTGCGGCCGCTGGATGCCGAGCAGGTGGAGGAGCTCCTGCGGCGGGCGCTTGCCGACCCGGAGCGCGGCCTCGCCGATCCGCCGCCGGTCGAGGACGCCGCCCTGGCGATGCTGGCGCATCGCTCCGGCGGCGACGCCCGCGTTGCTCTCTCCGCCCTCGAGCGCGCTGTGGACTTTGTCCGTGCTGGGACCCGGTCAAAGTCCACAGCGATCGACGTGGCCGCGGTCGAGGACGCGCTGCAGCGCAAGGCGCTCGACTACGACCGCCAGGGCGATCGCCACTACGACTTCGTCTCGGCCTGGATCAAGGCGACGCGCGGGTCCGACGTCGACGCGTCGCTCTACTACCTGGCGGTGATGCTGGAGGGCGGCGAGGACCCGCGGTTCATCGCCCGTCGCATGGTCATCCTCGCCTCTGAGGACGTCGGCAACGCCGACCCGCAGGCGCTGCTCGTCGCCGACGCCGCGGCACGCGCGGTCGACCGGGTCGGGCTCCCCGAGTGCGCGCTCAACCTCGCCCAGGCCGCTGTCTACCTGGCGCTCGCCCCCAAGTCCAACGCCTCCTACAAAGCCCTCGGCCGCGCCCGGGCCGAGGTGCGCGAGAACGGCGCCAAGACGCCACCCGACTACCTGCGGGACGCCCACTACCCCGGCGCCCGGGAGCTCGGTCGTGGCGAGGGCTACCGCTACGCGCACGACGAGCCGGGCGGGGTCGGCGACCAGCCGCTGATGCCGCCGGGGCTGGAGGATCTGCGTTTCTATTCCCCCACCGACCGCGGTTTCGAGGCGGAGCTGGGACAACGCCTGGAGGTGCTTCGCAAGCGGCTCCCCAGGGGCGGATCAGGCACCTGATCGCCGGCGCAACTTCTTCATAGACGCCGTGTTTCAAAGGGCGGCTTTCCAAGCTAGAGCCAGGGAGAGCCGACACACCGGCCGGAGGCCTGGACTGGGGGCCTCCGGTCGGCACTTACAGGGGAATCAGGGGGGACTCGGCGACCGCGTGGGACTGCGCGGTCGCCGGGCGTTCCGGTCGATCTGTGGAACGCCCGTCGAATCGCCGTTAGGGTTCCGCGATGCCCTCTCAGCCGCAGCTCGTCCTCCACGCGGTCCCGTTCTCGCATCCGGTTCTCGCGGTGAGCGCCGCGCTCGACCGGTTCGGACACGAGTACGAGACGGTCGAACTCGTCGCCGGCAAGCATGGCGAGGAGGTCGAAAGAATTTACGGCGAGGGTCGCAGGACGGTCCCCGGGCTGCTGGTGGACGATGAGCCGGTGCATGGAACGGCGACGATCTTCGCTTTCCTTGACGAGCTGCATCCCGAGGCCGGTCTCTATCCGGAGGCGACGGCCGACGCGATCCGCGAGGCCGAGGTCGGAATTGCCGAGGACCTGCAGATGAGCGCCCGCGTGCTCGCCTTCGGCGCGCTGCACTTTCGCCCCGAGTCGATGGGGACGTTCGCGGGGGTAGCTCAGCTCGATCCGCCGGGAGTCGATTTCGCGATCAAGACGATGCGCGCGACCTGGCGCTACCTCGAGATCACCGCCGAGCGGGTCCACGCCACCTTGCAGGAGCTGCCGGCGCAGCTGGACGCGGTCGACGCCCTGGTGGACGCCGGGGCCGCCGGCGGCGAGGCGCCGACCGCCGCGGACTTCCAGCTCGGCTCTTCGCTTCGCCTCCTCGCCCAGGTCGGCGACGTCCGGCCCCTGGTCGAAGAGCGACCGGCCGCCGCGGTCGCCACCGCCTGGTTCGATCGCGGCAGCGGCGACGTCCCGGCCGGCGCCTTCCCGCCAGGCTGGGTCCCCGCCGCCGGCTCCTAGCTGAGCGAGGTCTCTAAGGTCTGGTGTGTGAGCTCGGAGAAGCTGCGACTGGGTGGAATGGCCCTTAGAAACGGGCTGCTGATTCATGGGCCGACGCACTGGGCTGCCGCGGTGCGCGACGGCGACGGCGAGGTGGTCGTCGCCTCCGAGCGGAAACCGGAGCTGGCGCCGAAGCTGGTGGGCAAGGTGCCGGGGTTGCGAGGACCGCTGAAACTGGTCGAGGCGATGGCTGTCCTGCCGCTGGTGCGGCGCCGTATGCCGGCAGCGCGGCTGCCCTTCGAGGACCGCAGGGTGCTCGCGACGATCGGCGGAACGCTCGTCGCCACCAGCCTGCTGCGCCGCCGGCTGGCGAGCTCGGCGCTGCGCGAGGGGCTCGTGCAGACGCTTGGCGCGATGCCGGCCGTCATCGCGCTCACCGACCGCGACCTGGCTGCCTATCACGGGGTCGAGCACAAGGCGATCGCCGCTTACGAGCAGGGGATCGAGGACCCGGCGTCGGTGCCCAAGGAGCACGATCGCTGCGGCTCCAACCTGCTCACGCCGATGATGCTGCTCTCCGCCGGGGGCACGGTGATGCTGGAGCGGTTGGTCGAACGGCCGAGCCCGCTGGCGCGCGCCGTCGTCGCTCTCGGCGGCGCCTCGATCGCGGTGGAGATGTTCGCCTGGAGCGATCGCAACCACGGTGCTCCGCTGGCCGAGGCATTCCATACCCCAGGGCGCGAGATCCAGCGGCATCTGGCGACGAAGGAGCCGACGCCCGAGCAGCTCCAGGTCGGGATCGCGGCGCTGGCGGAGATCCTCCGGGTCGAGACTCCCCAGGACGGCGAGGGCGAGCCGCCCCCGGCGACGTAGACTCCCGCCGATGTTCGGCAAGATCGACCACATCGGCGTCGCCGTCGAGGACATCGACGCGGCGCTCGAGCTCTACGCGGAGACCTTCGAGATGACCGTCGCCCACCGGGAGACGGTCGAGTCGCAAGGTGTCGAGGCGGTGCTGCTCGACGTCGGCGACGGGCACGTCGAGCTGATGCGACCGCTGGCCGCCGACTCGCCGGTCGGCAAGTTTCTCGCCCGCAAGGGTCCCAAGCTGCATCACGTCGCCTATGCGGTCGATGACATCGACTCGACCTTGGAGAAGCTCTCCGCTGCCGGGCTCGAGCTGATCGACAGCGTGGCGCGGACGGGCATCCGGGGCAGCCGGGTGGCTTTCATCCAGCCGCGCTCAACGGGCGGCGTGTTGACCGAGATCGTCGAAGCGAGTGGAGAGGAGCACTAGTGGCGGATACGCAGAAGGTGGAGATCGGCTTCGAGGGCGGCCAGGTGGTCGCGGTGCGGCTCAGCGACGACGAGCTGAAGGACCTGCGCAAGCAGGTCGAGAAGGGCGGCTGGCACGACGTCAAGACCGAGGACGGCGTCCTCTCCGTCTATGTCGGCAAGGTCGCTTTCCTGCGGATTCAATCGGGCGCCCACAGCGTGGGCTTCAGCCTCAACCGGCAGGACTGATGCGGGCCCGCGGGCTGCTCGGCGTTGCAGGGATCGCGACGCTGGCGGCGGCGCTGTGGTGGCGGAAGAACCCCTCGGCCTGTCCGTATGGGCAGCGATTCTGGGTCGAAGCGCCGCACCCGGTCATCACTCGCGACCGCCTGCGCTCGGTGCTGGCGCCGCGGCCAGGTGAGCGGGTGCTGGAGATCGGTCCGGGCACCGGCTACTACACGCTCGACATCGCCGAGTGGGTCGGCTCGGAGGGCCGGGTCGAGATCTTCGATCTCCAGCAGAAATTTCTCGATCACGTCGGCGGCCGCGCTGCCGAGCGGGGGCTTGCGAACGTCCTGCCGACCCAGGGTGACGCGACCGCGCTGCCCTACGCGAACGCCTCGATGGACGCCGTCGTGCTCACCGCCGTCCTCGGTGAGATTCCCGACCCGGTCGCCGCCCTGCGCGAGATCCGCCGTGTAATGAAGCCAGAGGGTCGCCTGATTGTCGGCGAGCTCTTCGGCGATCCCCACTTCACGACTCTGGCATCGCTCAAACGGCAAACCGCCGAAGCGGGCCTCCGGTACGAGGCCCACTCCGGCAACTGGTTTGCCTATTTCGCGCGCGTCTCAGCTACCAGCGTGAACCTCCCAACCAGTTGAACTGAAAGACCCGCGCGTCGTTCGACGCATCGGCATCGCCACCGTCGGCGTCGGCGTTGCCGCCATCGCCCCCGGTCGCGTCACCGCTTTCCGCCGAGGTGTCGCCACCGTCGGCGTCTGCGTCGTTATGGCTTCCGCCCTTGCCGTGGCCGCAGCCGCAGGACTTGTACTGCTCTTGCTTCTCCCGCGGTTCGGACTTGGCGTTGGCGTTGCCGTTGTGTTCCTGGGTGTTGCCGGTGTTGGCGTCACCGCCTTCACCGCCGGTTGCCGTGGCGTTGCCGCCGCTGGCTTCCGGGTCACCCTGCTGGATGCCCGACTCGTTGCTCTGCGGGTTGCCCGAACCTTGCTCCGAGTGGCTCTTGCAACCGCAGTCCCCGTGCGGGGAATGGCCGGACTCCTGGCCCGACGACTCGTTGGCCTGCTTCACCACCGCGTCGTTCTCGGCCTCGGCATCGCCACCGTCAGCGTCGGCGTTTCCGCCATCGCCACCGGTTGCGTCGCCGCTTTCCGCCGTGGTGTCGCCACCGTCGGCATCGGCGTCGCCGCCAATCGAGACGGCAACCGCGTTGCCGTTCCCGATCTGGGTGTTGCCGCTGTTGGCGTTGCCGCCGTTTCCTCCGGTGGCCGTGCCGCTGCCACCGTAGGCGCTTGGATTGCCCTGCTTGACGTCCGACTTGTTGCTCTGCGAGCCGGACGACGGGCTCTCCTTGCAGCGGCAATCGCCATATGAGGAATGGCCGGACTTGTGCGGCTCGTGGCCGGACTTCGACTCGTTGGCCTGCTTGACCACCGCGTCGTTCGACGCATCGGCGTCACCACCGTCGGCGTAGGCGTTTCCACCGTCGCCCCCGATCGCGTCACCGCTCCTCGCCGTGGTGTCTCCACCCTTGGCATCGGCGTCGTTGTGACCCTTGTCCTTGCCGTGACCGCAACCACAGGACTTGCTCTCCTTCTGCTCCTGCGGCTCCGACTTGGCGTAGGCGTTGCCGTTGTACTTCTGGGTGTTGCCGCTGTTGGCTTCACCACCGTTGCCGCCCGTGGCAGCGGCGTTTCCACCGCTTGCTTCCGGGCTGCCCTGCTCGAGCTTCGACTCGTTGCTCTGCGAGTCGCTCGAGTCCTGCTTCGAATCGCTCTTGCAGCCGCAGTCCCCGTGAGAGGAGCTGCTTCCACTCGACTCGTTGGCCTGCTTGACCACCGCGTCGTTCGACGCATCGGCGTCGCCACCGTCGGCATCGGCGTTGCCGCCGTCGCCCCCGGTCGCGTCACCGCTTTCCGCCGTGGTGTCGCCACCGTCGGCATCGGCGTCTCCACCGACCGAGACGGCAACCGCGTTGCCGTTCCCGATCTGGGTGTTGCCGGTGTTGGCGTCGCCGCCTTCACCACCCGTGGCGGTGGCGTCGCCACCGGTCGCGCTCGGATCGCCTTGGCTCACGGTGCTGCTGTTGCTCTGGCCGCTTACCGGTTCCGGTAGTGGTACAGAGGCGGCAGCGGATGCCGCTCCGATCGCCATGGCGATCACGGCTGCGATGACAGCCGTGAGGTATCTCATCGGTAATTCCTTTCACTCGAGTTGAATTTCGCCGGGTGGATCGAGGGCTCCCGGCGCAGCCCTGGTGGTCCCGACGGGGACTAGCCAGGGCGCTCGAGCGCGCAGACGAACGGGGTCGGTGGGCGGAAATCCGCCACCTCTCCGAGTCTGCGGAAGATCACCGGCGCTGCCAGCGCGAGCAACGCGAGCAGTGCGGCGATGGGGACGAAGGAGGAGCTCCCGGCGCCGGACGCCCCGAGCTGGGTCTGAAGGGGAGAGCCGGGCGGAGGTGGCGGCCTATCGCCACCGGAAGGAGCGGGGTTCGCGAAGCGCTCGACGACGGAGGAGCCGCCGGCGGCTGCAACCGCAGCGGTCGGCACGAGCCTCAGATCGGCGGCAGAGGAACCGCTGGCGCCACTCAGCGGCAGCGGTCGCCACAGCGTCTCGAGGCCTCCGAACACGACGGGGCGTTGCATGAAAAGGCCATCCAGGCTGGTGTGGCGCTCAGCTCGGGGAGAATCGGCCCATGGCAGGCTCGGGGCTGCCGGAGTCGCCCGGGGCGGGGAAGCACCGAAGCCGACTCCGGACAGCCCCCCGGCCGGCGGCAGCACGGTCTGGGTGCTCTCCGCAGCGACCAGGTCAAGAGCTTTGTCAACGGCTTTGCCCTTCAAGGCTTCATTCGTCTCGTGAAGTGCGTCGGTAGCTCCGTTGAGCGCCGAGCCCAGATCGTGGGACGGCGTATCGAGGTGGCTGGTGGGCGCGACCCGATCGACGGCCTTCGCCGCGGTTTCGACAATCGGCTGGGTCGTTGAGGTTGCAGCCGCTGCGACTTTCTTCACCGTTTCCACGGGGGTATCCGTCGCCCGCTCGGCCTCCGTCTGCACCTGTTCCAGCTCCTCGGGCACTGAGGGCACCGGTTCCGGCTCCTCGGCCGGCACTGCAACAGGTTCCGGAGAGGCGGGTTCCGGCGTGGGAGTCGCTTGGTCGGAGGTAGGAGCTTCCATGGCCGCCGCCGCGATCGTGGTCATGGCATCCGTCCCTTCGGCATCGGCGCGGGTAGAGCACAGGAAGAGCAGCGCCATCAGCGGCGCGGCTGCAGCAAGGGCGAGGGTGAGTCGGCGGCGGGAAATATGTCGGCTCGAGTACTGCACGACCTAGCGAGAGTACCCAATATTTGTCCAAAATCACCCTAAATTCTAAAGTCGCGCCAAGACTCCACGTCAGGTTGAACCTGGCTGTTAAAGCGAAAACCCTGCATATGGCGAATCGATTGGAAGGCGAGTCCGCCGGGGCTCAAATTGTTAAGAAGGCCCCCGCTGACAGCGCGGGCACCAGTAGGTGCGGCGGTTGGCATCTCCCTGACCGCGAGCAGCGATCGAGGTGCCGCAGCGCGGGCAGGGCTGACCGGCGCGGTGGTAGACGGCGGGCTTGTTGCGACCGCTCGCGACCGATTCCTGCATCAGGCGCCTGGCGGCCTCTAGTACATCCCGGAGCTCCACTTCCGAGAGCTCGACGATGGGGCGCCATGGGTCGGCCCCCGCGGCGAAGCAGGCCTCGCTCTTGAAGATGTTGCCGATGCCGGCGATCAGCCGCTGGTCGAGCAGCGCGTCGCCCAGCTCGCGATCCGGTGAGGCACCGAGGCCGTTGAGTACCGCCGGGAGATCGAACTCGGGCGCGAGGATGTCGGGCCCGAGACGGGCCAGAACGGGGTCACGGCGCAGCCGGCCTGCGCTCAGGACCCGCAGGGTCGGGCCGCCGAACTGAACCGCCTGGACCGAGTCGCCATCCAGGGTCACCCAGGCGGCCGAGGCCGGCTTGCGCCAGCGCTCATCCGGCTGGACTATCTGCCACGAGCCGCTCATGCCGAGGTGGCTGTGGAGAACGAGCTCACCGAAGTGGAGCAGCAGTTGCTTGCCCCGTGCCTCTACCCGCTGCAGACGAAGGCCGTCGAGTCGCTCGACCCCGGCGGCGCGTCCACGGCTGTTGCCGCTCCGGACCTTCAGGTCTTGGCCGCCAACCGCCGCATCGATTCGCCTCGCGGTCCGCAGGATCGTGTCGCCCTCTGCCATAGGTTCAAATGCACAGCGAACGGGAAAAGACGGTGGCGCCGGGGCGAGTTGGGAGGTCTCGTCCCGGCGCCGACCGCTGTCCTACTGGTTTTGCTTCTTGTTGCCCCCGCGACAGGCGGGGATGTTGAGCCGCAGGTTGTTCGCCCTCACCCGCCGGCTGTTCTGCGCCAGCAGGTTGAGGAATCCGTTGGTCGGCCGGCCACAGAGGTTCCGCGAGTTGACCAGCAGACCCTTGTCGCCGCCCTTCATGTTGAGGATGAACTTGTTGACCGCCACGTCGGGGGTGTTGTTGAACACCGTCTTGAGGCGACCGTGCGCGGAGCTGATCACGCCGCGCAGCTGGATCGGGACCTGGCCGCGCAGGTTGACCAGCAGGTCCGGCAGTTCGTGGTCGGATGAGGTCAGGTAGACCGGACCCTTGAGCTTGCCCTCGAGCAGGGGCGAGGTCGCTTCGGCGTTCCCGTAGATCGAGTTCTTCGGGCATTCGTTGGCGGCCAGCTGGACCCTCGTGCAGATCGTTTTGATGTGACTCTGATCGAGGATCGTCGCCCGCGGCAGGATGAACGCCGCCCGCCGTAGGTTGGCGTCGCCGTTGCGGGCTTGGACGATCGCCCGGAACCTCGGGTTCTGCGCCCGCTGGGTCTGCTTTTTGCCACCGAAGATCCGGGCAAAGAAGCTCGGCCCGAATTTCAGTTTGCCGCATTCGCTGGCGCGGTAGTCGACGCTCCGGTTCGACTTGAACCAGGCACCCGGGTTGGCCGGGTCGCTGCCACCTCCGAAGATCGACGAGTTGATTGGGAACGCCTGGCGGCAGGTGGTCGAGTTGACCGTGAAGTCCGTGCGGTCGATCGAGACGTCGACCGATCGGACGTCGAGCTTCACGCCCCCGAATATGAACGGGATCGGGTCGGAGACGGCGTGGACTTCGGCCGTTGCCGGATCGACGTAGGCGGCGGCCCGGACCACGTCGGTGCCGAGGTCGAAGGGTCCGGCGACGGCCGGGACCACGAAGACCATGCTGATCGGCGCGCCCTTGTAGGGGCCGGCGAGATAGGCCTTGCCGGGAGTGTGGAACGGAGTCGAGCCGGAGCCGACCGCAACGTCGACCTTGCCGATCTCGCTACTCCCCGGGCAACTTGGCGATGCCTGCTCGGATTGACCGCTTGCTTTTTCCGCCGCCGCGATGCTTCCCTCGGAGCAGTACTTGACACCCTTCAGCTTGGCAACCAGGCCGGGGGGCAGCGTCGCTTCGATCCTGCGGATCTCCTGGGCGCCGTCGGGCCGCGTGACGTGCAGCCCGAACGAGCTGAAGGAGCCCGCCTTCGATTGCTGCACACCGGCGGTGTAGGTCGGGCTGAACGGACGATCGCCGAGGGTTTTCGGACATGGTCCGCCACCTGGCAACGTGTTGAGGTTGAACTGAAGGTTCGATCCTTCGCCGGGAGGAACTTCTTCGCCCGGCCGGGACCACGGAACGAATTTCGCGGAGGAGGTGTGTGGTCCGCAGGTGTCAGGTGAGGTCAGCGCGCCACGCGCTCCGCCATCGATGTGAACTTTGAACGAGTTGAACGGGGCCTGCGGGTTTTCCGGGACCACGACCGTCAGCTGACCGGTCTGCAGGTTCGGGAAGACGTGCCCGACCAGGCGCACGTTGACTCCGTAACGGGTGTTGAAGGCGTGGATGAAGACCCGGAACTGGTTGCCCGACTGCGGTTCCTGGCTGGTCGGTGCGGCGACATAGACGTCGCCGCCGAGCGGTTGGTCGAGCGCTTTGGTTTCGACCTCGACCGAGCCGATCCGCGAGGAGGCCGGGCATTTGATCGGGTCGTCGGTGCCCTGCTTGTACTGGGCGTCGGTACACGGGGTCAGCCCGTTCGCGAGTGAGGGGTTGATGCCGGCGCCTTCAGGCAGCGTGACTTTTGCCGTCAGCAGATGGGAGTTGGCACGCGTGTTCGCTTCCAGCTGGTCCGGCATCCGCACGTCGATGGTGGCCGGTTCGGGCGAGTCGGTCGAGCCGCTCGAGGTGGCGTCGAGCTGGACGTTGAATGGAGTCGAGTCGCATTCGTCGGCACCGACTTTGGTCGTGAAGCTGGCGGAGTCTTCGGCGCCGCCGTGCGCTTTGACGTGGATGGCCGTGGTCTGCCCGCCGGCGCAGTTGCTCGGCATCGTCAGGTAGGTCCCGTTGCCGAACGGCGCGCCTTTGTTCCCTTCGAAGACGAGGCGGGAGCCGACGATCGGAGGATGGGCGGCGGTTCCGTCAGGGGCGTGGATGTCGCTGATCGTGAACCTGACGTGCTGGTCTTTCGGGTCCAGGTCGCCCACGATGATCGTCGGTTCACCTGGTGCGCTGGTGGGGAACCCGACCATCGACGGGACCCCGTCGAACGACACCAGGTTGTAGACGGGGAGTTTGGCCCGCGTGTTCTCGCAGGGGACGGGGGTGGTGCCACCTTCGAGGCAGGGTGGCGCCTGCGATGCGACGGTCAGGTAGTTGAAGCCGACTATCGAGAGGGGGGAGCAGGTAGGTGCCGGCGTCGCGCTCAGTTCTGCGACGGTGCACTTGACCGCCGAGGCCTCGGGATTCACACCCAGGCCTTCCGGCGTGTCGACGACGATTTCTTCGACGAACCCTTCAGGGAAGCCTTCGGTCGCAGGTGCCCCCATCGTGTTGAGGGTGAAGTCGGTGAGGCCAAAGGGAGGGTGGCCGGCCGCTTCGGTGAAGAACTTGTCTTCGGTGTCTTTAGTGCACTGTTCTGGATCTTTGGGAATCGGGAACGGCGCTTTGATCGCGCCCGGAGCACCCGGAACCAGCGGAGTGTCTACGTTTTCCGCGCACGTCAGCGCTTCCCAGCTGGCGATGCCAAATGCCGCCTTCGCGGGTGAGGCGCCGAGCGCAAAGACAAGAAATGCGGCGACGAGAACGAGCAGCCCAACAGGACCACGCTTGCTTCTCATATAAGACTCTCCTCCAAAGACGGGTTTCCAAAAAAGCACTACCCGCCTCCCGCAGTTAGAAACGGTACACCACGGAGCACCTGGACTCCATCGGGGATAACTACGTATTGGCCAACGAGGTCCAGAGATGTTCCTCCGCCTCGGCTACGCGGTTGGCCGCTGTGTCGATTTGGCGCCAGAGGGTGGGCTTGGGATCGCCGTGCTCGCTCGCGGCGTGGAAGGCGTTTGCCAGGTCGGTCCAGGCGGTGGCGGCATCAGCGGCGAGCGGGGCCTCGGGGCGCCCCGCCTCTTCCAGAAACCGTGAGTACATCAACCTGAAGGCACTGCCGCCGGTGCCGCGGCGCTCGATCACCTGGTAGCCGAAGCGGGCGCACCACTGCCAGTCCTCGGCGACTTCCGGCCAGGAGCCCGCCTCGGCGGCGAGGCGGTTCACCGCATCCATGCCGGAGAAGTTCCGGAACTCGGGTTCGACCATCGCCCGTGCGGCGCGCTCGATCGCCGCCGGGGTCGCCTCGGCCAAGCGCTCGGGCGAGACCTCGCCCGTGACCGTGAACATGTGACCGGAGAGCGGGTATGCGGGATGCTCGCTGTGGCGCGCCTTGTCGAGGTTCTCGAGCCTGGTCGTCTGCAACTGCTCGAAGCCGGTGTCGGAAAGGTATGCCACCTCCTCGTCGTAGCCGGCGAGGACCACGGCGTGGCCGGGAAAGTGGGCCGAGTTGCCGTAGTGGTCGAGGTAGTAGAGGTCGGTGAGGAGGAGTGCGGGCCTGCCGGCATCGACCTCGGCGCGGGCAGCGACCCAGGCTCCGTCGTCGCCCAGATCGAAGGTGCGCAGCTCGAGCGCCGCCCCGGTCAGCTCGTCGAAGTTCTCCTCGAGGCGCGCGGTGCGGCCGTTGAACCAGCGGGTGGGTGAGGCGTCCTCGATCGTCACGTAGTAGAAGCAGGCGCCGGCGCCGAGGCCGAACGCCATCTCCTCGCTCAGCTCGACGCCGTGGAAGGCGAGGAGGTTGCGCAGGGCGGCCGAGCCGCAGTGGTGGCCGGGGGTGTGGGTGTAGCCGGGAACGAAAGGCATGCCCCGCGGATTATCCTGCTCCGCCAGTGGAGACCGCCGAGCTCAGACTGCTGCGCGCGATGCGAACCCGGGGGCACTCCCCCGCGACCGAGCGCGCCGCGAAGCTCCTCGGCAAGGCCGGCAACAACGGCGCGGTCTGGGTCGCGATCGGAGTGACGCTGGCGATCGTCGACGGCGCTCACCGCGAAGCGTGGCTGATCTGCGCCGCGCTCGGCCCGCTCGCGATCGGGCTCAACTACGTCGTCAAGCTGATCGTCAAGCGGCCGCGGCCGGTGTTGGAGGGGCTGCCGCCGCTCGGCGGCGCGCCCAGCTCGCTCAGCTTCCCGTCGGCGCACGCGACCTCTTCATTCGCCGTGGCCACGGCGATGACCCGGGTCGAGCCACTGGGCGCGCTGGCGTTCGTTCTGGCCTTTGCTCTCGCCCTGGGCCGCCCCTACTTGGGGATGCATTACCCGTCCGACGTCCTGGTCGGCGCCGTGCTCGGCGTCGCCCTCGGCCTGATCGTTCCCCTCTCGCTGTGAAGGTCGGCATCGTCGGCCTGCCCAACGCGGGCAAGTCGACCCTCTTCAACGCTCTGACCAAGGGCGGCGCCCAGACCGGCGACTACCCATTCACGACGATCGAGCCCAACGTGGCGATTGCCCAGGTGCCGGACGAGCGCCTCGGCCGGATCGGCGAGACCGTGCGCAGCTCCGAGCTCGTGCCGGCGACGATCTCGTTCCACGACATCGCCGGTCTGGTCAAGGGCGCCTCCGAAGGGGAGGGGTTGGGCAACCAGTTCCTCGCCTCGATCCGCGAGACCGATGCGATCTGCCACGTCGTTCGCTGTCACGCCGATTCCGGCGTGCCCCACCCAGATGGCCGCGTCGACCCGCTGGCCGACATCGAGACGATCGAGACCGAGCTGATCCTCTCCGACTACGACCAGGCGGACCGCCGCCTGGACCGGGTGCGGAAGGGGGCGAAGTCGGGCGATGCCGAGGCGGTGGCCGAGCGCGACTGGCTGGAGCAGGTGGTCGAGGCCCTCGCGGCCGGCAAGCCGGCCCGCTCGATACCCGTCCCGGATGCAGCGACCCACGGCCCGGCCAACCTGCAGGCGCTGACCTCGAAGCCGATCCTCTACGTCGCCAACGTCGACGAGGGCGACGCCGAGCCACCCGAGGCGGTCGCCTCCCACGCCGCCCAGGTCGGTGCTGGCGTGGTCGCGGTCAGCGCCCGGATTGAGGGCGAGCTGGCCGAGCTGGACCCCGCCGAAGCGGAGGAGATGCGCGAGTCCTACGGGGTCGAGGGCTCCGGCCTCGCCCGTCTGGTCCGCGCCGCCTATGACCTGCTCGAGCTGATCACCTTCTTCACCGCCGGCGAGGACAAGGAAGCCGTCGCCCGGCCGCTGTGGCGCGGCGCCACCGCCCTCGAGGCCGCCGGGACGATCCACACCGAGATCCAGGACGCCTTCATCAAAGCCGAGGTGATCGGCTGGCAGGCGTTGGTCGAGTGCGGTGGCTACGCCGCCGGCCGCGATCGCGGCGTACTCCGCATCGAGGGCCGCGACTACGTCGTTCAGGACGGTGACGTCATAACCATCAAGGTGTAGCGTCAGCGCAATGGATCAGGGAGCGCGGTTCCCGCGGGTCGCCGAGAAGGCCGGCCACTACGAGAGCTTCTACGTCAAGGCCTGCCGGCCGGGTGGCGGGCAGGGGATCTGGATCCGCCACACCGTCCACAAGCGACCCGGCGCCGAGCCGAACGCCTCGATCTGGTTCGTCTTCTTCGACCGAGAGGCGGAGGCGCCGCGGGCGACCAAGGTCACGGTGCCGGCGGCTGAGCTCTCGGTGCCCTCAGGCTCTTGGATCAAAGTCGACGGGGCGGAGGTCGGGCCGGGCCGAGCGGTGGGCGCCGTCGACACCGATGCCGTCAAGGCTTCCTGGGAGCTCACCTTCTCCGGCGAGGCAGAGCCCTGCACGTACCTACCGTCCGATCGCCTCTACGAGACGCGGCTGCCCAAAACCAAGTTCGTCGCGCCCTTCCCGAACGCCCGCTTCGACGGTCGCCTGGAGATCGCCGGCGAGACGGTCGAGATCGGCGACTGGCCGGGCATGATCGGCCACAACTGGGGCAGCGAGCACGCCGAGCGCTGGGTATGGCTGGAGGGCACGGGCTTCGAGGGCTCGCCCGACACCTACTTCGACGCCGGCGCCGCCCGGATAAAGCTCGGCCCCTGGACGACCCCGTGGGTGCCCTCCGGAATGCTGATGCTCGATGGCAAGGCTCACCGTCTGGGCGGCTTCGGCCATATCCGCGATGCTCAGATCGAAGAGTCCGCGGGCGAGTGCTCCTTCGTCCTGCCCGGCAAGGACATCGTCGTCCGTGGCAAGGTCTCCGCCCCCAAGAAGGACTTCGTCCGCTGGATCTACGCCGACCCCAAGGGCCCCGAGCACAACACGATCAACTGCTCGGTGGCGGACCTGGAGCTGACGGTAGAACGCCCCGCGTTGCCGGCGCTCAACCTATCCCTCCCGGCGGGTGGGGCTTATGAGCTCGGCATGCGTGAGACCGACCATGGCATTCCGATCCAGCCTTACCCGGACGGTTGACCAGCTTGTGGAACTCCAGCCAGGTGCTGTAGCCGCCCAGCGCCACCTCGAGCTGTTCGCCCCGAACCCTGGTCACGCCGCCGGTCCCGATCAGCTTCGCTTCGACGATCCGCGGTGAGACGCCCCGCTTCGTCACCACCACCTGCTTCAGGCGTCCGTCGAGGTAAGCGCCCAGCCGCGAGCTGAGCTCGGGTCCGCTGAATTCGAGCTTCCAGTTGTGCAGCGGGCAGGCGCCGTCATAGGGGTCGGGCACGCCGACCAGGTAGGGGATCGACGGACCGAGGAAGACGTTCTGGACGCTCTCGGTATGGCCGCCCGAGCAGGCGGAGAAGTAGGTCTCGGCGACCTTGCCGCCGTACATCACCACCTGCCCGCGGGTCGCTTCGGCGGCTTCGTTGGTCGATGAGGTCTCGCTCGACACGCCCTCGTAGACCTGGCTGCGGGTGTCGTTGTAGAGGTCGAAGCCGTTGCCGCCGACGCTGCCGGTGACCGCGAAGGAGCGCGCCGCGACCGCCTGTGCGCGCAGCGCCGCCTGCGGCCAGGAGGGGGGCGACTCGTTGGGGATCACGCCTTTGACGTACTGATCGACGGGCAGCGCATTGATCGCATTGAGCGAACCGACGTCGCTTTCGGTCGGCACCACCTCGAGCGCGCCGCGATAGCGGCTGCCGTCGATCGTGATCTGTCCCTTTCCCGCGGCTCGCAGCGTGTGCCCGCAGTTGGCGATCGGGCGCCCGCCGGAGCTGCGCAGCCTGACGCCGGACCCGACCCGGTGGGCCTCATAGACGCGGCCCGGGTCGAGCGCCTTGCCGCAGGCGCTGGTCGCGTCGCTGAAGCCGACGTCGCTGGCGGAGATGTCGAGCAGCACACGCACGATCCGCGGCCCCGGCAGCGTGCCGATCGTCGTCCCCGAGTAGTAGTGGCCGAGGATGAAGCGGTAGCCCTTGCCGTGCGTGGCATAGCCGTAGGCGCCGTACTGGCTCATCCCCACTCCGTGGCCGAAACCGTGCCCGACCACGACCCAGCGCACGCCGGCCTGGGCGTTGGGCGCCAGGAGGAGAAAGAGGAGCAGGGCTGTGAGGCGGAAGCGCATCTTTGGGTGAACAGATTCGGGAAAGGGGAGTCTCGGCCTGCACTACGCTTATCGGGATGGCGACGCAGACGGTGCAAGCAGTCGACCACGAGCTCCTTGCCGTCGGCGAGTGGACGGAGACCGGCGAGTGGGGCGAGGTGAAGAGCCCCTACGACGGGACCGTTGTCGGCCGTGTCGCCCTCGGCGACGCGGCGCTGGTCGACCGCTGTGCGATCGCTGCCCGCGCCGCCTTCGAGTCGGGCGACTTTCCCCAGCACGAGCGCGCCGCGGTCCTCGACCGTGCCGCCGAGATCGTCGCCGAACGGCTCGACGACCTCGCCCTGACGATCGCGGCCGAGGCCGGCAAGCCGCTGAAGACGGCGCGGGTCGAGGCCGAACGCTGCACCGACACGCTCACCTTCTCCGCGGTCGAGGCGCGTAAGTTGAGCGGCGGCACGGTGCCGATGGAGGCCTCGGCTTCCGGCGCCGGCAAGCTCGGCGTGATGATGCGCGTCCCCTACGGCGTGGTCGGCGCGATCAGCCCCTTCAACTTCCCCTTCAACCTCGTCGCCCACAAGCTCGGGCCCGCGATCGCCGCCGGCAACGCGGTCGTCCTCAAGCCGGCCGGGCAGACGCCGATCTCGGCGCTGAAGCTGGCGGCGATCCTGGTCGACGCCGGCCTGCCGCGGGGTTGGCTCAGCGTCGTCCCAGGCCCTGGCGCGGAGGTCGGCAACGCGATCGTCGAGCACGAGCTGACCGCCGCGCTCAGTTTCACCGGCTCGGCAAAGGTCGGCTGGGGCATCCGCAGTCGTGTCCCGCACAAGAAGGTCAACCTCGAGCTCGGCTCCAACGCGCCGTTGATCGTCCACTCCGACGGCGATTGGGAGACGGCGGCGGACAAAGCCAAGCTGCACGCCTTCTCGCACGCCGGGCAGAGCTGCATCTCGATCCAGCGGATCCTCGTCCACGAGGACGTCGCCGATGCCTTCACCGAGCGGCTCGTCGCCAACGCCAGGGCGCTGCGGGTCGGTGACCCGCTCGACGGCGACACCGATGTCGGCCCGCTGATCACGCCTGGCGACCGCGACCGGGTCAAGGAGTGGATCGACGAGGCGGTGGCGGAAGGCGCGGAGCTGCTTGCCGGCGGCGAGCTGATCGACGGGGGGCGCTGCCTCGCCCCGACCCTGCTCGGCGGCCCGTCGCGTGAGGCCAAGGTCTGGTGCGAGGAGATCTTCGGCCCGGTGGCGACGATCGACCGCTACGCCGACTTCGGCGAGGCGCTGCGGATGGCCAACGACTCCAAGTTCGGGCTCCAAGCGGGCGTCTTCACCCGTGACATGGGCCGTGGCCTACGGGCGGCGGCGACGCTCGAGTTCGGGGGCGTGCTGATCAACGAGGTGCCGACCTTCCGCGCCGACCAGATGCCCTACGGAGGCGTCAAGGATTCGGGCAACACCCGCGAGGGTCCGGCCTTCGCGGTCTTAGAGCTCACTGAGGAGCGGTTCGTAACGCTGCAGGGGTAGGGACGAGGTGTCCCTCTCCCGAAAACCGTTGCGCAGCTGAATTGTGGGGATGAGGGTTCTGGCGTGGTTCCCGGAGTTTCCGGGAGAGGGACACCTCGTCCCTACTCATGAGGCCTTGCCATTCGCCGGTGATCTAAGGCCTTCTCAAGCACAGCTGGCTCGACCCCCTGCTCGAGCGCGACCTCGCGCAGTGAGCGGCCCGACTCGGCCGCGACCTTGACGATGTCGGCGGCGCGGTCGTAGCCGATGTGGGGATTGAGCGCGGTGACCGTAACCAGGGTGGCCTCGACGTGACGCTTGGCCATCTCCTCGTTGGCCTCGATGCCGGCGACGCATTTCTCGTTCAGCAGCCGTGAGGCGGAGGCGAGCAGCTTGATCGAGTCGAGCAGGTTGCGGGCGATCAGCGGCACCCGCACGTTGAGCTCGAACTGGCCCTGGCTGCCGGCGAGGGTGATCGCGGTGTCGTTGCCGATCACCTGGGCGGCGACCTGGATCACGACCTCGGGGATGACCGGGTTGACCTTGCCGGGCATGATCGAGGAGCCCTTCTGCAGCTCGGGCAGGCGCAGCTCGGCCAGGCCGGCGCGCGGGCCGGAGCCCATCAGCGCCAGGTCGTTGGCGATCTTGTTGAGCGAGACGGCGTAGACCTTGAGTGCGCCCGAAAGCTCGACCAGGGCGTCGCGGTTGCCCTGCGCCTCGAAGGGGTCCAGCGGCTCGGAGATCGACAGCCCGGTGTCCTCGGCCAGCTTCTCGCGCACCTTCGCCGCGAACTCGGGGTGGGTGTTGAGGCCGGTCCCGGTGGCGGTGCCGCCGAGCGGGATCTGACCGACCCGCCGCAGCGTCCCCTCGACCCGCTGGATGCCGAGCCGCACCTGCGCCGAGTAGCCGCCGAACTCCTGTCCCAGGGTGACCGGCACCGCGTCCATCAGGTGGGTGCGGCCGGCCTTGACGATGTCGGCGAAGCGCTCGGCCTTCTCGGCCAGCGCCTCCTGCAGGCTCTCCATCGCCGGCAGCAGGTCGTGGGTCACCTCCCCGAGGGCGGCCAGGTGGACCGCTGAGGGGAAGACGTCGTTCGAGGACTGGCCCATGTTGACGTGATCGTTGGCGTGGGCCGGCTCGCCGGCGAGGCTGGCGAGCACCTCGTTGGCGTTCATGTTCGAGGAGGTGCCCGAGCCGGTCTGGAAGACGTCGATCGGGAACTGGTCGTCGTGCTCGCCGGCGGCGACCGCGTCGCCCGCGTCGGCGATCGATGCGGCAAGACCGCCGTCGAGCTCGCCCAGCTCACCGTTGGCCCGGGCGGCAGCTGCCTTCAGCCGGCCGAGCCAGCGGACCACCGGCACCGGAACCCGCTCACCGGAGACCGGGAAGTTGTCGACGGCTTTGGTGGTCTCGCCACCCCAGAGCTGCTCAGTCATGGGTCTCCTTGATTGCGGCCGTTCGTAGTTCGGTCATCTCCGGTCCGGAGCGTATCCAGTTGCATCAATTTCGCTTTGGCCGTCAGGCCCAGCAGGGCTTGGGCGGTGGTCCATGCCGCGGTCGGGCTGCTGCCCGGTTGGTACATGACCGAGCCGTCGGGGCGAGCAAGCGAGGAGAGATAGTCGAGCGGCGTGGGTCCGCCCTCCACGGCAGTCGGACGCGGGCCCAGCCCGGTGACGCGCAGAGCGACGAGGGCGACTCCGGTGCTCTGTGCGTTCGAGCTCCCGCCGGGAACGGCCGGGAATCCACCGTCGGCCGCTTGAGCCGAGCGCACGAATGTCGCGGCCCTCCGTGCTTCGGCTCGCCGGCCACGGGCGGCCAGGCTCCAGGCGGCGAGTGCGGTCAGGTCGACGTCGTGGCCGATCGAGCTTCCGCCCGGCAGCCGGCGCAGGCGTTCGCCGAGGCCGCGGGCCGTACCCCGAGGTTCGCGGTTGCCCCGCAGTGCCAGCACCAGGCCGACCCAGTCACCGCCGATGCCGCCGGCGTTCCGCAGGAACCGGGTCGCCCGCCGGGCTATCCCCCGTAGAGCGCTGGTCTTCCTATTTTCCGCCGTAACGGGATCGCCGGTCCCTTGCCCCCCCTGTCCGCCCGTCGGCGGGGGTGGCTTCGCCGGTTCGCCCTCTGGCGGCGCCCCGAACAGGGGGCCGTAGTAGAAGCGGATGGCGTCGCCGTCGCCGACGCCGGTCAGGCAACCCCCGGCCGAGAACTCGCCGTTCACCGTCAGCGACCAGTACCGGTCCGGGGAGGCAGACGCATAGGGGCCGATGCGGTCGACGAAGAAGTCATGGATGCTCGGATCCCAGTTGCCGCGCCAGGAAATGCCGGCTCCGCGCAGCGCGTCGTCCAGAGCCCCGGTCGCGGTGGGGGTCGGAGCTTCTCCCGGCGATCCTTCGCAGGGATGCTGCCCGCTGCCGTCGCTGCCGTCGACCGCATGGGGCAGCGTTTCGATCATGCCGTCGAAGAGCGGCGCTGGGGCGGAGGAGCTCTCCACGCGCAGCGACACCGTCGCCGCGCCGGCCGGTGTCGCGGCAGCCGTCACCACGGTCGCGAGTGCGACCGTGGTGACAAGTGCTGCCAGGCGCCTGCTCACCCGGCGAGGAACCGCCGGGCGTGGGTGAGCCGCTCGGCGCCGTCGGCGCCCTCGGTCGCCGCGGTGATGCGCAGCTTCAGCCTCGGCAGGCTTCCGAGCAGATGCCGCAGCGCCCGGCTGGAGGGAACGGCGACGGTTTGCGCCTCTCCCGAGCCGATCCTGAACGCCGTCGAACCTCCCATGGCCAGGCCTCCGCCATGGTCTCGGCGGAATTGGACCGTCAGCGTGCCGCGACAGCCTGCCGCGCCATTGCCGCGCGGGCACCTCAACCGAATCGCTATGGCGTTGCCGCGTCTCTGCGCCCTGCCCTGAACGGCGACCCGGGGCCCGCTCGTCCACCTGTGCTGCTCGGTCGCTTTCAGAGGCGGCACGTCGACATGCGGCGGATCGCTCGGGTTGGCGACCTTTGGCCCGAACTTCAGGAATACGAGATCGCCGAAGCCGATCCGTTCGTTCAGTGCCGCTTGCGGGCTCGCGCCGTCGACTTGACTCCGCCACTCGTAGTCAGCCGTTTCGGAAACGCCGTCGAGCGACGCGATCCGCACGCCGCCCGCGGTTGCACTTGCCTGGAATCCGGTGACGCAGCCGGCCGGCACCGAGGCCGCCTGGGCATCGGCAAGCACCTCCCCGAGATCGGAGCCGGCCGCGGTGTCGACCCTGCACATCCGTACGTCATCGGCGCCCGGCCCGTGATCGATCACCAGCGTGATCGGCACCGCCGTGCCGTCGGCCACTGCCGCCGCGGGCCGCACCGCCGGGCTCACCCCGTCGAGCCGCGCCGGCGGCTCGCTCGAGAAGCCGACCCCGCCCAGTGGGCGGACGGCGCTGTACGTTTCGAAGGCGCCCCCGGCAAATTCGTCGGTCCAGTCGAAATGACCGTCGGGACGTTGCAGGGATACCAGATAGTCGAGCGGGGTCTTGCCCTGATCGGTGGTCCATTCAGAGCCCTGTGGGTCGATCCCGCACTGGATCAGGCCGCTCACCACCCAGGAGGTGGTGTCGGAGTTGACGCCAATCCCGAAAGCCTCCGGCGGGGCGATGAAGCCGCCCGTGGCCGGGTCCTGCAGAGAGTGGATCAGGGCGATTGCCTGGTCGAGGTCAGGGTCTCCGGGAGCCACGCCGGCTGCGCAAAAGGCGGCAATTACGGATCCCGTCATGTCGGTGTCCGCGATCGCGTTCGGTGCGGAGTTCCAGCTCCAGCCGCCGTCGGAGAGCTGCTTGGTGCGCAGGTAATCGACGATGCGGCGCAAAAGCTCCGTCGGCGCCCCGGCCTGATGCAGTGCCAGCACCCCGAAGATGTCGTCGTTGAGCAACCCCGGATCGCCGATTTGGGTTCCGTCGAACAGCTCGGCGATCCTTGCCACCAGGTTGCTCTTCTTCGTTTCGGTCGAGGTCGAGAGCCGCGAAGGCTGGATCCCGCCGGCGATGCCGGTGAGGATGCCGCGCGCGGCATCGGTCCCGGCGCCCCCCGGTCCTTCCGCCTGCCATTCGCCCAGATAGAAGTCCTGGGCGCTGGGACCGGCCAGTGAGGCTCTGACGTCGGCCGAGTTGATACCGGCGGCGGCGAGGGCGGTCATCGCCCAGTCGGCGCCGAGGTTGCCGCTTGCTTCCTGGTTTGCCTGGAACCAGTTGGCGCCGCGGTCGGCAGCGTGCTCGGCTTGGGCTGGGGACACATAGGCTCCCGCGGTGCCGGAGCACGCAGCCATTGCTGCCAGGGTGACGCCCAGCACGCCGAGCGCGCGCAGGGTTCGTTTGAGGGAAATGCTCTGTGGCGTGTTCATCGCCATCTCCTTTTTCAAGGGCGGCGACGCACGCGCACAACCGTGTCGAGTGAGCCGGCCGCCTAGTCGCGAGGCGAACCTCCTTACGACTCTCGGCCGGATATTCGGGCTCGGGATCGTCCTCCTGACCACCCTTCCCGGACCTCGATATCTCGAGTCCAGTGGGACTACAGGTCAGTCGTCACCCATACCGCTGCGCGTCAGCCCCGGATTCGCACCGGGTTCCCCACGCCGTGAGTCGGCGTCACCCTAACACGGTCAGCCGTGACCGTGGCCCGCGTCAAATCCTTTCCGGTAGGCGCGTAAGAACAGCGCCGGGAGCGGCTGGTTGTCGGGGCTGTAGCGGGCGGCGGCGGAGAGGCGGCGGATCAGATCGGTATGGATCCCTTCGGTGCCGTCGGCACCACGCTCTGCCGCGCCGAGCAGATAGCCGAGCTGCACGTTGGCGTCCCCCCCGGGTTCGCCCCGGGCCTCCGCATTGAGCTTGGTGGCGGCGGTCAGCATCGCGCCGCCGACGGTGGCGAGCTCGCCCCCCGCCTGATTCTCAGCGAGGCAATCGGAGATCGGCGTCGCTCCGTTCAGCTCCACCTCGCCGGGTATCTCCTGCAAAGCACGGAGGTAAGCGGGAGCGCCTTCCAGGCAGGCCACAGGAGTCGAGTCGTCAGGCCCCCCGCAACCGGCGACGGCGACGAAGCTTGCGACAGCGAGCAGAAGCGAGAGGCGCATCCGCCGCATCCTACGAACCTATCCCGGTAGGGGTGAAACGTCTTGTACTTTTCGCGGCCGACCATCGGGCGGCAGCCGCAATCCGCAGCTCGAAAAAGTTAAGTGAAACCCCTACCGGGATAGGTTCGCTACTCGCTCCGCGGAGAAACGCCCCCCGCCTGGACGGTGGAGATACCGCCGCTGGGGCCAGAGGGAATGGGTGGTGGTGGAACCTTCTCGGCCTCGCTGCCGCCCTGCGGACCCTTCGGCGGCTTGACGCCGGTGCCGGGGGTGCCGGGCCGGGGGCGGCGCTGGGCTGCTTCTTCGCCCTCTGAGGCGAGAACCTCGACCCATTCGGCGAGCTGGAACATCGGCGCCGCCGCGTGTTCCCAGGAGAGGTGCAGGTGGTTGCCGCAGCCGTGGCCCGAATCGCCGTCGTAGCCGACCCAGCGGAAGGGTGGGCGGGGCTGGCTTTGCACCGGCTCGGCCCACAGCGCGAGCCGAGTGATCGGCGCCCAGGAGGCGTCGCATCTGGTGCCCCCGCCCAGCGGCACGAGGTCGACGGCGAGGCCGTTGTAGTGGTCGGAGTTGCGCGCGTGGCAGTTGTCGCAGCCCGCGTGTTCGCCACTCAGCAGCGGTCCGGAGTAGCCGTCGGTGACGTAGATCGGGTAGCGGGCGGCGATCCAGCGCAGGTCGGGCAGGATGCGCCGGTCGACCATGTCGCCCGCTTCATGCGGAATCGCCGCCGGGATCGGGACGATCCTGCCGGTCGCGTAGACGAGCCGGGTCGCCGCGTTCGCGGGCGGTGCCGCCGAGCAGGCGAGCAGCGCCGCGGCGAAGAGCGCGAGCAGTGCGAGGCCGGCGCGCATGCCGGCCAATGGTCTGTTGGTCGTCCCTGGCACGTCCAGCCCGTTATCGACAGGTCCACCCACACCGCTTGAGCCCCGCAAGTCATCTGTGAATTAGGGTCTCCGCCATGCCCACCGTGCGCGACGCCAGCTTCGACCTCTTCCGTGCCCAGGGGATGACGACCATCTTCGGCAACCCCGGCTCGACCGAGCTGCCGATGCTCGCCGACTTCCCCGGTGATTTCCGTTTCGTCCTCGGCCTGCACGAGGCGGTGGTGGTCGGGATGGCCGACGGCTACGCGCAGGCCTCCGGCCGCACCGCGATCGCCAACCTCCACACCGCGCCGGGCGTCGGCAACGCGATGGGCGCGATCTTCAACGCGCAGGCCAACCACACGCCGCTGCTGGTCACCGCCGGCCAGCAGACGCGGGCGCAGATGACCCTGCAGGCGAACCTGACCAACCGCGACGCGATCCGCATGCCCCACCCGCTGGTCAAGTGGGCCTACGAGCCGCCCCGGGCCGAGGACGTGCCGCTCGCCCTCGCTCGCGGCGCCCACCTCGCCTCGCTGCCCCCACAGGGCCCCGTCTTCGTCTCGCTGCCAATGGACGACTGGTACGCCGAGGTCGAGGAGGCCGACGTCCGCGAGGCGATCGGTCGCACGGTGAGCGGCCGCGCCGTCGCTGACCCCGAGGCGGTCCGCGCGCTCGCCGAGCGGCTCGAGGCGGCCACCAACCCGGTCTTCGTCGCCGGCCCCGATATCGACGCCAGCGGCGGTTGGGAGGCGGCGGTGGCGCTGGCCGAGCGCCAGCGACTGCCGGTCTGGGCAACCCCGGCGCCGGGCGGCGGCAAACTCGGCTTCCCCGAGGGCCATCCCAACTTCCGCGGCGTGCTGCCGCCGGCGATCGGTCCTGTCGGCCAGACCCTGGAGGGGCACGACCTGATCCTCGTCGCCGGCAGCTCGGTCTTCCCCTACTACCCCCACATCCCCGGCCCGCTGCTTCCCGAGGGAGCGAAGCTCGTCGCGATCACCAGCGACCCCGACGAGGCCGCCCGCGCGCCGATGGGCGACGCGATCGTCGCCGACGTCAAGCTGACCCTGGAGGCGCTGCGGGAGGCGGTGCCCGAGTCCTCGCGCCCGGCCCCCGAGCCGAACCCCGGCCCGAGCGAAATCCCGGCCGAGGACCCGCTCAACTCATCCACGGTGCACTCCGCCCTCGCCGAGGTCTTCCCCGATGACGGCATCGTCGTGCTCGAGTCGCCTTCCAGCACCCTGGCGCTGCGCAACCAGCTGCGCCTCTCCCAGCCCGGCAGCTACTACTTCAGCGCCGGCGGCGGGCTTGGCTTCGGCCTCCCCGCCGCGGTCGGCGTGCAGCTCGCTCAGCCCGACCGCCCGGTCGTCTGCGTGATCGGCGAGGGCTCGGTGCAGTACGCGGTAAGCGCCTTCTGGAGCGCCGTCGCCTACGACGTTCCGGTCACCTTCCTCGTCCTGCGCAACTCCGAGTACGCGATCCTGAAGTGGTTCGCCGAAGTCGAGTCGGTGACGGGTGCGCCCGGCCTCGACCTGCCCGCGCTCGACGTCGCCGCGGTCGCCGCCGGCTACGGCATCTCGACCCAGGTCGCCGGCGGCCGCGACGAGGTCCGCGACGCGCTCGCCAAGGCGCTTGCCTCCTCGCGGCCGGAGCTGGTCGAAGTCCCGGTGCAGCCGGGGATGTCTCTCTTCTAGGAAGATCAAGGCATGACTGTCGCCGCCCCCGATCGCGCTCCGGAGTCGCTCGCGGGGGGAGCGGCGCAACCGCTGCGCGGCGAGCTCGAAGCGCTGCTCGGCGCCGATCGCGTGCTGGGGCGGGCCAGCGACATCGTCCGCTACGCCTCCGACGCCAGCCCCTACCGGTTGCTGCCGCGGGCGGTTGTGATGGCACGCGACGCGGGCGACGTCGCCAAGACCCTCGCCTACGGTCGCGCCAACGACGTCCCGGTCGTCTTCCGGGCCGGCGGAACCAGCCTCAACGGCCAGGGGCAGAGCGACGGCATCCTGGTTGACGTGCGTCGCCACTTCGGCGGGGTCGCGGTCGAGGAGGACGGGGCGCTCGCACGGGTCAAGCCCGGCACGGTGCTCGGTCACGTCAACCGCGTGCTCGCCCCCCACGGGCGCAAGCTCGGCCCCGATCCGGCCAGCACCGACATCGCCACCGTCGGCGGCGTGATCGCCAACAACTCGGGAGGGATGCGCTGCGGCACCGTCCGCGACTCCTACTCGACCGTGCGCTCGATGACCTTCGTCCTGCCCTCTGGGACGACGATCGAGACCGCCGCCCCGGACGCCGCCGAGCGCTTCGCCGCCGAGGAGCCGGAGCTGGCAGCTGGCCTGGCGGCGATCCGCGACGAGATCCGCGCCGATGCCGAGTTGAGCGCACGCATCCGGCGCAAGTTCGCGATCAAGAACACGACCGGCTACCGGCTCTGTGCCTTCCTCGACGCCGACGAGCCGCTGGAGATCTTCCGCCGCCTCATCGTCGGCTCGGAGGGGACGCTGGCCTTTGTCGCCGAGGCGGTCTTCGAGACCGTGCCCCAGCCCGCCAGGACCACCACGGCCTGGATCCACTTCCCGGGCATCGACGCCGCGATCGCCCCGGTCCGCGACCTGGTCGACTCGGGCGCCACCGCGGTCGAGCTGATGGTCGCTCCGGCGCTGATCGTCGCCGCCTACAACATGGTTGGCGCGCCGGAGGAGTGGAAGGAGCTGCCGCCCGAGTCGGCGGTGCTGCTGGTCGAGTTCGGAGCCGAGACTGACGCGGAGCTGGACCCATACGTCGCCAAGGCAGGGGAGATCCTTGCCGCCCACGAGACGATTCGCCCGATCGGGTTCACCCGCGACGCCGAGGAGATCGAGCTCGCCTGGCGGGTGCGCGAGGGACTGCACGGGCTGGTCGGGCGGGTGCGGCTGCCCGGCACGGCGCTGATCATGGAGGACGTCTGCGTGCCGCCGGAGCGGATCGCCGAGGGCGCCCGCGACCTGCAGGCGCTGCTCGGCGAGCACGGCTTCCTACCCGGCCTCGCCGGCCACGCCTCCGCCGGGAATCTCCACTTCATGCTCACTCCGGATTTCGCCAAGCAGGAGGACCTGGAGCGCTACGAGGCCTTCATGTCGAAGCTGGTCGAGCTGATCGTCGGCAAGTACGACGGCTCGCTCAAGGCCGAGCACGGCACCGGGATCAACATGGCTCCCTACGTCGAGCTCGAGTGGGGGGAGAAGGCGACCGGGCTGATGTGGCGGGTGAAGGAGCTGGCCGACCCCGACGGCGTGCTCGCCCCGGGAGTCGTCCTCAACCGCGACCGGGGCGTCCACCTGCGCAACCTGAAAACGACGCCGGAGATCGAGGCGTCGGCGACGACCTGCGTCGAGTGCGGTTTCTGCGAGCCGGTCTGCCCCAGCCGCAACCTGACCACGACGCCGCGGCAGCGGATCGTCCTGCGGCGAGAGATCGCCCGCCAGCCGGAGGGCTCGGCTCTGCGAGAGGCGCTGGAGCAGGAGTACGAGTACGACGGCCTCGACACCTGCGCCGCCGACGGCTCATGCCGCCTCGCCTGCCCGCTCGGGATCGACACCGGCGCTCTGGTCAAGGAGCTGCGCGCCGAGCGGCACGCGCCGCGCGCCGAAGCGCTGGCGCTGCGTGGTGCCAGGAGCTGGGGCGCCGTGGAAAGGGCTTCGCGCGCGGCGCTGCGGCTCGGCGGCCCGCTGGCGCGCCGCACCAAGCGCGGCGCCGGGCTGCCTCCGGCGGCCTCGCCCCGCCTGCCGGCGACGAACCGGCAGGGCGCGAGCGCTGTCTACGTCCCCTCCTGCACCAACCGCATCTTCGCTTCCCCGCGGCACTCGAGCCTGGCGGAGGCGATCGTGGAGGTCTCGGGCCGGGCCGGGTTGCCGGTCTGGATACCCGCCGAGGTGGGGGGCTCGTGTTGCGGCCTGCCCTGGAGCTCGAAAGGGTTCGGCGACGCGCACCGGCATAAGGCGAACGAGATGGTCGAGCGCCTCTGGCGCTGGAGCGGGGAGGGCGAGCTGCCGGTGGTGATCGACGCGGCCTCCTGCACCCACGCCGTCGCCGAGCCCGGCGAGGGGGTGCTGAGCGAGGAGAACGCCGAGCGCCTCGGCAAGCTGCAGATCCTCGACTCGGTCGCCTGGGCGCACGATCGCCTGCTGCCGCAGTTGGAGATTTCCCGCAAGGTCGCATCCGCCACCGTCCACCCGACCTGCGCGACGCGCCAGATGGGCCTCGCCCCGCGGCTGCGCACCCTCGCCGATGCTCTCGCCGACGACGTCTACGTGGCCCCCTCGGCGACCTGCTGTGGCTTCGCCGGCGATCGTGGCTTCTCGCATCCCGAGCTGACCGCCGCGGCGACGGCTGACCAGGCGGCCGAGCTGTCCGGCCGCGACTTCGAGGCATACCTCTCCAGCAACCGCACCTGCGAGATCGGCCTCAGCCGCGCCACCGGCGAGCCCTACGAGTCCTTCGTCTTCCTGCTCGAGCGGTTAACGCGTAGCGGCTGAGACCGCGGCGGCGCCCCGCTCGTCGGTGGCTTCCTCGATCTTGCGCACGGTTTCGCGCATTTGCAGGTTGCGGTCGAGGCGGCGGTCGATGAGCGGGTTGAGGAGGCCGCGTAGGGCGGAGACATAACGCCACCAGCGCGGCGCAAAGATTCGCGGCGCCCGCTCTTCGACGCCCCGCACGATCGCCGCACCGGCCTCATCCGGACCGATCTCCCCGCGCAGGAAGTTGGGCAGGTTCCCACGCATGAGGTCGGCATTCGGACGCTCGAACGCGTCCCGCACCAGCCTCGTGTCGACCCAACCGAAGTAGGCGACGCTGGCGCTGGCCCCCAGTGGCGTCAGCTCAGTGCGCAGCCCCCGGCCGAGCGCCTCGACTCCGGTCTTGGCGACGGCGTAGGGACTGTTCAAGACACCGTTGACGAAGGAGTAGATCGATCCCAAGACGACGATGTGGCCCTGGCGCTCGACGATCTGGGGCAGCGCAGCGCGCACCGTGCGCCACACGCCCAGCATGTCGACCTCGAAGACCCGCTCCCAGTCCTCGCTGCCGATGCCGCGTACGGTTGCCACTTGCGCCTGCGCAATACCGGCGTTGGCGACGGCGACGTCGAGGCCGCCGAAGCGCTCGACCGTCTCGGCGACGGCGGCCTGCATCGCTCCGTGGTCGGTGACGTCGGCGCCGATCCCGATCGCGCGGGCGCCGACCCGCTCGGCCGCCTCGCGCGCCTGCTCGGGGTCGAGGTCGACCACGGCGACCGAGGCGCCGCGCATGTGCATCTGGCGGGCGGTCTCGTAGCCGATCCCCCTTGCGGCGCCGGTGATCAACGCCACCTTTCCATTCAGGTCGTAGACGGGCATGCGGCGCCCAGGCTAGACGACTCACTCCTAGAATCACTCGTCCCATGTCCGGCTTCCGCCCAGTCGACCCCAGGCAGTCCTTCCCCGAGCTCGAGGAGAGAGTGCTGGCGCGCTGGCGCGAGCGCGACGTCTTCCACCGTTCGCTGGTCAATCGCGAGGGCGCCGAGGTCTGGAGCTTCTACGAGGGCCCCCCGACCGCAAACGGCCGCCCCGGCTCCCACCACGTCCTCTCGCGCGTCTTCAAGGACGTCTATCCCCGCTACCGCACGATGCGCGGCTACCGGGTGCCGCGCAAGGCCGGCTGGGACTGCCACGGCCTGCCGGTCGAGCTCGAGGTCGAAAAGGAGCTGGGGATCGGCTCCAAGCAGGAGGTCGAGGAGTACGGGATCGCCGAGTTCAACCAGCGCTGCCGCGACTCGGTCTTCGAGTACGTCGAGGAGTGGAACCGGCTGACCGAGCGGATCGGCTTCTGGATCGACCTCGACGATCCCTACGTAACGCTCGAGAACGAGTACATCGAGTCGGTCTGGTGGTCGCTGCGAAAGCTCTGGGACGACGACCGTCTCTACGAGGGCCACAAGGTCGTCCCCTATTGCCCGCGCTGCGGCACGGCGCTCTCCTCGCACGAGGTGGCGCTCGGCTACCAGGACGTCGCCGACCCCTCTATATATGTGCGCTTCCCGTTGCTCGCCGAGGACGGGGCCGAGGCCGAGTCTCTGCTGGTCTGGACGACGACGCCCTGGACCCTGCCCGGCAACGAGGCCGTGGCGGTCGCGCCGGACGTCACCTACGTGCGGGCGAAGGTCGGCGAGGAGGTCCTCATCCTCGCCCAGTCCCTGGTCGAGCGGGTGCTGGGGGAGGGGGTGCGGATCCTCGGCACGCTGCCCGGCTCCGAGCTGGTCGGCCGTCACTACAAAGGCCCGGTTTTCAAGCTCGACGATCGACCGGATGGGGGCTTCCCGGTGATCGCCGGCGACTTCGTCACCACCGAGGACGGCACCGGTCTGGTCCACATCGCACCGGCCTTCGGCGAGGACGACTACCGCGTGGCGGCGGAGAACGGGAGATTCGATCCGACCGAGCACGGGACGCTTTACAACCCGGTCAAGCCGGACGGCCACTTCGACAACCGCGTGGTCGGTTTCGAGGACAGGTTCGTCAAGGCCCCGGAGGTGACCCAAGCGCTGATCGACGACCTCGACGCGCGCGGCCTGCTCTTCCGCGAGCAGGTCTACGAGCATTCCTACCCCCACTGCTGGCGCTGCGGCACCGCGCTTCTCTACTACGCCATGTCGAGCTGGTACGTCGCCACCTCGCAAGCTCGCGAGCAGCTCCTCGCGAACAACGAGCAGATCGGCTGGCACCCCGAGCACATCAAGCACGGCCGCTTCGGCAAATGGCTGGAGAACAACGTCGATTGGGCTCTCTCCCGCGACCGCTACTGGGGCACGCCCCTGCCGATCTGGGAGTGCGCCGGCGAGGGCTGCGACGGTCGCTTCTGCGCCGGCTCGGTCGCCGAGCTGCGCGAGCGCGCCGGCGGCGAGGTCCCCGACGATCTGCACCGCCCCTACATCGACGAGGTCACGGTCGAGTGCGAGAAGTGCCGTCGTGAGATGCGGCGGGTCGAGTCGGTGATCGACACCTGGTACGACAGCGGCGCGATGCCCTTCGCCCAGTTCCACTACCCGTTCGAGAACGAGGAGCTGTTCGAG
Source organism: uncultured Solirubrobacterales bacterium (assembly GCA_963716735.1). GTDB lineage: Bacteria > Actinomycetota > Thermoleophilia > Solirubrobacterales > 70-9 > VRUE01. Next base: position 2,015,775 of record OY970321.1, read on the forward strand.
GAGCGCTTCCCGGCCGACTTCGTCTGCGAGGCGATCGACCAGACGCGCGGCTGGTTCTACACCCTGCTCGCCGAGTCGACCCTGCTCTTCGACACCTCCAGCTACCGCAACTGCGTCTGCCTCGGCCTGATCCTCGATCCCGAGGGGCAGAAGATGTCGAAGAGCAAGGGCAACGTGGTCGAGCCCTGGGACGTGATCGCCGCCCACGGCGCCGACGCCTTCCGCTGGTACTACCTGACCGCACAGCAGCCCTGGGCTGGTTACCGCTTCTCGATCGACACGGTGGGCGAATCGGTGCGCCAGTTCCTCTTGACGCTGTGGAACACCTACTCGTTCTGGGTGCTCTACGCGAACGCGGAGAACCTCGGGCCGGATGACTTCCGGGGTGCACCCGAGCCCTCCGAGGACCTCGACAGGTGGGCGCTCTCGCGTCTGCAGGGGACGGTGGCGAGCGTCACCGAGCACATGGACGAGTTCGACTGCACCGCCGCCGGCCGCGAGATCGCCGAGTTCGTCGAGGAGCTCTCGAACTGGTACGTGCGACTCTCACGGCGCCGTTTCTGGGAGGGGGACCGGGCTGCCTTCGCCACCCTGCGGCACTGCCTGCTGGAGGTATCGGCGCTGCTGGCGCCGTTCACCCCCTTCCTTGCCGACGAGATCCACCTGAACCTCGCGGGGGGCGAGGGCGAGGCCTTAGGCGACCTGCCCGACTCGGTCCACCTGCGGGACTTCCCCCAGACGGACCGCGCGCTCGCCGATCCCGACCTGGAGGCCGCGATGGAGGCGGTCCGCCTCACGGTCGAACTGGGCCGCGCGGCGCGCGCGCAGGCGAAGGCGAAAGTGCGCCAGCCGCTGCGCCGCGCCGTGATCGTCGCCAACGACGCCGAGCGAGCGGCGATCCACGCCCGCGCCGCCCTGGTCAAGGCCGAGCTCAACGTCAAGGAGCTCGACTTCGTCGAGGAGGAGTCCGAGCTGGTCAGCTACGCGGTCAAGCCCAACTACCGCTCGCTCGGTCCCCGTTTCGGCAAGCGGATGCCCCAGGTCGCCGCCGCCGTCGAGGCGCTCGATGCGGTGCACGTCGCCCAGGTGATGTCCGAGGGCGGCGAGATCGGCATCAACGTCAACGGCGACGAGCACGCGCTCGGGGCCGACGAGGTCACCCTGTCACTGCAGCCGTTGGAAGGCTATGAGGTCGAGGCGGAGGCCGGCCACGCCGTTGCCCTGCAGCTCGAGCTCGACGACGAGCTGCGCCGCGAGGGCCTCGCCCGCGAGATCGTCCACGCGGTCCAGAACGCCCGCAAAGAGGCGGGGCTGGAGATAACGGACCGCATCGAGCTGACCCTCGGCGGCGACGACGAGCTGCTCGCCGCCGCACAGGCCCACGAGCCCTACGTAGCCGGCGAGGTGCTCGCCACCGCGGTTGCCTACGACGCCGTCGACGGGGTCACGGCCAAGCTTGACGGCCGCGAGCTGCGAATCGCGATCAGCCGGACTTAGGCTCGCCGATGATGAAGTCGGTCTTCGACGAGTCGGAGAACTTCACCCAGCAGTGCTCGGGGGCGGCGCCGGCAACCTCGACCAGCGCCGCTTCGATCCGTTCGGCGATCTCGGCCTTCTGCTCGTCGGTCCGTCCCTCGAACCAGTGGATGTGGACGAACGGCATCGTCTCGCCTGCTTGGGACTTCGGACCGGCGCTCTAGGCGAGCGCCGGCTCCAGCTCGGCCTCGAGGCGCCGCTTTGGCATCGCCCCGACGACTTTCTTCGCGATCGCCCCGTCCTTGAAGAGGAGCAGGGTCGGGATCGAGAGGACTTCGTACTCGGCCGCGGTCTGCTGGTTCTCGTCGACGTTGAGGCTGACGATCGTGAGGTCGTCGCGCTCGGCGTCGATCTCCTCCAGGACTGGGTGAACGACACGGCAGGGGCCGCACCAGGGGGCCCAGAAGTCGACGAGCACGGGGCCCTCGGCCTCCAGAACGTCGGACTTGAAGTTGCCGTCGGTCACGTCGGTGAGCTTGCCAGTCACTGGTATCCGTCTCCCATGAGTCGAGTTTCAGCGCTCAATACTTCAGAAAGTATAGCGATGGCCGGCAACTCCCGCCGACCATCCACGATTTATGTTTGCCGAGTATGACGAACGCCGAGATCGCCGCCGCCCTCGAAGAGCTGGGGGTCCTCTACGAGCTGGACGGCGCGGTCAAATACAGGGTGCTCGCCTACTCGACGGCGGCAAAAGCGATCCGCGAAAGCCCGGTATCGGTCGCCGAGCTGGCGGGATCGGGACGGGCCACCGAGATCCCCGGCGTCGGCAAGACGCTGGCGGAAAAGATCGACGCGCTGCTGGAGACCGGCGAGATCCCCGCCGCGGTGAAGCTCAAGGCGAAGTTCCCGCCGACCCTGATCGAGGTGACGCGCGTACCCGGCGTCGGCGCGAAAACCGCGCGACTGCTCTTCGAAGAGCTCGACGTCGCCTCGCTCGACGATCTGAAAGCCGCGGCGGAGGCGGAAAAGGTCCGTGAGGTGAAGGGCCTCGGGCCGAAGGCGGAGGAAAACGTGCTGGCCTCCCTGGAGCGGCTCGGCGAGCCGGGGGAAGGCCCCGGGCGGGTGCTGCTCTCAGCGGTGCGGCCGATCGCCGAGGAGCTGGCGTCGGCCCTGCGCGAGCACCCGGCCGCCAACCGGGTCGAGGTGGCGGGCTCGGCGCGGCGCTGGGCCGAGACCTGCAAGGACATCGACCTGATCGCCACCGCCGAGCAGCCGCGGGAGCTCGCCGAGCACCTCGCCGGCCACGAGCTGATCGCCGCCGCCGGCAATCCAGGCCCGAACGGCGTCCGCGCGCAGACCCACAACGGCATCTCGGTCGACCTGCGGATCGTCGCTCCGCAGGCCTTCGGCAACCTGCTCCAGCACTTCACCGGCTCGGCGGCGCACAACGTGCAGCTGCGCGAAGAGGCGGTGGCGCGCGGCCTCTCGGTCTCCGAGCACGGGGTCACCGACACCGAGAGCGGCGAGACGACGCTGTGCGAGAGCGAGGAGGCGGTCTACGAGCGGCTCGGCTACGCCTACATCGAGCCGGAGCTCCGCGAGGGGCGGGGCGAGCTGAAGGCAGCGCGCCAAGACGAGCTGCCGGACCTCGTCGAGGTCGAGGACATCCGCGGCGACCTGCACATGCACACCACCCTCTCCGACGGGCGCAACACGCTCGAGGAGATGGCGGAAGCGGGCCGCGCGCGGGGCTACGCCTACATGGCGATCACCGACCACTCGGCCAGCCACGGCTTCGGCGACCATGTCACCGCCGAGCGGCTCTGGCAGCGGATCGAGGAGGTGGCGGCCTGGAACAAGGGCAAACGCGGCTTCCGCCTCCTCGCCGGCTCGGAGGTGAACATCGGTCTCGACGGCGAGCTCGACTACCCCGACGACCTGCTCGACGCGCTCGACTGGGTGGTCGCCAGCGTCCACACCTCCTTCTCGATCTCACCGGCAGTCATGACCGAGCGCGTGCTGACCGCAATCGAGAACCCCAACGTCAACTGCATCGGTCACCTCACCGGCCGCCTGATCGGTCGCCGCGAGCCCTACGGCATCGACGTCGAGGCGGTCGTGGCGGCGGCGGCCCGCGCAGGCACGATGCTGGAGATCAACGGCAACCCCAACCGCCGTGACCTCTCCGAGCACCACGCCCGCCTCGCCAAGGAAGCCGGTGCGACGATCGTCCTCAACACCGACGCCCACGGCGTCGACACGCTGGACAACATGGCCTACGCGGTGGCAACGGCCCGGCGGGCATGGCTCACCGCGGCCGACATCGCCAATACGCGAGGCTGGGGCGAGTTCTCGAAGCTGCTCCGCTGAGAGGTCTGTCGTCTGTTAGACAAACGTCTGCGCAGACGATAAGCTCCATAAGCCGCGAGAGCGGTGACGCCCCCGCTGGTGGAGCCGGATCCCAACATCGCAGTTGGGGAGCGAGGGTTCGATTCCCTCCGGGGGCGCTATACTGTCTGCACTGCGATGTTGGGGCACGGAGTTCACCGGCTCCCCAGATTTGGCAAACGGCCCGCTTCGGCGGGCCGTTTCCTTTCAGCTCAGTGAGCGTGCAGCCGATCGCTGCGCAACCCGGGCGTGCGGACCAGCTCGACCGGGCGCAGGGCGGAGTTGGGCACTACGTAGAACTTGACGCCGTCGCGGTGCTCGATGCCGAGCACGGCCGCCTCGCGGGTGCGCATCATCAGGGCGACGAGGAGGGCGTAGCCGGCGCCGATCGCCGCCACGCCGGGAAAGAGGACGCCGAGGACGCCGGTGGCGATCGCCGTCACGCCGATCGGCCAGAGACGGCCGGCAACGATGCGGCCGGGCGAGTCTTCGGGGAGCGAGGTGGCGGTTCGCGCCCTCGCGAGGGCGTCGTGGACGCCGTCGGCGGCGCGCTCCGGCCGGCCCAGGTACATGCCGAGGACGAGTGCGATCAGCCACCAGGCGGCGGCGACGAGGACGGTGGTCGTGTCGTCGTCGCGTCCCGCGGCCAGCGCCGTGATCGCGCCCAGCGCGGTCGCCTCGGCGCCGGTGAGGAAGACGGTGACTCGCAGCAGGTCCGTGTAGGGCATCGTGGGCTCCTACTCTGCCAGCGCTTCGAGCAGCGCCAGCCAGCCAGCCGTGCCATCGACCGTCAAATCGGCCTCGTCGGCGATCTCTCGCGGCCCCTCGGCGGAGACGACCCCGACGCAGACGGCGACCTCCAGCTCATCGCTCACCGACATCTCGCGCAACCTCCGGAAGGCGTCGAGGTCGGTGCGGTCGTCGCCGGCATAGGCAGCGCGGTCGAGCTTTGGGTCGGATAGCGACCCAAAGCTCGACCGCGCGACGGGTGGGTTGGCCAACAGCGCGGCAACCGCCGCGTCCTTGCCGCCCCCACCCGGCGGGCGCAGCTCCAGGACCTTGCGCCCCCAGCGCAGCTCGAGGCCGGCCCGCCCTGCCTTCGCGGCGACCTCGTGCGCCTGAGCCTCGGCAGTCCGATCGTCCTCGGCGCCGCGCCAGTGCAGCGCCTGGATCGGTCCCTTGTCCTCCAGGCGCAGGCCGGCCTGGCTCAGCGTGTCGTGGCCCAGCCCGGCGATGAAGTCGGCCGCGTCCCGCTCGCGCCCCTGCAGTGAGGGATCGAAGCGGGGCGCATCCTCCCCGGGCAGCAGCAGCTCGAGGCCGTGGTTCCCGGCGTAGGCGATGCCGTCGACCCCGACCAGCCGCCGCGCCTCCTCGGCCCGCCGGCCCGAGACGCAGGCGACCAGGCCGTAGCGCTCGTTCAGTCGCGCCAGCAGCTCGGAAGCCCTCGGGGGTACCGCCGCCTGCTCCGGGCGGGCGGCGATCGGTGCCAGGGTCCCGTCGACGTCGGTGAGGATCGCCGCGCGGGCAGGCTCATCGCGGAGCCGCGTCAGCGGCCCGAGATCCGCTCCGCGCTCCCCTCTGCCGGATTCGGGAGACACCGCACTAGTATCGCGCGATGCCCACCGAGCGGACGCTGAAGCTTGCCGCAATCGGCACCCTGGCCGGCATCTTCAGCGGCATCTTCGGCGTCGGCGGCGGCAGCGTGATTGTGCCCTTGCTGATCTTCTGGTTCGGCTACGGGGAGCGGCTGGCGACTGGAACCAGCCTCGGGGCGATCGTCCTGATCGGCCTGCTCGGCGCCATCGCTCAGGGCGGCTTCTACGGCAACGTCCACGTCGGTACCGGGCTGCTGCTCTCGATCCCCGCCGTCCTCGGCGTCGTCATGGGTACCGCGATCCAGCAGCGCATCCCCCAGCGTGCCGTCTCCCTGCTCTTCGCCCTGCTGCTCGTCGGCGTCGCGATCGAGCTGATAATTCGATGAGCTCGGACGTGATCTTCGCCGTGCTGATCGCCGTGGCCGGCGGCCTGGCCGGTGGCCTGATGGGGGTCGGCGGCGGCGTCCTCTTCGTCCCGGCGCTGACCATCTTCATCGGCCTCTCTCAGGTCGAGGGCGAGTCGACCTCGCTGCTGATGATCGTCATCGTCGCCCTGATCGGCGCGGCGCGCCAGAACGCCTACGGCAACCTCAACCTGCGTGACGCGCTGGTGATCGGCGTCCTCTCCCCGCTCGGCGTCCTGATCGGGGTCGTCGTCGCCAACGAGGTCCCGCAGCGCGCGCTCGAACTCAGCTTCGCCGCGCTGGTCCTCTTCGTCGCCTACGGCCTCGTCCGCCGTGCCTCGCGGCCGCAGACCGGCGCGGCGCGGCGTCCTCGGTCGACCAAATAGCGCTGCTATTCGGTCTCCCTGCGTCCTTGCGGCGCTTGGCCTGCGGCCGCGAGGCATGCTCTACGCTCAAAGTGTGGATTCACTCACCTGGCATGGCGATGCTCCCCAGCTTCGCTCTCCCGTGCTCGTCTGCGCCTTCCGCGGCTGGAACGATGCCGCCGGCGCCGCCTCGGCCGCCCTCGCCGCCGTGGCCGACTCCTTCGACGCCGATCCGATCGCCGAGATCGACCCCGAGGACTACTTCGACTTCCAGGCGACGCGCCCGACGATCGTGCTCTCCGAAGGGCAGACGCGCAGCATCGAATGGCCGCAGAACGACCTGATCGCGATCCGCATCCCCGGTGCCGACCGCGACCTCGTGCTCTTCGACGGCACCGAGCCCAACCTGCGCTGGCGCACCTTCTCGGAGACGGTCGCGACCGCTGCCGACACGCTCGGGGTCGAGATGGTCGTCACCCTTGGGGCGCTGGTGGCCGAGGTCTCCCACACGCTGCCGGTGCCGATCACCGGGCTCGCCTCGGACGAGCAGCTGGTCGAGGAGCTCGATCTGCAGCGCTCCAGCTACGAGGGCCCGACCGGGATCGTCGGCGTCGTCCACGACTGCTGCCGCCAGCTCGGGATCACCTCCGCATCGCTCTGGGCGGCGGTGCCGCACTACGTCGCCGCGGTCCCCAATCCGAAGGCGGCGCTGGCCCTGCTGCGCCGGCTCGAGGGGCTGACCGGGATCGCCGTCGACGCGACCGAGCTGGAGGAGGAAACGGCGAGCTACGAGGAGCAGATCGGCCGCGCCGTCGCCGCCAACCCGGAAATCGCCGAACTGGTCGAGCGGATCGAGGCCGAGCAGGCCGAGCAGCTCGGCGGCGAGGACGGCGAGGACCTACCCTCCGCCGACACGATCGCCCGCGAGTTCCAGCAGTTCCTCCAGCAGCGCCGCGGCGAGTCGAACTAGCTCAGCTCTCGGCCGCCGGGCAGATCAGCTTGTAGTCGCACCAGCTGCACACGGTCGGCGACGGGCGCGGCTCGAAGTCCTGGCCGAGGACGCCCTCGCCGACCTGGAAGACGGTGCGCTCGACCCGTTCGGCGTCGTCGGGCATGACCGGCGCGGCGACCTTGTCGGCGTCGAGCACGTAGTAGTAGCTGCCGGTGTTGGCCTCGAGGTCCCAGGCCTCCCGCGCGGCGAGCCGGTAGAGCGCGAGCTGCAGGTCGCTCTCCAGGTCGGCTTCGCTCTTGCGCTCGCCGGTCTTGTAATCGATCAGCTCGTGGCCGCCGTCCGGGAGGCGGTCGACCCGGTCGACCCGGCCGCGCACGTGGTGCTCGCCGATACGGAAGTCGAACTTGCGCTCGAGCCAGACGGGTTCGCCGTCGGACTCCCTCTCCCGCTCCCAGTAGAGGCGCATCGCCTCCCGCGCCCGGTCGCGGAACTGCAGCTCGTCGTCGCTGCTGCCGAAGCCGGTGCGGCGCCAGCCCGCCTCGAACAGCCCCATCAGCCGCCGCAGCCCCTCCTCCTCGGCCTGGTCGTCCCCTTCCTTGTGGAAGCGCTCCAGGACGTTGTGGATGAGGATGCCGAACCGTTGGTTGATCGTCGGCTCCTGGGGAATGCCGAAGACGCGGGAGAACTTGTACTTCAACGGGCAGGTCAGGTAGAGGCCGAGGTCGGAGGCGGAGAGGCTGAGCGCACCGTCCCCGCGGCGCGGAAGGAACGCCTCCAGCGAGGGCTCGTGGCGAGCGGCGATCAGCTTGCGCCGGCCCTCCCGCTCCTGCTCGGAGCCGAGTAGATAGGAGTCGAGCGAGGAGGCGTCGAGCTCGGCCTGCTGCTCGGCGGTGGCGACCTGCCGCAGCAGCCCGTTGACCGCCTCGATCGCCTCCGCCGTCGCCTCGTCGCCGGGCCGCTGGGCGAGCGCCGCCAGCTTGAGCAGCTCGAGGTAGCGGGCGATCGCCCGGTTGACGTCGATCGCGGTGTCCAGCCGCGGCTCCGACAGCTCCCGCCCCGCTTTCCAGGAGGCCTCCAGCATCTCCTCGCGCAGGATGCGGTAGGTCGCGTGCAGGCCCTCGGCGGGGCCGAACAGCTCCTCGGCGTGAGCCTCCTCCTCGGCATCCGACTTGGCCAGGGCCGTGGCGTAGAACTCCGAAGGGCGGGTCTCCCCGTCGTCTCCGCGTTCGACCCGGGCGAGGACGAGGCCGCCGCGGGCCGGCCGGCCGATCCGCTCCGCGCCGGCGCCACGCTCCAAGCCGAGCACGAAGACGTGCTCGAACTCCATCCCCTTGACCGCGTCGCGGGCGTGGCCCTGGACGGCGCCGGGAGCCGGCGGCTCGACGACCCCCGCCGGCTCGACGCCCGCATCGGCGACGGCGCTGAGGTGGCGGACGAAGTCGCGGGTCGACCCGTTCGGCTCGCGGCGTGCCCATGCCGAGGCCAGCTCAGCCAACCGCGAGAGGCCGAGCAGTCGCTCGGCGACCTCCGGCTGAGCGGCGAAGAGGCGCTGACGGCGCAGCCCCACCGCCTCGATCAGGCGGCGCACGAAGACGTCGGCCCGGCGCTCCTCCATCGCCGCCGAAGCGACCCCGTAGAGCTTCAGAAAGGACTGGATTCGCTCGCGTGCCTCGGGCGGGATCTGGGGACTCTCGAGAGCCGCCTCGCTGGCCGAGACCATGTCCAGCTTGCGGCGGCGGGCGATCGTCGTGAGGCGTGCCAGGTCGGCCGAGGGCAGCTCAACCGGAGGCCGGGTCAGGGCTCGCGCCGCGGCGGCCGAGTCGCCGGGGTCGGCCAGCACCCGCAACCAGGCGATCGCGTCGCGCACCTCGGGTCGCTGGAAGAGAGCCGCCGGGCCGGAGAGGTGGAAGGGGACCCCACGCTCTTCCATCGCCGCGGCCACCGGACCGCCGCGGGCCATGTCGTCGACCAGCACGCAGATTTCGTTCGGCGCGGTCCCCCCAGCCAGCAAATGCTCGGTTTCCCGGGCTACCGCCTGTGCTTGGGCCCGCTCATTCACGCAGCTCCAGAAGCGGACCGGGGAGTCACGGAACTGGCAATCGAGGCCGACCACGTCTCCGCTCGGGTGGAGATCTCGGAACCAGTTGGAGTGCGGGCCCTCCTCCTCCAGGGCGTAGAGGTGGTTCGAGTGCTCCTCGGCGAGGGCGGCGAGGATTGCCCGCTGCGCCGTGGTCGTGTCCTCCAGCTCGTCGACCATCAGGTACTCGAAGCGGGAGGCGATCGTGGCGCGGATGTCGGAGCGCTCTTCCAGGAGCTTGTTCAGCGTCAGGTAGACGTCGCCCCGGTCGAGGCTGCCGGTGCTGGCGAGGATGCGGTCGTGGGCGGCGATCAGCTCCGCCAGCTCGGGGTCCGGAGGATCTGTACCGGCCTTGACTTCGTCGATCTGGGCAAGCAGGCGGGCGAGCAGGCCGGCTGGGTTGCCGCGGATCTCGTGGCGCCGTAGGGGGAGATCGTCGAGACGGTCCAGCAGCAGAGCCAGGCGCTCGGCCGGCCCGAGGACGCCGAAGAAGGGGTCGAGATTCGCCGCGGTCGAGTGCTCGCGAAGGATGCGCTCGCAGAGCTGTTCCCAGGTGCCGATCCAAAGCTCTTCCAAGGGGCGATCGAGCAGGGTCTCGACCCGCTGGCGCAATCGCTGGGCGGTGGCGCGGGTAGAGGCCAGGACCACGACCCGCTCAGGCGCCGTCCCCTCGGCGACCAGGCTCTCGAGCCGGCGGGCCAGGACCTCGGTCTTGCCGGTCCCCGCCTCGCCGATCAGCAGGAGCGGACCCGTGCGGTGCTGGATCGCACGCTCCTGGGGCTCGGCGAGGGTTAGTGCCGCGTGCATGGTCCAACGCTACCTGGACGGTCGATCCGGGCGCCGTCCATAGGATGGACAAGATGGTTAATTCCGCGACCCCGCACGCCTGGATGACACGCGTGGTGCTGCGCATCTCTGCGTCCTCGGGTTTGCCTTTGCAACCAGCAAAGGCTGCACCCTGCGTCCTTGATCTGCTTGACCACGCGCGCCCCCAGTCGCACGCGGCCACGAAATCAACCATCTAATGGACGTCTTCTCCGCAGATTGGATGGAGATCTGCCGCCGCATCGTCGGTGAGCAGCGAAAGCTGTTCGAGCAGACGCCTGGCCGGGAGGCCCGCACCGAGTACGAGGGGGTGGGCGAGGGCGGCGATCGCAGCCTCGTCATCGACCGTCGCTGCGAGGACGTCGTCTTCGCCGAGCTCGAGCAGCTGGCCGCGGCGAGAGCATCGTTCGTCGCGATCTCCGAGGAGCGGGGCGAAGTCGTCTTCGGCGACGGCGGCCCGGCCCGGGTCGTGATCGACCCGATCGACGGCTCGCTCAACGCCCGCCGCACGCTGCCGTCGCACAGCCTCAGCATCGCCGTCGCCTCGGGCTCCTCGATGGCCGACGTCGAGTTCGGCTACGTCTACGACTTCGGCGCCGGCGAGGCTTTTGCGGCTACTCGGGGCGAGGGGGCGACCCTCGCCGATCACCCGATCGAGGTCGCCGCCGGCGGGGAGAAGCTGGAGCTGCTCGGGGTCGAGTCGGCGGAGCCGGGGCGCCTGCGGCCGGTGGCGGAGGCGCTCGAGGGCCAGGTCTACCGGTTGCGGGTGATCGGCTCGATCGCGATCACCGCCGCCTACGTCGCCGCCGGGCGGCTGGATGGGATGCTCAGCCTGCGACCGTGCCGTTCGGTCGACGCCGCCGCCGCGCAGCTGATCGTCCGTGAGGCCGGCGGCCTCGTGGACTTCGGCGAGCTGGCGCTGAGCGAGGCGGACCTCGGTCTCGACGCCCGTTACCCGATCGTCGCCGCGGCCGGGGAGCACGGTTTGGGGGTCATCCGTAACGCATCGGGGGAGCCGGTTTAGAACAGGTGTTCGGAAGAACGTATGTTCGATACACTCGCGAACCCCCCGACCCAAACCACCCCGAAGGGATGATCTTCATTGGCGACTAAAGCCACCAAAGCCAGTAAATCAAGCAGCAAAAGCTCCAAATCGAAATCGCAGGCCAAAGCCGTGCCCAGCCCGGCGCCCACCCGAGTCGAGCAGGCTCGCGCCGCGGCTCAGACCGCCGTCGACGTGCCGGTCGGTGCCGTGCTCGAGGTCAGCGACCGCGTCGCCGAGCTGGTCGAGCCGTTCAGCGGCCGCACGGCAGCACAGAAACAGCTCAAGTCCTACGGCACCCAGCTGCGCCGTACGGTGAAGCGCAGCGAGCGCCGCGGTGCCGGCGTCCGTCGCAAAGCGACCACCGAAGCGAGGAAGACCCGCAACAAAGTCGAGCGCGAGGCCCGCAAGCGCCAGCGCCGGGTCGAGACGACCTTGAAGCGCAACCGCAGCGAGGCCGAGCAGCGCGTGCGCGAGGTCGCGGACCGGCTGCCCGTTCTGGGCTAAGCGGTCCAGTAATAGGCTGTCCCGGCAGGGGTTTCACTTAACTTTTTCGGTGGGTTGGGTGGCTAACGCCCCCAGCGCTCAACGAAAAAGTACAAGACGTTTCACCCCTACCGGGACAGCCTCTATGTGAAGCCCCGCTAGCGCCCGCGCACTAGGACTGGTCGTGAGCCGGCGGGCTCGTATGGCCAGCCAGCTTGTTTGGGCGCGTAGGCGCGGAACTGGAAGCGGACGCCGCGGCTGTCGTCGTCACTGAAGCTGTAGGCGTAGCGGAAGTGGCCGCCGACGTCAGTCTGGACCGTGCGGAACTCGGTCCAGTCCCGGCCCGGCAGCCTGAATTGCAGCTCGACCGACTTGCCGCCGGCAGAGGATTCGCCCGGCGGCGTGACCACCCTTCCAGTGAAGATCAGCGGCGCACCGCCGACCTCGGCGAAGCCCGCCGAGGCGCGCAGGCGCACCCGACTTCGTACGCCGAGTTGGAGCATGCGGGCAGCCGAGCGGGCGAGGGTGGGACCGCCCTCGAAGGAAACCGCGATCGTCCGGCTTGGACCCGGCGCGGTTCGGAGTGAGAAGGCTCCCCCTTGCCCGGTCCTGAGGGCGGATACACGCGTTGCTGGACGGGCGCCGGCCGCAAAGCGTTCGACCACGCGGATGGGCGCGTCGCGCAGCGGCGAGCTCGTGCCGGTGGTGAGGCGGCCGCTGAGCAGAAGGCGGCGGCCGTAGGGAGCGGTGCGTTGAAGTCCTCGGCGGAAGCCTGCGCGTAGCGTGGTCGTCGCCTTGAGTGGGTTGGAGAGGATCATCGGGGTGCCGTTTCGCCGGCGTGTCGTGACCGTCTCATTGCCCGCCCGGTCGTAGGTGACGGCGCGGAACTCGTAGTTGCCCGCCGGGTAAGCGTCCGAGTCCCAGCGGGCGCAGAGCTCGCCGATTCGCGCCGGGGCTGAAGGAAGGGCCTCGAAACGATCGCCCGACCCCGCTTGCCGCACGCCGATCCAGCTTCGTGTGGCGTCGGGTCCGGAGAGTCCGTCGACGAGCCGCACTCGCAGCAGGTCGGGATCGCCGGGGTCCTGGGCGTTTGTGAAGCCGGCCACGGGCGGAGTGCGATCGATTCTCACCCAGGCGGTCCGCGGTGGGCGGTTGGCGACGCCGTTGGTCGTGGCGCCGTCGTCGCTATTACCGGCCGCGTCGCGCGCGTAGTAGGCGATCCGGTGTATTCCCTCGCCGATCACGCTGACGCCGGCGGATCCACCGAGTTCGATCGCCGGTGCGCCGCCGTCCACCTGGATCGCGGTGAAGGGCGCCGGTCCTTTCCCGCCGGGCTCCATGCCCGACTGAGTGTCGCCGGCGCTGGCAATGAGCGAGACGGTGCGGTTCGTCCAGCCGTCGGGAAGCCCGGTCAGTTGCGTAACCGGATCGGTGATGTCGACGCGCAGCACCGCGCTGTCCGCCGTGGCCGACTTCATTCCCGAGCCGGAGACGGCAAGAGCGTGCAGGTAGCTGGTCCCCTCCGGCAATGAGCCGATCTCGAGCTCGTCGTCGCCGATGCCGCCTTTTAGTGTGGTCTCAGTGGCGGTGCAGCGGTCGACTGCGACGCATGGACTCCTATCGGGGAGGGAATCGATCGCGACCGCGTAGCCGCCGATCCCGGAAATGGGCGCCGGGCCGGGTGGGTGGCCGAGGCGGACGCGCAGGGGGAAGGCCGGGCGTCCGATCCAGTCTGGGACGGGCTTCAGCTCGATCGGCGCCGGCCTGACGTTGTCGAACCGCAGCGACGCGGTTGCCGCCGGGCCCCGCTCGCCCGTGGTGTCCTCGAACCAGACTTCGGCACTGTAGGTACCGGCGGTCTTGGGCACGATCAACCCCGAGATGCCTTCTTCGACCCACTCAGCCCGGTCTTCCCCGATGGGTGTCCCTTGCGGATTGCGGATCCGGTAGCCGGTCCTGGTGAGCGCCGGAACGGTCGGCGCTGGACTGGTCCAGATGAGCGAGAAGTAGTTGTCCGCGTGCCATGCGTCGCCGCCGACGACCTGCAGGCCCGTTGGTCGCGGTGGGCTCGCGGCCGCGGTTGCGGCGACGCATGCCGACACGGCGGCAGCCAACACCAGTGCGCGCAGGCCTCGGGGTCCGCTCATGGGCCGAACTCCCCCGCGGCGCTGCCGCTGGAAGCGCTGGATGGTTCGGCCGACGCTGAGCTCGGCACGGGTTCTGGTTCGGGCGGCGTGTATTCGACCGCGCCGGTTTCGGCCGTTTCCGGGGCCGTTGTCGGCGGTTCAGGTTCGGGTTGCGGCTGTTGCTGCTGAGAGGGTGGCTGTGCCGGCGAGTCGACCGGCGCCGGCGCCGGTTCGTAGTCGACGGCGGGCGTCTGCGTCTCTTCGACGGCCTGCTCGGACATCCGTTCTATCTTCGGCTCGGCGGTCCGCGGCTCGATTCCGAGTGGCGCCGGCGCCACCCCGGTCGCCACGCAGGCCGCGGCGCCACCGACCGTGCCGGCGCAGATCGCCAGCGCTTTGGCGAGAGCGGCCATCCCGGCGCCCCGGGTTCCGCCCGCGGCAGCCACCTGGGCGATTCCGGCGTCCCCTGCGCCGTTGCTGCCGGGCAGGCGGGCGTGAAGGCCGACGAAGAACTCCTGCATCCGTTCCAACAGCGAGCGAGAGGCCGGCAGCGTGGGAGCCAGAGCGGCAACCGCGGCCGGCGTCGCTTTGTAGGCACGCATGGTCGCGCGGCAGGCGGTACAGGCCCGCAGGTGCTCGCGTACGGCGGCTTCGCTCTCGGCGTCCGCTTCCCCGTCGCAGTAGGCCGACAGCAGCGAAACCAGGTCGGCACACCGGTCGCCATCTTCGCTTCGCGCCAGCATGCGGCGGAAGCGCTCCCGGCCCTCGGCCAAGCAGCGATTCACCTTCGTATGGCTGAAGCCCGTGATCTCGCCGATCTCGGCGTAGGAGTAGCCGGCGGCGAGCAGGGTGAGCGAGCGCAGCTCAGCCGGCTTCAGCGCCTGCAGGGCCTCGCGGCTGCGGCCGATCTGCTCGCGCCGCTCGAGGTGCTCACCCGGGCCGGCACTGCCCGACGCTATCCGTGCGATCGGGTCGTCTCCCGTCCCGTCGTCGCCCACTCCCAGCATCCGTTCGCGGTAGCGGCGTATCGCCAGCGCCTCGTGCTTGACCACCGTCTTCATCCAGCGGATCAGCTCGCGCGGCCGGTCGCTGGGTGCTTTGACCAGGAGGATCTCCAGCGCCCGCTGGTAGGCGTCTTCGGCGTCGTCCTCGCAGAGCGAGAAGCGGCGCGCGGTATGCCTCAGCTCGGCGTCCTCGCGGGCGACGAGTTCGACGGCGGCGCGCTTGCGCCCGGCTGTAGCGATGCCCCCTTTCACCGGTTCAACTCTCCCGTCCGAACATGCCACCTACAGCCTGGGACGGGGCCGGGTTCTCCCCCCGCCTGGACGGGTGGACGGGTCAGAAAGTCGGAATTTGCGTACTGGCGTGTTTGCGGACGGTCGCGGCGCGACCACCTGTAGCATCCGCCACGCGATGAGCACCTGTGTAATCACCGGCGGCGCCGGCTTCCTCGGCTCCCATCTCTGCGAGCACCTGCTCGGCAAGGGGCACCGGGTGATCTGCGTCGACAACCTGGAGACCGGCTCGCTGCAGAACATCGAGCACATCCGCGACGACGCCTTCGACTTCCGCAACATCGACATCACCGAGCGGGTCGAGATCCCCGAGGACGTCGACTTCGTCTACCACCTGGCCTCGCCGGCCAGCCCGATCGACTACCTGCGCCTGCCGCTGCACACGCTCAAAGTCGGTTCGCACGGCACCCACCACATGCTCGGCCTGGCCAAGTTCAAGCGCGCCCGCTTCCTCATCGCCTCGACCAGCGAGGTCTACGGCGACCCCCAGGTGCACCCGCAGACCGAGGACTACTGGGGCCACGTCAACCCGATCGGACCACGCGGCGTCTACGACGAGGCGAAGCGCTACGCCGAGGCGCTGACGATGGCCTATCACCGCCAGCAGGGCGTCGACACGGCGATCGTGCGGATCTTCAACACTTACGGTCCGCGCATGCGCGCCCACGACGGGCGGGCGATCCCGACCTTCCTGCGTCAGGCGCTCAAGGACCAGCACATCACCGTCTTCGGTGACGGCAGCCAGACTCGCAGCTTCTGTTACGTCGACGACCTGATCCGCGGCATCGTCGGTCTCGCCGAATCCGACGTGCACACTCCCGTCAACGTCGGCAACCCCAACGAGTTCACCCTGCTCGAACTCGCCAAGACCGTGATCGAGGTCACCGAGTCGCGTTCGGAGATCATCCACGAGCCGCTTCCGGTCGATGACCCGCAGCAGCGCCAGCCCGACATCACCCGCGCCCGCGACCTGCTCGGCTGGGAGCCGAAGATCGAGTTGCGCGAGGGTCTGCGCAAGACGATCGAGCAGGCCGGCATCGAGCAGCTCGCCGGCGCCTCGGACTGAGCGCCGCCGGCACAGCCGCTGGCGCTGCGCTGAGGCGCTACGGGGCGTGCAGCTTTTCGGGAATCGCGACGATCACCAGCGAGCCGAGGCGTTGCCCGGGGCGGAAGACACCGGGCAGGCTCAGCTTGCGGTTGAGGGCCGCGGCCGTCCCGCTGGTCAGACTCAGATCTGAGATCCGAATCTGAGTACCGAACCCGGCCGGCCTGGTCCGGAGGGGGCCATGCTTCGCGAGGATCCTGTGCGTGCCGGCGATCCTGGCCGTGCTCTGTCCCTTTCCCGTGTTGAGAAGAATGTCGCCGACGCGGGCTGTGCGGGCGTTGGAGTCGAAGGAGAAGCCACCGCCCACGGTCAGCGCACCACGGCCTGCGCCGCCGTTCGTCGCGCCGGCCACGACCGGCAGCGTTATCAGCCGCCCCCTTGCCGTTGCGGCACCGATGCCGGCGACGTCGACGCCCTCTCGCCGCAGCTCTAGGGTCAATCCGCGATCGAGGGTCAGCTTCGCCTCACCGCTGGAGATGACCTCGCGAGCCCCGGCGGTCGCCGGCAGGGCCGCCATGAGAAGCAGGGCGAGCGCCAACAGGCACGGTGGCGTCGCGAAAGTCTTTTGTGCGCAAAGTCGCATCTGCATCGTCTTCAACTGTGTTCTTGGTCCCTTGTTTCGGCGGTGCCTGCCGCCGGCCTTCCACCGCGCCCCAATATCCTCCCGAGGAGATGGCCAGCGAGAGCGGAAAAGCGGCTGCCGAAGGGCGCCCCACGATTGCGCCCCTGGTCGGGCCCGATGACGAGCGCGTCTTCACCGACTCGGGGATCGAGATCGACCGCCTCTACACGGAGGAGGATGTCGCACCGGACCTCGAGGAGCGGCTCGGTACCCCCGGCGAGCCCCCCTTCACCCGCGGCATTCACGACGGGATGTACCGCGACCGGCTCTGGACGATGCGCCAGTACGCCGGCTTCGCCTCTCCCGAGGACACCAACGAGCGCTACCGCTACCTGATCGAGCACGGCTCGACCGGCCTCTCGATGGCCTTCGACCTGCCGACGCAGCTGGGCCGCGACTCCGACGACCCGCTCTGCGAAGGCGAGGTCGGCCGCACCGGCGTCCCGATCGACACGATCGAGGACATGCGGATCTGCTTCGACCAGATCCCCCTCGACGGCGTCTCGACCTCGATGACGATCAACGCCCCGGCGGGGATCCTGCTGCTGCTCTACGAGCTGGTCGGCGAGGAGCAGGGCGTGCCCAGCGAGAAGCTGCGCGGCACGGTTCAGAACGACGTGCTGAAGGAGTACATGGCTCGCGGCAACTACATCTACCCGCCGGAGCCGACGATGCGGCTGACGACCGACATCTTCGAGTACTGCCGCGAGAACGTGCCGAAATGGAACACGATCTCGATCTCCGGCTACCACATCCGCGAGAAGGGCTGCTCGGCCGTGCAGGAGGTGGCCTTCACGCTCTCCAACGCGATCGCCTACGTCGAAGCGGCTATTGCGCGCGGCCTCGAGATCGACGAGTTCGCGAACCGGCTCGCATTCTTCTTCAACTGCCACAACAACGTCTTCCAGGAGGTCGCCAAGTTCCGCGCCGCGCGCCGGATGTGGGCCAAGATCGTCGCCGATCGGTTCGGTGCCCAGGACCCCAACTCGATGAAGATCCGCTTCCACACGCAGACCGGCGGTGTGACGTTGCAGGCCCAGCAGCCCGAGGTCAACATCATCCGCGTCGCCCTGCAGGGCTTCGCCGCGGTCAGCGGCGGCACCCAGTCGCTGCACACCAACGGCTTCGACGAGGCACTTGCCCTGCCGACCGAGCGCTCGGCGCGGATCGCCCTGCGCACCCAGCAGGTGCTCGCCCACGAGTCCGGCGTCGCCGACACGGTCGATCCCTTCGCCGGCTCCTACTTCGTCGAGTCGCTGACCGACGAGATCGAAGCGCGGGCGCTGGAGCTGATGGGCAAGGTCGAGGAGATGGGCGGCTCGGTCGAGGCGCTGGACTTCATGCAGAAGGAGATCGAGGAGTCGGCGCACTCCTACCACGAGCGCTACAAGTCGGGCCAGGACATCATCGTCGGCGTGAACAAATACGTCACCGACGAGATCGACGACGTCGACATCCTCCGCGTCGACCCCGAGTCCGAGCAGCGCCAGCTGGCGCGTCTCAAGACCTTCAAGGAGGCGAGGGATCAGGCCGGTGTAAAGGAGAAGCTGGACGAGCTCCGCGCCGTCGCGCGCGGCGAGGGCAACCTGCTGCACCCGATCCGCGCCGCTCTGGCGGCCGACGCCTCGATCGGCGAGGTCTGCGGCGCGATGCGCGACGTCTTCGGCGAATACAAGGGCGGCGCCTTCTTCTAAGCGCCGATGATGGACGCTTGTGTCCCCCATAGGGGCTACAACCGTTCATTCGTGGGCAGGAACCCGGTCGCCGCGGTTGAACCGGGGCTCAATGATCGAGGCCTCGAGGACGCTGATGAAGTCCGAGCCGGAGCTCGCCGAGCTGCTGGCCGAGGTCGAGGGCGTCGAGGTGACGATGGCCGAGAAGGGCTTCGGCACGCGGGTTGCGATCCGCGCCGAGGAGAGCTCCGGCCTCGAAGCGATCGACCTCGAGCGCTTTCTTGACCGGCTCGCCGAGCCGCAGAAGAAACCTTTCGCCTAACCAAGGAGACGACTTGAAACAGCTGAGCAAGCACCTGACCTTTGCCAACGCGATCTCCTGCATCGCCCTCTTCGTGGCGCTCAGCGGCGCCGCCTACGCGGCTACGACGTTGGGCAACAAAGCGGTTAAGACGAAAAACCTGGCCAACGGCTCGGTGACTGCGCTCAAACTCCGCAATGGCTCGGTGACGAACTTGAAGCTGCGGAATGGCGCCGTGACCGGCATCAAGATCGCCCCCGGCACGATCGGGTCGAGCTTGCTGGCAAACGGCTCGATCCGCTCCGAGCAGCTCGGCGGCGGAGTCGTCACCAGCGGCAAGCTGAAGAACGGCGCTGTAACCGGAGAGAAGATCGGCGGCAACGCCGTCGGCAGCAGTCAGCTGACCGCCAATGCCGTTGCGACCGGCAAGATCCAGGACGGCGCGGTGAGCAGCACCAAGCTCGCATCGAGCTTCCTCTCTCAGATAGTTAAGAACGTCTCATATGTGACCGCGACGAGCCCTTCGAACGCGGAAGACAAACCCAAGTCGATCACCGCCCAGTGCCCGACTGGCAAGCAGGTCACCGGCGGCGGCGCGCGCATTACCGGAGCCGACGTCACGACGGTTGCTCTGATCGAATCGACGACGTTCATCGACGCGGCAACCAAGCGCACCGGCTGGACCGCGTCCGCCGATGCGATTGCCGCTGACGTCAAACCATGGGCCGTCGAGGCCGTCGCAATCTGTGCTGAATTCTGAGTTCCGCAGCCTCGCGTCTGAGTCTTAAATAGACTCCCGCGCCGCGATGCGGGAGAAGAATCCGGTCACCCACGAGGAGAAGCTCGCCTACCTGCGCGAGCTGCGCGAGGCGGCGGTCAATTCCGCCTCCGAAGAGGCCGTGGAGAAGCAGCACGCGAAGGGCAAGATGACCGCCCGCGAGCGGATCGAGAAGCTGCTCGATCCCGGCTCCTTCGAGGAGCTCGACACCTTCGTCCGCCACCGCACCTACGACTTCGAGATGCAGAAACGTCGCCCCTGGGGCGATGCCGTCGTCACCGGCCACGGCACCATAGAAGGAAGAACTGTTTTTGTCTTCTCTCAAGACTTCACGGTGTTCGGGGGCAGCCTCGGCGAGGTGATGGCAGAGAAGATGTGCAAGGTGATGGACCTCGCCGCCCAGGTCGGGGCGCCGGTGGTCGGGATCAACGACTCCGGCGGCGCCCGGATCCAGGAGGGCGTCGTCTCGCTCGGCGCCTACGGCGACGTTTTCGTCCGCAACGTCCAGTGCTCGGGCGTGATCCCGCAGATCAGCGTGATCATGGGGCCGTGCGCCGGCGGCGCCGTCTACTCGCCGGCGATGACCGACTTCATCTTCATGGTCAAAGAGACCTCGCACATGTTCATCACCGGGCCGGAAGTGATCAAGACGGTGACCGGCGAGGAAGTCGAGTTCGAGGAGCTGGGCGGGGCGATGAGCCACAACAGCAAGTCGGGTGTCGCCCACTTCGCCGCCGAGGACGAGGAGAGCTGCCTCGAGGACGTGCGCTACCTGCTCGGCTTCCTGCCCTCGAACAACCTCGAGGCGCCGCCCCGCTTCGCTCCTGACGACGACCCCGAGCGCGAAGACGAGGAGCTGGAAAAGATCGTCCCCGACGACCCCTCCAAGCCCTACGACATGCGCGAGGTGATCTCCCGCGTCGTCGACGACGGCGAGTTCTTCGAGGTCCACGAGCACTTCGCCAAGAACATCGTCTGCGGCTTCTCGCGGCTCGACGGCTTCCCGATCGGCATCGTCGGCAACCAGCCGGCCTTCCTCGCCGGCGTGCTCGACATCGAGGCCTCCGAGAAGGCGGCCCGCTTCGTCCGCACCTGCGACGCCTACAACGTCCCGATCGTCACCTTCACCGACGTGCCCGGCTTCCTGCCCGGCACCGACCAGGAGTGGAACGGGATCATCCGCCACGGTGCCAAGCTGCTCTACGCCTTCACCGAGGCGACCGTGCCGAAGCTTACCGTCGTCACCCGCAAGGCCTACGGCGGCGCGTATGACGTGATGAACTCGAAGCACATGCTGGCCGACTACAACGTCGCCTGGCCGACCGCCGAGGTCGCGGTGATGGGGCCCGAGGGCGCGGTCAACATCATCTACCGCAAAGACATCGCCTCCTCGCCGACCCCCGACGAGCGCCGTCAGAAGCTGATCGACGACTACAAAGCGCACTTCGCCAACCCCTACTCGGCGGCGGAGCGTGGCTACATCGACGACGTGATCGAGCCGCGGCAGACGCGCCCCAAGCTGGTCAAGGCGCTGCGCATGCTGCAGTCCAAGCGCGTCGACCAGCCGAAGCGCAAGCACGGCAACATTCCGCTGTAGGAGAGTCGCCCCGGAGAGCGGGGGCTACGGGCGCAGTTCTGTGAAGCCGGCGGCGGCGAAGTCGCCGTCGAAGGCGAGCGCTTCGCTGATTCCCTTGGCGCGCATGTAGGCGAAGCTGGTCGCGTCGACGAAGGAGTACTCGCGCTCGTCGTGCCGGCGGAGCCAGCGCAGGGCTTCGTCCTCCAGCTCCTCGGAGACCCGACTGATCTGAATGCGATGTGTCTCACCGCCGACGCTGTCGAGGAATTCCACCGCCTTCTTGTGCCAGCGCTTGTAGCGAAGCCAGGTCCAAGTCTCACCTCGAATCAGATTGGTCGAGACGATGCGGCGCTCGGAGGTTCGACGCAACAGCTCCAGTGTTGTCTTGTGATGGGGATCTCGATCGTCCATCGCGGCGATCAGAAAAGACGAGTCGGCGAAGATCAGGGGTAGTCCCTGTCCAGCCCGTAGACGACCTCGTCGATCGTGCGGTTGTCGTTGGGATCGCTCGACACCGTCCCGCACAACTTGAAGAACGGATCCTCCTCGAGAGGAGGCAGTGGATGCACCTGTTCCCGCACGCAACGTCTGATCACCTCCGCCTTCGAGAGCCCCTCTTCTTGGGCGCGCCGTTCCACCGCCTCGTCCAGCTCGGGCTCGATCGATATCTGCAGTCGCTTCATGCGGGTCATGTTACATCACCTCCATGGAAGTAATGTAACATTTCAGTGCCGGAAGTGTCAAATCTTGGTGCCAAACACCGCCATCTCAGCTATCGAGTTTGGGATCTGACGCAACTAGGCGGCGCGCAGGATGTCCGTCTCCTCGCCCGCGATCTCGTCGCCGAAGTAGGCGGCGAGGACCATGTGGGCGAGTTCGGGCACGGCGTCGGCGAAGTCCTCGGGCTCGGCACGAGTCAGGGCGCTGGTGACAGCGGCCTCGATTGCCCCTACCATGAAGGTCGCTGTAACAGGAGGTGGAGAGTGGCGAGACTCGGTCTCGTGGCGCGCGCTATCGACAGCGCGGGTGAGGCGCTCGAAAACTTCCAGCCGCTTCAGCAGCGCCGATCCCCCGGCGACGTGGACCTCGACCAGGAGGCCGCGGGCGAAGGTAGGCCGCTCCCCGAGGAACGCCGCCAGCCCCCGCAGCACGGCGACCAGCCCCTGCTGCCAGCTCGGCTCGGCCGCCGCGCGCGCCTGAAGGGTCGAGTAGAGGCGCTCGACCTCGAATTCGTAGGCGGCCGCGTAGCACTCCGCCTTGTTGGCGAAGTGCGCGTAGAACTGCTGGCGGTGGCCGCCGTAGCAGTCGATCGTGTCCTGCACGGTGGCGTCGCGATAGCCGCGCTCCCCGCACGCCTCCAGCGCCGCCTCCATGATCCGCTCGCGCAGCCGGGTGATCTCCCCGGTCTGCGCGGCGCGGATCCGTGCCAGCTCGACGCGTGGGGTGCGGGCCCTGCCTGCAGTGCTGTTGCCCCGTCCCGCCATGCAATGGGAACGGTAGCACCTTTAATTAGAAACGTCATATTCACAAACGAGACGGAGAGCTCTCCAAACGTAGTCGCAGGGTTTTTTGTGCCACATGGTCGGTTATCCTCGAACGATGGTGTCCTTGCCGGAGCATCTGCAGGCAAAGCCCGCGGGACGGCACCGCCTCTCCCCCGAGGTTCGGGCCGAACATCAACGCGAGCGCATCCTCGACGCGGCGATCGGGGTCTTCGCCGAGCGCGGCTACCAGGGCACGACGATCGACAACATCGTCGCCGCGGCGAAGGTCGGGGTCGGCAGCTTCTACGAGCTCTTCGACAACAAGCCCGACTGCTTCGTGCAGGCCTACGAGCGGATCGTCGTCGACGCTCGGGAACGGATCGCCGCAGCGGTCCCGGCCGGCGGTGGATGGCCCGAGCAGGCCTGCGCCGCGCTGCGGGCTCTGCTGGAGTTGGTCGAGGCCGAGCCGCAGCGCGCCCGTGTCGCCCTGGTCGAGGTGCAGACCGCGGGGCGGGTGGCGCTCACCCGCCACGAGGAGACGCTCGACAGCATCGTCCCGCTGCTCGCCCGCGGCCGCGAGGCGAGCCCGGTCGGGGAGGAGCTGCCGTCGCACCTGGAGGAGGCGATCGTCGGCGGCCTCGCCTGGCTGCTGCAGCAGCGCCTCGTCCTGGGCGAGTTCGAGGGAGCCGAGGCGCACTTGCCCGACGTGCTCGAGATCGCCGTCGAGCCCTATGCCGGCAAGGCAGTTACCGCCGGCCTGTCGGCGGCCACCGAAGAGGACGCTCCGCCTGTAGCGACTGCCTAGCCGAGCCTCGGCGAGAGAGGGCCTGAGCGGTGCCGGGCAGCGGCAGCGGCCGCAACGGCGGTGCCGATCTCATCGCGGCGCGGAAGCGGATCGGCGAGGCGATGTTGGAGTTGGTTTCCGAGCGCGGCTACTCGGCGACGACCGTCGCGCAGGTGCTTGAGCGGTCGGGCGTCGGTCGCACCCGCTTCAAGCGCCTGTTCGGCGGCAAGCGCGACTGCTTCCTGCAGGTGTACGAGGAGCTGAGCGAGCGCTTCGGCGAGCAGGTCTTCGCCGCCTTCGAGAGCGAGGAGGAGTGGCGCGACGGGCTGCGCGCGGCCGCCTACGCTGCGGCGCATTGGATCAACGACCATCCTCGCGAGGCCCGCTACTGGGTGCTGGAGATGGTGGCTGCAGGGGAGTTCGGCCAGACCCGCCGCGAGGAAACGCTGCGCCGCTTCGTCGACCTCGTCGACTCCGGTCGGCAGCTGCTGGACCGGCCGGACTCCGTCTCGCGGGCGATGGCCGAAGGCGTGGCGGGCGGGATCGTCGGGATGCTGAGCAAGAACCTGCGCCGCGGGGTGCAGATGCGCCCGGAGGACGTGGTCCCGGACCTGATGTTCATGGCCGTGCGTCCCTACCTGGGACAGGCGACGGCGCTCGAGGAGCTGCGCATCCCGCCTCCGAGCGAGGCCGACCTCGCCCCGCTTGGGAAGGGCGGGTGATCCGGCGAGACAGGCGCGCACCTGGATCGAACACCCGGGTGCAGGGCCGCTCCTCCTCCCGCTATCGTCCTCGCGTGGCGAAAGGCAAGCAGGCAGGGGAGGATTCCGCACCCGGTCTTGCCCGCCTGCCCCCGGGGCGGCACGGGCTGAGCCGCGAGTTCGTCACCCGCAACCAGCGCGACCGGCTCACCGCGGGGATGATCGCGGCGGTCGCCGAGCACGGCTTCCACGAGGCGACGATCACCCAGATCGCCGCCGCCGCCGGTGTCTCGCGCCGCACCTTCTACGGGTACTTCTCCTCCAAGGAGGAGTGCTTCTTCGACACCTTCGGCCAGGTCGCCGACCACCTCGAGGGCACGATGGAGAGCGCTGCCGAGGCCGACGCGGACTGGCCGGAGCGGGTGCGGGCCCAACTGACCGCCATGCTGGAGACCTTCGCCGCCAACCCGGACCTGGCGCGCTTCGCCCTGATCGCCCCACCCAACGCCGGCGGCGAGATCGCTGCCCGCTATCGCGACCTGCTGGAGCGCCTCTTCGCGATCCTCACCGAGGCCAAGCCTTCTCCGCCGGCCACCGGCGAGCCCTCCCGGGCAGTCGCCGACGGCCTCCTCGGCGGCATCGTCGCCCTGGTCGTCCGCAAGGTCAAGGCGGGGGAGGGGGAGGAGCTGACCGAGCTCGCCCCCGACCTGCTGGAGCTCTTCCTCACGCCGTACTACGGGCAAGAGGAAGCCGTGCGCCTCGCGCGGTTCGACTCCTAGTCATTCTCACGTCTAGTCAAGCGGTGGTACCTGCACATTTGCAGGCTTTTTGCGCTGGCTAAGCGATCTTGCAAACGTTTCTACTTGCATTTAGAGACGCCATCCTCTAGAGTCGGATCCGTTCGCCAGGGAGGCGAGCATTGGGTTTAGACACCGAGCCCACGGGACGCCGCACAGGGAGCGGCCGGCAGGGCTCACGGGACAAGGAGAAGAGATTTCAATGCTCTCGCTACGCAACCGCTTCGGCATCCCGGGCGTGATCTCGGTGATCGCCCTCGTCTTCGCGATGTTCGGCGGCGCTTATGCCGCAACGAATACCGGCAAGGCCACCAGCTCGGCCAAGGCCAAGAAGGGACCGCGGGGCCCCAAAGGCGCGACCGGGCCGGCTGGTCCAGCGGGCCCCGCCGGGCCGGCTGGCGCCAAGGGCGACACCGGGCCCAAGGGTGATGCTGGTGCGCAGGGCAAAGAAGGGCCTGCAGGCAAAAACGGCACCAACGGCAAAGACGGCAAAACTGGCTTCACCAAAACGCTTCCCGGCGGTGAAACCGAGACCGGCGCTTGGGCTTTTGGCGAAATAGCGGCAGGTGCGGTGCCAGGCGGCTTCGCGGTTCTCAACATGCCGATCTCTTTCAACATCCCGCTTGTCGCCCCTCTTGGCGCAGCCGAGGTCCATTACATCAACGCAGCTGGGAAAGAAGTCACGACCTTCGGAGCAGTGGAAGTCGACTCTACGGCTTGCAAAGGGTCAGCCACCAATCCCACTGCCGAACCGGGCCATCTCTGCGTGTACACCGGCAGCCTCGTCGAAGCCAAAGGCACCAGTGAATTTATCGAAACGCTCGATGGAGGAGGAGCGGGGGCCTCAACCGCAGGCGCTTTTCTCAAGGTCTTCGGAGTAAAAGCAGAAGCGTCTGGGTTTGGCTCCTGGGCGGTGACGGCAGAAAAAGAATAGGCGGCCCTCACCGTCCTCACCCACCCCCGGACGGCTGCGCCGTCCGGGGTAAGGCCCAGGAGACCCACACCGATGACCCACTCGACGTCTGACAGCACACACTTGATCGGCGCACGGACGCGACTCCTCACCACGAGCGTCGCGCTTCTCGCTGTAACGGTTCTCGCCGCCTTTGCGACTCCAAAGGCAAGCGCGATCAGCGACGCCGAAGAGCTGACCCGCTTTGGCAGCGAGGGCTCCGGCGCCGGTCAGTTCAGCACTCCACGCAGCATCGCCACCGACCCCGTCACCGGCCATGTCTTCACCGCCGATAACAACCGACGGATCAACGAGTTCACCGCCTGGGGCAACTTCGTCAAGGCCTTCGGCTGGGACGTTGCGCCGGGAGCGGTCAACGAGCAGCAGGAAGTAAGGGTCAGGGCCTCCTCGGGCCAGTTCAAGCTCACCTTCGGCGCTTCCACCACCACCGACCTCGCCTTCAATGCACCGGGCTCGGCAAGCGAAGGCGCGGGAAGCGTCGAAGCGGCACTTAACGCCCTGCCCTCGATCGGCGGCCCGGGAGGCGAAGCCAGCGTGCAAGCGGTCCCCGGCACCGCTAACGGCGTTACCCCATACGTGTATGTGATCGCCTTCAAAGGCTCCCTGGCCGCAACGAACGTCGCCGACATCACCGCCGCCAACGGCACTACGTCGCTGAGCGGCGGCGATCCCTCGACCAGCCTCGAAGCGAGGACCCGTGCCGACGGAACCGCGGGCGGGGTCGGGCTTGAGTCTTGCACCAATGAATCTGGCTGCAAAGCGGGGCTGCAAGGCTCCGGGGCGGGGCAGTTCAGCGGCGCCGACGGCCTCGTCGTGGACAGCGCCGGCAATGTCTACGCAAAGGAACTCAACAACCTCAGGGTGCAGAAGTTCGACTCAGCCGGTCGCTTCGTCTTGATGTTCGGCGGCGAAGTCGATGAAACTACCAACGAAGACATTTGCACCTTTGTCTCGGGGGATGCGTGCGGCATCGGTACCCCCGGCACCGCAGCGGGACAGTTCAGCGAAGGCAACACCGGCGGCATCGCGCTTGGCTCCAGCGGTCAGCTCTTCGTCGCCGACAAAGACCGCATCCAGCGCTTCGACCTGCAGGGAGAATTCGAAGCCTCGATC
This sequence comes from uncultured Solirubrobacterales bacterium, assembly GCA_963716735.1. Lineage (GTDB taxonomy): Bacteria > Actinomycetota > Thermoleophilia > Solirubrobacterales > 70-9 > VRUE01. Next base: position 2,042,716 of record OY970321.1, read on the forward strand.
CCGGTCCCGGGCGAGCAGGCGCGGTCCATCGCCTTTGACCCGGTCAGCGAAGACCTCTACGCGACCTTCAACGGCAAAGGAGGCATCCACAAGCTGGACTCCACCACCGGCGCAGAGATCGACGAACTCGAAGGCCAGAGGCTGCTTACCACCGATCCCGCCGGCAACGTCTACGCGCAGGGCCCGGGAGATGGGAGCGAGAAAGAAGGAAAAATCGTGCAGTACAACTCCGGCGGCAGCCCGCTGTCACCGCCGACCTGCTGCGAGCCCCCGTTGCTGCCGGGGTCAACGAACCTGCGCTTCACGCTATGGGGCCTCGGCACCAACGCAGCCGGCGACCTCTACGTCTCCAACGCCGGCGATGGCGACAGCTTCATCCGCCTCTTCGGCCCAGGGCCGGTGATGTTCGAAGCGCCGCCCAAAGTGCCGCCTGAGATCCTCGCCCAGTTCGCCACCTCGGTCGATCGCAGCGGCGCTGTGCTGAGCGCCGAAATCAACCCCCACTTCTGGACCAACACCCGCTTCTACATCCAGTACGGCACCGGCAAATGCTCCGAAGGGGGCTGCGGATCGGTGAAGCCCCTGCCACCAGGGGCGCTCTTGAGCACGAAACCGGCAGGCAACGAGGTAGAGAGCCCCGGCGTCTTCCTCGAAGGTCTCGAGCCGGGAACCACTTACCACTACCGCTTCGTCGCAGAAAGCTCCGGCGGCGGCCCGGTACGCGGGATCGGCGGCAAAGTCGGAGTCGATGGCGAAGAAAGCAGCTTCACCACTTACCCCATCCAAGCGCTCAAGGCCGATTGTCCCAACCAGGCCTTCCGCACGGGCTTCTCCGCCCCCTTGTCCGATTGCCGCGCCTTCGAGATGGTCAGCCCGATCGACAAAAACAACGGCGATATCAAGACGCTACTCAACATCACCGGATACAACACCAACCTCGAGCAGAGCTCCCTCGACGGCGACAAGCTCACCTACTCCTCCTTCCGCGCTTTCGCCGACCCCCAGTCCGGCGCATACACCATGCAATACCTGGCCAACCGCGAAGACGGCGTCGGTTGGTCGAGTAAGGCGATCAACCCACCCTCTGCCCACGCCGGTGCCGAGCAGGCGATCAACCTCGACGCCGTCTACCGGGCCTTCTCGACCGATCTCTGCATCGGCTGGCTGGTGGTGGCCGCCGAACCGGTGCTCGACCCAAGGGCCACCGAGGGCTACCGACAGCTCTACCGCCGCGATGACTGCGGCTCTGGTGGCTATGAAGCGCTGGTCGGGGTCGAACCTACCGTCAAACCCACTCCCTTCAACCTCGAGCTCCAGGGCGCCTCAGCCGACGGCAAAGCGGCGATCTTGCGGGTCAAAGACAAGCTGACCGAAGACGCGGCAAGCGGCGCCTGGCAGACCTACTACGCGAGCAACGGCGAGCTGCACCTGATCTGCGTCTTGCCGAGCGGCTCCTCGAATGGTGGGGGTTGCTCGGGGGGGACGAGCACGCGCGGCGGCGCCTCTATAACCGGCGACCCCAATGCTTCGGAACTGAATCGCACGGCGAGCGTCGCGAACGCGATCTCAGCCGACGGCAGTCGCGTCTACTGGACCGACTCGGCGAAAATGGAATCGGGGCCGGGCAAGGTCTACCTGCGCCTCAACCCGAGCGAGGAACAGAGCGAAGTCGAAGCGGGCGAATGCACCGAGGCAGAGAAAGCCTGCACGGTGAAAGTCTCAGAGACCGCGTCGACCAAAGCGGCCCGCTTCCTCGGCGCCAGCCCCGACGGGGAGAAGGCGCTCTTCGAGGTCACCGAAGGGACGCAGAAAGGAAACCTCTACAAGTTCGAAGCCGGCGAATCGACCCTGATCGCCAAAGGCTCACTCGGCGTCGCGGGCACGAGCGAGGATCTCTCCCACGTCTACTTCGTCTCCGAAGAAGCACTGGCGGAAACGAGCGGTGCCACCGCGGGCAAGCCGAACCTCTACCTCGACCAGGGTGGGACGAAGACCTTCATCGCGACGCTCTCCAAAGACGATGTGGCGCTGACCGGAATCTTTTCCAACACCTCCCCCGAGCCGATCTTCCACGTCGCCAGGGTCAGCTCCGACGGGAGTCGCCTCGCCTTCTTCTCGACCGAATCGCTCACCGGCTATGACAACGCCGACCAGGCAAGCGGCCGAGCCGACGCAGAGGTCTACCTCTATGAGGCCGGCGCCGCGGGACCGGTGTGCGTGTCTTGCAACCCCAGCGGCGCCCGGCCGCAAGGTCGGGTGGTGCTGGGAATCGCGAACTCTTCCCGGCGCCTGCCGACGGCGGCGATGATCGCAGCGGCGCAGTTCACCCTCCACTTCCCCCGTTCGCTGTCGGCCGACGGAAAACGCCTCTTCTTCAACAGCTATGACGCGCTCTTGGCGCGTGATACCAACGGCAAAGCCGACGTCTATGAGTGGGAGGCGGCCTCGGGCGCGAAAGACTGCAAAGAAAAGGGCGCAGAGCTCTATGTCCCAGGCTCAGGTGGCTGCCTCAGCCTGATCTCCTCGGGCCAGAGTCCCAGCGACTCCGAATTCCTCGATGCATCTCCAGATGGCGATGACGTCTTCTTCACCACCAACGCCAGCCTCCTGCCCCAGGACCCGGGCCTGATCGACATCTATGACGCGAGGGTTAACGGCGGCCTGCCGGGACCGCCGCAGCCACCGGGTCCCTGTCAGGGAGAAGCCTGCCAGCTTGCACCACCGCCGCCCAACGATCCGACCCCTGCCTCGGCCTCTTTCAAAGGCGCCGGCAACCTCAAGCCCACCCCTCGCTGTCGCAAAGGCAAAGTCGCCCGCAAAGGCCGCTGCGTTGCCAAGAAGCACAAGGCAGCCAAACGCCACGCCAAGCGAGATACCAACCGCAACCGGGGTGCAACTCGATGAAGCGCCTCAGCTCAGCACTCGCCAGCGCGATCCTCTTTGCGCTGATGGTCGCCCCGGGGGCCCGAGCCGACTTCGGGATCAAAGACTTCGATGTCACCTTCACCAATGAAGACGGCTCCCCCGCCACCCAGGCCGGCTCCCATCCCTTCGCGGTCAACGTCGGCTTCGGTCTCAACACGACGATCGACCCAAAATACGGCGAGGTCCCCGACGAGCAGCTGAAGACGCTGCTGACGAAGCTGCCGGCGGGGTTCACGGGAAGCCCGATAGCGACGCCGCGCTGTGCCACCGCGGACTTCCTCAACCAGCACGACGACGGCACCAACGACTGTCCCGATTCGACCGCCGTGGGCGCGACCACTGCCGGGGTCCTCGGCCCCGAAAACGAAGTTCCCGCCCCCGTCTACAGCCTGATTCCCCCACCGGGAGTGGCGGTCAAGCTTGGCTTCTTCGTCGTCCAGGTGCCGGTGACGATCGAGATCGGCCTCAACCAAGACCCCCCCTACAACGTCGTCGGGGCGCTGACCAACGTCTCCCAGGGGGTCGAGGTCTACGGTGGGAGCCTGGAGCTCTGGGGCGTCCCAGCCGACCACGCCCACGACCACCTCCGCGGCCGCTGCCTGAGCACCAACGGCCTGGACGGGGACGGTCAGTTCAAATCGAAAGGCGGCATCTGTCCAACCAACGCCCCAGAACTCCCATTCCTCACCCTGCCAAGGTCCTGCCAGGGCCCACTGAGCACTGCCTATGAAGCCGTCTCCTGGCAAGAGCCATTTGCTCCCCCCTTCAAAGGCTCGGTGATAACTCACGACAACGCAGAACCGCCCAACCCACAGGGGATGACCGGCTGCTCCAAAGTCGGCTTCTCCCCGACGATCGACTCCAAGGCGACCACGACTCAAGCAGAGACGGGAACCGGCCTGGACTTCGTCGTCGACATCCACGACGAAGGCCTGACCAGCCCCACGGGTCTGGCCCAATCCGACATCAAAGACGCCAAGATCACCCTGCCCCAGGGAATGACGATCAACCCCTCGGTGGGAGAAGGGCTTGCAGTCTGCGCCCCTGCCGACCTGAAAAGAGAGACGCTCCACTCAGCACCGGGAGAAGGCTGTCCAAACGCATCGAAGCTGGGAACGCTTCACGCCGAGACCCCGCTGGTCGACGAAGCGATCGACGGCGACGTTTTCTTGGCCCAGCAAGACGACCCGACCACCACCCAACCAGGAGCCGAGAACCCCTTCGACAGCCTGATAGCCCTCTACATGGTGATCAAGAACACCAAGCTGGGAGTGATCGTCAAAGAGCCGCTGAAGATCGAACCCGATCCGAAGACCGGGCAGCTGGTGACGACGCTCGAAGACAACGCCCAGGTCCCGATCAGCCACTTCGTCTTCCATTTCAAAGAAGGCGCGCGCTCGCCACTGGTGACCCCTTCGACCTGCGGGACCTATGAGACCAAGGCGGAGTTCACCCCCTGGGCAAACCCAGATCAGGTCCTGACCACGACCTCTTCATTCAAGGTCACCTCGGGAGTCGGAGGAGGGCCCTGCCCACCGGGAGGAGTGCCCCCGTTCCATCCCGAGTTCCAGGCCGGTGCGGTCAACAACAACGCCGGTGCCTTCAGCCCCTTCAACATGCGCCTGATCCGCTCTGACGGAGAACAGGACATGACCAAGTTCTCCTCGATCCTGCCCCCGGGCGAGCTCGGATCGCTCTCGGGTGTCGACAAATGCCCAGACTCGGCGATCGCGATCGCCAAGGCGAAGACCGGTAGGCAGGAGAAGGCTTCTCCGAGCTGTCCCGCCAACTCCCTGATCGGCCACACCTTGGCCGGAGCGGGAGTCGGCGGAGCGCTCACCTACGTCGGAGGCCAGATCTACCTGGGAGGTCCCTACCACGGCGATCCCTTGAGCGTGATCTCGATAACCCCGGCTGTCGCGGGACCCTTCGACGCGGGAACCGTCGTCGTGCAATTGGCACTGACCCTGAACCCGAGGACCGCCGAAGTAGAAGTAGACGGCGCCAACTCGGACCCGATCCCCCACATCATCAAGGGGATAGTTCTGAAGGTCAGGGACCTGCGCGTCTACGTAGATCGGCCCAACTTCACCCTCAACCCGACCTCATGCGACGAGTCGAGCGCCAAAGCGACCCTCTTCGGCTCAAACGTCGACGTCTTCAACCCAGCTGACGACGTCCCCGCGGCCCTTGCAAGTCGCTACCAGGCGGCAAACTGCCTGAACCTCGGCTTCAAGCCGTCTTTGGCCCTGAGCCTCAAAGGCGGCACCAAGCGAGGCGGGCATCCAGGACTGATCGCCACCTACAAGCCGAGAAAAGACGATGCAAACGTCAAAGGCCTCGTCGTCCGCCTGCCACGTTCTGCTTTCTTGGATCAGGCCCACATCAGGACGATCTGCACCAGGATCCAGTTCGCAGCAGACGCTTGTCCCGCTGGAGCCCAGTACGGCTTCATCAAAGCCTTCACCCCGCTGCTCGACACCCCACTGGAAGGACCGGTCTGGCTGCGCTCCTCGAGTCACAAGCTGCCCGACCTCGTCTTCGACCTGCACGGCCTCGTCGACATCGAGGTCGCGACCCGGATCGACTCGGCCAAGGGAGGTATTCGAGCCAGCCTCGAAAACCTCCCCGACGCCCCGCTCTCCAAAGTCATCTTGCGGATGCAAGGTGGCAAAAAGGGCCTGATCGTCAACAGCCGCAACCTCTGCGGGGCCACTTCAAAGGCCAACGTGGAATACACCGGGCAGAACGGCAAGGAAGCGAAGGCCAATCCGGTGATGAAGGCCGATTGCGGTGGTGGGCGCAAGCACAAGCGTCATTCCAAGTAGTCCGAGCTGCGCGTCAGTGGCAGGCGAGGGAGTCCCTCCCCCGCTCTCCGCCTTCCGGCTGCCGCGCGGGAGGCACGGCATCCCCCCCGAGCAGGTGGTGGACAGCCAGCGCTGGCGGTTGCTGGGTGCGGCGTCGGAGGTGCTGGTCGAGCGGGGGTACGCACGGACCAGGGTCGCGGACATAGCCGCCCGGGCAGGCGTCTCGCGCGGCACCTTCTACGAGCTGTTCGAGGGCCTCCCCGCGTGCCTGCTCGCCGCCTACGAGATGGCCGCCGACTGCGTCTGCGACCTTGCTGCCTCGGCTTGCGGGGGAGAGGGCGATTGGGAGGCGGGCCTGCGGACGGCGCTCGAGGAGATCCTGCGGTTCCTCGCCGAGGAGCCTGCCCTGGCCAACCTGCTCGGCGCCGAAGTCGCAGCCGGCGTGCCCGCGATCGCCGCTGCCCGCGAGCGCTTCATTGCCAGGCTGACTCAGACGGGAGCGAGCAAGTATGCCCTCGAAGGCGCGATCGAGCTCGTCTCCGGTCGGGTCGCGGCCGGAGAGGCGGAGGGTCTGCCGGAGCTCGCCCCCCAGCTCGCCGAGCTGATGGGGCGACCGTCCTTTACAGATAGTCCTCGATCCAGACGCGGTAGCGCCCGATGAATTCGCGCGAGCTCTCACGCACCAGCTCGGCCGCCCGGTGTGCGTTGCCGGCGGGGACCTCGACGTAGCTGTGCTCGATCATCGTGCGGGCTTTCTGGGCTCGGATCAGGCGACGGCATAGCCCGGCTCCGATCGCTCCCGTGTCTTTGAGCGCCTTGAACGCCCGCGGCGCCATCGCATCGTGATCTGCCTCGGAGAGGTCGAGGCCCGCCAGCTTTACGCTCATGATCGATAGGTCCGCGACGTAGTTCTGCACGCGCCCGAGTGCCCGCTCGACGGCCTGAACGCGGTTGTAGGCGTCCATGTCGGTCTCCGTGTCGTACGCCTGCTTGAAGCGGGAGAGCTCAAAGCCATCGCCAAAAGCAGACATCGCCGTCTCGAGGGCCGCATGCTGGCGGGGAAAGTCCGCGAGAAGATCGACGATCTCGTGGCGCCATCTCTGTAGATCCGCTTTGCGGGGCGGCGGGGCGGTCAAGCCGCCAACATCCGATCGATTCCCTCTAGGGCAGCATCGCGGCGACGCCTGTCGCTTTGTCTGGCACTGCGCCGCAACGCTCCCTCCCTTTTGCGCAGCGTGGCCCAGCGGGCGTCGCGATCCACCAGCGCCCTGCCCTCGACGATGGCGTTCGCCAGCAGCCCCGAGTTGGCTTCAGCGCTCGAGAGGGGCATGACCTCGACATGGCGGCCGACCAGCCCTTCCAGCTTCGTGCTCAGGTCAGCGATGCGCTCCATGCTGTCGTCTCGCAGCTCAACCAGCAGGTCGACGTCGCTGCTTGCCTTGTCCTCGCCACGGGCGGTCGAGCCGAAGAGCACGGCGAGGCGAACGTTCCCCTCGGTACGCAGCGCCATGCGAAGGGACGACAGGAGTGCCCAGGCGTGGCGGACATAAAGTTTCTCTCCGACCGGCATCTCCAGCCGGCGAGGCGACGGCCGGCTCGCTCGCAGCAGCCCTTCGTTCACCGCCCGCCGCAGCGTCCGCTCGTTTACACCCAGCTGCTCGGCCAGTAGACCTAGCTCAGTCATGTGTCCATTATAGCCCGCCGTATGTCCAATCGAAGGGACGCAGCTACGCCGGATCGTGACCCGCCCAGCTCATCCGCCGCGGGTCGGGACCTCGGAGGCGGCGGCACGGCGGGCCTGCCACGTAGCGAGTGGCGCGGCCGTCATCTCTTCCCATGCGGCGCTCTCGCCGAGGTACTGCATGACGACGAAGTGGAGTAGGCCGGCGAGCATCTCCGGGGCGTGCTCCGCGTCGCCGTCGAGCAGTTTCGCCGCCAAAAGCGTGTCGATCGCCCCTACAATGAAGTCCGACGTAATAGGAGGTGGAGCTTGGCGAGAGGGAATCTCGCGGCGCGCGCTGTCCAGTGCGCGGGAGAGGCGCTCCATCAAATCGCGCCGCTGGGCGAGCGACCGCTCGCCGGCCGCGTGCACCTCGACCACCAGCGCCTTGGCGATCGCCGGCTGGTTGGCGCAGAACTCGAGCAGCTCGGCCAGCGCCGCGCGCAGGCCCTCGCGCCAGGATGGCTGGCGCTTGGCGGCGCCGACCATGCGCCGGTAGACCCACTCGCCGGCGTCGCCGTAGGCCTGGGCGAAGCAGTCCTCGCGGTCGGTGAAGTGCTTGTAGAAGGTCGCGCGGCTGGTCTGCGCCCGTTCGATCACGTGCCGGACGGCCACCTGCTCGAAGCCCAGCTCGCCGCTGGTGACGAGCATCGCGTTGAGGATCCGCTCGCGGGGGGGCCGGCGCCCACGCTGGCCCGGAAAGGCGATGACCAAGCCGCTGTTGATGTCCGAAAACATAAGCCTTTTGTCTAGGTATAGCAGCTTTTAGAAACGAGGTTGGCTAGAACGCCATGTTTTCTGTAGAAAAGGAAAGTAGACATCAGATATATGTTTTGGTACCGTCTTGGAATGGCCGACTCGCGGTCGCTCTCGGAACGTCTCTCGAAACTGCCTCCGGGCCGGCATCTGATTCCGCGCGACTTCGTCTCCCAGAACCAGCGCGAGCGGATGCTGCTTGCGACTGCCGAGCTGGTGGCCGAGCGCGGCTACCAGAAGACGACGATCGAGCTGATCGCGAAAACCGCGAAGGTGGCCCTCGTCACCTTCTACGAGCATTTCGCCAACAAGGAAGAGTGCTTTCTCGCCTCCTTCGACGAGAGCGTCGCCGCGGCCGCCGAGGTCTTCGCCGAGCTGGTCGATGCCGAGCAGCCCTGGGCCGACCAGATCTCGACCGGCCTCGAGGTCTTCCTCGAGATGGTCGTGGCGGAGGAACCGCGGGCCAAGCTCTGCATCGTCGAGAGCCAGGCCGCCGGCGGGACGGCACTGGCCCGCTACCAGTCGATGCTGGAGAGCGTCGCGCCGAAGCTCAGCGAGGGGCGGGAGCTCAACCCGCGGGCGACCAGGCTGCCGGATGGCCTCGAGGTGGCGATCGCGGGAGGGCTGATGTGGTTGGTGCACCAGCGCCTCATCGCCGGCCGGGTCGACGATCTCAAGGAGCTGTTGCCCGAGATGCTGCAAGTGACTTTGACGCCTTATGTGGGCGAGGTCGAGGCGGCACGCGCCGCGGAGGCGGCCCAGGCTCGAGTGGCGGCATAGTGCTCGCCCGCCGAGCAACGCCAAGCGCAGGGAGCAGGGCCGGGATGATGTGAGCGGTCCGCGCAGAGGACGCGATCCCGCACGGGAGAGGATCGCCTCCGCGATGATCGAGGCCGTCGCGGATCGTGGCTTCGCGGCGGTCGATACAGCGATGGTCTGCGAGGAGGCTGAGGTGAGCCACGCCCACTTCAACCGCTGCTTTGCCGACCTCGAGGACTGCTTCCTCGCCCTCCACGACGAGGCGATGGAGGAGCTCTGCAAGCGGGTCGACGACGCCTGCGAGGGTCGCAGAAACTGGCACGACCGGATCTGGGCCGCCGGCGTCGCGGCGATGCGTTTCCTGCAGGAGGATTCCGCCCGGGCCCGTTTCCTCGTCGTCTCGGTAAACGGCGTCGGCGGTGGCGCCCAGTCGCGCCGCGACAGGATCGTCCGCCGGATCGCCGACTTCCTCGACGGCGGTCGCGGCGAGGTCGACGGCAGGCGGCCGATGTCCCGCTGCACGGCCGAAATCGCCGCCGGCGCCGTCTACGGCACGATCCTGACCAAGATCGAATCCGGCTCGATCGAACGCGGCGAGGAGTTCCTCCCCGAGCTGATCTACCTGGCGACGATGCCCTACCTCGGTGCCCGCGCCGCCGAGGACGAGCTGCTGGTCCAGCCGCTGCGCTAGGTGTAGTTCCTCACAACGTTGTTCATCCGGGCCTCCTTGAAGGCTGGGGGTGCGAGCCACCCAGATCAAGGAGGACACCGGATGAAGATCCACGCTAACGCTCGAACCTGCCCGAACAGCCGCAGGCTGCTGGTCAAGCGCATCGAAGAGGAGGACTGGTCGCTGATGGTGGCGGCCGAGGCCGCCGGCATCAGCGAGCGGAGCGCTCGCAAGTGGCTGGCCCGCTGGCGAGCGGAGGGAGAGGCAGGACTGCTGGATCGCAGTTCCGCACCCAAGCGGGTGCCTTCACGGCTTCCGGCCGACCGCCTTCAGGCGGTCGAGGCCCTACGACGTCTGCGGATGACCGCTGCTGAGATCGCCGAGGTCTTGGGCATGGCGCTCTCGACCGTCTCCAGGTGGCTGGCTCGGATCGGGCTAGGCAAGCGCAGTCGCCTGGAGCCATTCGAGCCGCCCAACCGCTATGAGCGCAAGTGCCCTGGGGAGCTGATCCATGTCGACATCAAGAAGCTGGGGAGGATCAGCGCCAAAGGCGCTGGGCACCGAGTCACCGGGAATCGCAAGAGCCAGCAAAAGCGTGGGGGCAACCACGGCAAAGGGGCCACCGGCTGGGAGTTCGTCCACGTCTGCGTCGATGACGCCACCCGCCTTGCCTACGTTGAGGTCTTGGCCGACGAGAAGGGCACCACGGCGGCAGGGTTCCTGCGCCGAGCTGTCAACTGGTTCAAGGGAATGGGAGTTCAGGTCGAGCGGGTGCTCTCAGACAATGGCTCCTGTTATCGCTCCGCCGTGCACGCGCAGGCCTGCGCTGAGCTCGATATGCGCCACATCTTCACCCGCCCCTACCGGCCTCAGACCAACGGCAAGGCCGAGCGCTTCATTCAGACGCTCACCAACCGCTGGGCCTATGGCGCCATCTATGGCTCCTCTGCTGAGCGCACCGCGGCGCTGCCCGGCTGGCTCGATCACTACAACTTCAGGAGACGACACGGCTCCCTTGGCCACAAGGCACCCGCGGCTCGGCTTACCGAGTTGGAACAACGTGCTGAGTAACTACAGCTAGGCGCGCCGTCGCCGCCCGGCTCTGGGGTATCGTCGGTCCGTGGCTAAGAGCTCATCCAAAAACCCCCGCGCACGCCTGGCGGCGGCGGACACTGCGCGGTGCGGCGTCCTCGGTCGGCCAAATAGCGCTGCTATTCGGCCTCCCTGCGTCCTTGCCCCGCTTGGTCCGGCGCTCGCCAGCCGCACACGCTGGTTTTCAGATGAGCTCTAAGGGGAAGGCGAAGAAAGGCGAGGAGCCGGCCGCGACGGTCGCAGCCTCGCCGCGCCTGCCCGCCGGCCGCCACGGCCTGCCGCGCGAGTTCATCGTCCAGAACCAGCGCGAGCGGATCGTCACCGCGCTGGTCGACACCGTCGCCGAGCGCGGCTACAACGCCACCACCGTCGCCAACATCACCAAAGCCGCGTCGGTTTCCCGCCGCACCTTCTACGAGCACTTCGCCGACAAGGAAGCCTGCTTCCTCGCTGCCTACGAGATGGTCGCCGACCACATCGCGGCCTCGATGCGGGCCGCGGCGGAGGCCTTCGAGGAGTGGCCGCAGAAGGTCCGCGCGGCGCTTGCGACGATGCTGCGCTTCCTCGCCGGCGAGCCCGAGCTCGCCCGCCTCTGCATGATCGAGCCGGTCGCCGCGGGCGGTGAGATCAGCGCCCGCCACCGCGCCTCGATGCAGGGCCTCGTGGCGATCCTCAAGGCCGGACGGCCCGAGCACGGCGGCGATCACCCGCTGCCCGAGGCGACCGAGGAGACCTTGGTCGGCGGCATCGTCTCCCTGGTGGTGCGCGAGATCAGCGCCGGCCGCACCGAGCAGCTGGAGTCGCTGCTCCCCGACCTGGTCGAGCTCACCCTCGCGCCCTACGTCGGCGGCGAAGAGGCCGAGCGCCTAGCTCGCCAGTAGCAGTATCGGGCTGTGATACTGTGAAACTGTGAATCACATGAAAAATATTACGGTCTCGGTTCCGGAGGACGTCTACCGGGCGGCCCGCATCCGCGCGGCCGAAGACGGAAGCTCGGTCAGCGCCCTGGTGACGCACTACCTGCGTTCGCTCGAGGAGCGCGAATCCGAGTTCTCGCGCCTGGAGACCCTGCAGGACCAGGTCCTTGGCGAAATCGGCCGGTTCCGGGGCGCCGACCGGCTCGGTCGGGACGAGCTGCACCGACGTGCGCTTCGCTGACACCAACATCCTGCTCTACGCCGTCTCACGCGATCCGCAAGAGGCTCATAAGGCCGAGCGTGCTCGTGGCATCCTGGCCGAGCGGGACCTGGCCCTCTCGGTGCAGGTCCTTCAGGAGTTCTACGTCCAAGCGACGCGCGAGAGCCGTCCGGACCCACTCGGGCATGAGCAGACGGTGAAGCTGATCGAGTCGTTTCTCCGCTTCCCCGTTGCGGATACCACCACCCAGGTCATGCGCGCCGCGCTCGCCACCCGCGACCGCTTCCGGATCTCCTACTGGGACGCCGCGATCCTCGAGGCGGCTCGTACCTTGGGTTGCGACGTCGTCCTCTCGGAGGATCTGAGCGACGGCCAGGATTACGGTGGTGTACAGGTCTTGAACCCGTTCAGCCGGTCAGGCGTCCGCCAGTAGCGAGCGCAACCGCTCGGTCGCCCAGTACCTCGTGCCCGGCCCGCGGCCGCGCTGCTCGACGAGTCCGCTGTCGAGTAGGCGGCGCAGGTCGGCACTTACGGTCGCCGTCGATACGCCTGCCTCCTCGCCGTAGCGGGCACGGTCGGCACCGCCGATCAGGCTCTGCTCGAGTGCGATCACGAAGCGGTCGGGCCAGCCACGATCGTCGACCTCCCGTTCGAGGCGCTCCCATCTCACTCCCGCCTCGCGAATTTGATCGAGCCGGCGCTTTGCCTGTGAGATATGGGCCTCGACGCAGAACCGGACCCAATCGGATGCATCGCGATCCGGCTGGTAGCTGCCGCCCTGCGCATCGCGCAGCGCCGCGTAGTAGGCGGGCGTGTTCTTGCCCAGGTATTCCTCGATCGAGGAGAACTCCGGCGAGACCATTCCCTCGCGGGCGAGGACGAGCGATTGGGCTATTCGCGCGACGCGCCCGTTGCCGTCGCGGAAGGGATGGACCGAGACCACGTTGAGATGCGCCATTGCGGCGCGGACGACGATGTCGGCGCCGCCTTCGTCCGCCTCCAGCCAGTCGACGATCTCCGCCATCAACTTCGCGACGTCCTCTCCGTCCGGGCCCCGGTAGTCGGTTCCACCATCGGGACCGGTCACCGATATCGGGCCCGTCCGCCAGAGCCCAGGGGACTTGTCCCGCTGGAAGTGGCAGGCGTCGAAATGCAGGTCGAGGATGACCCGGTCGGTCCAGCGGAACCGCGGGTCCCGGGCCATCGCCCCGACGTGGTCCATCGCGCGGGCGTAGCAGGCAACCGCGAGGCGGCTTTCGTCTTCGCCGCCACCGGGCACCTCTCCACCCAGCAAGGCGATCGCTTCAGCGGGGCTGACGCTGTAACCCTCGATCGAGGTAGAGCCCTCGATCGAGCTCGCCGCTACCACGCGCCTCAGCGCCCCCATCCATGGGGTCGCCCGCCCGAGCTCGCCGCCCAGCTCGTGGCGCAGGCGGTCCAGCTCGGCGAGTTTGGCGCGGAGGTCCTTCGCGATGGGCGGCGTCGCAAATATCATGGCCAGCATCTTACATGACTAGCAAACTAATATGCTAGTACGCTAATTATCTGACCCTTTACGGCACGGCCGTCGCCTCGGCCTCCACCTTGCCGCCGCCGCGCGCGGCGGCGGCGCCGCCTTCTTCGCGGGTGAGGCGGTGGGCGAGGTAGACCGGGACGATCGAGATCAGGACGACTATCACCGCGACCGCGTTGACGATCGGCAACTGGTTGGGGCGGAAGAGGTTGCGGAAGATCCAGATCGGCAGGGTTTCCTCGCTGGCGCCCAGCGTGAACGTGGTGACGATGATCTCGTCGAAGGAGAGGGCAAAGGCGAGTAGAGCGCCCGCGGCCAGGGCGGTTTTGAGGCTGGGCAGCGTTACGAATCGGAAGGTCTGCCAGGTGTGGGCGCCGAGGTCGGCCGAGGCTTCCTCGAACGAGCTCGAGACGCGGCGCAATCGCGCGACGACGTTGTTGTAGACGACGACGATGCAGAAGGTGGCGTGGCCGACGATCACGGTGAAGAGGCCGAGGTCGATGCCGAACACCTGGGTGAAGGTGTTGCTCAGGGCGACGCCGGTGACGATCCCAGGCAGGGCGATCGGCAGCACCACGAGGAAAGAGATCGTCTCCCGGCCGAAGAAGCGATAGCGACCCACCGCCAGCGAGGCAAGCGTGCCAAGCACGATCGCGATCGCGGTTGCCGCCAGGCCGGCTTTCAGAGAGGTGAGGAACGCGTCGCGGGCGAACTCGTCGTCGATCGCCTTCGGGAACCAGTCGAGGGTGAGGCCGGGTGGTGGCCACTCGAGGATGTTGCTCGAGTTGAAGGCGTAGATCGCGACCACGATCAGCGGGATGTAGATGAAGGCGAGGCCGACGCCGACCGCGAGGCGAAGGAGCAGGGCGGATCGTCTCGAGAGCCTCATCCGATTCCCCTAAATGTGCTCGAAGGCGCCCAGGCGGCGGGCGACCAGCAGGTAGGCGATCATCACGACGATCGGGACCAGCGCCAGAGCGGATGCGAATGGCAGGTTGTTGGTGATGTTGTTGAAGATGACGTTGCCGATGAACTGGTTGTTGGAGACGAGACGCGGCGTGATGTAGTCGCCCAGGGTCAGCGCGAAGGTGAAGATCGAGCCGGCGACCACGGCGGGAAAAGCGAGCGGCAGGATCACCCGCCGGAAGGTGGTGAACGGGGAGGCGCCGAGATCCTCCGAGGCGCTGATCAGCGAATTCGGGATCCGCTCGAGCCCGGCGTAGATCGGCAGCACCATGTAGGGGAGCCAGAGGTAGCTCATGACCAGCCAGACCGCGGTGTTGCCGAATCCCGGCCCGTGCAGGCCGAACGGCGCCAGCGCCCAGTTGATCACGCCGTCCTCCTGGAGCATCGTCCGCCACGAGTAGACCTTGACCACGTAGCTCGACCAGAGTGGCAGCAGCACGGCGACGACGAGGATCGCCTTGCCGCGACGGCTCGCCAGCTTCGCCATGTAGAAGGCGATCGGGAAGGCGAGGACCGCGTCGGTAAGGGTGACGAGGGCGGCGATCAGGATCGTCCGCCCGACGATGTCGCGGTAGACCGGTTCGTCGACGAGGGTTTCGAAGTTTTCGAGGCCGAAGCCGCGGATGACTTCGCCGCTGAGTGGGTCGACCGACCAGAAGCCGGCGATCAGCAGGACCGCGAGCGAGCCCAGGTAACCGACGACCAGCCAGCCGACAGGTCCGGCCAGCAGCGCACCGACCTGGAGGCGGCGGCGGCCGTGGAAGAAGTCGGCGAGCCGATGGCCCACCGACCTCCTCTCCACGACCGCCTCAGTCGCCATCGGTCAGAGGCCTGCGCTCAGCCCTTGATCGAGGTCCAGGCCTGGACCCAGTCGTTGTAGTCCTTGCAGTCGCTGGACCCATTGCCGCAATCCGCGAGTGGGGTTTCCCAGAAGTAGACGCGTTTCCAGAAGGCCGCGTCTTCGGCGTGGTATTTGTCGCAGAACCCTTTCTCCGCGGTCTGTTCGCAGGCCAGGCTCTGCGCCGGCGCCTCTCCGAAGTATTCCGCCACTTCGGCGTTCACTTTCGGTTCGACGATCCAGTCCATCCACATGTACATGCAGTTGGGATGTTTGGCCTGGTTGCTGATCATCCAGGTATCCGACCAACCCGTGGCGCCCTCGGAGGGGAGGAATCCCTGGCTCGCCGGACTCGCCGCGACCGGTTTGCCTTCGCCCGTCAGTTCGAAGTACTGGTACTGCCAGGTGGTGCCGACCTGAACGTCGCCGCCGGCAAAGGCAGAGATCTGCTTGGCGGCTTCCGACCAGTATTCGCCGACGTTGGGACGCTGTTCTTTGAGCAGGTCCACTGCCGCTTCGAACTGCTCTTCATTCAGCTCGTAGGGATTCTCGATCCCCAAGTCGGGCTGGTGCGCCTTGAGGTAGACGGCCGCGTCGGCGATGTAGATCGGGTCGTCGTAGGCGCTGATTTTGCCCTTGTATTTGGCGGCTTTTTCAGGATCGAGGATGACGTCCCAGGAAGTCGGCGCCGGTTTGACGTCGTCCGTATTCCACATCAGCAGGTTCGCGCCACGGCCATGCGGGATGCCGTAGTGGGTGCCGTCGAAGGTGTTGTAGGGCTGATCCTTGAGTTCGTTGAAGATCGTCTCGTAGTTGGGGACGAGGCCGACGTTGACTGCGGCGACGTCGCCGCCGTCGACCAGCCGCGCCGAGGCGTTGCCCGACGCCGAGACGCCGTCGTACTGGCCGGTGCGCATCAACTGGACCATTTCGTCAGAGGTGCCGGCGATTTTGTTGCTGACTTTGCAGCCGGTCTTCTGTTCGAACGGTTTGGTCCATTCGGGTTCGACGTAGCCGGCCCAGGAGATCAGGCTGAGTGAGCCCTCTCCCTTGCCGACCTTGGTCAACTCCTCGCCGTTCGAGCTGTCGTCGCTGCTGCCGCAGCCGGCCAGCACCAGCATGAAAGCAAGCAGGCCTGCAATCACGATCCATGCCGTGCGTGCCGGATGTGCGTCCTGAGTCCTCACGATGAATCCTCCTCTGTTTTCGCTTTCCCACGGACCGCGACCGTGTGCTCCGGACGCCAGCCCACCAGCACCTCTCGCCCCTGCTCGGCGGCCGCGTCGACGGACGCGCCCTCCACGTTCTGCCGTACGAGTTGAAGCTCTCCGCCACCGTCGAGGGCGACCGTGTAGCGGGTCACCATCCCGGCGTAGGCGACCTCGGCGATCCGGCCACGCTCCGTCCGCAGCCCATTCGGCGTGGTCGCCGGGTCGAGCAGCTGAATCTTCTCCGGCCTGATCGTGAAGCGCGAGCCATCGCGCTCGAGCAGGTTGGAGACGCCGACGAAACCGGCGACGAACTCCGTCGACGGCTTCTCGTAGAGCTCGACCGGCGCGCTGACCTGCTCGATCCGGCCCTCGTTGAAGACGGCGATCCGGTTACTCATCGTCAGCGCCTCGTCCTGGTCGTGGGTGACGTAGACGAAGGTGATGCCGACCTCGCTCTGGATCGTCTTCAGCTCGCTCTGCATCTGCTCGCGCAGCTTCAGGTCGAGCGCTCCCAGCGGCTCGTCGAGCAACAGCACCCGCGGCCGGTTGACGATCGCCCGGGCCAGGGCGACGCGTTGGCGCTGCCCGCCCGAGAGCTCACCCGGCTTGCGCTCGCCGTAGGCGGGCAGGCGGACCATCTCCAGCGCCTCGTCGCGCCTCTGCGCCCGCTCGGACTTGGCGACGCCGGCGACCCGCAGACCGTAGGCGACGTTCTCGCCGACGGTCATGTGGGGAAACAGCGCGTAGTCCTGAAAGACCGTGTTTACCGCTCGGTCGTACGGAGGCACCCCGGTCATGTCCTGCCCGGCCAACTCGATCGTGCCGCCGCTGGGATCCTCGAACCCGGCGATCATCCGCAGCGTCGTCGTCTTGCCCGAGCCGGAGGGCCCGAGCAAGGTGAAGAACTCACCCGCCTCGATCTCGAGGTCGATGCCCGCAACCGCCTGTACCTCGCCGTATCGCTTGGTGAGGCTGATCAGGCGGATGTCAGGTGGAGTAGCTACACCATGACGTTATCCGAGTAGTTCAGGAGGTCAAGGACAAAGCCGCCCCGGCCAGTTGGCCGGAGCGGCGTACGGGACACCCCTGCCCCGAAATTCTCAGAAGCCGGCTGGGTGGCGGGCGGCGAAGCCGACGTTGTCGCGCAGGTCCTCGTGCCAGCGCGGGCCGGTGCCGGTGCCAGAGTCGCCGGAGGTATCCCAGCGGTAGCCGGCGATCACCGCGTAGGCGTGGCCGGGGTTCGCGTAGATGGTGATCCAGCGGCCTTCGCCGTCCAGGCCCCAGTTCTCCATCGGGCCGGAGGGAAGCGGGCTTTCGAGGAATTTCCCGCCGTGCAGGGCATAGCTGACAGAGCCCGAGCAGTCATAGCCCCGGTCCCACCAGCGGCCGTGGCCGCCGCCCCAGACGTAAGGCTTGGTGCGGATCCGGTTCGCGGCTGCGATCACGGCCTTTACCCGGGGGGGCGCCGATGCGGGCGGAATCAGCATCCCGTTGCTTAGAAGCCTTGCCTTCGGGGTAGGAGTGCAGATATCGACTTCGGCGGGAGTCAAGCCACCGCCACCACAGTTGGCGCTGGCGCCTGAAGGTGCAGAGGCAAGGATGGCCAGCGCCGCAATTGCGACTAACCCCGCCTTGAGCTTTGAGCTGTTCTTAGGCAAACCGATCTCCTTCGTCGGCCTACGGGGTTAGCTGTCGGGCTGGCGCTGATAGGAGCCTGCGCCCCCGCCCTATGTCGGGCGGGTTAGCCCCGAAAACGTGGTTCCCCCGCTCCCGCGTCGCCAGGTGGCTTGCGGGACTCGGCGTTTCGGTTGTTCGGAACGGCGGGCAGTGTAGCCGATTGGCCCGACGCTTGCTCATAGAAAACAAACATTTTGTGGCCCTTCGCACTTGCATCCCGAATTCCTCTCGGCAGACCGGCTGGTAGCTTGCGTCTCGGGATGGAACTTTCAGGCCGCTCAACGCTGCTCACCGGTGCCACCGGCGGCCTCGGCCGGGCGATCGCAGCCGCGATGGCGGCGAAGGGCGTAAAGCTGATCCTCAGTGGCCGCAACGGCGAGGCCCTCGACGCGCTCGCCTCCGAGCTGCCGGGGGAGGGGCATCGCACGATCGTCGCCGACCTGGCCGAGCCCGGCGCCGCCGAGCGGCTCGCCGAGGAAGCCGGCGACGTCGACATCCTCGTGGCCAACGCGGGCCTTCCCGGGTCCGGCCGGCTGACCGAGTTTCCGCCCGAGCAGCTGACGCGGCGCCTGCGGGTCAACCTCGAGGCCCCGATGTTGATGGCGCGCACCCTCTGCCCGGCGATGCTCGAGCGAGGCTCGGGACACCTCGTTTTCATCTCCTCGCTCTCCGGCAAGGTTGCCAGTCCGCTTAGCTCGGTCTACTGCGCGACCAAGTTCGGCCTGCGCGGCTTTGCCTTCGGCTTGCGAGCCGACCTCGCTCCGCGGGGGGTAGGCGTGTCCGTCGTCTCGCCGGGCTTTATCCGTGACGCGGGGATTTTTGCCGACTCCGGCGCGAAGCTGGCACCTGGGATGGGCACCGCCTCTCCAGCGCAGGTCGGCGCCGGCGTCGTCAAGGCGATCGAGCGCGACAAGGTCGAGGTGGTGGTGGCGCCACCCCAGGTGCGCGTGATGTCCCACTTTGCCCTTGCGGCGCCTTCGATCGGCATTCGCGCGCAGAGCGGCGCCACCGGCCAGAGAGCAGCGAAGGCAGTAGCCGACGGGCAGCCGCCTGACAAGCCCTGACAAGAGCCGGGGCGGGGTGCCCCTCGAACTGGCGGATACTCAAAAACGCGGTCTAATTAGACCGCGTTTTGTCAGGGCGAGGGGCACCCCGCGCCGCCTCACCTAGGATGAACCCGTGACCTCCCTCGACTCCTTTGGCGCCCGTTCGACCCTCGACGTCGGCGCCCGCTTCTACGAGATCTTCCGGCTCGACGCCCTGCAGAGTCGCTTCGACGTCGCCCGCCTGCCCTACTCGATCAAGGTGCTGCTGGAGAACGTGCTGCGGCTCGAGGACGGCGTGTCCGCGACGGCCGCCGACGTCGAGGCTATAGCCACCTGGGACGCGGCGGCCGAGCCCAGCGCCGAGATCCCCTACCAGCCGGCGCGGGTGCTGATGCAGGACTTCACCGGGGTGCCCGCGGTGGTCGACCTGGCGGCGATGCGCGACGCGATGGCCGAGATCGGCGGCGACCCGGAGAAGATCAACCCGCTGGTCGACGTCGACCTGGTGATCGACCACTCGGTCCAGGTCGACGCCTTCGGCAACGAGCGCGCCTTCGCGGTCAACGCCGAGCGCGAGTTCGAACGCAACCGCGAGCGTTACTCCTTCCTCAAGTGGGGTCGCGAGGCCTTCGACAATTTCAGCGTCGTGCCGCCCGCAACCGGGATCTGCCACCAGGTCAACCTCGAGCACATCTCGCAGGTCGTCTACAGCTCCGAGCGCGGCGGTGCCCTGCAGGCCTACCCGGACACCCTGGTCGGCACCGACTCGCACACGACGATGGTCAACGGGCTCGGCGTGCTCGGCTGGGGAGTGGGGGGGATCGAGGCGGAGGCGGCGATGCTGGGCCAGCCGGTCTCGATGCTGCTGCCGCAGGTGGTCGGCTTCAAGCTCGACGGCGAGCTGCCGGCGGGGGCGACCGCCACCGACCTGGTCCTGACCGTGACCGAGATGCTGCGCGAGCACGGCGTCGTCTCGAAGTTCGTCGAGTTCTTCGGCCCCGGCCTCTCCACGCTGGGCCTCGCCGACCGGGCGACGATCGGCAACATGTCGCCCGAGTTCGGCTCGACCTGCGCGATCTTCCCGATCGACGCCGAGACGCTGCGCTACCTGGAGCTGACCGGCCGCCCGACCGAGACGCTCGAGCTGGTCGACGCCTACGCCCGCGCGCAGGGGATGTTCCATGACGCGGATTCCGAAGACCCCGTCTTCTCGGCGACGCTGGAGCTCGACCTGCGCGAGGTCGAGCCGAGCATCGCCGGGCCGAAACGCCCCCAGGACCGGGTGCCGCTGGTCGAGGCGAAAGAGGCCTTCCTCGAGGCGATGCACGAGTTCGACCCCGAGGCGGCCGAGCAGATGGGCAACGGCGTCGACGAGGCGGGCGACGAGTCCTTCCCCGCCTCCGACCCCCCCGCCGAGGATCACGACGACGAGCGCGGCAAGCCGCGACCGGCGCTCAGCGGCGGTTTGAGCGCGACGATCGGCAAAGCCAGCGGCGACGAGATCGAGGTGACGCTCGAGGACGGCACGACCTTTGAGCTCGACCACGGCCGCGTCGTGATCGCGGCGATCACCAGCTGCACCAACACCTCCAACCCCTCGGTGATGATCGGCGCCGGACTGCTCGCCCGCAACGCGGTGCAGCGAGGCCTCACCCGTAAGCCTTGGGTGAAGACGTCGCTCGCACCGGGCTCGACCGTGGTCACCGACTATCTCGACAAAGCCGGCCTGACCGAGTATCTGAACCAGCTCGAGTTCAACCTGGTCGGCTACGGCTGCACCACCTGTATCGGCAACTCCGGGCCGCTGCCGGCGGAGATCTCGGCCGCGGTCGAGGCCCAGGACCTGGCGGTCTGCGCGGTGCTCTCGGGCAACCGCAACTTCGAGGGCCGGATCAACCAGGACGTCAAGGCGAACTACCTGGCAAGCCCGCCGCTGGTCGTCGCCTACGCCCTCGCCGGGCGAATGGACCTCGACCTGACCAGCGAGCCGCTGGGCGAGGGCAGCGACGGCGAGCCCGTCTACCTGCGCGACATCTGGCCCGACCCGATCGAGGTCAAGGAGCTCGTCGGCAGCTCGATAGCCGCCGAGATGTTCACCCGCAACTACGGCGGGGTGCTGGAGGGGGACGAGACCTGGAAGGCGGTCGACGTGCCGCAGGGCGACCGCTACACCTGGCCCGACTCCACCTACGTGCGCAGGCCGTCCTTCTTCGAGGGAATGCCGCCCGAGCCGCCGGCGGTCGAGCCGATCGAAGGCGCGCGGGTGCTGGCGCTGCTCGGCGACTCGATCACGACTGACCACATCTCCCCCGCGGGTGCGATCAAGAAAGCAAGCCCGGCCGGAGAGTGGCTGATGGAGAACGGGGTGGAGCCGCGCGACTTCAACTCCTACGGCTCACGCCGCGGCAACCACGAGGTGATGATCCGCGGCACCTTCGCCAACATCCGCCTGCGCAACCTCCTGGTCGAGCGGGCCGGCGGATTCACCCGCCGCTTCCCCGGCGGCAAGGAGACGACGATCTTCGAGGCGGCGACGGCCTACGCCGAGGAAGGCGTGCCCTTGGTCGTCCTCGCCGGCAAGGAGTACGGCTCGGGCTCCTCGCGCGACTGGGCGGCCAAGGGGACGAAGCTGCTCGGCGTGCGGGCGGTCATCGCCGAGTCCTTCGAGCGCATCCACCGCTCCAACCTGATCGGCATGGGCGTCCTTCCACTCCAGTTCCCCCCCGGCGAGTCGATCGAGTCCCTCGGTCTCAACGGGGAAGAGACGATCGACGTCAGCGACCTCGAAGGCGGCGAGGCAAAGACCGTGACGGTCACCGCCGGCGACACCGAGTTCGAGGCGACCGTGCGGCTAGACACCCCGAACGAGGTCGTCTACTACAAGAACGGCGGCATTCTGCAGACGGTGCTGAGAAGCCTGCGGGGGTAAGGTATTGTCTGAGCTCAGACAAGACGGCGCAGGAGGGCCGCGGGAGGCAGGGGGTCCGCGCGACCCTCACTGCACCTATGCGTCGGTAGCCAGGGAGGGATGCCGACGCGCCTGTTCACTCGAACGGGACTGCTCGAGACGAACAGTCACTGTCTAGCTATAACGCCTGCGAGCTCTGAGGTCAAGGCATCTTGAGCGGATCTACGGGGTTTCCCGGACTTTTTTGCGGAGAATCCCCGATACCCAGGCCACGCCGCTCGATCAATTCGATTCCGATCACACTGCCCACCGGGCCGACCGGAGTGAGGGTTGCGGCGAGCAGGGTGTAGGGCGCCTCGCGCTTGATGCAGGCGATCCAGATCACGATGCAGAGGGCGATGAAGCCGAGGCCGTGCGCCCAGCCGAAGACCATCGTCTCGGTGTCGAAACCGGGGACGAGCCAGAAGACGATCAGCCCGGCAAAGATCGCCAGCTCGATCCAGGAGAGGACCTTCACCCGGGCGAACAGCGGGCCGGGAACCGGCTTGCGCATCAGGCGCCCGGGCTGAGTGCGGTGAGCACGATCCGCTCCTGCTCCCGCGCGTGGGCGATTGAGTAGCCCTCTCCCGGGCTGGCCCGGGTCGGGCGACCGACGTAGCCGAGCTCGACGCCCTCGGGCATCAGGTCGGGCAGGCGGCGCGACATCACCTTCCAGCAGCCCATGTTGCGCGGCTCCTCCTGCGCCCAGACGATCTCCTTCAGGTTGGGGTAGCCGCCGATCAGCTCGCTGAGTTGTTCCTTGGCGAAGGGGTAGAGCAGCTCGACCCGGGCGATCGCGACGTTCTCGGCCGCCTCGCGGCGCTCGCTGGCGTCGATGTCCCAGTAGACCTTGCCGGTGCAGAGCACGAGGCGCTCCACCTTCTCGCGACGCTCGACCGCGGTGGGGTCGTCGAGGATGAAGTGAAAGTGGCCGCCGGTCAGTTGATCGAGAGTGGCCGCGGCGCGGTCCAGCCGCAGCAGCCCCTTCGGCGTGAAGACGATCAACGGCCGTGGCTTGCGGATCAGCGCTTGGCGCCGCAGCAGATGGAAGTACTGAGCGGCGCTGCTGGGGTTGGCGATGCGGATGTTGCCCTCCGCCGCCAGCGCCATGAAGCGCTCGATGCGGGCGCTCGAGTGCTCCGGGCCGGAGCCCTCGTAGCCGTGCGGCAGCAGCAGGGTGAGGCGGCTGGTCTGTCCCCACTTGGCCTCGCCGGAGACGATGAAGCTGTCGATGATCACCTGGCCGGCGTTGCCGAAGTCGCCGAACTGCGCCTCCCAGAGGACCAGGGCGTTTGGGGTCGCCGCCGAGTAGCCGTACTCGAAGCCGAGGCAGGCGATCTCCGAGAGCGGGCTGTTGTAGAGCTCGAAGGGAGCGGTGGAGTCGGCGAGGTTCTGCATCGGGCAGTAGGGGAGGCCGGTCTTCTCGTCGTGGAGGACGAGGTGGCGGTGCGAGAAGGTGCCGCGCTCGGTGTCCTGACCGGTGAGGCGGATGTGCACGCCCTCGGTCAACAGCGAGGCGAAGGCCAGCGACTCGGCGTGACCGAACTCGATCCCGCCGGCCTGCAGAGCCTCGGCTCGGTTGCCGAGCGGTTTGCGCAGCTTGCGGTGGATCGTGAAGCTCTCCGGCACCTCCAGCAGCGCCTCGTTCAACTCACCCAGCTTCTCCGCTGAGACTGTGGTTTCGACCGGCGGGCTGGCGCTGCGGTCGAGTTCTCCCGTGCTGGAGGTGGTCACGGTGGGGTCTTCGTACTCGCCCAGCTCCATCTTCCTGCGCAGATCCTTCAGCGAGTCCGACATTTCGTCGTGGCGCTCCTTGCGCGCGCGCTCGACGTCCTCGCGGGCGATCGTCCCCTGCTCGATCAGCTTCTCGGCGTAGATCTCGGAGACCGGCGGGTGCGCCTTGATCTTGGCCGCGATGGCCGGCTGGGTGTAGGCCGGCTCGTCGGTCTCGTTGTGGCCGAAGCGGCGGTAGCCGATCACGTCGATGACGATGTCGCGGCCCCAGCGCTCGCGATAGGCCATCGCCAGGCGGATCGCGGCGGAGCAGGCCTCGACGTCGTCGGCGTTGACGTGGACGATCGGCACGTTGAAGCCCTTCGCCATATCGGCGGCGTAGGGGGTCGAACGGGCGTCCTCGGGGTCGGTGGTGAAGCCCACCTGGTTGTCCTGGATGACGTGGATCGTGCCGCCGGTGGTGTAGCCGCGCAGCGCCTGCAGGTTGAGGGTCTCGGCGACCACTCCCTGGCCGGGGAAGGCGGCGTCGCCGTGCAGCAGCACCGGCACCGTGGACTTCGGCTTGTGCTCGAGCTTCGCCCCGTCGATTTCCGACTGGAGGAAGCGGGTCGCGCCCTCGACCACCGGGTCGACGAACTCGAGGTGGCTCGGGTTGGGATAGAGCCGCACGGCGATCTTCTCGCCTTCGTGGGTCTCGTAGACCCCCTGGTGGCCGTAGTGGTACTTGACGTCGCCGGTGCCGCCGTGGGGGATCGCGGCGACCGCCTTCACCATCTCGATCTGCTTGGACCCCTCGAACTCGGCGAGGATCGACTCGACCGAGCGGCCGAGGTTGTGGGCGAGGACGGCGAGCCTGCCGCGATGGGCCATGCCGAAGACGACCTCGTCGGCACCGCCACGGCCGGCAAGGGTGACCAGCTCGTCGAGCATCGGCACGATCGCGTCGAGGCCCTCGATCGTGAAGATCTTCTGCCCCAAATACGCTTTCTCGACGAAGCGCTCGAACTCGAAGACGTCGATCAGGCGGCCGAGCAGGCGGCGTTTCTCGTCGTCCTCGAGCGGTTGGCGGTGGGCGCCGGTCTCGACCATCTCGCGCAGCCAGGTCCGCTGCTGGTGCGAGGAGAGATGCTCGAACTGGTAGGCGATCGAGCCGCAGTAAGCCTCGCGCATGCGCGGCAGGACGTCGAGCAGGGTCTCGCCCGGGACGCCGATGCGCAGGATCGAGGCCGGCACCCGGGCCATCAGCTCCGGCGTCAGGTTGAGGCTCTCGGGCTGGATCGCCGGGTCGCCCTGGGGCTCGCGCCCGAGTGGATCGAGCCGGGCGGCGAGGTGGCCATGGGTGCGGTAACCCTTGAGCAGCGAGGTGGCGGCCTGCACGGCGCCGAGCAGCTCCTCGTCTGGGGCGCCGGGCGCGGAGGGCGGCGGGGCCGCGCCCAGCGGCGGCGCCGAAGCCGAGGCCGGATGGGCGGCAGCGAGAGGTGCCGGGTCGATGCCGAGGTCACCGGCGACCGTCTCGTAGAAGCCGTTCTCGCCTTCGAGCAGCTGTTCGATCCGGCGCAGGAAGGCCCCCGACTCGGCGCCCTGGATCACCCGGTGGTCGTAGGTCGAGGTCAGCGTCATCGTCTTCGAGACGCCGAGCTGGCGCAGCCGCTCGGGCGAGGCGTGCGCCCACTCGGGCGGGTAGGCGATCGCGCCGGCGGCGATGATCGCGCTCTGACCTTTCATCAGGCGGGGAACCGAGGCAATGGTGCCGATTCCGCCCGGGTTGGTGAGCGAGACGTTGGTCCCCTGGAAGTCATCAGCGGTGAGCTTCGACTCGCGCGTCTTCGTGATCAGGTCCTCGTAATAGGAGTGGAAGGCGGCGAAGTCGAGCCCGTCGGCACCCTTGATCGCCGGCACCATCAGGCTGCGCGAGCCGTCCTTGCGCTCGATGTCGACCGCGATGCCGAGGTTGACCGGGCCGTTCTCGATCGCGAACGGCTTGCCGTCGCGCTCCTCGAAGGCGCGCACCATCACCGGCCATTCCTTTGCCGCCTGCACGATCGCCCAGGCGATCAGGTGGGTGAAGGAGACCTTCAGCCCCCGCTCTTTCAGCTGCCCGTTGAGCGCCTTGCGCTTGGCGTCGAGCGTGTCGACCGCAACCGTCCTGAACGAAGTGGCGGTGGGAACCTCGCGGCTCTCGCCCATCGCCTGAGCCAACATCGCGGCGGGTCCCCGCAAGGCTTTCGCCTCGCCGGTCGACGCCACAGCAGCTCCACCGCCATTGGCGGCCGCAAGCACGTCCTCTTTGGTGACCTTGCTCCCCGGCCCGCTTCCAGCTACCGATCCAAGATCGACGCCGTTCTCCTCAGCTACCCGCCGCGCAACGGGCGTCGCCCGTACTCCGTCACTCCCGTTGGCGCCACCTGCAGCTGCACCAGCGCTACTTCCGCGGGTGGCGGAGGGGGAGGGGGTGTTCGGACGGGTGAGTCCGCTAACACCCCCTCCCCCTCCGACAGGACCCGCGGTTGAAGCGTCTGAACCCTCGGCCGTCCCGTGACCGCCATCAGAGCCCTCGCCTGGTTCCATCTCAGCCAGCGGGGCGCCAACCGGCACCTCATCGTCGACTTGGGCAATCAGCTTCGTGATGACGCCGTCTGCCGGCGCAGGCACCTCCGCGTCGACCTTGTCGGTCGAGACCTCGACCACCGTGTCGCCCTCGTTGACGAAGTCGCCCTCAGCCACGTGCCATTCGAGAACGATGCCCTCGGTGACCGACTCGCCCATCTCGGGCATCTGGATCTGGACGGTCGCCGTTTGCGCCATTCGTAGATTGAGTGTATGAAAGAGCGATGAACTACTTCGTCACCGGCGCCACCGGGTTCATCGGTCGCAACCTCGTCGCCCGCCTCCTGCAGCGCGAGGGGACGATCTACGCGCTGGTCCGGGCCGGCTCGCGGGGCCGCCTGGAGGAGCTGCGGACCGCCTGGGGAGCCGACGGGGCGCGGGTCGTGCCGATCTCCGGCGATCTTGCCCAGCCCGGTCTCGGCGTCTCCGAGGAGGACCTCGTGACGCTGCGTGCGGACGTCGACCACTTCTTCCACCTGGCCGCGATCTACGACATGGCAGCGGGCGCGGAGGCTCAGGAAGTCGCCAACGTCGAGGGAACGCGGCACGCGGTCGAACTCGCCGGTGCGATCGAGGCCGGCTGCTTCCACCAGGTCAGCTCGATCGCCGCCGCCGGGCTCTACAAGGGCACTTGGACCGAGGACATGTTCGAGGAGGCCGAAGACCTCGACACGCATCCGTACTTCCGCACCAAGCACGAGTCCGAGCGGGTCGTGCGCGAGGACTCCCGTCGGCCCTGGCGCATCTACCGGCCTGGGATCGTGGTCGGCGACTCGCGCACGGGCGAGATCGACAAGATCGACGGCCCCTACTACATGTTCAAGCTGCTGCAGCAGGCCCGCCGGGTGCTGCCCTCCTGGCTGCCGACCGTCGGCGTCGAAGGGGGGGAGATCAACATCGTCCCGGTCGACTACGTCAGCGCGGCGATCGACCACATAGCCCACAAGCCCGATCTCGATGGTCGCGCCTTCAGCCTCACCGACCCGAGGCCGAAGACCGCGGGCGAGGTGCTCAACCTCTTCGCCCATGCCGCCGACGCGCCGCAGGCGGCGCTGCAGCTCGACTCCGGCATCACCGACCCGGCAACCAGCCTGATGCGCACGGGGTTGAAGTTCTTCCCGCCGGCCAAGCGGGCGGCGAAGATGGCTCTGAACCAGGTCGGCATTCCCGCCGGTGTCCTCAGCTACGTCAGCTACCCGACGCACTTCGACTCGACCGAGGCGGAGGCGGCGCTGGCGGGTTCTGGGATCGAGGTGCCGCCGCTGGAGAGCTACGCCGAGCGCATCTGGGACTACTGGGAGCGCAACCTCGACCCCGACCTGTTCAAGGACCGCTCGCTCTCGGCGGCGGTCCGTGGCAAGGTGGTGCTGATCACCGGAGCCTCGTCGGGTATCGGCAAGGCGGCCGCGGTCAAGGCCGCCGACGCCGGCGCAACCGTGCTCCTGGTCGCCCGCTCAGTCGACAAGCTGGAGGAGACGAAAAGGGAGATCGAGACAGCCGGGGGCGTCGCCCACATCCACCGCTGCGACATGTCCGACGTCGGGGACGTCGAGCGGATGGCCGAGGAGGTGCTCGCCTACCACGGGCAGGTCGACATCCTCGTCAACAACGCCGGGCGCTCGATCCGTCGCTCCGTGAAGCTCTCCTACGACCGCTTCCACGACTACGAGCGGACGATGCAGATCAACTACTTCGGCGCCCTACGGCTGATCCTGGCGCTGCTGCCCTCGATGCAGGCGCGCAAGTCGGGCCACGTCATCAACATCAGCTCGATCGGCGCGCAGACCAACCCGCCGCGCTTCTCGGCTTACGTCGCCTCGAAGTCGGCGCTGGATGCCTTCAGCCGGGTGATCGCCTCCGAGGTGGTTGACGACGGTGTCGACATCACGACGATCTACATGCCCCTGGTGCGGACGCCGATGATCGCGCCGACGCGGATGTACGACATGTTCCCCGCGATCACGCCCGAGGAGGCGGCCGAGATGATCGCCGGCGCGATGATCGCCAAGCCGAAGAAGGTGGCGACTCGCATGGGCACCTTCGGCGAGGTGCTCTACGCGGTTGCGCCGACGGTCAGCGACAAAATCCTCAACACGGCTTACAAACTCTTCCCCGAGTCCCAGGCGGCAAAGGGGAAGGGCGACGAGGCGCCAGATCGGGCGCCCACTACCGAGGCGGTTGCCTTTGCCCACTTGATGAAAGGCGTGCACTGGTAGCGGATTCAGCTGCGCCCAGGGTCAGGGGGCGTGATAGCGGGTACCGCGGCGCTGGCCGGTCTGAACCAAGCG
This sequence comes from uncultured Solirubrobacterales bacterium, assembly GCA_963716735.1. GTDB lineage: Bacteria > Actinomycetota > Thermoleophilia > Solirubrobacterales > 70-9 > VRUE01. Next base: position 2,071,409 of record OY970321.1, read on the forward strand.
GCCTTCTCTAACCAGCATTCCGAGCAGATCGCGGACTTTCCAGCGATCCAGTCCGGTCGCATCTCGTACATCCGCGTTGGTAAGCGATCCTTCGGTGGCCAATCTCTCGACGAGATCTGCGAGCTCATTTGGGCCTAACCGCAATCCGGCCGGAGGCTTGAGCGTTCCAACCAAATGGTAGGTCGCACCGCCGCGCTCCCCCCTTTGCTCCAGGAAGCCGGCATCCCTCAGATGTTGCAATCTCGCCCGTGCCGCAGGCCGATCGGTTTGCAGGATCGCGCGCGCCCGTGCGTTCGTGAGGACCTCTCCGCGCGCTGCGTGCACGAGAAGCAGTCGGTCGAGTCCCTCGAGATTTCCGCGACGCTCCAACTCTCGGACCCATGCACGCTCAGCTGGCGCGACTGCGCTTCGTATCGGAAGCACCACAGCCACCTCATGACCGTGGTCTTCGAACTCAGGCGGATCGAGCATCTCCTCCAGCATCGTGTCCTGCATGACATCTATCCCTCGACCGGCGTCCTCAGCGAGGCCAAAGTGGCGAAGCGCGTTGATGACAGCGAGATTTCTCGGCGCGGTAGTTTCGCGAATGTTTTCCACGGTGACTGGCTCTGGCAGCCCTCCCGGAGAGAGGACGCGAACCGACGACGGTCGTATCTCGATTCGCACCGGAGTGCGGTCCAACTCGTAGGAGCGGTGCGCCAGCGCATTAGCGATTGCCTCCCGGACAACCACGGGGGGGACTCTCGGTAGGTCATACCGACGCACCCCTAAGACGACGAGCTCGGTACCGAGCTCCTCGAGGACCCTCTTGACGGCCCGCTGCAACTGGAGAGGCACAGGTCCTTTGATCTCCACGCGGAGCTCATAGTCAATTGACTCATCATCGCTGTATCGCAGGAGCTCGACATGCGTTTTGCCCAGCAGATCGCCGGGGTTGTCGGAGAGATAGAGAACACCGGCAACCGTCAAGCGATTCTCGGATGCAAATCCACGCTCGGAGAGCCGCTCCTTCAGGTTGCCGTCCTTCCATCCAAAGGTGTCGGCGAGGGTGTTCAGGAGCTCGGGGTCGGCGGCGTCGACTTCTAGTTTGGTTCGGGTTAGCTCAAAGCGCATCGATGAGCGCTCGTTGATGAATTGCCGAAGCTCAGATCCGAACAGCGGCTCATCCCTCGTCCCCTTGCGAACTCGCACAACGCCGTTTGACATCTGCGCGAACCCCTCTTGACGGCGAGCGATCGAGATCGCGACTATCGCTGCGCCTCCAATCGACGCCCGATGGACGGAATAGCGCCCGGGGTCGTGGACATCCCGCATGAGTTGATGGATGGAGTCGGCGGTGCCTGAGTCAAGTTCTTTACCCACGATCTCTCCGGTGTCAGAGACTCCAATGAGAATGACTCCTCCACCGGTGTTTGAGAACGACACGACGGACTCCTGCAGCTGCTTTCGACTGAGCCCGCTCTTGAACTCGACATATTCCCCCTCCTCCGGAAACTCCCGCCTGAATTCGTCGAGGTCCAACGCGAGCGGGATATCGGGGCGTTCCGGATGAAATGGGGGATATGGGGAGTTTGTTCTTGTCATTTAAGTACAACTACAAGTCTCTCATAGATCCCCATTGAGTTGGCCCAGTAGCTTTCGCGGCTATGGAGCGCAGGCTCAAGCATTGGGGGTGGGGGTATGAGGATCAGGCGCCCTCTAAAAAAGAGCTGGAAGAGGCTGCGGCGGGGATAAGGGCTCGGTTTGGGTTTGGTAGGGAGCCTGAGGAGTCGATGTCGTTCGCGGACGTCGAGATTCGAGGTCCGCGGCTGAAGGTCCCAAGCGGGTTTGGAGATCTCTTCACCGACGAGAAGTACGAGCGAGTGAGTCGGGCGCTGGGGAAGGCGTATCGAGATGTCGTCCGGGGATTTCGGGGGGAGTTCGAGAACCCGCCTGATCTGGTTGCTCTTCCCAAGGACGAGTCTGAGATTGAGACCGTGCTCTCTTGGTGCGAGTCCGAGGGCGCTGCGGTCATTCCCTTTGGCGGTGGGACGAGCGTGGTCGGTGGGGTCGAGGGACGGTTAGGGGATCGGCCCTTCGTCTCGCTCGATCTGCGGCGGCTCGATCGGGTGCTGGAGGTGGATGCGGAGTCGATGGGGGCCCGGATCCAGGCTGGAGCCACGGGACCGGGGCTGGAGGAGCAGCTGCGTGAGCATGGGCTGACCCTGCGCCACTTCCCCCAATCGTTCGAGTACGCGACGCTCGGCGGCTGGATCGCCACCCGGGCTGGCGGCCACTTCGCCACCCTCTATACCCACATCGATGACTTGGTCGAGTCGGTTCGGGCGATCACCCCGCGCGGGACTTGGGAGAGCCGGCGGCTGCCGGGCTCCGGGGCGGGGCCGTCGCCGGACCGGGCGCTGATCGGCTCGGAGGGAATCCTCGGCGTGATCGGCGAGGCCTGGATGCGCGTGCGGCCCAGGCCCGAGTTCAAGGCTTCGTGTGGGGTCGAGTTCGACGACTTCCTCGCTGCCGCGGACGCCGTGCGTGAGATATCGCAGTCGGGTCTGTATCCGAGCAACTGCCGTCTGCTCGACGCGACGGAGGCGGGGATGACCGGTGCCGGCAGCGGCGAGAAGAGCCTGCTGGTGCTCGGCTTCGAGTCGGCCCATCACCCGGTGGACGTACCGATGGGCCTCGCTGTGGCGATCGCTCGCGAGCATGGCGGGGTGCCGGATCAGGTGCGTGGAAGCGGCGGAGGGGACAGTGAGGACACGGGGGCCGTCGGCGCCTGGCGCAGCGCCTTTCTCCTCGCGCCCTACTTGCGCGACACGTTCGTTGCCTGCGGGGTGCTGTCCGAGACCTTCGAGACCGCGATCACCTGGGACCGCTTCGAGGACTTCCACGCGACGGCGATCGAGACGGTGCGCGCCAAGGTCGCCGAGGTCTGCGACGCCCCGACGGAGGGGCCCGGAGCACCACGGATCAGCTGCCGCTTCACCCATGTCTACCCCGACGGACCGGCGCCCTACTTCACGGTGATGGCCCCGGCTGTGCGCGGAGGAGAGGTCGAGCAGTGGGACGAGATCAAGGCCGCGGCCGCCGAGGCGGTGATCGAGGGCGGCGGCACGATCACCCACCACCACGCGGTCGGTCGCGATCACCGCCCCTGGTACGACCGCCAGCGCCCGGCGCCGTTCGCCGCCGCGCTGCGGGCGGCAAAGGCTGAGCTCGATCCTGGCGGGACGCTGAACCCCGGCGTTCTCATCGACCCGTAGCTACCCTGACGGGCGTGAAGTCCGATGAACACAGGCCAAAGCAGGATCCCTGGCGCCTCAACGAGGAAGTACGGCGGAGGCGTTTGAGGGAAGACGGTGGGCGGCCGCTCTCCGTCAATCTGGCCGAGGCCATCGCACTGAGCGAATTCTTTTCCACTTTCGCGGGGAGCGCCCGAAAGGCTTGACCGCCGCGCCGCTCCGAATGCACGCGTTGCTCGAGCGACTGGTCGAGGCGGACATTCGCTTCGTCTTGGTGGGCGGGCTGGCAGTTGGCGCCTGGGGCTATGTGCGGGGTACCAAGGACGTGGATCTCGTGCCCGATCCTGCAGGGGAGAATCTCGAGAGGCTCGCCGAGTTGCTTCGTGAGCTCGATGGCAAGGTCGAGGTCGAGGACCGCCTGCTCACCGCGGATGCCATCTCGATCTTTCTCAAGACGGGCGATCGAACCTTGGTCGCCACCGAACTGGGACCGGTAGACGTTCTGCAGGGGTTGCCCCAGGTGCCATCGTTTGCGGTGCTCGATGCACAGGCTGCTGAGGTCGATCTCGGAGGTCTACGCGTGCGTGTCTGCTCTCTTGAGCATCTGCTGGAGATGAAGCGAGCCAGCGAGCGACCTCGTGACCGTGATGATCTGGAGTCGCTGGAAACCGCCCAGCAGAGCGAAGATGAGAAGGGCTGACGCCCGGCGGCGCTACCCTCCCGCGACCACCCTTGATGGAAACCATCACCTCAGAGCACCCGACGATCCCGGCCGAAGCCTCGGCCGGGGAACCCGTCGTGCCGCGGCGCTCGCCGCTGCGCGCGGCGATCAAGACCGGGCGGCCGCAGGAGTGGATCAAGAACCTCTTCGTCTTCGCCGGGCTGCTCTTCTCCGGCAAGTTCAACCAGTCCCACGAGGTGTTCGAGGCGTTCCTCACCTTTGTTGCCTTCTGTTTGATCTCCAGCGCCGGCTACTACGTAAACGACCTGGTCGACGTCGAGCTCGACCGCAAGCACCCGAAGAAGCGCTTCCGGCCGCTGGCCGCCGGCGAGCTCTCCGAGCGGACGGCGATGACGATCGCGCCGTTGCTGGCAGCGGTGGCGATCGGCCTCGCCTTCAGTGCCGTCAACTGGCAGGTCGGCCTGATGGTGGTCGGCTACGGCGTCGCCCAGATGGCCTACAGCCTCGGCCTCAAGCAGATCGTGATCGTCGACGTGATGACGCTCTCCGGCCTCTTCATCCTGCGGGTCGCCGCCGGCGCCGTCGCTGTCAACGCTCACGCATCGGAATGGCTGCTCCTCTGCACTGGCATGGTCGCCCTCTTCCTCGGCGTCACCAAGCGGCGCCAGGAGGCGGTCTCCGAGCTGCACCAGGGCACCAGCAGCCGCCCGGTGCTGGAGCACTATTCGCTCCCCTTCCTCGACCAGATGGTCGCCATGGTCACCACCGGCACGGTGATCAGCTACTCGATCTATGCCGTCAACTCGCCGATCATCGGTAACAAGATGATGTGGACGATCCCGCCGGTCGTCTACTGCATCTTCCGCTACCTCTACCTGATCTACGACCGCGCCGACGACCGCTCCACCGCCGCGATAGTCGCCGAGGACAAACCCCTGATCGCCGGCGTCGCCACCTTCGCCATCGTCGCCTTCGCCCTGCTCTACATCTTCAAGTGAGCCTCCGGGCCTGAAGCTCAGGCTGTGACCGGCAGGTCCGAGAGCAGCTCGGTCTTGCCGTTGCGCTGGAACTGCAGGTCGATCGTCTCGTTCTTGCGGTAGGTGCCGAAGAGGCCGAGGTACATCGCCAGCCAACGGCCGGTGCCGACCTTCTCCTTGACGATCTCGCGGGTGAAGACGATCTCACCTGCGCGGACGTCGTAGTCTGCGCCCTCGCTCTGCTCGACCCCGTTGATGAAGACGGCGTAGGGCGCTTCGGCGCCGGCCGGTAGCTTCAGCCGCCGCCCGGCGGCGTAGCTGCCCTTGGGGATCTCGGATTCAGTCATAGTCGGGTTGCTTGGCGAGTTTCCGTCCTCTACCGGGGGCTAACTCGCCAGTCAGCGTCCCTCGAGAGTCTCGCGCACCACATCGAAAGGCGTTTCGTGCTCGGTCGGGTCGAGCTCCTCGCGCGTCACTCCGCCCCTGTAGGGCATGAAGGTGCCGTCCCCGCGCACGTCGATGCCGGCCACCGGTTTGCGCAGCAGGCCCTTCCCGGCAAGCTGCAGGCGTGCATGGACCTGCTGCTCAGGCCCGAAGTCCCGCAGCGCCGAGACACCCTTCACCGGGCCCTCGGCCCGGATGGCGAGCGCCCGCTCCCGCATCGCGGCGACAGCTTCATCCAGTTCCTCAAAGCTCTCATGCTCGACGTCGGATCCGTGACGCACCGTCAGCTTCCAAGCAGCCATGGGGACGCAGCGTAAGGGACGGGGGGACCCTCCCACGGAGGCTCATGGAACCACGTCCGAACCCTCCACCCACGATCAGCTGCGCAACGGCCTCCGGGGGAGGGTCCCCCCGTCCCTTGCTCCTACGCCCCGCGCCGAGGCCGTTTCGGCCGCCGTGCCGGCGGACCGACGATTTTCTCCGGCCCGTCACGGTCGTCGATGGCGACGTAGTCGCGCTCGCGAGGACCGGTGTAGATCTGCCGCGGCCGGGCGATCTTCTGCTCGGGGTCGTCCTTCATCTCCATCCACTGGGCCACCCAGCCCGCGGTGCGGGGGATCGCGAAGATCACGGTGAACATCTCGGCCGGGATCTCCAGCGCCTCATAGATGATCCCCGAGTAGTAATCGACGTTGGGGTAGAGCTTGCGCGAGGTGAAGTACTCGTCGTCGAGCGCCTGCTTCTCCAGCTCACGGGCGATCTCGACGATCGCGTTGTACTCGGTCGCCTCGAAGACCTCCTCCATGTGCTGCTGAATGATCCGCGCCCTCGGGTCGTAGTTCTTGTAGACCCGGTGGCCGAAGCCCATCAGTTTCTCTTCGCGGTTCTTCACCCGCTCGAGGAAGCCGGGGATGTTGTCTACCGAGCCGATCCGGCGCAGCATCCGCAGCACTGCCTCGTTGGCGCCGCCGTGCAGCGGCCCGTAGAGCGCCGCGACCCCGGCTGCCACCGCCGAATAGGGGTCGACGTCGGAGGAGCCGACCCCGCGCACGGCGTTGGTCGAGCAGTTCTGTTCGTGATCGGCGTGGAGGATGAAGAGCACGTCGAGCGCCTTCGAGAGGGCCGGCTTCGGCACGTGCTTGGCTTCGGTCTTCTTGAACATCATCGAGAGGAAGTTCTCGGCGAAGTTGAGGTTGTTGTCCGGGTAGACGTAGGGCAGGCCCATGTTGTGGCGGTAGGAGAAGGCCGCCAGGGTCGGCACCTTGGCGATCAGCCGCACCGCGGCCATGTAGCGCTCTTCGGGATCCTCGGTGGCCTTGGCGTCCGGATAGAAGGTCGAGAGCGCGCCGACGCCGGCCAGCAGCATCCCCATCGGGTGGGCGTCGTAGCGGAAGCCCTCGAAGAACTGCTTGAGGTCCTCGTGAACGAAGGTGTGATGGACGATGTCGTAGGTCCAGCGGTCGAGCTGGGGCCCGGTCGGCAGCTCGCCGAAGATCAGCAGGTAGGCGACCTCGAGGAAGCTGGAGCGCTCGCAGAGCTGCTCGATCGAGTAGCCGCGGTGTTCGAGGATCCCCGCCTCGCCGTCGATGTAGGTGATCGCCGAGCGGCAGGAGGCCGTGTTGGTGAAGGCCGGGTCGTAGGCCAGCATCCCGAATTCGCCCTCGTCGACTTTGATCTGGCGTAGGTCCATGGCGCGGACCGTGCCGTCGGTGATCGGCAACTCATAGGTCTTGCCGGTGCGGTTGTCGGTAACGCTAAGCGAGTCGCCTGCCATCGAGCCGGCATTTTCGCAGTTCGGACGTTCCGACTCGTTAACGCACGGGCAAGGGCTCGAACTGGGTCATCTCGTGCAGCGTCGCGAGCCGCTCATCGATCTCCTCGCGGGTCAGCCTGGCGACCCGTTCGGTGCCGAATTCCTCGACGTTGAAGGAGGCGAGCACGGTGCCGTAACCCATCGCCCGCCGCAGGCAGGATTCGTCGAGCTCGCCATCGTGGCCGTCGAGGTAGCCGAGGAAACCGCCGGCAAAGCTGTCGCCGGCGCCGGTCGGATCGCGCACGTCATCGAGTGGGATGCCGGGCAGGGCGAAGAAGTGGTCCTGGGTGAACAGGGCGGCGCCGTACTCGCCCTGCTTGGCGACGACCGCGCTGGGGCCGAGCTCCATCGCGGCGCGGGCGGCGCGGGCCAGGTTCGACTCGCCGGTCAGCTGGCGGATCTCGGCATCGTTGACGATCAGGCAGTCGACCTCGGCGATCGCCGCCAGGAGCGACTCCTTCGCCGTGTCGATCCAGAGGTTCATCGAGTCCAGCCCGCAGAAGCTGGCGCCATCGCACTGGGCGCGGACCTGGCGCTGCAGGTCCGGCTGGATGTTGGCGAGGAAGAGGGTGTCCGCCGCTTTCGACTCGGCGGAGAGCTTCGGCTCGAACTCGCCGAAGACGCCGAGCTGGGTGTCCTCGGTGTGGGCGACGTTGAGGTCGTACTCGTAGCGCCCGCGCCAGAAGAACGATTGGCCGCCCTCCACCCGCTCGATGTCACCGGTCTGCACGCCGCGACCTTCCAGCACCTCGAACTCGGCGGCGCCGAAGTCGTCGCCGACCGGGCCGACCGGGCGCACGTCGGTGAAGAAGCTGGCGGCGAGCGAGAAGTGGACGGCGGCTCCGCCGAGCATGCGGTCGCGCTCCCCGAAGGGGGTCTTTACTGAGTCGAAGGCGATTGAGCCGACCACGGTCAACGACATGGGCGGCAGAGTATCGGGGTCGACATCGGCGGGGTCGGGTGTGCTTCGGGTGTGCCTGGGTTCGCTTCGCTGGCGCTGCGCTCACTATGTTGGTGCCGCTTCGCGGCTGGAATCGCTCGCCGGTGCGCCGCTTTGCGAGGCACCCCCGAAGCACACCCGACCCCCCCTTGCCTGGTCCACGATGCCCGGGCGACTATGGTTCTCCGCCTTGAAGGCGATTCAGATACAGGAGTTCGGCGGGCCGGAGAAGCTGGAATTGGTCGAGCTGCCTGAGCCTGAGGCCGGTGACGGCCAGGTGGTGGTCGAGGTTGCGCGGAGTGGGATCAACTTTGCCGATACGCATGCGACTCGGAACGACTATCTGGCTGAGCAGTCGCTGCCGCTGATTCCCGGTGGTGAGGTGAGTGGGCGTACGCCCGATGGCAAACGGGTGGCGGCGGTTCTTGGAACGGGTGGCTACGCGGAGAAGATCGTCGTGCCCGAGGCGATGCTCGTGCCGGTCCCCGACGGAGTCGACGACGACCAGGCGGCGGCGCTGCTGCTGCAGGGGATCACGGCAATGGCGCTGGTGCGGCGTTGTGCGCGGATTGAGCCTGGCGAGACTTTGGTGGTTGAGGCTGCGGCGGGAGGCACCGGCTCTCTTGCGGTGCAGCTCGGCAAGCAGGCTGGGGCGAAGGTGATCGGGCTTGCCTCCAGCGAGGAGAAGCGGGCGATGGTCGAGGGCCTGGGCGCCGACGCGACCGTCGACTCGCGCAGCGAGGACTTGAAGGAGGCGATTCTTGCCGCCAACGACGGCAAGCGGGTCGATGCCGTGCTTCACATGAGCGGCGGCGATGCCTTCAATGCCGAGCTCTCGGCTCTTGCTCCGTTGGGTCGCATGGTCGTTTTCGGCATCGCCTCGCGCGAACAGCGCGACGTCTCCACCGCAGCCCTGCTGCGCGGCTCCAAGGCCGTTATCGGCTTCTGGCTCGTCCATCTGATGATGCGACCCCAGGAGGTCGGTCCGATGATCGGCGAGCTGCTCGAGGCCGTCGCTGCCGGCGAGCTCGAGGTCAGCGTCGGTGAGGTCTACCCCCTCTCCGAGGCCGCACGCGCACACGAAGACCTGATCGCCCGCCGCACCAGCGGCAAGCTCCTCTTGGACCCGACGCAGTGATCCCCTTCAAGGACCTGGGACTTGCGCCGGAGATCCAGCAGGCGCTGGACGAGCTCGGCTACACCGAGCCCAGCCCGATCCAGGAGAAAGCGATCCCGGAGCTGCTCGCCGGCCACGACGTGATCGGCCAGGCGCAGACCGGGACCGGCAAGACCGCCGCCTTCGGCCTGCCCCTGCTCCAGTACGTCGACCCGGCGGTCGACGAGGTGCAGGCGGTCGTCCTCACGCCGACCCGCGAGCTCTGCATCCAGGTGACCCAGGCGCTGCGCGCCTACGCCGAGCACCTCGACGTCGAGATCGTCGCCGTCTTCGGCGGCGCGCCGATCAAATCGCAGCAAGCGCAGCTGCGTGCCGGCGCCCACGTGGTCGTCGCCACCGTCGGCCGGATGATGGACCTGATGTCGCGCCGTTCGCTGGTCCTCACCGCGGCCCGCTACATCGTCCTCGACGAGGCCGATGAGATGCTCGACCTTGGATTCATCGAGGACGTCGAGAAGATCCTGCGGATGTGTCCGAGCGGGCGCCAGACCGCGCTCTTCTCGGCGACGATGCCGCCGCCGGTCAAACGGCTCGCCGAGAGCTACATGTACGACCCGACGACGATCAAAATCACGCCGAAAAAACTGACCGTGGACGCGATCGCCCAGGCATTTGTCGAAGTGCCGGCGAACGAGAAGGCAACGCGCCTGGTCGATCTGTTGAAGACCGAGGAACCCGAGCAGGCGATTATCTTCTGCCGCACCAAAATCGGCGCCTCGAAGCTGGAGAAGACGCTGAAGGACAAAGGGCTCGACGTGAAGGCGTTGCACGGCGACATGAGCCAGGGCTCACGCGACGGCGTGATGATCGCCTTCAAGGACCACCGGGTCCGGTTGCTGGTCGCCACCGACATCGCCGCCCGCGGGCTCGACATCGAGCACGTCACCCACGTGATCAACTACGACGTGCCCGCCTCCTCGGAGGTCTACGTTCACCGCATCGGGCGAACCGGCCGTGTTGGCCGCACCGGCCGGGCGATCACCTTCGTCACGCCGGCCCAGCGCGACGAGATCGAGCGGATCGAGCGCGACGTGAAAACCTCGATCGGCGAGTGGGAGAGCCCGGAGGAGCGGATCGAACACGCGCCTCGCCCGCGTCGCCGCGAGCGGACCAAGCCGCGTGACAACGACGGCGAGGCCGCCGAAGCCGATGCCACCCCGGCCAAGGAGACGGACCGCAAGGAGACCGAGGGCAAGACGGTCAAGCTCTTCGTCAACCGTGGCGAAGGCAGCGGCATCGAGGAGGAGGATCTGCGCTGGGCGCTGCGCGAGGGCGCCGTCCTGCCCGACGAGGCGGTCCACGACGTCCGCGTCCTGCACCGCTTCTCCTTCGTCGAGGTCGATCCCGACCAGGCCGACCGCACGGTCGAGTTCCTCGACGGGACGAAGCTGAAAGGCAAGGAGATCCGGCTGGAGATCGCCAAGAGCTAGCGGTCGATCCGCTAGCTCGTCAATTCGGCGATCTTTGCGAAGAGCTGGTCGAAGTCGATTGGCTTGGCGATGTAGCCGCTGATCGACAGGTCCGCGTGGTCCGCGCCGTTGCCGCCTTCGGTGTGGGCGCTGACTATAAGGACGGGGGTCTCGACTCCGCCGCCGCGGAGCTCTCGCAGGGCGTCGATGCCTGACTTGCCGGGCATCATCGCGTCGAGCAGCAGGATGTCGGGAGGGCTGGAGGCGCTGAGATTGTCGATCACCTCCTGGCCGTCGGTTGCCGTCGTCACCTCGTGGCCCTCCATCTCCAGACGCGTGCGCAGGAGGAGCAGGATGGTCTCCGAATCGTCGGCTACGAGGATCCTGGCCATCAGGTCACCTCCGCCCGGGCGCGCGCGATCGCCGGCAGGTGGATGCGGAAGGTGGAGCCGCTGCCGGGAGTCGATTCGGCGTCGATCGTTCCGCCGTGCAGCTCAATCAGCGATTTCGAGATCGCCAAGCCAAGCCCGGTTCCGCCCACACGCTGGGTCTCACCGGCGTCGCCACGGGAGAAGCGTTCGAAGATGTGTTCCAGCTGCTGCTCGGGTATGCCGGGTCCATTGTCGATCACGTCGATCTCAACTTCGGCATCTGCGTGGCGTGCCTTCACCTCGATACCCGCTCCTTCCGGGCAATACTCATTGGCGTTGGTAAGCAGATTCACCAGTACTTGGCGAATCCGGTCCCGATCGGCCTCGATCTGGGGCAGGTCGGTCTCGATCGCCACTCCCAGGGCCTGCTGGCGGGAGTCAAACTGGGCGCGCATCGTACGCACCGCCTCTTCGACCAGACTGGCCGCGTCGGTGGGCTCGGGCCGGATCGTCAGCCGCCCGGCGTCGCTGCGGGCGAGGTCGAGCAGGTCATTGAGGAGCCGAACCAGGTGGCGGGTGTTGTCGAGGATCACCTCGACCGTCTCCGCCTGCCCCGGGCTGAGCTTCTCACGCTCGAGCAGCAGCAGCTCGGCGAATCCCTGGACCGAGGTGAGTGGGCTGCGCAGCTCGTGGGAGGCGGTGAGGACGAACTCGTCTTTCATCCGGTCGAGCTGGTCGCGTTCGCCGGCGCGGCGCTGCAGCTCCTCGGCCATCTCGTTGAAGGCGAGGCCGAGCGTCGCCGTCTCGGAGAGCCCGCCGATTTTAACCCGGGCGTCGAGGTCGCCCCCGGCCAGTTGTCCCGACGCTTCGACCAGGTCCTCGAGCGGCCGACGCATCGATGAGATCAGGCCGGTGAAGAGCAGCGCCGCGCCGGTCAGGCCGGCGATCAGCCCCGCTCCGACCAGCAGCGCCGTGTCGCGCGTCTCACTCGATATCTCGTCGCGAAGGTCCTGCCGCTGCTGCTGCTGGGAGAGGATCGCCGCACGTGCCGCGGTCGGGTTTCCTCCCTGCGCCAGCCGGTTGCGGGCGACGATCTCCCGCTGGTAGGAGCGCGCCGTGGCGTTCTCGTAGTCCTGGCGCTGCTGCAGGAAGCGGGCGACGCCGATCACCGCCAGGCCGGTCAGCACCGCAAATGCGATCGCGAAGCCGATCGTCAGCCTGTTGGCGAGCGATGGGCTGAGCCTGAATCGTCGTCGGGAATATGCTTGCGAACCGATGGGCGACGAGGCTACAGGCACCTCCGACGGCAGCGCTGCGGCGCCGGAGGGGATTGACCGCGCCGGGGTCGAGGCCTGGTTCGAGGAGCACGTTGCGGAGGTCAAGCTGCCGCTGGCGTTTGAGCGGATCTCCGGGGGCCACTCCAACCTCACCTACGGCGTCGCGGACGAAAACGGCCGCCGTTGGGCACTGCGGCGGCCGCCGCTCGGCAAGCGGCTCGGCTCCGCGCATGACATGGGGCGCGAGCACAAGGTCGTCTCGGCGCTGGGACCGACCGCGGTGCCCGTCGCGCCGGTGGTCGGGCTCTGCGAGGACGAGAGCGTCAACGGAGCCCCCTTCTACGTGATGGAGTTCGTCGGGGGCCCGATCCTGCGTGGCCTCGCCGAGGCGGAGACGTTCCCGGACGAGGCCGACAGGCGGGCGATCGGTGAGCGCGTCGCCGATACGCTGGTCGACATCCACGCCGTCGACCCCGACGCGGTCGGGCTCGGCGATCTCGGCCGCAAGGAGGACTACGTCGCCCGCCAGCTCCATCGTTGGCAGGGGCAGTGGGAGAAGTCGAAGACGCGGGAGCTACCGGTGATCGACGCCGTGCACGAGCGCCTCGAGGCGCGCATCCCCGAGCAAGGTCCCGCGACGATCGTCCACGGTGACTACCGGCTCGACAACATGATCCTCAATCCAAGCGGAGAGGTCGCGGCAGTCGTCGACTGGGAGCTGTGCACCCTCGGCGACCCGCTCGCCGACGTCGGCCTGCTGATGGTCTACTGGCCCGACCGCGGCGAGGATCCCGTCGCGCTGGGCCAGCCCGCCAACCTCGCACCGGGCTTCCCGACCAACGTGGAGCTGCGCGACCGCTACGTCGAACGATCCGGCCGCGATCTCTCACAGCTCGATTTCTTCGTCGCCCTCGGCTACTGGAAGCTGGCGATCATCCTCGAGGGCGTCTACGCGCGCTACGCCGCTGGCCAGTACGGCAAAGTCGATCCTGGCATCGAACACTTTGCCCGCCTGGTCGAGCGGCTCGCTGAAGCCGCGGAGGCAGCCGAGCGTCGCGACTGAATCACTCTATATCCAGGTGTTTTTGGTCCAAAGCCCTTGACGGCGACCGACCGACCTGATTGTGTCCCGCAATCCCCTGCAATTGGGCATGGAGGCTCGTCCGAGTCCCTCCGCCCGCGATCAAGGAGAGACTCTTGAAGCAAGTTCGTAGGCACCTCACGTACGCAAACGTGATGTCGTCACTAGCCGTCTTCTTCATCCTCGGCGGTGCCACCGCCTTCGCAGCGACGAAGGTCGGCAGCAACGAAATCAAAGCCAACTCGATCAAGACCGGCAAGATCGTCAAAGAAGCCGTAACCGCCGGCAAGATCAAAAACGCCGCGGTGACCGAGGGCAAGATCGCCGACGGTGCGGTGACCACCAACAAGCTCGCCGACAACGCCGTCACGGCGCCGAAGATCGGCAAAGAAGCGGTGACGACCGACAAGATCGGCAAAGAAGCGGTGACGACCGAAAAGATCGCCAACGATGCAGTGACCGGGGAGAAGGTCAAAGAGTCGACTCTTGGCCAGGTGCCGAGCGCGGCCACTGCGACCACCGCAGCCAATGCGAATGCCCTCGGCGGCATTAGCGCATCCGGCTATGCCGAGCGGATGTTCGCCGTGGTGAACTACACGACCGAAACCGAGTCCCTCGCTGCTGCGAGTCCTGGGATCAGCGTTACCACTGAGGGTGCCCTGGGCTTCCCCCGGCTTGTCTTCCCACGGTCGATGAACAATTGCGCGATCGTCGGATCTGCCGAGAGCGGGGCAGGTACCCAGATATTCCGCCGGTCGGGTAGTGGCGGTGGCACTACCGTCCAGTTCGCTCTCAAGGACGACGCCGGAGCCGCGGTCCGTGCCAATTTTGAGGTAATTGCAGTCTGCTGATCGGAACTAGCGATTGGGCGATCGAAAGGGCCGGGCGAAAGCCCGGCCCTTAACTCTTTTGGCGACGTAACGCTTCGCGAGTTGCGTAGAGGGCCGGTAGGGCCGCGGTGTCCTTCGGGCGCCCGAGCTTCTCCTTTGAGGCGATCACCTCGTCGATCGTGATCACGCGGACGGATAGCTCGCCCAGTGACAGCTCGATAGTCGCCACGTCCTCGAACCCACCGATTGCAGCGGCGTGTGGGACTACGTCAAGCGGTCCGGCATCGGTGTCGAAGCTCTGCGCCTGCCATCCGAGAAAGTCGGCGCCCTCGAGTTCCATCTTCTGCCCTTCGCCTCGCGAGCGGGCGCCCAACGTGTTGAGTGCCGCGGCGAGGTGCTCGGCGTTACCGAGCTCCCGGCGGGGCATCACGTCGAGGTCGAGCGTGACTGACGGGTTGCCCTGGAGCCACGCCGCGACGGCCCCGATAACGCAGAACTCGACCTCGTGATCGACCAGGGTGCGGAGAAGCTTCTCGGGGTCGAATTCGATCACGGCTGCTCCTCCCCGATCGCGCGCAAGCGCGCGTAGCGTTGCAGCGCGCGCAGGCGCTCCTCAGGCGTGAGTCGGAGCAGGATCTCCGCCAGCTCGACGTCGTGCGGGTCCGGCATCACGCCCGAGCTGATCCTCACCCAGCGGCCGCAGGCACTTGCGAGACGTTGCAGAGTCTCCCAGGACGGGGTAGCGGTACCGCTCTCATAGCGGGCGATGGCCGGCTGCGACGTTTCTCCGCGCAGTGCGAGGGCGCGTTGGGAGAGGCCGGCGGCTAGGCGTAAGTCCCGCAGAAGTGCGCCAGGTGAATCTGCTGATTGCATGATACCTCATAAGGTATCAGCATCGTTGCTCAGATCGGCCGCGGCGCGTGCTTTGGCTCGGGCTGCTCGCCGGCCGCTTCGGCTTCGGCGCGCTTTGACCAGCGGTTGAGCTCGCGGCGGGCGAGGACCATCTTGTGGACCTCGTCGGGGCCGTCGGCGAGGCGCAGCATGCGGCTGAAGCGCCAGAGGGCGGCGAGGGGGGTGTCATCGGTCATGCCCAGCGAGCCGTGGATCTGGATCGCGCGGTCGAGCACCTCCATCACCATGTTGGCGGCGACGATCTTGATCGCCGAGATCGACTGGCGGGCGGCGCGCTTGCCCTCGGTGTCCATCTTCCACGCCGCGTACATCGTCAGCAGGCGGGCCTGGTCGATTTCCATCCGTGAGGTGGCGATTGCCTCCTGGACGAACTGCTTGTCGGCCAGCGGCCCGCCGAAGGCCTGGCGCTCGTTGGCGCGCCGGCACATCATCTCGTGCGCTCGCTCCGCCGTACCGATTGCCCGCATGCAGTGGTGGATGCGCCCCGGGCCGAGCCGGTCCTGGGCGATCGCGAACCCCTTGCCCTCCTCGCCGAGCAGGTTGGCGACGGGCACGCGGCACTCTTCGTAGCGGATCTCGCAGTGCCCGGGCCCCTTGTCGTGGCCCATCACCGGAATCGGCCGCACGAGGTTGAAGCCGGGCGTGTCGGTCGGCACGCAGATCATCGAGGCGCGGGCGTAGGGAGGTGCCTCGGGATCGGTGACGACCATCGCGATCGCCAGGTCGGCGCCGACCGCGCCGGAGGTGAACCACTTGTGGCCGTCGATCACCCACTCGTCACCGTCGCGAACAGCGCGCGCCTGCAGCAGGGTCGGGTCCGAGCCGGAGACCTCGGGCTCGGTCATCGAGAAGCAGGAGCGGATGCGGCCCTCGAGGAGGGGCTCGAGCCAGCGCTCCTGCTGCTCGGCCGTGCCGTGCTCGGCGAGGATCTCCATGTTGCCGGTGTCGGGCGCCGAGCAGTTGAAGGCCATCGGCGCCGCCGCCGGGCTGCGGCCCATCTCCTCGCAGAGCAGCCCGTACTCCCAGTTGGAGAGGCCGGGGCCGAAGCGCTCGTCGGGCATGAAGAGGTTCCAGAGCCCCGCCGACTTGGCCCGCTCGCGGATCTCGACCAGGATCTTCGGGTAGGGGACGCCGGCGGCCACCTCGGCGTCGAGCCCCTCCATGATCTGCCGCTCCTGCGGGTAGAGCTGCTCGTCCATGAAGTCGAGGATGCGCTCGCGCAGCGTCTCGACCTGGGGGCTGGGCTTGAAGTCCATCGGTGGGGCGTCCTCTCCTCGGTTCCGGTGGGGGAACGGTATCGGGGCGGTGCTCAGCGGCGGCTGTAGCGGGCGAAGAGCTCGCCGTCCTCCTCCAGCAGCCAGGCCAGCTCGAGCGACTCCAGGCCCGGCAGGTCGCCCTCGAGGATGCGCGGCGCGATGCCGCCGACCAGCTTCGGCGCGATCGTCAGGAAGAGGTCGTCGACGACGCCGGCGGCCTGTAGCGCGCCGTGTAGCGTCGGCCCGCCCTCGCACAGAAGCGCCCTCACGCCTTCCCCATGCAGGGAGCGCAGGAGGGCCGGCAGATCCGCTTTCCCCCGCGAACCGCTCTCGACTACGACGAGCCGCCTGCCGATGTCGCCGTAGCGCTCGGCCCGCATCGTGCCGGCGCCGATCATCACGGCGTCGAAGCGGGTTCGCAGCCCGACCAGCATTGCCGTGTCGGTATCTGAGCCGATCGGCCCGGAGACGCCGCTGATCGTCGCCCGCCCGTCAACGGTGGCGGCGAAGTTCATCGCCACGAAGGGGCGATCGGCCCTCGCGTGCTCCTGGGGTCGGTATCGCTCGAGTTGCGCCTCGACGGTAGTCGCGCTGGGATCGGGGAGTAGTCGCCGCATCGGGGTTGAGCGTACTTGCGTGTGCAGTTGACATTGCCATGCAGCGTCAACTGCACACGCAAGCGAGACCTAGTAGTCGTGCCAGCCGGCGAACTCGCGGCCGGCGAACTCCTGCAAGGCGGCAACGTCGGCGCCGAAGTGGCTGCGGATCGTCTCGAAGAGGTCGTCGGGGAGCTTCGGCTTCGGTGCCGGCGGCTTCTCGGGATCGTGGACGACCTTCTCGACGATCCAGCGCAGCGACTCGGGCAGGCGGTCGAAGTTGCGATCGAAGGAGCGCAGGCCAGGCAGTTTCACCAGCTTCTCCATCACCTGGTATTTGTCGCCCTGCTTGGCGCTCGACTTCTCCCACTCGCGGTCGAACTGCTCCGATGTGAAGCTCTCGTCGACACCGGCGAAGCGGAAGGCCTTGCGCATCGTCTCTTCGCGTTCGGTCTGCAGCTCCTCCTGCGTGATCAGCTCGATCTGCGAGCGGTCGAACAGCTCCAGGTAGGGCTGCAGCTGCATCCAGTACATCGAGCGCTGGATGTACGAGGAGTCGGGCTCCGACAGGGTCGGGGCGAGCTCGCGGGTCTCGTAGCCGGCGCCGGTCGCGTGCACCCAGTGAGAGAGGATGCGCTTGATCGGGTCACGCACCATGTAGAGCAGGCGGGCGTCGGGACAGTGCTCCTTGATCCGCTCCGGCGCGCCCTCGAAGCGCGGCAGGTTGGTGTAGTGGGGCGAGGACTCGCCACGCACCTCGAAGCGGTCGTCGAAGCGGCTCGCGTACCAGTCGAGGCCGAGGTCCCAGTTGAGCTCCTCGACGAAGAAGTTGAGCTCCTTCGGCTTCGACATCTGGATTTCCGGGTGCAGGCCGAGGTAGTGGTGGATGCTCGTCGTACCGCACTTCAGCCCGCCGATGATGATCAGGTTGGGCAGTTCGGCGTGGCGCTTGCGGCGGCGCCGGAAACGGCTGCCGCGGTCGCCAGTGAAGCGCTCGCGGGCACGCGCGCACATCGCCTCGTCGGCGGGATCGCGGGGGGCGGCAGGCATGGTCGGAGTCGTCCGGGGCTCTGACACGAGCGGGCTAGTCTAGCTGCGATGCCACTCGCCGACTTCGCGTCCAGCGCCGAATCCTTCGCCCATGCGGCGACGGCGTTCTTCAGGCACCTCTCGGACATCCAGTGGACGCCTTTCGCGCTTGCCCTGGGCTGCCTGGCGGGGATGCAGCTGGCCCGGGCCTGGGCCTGGCGCAACGTCCTCCACGCCGCCTACCCGGGGGTGCGGATCTCCTATCTGGAGCTCGCCGCGGCCTACCTGGCAGGGGCGGGGATCAACGCGATCATTCCCGCGCATGCCGGTGACGTGACCAAAGTCTTCCTCGTCAAACGCCAGATCCCGGGCTCCTCCTACCCGGCGGTCACCTCGTCCTTCCTCGTCCAGACCGTCTTCGACACGACGATCGGGGTGCTGGTGCTGTTCTACGCGATCTCGCAGGGGCTGCTGCCGAAGCCGCCCCAGTTGCCAAACCTGCCGGCGTTCGAGATCTCCTTCTGGGCCGAACACCCGCAGGTCTTCCTGATCTCCCTGGGTGTGTTGCTGGTGGCGATCGTGGTCGCGATCTATCTGCTGGCGCACCGCGTGCGGCGTTTCTGGGACCGGGTCAAACAGGGCGTCGTCATCCTCACCAAGCCGCGCCGCTACCTGCGCGAAGTCGCCGCCTGGCAGGGCGTCGGCTGGCTCTTTCGCTTTGCCGCCTTCTGGTTCTTCCTCGAGGCCTTCGGCATCGGTGGCTCGGTCAGCAACGTGATGCTGGTGATGAGCGTGCAGGCGATCGCCAACATCGTCCCCTTCACCCCTGGCGGCGCCGGCGCCCAGCAGGCGTTGCTGGTGGCGACCCTGCACGGCCCCTCGCGCTCGGCCGTCCTCTCCTTCTCGGTGGGGACGCAGATCGCGATGGCGGCCTGGTCGATCGTGCTCGGCTTCGCCGCGATCCTGCTCGTCTTCCGCACGACCGACTGGCGTGGCCTGATCAAACAGGCCGAAGACGATCGGGCGGCGCCGGCCTCTTCCGGCTAGCTGGACCAGCCTGGGTATCGACTCTGGGTCCGCCACTGCCAGGGCGGTTCCTCGCCCGGCGGAAACTCGTAGTGATTATGGCCCGGCAGGGTCTCCAGCGGGACCAGCGCCGGGTCGTCCTCGAGCAGCACGCGGACGTGGCTTGCCGCCTCGACCTGGCCCCGGTCGGCGCGGCGGACGACGCGTTCCCAGCCCAGCCCTGGCCGGTAGAGCCAGTAGGTCAGCTCGACCCAGCCAAGAGTGCGGCGCCGATCGTCGAGCTGCGTAAAGGCGGTCGTGCGGCGGCCCGATGCGGTGAGATGGGGCCCGGCTGCGACGGCGCAGCCGCTGGACCGGCAGCGGCGGAAGTCGACCGGGACCAGCGGCAGGCCTTCGGGGCCCTGCAGGGCGACTGGGGCCGGTGCCAGAGCACGGGCAAGGCGCGCCAGCGGCCAGCCGTAGGCAGATACCAGCGGATGGTGGTGGCAGGCGTCCGGGAGTCTGGGCGCGCAGGCGATCCGCCGCGCGATCGTCCCGCCCAAGGCGTTCCTGGGGTCGATCTCGCCACCCGAGGCGAGCGCGGCGATCGCCGCCAGCAGCAGCACCGCGATCAGCGCCGCGAGGCCCGCCTGCTCGACGCTCGCCGTTCCCCTCTCGCCCTGCCAGTCGCTCCCCATGTCGCCGACGCTAGGGCCTGCGGGCGCGCGTGTTGTGCGGTAAAAGTAAAGAAACCGCGCCGGCTTCCGCGCGTCTGCTTACATTCAGAGGGATGGAGGCCGGTGGCTTCAACCTTTTCGGCGACCCCGACGAGTTCCGCTCCCGCATGGAGGAGCTCAGCGAGCAGATGCAGTCCTCGCAACGCGTCGCCTGGGCCGACAACGCGATCCGCCTCGCGGCCGATCTGACCGTGGCCTCGATCGAGCGGATCGAGTTGACCGGCAGCAGCGACGAGCAGGCAATGCAGGTGCGCGACGCGATCCGCGTCCTCTTTCCCGAGGCGGTCACCCTGGTCCGCGAGGCCAGGGAAGGCCTCTCCTAGAGCAGCTCGAAGCGCAGGGTCTTGGCGCCGCCGCGGCGGCAGGCGGCGGCGATCAGCTCCATGGGGATCGCGACGATAAGGGCGGGGATCGCTACGACCACGTCGATCAGCCCGTCGAGGCGGCGCTGCCAGGGTTTCTCAGCCGGTACGGCTCCGGGGCGTCCCAATGCCCCGAGCGCGCCGTTGCGGCCAAAGGTGAAGCCGTTGAGGATCGTCTGCCACATCGCCGCGATGCCGGCACCCGGCGCCCAGCGGGCGGACTTGACGACCTGGTCGCGCCCGGCGACCAGACGCCGCACGGCCTCGACCGTGAACAGGTAATGGCTGTCCCGCTTCAGCCCAGCCCAGCCGGCGCCACCTATCCAGGCCGAGAAACCCCCCCGGTTGGCGATCGTCACGACCTGCTCGGCGCCGAGCAGGTCGAGTTCGCGCAGCGCCTCCTCGGCGTTTCCAGGGTCGCCGACCACGCCCAGTCCGCAGCTCTCGCAGCGGCTTACCGGCCCGGCAAGTCCGGAGCGCTGGTCGATCCAGCCGAAGAGCGGCTCACCGCAGGCGGGGCAGGGTGGGTTCTCGGGTCCGGCACCGGCCTCGAGCGGGACAACTGGCATGCGCTCCGTCTTCTCCATGGGGCGGTAGCGTACGCGGAGTGCAGCTGAGCCAGATCATGACCTCCGGAGTGGTGACCGCCACGCCGGAGGCGAGCGCGGTCTCGGTCGCCCGGCAGATGCGCGACAGCCGCGTCGGCTCGGTGGTGATCGTCGACCCCGCGGGTTCGCCGGTGGCGATGATCACCGACCGCGACCTCGCGGTGCGGGTCTTTGCCGATGGGGTCGATCCCGAGACGCCGGTCGGCGAGCATGCCTCGCGGCCGTTGATCTGCGGCGAGCCGGCGATGGAGCTGGACGAGGCGGCGGCGCTGATGGTCCAGCACCGGGTGCGACGGCTGCCGGTGGTGGATGGCGATAGCCTCGCGGGCATAGTCACCCTCGACGACATCGCGGTGCGGACCGGCAACCTCGAGGTCGCGCAGAAGATGACCGCCGAGGTGATCGAGGGCGCGCTGCCCCAGTTCTATTTCCACGAGCGGGGCTGAGCGAGCTTGCGGCCCGACAAGGCGACGATCTTGGCCTGGGAGGAGCGTTGGTCACGACCGGCGGCGCTGGCCACCTTCGCCTCGATCCTGCTGATCGTCGCCGCGATCATCGTCGCCAGCTCGGGGGTTGGAGGCGGCGACGGAGAATCCGAACTGCTGCGCAACGTCGATGCTCACCGCAGCGCCCAGCTGATCTCCAGCATCCTGCAGGCGCTCGGAGTCGGACTCCTGGCCGCGCCGCTCTACTACCTCTTCCGTGCCGCCAACGCACGCAGCGAGCAGATGCGTGGCCAGCTGGTCGGCGTCGTCATCGCCGCGCCGCTCTTCCTCGCGATCCTCGCGATCCTCGGCGGCGTTTCCACCTTGCACGCTGCCTCCGATTTCGTCGCCAACGAAGTGCCGCGACTGACGGCAAAGGGCGTCGCGCTCGGCAGCGACCGCGCCGACGAAGTCGCCAACAACACGATCTCCGAAGCCCCTCTGCGGCCGCTTGCCGCGGGCTTCGGCCTCGGCGGCCAGATCGGCTTCCTCGCCGCCATGGTCTACACGTCGCTCTACGCGATGCGGACCGGCCTGCTGCCCCGCTTCTGGGGCTCGGCCGGCGTAG
The DNA here is from genome assembly GCA_963716735.1 of uncultured Solirubrobacterales bacterium. Lineage (GTDB taxonomy): Bacteria > Actinomycetota > Thermoleophilia > Solirubrobacterales > 70-9 > VRUE01. The sequence continues at coordinate 2,093,204 of OY970321.1, forward strand.
CCCTCGGCGCCGTCTCCTTCATCTTCTTCCAGTTCACGCTGCTCTGGTTCATCTACCTGGGTACGCTGCTGATGGGTTGGGTCCCGGGTGGAAAACCGCCGGCTTGGCAGAGCGGAGAAGCGGAGCCCTGGCCGACGCCGGCCGAAAAAGCCGCAGCCTCGATGGAGGACGCCGAAAAATCCCCGCCGATCGACGCCGAGGCGGGTGAGGACGAGAATCCGGCGTCGCTCGAGAGCATCGAACGGCGCAAGCGCAAGCAGCGCGACTGAGTCGAGTCTCTATACGGCTGCTGGCGCGGCTGCCGCTTGCTCAGCTTCCGCCCTCGCGGGCACCGTAGGGCCCAGCGGATTCGCCTCGCTGCGGATGAGCTTGCGGTAGGGGCGCCAGCCATGGAAGTTGCCGCTCCACTCGCCCTTGCTCAGCTCGTCGGCACTTAGCGGCTGTGCAGGGTGCTCCAGCGGTGACATATGGCCGCTTTCGAGCAGGCGATCATGCAGCTGGATGTCGGCGTCGAGGTCGCGTTTGCCGGCGTGGGTCAGGTAGCTGACCCGGGCGCAACGGCCGGCTGAGATCTTGATCAGGTCCTCGGTTGAGGCCGCCTGTTCGCGGTCCTCAGGGTGAATCAGGGGAAGGTGCCAGTCGTCCGAGTCGAGCTCAGCGGGCTCCGAGTCCATCGTCGCGGTCCGCATGCGTTCGGCGACGAGCCGGATCTCCGGTTGGGCATCGGGGTGACAGCGCAGGTTCCAGAAGTTGCCCCACTCGGTCGCGGTGACGATCACCGTGTGCCACATGAAGGGCTCGAGCAGGCGGTTGGCAACCTGCTTGTGCACGTTCAGCCACTCGGCGGGCTGAGCGCGGTTTCTGATCGCTTCTTCGACCGATCCCAGAGCGTCGAGTAGGTCATCGTCTGCCGAGATGGCGTCAGGGTCGGTCACCAGGCCGAGCGTTCGCCGCACCGCATCGTCGCGTGCATGGAGCCACTCGCGCTCGGCGGCATCCCGCTTCGTGCCGCTGAGTGCAGCTCCCGCCTGCATGCCCGGCTGGTTCGAGCCGAACTCGATCGGGATGTACGGGTCCTCGAGCACCCGCCGCAGTTGCTTGGCGATCGGAATCGCGCGGGAGCTGGCCGAGTTGCGCGAGAAGACGCGGTGCGTGTTGAACTCGGCAAGGACGAAGCGGGGAAAGGTTGCCTCCAGCGTCGTCAGTCGATGGCCGGCGGGCGATCGGGAATCGGCGAGGACCTTGGCGTCGAAGCTCATACCTTCTCAAACTCTCAATCCGCGCGGACGGAATCCAGGTTTCACCCGAGCGGGATTTCCGTGCTTTTCGGCGTTGGTGGAGCGGCCATGAACTCGACTATGTGGCCGCCGGGGGCGATCGACTTGGCCCGCGGTGCGCCCCAGTGCTCGCGGCCGGCGGTCACCTCGAAGCCCCCCTGACGCAGGCGCTCGACCGCCGGCTCGAAGTCGGCGACGACCACGGCGGTGTGGCCGTGTGGAGGCACGATCGGGGACTCGTTGCGTTCGAGGTGGATCTGGGTGCCCTCGCGTTCGACCCAGGTGAAGGTTTGGGCCAGGGCGGTTGGCGGCTCGACCGGCCGGAAGCCGAGCAGGCCCCAGAACTCGACCGAGCGCTCGATGTCCTCCGGAGCGACCTCGAGCGTCACGTGCTGAAGCATGAACTCAGGATAGGCACGTCAGATGAGCAGGGAGACGAGCGCGGCTGCGACGACGATCGCGGTCGACCAGGTGACCGCCTCGGCGGTGATCTCCATGTCGAGCCCGTAGGCGTGGGCGACGACCATCGAGTTGAGGCCCGAGGGCATCGCCGACATCAGGCGGTAGGCGGCGGGCAAATCGATCAGCGGTGCCGCCAGCAGCATCAATAGGGCCGGGGCGAGGGCGAGCCGGGCGCCAAGGGCGACGGCCACCGGTCGGGTCAGCGGCGGCGGGACAGGCAGATCGCCGTGTTCGGCGTTTTCCGCCAAGGTGGCCCCCACAGCGAAGAAGCCGATCGGCAGCATCGCGAAGACGAGGATCTGCGAGGCGTCGACGAGGACGCTGGGGGCAAGGGCGTCGGGGGCGAGCAGGCCGGCGATCGCCGCGTACAGCGGCGGATTGCGAGTGAAGAACGCGCGGATGCGGTCACGTGGCCCTTCCCCCGCCTTGGTGCCGAAGGCGGCGCCGACGGCGAAGGCGCCGAGCAGCAGGCAGGGCGCCGTGACCAAGACGTCGTAGAGCACCGCGGTGGTGAGCTGGTCGCGGCCCAGCAGCGCCACGGTCAGCGGGTAGCCGAGGTAGCCGGTGTTGACGCTGAGGACGGCGCAGACCACCGCTCCCGTGCGGGGACGACTGAGCCCGAGCACGCGGCTCGACACCCACCAGGCGGCCAGGCCCGAGAGCGAGACCGCGAGGATGCCCAGCAGCAGGCCGACCCCGTGCTCGACGTCGATCTTGCTGGCCGCCAGGTTGAAGAAGATCACCGGTGGTACCAGCACGTAGAGCATCAGCGTCAGCGCTTGGCGGGCGGCGAGGCCGGCAGCCTGTGGGCGTCGGCGCTCGGCAAAGACGCCGACGCTGACCCCGGCGACGATCGCCACCGCGGTCAGCAGGACGCCCATTGTCGCCAGACTACTTCTGGACTAAAAGAGGGACGCGCCCGCGTGCTGCGCGAACTCGACCAACGGCTGGGGGACGATCCCGAAGAAGACCGCGCCGGCGGCGGCGAGCAGTGCCGGACCGACCAGGTACGGACGGCGGCCGGCCTCGGGGTCGATCGGGTCGGCCTCGGGCGAGGCGCCGGCTATCGCCGGCGTGGCACCCGGCGCCGTCTCCCCGCCGGGTCGCATCCACATCGCCGCCACCACCCGCAGGTAATAGGCGAGCGAGATCATCGTGCCGACGGCGATGAAGACGGCGAGCCAGGTGTAGTCGCCTTCAACCAGGGCCTCGATCAGGTAGAGCTTGCCGATGAAGCCGACCGTCGCCGGCAGGCCGGCCAGGGCCAGCATCGAGATCGTCAGCGGCCAGGCGAGCAGCGGTCGCTCGCGACCGAGGCCGCGCACGGCGCGGATGTCGTCGCCGAAGGGGGTTTCGCGCTCGCGTGCGACGATCGTGCTGAAGGCGGCCAGGTTCATGAAGAGGTAGCCGGCGAGGTAGAAGACGAGGGCGTTGACGCCGGCCTCGCTGGCGACGACCAGGCCGCCGAGGATGTAGCCGGCCTGGGCGACGCCGGAGTAGCCGAGCAGGCGCTTGAGCGAGTCCTGGCCGAGCGCGCCGACGTTGCCGATTACGATCGACGCCGCCGCCAGTACCGCCAACGCCGGCTGCCAGTCGCCCGCCTCGCCGATCAGCGCGACGTCGAAGAAGCGGACGAAGACGGCAAACGCCGCCGCCTTGGTCGCCACCGCCATGAAGGCGGTGATCGGCGTCGGTGCGCCCTCGTAGACGTCCGGCGTCCACTGGTGGAAGGGGGCGATCGAGGTCTTGAAGGCGAGGCCGACCGCGACCATGCCGATGCCGACCAGGACGAGCGGGTCGCCGAGCAGCCCGGCGTGGCCGATGCCGGCGGAGATGCCGAGGAAGTCGGTCGAGCCCGAGCCGCCGTAGAGGAAGGCCATCCCGTAGAGCAGGGTCGCCGATCCCAGCGAGCCGACGATCAGGTACTTGAGGCCGGACTCGAGCGAGCGCTCGCGCACCATGTTGGTTGCGCAGAGGATGTAGAGGGGGATCGAGAGGGTCTCGATCGCGACGAAGAAGCTGACCAGGTTCTGCGCCTGCGCCAGCAGGACCATGCCGAGCACCGAGCCGAGCAGCAGCACGTGGTACTCGCCGGAGCCGGCCTGCTCGGCGGCGGGCTCGCGGATCGAGAGCAGGACGGCGAAGGCGGCGGCGGCGAGCGCGATCAACGAGATCGAGATCGCCAGGTCGTCGAGGCGGAGCGCCCCGGCGACGAGGTCGACCGGGTCGTTCCAGTTCCAGATCAGCAGCCCCGCGGCGGTCGCCAGGGCCACCAGGGTCAGCCCAGGGGCGGTGCGTCGCAGCGGCTTGATCACCGCGGAGATCAAGACCACGCAGATCGCCGCGGTCAGCGCGATGACCGGGGAGAGCGCTGCGTAATCCATCTCTGGGGCGTGGAAGTTCATCGCTGACCGTGGGGTTCGGGTTTGAGGAAGGAGTTGAAGCGGGCCAGCTGTGCCTCCGGCGCCGGACCGCGGGTCGCTGCCGCGACCGATTCCTGAGCCGAGGTGTCGGTGCGCTTGAGGATCAGCTGCGGATAGAGGGCGAGACCGATGATGCAGAGGACGAGCGGGACGAGGACGAGACCGTCGCGGAGGCCGATCTCGCGCGAGGGGACCGCGTTGTTCTGTTGTGACGCTGGGCGGTTGTGCATCGTGCGCTGGTAGAGGCGCAGCGCGTAGTAAGCCGACATCGCCACGCCCGATATCGCTACGAAGGCGAAGACGATCTTCGCCTGGAAGAGGCCGTTGAGGATGTAGAACTCGCCAATGAAGTTGGCCGAGCCCGGCATCGCCAGGGTGGCCAGGGTGACGATCAGGAAGAGCGCCGCCAAGACCGGGGCGCGCATCGCCATCCCGCCCATCTCGCGCAGGTCCTCGCTGCCGCTACGCTCGGCGAGGAGCGCGACGATGATGAAGAGCGGCGCGACGACGAGGCCGTGGTTGACCATCTGCAGGATCGCGCCGTCGGCCCCATCGGCGCTCAGGGCGAAGATCCCGGCGGTGATGAAACCGAGCTGGGCGACCGAGGAGTAGCCGCCAATCAGCCGCACGTTGGTCTGGGTGAAGGCCATCACCGAGCCGTAGAGGATCGAGGCCAGGGCGATCACCAGCACGACCTCTTGGAACTGGACGGTGGCGTCGGGGAAGAGCGGCAGGACGACGCGCAGGAAGCCGTAGGCGCCGACCTTCGCCAACACCCCGGAGAAGACCGCCAGCACCGGCAGCGGCGCGGCGCGGTAGGCGTCCGGCATCCAGCCGTGCAGGAGGAAGGCCGGCATCTTGACCAGGAAGCCCGCGGCGAAGAACCAGAAGATCCACTGCTGGCTGCCGTCGCCGATCGGGTGCTTGGCCAGCTCGGCGATCGAGAAGCTGATCTGGCCGCCGTCGGCGGCGATGATCGCGGTGGCGATCGCGCCGACCAGCATCAGCAGCGAGCCGATCAGCGTGTAGACGAGCATCTTCAGCGTCGCCGCCGAGGCGGTCGGCCCGCCCTCGCGGTCGCTTCCCCAGGCGCCGAAGAGGAAGTAGAACGGGACCAGCATCAGGTCGAAGAAGAGGACGAAGAGGAGCAGGTCCTGGGCGACGAACGCCCCCAGGGTCGCGGTCTCGCCGAGCAGCATCATCAGGAAGAAGAGGTGCGGGCGCTCCTGATCGCGGATGGCGGCGAACGCCGTTCCGCCCAGCCAGACCACCGCGGTCAGCAGCACCATGAAGACGTTGAGGCCATCGATGCCGAGGCTGTAGTCGACGCCGAGGCCGGGGATCCAGTTGACGTCTACGGTGTCCTGGAGGCCCGCCGCGCCGGAGTCGAAGCCGGCGAGCAGGGCGATCGCGATACCCAGAGTGACCGCGGCCCCAGCCGTCGCCCACCAGCCGGCGAACCGCTTCGGCAGGAAGAGGCCGACGATGCCGAAGGCGAGGGGAGTCCAGAGCAGCGAGTTGATCATGAGCTGCTCAAGAGGAAGTAGAGGGCGAGCCCGGCGAAGCCGGCGATCAGCAGCAGCGCGTAGCTGCGTACGAAGCCGCTCTGCACGACGCGGACGATGCCGCCGGCACTGGAGACGGTCTCCTTGGTGCCGCTGACGAGACCGTCGACGACGACGCGCTCAAAGGTGTTGTTGGCGAAGCGGCCGATCGCCAGCGCGGGCCGCACGATCAGCAGGTCGATCGCCTCGTCGAAGTACCACTTGTTGACGGCGAGCAGATAGACGGGACGGAGGCGCCGGCGGAGCAGGGCCGGCAGCTCCGGCCGTGCGACCCAGAGGACCCAGGCGAGGCCGATTCCGACCAGCGAGATCACGGCGCCGATCGCGAGGCCGCGCCACTCGGCGCCCACGCTCGGGTGGATCTCGCTCAGCGGCGAGTCGGCGAAGGCCGGATCGAGGAAGCCGAAGAGGACGTTGTCGACGCCCGGCACCTGGATCAGCCCGGCGAACAGGGCGCCGACGGCGAGCACCGCCATCGCCACCGCCATCGGCTTGGACTGCTCGGCGATGTGGTGGTGAGCGCCGGGGAAGCCGACGTCGGTGTCCTCGAGCTCTTCGTTGGCCGGGTTGATCGGCGGACCGTGGTACAGCTCGCCAGTGTCGATCAGGTGCTGGGCCTCCTCGCAGGGCTTACCCGGCAGCACCCGGAAGATCAGGCGGAAGGTGTAGAGCGCGGTGAGCAGGGCGCCGACATAGCCGCCGATCGCCATCCACATGTACATCCCGCCGCGCGCCTCGGCGTAGGCGAGGATCGAGTCCTTGGAGAAGAAGCCGGAGGTGAGCGGGAAGGCGGCAAGCGCCAGGCCGCCGATCACCAGCATCAGCGAGGTGAACCGCATCGCCTTCCAGAAGCCGCTCATCCGGTCGATGTCCTGGCGGTTCGCCATCGCCGAGATGATCGAGCCGGCGGTCATGAAGAGCAGCGCCTTGAAGAAGGCGTGGGTCATCAGGTGGAAGAGGCCCTGCGCGTAGGCGCCGATCGAGACGCCCATGATCATGTAGCCGATCTGGCTCATCGTCGAGTAGGCGATCGCGCGCTTCAGGTCGGTCATCGTCAGCGCGATCGTGCCCGCGACGAGCAGCGTCGCCAGGCCGACGAAGGCGGCGATGTCGGCGGCCGTCGGGGCGAGGTAGAAGAGGACGTGGGTGCGGGCGATCAGGTAGACGCCGGCGGTGACCATCGTCGCCGCGTGGATCAGCGAGGAGACCGGGGTCGGCCCCTCCATCGCGTCGGGCAGCCAGGTATGGAAGGGGATCTGCGCCGACTTGGCGAAGGCGCCGACGAGCAGCAGCAGGCAGATCGCGGTCACCGTCCAGCTGCCCTGCGTGAAGACCTCGGGCGCCTTGGCGAAGACCTCGCCGTATTCGAACGTGCCCAGCTCGCGGAAGATCAGGAAGGCGGCGAGGACGAGGCCGATGTCGCCGACCACGTTGATCACGAAGGCCTTCATCCCGGCCTTGGTCGCCGTCGTGCGCCGGTACCAGAAGCTGATCAACGCGTAGGAGGCGAAGCCGACAAAGGCCCAGCCGACGATCAGCAGGACGAAGTTGCCGGCGAGGACCAGCAGCAGCATCGAGAAGACGAAGAAGTTGAGGTAGCTGAAGAAGCGGTGGTAGCCCTCGTCGGACTGCATGTAGCCGAACGAGTAGAGGTGGATCAGGGTCGAGACCCCAGTGACGACGAGCATCATGAAGACGGAGAGCTGGTCGACGTAGATGCCGAGCTTGACGTCGAGGCCGGCGGCGCTGGCGTAGTCCCAGAGCGAGGAGGCGTGGTGGCGCGCCTCGGGCTCCTCGCCGAGCAGGTTGACCAGCGCCGCGACCGCGCAGAGGAAGGCGAGGCCGACCGCGGCGGTGCCGACGATGCCGGCGACGCGACGCGGGATCGCCCGGAAGCCGAGCGAGACGACGAGCGAGCCGAGCAGCGGCAGCAGCAGGACCAGCCAGGCCCAGGTGGTGGCGCTCATCAGCCCCTCAGCTCCCTGAGCTCATCTACGTCGAGCGGCAGCTTACGCCGGAAGATCGCCACGATCAGCCCCAGCCCGACGACTACCTCACAAGCGGCGACCACCATCACGACGATGGCGAAGACCTGCCCTTGCTGATTGCCAACCATCCTGCTGAATGCGACCAGCGCCAGGTTGCCGGCGTTGAGCATCAGCTCCAGGCACAGCAGGATGATCACCGGGCTCCTGCGAATCAGGATGCCCATCGCTCCGACGGCGAACAGCAGGCTCGACAAGACCACGTACCACTCGATGTTCATGACGGGACACCGCCGGCGTGCGAGGGGACCACGGGGGGGTCCTCAGAACGCTCGGCGGGAGCCTCGCTTGAGTGTTCTGAGGACCCCCCCGTGGTCCCCTGCGAGGGCTCGCGGCGCGCCGCTAGGACGATCGCTCCGACCGCCGCGAGCAGGAGCAGGATCGAAGACGCCTCGAAGGGCAGCAGGAACTTTTCGAGCAGGAGGTAGCCGATTGCCGCCGGGTCTCCGAAGCCCGCCTTGACGTCGGGGCCGTCGGTGCCGAGGGCGAGGAGGGACGAGGCGAGGACGGCGATTGCGAGCTCGATGAAGAGGGCGATGCCGAGCAGTGGGGCGAGGAACTGCTGGCCTGGGATCGGCTCCCAGGCCGACTCCTCGCCGCCGCCGACGTAGGCGACGACGAAGACGTAGAGGACCATCACGGCGCCGGCGTAGACGACCACCTGCGCGGCCGCGACGAAGGCCGAGCTGAGCAGCAGGAAGAGGACGGCGAGCGAGAAGAGGTGGACGATCAGCGCCAGCACGCTGTAGAAGGGGTTGCGCATCGCGACGACCCCGATCGCGCCGCCGAGGGCGCCGATCGCGGCGGCGAAGAAGAGCACCGCTTCCACTACTCGCCCTCGGCTTTCAGCGGCGTCCGCTCGAGCGGCTCGGCGAGCAGCATCTCCTTGGTGAAGATCAGGTTCTCGCGGTCGTAGTCGGCCATCTCGTAGTCGTGGCCCATCGTGATCGCGTCGAAGGGGCAGGCGATCTCGCAGTAGCCGCAGAAGATGCAGCGCGAGAGGTTGATCTCGTAGACGGCGGCGTAGCGCTCGCCGGCCGAGACGCGATCGCCGGGGATGTTCTCGGCGGCGACGACGCGAATGCAGTCGGCCGGGCAGGCAGCGGCGCAGAGCGAGCAGCCGACGCACTTCTCCAAGCCGGTGTCCTCGAACTTGTGCAGTTTGTGGCGGCCGCGGAAACGCGGGTAGACCGGCGTCTTCTCCTCCGGGTACTGGATCGTCATCGGTCCCTCGATCAGCCGCGCCATCGTCGTCTTCAGCCCGCGCAGCGTCTCGCCGAAGGCGCGGTAGGCGCCGCCGACTCCGCCCGGCTCGGGCCCGCGCTGGACCTCGATCACGCTGTCGTCCTTCAGGTAGGGGAACCGCTCGCTCACGTCACCACCACCAGGACGGCGGTGATGAGGACGTTGAGCGTGGCCAGCGGCAGCAGCACCTTCCAGCCGAGGCTCATCAGCTGGTCGTAGCGCAGCCGCGGCAGCGTCGCCCGCACCCAGATGAAGAAGAAGACGAGGCCAAAGATCTTCGTCAGCATCCAGATCGGGTCGAGCCAGCCCGGGCCCGGGCCCATCCAACCCCCGAGGAAGATCGCCGCGCCGACTCCGCAGACGACGATGATCTCCAGGTACTCGACCATCAGGAAGCTGCCGAACCGCATCCCCCCGTACTCGGTCATGAAGCCCTGGACGAGTTCGGCATCCGCCTCGGGCATGTCGAACGGGGTGCGGTTGGTCTCGGCGAAGCCGGCCAGCATGAAGATCAGGAAGCCGACGAGCTGCGGAACGACGAACCAGATGGCGCCCTGGGCGTGGACGATGTCGACCAGCGAGAGCGAGCCGCCCATGATGATCGCGCCGAGCAGGGCCAGGCCCATCGAGACCTCGTAGGAGATCAGCTGAGCGGCGCCACGCATCGCGCCGAGCAGGCTGTACTTCGAGCCGGAGGACCAGCCGCCGAGGAGCAGGCCGTAGAAGCCGAGCGAGCCGACGGCGAAGAAGTAGAGGATGGCGATCGGCACGTCGATCCCGTAGAGGCCGACGCCGCCCTGGACGTCGCCCCAGGGAATGATCGCCAGCGCCATCACGGCGGAGAGGACCGGCAGGAGTGGCCCGAGCACGTAGAGCATCGGAATCGCGTTGGCGGGCCGGAAGCCCTGCTTGCTGATCAGTTTGAAGAGGTCCGCCAGCGGCTGCAGCAGGCCGAAGGGGCCAACCCGGTTGGGGCCGTAGCGGTGCTGGAAGCGGCCGATCAGCTTGCGCTCGACCACCGTCATGATCGGCACGATCCCGAAGATCACGGCGAAGATCACCAGCGACTTGACGACCATGATCCAGGTTGCTTCGACGAACTGCGTGTCGGCGAGCGGCAGCATCAGCCGGTGACCTTCTCGATCGTGACGGCGACCGGCGAGCCGTTGAGCAGGCCGTTGGCGTTGTCCTCGGCGGTGCCCTCGATCAGGAAGCAGACCCCCTGCTCGATCCGTTCCCTGATCGTCACCTGAGCACGCACGGTCGTGCCGTTCTGCGAGACGTCAACCGCGTCGCCGCCCTTCAGTCCAAGCTGCTCGGCGTCAGCCAGCGACAGCTCAACCCGTTGCTGCGGCTGGAGGAACTTCAGCGGTGGATTCAGCTCCGTGATCGGTCCCGCCCACAGGTCTCGGTAGGTGCCGAGGACGAGCGATCCGGGGTCGCTCGGCTCGCCTTCGCGAGGGGTTCCGATCGACCCCGGATCGCTCGTCCTCGCAGCTTGCGGCAGCTTCGAGGCGGCGTCGCGGTCTTGCCAGCGCACGCCTCTGCCCGCAATCTCCGAATCGTCGATGCCCGCGTAGAACGGGACCGCGTTGGCTAGCGCTGCGAGCGCCGAGGGCTGGGAGGTCACACCCGTGTCATGCCCAAGAGCCAAGGACAGCTCCGCAAGCACTCCCCAGTTTGGGCGGATGTCGCCGGGGCGCGAAGCGCTGGGGCGCACTCGTTGCAGTCGTCCGTCTGGGTGGGTGACGGTCCCGTCTTTCTCAGCGTGCGTCTCGAGCGGGAAAACGACGTCGGCCATTTTGGTCGTCGCGTTCTCGAAGGTGGAGAAGACGACGAGGTGGTCCGCTGCCGCCAATGCTCGTTTCCAAGCTTCCGTGTCCGGGAAGTCGCGCAGCGGGTCGACGCCGAAGAGGAGGAGGGTCTTGAGCTCGCCCGACTCGAGGGCCGCGCGGATCTCCTCCGTGTCCTTCCCGACGAGCTTCACGTTCGACCCCTGTGAGGGGCTCAACGTGAAGCTCGTCTCGCTCAGGCCCGGGCCGGCGTCCGGCAGGCAGCCGGCCTCGCGCAGGCCGCGGGCGTTGGTCAGGTCGGGGATCTCAAGCAGGCCGCTGCCCTCCTTGCTTGTCAGGTCCAGGGCACTCGCCAGGTCGAGTAAGGCGGTCGTCGCACCTTCGCCCTCCCGGGCGATGCGCTCTCCCCAGAGGACCACGACCCGCTCGGCGCCGCGCAGGACGTCGTCCTGGGCCAGTTCGGAGAGAACGGCCGTCGCGTTGCCCGGCGTGTACCGGTAGGTCGCCTGGGCGCCGCCATCGAGGGTCGTCGGGCGGTCGGTTGCGACAACAAGCTTGGCGCCGTTGCGGCGCATCGCCTTGCGGATGCGCAGGTCGAGGATCGGCGAGCTGTTGAGGGGATCGGAGCCGACGACCAGGATCGCGTCGGCGGCGTCGATGTCGCGGACCCGGGCGGAAAGATCCGGCTGGGCCAGGCGCAGGAGGGTGTTCCGCGACGGGCCGCGCGAGATCCGCGACTCGATGTGGGGCGAGCCGAGCGCCTCGCGGAGGATGCGCTGGACCAGGTAGCCCTCCTCATTAGAGGCGTCGCCGGCGATTGCCGCGGTCTCAGCGCCGCCGGCCTTCAGCGCCGCTGCCGCCTTGGCGATCGCCTCGTCCCAGTCGGTGGCGCCGCCACGCAGTCGTGGCGCGCCGACCCGCTCCTCGGCGGCGAACATCTCGAAGCCGTAGCGGCCGCGGTCGCAGAGCCAGCCGTCGTCGACGTCGGGGTTGTCGCGGGCGATCACCCGCTTCACCTGCTCGTCGCGGACGGTGAAGCTGACGTTGCACTGGCTCGGGCAGAGCGTGCAGACCGATCCCGCCTGCTCGATGTCCCAGGGCCGGGCGCGGAAGCGGTAGGTGTAGCTGGTCAGGGCCCCGACCGGGCAGAGGTCGGTGATGTTGCCGTGGAAGGGGTCGACATAGGGCCGGTCGTCGAAGGTACCGACGAAGGTGCGGTCGCCGCGCTCGAGCAGCTGCAGCTGGGAGTCCTCGGAGATCTCCTGGCTGAAGCGCACACAGCGGTAGCAGAGGATGCAGCGCTCGCGGTCGATCGCGACCAGAGGGGAGAGCTCGATCGGCTTCTCGAAGTGCCGCTTCTGGTCGGTCATGCGGCTCTTGCCCGGACCCCAGCCCTGCGTGATGTCCTGCAGCGGGCACTCGCCGCCTTTGTCGCAGACGGGGCAGTCCAGCGGGTGGTTGACGAGCAGGAACTCGACCACGGCGCTCTGCGCGTGCTTGACCTGCTCGGTGCGGGTGTGGACGACCATGCCATCGCGGACCGGGGTCGAGCAGGAGGTCTGCAGTTTCGGGATCCCCTCGATCTCGACCAGGCACATGCGGCAGGCGCCGACCGGGTCGCCGAGTTTGGGCTCGTAACAGAAGACCGGGATCTCGACGTCGCCGCGCTTGGCCGCGTCGTGGAGCATCTCGCCCTCGGTCGCGCTCACCTCCCGACCGTCGATGATCAGCGCCACCTCGCGGCTCACGTCGCAGCCCCCAGAGTCTCGGGCACGCCCTGTACAGCGGCGATCGGGCTCGCCTCCGCGGCGCTGGCGATTACGTCTTCGAACTCTGGCCTGAACTTTTTCACCATCGCGCTGACCGGCATCGCCATCGAGTCGCCGAGCACGCAGAGGCAGTGGCCCATGATGTTTTCCTGGACCGAGCTGATGATGTCGAGGTCCATCGGGGTCGCCTCGCCGCGCACGACCCGTTCCAGCATCTTCACCGTCCAGTTGGTGCCCTCGCGGCATGGGGTGCACTTGCCGCAGGACTCGTGGTGGTAGAAGCGAGCCGTGCGCAGCGCCATGTGCGGGATAGAGACGCTGTCGTCGGCGACGATGATCGAGCCCGAGCCCAGCATCGAGCCGGCTTCGGCCATCGCCTCGAAGCTGTAGGGAAGATCCATGCCCTCCTCGGCGGTAAGGACCGGGGAGGAGGACCCGCCCGGGTAGAAGGCCTTGATCTCGCGTCCCTCCAGCGGACCGCCGGCGAGGTCGTAGATCAGCTCGCGGGTCGGGATCCCCAGCTCGACCTCGAAGTTGCCGGGGCGCCGCACGCCGCCGGAGACCGAGACCACCTTGGTCCCCGGCGACTGCCCGGTGCCGAAGCCTTTGAACCAGTCGGCGCCGTGGGCGACGATCCGCGGCACGTTGGAGAGGGTCTCGACGTTGTTGATCAGGGTCGGCCCGCCGTAGAGGCCCTGCACCGCGGGGAAGGGCGGCTTCAGCCGCGGGTTGCCGCGCTTGCCCTCGAGCGCGTCGAGCAGCGCCGTCTCCTCGCCGCAGATGTAGGCGCCGGCGCCGCGGTGGACGATCAGCTCGAGGTCGTGGCGGCTGCCGAGGATGTCTTTGCCGAGATAGCCCCCCTCGTAGGCTTCGGCGACCGCGGCATCGAGGATGTCGGCCTGCAGGTCGTACTCGCCGCGGATGAAGATGAAGGCGTGGCCGGCGCCGGCGGCGATCGCGGCGATCGCGATCCCCTCGATCAGCTGGTGCGGGTTGCGCTGCATCAGCTCCCGGTCCTTGAAGGCGCCGGGCTCGGACTCATCCGCGTTGCAGCAGAGGTACTTGGCCATGTCGCCGCGCGGCAGGAAGGAGGCCTTTTTGCCCATCGAGAAGCCGGCGCCGCCGCGCCCGCGCAGGCCGGAGTCTTCGAGCTCCTTGAGGATCTCGTCGGCCTCCAGCTCGCGGTAGGCCTTCTCCAGGGTCGCGTAGCCGCCGTAACTCTTGTAGCCGGCGAGGGTGCGCAACGCCGGATCCTCGGCGTGCTCGAGCAGGACGCGCGTCTCAGGCACCGGCGTCACCTGCCAGCGGTCGTTTCTCCAGGGCTTTCGCGGGCAGCACGTCCTCGCCCGCCAGCAGCTGCTCGATCGCCGTCGTCGCCTCCGCTGCCTCCAGCGGGCCGAAGTAACGCTCGTCGATCGAGGCCATCGGGGCGATGTCGCAGGCACCGAGGCACTCGAAGCCGGTGACGAAGACGTCGTCGGCGCCGTCGGCGGCGGCGCGGAAGGCGTCGAGCAGCTCGTCGCCGCCGCGCATCCAGCAGCTGATGTTGGTGCAGACGGCGACTTTGTAGGAGCCGACCGGCTCGGTGTGCAGCAGGTCGTAGAACGACGCCACCGACTCCAGATAGGCGGGCGTCACCCGCATCACCGCGGCGGCCTGCCGGATCCCCTCCGGCGTGCACCACCCATAGAGCCGCTGCACCGCCCAGAGCGCCGGGATCGAGACCGAGTGCTTGTCCGGGTAGCGGCCGATCAGCGTCTCGATCCGCTCGCGCAGCTCCGGCGGGCACTCGACTTCGTGCAGCTCGGGGATCGCCTCGGGGCTGCGGTCGGGGACGCGCCCTTCGCTGACCGCGCGATCGACGGGGAAATCGCTCACCTGTCGACACCGCCCAGGATCGGGTCGAGCATGCCGAGGCTGGCGATCATGTCGGCGACGTAGCCGTTCAGCGACATGTCCCTGAACGCCTGCAGGTTGACGAAGGAGGGATCGCGGAAATGGACCCGGGCAGGCTTCGAGGAGCCGTCGGCGAGGACGAAGCAGCCGAGCTCGCCGCGCGGCGACTCGATCGCGTAGTAGACCTCGCCGGGGTCGACCCGGTAGCCCTCGGTGACGAGCTTGAAGTGGTGGATCAGCGACTCCATCGAGGTCGAGAGCTCCGAGCGCGGCGGCAGCACGTACTTGCGGTCGTCGGCGATGAACGGCCCGTCCGGCAGCCCGTCGAGCGCCTGCTCGATGATCCGCACCGACTCGACCATCTCCGCCACCCGCACCCGGTAGCGGTCGTAGTTGTCGCCCACGGTGCCGACCGGGATCTTGAAATCCATCTCCGGGTAGGCGAGGTAGTCGAAGGCCTTGCGCAGGTCCCAGGGCTCGCCGGCGGCGCGCAGCAGCGGCCCCGTTACGCCCAGCTCCAGCAGCCGCTCCCGCGAGACGATGCCGACGTCCTTGGTCCGCGAGAGGAAGACCTCGTTGCGGTCGAGCAGCGCCTGGTACTGGCCGACCCTGACCGGCATGTCGGCGACGAACTGGCGCAGCTTCGCCTCGAAGCCGAGGGGGATGTCCTCGATTACGCCGCCGACCTGGAAGTAGCGGGTGTGCATCCGCTGCCCGGTCGCCATCTCGAACAGGTCGAGGATGCGGTCGCGCTCGCGGAAGCAGTACCAGAGCATCGAGACCGCGCCGAGGTCGAGCGCCGTCGTCCCCAACCAGACCAGGTGGGAGTGGATCCGGTTGAGCTCGAGGAAGATCGTCCGCAGGTACTTGGCGCGGGGCGGGATCTCGAGCCCGACCAGGCGCTCGACCGCGCCGCAGAAGGCCTCCATCTGGAAGAAGTAGGAGACGTAGTCCATCCGCTCGACGAAGGGGATGACCTTCCAGTAGCTCTTGTCCTCGCAGGACTTTTCGATTCCGGTGTGGACGTAGCCGATCACCGGCTTGAGGTCGCGCACGACCTCGCCCTCGAGGTCGACGACGAGGCGCAGCACCCCGTGCGTCGCCGGGTGGTGCGGCCCGATGTTGATCGTCATCAGCTCGGTGTCGAGGTCGGGCATGCCGGTGGTCTGCCCGATCTCAGCCATAGTTCCGCTCGTTGTAGGTGAAGGTGACGGGCTCGCCGCCGACCGGGAAATCGCGGCGCTGGGGCCAGCCGACGTAGTCGTCGGGCAGCAGGATCCGCGTCATATCGGGATGGCCCTTGAAGACGATGCCGAAGAAGTCGTAAGCCTCGCGCTCCTGGAACTCGGCGGTGGGGAAGAGCTCGACGCACGAGTCGATCTCGGGCAGGGCGCCCTCACCTGGGTCGGCGAGCATCGCTTTGATCCTCAAGCGCTCGACCCGGTCGCGGTTGAGCAGCTCGTAATGGACCGCGAAGCGAGGATCCGCCGGCAGGTAGTCGGCGGCGTGCAGGCTGGAGAGGAAGCGGTAGCCCTGGCCCGGCGCGTCGCGCAGCCAGGCGAGCACCGCGAGGATCTGCGCCGGGTCGACGACCAGCGCGGGCTGGTTGCGGTCGAAGCTGGTGTCGAGCACCGCGCCGGGGTGGTCCTGCTCGATCTCCCCCCGGATCAGCTCCAGTCCGGGGGCATCAGGCACGGATCAGCCCCCGGGCCTCTTCATACGCTTCCGCCGCCTCGGGGCTCGGCTCGCTGCGCGGGCCGCCACGCGCCCACTCCTCGGTGCCGGCGGCGCTGTAGCGCTGGCGCCAGCCCTGGTCGGGGTTGCCCATGATCTTGTGCTGCAGCTTGGTGAAGCCGTAGAGGACGGCCTCCGGCCGCGGTGGGCAGCCGGGGATGTGGAGGTCGATCGGCATGAACTTGTCGGCGCCCTGGACCACGGCGTAGTTGGAGAACATGCCGCCGCTGGAGGAGCAGGCGCCCATCGAGATCGCCCATTTCGGCTCCAGCATCTGGTCGTAGAGGCGGCGGACGACCGGCGCCATTTTGATCGAGACCCGGCCCGAGAGGATGATCAGGTCCGCCTGGCGGGGGGAGGCGCGCAGCGCCTCGGCGCCGAAGCGGGCGAGGTCGTAGCGGGGGCTTCCGACGATCGCGATCGGCGCCTCGATCGCGCAGCAGGCAAGGCCGAAGGTGAGCGGGAAGCATGAGTTTGCCCGGCCCCAGTTGAGCAGCTTCTCGAAGTTGGTCATCACGACTTTTTCCTCGACGAAGCGCTCCAGCTCCTCGCCCTCGAGGTTGCCGCGCAGCATGTCGCGGGCGCGCAGCTGCCGGTCGCGCATCGTCTGTCGCTCTACTTCCAATTCAGCGCACCCTTTCGCCAGACGTAGACGAAGGCGACCATCAGCAGGACGACGAAGGTGATCAGCTCGCCGAGGATGAAGACGCTGTCAGCGTCCTTGAGGATGACGCCGACCGGATAGAGGAAGACGACCTCTATGTCGAAGAGGATGAACAGCATCGCGATCAGGTAGAAGCTGACGCCGAAGCGGAGGTTGTGAGACGGCTCGACCGGGATGCCGGACTCATACGCCTCGCCCTGGCGACGTGCCGCCTCGGTCTGGCCGTGCGAGCGCTTCGGCCCGATCACGTGGTTGAGCATCACCAAGGCGCCGCCGACGCCGAGGCCGAGCAGGGCGAAGACGAGTATCGGTAGATAGGACTTGAGCATGGGTGGGAGAGTGGGAGGTGCGGCGGCCGTTCCGGCGGGCACCTCGCGCCGCGCCGTCGTCGCCTGTAACCGCTGTTATACACCCACCTTGTGACAACTTGCTACATAGTGATTTTCCGCATCAGCAAGCCGAATCCCGACCCTTTCGGGCGGAAATAGTCGATGCCGGAGGTCCACCTCGTCGTCGGTTGTGCGCTGATCGCACTCAACCTCGCAGCCTTCGCCGTCGGTGGCGTTGCCTGGCTGCGTTCCCGCTCCTCGATCCCCTTCTGGTACCTGCTGCGGGCCGCCCAGGTTTCCGTCTTCATCCAGGCGATGCTCGGCGGCCTGCTCGTCCTCACCAATCACGAACCCCCCGACAACCTGCATTACCTCTACGGGATCCTGCCCCTCGTCGTTTCCTTTCTCGCCGAGGGAGCCCGCGCCGGCGCCGCCCAGCGCGAGCTGGGGGACGTCGACTTCGAATCGCTTCCGGCCGCTCACCAGGAGTCCCTTGCCCTTGCGATAGTCCGCCGCGAGATGGGCATCATGGCCGTCAGTTGCGGCGTGATCCTCTTTCTCGCCCTGAGGGCCGCCGGCACCAGCGGCGCTTTTTGAGCGTCGAGGTAGGCTGCGCGCATGCTCGACCATGTAGGCATCGAGGTAAGCGATCTCGAGCGCAGCAAAGTGTTCTATGAAAAGGCGCTGGAGCCGCTCGGGATCGGGTTGATGATGGAGTTCGAGGGAGCCATCGGCTTCGGCAAGGAGACCGAGCACGGGCCCAAGCCCTTCTTCTGGATCCACGCCCGTGGCCGGCCGGCCGTGAGCGGCGCCCACGTCGCCTTCGGGGTGCGCGACGCCGAGGGGGTCGATGCGTTCCACGCCGCGTCCCTCGCAGCCGGCGGGACCGACAACGGCGCTCCGGGCCTGCGCCCGATCTACCACCCCGGCTACTACGGCGCCTTCATCCTCGACCCCGACGGCAACAACGTCGAGGCCGTCTGCCACCGCGCCGGCTAGAGCCGACTTCAACTCCGATTCGCCCGCATTGAGCGGGCATTTGTTGCGCCGGACCCGGTCAGCTGGGGAGGGATTCGGCCCGCCAGGGACTTGTCGATGTGAATGGCGATTGCCACCGGACCATTGGATACCATATGGCCAATGTCGAGGACGCAGACCCTGGTTCAGCTCAACGAGGAGTTGTTGCGACGCCTCGACGAGCGGGCGGCGCGGGAGGGTCGCTCGCGCTCGGCGCTTATCCGCGACGCGATCAATGCGTACTTGTTCGATGAGGAGGAAGCCGAGATCAGTCGCCAGATTGTGGAGGGGTACGAACGGATGCCCCAGACCGACGAGGAGCTGAGGTGGGCGGAAGCCGCCGTTAAGGAAGCGATCCGGAAAGAGCCTTGGTGAGGCGCGGCGACATCTGCTGGCTCGAGCATCCCGAGCTGGGGAAGCGCCCTTCTCTGGTGCTCACCCGCGATGAGGCGGTCCCGGTTTTACGCAGCGTGACCGTCGCCCTTCTGACCAGCACGATCCGCGACATCCCGACCGAGGTCCACCTCGGTCCCGCTGACGGGATGGCGAGGGACTGCGTAGTCAGCCTGGACAACGTCTACACCTTCCCGCAAGCCTTTCTCGGCGAGCGGATCACCAGTCTGGCCGGCAAGCGGATGCACGAGGTCTGCCGGGCTCTTGCGAACGCCACGGGTTGCGATTGGCGCTCTTCTCACGGCTAGCTGCAAGAAAGGCGGGCGTCAGCCCAGCGGCCGGTACTCGCCGTCGTGGAAGACGAGCGGGTCGCCCTCGCTCGTCTCGAGGGCGGTGACCTCGCCGGTGACGATCACGTGGTCGCCGCCGGCGATCACGTCGCGCAGGTCGCAGGCGACGAAGGCGAGGGCGTCGTCGATCGCGGGGACTCCGTCGTGCTCGCTCCACTCGACCCCCTCCCACTTGTCGGCCACCGGCGCCTTGGTGGCGAAGGCGCGGGCGATCGGCTCCTGGCCGGCATGCAGGACGCTGATCCCGAAGCGGTTGGCCGCCTGCACGGCGAGCAGCGTCCGCGATCCCCGGTCGAGGCAGGCCAGCATCAGCATCGGCTCGATCGAGAGCGAGCAGACCGCGTTGGCGGTTGCTCCCGCCGGCCCATCGGGCCCGGAAGCGGCCACGACGGTCACGCCGGTGGGCAGTGTCCCCATCGCGGCACGGAAGCTGGCGGGGTCGGGTGGACTCATGGCTGGGAGTCGGACATCTCAGCAGGACAATATGATGCGCGCCGCGTGCGACCTGTACTAGCAATCGCCCTGGCCGTCGTGGCCGCGCTTGCCCTGGCCGCCTGTGGCTTCGGCGAAGAGGGCCTCTCGGTCTCCAAGGACGACCCCGACTACAACGGGACGGTGCTCTTTGCCACCCACTGCAGCGGCTGCCACACTCTGAGCGCCGCCGGTACGCAGGGAAGCGGGAATCGCAGCGCTCGCTCGCAGGGGCCCAACCTCGACCAGCGAACCGAGAGCTACGACGATGCTCTCTTCGCGATCCAGAACGGCGGCTTCTCCGGGGCGATCATGCCCCAGAACATCGTGGTCGGCTCCGACGCGGAAGCGCTGGCCCGCTTTGTCGCCAAGTACGCGGGCGACGAAGCCGAAGAATCGCCGCGCCCCGGCAATCAGCCCGCCCCCTAGTCGGCATCTCCGATGCTCGACCTGAAGCTGATCCGCTCCGACCCCGAGCGGATCAAGCAGGCGCTTGCCCGTCGCGGTGCCGCTGAGGAAGTCGACGCGCTGCTGGCGCTCGACGCGCGCCGGCGCGAGCTGCTGCCCGAGATCGAGGGCGCTCAGGCCGAGCGCAAGACGCTCTCCAAGCAGATCGGCGAAGCGAAAGGACGCGGCGAGGACGCGGCGGAGCAGATGGAGGCCGTGCAACGGCTGAAGGAGCGCATCGAGGCGGGCAAAGCCGAGCTGGAAGAGGTTGAAGCCGATCTGGCCCGGGTCGCAGGCGCACTGCCGAACCTGCCCGATCCGGACGCTCCCGATGGAATGACCGAGGAGGACGCCGTCGTCCTGCGCGAGGTCGGCGAGCGCCCCAGCTTCGACTTCGAGCCGCGCGACCATCTCGAGATCGGCACCGAGCTGGGTCTGATCGACATGGAGTCGGCGGCGCGGCTCTCCGGATCGCGCTTTGCCTATCTGAAGGGCGACCTGGTCCTACTCGAGCTGGCGCTGGTCCGCTTCGCACTCGACCTGGTCCGGGGCGAGGGGCACGAGCCGGTGGTACCGCCGGTCCTGGTCCGCGAAGAGGCCCTCTACGGGACCGGCTTCCTACCCGGCGATCGCGACCAGATCTACGAAGTGCCCAAGGACGACCTCTTCCTCGTCGGCACCTCGGAGGTCGCGCTGGCCGGGTTGCACGCGGACGAGATCCTCGACGCCGAGCGGTTGCCGCTGCGCTACGCCGGCTTCTCCCCCTGCTTTCGCCGCGAGGCCGGGGCCGCCGGTCGCGATACGCGCGGCATCTTCCGCGTCCACCAGTTCGACAAGGTCGAGATGTTCTCGTTCGTCGAACCGTCGGAGTCCGCCGCTGAGCACGAGCGGTTGCTGGCGATCGAGGAGCGCATCCTCACGGAGCTGGAGATTCCCTACCGGGTCGTCAACGTCGCCGTCGGCGATCTCGGCGCCCCGGCAGCGAAGAAGTACGACTGCGAGGCGTGGATTCCGAGCCAAGAGCGCTACCGCGAGCTGACCTCATGCTCGAATACCACGGATTACCAAGCCCGTCGTCTCAATTGTCGGTATCGGTCTGCCGATAACGAAGCAATCCAAGCGGTACACACGCTCAACGGGACGGCCGTAGCCGTCGGACGGACGATGATTGCGCTGATTGAGAACAGGCAGGATCGGGAAGGCGGATTCTCGCTACCCAATATTTTGTATTCGTATGGCTCACCTGAGAGGATTGCATCTGCATGAGCGCCTCCGTCCGCGACGCTAAACGCGTCGTCCTCTGCGACGACCACGAGATCGTCCGCGATGCAATCAAATCGCGGATGGTCAACTCGAACGCGCTGCAGATCGTCGGCGAGGCCTCCAATGGCCGCGATGTCGTCGACGTGGTCAAAGAGCTCGAACCCGACGTCCTGATCATCGACGTCGAGCTGCCCAAACGCGACGGGATCGAGGCGACGAAGGAGGTGCTCAAGGTCCGGCCCCGGACCAAAGTGATCATCTTCACCGCGCACGCCCAGCCGGACCTGTTGGCACTGGCCCTGCGAGCCGGTGCCTCCGGCTACGTGCTCAAGTCGGCCCCGGCCGAGGACATCGCCCGGGCGGTCAAAGCGGTTACCGGCGGCGGCACCTTCCTCGGCGGCGATTTCGCCGGCGGCAAGCCGTCGGAGGTGGAGAAACTGCTCGATCTCTCGCCCCGCGAGCGTCAGATCCTCGAGCTGCTCGCCGAGGGGCTGCGGGTGAAAGAGATCGCCGAGCGCCTCGGCCTCAGCCCGGCGACCGTGCACACCCACGTGCGCAACGCGATCGCCAAGCTCGAGGTCGATACGAGGACCGAGGCGGTCGCCCTCGCCGTGCGCTTCAGCTACCTGGGCGCGGGCGGCGGAGTTAAATAGACAAAGCGCCGCCTCCTCCGCTTCGCGTCCGGGGGCGGCTTAGGTCTTGTCGAGCTGCAGCGCGCAGCCGTTGATGCAGTAGCGCTGGCCGTTGGGGCCGGGCCCGTCGTCGAAGACGTGCCCCAGATGGGCGTCGCAGTGCTTGCAGACGACCTCGGTGCGGCGCATCAGCAGGCTGTTGTCCGGCCGCAGCTCGACGTGCTCGAGGTTGGCCGGCTCGGTGAAGCTGGGCCAGCCGGTGCCAGAGTCGAACTTGGTGTCGGAGGAGAACAGCTCGGTGCCGCAGCAGACGCAGCGGTACATCCCCTCGCTCTTCTCGTCGACGTACGGTCCGGTGAAGGCGCGCTCGGTCCCGGCCTTGCGGGTCACCTCGTACTGCTCGGGAGTCAGCTGCTCGCGCCACTGCTCGTCTGACTTCTTCAATTTCTCCATAGTCAGAGCGTAGAGGGCGGTAGGAGTCGCCTCGCCAGAGCCTGGATTCGCTCGCTGCGCTCGCTCATGATGTTGGTGCCGCTTCGCGGCTGGAATCTCTCGCCGGTGCGCCGCTTCGCGAGGCTCTGGCAAGACGACTCCTACCGCCCTTACGATTCGCCGCCGTGACCGAAGAAGCGTTCTACTCGGCAGCTGATGATGGGTTCGTCGCCACTGAGCTGACCCGGGGTCCTTGGGACCCGGGCGCCCAGCATGCCGGACCCCCGTCAGCTTTGCTGGGGCGAGAGATTGAAAGGGTCGAGGGGGGTGAGGGGTTTCAGGTCGCTCGGGTCACGTTGGAGATCCTGCGGCCGGTGCCTATCGGGCCGGTTCGGGTTGGGGCGGAGCTCGTGCGCCCTGGGCGCTCGGTGCAGATGATCGAGGCGACTCTCTCCGGCGAGGAGGGGGAGCTGATGAAGGCTCGGGCCTGGCGAATCCGGAGCGGGGAGATTGAGATTCCGGACGATGTGCTCACGACGCCCCCGGCGCCCCCAGGGCCCGAGGAAGGCGGGAGGCCTGAGTTCTTCTCGACCGGCCAGGACGTCGGCTACCACACGGCGATGGAGTGGCGGTCGGTCGGTGGCGGCTTCCGAGAGCCGGGGCCGGCGACCGTCTGGATGCGGATGGGCTGCCGGCTTGTCGCCGGCGAGGAGCCGACGCCGTTGCAGCGGACCCTGGTTGCGGCTGACGTCGGCAACGGGATCAGCGCCGTGCTCGACTGGCGCCGCTACGTCTTCATCAACGTCGACCTCAGCGTCTACCTCGAGCGGATGCCCGAGGGAGAGTGGGTCTGCGTCGATGCCGTCACCCTGCCGCAATCGAACGGGGTGGGAACCGCCGAGTCCGTGCTGTCTGACGAACGCGGCCGCATCGGCCGCGCCGCCCAGGCGCTCCTCATCGCCGAACGCCCCTGACCGGAGGACGTGCCTCAACATAGAGGGCCATATGGGTACCTAACTTGGGGCACGTCTGTGGGTGGTGGGGGGTAGGGAGCGGCCGCGGTGGGAGATCGCCAGGACGATGGTTGCCGAGGAGACGAGGGCGATGACGGCGGCGAAGAGGAAGGCGCCCTCGTAGTCGGTGAGGACGACCGCGACGCCGGCCAGCGGGGCGCCGAAGCCGATGCCGGCGTCGAAGAAGGCGGTGAAGGTGCCCAGCGCGGCGCCACGTCTGGTCTCGGGAACGCGGTCGACGACGATCAGCGAGAGCGAGGGGTAGAGCAGCGAGAACGCGGCGCCCATCGCCATCGCACCGGCGATGGCGATGCCGAGGCTGTGAGCGACGCCCATCGTGACCAGCCCGATCGCCTCGACGACGGCGGCCACGGCGGCGACTCGGGCCGGACCGATCCGGTCGGGGAGGTCGCCGCCGACCAGGCGGGTGAGGACGACCATCGTCGCGAACACGCCGAAGACGACCGCCCCGTGACCGACGCCCCGCTGGTCGAGGTGGAGGACGACGAAGGAGGCGACGGTCGCGTAGCCGAGCGAGCCGAGGGCGAGCGCGATGCCGGGCCTCACCGCCTCCGGAGCGATCAACGGGTGGTGCTCGTCCTCGGCGGGCTTGGGGTGGAACGGGTCCGGCAATCGCGTCGCGATCAGGGCCCCCACCAACGGCGCGATCCCGGCGAAGAGCCAGACCGCGGTGTAGCCGGAAGCGTGGAGGAGCAGCTCGCCGACAAGTGGCCCGATGCTGAGCCCGGACCAGACAGCCAGCCCGTAGAGGCCGATCACCCGGCCGCGGCGTTCGGGGGGCGCGATGTCGACGATCCAGGCCGAGCCCGCGGTGAAGACCGTGCCCTCGCCGGCACCGAGTATCAGGCGGGCGCCGATCAGGCCGGCCACTCCCAAAGGCAGCAGGTAGAGGAAGCCGGCGATGGCGACGAGGACCGAGCCGAGCAGGACCGCGGGCTTGCGACCACGGCGGTCGGCGAGGCGGCCGGCGAGCGGGCGCAGGAGGAGGCCGGTGACCGCGTAGGAGCCGATGACGATGCCGACGGCGATGTTGCCCCCGTCGAGCGGGCCGTGCACATAGCGAGGCAGGACGGGCAGCACGGCCCCAACCGCGACCAGCCCGGAGAAGGTGACGGCGAAGACTCCGACGAACGCCACCCCCGGTCGCGCCACCGCCGCCGGTGGCGTCGCCGTCGCGCTCACGGTTGCGCCAGGGCGGCGAGATCCCGGACGACGTGGTCCGGCGTGGGCATGGCGTTCTCAGCTTGCTCGGGGGTGGTCGCGCCGCTCAACACGAGGATGGTCTCCAGGCCGGCCCGGCGGCCTCCCTCGATGTCGGAGGAGACGCGGTCGCCGACCATCGCCACCCGCTTCGCCACGGCGATCCGCTCGCGGGCCAGCTCGAACAGATGCGGCTCCGGCTTGCCACCGATCTCCGCCGTCGCGCCGCTCGCCGTCTCCACCGCGGCGAGGACGGCTCCCGTCCCCGGCCAGGCACCCCCCGGCATCGGCAGGGTGGGGTCGTGACTGGTGGCGAAAAGGGCGGCCCCCCGCTGCAGCGCCAGGGTTGCGGTCAGCAGCTCGTCATAGTCGAAGCCACGATGGCCGGAGACGAGGACGACGTCCGCCTCACGCCCGGCCTCGCCGTCGAGCAGTTGCAGGCCGGCGGCGGCGACCGTCTCGTGGAAGGCCGGGGCGCCGACTACGAACGCGGTGCCGCCCGTCCCCGCACGCTCAGCCGCGATGCTGGCCGTCGCTTCGCCAGCGGTGACGATGCGATCGTCGGGCACCGGAATCCCGGCTTCACGCAAGCGCTCTGCGTACGTGGACGCCGGCTTGCCCGGGTTGTTCGTAACGAAGACAATCTCCACGCCCGCATCCAACAGCTCCCGCAGCGCCTCCACCGATCCCGGCACCATCTCGCGCCCGACCCAGACGACCCCGTCGAGATCGACCAGCAACCCGTCGAATTCATCTGCGAGAGCCATTTCGCTGCCAGGCTATTAGGGCCTATCCCGGTAGGGCTGGAACGTCTTGTACTTTTTCCGCGACGACGCTCGCCGACAGCGACGAGCTGTCTTCGGAAAAAGTTAAGTGGAAGCCCTACCGGGATAGGCCCCTCGAGCAATGGAGATCGATACGGTGCGACCTGTGAGCCAGAACGGGCAGGTAGTGACGGCAACGGATGTATCGCGCCGCTACGGCGAGGGCGAGGCCGCGGTCGACGCGCTGGTCGGCGTCAGCACCGGCTTCGAGGCGGGCCGCTTCACCGCGATCATGGGCCCGTCGGGGTCCGGCAAGTCGACCCTGATGCACATCCTCGCCGGCCTCGATAAGCCGACGTCGGGGAAGGTCGTCCTCGACGGCGAGGAGATCACCGCTCTGGACGACGGTGCGCTGACCAAGCTGCGCCGCGACAAGCTCGGCTTCGTCTTCCAGTTCTTCAACCTGCTGCCGGTCCTCACCGCCGAGGAGAACCTGGTGCTGCCGCTCTCGATCGCAGGCCGTAAGCCCGACGCCGCCTGGCTGGACCAGCTGGTTCGCACCGTCGGCCTCGAGGATCGCCGCACCCATCGTCCGGCGGAGCTCTCCGGCGGCCAGCAGCAACGGGTCGCCGTCGCCCGCGCCCTCGTCTCCAAACCGGCCGTGGTCTTCGCCGACGAGCCGACCGGAAACCTCGACTCGAAAGCCAGCGGCGACGTGCTGCGCCTGTTGCGGCAGGCGGTCGACGAGTTCGGCCAGACGGTGATCATGGTCACCCACGACCCGGCCGCGGCCGCCCACGCCGACCGGCTGATCACCCTCCGCGACGGCAAGGTCGTCCACGACGCCGCTCCCGGCTCGACCGACGAGGTGATCGAGCTGATGAAGACGATCGACTGACGGGCCACCTGTGACCGGCCTCGCCCTCAAGAGCCTCTGGGCGCGCCGCATTCGCGCCCTGACGACGATCCTCGCGGTCGTGATCGGCGTCGCCTTCGTCGCCGGCACCTACATCCTCACCGACACCACCTTCGCCGCCTTCGACGAAATCTTCGAAGACTCGTTGGCGAAGACGAGCGTCGTGATCACGGCAAAAGAGGAGGTCCGTCAGGAAAGCGGCGAGATACCCAGCTTCAGCGCCGCTGTGCTGCCGAAGGTGGAGCGGGTGCCGGGGGTGCGCTCGGCGACCGGCCAGATCTTTACGCCGGGCGCCTTTTTCGACGCCGAAAACGAGGAAATCGGCACCCAGTTCGCGCCCAAGTTCATCACCTCGGTGCTGCCGGAGGACCTCGAAACGCAGACCTACGTCGAGGGTCGCCCCCCGCGCGATGCCAAGGAGGCCTCGCTCGACCAGAGTGCCGCCGAAGAGGCCGGGCTAGGGATCGGCGACAAGCTCAAGCTTGCCTCCGTCGAACGCGTCGCCGCCTACCGCATCGTAGGCCTGACCAAGCTGGGCGAAGCCTCCTGGGGCGGCGCCAGCATCGCCGGGCTGATCCTGCCCGAGGCGCAGCGGATCACCGACAAGCGTGGCGAATTCGACCAGGTCCTGGTCGCGGCCGATGAGGGTGCCTCCGAAACCGCCCTACAGCGAGGGGTGCGGGCGGTCACTCCCCCGTCGCTGCTGGTCGAGACCGCCAAGCAGAACGCGGAACGAAACTCCGACCAAATCCGCGAAGACATCGGCTTCCTGCGGATCGCGCTCCTGGTCTTCGCCTTCGTCGCGCTCTTCGTCGGCGCCTTCCTGATCTTCAACACCTTCTCGATCACGGTCGCCCAGAGGATCAAAGAGTTCGGCATGCTGCGCACGCTCGGCGCCGGCCGGGGTCAGATCCTCAGCTCTGTCGTGGTCGAGGCGCTGGCGATAGGCATCCTCGGTGCCCTGCTTGGCCTGGCCGGCGGCTACGCGATCGCCGTCGGCCTCAACGGCCTTTTCGTCGCGATCGGGATCGACCTGCCGACCACCTCGCTGGTGACGAAGGACCGCACGATCGTCGTCTCGCTGCTGATCGGGATCGGTGTCACCCTGATCTCCTCCTTCATCCCGGCGCTGCGGGCGACCCGTGTGCCGCCGATCGCCGCGCTCCTGGCGCTGGAGCTGCCGCAGAGCCGCCGGCGCGGGATCGTCGTCGCGGTGCTCGCCGTCCTGCTCGGGGTGGTGGGGCTGGGGATGGTCCTGGCCGGACTGTTCGGCAGCGCCAGCGGCGGCTCTGCCGCTGGCCTGATGGGCGCCGGCGCGGTCGCCGTGCTGCTCGGTGTCTCGCTCTTCAGCCCCCGCCTCGTGCGGCCGCTGGCTTCCCTTGCCGGACGGCCGCTCGAGATGCTGCGCCGCCTCACCGGCCGCCTCGCCCGCGAGAACACGCAGCGCAACCCGGCCCGCACCGCGGTCACCGCGGCGGCGCTGATGATCGGCCTCGCCGTCGTCGCCTTTGTCACCGTCTTTGCCGCCGGCATCAAGAGCTCGATCGCGACTGCGGTCGACGAGAGCTTCCAGGGGGAGCTGGTGCTGCAGAACTCCGACGGCTTCTCGCCGATTTCACCGCGCGCCGCCGACGCCGCCCGCCAGGTGCCCGGCGTCGCCTTGATCTCGACGGTGCGTGCCGCGCAGGCGAAAGTGCTTGACGGGGGAGGCAAGAAGCGCGTCTCGGCGCTAGCGCCCGATGCCGACGCCGTGCTGACGATCGACTGGACTGAGGGCGGGCCGGAGACGTTGCGACGGCTCACCGACCGCGAGGTGATCGTCGACAAGTCCCTCGCCTCCGACAACGACCTCGAACGAGGCGACGAGGTCCGCTTCCTGACCCAGATCGGCGCTCGGCCCAAACTCACGGTCGTCGGTGAGTTCGAAGACAAGGCGGAACTGCTCGGCTCGGCGATTGTCACCCAGGCCCTGATGGCACGGGCATTCGACCAGAGCGACGACGTCTTCGACTTCGTCAAGCTGGCGCCGCGCGCGAACGCTGAAAAGGTTCAAGAGGCCTTGATCAAGACGATGGACCGCGAGTTCCCCGTGGTCGAGGTGCGCAACCAGCAGGAACTGAAGGAAAACCAGGAAGAACAGATCAACCAGTTGCTCGGCCTGATCTACGCCTTGCTGGCTCTGGCCGTGATTGTCTCCCTCTTCGGCATCGCCAACACGCTGGCGCTCTCGATCCACGAGCGCACGCGGGAGCTCGGCATGCTGCGGGCGATCGGCATGTCGCGGCGCCAGGTGCGGACGATGATCCGCTACGAGGCGGTGATCACGGCGCTGATCGGGGCGCTGTTGGGAATGGTGATCGGGGTGATCTTCGCGGCGTTGATCGCGCAGCCGCTGAAGGACGAAGGCTTTGCCCTCTCATACCCGATCGGCCAGCTGATCGCGATGCTGATCTTCGCCGCCTTTGCGGGTGTGCTTGCCGCTATCCCGCCGGCGAGGCGCGCCTCTCGGCTCGATGTGCTGCGGGCGCTGCAGTATGAGTAGAGCCTTACCCGTGGCGCAGTAGGCGCCGCACCGCCCTCATCAGCTCCTCGGTGCGCTGGGGCTGGTCCGCCTTGGCGGCGCCGACGACGCAGTGCGCGGCGTGGTCTGAGAGCAGCTCGAGCGCGACCTTGTCGAGCGCCGCCTGGATTGCGGTGACCTGCGTGACGACGTCGATGCAGTAGCGATCCTCCTCGACCATCCGCTCGACTCCGCGCACCTGACCCTCGATCCGGCGCAGGCGCTTCAGGACCGCGTCCTTCTCGGCGGTATAGCCGCGGGTCTCGGCTGCATCGCTCACGAGGCCGCCTCGGCGATCAGCACAGCGGCGCCGAAGACGCCCATCGCCGCGGCGACGTAGGCGACCACACGTACCGGCGGCCCGCCGTGGATGCCAGTCTCGTGAACGACGGCGTGTCCCCTGCCGCGGGCGATCAGCCAGCGGTTGACGGGGACCGCGAAGGCTCCGGCGACGACCAGCGAGAAGCTGAGGCTGCCCCAGAAGAGCAGCGAGCCGAGGCCGGCCTCCATCGCGCCGGGGATGGCGAGGATGATCGCGTTGTCGACGATCTCCATCGTCGCGATGCTGAGCGTGTCCGAGGCGAGGGCGATCGGGACCACCGCCGAGAGGACCAGGCCGGCCCGCAGCAGCGGCAGGCTGGTCAGGCCGTAGCCGAAGAGGAAGGCGAGTGCGACGGCGAGGACGACGGTTCCGAGATTCGAGAATCCGGCCGCGGTGCCGATCGCCATCCCGGCCACCTCGCCGATCGCGCAGCCGGTCAGGCAGTGCAGGGTCGCGCTGATCGCAACCGCGGTCAGCGCCGCTCCCTCGGTGGGCATCTCGTGATCGTGGTGGTGGGCGTGGGCGGTGGCGTCCATGCGGCCTCTCCGTGGTGGGCAACGGATCTGCAAGGCAGCGTAGCAAATACCCCCAGGGGGTATTAATTGAGAGCGGTGCGAAGGGCGCCCGACAGCTCCAGCATCGCCGCGTTCGCGACTTCGCTGACCGCTGTCATGTTGGCGAAGCCGTGGATCAGGCCGGGATGACGGCGCAGCGTCACCTTCACGCCGGCCTCCCGCAGGCGCTCGGCGTAGGCCTCGCCCTCGTCGCGCAGCGGGTCGAACCCGGCGGTGGTGACGTAGGCGGGGGGCAGCCCGGAGAGGTCGGTCGCCCGCAGCACGGAGACACGGGGATCGGCATGGTCGGTGCCGGGCTGCAGGTAGTGGCGCTCGAACCAGTCCATGTCCGCTTTCGCCAGGAGGAACCCCTTGGCGAATTCGTCGCGTGAGGCCTGCCCGCCGACGGCGTCGGTGACGGGATAGATCAGCGCTTGCATCGCGGGAAGCGGATCGCTTCCTTCACGGGCGAGCAGGCTGATCGCGGCGGCGAGGTTGCCGCCTGCGCTGTCGCCGGCAACGGCGATCCGCCCGGAATCGACGCCGAGCCTGGAGTTGTCGACGGCCGCCCAGCGGTAGGCGGCGAGGGCGTCCTCGACGGCCGCGGGGAAGGGGTGCTCGGGGGCGAGGCGGTAGTCGACCGAGAGCACCGCGGCGGGGGTATTGAGAGCGAGGAAGCGGCAGACGCCGTCGCAGGTGTCGAGGTCGCCGATCGTCCAGCCGCCGCCGTGGAAGTAGACGACCAGCGGCCGGTTCTCCAGCCCCAAGCCCGGCGGTTCGTAGAACCGTGCCGGGATCGCCCCCGCCGGACCCGGGATCGAGAGGTCGCTGGCCACCGGCTGAGGTCGTCGCGGAGCCGCGGCCGCGGCCGCGCTGGCGCGGATCCGGGCGCGCGCCTGCTCCGGTGTGAGCTTGCCGTAGGCCGACGCCGAGTCGTCGCGGGCGAGGTTGGCCAGCTTCACCACCACCTGCATCTCCCGCGCCAGCACCTGCCCGTCGACCTGTGGCGGTGCTCCGAAGATCGCCCGGCTCAGCCCGCCCGGTAGCCCGCAGGCGACCCGAAGGATCCTGTGCTCGATGCGCGGTGGCAGCCGGGGAGGTGCCAAGACGGGGCGGCAGACTATGCGATTCAGCGCGCCGGGTCCATATCGAGTTTCGGTTATGTAAGGACGGATCTCACACGAGCGTTGCACCGGCAGGTGTACCGTCACGGCCTAGAGGCGTATGGAGGCAGCGACGACAACGGCTCCGCAAGCGGTCACCCGGCCGCGGCGGCGCGTTCCCCCCGGCCCGCCGCTGCCGCGGGCGGTGCAGACGGCGATCTGGTCGCGACAGGCGAGGCGGATGCTCTTCTCCTGCCACGAGCGTTACGGCGATGTCTTCACACTGAAGGTCGCCTACGAGGGGACCTGGGTGATGCTTGCCGACCCCGACGCCGTAAAGCAGGTTTTCACCGGCGATCCTCGCGTCTTCCACGCCGGGGAGGGGAACCAGATCCTCGCCCCGGTCCTCGGCCGCAACTCGATCCTCGTCCTCGACGAGAAGCCCCACATCTCCCAGCGTCGCTTGCTCTTGCCGCCATTTCACGGCGAGCGGATGCAGGGCTACGAGAAGACGATGAGCGAGATCGCCGCCGAGGAGATCGAGCGTTGGCCCACCGGCACCCCGTACCAGCTCCGCCCCCGGATGCAGGCGATAACCCTGGACATCATCCTGCGCACCGTCTTTGGCATCCGCGAGGCCGAGAAGCTGGTTGAGCTGCGCGATGCCCTGCGCGATTTCCTCGACCTCACCACCAACCCCCGCCTCCTGCTTCCGCTGCTACTGGTCGGCCCGGGGCGGGTCCGGAAGCTGGGGGCCTTCAGGCGACGGATCGACCGGGTCGATCGCCTCATCTACCGGGAGATCGCCGAGCGGCGACGGGCCGGGAACCTGGAGGAGCGCGACGACATCCTCTCGATGCTGGTCGGCGCCACCCACGAGGACGGCAGCCCGATGCGCGACGAAGAGATGCGCGACGAGCTGCTCACCCTGCTCGTCGCCGGCCACGAGACGACGGCGACCTCGCTCGCCTGGGCGGTCGAGCGGCTCAGCCGCCATCCGGAGAAGCTCGACCGCCTGCGCAACGAGGTCGAGGCCGGCTCGGACCAGTACCTGACGGCGACGATTCAGGAGACCCTGCGCCTGCGCCCGGTGATCTCGATCGTCATCCGCCGCCTCACCGAGCCCGTGGAGATCGCCGGCTATGAGCTGCCCGCCGGGGTCTCGGTCACTCCGTGCGTCTATCTGGTGCACCGCAATCCGGAGATCTACCCTGAGCCCGACCGCTTCCTGCCCGAGCGCTTCCTAGACAACCCACCGGGCACCTACACCTGGATTCCCTTCGGCGGCGGCGTCCGCCGTTGCCTCGGCGCCTCCTTTGCCCAGTTCGAGATGGCCGTGGTCTTGAAGGAGTTGGTCAAGCGCCGCGAGATCCGCCCCGTCAAGCAAGAGTCGGAACGGATCTTCCGCCGCGCGATCACCGAGACCCCGCGCCACAACGCCGAAGTCGTCCTCAGCTAGACGGCCGATTCCACGATCCCCCGGCGAGGGAGGCTGGCCGTCCTGCAGTCGAATTGACCCACGCGCAATGCGCGTGGGGTGAATGAGGAGCGCGGCCTGTGGCCGCGCGGAATCGGATTGGCATTTCCGCCGCTTCGCGACATTCGCCTGCAGGACGGCCAGCCTCCCTCGCTGCCCGATCACCAGCACGACTCAGGATCCGCGCCGATCTCAGGGCTCTCAAAAGCTCACGAGACCCGGGGCCGAGCAAGGCCTCCAGGAGAGGATCGAAGCTCGATTGACTTGACGGGATGGCGGGTGCGCCTCTGCGGGAATGTCGCGAAGCGGCGGAAATGCCAATCCGGCTCCTGCGCGGCGAAGCCGCGCTCCAGATTTACCCCAGCGCGCAGCGCTGGGGTATCAATTCACGCAGAGGCGCACCCGCCATCCCGTCTACCCCTGCCGGGGCAGGATCGGCCGTCTAACGGCTCAGCCGCAGCCGGTGTTGTTGCCGCATGAGGAACAGGTGTAGCAACTGCCGGTGCGCTGCATCATGCCGCCGCACTGCTCGCAGGCGGGGCCGAGGTCGAGGCCGGACATCTTGGCCGGGACGACCGGTGGGGTTTCGGTGAAGGCCGCCGCTGCCGGGACCGCCTCGCCGCCGCTTGCTTTCGCCTTCTCGGCGCCGCTGCCGTTGCCCGGCTTTGAGTGGCCGTTACCGCCGTTGGCCGGTCCGGCCGTGTCGGTGGCGATCCCGAGTCCGAGCTGGGAGGTCTCCGCCTCCTGCTTGGCCCGAACCTCCTTGGTCATGATCCCCAGTTCCTCCAGCGTCTCGGTGTCCTCGATGAAGCGGCTGGCGACCCAGCGCATGATGTAGTCCGGCAGCGATTTGGCGAAGGGGATCTCCGGGTTGCCGGTGATGCCCTCCGGCTCGAAGCGCATGTAGCTGAACTTGCGCACGAAGTCTTCGAGCGGGACGCCGTACTGGAGGCCGAGCGAGATCGCCGTCGCGAAGGCGTTCATCAGCCCGCGCATCGTCGAGCCCTCCTTGCCGATGTCGGTGAGGAAGATCTCGCCGACCGAGCCGTCCTCGTATTTGCCGGCGGTGATGTAGCCCTCGTGGCCGGCGATCGAGAACTTGTGGGTGATCGATTCGCGCTCGCGCGGCATCCGCTTGCGCTCCGGCGGCAGCGCGACGACCTCCGCCTCGACCCCCTTCTCGTCCTGCGCGTCGGTGCGCAGCGCCTGCGCGGTCTTAGAGCCGTCGCGGTAGATCGCCAGCGCCTTCAGGCCGCCCTTCCAGCCGCGCGTGTAGGCGTCGGCGATGTCCTCGACCGTCGCCGACTGCGGCAGGTTGACCGTCTTGGAGATCGCGCCGGAGATGAACGGCTGGGTCGCCGCCATCATGTCGATGTGGCCGGTGTGGGAGATCGCCCGCTCGCCGACGGCGACGTCGAAGATCGGCAGGTGCTCTTCCTTGAGGCCGGGCGCGCCGACGATCGTCGCCTGCTCGGCGATGTAGGCGTTGATCTGATCGACCTCGGCGTCTGAGTAACCGAGCGTGCGCAGGGCCAGTGGCACCGACTTGTTGACGATCGTCATCTGCCCGCCGCCGACCAGCTCCTTGAACTTGACCAGGGAGAAGTCGGGCTCGATCCCGGTCGTGTCGCAGTCCATCAGGAAGCTGATCGTCCCGGTCGGCGCCAGCACCGTCGCCTGGGCGTTGCGGTAGCCGTGCTCCTCGCCCAGCTCGACCGCCTCGTCCCAGGACCGTTGCGCGGCCTCGAGCAGCTCGCCCTTGATCCCGGTCGGGTCGACGTCGTAGGCGGCGTCGCGGTGCATCCGCATTACCCCGTTGTGGGCCTCGCGGTTCTTCTCGTACTCGTCGTAGGGTCCGGTCGCCTCGGCGGCGATCTCCGCCGATTTACGGTAGGCACGGCCGGTCATCAGCGCCGTGATCGCGGCGGCTACGTTGCGGCCCGCCTCGGAGTCGTAGGGCAGCCCATCGGACATCAGCAGCGCGCCCAGGTTGGCGTAGCCGAGGCCGAGCTGGCGGAAGGCGTTGGCGTTCTCGCCGATCTGCTCGGTCGGGTAGCTGGAGAAGCCGACGACGATCTCCTGGGCGAGGAAGACGACATCGACCGCGTGCTCGAAATCCTCGACGTCGAAGCTGCCGTCCTCGCGGCGGAACCGCATCAGGTTCAGGGAAGCGAGGTTGCAGGCCGAGTCGTCGACGTGCATGTACTCGCTGCAGGGGTTGGAGGCGTTGATCCGGCCGGACTCCGGCGAGGTGTGCCAGCGGTTGATGATCGTGTCGTACTGGACGCCCGGATCGGCACAGCGCCAGGCGGCGTCGGCGATCTGGTTCATCAGGTCGCGCGCCGGCAGCGTCTTGGTCGCCTCGCCGGTGGTGCGGGCCTTCAGGTCCCAGTCCTCGCCGGCCTCGACCGCCTCCATGAACTCGTCGGTTACCCGCACCGAGTTGTTGGCGTTCTGGTACTGGATCGAGGTGAAGCCCTCGCCGTCGATCGACATATCGAAGCCGGCGTCGCGCAGGGCGCCCGCCTTCTCCTCCTCTTTGGCCTTGCACCAGATGAAGTGCTCGACGTCGGGGTGGTCGATGTCGAGCACGACCATCTTCGCCGCGCGGCGGGTCTTGCCGCCGGACTTGATCGTTCCCGCCCAGGCGTCGGCGCCGCGCATGAAGCTGACCGGGCCGGAGGCGAGGCCGCCCTTGGAGAGCGGCTCGACCGAGCCCCTGATGTTGGAGAGGTTGATCCCCGAGCCAGAGCCGCCGCGGAAGATGTTGCCCTCTTTGGTGTTCCAGCCCAAGATGCTCTCCATGGTGTCCTCGACGCTGAGGATGAAGCAGGCCGAGCACTGCGGGCGCTCCTCGAAGCCGACGTTGAACCAGACCGGGGAGTTGAAGGCCGCCTTCTGGTTGAGCAGGATCGAGGTCAGCTCGGCTTCGAAAGCGTCGGCATCCTCGTCGGAGGCGAAGTAACCACCCTCGCGCCCCCAGCCGGAGATCGTCCCCGCGACCCTGCCGATCATCTGTTTGACCGAGCTCTCGCGCTGGTCGCTACCCATCTGCCCGCGGAAGTACTTCTGGGCGACGATGTTGGTTGCGTTCTGGCTCCAGCTCTTGGGGAACTCGACCCCGCGCTGCTCGAAGGCCGGCGCGGCCGGATCGCCGATCACCGCGTCGCGGATCTCCCACTCGATCTCATCGAAGGGATGCGTCCCCGGAGAGGAAAAGCGGCGTTCGATAGCCAGGCCCTTGAGACCGTTTTTTGGAGCACTGGTGGCGGTCTGGGACATCGAACTTCTCCTCTCGAGGCGTTTTAAGGGGGAGCTGCCCAGGATCGTCAACGAGTCGGACAGACTTTGTGGCGTCTGACTCCGCAAAACGCCGCGAATTTCGTGAATTAACGCCCTTCTGCCTCTATGGTGACAAGACGATGGTGCGGGCGAGGGCCGCCGAGAAGGCGGAAACTGCAAAGGAAGTTGCGAGTGAGGCGATCGCTGCGGTCAAGCCGCGGCTGCGCGGCGTCTCGCACGAGTGGGCCTTCTTCGTCTCGCTTGTTCTCGGCGCGGCGCTGATCGTCGCCGCGAAGACGCCGAAGGCGACGCTTGCCGTCGCGATCTACGCGGTCAGCCTCTCGGCGCTGCTCGGCACCAGCGCGCTCTACCACCGGGTCAACTGGAAGCGCCCCGACGTTCGCCGCTGGATGCGCCGCCTCGATCACTCGATGATCTTCTTCCTCATCGCCGGCACCTACACGCCCTTCGCTCTGTTGGTCCTCAACGGCCCACTGGCCGATGCGATCCTCGTAGTCGTCTGGGCCGGCGCCATCGCCGGTGCCGTGGTCGAGATGGTCTGGATCGAACACCCGAAATGGGTAGCGGCGCTGATCTACATGTCGCTGGGTTGGGTCGCGGCCATCGCCTTTCCGGGGCTTTGGAACGACATGGGAGTAGCCGGCACCCTGCTCGTAGCTGCGGGCGGCCTCCTCTACACGGCCGGCGCCGTCGTCTACGCGACCCAGCGCCCCAATCCCAACCCCCGTGTCTTCGGCTACCACGAGGTCTTCCACGCTCTGGTCATCGCCGCGGCCGCAGCCCACTTCGCCGCAATCGCCTTTTTCGCGCTGCCTTCCAGCTAGGCTGCGACCAGCTCGCGCTCGGCGGCTGCGACCAGCTCGGCGAGGATCTCCTCCAGCCGCTCCGCTTGCTCGGGCTCCAGCTCGAGGCGCTCGCCCTTTCGCAGGTCGGCTGCATGGGCAACCGGCAGTTCGGCCTCCAGGACGCGGCCACCCATCGCACCGAGGACCTTGCGCAGCTCCGCCTGTGCCCAGACGGCGCCGAACATGCCGGTCGATGCTCCGATGGTCGCCGCCGGGGTCCCGTTGAGCGAGCTTTCGCCCGCCGGCCGCGAGGCCCAGTCGAGGGCGTTCTTCAGCTGGCCGGGGATCGAGTGGTTGTACTCGGGGGTGGCGATCAGGATCGCGTCGGCGCCGCGGATCGCCTCGCGCAGGTCAAGCACGACCTCCGGCACGTTGCCGACTTCGACGTCCTCGTCGTAGGGCGGGATCTCGCCGAGCCGCTCGAACGGGACCAGCTCGGCCCCCGCGGGCAGTCGCTCGGCGGCAGCCCGCAGCAGGGCGCTGTTGTGCGAGTCGCCCCGCAGGCTGCCCGAGATGCCGAGCACCCTCATCGCTACTCGGCCTCCTCGACCAGCTCCAGCTCGACCGCGATCTTGACCTCGTAGTCGAGTACCTCGCCGCCGCTCGGCAGCTCCGCCTGCCAGTCGAGTCCGAAGTTGCGCCGGTCCACGCTCGCCTCGATCGAGAGTCCGACGCGAGCCTTGCCGGCCAGATCGGCGCCGAGCTGAACGACGCGTCCGCTCGCCTCCACCTCGCGTACCTCGCCGCGAATACTGAGCTCGCCGCGGATCGTCGCCGAGCCGTCCTCGGCCACCTCCGCGGCACTCGACTCGAAGCGCAGCTGTGGGTAGCGCTCGGCGTCGAAGAACTCGGGGGAGAGGAGGTGCCCCTTCAGCTGTGGCTCCTCGATCTGGATGCTCGAGACCTCGACCGTGCCGGTCAGCCGCGGGCTCTCGCCGCCGCTGAGGCGGGCCTCGTACTCGGCGAAGCCGCTGCGGAAGGTCGAGACACCGTTGTGGACGACGGCGAAGCCGATCGAGGAATGGACCGGGTCGACGGCGTAGGTGCCGGTGGGGGTCTGCTGAATCGTTTGAGTGCTCATTGCGCTCCCTCTCTCTGCAGTTGATTGCCTAATAAACTGTTGACGCAGAAACAATCGTAGCAGAAGTAGTTATCTTGTCAACTATTGACTAGGCAATAGTCATCTGGGAACATGGTGGATATGAGCGAGCAGGCGAGCGCAACCGTCGAGGCCGGGGCACCACGCTCCACGGGCAGTCCCCATGGCGACGCCTGGGGTGCGCTGACCCGCACTCATTCGGCAATCGTCCAGCGCCTGCAGGAGGCGCTGGCGGCCGGCGATCTGCCGCCGCTCCCCTGGTACGAGGTACTGGCCACCGTCGCCGACGCCCCCGAGCAGCGGCTGAAGATGGGGGAGCTGGCCGAATCGCTGGTCATCACCCGCGGCGGGCTCACCAAGCTCGTCGACCGGTTGATCAAGGCCGGCCTGATGGAGCGGACCTTCTGCGAGACCGACAGGCGGGTCAGCTACGCGACGCTGCTGCCCGCCGGGGAGGAGATGCTCGAGGAGATGCGGCCGGTGGTGATCGCCGAGCTGCGCAGCGCCTTCTCCGCCAAGCTCAGCGTCGCCGAGGCCGAAGGGCTGCGCGAGACGCTCGAGCGCGTGCGCGTCTCAGCTTGCGGCCAAGGCTGAAGCCGCGCGCTCCTTGGCGGCCTCGATCAGGGCCAGAACCTGGACCTCCTGGCCCTCGCGCAAAAGCTCGACCGGGTCGGGGTCGCCGTTGACGATCCCCTCGAAGAACTCCTTGCGGTCCTGGTAGGTCGGCAACGTCCCCTTCGCCCAGCCGCGGGCGTCGTTGAGGATCACCGCCAGGCGCGCGTACTCCTCGCCGAACAGCTCGGCGACCTCGCGCTTCATCCGCTTGGCCAGGGCGGGGGAGGCGCCGGCGGTCGAGATCGCGATCGCCAGCGGGCCGCTGCGCACGATCGCCGGCAGGATGAAGTTGCAGAGCGGCGGTACGTCGACGATGTTGACCAGCATCGCCCGCTTCTCAGCGTCGTCGAAGACGGCGATGTTGACGTCGGTGTCGTCGGTGCAGGCGATCGCCATGAAGGTCCCCTCCAGATCCGCCGCGCCCGCGTAGGCGCGCTTCTCCCAGGCGATCGAGCCCTCCGCGGCGAGCGACTCCAGCTCGGGGTGGGCCACTGGCGCGACCAGGGTCACGTCGGCGTCGCAGGCGAGCAGGCCCTCGACCTTCTCGAGGCCGATGTCTCCACCGCCGACCACCAGGCAGCGCCGACCCTTCAGCTTCAGGCAGGCGACGTAGAAGGGGGTCTCAAGCATGTCGCGCACGCACGACTGATCGCAGATCCCCTTGCGGAGCTGGCAGACGCACTCCTTGCCGGCATAGGCCTGAGCGGGCATCGGTTGAAGGTTAGAGGGAGTCGAGAGTGAGCCGCAGACCTTCGGCGACGCCGGTGGTCGCGCGCCAGCCCAGCTCACCCTCGGCCCGGCTCGCATCGAGCGAGATCCGCTGCACCTCGCCCGCGCGCGGTGGCGCGAGCTCGGGCTCGAAGTCCTCGTTGCCGTCGATCTCGGCCAGCTGGCGCGCCAGCGTCAGCACGTCGGTCTCCACCCCGGTGCCGATGTTGATCGGTCCACTCGCCGCCGACTCCGCCGCCGCCAGCGCCGCCGCCACCACGTCGCCCACATATATGTAGTCGCGGGTCTGACTGCCGTCGCCGAACACGGTTGGCCGCTCGCCGCTGCGCAGGCGACCGCAGAAGATCGCGATCACGCCGGCCTCGCCGAGAGGGTCCTGGCGCGGTCCGTAGACGTTGCCGAGCCGGAGGCTGACGCCGGAGAGGCCGTAGAGGCGTTCGTAGAGCGCCAGGTAGCCCTCGGCGGAGAACTTGCTCTGGCCGTAGGCGGAGAAGGGTTCGATCGGGGCGCTCTCGTCAAGCGGCAGCTGCTTGCCCTCGCCCTCGCCGTAGATCGCGCCGCCGGTGGAGACGAAGACGAGGCGGGGCGTATCGGCTGCGCGCATCGCCTCGAGCAGGTTGGCGCTGCCGCCGACGTTGATCGAGGCGTCGAAGGCCGGGTCGGCGAGCGATTTGCGCACGTCGATCTGGGCGGCCAGGTGGAAGACGACCTCGGGTTGTGTCTTCACCACCAGCTCGGCGAGCTTCGCCGCTTCGCGGATATCGAGCTCGACCAGCTCGGCGCCGGCCGCCAGAGCCCCGTCTAGGTTCGTGCGCCGGCCGGTGGAGAGGTCGTCGACCATGGTCACGGAGTCGCCGCGCGCGAGCAGCGCGTCGACTAGGTTCGAGCCGATGAAGCCGGCGCCGCCGGTGACCAAAGCCTTCATTGCGCGCCGATCCTATGAGGATCGGCGACCGGCAGTCCGGCAGGGGTCGCCGAACGCCCCTGCTACCCTCGCCGCCCCATGAGGCTGATAGTCACCGAGAAGAACAACAGCGCCAAGAAGATCGCCGACATCCTCGGCCGCAACGAGGCGAAGGCGGACAAAACCTTCAAAGTCCCCTTCTACACCTGGACCGACTCCGACGGGGTCGACCAGATGACGATCGGGCTGAAGGGCCACGTGCTCGGCCCGGCCTTCCCCGAGGGCTACTCGAACTGGCAGAAGACCGACCTTCACGACCTGATCGACGCCGAGCTGATCAAGGAACCGACCGACAAAAACGTCGTCAAGGCGATCAGGAAAGTCGCCAAAGAGGCCGACGAGCTGGTGATCGCGACCGACTTCGACCGCGAGGGCGAGCTGATCGGGCTCGAGGCGCTGCAGGAGATGCTCGACGCCAACCCGGAGTTGGGCACGCGCGAGGAAGCCGACGCCGGCACCCTGCGGATCAAGCGTGCCCGCTACTCGGCGCTGACCAAGGAAGAGATCGAGCGCGCCTTCAACGAGCTCGATGAGCTCTCCTACCCGCTCGCCAACGCGGGCGCCGCCCGCCAGGACATCGACCTGCTCTGGGGCGCGACCCTGACCCGCGCCGTCTCGCTTGCCAGCCGCCGCTTCGGCTCCAACTTCCTCTCCGTGGGGCGCGTGCAGAGCCCCACCCTGGGCCTGATCGTCGAGCGCGAGATGGAGCGCCGCGCCCACGTCGCCAAACCGTTCTGGGAGCTGTTCGCCAAGTTCGAGCACCCCGACGGGACCTTCGAGACGCACCACAACGTCGACAAATTCTGGGACAAGGCCGAAGCGGACAAGGCGCTGGCCGGCACCTCCAGCCCGGGCATCGTCAAGTCGGTCACCGCCCGCAAGAACACGCGCAAGCCGCCGACGCCCTACAACACGACCGCCTTCAGCACCGACGCCTCCAGCCGGCTCGGCATCACCCCCGCCAGCGCGATGCGGATCGCCGAGGACCTCTACATGGACGGCTTCATCTCCTACCCGCGTACCGACAACACGGTCTACCCGGCCTCGCTGCCGCTGCGCGAGCTGGTCACCTCGCTGGTCAGGGTCAAGGAGTTCTCGGCCGCGGCAGGCCTGCTCGATCAGCCGCAGCTGACGCCGACCCGGGGCAAAAAAGAGACGACCGACCACCCGCCGATCTACCCGACCCAGGCGATCCACCCCGGCGCCCTCGAGGGCCCGAAGAAGCGCGTCTACGAACTGGTCGTGCGCCGTTTCCTCGCCACCTTCAGCCCGCCGATGATCACCGAGTCGACCCGGGCCGACATCGAGGCCGGCTCGGAGACCTACTTCGTCCGCGGCTCGGTCGTCGTCGACCCCGGCTACGCGGGGATCTACACCTACGCCCGCTCCTCCGATGAGGAGATCCCGGCGCTGAAGGAGGGCCAGAGCCTCGCCCTCGACGGCGCGCCCTGGATCGTCGACAAGGAGACCCAGCCGCCCTCGCGGATCTCGCAGGCCAAACTGATCGAGCTGATGGAGGAGCGCGGTCTCGGCACCAAAGCGACCCGCGCCGACATCATCCAGAAGCTCTTCGACCGTGGCTACGTCTACAGCAACCCACCGGTCCCGTCGGAGACGGGGATCGCCCTCTACGAGGCCTTCAAGAACTACGTGCCGGCGATGGCGACGCCGGAGATGACCGCCCAGCTGGAGGCGGAGATGGACCGCATCGCCGGCGGCGAGATGACCAAGAGCGCCGTCGTCGGCGAGAGCCGCGACCTGCTGCACAAGACCTGGACCGAGATCGACGGTAGCCGCGAGGACCTGGCCAAAGTCATCTGGAAAGGGATGGACGAGGACCGCATCCTCGGCCCCTGCAAAGTCTGTGAGGAGGCGGGCCGCAAGAAGGAGGACGGCTCGCCCCATATGTTGCGCATCATCCGGGCGAAAAAGTCAGGGAAAAGGTTTGTGGGATGCACTGGGTGGACCCTCGACGATCCCGAGTCCTGCGACCAGACCTTCCCGCTGCCACAGCGCGGCGACGTCTTCAAGCTGGAAGACCGCTGCTCGGTCTGCGGCGAGACGCCACGGCTCAAAGTCGTCCCCTTCCGCGGCCGCCCCTGGAACCTCTGCCTCAACGACGACTGCGAGTCGATGCAGGAGATGAAGAAACGCCGCGCCGAGCGCGAAGCCGCGAAAGCGGCTAAAGCGGCGATGGAAAAGAAGCCGCCGGCCAAAGGCGACGAGGACGCTCCCGCGAAGACGAAAAAAGCAAAAGTGAAAGCGTCCAAAGCAGACACCGCCACGCGGGGGCGCAAACGCGCCAAAGCCGCGGCCAAAGGCTGAGGCCCACGGCATTGTTCGTCTCGCTCGAGGGCGTCGACGGCTCCGGGAAGAGCACCCAGGCGGGTCTGCTCGCCGCGGCGCTCGGCCCGGAGACGGTGCAGATCCGCGAGCCGGGGGGGACCGACGCGGCGGAGCGGATCCGCGAGCTGCTCGCCGACCCGGCGCTCGAGCTCGACAGCTTCGCCGAGCTGCTGCTCTTCTCCGCGGCGCGCGCCGACCTGCTCAGCCGTGTCGTGCGGCCGGCCCTGGAGAGCGGCGGGACCGTCGTCGCCGACCGCTTCGCCGACTCCAGCGTCGCCTACCAGGGTGGCGCGCGGGGCCTGGGCACCAGCTACGTGCTCTCGCTGGTCGATATGACGATCGACGGTCTCTGGCCCGACCTGACGCTCTACCTGCGGATCGATCCCGAGGTCGGTCTCGGCAGGGCCGAGGGCGAGGATCGCTTCGAGGCCGAGGGGGTGGAGCTGCAGCGTGCCGTCGCCGCGGCCTACGACGAGATCGCCCAGATCGCCTCGGATCGGGTGGCCGTCGTTGATGCCGAAGGGAGCGTCGAGCAGGTTCATGCGCGGGTGATGGATGTGGTGAGGGACCATGCCCGCTGACCGCGGGTCCTGGCGGGGAGAGGGGGTGTCCGGGCGTTGCTGGGTTTTTCGCCAGATGCGTTGGCGGTCGGCTTTGCTGCGTTGGTCGGGCGAAAAAGAGGACGCCGCTGCCGCCAGGACACCCCCTCTCCCCGCCACCCGCGGGAGGGATGTATGACTGCCACCCACCACCCGCGGGCCCAGATGGCGCTGGATGCGGCGTTAAAGAGCGGACCGTCGCACGCGTATCTGTTCAGGGGACCGCGAGGTGCAGGGAAGCGCGAGCTGGCGCGGGCTTTTGCTGCTGAGATTCTGGCGAGTGCTGCTGAGGATGTGGAGGATGCGCGGCGCAGGGCGTTGCTCGATCCTTCGCCTCATCCCGATCTGGTCTGGCTCGTGCCCAAAGGGGCTCAGCACATGGTCGAGGAGGTGCGCGAGCAGGTGATCCGGGCCTCTGCCTACCGGCCCTACGAAGGCGGCAAGCGCGTCTTCGTGATCGAGGCGGCGGAGGCGATGCGGGACGAGAGTCAGAACGCGCTCTTGAAGACGCTGGAGGAGCCGCCCGCGTTCGTCCACCTGATCCTGCTCACCTCCGAGCCGGCGGCGCTGCTGGAGACGATCGCCTCACGCTGCCAGCCGGTCGACTTCGCGCCGCTGCCTCCAGAGGCGGTCGAGGCGTTGCTGCGCGATGACCCCGTGGGCGACAGCGATGCGGAGGAGATCGTCGCTGCGGCTCGTCTCTCCGCGGGCGATCTGGAGCTGGCCCGCCTGCTTCTCGGCGAGCAGGGACGCAAGCTCCGTGAGCAGGCGGTCGCGCAGGACTGGAGCGCGATGTTGAGGATCGCCGAGCAAGCGGGGGAGGAAGCCGAGTCAGCTGTACGCGAGGTCCTGGAGGAGGAAAAAGAGGCCGGGATGAAACGCTCCGCCCGCGACATCGCCGACGCGGCGAAACGGGCGGGCCGTCGCCGCCGCACCGACCTGCTCGATCTCGGTCTGAGCCTCACCACCGCCTGGTTCCGCGATC
Source organism: uncultured Solirubrobacterales bacterium (assembly GCA_963716735.1). Classification (GTDB taxonomy): domain Bacteria; phylum Actinomycetota; class Thermoleophilia; order Solirubrobacterales; family 70-9; genus VRUE01. The sequence goes on from OY970321.1 coordinate 2,136,826, forward strand.
TCGTCGCCGCCGCCTCGGGCGCCGCCGACGTCGTCTACAACCGCGATCGCCTGGCCGAGCTCCAGTCGCAAGCCACGGGCCTCGACCCCAACCGCCCTCGCCGAGCGGCTGAGCTGGTCGAGGACACCCGCCGCCGCCTCGACCTGAATGTCTCCGAGGAATTAGCGCTGGAGGCGCTTTCGTTCCGGCTTGTGCGCGAGTTGACCTAAAGGCTGCCGAGAGAAGTCACTTCCTGCGCGCCAAGCGTGCGTCCCGGCCTCCTACGGTCAAGACATGCACTTTCTGGCCCCCGCGCGTTTCCGACGGCCTTTCTCTTGGAGGTTGCCTCCAACCTCGGGGGGTCACTCTTGGTCGTGACCGGAGTCTTTGCAGGGGGCTTACGGAGCTGGGCTGTTCTAACCGAGTTGTCTTCGGTTCGGATTGAGTGGATGACCGCCTTAGGATTCGCCATAGGCGCTATGCTTACGATACTTTTTGTCGTCGTCGATCAGATTTGGAGATAGCGATGATCCGCGGTCTGCCGATCAGAATTTCGTGTGTTCTCCTCGGGGCGTTTCCCGTCGGGAGCCTTCTCCATCTGCTCGATGCCTCGTCTGAATTTGCGGGGCTCACGGTGGTCCTCTATGCGGTGGCTACCGCCAACTACCTCGCGTACTACTGCGTCAAGCATGAGGACGAAATCCCGACTCGCTCCAGTCGAGACTGATCAGGTCTGAGCCCCGGAGCGGCTGCTTGTAGGCTCACCGCCGTTCTTGGCTGACTTCACCTGCTCCCGCGCTTTCTCCAGCGCCCGCTCTTGCGCCAGGCGGGTTATCTGGGCGGCCTGACGGGACATGATCACGCTGAAGTTGAGCGCGAGGCCGAGCAGCAGGAGGAGGATTATCGAGAAGAGGGCGACGTTGGTGTCGCGGACGCCCATCGCGTCGGCGACGAAGCCGAGGAGGCCGGGGAAGATGGCGCCGGCGAGCATCCCCAGGCCGGCGATGAACCAGACGACGCTGAAGCGCTCCTGCAGGCGGTCGCGTCGGATCAGCTCGAGGATCATCAGCATGAAGGCGACGGCGATCACCGCGGCGAGGATCCGGGTCTGCGAGGTCAGGTGGACCTTCGGGTCCTGGGTTGCCGCCAGCAGCACCCCGGTCATCGCTCCGCCCCCACCTTGCGGGGCCGGAACTGGCCGACCAGCAGAACGATCATCCCCTTGAAGATGAAGAAGGCCGAGCGCACCGGCGTGAGGAAGGACGAGCCGCCGGCCCGCTCGAGCATCCGCACCGGTACCTCCTCGACCCGCAACCCCTGGCGCACCGCCAGCTGCAGCGACTCGATCTCGGCGAAGTCAGGCGAGTAGTTCTCACTGAACAGCTCCATCACCCGCCGGTTGGCCGCCCGCATGCCGCTGGTCGTATCGGTGAAGCGCTGCCGCGTCGCCAGGGTGAGGAAGAAGCGAAAGACGCCGGTGCCGATCCGCCGCGAGAGGGTCGGCCTGTAGTCGTCGCCGGTGACTCCGTCGGTGCCCTCGTCGGCCGCGCCCGGCTCGCGGTAGCGCGAGCCGATCACCAGGTCGGCACGGTCGGCGCGCACCTCCTCCAGCAGCCGCGCCACCTCGGCCGGCGGGTGCTGCCCGTCGGCATCGAGGTGGGCGCAGAAGTCATAGCCCTCGCGCAGCGCGTAGAGGTAGCCGGTTTGCAGCGCCGCCCCAAGGCCCTGATTGAAGGGCAGCGATGCGACGGTGGCGCCCGCCGCGGCGGCGCGGGCGGCGGTCTCGTCGGTGGAGCCGTCGTCGACGACCATCACGTCCGCGCCCGGCAGGCGCTCGTGCACGTCGGCGATCACGGCAGCGACCGAGTCGGCCTCGTTCCAGGCGGGGATGAAGACCAACGTCCTCATGTGGCGATTCTCCCACGCGGGGCCGCTGCCATTGTGTTAGTAAACCTTCATGGAAGGGAAATTGGCGAGCATGAGACAGATCGGGATCAGGCTCTGGCTGGTGGGCGCCTTCGCTGCCGTCACGTTGCTGACCGCCGGCGTCGTCTACCTGTTCGGCGACACCCCCCGCGCCGTACTCGGCGCGATCGCGCTCGGTGTCCTCGCGGGCTTTTTGATCGCGGTCGGCATTTCGCACCGGGTCAGGCGGCTCTCCAACGCCGCCGGAGAACTCGCCGCCGGCGCCTTCGACACCCATCTCGAGGTCGGCGGCCGCGACGAGATCGGCGACCTGGCCCGCGCTCTCGACTCGATGCGCGCTTCGCTCAAAGAGAGCTTCGGTGTCCTCACCGCCGACCGCAACAAGTTGAAAGCGATCTTCGACGGCCTCACCGACGCCGTGATCGTCGTCGACGAGACGGGTGACGTGCGCTTCTCCAACAGCGCCGCGGCGAAGCTGCTGCTGCCCCTCGGACAGCCGCCCGCCCCGATGCGCTCGCAGCTGAACCGGGCCGTGGACGTCGGCTTCGCCGCCCACCCGGCTTTGCGGATCGGCGACCGCGCCTACTCGATGACCGCCCGCTCGCTGCCCAAAGAGCGCGCGGTCCTCGTCGTCGCCCGCGATCGCACCGACGAGATGCGCCGTGAGCTGGCCGAAGCCGACTTCATCTCCAACGCCGCGCACGAGCTGCGCAACCCGCTGGCCGGCATCTCCAGTGCGATCGAGGTCTTGCAGGAGGGCGCCAAGGACGACCCGGAGGCGCTCGATCATTTCCTCGGCCGCCTCGCCGAGGACGCCGAGCGGATGAACCGGCTGACGCGCTCGCTGCTGACCCTGGCCCGGGTCGAGTCGATCGGCGCGGGGGAGACCGAGGTGGTCGACGTCGCCGCCGCGATCCACGACACCGTGGAGGCGGTAGAAACCCCTTCGCACATCGAGCTGGCGACCGAGGTCGAGCCCGACCTGGCCGCCGCCGGCGACCCGACTCTGCTGCGTCAGGTGATGATCGGCTTGCTCACCAACGCCTTCAAGCACACGCCACTGCCCGGGCGCGTTACCGTTCGCGGCCGCCGCGACGGCGAGAAAGAGGTGGTGTTGGAGGTGATCGATACGGGGCCAGGCATTCCCGAGGTTGAGATAGAGCGCGTCTTCGAGCGCTTCTATCGCCGCGATGAGTCACGCAAACAGGAGGGCTTCGGCCTCGGTCTGGCGATCGCGCGCCGCATGGTCAGCGTCATGGGCGGCGAGATCGGCGCCCAATCGATCGAGGGCGAGGGCAGCACCTTCTGGGTCCGCCTGCCCGTCGCCCAGCCCAGCCCGACGCCGGTCGCATGAGCATGAAGGTCTCGATATGAGCAGCGGCCGGATCCTGATCGCCGACGACGAGCCCTCGGTGCGCGACTCGGTCGGCTACGCGCTCGCCCAGGAGGGCTTCGAGGTGACCCCGGTCGCCGACGGCGACGAGGCGGCGGAGCGGGTTGGTGACGGCATCCCGTACGACCTGCTGATCCTCGACATCATGATGCCGGGGCCGAGCGGGCTCGACATCTGCCGCGACGTGCGCTCGCGCAGTGCCGTGCCGATCATCCTGCTGACCGCCAAGGACGCCGAGGTCGACAAGGTGGTTGGGCTCGAGGTCGGTGCCGACGACTACGTCACCAAGCCCTTCTCGGTACGCGAGCTGCTCGGCCGCGTGCGGGCGCAGCTGCGCCGCCGCGAGCTCGACCGGGCGCCGCTCTCCCAAGCGGTCAAAGTCGAGGCCGGCCCGGTGGCGATCGATCTGGTCCGCCACGTCGCCACCGTGCGCGGCGTGCCGGTCAACCTGACCCGCTCCGAGTTCCAGCTGCTGCGCCTCCTCGTCGGCCGCGCCGGCGAGGTCTTCCCCCGCCGTCAGATCATGGAGGAGCTCTGGCAGACCGAGTTCGACGGCGACGAGCGCGCCTGCGACGTCCACATCTCCAACCTGCGCCAGAAGGTCGAGCGCGACCCCCAGAACCCAGAGCTCGTCCTCACCGTGCGCGGAGTCGGCTACAAGTTCGACGCTGGCAGCGCCTGAGCGAACGGCCGCCGACTCGCTCTGAATAGGCTCTAGTCATGGAGCGGAGCCCGAACGCAAATGAGGCTGCGGCGATCGCCGCGGCGATCTCGAGGTTTCAGGCCGAGACGGCTCCAGTGGAGGTGGCAACCGGGGAGGCGGTCGGCCCGTGGCAGCGGGCGGCGCTGGTCGAGGGGGTCGGCGCGAAGGGGACCGTCCAGAGGCACCTAGAAGGAGGAACGCAATGGCAGTCGTGAAGATCATCGAGCTGGTCGGCAGCTCGAAGACGTCCACCGACGACGCGGCACGGCAGGCCCTGGCCCAGGCACAGGGCACGCTGCGCAACGTACGCGCCGTCGACATCGTCTCGACCGGCATCCGGGGCGAGAACCTGGACGAGTACCGGGCACACGTGCGGGTCGCGTTCCTGGTCGAGGGGACCGAGGTCGACTGATGGCGGACGAGGCGAAGGAGATCTCCCGCGACGAGGCACGGAAATTGATCGAGGACGGCGCGCAGCTGGTCGACGTGCGCGCCGATCACGAGTGGGAGGTGGGGCGGATCGCCGGCGCCACGCACATACCCCTGGCGGAGCTGGCCGAGCGGACCGACGAGATCGACAAGGAACGCCCCGTGGTCCTCTACTGCCGCGGCGGCACCCGTTCGACGATGGCGACCGACGCGCTGGCCGAGGCCGGCTTCGACGCGGCGAAGCTAAGCGAGGGGATCGTCGGTTGGTCGGAGGCCGACCTGCCGCTCGAGCCCGACGACGGTTACGTCGCCGAGTCGGGCGAAGCGGCGTCGATCCTCCAGGCCCGTAAGAAGACCTCCCGCAGTTAGTTCGGCCCAGTCGCGTTACAGAAGATTTTCAATCTGCGCACCACGCGTTACACCGAAGCTTTTAGGGTGCAATCATGGAGGCCATGAGAGAGAGTTGGACCGACGCCAGGCTGGACGACTTCGTCGTCCACGTCGACAAGCGATTCGACGCTGTCGACAAGCGACTCGACAACGTCGAGGGGGATCTGAAGGCGATGCAGCGGGTGATGGTCCAGGGGACGATCGCCCTGACCTCGGCCATCGTGGCCGGTTTCGCGGCGATAGTCGGCCTCCTGGCCACCCAGCTTTGAGCTAAATACCCTAATCCCTGTCAGGTTTTGCTATTTTCCTCTTCGTGGAGGTAGTAGTCGACCAGGACAAGCAGCAGCGCGGCAAGGGCCGCACCGGCACGCTGGAGAATCCGGAGACCTACGAGAACGTCCCCGGGCACGTGATCCCGATCATCGAGCGCGAGTTCGACGACTTCGACAACGAAGCGGAGCAGTTCCTCTCCGGGCAGCTTGCCGAAGAGCAGTTCATCGGCTTCCGCCTCAAACAGGGCGTCTACGGCCAGCGCCAGCCCGACGTGCAGATGGTCCGCGTGAAGCTTCCCTTCGGCGGCGTCACCCCCGAGCAGATGGAGGCCTTCGGCACGGTCGTCGAGAAATGGGCCCCGCTCAACAAGGGCCACATCACGACCCGGCAGAACATCCAGATCCACCACGTGCCGCTGCGCGACATGGAGTCGCTGATCCGCGAGATCTCCGCCGTCGGCCTCTCCTCGCGCGAGGGTTGCGGCAACACGATGCGCAACGTCACCGGCGATCCCTGGGCCGGCATCGCTGCCGACGAGGTCTTCGACCCGACGCCCTACGCCGGCGCCTACGTCCGCTACTTCGTCCGCCACCCGACCACGCAGCTGATGCCGCGCAAGATCAAGACTTCCTTCACCGGCTCCGACGAGGACCGCGCGATCAGCGGCATCCACGACATCGCCTTCCTCGCCCGCGAGAAGGACGGGGTCAAGGGCTTCGAGATCCGCGTCGGCGGAGGCACCTCGATCATGGCCCGCGTCGCCCCGACCCTCTACGAGTTCGTCGAGGCCGACAACGGCGACTACATGAAGGTCGCCGAGGCGGCGCTGCGGATCTTCGACCGCCAGGAGTGGCTGCGCGTCAATCGCGCCCGCGCCCGGATCAAGGTCCTCGTCGACAAGATCGGCATCGACGCCTTCCGCGAGCAGGTCGATGCTGAGCTCGAGGGCGACTGGGTCAGCGAGCGCGACTTCGACGTTGAGCGCCTGCGCTTCGACGACGACGAGGAGGAGAAGTCCCCCGAGGCGCCGGCGGCGCCGGTCTCGCCCAACGGGGATCGCTCCCAGTTCGACCGTTTCCTCGAAGGCAACGTGCAGCCGCAGCGCCAGGAGGGCTTCGCCTCGGTCGAGGTCAAGATCGAGCGCGGCGACCTGACGCCGGAGCAGTTCCGTGGCCTCGCCGCGATCATGCGCGAGTTCACCGGCGGCTACGCGCGCAGCACCGTGCAGCAGAACCTGGTTCTGCGCTGGGTCCGCGACGAGGCGCTGTATGAGGTCTGGCAGCGGCTGGGTGAGCTCGGCCTCGCCGAGGCCGGCGCCCGCGAGATCACCGACGTCGTCAGCTGCCCCGGAACCGACAGCTGCAAATTGGGGATCACCAGCTCGATGGGCCTCAACCGGGCGATCAAGCAGCGCGTCGAGGAGATGGAGATCACCGACGAGCTGACCCGCAAGATCCACATCAAGATGAGCGGTTGCCCCAACGGCTGCAGCCAGCACCACATCGCCAACATCGGCTTCTACGGCGCCTCGCTCAAAGTGGGCGGCCGCCAGATGCCCGCGTACATCCCGCACATCGGTGGCAACTACGAGGGCGGCGAGGTGATCTTCGGCACGCGGCTCAAATCGCGCCTGCCGGCCAAGCGCGTCCCGGAGGCGGTCGAGCGCTGGATCAAGCTCTATGAGGCCGAGCGTGCCGACGGCGAGGAGTTCAACGCCTTCGCCGAGCGGACCGGCGCCGAGCGCTTCGAAGCCGAGGTCAAGGAACTGACCCTGCCGGCCGAGTTCAGCCTCGAGACGATGCAGCAGTTCATCGATTGGAACCGTTCCAGCCCCTACAAAGTGGAGCGGGGCGAGGGCGAGTGCGCGATATGAACCCCGTTGCCACCGCCGTCACCCCCGAGATCGACGCCGAGGAGGTTGCCGCACGCCTCGAGGACGGCCGCGCGACCGATGCGATCGAGTGGATGTTCGAGACCTTCGGCCAGAGCCACTACATCGCCTGCTCGTTCCAGAAAACGAGCGCGGTGACGGCGCACCTGGCCAGCCAGATCAACTCCGACGCGCGCTTCTTCTACCTCGACACCGACGTGCTCTTCCCGGAGACTTACGAGACCCGGGACAAACTCGCCGAGCACCTCGGGGTCGAGTTCGACCGCTTTCACAACCTGACGCTCGAGGAGCAGGCCGCCCAGTACGGCGACGAGCTCTGGAAGAGCGATCCCGACGCCTGCTGCGGCCTGCGCAAGGTCGAGCCGATGCGCCGAGCGCTTTCTTCCGTAGACTGCTGGCTCGCCGGCGTCCGCCGCGAGGACTCCAAGAGTCGCGCCAAGACCCCCAAGTTCACCTGGGACAAGCGATTCGAGCTATGGAAGCTCAACCCGATCGCGGACTGGTCCGAGCGTGACGTCTGGAACTACATCCGTGAGCACCACCTCCCGTACAACCCGCTGCACGATCAGGGCTACCCCTCGATCGGCTGCACCCACTGCACCAAGCCGGTCGGGCCCGGAGGCTCGCCGCGCGCCGGGCGTTGGGCCGGTCTCGAAAAGACCGAGTGCGGGATCAACTAGGCGCTCCCCCGGTAACGCCTTCAGAACATCCCTTCCCCGAACGATTGGTGAGATACCGCATGAGCGAGACGATTACTGAGCTTTCCCTGACCCTTGACGAGCGCCACACGGCTGACTTCGAGATGATCGGCAACGGCGGCTTCGCGCCGCTGACCGGCTTCCAGGGCTCCGCCGACTGGGAGCGCGTCTGCGCCGAGATGCGCACCGTCGACGGCGAGTACTGGCCGATCCCGATCACCCTGGCGACCGAGCTCGAGTGCGAGGTCGGCGACTCGATCGCGCTCTCCAGCGACGAAGGCAAGCCGCTGGGCCGGATCAGGGTCGAGGAGATCTGGGAGCGCGACGCGAAGAGCGAGGCGGAGCGGGTCTACGGCACCGCCGACGAGGCCCACCCGGGCGTCGCCGCGATCTACGCCGAGGGCAGCCGCTGTATCGCCGGCCCGATCGAGGTCGATGCGCTGCCCGACCACGACGAGGCCTTCATGCGCCGCTACAAGACCCCGGCCGAGCACAAGGCCGACTTCGAGGCACGCGGCTGGAAGAAGATCGTCGCCTTCCAGACCCGCAACCCGATCCACCGCGCCCACGAGTACCTGACCAAGGCTGCGCTGGAGACCTGCGACGGGCTCTTCATCCACCCGCTGATCGGCAAGACCAAGGCTGGCGACATCCCCGCCGACGTGCGGATGCGCTGCTACGAGGTGCTGATGGAGAACTACTACCCCCAGGATCGCGTGGTGCTCGGCGTGAAGCCGGCGAAGATGCACTACGCCGGCCCGCGCGAGGCGGTCCTGCACGCGATCGTCCGCCGCAACTACGGCGCGACCCACTTCATCGTCGGTCGCGACCACGCCGGTGCCGGCGACTACTACGGCACCTACGACGCGCAGAAGATCTTCGACACGATCGACATCGACGAGCTCGGGATCGAGCCGCTGATGTTCGAGCACACCTTCTGGTGCAACGAGTGCGAGGGGCTCGCCTCGAACAAGACCTGTCCCCACGACCAAGAGGCGCACCTGTTCCTCTCCGGAACGAAGGTCCGCGAGATGCTCGGCAACGGCGAAAGGCCGCCGCACGAGTTCTCACGTGACGAGGTCGCCGACATCCTTATCGACGCTTACAAGGAGGATTGACGTACCGATGGCTGACGAGAAAGGCTTCACCCTTTGGTTCACCGGGCTTTCCGGTGCCGGTAAGACGACGATCTCCGGGATCCTCGAGACGCAGCTGCGCGAGCGCGGCTCCAAGCTGGAGATCCTCGACGGCGACATCGTGCGCGAAAACCTCTCCAAGGGGCTCGGCTTCTCGAAGGAGGACCGCGATACCAACATCCGCCGGATCGCCTTCGTCGCCGATCTGCTCAGTCGCAACGGCGTGCCGGTGATCACCGCGGCGATCTCCCCCTACGCCGAGATCCGCGACGAGGCGCATGCGCTGATGGGCGACCGCTTCATCGAGGTCTACGTCAAGGCCTCTGTCGACACCTGCGCCGAGCGCGACGTCAAGGGGCTGTACGCGAAAGCTTTTGCCGGCGAGATCAAGGAATTCACCGGCGTGTCCGACCCGTACGAGATTCCCGAGAATCCGGCCTGGGTCTGCGACACCGAAAACGAGACGCCTGAGGAGTCGGCTCAGAAGCTGCTCGAGTACCTCGAGTCGCGGGACCTGATTCCCGCGGCCGCGGTCACGGCTTAGGGACGAAGGTATTGCGAGAGGAGGGGCCGGGATGCCCCTCCTGCTTGCTGGGTTTTTCGCCTGAGGGTTTTGCGGCCGTCCGAGGATGCTTTTTGGGCGAAAAAGAGGACGCCGCTGCGCAGGAGGGGCATCCCGGCCCCTCCTTGACGGACAGGCTCAATTCCCTAATCTGCGGGGCGTGAGGTGGGGAATCAGATTCGTGCTTCTCTCAGCAGCTTTGGTGCTGGCGTTGCCGGGGACCGCGGCTGCTTTTGGGCCGCTCGCCAGCTTCGGGGAGTTTGGTGGGGGGGCGGGGCAGTTGGATGCGCCGAAGCAGATGGCGGTTGCTCCCGATGGGGACGTCTACGTCGCCGACAGCGGCAACGATCGAGTTTCGGTTTTTGCCGGGGACGGGACCTTTCTGCGGACCTTCGGTGGGGGGCTGCTGTCCGAACCGAAGGATGTGGCGCTCGACGCTGAAGGCAGGGCCTTCGTCGCCGATACGGGTGACGACCGGGTCGTCGTGTTCTCGAGTGGAGGAAACTCCCTCTTCGACTTCGGGGAAGGCGAATTGGGTGAGCCCAGCGGGGTCGCGGTCGACGGCTCGACCGTCTACGTCGCCGACACCGGCAATGAACGAGTGGCCGTCTTCACCGCCACCGGGACCCCTCTTACTCCGATCGACCCGGTTCCCCCCTTTCCTCCCCGAGACGTGATCGTTGGCGACGACGGCAACCTCTACGTCGCCGATTTCGTCAACGAACGGGTCGACGTCTTCACCAAGGAAGGGGTCGGCCCTATTCGCACGATTGGCGGAACCGGGAGCGGACAGGGTGAGCTGAGCGGGCCGGTCGCCGTCGCCGCCGATGGCCTAGGAGGGATCTACGTCGCCGACGAACCTGCCGAACGGGTCGTCCACTTCACGGATGACGGAGGGTTCCTCGGCCACGTTGACGCCGAGCCGGGTGTCGCTGGAGTCGGTGTTGCCTGTCAGGGCAACGTCTTCGCGACCGAGGCCGGCACGCTGCTGGCGAGGGTCATGCGCTTCGGCGAACCTGGAACCCCGCCACCGCCGTGCACCGAACCGCACCGCAACGAACCGATCGCGGCGCCCCTCGCGAAACTGCCGTCCAACAAGTTCCACTTCGCCGGGCTGGTGAAGAACCGTGGCAATGGTTTTGCCTTGCTCTACGTGCGGGTGCCGGGGCCCGGGAAGGTGAGTCTGACCGGCCGGGGCTTTCGCCGGCTGTCACGGACCGCGCAGCGGGCGACGAAAGTCAGGCTGCCGATCAAGCCCAAGGTCCGCCTGAGGCACTTTCTGAAGCAACACGGCAAGGGCAGGATCCGTGTCGCGGTGACCTTCACGCCGACCGGTGGCGAGCCACGGACGCATGAAAAGGTGATCGTGCTTCGACGTCACCGCGGCTGAGGGGGGAGCAGGGCGGTAGCCCTCTCCCCGGACTCGCTCGCTTCGCTCGCTCTGAGTATCCGCCCGTTGAGAGGGCTACCGCCCTGCTCCCCTGACGATTACGGTGCGGCCGTCGCTGAGCTTGTAGACGGTTCCTATCGGTTGGCCCCGGCCCACGACGCGCTCATTTGGTTTGAGCTTGATTTCTTTGATTTGCTGGTTCTTCTTCGCAACCACTGCGTCGACTGGGCGGGTTGCCTCGGTTTTTGATTTGGAGGTCAGAGCCGAGGTCAGGTCCAGGGAGGAGAGGGCGGCGAGGAGGAAGGCGACCGACAGGACTATGCCCAGGTCGAAGAGGTTGACCAGCCCGTCGAGCGGGTCGCCGGCGCGGTCGTCGCGGCTGCGGGCTCGGGCGGTGACCTTCACGGCGCCACGGCCCAGTGGCTGTGCTGCGCGGCGGGCACCCCGTTGCCGCCGGGGGCGGTGAGGCAGGCGGCGACGTACTCGACGTCAGAGTAATCCTGGGCGTAAAGACGGTCGCGGATCAGGGAGATCGCGAAGGCGACCGCGCCGATCAGGAGGCCGGCGACGGTGACGCTGAAAGCCACGCGGAGGTTCTCCGTGAGCGCCGCGACGTCGCCGTCGGCGAGGCCGGCCAGTGCGGGTGAGAGCGGGATCAGGGTTCCCATCAGGCCCAGTGCCGGGCCCATGCGGACGAGGATCCGGGTGCGCTCGAGGCGGCGCAGCGAACGGTAGTCGTACTCGGCGAGGCGCTTGGCGATCCGCGTCTCGGCGTCGGGCCGTCCGACCTGGTCGAGGACGCCCCCCAGCGCTTCTTCCATCGTCTGGTTGCGGGCGATCGGGAGCAGTGCCGCGAGCGCCTCCGCCCGCATGCCGGCGGTGAGCCGGCCCTGGCACTTGGCCACCGCGTTCTCCAGCCGCCAGATGCTGCGGCCCCGCCGTCGGCGCAGCTCCGCGAGGAGGGCGCCGGCTTCGACGATGACGATTGCCAGTGCCACCAGGGCGAGGATCAGCACCGGCAGCCGCAGCGCTTCGGAGACGTCGTAGAGGATCTGCTCGACGCTCATCGGAGCAGGCTCCTTGCCTCGACGAGCGCGCCGAGGCCGAGCAGGCCGGCGGTTGCCAGCAGACCGAGCGCCGCGCCGGGGAGCCTCGCCGTGCCGCCGGCCGTCTCGCTGAGCCTGCCGCTGCGCGCGGCGGGAGCGGCGGTGGGTTGGGCCGGAGTGCGCTCATCGCTGAGCAGCAGGCCGCTCACACGCTCCCCCTGCGGAGCCTCGCGGGACTGTCGCTGCTCCGGGTGAGGATCCGGTTCGGGCTTGCTCGGCGGCATGGGGGCCGCCGAGGTTGGCGATCCACCGGTTGCGTCAGCGGGCGCGGCGCCGTCGGTTCCGCTTGCCGCGCCGTGATCCGGCGCCTCTGCATCGCGGTTGCGCCCGCCGCCCTTGCGATCCGGTCCGGCCAGCGGCGGTCCGACCTGGACCGTCACCACCGCCGAGGCGCCGGTGTCGTCCCCCGGCGTCGTCACGCCGACGACGACGTCGTAGCTGCCGCGCTTGGAGAAGCGGTGGCGGGTGCGCGCTCCGGTGGAGGAGGAGCCGTCGTCGAAGTACCAGGAGTAGGTGAGCTGCTCGCCGGCACCGGCGCGGTCGACGATCGCACTGAAGGTGACCGGCCGTCCCGGCCGCGTCCGCAGGGTGGAGGCCTCTGCCCTGACCTGCAGTGGCGAGCCGCTGCGGAGGACCAGCGTGATCCCCTGCGGCGCCTCGAAGGAGTCCGCCGCGTTGAGATCGCCGCTGCCGGCGCTGGGGCGCAGGAAGCCGGTTCCCCCGTCGGTCGCGTAGATGACGGGGGGTCCCTCCGGGAATGCTCCCGGATCGAGCGCCTGGGTGCGGCTGAGCAGGACGGAGCCCCCGGCCGGGCGCTGTACCTCGAGATAGGAGAAGCCGTAGGGGTCGGCGCCCGCGAAAGCAAGGATCGCCGCGGGCGAGAAGCCGCTGACGGTCAGGCTGCCTTCGCCGGTGGAGGAGCGCAGCACGTACGCGCGTGAGGCGACGTCTCCGAGTCCAAGCGCGTCCAGCGAGAGCACCTGCTGTTCGCCGCCCGTGCCGACCACCGTTACCTGGGCGCTGTCGGCACGCGCTGAGCTCGTCCACGGAGCCGCCAGGCCCGAGGCGGCGACAGCCATGATCAGGAGCCCGTGCCGAAGGAGACGCTGAAGCATCCGAAGCCGTTGTTCGGTGGGGGATAGAAGCCGGCGAAGACGTTCTGGCCGTCGCTGGTCAGCGCCCCGCGAACCGGTGCGGGGAAACCGAAGGTGGAGGGAGGTCCTTCGCTCGGCGGCGCGCTCGTCGCCAGGTCGAGGAGCGCGGCGCGCTTGTCTGGGTAGGGAGTTTCGCCACCGCCGCGCAGGCGGAATATCGCCCGCGAGTCGTTTCCGTTGAGCTCGATCTCCGGGTTGCGCGCGCTGAGGTCGATCCCGTGGCCAGGGTAGGTGAATCTGACCCCGCCCAGGTAGTAGAGGGCAGCGGTGCCGCTTGGCGGGTCATACCAGCCGTTCGAGAACGGGAAGGAGTAGGAGTAGACGAGGGTGGGGTTGGTACCGGCGGGCCGGTCGGGGCATGGATGGCTGCTCTCGGGGATCGCCGCCTCTGCGGTCGCACCCTCGAAGACTTCCGGCGCCACTTCGGTATTGGTGTAGCGGATCCACGAGTCCCTCACGTGCCAGGTCAGCGAGGCGCCGGTCACGTCGATCGCGCCGGCGGGGCGCGCCAGCTGCGGCGGTTCGTCCCCGAGCGGCCCTTGTTTGGGCGCGTCGGGCCCGCCGGCGACGATGAGGGTCGCGGCGCTGAGCCGGATCTTGCCGAGCCCTCCGCGTGGGATGCGGACCCCGAGCCGCCTGCTGAGCGATTTGACGACAGGGCGCCGCCAGATCAACTGCGCCCCCTGGAGCTGCGCGCTCCCCTTCGATGCGTCCGTGGTCAGGCCGCCGGAGGGCGGCTTCAGGTCGAAAACGGTGCGGCGCCTGCCTCCGTCCAGCTTGGCGCTGAGGATGGAGGTGGGGCCGAGCTCGACCTGGGGCGCGCCCAGTCTGACGACATGGCGGGCTTTCCCTGTGCCCGCCACGAGGCGAAGGCCGCCCTCGAGGGTGAGCTCGGCTGCGCCCGCGCCAATCGTCCCGCCGCTGATCTGGAGCCGGGTCTGCCGACCTTCGGTCGCGCCGCCGCCGATCCCGTTCAAGCCGACGCCCCGCTCGGCAAGCACCCTCGCCTTCGGGCCGGCTATGACCAGTGTGGCGTTGCCGGTCGGCTCAGCCCCGTCCGCGATCGCGGACGGGGCTGAGACCAGCGCCGGCACAAGCGCAAACGCGAGCGCCAGCGCTCCGAGCAGGGCTGTCGTCGCGCGGCGCATCGCCCTAGCTGGTCGGGTGGACGATCGAGACCGTGACCTCGTTGAGCCCGGTGCCGGTCGTCTTGTAGGCCGAGGCCGGGTTGCCGGTTCCCAGCAGCCAGAGGCCGCTCGTCCCCGGCGTTGCCAGCTTCACCGTGCTGTTGGCCGAGTCGGTGTCGTCGTCACCGCCGCCTGGGGCGTTGTCGGCGCCCGGATCCGGGAAGGTCCAGGTGACGGTCTCCTCTCCCGCTCCCGGCCCCGGCGTGGTGCTCGTTTCCACCCCCGAGACGGCGAGGCTGACGATGTCGACCCGGCCGCTGGTCCAGGACGTGCCGAGACGGGTGGAGACGTCCATCGTCAGGCGCGAATTGGCGCCGTCGATCGTCAGCGTCGGGTTGGAGAGCACCGTGCCGAAGCCGTGCGTCGTGTTGCAGAGGCCGACGCTGCCGGTTCCGCGCAGCACCAGCTTGCCCGGGCTGCCGGCTTCGTATTCGCCGCTCGTGCCGGGCCAGGTGAAGAACTTGCCGGGCCCGCTCATGTCCGCCCCGTCGCTGCGGGTCGCCCCGCCCGAGAGGTTGAACACTCCCGGCGCGGTCTGCACCGTGTTGCGCAGGCTGTTCCGCACTCCCCAGCCGATCGATCCCGAGGAGACCGGGCTCGGTGAGCCGAGGGTCGGAGCCGCCACCGGCGCGGCCGGCGCGGCCGGCCATTCGGAGGAGGTCGCCGGCGAGGCGAGGTTGCAGGCCGCGTTGAACGGCCACGCCGCCCCGCTCGCCGTGCTCGCGGTCACGGTCAACGGGTCGAGCGCGTCGCCCTCCTCGTAGTCGCACGGACCGGGGTTGTGCGGATCGCAGAGCTGCAGCGCCTGCGCGCCAGCCTCGGTGAGGCTCACCGGCAGGTCCGTCCAGGTCACCGTCTTCGCGTTTTCGTTGTAGAACGGGCTGGCGTCGTCGAGGTCCAGCGTCGCCAGGTCGACGCGCTGGGTCGGGGTCCAGATCCCGCTCATGTTGGTGTCGACGTCGACCGTGAGGCGCGAGTCGGCGCCGTCGATCGTCACCGTCGGGTGCGACAGCGTGACGCGGAACCCGTGCGGCGAGTTGCAGAGGACGACCTCGCCCTGCCCGTTGACGATCGCCTGGTCGTCGCTGTCGTCATCCGCGCTGTTGATCGCGAAGCTGCCCGATCCGGCAGGGAAGCGGAAGGCGCCGATCTGCGGTGCGGGCAGGGGTGGGTTGAGGACTTCCGCCGGTGCGATCGGCACCAGCGCTCCACCGGAGATCTGGACCACGTAGAAGCGCAGGTCGCCGCTGAAGCCCCACTCGATCTTGCCGCCGTTGAGGGCGACTGGGCTGCTCAGGGTCGGGGCGGGTGCAGGTCCCGCCGCCGAGCCCGCGACTTTGCTTTTCACTTTCAGCGCGCACTGCTGGGCGTAGGGGTCGACCTGCTGTGGGTCGCTCGGTTTCCCGGAAGGCTTTGCGTCCGACCCGGCCGCGACCGGGGCTGGAGCCGGGGCCGGGGCGGCGAAGCGAGCGTCGACGCTGACGGTGCCCAGTCGCCCGGCGGAGAGGCTGTCGAGACCAAGCCTGGCGCGCAGCGCACGGGCCCCGTTGTCGGTCAGGGAGAGCTGCGCCTTCTCGAGCTGGAGTGAGGACGCATCGATGAGCGGCTCCCCCTCGGCGCGGAAGACGATCAGACGGCGTTTGCCCAGCTTGGCGCTGATCGCGGTCTTCTTGCCGGCGATCTGCAGCATCAAGCCCCTGAGCCGGGCGCTCTTCCCTTGCGAGGTGAGCTCCACGGCACCGTCGGTGCGAATCGTCGCCGCCCCGAGCATCTCGACGTCGACGATCGGCAGCACCGTCGTCTTCGGGGCACGTTTGCCGGTGATCTGCTTGGCGATGCCGGACTTCAGCGACAGCGAGACCTCGCCATCGGCGGCGGCGCCCAGCGCCGACCCGGTTGTCATCGGTACCGCAAGCGCCATCGCCGCCAGGGCGACCAGTGCCCTTCTCGCACGGCTCTTGCTCGTCTGGTTGGAACTCATCTGGGGGGAGCCTCCTTGTGCTCTCATTGCGCACCCGTGCGCCATTTCCGCGGTGCGCTGAATTAGGGCACCCTAATAAATCCACACTAACACAGTAGGAATTAGGCCGCCCTAATCCCCTGCTCGCGCCAGCCAGGCGACGTGCAGAGCGGTGCGACCGTCGTGCTCGGTGAGCCGTGCATCGGCGCCCCAGATCTCGGCGAGCCGGTCCGCGCTGAGCACCTCGCCGGGAGCGCCGGTGGCGACGGTGCGGCCGCCGGAGACGATCGTCGCGACGTCGGCGACCGCCGCTGCCAGGGCCAGGTCGTGAACGACGAGCAGCACGGTGAGGCCATCGTCGGCGAGCTCCCTGAGCAGGGTCGCGACCCCGATCGTCGCCCCGAGGTCGAGCTGGGAGGTCGGCTCGTCGGCGATCAGCACGGGGGCCTCCTGGGCGAGGCCGATGGCGATCTGGACCCGCTGCAGCTCGCCGCCGGAGAGCGTCGTCAGCGGCCGCCCGGCGAAGCGGCCGACGCCGGCGCGGGCCATCGCCCCCTCGATCCCGTCGCGGTCCTCGCCGGTCAGGCGGCGCAGCGGTCGCAGGTGGGAGGAGCGGCCGATCGTCACCGCTTCGCGTACGCTGACCCCGGCGGGGACCGGCATCCGCTGGGGGACGAAGGCTCGCACCCGGGCCAGCTCGCGGCCGCGCATCTCGCCGACGTCGCGTCCCGACCAGAGGACGGTCCCGCCCGAGACCCCCTGCAAGCCGGACACGGCCCGCACCAGAGTCGACTTGCCGGCGCCGTTGGGGCCGACGATCGCGACCAGCTCGCCGTGCCCGACCCGCAGGTCGGCGCCGCGCAGGATCGGCGTGCCGCCGATCTCCACCTCGACCCCCTGGGCCTCCAGCGGGGGTGGGTCGGTCCGGTAGGCGGCGGCCTCCATCAGACCGCCTTGCGCAGCAGCCAGAGGAACAGGGGCACGCCGAGGATCACCATGAAGGGGCCGACCGGCATCTCGATCGGCGCCCGCAGGGTGCGGGCGAGGGTGTCGCCGGCGGCGAGCAGCGCGGCGCCGCCGATCGCCGAGGCGGGGACGACGTAGGTGTGGCTGGAGGTGCCGCCGGCCATCCGCACGACGTGCGGGACGACCAGCCCGAGGAAGCCGAGCAGCCCGGCGATCGCCGCCGAGGCGGCGGCGAGCAGGGCGGCGGCGACGGCGGCGCCGAGCCGGATCAGGTGGGGCCGCGAGCCGAGCGAGGCGGCTACGTCGTCACCGAGCGCGAGCCGATCGAGGGGGCGGATCAGCAGCGCGGCCAATACGAAGCCGACGGCGAAGTAGGGCCAGATCGTGCCCAGCTCGTCCCAGCCGCTCGAGGTGAGACCGCCGGCGATGAAGAAGATCGCCGAGGGGGCCCGCTCCGGGTAGGCCGCCAGCAGCCCGGTGGTGCCGGCCGTGAAGAGCGAGAGGATCGCGATCCCGGCGAGGATCACCTTGCCGACGCTGCCACGGTTGGCGCCCGACCAGGCGAAGCCGAAGACCAGCGCCGCGGCGAGCAGGCCGAAGGCGAGCGCACCCACCGGCAGCAGGGCGATCGAGCCGGGGAAGAGGATGATGATCAGGATCGCGCCGAAGCCGGCACCGCCGGTGACGCCGATCACGTCGGGCGAGGCGAGCGGGTTGGCGAGCGCCCCCTGCAGGATCGCCCCGGCGATGCCGAGCGCCGCGCCTACGACGAGCGCCTCGACCGTGCGCGGCAGGCGCAGCGTCTCGACGATCTGCTCGTCAGGCCCGCCGCCGCCATTGCCGAAGACGATGTCAAGCACCTCGGCGAAGGGGACCTTGACCGCGCCCAGGGCCAGCGAGGCAACCGTCGCGGCGGCGAGCGCGGCGAGCAGCGCCACGAAGACGAGGGTGCGGCGCGCCAAGCCGGGCTCAGTTCTCGAGGTAGACGCGGCGCACTTTGCGGATCGTGCGGGCTACGTCGGTGCCGGCCTGCAGGAGCGAGTTGTCAACCGAGATGTAGATGCGGTCGTTCTGGACGGCCGAGGTGCCGGCCCAGGCCGGATTCGTGCGCAGGTATTCGGTCAGGCTGGGGATGTCCTCCTCGTTGGCGTGCGGGACCGCGACGATCACGTCGGGGTCTTCGGCGACGACGACTTCGTCGGAGATCCGCTCGAAGCCGGAGTCCGACTCGATCCCGCCGGTGAGGAGCTCTCCGCCCGCTTTCGTCACCAGGTCGCCGCCCCAGCTGTTGGGGAGGAAGACGAACGGCGTCCGCCCGACGCCGAGGATCAGCATCACGGTCGGGTGCTTCTCGATCCCCTTGCGCGCCTGCGCGACCCCCTTCTTCATCGACTTGACCAGCGCCTTGGCCCGCGCCTGCCTGCCGACCAGGCGGCCGATCGCCAGGGTCTGGCCGAGGGAGCCGGCGACGTCGCGCGGCTCGCGGATCAGCACGCGGATGCCGAGGTCGCCCATCGACTCGTTCCCTTTCGCCCAGGTCGGCGAGGAGAGGACCAGATCGGGGTTGAGCGAGGCGAGCTGCTCGAGGTTGGGGCCGTTGGGGTGCGAGAGGGGAAGCGCCTCGACGCCCTCGAGCTTAGGCGAGAAGCGTTCCTGGCCACCGAGGGTCTGGCCGATCCCGACCGGCTCGACGCCGAGCTTGACCAGCGTGTTGGCGCCGAACGGGGTCAGCGCGACGATCCGCTTCGGCGCCGCGGCCTGCGCCGGGGCGCAGAGGACCAAGCCGAGCAGAGCTGCCACGACCCAGAATGAAGCTTTGTACCCCCTACGGGGGGTAAAAGCCTTCAACAATTGGGAAGAGCCCATCGCTACGCCGGCACCTTGGCGTCGATCACCTCGTAGTGGCGCACTTCGCTGCCGTGGGCGAGCTCCCCGTCGGCGTGGCGGTGGCTGAGTTTGAAGAGGTCGCTGTTGACCCAGGCCTTGAAGGCCTCGTCGCTCTCCCAGCGACTGAGGACGACGTACTCGCCCTCGCGGTCGCGGCGCAGCAGCTCGAAGCCGGCGAAGCCCTCGGCTTTGTGGACGTGGCTCTCGCGCTCGAGGAAGGCGCGCTCGAACGCCTCCCGACGCTCCTCCGTCACATGGACGACGTTCATCACGATTACCAAGGCCCCGCTCCTTTCGAGTGGGGTGCCCGCTGCAGACAGCAGTTACTTAGGACACCCTAATTAGGTTTGCCTAATTAGGGTAGCCGAAGGTCGACGAGATCGCTCTAAGGCGTGGGCTCGCCCAGCTCGGCGCGTGCGCGGTGGGCAAGCTTCACGGTCGCTTTGCGAAGGCCGTCCGGCCCATCGATCGGCTCCTCGTACGGCACCCGGACCTCGACCTCTCCAGCTGGCGTCTCCGCGATCAGGTCCAGCCCCGTCCGGTCCGCGTCGACGCAACGGGCCCCGGTAGCTTCAGGACACCCGCCAATCGCCCGCGCCATGTCCAGCAGCGCATCGTCATGGTCTTCGTTGAGATGAGCGATTGCGTGCACAGCTCCTTCGCTGACCGGGTCTCCGAGCTTCATGATTAGGGCACCCTAATGCACAAGCGGAAGGGAAGGGCGGCGGTCCTCCCGAACGGGCGGATACTCAGAGCGAGCGAGTCCGGGCGGGAGGACCGCCGCCCTTCCCTGTTCGGCTCAGGGCTTGGAGGGAACCTGTGGTTCGGCGAGGCCGTAGGTGTCGTAGGCACCGAACTCGGCAAAGGTCTTGTGGGTCGGGCCGTGGTAGTCGGAGGAGGCGGTCGGGGTCAGGTCGAGCTCCTCGCAGAGCGCCAGTAGGTGTTCGGTCTGCTCACGGCTGTGAGTCGGGTAGAAGGTCTCGACTCCGTCGACGTCGAGGGCCCGGATCAGCTCCTCCACCTCGGCGGGGTCGGAGATGTCCCAGTACGGATGGGCGACGACGGCGACGCCGCCGGCCTGCTTGATCGTCTCCACCGCCTGCTCAGCGGTCGGCCAGCGGCGCGGCACGAAGGCTTTGGCACCCGGCACCAGGTACTCCTCGAAGAAGGGCCCGAGGTCGCCGGTCGCGCCCGCCGCACGGGCGATGTGCGGCCGGCCGATGGAGAGCGCGTCGCCCGCCTCGCGCACGGCATCCTCCAGGGTCAGCTCGAAGCCCTCCCGCCGCAGGTTCTCGACGATCTCCCCGGCCCTCGTCACCCGCTCCTGCTGAGCACGCTCACAAGCCGGCGCGATCGCCTCCAGGTCGACCCAATACCCACAGACGTGCAGGTCTTCCGCGTACTCATGGACGCAGGACATCTCGATAGCGGGCACAAGCTGGATCCCCAGCCGCTCCGCGGCCTCGATCGCCTCCGGCACTCCGGCAATGGCGTCATGGTCCGTCAGCGCCAGGGTAGTAACCCCAGCCTTCGCAGCTTCCTCGACGACCCCGGCGGGTGCCAGCTGACCGTCGGACACAGTCGAATGGCTCTGTAGCTCGATCAACACGGGGCGGGACCCTACATCGGCGACCGTGAAGGGGCGATGGGGACACCCTCGAACGGGCGGATACTCAGAGCGGGCGAAGCCCGCGAGTCCGGGCGAGGGTGTCCCCATCGCCCCTCCGCCAGCTGTCTGAATAGACTGCCCCGCCGTGTTCCAGAAGGTCCTAATAGCCAACCGTGGCGAGATCGCCATCCGCGTCGCCCGCACCTTGAAGGAGATGGGCATCGGGTCCGTCGCCGTTTATTCGGAGATCGACCGTGACGCCCCCCACGTGCGCGAGGCCGACGAGGCCTTCCTGATCGGCCCCGCGGTCCCGACCGAGAGCTACCTGAACATCGGCAAGATCATCGAGACCGCCAAGGAGGCCGGCGCCGAGGCGATCCATCCCGGCTACGGCTTCCTCGCCGAGAACGCCGACTTCGCCAAGGCCTGCGCCGAGGCCGACATCGTCTTCATCGGCCCGCCGCCGGAGGCGATCGAATCGATGGGCTCGAAGACGCGGGCGCGCGAGATCATGGCCGCGGCCGGCGTGCCGATCGTCCCCGGGGCGACCGAGCCGGCAAAGGACGTGGCTGCGGCCAGGCAGCAGGCCGAGGAAGCCGGCTACCCGGTCGCCTGCAAGGCGGCGGGCGGGGGCGGCGGCAAGGGCTTCCGCGTCGCGCTGACGCCGGACGACCTCGAGGAGGCCTTCGAGGGCGCGGCCCGCGAAGGCGAGAAGTTCTTCTCCGACGACCGCGTCTACGTCGAGCGCTACCTCGAGGATCCGCGCCATGTCGAGGTCCAGGTGCTCGCCGACTCGCACGGCAGCGTGATCCATCTCGGTGAGCGCGACTGCTCGATCCAGCGCCGTCACCAGAAGGTGATCGAGGAGGCACCGGGGCCCCAGGTGGACGCCGAGATGCGCGAGCGGATCGGCAAGATCGCCACCGACGCCGCCGCGGCTGTCGGCTACCGCGGCGCCGGCACGGTCGAGGGGATGCAGGTCGGCGACGAGTACTTCTTCCTCGAGATGAACACGCGGGTGCAGGTCGAGCACTGCGTGACCGAGATGGTCACCGGCGTCGACATCGTCCGCGAGCAGGTGCTGGTTGCCGCGGGCGAGCCCCTGACGGTCGCCCAGGAGGACGTCGAGCTGCGCGGCCACGCGATCGAGTGCCGGATCAACGCCGAGGCCGCCCACAAGAAGTTCGCACCGGCGCCGGGGGCGATCACGACCTACCGCGAGCCGGCCGGCCCGGGCGTGCGGGTCGACTCCGGGGTCGAGGCCGGCTCCGAGGTAACGCCGATGTACGACCCGATGGTCGCCAAGCTGATCGTCTGGGACGTCGACCGCGAGCACGCGACGCGACGCATGCTGCGCGCTCTGGGCGAGTACGAGGTCGGCGGCTTGACCACGCTGATCCCCTTCCACAGCGCGATCCTCGCCACCGAGCAGTGGGCGAACGGGGAGACCTGCCGCGACCTGATGGAGGACCGCGATTGGCTGAAGACGACCGCGCCGGCCAAGGCCGAGGCGCCCGAGGTGCCGGAGGGCGCCGAGGTCGTCGCCCGCGATTACAAGGTCGAGGTCTCCGGCAAGCTCTTCGACGTCAAGGTGATCGGCGAGGCGGCCGCAGGAAACCCAGGACCGGAGGGCGCCGGCGGTAAGAAACCGCCGAAGCGCGAGCGCAAGTCCGGCACCGGCGCCAGCGCCTCCAGCGAGTCGCTGCCCTCGCCGTTGCAGGGCACCGTGCTCAAAGTGGCCGTCGAGCAAGGCGCCGAGGTCTCAGAGGGCGACCTGATCTGCGTGATCGAGGCGATGAAGATGGAGAACGAGATCGCCGCCCACCGCTCCGGCAAAGTGACCAGCTTGAACGTAGCCGAAGGCGCTGCGGTCTCGAGCGGCGACGTGCTCGCGGTAATCGAGTAGCGCCCGCTTAGTGCCCTTTGCCTTTCTGGCCTTTTTCGCGTTCCTGTTCGCGCCGTTCTTTTTCCCGTTCGCGTTCCCGTTCGCGGATTTCCTTCTGCTTTTTCGCGCGCAGGCGCTGGAACTCGACTCGGGTCAGAGGCAGCTTCGGCGTCACTTCGCGGCAGCCGCCACCGACGCAATCGATGAACGCCGTCATCTGCCGGTGCATGAAGTTGCGGATTGGGTAGAAGTTCGGGACCTTGACGATGTTGTTGAGCTCGTTCGGGTCCTTGTTGATGTTGTAGAGCTCCTTCTCCCCGCTCGGCCAGGCGATGTACTTGTAGGGGCCGAGGCGGAGCCCGGCGTAGTCCTTCGGCGGCGCCAGCAGAGAGGCCGTCGCCTTTGGGCTCTTTGAGGCGGTTGCCGAGCCGCTGCCGGGCGCCTTGGAGATCGCGCCCTGCGCGTTGACATCGCTGGTCTCGACGAAGGACTCGAAGAGGATCGGCCGCCGGCTGCGCAGTTCGGGGTCGCGCAGGTAGGGGACCAGCGAGCGGCCGTCGAGGCTCTTGTCCGCTTCGACCCCCGCCAGCTCGAGGATCGTCGGCGCGACGTCGATGTTGGCCGCCAGCTCACCGGTCGAGCTGCCCTGCTCGATCCCCGGCCCGCGGATCAGAAAGGGCAGGTGCGTGGCCGGCTCGTAGGCGAGGAACTTGCCGCCGAGCAGGCGGTGCTCGCCGAAGAAGAAGCCGTTGTCGGAGGTGAAGATGACGTAGGTGTTGCGCAGCCGGCCCATCTGGCCCAGCGTGTCGATCACGCTTTTGACGCCGTCGTCGACGGCGCGCAGCGAGTCGAGCTGCTTCTGGTAGTAGACGCGGTAGGTGCGCTTCTCGTTCGGCGAGAGGTGGTCCGCTTCGCGGATGAAGTGCGGCTTGTCTTCGACGTTGCCCTCGTCGAAGCCTTCGGAGCGGTCGTGGGGATGGCGGGCGCCCTTGAACCAGTCGTAGTGCCGCAGCGCCGGCTCGGGGCCCGCCGGGCGACGGAAGTCCCCGTGTGGCGCCGTGTAGTCGAGTTGTAGGTAGAAGGGCTGTTCGGCCGGCGTGGCCAGCATCTCTTCCCGCGCCATCCAGCTGAAGACGTCGGTCGCGTAGAGGCAGGAGCGTTCTTCAGTGGGTTCGAACGGGCAACCAACGGGGTCGCGCTGGCCGTATTCGCGCGTTTCCCAACTGCCGGGGTCGCCATAGGCGCCGGGTTCGCTGAGGACGCCGTTGCTGTTCATCGTGTAGCCATAGAAGAGGTGCTCGGTATCGGCCTTGAGCACGGTGTGCCAGGCGTTCCAGCCGAGTGGCACGCTGGTGCCGTTGTCGTAGGGCTCATCGCCGTAGCCGTTGAGGAACTTGCCGACGTGGATCGTGCGGTAGCCGGCGCCCTGCAGCCAGGTGGCGATGTTGTGCGAGGCCGCGGCCCGGAAGGAGAAGCCGTAGTAGCCGCCGTTTGGCTGCACGTTGCCCTTGACCCCGTTGTTGTGGGCGTAGCGGCCGGTCATCAGGCTGACTCGCGAGGGGCAGCAGAGTGGGTAAGGGACGTAGTAGCGGTTGAAGGTCATGCCGCGGTCGGCGATCAGGTCGAGCGTGTTCGGCATCGCGCGGGTCTCGGCGGCGCCGGGGAAGGCGCTGAAGGTCGCGTAGAGGCCGTCGAGGGTCTGGTCGTCGGTCTGGATGACGACGAAGCTGGGCGGTTCGGGGTTCGGGTTGAGCGGCGGTTCTTCCTCGACCTCCAGCGCGTGGGCACGGGCGACGCTCAGCACGAGCGCGCAGAGCAGCGCCAGCAGCGCTGCCGCGACGAGCGCGCGCGAAGACATTCGGCTGTTGCTGAGTCGGTCCATCGAATTGGGGACGCCTCCGGGCGACCTACGGTCGTAACCGCCACCCCGCAGCGAAGTTGCGAAGCCGTAACGCTAGAAAATGCTTAGGACACGCAGCCAGGCGGGGCTAGCTGTAGTTCCTCACAACGTTGTTCATCCGGGCCTCCTTGAAGGCTGGGGGTGCGAGCCACCCAGATCAAGGAGGACACCGGATGAAGATCCACGCTAACGCTCGAACCTGCCCGAACAGCCGCAGGCTGCTGGTCAAGCGCATCGAAGAGGAGGACTGGTCGCTGATGGTGGCGGCCGAGGCCGCCGGCATCAGCGAGCGGAGCGCTCGCAAGTGGCTGGCCCGCTGGCGAGCGGAGGGAGAGGCAGGACTGCTGGATCGCAGTTCCGCACCCAAGCGGGTGCCTTCACGGCTTCCGGCCGACCGCCTTCAGGCGGTCGAGGCCCTACGACGTCTGCGGATGACCGCTGCTGAGATCGCCGAGGTCTTGGGCATGGCGCTCTCGACCGTCTCCAGGTGGCTGGCTCGGATCGGGCTAGGCAAGCGCAGTCGCCTGGAGCCATTCGAGCCGCCCAACCGCTATGAGCGCAAGTGCCCTGGGGAGCTGATCCATGTCGACATCAAGAAGCTGGGGAGGATCAGCGCCAAAGGCGCTGGGCACCGAGTCACCGGGAATCGCAAGAGCCAGCAAAAGCGTGGGGGCAACCACGGCAAAGGGGCCACCGGCTGGGAGTTCGTCCACGTCTGCGTCGATGACGCCACCCGCCTTGCCTACGTTGAGGTCTTGGCCGACGAGAAGGGCACCACGGCGGCAGGGTTCCTGCGCCGAGCTGTCAACTGGTTCAAGGGAATGGGAGTTCAGGTCGAGCGGGTGCTCTCAGACAATGGCTCCTGTTATCGCTCCGCCGTGCACGCGCAGGCCTGCGCTGAGCTCGATATGCGCCACATCTTCACCCGCCCCTACCGGCCTCAGACCAACGGCAAGGCCGAGCGCTTCATTCAGACGCTCACCAACCGCTGGGCCTATGGCGCCATCTATGGCTCCTCTGCTGAGCGCACCGCGGCGCTGCCCGGCTGGCTCGATCACTACAACTTCAGGAGACGACACGGCTCCCTTGGCCACAAGGCACCCGCGGCTCGGCTTACCGAGTTGGAACAACGTGCTGAGTAACTACAGCTAGCCAGCGCCCAGCTTTTTGGCCGCTTCACGGAAGTTCTTGACGGTGGCGCTTGGCGCTTTGCGCCCGTCGAGTTTCTCGCCGTGGCGGTTGACCCAGATAACCGGGACCTTCATTTTCAGCAGCGGCGCGACATCGGTCGTGTAGTTGGAGCAGATGTGGAGCCAGCCTTTTTTGCCGCCGATCCGGCGCGCGCACTCTTTGAAATGGACCGGGTCGGGCTTGTAGCTGCGCACCTGCTGCGCGGTGACGACCAGGTCCAGTTCGGTGCGCAGGTGGCGGCGCGAGATGCCGAGCAGTTTGTCGTCGATGTTGGAGATGATCCCGATCTCGTAGCGTTTGCCGAGCCGGTCCATCGCCGCGTTGGCCTCGCGGAAGGGCAGCCAGTAGGCGACGCTGTCGGGCAAGAACTGAGCCCTGGAGGGCTCGATCTCCCAGCCGACCTCGCGGGCGACTTTGACGATCGTGCGGCGCAGCACCTCCGCGTACAGTTCGTAGGAGCCGGCCATGATTTCGGCCTGCACTTCCATGAAGCGGGCCAGAAAGGGACCCTCTTCGAAGCTGAAGCCGTCTTTGGCGGCCTCTTTCCTACAGGCGTCGATGATCCCCTTCTCCCAATCGATCAGGGTGCCGTAGCAGTCGGTGGTCACCCAGGTGACGGATTTCAGAGCGGGAAGAGGCACGGGGCGCGGCATCTTATAGGCTGCCGCCCGGCCCAGGCAGGGCTCCTCTCCCATGGACCTTCTCGAGTATCAAGGCAAGCAGCTTTTCGCCGCGCACGGCATAGCCGTGCCGAGCGGCGAGGTCGCCTCCACGGTGGAGGACGCCGTCGCCGCCGCGGAGCGGATCGGTTACCCCTGTGCGATCAAGGCCCAGGTGCTGATCGGCGGCCGCGGCAAGGCGGGCGGGATAAAGATCGCCGCCGACCGCGCCGAGGCCGAAGGGTACGCCGGGGCGATCCTCGGCATGGACATTGTCGGCCCCCACGGCGAGGGTCCGTTCCGGGTCGAGCGGGTCTGGATCGAGGGCGGCTCGGCGATCGCCGCCGAGTACTACGCCTCGGTCATCCTCGACCGCGGCGAGAAGAAGCTGCTGGCGATGGTCTCCGCCAAGGGCGGGATGGACATCGAGGCGGTCGCCGCGGAGGACCCGGAGGCGCTGGTCAAGGAGCACATCGACCCGACCCGACCCTTTACTGCGGCTGAGGCGCGGCCGATCATCGATGCCGCCGGGCTCGCCGAGGACGCACGTGAGGGAGCCGCCGAGGTGCTGGCGAAGCTCGCCGAGACCGCCCAGGCCGAGGACGCGACGCTGATCGAGGTCAACCCGTTGATCGTGACCGAGGACCGCCAGGTCGTCGCTCTCGACGCCAAGGTGACCATCGACGGAAACGCCCTCTACCGCCACGAAGGCCTGGCCGAGCTCGACGCCGAGTCGATCGACGATCCGCAGGAGGCGATGGCCCGGGAGAAGGGGCTGACCTACGTCAAGCTCGAGGGCAACGTCGGCATCCTCGCCAACGGCGCCGGTCTCTGCATGTCGACGCTCGACGTCGTCGCCCAGGCGGGTGGCGCCCCGGCCAACTTCCTCGACGCGGGAGGCGGTTCCAAGGCTGACGCGATCGTCGACGCGCTGACCGTGATCACCTCCGACGAAAAGGTCACGGCGATCCTCTTCAACATCTTCGGCGGCATCACCCGTTGCGACGAGATCGCCAAGGGCATCGTCGAGGCCTCCTCGCGGCTCGACCTCAGCGTGCCGCTGGTCGTCCGCCTCGACGGCACCAACTCCGAGGAGGGCCTGGAGATCCTCGCCGGGGCGAGCTTGCCCAACCTGCACCAGGAGACGACGATGCTCGGCGCCGCGCAGAAGGTCGTCGAGCTGGCCGGAGGGAACGGCTGATGTCGATCATCATCGACAAGGAGACGAAGCTCGTCGTCTCCGGCCTGACCGGCCGGGAGGGCTCCTTCCATGGCCTGCGCAACCAGGCCTACGGCACCCATCTCGCGGCGGGCGTCACGCCAGGCAAGGGCGGGCAGGACGTCGAGGGCGTGCCCGTCTTCGACTCGATCCGCGAGGCGGTCGAGCAGGCAGGCGCCAACACTTCGATGATCTTCGTTCCCGCCCGCTTCGCCGCACCGGCGATCGACGAGGCGATCGAGTCCGGCGTCGAGACGGTGATTGCGATCACCGAGGGGATCCCGGTGCTCGACATGTTGAAGACCTACTGGAAGGCGAGGGAGGCGGGGGTCCGGCTGATCGGTCCCAACTGCCCCGGCGTGCTCTCGCCGGGCAAGGCCAACGTCGGCATCATCCCCGCCCAGTTCTTCGACCCGGGCAAGATCGGCGTCGTCTCCAAGTCGGGCACGCTGACCTACCAGATCGGCAACGAGCTGAAACAGGCGGGCGAGGGCAACTCCTCGATCGTCGGTATCGGCGGCGACCCGATCATCGGCTCGGACTTCATCGACATCCTCAAGCTGTACGAGGCCGACCCCGAGACCGAGTTGATCGTGATGGTCGGCGAGATCGGCGGCGACGCCGAGGAGCGGGCAGCCGAGTTCATCGCCTCGGACATCTCCAAGCCGGTGGTCGCCTACATCGCCGGCTTCACCGCACCTCCCGGCAAGCAAATGGG
This sequence comes from uncultured Solirubrobacterales bacterium, assembly GCA_963716735.1. Classification (GTDB taxonomy): domain Bacteria; phylum Actinomycetota; class Thermoleophilia; order Solirubrobacterales; family 70-9; genus VRUE01. Next base: position 2,165,037 of record OY970321.1, read on the forward strand.
CCACGCCGGCGCAATCATCTCCGGCTCCTCGGGGACGGCACAGGCGAAGAAGGAAGCGCTCGAGGCGAAGGGCGTGCGGGTCGGCGAAAGCCCGACCGAGACGGCGAAGATCGCCGTCGAAGTCCTGCGCGGTTAGGCGTGGCCAGCAGGGGCGGGGGTGTCCCTCCGTCTTGCTGGGTTTTCGCCTGCTGAGGTTGTGGCCGTCCGAGGCTCTTCTGGGCGAAAAGAGGACGCCGCTGCGCCTGAGGGACACCCCCGCCCCTGCATCGAGACGTCACTACCGCACTGGCCGGGGGCGATCTGAGCCGAGCAGCTTGCGGAGCTGGGTAGCGATTCGGGGGGCTTCGGTTTCCAGCTGGCGGTGGGTCAGGCGGATGACTCGGTAGCCCGCGGTTTGCATTGCGGCGTCGCGGGCTCGGTCGTGCTCGAAGGCGGCGCGATGGTGGTGGAATTCCCAGCTGTCCATCTCGACGACGAGATGTTGAGGAGGCCAGTAGGCGTCCACCTCATTGCCGAGGATCGAGACGTTGGTCATCGGGGCGGGCAGGTCGGTGAGGTGCTCGCGGCAGAATTCGGCGAAGCGGTCCTCCAGAGGCGAGCGGGTCGTCACCGGAGCTCTGGCGGCGTCGATCAGGCGGCGAAGGGCCGGCAGGCCTTTGCGCCGCCCCGCTTGTGCGCAGACGCGTTCCAGCTCCGGCATCCGCAGCAGCTTCAGTCGGTCGGCCTCCTCGAACGCGCGCCGCAATCCATCTTCGTCCAGGACTTCCGCCAGGTCGAGCAGGGTGCGGGGCACGGAGGTAATCGGGATCCTCGCTTCTACCGCCCGTTCGTCCTCCGCCAGCTTCGACCGGTGTAGGTGGATGCCGGCGGGGCCATGACTGCCCCGCGGGTTCGTCACGTCGATCGGGCCTCGGCGCGGGCGCGCGAGTCCCCAGAGGCAAGCGGCACTGCGATGACTGAGCACCGCCCGGTCACCACAGGCGAGCACGGCCGCCAGCCACCTGCCGCGAATGCTCAACGGGAAATGCCCCATCGCGTAAACGCCGCGGTGGAGCACTCCGAGATGGCCGATGCGCACACGGGCGTCGATCGCACCGCGCCCAAGTCCAAGCGCTGCCAATTGCCGGCGGGCCACGACGCCGTGCTGCCTTTCCGCCAACGCCCCAATTCGCCTTTCGCGCTCGCGGCGTTCGCCTCGAGCGTCCCGAAGCGTGTGCGATTGACCATGCATGGCAGTGTCAAGTGCGCACGCGGGCGAATTCGCCCCCCTGGACTGCCAGGGACGGTGATTTACGGTGAGGCGATGGCTGGTCGCAGCCGAAGCTCGAGGCCGCGAGCGATCGTCGCCATGCCCTTAAAGGAGTCATAGGGGCCGGTGCCGGGCTGGGCGCAGGTCGGGCAGCTTCGATACGTCTTGGCGGTGACGACCGCCCCGGGGAAGTGGACGACGGCCATGTGCTCAATTTTTCGCCGCCGATCCCGGCAACTCCATCCGGGTTCGACGCCTCTGTAGAGGACCGCGTGACCGTGGGGGAGGTCTAGGCGCCGCGTCTTCTTGCAGCGCAGCGTGAACGGCGGCGGCCAGCGCCGCGCGTGGGCCTCCCACTGACGGGGCGTCCAGATCTCTATCTCGACCCTTTCGGCACGTTCGACCTTCGGGCGATCGACGTAGAGGAGAGTCGCGCGTGCCCCGGGGGCCCCCCGGGGCATCGAGCTGGTTTCATAGAGGCGCAACGGGCGCAGGCCGTGGCCTGGCGCGAAGGTCCGGCCCAGCCAGTGGACGGGCAACCTCAGCGCCGGGTCTTCGAGCGGGACCACGGTGTTGTCCGCTTCGTCCGGCGTGTAAGGCGTCCGGGTCTCGATGCGCGCCTGCTGGATGCGGGCGAAGTGGAGCGCCGCCCGGTCGTTTGCGGCGACCCGGCCGCCGGTGACGAAGATCGAGGCCACCACGCCGCCCGATCGCCAGACCAGGAATGAGCTAGGGCTTTCCTTCGAGGAGAACAGCCGCTGGGGCTCCCAGCGGAAGAGGCGCGTTGCGTCGCCGACGATCTCCGGGGCCGGCACCTCCGGGGGCAGCTCGTCGTCCAGCAGGTGGCTGAGCAATTCGCGTGAGATCGCGAGCCCCTCTTCCGCCCCTTTGACGCTGCCGGCGTCCAGCGCTCCGGTTCCGACGGCGAGGGGGGTCGGGGCCACGTCTGGGACTCGGTAGAGGCGGAAGTAGAGAGAAAGGCAGCCGACCGGCAAGTAGCGACGGAGGAAGGCGGCGAGCCGGGGGCGGGGGTCCGCGGGCTCGATCGCGGCGCACCCGAGCCCGGGCAGCGGGAACTCCGGCGACCCGTACGTTGCCCCGTAGCCCGTGGGTAGGTCATGGAGGCGCAGCACGAGCCCCTGGGACGGGACGGCGAAGTCGGCCGGGCTGGCCGCCGCTGAACTGCCCTCGCCGTCGAGGTATTTCGAGGAGACGAGGGTCAGGGCGATCGAGACGATCGCGACCGCTGCGAGAACGATCCGCCGCAATCCCTTCTTCCCCTGCGCCATCGTGGCGAGTATAGGCGCGGTCCGGCGGGCCGCCGGGCTGGGCGCGTTGCTAGGGTCGGGAGCGATGGCTGCCGACACGATTTCGTTCGCCCGGGGGGCGCCCAGCGCCGACATCCTGCCGCGCGATGCGGTGCGGGACGCGGCCGCGGTTGCGCTCGCTGAGGACTGGGAAAAGGCCCTCTCCTACGGGACCGGGATCGGGCACCCCGGGCTCTGCCAGTGGGTTGCCGAGCGGCACGGCGATCTAGATGCCGGGCAGGTGATGATCGCCAACGGGTCGCTGGAGGCGGGCTGGATGCTGTTCGAGCATCTGCTCGAGGCCGGCGACCGGGTCGTGGTCGAGCAGCCGACCTACGACCGCACGCTGCTTATGCTGCAGCGGCTCGGGGTCGAGCTGGTGCCGGTGCCCCTGGAGGCCGACGGGCTCGACATCGACGCCTTCGAAGCGGCGCTCGACGCCGGCCCGATCAAACTCGCCCACGTCATCCCCAACTTCCACAACCCCGCCGGCTGCACGCTCTCGGCAGCGAAGCGCACGCGGCTGGTCGAGCTGGCCGCCGAGCACGGCTTCTGGATCTTCGAGGACGATCCCTACCGCGAGCTTCCCTTCGAGGGAGAGGCGATGGAGTCGATGCTGGCGATCGACTCGGCCGACCGGGTCGTCCACGCCTCCTCCTTCTCCAAGACGGTCAGCCCAGGGGTTCGGGTCGGTTACCTGGCGGGGCCGGCGGCGGAGATCGCGAAGCTGGCCAAGCGCGCCAACGAGACCTACATCTCGCCCAACATGCTCGCCGAGGCCATCGTGCTGGAGCTCTGCCGCTCCGGCAAGCTCGACGCCAACATCGACTTCGTCAAAGGCGCGCTGCGCGACCGTTGCGACACTCTGGTTAGGGCTCTGCGCGAGCAGATCCCCGAGGCCGAGTTCGTCGTCCCGGGGGGCGGTTATTTCCTCTGGCTCGATCTCGCCGATGGGACCGACACGTCCGCGCTGCTTGCTGAGGCCAAGGGCGAGGGCGTGGCCTTCGTCTCCGGCCCCGACTTCATGATCGAGGGCGGCGAGAACAGCCTGCGCCTCTCTTTCGCCAGCGTGCCGCCGGAGCGGATCCCCGAGGGCGTGGCGCGTATCGCCCGCGCCTTGGATCGGATCCGCGCCGGCTCCCCGGCCTAGTCGCCTCACCGCCGACTGATCCAGTTCCGACTGCCGGCCCGTAGTGGGGGAGAACCCCAACTGCGACCAGGAGGGCAGCATGGCTGTTGAGAAGGAAGCGAACGCGCTCAGCCGCGTGGCGAAGGATCCGGTCTCGCGCCGCAAGTTCATCGCTCTGGGCGGCGGCTCGGCAGCCGCCGCGTTCCTCGTCGCCTGCGGCAGCGACAGCGACTCGACCACGACCACGGCGGCTGGCTCAGGTGGCGGCACCGAACCCGTGATCGAGGAACAGTTCGGCAAGGGAGACGTGGGCATCCTCAACTACGCCCTCACCCTCGAGTACCTGGAGGCCGCCTTCTACGCCGACGTCGTCAAGAGCGGCCTCTTCAAGGGCTCCGACCTGGCGACGATCCGCAAGTTCGGCAGTGAGGAGGCCGAACACGTCACCGCCCTGACCGGGTTCGTCAAGAAACTCGGCGGCAAGCCGGCCCCGAAGCCGAAGACCGAATTCCCGCTGAAGAGCGCCAAGTCGGTGCTCGAACTGGCGGGAACGGTCGAGAACCTCGGCGCCGCCGCCTACCTCGGCCAGGCGGCGAGCATCAAGGGCCCGGAAGTGCTTTCCGCGGCGCTCTCGATCCACAGCGTCGAGGGCCGCCACGCGGCGGCGCTGAACACGCTGCTGGGGGAATCGATCACGCCCGACGGCGCCTTCGCGGTGCCCGCCGGCGCGCCTGAAGTGCTCAAGTCCGTCGAACCCTTCATCGTCAGCTGAAGCGGCGAGCGAAGCGAAAGGAGAACGAGATGAACGATCGAGAACTGGCACAGCCCGAGCTCGCCGGCGTCCACATCGACACCGACGGCAGCGACCTTTCCCGCAGCGAGGTGATCCTCAAGGGAGCCCTGGCCGCGGGCGCCGTCTACGGCGCGATGTCGGTCGCGCCGTTCGTCAGCCGCGCGCTGGCGATGTCCGAAGGCGGCGACGTCGGCATCCTCAACTTCGCCCTCACCCTCGAGTACCTGGAGTCGACCTTCTACAAGGAAGCGAAGAAGCGGGCCGGGGCGAGCGGCGAGCTGAAGAGCCTGATCGACCTGGTCGCCCGCGACGAGGACGAACACGTCGGCGCCTTGACCGAAACGATCAAGAAGCTGGGCGGCAAGCCCGTGGCGGAGCCGAAGTTCGACTTCCCGTATGACGACACGAAGGAATTCCTTGAGCTCGCCCAGATCTTCGAGGACACCGGAGTCAGCGCCTACAACGGTGCCGCGCCGCAGATCAAGTCCAAGGAAGTGCTCGGCGCGGCCGGTTCGATCGTCCAGGTCGAGGCACGTCACGCGGCGGCGATCCGCCTGCAGAACAAGCAGGAACCGTCGCTGGTCGCGTTCGACCCCTCGCTCGACGAAGCTAAGGTGCTGAAGGCCGTCGAACCCTTCATCCAGTAGTCGATCGGGGGTGGACCGTTTCAGATGAAGACCCGGGCTCGCAGCGCTGAGCGGCTTGCCGACGAGGAGTTGATGCCCCTCATCGGCAGCAAGGACGCGGGCGCCTTCGAGGTCTTCTATGACCGTCACGGCGGTGCCGCCTACTCGTTGGCGTACAGGATCGTCGGCGAGCAGGCGGCGGCCGAAGACGTCACGCAGGAGGCCTTCGTCTCGATCTGGCGCAGCGGCGCTCGCTATGACCGCGCGCGCGGCAGCGTCCGCTCCTGGACGCTGGGGATCGTTCGCAACCGGGCGATCGACCTGCTGCGCAGCCGGGCGAGCCGGGCGCCGAAGCTCGACTTCGATGACGACGCCGTGCTCGAGCAACGGCCCGCCGGTGAGCTGACCGAGGACGAGGCGCTGCGGCGGGAGACCGCGGACGAGGTTCGCGGGGCACTCAGCGAGCTCCCCGGGGAGCAGTCGAAGGTGATCGAGCTCGCCTACTTCGGCGGTTTCAGTCAGTCTGAGATCGCCGCGATGGTCGGGGTGCCGCTGGGCACCGTCAAGGGACGGATGCGGCTTGGCTTGGAGAAGATCCGGGGACGACTTGCGGAGGGCCTGGCATGAACGAGAGAGAGCACGAAGAGCGCCGCGACGAGCTTGCGGCCTATCTGCTGGGCGCGCTGGAGCCGGGCGAGGCGGCGGCGCTGGAGCAGCACCTCGCCGGCTGCGAAGAGTGCCGCGCCGAGCTCGATTGGCTGCGGCCGGCGGCGCAGGTGCTGCCCGAGTCGGTGGCGCGAGTCGAGCCGCCGCCCGGGCTGCGAGCACAGATCATGGGCGAAGTCGAGGCCGACGCCGGAGCGAAGCCGGCGAGGGCTCCTCGCCGCCGCCGGTACACGCTCGGTCTGCGGCCGGCGATCGGCCTGGCTGTCCTCGCTCTCGCCGTCGCGGCGGTCGCCGGCTACTCGATCCGCGACTCCGGCTCGGAGGGTGGAGCGACCACGGTTGCCGCCGGCCACGCTCCGGGGGTGACGGCGAAGATGGTCCGCCAGGGCGATTCCGGCATCCTGCGGCTCGCCAACGTCCACCAGCTGCCCCCCGACGAGGTCCTCCAGGCGTGGGTCCAGCGCGGCAAGCGGATCGAATCGGCGAAGACGCTGTTCGTCCCCAACCGCGACGGGACGGCGACGGCCGTGATCGATCGCATGGGCGGCGTCGACACGGTGATGGTGACCGCCGAGCCGCGCGGTGGCAGCAGCTACCCGACCTCGAAGCCGATCGTCACGATGGCCGTCCCCCAGTAGGGCAGGCGCTCAGCGGCCGTAGCGGTCCGAAGACAGCACCAGCTGCTCCGGGATCGCCGCGCGTGGCGGCGGAGCGGGGTCGGCGCGAACCGAGACCGTCTCGGCAACGCTGCGGGAGACGCGGTGCGAGCCGTCGGCCGAGGCGATTGTGATGTCGTCTTCATCCGAGCTCTCCAGCGTGCCCTCCAGGCCGGGCTCCAGTCCCGCCGCTTTGAGGTAATGCAGCAGCTCCTCGGCCTCGTTCTCGAAGCGCAGCACGTGGACCTTGGCACCGACCTCGACGTCGGCCAGTAGCGAGCCGGTCTCGCGCACGCCCTCGACGATCGGGTGGCCATGCGGGCAGGTCGTCGCGTCGCCGATCGCCGCCCGCATGCGCTCCTCCAGCACCGGCGACATCGCGTGCTCGATCCGCTCGGCCTCCTCGTGCACCTCGTCCCAGGGGATGCCGAGGACGTCGGTGAGGAAGCGCTCGATCATGCGGTGGCGGCGGACGATGTGGCTGGCGTGCTCGCGGCCGGACTCGGTGAAGGCGAGCGATTTGTCTGCGTTGCGCTCCACGTACCCGTCGCTGACCAGGCGGCCGACCATCTCGTGCACGGTGGGGGGCGAGAGCTGCATCGCGCGGGCGATGTTGGCGCCGGTCATCGGCAGCCCGGCCTCCTCCAGCCAGAACATGATCTCCAGGTACTCCTGCTCGGCGACGGTCGCCGTCTCGACGGGCTCCATTGGCTCGATACTAGCGACGCTCCATCAGCGTCGAAACGACCGCCTCGTAGAAGCCGTCGCCCATCGTTCCCTCGGTGACCGTGGCGTTGTCCCAGGCGGCGAGCGCGGCGCGCAGGCCCGGGTCGCGCTCGGGGCCGTTGGCGACGACGAAGAAGCGGCCGACCGCGGCGGCGACCTCGAGATCCTCGACCGAGTCGCCGACGGCGATGCACTCGGCCGGGTCGAAGCCGCGGGCGCGGGCGTGGGCGGCGACCGCGTTCGCCTTGCTGACCATCTTCGGGACCAGGTGGTAAGCGTGGGTGGGGCCGTCGATGGCGGGCATCTCGCGGCCGATCGCGCCGTTGTCGAGCAGGCGCAGGTTGCTGTGGCCCTGCGCGGCGAGCAGCTCGTTCGCCTCGCCGACGTCGACCTTGCCGCGGAAGAGGTGGGAGAGGACGCGGCCGTGGTGCCAGGGCGAGTGGTACTCGAGGCGCCCCTCGAAGTGCTCGAAGAGCATCTTCGGGATCCCCTCTCGCTCGAGCTTCTCGTAGACGGTGCCGTCCTCGTCGGGGACGAGGTCGCCGGTCAGCAGCGTCGTCTCGCCGTCGATCGCGAAAGCACAGCCGGCCTCGTAGATGTAGGAGGTCTGGCCCATCAGCCGCGCCGCCTCGTGGACCTGGGGCTCGCGCCGGCCGGACATGATCACCACCTCGACGCCGGCCCGGTGGCAGGCCTCCAGGCCGCGCGACTGGGCCAGCGAGAAGCCCCCCTCGGCATCGCGGTAGAGCGAGGCGCCCTGCCCGAGCAGGGTGCCGTCGAGGTCGGTGTAGACGCAACTCAGTGCCATGGTGCGGTCGCTACGGTAGCCGGATGCGCTGGCGCCTCGCCGATCGGAGCCTCGAGCTCGAGCAGCCGCTGGCGGCGGGGATCGTCAACGTCACCGCCGACTCGATGTTCGAGGGGGCGCGCAGCGAGACTCCGGAGGGGGCGATCGCCGACGGGCTGGCGTTGGTCGAGGCCGGCTTCGACATGCTCGACGTGGGCGCGGTTGCGGCGCGCAGCGGGCCGTCGGTCGGCGCCGAGGAAGAGGCGGCGGCGCTGGTGCCGGCGATCGAAGGGCTGGCCGGGGCGGGAGTACCGGTCTCCGCCGACACCTTCTCGGTCGAGGTCGCGCGGCGGGCGCTGGCGTCGGGCGCGGTCGCCGTCAACGACATCTCCGGCGGCTCGGAGGAGATGTTCGAGCTGGTCGCCGGGACGGGCTGCGGCTACGTGCTGATGCACATCGAGGGGCCGCCGCGGGTCGACCGCCCGCCGCCCGCATACGAGGACGTCGTCGAGCACCTGAAGTCCTGGTTTGGGGGGAGAGTCGAGGCGGCCTCGCGACTTGGAGTCGCCGAGGAGCAGATCGCCATCGACCCCGGACTCGACTTCGACCTCACCACCGACCAGGATCTGGAGATCCTGCGACGGCTTGCCGAGCTGCGCTCGCTGGGTCTGCCGCTCTACGTCTCGCTCTCGCGCAAGGACTTCATCGGCGAGGTGCTGGCGGGCAGCTGGGAGGAGCGGCTGCCGGCGGGCGAGCGCGAGTGGGGGACGGTCGCTGCGGCGGCGCTCGCCGTGCGCGGGGGCGCCGACATCCTGCGGATTCACGACCGCAGCACGCTGCAGGCGATCCGAGTCGCTGGTCGTATCCATGGCTAAGAGCCTTCTCGAGACTCCATGGGCTGTGGCTATCGACCCAGCGCGTCGCGACGGCCGCATCGTCGCCGAGAGCAGCGAGCCGGAGCGCAAGGCAAAGCCGGTGGCGATGCCGCGCTCGCTCGACCGGGGCCTGGTCGAGGCGCTCGGCCGGGCGGGGATCGAGCGGCTCTACTCGCATCAGCGCGAGGCGCTGAAAGCGGCCGCGGCCTCCAACCTGGTGATCACCAGCGGCACGGCGTCGGGCAAGAGCCTCGCCTTCAACCTGCCCGTGCTCGACGGCATCGCGCGCGACGCGAAGCGCCGCGCGCTCTACCTTTACCCGACCAAGGCCCTCGCGCAGGACCAGGCGCGCAAGCTGGCGGCGCTGCGTCCGCCCAATCTGCGCGAGGCGATCTACGACGGCGACACGCCGCGCGAGGAGCGGCCGGCGATCCGTCGCCGCAACAACCTCGTCCTCACCAATCCCGACATGCTGCACGTCGGGCTGCTGCCCAACCACAAGAGCTGGGGAGACTTCATCGCCAACCTCGGCTGGGTCGTCGTCGACGAGGCCCACACCTATCGCGGCGTCTTCGGCTCGCACGTGGCAAACGTGCTGCGGCGGCTGCGGCGGGTGGCGCGGGCCTACGGCGCCGAGCCCCGCTTCCTGCTCGCCTCGGCGACGATCGCCAATCCGCTCGAGCTGGCCGAGCGGCTGGTCGGCGAGCCGTTCGAGCTGATCGACGACGATGGCGCGCCCGGCAGCGGGCGCGAGATCGCGATGTGGAACCCGCCGCTGATCGACAAGGCGAGCGGGACGCGGCGCTCGCCCCTCTCCGAGGCAGCCGATCTGCTCGCCGAGCTGGTCTCGCAGGGGGTGCGGACGATCTGCTTCCTCAAAAGCCGGCGCGGGATCGAGCTGATCCAGCGCTTCACCGGCGAGGCGCTGCAGCGGCGCGGCAAGCCCGAGCTGGCCGCGCGGATCGCCCCCTACCGCGGTGGCTACACGCCGCAGCAGCGGCGCGAGATCGAGGCGCGGCTGGCGGCGGGGGAGTTGCTCGCGGTGGTCGCGACCGACGCGCTCGAGCTGGGGATCGACATCGGCGAGCTCGACGCGGCGATCTGCGTGACCTTCCCCGGCACCGTCGCCAGCCTGCGCCAGATGTGGGGCCGCGCCGGCCGGCAGCGGCGCGGGCTCGCCGTCTACGTCGCCGGCGCCGACGCGCTCGACCAGTTCTTCTGCCGCCATCCGGACGAGTTCATCGAGCGGCCGGTGGAGGCAGCGATCCTCGACCACGAGAGCGAGCAGATCGCCTCCCGGCACATGGTCGCCGCCGCCTACGAGCTGCCGCTGAGCAGTGAGGACGACGAGGTCTTCGGCGAGGGCTGGCGCGAGCGGGCCGAGCGGCTGACCTCGGCCGGGGAGCTGCGCCGTGCCGGCGGGCGGTTGCTCCCCGCCGGCAGCGAGTTCGTCGCCGCGAAGATCCCGTTGCGCTCCGCCTCCGCCAGCTCGGTCGCCGTGATCGAGCGCGACTCGGGTGAGATGCTCGGCCTGGTCGAGACCGAGCGTGCCTTCACCACGGTCCACCCCGGCGCGATCTACCTCCACCTCGGCCGCTCCTACGAGGTCGAGCAGCTCGACGTCGAGGGCAGGCGGGCGGTCGTCTCGCGCTTTGACGGCGATTGGTACACGCGGCCGAAAAAGGAGACCGAGATCTACATCGAACGGGTGCGCGAGCAGCGCATGACCTCGGGCGTCGAGCTGCACTTCGGCGAAGTCTCGGTGAGCGAGCAGGTGATCGCCTTCCAGCGGGTCTCGATCTCCGAGCAGGAGCCGATCGACATCGTCGCCCTCGAGCTGCCCGAGCAGCACTTCGTCACCCAGGCGCTCTGGTACGTGCTGCCCGATCGACTCGACGGCGTGCTGCCGCCCGATGTCCTGCTCGGCGCCCTGCACGCGACCGAGCACGGTCAGATCGCGGTGCTGCCGCTGATCGCGATGTGCGACCGCTGGGACATCGGCGGGCTCTCGACCAACGTCCACTTCCAGACCGGGCGCCCGACGATCTTCATCTACGACGGCCACCCCGGCGGGGTGGGGATCACGCTGCGCGGCTACGAGCAGTTCGAGCGCCTGCTCGGCGACGCCGAGCGGCTGATCGGCGAGTGCCCTTGCGAGTCCGGCTGCCCCTCCTGCGTGCAGAGCCCCAAGTGCGGCAACCTCAACGAACCGTTGCACAAGGCCGGGGCACTGGAGCTGATGCAGGCGATGATCGCCTCGCGGTCGGATGCGGCCGAATGACCGACCCTGCCCGCGCGAGTAGACGGGATGGCGGGTGCGCCTCTGCGTGAATTGAACCCCAGCGCTGCGCGCTGGGGTGAACCTGGTGCGCGGCGAAGCCGCGCAGGAGCCAGATTGCATATCGCCGCTTCGCGACATTCCCCCAGAGGCGCACCCGCCATCCCGTCAAGTCACCCGAGTTTCGATCCTCTCTTGGAGCGCCTTGCTCGGCTTCAGGTCTCATCAGCTTTAGAGCCCTGAGGTCGCCTGCGAAGCCTGAGCCGTGCCGGTGATTGCGTAGCGAGGAAGGCTGGCCGTCCTGCAGGCGAATGTCGCGAAGCGGCGGAAATGCAATCCGATATCGCGCGGCCGCAGGCCGCGCTCTTCATCCACCCCACGCGCTCTGCGCGTGGGGTCTCAATTCGACTGCAGGACGGCCAGCCTTCCTCGTCCGGGGATCGTGGAATCAGCCGGCTTGCGGCGCGATCACTGCCGCGCGGTCAGCAGCTGATCGGCTGGCGCGAAGTCGTCCCGCAGTACCTCAGCGCGGTTCGCCAGCTGGGCGGCGGCCGTTTCGTCATAGGTGACTCCTCCCTTGGCATTCGAACCGGTCCGCAGCAGCGACCGATCCGAGGCCAGGAAGACGAGATTGCCGCCGAACAGTTCGCCGGTTGGGCCCTGATTTGAGATGAGACGTACGTTCGAGAAGACGTCGAGGAGCGTCGCGGCCTCCGCGCTGGCGAGGTCGAGCGGCAGGTGGTCGATCACGTTCATCGCGTAGAGGCCGTCCGGCTTGAGGACGCGGCGCACTTCTTCGGTCCACTCGGTGGTGGTGAGGTGCCACGGCACCGAGGTGGCGCTGAACGCGTCGCCGACCACCACGTCGACGCTGTCGGTCGCGACGTCGAGAATGCCGATGCGGGCATCGCCAACGCTGACCCGCAAGGCGGGTGAAGTTCGCAGCCCGAGGCGTTCCTTGGCGAAATCGACCAGTTCGCCGTCGACCTCCAGCACCTGAGCGTGCGACCCCGGTCGGGTGGCGAGCAGCCAGCGGGGAAGGGTGAAACCCGCGCCACCGACGAAGAGGGCGTCGAGCGGTTCCTTCGACGGGTTGGTCGTGTCGATCGCGTCGGCGATCCAGCGCGTGTAGGCGTATTCGAGGTAGGTGGGATCGCGGAGGTCGACGTAGGAGTGACGTCCGTCGTCGAGCACGAGGTTGTAGCCGGCTTCTCGTGCCGGATCGGCTTCGAGGCTCACGCAGTGGTACCTGGTCTCGGTGTCGCAGGGGGAGTCCGATGAGGCGGAGAGCCCGCTCAGCACCAGCGCCGCCAGCGCGGCACCGGCCGCCAAGGACGGTGGCAGGAGGCGCGTGGTGGTGCCGAGGGCGATTCCGCCGATGGTCAGCACTACGCCGATCAGGAGCACGGTGAGGCCGACGGGTAGCAACGGCACGAGCACGAAGCCGGTGCCGAAGGTTCCGACCAGAGCGCCCGCGGTCGCCCAGCCGGAGAGTCGCCCGACGATCGTTCCGCTGGCGCGCAGGTCGTGCAGCTGCAGGTGGGCGACGGCGGGCGAGACGGCGCTCAGCGCCGCGGCCGCCGGCACGAGTGCGAGCAGCGTGATGCCGAGCGCCGCGAAATCGCCATCTCCACGCGCACCGGGACCGAGCCAGCGCACGATCGGGACGGTCAGCAGCGACAGCAGTCCACCCGCGATCAGCAGCCCGACGATCAGCAGGCGGGTATCGGTGCGGTCCGCGAAGTATCCGCCGAGCGCCGCGCCTATCGCGATCCCGCCGAGCGCCGCGCCGATGATCGCGGTCGTCGTCTCCAGGGTCAACCCGACATATGGGGCGAGTAGCCGCACCGCGAGGATCTCGAGCATGAGGACCGCCCCGGCCGCGACGAACACGAGGCCCGCCGCGAGTGGTGGCGGCAGGGCTCTAGGGAGCGAGCGGCCCTCCTCCGCGACGCGAGCACTGGTGGCCGTGGCCATGGCGCATACTAGACAAGATCTGATTACCGTCGGCGCGGCTTTACGACCAAAGTTCCTGCAGGGCAAGAATGGCGAAGGCGTGGGACCAGGCAAGGGGCGTGGTCGAGGCGGGCAGACCCGTGCGCGCGTCGACGCGCTCGGGAAGGAGGCCAAGCGGCGTGGCGGCGCGGCGCAGGTCAGCCATCAGGGCAAGCGCCGCGCGGCGCTTGTCGAGCCCGGCCAGCGCCCAAGCGGTCCATGCCGTCGGCGCGGTCCAGGGATCGTCGCCGCCATGCCAGCTCTCCGAGGGGACGATCCCGAAGCGTCCGCCATGCGCGGCGAGCCGCAGCAGGGTGCGACGGACCGCGGGGAAGAGCACCGGCCTGGGAAAAGGCCGCACCGCCCAGGCGGCGGTCGAGTCGAGGTCGGCGCCTTGGTCGTCGCCGGCTCTGTTCAGACCCCGAGCGGATTCGAAGCGCGCACGGATGCTTGCCGGGTCGAGGTCTGAGGCGATCGCGTTGGCCAGGTAGTCGCCCGCCTCGCCCTCCTGGTAGTCGGCGCGATCGCGCCAGGCGTATCGCTGTCGCCGCGCAGGGAGTCCCGCCGCCCTCTCAGCCGCGGCGACCCATCCCTTCGCGTCGCCTTGTGCATCGCGACCCGGGACCGGCTCCCCGGTTCCGTCGAACCGCGCCGCCGCGGTCAGGTCGAGGCGCTCGAGAAAATGCGCGGTCCGCCTTGCTTCAGGCCTGTATCCGGCTGCGGCGAACGCCATCGCCACGGCCGCGGCGTCTCGCGGCCAGACGTACGCCCAGCCGTCGCGAGCACCGGCCGCGACCGCACCGGTGCGCCGGTCGGTCAGCGCTCGTAGCACCAGCAGCGAACGGCGGTACATCGCCCGGGCCCAGCGCGGTGCCTCGACCCCCAGTGGCCGCGCCCGCGCCAGCCAGCGCCGATCGGCGCGGATCGCTCCTGGCCCGCCGATCCGCCGCACAACTACCGTCTTGCGGTCGCCAAACCGCGCCACCGTGCGCAGGACGTTGGTGCCGGGCAGATATCGCTGCCGGACCGAGTCGGCGCGCCACAGCGGCAGGCTCGTCCCGTCCTGAAGCGTTACGCGGGAGATCAGCGCTTCGCTGGCCGAGACGGTCCCCGCCGCCTGTCGCTTCGCGGACACGGAGACCAGGGCCGGCCCCGCCGGCCCAGTAGCTCGCAGGTCGACCACGTTGGCGTAGGCGTCGATTGCCGCGGTGCGTTCGCCGTCGCCGATCACCGCGACGCCGAAGAACGGTGCCGGCAGTCCCGGCTGGCCCGCCGGGGTGCGCGGGTCGTCCCTGGCTCCACCCGAGAGCGCCACAAGCGCCAAGGCGACGGCTCCCAACACGATTCCTGCACGAGCCCAGGCCACGAGCCAATCCAAGCAGCCTCGCGGCGCCGCGGTCGCTAGCCTTCCCGCTGCGCGGCCATCGGCCCACGCAATCCCAGGCGAGGTAGCTCAGTTGGTAGAGCACACGACTGAAAATCGTGGTGTCGTGGGTTCGATTCCCACCCTCGCCATTCGCCTGCTGTGTGCCGGGGATTATTCCGTGGTCAGCAGCTGATCGGCAGGGGCGTAGTCATCGCGTAGTACCTGGGCGTCTTCGGCAAATGACTGAACTTCCTCGAAGCCCACGGTCGTCGTGTTTTCGCTTTCTGAATCGGCCGCGGCGGGGATCGGTCGATCGGAGGCAAGCAAGACGGCGTTGCCGCCCCCGATCGGACGTTCGGCGACGCCGTAGGTGACCATTCGGACGTCCTTGAAGGCGGCAAGCAGGGTCGCCGCCTCGGCCCGCTGCAGATCCAGCGGCGGAAGGTCGATCACGTTGAGTGCGTAGAGACCGCCGGGTTTGAGAACTCGCTTCACTTCATCGGTCCACTCGGCGGTCGCCAGATGCCACGGCACCGCGACGTTCCCGAACGCGTCGCCGACGACCACGTCGGCGCTGTCGGTGCCTATGTCAAGCATGCTGATGCGGGCGTCGCCAATCGTGGCGTTGAGTGAGGGTGACGTGTGCAGCCCCAGATGCTCCCTGTCGAATTCCACGAGTTCGCCGTCGACCTCGAGAACCTGCGCACGGGAGCCAGGGCGCGTCGCATCGAGCCAGCGCGGCAGCGTGAATCCCCCGCCGCCGACGAAGACGACGTCGAGTGGCGCTTTGGGGGGATTCGTGGCGTCGATCGCCTTGGCGATCCAGTTGATGTAGTCGTACTGAAGATGAGTCGGGTCTTTGAGGTCGACGTAAGAGTGGTGGAGGTCGTCTAGCACCAGTTCGTGGCCATTCGGATTCTCTGGGTCGATTTCGACGTTGATGCAGTGGTACTTGGTCTCCATCGCACATGGAGAGTCGAGGCTGTTCGACCACGCCCCCAGGACCAAGACGGAGAGCGCGGCGCCGGCGATCCCGAGCAGCGAGAGCAGCCGCGACGAAACGCCGAGCATGATGCCGACGAGCACCAGTACGACGCCGATCAGCAGTACCGCACTGCCGACCGGCATCAGCGGGACGAGTACGAACCCGGTGCCGAAGGTGCCGATGAGGGCGCCGGCGGTCGCCCAGCCCGAAAGTCGTCCGACCACCGTCCCGCTCGCCTGCAGGTCGTGCAACTGCAGGTGGGCGACCGCGGGGGAGACGGCGCTGAGAACCGCCGCGGCCGGTACCA
Organism: uncultured Solirubrobacterales bacterium; assembly: GCA_963716735.1. Classification (GTDB taxonomy): domain Bacteria; phylum Actinomycetota; class Thermoleophilia; order Solirubrobacterales; family 70-9; genus VRUE01. The sequence goes on from OY970321.1 coordinate 2,180,782, forward strand.
GCGCGATGACGGTGATGGCGAGCGCCGCGAGGTCACCATCCCCTCGTGCGCCCGGGCCGAGCCAGTGCACGACCGGCACGATGAGCAAGGCGAGCAGCCCGCCCACGATCAGCAGCCCGACGATCAGCCGGCGCGTATCGGTGCGGTCGGCAAAGTACCCTCCGACCGCCGCTCCGAGGGCTATGCCGGCCAGCGCGGCACCGATGATCGCGGTCGTCGTCTCCAGCGTCAGGCCCACGTATGGCGCAAGCAATCGCACCGCGAGAATCTCCAACATGAGCACAGCGCCGGCGGCTACGAACACGAGTGCGGCAGCCCCCAGCGGCGGCAGGGCACTGGGGAGGGCCGGCGCGCTTTTCTCCGCGGGGGCAGGCTGCCCCCGCCCCGCTGGCTTCCCGCCCTTGCCCCGGGTCTTCGTCGCCATGGGAGCGAAGGCTACATCGGCCTGGCTTATTAGTAAAGATTAACTGTGTTTATTACCGGTCAGGGCAGCGTCGAGCGCGGCGGAGATCAGCTTGGGTTGTTCGATCTGGGGATAGTGGGCCGCGTCGGGTAGCTCGATTGCCTCCACCCCGGGGCGCAGCGCGCGGAGCCCATCGAGAACCTCGACGCGCGCCACCGGGTCGAGCAGGCCCCAGGCGAGGGTCAGCGGGCCTGGCCAGTCGCGGATCGCGCCGTGCCAGCGCTCGGTGAAGCGTTCGCGCTCGGCCATGTAGTGGATCGTGCGGTGGGCGATGCGCTGCCCGTCGTCGTGAGCGATCAGCGACCACTGGTCCGCCGCCTCCTCGTCACTCAGCGGGTGCTCGGGGGAGAAGATCCGCGAGAACTGGGCGCGGAAGCCGCGCTCGGTCGTCAAGCGGGCGAAGAGCGGGCCGAGTCGGCTGCGCAGCAGGTTCTGGCCCAGCGTCGGCTTGGCCAGGTGCAGCAGCATGCTGCCGTTGAAGAGCATCGCGCCGGTCAGGTTCATCTCCAGCTCGCCGCGCAGGTCGCGCGCCATCAGCTCGGTGGCGACCGAGGTGCCCATGTCGTGGCCGACGACGAAGACCCGCTCCGCGCCGGAGCGCCGCACCAGCTCCTCCGCCGCGTCGGCTTGCCAGGCGAGCGTGTAGGCCTGGTCGCGCGGCTTCTCGGAGAGGCCGAAGCCGAGGAAGTCGAAAGCCAGGGTCGCCTCGCCCGGCGGTCGCAGCGCGAACAGCTCGCGCCAGTCGTAAGAGGTGGACGGGAAGCCGTGCAGGAAGAGCAGCAGGGTGCCCTCGCCGCCGCCGCGTCGCCGCACGAAGAGCTTGCGGTCGAGGACCTCCTCGATCGCGCCCTCCTCGCGCCAGCCCTGGACCCTCGGCGTCAACATGCGCCGAAGTGACGGAGGAGCCGTTTGTGGCGGTGGCGGAAGAACCAGCCGATAGCGGGACGCAGCGGTGACGCCATGAGGCCGAGCCGGGGCTCCCAGCGAACCCGATCGGTGACCTCGCAGCCGCCCGCGATCGGCTCGAGGGTGCGTTCGTGTTCCCAGAGCCGCTGGCTGAGCATCGCCGAGCGCTCGAGGAAGCCCTCGCCGGGATCGAAGCGGGCGAGATTCACCTCGTCGTAGTCGAAGGGAAGCAGGCCGAAGAGGAGGATCCAGCTGCGGCCGATCGGCTTGCCGACCTCGATGCTGTCCAAGTCGAGCCGCTCGATCCCTCGCGGAATCGTCATCCGCAGGAACGGTCGCATCTCGTCGTTGATCCCCGCCGGCGTGGTCACCCGGTCCCACACCACGGTGGGGCTCGCGGCGACGCGGGAGGAGACGGTTATCTCGGCGGAGCGACGAATCCGTCCGGCTCCTCGACCACGGTGTTGACCAGCTCGCCGATTCCCTCGATCTCGACCCGCACGGTGTCGCCGACGTGAAGCAGGTTGTCGCGGACCGGCTGGCGGCTGAGGCCGACGCCGGACGGCGTACCGGTGGCGATCGTGTCGCCGGGCTCGAGGGTGAACGCTTCGGAGAGATGGGAGACCTGCTGGAAGCAGTCGAAGACCATCTGGCTCGTGCGCGCGTCCTGTCGCGGCTCGTCGTTGACGGTGCAGCGGATGGCGAGGTCGTTCGGGTCGCCCAGCTCATCCGCGGTAACCAGCCAGGGGCCGAGCGGGCCGTGCGTGTCGAAGGACTTGCCGATCGTCATCGTCTGCGCGCGGCCCTGCCAGTCGCGCACGCTGACGTCGTTGGCGGCGGTATAGCCAGCGATGACCTCGTGCGCCCGCTCGACCGGTACGTGGCGGCAGCGCTCGCCGATCACGATCGCCAGCTCGGCCTCGTAGTCGAGGAAGGTCGACACCTTCGGCATGTGTATGTCGGCGCCCGGCCCGACCACGCAGGACACCTGCTTGTTGAAGAAGACCGGCACCTCGGGCGCCTCCATCCCCATCTCGGCGATGTGGTCGCGGTAGTTGAGCGCGATCGCCAGGTACTTGCGCGGAGACGCCGGCGCCAGCAGCCGCAGATCCGAGAGCGCCAGGCGCGCCGCGCCGTCGGCGAGGTCTTCGAGGCGGTCTCGGCCAACCTCACCCAGGGCGAGAGCGGGATCGGCGGGGACGTCCGCGGAGGAGAGATCGACGACCTCGTCGCTCTCGACGATGCCGAGCGCCGGGGCGCCCCCCGCTGAAGCGAATCGACAGAGCTTCATCGCGCTGGACTCTGTCAGATCGGTTGTCGCCGGCGTCAGTGACCGGTGGCGGAGAAGTGCTGGTAATCCTTGGGCCACGCCCAGTTGCCTCCCCACTCCCAGCCGGCTGAGGCAAACGCCTCCACGACTGGGCCGCGACGATGGATCATGCCCGGCGCGTGGCGAGATCGGCGCAGGTACGGGGCTCCGGCGGGAGGGGAGACGAATCCGGATTCGGTCACGTACGGGTTCTCGATCGGGTTGACGTCGATGGCCCTGCCGAAGGCATGTTCGGACCAGATGCCGGGGCTGCCGGCGACGTAGCGGCAGTTGAAGGCGGAGGCGTTGTCGGCCGCCATGCTGCGATGGTCATCGGCGCCGTAGGCGTCGACCGGGTGCATCTGCCGGATCGGGAAACGCAGCCGGTAGAGCGAGCGCATCGTCCCCAGCATCTCCCGCGCGGCATCGCGGTGAACGACCAGCCGTCCCCGGTGTGCCCTTCCGTCAAATCCCCAGTGGCGAACGGTGAGCAGGCGGAGGTCGGCGAAGCCGACCGGGCAGCCGCGATGCCATGAGACGCCGGTCATCCGCTCCCGCAGCGCCGCGTCGATGGCGGCGATGTCGCCGCCGAAGCGAGGTGCCCGGTCAGCCAGCGCGCCGGGCTGTCGCGTGCAGCCAAGAACGAGAACCGCCGCGCCGAGCGCCAGCAGCCTCGTCATGGTCACGCGGCGGCTCGCCGCGCTTCCCTGATCAACCACCAATCGACGACGTAGCCGCCGAAGGGGACCACGGCGCCGACCAGGATCCAGAAGGTCGTCTTCGCCGACCAGCCGGCATCCGCCCGCAGGTTGAGGGCGACGATCACGTAGAGGATGAAGAGCCCCCCGTGGATCGGTCCGAGGATCTGCACCCCCAACTCGCCTCCGCCGGTTCGTTTGACATACGACGCGACCAGGAGGGCGAGGAAGCTCGTCGCCTCGACCAGGGCGATGTAGCGCATGGCCTTCATCGCCGGAAATCTAGTCGAGCGCGCCGATCAGCTCTCCGACCCGGCGCTCGATCTCGTCGCGGGTGGCGCGGACCTCGTCGAGCGGGCGGCTCTTCGGGTCCGGAAGGTCCCAGTCGAGGTAGCGCTTGCCGGGGAGGTAGGGGCACTCGTCGCCGCAGCCCATCGTCACCACGACGTCGGCCCACTCGGCGTCCTCGCGGTCGAGCTTGCGGGGAACGCGCTTGGACAGGTCGATGCCCAACTCCGCCATCGCCTCGACCACCTCGGGGTGGACGCGGACGCCCGGCGTCGTCCCGGCCGAGCGGGCCTCATGGCGCCCGGCGGCGGCACGGGTGAAGAGCGCCTCGCTCATCTGCGAGCGCCCCGCGTTGTGCAGGCAGACGAAGAGAACGCGGCTCATCCTGCACGCTCCGTCCGCGGCTCCAGTGCGGGGGTGTGCCCGCCGCGGACGAGCTGGTAGGCGAGGGCGCCTACGGCGGCGCCGGCGATGGGGGCGACGACGTAGATCCAGAGGTCGTGCAGCTCACCCGAGACGAGGCCGGGACCGAGCGAGCGAGCCGGGTTCATCGAGGCGCCGGTTATCGGGCCGCCGAAGAGGGCATCGAGGCCGACCGTGCCGCCGATCGCGATCGCCGCTCCCGCCCCGACGGCGCGCGCGTCGGTGGCCACGGCCATGATCACGAACATCAGGAAGGCGGTCAGCGCCGCCTCATAGACCACTGCGCTGCCGGCGCCGACGCTGGGGACGGTGGCGCCCAGCGAGGCTGGCTCGCTGGGCCAGATGGCGAGCAGCAGCACCGCCGCGGCCAGTGCGCCGAGCAGTTGAGCCGCTACGTACGCGAGCGCCTCGCGGCCGGGGAAATGACGGGTGAGGGTGAAGGCCAGGGTCACGGCCGGGTTGAGGTGGGCGCCGGAGAGGTGACCCGTCGCGTAGACCATCGCCATGATCACCAGGCCGAAGACGAGTGAGACGCCGACGGCGCCCAGCGCGCCGGCGTGGACAGTGTCGGTGACGATCGCGCCGCAGCCGGCGAAGACCAGGGCGAAGGCGCCGATCGCCTCGGCGGCTGAGCGGCGCAGCAGGCTCGGCCGCCCGCTCATGCCGTTCGTGGGACCGGGGCAAACACGTCGCGTACGGCGTCGAGCGCGCCGGGGACGAGGCTGAAGTAGCTGTAGGTGCCGCGGGTTTCGCGGCTGGCGATTCCGGCCTCGACCAGCTGCTTGAGGTGATGGCTGACCGTCCCCTGCGACAGGCCGAGCAGCGGTTGCATCTCGCAGACGCAGACCGGCTCCTCGCCGGCACGCAGCAGCAGGTTGACGATGCGCAGCCGGTGGCGGTCGGCGAGCGCCTTGATCACCGTCTCCAGCTCGGCTGCGCGCTCGCCGGAGAGCGAGGATCCCGCCAGGGGGGTGCAGCACTCGATCACGGGAAGCTCGGTCAACGGCATGAGCCAGACGCTACCACGATTCATTGATGAACTTCAATGAATAGGGGGAACTACGATCCTCGCCGTGAATCTGACCCGATTCGACCTTCGCCGCCTGGCCGCGATCTACGTTGGCGGGGTGCTGGGTGCGCTGGCGCGGGTCGGTCTCTCCGAGGCGGCGCCGCACGGCCCGGATGGGTGGCCCTGGGCGACCTTCGCCGTCAACATGGCCGGCGCCCTGCTGCTCGGTTATTTCGTCACCCGCCTCCACGACCACCCCGAGGACAGCCTCGCCCACCCATTCCTCACCACCGGGATCTGCGGCACGCTGACCACCTTCTCCACCCTGCAGCTGGAGCTCTTCGAGATGATCGACGCCGGTCACCTCGGCCTCGCCACCGCCTACGTCGGCGCGACGCTCACCGTCGGCTATGCGTTCGTCCGCCTCGGCATCGCTCTCGAGCGCCGCGTGGCGACTTACCCCCCATATAGGGCGGGTAAGTCGCCAAAGGAAGAAGCGTGAGTGCGCCGGCCTGGGTCGCCGTCGGCCTGCTCGGCGGGGCTGCGGCCGCGGCGCGCTTCCTGATCGACACGGCAATCACCGCCCGCACCGACCACCCCTTTCCACACGGCATCCTCGCGGTCAACATCGCCGGCGCGCTGGCGCTGGGCCTAGTCGCCGGCGCCGCGCTGGAAGGCGAGGCGCTGGTGATCGTCGCCGCTGGCGGCATCGGCTCCTTCACCACCTTCTCCACCTGGATCCTCGACTCGCACCGCCTCGCCGAGGCCGGCCATACTCACCTTGTCTGGCTCAACCTGGGGCTTTCACTGTTAGCCGGCTTTGCCGCCGTCACCTTTGGCCACTGGCTTGGAACCGTGTTGTAAGCGGGCCAGCAAAGTTGCGTCTGCGCCGTCCGCCCGTCGCTCTAACTTGGCGATAGATGGAACAGCTCGATCCAACCATGTTCCAGGAGGCCCTGATCGACACCTCCGGCGGCTCGCTTGCCAGGCCTGTCGAGCCGGCCGCACCGCCGGCCAGGGTGTGCCTGCGGGAGCTTGAGGATGGCCGGCAGGTAAAGGGTATCTACGCCGTGCGCGAGCGCGAGCTGCGTCGCAAGCGCAACGGCGAGCCGTGGCTGCGGCTGTCGCTCGGCGATGCCAGCGGCGGCGCCGAGGCGGTCGCCTGGGAGGACGCCGAGGCGCTCTACGCGCTCGCGGCGCCGGGAACCGCGGTCGCGGTCGCCGGCGTTTTCGAGATGAGCGAACGCTGGGGGCCGAAGATCAAGCTCTCCGCTCTGCGCGAGGCCAGCCCGGACGAGTACGACCCAGCTGACCTCGCGGCCGAGTCAGACGTCTCCTTCGAGGACCTGGAGGGCAAACTGCGGCAGCTGCTGGAGACCGTGCAGGAGCCGCAGCTGCGCGATCTGCTCGATCGCTTCTTCGGCGAGCGCTCGGAGATCTGGGCACGCTTCCGCGACGCCCCCGCGGCGAAGGTGTACCACCAGGCCTACCGCCACGGACTGCTCGAGCACACGGTCTCCGTCGCCCAGGCGGTCAGCGCCGCGGCCAACTTCTTCCCCGGCATCGACCGCGAGGTCGCGGTCGCCGGCGCGCTCCTCCACGACATCGGCAAGACGATCGCCTACAACGACGACCCGCTGGCGATCGACCTCACCGACGCCGGCCGGCTGCAGGGTGAGATCCCGCTCGGCTACTACACCGTGCGCCGCGAGATCGAGGAGATTCCGGGCTTCGACCCGGGCCTGGCCCAGGCGGTCCTGCACATCATCCTCAGCCACCACGGCTCGCTCGAACACGGCTCACCGGTCGTTCCCGCCACGCGCGAGGCAGTCCTCGTCCACATGATCGACAACCTCGGTGGCCGGCTCGGCAGCTTCGACCGCCTCGAGCGCGCACTGCCCGCCGGCGAGTCCTGGTCAGGCTTCGACCGAGCCCTATCGGGCTCGGCTTATTTCGGCCAGCGCGACGCTGCCTGACACGCTTCCTTGGGGGCCTATCCCGGTAGGGGTGAAACGTCTTGTACTTTTTCGTTGAGGCCAGCGGGCGATAGCCCAGCCCAACACACCGAAAAAGTTAAGTGAAACCCCTACCGGGATAGGTCCCTCAGAACCGCCGCGTGCAGCGTTCGATCTTGTGCACGTCCCGATCGGCGTGTTTGATGCACTGGATCAGGTGCTTCGTGTTGCCGCCCTGCGACTTGGTCACCTTGAAAGAGCGGCGGATCTCACGCTGGACCTGGACGTTGACCGTGTTGAGGGTCTTGCCGATCTGGTCGAGGCCGGATGAGTGGAAGGCCTCCTCGGTCGTGTTCAGAACCGGCTTGACGATGAACAGGTAGGCGCAGAAGAGGAGCCCGGCGCCGACCGCGAGGCGGATGATCCCGTTGGTCACATTGCCGAAGAGGTTGCGAAGGATGTCCATGCCGGGCGCACTCTATCCGGCTCGAATGGGCCAAAATGCGGGATTCCACCGGCTTCGGCGGGGGGCTCGGCAGCCCGCCCTCACTATCCTGGGCTCGTGGCAAAGGACACCGAGAAGCTGATCCGCCAGCTCTCGCTGATCTCCTTCCTGATGGCACAGGGCAGGCCGGTCTCGGCGCTGGAGATCAAGCGCGAGGTGGAGGGTTACAGCGACATGAACGACGATGCCTTCGCGCGCCGTTTCTACGCCGACCGCGCCGAGCTCGAGAGCCTCGGGATCCAGCTCGGGGTGGAGAAACCGGGCGAGGGCTTCTTCGAGGCCGAGCTCTACTCGCTACCGCCGGAGAACTTCTACCTCGACCCGATCAAGTTCGAGGACGAGGAGCTGGCCTCGCTGAGCACGGCGCTCTCGCTGCTGACCGACGGCGGCTTCGCCTACGCCGAGCCGCTGCGGCTCGCACTGCAGCAGGTTGCCTGGGGCCACCCGAACCCGATCAGCGAGGGCGAACGGGCACCGGTCGAGATGGCGATGACGGCCTCCGCCGGCGGACGCGATCTCTCCCAGCGCCTCTCCAAGATCGAGACCGCGATCTCGCGCCGCAAGACGATCGAGTTCACCTACTACACGATGGAGCGCGACGAGACCGAGAAGCGCAAGGTCGACCCCTACCACCTCGTCTTCCGCTCCGGCCAGTTCTACTTGATCGGCCACTCGCACGAGCGCGACGCGGTCCGGGTCTTCCGCCTCTCCCGCATCCAGGGCAAGGTCGGCTATGCCTCCAAGGCCGAGCACGACTTCTCCCCGCCCGAGAACTTCGACCGCCGCGACTACGGCCAGCGCGCCGACTGGCAGTTGGGGGAGATTCGCGGCCCCGCGAAGATCTTCGTCCGCGACCGGATCGCCTGGCTGATCGACCGCGACTTCGACACCTACGGGGTGCTGCGCCCGGCGCGCAAGGCCGACGAAGCCCCCGGCAAGGGCTCGGTCTTCGAGACCGACTACGCCTCGCCCCGAGAGCTGATCGCCTGGGTGCTGCGCTGGCGCCAGAACGCCGAGGTGCTGGAGCCGGAGGAGCTGCGCGAGGAAGCGCGCGAGCGGCTCGACCTGCTCCACGATCGCCACCGCAGCGACTTCGAACCGGCCGAGGTGGTGGATCGCCCGCTGCGTGAGGCGCCACCCCGCTCGCGTGCCAACGGGCGCGGCGAGGCCGCGATCCGTCCCGAGCGCTTCGCCCGCCTGGTCACCCTCGCCGGCATGCTGATCGACTCGGCGAAGAAAGGCGAGCGCCTCAGCGTCACCGACCTGCGCCAGCGCCTCGAGCTGACCGGTGAGGAGCTGCAGGAGGACATCGATCTGCTCAACGTCGTCAACTTCGGCGGCGGTACGTACGTTCTCTACGCCGAAGTCACCGGCGACGAGATCGAGGTCGACTCCGAGCCCTACGGCGACAACTTCGCCCGCCCTGCACGCCTGCTGCCGCTGGAGGCGAAGGCACTGGTGGCGGCGATCGACCTCTTCGGCGACCACCTACCCCAGGGCGGGCTGCAGAGTGCCCGCAAGAAGATCGTCACGGCGCTTGGCCACGATCCCTCCGAGGAGGGCCTGGAGATCGCCTCCGGTAGCGGCGGCGACACCGAGGTCGCGCGGGTCGTCAACGAGGCGATCGCCGGTCGCCGGGTGCTGGAGATCCAGTACTACAAGGAGAACGAGGACCAGTTCACCAAACGCCGGGTCGAGCCCTACCGGTTGGAGAACGGCCGCGAGGGTTGGTACGTCGAGTGCTTCGACCTGACCAAAGAGGGCATCCGCCACTTCAAGCTCGACCGGGTGAAGGAGGCCGTGGCGAGCAGTGAGACCTACGAGCCGCGGCAGGAGGTCGAAGACCTGGCCGGGGTCGAGGGCTGGATGACCGACGGCGAGGTGCCGACCGCCCAGGTCGCCCGCGTCTGGGTCTCGCCGGAGCGGGCCCGCTGGCTGCGCGAGGAGCGCACCGTGGTCGAGGAGCTGGCCGACGGCGCGGTCGTCGTCGAGCTGCCCTACGCTGGGACCTCGTGGCTGGTGCGCGAGATCCTGCGCGGCGCCGGCGACCTGGTAGTGCTCGAGCCCGACGAGGCGCGCGAGGCAATCGCCGCCGAGGTCGCGGCCAGCGCTGCGTGAGCCAGAGCCCATTCCGGTAGGGCTTTCACTTAACTTTTTCGGTGGTTCGTGGTCGAGCTGTCGCCCGATGCCCCTCAACGAAAAAGTACAAGACGTTTCAGCCCTACCGGAATGGGCTCTGACGTGACCCAGGCGCCGGGACACCCGGAGATTCAGAGGATCGTCGCGCCTAATCCAGGCCCGATGACGCTGGAGGGGACCAACACCTACCTGTACGGGTCCGATCCGTGCACGGTGATCGATCCTGGGCCTAATGACGCCGGGCACCTCGACGCGGTGCGCGCCGCGGCTGCGGAGCGCGGTGGGATTGGGCTCGTTCTGCTCACGCACAGTCACGGCGACCATGCTGCGGGAGCGGATCGGCTTGGCCCGGAGGCCGTGCGGCCGAGTGGGGGAGAGGAGTACGGCGGCCTGCGCGCTCTCGCAACGCCCGGCCACGCCGCGGACCACGTCTGCTTCCTGACGGAGGACGGCGTCTGCTTCAGCGGCGACCTGGTTCTCGGCGAGGGCTCGACCTTCGTCCCGCCCGACGGCGGCTCGCTTTCCGCGTACATGGACTCGCTGCGACTGCTGCAGGCCGAGCCGATCGAGTTGATCTGCCCCGGCCACGGACCCTGGGTCACCGACCCGGCGGCGAAGCTGGCCGAGTACGTCGAGCACCGCGAGATGCGCGAGCGCCGCCTGCTCGCCGCCCTGGAACGCGGTGAGCGCTCAAAGGAAGCGCTGCTGGCCGAGGCCTGGTCTGACGTTGCCGCCGAGCTCCGCCCGGCGGCGGCGCTGGTGATGGAGGCCCACCTGCAGAAGCTGGAGAGGGAAGGGAAGCTGCCGGCCGATCTTTGGGAGTGATCGCTGTGGGCGATCAGCGGCCCAGGAGATACCTGGCGAGGGCGATGCCCCCGGTCGGCGCCAGGTCGGGACTGGCGATGGCTCCTCCAACGACGAGGCGACCGGTTTGGTCGACGAACGCCTCGCTCGCCGATGCGCTCGAGCGCTTGCCGAAGCGGGTCGCGACCCAGCCGTGATGACCGAAGCCGCGGTCCGACTTGCCAGATGGGGTCAGCCGGAGGACCGTGAAGGAACGCCTGTAGGGGTTGCCGGCGGGTTTCTCGGCGGCCTTGGCAAGCACCTGCGTCCCGGCCAGCACGATGCGGCCGGACGGTTCGATGGCGATCGAGCTGAGGCTGCTGGCGCCAGGCAGCCTCACGTAAGCGATTCCCCGATCGCCGAAGCGCCGATCCACCTTTCCCCGGCTGGTGAGGCGCAGGAGATTGGGGCCGGCGAGCAGAAGCAATCCTCCGGCGCGATCCACTGCCAGGTCGCTGATCGGTCCCAGCGAATGGGAGCGGAAGCCGTTTCGCCCGAAGCTCGCATCCGGGGTGCCGTCGGTCAGAAGCTGCGCCACCGCGTAGTCGGCCAGCTTTCGGCAGGGATCTTCATTCGTGCCGACGAGAACGAGCTCGTCGCCCGCGATGGCGACGTCGTCGATGCGCGCGAAGCCGGTATCGGCCTGGATCCCGTCGTCGCTGAAGCTGAGATCCAGCGCGCCCGCCGGCGTCAGCCGCACGATCGCCCGACTCTCGGTCGCGGCGTAGCGGCTGCAGTGTCCCGCCAACGTCACGGATCCGACGATTGCGATTAGGCCCCCTTCCCGGTCGAGCGTTCCGCCGATCAGGCTGACGAACGCGCTGTCGTAGTGCCCGGGGGCGTAGGCGGGGAGGCCGAAGTCGGTGACGAGGAAGCCGTCGCCGTCGAATCCAAGGTCCGGCTTGCCGCTCCGGTCGTAGCGGGCGATCGCCGCCAGTTGGGGGCTGACCGTCGTGCCGATGTAGCTGACGGGAACATGTAGCTCGGCTAGCGTGACTGCGCCAAAGAGCGTGACTCGACCCTCCGGGTCGATGACCATGTCGTTGATCGAGAGGGGACGCCCTTCCGGTCCGACGGCGACCAGCTTGCCGCCCTCGCCGAAACTTGGATCGAGGCCACCGTCTGGCAAATAGCGGAACACGGTCCCGCCGCTCGCCGAAAGAATCGTTCCCTCCGGGCCTCTGGCCATCTGCACATCGGCCGCCGCCGTCCAGTAGGACCCTCCAAGGCTCGCCTGCGTGGCGACTCTTCCCGCGGCGCCAAACCCGCGGTCGAGCGCCCCGGGTTTAGTTGAGGCAACCGCCGTCAGAGCAAGGGCGAGGAGGAGCACCAGGGCGGTCGCGAGCGTGCCGACCGCGCGCGCGGTCCTTCCTGCTCCACTCATTTCTCCCTCCCAACGCATGGTGAATCGATCGCTTCAACAGCGCTTGATCGCGAAAGTTCCGCTGTGCGTTTTCAACGGAGCAGCGCGCGGCGTGGAAGAAACGCAATGCTGGCCAGTCAGCCAGTACTGTGGTTGGATGAATCGCAGGAAGGTGGCGCGAGCTGGGTTGGTGGCGGGAGCGGCGAGCACCGGGCTGGCCGCAGCCGCGGCCGCCGCCGGTTGGCACTGGCTGGCGCGGCGGCCGCTGCCGAAGCACAAGGGCACGATCGAGCTCTCCGGCCTAGAGGGCTCCGTGCGGGTGCGGCGCGATCGCTGGGGTGTCCCGCACATCGAGGCGGGGAGCGCGACCGATCTCTGGTTCGCCGAGGGCTTCTGCCATGGTCAGGACCGGCTCTGGCAGATGGACTTCTACCGTCGCGCGCTCTCGGGTCGCGTTTCCGAGTTCGCCGGGGCCGAGGGGCTGCCGGTCGATCGGTTGATGCGCACCCTGGGGATGCGGCGTACCGGGGAGCGCGAGGCGGCGAGCCTCGACCCGGAGCTGCTCGCCCTGCTGGAGCGCTTCTGCGAGGGCGTCAACGCGGCGGCGGCGAGCGCCAAGGCATTGCCGTTCGAGATGCAGCTGCTGCGGCTCGAGTTCGAGCCCTGGCGCCCGGCCGACATCCTCGGCCTCGGCAAGCTGCTCGCCTTCGGTCTCTCGACCAACTGGGAGAAGGAGCTGCTGCGCGCCGACATGACCCGCGACCTCGGTCCCGAGCTGGCGGCAAAGCTCGACCCCGGTTACCCCGCCGGTAACCCGGTCGTCACCCAGGAACCCTGGTCCGGCGACGGCCTCGGCCTGGCGGAGCAGATCGACGCCGTGCGTCGCTCGATCGGCATGGCGGCCGAGGCGAGCGGCTCCAACAACTGGGCGGTCAGCGGGGCGCTGAGCGCGACCGGCTCGCCGCTGATCGCCGGCGACCCGCACCTGCCGCAGAGCATGCCGGGCATCTGGTACCAGGTTGGCCTCACGCTCGGCGACCGCACCGTCCGCGGCGCCTCGCTGCCCGGCCTGCCGGGCGTCTACATGGGCCAGAACAACGACGTCTGCTGGACCTTCACCAACGTGATGGCCGACGTGCAGGATCTCTTCGTCGAGCGGGTCGAGGGCGATCGCTACCTGTTCGAAGACGAGTGGCGGCCGCTCGAGGTCGTGCGCGAGGAGATCGTCGTCAAAGGCCGGGAAGCGCCCGAGGTGCTCGACGTCCGCATCACCCACCATGGCCCGCTCGTCAACACGGCACTCGGCGCCGATGACGCCGAGCCGCTCGCTCTGCGCTGGATCACCCTCGATCAGCCGACGTCCTTCAAAGGCGTGTTCGAGCTGCACGGCATCCGTTCGGGGCCAGAGCTGATCGCCAGCCTCGAGGGCCACACCTCGCCCGCATCCAACCTGATCTGGGCCGACCGCCACGGCTCGATCGGCTACAAGCTGATCGGGCGCCTGCCGCTGCGCAAGGGAGGCTGCCCCGACCTGCCGAAGCCTGGCTGGGATGGAGAGTTCGAGTGGGAGGGCGCGATTCCGTACGACGAACTGCCCGAGGTCGTCGACCCCGAGAGCGACTTCCTCGTCACCGCCAACAATCGCATCGTCGGCGACGAGTACCCGCATCACATCACCAGCGAGTGGCTCGACGGCTTCCGCGCGCGGCGGATCGAGGAGCTGCTGCGGGCCGGCAATGAGCACGACATCGAGAGCTTCGAGGCGATGCAGTCCGACAACCTCTCGATTCCCGGCCTGGAGGCCGCGAGACGGCTCGGCAGGTTGAGCCCGACCGGGCAGCGCGAGACGAGCGCGCTCGAGCGCCTGCGCAGCTGGGACGGGCGGCTGGACCCCGACTCGATCGCCGGCACGATTTACCAGGCCTTCCTCTTGCGGCTGGCGCGTGAGGTCGCCCGCGCCGCGATCGGCGACCGTGACCTCTGCGAGCGCTGGCTCGACCGCGCCGACAACGGCTTCACTCCGCACGTCACCTCGCCCTGGCGCTGGCATTCGCACCTGATGGATCTCTGGGAGGAGGGCGACGAGGAGCTGATCGGGCGCCCCTGGGACGACCTCGTGCTGGAGGCGCTGGCCGGCGCCCTCGATGACCTCGGTGACCGCTTCGGCCCCGACCCCGAGGGCTGGCGTTGGGGCCAGGTCCACGAGATGGAGTTCCCCCACCCGCTGGGCGAGGCGAACCCGCTCCTGCGCAAGCTGCTCAACCGCCGCCTGCGGGCCGGCGGCGCGCAGGAGACCGTGAGCCAGATCGCCTACGACCCCAACGACCCTTACAAGGCCGTCTGGGCGCCGAGCTGGCGCATGGTCGCCGACCCGACCGACCCCGAGCGCTCGCGCTGGCAGATGTTCACCGGCCAGTCCGGCCACCCCGCCAGCCCCCACTACGACGATCTCCAGGCCGACTGGCTGGAGGGCCGCACCCAGCCGATGGCCGGCGAGGGCCCCTGGCGCGAGCTGAACCTCGTCCCGTCAGCTTGAGGACCTACCGGCACGTCTTCTTGCGGTTTGAGCTGGACAAGGCCGAAACGTTCGCGGCGTGGAATTGTTGGGGGGTAGATGCGGCGTGTTGCTCTATGCCTGCTCGCGCTCGCGGCGCTTCTGCCTGCGAGCGCCGGCGCCAAGACCGTCCACTTTCGTGGCGAGAAGGTCGGCGTGCCCGCGGGCTGGCCGGTCTACCGCCTGGCGGAGCGTCCCCATATGTGCGTGCGCCTGGACCGCAAGGCCGTGTACCTGGGCAAGCCGGGATCCGCGCAGCATTGCCCGGCGAGCGCGATCGGGCGGCGGCGGGCGATCCTCGTCGATCCCGGCGCGCGAGCGCGTGCCGCTGCCGCCCGAGCCCAGGCAAGCCGCGTCGCGCCCGCCCACATCTCCGCGGCCTCGGAGTACACCGGCCTCGGCTTCGACGCCTGCACCGCCCCCTCGCGCAGCTCAATGTCCGCCTGGGCGGCTTCCCCCTACCGGGCGATCGGCGTCTACATCGGCGGTCTCAACCGCGGTTGCTCGCAGCCCAACCTGACCGCGAGCTGGGTCGCCGAACAGACCGCGGCGGGGTGGGGCCTGATCCCGACCTACGTCGGCCTGCAGGCGCCGACCTCGAGCTGCAGCTCCTGCGCGAAGCTGAGCACGTCGACCGCGACCGCGGCGACCCAGGGGACCGAAGCGGCGAACGACGCCGTCGCCCAGGCTCGCGTCGCCGGCATCGGCGAAGGCAGCCCGATCTACTTCGACATGGAGAGCTACACGCGGACGGCGAGCGCGTCGAGCGCGACGCTGACCTTCCTCTCCGCCTGGACGACCCGCCTGCACGCGCTCGGCTACGACTCCGGCGTCTACAGCAGCAGCGCCTCGGGCATCGCCGACCTGGCCTCGAAGGCCGCCAGCGCCTACGCGCTCCCGGACGACCTCTGGATGGCCAACTGGAACGGTCGCGCGGATACCGACGATCCCTACGTCCCCGACAGCGCCTGGAGCGAACACCAGCGGATCCACCAGTACCGCGGTGGCCATGATGAGACCTACGGCGGGGTGACGATCAACATCGACAACAACTACGTCGAAGGGGCGGTCGCGGGTGGCACGTCTTCCAGCGACGATCCCCGGGGCAGCTTCGACCTGGTCGCCTCGCCGGCTCCGGGCCAGGTGCAGATCTCCGGCTGGGCCTTCGACCCAAACGCGCCGAAGACGCCGGTCTCGATCAGCGCCTACCTCGGCGGCAAGGTAGACGAAGGTGGCGCATCCGCCTACGAGCTCGGTCCGATCGCCACCCAGGAACGCTCCGACCTGCTCGCGCTCTTCCCGCGGGCCGGCGTCGCCCACGGCTTCGACGCCAGCTTTCCCGTCGTCGGCAGCGGCAAGCAGCGCCTCTGCGTCTACGCGCTCGACATCGGGCCCGGGGCGGACAAGCTGCTCGGCTGCCGCAACGTCGCCGTGCCGGTGCCGATCACGGTGCTGAGGACGAAGTCGTCCGGCAACAAGGTCCGGGTCAGCGTGCGCTGCGAGTGGCCCTTTGGCACCGCCTGCCCGGGGCAGATCTTGGTCCGGGCCCGGGTTCCTCAGCGCTATGTCGTACGCCAAGGGCGCAGGCGTGTGGTGAGGACGAGGTTGGCGCGGCGGCTGCTGGCCCAACGCGCCTTCCAGCTGAACGGCGGCGGCTCTCACACCTTCGTCCTCGGCCTCGGGCCGAGGGGTCGCGCTCTGACCCAGAGCCGCGAGAGCCCGCAGGGTCACCTGCTGGTCGCGATCCCGGGCGGTCGCGTCGGCCGCGAGCTCAGGCTGAAGTAGCGGCGCGGCTGAACGAGGTGACCAGCTCGAC
Organism: uncultured Solirubrobacterales bacterium; assembly: GCA_963716735.1. Lineage (GTDB taxonomy): Bacteria > Actinomycetota > Thermoleophilia > Solirubrobacterales > 70-9 > VRUE01. The sequence goes on from OY970321.1 coordinate 2,197,053, forward strand.
GATCGGCGCCGGGGCCTTCTCGGGAGAGCCGGCGTCGAAGGGCGGGTCGGGGTCGTACTCGATCCCGAGCTGAACCGCCTGGGCGATCTCCGTGCCGGCCTCGCGGCCTACCAGGTGCAGGGCCATGTCGATGCCCGCGGTCACGCCGGCGGCGGTGACGGTCTTGCCGTCCTCCACCCAGCGGCCGCCGACCGGGTCGGCGCCGTACTCGCGCAGCCGCTCGAGCGCGAGCCAGTTGGACGTCGCCCGCTTGCCCTCCAGCAGCCCGGCGGCGCCGAGGACGAGCGAGCCGGTGCAGACCGAGGTCGTCCACTTGGTCTGCTCGTCGACCGCCCGCAGCCACGACAGCACCGTCTCGTCCTCGAGCAGCTCGTCGCTGCCCCTGCCGCCGGGGACGAGGACCAGGTCAGGCTCGGTCACCTCGTCGAGCGTGTGGTCGACGCTGAGGCCGAGGCCGCCTTCGGCGCGGACCTCACCCTTGCGGGCGCCGACGAGCTGGACCTCCCAGCCGGGTACGCAGCGCATCACTTCATAGGGGCCGACGGCGTCCTGGGCGGCGAGTTTCTCGAAGAGGAGGATGGCGATCTGCATGAGCCGATCTTCGCGTGCGAGAGCCGCCCCGTCCAGTGGCAGGATTGCCAATGTTCGATAGATTTCTGCCATGAGCGTTTCCGGACGCCATCGCGTCGCTGCCCTTTGCCTCGACGGCCTGGTCGCCTTCGACCTGACCGCCGCGACGCAGGTGTTCATCGCCGCCTCGGCGGCGGACGGGGCGCCCCTGTACGAGGTGGCCTGCTGTTCGGAAGGTGGGGCTGAGGTCGCTACGACGAGTGGTTTTGGACTTCGTCCCCAGGACGACCTCGCTGTCCTCGAGGCCGCCGACACCATCGTCGTCCCCGGTTACTTCGCCCTGCTGGATCCTCCACCCGAAGCCGCTCTCGAGGCGCTGCGCCGGGCCGCGGCCGGGGGTGCGCGGGTCATCTCCGTCTGCACCGGCGCCTTTGCGCTGGCCTACGCCGGCCTGCTCGACGGACGCCGGGCGACGACGCACTGGGCCCACGCCGATCAGCTCGTCGCGCTCTTCCCGCGGGTCGAGGTCGAGCCGGCGGCGCTCTACGTGGACGAGGGCGAGGTGATGACCTCGGCCGGTCTCAGTGCCGGCATCGACCTCAGCCTGCACGTCGTCCGCAAGGACTTCGGCGCCGCCGCCGGGGAGCGGGTCGCCCGCCGCATGGTCGCGGCGCCCCACCGCGACGGCGGCCAGGCGCAGTTCATCGAGCGCCCGGTGCCGGAGGAGACCGGTTCGCTCGAGGCGACCAGGCGCTGGGCCGCCGAACGACTCGCCGAGCCGCTCGACGTCGCCGCGATGGCATGCCACGCCGGCGTCAGCCCGCGCACCTTCGCCCGCCGCTTCCGCGAGGAGACCGGGACGACGCCGTTGCGCTGGCTGCTCGCCCAGCGGGTGCTAGAGGCGCGCCGCCTGTTGGAGGCCTCCGACCTGCCGATCGACGACGTCGCCTGGCGCTCCGGCTTCGGCACCGCGGCCTCGCTGCGCGAGCACTTCCGCCGCGCCACGGCGACGACGCCGACCGGCTATCGCCGCACCTTCCGCCCCGATCCCACGGAGCGCGGTCGAGGTTTGAGTCGCATACCGACCCAAAGCTCGACCGCGGGGCCATAGAGTCACGCCGGATGAGCCGTCGTGACCAGATCAAGCTCAGCGAGGGGGAGCTGCTGGAGCTGCTCGATACCGAGCGGGTGGCGATCGTCTCCTCCAACGGGCCGCGCGGGTTCCCCCACTCGATGCCGCTCTGGTTCGTGCCGCGCGATGGCGAGGTCTGGATCTGGACCTACGCCAAGTCCCAGAAGGTGCGCAACCTCGAACGCGACCCGCGGGCGACGCTGCTGCTGGAGACCGGGCACGAGTACGGCGAGCTGCGCGGCGCGATGATCGAGGCCGAGGCCGAGCTCCACCGCGACTTCGAGACGGTGATCGGCTTCGCCGAAGAGCTGACCGTGCGCTACGCCGAGGGGATCGATTCGGTGCAGGGCGATGCCAAGGCGGCCCTCGAAGCACAGGCCCCAAAACGCGTCGCGATCCACTTCAAGCCGCTGCGGACGGCCACCTGGGACCACCGCAAGCTCGGTGGCACCTACTGAGGCTCGGCGAGGAGGGGGGCGGGTACCTCGGGCTGGGTCGCCGGCTGGACGCGGCGATTTCGCAGCAGCATCACCAACGCGATGCCGGCGTCGATTGCGGCGAACAGCAGGAGGAGGTTGCGGACGAGCATGATGAAGGGCGAGCCGTAGACGTTGAAGGAGGTCCCGTAGGCGCCCATCGCTCCATATGAGCTGGTGGTGACCAGCGCCGCCACGATTACCGTCCAGGCCGGTCGCTTGAGGGCGCTGGCCTTTGCCGTGAGGACCACGGCCGCGAGGGCGAGCATCCAGATCATGTACTGCGGGCTCAGCACCCGGCTGGTCACGACAAGCAGCAGGACCACGGTGAAGACGAAGTCGCGGCTGACCGCGGGCTCGGAGAGGTCTTCCCTGCCGCGACGGATGCCGCGCGCCCGCGCCCACCACCAAACACCGCCCCCTATCAGGGCGGCTAGCGAGAGCCACTTGAGCAGGTCGGCGATCGTGTCGGCGGTGCCGCTTTCAATCTCCCAGGCCCGATAGCGAAGCGCGGTATGCGGTTCCTCTCCGGTCGCGTACTGGTTGAGGTGCCAGGGCAGGCTGGCGACGGCTTCAACCTGAAGGCCGCGCCCGTTCTGTTCTTTGAGGAAGTTGAGCTGGTCGCCGTCGAATGCGATTGCGGAGATCGCGAAGACGAGCGCGACCGCAGCGGCTGCCCCGGCGCAGGCGCGCAAGAGCCGTCGCCGGTCCCACTCACCGAAGAGGAGGGCTATCGGCCAAGCCTTGACCATCGCGCCGAGTCCCGCCAGTGCTCCGAACCAGGTCGGGCGGCGATGGATGACGACGAGCGCGCCGATCGCGAGAACTGCTGGTACGAGGTCGAACCTCAGCACGGGCAGAGCCCGCATCATCGGCATCGCCAGCAGCCAGACCCAGACGCCGGCGTCGCTACCTTCCCGGCGGCCCAGGGTCGCCAACAGGACCAGGCCGATCAGGTCGAAGACGAGCATCGTCGCCACGAAGTGGTCGAGGAAGTCGCCACCGCCGATTCGCGGCAGGACCATCAGCAGGGCGGCGCCCGGTGGGTATTGCCAGGCTTCTTCGTTCGGCAGGGCGTGCTGCACTCCCAGCTGTTCGGACCAGACGCCGAAGATCGAGACGTCTTCGGCCTGAATCCCGGTCGAGTCGTTCCAGAAGCCGACGTGGCTGAGGATCAATCCACGGGTGAACAGCCAGACCGCCGCCCAGATCCAGATCTTTCGGTTGCCCAGCGCCGCCCACATTGGCCGCCGATCCTAGGCCTTAGAGTTCCGCCGCGACTTCCGTCCCCAACCGGGGTTCAGCCGAGGAGATGAGCATCACGATGAAGAGAGCCTCGATCGCCATGGCCCTCGCGGCCCTCGCCGCGATCGGGATCGTGACGGCCACCCTGCTCTCTTCCCCTGAGAGCGCCCAGGCCGCGCCGCGCAGCTTCTTCGGCATCGTGCCGCAGGCGTCCCTCTCCGAAGAAGATGCCGAGTACATGCACGCGGCGAGGATCGGCAGCGTGCGCCTGCCGATCGGCTGGGAAAGCGTGCAGCCGACCAAGCGCGGTGGCTACGTCTGGGAAGGCACCGATCGCGAAGTCTCGACGATCGCCAACCAGGGACTGGAAGTGCTGCCCTTCCTTTCCGGCGTGCCGCGCTGGGTCTCGCACAAGACGACGACGCTGCCGATCGACAACGCCCGCGCCCGGCAGGGATGGACCGCCTTCGTCAAGGCGGCGGTGAAGCGGTACGGGCCGGGCGGGGAATTCTGGGCCGAACACACTCCGGTGGCCGCGAACCCGGACGGGATCGTCGTTCAGCGGCCAAAACCATTCCACGTCTGGCAGATCTGGAACGAGGCCAACTTCTTCTACTTCGCATTCCCGGTCTCGCCGACGCGCTACGCCAAGCTGCTGAAGCTCAGCTACGGAGCGGTCAAGTCAGCTGACTCCGGGGCGCGGGTCCTCCTTTCCGGTCTCTTCGGCGAACCGGACGAGAAGGGCAAGCGGGGAATGTCCGCCGCCGCCTTCCTTGCCGCCCTCTACGAGGTGCCGGGTGTCAAGCACTACTTTGACGCCGTCGCCCTGCATCCGTATGCCTTTCACGTCGAAGACCTGGAAGCGATGGTCGAGCAGATGCGGCAGGTGGTGGTCGAAAACCACGACCCCGGGGCCGGTCTCTACATCACCGAGATGGGCTGGGGCTCGCAGAACGACCCCAACATCGTTGCCTTCGAGCAGGGCATCGGGGGCCAGGCGCGCGAACTGCGCGGCGCCTACCGCTACATGCTCGCCAACCGCCATCGCCTCAATCTCAAGGCGGCCTACTGGTTCACCTGGAAAGACTCGCGGTACTACTGCAATTTCTGCGATTCGGTGGGCTTTTTCAGCGAAAGCGACCGCTTCCGCTCAAAGCCCGCCTGGCACGCCTTTGTCAACATCACCGGCGGTCGCGCCCGGCCGTAGGCCTGGGCGCTGGGTCAGCAAATAGCATCTCGCCGATGCCTCAGTCTGCACCAAAGGGTCCGGCCTGGCTCCTCCTGCCGACCTACAACGAGGCCGGCAATATCGAGGCCTTCATCGAGGCCGTGCTGGCAAAGCTCCCCGCCACGGCTCGGGTGCTGATCGTCGACGACAACTCGCCTGACGGAACGGGCGAGATCGCCGACAGGCTGGCGGCGATGCACGAGAGCGTCACCGTCCTGCACCGGCCGCACAAGGAAGGGCTCGGGCCCGCCTATATCGCCGGCTTCCGCCAGGCGCTCGAGGGGGGCGCTGGGCTGGTTCTGGAGATGGACTCCGATTTCTCCCACGACCCGGCTTACCTGCCGCGCCTGCTCGAGGCCGGCGAGCGTGCCGACCTGGCGATCGGCTCGCGCTATGTCCCGGGAGGGGGCGTAGGCGATTGGAGCCCATTGCGGAAGGCGATCAGTCGGGGCGGCAGCGCCTATGCGCGGCTGGTTCTGAGCGTCGGCGTGCGTGACCTAACCGGCGGTTTCAAGTGCTTCCGCCGTGAGGTGCTGGAGACGATCGACCTCGACTCGATCCGCTCCCGCGGCTATGCCTTCCAGGTCGAGATGACCTATCGCACGATCCAGCGCGGGTTCACGGTCGCCGAGGTTCCGATCGTCTTCCGCGAGCGCCGCGCCGGCACCTCGAAGATGGACCGCTCGATCGTGGCTGAGGCCGCCTGGCGCGTTCCTCTGCTGCGCTTTGGTGGGAAACCGCGATGAGCGGCCCAGCCGCCGCTCGAAAGCCGCTCTGGCGGGAAACCGTGGACGACCCCGCGGTGCGCGCGATCGCGCTCTACACGGCGATCGCGCTCGGCGCCGTCTTCGCCGCCTACATGGCGATCTTCACCACCTTCGTCGACTACGACGACGAGGGCACGCTGCTCGTCTCCCTCGATGCCTTCGTCCATGGCGACGCTCTGTACAAAGACGTCTTTTCCCCCTACGGCCCGTTCTTCTTCGAGTTCTTCGGCGGCATCTTCTCGCTCGGGCTCAACGTCGACAACGACACCAGTCGTCTGCTCGTGATCGCCATCTGGGTGTTGACGAGCCTCCTGATCGGCCTCGCCTGCCAGCGCCTCACCGGCCGCCTGCTGCTCGGCGGGGCGGGAATGATCGTCGCCTTCGCGGCGCTCTACGCGCTCTTCCCCGAGCCGATGCACCCGCACGGTCTGCTCGTCCTCCTGCTGGCGGCCTTCGTGCTCGCCGCCGTGCGCGGGCCGGGCCGGCGCGTGGCGCTCGGGGGGGCGATCGCCGGCGCCCTGCTCGGGGCGGCGCTGATGACCAAGATCAACTTCGGCGCCTACGCCTTCGCCGGGGTCGTGCTGGCCGCGGCGCTCACCTGGGAGCCCGTGAGCCGCCGCCCCTGGTTGCGCTGGCCGCTGATCGTCGCCTTCCTGGCGATGCCCCTGGTGGTCATGTTCTCGGACCTGCGCGAAGGTTGGGTGCGGTCCTTCATCACCATGGAGGCGCTCGGCTCCGCCGCGATCGTCGCCGCGGCCTGGCCGCTGCTTCCGAGTCGGGGTGAGCGGCAGGTGGAGCTCAGTCGCTGGCTCGTCGCCGCCTTCGGCGGCTGCCTCGCCGCGATCGCCGCGATCCTCGGCCTGATCGTCCTGCTCGGCACCGGCCCGAGCGACCTCTATGACGGCATGATCGTCCAGGCGCTCAACGTCCGCAACGTCGCAAAGGGAGCGTTTCCGACCCCCGATCAGGTCGTCTACTGGGGTGTCGCGGCCTTCGGGGCCGCGGTTCTCACGGTCAAGCTGCGCACGGCCGAGGCTGGCAAGCCGGTGCTGTGGACCGCCCTTCTACGTGGCTTGGCGGGCCTGACGATGTGGCTGACGATCTCCCACGCTTCGCCGTTCGGCCTCAACCCCAGCACCAACCCCGACATCCTGCCGCTGCTCCTCTCCTGGGTCGCGGTCGTCCCTCCCGCCGGCCCACTGGAGCCGCCCTTCAAGCGTTTCCTGCGCGTCGCCCTCCCAGCGGTTGCGGTCGCCGGCGTGCTCGGCGCCTACCCGGTCCCGGGCGCGCAGGTCGGCGTCGCCTCGCTGATGTTCGCGCCGGTGGGGGCGCTCTGCATCGCCGACGCCCTCACCTCGTTGCGGGCCTGGAGCGCCGCCCGCGGCGAGCTCGACCTGAGGCGCTTCGGTTCAATCGTCGGCGTCTCCAGCGCCGCCCTGGTCGGGATGCTGGCGCTGGGTCAGATCGTCCTGCCGGCGGCGAGCGACACGATCACCTACGACGAATGGCCCGCGCTGCCGTTCGCCGGGGCGGGGGACGTGCACCTCGCCCCCGAACAGGTCGACGAATACACCCAGGTGGTCGACTTCATCGAACGCAACTGCTCGACCTTCATCGGTTACCCCAATGTCGACAGCCTCTACCTCTGGTCCGGGATCACGCCGCCGAAGCCATCCGCGCCCGGTGCCTGGGTCGCCGCCCTCGACGACAAGGGGCAGGCCCGCATCCTCGCCCAGCTGCGCGCCTCGTCCCGACCCTGCGTCCTGCGTAACGAAAAGGTTGCCGGCATGTGGCTCGCCGGCAAGGAACCACCGGACACGCCGCTGGCCCACTACATCAACGAAGACTTCGAAACCGTCGGGCAGTCGGGCCAATTCGAACTGCAGCTCCCCAAGCGGGGCTCATGATGCAGCGGCGAGTTGAAGCTATCGGCGAGTACCGCCTCGCCTGGGCTCTGCTCTTGGTAGGGATGTGCGTATCTGCGACGTGGATGATGATCGCCGGCGGCGGCCTCACCTTCGTCAACGACGACGCCTTCTACTACGCCCAGTACGTGGCGCACGGGTGGGACATCGAGCCAGCCCACGGTGTCGAATACTTCCTCGCGCCGAGCAACGGGCATCTGCAGGTGTTGGGCAAGCTGCTCTACCGGGGGATCTTCGAGACCTTCGGGGCGAACTACGCGGTGTTTCGCGCCGCCGACGTATTCGGGGTAATGGTCTGCGTCGGCCTCTTCTTTGAGCTTGCCCGCCGTCGAGTCGGCCCGCTCGTGGCGCTGGTGCCGTGCCTTTCTCTGCTCTTTCTGGGCTATGCCTGGGAGTCGTTCATCTGGGCCTTCGACCTGCACACGATCTTCGCGCTCGCCCTGGGATTAGGGGCGGTCCTCGCTCTGCAGCGGGGCGACCGCCGTGGAGACCTCACCGCCTGTGCCCTCCTGATCCTCTCGATTGCAATGATCGAGCTAGGGCTTGCGTTTGCCGTGGGCATCGCGATCGCTGTCCTGCTGCGACCCGACCGCCTGTGGCGAGCTTGGATCTTCCTCGTGCCGCTCGCGCTCTATGGCTGCTGGTGGATCTGGTCGCGGCACTTCGACCAGCCATCGATCGAACTCTCAAACGTGAAGCTGATTCCCGTAACCGTTACCGATGCCCTTGCCGCGATCGCCGGCTCCGTATTTGGACTCAACCACACCGGGCCGGGTGTCTTCCAGCCCACCACCGGGATCACCGGTTGGGGCTCGGCTCTTGCCGCTCTGGCGGTCGTCGCTTTTGTCTGGCGTCTCTCGCGAGGTGGCATTCCCCGCACGCTCTGGATCTTCCTCGGCGTAGTGCTCGGCTACTGGGTACTGATTGCCCTCGGGGCGCGCGCCCCGGATTCGTCCCGCTACATCTTCGTCGGCACGCTGCTGGTCTTCCTCGTCGCCGCCGACGCCCTAGCCGGCGCCCGGCTGCCAACCCTGGCCGTCTTCGCGGCCCTTGGCGTCGTCGTCTTCGCCATACCGCCGAACGTCGCCAAGCTCTACGACGGTCGCGGCCCGCAGCTGCACGACGCCACGAACACCCGGGTCGAGTACGCGATGCTGGATCTGGTCAGGGGCAAGATCCCTCCGGAATACACCCCTGGCAAGGACAAACGAGTGACCGATCGTGGCGGCGCTGTTTTCACTTCGCTGCCGGCCGGCGACTACCTGGAGGCGGCCGGTCGTTTCGGTCATCTGGGGATGCCTCTCGATGAGTTGAGAGGTGAGAGCCTGGAACGGCGCGAAATCGCCGACGCCACCCTTGTCGGCGCGCTCGGCCTCGAGCTGCTCCCTGCTTCGGCGCCGACCGAGCCGGCGGCCTGTCCCAGCTCCCTGGACGGCCAGCCCGGACAGGGCGTTTTCTTCACCCCGCCGCGTGCCGGCGCTCTTCTCGGCTCGCGCTCCAAGCAGCCCATCGAAGTCTCGGTCGGTCGCTTCGGCAAAGACGGGCAGGGGGTGGCGCTGGGCAAGCTCGAGCCCGGCGACTGGGTCGACCTTGCGCTGCCCGCCGACTCCGCGACGGACCCCTGGTTCGTGGTCGTGGACGGCCCCACCTACGTCTGTCCGCTCGCGGCAACGCCGGCCGGCGCAGGCTGAGTCTCCGAACTAGGGTACGAAGCAGACGCGCGTCGGCGCGTCGACCACGGCGCGCCAGGGCTCCGCGGCGGCATCCCTGGGGATCTCCAGGCTCCGCCAGGCTCCCGGGGGCAGTTCTTCGAGCACGCCGCTCTGGGTTTCGGCAAAGCGCCTCAGGCCGACGGTGACGGGCTGCTTGCCCGCCGGCCCGAACACGGTTCGCCCCGGGCGCAGGGGGAAGGAAGCGGTGTCCGAGCCGGGCGCTGGGGAGAAGTCCGGGCAGCTGTCGGCTCCGGCGGGTTGGCCGATTGCCTGCGGTTCGAGCCCGATCGCATCGGCAAGAGTGATGTCGGCGATCTTGCGCAGCTCCTCCGACTGTGCGCGCAGCTCCGCCAGGGTGAAGGCGGGGGAGCCGTTACGCCGTACCGAGCTGAGGTAGGCGCCCGCTGGGATGCCGATGAAGAGGCCGCCTCCCACAGCGCTCACGTTCGGGTCAGCCGAGGCGACGTATTCGGGGTCGACGCGATTTGCGGCAAGCTCGAGCATGGCGAACTCGGTCCTGCTCACCTTGGCGTCCTGGTGGAGCGTGTCAGCGTCGTTGCCGCTGCGCAGCTGGGCGACGTTGGCCGGCAGCGCGAGCAGGGGGACGACGACTGCGCCGGCCGTCATCCACTTGCCGATCCGCCCCGAGGCAGCCGCCGCGGCGAGCAGCAGCACGCCGACCGCGCCGAAGAAGACGTAACGCATGCCTTCGGCGGGTCTGGCAGTGGCGCCCATCGTCACCCAGTAGAAGAGGACCACCGCGATCCATGCCCAGAGGGCCGGGGGGATCTTCCGCAGACTGAGGCGATAGGTGAGCACGGCCGCAGCGAAGACCGCCAGGGCTTTGCCGAACCAAGTCACCGCGGTGATGTAGGTGGCGGGGATGACCAGATTCGTGCCGGTGAGCGAGCCGAGGACCGCAGCCGCCGAGTAGAAGACCGTTTTCGGGATCAGATCGATGTTGTCGATCGAGATCGCGCTCTGGTCCTGGTGGAACTTGCGAGCCCAGATCCACCAGGCGGCGTAGAGGGCGGCCGGGATGATGAAGATCCAGGCCCGGCGCAGCCGGTCGGGCCGCAGCACCACCAGCACGGCGATGCCGACGAGCAGCGCGATACCAACCTCGATCGTCGCGACCGAGAGGGTGATCAGGAGGCAGGCGAGGACGTCGCCGCGGCGATCGTCCCGTTCCAGCGCCAGGAAAGCGCCGAGGCCGAACGCGATCGCCGCCAGGGTGTGTACGTCGAAGGGCCAGAGCAGGACCTCGCGGGCGAAGCCGAGGAAGAGGAGGAGGATGCAGGGCGCGAGCGCGGCGAGCGATCCGACTTGGCGCCGCGCCAGCTCGAAGGCAAGCCCCACCGCCGCGCAGAGCGCAACGACGTTGACCGCGACGAAGGCGGTGTAATCGGCACCGAAGACGGCGAACGTCGCTTCGTAGATCAACTTGCCGCCGAGCTGCAGGTGGCCGTTGTAGGGGCCGAGCAGGTATTCGAGGCCGAGAGAGTGGAACTGGATGACCTGATCGGAGTCTTCGACCATGCGGCCGAGGTAGAACATCTCGTCGATGCCGAAGCTCTCGCCGTGGGCGGTGGCGAGGATCAGGGCGGCGGAGATCGCCATTGCGGTTGCAAGGAGGATCCACGCTCCTCGGCGCGTGTTCATGAAGTTGACTGCGGACTTAACTCGGTGCTGTTCAGGCATTCCCGGCCAGACCGCAGACGGTGACGGCCCCGGATCCCCTCAGCTGGGTCTGCCAAGGCCGCCTGGAGAGATCGGTTGGTATCGCGAGCTCGCTCCAGCGGTGACGTGCGAGGCTGCCCAGCTCAACCGGGAAGGTGTCCGAGAATCGCCCCAGATTCACCTTGACCGAACCAGTACTGGAACGCAGTAATGCGCCGCTGGTGGGCAGGGTCGCCGTTGCCTTTTCAGCTGACCCCAACCGCACCATGCGGCAGACTTTTAGAGACTGTGGTGCCGTCGCCGGTTTGAGCTCGATGCCGAGCGCCGCTGCCAGCACTTTGTCTGCCGGTAGTCGTGCTTCGGCCGGTGCGCTCGCCAGTTCGGGCTCCGAGAACGCAGGGGAGCCAAAGGCATCTCTCGCCGAGAGATAGGCCCCTGCTTCCACGGAGACGTACCCGGTGCCGGCGATGTCTTCGCTGAGGACTAAGCCTGGGTCCACGGTTTCGCGCGCGATCTCCACCGCCGCGAGGTCAGCCCGCTCGATCATGCTGGTCCGCTTGTAGCTTTCGTAGGACTCCTCGAGGAAGAGGACGTTGCTGGCCACCGCCGCGGCGACTACGGCGAGCGCTGGAACGATCAACCGCCGCTCAAACTTCAGCCCTCGCAGAAGGTCCGCCGCGACCAACAACATCAGCGCTGCGGACGGGTACTGGTAGCGGCTGACCCATGCAAACCGTCCCGACTTGAGATCGAGGCCACCCAAGATCCAAAAAGAGAGGGTGATTGCCAGAACCACCCAGAGCGAGCGCGGTACGCGCTCGAGCCGGTAAAGGCGCCAGACGGTCAGCCCGCCGAGCAAGACCGCCAGGGGCCGCCCCCAGTCGAGGCCGGAAGGGGACGCAATTCCTTCGACCGGGGTGGCCAGGCCCAGCAGGGCGGCGATCGCCGCGGCGAAGGAATCGAACACGTAGAGCGGCGTGGTCGCCAGATTGTGGAGGGAAACTGCGGTCTCGGCGGTGTGTCCCCAGCCGAGCCACCAGATTGCGTAGAGGGCTACAGGCACCAGGACGACGTAGGCGCGGCGACGCCAGTCGCGCTCGTTGCGCCGGAGGACGATGTCGACGACGGCCCCGATTGCGAAGGCGAGCCAAAGGCTGGCGAAGAGCATCGAGCCGATCAGCCCGATGCAGGCGAGTCGATCGCCCCGGCGGTCGCGCCGGTCGAGGGCAAGCAGCATGCCGAGTCCGAAGGTCATCGAGCTGAGGAAAGAGATCGCCGCGATGAACCAGAGGAAGTCATCGAAGGCCGCACCCAGGAAGAGGATCGGAAGCGCCGCGATGAGTGCCGGCCACTGACCGATCCGCCGCCTTACCCAGACGAAGAAGAACCAAACTCCGATCAGGAAGATCGCGGTGGTGAGAAGGCCGTAGGGCAGAGTCGAGCTCATACCAAACGTCGCCAACAACAGCTTGTAAGCCGCAACCGGCCCGCCGACGAAGTGCTCGTTGCCCGGTGCCAGGAAGGCGTCGAGGCTGAAATCTCGCCGGTACAGGATGTAGGTCCAGTCGTCGAGCAGGAAGCTGAGCCGCGACGCGAAGGCGACGATCAGCGCGCCCGAGGCGAGCATTGCTGCGAGCACGAGCGGCGTGGCGGAGCGCCAAAACTCCCCCCGGACGGTGGCTTCGCCAGGCCGCATCCGCGTAATCTAGGCGCCGTCCCGGAGGCGACCGGCGCGCCACACGGCCCGCCCTCGCGGCGCCTCATCGGCGCCCTCGCGGCGGTAGTCGCCGCGGCTCAGGTGGTGCTCGAGAAAGACGTAGAGGACGATGAAGAGGTAGCGGCTGCCCATCTCGTTCAGCCGCAGCTTCGAGACGCCGGCTTTGCGGTTGGCCCACGAGATCGGCACGATGCCGTAGCTGTAGCCGCGTACGACCGCCTTCAGCGGCAGCTCGACGGTCAGGTTGAAGTGGTGGGAGAGGAAGGGCTGGACGTTTTCGATCACCTCGCGCCGGTAGGCCTTGAAGGCGTTGGTGGTGTCGTTGTAGCCGTGGCGGAAGAGCGCCCGGATGCCCCAGTTGACGATCCGGTTCATGATCAGCTTCGATCGCGGGTAGTCGATCACCTTCGAGCCGTGGACGAAGCGCGAGCCGAAGGCGCACTCGTAGCCTTCTTCGAGCAGGCGCTGGTAGGAGACGAGGTCCCGCGGGCTGTCGGAGCCGTCGGCCATGACGATGGCAACCGCGTCCCCCTCGAATGCCTCCAGCCCGGCACGGACGGCGAAGCCGAAGCCGTTTTCGTAGGGCGAGGGCAGGCAGCGCACTTGCGGATGCTCGGCGGCGAAGGCTTCGACGACCGCCGCCGTGTTGTCGGCGCTGGAGTCGTCGACGACGATCACCTCGTGCTCGATCTGCTCCGCGTCCAGGGTCGAGACGATCTCGCCGAGCGTCTCGACGACCGTGCCGTCCTCGTTGTAGGCGGGGATCACCACCGAGAGCTTCAGCGGCGTGGTCGCGGACTCCATCAGGCCGCCTTCTCGAAGCCGAGAGCCTCGGCGACGGCGGGCTCGTGGGCGACGGTCCACGCGAGCAGGTCGGCGAGCACGTCGCGGGCGCTGCGACGTGGTCGCCACGAGGTGCGGGCGAAGAGCCGCGAGCAGTCCGAGAGGTAGATCGGCACGTCGCCGGGGCGGGTCTCGGGGTCGGCGCCGATCTCGATCTCGTTACCGGTCAGCTCGCGGCAGAGTGCGGTCGTCTCCAGCAGCGAGAGGCTGCACTCGCGCCCGCCGCCGACGTTGGCAACCGAGCCGCTCCAGCCCTCCGGATCGCCCAGCTGCTCGTCGACCAGGTCGACCAGGTCGTCGATGTGGAGCAGGTCGCGGACCTGCTTGCCGGCGCCGCCGAAGCCGATGTAGGAAAGCGACTTGCCGAAGTGGTGGCTGAGCAGCCACCAGGAGAAGACGCCCTGATCGACCTTGCCCATCTGCCAGGGCCCGGCGATCACCCCGCAGCGGTTGACGACGGCGCGCAGGCCGAAGGCGTCGGCGTACTCCTCGATCAGCAGCTCGGCCGAGAGCTTGGTGGCGCCGTAGAGGGTGCGGGCGCCGGGCAGCGGGAACTCCTCCGAGATGCCCAGCGGGCCGGCGCCTGGGACGGGCTGCTCGGCGGCTAGCTCGAAGCGGGTCTCGCCCTCCTCCAACGCCAGCTCGAGCTGGGGGGCGACCGGGTAGACGCGGCTGGTCGAGAGGAAGACGACGAAGGCGTCCTCTTCGCGGGCGCGCTCGAGGCAGTTGAAGGCGCCGACGAGATTCGTCTGCACCGAGTAGGAGGTGTCGGCGAAGCCGGCCAGGACCGAGGGCTCGGCCGAGCACTCGACCATCGCGTCGAAGGAGCCGGCGGCGGCAAGGTCGGTCTGCTCGCGGACATCGCCGTGGACGAACTCGATCCCGGCATCGCGCAGGCGGGCCAGGTTCAGCTCCGAGCCGCGGCGCATCAGGTTGTCGAGCGCGACGACTTCCCAGTCCGGGTGGCGCGCTGCCAACGAGACGCCGAGGTTGGCTCCCACGAATCCGGCCCCGCCGGTGATCAGCACCCTCATCTGGCGCATTCATAGCAGGGGTGGCTTCGCTAGGCTGCGGCCGATGCCGACCGCGATAGTCACTGGCTCGGGGGGCCTGATCGGCTCAGAGTCCGTCCGCCGTTTCATCGAGGCCGGTTGGGACATCGTCGGGATCGAGAACGACATGCGTGCTCGCTTCTTCGGCGAGGAGGCCTCGACCGCGCACGTGACCGAGGGACTGCGCGAGGGCTATGCCGAGTTCCGCTCGCTCGACCTCGACATCCGCGACGCCGAGGGCATCAATCGCGCCTTCGCCGATCTGGGGGGCAAGCTCGATGCCGTCATCCACACCGCCGCCCAGCCTTCGCACGACTGGGCGGCCCGGGAGCCGCAGACCGACTTCGGCGTCAACGCGCTCGGCACGCTCAACCTGCTCGAGGCGGCGCGCGAGCACGCCCCGGACGTGCCCTTCATCTTCTGCTCGACCAACAAGGTCTACGGCGACACGCCCAACCGCCTGCCGCTGGAAGAGCTCGAGAAGCGGCTCGAACTGCCCGAGTCCCACCCCTTCCACAAGGGCATCGACACCTCGATGTCGATCGACCGTTCGACCCACTCGCTCTTCGGCGTCTCCAAGGCGGCGGCCGACCTGCTCGTGCAGGAGTACGGCCGCTACTTCGACATGCCGACCGTCTGCTTCCGCGGCGGCTGCCTGACCGGCCCCCAGCACGCCGGCGCCCAGCTGCACGGCTTCCTCGCCTACCTGATGAAGTGCACGGTCACCGGCACCCCCTACACCGTCTTCGGCTACGGCGGCAAGCAGGTCCGCGACAACATCCACAGCGCCGACCTGGTCGCCTGCTTCCAGTCCTTCCAGCGCGCCCCCCGCGCCGGCGCCGTCTACAACATGGGTGGCGGGCGCCGCAGCAACTGCTCGATGCTCGAGGCGATCGACGTCTGCGAGCGGATCAGCGACCGCAAGCTGCAGTGGGAGCTGAGCGACGAGAATCGCATCGGCGACCACCGCTGGTGGATCTCCGACGTTTCAGACTTCGCCGCCGACTACCCCGACTGGCAGCCGCGCTACGGCATCGACGAGATCCTCCAGGAGATGTACGAGCAGAACGTCGAGCGCTGGATGGCGACCGCGGGCTGAAGCTAGCCGGCTTCGCGACCGAGGCCGCAGACCGTCGCCGGGCCGCCTTCGAGCTGCATCTTCCAGGGGACGGTGGAGAGGTCGCGGGGGATCGGCAGCGCCAGTGCTTCGCCGGCGCCGACGCCCGTCTGGAAGTCGACCGGGAACTGCCTCCCCGTCGCGAACCGCCTCATCCTGATGTCGGTCACCGGTTTCGCGCCGGCGGCGATCGCGACACCGCCGGGCGGGACCTCGAACACGCGGGAGCCGGCGACGGCGAAGCACCCGTCGCTCGGTACCGCCGAGCGGGGGATCGGTTCGACCGCGATCCGCAGGGCGTTGAGCAGCACCTTGTCGGCGGCGAAGCGTGCGGGCTCCGGACTGCTCTGCAGCTCTGGGACGGTGAAGGCAGGAGAACCAAATGCGTCCACCGCGGAGAAATAGGAGCCGGCGTCGATGTGGTCGAAATTCGTATCGGCGAATTCCTCGTCGAGGTAGAAGCCCGGTTCGACCGTGTTCCTGGCGATCTCCAGTGCAGTCAGGTTCGCTTCGATGATCTGGCTGGTCCTCCGGTAGAAGTCATAGGACTGCTGGATGAGGAGTCCATTGCCGGCGAGCGAGACGGCGACGGCGATCAGCGCTGGAGGCAATAGGCGCCGGTCGAGCTTCAGGCCACTCAGCATTCCGGCGGCGACGAGCAAGACCATCGCCGCGCCGGGGTACTGGTAGCGGCTCGCCCACGGCACCCGGCCCGGCTTGACCGCGATCCCGCCGAAGACCCAGAACGCGATCGCGATCGCGATGACGACCCAGAGTGAGCGCGGGATGCGTTCGAGTTTGTAGAGGCGCCATGCCGCGAGCGCCCCGAGGCCGACGGCAAGCGGGCGCCCCCAGTCGAGGCCCGGCGGCGAGGGCAGGCCTTCGCCCATGGTCGCCAGGCCGGCCAGCGCTCCGCTCGCGGTGGCGAATGAGTCGAGCGCGAATATGGGCGCGGTAGCGATGTTGTGCAGTGTCACCGAGCTTTGGCCGCTGTTCCCCCAGCCGAGCCACCAGATCCCGTAGAGGACGACCGGCACCGCGACGACGAAGGCGCGCCGCCGCCAATCGCGGTCGGTCCGGCGCAGGACCACGTCCACGATGGCGCCGACGGCGAAGGCGAGCCAGAGGCTGGAGAAGAGCATCGCGCCGACCAGCCAGGCGCAGGCGAGGCGGTCGCCGACGCTGTCTCGCCGGTCGAGGGCCACGAGCATGCCGAGGCCACAGGCCATCGAGCCGAGAAAGGTGATCGAGGCGAACCAGAAGAGGTCTTCGAAGGCTGCGCCGAGGAAGAGGATGGGCAGCGTCATCAGCAGGGCGCCCCAGCCGCCGATCCGGCGCCTGATCCAGACGAAGAGGAACCAGGCGCCGAGCAGGAGCATGGCGGTCGAGGCGATGCGGAAGGGCACCAACGATCCCATGCCGAAGCCGGACAGCAAGAGCTTCCAGATCACGACCGCGCCGCCGACAAGGTGCTCGTTGGCCGGCGTCAGGAAGGCGTCGGCGTTGAAGTCGCGCCGGTAGAGGATGTAGGTCCAGTCGTCGAGGATGAAGGTCAGCCTCGAGCCGAGGACGACGATCACGACCCCGGCCACGAGCATCGCCGCCGCGAGCAGCAGCGACGCTGGGTTCTTCAGTCGGATTGCCCCGCCCACGCCGGTAACCTATCTGCCCCTCTTGACGCTCCCCGCCCCATCCCCAGTCGCGATCGAGGCCAGCGGCGTCGAGAAGACCTTTCGCATCCCCACCCAGCGGGTCGACTCGTTGAAGGAGCGGTTGACCACCTTCTCCGGCGGGGACTACCGTGAGCTGCGCGCCCTGCGAGACGTTTCCTTCGAGGTCGAGCGGGGGGAGTTCTTCGGCATCGTCGGCCGCAACGGCTCGGGCAAGAGCACCCTGCTGAAGATCCTCGCCAGCATCTACGCGGCGGACGCCGGACGGGTGCGGATGGCCGGCCGCCTCGCCCCCTTTATCGAGCTTGGCGTCGGCTTCAACAACGAGCTGACCGCGCGCGAGAACGTCGAGCTGAACGGGGTGATGATGGGCCTCACGCGGCGCGACGCGCGCAGCCGCCTCGGCGCGGTGCTGGAGTTCGCCGAGCTGGAGGAGTTCGTCGACCTCAAACTGAAGAACTACTCCTCGGGGATGCTGGTCCGCCTCGCCTTCTCGGTGATGATCCAGTCCGACGCCGAGATCCTCCTGATCGACGAGGTGCTGGCGGTCGGCGATGCCTCCTTCCAGCAGAAGTGCGCCGACGTCTTCTATGAGATCCGCGACTCCGATCGGACCGTCGTCTTCGTCACCCATGACATGAGCGCGGTCGAGCAGTACTGCCACCGGGCGATGCTGCTTCACGATGGCGCTGTGCGGGCTATCGGCGCGGCCGACGAGGTGGCGCGCAGCTACCTTCGCCTCAACTTCGAGCAGGCTCCGAGCGACGGCGATGCAGATATGGGCGGGGTCGCCGACATCACGCTCAGCGACGTCTGGCTCGAGGACGGTGAGGGCCAGCGCATCACCAATGTCGAAAAGGGCTCTGAGCTGCGCTTCGGCGCGACGTTCGAAGCCCATCGCAAGGTCGAGGGCCCGAGCTTCGGGTTTGCTTTCACCAACGCCGACGGGGTCGAGGTGACTGGGTTTGGCCTCGGCCTCTCCGGCGACGTACCCGACCTGCTCGAGCCGGGACAGCGGGTGAGCCTGAGCGGTGAGATCGAGAACCGGCTGGCACCCGGCCGTTACGTGACCAAGTGCTGGGTCCACCGGAACCACAACTTTGCCGACCTCGTCCTGCACTCGCCCCACGTGCTCGACTTCGTCGTCTACGGCAAAGACGGCGCGGGTGTGGTTGCTCTCAACCACGAGATCGTGGCGACGGTTGAGACCAAGGCGCCAGTGGAGGGATCGTGAACGCCGAGCCCTCGACCATGGAGTTGCGCGAGGTCACCGGCCCGTCCGCAATCGGCGGCGGTCGCCACCGCTTCTTCGAGTTGCTCTGGCTGATGTCGGTGACCGAGTTCAAGAAAACCTTCTTCGGCACCGTGCTCGGCTACGTCTGGTCGCTGATGCGGCCGCTGCTGCTCTTCGCCGTGCTGCTCCTCGTCTTCACCCAGGTCTTCAAACTCGGCAGTGAAGTGCCGCATTACGAAGTCCTGCTGCTCTTCAACATCGTCCTCTTCGGCGTCTTCCTGGAGGGGACCAGCGGTGCCGTTGGAGCGGTACTGGGGCAGGAGGGGATCGTTCGCAAGACCCAGTTCCCGCGCCTCGTCATCCCCCTCGCGGTCGTCCTGACGGCGGTCTTCACCCTCGGGCTCAACATGATCGTCGTCTTCGTCTTCATGCTCGCCTTTGGCATCGCGCCGATGTGGACCTGGCTTTTGTTCCTCCCGCTCATTCTCGTGCCGCTCCTGGTCTTCATCTGCGCCCTTGCGATGCTGCTCTCTGCGCTAAACGTCCGCTTCCGCGACGTGGCGATCATCTGGACGGTGGTGGCGACGGCGCTCAACTATGCGACCCCGATCCTCTATCCGCTGGAAATAATCCCCGAATCGCTGCGGCATGCCCTCATGGCAAATCCGCTTGCCCCCCTCTTCCAGCAGGCGCACATCTGGATGATCAATCCGCATGCGGAAGGTGTGCGGGCCGCCGCCGGTGGCCCCCTGCCGCTGATCGCCGCGGCCGTCATCTACGTCGTCGTTTGCGTTGCCGGCGTCTGGGTCTTCAACCGCGAGGCGCCGCGCATCGCCGAGCAGCTCTGAGCAGTGGGCGCTACTTTCCCTCTCGGGGCCGTTTCAGGGTGATGCGTTGATGAGAAAACTGACAGGGGCGTTTGTCGTGGTCGTGGCGCTGCTCGGGCTGCCGGCGGCCGCCGCCGCGGTTGGCCCGGCGCCGTCCGGTTTTGCCGTCGGAATCTCGCCCCAGACGCCAGCCGGCAAAGAGGACTACGCGCTGATGGCGGAGGCGGGTCTGACGAGCCTGCGGCTGCCGCTTGGCTGGGGCAGCGTCGAGCCCCAGAGCCCTTACTTCGCCGCACCCGACTGGTCTGACTTCGACCGCTCCGTCGCGCTTGCCGCCGAATCCGGAATGCGCGTCTTCCCGTTCGTCTGGGGGAGCCCGTCGTGGGTCGCCGGCCAGGGGCTGGTGGAACCCGTTCGCAATGCCTGGGAGGGCCGCGCCTGGGCCTCCTTCCTGCGCCAGGCAGTACGGCGCTACGGCCCCTATGGGTCCTTCTGGGGGGAAAACCCGGAGCTGCCATTCCTGCCGATCCGTGACTGGGAGATCTGGAACGAGGAGAACATCGTCACCTTCTCCGCGCGTCCCGACCCGTCGCGCTACGCGCGTCTGTTGCGGATCGCCGGCCGCGCCATCCACCGCGCCGATCCTGGCGCGAAAGCGATCCTCGGCGGCCTTTTCGGCCGCCCTCTGCAGGTGCCGCCAAACATTCCCTCCGGCGCCTTCCTCAACGGCGTCTACCGGGCCGGCCACATAAGGCCCTTCTTCGACGGCGTGGCGCTGCACCCCTACGTCGCCGATGCGAGCGCGATGGAACCTCAGATTCGCAACCTGCGCCGCATCATGCGGCGCCATCGCGACGGTGCCACGCCGATCTACGTCACCGAGCTGGGCTGGGGCTCGGACAGCTTCCAGACCCGTTGGGAGCGCGGCATGTGGGGCCAGGCTCGCGAGCTCGACCAGGCCTTCTCGATGCTCACCGACCACAGCCGCTCCTGGCGCATCGCCGGTGTCTGGTGGTTCTCCTGGGCCGACGCGGGCCGTCTTTGCCAGTTCTGCGATTCGGCCGGCCTGCTCACCGGCGACCGCGAAGCCAAGCCCGCCTGGTACCGCTTCACCGAATGGACCGGCGGCGACCCCGAAATCGTCCCGCGCGTCAGCTTCGGCGAGGAACCGGTGGACGTCGTCGACTCAGCCGGCTGAGCGGAAGAGATTGACCGAGCCGATGCGGCGCATCGCGTACTGGTCGTAGGGCAGGTCGCCGCGCCAGCGGTTGTGCGCCTCGGCGGAGACGAAGTAAGTCTCGGGGTCGCTTTCCATCGCCTCGATCTGGCCCGCCAGGTCCCGCTCGGAGAGGCCGAGGGCGGCGACGATCGCGTCGAGTTTCTCGCGGTGCTCCTCGGCGCCCCAGCCGGCGAGGACGTGATCGACGGCGTGGATCGAGCAGCCGTTGCGCTTCTGTACCAGCTCGTGGCCGGCTTCGACCACCCTGGCGACGTGCTCGAGTGGCACATGCTCGAGCACCGAGATCGAGAAGACCGCGCCGAAGTCGTCGCCGACGTCCTCGTTCGGTGGGAAGAGCTCGCGGACGAAATGCACATCGGGGTAGGCGCTCTGGAAGCGCTTGAACTCGCGCGGGCCGTTGCCGCCGCCCATGTAGTCGTCGACCACGGTCACGTCGTAACCGAGGCGCGAGAGCATCCCCGCTACCAGCGGCTCGCCGGCACCGATCTCGAGGATGCGGTCGCCGCGCTCGACGTTGCCGAGGATCGCCTTGATCGCCCAGCAGCGCTGCAGGTCCTTCATGTCGAAGCTCGCTCCGGCGAGGCCGGTGAGGTGGTCGGCGCTGTCGGCGAAATCGCGCACGGTGCCATAGGAGATCGCTGCTAGCGGGAAGTCGCCGACGTAGCGCTCGGCGATCGGCCACAGCGCGCTGTCGGCGATCGTCCAGGCCGAGGCGTTGGCGCCGGGCGTCGCCCCCGAGGGGGCGTAGAGCGCGGCCTTGCCCGCCAGTTTGCGCAGCAGCGGCGAACGCGCCGCGGCGGCGCGCAGGCGTTGGGCCTGTGCCGTCGCGCTCACGCTGAGGAACCCACTGGCCGGCCGCTGGCCGAGCACTCGCGCAGGAACGCACCCAGCCCTTCGGCGTTCGCCCGCCAGCTCAGCTGCTCGGCGGCGAAGCGGCGCGCGCCGGCGCCGAGGCGCCCGGCCAGCTCGCGGTCGGCAAGCAGCTGTTCGATGTTGACGACGATCTCCATTGCGTTTCCCTGCTCCAGTAGGAGGGCACTCTCTCCGTGCGTGAGGTCATTGCCGATGTTGCAGTGCGGCAAGATAACCGGCCGCCCCATCGCCAGGAACTCCGGCAGCTTGGAGGGCAGGCGGTAGCGGTTGAAGTCATCGGGTGGCCCGGGCTGGACGTAGGCGTCGGCCATCGCCAGATAGGCGGGGATCTCCCGCCAGGCGATCGGGCCGAGCTCGATCACGCCGTCGCCGAGGGCGCGGAAGGCGCGCGGGTCGGGCCCGCCGAATTCGGAATGGCCGAGGCGGACGAGGCGCACCCTGTGCCCGCGCCGCTGCAGCAGCTTGACGGCGAGGTAGAGGCTCAGCATCTCGTGCTGGTTGGCGTAGTGGATCGTGCCGTGGTAGACGAGGACGAAGTCCTCGGGCCCGAGGCCGAGTCGCTCACGCGGGTGTGGCTCGAGGTCGGGGTGGAAGCGCTCGAGGTCGATGCCGGGGCGAGCCAGCGCGTGCGGTCGGCCGGCACGGTTGAACTCGTTGAGCGCCTCCGTGATCACCGTGATCCCGGCAGCGCCGTCGAGGAACTCGCGGTGGTGGGTGGGGTGGATCAGGTCGGGTGGCGCGAGGCTGTCCTGCTGGCGTAGCGGCAGTCGCTGCAGTTCGGCCAGCGAGCGCCCCGTCGCCGATTCGATCAGCAGCTCCTCGTTGTCCTCGAGGTGGATGGCGTAAGGGGCGCCGAGTTGCCGCACCGCCTCCATCGTCATCCGTCGCACCGGCTCGCGCGGCGTCCAGCCGAGGACGATCGTCTCCCGCGGGTCGCGGCGCATCTCGCCGAGCTTGCGCTCGAGGTCGTCGTGGGAGATGCACTCGAAGCGTGGCTCGCCGACCGCCGCCGCTCGCGCCGGGTCGCCGCGCCCGGCCACGGTCACCTCCCAGCCGAGGTCGGTCAGCTCGTTGCCGAAGTGGTAGGCCTGGATCCCGCTGTTGACGTCGAACGGGCCGAAGTAGACGACGAGGAGCCTCATCGTCTCCCCAGCGGCGCGGTCGCCCGGTAGACCCGTTCGCGCCAGGCGGCCGGCACGTAGTCGGCCAGCTGTTGGGCGAAACCCGGGTTGAAGTAGGGGTCGCCGCGCATCAGCTCGTCATACCAGCAGTCGACGAAGAGAGCGCGGTCGACGGCGTCGGTGGCGGCGCGGCGGCCGGCGGGGGTGCGGTGGTTGACGAGACGCGGCCGCGGGGCGTAGACGGACTTGAGGCCGCGCTTGGCGAACCGCTGGCATAGGTCGTAGTCCTCGTACTCGCGGCCGTAGAACTCGTTGAAGCCGTTCTCGGCCTCGAAGTCGACCCTGCGCACCAGCAGGCACTCGGCGCCGAGTGCCGAGACCTCGCGGGCGCAGGGGAGGGAGCCGTAGTAGCCGTCGCCATCGGCAGGGAAGCCGGCCAGCATCGCGCTCGCCGGGTCGCGGAGGCCGATGGCCACACCCGCCTGGTCGACCAGGCCGTCGGGCTTGGCCAGCAGCGGGCCGACGGCGCCCACGCCCGGCAGGCCGGCGTGGAGGACGAGCTGCTCGATCCAGTCGGGCTCGGCCACCTCGACCTCTTCGTCGAGGAAGAGCAGATAGTCGCCTCCGGCCGCGGCGGCGCCGACGTTGTTGGCGCGGCCGCGGCGGAAGGCACCGGGCTCGCCGGCGATCCAGGTCACCGCCTCGGGGAGCCAGGCCGGCGCCTCCTCGCCACGCCCGATGACGATCGTCTCGAAGCTCGGATACGAGGTCAGCTCGAGCAGCGAGGTGAGGCAGCGCCGCAGGCCTCCCTCGCCGCCCCCTGTGGCGAGGACGACGCTGGCCTTGGCCTGGGGCACGGCGCCGTTGCGCGGCGCCAGGATCGCTCGGTGGGGGATCGCCGGGTGGGGGACGGCCTTGGCCTCGACGCCGAGCCGCTCGAGGTGATCGCTCACCGCCCTTGCCTGCAGCTCCTCAACCCCCGACTTCTGGTCGGTGCCGGCGGCGATGCTGCCGGGTATCGCCCGCCAGTGGTAGAGCGTCTGCGGGATGTGGTGGATGCGCTCGGTGCGCTCGGAGACGCGCAGGAAGAACTCGAAGTCCTGGATCGTGTCGAAGGCGGGGTCGAAACCGCCGGCCGCCTCGGCGAGCGAGCGCCGGACCACCAGCAGGTGGCCGATGTACATCGCGCCGAGAGCGTAGACCGGCGACCAGTCGGGCTTGAGGAAGGGGTCGGCGCGGACGCCGTGCGCAGTCAGCTTGTCGGAATCGGAGTAGACGACGTCGAGCTCGGGATCGGCGGTGAGCGCTTGGGCGACACGCAGCAGCGCGTCGGGCGTGAGCGTGTCGTCATGGTCGAGGAAGCCGACGAACTCGCCGTCGCACATCTCCATGGCGGCGTTGGTCGCCGCCGAGATGCCGCGGTTCTCGGCGGCCGGCTCGAACTTGATCCGCGGGTCGGCGTCGGCGTAGCGCTGGACCGCCGCGTTCAGCCCAGGCTGGCCGGAGCCGTCGTCGACGATGCACAGCTGCCACGCCGGGTAGTGCTGGGCTCGCACCGACTCGATCGCCTTGGCCAGATAGCCCAGGTCGGACTTGTAGGTCGGCATCGCCAGTGAGATCGTCGGTTGCGACTCGAGCGCCGCGACTTCCTGCAGGGCGGCTTCGCGCTTGGCCCGGGGTCGGCTGAGGTGAAGTTCCTGTCGCAGGCGGCGGGTCAGGTCCCTGAGGCGGCGCAGGAAGGCGAAGGCGCGCGGGGGGAGAAGCGATTTGAGCGAGCGGATATCGCGTGGCATCGCTCAGCCTCGGCGCAGCTTCGACAGCGCGGACCGCAGCGGCCTGGTCAGCCGCCAGCTCAGCGAGGTCTCGTAGGTCTGGGCAACCTCGATGACCTGCTCTTCGAGTTCGCCGATGCGGAAGTTGCGGCGGCTGAGCTCGCGATGGAACTCCTCCCTCTGCGCGTCCAGCTCCGCCCGGTGCCGCGCCTCGGCCGCGCTCAGCTGGTCGCTCGTCTGGGTCCCGGCGCTCATCGCGGCCTATCGTAGCCACGGTAGGGTTGCAGCCTCGCAATGGAGCCCCTGAAGGGACTTATTCTCTCCGGTGGGGCCGGCACTCGCCTGCGGCCCATCACCCACACTTCGGCGAAGCAGCTCGTGCCCGTCGCCAATAAACCCGTGCTCTTCTACGGGATCGAGGCGCTGGTCGACGCCGGTGTTACCGAGATCGGGATCGTCATCGCGCCGGAGACCGGCGATGAGATCCGCGAGGCGGCGGGCGACGGCTCCCGGTTCGGCGCAAAGATCACCTACATCGTTCAGGACGAGCCGGCCGGGCTCGCCCACGCCGTACTCACCGCCGAGGAGTTCATCGGCGGCTCGCCCTTCGTCATGTACCTCGGCGACAACCTGCTCGCCGATGGTCTGCGTGGCTTGGTCGCTACCTTCCGCGAGGCCGGGCCCGACGCGCTGATCCTGCTGACGCCGGTCGCCGACCCCAGCTCCTACGGCGTCGCCGAGCTCGACGGCGACCACGTCGTCCGCCTGGTCGAGAAGCCGAAAGACCCGCCCTCAAACCTCGCCCTGGTCGGCGTCTACCTCTTCGGCCCGCCGATCTTCGAGGCGGCCCGTGCGCTGAAGCCCTCCTGGCGGGGCGAGCTGGAGATCACCGAGGCGATCCAGAGCCTGATCGAGGACGGCCACAAGGTGCAGTCGGAGGTGGTCAGCGGCTGGTGGAAGGACACCGGCCAGCTCGCCGACATGCTCGAGGCCAACAGGCTCGTCCTCGAGGAGATCGAGACACGCCTCGACGGCGAGATCGACGAGGACTCGAAGGTCGAGGGCAGGGTCGTGGTCGAGGCGGGGGCGACGCTGAGCGGATCGGTTGTGCGCGGCCCGGCCGTGATCGGCGCCGGCGCCAAGATTGAGGGCGCCTACGTCGGCCCCTACACCTCGATCGGCGAGAACGTGAAGATCTGCCGCTCCGAAATCGAGCACTCGATCGTCCTTGCCGGCTCCGTCGTCGAAGACCTCGGCACCCGCATGGAGGCCAGCCTGCTTGGCCGCGAAGTCAAGCTGACCCGCAGCGACGGCATGCCGAAGACGCTGCGGATGCTGGTCGGCGACAAATCCGAGATCAAGATCATCTGATGGGCGCTGGGCGATGAAGCTGCTGGTCACCGGTGCGGCCGGGATGCTGGGCCGCGACGTGATGCTCGCCGCGGGTAACGCCGGCCACCAGGTGGTCGGCTATGGCCACGCCGAGCTCGACGTCGCCGACGGGCCGGCGGTCGGCGCCAAGATCGAGGGCGAGCGTCCCGACGTCGTCATCAATTGCGCCGCCTGGACCGACGTCGACGGCGCCGAGGGGGCCGAGCGGGAGGCAACGCGGATCAACGGGGAGGGGGCCGGCAACGTCGCCGCGGCCGCCGCCGCGGTCGGCGCCTCGGTCGTCTACGTCGGCAGCGACTACGTCTTCGACGGCAGCAAGGGCGCGCCCTACGTCGAAACCGACCAGACCGCGCCGCTCTCCGCCTACGGGCGCAGCAAGCTGGCCGGCGAGGAGGCGACCCGCGTCGCCAACAAGCGCCACTTCATCGTCCGCTCCGCCTGGCTCTTCGGCACCGGCGGCACCAACTTCGTCGAGACGATGCTTCGCCTCGCCGCCGACCACGGTGAGGTCCTCGTCGTCCGCGACCAGGTCGGCTCGCCGACCTACACCTGGCACCTCGCCTACGGCATCGTCCGCCTGATCGAGGGGGTCGAGTTCGGCATCCACCACATGGCAGCCGCGGGCAGTTGCTCCTGGTATGAGTTCGCCCGCGAGATCTTCGAGCAGGCGCACGTCGAGTGCAAAGTGATGTCGGCGACCACCGAGATGCTCGGCCGCCCGGCCCCCCGCCCCGCCTACTCGGCGCTGACGAGCCAGCGCCGGCACGCGATCGAGCTGCCCTCCTGGCAGGACGGCCTCGCCGCCTACCTCTCCCAGCGCAGCGCCGAGGCGGAGGCCGCGGCATGAAGATCCTCGTCACCGGCGCCGCCGGCTTCATCGGCTCGACCTACGTGCGCCTCGTCGGCGGCGACCACGAGGTGCGGGTGCTCGACAAGCTGACCTACGCCGGTCGCCGCGAGAACCTGCCGGAGGGAACCGACCTGGTCGTCGGCGGGATCGAGGACCCGGCGGTCGTGCGCGAGGCGATGGAGGGCTGCGACGCGGTCGTCAACTTCGCCGCCGAGTCGCACGTCGACCGCTCGATCGACGACCAGGACGCCTTCGCCCGCACCCACGTGATCGGCACCGGCACGCTGCTCGATGCCGCCCGTGAGCTGGGGGTCGACCGCTACCTGCAGGTCTCCACCGACGAGGTCTACGGCTCGATCGATTCGGGCTCCTTCACCGAGACCTCGCCGCTCGACCCCTCCTCGCCCTACTCGGCGACCAAGGCGGCCGGGGACCTGCTCGTCTCCGCCCATTTCCACACCTACGGGACCGAGGCCTCGATCGTGCGCGGCTCGAACAACTACGGGCCGCGCCAGTACCCCGAGAAGCTGATCCCGCTGATGGTGTTGAACGCAATCCACGGCGACTCGCTGCCGGTCTATGGAGACGGGCGGCAGGTACGCAACTGGCTCTACGTCGAGGACTTCTGCCGTGGCATCCACGCCGTGTTGATGAAGGGTCGCCCCGGCGAGGCCTACAACGTCGGCGGCCCCGACGAGTGCGAGAACATCGAGGTGGTGAAGCGGGTGATCGAGCTGAGCGGTGCCGCGGAGTCGCAGATCGAGTACGTCACCGACCGCCCCGGCCACGACCGTCGCTACTCGCTCTCCTCCGAGAAGCTGCGCGCCGAGCTCGGCTGGGAGGCGCAGGTGCACTTCGCCGAGGGCCTCGAGCGGACCGTGAGCTGGTACCGCGACAACAAGGAATGGTGGGGCCCAATCCGCTCCGGCGAGTACCGGGCCTACTACGAGAAGCAGTACGGCAAAGCGCTCGGCTGATGCCGCGGCGGTTGGAGACCAAGCTCGACGGCGTCGTCCTGCTCGAGCCCGAGGTCCACGGCGACGATCGCGGCTTCATGGTCGAGACCTATAGGCGCGACACCTGGGCAGAGCTCGGTATCGACGTCGAGTTCGTCCAGCACAACCATTCGCGCTCCTCAAGAGGAACGTTGCGTGGCCTTCATTTCCAGACCGAGCCGGGCCAGGCGAAGCTGGTCCGCTGCCCGCGCGGCAAGATCTTCGACGTCGCCGTCGACCTGCGCCGTGCCTCGCCCACCTACGGTCAGTGGGAAGGACACGAGCTCGACGACGAGACCCACCGCCAGCTCTTCGTCCCCGTCGGCTTCGGCCACGGCTTCGCCGTCCTCAGCGACGTCGCCGACGTCACCTACCTCTGCTCGAGCACCTACGACCCGGCGACCGAGTCCGGCATCGCCTGGGACGACCCCGACGTCGGAGTCGAGTGGCCGGTCGACGACCCCCTGCTGAGCGAGCGCGACAAGCAGGCCCCGGCGCTTAGCGAAGTAGCCGAGTCACTGCTGTTCTAGCTCTGGGGGTATCCAGCCAAGATTCTGCGGCGAAGGCCGCGCAGGCTCCGCCTCGCGGCTTCCGACCAAAGATGTTTCACACGCACCGTCCCAAGGGCGACCTGCGGATCGCTTGTCGCCAGCACCTGCTCGTGCCAGGCAACGGTATCCGCGTAGTGTTGTTCATGCCAGGCATTGGCGTCGGCCAGCGTCTTCTCTGCCCACTCGGCGACCTCGTCGTGCGCGCGCTGCAGGAACTCCAAATCTTCGTTCGGTGCGGCAAATGCGACGAGGCACTCCCAGAGCGCTATTCGCTCGCTGCGGTCCAGTTCGACGTCGACGAGAATCTCGTCGACGATCCGGCGACGCAGCCGGAACTTTTGGGCGGGGTCTTTCGTAAGCGTGGCGAGTCGACCTCCGACTTCGGTCCGGTACCAGAACAGCGGCCGTGGAACGACATCTATGTCGAAGCCGGCGAAGGCGATCTTGGCCAGCGTCTCCCAGTCCTCGTGTGGGGAGTTGGGGTCGGTCTCAAAGCCACCCACGGCGCGGAGGGCGTCCGTTCGGTAGAGGGCGCAGGTGTCACCGAAGACATTCTCAAGGGGCGCCACGATGCGGGGACCTCCGGTGGGGGCATAGCGGAAGGCGTAGGACTCGGTCTCGATGTCGGCCTCGTTCACGAAAGCGAGGGTCTGACACGTCGCCACATCACGCGAAGGATCGGTCTGGACTGCCCCCAGTAACGTTTCTACCAACTCTGGATGTGCGACATTGTCGGAGTCGAATGGAAGGAAGTGCGAGCCATTGGCGAGCTCGAGACAGCGGTTTCGGGCCGCGCCCGGTCCGGCGTTTTCTTGGCGCAGGAAGGTCCACTCTGGATAGCGTGCCTCCAAGGCATCGAAGACCTCGGCGGCGCTCGGATCGGTAGAGCCGTCATCGATCACAAAGACCTCATCGGGTTGATGCGTTTGACCGGCAATCGAATCCAACGCCGATGGAAGGAACGCCGCGTGGTTGTAGTGGGTGACCGCCACGGAGACAGTCGCTCCCTCAGGTGGTTTCGGGGTGTAGCTCAGTCGTTCTTGGTGAAAGCGCGCTACGGCCTCTCGATAGCTCGCCTCCACCCCGTCGTTCCAGCGCTCGTGGTCGCACACCTCGGAGACCTCCCGTCGAAGCCGACGCTCGTTGTCGGGGTCGGCAGCAAGCCGCTCCGATATTGAGGTGGACAAGTCCGCAGCCGTGGGATCGAAAAGCCAGTTTTGCCTGGCTTCGCAATGCCGTACGACCTCGGGTATGCCCCCGGCATGCGCCGCGATGAACGGGATCCGATTGGCGATGCACTCCGCAACCGTGAAGCCGAAAGTCTCGCTCTGGGAGGCGATGATGGCCAGCGTGTCGCCGCTTGCCAACTTTGCCAAGGCTGCCTCCCGGTCCAGCTCATCCTCGATCTCAAAAGGCCGGTCTCCTAGGCGCTCGCGGATGATCTCGCTCGCGCTCCGCCCGTCCATCCTCGTATCGCGGCCGAGGAAGACGACCGGAAGCTTCTCTGGCACCGAATCCAGCGCGTCGAGGAAGATGTCCAGGCCCTTGCGCCGCTCCAGCCGCCCGAAGAAGGCGAGCTTGCATAGTTCGGCCGTTTGTATGGTCGGCTCTGGCTCTGGATCTGGGAAGGGGTAGGTGACGAGAACATCGTCCCGAACTTCCCATCCGATGGAGCGGGTGTCCTCGACCATGTAGTGGGAAGGGCTGAGCTGCAGGTCGGCTCGCTCGAAGGCGTAGCGCTCGCACCACTCGAGCTTCAGGTCCCACGGCGACTTACGGTCGGCGAGGTTGCCCCGGCGCTGCCAATCGGTCGTGCTGTGGAGCTTCACCGCGAGCGCCACATCGTCGAAGGCCAGGCCGGATCGTTTGGCCTGGGCGCTTCGAAGCCCGAGAGCACGCCAATCGTGGAACTCGATGATGTCGAAGGAATGCTCAGCATTGAGCCCTTCCAGTGCTTCCATCGCCAGCTGGCTGAGGTGGAGGTCGTGCATGCCGTCGCCGTAGCTGTGGATGTCCGCCCAGGCCGGTGCTGGAAGTTCTTCCAGCCAGGTGAATGTCACTCCCTCGGAGGCCATCCTCGCGGGCATCTCCGCCATCGCCTGCTCGTCGTCCGCCGCGCCGCAGAACAGCACGTGCACCTCCCAACCTCGCTTCGCGAGGAGTCGGCTCATCAGCCAGAAGTGAGTGCCGATCCCGCCGTTGCGGATGACGCTCACGAAGTCGGTGGTCACAAAGCAGATGCTGGGTGCACCCTCTTTTTGCCGGACCTCGGTCGGAGCCATCGTCAGGCGCATCCGTCGCGGACTCTCTTCGGCGATGCCATATAGAGAGTCGCCCGGCCGTTCCAGTAGCTGGCGACATTGCGCACATCGAACCCGGCGGCCTCCAAAAGCGCGCTGACATAGTCGCGGGTGAAAAACCACCACCAGGCCTCGTAGGGGTTCCAACCCTCGCGCTGCAGATCCCACTCCTCGCCGACCGCGTGGTTCACGCCGTACGCAAACGGCGCCCCGTTTTCGCGCAGCCACTCACCGAGAATGACACGCTGACTGTCGGTCATCGCCGGAACGAGCAGCGCCGTGCCCGGTTCGACGCTGATGGCTCCGGCGGAGGTGGCGACGGTCTCGGGCATCGTCGCCGTGCCCAGTATCAGGGTCCCCCGAACTAGTGCGCACAGGTTGCGCAGCGTGCGCAACGGTTCGGGACAGTGGTAGAGGACACCGCTGCAATGGACGGCGTCGAAGGAGCCGACTTTGTCTACGAGCGCGTGATCGTCGACGCTGCCGTGAATGCAGCGTACGCCCGCCACACCGTGTTCCTCCAGCCGAGACTCGAAGGCTCCCCAGAGATCTTCGGGGCCGCCCTCGGGCGCGATGTCGATCATCGTCAGGTCGGTGGCACCGGCAGCAGCAGCAACGGTGACTTGCTCATTCACCACCCCCCAAAGACCGCCCACCTCGGCAAAGGAGCTACCAGAAGCAACCGCCGCGATCCAGCTCTCCCTGAGGCCGTCTCCCACGCTGAGAACCTAGCGCATCCGCAAGGGAAATCAGTACAACTAAAAAAACAAGTTAGTACGCCAAAGACGTTTCGATCATGTTGCCGTGCTCTACTTTTGCGCCGCGCCAGAGCACTGCTCGACCCGCTTCGGCGGTCTTGTCGTTTCTAGGCGCCTGCAAATGCCTCGCTGAGCGCTCGTGACGCCACTTCGAGACTGTTGTGGGTCTCGACCCGATGCCGTAGGTCCCGGAGAGCCACCTCGTCGATACCAAGGACCTCTCTCCATAGCTGGGTCGTGTCTTCCGTTGTCCGTGGATCGCCAAAGGGATCGCGAGCCGCCTCGTCATAGCGATCGGGGGTGAGCACAGCGCCGGAGGCGCTGTTGGCGCCGAACGGGCGAGCGATGACGACTCGCCGTCCCAGCGCCGCGGCCTCTAGCGTCGTCGTTCCTTGGGCGACGACGAGATCGGAGTCGGCGAGCCTGGCGATCTGGTCCCTGGGAGCTCCCTCAACTCGCCAGGAGCCGGAGGGGAGGCGGCGCTCGCACAGGGTGATCGCATCCTCCCTCAAGGGGCCTTCGCCGGCAATCGTCAGCCGGCACGGATGGCCGGCGCTGAGTCGCTCGCGCACGAGCTCCACCGCCAGCCGGAAGATTGCCGTCTTGTCTGGAGCCAGCCGGGTCATCGCCAGCACCTCTTTCCCTTCTCCCGAGTTTGGGCGGAAGGGCAGCGAAGGCAGAGGGACCGATGGAGGCAGAATCCGCAGCGCTTCCGGGGGCAGGCCGTACGCGGTAGCCACCTTCCGCCGGTGCGCTTCACCGCGCACGAGCGCGACGGCATGCGGCTCGGCGACGACACGTTCGACCGTCCGCCTCGCTTTCATCGGCGTCGGCGGTGCGAGCCAGCGAGTCATCGTCTGCGGGGCCTGGTGCATGGCGAGCGCTGCGCGCCCGCATGCGTCCAGGACCCACGGGAAGTTGTCCATCGCTCCCTGTTCCCATTCGACGATTGCCACGTCGTGTTCCGCGATGGCGGCTTTGACGCCACCGCGAACGCCGTTCTCATCCCATGACGTCGGGACCACCTCGATACCGGCCGCGCGCGCGGGCTCGGCAAGGGGGCCTTGCGGGGCAAATATCGTTGTCCGTCCCCCCTGTGCCGCGTGGCGCTCGAGCAGGCGGATCCACTGCCAGGTGGAACCGCCTGCAGCGAGGCTGTGCAGCAGGCAGCAGATCGCGGTTTCCCCCAGCTCCCCGCGATCCTCCATGCCGGGATAATCGCAAGCTTGAACTCCCTGAGTCGATCCGATCTGGCCCCCAACCTCCTGCTCGGTGTCGGGGTGGAGATCGGCAGCGGGGTCGAGATCGGCGCGAACGTCATCGTCCATGACGACGTGAGCATCGGAGAGGGTGTGCGGATCGATCACGGTGCGGTGCTCGGCCGGCCGGGCCGGGTGAGCCGCGGTTCCCGCCGCACCCCGCCCATGGGTGGGCAGACGGCGATCGGCGAGGAATCGACCGTCTGCGCCTACGCGATCGTCGAGGCCGGGGCCCGGCTGGGCGCTCACTCCCTGATCGGCGATCACGCCGCCATCCGGGAAGGGACGACGATCGGCGTCGACGTCGCGGTGGGCTATGGCAGCGTCGTGAGGCACGACGTCGAGCTCCATGACGGAGTGCGCATGCAGGCGCACTGCACCGTCGGCACCGGGGTCGTGATCGAGCGGGACTCCTTCCTCGGACCGGGGGTTCAGATCCTCACCGGAAGAATCATGACCACCGACGCCCGTCGCCCCGCCCCGCGCCTTTGTCGTGGCTGTCAGATCGGTGCCGGAGCGCAGGTCCTTCCGGGCGTTGAGATCGGCGAGGGAGCGGTTGTGGGCGCGGCGGCCGTGGTGACGACAGATGTTCCGCCGGGCGCGGTCGTAAAGGGTATGCCGGCCCGGTAGTGGCGGACTAGCGCTCCGGAGAGCAAGGGGCCGAGATGTGGCCTTTGAGCGCCGTCGTTGACGCCACCCCTGGCGCCCGGGCTTCGTTGCGGAAGAGGACCTTCGACGCGGTCGCCTGAAGCTCTCCGCTGGGGCATTTGGCGGCGAGATAGCTGCGTTTGGTCCCCTTGCTCATGAAGCGCCGCTCGACCCTGAACCTGAAGTCGAGCAGCGAGCCGTCTCCTTCGAGGATGGACGGCAGTTTCCAGACCGTGTGCAGCCCAGAGTGCCTCCGCTGGATCTTTACGGTGCCGACCAGCGGCATCAGGCCGGGCACGGAAATCGCGCCGTGGACGAAGAGCCTCGTCTCGCCGCCTGAGCTGCCGCCGCTGAAGAGCGTCAGGGGAGATTCGATGACGGCGTCCGAGGATGCGAACCCGATGTGGGCCACACCGCTGCCGACGATCGCCTTGCGGCAAAGGCGCCGCGCCGCCGCAACCCTCTTGCCCTCGAGCTTTTGCCGCGCGCAGGCTGGCAACCCGGCAGTATCGATTCCCACATCCTTGGGAATGTCGACGATCGCTTCGCGCAGGGCAGATGGGTGGCCCCCTTCCTCCACGGCGATCTTGCCGTGGACCTCGAACCCGACGGGTGCCAACTCACCCTTTGGCAGGACCTTCGGCGTGACGGCGCCTCCGAAGTCGACTTCAATACGCCCGCCAGCGCAGCCGTCCCTTAGGGAGTTCGATCGAAGGCAAGTGCTGACATAGCGCTGTGCTGTAGCGCCCGCAGCAACGCTGACCGCTATCAGTGCGATCACCGATACAAGGCTCACCACAATGCGCTTCATACCTGGTGGCGATCCTTGATAGCGGTGATCGCCAGGCTCGTCGCCAGTTTGGCACCGATGCCTGCATAGACAGCGGCGTTGAGCAGGGGGTTGTGCGAGGGGGCGTCGAAGCGGCGGTAGAAGCGGCCCATGCCCTGGTGGAAGGCGATTTCCTGGCGGGGAGCTCGTCGGCCGGAGCTCGAGCCGCCCTTGACGTGCAGGGCCGTGCCGGCTGGCTCGTAGAAGACCTTCCAGCCGGCGTCCCAGAAGCGGTGGCACCAGTCGAGGTCCTCCATGTAGAGCCAGTAGCCCTCGTCGAGCAGGCCGACCTCGCGCACCGCCTCGGCTCGGCAGAGCATGAAGGCGCCGTTGACCGCGTCGACCTCGCCCGGCTCGTCGTCGCCCAGTTGCGTCGCCCGGTACTGGCTGAGCGCCCCGGAGGCGCCGTCGGTGCGACCGATGCCGGTGAAATGGGCGAGGGCACTGAGGGGGGTGGGAAACGAGCGCTTGCAGGCATGGTCGAGCTCACCCGACTCGGTAACCAGCTTGGCGCCGACGATCCCGATCCGCTCCTCGCTCCAGAGCCTCCTCAGCACCGCTTCGAGCGTTCCGGCATACACCTCGGTATCGGGGTTGAGTAGCAGCACCGCCTCCGCCTCGCTGTCGCGCAGCGCAAGGTTGTTCGCCGCGGAGAAGCCGATGTTGGCCTCACGGATCAGGCGCACCGCCGGGAACTCCCGCTCGACCATGTCCGGGGTCGAGTCGGGGCTGCCGCTGTCGACCACGGTGACCGACATCCCACCCGCCGGCGGGTGAAGCTCCAGTGAGCGCAGGCAGCGTCGCAACATCTCTTCGGCGCTGTGACTGACGACGATCGTCTCGAGTGCGATGGAATCGGACATGTGCAGCTCAGGTCCCCTCGTAGCGGCGGCGGATCTTCTCCAGGGCGGGACGATGGGCGGGATCGCGCGACATGCGATTGGGCGCGTCCATTACGTAGGCGTGGGAGAGCGCGGGTATCGCCAGCGCCTCCCGGTCGGTGGTGAGGCGGAGCAGCATCTCCCAATCCTCTGCGGTCGAGGCATCTTCGGCGAAGCGCGCCTCCTCGAGAACGCGACGATGGGCGAGCGCTCCGATGTCGGTGACGTTCTCCCTGAGCAACGTCTCGCGCGACCAGGGAAGTTGCCAGAACGACGGCCACCAGCCGTGCTCGCCGAGATCGTCCGGGATCCTGTGTTCGGCGATCGAGACGCCGTAGGCGATGTCAACGTCCTCGCGCTTCGAGAAGACGTGGGCGACCGCTTGAAGCCAGCCGGGATGCATCACGTTATCGTCGTCGAGGTAACAGACGATCTCCCCGCTTGCGTGGTCCAGGCCGGTATTGCGGGCACCGCTCACGCCACGACCTGGACCCACGACGAAGGTCAGGCGGTCGTCGTCGATCGCCTCGACTACTTTGGGCGTCTCGGGGTTTTTGCCATCGTCCACGACCAGCAGCTGCCAGCGTTCGTAGCGCTGGGCAAGCACGGATCGAATTGCACGAGCGAGCAGTTGGGGCCTGTCGTGGGTCGTGAGGATGACCGACAACTGCGGGCCCGTCGTCGGTGGCAGCAGCTCCAGCCACGACATGAAGGCGAGCATCCTGGTCGGCAGCGACATGTCTTGTGCCACTTCGAGCGCGTAATCGCCGCGGCCTTTGGCTTCCTTTGCGAGGGTGTCGATACGGTCGATCTCGTTACGTAGCTCGGCGAGGATCTGCGCGGGTGCAGGCGGCGGCTCGGCCTGTGGTTCAGCTGCCCTTCTCCGTCTCGGCAGCCAGCTCAGCAGGCGATTCATGAGCGACCCGGTTGCTCCATGGCCCTATCTCATCATGTCGCGGGCTGCACGGAGGACGTTCAGAACTCTCCATCCCCGGGTCGCATGGACCGCGGCGAGCTCGCGCTCGGCGTCCTCGGCGCGCTGCTGTGCCGTCGCCAGCTCAGCCTCGAGCCCGGAGATCTCCAGGCTCTCGGCAAGCGCCACCGACAGTGCGGCGCGTCCTCGCTCGAAGCGCTCGGCGACCTGCCGCGACTGTGTCCGCAGATGCGAGACGAGCTCAGTACGAGTTGGCCCGTCGACAAGGGCCTCGACCGCGGCCGGGGCGTCCTCCGCGGTGCCTGGAATGCCCACTCTGCCCGGTTCAAGCTGGAAAAGATCGCGCAGGCCGGCCGCCTTCTGCGCGTAGTAGTCGTTCTGAGCCAGCATCACCGCGGGGATGCCGGCAAGCAGCGAGGTGAGGGTCACGTGGTAGGAGCAGCTCACGGTGAGCCGCGCGCGCCGGAACTGCGACAGGCTATGGCCGATCGCGTCATCCAGGATGTCGAGCGGCTCTATCGGCCTCAGGCCCACCTCTTCCAGTTGGTCGCCCTCCCTCTCGAGGAGGTCCGCGACGACCGAGCGCTCGGACACCCGCGGGTCCTCGTAGGCGATCACCGGCTGGAGCTGGAGCGGCTCGCTGCTCGCAGCCGCCAGCTCCTTCACGAGGGCGACGATCCTGTTCTGGATTCCCTCGGCATCGTCACTCACCCACTCGCCGTCGTTCACGTGGAGGTTGACCATGGCGCCGCTCTCCACGGTTTGCTTCTCCAGGAAGGGAAGCGCGTCGTCCCCGGCCAGCTCGACGCGATCAGCGACGGCAGGTACCTGCCGTCGCAGGTAGCGCAGCGAGTCGATGTCGCGCACCCCAATCCAGGAGGCGCGGGAGAGAAGGTCATGCGCGGGTCCATCTGGAGCGATCGCGGCCTCGTCTACCTGGAGGCCAGAGGCGACCACGGGTAGGGGGCGTCCGCCGAGAAGGTGCTGGGCAGCATTCGCGTGCGCGGTCTTGCGGACTCCCCACCATCGGTTCAGGTGGCCGCCCCCGTAGATGTAGAGGGCGGCCTTTACGGAATCGTCTCGAAGCGTCTCCAGCTCGACCAAGCCAGCTTCGGGAGCGCCGGAGTGGTCCTGAAAGAACGCGAACGCGGCCCCCTCAAAACGCTCGGCGTAGCGTCCCATTAACTCGCTGTGATGCTCTCGCGTCTCCCACTCGACGATGGCGACTGGGAGGGGCGACCTCGGCAGTCGCTTCACCGTCTCGATCGCAGTCGCCAGCTGCAATACGTCGCCGTAGTTCCCCGAGCCGTCGTAGCCGCCGACGAGAAACAGCACGGATTCCGCATCCATCACCTGTTTGTTGTCGGCGGGAGATGCCCAGAGAGACGGCATTACACCCCGACCCTACGCGTTCGGACTCTGTCCCTATGGGGCGGCGGTGACCGCGGCGGCCTCATGGGCGTGCCTCGAAACCGACTCGATCACCCGATCGATGCGCTCTTCGCCCATGCCCGACCACAGTGGCAATCTCAGCAGGCGAGCACTCGCCGAGGGCGCGACCTCGATCGGCCCGGCGGCGCGCCCGAATCGACGACCGGCCGGTGACTCATGCAGAGGGCTGTAATGAAACACGCTCTTGATGCCGTCCCTGTCCAGGCGCTCGATCAGCTCGTCCCGAGCGGAAGCGCTTGGCATCAGCAGGTGATAGAGATGACCACTGTGCTCACATCCATCGGGAACGAAAGGACGCCGCAGAGCACCCTCCTCCTCCAGATCCGCGAAGGCATCGTGGTAGCGGTCCCAGGTCCCCCGTCGCTCCGCGGTTATCTCATCTAGTCGCTCGAGTTGTGCCCATAGAAACGCCGCACCGACCTCGCTCATGAGGTATGAGGACCCCAGGTCCTGCCAGGTGTACTTGTCTACCTCTCCTCGGAAGAACCGGGATCTGTCGGTGCCCTTCTCCTGAACGACCTCCGCCCGGTCGATCAAGGTCGGATCGTTTATCGCCAGCGCTCCACCCTCACCGCAGTGAACGTTCTTGGTCTCATGAAAACTGAACGTCGACAGGTGCCCGATCGATCCGAGCGGGCGCTCGCGCCAAGTTGCCGGAAGCGAATGAGCCGCATCCTCGATCAGGACGAGATCGTGCTGGTCGACGAGAGACGTGATGCGGCCCATGTCGCAGGCGATCCCGCCGTAGTGGACGACCACGATGGCCCGGGTGCGTGGGGTGATGGCGGCCGCTGCTGCGTCGGGATCGATGTTGAGGGTCTCTGGCTCGGAATCGACGAAGACGGGTACCGCTCCCCTAAGCGCAAAAGCGTTGGCGGTGGAGACGAAAGTGAAGGACGGCATGACGACCTCGTCCCCGGGTCCGAGTCCGGCGAGGATGCCCGTCATCTCCAGGGCTGCGGTGCACGAGGGAGTGATCAGGGCACGATCCGCACCCAGGCGGCGCTCGAGCGAAGCGCAGCAGCGCACGGCGAACTCTCCGTTCCCAGAGAGCTTTCCGCTCAATAGAGCCTCGTCGATGTAGGCGTGCTCATTGCCGGCGAGGCGAGGCCGGTTGAATGGAATCGCCTCGTTCATCGGAGGCATCGTATTGCCGCTGCGCTCTAGCATGTCGCCGATGGGTCCCTACGACGCACGCCGGGCGGCATCCGGCGCCGAAGCAGACCCTGCACTGAGCATCGTGATTCCTCTTTACCGGGACGAGGCAGCCGTTGCGGAGATCTTTCGTCGCTGTCAGCCGGTGCTCGATCAGGTCGGCGGCGAGCTGATTCTTGTCGACGACGGCGGTCTCGATGAGACGTCCCCCCGCGCTCGGGCGTTGGCGGAGACGTATCCGCACCCAGTGGTCGTCGTGCGGCTTGCGCGGAACTTCGGTCAGCACCCCGCGGTCTTCGCCGGACTCGCACACGCCTCCGGCAGGTGCGTCGTAACTCTGGACAGCGACCTGCAGTACCCGCCCGAGGAGATCATGACTTTGCTTGCCGAGTTGTCGGATGCGTACCCGGTGGTTTCGGGATACAGACAGGATCGACAGGATCCGTTGCCGCGACGGCTGGTGACGCGCCTGCTGACGGGTTGGCTGAACAGGCGCACCGGGACCGATCTCAACGACTTCGGATCGATGTTCAGGGTCTACGACCGGGCGACCGTCGACCTGATGCTCGAATTCACCGAGAGGCATCGGTACGTCCCGGCGATAGTCGCCTGGCTCGGTGTTCCCATAAAAGAGGTGCCGATCGAGCACCATGCGCGAGGAGACCAGGGCTCTCGCTATCGGCTCTCGACTCTGCTCGATCTGCTCCTCGATCTGATCACCGGATACTCGGTGTTCCCCCTCCGCCTACTCACCGGCGTCGGCCTTGTCGCGTCTCTTGCCGGGTTTCTCGGTACCGTCTTCTTCCTCGTCTACCGCTTGTTTGAGGGCAGCGGCGTGTCCGGAACCGTCTCGGCTTTTGCCCTCGTCTTTGCGTTGCTCGGCGTTCAGTTGTTGATTACGGCCCTGATAGGGGAGTACGTCGGCCGGGTTTACACCGAGGCGAAGGGGCGCCCCTACTATCTGGTCCGCGATGTGACTCGGAGTGACAGTCACGTCACTGCGCCAACCCCCTCGTGACCGAGAGCGCTCTCGACGAAGAGATTGAGCTGCTTCGCTGGGACAGCGAGCATTTCAGGTTTCCCATTGCACGGGTATGTGACCCCACGGGCCCTGCGCGGATGAGTACAGCGGTTGACGTCGCCGAAAGCCGGGGCGTTCGTTGTCTCACTGCGCTGGTGAAAGCGGATCGAGTTGATGTCATTACCACCGCTGAGGATCTCGGGTTCCGCTGCTATGACGTCCGGACTGACCTCGACCGGCAAATCGATGGTTCGCATGACATGTCGGCTGACCAGGGCCTTCGGCTTGCCACCGAATCTGATCTTCCTCACCTAGAGCCCATCGCGCGGGAGCGGTTCTCCGCTACTCGATTTGTCAGTGATTCGCACTTCCCGAGTGAGCTTGCAAGGAACCTCTATGTGGAGTGGCTTAGGCGAGGACATCGGGATGCGGGCCGCCGGTTGATCACGGCGAGCGGGCTGGACGGATTCGTCGTCTGCCGCCTCGATGGCGAAAGTGGGGTCGGTACCATTGAGTTGATCGCCGTGTCAGCGGAAGCAGAGGGTACGGGGCTCGCCGCGCGACTACTGCATGGAGCCGAGTCGCTCTTTATGGATGCGGGACTCGCGCGCGCTCATGTGGTGACCCAGGGACGTAATCTGTCGGCACAGAGGCTGTACCAGCGCCACGGCTATCGCACTGGAGACGTAAGCCTGTGGCTTCACCGGTGGGCGCCTAGCCGCTGATCGGTTCGGCCCAGTAGGGGACGGGTCCCCATCGGCTGAGCCGGGTTTCGCACTGCCGCTTCGAGGTGACATGCAAAGCGACCCCCCGAGCGGGGCTGACGAAGTAGACGGGGTGTCGTCCTTCTCCATACGGAGCGACGAGTTCTCCCAGCTGCGTGATTCCACGGGTGCCGCAGGCGACGTCTTCGTCGAACGGCGACGCGAAGTCAGGCCTTATCGGGCTTTCGTATTCGATCACTCCGCGAAAGTCCCAGGTTTGGGCGAAGACCGGAATCCAGCCTTGCTCCCATCTAGGAGTATCGAAGCCCATGACCCGGGCGGTCGTGGGTACGTTGCGTAGGCCCTTGCGAAGTCCAGGAAGAGTCCTCTTCTGGATGCTCCATGAAGCAAGCCAGGCGTCCTGGTGTTCGGTGCTTACGGCGAGCTGATGCTTTGCCGCGGCAGCGAATACGAGGAGCACGGCGAGGGGTGCAGCCGGAGCCCAGGGAGACCACCGTCGAACCAGCTCATACAGAAGGCCCAAGACCGCGACGAACGCGAGTACATAGGGAATCGTGCCCGGCAGATTGAGGCGGTTATTGGTGCTGAAGTACTGCAGCAGGTAGGTGTCATTGGCCGTGAGGAAGATCAGGGAGCATGCGATCGCGGCGACGGCTGCCGCCAGGAGCACAACCCACCACCGGATCAGCCGATGTCTCATGCTTGGAACGGCGAGGGTCACCGTCGCCGCTGCGAGGACGATGCATCCCAGGGCGATCAGCCCAAAGCGCGGCGCATATAAGTAGCGCCAGCTATCCCATGCACCTTCGACCAGGACACCGGCTCGCGTCACGAGCTGGCCAGTCGTACGTTCGGTCATGAAGGCCGGATCGTTGGTTGGTGCGACCACCAAACGGTAGAAGACGAACGCCATGACCAAGCCCAGGTCGGCGAGCCAGCGAATGAATGCTTTTCTGCTGCGGAAGATGGCGAGGTACACGGCCCCCTGGACTGCGATGAGCGGGACCGCAATCTCATAGGTGGCCATGGCGATCAGGGCGAGCGCGGCCGAAAGACCGTGCAGGGCCCAACTCCGCCGGCCCTCCGGTCGATCCAGGGCCCGGATGGCGATCATCAGGCTCGCCATCTGAAGCAGGATCACGTACAGGCCGATGGTTGCGATCGGCCACAGTCGACTCGAGTCCGCGCCCGGAAAGAGGATGATCGCGCCGCCGATTGCCAGGCACCAAAGTCTGGCCAAGCCGGCCCGGCGAGCAACCGCATATGCGATGGCGACGATCGCGAAGAGCAGCACGATCGGAAGAACGTGATACGCCCATTTGTGTCCTCCGAAAGCAGACCACTGCCCCGCCTGGTAGAGGCAGGCAAGCTTACGGCCGCCCGGGATCGTTTCCATGCACGTGTTCATCCCCGCCCATAGCGACCCCTGTGACTTCTGTTCCGCATACACGGTCCAGTCATCGAGGAACCAGCCTGCCTCGGTCGCATAAGGCAAGTACAGTGCCAGCGTCAGCAAGAGCAAGCCGAGTAAGCAGGCAAAGTCGGCCAACGAGTACCGTGGCCACCCGCCGTTGCTGGACTCCGTATCCGGGG
Source organism: uncultured Solirubrobacterales bacterium (assembly GCA_963716735.1). Taxonomy (GTDB): domain Bacteria; phylum Actinomycetota; class Thermoleophilia; order Solirubrobacterales; family 70-9; genus VRUE01. The sequence continues at coordinate 2,238,597 of OY970321.1, forward strand.
CCAATGACCTGGTCGTATCGATTTTTCGAGGAGGCGCTTTGGGGCTGGCTGCCATTGGCCGCATTACGCTACTTGTTGGCTCGGGTCGAGCGATCGCAAGCAGCGCCGGGGCTAGGACTCTGCACCAGGCGGCTGCAAGTCGCCGATTCATATGATGGCTCGCAGTGAGTGACGAGCGGACGCCAATCCTCTATCTCGCCCCTTGGGTTGACCTCGGTGGCTCCGACAGGGGGACGATCGATTGGTTCAAGAACATCGATCTGAGCCGCTGGGCGCCTTCGCTGATTACCACTACTCCCTCGCCCAATCGATGGCTGCACCACGTCGAACCGTACGCCGAGGAGATCTGGAACCTTCCCGACTTGATGCCGGGTGCCGCCTTTCCCGAGTTCATCCTCGGCTTCATCGAGAGTCGTCAGGTCGGGGTCGTCCACATCATGAACTCGCGGCTCGGCTACGACCTGCTGCCGGACATGACCTGCCTGCCCGAACCTCCGGCGATCGTCGTCCAGCTGCATGCCGAGGAACCGAACCAGACCGGCTACGTCCGCTACGTGACGCGCCGCTACGGCAACCTGATCGATTCCTTCTCCGTCGTCAGCGAGAACCTCAAGCAGACGATCGTCGACTATGAGATCCCGCCCAGCCGGATCGAGGTGATCTATCTGGGCGTCGACAGCCGGGAGGAGTTCGACCCCGAGCGGGTCGAGCCCCTGGAGCTGCCGGGCAACGGCGCCAGCAGGATCCTCTGGCCCGGTCGCCTGGTCGAGCAGAAGGACCCGATGTTGACCCTCGAGGTCCTCGCTCGGGTTCGGGAGCGGGACGAGGATTTCGTTCTCGACGTCGTCGGCGACGGCCACCTGAAGGAGCCTGCTCGTGCCCGGGCCGAGGAGCTCGGCGTCGCTGACGTCATCCAGTGGCACGCGCCTTCCCAGGACATGGCTCGCTGGTATCGCAGCAGCGACCTGCTGCTGATGACGAGCGTCTACGAGGGTATTCCGCTGGTGATCTACGAGGCCCTGGCGATGGGCGTCCCGGTTGTCGCGCCGGCCCTGCCGGGCAACGTCGAGTTCATGGATGCCGACAGCGGTGTGCTGGTCGATCCACGCGACGACGTCGATCGCTACGCCGAGGCGATCGTCTCTCTGCTCGGCGACGATGAGCGGCGGCGGGAGATGGGCGAGCGCTCACGCAAGCGCATGCTCGAGCAGTTCTCCCTGGCGGAGATGGGGCGCCGCCACGACGCTCTGTACGAGCGCTTGCTGTCGGAACAGACGGCGAGCAGCCGCTGGCGCAACGAGGAGCTGTTCGGCGAAGAGGACCCCGGGCATCGCGAGCCGAGTAGCGCCCCGCCGGCTCCGCTGAGACTTTCGCGCGACCCGCTGCCGGAGCCCACCGTCGGTGTGATCGTTCCCTGCTACCGGCACGGAATCTTCCTCGACGCCTGCATCGCCTCGATCAAGGCTCAGACGCTGACTCCGTCGCAGATCGTCGTCGTCGACGACGGCTCTAAGGATGCTGAGACCGTTGCGGCGCTCGCTCGCCTCGACGACGACCCCCAGGTGACGGTCCTGCGCCAGCCGCGGAACTCAGGGCCGAGCGCCGCGCGCAACCGGGCGCTCGCGCAGCTCAAGACCAGCTACTTCCTGCCGATCGACGCCGACGATGAGCTGTTGCCCGATGCGCTGGAGCGCATGCTGGCGCAGTTGGAGGGAGCACCCGAAGAGGTCGGCTTTGTCTACCCGAATGCGCAGCACGTCGGCAACCAGATGAACTACGTTCAATCGCCGGCCTACAACGTCTGGCTGCTGATGGAGCAGAACTACTGCCCGGCGCCGGCGCTGTTCGATCGCCGCCTGTTCGAGGGCACCGGTGTTTCCTATCCGGAGGAGATAGTGGTTGGCCACGAGGACTGGGATCTGATCCTCCAGCTGGCGGAAAGGGACGTGCGCGGGATCCCCGCCAACGGGCCCACCTTTCTCTACCGCAAGCAGGGCTTCAGTCGTGTCCACGCCGTCGACTACGGACCCGAATCCTTCGAGAAGACGATCGAGCGGCGTCACCCACATCTGTATCTGGACCGCGACGATCTCAAGGCCAAATGGGCGCCGGCGCTGAGCCTCGTGCTGCTCGACGAGGAGGGGGACACCTGGAAAGCAGACGACCTCTCGGGGTTGACGCGGCAGACCTGCCGGGATTTCGAGCTGCTGGCGGGAACCGATCTGGGCGGCCGGGTCCGCCTCGTCGAGGGCCCCGGCAAGCTCTCGATCGCTTGGCTGCAAGCGGCGATCGACCGCGCCCGCGGGCGCTGGATCCTGCTTCTGCCTCACTCCGCTTTCCCGATACTCGAATCGTCCTCCTTCGTCGAGCAGCTCATCCACGCTTTCTCCGCGAACGAGGGTGCCACCGCCATCGTGCTGGCCGATTCAACGGAGATCGCCCGCCCGCTCTTCTCGCAGCTCGACAACGCCGAGCGCTTGCGGGCACAGCCGGCGGCGATCGCCTTCGAACGTCCGTTGTGGGGTCGGGTGCCCGAGATCACCCTCGGCGTCGAGGCATCGTTGTTGGCGGACCTCGTCGTCGGTTTGAGGGTTATCGGCCCGGCACAGTGGCGGGTCGCTCCAGGCGTTGACGGTGGTGGCCCTTGGAGGCAGCGCGTCGAGCCCGAGGACCACCCCGCGATGATCGACGTCAACGTGCCCGTTCCTGCGGACAAGGCGGATGCGGCGATGCGGCACATGGTCGCCCACCAGCCGCCGCGGCTGCCCGAGCTGACTCCTGGCACCGTGCGGCGGTGGAAGCAATCGGAGCCCTGGACTCCCCCTCAGACGCGGTTGCTTTGCCGCCATCTAGACCTGAAGACCGGTTTCCGGATGATCACGCCAGAGCGCAAGCCCCCGTCTGGGTACCGCTTCGAGCGCGTACTCGGCTGCACCCAGATCTTTGCTGCCCCAGGCATGAGCCGCTTGGTTCACGCCAACCACAGCTTCGAGCTGACAGATGAGCAGGGCGCGCTACCCGACGGACAATTCGACATGGGGTACGTGGAGCAGCAGCCGCTGCCGCAGCTCGAGGGGCTGGAGCTGCGGCGAGTGCCGGAGACCGGCCAGGAGATCCTCGTGGCCGGTCCCGACGATCCGCTCATCTACAACTCGGAGCAAATTGCGTTCCTGGGCTGGATCGAGGCATGTCCGATCCTCCCGCGTGCGAGCGAGATCATCCATACAGGCCCCTGGGCGGTGGTCGCGCTCCATCGCCGGGTCAACCGCGCGGTGTGGAAGCACAGCTATCGTGCCGACTCGCCGCTGCGGGCGGAGGGGGAGGGAATCGCGCTGGGCTTGCTTCAGCGCCACGCCGGTCCCGGGGCGGTTGCGCTCCGACTTCGGTCCGACGGCCGCCTCGCCAGCGAGCTCGTCAACCCGGGACGCGCCAGCCGTGACCCGCGCAAGATCGGGCGTTGGGTCGCAGAGCCGCTGCACGCAGAGGATGCTGGACATCGAGCTGTCGGCGCCGGATCACGTCTGCGCCACCTCGCGAGCAACTTTCGAGGGCGTCGCCTCGCGACGGAGGAGGGCGAGGTTCTCGGCTATCTACGGCGCCAGACCATGTCCGGCTGCAGCACCCTCTACAGCACGATCCACCCTGTCACCGGCGATCAGCTCGTCACCCGCTTCCCGTCCGAGGCGATAGACGCCGGCTATGTGATGGACGGCATCCTGGGGGCGATCTTCGATCCGCCCGGCGATTCGACTCGAACTTTCTAGCTCGAACTCCTCCGCCGACGGAGTGCAGCGCCGGCCTTGCGCATCGGAGCCGTCATTCGCCAGGAGCGCGATTCGAGTATCTCGGCGAGCGCGGCCGCGGAGTGCTCGTCGGCCGGCGGGTCAGGCGCGCTGCCGCCGCTCAGCGGTGGCGGGCCCGGCAGGTGACGTCGCCGGTAGCTCGGGGGCAGGCCGAAGCCTCGTTTGCTCCTTTCCACGACCCCTTCGACGGCGGGCTCCAGGTCGGCGCGGCCCGCGGCCCGGACGGCGTCGAGCACGTCTTCCCAGAGGGTGAGGACGAGGATCTGTTTGGTCTTGAACGTGGCGAGATTCTGCAGGTCGAGGTCAGGCGGGAAGGTTTGAATTCCGGAGCGAACGCCGAACGCCTCCAGGGTGATCATGGTCATCAGGCACTTCCGGCAGCGGCCGCAGTTGTAGGCGCTCCCACGGTTCTCCCAGCAGACGCGAAGCGTTCGCTGCACCAGCGGGTGGCCGGCGATCCTTTTCGTTCGCTCGGCTCGTGAGTAGCGCCCGCCATCGTCGACGATTTCGAGCTGCTCGCTGTTCCAGAGGTGGTCGACGAGCCGGGCCGAGCCGATCGGAGGACCGTCGACCTCATGGTCCATGCCGCTGGCGAGCAGCACCCTTTCGAACCTGGGTGCCAGGAAGTGGGCCACCGCCATGCAGGCGCTGGCGTAGTAGGCATCCCAGAGCACCAACGGGTCGGAGAGCTCCCTCAGGTCGGTTTCGACCACGTGCAGAGTGAGGCCCAATTCTTCGGCCACCTCACGCACACGTGCTTCGACCTCGGGAGCGACCTCCGCGTGGTGCGTTGCCCCCGGGATCAGATCGAACCCACGGGCAAAGATGAGGTCGGTGATCTCGGGATGGTCGAGCAGCGTCGACCAGGAGTCGACCCCGCCGCTGAAGAAAGCCGCGACACGACCGGGTTCCCGCGGGGCCTCAGGCGCACGCGTGGGCGCGATCACCTCCACCTCCTCGAACGGGGGTTCGCCGAACTCCCAATCGAGCGACCAGGCGCGCTGGACCGCCTGGTACTCCCGCTGAGATCGCAGAACTCTTGGGCTGACCGGCCCAGGCAGCGTGAGGGTGCCACCGAAGCGCATCGCCGGCATCAGGCACGCGGCGAGCGCCGGGTCGGCGCCGGTGGCGGTCTCGCCACCCTCCGCCCGCATCCGCACGCGCCGGTCGTGTCCGCCCAGCCGCGCGCGGAAGCTGAGCTCGCCCGGCGAGCAGTTCAGCTCGGTGACCTCGTGATGGTCCGTCGCGGCCACGCTCGTTCAGTGCGAGCCCTCGCCGCGCACGATCGCGGCGGGGGTGCGCAGCAGGATCGCCAGGTCGCCGGCGACGGAGATGTTGTCGAGGTAGTCGCGCTCCATCGCCAGCCGCTCCTCGAAGGTCAGGTCGGCGCGGCCGTATACCTGCATCGGGCCCGTCATCCCCGGCTTGACCGCGAGCCGGATCCGCTGGCGCTCGTCGTAGAGGGCGACGACCGCTTCCTCCTCCGGCCGCGGGCCGACCAGCGACATGTCGCCGCGCAGGACGTTGACGAACTGCGGCAGCTCGTCGAAGCTGAAGCGGCGCAGCATGCGGCCCACACGGGTGACGCGGGGATCGTCGGCGATCTTGAAGGCGGGCTCTTTGAGCTTCTCGAGGTCGACCAGTTCGCCCAGCTGCTCCTCGGCTCCCTGGACCATCGTGCGGAACTTGAGGACGGTGAAGGGCTTGCCGTCCTTGCCGGCCCGCCTCTGCCGGAAGAGCACCGGCCGGCCCGAGTCGAGCAGGATCAGCACCGAGCTGACGAGCAGCACGGGGGAGAAGAGCACGAGCAAAAACGCGCTGATCGTCACGTCCATGAATCGCTTCAGCGCTTCGGTCGAGCGTGGCGGATCGGAGAAGCGGAAGTCGAGGACTGGTAGCTCGGCGAGCCGGTTCAGCTCGATGCCGGGCCCGAGCAGGCCGAAGTGCTGGGGCAGGAAGGTGAGCGCCAGGCCGGCGGCCTTGCACTGCTCGATCAAGCGCTCCGCCGCCGCCTCGCTCATCTCCTGCTCGGTCACGATCACTCGCTCGACGTCGTGTTCGCGGGCGACGCGGGAGATGTCGCCGATCGATCCGAGGCGCGGCAGTCCGCCCATCCGGGGTGCGGCGTCCTCTCCGCGCGGCGTCAGGTAGCCGACCAGGTGCAGCCGGGTCTCCGGGTGGGTGGCGACCCGGCGGGCGACCACGGTGATCGCCGCCGCCGGCCCGACCACGATCCCGGTCGCGGCCCCGGCCAGGCGGTGCCAGAAGAAGCGCAGGACGGCGCGTGAGGCAAAGGCACCGATCAGCGCGCCCAGGCCGACGGCGATCGCGCTGGCCGCCGCCAGTGGCCCTACCGGGCTCAGCGCCAGCAGCCCGTCCAGTGCCAGCGTCCCCAGAGCCGCCGCCGAGATCAGGCTGGAGAGCTCGTCGAGGGTGCTGTGGCGGATGCGGCGGTGGTCGTTGTCGTAGAGGCCGTGCAGCTTCAGCACGAGGATCCAGACCGGGCTGAACATCGTCGCCCAGAAGAGCGTGCCGACATCGGTCTCCGGGCTCGCCGCAGTGACGATGCAGAGCGTCGCCACCATGGTCAGCCAGTCGCCGGTTGCCAGCATCCGCCGCAGCAGCGAGCCACGCCGCCGCGCTCCGCCGGCGCCGGTCAGTCCCAGCCGGGTTGCCGCCTCGGTTCTGCCACCACGCGGGTCCGGCCCTGGCTGTTGTGCCGGCGAGGTCATACGGGTTGGGGTCTCCTGCGCCTTGCTCGTCATCGTCGGCTCACCCGCAGCTCGGTTTCCCGCGGAGACACTTCTCAAGCGGGTTCAGGTGTCGTGCCTGTTCCAGATCCGCTTCGGCCGCGGCCTGGTCGCCCGCCTCTTCCTCGACTTTAGAGCGTAGGTAGTAGTACTGCCAGTTGCGGTCCTCGCGGTCGATGGCTTGCGTTAGGCGTTCGACGGCCACCGGATAATTCCCTTCGCTCTCGGCGATCAGGCCGAGCTGCACGTAGGGAGAGGCGGCGAAGGGCTCGATCGAGCGCGCCGTCTTGGCGTGGCTGGTGGCGCTGGTGAGGTCGCCGTTTGCGGCGGCGCTCTGACTGGCGTCGAGCTCGCGATCGACGAGCAACGGACCGATCAGCGCGATCGCCGCCATCCAGGCGACCGCGAGGCCGGCGACCGCGAGGCCGAAGCGCCGCTCTTCGCCCGCGGCTACGAGGCGGGGGTCGGGAGGAGCCGCCAGTTGGGCGCACCTGGCCGCCACCAACACCCCCGAGGCGAGGAAGAAGACCACCCCCAGGCCGGCGATCTCCCAGAACCAGTCGAGCCCGGCGACCACGGCGAAGGCGAGCGTCGCCGCGAGGAGCGCGGCGTAGCGCTCGCGTTGCGGGTGGGGCGCGGCGCGCCAGGCGCTGAACCCGGTCCAGAGCAGAGTGGCGACCAGCACCAGCACGAGCAGCCCGCCGACGATGCCGAGCTCGGCGAAGGCCTCCAGGTAGAGGGAGTGGGCATCGTGGACCGGCATGTCGATCGAGCGATGTCGATCCCAGGCGAACACGTAGGTGCCGGCGCCGACCCCGAGCAGCGGCTTTTCGTCGAAGGCATCGATCGCGACGCGGTAGAAGTCGTGACGGCCGGCCCCGTTGAACTGCGAGAAGTGCTGCTCGGGCTGGTTCGGGAACTGGACGTCGGAGCTGGAGAACTGATCCCAGGCACGACCGCCGATCGCGATCGCCACCCCGATCGCAATGACCGCCGCCACCGCGGCGACGCCTTTCAGCAGCGACCGGTTGCGCGAGAGATCGACGGCGCGGCCGGTCAACCGCCCTTCTCGCCGCTCGGCCCAGCGCTGCGCGGCGAAGAGCAGCAGGGTGAGGGCGACCCCCGCGGCGAGGATCAAGAGCACGGTCACGCCCTGGTCCACGGCGGCCTGGTTGTCGACGTGGTCCGCCAGGCTGTGCCGCGCCTGCACCGCAAGCACCGCCGGTAGTGCGCCCAGGGCCCCGCAGGCCAGGGTCGCAAGCAGCCAGAGGCGGTCTCGGGAGAGGACGATGAGACAGCCGGCGGCGATCAGCAGGGCCAGCAGCCCACCGCGCGAGTAGGTGAAGTAGAGGGCGAGCATGACCACCGGCAACATCCCGGCAGCGAGCCAGCGCAGTCCGCTCCAGGCCGCTCTGCGGCTGCTCCAGAGCAGCAGGGCGATGGCGATCCCGAACATCGCGCCGTTGGCGTTCCAGTAGCCGAGCGGGTAGCCCAGGCGCGGGCCGGTACCGAATGCGTCGCCGGCCTGCAATACGTGCGGTAGAAGGCGGCTCGCGAGGGCCAGCAGGGCGACGAGCGCCAGAGAAATTGCCAAGCCTTCAGCGAAACGTTGGCGCCTTTGGTCGGTTTGGGCGATCAGGAATGCGACTAGGAAGACCCCCAGGTAGACCAGACCCCGGTCCGCCTCGATCACGCTCAGCTCGGCTGAGCCCGACCAGAGGGATGAAATTGCAGCCAGCAGGGAAAAACCGAGAGTCAGTCCCGTCGCCCAGTAGAACGGTCGTGCCAGCGTTGCCCGGGAGGCGACGCCGAGCAGGATCAGCGCGACCACGACAAGCCATACGGCAAGGCCCGCAATGTGGCGATCGCTCACCTCGAAACCGCCGCCAGCCAGCGCCAGAGCGACGATCAGGACGACTGGCGCAAGTAACGCCGAGCTTTCCTCTAACCTACCGCGCCATGTTTGGGACGCGCCAAAATCTCGCCCCTCGCCGGGGCGGCCACGTCTTCGCTCTGTCAGTGCTGGCTCTGCTGGCAATGTGCTGTGTTCCGGTGCTCGCTCAGGCTTCGTCCGCCGGCTACCAGTATTCCGATGCGCCGCCCACGGTAACCGGGGGCAAGCCGCCGAGTGAATCGAATCTCTCGGGTGGCTCCAAGTCGACTAGCGGCATCGGCTCGCACGCGGGCAGTGGCAAGTCGGGTGGGAAGTCTTCTGGTGGGAATGGCTCACTCTCAAAGTCCAATGGCTCCGGTGGCGGCGGAAACGGAGCAGGCCAGCAGGGTAGCCAAGGCGGCGGCAACCAAAACTCGGGTGTCGGGGCCGGAGGAGAAGCAAACGGCACCAGCGCCGAACCGGGATCGAGCGACGGCGGCTCTTCGCCGCTGGTGCCGATCCTGATCGCGATCGTGCTGCTCGCCGGTGGCTCCATCGCCTATGTGGTGATCAAGCGTCGCCGCGCCGGCGACCCTGGCTCGGCCGACTCGACCGATTCGCCGGGGTCCGCCGACTCCTCCGTCTCGCCCGAGGCGAGTTAGCCCGATGCGCCACCAGGTAATCGGCCCGCCGCGGCGGGCTCGCCTTTGGCTAGCGGCTTTTGCGATCGCCTCCCTTGGGGTGCTTGCCCTCGCGTCTTCGGCCCTCGCTGTTCCCGCCAACTTCTGGGGTGTGGTGCCGCAGGTGGCGCCGAGCGCGGAAGAACTGCAGCGGCTCAAACGCGGCGGTGTCGACAGCATCCGCGTTCCCGTCTCCTGGGGTTCGATCCAGCCCACCAGGCACGGTGGCTATGACTGGTCGAGCACCGATTCCTACATCGCCGCGGCGATTACCGCGCGTATCGAGGTCTTTCCCTTCCTCTCCACGGCGCCGTCCTGGGTGGTGGCCGTCGACCGGCGTTTCGGCAGCCCGGTCACCCTGCCGGTGCGGACGGGCGTGCAGCGATCCGGTTGGACGCAGTTCGTCAAACAGGCGGTGTTGCGCTACGGGCCGAACGGCACCTTCTGGACCGAAAATCCGAGCCTGCCGCGGAGGCCGCTCCGCACCTGGCAGATCTGGAACGAGCCGAACTTCAAGTACTTCGTCGCGCGGCCCGACCCAGCCGATTACGGCAAGCTGGTGAAGCTCTCCGGCGCCGCGATCAAAGCGATGGATCCGGGTGCCCAGGTCATCCTGGGCGGCCTCTTCGCGCGTCCGATCGAGGCGACCTTCCACAAGAACCCACCGCAGGCCTACTTCGCCTCCGACTTCCTCGCGCAGATGTACGAGAGCACGCCGGGGGTCAAGTCCAAGTTCCAGGGCTACGCGCTGCACCCGTACACCGGCAGCTGGAAGAACCTCACCTCGCGGATCGAAGAAGTCCGTCGAGTATTGAAGGCCAACCGCGATATCGGCAAGGGCCTCTTCCTCACCGAGGTGGGTTGGAGCTCCGAACCGCCCAGGCCGGGCAACAGCTTTGCCAAAGGCGTCGCCGGTCAGGCGAGGGAACTGAAGGGCGCCTTCCGTCTCTTCAGCGCCAATCAACGAAAGTGGAATCTGCAGCGGGTCTACTGGTTCTCGATCGGCGATTACGCCGGTCTTTGCAACTTCTGTGGCGGCTCCGGCCTCTTCCGGAGCGGCTTCAAACCGAAGCCCGCCTGGAATGCCTACGTGCAGTTCGCCGGCGGCCGTCCGTAGGCTTGCGGCTCTTCGGTTCGCCGACCGCGCGCCGGGCGTAAGATCGGTGGGTTGAGCACTCGCCCGAAAGCACGCGTGAAATCTGACCCGCTGGCGCCGTTCAGCGCTCCGGTCAGGCGCTGGTTCGAGTCGTCCTTCGAGGGGCCGACGCCTGCCCAGGCGGGCGGTTGGGAGGCGATCGCCGGTGGCGCCAACTCGCTGATCTGCGCCCCGACCGGCTCCGGCAAGACCTTGGCCGCCTTCCTCTGGGGCATCGACAAGCTCTCCCGGTCACCGGCGCTGGGGCAGGGCGTCAAGGTCGTCTACGTCTCGCCGCTGAAGGCGCTCTCCTACGACATCGAGCGCAACCTGCGCGCGCCGCTGCGGGGGATCGGGGCCGACATCTCCGTCGGCCTGCGCACGGGTGACACCAGCCAGAAAGACCGCCGGGCGATGCGCAAAACGCCGCCCGACATCCTCATCACCACCCCCGAGTCGCTCTACCTGATGCTCTCCTCGGGCGCCCGCGAGATCCTCACCGGGGTCGAGGCGGTGATCGTCGACGAGATTCATGCGGTGGCCCAGTCCAAGCGGGGGTCGCACCTGGCGTTGACTTTGGAGCGGTTGGACCATCTGGTGAAGGACCATGCGGGTTCGGCCGCGGGTCCTGTCACGGGGGAGGGGGTGTCCGGGTCTGGGCTGGGTTTTTCGCCTGCTGAGGATGCTCCCCTCGCTGAGTCGGATGGGCGAAAAAGAGGACGCCGCCCTGCCCCGGACACCCCCTCCCCCGTGACACCCGCGGGAGGGGCGCAGGGGGTTCAGCGGATCGGGCTGAGCGCCACCCAGCGGCCGCTTGAGCGGATCGCGAAGTTCCTGGTCGGTCCTAAGAGAGCTTGCGAGATTGTGGATGCGGGGGTGGCTAAGGAGCTGGACCTCGAGATCGTCGTTCCGGTTGAGGACATGTCGGAACCGGGGGCTCCTAATTTCCCCAACAGCGAGGGCGTTCCCAATGAGGGCGAGCCCCTGGCCCACGTCCGTTCGATCTGGCCCGCGATCTACCCCGAGCTCCTCAAGCTGGTCAAAGAACACAACTCGACGATCATCTTCGTCAACGCCCGTCGAGCAGCTGAGCGCCTGGCAAAGCGCCTCAATGAGCTTGCGGCCGAAGAACCGGAGCGTGAGCTACCAGCCACCGAGCAGGTGGGGCACTCCCCTTCCGCGGGTGGCGTGGGGGATGGGGGGGTCGAGGACGCCCCCGCCCGCAGCGCCCCCCCATCCCCCGCGACAGGACCCGCGGTTGACGGAAATGAGCCCTTGGTGGAGATCGCCAGGGCGCACCACGGGTCCCTGTCGCACGAAGAGCGCCTTGTGGTCGAGGAGATGCTCAAGTCGGGCCAGCTTCCCTGCCTGGTCGCGACCTCGTCGCTGGAGTTGGGCATCGACATGGGCGCCGTCGACCTCGTGATCCAGGTCGAGTCGCCGAAGTCGGTCAGCCGCGGGCTGCAACGGGTCGGCCGCGCCGGTCACTCGCTGGGCGAGGTCTCGCGCGGCCGCATCTTCCCCAAGTTCCGCGCCGACCTGCTCGAGTGCGCCGTCGTCGCGCGGCGGATGCGCGAAGGCGCGATCGAGGAGACGGTGATCCCGCAGAACCCGCTCGACGTGCTCGCCCAGCACCTGGTCTCGATGGCCGCGTTGGACGAGTGGGAGATCGACGAGGTCGAGCGCCTCGTCACCGCCACCCAGCCCTTCGGCGAGCTCTCGCGCGAACAGCTGGAGAACGTGCTCGACATGCTCGACGGTCGTTACCCGTCCGACCGCTTCGCCGAGCTGCGACCGCGGATCGTCTGGGACCGCACCCGCGGCACGATGCACGGCCGCAAAGGTTCCCGCCAGCTCGTCGTCACCAACGCCGGCACGATCCCCGACCGCGGCCTCTACGGCGTCCACCTGCCCGACGGCCGCCGCGTCGGCGAGCTCGACGAGGAGATGGTCTACGAGGCTCGGGCCGGGCAGACCTTCCTGCTGGGCGCGACGACCTGGCGGATCGAGGAGATCACCCGCGACCGGGTCATCGTCACGCCCGCGCCCGGCCTGCCGGGGGCGGTGCCGTTCTGGAAGGGCGATGGGATCGGCCGCCCGGCCGAGCTGGGGCGGGCGATCGGCGCCTTCTCTCGCGAGGCGGTCTCGCGCGAGCCAAAGGAATTGGCCGCCGAGTACGACCTCGACCGCCGCGCCGCCGAGAACCTCGTCGCCTATCTGCGCGAGCAGCAGGCGGCCACCCGGGTCGTCCCTTCCGATGAGACGATCGTAGTCGAGCGCTTCCGCGACGAGATCGGCGACTGGCGCCTCTGCATCCTCTCCCCCTTCGGCGGCCGCGTCCACTCCGCCTGGGGCCTCGCTCTGGGCCAGAAGATCCGCGAGGAGCACGAGCTGGAGGCGGACGCGATCTGGTCCGACGACGGCATCGTCATCCACCTGCCCGACGCCGACGAGCCGCCGTCCGCCGACCTGGTCATGGTCGATCCCGACGAGCTCGAGGACCTGGTCGTGCGCGAGCTCTCCGGCTCGGCCCTGTTCGGCGCCCGCTTCCGCGAGAACGCCTCGCGGTCGCTGCTGATCCCGCGCGCCTACCCCGGCAAGCGCACGCCGCTCTGGCAGCAGCGCCTCAAGTCACAGAGCCTGCTCGAAGTCGCCCGCGACTTCCCCCGCTTCCCGGTCATCCTCGAGACCTACCGCGAGTGCCTGCGCGACGTCCTCGACCTGCCCTCGCTGCGCCAGATCCTCACCGACCTGCACTCGCGCAAGCTCGGTCTGGTCGAGGTCGAGACGCCGACCGCGTCGCCCTTCGCCTCCTCGCTGCTCTTCGACTTCGTCGCCACCTACATGTACGAGGGGGACACGCCGAACGCCGAGCGCCGCGCCGCCGCGCTCTCCCTCGACCGCGACCTGCTGCGCGAGCTGCTCGGCCAGGAGGAGCTGCGTGAGCTGATCGACCCCGAGGCGCTGGTCGAGGTCGAGGCACAGCTTCAGCATCGGACCGAGGCCGGCCGCGCCAGCGACCGCGACGCGCTGCAGCAGCTGCTCCGCAACCTCGGCGACCTCAGCGCCGAGGAGTGCGCGGAGCGCGTCACCGAGGGTTACTCGGCGGCGTCGATGCTGGAAAAGCTGGTCGCCGAGCGCCGCGTCGCGCCGATCCGCGTCGCCGGCAAGGAGCGTTACATCGCCGGTGAGGACGCCGGCCTCTACCGCGACGCGCTCGGCGTGCCGCCCCCGCCGGGGCTGCCCGAGACTTTCCTCGAGGACCACCCAGACGCGATGCGCGCCCTGGTCCGCCGCTACGCCCGCACCCACGGCCCCTTTCCGACCGTGCAGCTGGCCGAGCGCTACGGCGTCGATCCAACCCCGGCCCTGCGCGAGCTGGAGCGCGAAGGGGCGATGGTCCGTGGCGAGCTGCTGCCCGGTGGCAGCGAGCGCGAGTGGTGCGACGCCGACGTCCTGCGCCGGGTCCGTCGTGCCAGCCTCGCCCACCTGCGCCGCGAGGTCGAGCCCGCGGGCCGCGATCGCTTCGCTCGCTTCCTGCCCAGTTGGCAGAACGTCGACTCCCACCGTCCGGCAGGTGCCGGTCCGGACCGCCTGCGCGACGCACTCGTGCCGCTGCAGGGCGTCGCCCTCACGCCCAAGATCTGGGAGGAGGACGTGCTGCCGCGCCGCCTCGGCGCCTACTCGCCGGCCTGGCTCGACGAGCTCTGCACCAGCGGCGAAGTGGTCTGGATCGGCGCCGGCTCGCGCGGGCGCAGCGACGGCCGCGTCGCCCTCTACTTCCGCGAGGACGTCCGTCTCGCCGGCCCGCCGCCCGCCAACGCGAAGCTCGAGCGCCGCGAGGGCGAGCCCCAGGAGGCGATTCGCGAGCGGCTTCTCTCCGGCCCCTCCTTCTGGCTCGATCTGCTCGCCGACCTCGACTTCCCCGGCGAGGAGCTGCACAACGCTCTGTGGGACCTGGCCTGGTCTGGAGAGGTGACCAACGACGCGTTCGCTCCCCTGCGTGCGCCGCGCCTGCGCTCGGTGCCCGCGCACGAGCGCCAGGGCCGCCGCTTCGCCCGCCGCCGCTCGGGCGCCGGCGCCGCCGTGCAGGGGCGTTGGTCGTTGACCGCGCCGCTCTTCGCGGAGGCGCCGGGGCCGGGGGCGAAGCTGCGGGCGCAGGCCGAGCTGATGCTGGAGCGCTACGGCATCGTCACCCGCGAGACGGTGCTCGCCGAGGGCGTGCCGGGCGGCTTCTCGACCCTCTACGCCGAGCTCGGCAACCTCGAGCTGCTCGGCACCGCCCGCCGCGGCTACTTCGTCGAGGGGTTGGGCGGCGCCCAGTTCGCCCTGGCCGGTGCGGTCGAGCGGCTGCGCTCGCTGCCGGAAACGAATGGCTCCCTGCAGGTTCTGGCCGCCACCGACCCCGCCAACCCCTACGGCGCCGCCCTGCCCTGGCCGAAACCGCCCTCAGGCAGGCGGCCCGCCCGCGCCCCCGGCGCCCACGTGCTGCTGCGCGACGGCGAGCCACTCGTCTACGTCGAGCGCGGCGGCCGCAGCATCCTCCGGCTCCGCGAGCTCGCCGACGGCGAGCTCGCCACCGCGATGCAGGCGCTCGCCGACGCCGTCTCGGCCGGCCGCCTGCCGAAGCTCGGGATCGAGAAGCTCGACGGCGAGGCGGTGATCGGCTCCGGCCACGAGGAGGCGCTGCTCAGCGCCGGCTTCAGCCGCGGACCGCGCAAACTCACCGCCTCTGCCAGGTAGTCCGCCGCTGGCGCGGTCGAGGTTTGGGTCGGATAGCGACTCAAACCTCTACCGCGGTTGTGGCCGTTGGATGAAAGTTCTCAGCCGGTCCTCACCGGCAGGTGGATCGGGTCGATCAACCGTCCATGCACTCGCTAAAACAGAAGTCCAAGCCCGCAAGAACCGCTCATATCGCTCTCGGCTGTCTCGTCGCGCTCATTGCCGTGCTGGCCGTGCGCCCTGCCGCCGGCCTCGCCGCGCCGATCGAACCCGAAGCGCCCCAGCTGGCGATCGAACCGGGCAGCTACGACTTCGGCCTCCAGCCGCTCAACTGGGGGAGCCGCGAAACGAACTTCCAGCTGCGCAACGTGGGCAGCGAAGCCCTCCAGGTCGGATCGCCGGAAATCGTCGGCCCCGGCCACGAAGCCTTCTGGGCCGACTACAGCCCCTGCTACGGCTCGTTCCTGCTGCCGGGCGAAGCTTGCTCGGTGCGCGTGTACTTCGGTCCCCGCGACGCGGTCGAATACGCCGCCCAGTTCAGGGTCAGCGTCGGCTCCTACTCGTTCAGCGCCGATCTGACCGGCACCGGCGGACGGGCCAGCTTCTCCCCGGCCTCCAACCCGACCGATTTCGGCGCCGTCAAAGTGGGATCGGCCACGACCCGTGAGGTCCAGGTCACCAACACCGGCAACATGCCGGGTGGCATGTTCATCGCCGTGATCGCCGGCGGCGCCATCGGCAGCTTCCAGATCCTCGACGAGAACTGCACCGGCGTCGAGCTCGCACCGGCCGCGACCTGCATGGTGCAGGTCCGCTTCCAGCCGCTCAGCGAAGGCGTGAAGAAAGCGACGCTGGGTCTCTTCGGCGAAAGCGAAGGGCCCACCCCGATCGTCCTCACCGGCGTCGGCACTGCTCCCGATCCAGCCCCCGGTCCGGCTGCGGCCGGCCCCGCGAGTGCGGCAGCGCCAGGGCCCGCCCACAAGCGCAAGGGACCCAAGGGGAAGCATCGCCGCTTCAAGCGCCACCACAAGCGAGCGTCCGTTCACGCGGCCGCTCGCGTCTCCTGACGGGGGCGATAGGGCGATAATCCGGGTGTGACCGATTCGGATGAGAGTCAGAGCCCGATCGAGCTGCTGCGCAGCGTGCCGCTCTTCGCCGATCTCGAGCCCGGTGAGTTGGAGAGCTTTTCGCACGTAGCCGTTCCACGCGCCTTCCCGGCCGCAACGCGGGTCTTTCACGAGGGTGACCACTCAGACGCCTGCTACATCGTCCGCTCTGGCAGCTTCCGGGTCACCCGGGAGCACTCCGACGGGCGGGCGATCACCCTCGCCACGCTCGGCCCCGGTGACATCTTCGGCGAGCTGGCGATGCTCGACGGCGAGGTGCGCTCGGCCAGCGTCGAAGCGCTGGGCGACGGTGAGCTGCTGGCGTTGCCGGCGGGCGAAGTGCGGGGGCTGCTTGCCCGCCACCCGGAGATCACGGTAAAGCTGGTCGGGGCCCTCGTGCGGCGGCTGCGCGCCGCCAACGAGCGCATCTCGCGCCAGTCTTTCCAGACCGTGCCCAGTCGCGTCGCCGGCGTCCTCTCCCAGCTCGTCGCCGAAGAGGCGCCGCGCACAGCCGAGGGCGGCGAGATCACGATCCGCATGAACCAGTCCGACCTGGCACAGCTCGCCGGTACCTCGCGGGAGAGCGTCAGCCGCTTCCTCGCCGACCTCGAGCGCGCCGGCATCGTCCGCCCCGGCCGTGGCCGGGTCGCGGTCCTGGCTCCCGCCAAATTGCGTAACTACATCTTCTGAAAATGGCGGCGGGGTCGGGGCCGTCATGACCGACTTCGGCACCCTTCGGGCGCAGATGGTCGAGCGGCAGCTACGGCATCGCGGCATCGGCGACGAGCGCGTGCTGGCTGCGATGGGGGAGGTGCCGCGGGAGCAGTTCGTGCCGGAGCGCTTTCGCAAGCGCGCTTACTCGGACTCGGCGCTGCCGATCGGCGCGGGCCAGACGATCTCCCAGCCCTGGATCGTCGCCGCGATCTGCCAGGCGCTGGAGTTGAGTGGGAACGAGCGGGTGCTGGAGATCGGCTCCGGGTCCGGCTACTCGGCCGCGGTCGCCGCCCGCCTTGCCGCGGGCATCGTCGGAGTGGAGCGGCACGAGTCGCTGGCGACTGAAGCCCGCCGTGTCCTTGACGTGCTCGGCGTCGAGAACGTCGAGCTGCTCGTCGGCGACGGCAGTCGCGGCGTCCCGGCGCGGGCGCCGTTCGAGGCGATCGCGGTCCACGCCACCGCGCCGGCACCGCCGCGTACCCTGCTCGGACAGCTCGCCGACGGCGGCCGGCTCGTTGTCCCGATTGCCGGCGATGGTGCCGATCTGCTGACCGTGTTCCGCCGTCATGGCGGTGAGCTGCGCCGCGAGGAGATCAGCCCCTGCCGCTTCGTCCCGCTGATCGGCGAAGAGGGCTTCAGCCCGGATTAGGCACGTCGGCTGCGGAGCTTGTTGCGGCCGCCATGGCCGATCAGGCTGTCGCGGTGGCTGCCGATCAGTACGTCGGGACCTGGAGATCCCTCGAGCTGCTCTACCGAGGAATCGACGCGGCCGGGGGTGCAGGGGCCGCCCGCACGCGTCGCCGGGCCGCCGATTTCGGCGTTGACGCCAGGCGTAAAGCGGAAGAAGTTGGCGTCATCCTCACCTGGGCCACCGTCGAAGACGTCGCCGTCGCAAGGATCGCCGCCGACCATCACGTCGCTTCCAGGGCCACCGATAAGCGTGCTTTTGCCGCTGTTGTAGGGGACCGGCAGGTCGGTGCGTGCGCCGACCAACGCGTCGTCGCCGGCGCCGCCTTCGAGCAGGTCGGGGTCGTTGTCGTCGCCGGCCTCGAGCACGTCGCCGCCTCGTCCGCCTTGCAGTTGATCGGCCCCGGGGCCGCCTTCGATCCGCACTTCGATCTCAGGGGGAATGCTGCCGTCGACGCTCACGCTGTCGTTGCCGCCGCCGGCGTCGATCACGATCGTCTTCACGTCGGCCGCGCAGACGGCGTTGCCGCCGACCGCTTCGCAACCGTCGACGTCGGCCGTGGAGAACGCGATGCCCGCATCGGTCACGACGTAGGCCGAGCCCTGCCTGGCGATCGCGATCGCGTCATCGTCCGCGGTGCCGCGCACGCTGAGCGAGCCGCTGCCGTCGATGCTGTGCACGCGGGAGACACTCGGCCCGCCTCCGCTCGTCGCCGGCTTGTCGCAGCCTTCCTCTTGCGCTGAGCCCTCGCAGCTCGCCCCGTCGGGGCCGCCGAAGAGCGAGTCCCCGCCGCCGCCCCCGTCGAGCTCGTCATAACCGGCGCCTCCGTCGATCCGGTTCGCCCCGCCGTCCCCGATCAGGGTGTCGTTGTAGGCCGAGCCGATGATGTCCTCGGTCCCGGCTGCGATCTTGTCGCGGCCGTCGCCGTGGGCGCTGCCGGTCGCGAGATCCGCGGTCACTGCTTCGGAGGCGGTGGAGAAAGAGGCGATGTCGCGGGCGCCGGGACCGCCATCGAGCTTGTCGAAGCCGATGTCACCGCGCATCACGTCTTCGTCGCCGGCCCCGCCGAAGATGTCATCGCGGCCGTGGTTGCCCAGCAGGAGGTCGGTACCGCCTTCGCCGTTCAGGGTGTCGTCGCCGAGGCCGCCATCGACCATGTCTTTGCCGGAACCCCCGTCGAGGCCGTCGTTGCCGCGGCCGCCGTAAACCCGATCCTCGCCGCCTTCGCCGTCGACGACCTTCTCGCTGGCTTTGCCGGCATACAGGACGTCGTCGCCCCCGCCCGCCTTCATCACATCCGGCCCTCGGCCGCCGAGAAGCTCATCGTCGCCGGCGCCGCCGAACTCGTCGTCCGGGCCTTTGGCGCCAAGGAGCTGATCGTCACCTTCGCCACCCGCCAGGCTGTCGGCGCCTTTTTCGCCGATCAGGCGGTCCTCGCCGCCTTCGCCGTCGATCGTGTCGTTGCCCTTGCCGCCGTGAATGGTGTCGTCGCCGGGACCGCCGCAGATCGTGTTGTTGCCGTTGTGCCCGCCGGAGATCTTGTCGTCACCGCCGCCGCCGTAGATCACGTCGCTGGCCCTCTTGCCGACGATCGTGTCGTCGCCGGGCGTGCCGACGATCGTCGCGTGCTTGCCGGCGCAGGTCGCGGCCGAGGCCTGGCTCCAGGCGGGGAGCAGGAGCAGCAGCGTCGTGCCGAGCGCAGCGGCCAGAAGGCGCCAGGAAGTCGATTTGACCAGGGTGGACATTCCAGGCGCCATCGACCGGATCGGCGCTCTCTGCAGCTCTGCAAGACACCCGTCTAATCCCTAATGGGTACGGAGCGACGTACAGCTCAGCAGCCGACCGGGCCCGGATCGACTTTGTCCTTGATCACTTCGCCGCCGCCACCGCCGCAGCTGATCGATTTGTCCTGTTTGCCGTCGATGGCGTCGATGAAGTCGTTGCCGCCTTTGCCGATGAAGGTGTCGGCGCCGAGGTGACCGAGGAAGCTGTTCTCGCCGTTGTCGCCGATCAACACGTCGGGACCGTCGGAGCCCTCGAGGCTCTCGTTGCTGGAGCCGACCTGATCGGGCGAGCCACAGCCGGACGGGCCCCCGGTGCCGCCGAGCGCGACGGTCAGGGCGGCGTCGGACCGACCGTAGGAGACCGTGTCGTCGCCCGGTCCGCCGTCGTAGTCGTGTCCCTGGCAGACGGCTACCGATGAGACGAGGAGGTCGTCGCCGGGGCCGCCGGAGAGCTGGTCGGCGCCTGGATCCGCATAGAGCACGTCGCTGCCCGCGTTGCCGGTCAGAGTGTCGTTGCCGTCGTTCGGGCCGTTGTAGTTCTCGCCCGCCTCGAGCACGTCGTCACCCGGGCCGCCGCTGAGGGAATCCGAGCCGGCGTTGCCGTTGGCGCGGACGTGGACGCTGGCGGGAACGCTGTCGGCGACCGCGATGCCATCGTTGCCGTCTCCGCCGGTGATCACCAGCAACCCGGTGGCGACCGGGACCGCGCAGTTGACGGCGCTGCTGCTCGCCGCCGCGCACCCATCGCCGGCGAAGATGCCGGAGTCGTCGGAGACGGTCCAGCCGCCACCGCCGAAGGAGACCTGGATGTTGTTGGCGGCACCGGTTCCCTGCACGATCAGGCTTGAGCCGTCGAGGCCCTGGTTGAGGATTACGAAGGTGTCGTCGGGAGGCGGATTTGGTTCGACTCCGCAGGAGTGCTCGGCGGCGAAGCCGTCGCATTCGTCGTTGCCGGCACCGCCGAACGCTTCATCGGGGCCACCGTCACCATCGAGGTCGTCGTCGCCGACGCCGCCGTCGAGCCGGTTGATGTCGCCGTCGCCGACGATGTCATCTCCCTGCGGTGAGCCGACCACGTCCTCGAAGCCGCTCAGCGCGTCGTGGCCGTCGCCTTTTGACTTGCCCGTTCCAAGGTCGACGATTACCCCGCTTCGCGTCGCGCTCGCGTAGGAGATGATGTCCTGCGTTCCTTCGCCGCCTTCAAGTTGGTCTTCGCCGCTGTCGCCACGGACGACGTCGCCGTCTCCGCTGCCCCCGTCGGCCGTGTCGCTGCCCGCGCCGCCGAGCACGATGTCGGCACCTCCGCTGCCTTCGAGGTCGGGATCGTCACCGGGGCCACCTTCGAGCTGATCGTCGCCGCTGCCGCCATCGAGCTGATCGTTGCCCTTTTCTCCGTAGAGCGAGTCGTTTCCACCGTCGCCGATCTCCTCGTCGCTCCCTTTGCCACCGATCAGCACGTCTTCCTCGCTGCCGCCGACCATGTGGTCTGGGCCTTTTGCCCCGCGGATTTCGTCGCTCCCGGCGCCGCCGATGAGGCTGTCACTGCCATCGGCGCCGACGAGGCCGTCGTTGCCGTCGTCGCCCTCGACGTGGTCGGAACCGCTGTCGCCGGCAAGACGGTCGTCGCCACCGTCGCCGTAGAGCGCGTCGAAGCCACGCCCGCCGTGAATGGTGTCGTCGCCGGGACCGCCGCAGATCGTGTCGTTGCCGTTGGGCCCGCCGGAGATCTTGTCGTCACCGCCGCCGCCGTAGATCACGTCGCTGGCCCTCTTGCCGACGATCGTGTCGTCGCCGGGCGTGCCGACGATCGTCGCGTGCTTGCCGTGGCAGCTCGCGGCGGAGGCCTGGCCCGCCAGGGGGATCAGCAGGAACGAGGCAACGCAGGCGACAATGGCGCCGGTAGATCTGAACATTCGGGTGGAGGCGAGGGGCATCGTCCTATGCATCGACCCGTTTTCGGCTTCCCTACACCCGAGTCCATACGAACGTCCAGGTGTGGGCCTCGCTCCGTCAGATACGCTCGCAGCCCTATGCGCGGCGGGATCTACGTGCTCAACTTCTACTCAACGGTTTTCGTCGACCAGCTGAAGCGCGGTCGCAAGACCGCGACGATCCGGCTCGGTGACAAGACGAGCAAGTACGAGCGCGGCCAGGTGGTCTGGATAACCGTTGGCTTCCGTCACAGTCCACGCGAGAAAATCTTCGCGGCGTGCATCGACGACGTCGAGGTGAAGAAGGTCGGTGACCTCTCACCGCGTGACATCGAGCACGACAACCCCGAGTTCCGCCGGCTCGAGGACGAGATCAAGTTCCTCGAACAGATCTACGGCCGCACCGTCGGCCCGGACGACATCGTCACCGTGATTCGCTTCTCGCAGATAGTCGAGCCGCCGGGAGCGCACTTCGGTAACGGGGAGACGCCGCACCACAATTAGATGGCGGACCGCCATCTAGCGGCTGTCCGATGGCCGACTACGCCTTTCTGACCACCTGGCTGCTCGACTCGCCACGCGAGCCGGTCTGGGAGGCGATCTACGACCAGGAGCGCTGGCCCGAGTGGTGGCGCGGGGTCGAGGAGGTCGAAGAACGCAATGGTGGAGACGGTGGCGGTATCGGCGCCGTCTCGCGCATGGTCTGGAAGAGCCTTCTGCCCTACCGGGTCGAGTTCGAGGTGACGACGACGCACATCGAGCGGCCGTACCTGTTGCAGGCCGACGCGGTCGGCGAGCTGGCCGGCATCGGCCGCTGGCGCCTCTACGAGCAGGACGGCGCCACCGCCGTCCTCTACGAGTGGAACGTCTCGACGACCAAGCCGTGGATGAACCTGCTCGCCCCGATCGCCCGCCCGGCCTTCGAGTGGAACCACGACTGGGTGATGTCCCACGGCGCCACCGGCATCGCCCGGCTGCTCGGCTGCAAGCTGCTTGCCAGCGGCTAGCGAGCTTGCCCCGCGACGCTCGCGCCCCGCGCGGTCTCGCTATCTTTACAGCGGCTGGCACTCACCTGTGTAGAGTGCCAACGTCCGGAGACCGCAGAAACGGCTCTGAGGCGCGAATTCCACGACTTTGACCAGTAAATCACCCATAACGGAGGTTCACGGATGAAGCTGAAGCCCCTCGGGGACCGGCTGATCGTCAAGCCGATCGAGGAGGAGGAGACGACCGCTAGCGGCATCGTCCTCCCCGATACGGCCAAAGAGAAGCCGCAGAAGGGCAAGGTCATCGCCGTCGGCGATGGCGCAATTCAGGAGGATGGCTCTCGCCGCCCGCTCGACCTGAGCGATGGCGACGAAGTCCTCTACTCCAAATACGGCGGCACCGAGGTCACCGTCGAGGGCGACGACCTGCTCGTGCTGCGCGAGTCGGACGTCCTCGCCAAGCTCGGCTAGACCCCGCCAACAGGACTTAGAGACACCAAGGAGGAAGGAAAACCAATGGCTCACAAGGAGCTGAAGTACAAGGAGGAGGCACGCGGGGCCCTGCAGGCCGGCGTCGATGCAGTCGCCGACGCCGTCAAGGTCACCCTCGGCCCGAAAGGCCGCTACGTCGTGCTCGACAAAAAGTTCGGCGCGCCGACGATCACCAATGACGGCGTCACCATCGCCCGCGAGGTCGAGGTCGAGGACGTCTTCGAGAACCAGGGTGCCCAGCTGGTCCGCGAGGTCGCCACGGCGACCAACGACGTTGCCGGTGACGGCACCACGACGGCGACCCTGCTGGCCCAGACGATCGTTCGTCACGGCCTCAAGAACGTCGCTGCCGGCGCCAACCCGCTGGCCCTGCGCCGTGGGATCGAGAAGGCCGTCGACGACGTGGTCGACAACCTGCGCGACAAGCAGTCCAAGGAGGTCGCCGGCAAGGAGCAGATCGCCCGCGTCGCCGCCATCTCCGCCGCCGACGATGAGATCGGCAACGTGATCGCCGACGCGATCGAGAAGGTCGGCAAAGACGGCGTCGTCAACGTCGAGGAGGGCCAGACCTTCGGCATGGAGCTGGAGTTCACCGAGGGGATGCAGTTCGACAAGGGCTACATCTCCCCGTACATGGTCACCGACCAGGACCGCATGGAGGCGGTGCTGGAGGATCCGTACATTCTCATCGCCAACCAGAAAATCGGCTCCGTGCGGGACATCCTGCCGGTGCTCGAGCAGGTGATGCAGGGTGGCAAGCCGTTGCTGATCGTCGCCGAGGACGTCGAGGGCGAGTGCCTCGCGACCCTGGTCGTCAACAAGCTGCGCGGCACCTTCACCGGCGTCTCGGTCAAGGCTCCGGGCTTCGGCGACCGCCGCAAGCGGATGCTCGAGGACATCGGCATCCTCACCGGCGGCGAAGTGATTACCGAGGAGATGGGCCTCAAACTGGAGAACACCCAGCTCGCTCAGCTCGGCAAGGCGCGTCGCGTCGTCGTCTCCAAGGACACGACGACGATTATCGACGGCGCCGGTGACGCCGAGGACATCAAAGGCCGGATCAACCAGATCAAGCAGGAGATCGAGAACACCGACTCCGACTTTGATCGCGAGAAGCTCCAGGAGCGTCTCGCCAAGCTGGCCGGTGGTGTCGCGGTCGTCAAGGTCGGCGCCGCCACCGAGACCGAGATGAAGGAGAAAAAGCACCGCGTCGAGGACGCCCTGCAGGCGACCCGGGCGGCGCTCGAGGAGGGAGTCGTGCCGGGCGGTGGCGTCGCGCTGCTGAACGCGCAGAGCGAGCTCGATCCCGACAAGCTCGACGATCCCGATGAGGTGACCGGTGCCCGCATCGTGCACCGCTCGCTCGAGGAGCCGGTCCGCCAGATCGCCGAGAACTCCGGCCTGGAGGGCTCGGTCGTCGTCAATAAGGTCCGCGACCTGAAGCCGGGCGAAGGCCTCAACGCGGCCAACGGCGAGTACGGCGACCTGATCAAGGCCGGCGTGATCGACCCGACGATGGTGACCCGGTCGGCGTTGCAGAACGCCGCCTCGATCGCCAAGAACATCCTCGTCACCGAGGCGATCATCGCCGAACCGCCCGAGAAGGACGGCGCCGGTGGCGGTATGCCCGGCGGTGGCATGCCGGACATGGGCGGCATGATGTAGCCACGCCCGCCCAGGCGTATCCTCGCCCCAACAGGCGAGTGGCTTTTACGAGGGGCCCGGGAAACCGGGCCCCTCTTCTTCTACTGGGCGGGCGGGACCGGTGCCGGCTCCGGCTTCGGCGGTTTCTTCTTTTCCTTCGGTGGGAGCGGAGGTAGGAGCCCCGCGTTGTATTCCGCTTCGGTGAGGAAGGTCGCGCGGCGGACCTTGAGCCTCAGCGTGTTCGCCGTACGTGGGTAGAGCTTCAGGTCATAGGGGTTGTAGCCAGGCCCGAAGCCCTGGTAGTAGACGAACATCCGCACCCGCGGGCGTTTCGTCAGCCAGGAGACGAGCTGTTTGGCGAAGCGCGGTTCGTCTTCGTCGTAGACCGCCCACTCGGCGATCGCGATCGGCTTGCCCCGCCACTGCTTGCCTTCGTAGAAGCGGTTGAGGTCTTTCCAGACGGGATACTGGGAGTAGAAGTCGGTCCCGGCCCAGTCGACCCAGCGGGCGCCCGGCCAGTAGTTGCCGGGGAAGTTCCCTTTCACCCTGGGGGAGCCCCCCGGCAGCGGGCTCCAGATGATGCTCACCGGAGCTCCCGGAAGTTCGGTCGGCGGCGGTCCTTTGGTGCGGTTCACCGGCGGCAGGCCGATTTCCGCCAGGGTCGCGTTGATCCCTTCCAGGCTGTTGCCGCCGCGCACGATCAGGGCGATGCGGCGGAAGGCCTGCTTGTACCAGCCGGTCGTGTGTTCGCCGCCTTTCTGACTGCCGTCGCAGTTGACCGCCGACCAGGCGTTGAGGCAGCGGTTGGGCTCACCGAGCGGGCGGATGTAGGCGGGCAGCCCGCGTTTGAAGAAGAAGTCGTTGAGCTGGAGCAGGTAGTCGTCGCCGGCTCCGAGCGCGATCTGCGCGGGCGTGATCAGCTCGGTCAGCTTCTGGTCGTCGATGGTTGAGATGTGCAGGATCGGCCGGGTGCCGGTTTCCCGCCATCTTTCGTAGGACTTGTTGAGGCTGTTGCCCCATGGATGGAAGGTCTCGAGCAGCGCCGGATGCTTGCCGCCGAGAAATTCGGTGAATTCGTTGAACTCCTGTGTCGTGCCGCGGTCGCTGACGCCGAAGAAGACGTTTGGCTTGGGCGGGACGAGGGAGAGGGCGGCTGCTGGGGCGGCCCAGACGGCAGTGGCCGTGGCGCCCAGAACCGCAACCGCGCTCACTGCAGCCCTAAGCCTCCGCCAGTACATCGCCCATCCTTCTCGGCTCTATTCCCAGTTCCTCCGCGTCTGCGGTGCCGCGCTCGGTGGTCATCGATACCTCCATCAGCTCTGCCTCCTCCCAGGTTGCGAACACGGCCTCGCCGAAGACGTTGCGGAGTCCGATCAAACCGGCGCGGATGGCGGGCAGGGGAACGTGGACGAGCGCCCGCGGCCGGCCCGCGACGCGGCTGACCAGATCCGACATCTCGTCGTAGCTGAGCGTCTCGGGGCCGGCCAGCTCGTAGCGGTCGCGGCCGTCCCGATCGAGTGCGGCCACCACGCAGCGAGCGGCATCGTCCGCCCAGATCGGCTGGAAGCGAGCCCGGCCGTCGCCTGAGACGGGCAGGACAGGCAGGAAGGAGAAGCGGCGCAGCAGCGTCACCCAGGGGTCGCTGCGGTCGTAGACGATCGAGGGGGCGAAGACGGTCGTCTCCAGCGGCGAGGAAGCGATCGCCTGCTCCGCCAGCCACTTGGCGCGGAAGAAGCGGGTGCGCTGGGCCGCCGCGGCGTCGAGCGCGCTGAAGAAGTCGAAGCGCCGTACGCCGCTGCGCTCGGCTGCTCGCAGCAGCCGCACGCTCGCCAGCCCGTTCAGCTCCTCGATCCGGTGCGGCGGCTGGTCGCGGATCGTCGCCGCCAGGTGGATCACCGTGTCGACCCCGCGCAGCGCCTGGCGCAGGAGGTAGGGATCGGACATCTCGCCGAGGTCGCCGAGCGCGATCTGCACGTCGACCCGGTGCCCTCCGAGCCGCCGCGGCTCGCGCACGAGGCAGCGCACGTCCTCGCCCCGCTCCAGCAACAGCGGCAGGAGCCGTGAACCGATGCTTCCAGTGGCCCCCGTCAGCAACAGCATCGGGACATCATCCCTAAAATGTCTGTTCGCGCCTGGCAGGCCCCGAATACCCGCCCGGCACCGCAAAGTCGAACCAGGAGAAAGCATCGAATGACCTACGTCATCGCCGAGCCGTGCATAGGCCAGAAGGACAACTCGTGCGTCGAGGTATGTCCGGTGGACTGCATCCACCCAACCCCGGACGAGCCCGACTACGACTCGGTAGAGATGCTCTACATCGACCCCGACGAGTGCATCGACTGCGATGCCTGCGTCGAGGCCTGCCCGGTCGACGCCTGCTTCGCCGAGGACCAGCTCCCGGCCGAGTGGGCCAAATACGCCGAGATCAACGCCGAGTACTACAAGAGCAAGAGCGCCGCGTAGCGCGGCTGCTCTTCGACACCCGCGGTGACTACCGCCACTGATTCCGGGGTCTACGAGATCCCGCAGGAGTCGCGCGACCTGCGCGACATGGTGCGCCAGTTGGCGCAGGAGAAGATCGCGCCGCGCGCCGGTGAGATCGATCGCGAGGGCAAGTACCCGTGGGACGTGAGGCAGCGGCTCGCCGAACACGACATCCTCGGCCTGCCCTTCGAGGAGAAGTACGGGGGTACCGGCACCGGCACGCTGGTCCTGCAGATGGCGGTCGAGGAGATCGCCAAGGCCTGCGCCTCCTCCGCGCTGATCCTGATGATCCAGGAGCTGGGCACGCTGCCGATCCAGCTCTTCGGCTCCGATGAGCTGAAACAGCGCTTCCTGCCAAAGTGCGCCAGCGGCGAGTGGTCGCCCGCCTTTGCGCTGTCGGAGCCGGAGGCCGGCAGCGACCCGGCCTCGATGCGGACCACCGCCGTCCGCGATGGCGACGAGTGGGTGATCAACGGCCAGAAGAACTGGATAACCAACGCCTCGATCGCCGACTTCTACATCGTCTTCGCCGTCACCGACCGCGAGAACAGGCGGATGAGCGCCTTCGTGGTCGAGAAAGAGCGCGAGGGCTTCGACCCGGGCCAGCTCGAGCACAAGCTCGGGATCAAGGGCTCGCCGACCGGCTCACCCTCGTTCACCGACGTCCGCGTCCCCAACGAGAACATGGTCGGGGCCGAGGGCAAGGGGCTGAGCGTCGCGCTCGGCACCCTCGAGCGCACCCGCCTCGGTGCCGCCGCGCAGGCGGTGGGGATCGCCCAGGGGGCCACCGACTACGCCAACCAGTACTCCAAGGAACGCATCGCCTTCGGCAAGCCGATCAACAACCTGCAGGGGATCCAGTTCAAGCTCGCCGACATGGAGACCGGGACCGCCGCCGCGCGCGAGCTCCTCTACAAAGCCTGCTCGATGGCCGACAAGCCCGAGCGCCCTGCCGACCTCGGCAAGTGGACCTCGATGGCCAAGCTCTTCGCCTCCGACAACGCGATGAAGGTCACGGTCGAGGCGATCCAGGTGCTCGGCGGCTACGGCTACGTCAACGAGTACCCGGTCGAGCGCATGCTGCGCGACGCCAAGATCACCCAGATCTACGAGGGCACCAACGAGATCCAGCGGGTCGTGATCGCCCGCGCGATGGGCGCTTAGGAGGGTCTAGCGAAACCCCCGCACGCGTCTGGCGGCGGCGGACACGGCGCGGTGCGGCGTCCTCGGTCGGCCAAATAGCGCTGCTATTCGGCCTCCCTGCGTCCTTGCCCCGCTTGGTCCGGCGCTCGCCAGGCCGCATACGCGAGTTTCGCTAGACCCTCCTAGGCCATCGGCAGCGGGGTGCCGCTGACCGGGGGCGCTTCGGCCGGGGCCGGGGTCGCCTGTAGGACCGGCAGCTCCTGAGGCGTGGCGGCGATGATGCCGCGGGCGGCCTGGCGGATCGCCTGCGAGGCCGGTGAGTCGGGTTCCTCGATGGAGAGCGGGGAGCCGTTGTCGGCGTGCTCGCGCAGCGGCTCGGAGAGGGGAACCTTGCCGAGCAGCGGGATGTCGAGCTCGTCGGCGAGGAGCTGACCGCCACCCTCGCCGAAGATCGTGAAGCGCTCGCCGTCGGGCGTGGTGAAGCCGGACATGTTCTCGATCACGCCGAGCAGCTCGAGGTCGAACTTGACCGCCATGTCGGCGGCCCGTTTCGCCACGGTCTGCGCCGCCGGTTGCGGCGTGGTGACGATCGCGAACTTGGCCTGTGGCAGGAGCTGGGAAAGCGTCATCGAGACGTCGCCGGTTCCGGGCGGCAAGTCCAGCAGCAGGTACTCCAGCTCACCCCAGGCGACGTCCTCGAGGAACTGCTGGATCGCCTTGTGCAGCATCGGGCCGCGCCAGACCACCGCCGAGTTCTCCTCGACGAAGAAGCCGATCGACATCACCTTGACCCCGCCCGCCCCCACCAGCGGCAGGATCTTGCGCTCGCCGTTGACCTCGGGTTTGTGGTTGACGCCGAGCATGCGCGGCATCGAGTAGCCGTAGACGTCGCAGTCGAGGGCGCCGGCCGAGTGGCCTTCGGCGGTCAGCGCCGCGGCCAGGTTGGCCGTCATCGTCGACTTGCCGACGCCGCCCTTGCCGGAGGCGACGCAGATCACGTTCTTCACCTGGGCCAGTGCGCCCTCCGGCAGCTTGCTGCGGCCGAGGGTCTGCTGCAGGTTGCCTTTCTCGTCCTCGGAGAGGACGTCGAAGCCGACCGCGACCGCGGTCACCCCGTCCAGCTGGGATACCTGCTGGGCGACCGCCTGTTCGAAATGGGAGCGGATCGGGCAGCCGGCGGTGGTCAGTGAGACGACGACCTCGACTCGACCGTCGTCCTTGATCTCGATCGAGCGGACCATGCCCAGCTCGACGATCGAGCGACGCAGCTCGGGATCGATGACGGCGCGCAGCTTCTCGGTGACCTGATCTTCGCTCGGAAGGGGCATCGGGTCATTCTCGCAAAGCGCGAGTCCGAGCACGCAGCGACCGGGGCGGCGGTCACGTGCCCCGACATCCGTCCGCAGGGGGGAGAGGCCGTGTTGCTGAGCCCTTGGGCCTCCATCTGCAATTCGATCGATGGAGGGCCGATGTCGGGAACGCGCGGGGGTTTGGGACGGATCATCGCGATGGGGATCGCGCTGGCACTGGCACTGCTGCTGCTGGCGGCGCGCGAGGCGACGGCCGGGGACTACACGGTCGCGCAGTGCGGCTGGTACGTGGACAAGGATGCGGACTGGGCCGATACGACCGGTGGCGCCAAGTTCCGCTCCGACGCCTGGTGTGTCCCATCCGGCGGCGATCCCTTCGACGGCGTCCACACGAAGAGCTTCACCAAGGGTGGCTCGACCGTCTCCGGCACGCGTTACGCGCGCTGGCGCTGGGTGGCGCCGGCCGGCACCGGCATCAGCCGGGTGACGGGTACCTGGTGGCACACGCTGCACGACGGGATGGAGCAGCGGATCGGCGCCGGTAACTGGAACGGCGGCTTCGATCCGATGGTCAGCGCGAGCGGGACCGATACGACCCCGCGTAACTTCGCCTTCTCCCTTTCGATCCCCCAGCCCGCGCTCGAGGACCGGCTGCTCTGCGCCCGGGGGGAGGACAAGTGGTGCTCGATTGAACCGGACTCCTGGTCGGCGCTGCGGGCCCTGATGCTCACCGTCTTCGATGGCTATACGCCGGTGCCGGGGGATGCGGGTGCGGATCTGGCGGCCGGTGGTTGGCGCCGTGGGGCGCAGCGGGTCAACTACTGGGACACTGATGTCGGCGGCGGGGTTCGCTTCAGCGAAACACTCCTCGACGGCGCCCGCGTGGGGCTGACCGAGTACCCGTGCGCCAAGGCGATGATCGACGGCCAGTGGCGGGCGACGCGGATGCAGCCGTGTCCGACCGGCGCCGCGGACGAGGTCACGGTCCAGACGACGAACTTCAACGACGGTCCGCATGCACTCCAGCGCTGCGCGACCGATTTCGCGGGGAACAGCGCCTGCCTGTTCCCGACCACCGTCCTGATCGACAACCACCCCCCGGCGGCGCCTCGCAATCTCACCCTGGCAGGCGGTGTGGATTGGCGCCATGTCGACAATTTCGATTTCTCATGGCAGAACCCCGACCAGGGACCCGCCAGCCCGATTGGCGGCGCTTACTGGCGCATCACCGGCCCGGCCGGCTACGACACCGGGGTCAACCTTGCCTCCGCGCATGACATCTCCTCGCTCGCCGACCGTACCTTGCCCCGGCCGGGCATCTTCGCCTTCCACGTCTGGCTGCGCGACGAGGCCGGCAATGCCGACTCGGGGTCGGCGATAGAGATCCCGATGCGGCTCGACGACGTGCCGCCCGGCGTGACCTTCGAGACCGTGGCCGACCCAACCGGGCCGGAGCTGCCCCAGACGGTGAGCGC
The DNA here is from genome assembly GCA_963716735.1 of uncultured Solirubrobacterales bacterium. Lineage (GTDB taxonomy): Bacteria > Actinomycetota > Thermoleophilia > Solirubrobacterales > 70-9 > VRUE01. The sequence goes on from OY970321.1 coordinate 2,269,317, forward strand.
GGTGGTGAGCGACGAGCACTCGGGGCCGGCCGGCGGCGAGATCGAGTATCGGCGGCTCAACGCCGAGCACTGGATCGGGCTGCCGACCAAACTGCAGCGCGGGGGCGGATTGGGCAAAGCCAGCCTCATCGCCGCGCCCCCGAGTGGCCTCGAAGCCGGTACCTATGTCTTCCGCGCCAGTGCCGTCGACGGGGCCGGAAATGTCGCATCGACCACGCGGCGCGCGGACGGCACCGAGATGGCGCTGCGCAAGACCCCGCCCCCGGTGGGCCCAAGTCGGCCGGCGACGGGGCAGAAGGAGTCACCCCGCTTGGTGCCCGGAGCGAAGACCCGGATCTTCGCCGTGCTGCGCTGGCGACATCGCCACGGATCGAGCGTGACGGTGCCCTTCGGCGCCGGGGCGGCTCTATCGGGGCGGTTGCTGAACGCCGACGGGGCGGGGCTGGCCGGACGGGGGCTGCGTGTCGTCTCCCGTCCCTCGCACGGCGCTCTCATGCCCCGCCGGGTCGAGACGATCGAGACCGGTGAGCACGGCGGCTTCAAGCTCACGCTGCAGGCCGGTCCCTCTCGTCGGCTCACCGTCGTCTTTCCGGGCGGTACGGGATTAGACGCGGCACGCCGTCCGGCCCTGGCCCTGCGCGTGCGCGGCGCGGCCAGTCTCAGTGCCACCCCGCGTAGCCTCCGAACCGGCCAGTCGGTGCGGCTCCGGGGGCGTGTTCGTAGCCGTGGAGCGCCGCTGCCGCGACGCGGCAAGCTGGTCGCGATCCAGTACTTCGAGAACGAGGGCCGGATCTGGCGGCCGGTCCTCGTCACTCGCAGCGATCACAGCGGTCGCTTCCACGCCAGCTACCGGTTCCGTTACATCACCGGAACGGCCCGGATCCGCCTGCGCGCCGTCGTCCTTGCGGAGGAGCGCTGGCCTTACGCTCCGGGAGCGTCCCGCCCGGTCACGGTGCGGGTTTCGGGTTGATCGATAGGGTGCGCGCCATGTCACAGGCGACGTTTCACACCAATGCCGGGGAGATCGTGCTCGAACTGCACGACTCCGACGCCCCCAAGACGGTGGAGAACTTCCGCAAGCTCGCGGGAGACGGCTTCTACGACGGGCTGATCTTCCACCGGGTCATCAAGGACTTCATGGTCCAGGGTGGCTGTCCGGAGGGAACCGGCCGCGGTGGTCCCGGCTACACCTTCGAGGACGAGATCAACGAGCACAAGATCGTCCGCGGAGCGCTGGCAATGGCCAATGCAGGGCCCAACACCAACGGCTCGCAGTTCTTCATCGTCACCACGGAGGCGGCACCCTGGCTGGACGGTAAGCACACCGTCTTCGGCACGGTCACCGCCGGCATGGAGACCGTCGATGCGATCGAGGCGACTGCTACCGACGGCTCCGACCGTCCCCTCGACGAGCAGAAGATCGAGCGCGTCGAGCTCTCCGAGTAGCGCCCCTCAGCGGGGCGCCGGCGCTTCGGCGGGAGGCTCGCCGCCGCCGCGCCGCTCGCGCCGCCGCAGCAGTCCCTCGCCGGGTCGCCAAAGGCTGACCAGCCCCGCCACCAGGGTCACCAGGAAGATCTGGCCGAGCATCATCTCCAGCCCGGAGACCATGCGGCCCATCTGCCCGGTCGGAACCAGATCGCCGTATCCGGTCGTGGTCAGCGTGGTGTAGCTGAAGAAGAGGAAGTCGCTTCCCTTGGTGGCGACGCCGGGTCCGAAGAAACCGCCGCCTTCGATCCGGTCGATCAGGCCATAGGCCCAGGTAAAGAGGATGCCGAGGGAGGTGTAGACGCTGATTGCGCCCAGGATCGTGCGGGAGGAGACGTTGTCGCCGGCGACAACGCGCCGCAGGACCGCGGCCATCGCCACCGCCAGGAGCCCGATCTCGATGAAGTTGGCGGCGTTGAGGCAAAGCCGGCCTCCAAATGCCGCCGATACGATGGCCAGCAGCGTCGCGATCGCCGCCAGGATCAACGCCCGCCGAACAAAGACAGGCCGAGCATGGGAGCTGGTCAGGGCGACCACCGAGGTGGCGCCGACCACGATCGTCAGCAGGACCGCTGACCAGCCATGGTTGGGAAGAACCGAGGCGAGCACATAGGTGGTCAAGATCAGCAGCAGGACCAACCCGAAGGCATCCCTGGCGCGCTCCGCCCGTCGCCTCCACCGCTCGCGGCTCATCTCACCTAGTTCGGTTGCCAGAGCGGCGATCCTGCGTGGACCCGGTTAGCGTGGGTGACCATTCGCACACCGAGAAGCGAGAACGTAACCTAGTCTCCAGTAGGTGTCGCGCGATGACTTCTACGCCTCGCCGTTCGGCGCTATCTACAGCGCTTATATGGAGCGCCCGCGCCTGAGCCGTCGGATCAGCCGGTTCGTCTGGGGTGGCGACACCATGCCGTACTACGAAAGCATGGCGGCGGCGACCGCGGTGCCGGCCGGAAGCACGATCGTCGACTGCCCGTGCGGGGCGGGGCCGGCGCTGCGCGCGATTCCCTCGAACGGCGCCGCCCGCTACGTAGGGGTCGACCTCTCGCCCGCGATGCTAGGTCGCGCTCGTGCGCGTGCCGCCGCCCGCGGTCTCGCGAGCGCCGACTTCGTGGAAGCCGACGCGACGGAGATCCCACTGCCTGCAGCCACCGCTGATCTGTTTCTTTCCTTTTGGGGCCTGCACTGCTTCGGCGATCCCCGGGCTGCCGTCGCCGAGGCGGCTCGAATCCTCAAGCCGGGAGGCCGGCTCGTCGGCTCCTCCTTTGTGCGCGGCCGTGGCAGCCTGCGCCAGCGCCTCCTGATCCGTCCGCACGTGGGCGATTTCGGTCCGCTGGGCACTCAGCCCGAAATCGAGTTTTGGCTCGCCGATGCGGGCCTCGAGCTCAGCAATACCGAGCGCTCCGGTCCATTCCTCTTCTTCGAGGCACGTAAGGAAAACAACCTTTGACCAGATGTCTCCATCCCTCATGCGGCTGGACGTTGCCTGGGAGAACGTTGGCTACACTGCCCCGCCGTGAAATACCGGACTCGCATGTTTATTTCCTTGGCAGCGATCTTTATTGCCGGGCTTTTCACATTCGGCTGTGGCGATGATCCGGACACGCCGGAGTGGGCGCTACGACTCCCCGACGGGGCGCAATACGGAGCGTGGTCGCCCGATGGGAAGCTGTTCGCGATCCCGGCCTCACGACAGGGTCGAACTGATTAAGGCTGACGGCGGCCTGGAGCGCAGGATCAACGTGCCGGGAATCGACAATTCAGCCCTGTCCTGCGAATGCCGCCTTGGCTGGTCGAAGGATGGCTCGGCGATCCACATCGTTACCCGACCCAGGCCAAAAGCGCGAGGGGGCGTCGCGGTTGTCAATGCAGACGGTGAGAATCTGCGCACGCGCAATCTCGATCTGCACGTTTCTGGCGCGACTTGGGGGCCCCAGGGTTGGCCCTTGATCTTGGAGCCTCAGCCGACTGATGACGGCAGGCCGGGGTCTGAGCGTTCCCAATTGCTTCGACTGAATCGCCTCAACGCCCGTCCCGACATATTCCTGAGAATGGATGGCTATATCTCCGAACCGGCTTTCTCTCCGGATGGCAGGAGGATCGCGTTCACAATCGTTCCGGAAAGCCCAAATGCAAGCCTCTGGATTGCCTCTCGCAACGACGGAAAGCCACGGCGTCTGCTCACGCATCTCCTCAGCCCCTACTTCTCCTGGTCCCCGGATGGTCGTGAGCTGGCCCTGAATGCTGCTGTGCAGGGTCGTCGCGGCCTTTTCCTGGTCTCTGCAACGAGTGGCGAGGTGAGGCTCCTCACCAGCGATCTACTTGCGGAAGGCCAGCCGCCGGCTTGGACTCCCGACGGTCGCTGGATCAGCTATGCAGGCGAAGACAGCAGCGTCAGCAAAATCCGACGCGACGGCACGAAAACGCAGGGCCTCTTTGAACTTCCGGCGAAGAAATCTTTGGGCTCAGCTGGTCTCCTGACGGACGCCGCCTTGTGTACAGCGCCCGCGCGATAGTCCCAAGCGGCTAGCAGCGAGCCTCTCGCCGCTCAGCGAGGCGGGCACTGGGGTGCTGGTGGGGGGAGAGAAGACGGGGGGTGTTTTTCACGAACGTTCCTCAGGGCTTGCACGGCAGAGTTGAGGACGCTTTGGTTTTCGGCGCCGATCGTCACGGTTGTTCGGCCGGTGAAGATTTCCAAGCCAGCTCCGCTTCCCCGCATCGTCTTGGTCGCCTTGGCCCCGCGTAAATCGAATAGCCGGCTCTCACGCAGGCCTGCCCCGCGAGCGCAAATGCTGTAGCTGTGTATCTGGAGTGGGGGAAAACAACCGCCTTCATCCGCATTGCAATCGCCGTAGATGAGAATCCAGGCCGTGTCTCGTTTGTCTTTGTACTGAGTGGGGTCTCCGAAAACCTCTATTAGAGAGTTCCCAGCTACGGAGTTACCGGAGTAGTAGACCGGGTAGGCCCGGAATTCTTTGATCTCGCTCAAACTCGGCGCGTCCTTCGGCGCGTCCTCCGTTGCACACGCGCAGAGGCAAAGCGCAGAAGCGAATGCCGCGAAGAGCGTCCTGAGAGCTTGCCTGAGTTTCAAACCCATCCCTTGCCTTCTGGGTTGCTTGCAGCCGACCTAGAGCCAGATTCGGCTCTATAAGCGGAGGGGGTGGGATTCGAACCCACGAGACACCCGAAGGCATCTAACGGCTTTCAAGGCCGCCGCATTCAACCGCTCTGCCACCCCTCCGGGGCTCAGACGATGTGTCGATGCTAGCTGCAAATGTATGGACGTAAGGGCATGGAGTAAAAAGCTCTACTGGTGATTGGATAGGGGCATGCGCCGGCTGATCATCCTCGCCTCGACGATGGTTTTCTTCGACGTCGCCTTCTATGCGGCGATCGCCCCGCTGCTGCCCGACTACGTCGCCGAGTTCGACCTGAGTAAGGCCGAAGCCGGGGTTCTCGCCGCTTCCTACGCGGCCGGCACGCTGCTCGCCTCGTTGCCCGCCGGCCTGGTGGCAACCTGGGCGGGGCCGCGTCGCACGGTGATCGGTGGATTGCTGCTGCTCGGCTGTTCCAGCCTCGTCTTCGGCTTCGCCCACGAGATCGTCCTGCTCGACGCGGCGCGCTTTGCCCAGGGAGTTGCGGGGGCGTTGATCTGGTCTGGGGCGCTGACCTGGTTGATCACGACGGCGCCGCCGGAGCGACGTGGCTCGGTGATCGGAACGGCCCTCGGCACGGCGGTGGCCGGCGCCCTGGTCGGCCCGATTCTTGGTGCGATTGCGGCTGAGGTCGGGACGGAGGCTGTCTTCGGCGCGGTGCTCGGCATCGTCCTGTTGCTCGCCGCGTTCGCTTCGCGCCTACCGGAAGCCGGCCCACCCGAGCGCCAGCCGCTGCGTGAGGTGGGGGCGACGATCCTCACCCGGCCGATCCTCACGGCAACGGCGTTTGTCGCCGTCCCTTCGCTGATGTTCGGTGCGGTCGAGGTGCTGGTGCCGCTGCGTATCGACGAACTCGGTGGGGGGCACGTGGCGATCGCCGGCGGCTTTATCGCCGGCGCCACTCTGGAGGCCGGGCTGGCCCCGGTCGTAGGCCGTTACTCGGACCGCGTCGGCCGGCGTATCCCCTTCGTGATCGGGATCGGCATCTGCGCCTGCGCGATGGTCGTTCTGGCGGCCGCGCAAGCGCTTGGGCCCGTGCTCGGAGCCCTGATCCTCGGCGCGCTGGGTGCCGGGATCTGCTTCGCTCCGGCCCTGACGACACTCTCGGAGACGGCCGACCTGAGCGGCCTCCATCAGGGCTTTGCCGCCGGCCTCTCCAACATGGCCTGGGCGGCCGGGCAGACGGCCGGCGCACTGGCCGGCGGGGGAGTGGCGGGCGCCGCCGGATATGCCCTGCCCAGCCTCGCGATCGCCGCCCTGCTCGTCGTCACCTCCGCCTACGCCTACCGCTCCCTGGTGGCGCCGATGGTGCAACCGGCGCAGGGTTAGAGCGGCTAGCTTTCAGATCGTGGCCACCACCTGGCACAACTGGACGGGGGACCAGCGGTGCGCGCCGGCCGAGGTCGTTCGCCCACGCGACCGCGAAGAGCTGTCCGCGGCGATCGTGGCGGCTGCGGGAGCCGGGCGCACGGTCAGCGTTGTCGGAGCCGGTCATTCCTTCACCGAGGCGGCAATGACCGACGGCTCGATGATCGACGTTGCCGCGCTGAGGGGCACGGCCGGCGTCGACCCCGGCTCCGGCCTGGTCAAGGTCTGGGCGGGGACAACGCTCGCCGATCTCAACGAGGAACTGCACCGGCTCGGCCTGGCGATGGAGAACCTCGGTGACATCGACCGGCAGACGATCGCCGGCGCGATCTCCACCGGCACCCATGGCACCGGCGCGAAGCTGCGCAACATCTCCGCTCAGGTCGAGGCGGTGGAGCTGGTCGGTGCCGACGGCAGCGTGCGCGAGCTGGACAGCACCGAGCCCGACCTCCTGCGTGCCGCGCGGGTCGGTGTCGGTGCCCTCGGCGCGATCTCGGCGGTGACGTTGCGCTGCGTGCCCGCCTTCACCCTGCTTCGCGTCGACAGTCCCCAGCCGCGCGAGGAGGTCTTCGACAGCTTCGACCAGCGTGCCGAGGCCAACGACCACTTCGAGCTCTTCACCTTTCCCTATGCCGACTCGGCGCTGGTGCTTGAGCGCAACCGGGTCGATGGGCCGCCCAGGCCCCGTGGGCGGGCCGCCGCCTTCCTCAACGACATCGTGCTCGAGAACTGGGCGCTAGAGGCACTGTCGGCGGCCGGCCGGTTGGTCCCGAGGGCGATTCCCAACCTCTCTCGCCTGGCCGCGGCGCTGGCCTCGGGTGGCAAGACGACCGACCGCAGCGATCGTGTCTTCGCCAGCGAGCGCCGGGTCCGCTTCACCGAGATGGAGTACGGAGTGCCGCGCGAGCACGGTCCGCAGGCCGCGCGACGGGTGATCGAGTGGGTGCGCGCCAACCGCTACCCGGTCTTCTTCCCGATCGAGATGCGTGTGGCGGCCGGCGATGACGCCCTGCTCAGTCCCTCGCACGAACGCGACACCGCCTACATCGCCGTGCACCAGTACCGCGGCATGGAGTGGCGACCCTACTTCGAAGCGGTCGAGGAGATCATGCGCGACTGCGGCGGTCGCCCCCACTGGGGCAAGCGTCACTTCCAGACCGCGGAGACCCTGGAGCCGCTGTATCCGGAGTGGACGAAGTTCCAGGCTGCGCGCGACGAGCTCGATCCCGATCGGGTCTTCGCCAACGAGTACGCGACCCGGGTCCTCGGTACCTGAGACGAGCTTCACGTTTTGCCCCTGTGGGGGGCTCAGCGTGAAACTCGTCAGAGAAAGGACTTGCCTTCGCCCCGATACGTGGGAACCACGTCGACGATCTCGTCTCCCTCGATGAGATGCAGGGCGTTGAAGCGCTCACACAGCTCGCCCGCCTTGGCGTGGCGGAGATAGACGCGGTCGCCGATCGAGAGCTGGGCTGCCGGAGGGCCGGTGAGCGGAGTCTGCACCTCGCCGGCGCCCTCCTCGGGATCGAGGCGGAGCCCGGTGGGCAACCAGGGGGCCGGCAGTCGCGCCGGATCGCCGCTGCCGGAAGCGAGGTAGCCGCCGCCGAGTGCGGTCGCCACAGTCGGCGCCGGCTTGCGCACGATCGGCAGCGCGAAGCCGGCCGCCGGGGTGAGCGTGAAGCGGCTGTAGTGGTCGAAGAGGGCGGGCGCGTAGAAGCCGGAGCCGGCCGTGGCCTCGGTGACGGCCTCCTCGGCGGCGGTCAGCTCGAGGCTGCCGGTGCCGCCACCGTTGACGATCGGCATCGCGGCGAACTCGCGGATCGCGGCGACGATCGCACCGCGCCTTTCTGCCAGCTCGGCGGCCGAGCGCCGCTGCATGAAGCGGATCGCGGCGCCACGCCGACGTTGCCCTGGCGGTTGGTCACCGACCCCGGCGATCTGGCCCTCGTAGGCCATCAGCGCCGCCAGCTCGAGCTGCGGGCGGCGGTCGATCTCACGTGCCAGGGCGACGGCCTGCTCGACCGAGTGCAATGGGGAGCGCTTCGGTCCCACCTTGACCCGCCCGCCGAGCGGCCACCAGCTCGCGTCGATGTCGATGCAGACCCTGACCGGCGCCGCGCCGGCGCCGAGCACCGACTCGATCGCGTCGAGGTGCTCGGCGCAATCGACCATCACGATCGGCGCTCCCTCCGGGTTGGCGACCGAGCGCAGCGCCAGTTCGCCCAGCGCCTCGACGTCGGCGGTCGGGTAGGCGAGCAGCAGGTTCTCGAACCCCTGCTCGGCGAGCCAGAGCGTCTCCGGCAGGGTGAAGGTCATCAGCCCCGCGAAGCCTGGATCGCTGCGCAGAATGCGCTCCTGCAGCGCCCGGCAGCGCAATGACTTGCTCGCCACCCGGATCGGCTTGCCGCCGGCCCGCCCGAGCATCTCCGTCGCGTTGGCCCCCATCGCGTCGAGGTCGACAAAGGCAAACGGCGCCTCGACCTCGGCGAAGACCTGCTCGTAGCGCTCGTGCGTCTGGTCGATGGCCGGATTCACAGCTTCGAGACTAACCGTGCCATCTCCCGGAGCCCGGCGCTATGGTTTTCCACCCCGGAGAGGTGGCCGAGTGGCTGAAGGCACTCGCCTGCTAAGCGAGTAGGGGGCGCAAGCTCTCTCGAGGGTTCGAATCCCTCCCTCTCCGCTCAGCAGTAGGTTCAGGGCGCCTATTGAAACCCGGCAACCGACGTTGACGTTTCCTGATTGATCTATTGTCCTTTGCTGTGAGCGGGGTCCTTCGGCACGCTTGGCCATGGCTCTCGATAGCAGCTGGAGTGGTGGGCGCCATCTTCCTGGCCCCCGCTGCTCCCGACGCGAGCTGGTGGCCATCGGCGAGCTGGGCGCAACATGTGGTTACCGGATTTTTTGTCGGCGTTGGCGTCGTCCTCATCGGCGCGATCCTCGGAATCGTTACGGGCTCGATCAGCGTCGCCGGCGTCACGGTCGCAAACGACACGGGGGTCGGCAGCGCCGTAGAGCTCGATGAGATCCGCCGGAAGATCGCGGAGGTGGGAGCGGAGCAGAAAGCTTTGAACGAGACCGCGACGCAGGCGTTGACGCTGGCCCGCACCGCGATGGAGGAGCTGCTGACCAGGGGACGTGAAGGTTGACTGCGGATGGCTAAGTCCCCGGCTAAGCTGATCGCCCAAGCCGAGGCGCTGGAGCGCAGGCTGCAGGGTCAACAGGAGAACCTTGCTGCGCGGCAGAGGGACCTCGACGCTACCTTACGCCGACAGGTCGCCCTGACTCAACAGCGGGAAGAGCGGCAGCGCCAGATGGCGGCGCAGGAGCAGGAAACGCGGATAAGGGAGGCGCGACAGGCTGCGTCGCTCTCGCGCTGGCTCTGGCACACCCTCGGCTTGATCCCGTTGATCCTGCTGCTGATCGCCTTCTTCGGTCTAAACAGCACGACTGCCGGGCTGATCGGCGCCGCGCTCGGCATCGTTCAGATCCTCAGCTATCTCCGCGACCGAGCGGGTGGGCGCGACGGGGTCCACCAGTAGAAGCATCAACGTCGGTACGGACTTAGGCCCGGATCGCTCGGCCCGGCGGGGTCTTGCCTTCGGCCTTGACGCCCGACAACCACCAGGACTGGCGGTGGTGAAGGAGACAGGACAGCCTAGTTCAGAGCAGGGGTGCTCATTTGTCGTCTATGATAGACAAATGAATTTTGAGGTCGAGCTCCGGGCAGCGGCCAGGAGGCAGGCGGAAGCAAGGAGAGCGCTGGCGCTGGCGGAGGCGAAGCGGAATGCGCTAATTCGGCGTGCCCACTACGAGGGTGGGATGAGCGCCAGGGAAATGGCAGAGCCGCTCGGCCTGAGCTTCCAAAGGGTGGCGAAGGTGATTGGGGGTGACCAGGATCGCCCCGCGCGGCCCACGTTGCACAGCGCAATGCAGCAGGTCTTGGAGGAGCGCGGCGGCGACTGGATGCCGGCGCACGAACTCGCTCGGATCATCTACGAGCGAGGTCTTTATAGGCGAAGAGATCGGGGCGTAGCTCAGCCAGGACAGGTCCGCGCCCGAGCCGCGAGATACCGGGAGCTGTTTGAGGGCACGACGGACGGCACCAATCGCATCCGGCTCCGAGCAGGCGATCGGAGTCGGGCTTGAGCCATCACTCTAGGCCGACTGGGCAGGATCTGGCACTGGAGCGCTTTCGAGAGATTGAGAGGCAACTTCCGACGCTTCTCGATGCCCTGGTTGCCGCACCGAGGTATCAGCGTGGGAGGAAACCAGCGGCCCCAAACGTTGCCGGCGTCTATCTGTTTACCGAGGAGAGTGTGCACCGCTATATCGGGCGGACGCGGAACGCGAACCGCCGCCTCGGAGAGCACACGCAACCAAAATCGCCCCAGAATTCTGCGCCGTTTGCCTTCAACATCGCGAAGTCAGAAGCAATAAAAGCCGGATTCAATATCACGGGGACTCGCCAAGAGCTCGCGGCGACCCAAGGATTCGACCCGTATTTCACCAGCGCCAAGGAACGCGTGCGGAGCATGGAGTTCCGAGTTGTCGAGATCGTTGACCCTGTCGTGTCCACGATCTTCGAGGTCTACGCATCGATCACTCTAGGGACGGAGGGCGAGTTCAACCTGTTCGACACCCACTAGTAGGCCATCCGCCTGCGATCAGAACGACCACTTCTCGACGCGGTGGTTGTGCGAGTCGACGAGCCAGACGTTCCCTTCCGGATCGAAATCGATGCCGATCGGATAGGAGAGCTGCCCGGCGCCGGAGCCCGGTTCACCGAACACGCTCATGTAGGCGCCTTCGGGGTCGAACTCCTGGACACGGTTGAGACCCAGGTCCGCCACCCAGACGTTCCCTTCGGCGTCGAAGGCAAAGCCTTCCGGCAATGCGAGCTGGCCGGCGCCGATGCCTTCTTCGCCAAGCTGGCTCAGGTAGGTCCCTTCGGAGTCGAATTTCTGGATGTTGCGCTTGAAGGTGTCGGCGACCCAGACGTTCCCTTCCGCGTCGACCTCTATGCAGGTTGGCCTGTAGAACTTGCCGGGGCCGATGCCTTCACCGCCGAATTCGCCCAGATAGCTCCCTTCGGAGTCGAACTTCTCGAAGCGGTCGTCGTAGAAGTCGACGACCCAGATGTTGCCTTCGGGATCGAGAGCCACCCCGGCGGGGAACATGAACTGCCCAGGGCCGGAGCCTTCTTCGCCGAACTGGCCCGCGAATTTGCCTTTGGAGGTGAAGCGCTGAATTCGGTTGTTGCCCGAGTCGGCGATCCAGATGTTGCCTTTGGGGTCGATGGCTATGTCGGTCGGGTATGTGAGCTGCCCGGCGCCGGAGCCTTCTTCTCCGAACTGACCCAGGAAATTGCCTTTGGAGTCGAACTTCTGGACGCGGTTGTTGTGGGTGTCGACGACCCATACGCCGGCCCCGGGGCCGATGGCTATCCCCTCGGGAAAGGTGAACTGCCCGGCGCCGGCGCCTTTGGAGCCGAAGGCGAAGGAGAAGCTGGGGGGTTCGACCAGGGACGTCGTGAGGGTCTGGTCTTCGCCGTTCGTGTTTTCGCCTTCGCTGATCGCGATCACCCGGAAGTGGTAGATCATCCCCGGTTCCAGTCCCGCGATTTCCTCGTCCACTTCGACGCTTTCGCTGCCCGAGCCGATTGCTTCGGGGGAGATCGGCGCGGTTTCGCCGTAGGAGGTCGTGGTGCCGTACTCGAACTGGTATTCGGTGAATGCGCCTTCCGGGTTGACGCTGCCGCGCAGCGTCGCTTCCATCGTCTTCAGGCCCGTGGCCACGCCGGTGGTCGCTGTGGGTGAGGCGACGGCGCTGCCGGCACCCACCGACAGAGCCGCGAGGAAAAGCGCTGCCACGACGGCTGCGGCGGAGATCCTGATGCTCTTCCTCTCCATTAGTTAGGAGAAACTTAGCATTCTCCCCGGGGTCGTAAGCTCAGGCGTGCCGGGAGCGGATGACGACGCGGGCGCCGCGCGAGGGGATCATCGTCACGTTGCGGTGCACGGCGCGCTCGGGTGTGGGATCGTCCGCCTCGAGGTCGAGGCGCCGCGCCATCGTCTCCAGCACGACGCGCTGCTCGGCCATCGCCAGGGCCGCGCCGAGGCAGCGGCGGATGCCGCCGCCGAAGGGGATCCACTCGTAGGTGCCGGGCTTGCGGCCGAGCCAACGCTCGGGCCGGAACTCGAATGGCTCGGGGTAGAGGTCCTCGCGGTGGTGGACGAGCAGGATGCTCATCGTCAGCGGGGTCTCGGCCGGGACCGCATAGGCGCCGAGGCGCCACGGGACCTTCACCCGCCGGCCGATGATCGGGATCACCGGCCGCGAGCGCATCGCCTCGACGATCGTCGCCTCGACCTGCTCGGCCGCGTCGCCCTCGCCGCGGACGGCGTCGCGCAGGGCGCCGTGAGCGGCGGGGTTGCGGACGAGTCGCTCCCAGGTCCAGGCCAGCTGGTTGGCGGTGGTCTCGTGTCCCGCGAGGACAAGGGTGAGAAGCTCGTCGCGCAGTTCTTTGTCGCTCAGCGCCTCGCCGTCTTCGGTGCGCGCCTGCAGCAGCAGCGAGAGGATGTCGCGACGCTCGTCCAGGTCCTCGGCACGGCGGCGCTGCTCGATCACGGCGTAGGTCGGTCGGTCGAGCAGCTCGAGGCCGACCCGGGTCAGGCCGACAGCCTCCTCGCGGTTGAGGTTGATCAATTCGCTGACCTGTGCCAGCGGCCAGGTCGAGGCGGCGACGATCCGTTTGGTGGCGATGCGCAGCCAGTACTCGGGGGTTCCGCGCTCGGGGCTTCCTTCGATGCCGAAGATCCCGGCCATGATCACGTCGAGCGTGATCGCCTGCATGCTCGGCGCGAGCGCGAAGGGCTTGCCGATCGGCCAGCGGTCGATCTCGCGTTCGGCGGCGTCGGCGATCATCTGCGTGTACTGCTCGATCGCCTCGCCGTGGAAGGGCGGCAGCAGCAGTTTGCGCTGGCGCATGTGGCGGGGACCGAGGGCGGTGAGGACAGAGTTGGGGCCGACGACTGGCAGCAGCGGCGACTCGCCGGTGAGCGAGGGCGCCTGCTCGGGCTTGGCGGTGAAGAGCGAGCGCACGTGGTCGGGGTGGCTGGTGATTACGAGACCTGGGCCGGGAAGCGTGCTGCGCATGCGGAAGACCTCGCCCACCTCGCGCCGGGCGCGGAAGACGAACTCGATCTGACGCTGGTTGAAGCGCAGGGTCTGGAGCAGTCGCGCCTGCATGATCGCCGGCGGTTCCGGCAGGCCGGTCGCCTCGCCGGGGTCGAGCGGACCGGCTGGTGAAGGTGCCGCCTCGCCCACGAGTCCGTCTGGCCCTGCCGTCGGGATGGAAGCGACGGAATCGACGGGGTCGGCCAGCTGGGTCACGCGATCAGTGTTACACAGATCGATGTCACATTCAGCAAGTCACATTCAACAATCTCTACAGTCATGTGACCCATGCACGGCAGGCGCACGAAGATCATCGCGACCGTCGGCCCGGCGAGCTGGGACGACGACATTCTCGTGGGGTTGATCGAGGCCGGTACTGACGTCTTCCGGCTCAACTTCTCCCACGCCGATCGCGAGCGCCACGCCCGCACGATCGAGTCGATCCGGTCGGCGGCGAAGCGCGCCGGGCGTGAGGTCGCGGTGCTCGGCGACCTGCCCGGGCCGAAGCTGCGGATCGGTGAGCTGCGCAACGACGTCGCCGAGCTGGAGACGGGGATGCACGTGAAGCTGACGGCGCGGGCGGTCGAGGGGGACGCGGAGACGATCCCGGTCGATTGGCCCGGGGTCGGCTCGCTGCGCGAGGACGAACTCGTCTACCTGGCCGACGGGTCGATCCGCCTGCGTGTGCGCGAGCCCGAGGATGGCGGGGTCGATGCCGAAGTGGAGGTGGGGGGCACGCTCTCCTCCCACAAGGGGATGAACATCCCCGGCGTCACCACGCGCGCCGCCACCGATGGCGACCTCGGCTGGGTCGAATTCGCCGTGGAGAACGGAATCGACCTGCTGGCGATGTCCTTCGTCTCCACTGCGGCCGACCTCGAGCCGGTCGTCGAGAAGCTGCACTCACTCGGCTCCGACATTCCCTTGATCGCCAAGATCGAGAAGCAGCAGGCGGCCGAGAACGCCGAGGACATCGTCCGCGCGGCGAGCGGGGGGATCATGGTCGCCCGCGGCGACCTCGGGATCGAGCTGCCCCTGGCGCAGGTTCCGGTGGTGCAGAAGCGATTGATCCGGGCGGCGGGCCGCCGCTCCAAGCCGGCGATCACGGCGACGCAGATGCTCGCCTCGATGGTCACCGAGCGCCGCCCGACCAGGGCCGAGGTGACCGACGTCGCCAACGCGATCTTCGACGGCACCGACGCCGTGATGCTCTCCGAGGAGACCGCGGTCGGTCAGCACCCGATCGAGGCGGTGCGGGTCATGGACCAGATCGCTCGCGCCACCGAGCCCGATCTTCCCTACGGCGAGTGGCTGTTCACCCGGACCGACCAGGCGACCCAGGACGTTGCCGACTCCGTCGCTCAGAGTGCGGTCGGCGCCGTCTACCGGCTCAACCTCGCGGCGATGGTTGTGCCCACGACGAGTGGCCGCAGCGCCCGCCTCGTCTCCGCCCACCGCCCCAACGTGCCGGTGCTGGCGATCTCGCCGCGGGCCGAGACCGTACGCCGCCTGAACCTGCTCTTCGGCGTCACCGCGATCCACAGCGAACACGAGGCCGAGGTGCGCAGCCTGCTCGACGATTGCGCCTCGCTGGCGGTGCGTCATGGCGTCGCCAAGTCCGGCGATCTGATCGCGATCGTCGCCGGCATGCCGGACCAGGAGCTGGGCACGAACCTGTTCGAGGTCCATCGCGTCCCCTGACCGGTAGGCTGCCGCGCCAGTGACCGACTTCGACGCGATCGCGCAGGGGATGACGCAGGCGGTGCCCTTTGCCGGGTTCCTCGGCCTGGACATCACCAGCGTCGCCGAGGGTGAGGCGGTCGTGGTGCTGCCCGAGCGCCCGGAACTGACCAACCACGTCGGCTCCCAGCACGCCGGCGCCCTCTTCACCGTCGCCGAGGCGGCCTCCGGTGCGGCTTTCGTCGGTGCCTTCGCGGAGCGGCTCGGCGAGGTGACGCCGCTCGCCCGCAGCGCCGAGATCTCCTACAAGAAGATCGCCAAGGGACCGATCGAGGCAACCGCGAAGCTGGGAGTGCCGGCCGCCGAGGCGCTCGCCGCCCTCGACGCCGAGGGCAAAGTCGAGTTCCCCTGCGAGGTCGAGCTCGCCGACGGCTCCGGCACGCAGGTCGCGACTGCGACGGTGCACTGGCACGTGCGGCTGAACAAGCCGGCCGCAGCCGAGGCATGAGCCTCGTCCGGCTCGACCGCGACGAGGCGGGCCTTGCTGTCGCGACCTTCGACAGTCCGCCGCTCAACCTCTTCAATCGCCGGCTGTTCGAGGACCTGCAGGCCGCGGTCGCCGCGGTTGAGGCCGATCCTCCCCGAGCGCTCCTCTTCCGCGCCGAGGGTCGCGCCGTCTCCGGCGGCGTCGACGTGCACGAGTTCGATGGCCTCACCCCCGAGCAGGCAAGCCGGCTCTGGGACGAGCTGATCGGCACCGTCGAGCGGGTCGAAGCGCTGCCGCTGCCGGTCGTCTTTGCCGCCCACGCGCTCACCCTGACCGCGGCGTTCGAGCTGGCCCTCGGCTGCGATCTGATCCTCGCCGCCCGCTCGGCCCAGTTCGGCCTGGTCGAGAAGGTCGTCGGCCTGACCCCCTCGATGGGCGGCACCCAGCGGCTGGCCGAGCGCGCCGGCAGCGGTCGCGCCCGCCACTTCGTGATCAGCGGTGAGCTTTTCGGCGCGGAGGAGATGGAGCGCTGGGGCGTGGTCAACCTTCTCTTCGACGACGACGGCTTCGACGGCCGCGCTCGCGCCTACGCCGCCGAGCTGGCCGCCGGCCCGACCAAGGCTCACGCGATGACCAAACACATCCTGCGCCGCTTCCGCGAGGGCGGCATCCCGGCGGCCGACCAAGCGGTGCGCGACGACGCCGGCGATCTCTTCGCCACCGAGGACCTGCAAGGCGCCGTCAAGACGTTCCTGGACAAAGGCCCCGGCCACGCCGAGTTCCAAGGCCGCTGACCAGCGCCATTCGGCCGTCTCGCGGCGGTCGAAAAGGGCTGTAATAAACAGCACAGTTTTCGGCTATTTGGCCTGGAGTGACGAGGCGCATACCATCCCCCGATGGCTCCTAGCTGGAAGACCTACACGAAAGAGATCTACAGGCGCATCCACTACCTCGCGACCTGGCCCCCGACCAGGAAGTTGGAGGTGGGCGACATCGTCGTGTTCGAGGGACGCTCGCCCGAGCGCCGGCTCTCGCTGTCCGAGCTCGGCTGCGATTTCGAGGTGCGGAGCGAACCCGACCTGCGCAACCGGGGCTGGGCGACCAAGCGCTCGATCAGCGTGCAGCCGGGAGTGGGGGCGTCGGTCCCGGTCCATCCCGGCTTGAAGCTGGGGGGCGCTCTGCGGCTGACCTTCGAGCGGAGGCACGGCTTCGTGCTCCGGGTCGAGCGCAGTCGCGAGCAGACGATGGAGCGCCTCGACCGCATCGACAACGAGATCTTGCGCCTCCATCAGGCGGGAGAGTGGCAGAGGGACTGGCGACTGGTCACCCATGTGGTCCACGCCGAGAAGATGATGATGCTGCTGTCTGAAGACCGGGACGTTAGCGCTGACTTATCTGTCTCCGCCGGCATCGGGGCCGACGCGCTCTCGCTGGCGCGGGCAGAGGGAGACGTCGAGCTGGTGCGGAAGGGCGACGGGCTCGACTACGAATTCGGCGACAACACCACTCCCCTCTACCTCGCGCGACGAGTGAAGCGGTTCCTCGGCAGGGGCACCAAGCAGGTTGGCAAGCGCGGCCGCGCCCGATCGGGCCTGGGGGAGTTCGGTGTCTTCGAAGAAGAATTCTGAGGCGGCGGTCGCCAACGGAGGGGAGCCCGGCAGCCTCGAAATGCGGCTGCGTGGCGGGCGGTATCCCCAGCTCCGTTGGGGCGAGCGGGTGCCCCTGCACGAGGCCGCGCCGGGTGGGGTGCGCATAGACCTCAGCGAGCTCGAGTTCGCTGAGCCGACGCTGGCGCTGCGCCTGGCGGCATCCTCGGCGGTGCACGAGGAGGCGGAGGTGCCGTTCGAGATCGTCCCTCCAACCGACGCCTCCGTGCGCAACTACCTCGCTCGCACTGGCCTCGCCGAGGCGATGGAGTTGGAGCCCTGCGATTGCGGCCCAGACGTCCTCATTCCGGTGACCCGGATAGCCAAGTCCCAGGAGGTGGACCCGCTGGGCGAACGGCTGCAGAGATTGCTCAAGGACGATCCGGCGCACGTGGCCTCGGTCAGCGACGCCGTGATGAGCGCCTTCTCGGAGCTCTGCGACAACGCCTGCACCCACGGCCGCAGCAAGCACGGCATGTTCCTCCTGGTGCAGCGACTCGGCGCCCGCCTGGTGCTGGCGGTCGGCGACCTCGGAGAGGGGATCCCGGAGCGCCTCAGCGAGGCCAATGCCGAGCTCGCCGGGCTCGATCAGGCCAGCTTGATCGACAAGGCCCTGGAGCGGGGGGTGACCTCGATCGACCGCAAAGGACGGGGAAAGGGCCTGCCCGACCTGATCGACGCGATCCGCGAGGCGGAAAGTGCGAGGTCGGAGCTCCGCATCTGGTCCGGTGAAGGTAGGGTCATCCTCCGTTATCCGACGAGCCGTCGCGAAGCGCGGATCGTCGGGGCCCGCACGCCGGGCACGTGGGCGGAGGTCGTACTGTCGTCGAGCGGCAACGGTGGTTTCTCGGGACCGCGCCAAACGGTGACGACAGGTCGGTGATGTACCGTCAATGGTCAAGACGGTGAGGATCAAAAGGAGGACGGTATGCGCTTCTTGATGGCACAGAGAGGATCGGTTTTTTCAACCCAGGATCGTGCTGTCCGTCTACTCGCTGAACTCGAGGAGGAGGAGGCTCGCCGTAATGCCGGTGATAATGAGCTGATCCTCGACTTCTCCGACGTTGAGCACATCGGCCCTTCCTTCGCGACGGCCTTCGTCGCCCGAATCTTCATCGAACGGCGTGAAGCCGATCTCCCCCGGCCGAGGATCGAAGATGCGATCGACGTCGTCCAGGCGAAGATCGACGCGGCGCTCGCCGGCACCGAGGCGTCGCCCCAGAGCCTCGCCGCCTGAGCCCGGCGCGAAAAGGTCCCTGCCCCTGTAATTCTGGCCCTTCGGCTAGGCGCTGAAGGCCCTGTATTTCTGGTCCAGCGCCCGGACCTTCTCGTCGAGCAACCGGCTGAGATCGGCGAGGGTGGCGTTGTTGTCGACCGGGGTCACCGAGGTCTCCTCCATCAGCCCCTCGACTTCTTGGCCGAAGCCCTTGGTCCAGGGGTTGTCGTGGCCGTGCAGGTCGCGGCTGTCGATCTCCCGCTTGAAGATCTCAAGGTCGAGGTCGTCCGGCACGGGCTCCAGATGGCTCAGTTCGCTCATGCCGACCCCGGATTCACGGGCCCGGTGCAGGCGCCACTCGTCGGAGGCGACGATGCGAAGGTGGGCGAAGCGCCCAAGTTTTTCGAAGAGCCGAAGCTCCTCGCGCCGTTTGAAGCCGCCGACGGCGATGCGCCGCATCGGCTCGATCGCCCCGCGCTGGTCGAGATGGTCGCGGTGGATGCGCCGCAACGTCTTGCGCGCCAGGTAGGCGGGGTCTTCGAAGTAGGCGCGCAGCTCGTCGCCCAAGTCCTGCAGGTGGTAGCGAGGCTCGAGCGGCACCCCGAGCCTCATCGCTTCCTCGCGCAGGGTCGTCGCCAGGCTGTACAGCTCGAAGCTCCTCTTTTCGCTCAGGTGGGCCAGGGCCGAGGACTTGCCGGCGAATCGCTCGCCGCTGATGCCGATCACGTAGCGGACCGAGAAGGGAACCACCCAGCGCAGGTCCTTATCCCGGTGGAGGCGGGAGAACTCGGGGCGGAACTGGTTGTTGTAGCGACGGTCGTCGACGCTCAACGCTCCTCCCCCGCCGTTGCCTCTCCGGCCCCGGCCTCCTCCGCGCGCTCCTCGGCCTCACCGCCCCCACCGCCGGGCTGGCGGACGACCTCGAAGAACATCACCTGGGCGATGCGCAGTCCGACGTAGAGCACGATCGGCACCGTCCCGACATTCGCCAGCTCGAGCGTGATCGTCCCCTGGAAGCGCGGCTGGATCAGGGGCGCGGTCTGGATGACCAGGCCCAGCCTTCCCCAGGAAGAGCGACCGGCCACCTGACCCGAGATCTCCTTCGGCAGCGTGATGTACTCGAGGGTGCGGGCAATCGCGAACTCGCCCGGGTGCAGGTAGAAGGCGCTTCCGGGCGGGCGCCGCACGTAGTCCTGGTAGTCCCGCACCCGCTGGGCGATCTCGTCGACGCGCGCCGGGTCGAAGGCGGCGACCCCCGTAGAGCGCCGCATGACGACGAAGTCGGGGCCGAGGCGGAGGTCGAGGCTGGCGTCCCCGATTTGCCGCGGATCGACCAGCGGGGTGACGGCGAACTCGCTGTCGGTGTCGAGCAGCCGGGCCGCGATCTCGAGCTTGGAGAGCATCAGCTCCTCTCCGGGTGGTTGAGGCCGTCGAGCCGTTCGCGTGCCTCGCCGAGTTGGATGTGGAGGTTGGCCAGCTCGACGCTGCCGCGAATGTAGGAGTTGAACTTGATCCAGTCCTTGGCGATTCCACGCCTTTCGGGGATCGTGCGCAGCGCTTCGTGCTCCGTCGAGAGCGCCTCGCCGGCGAGCCAGTACGCGTAGGCGCCGTTGAAGATCGACTGCCACCCGATCGGTTCCGACCAGTCCTCTGGCACCTTCTCGAGTGGGGCTCGCTTGCCAGGGTCGCGGGCTTTGATTCGCTCGGCCGGAGGGATGCCCGCCTGGAGCTTCTGCCATACGAGCTCTCCTTCTCCGGCGAGGAAGCTCGGCAGGTAGCGGGCCTGGCCGAGCACTTTGGCCACCATCTTCTCCTCCTCCACCCTCGTTAGGGCGGCGTCGATCAAGTCTCGTTCCTGCCGGGAGATCTGGTCCTCGACCGGCGGGAGGGTCTCTTCCAGATCGCTGAGGCTGCGGCGCAGCGTGGTGGCGACCGGTCCGGTCGAATCCTCGGGCAGGTATTCGTCGAGGGCTTGGGCGATCGCGCGCCGCAGGCGCCAGGTGAGGCCGGGGTGGGTGCCGTAGCCGGGCCCGCCGCGGATCTGGGCCCAGCGGTTGGAAGCCAACTCGAAATCGGCCAGGGCGAAGACGTACACGGGCCCGACCATGCCCAGTGCGAGTGCGTCGCAGACGAGCTCTTCGTACCAGCGGCGGGTTCGGTCAATCGCTTCGGTGGTCCTGCCGTCGACGTCCTTCTCACTCACTCCCGACCCCTCGATCGCCTTCCTCACCGAGTCGTAGTGGTTGGTGATCGCGTCCTCGATCGCTTCGATGATCGGCGGGCCGTCGAACCCCGGAGGCTCGTGGTCGACGATGGTGTGGGCGATCTCGTGAGCGATGATCACGTGCCCGAGGGTCTCCGCTTCGAGCTGCTTGGGATAGGTGATCGCGATCAGCTGCGGCAGGTCGCCCAGCAGGTCGCGCAGCGAGGAGGTGAACTTCTGGGCGATCTGGCGCAGTTCGTCGAGGACCGAGAGGTCGTACGAGTAGTCGTCGTCGGGCTCGAAGATCAACTCGATCGTCGCCTCCTCGCGCAGGAGGTTCTCGACCAAGCTGGTGAAGGGGAGGGTCAGCGCTTCGATCTCGCGGCCATGCGGTTCCCGCACAGTCTGGAGGAGGTTGGGGAGGGTGTATTCGAGCGCGTTGATCAGGCCGCCGACGATGTCGCAGAAGCGTTCGTTTACTTCCTCGTCGTCGCCGTCGGTTTCGAGGCTCGCGTAGAGGTCCCTCGAGCGGACCGTGACCTCGCGCTCCGCCTCGGCGACGATCGTGCTCATCGCGTCGATCAGGGTGCGCAGCCCGGGAAGATCCTCCCGTTCGGCGTAGGTGGAGCGCAGCGAGTCGAGCTCCTGGCGGAAGTAGCGGATCTTGATCAGGGCCCGGCGCAGGACCCGCTGCGAGAGGCCCTCCAGCTGCGGGGGTTCGGGAGCCGGCGGCGCCGACTCCTCCGCCGTGCCTCCCGCGCTCACCGGCGCAGCAGCCCCGAGCGTTTCGGCGACCGGAAGGTCTCGTCCTGATCGATCCGTTGCAGGCGTCGCAGGAAGGGCTCCACGTCGGCCTCGATGAATTTCCAGTCGCCCTTTGCGGTCGGCTTGATCCAGTCGTTCTCTTTGACCCCGGTGAGGATCTTCGAGGTCCTCTGCGCCCAGTCGCGCAGTGGCTGCTCCTCTTCTCCATAGGCGACGTCGATCAGTCGCAGCATTTCTTCGTCCCGGTTGAGCGACGCGAGGCGTTTCGTCCGCTCCGCCCGGGCGCGGCCTTTGGCCGAGCCCCCTGACGCCGAGTAGGCCGGGTTGACCGCTCGCAGGCCGGAGTCGAGGAGCTCGATGAACTGGTCGAGGCGCTCGCGCGCGTTGCTGTCGGTGAGCTTGCCGTCTTTGAGGAGGTCCCGCAGGTCCCAGACCAAGTAGCTGGCCATCAGCTGATAGGCGGCCGTGAGGGGGACTTGATTGTTGCGCGGGGACATCGGCGCTATCGAGTGTGGGGGGCCATTTGAGTTAGTGCGGACCATCATGACGCTTCGCTACCCGGAAACAAAGCATTATCTGCCAGCGTGGAGAGGCGGTCCAGGGCGGAAAGGACCCGCCTCAGCCCTCCTCGCCGCCCAAGCGCTGAGCGGACTAACATGCCACTCTCGCACGCCTGTGCGTGACGCGACCACATCGCAGAACAGGCGCCCGTAGCTCAGTTGGATAGAGCGTCGGTCTACGAAACCGAAGGTCACAGGTTCGAATCCTGTCGGGCGCGTTCGGTGAAACCCGCTTGTGAAGCGGGTTTCCGCGTTTTCGGGGGTCACTCGAATAGTGCGAGATTGTCGCTGGGGCAACGCCTGGGGCAATGTGAGGTCGGAGCGACGTCTGATCCCAGGCCTTGCGCCGGGCTGCTGGTCCACCTACGTTCGCCGCGAAAACGCGAATAGAAGCGCCCCGGCGGCGCGCTAACGCCCCGGGGCCGGCACCGAAGTAGAAGCCTTCGATGCGAGAGAGACGGTACCGCCGTGGCGTTTCGACGGCGGCATCCCTGGCGGCTCTTTCGGTGCCCGACCGAAAGGAGACGCCATGCACCATCCAACCGCCACGCTCACGGGCGAGAAGCGAGACGCCGTCTATGGGTTCCTGGTCGAACATCTGGGCGCCCTCGGCGACGTGCGCACTGCGATCGACCGCGGGGAATTCGACACGGCCAGGCGGCTCGCCAGGGAGTTCGCCGAGGACTTCCGCCTGCTCAACGACCTTGGCTGGGGTCCCGACGAGCGCTCCGAGGTCCCGCTGACGATTCCGTCCGGGGAGCTGGCCGCGATCTTCGAGCGCCTGCGAGCCGACGCCAGGGGCGCGCTGACTGAGCGGACGGACGAGCGCGAATCCCGCGAAGACGACGAAGCGAGCCGCCGTCGCTATCACCTCACTCTCGACACGGGCACGGAGCTGCTGCTCGAGCTCCGCACCCGCCGGGGGTCGATATGAGTGCCGCAGACCACCGGGCGCCGTTCCCAGCACCGGCCCCGCCGGAGATCAACCACGCCGTCCTCACCGGCAGGCTGAGCGCCGACCCCCAGGAGGGGCGGAACCCGGCGGGCGATCGCGTCACTCTCCTGCGAGTCGAGTTCCCAGTGATCGACCCCGACCACCCGCCGTCGCTCTGGAGATGCGCCGCGTTTCTGGTCGAAGTGCCCGCCGGTCGTTCCGGGCGGGACATCGAAGAGTTGCGCGGCGGCTCCCCGGTCCTGGCCGCGGGTCAGCTCAGCGACCGCTGGACGATCGAGGGCGGGCATACGAGCCGCTGCGGTGTGATCGTCGCGGCCCAGGTCAAGGCCGGGCCGCCCGAGATCCCCGATGGGCTGCTCCTGTGAACCACTCAGCCGAGGTCGCCGCCCAATTCGGCCGCAACCTCGCCCGTTGCCGCAAGCGCGCCGGACTTTCCCAAGAAGAGCTCGGCTCTCGCGCCGGGCTCCATCGCACGGCGATCGGGTTGTCGGAGCGAGGAGCGCGGACGCCGAAGGTCGACACGATCGTCAGGCTCGCGGGCGCCGTCTCGGTCCCGGTGAGGGACCTTCTCGCCGGCATCAAGTGGACGCCGGGACACGTGGAGGTCGTGGAGGGACGCTTCGAGGTGGCCGAGCCGCAGCAGATGCCGTGACCTTCCGGGCCCGGTTCGCCGAGAACTTGATCGGTCTCCGCAAGCGTGCGGGCCTCACCCAGGAAGGGCTGGCGATCCGCGCCTCGCTCAGCCGCGACGCGATCCGGAAGTATGAGCGGCAGGTCAATGTCCCGACTCTGGATGTCGTCGTCAGGCTCGGCGGCGCGCTCTCGGTCCCACCCGCCGACCTGTTCGACGGCATCGCCTACAGGCCAAGCTTTGTCGGTACGGGGGAGGGGCGGTACGAGATCGCGGTATGCCCATCGCCGAACGAAGGGCGGACGCGCGACGAGTGATGACGAGTCGCGCGGTGGCACCGATAGGGCGAAGATCAGCAGAGCCACGGCGAGGCTGACGAACGCGGGGCGCCCCGCAAGCTCAGCAGCGATTGCGCACTTTCGACAAGGATCGATCTCGACGTATAGAAGTCAGCGCGGCGCGGTCGTCGCAATGCCAGACGGCAAGCGGCTTTGCGGTGCTGATGCCCTGGGAAGAACGAACCGCAGTGCGAACCGCAGAACGAACCTCAGTGCGAACTACAGAGCGAACCGCAGTGCGAACTGTTCCGGCAGGGTCTGAGACGCCCCCCCAATCCCTCCTGTTAACGTCTTGTCCGACAACGCAAAACGGGGCGGCGCCGCGCAAACGGCCCGCCCCCGGCTCACGAGGTACTAGCTCATGAGCAGTTTCCAGGATACGTCGGCCCCTGCGGCCGGTCCAGGCTGTGGCGACAAGCGCCGGCTGGTCAAGACCAAGACGCCGGGCGTCTTCAAGCGGCTCGGTGCCGACGGCGGCGTGATTGGTTACGTCTGCGTCTTCCGCAGCGCCGGCAGGCAGCGCAAGCGCAGCGCTCGCACCTACGAGAAGGCGCGGCGGATCAAGCGCGAGAGCGAGACCGACCGTGACCGCGGCGAGCTGCAAGAGCGCACGACGATCACGTTCCTGCGCTACCTGGACGAGTGGGTCAAGCGCTACCGCGGCCAGGGTCGCCGCGGCTTCCGCGAGAACACCCGCGACGAATACCGTCGGCTGATCCGGATCTACGCCCGCCCGTACTTCTCCGGCAGGCTGAAGTTGGCCGAGCTGACCACCTACCAGCTCGCCCGCTTCCTCGACTGGCTCGCCGACGAGGAGGAGCAAGGCAGGCGCCTCAGCGATCGCACGATTGCCAACGCCGTAATGCCGATCCGCGCAGCGCTGGCAACTGCCAAGCGCGAGGGTCTGATCCGCTACAACCCTGCCCAGGGCCTCGCGCTGCCCCACCGCGAGCAAGTGACGGGCGAGACCGATGAGATCAAGGTCTTCAGCCGCAAGCAGCTCGTCGCGATTCTGGCGATGACCCCCGACCGCCACCGGCCGCTGTTTGAGCTGCTGGCGAGCTGTGGCCTCCGGATCAGCGAGGCGATCGCCCTCCAGCGTCTCCACCTTCAGCTTGACGATCCAGAGCCTGAGGTCTGCGTCCGACGCGCCATCGTCCGCGAACGAATCGAGCCGCCAAAGAGCAGGCACGGCCGCCGCGAGGTTCGCCTACCGGCCTCCGTGGCGGTCGGCCTGCGCGATCATCTCGCCACCCAGACCGACCAGGACTCGACCGCCCTCGCCTTCACCAACGAAGCCGGAGGCCCGCTCGACCCCAACAACCTCCGCCGTCGCGTCCTCAAGCCGCTCGCAGAGGGGGTCGGCGCCCCCTGGGCGGGCTTCCACACGTTCCGCCACACCTTCGCCTCCCTCCACCTCAGCCAGGGCACGAACCTGCTCCAGCTAAGCCGCGCCCTCGGCCACCACTCGCCCGCGTTCACGCTGACCCGCTACACGCATCTGCTGCCGGGGGATGAGGCCCCCGCGCTCGATCTAGAAGGTCGCACCTAGCGGAACGTTCATCCTTCTCGACCGACCGGGAACTGAATTACGCTAGACAGAGGTTCTTTCGCCATGGCTACCGCAGAGATGATCCAAGAGTTGATCCGCGCCCACGTCACCGGGGACGTTGATCGATTCCGCCAGATTGCCCTCCAGGTCGCTTCCCGAGAGGCGCGATCCGGGCATCGACTCGCCGCAGGCAAAATCCGAGATCTCCTCGATCAGCCCCCCTCGGAGCCGCTCGCGAGCCCGACTCCGATCATGCGACCCTCGCGGGATCTGGCGGGCATCCTCTCTGCCTCCTACCCCGAGCTCAGTCTCCGTGACATCGTCCTCGAGGGAGAGGCAGAACGTGCCTTTGCTCGCATCCTCAATGAGCAGCAACAGGTTGGCAGGCTTGCCGAATGGGGTCTGCCCCCGCGCCGTCGCCTCCTCCTTCATGGTCCTCCGGGTTGCGGCAAGACGCTTGGGGCTGGGGTCCTCGCTGGAGAGCTCTCCCTTCCTCTTTTTCGCGTCCGTGTAGAGACCCTTTTTTCACGCTTCATGGGTGAGACGGCTACTTTTCTTAGCGAGATATTCGCCCAGGCCGCTCACAAACGCGGCGTGTACCTATTCGATGAGTTTGACTCGATTGGGAAGCACCGCGCCGACGACAATGATGTCGGTGAGGCTCGCCGTATCGTCAGCACCTTTCTTCAGTTGCTGGATGCCGACGAAAGTGACTCCATATTGATTGCAGCGACGAACGAGCGCGGCTCGATTGATCGCGCTCTTTTTCGACGCTTTGACGATGTCGTTCCCCTCGATCTGCCTAGCCGGAAAGCTCTCAGCTCTCTCCTCAGCCTCCGCACCGCCACCTATGGCTTCAATGCCCGGGCCGTCGGCGAACTCGCCAAGAAAGCCGATGGGCTCTCATACGCCGATGTAACTGTCGCCGTTGTCGATGCGGTCAAGGAGATGGTCCTCGACGGTCGAGAGTCCCTGCGTCCTGCCGATGTCTCTGCAGCGCTTGCTGAGATTGCTCGCCAGCGTACTCCGGCAGCGTAGATGGCAGACGAACTCAACCACCTACCGCTTCCACCGCCGGAGCCTGAACCACATGTACAGCCTGGGTTCCCGGGTTTAGAGCGGCGGATCCCTATGAGAGATCCGCGAGTTCACGCCGAGGATCTACAGGGACAGCTCAATACGCTTGAGCACCGACTTGCTGAGATTGGCTCCGAGCCTCGGCCAGAGCGTTCGGAAGGATTTCTTTATGCAGCGAGCTTCGCTAAAGAGTCTGATCCGCGCGTTGAGAGCCTCTCTGACAAGCACACTGATACGGAGTTGGTTGACTACAACGACGAGCAGCGCCGCGCCCTCGTTTACACCTCGCGGCCAAAAGCCAGGGCACTCCGGAGGAAGATCGCTCAGTATGGAGATGTCGAGGACACGACGGAGAAGGGCGAGCCTCGAAACCGTCCACTGATCGCTCCTCTGGAAGGCTTGGCGCCCGCGACGCTCGTTGACCTCAGCGATGGCTGGCTGCGGGAGGATGCATTAGGAGAGTCGGAGTGGGTCGAGGTTTGGATTCGTGGTGGCGAGCGCGATGATGCCGACTCACGGGAGCGACGGAAGCTTGCGCTCAAGGAATTCCTTGATGAACATGAGCTGATGCCGGGGGCGACGGTGGCTGGCGACCTGCAGGCCTTCCGTGCAACTGAGCACGACATCTATCTCCTGAAGCTCTCGGAAGACGCCCTGCGTGACCTGCCCACTCAGCTCCCCGAGGTTTTCCACCTCGGGCCGCCACAGCGGACGATTGTCCCCCAGATGCTTGAGCTACAAAAGAACGAGCTCCAAGTTCCCGAGGTAGCCGATCCGCCCGAGAACGCTTCAACCGTCGTCCTGCTTGATACCGGTGTCTCTGAAGCTCATCCACTCCTCAAGCCACTTTTTATCGGCCCTGGCTCCTCCTCCATCGCTGGCGATCTAAGTTCTGACGACTTCGCTGGGCATGGCACCAGGATGGCTGGGCTTGCTGCCTACCGCGATCTTGGCGCCGCCTTGCAGCAGGGTGACTCCGTCTCGCCGCGCTGCCGCCTTCAGAACGTTCGCATCCACAGCGGCGCTGAAAACCCGGGTCCCGACCCGATGCTCGAACGCACCCGGGACGCGGTTTTGGAGGCCGAGCAGGTAGCGGCAGCACGCCGGATTTTCAATCTCCCCCTGGGCGCACGCACTAGCAAACCCGGAGATTCCACGCCCTGGAGCGTCGCCGTAGATTCGTTGTCCTTCGCCGGAGGCGGCCGTCTCTTCTGCGTTGCCGCAGGTAACGAGCCCATTAACAAAATGCCCAAACCCGGCGACTACTTCGCCGCCAATCTCAGCTCTGGCTTGACCTCACCCGGAGAGGCGCTCAACACGGTCACCGTCGGCGCGATCACCGATCTGACCACGCTAGACCCTGGCAGCACCGGCCGTAAACCTCTAGCTGCAGTTGGCCAGCTGAACCCATTCTCTCGATGTGATGTCGGCGGTTCTCGGGCGATAAAGCCCGACCTGGTGATTGAGGGCGGCAACCTCAGCGCGGACGCCAACGACTGCCGCGCTGATGAGACGATGCAACTGCTGACCACCGCCCGGGGCCATGCAACGGGACCATGGTTGACGACCGCCTCGATGACTTCTGCGGCTACGTCAAAGGTCTCTGGTCTGGCTGCAGAGATCTGGCAGGCCAATCCGACGCGTCGGCCGGAGACGATTCGCGCGCTGCTTGTTCACTCGGCCCGCTGGACTCCTGCTATGCGC
Source organism: uncultured Solirubrobacterales bacterium (assembly GCA_963716735.1). GTDB lineage: Bacteria > Actinomycetota > Thermoleophilia > Solirubrobacterales > 70-9 > VRUE01. The sequence continues at coordinate 2,297,315 of OY970321.1, forward strand.
AGCCAATTTCCCGATCGCAGGGATCTAGTTCGAGCAGTTGGATACGGCGCTCCTTCCCTGGAAAAAGCCACCTGGTCTGAGTACGCGCGGCCGACGGTGATTTTTGAGGGGAAACTGCATCCTCTCCGGTGGCTTGACGTGCCCGATGAGAAAAAGCGGGGACGCGAAATGCATTTTCACGAGTTGCCGATGCCAGACGAGGCCCTTGAATCGCTTGGTGACAACGAGATTGAGCTCGGCGTCACGCTCGCTTACTTTGCTCAGCCGAATGAGACCCGTGGCGTGCGATACATGTCGGCGGGTCTGCGCTGGGAGATGCAGCGTCCTCTTGAGCCTCCGGCTGAATTTCGTAAGCGGATCAACAAGCTGGAACGGGAAGATGGTGAGAAATTCAAATCTGATGCCGAGCGGATCCCTTGGGATCTGGGCCGTGATGCGAGGGGAAGGGGAACGGTTCAATCAGATCGTGCCCGTCTCAGCCCTGCCCAGTTGCTCGGCTCCCGGGCCATTGCGGTCTGGCCTGTCCAGGGCTGGTGGCACGACAGAAAGATCGACGGGGATCCACCATTGCGCTACTCCCTGGTCATCACGATCGATGCTGGGGAGCAAGGGGTTGATCTCTACACGCCGATTTTGAACGAGATCAGCATTAGGACCGAAATCCGGAACTAGTTGCTCTAGGTGGTCTTGGGGCAACAACTGGGGCAACATGCCCCACAGATTCCAGCCGATCCCAGCGGGACTCGATCCGCCGGAAACCGCTTGAAACCGGGCTCCACGTAGTCCAGCCGATCCACGGGCTCGGGCTACGAAACCGAAGGTCACAGGTTCGAATCCTGTCGGGCGCGTTCCTTCTCGTTCCGGGTGAGGCCGGGCTTTGCCTATTGCAGAGCCGTTCGCGCGGCTTCGGGTCTGAATCTGCGTTCCGTGGGCTTCTAGGTGATTCCGAGGCGTTCCGCGAGGCCGTGGTCTCATCCTGGTCTCATTTTTCGCTTGCGGCGAACTTGTCAGCGAGCTTGGCGAGGTCGCCCATCGAGACGCCGAGGGCGGCGGCAATCCCCTTTACGGTCTCCCAGGTTGGGTTGGCTTCGCCACGCTCGATCAGCGAGAGCATGTTCAGCGTGATCCCTGCCTCCGGCGCTAGCGCCTTGAGACTTGCACCCTGCTTGTGGCGAAGCTCGCGGATCGCGGTGCCCAGGGCGGGCTGAGGGTGTGGGGTCTGGCGTGGATTCACAATATGTTCGGAATCCTTGGTAGGCTTCCAGCGTCAAACATAAGTGGGGCCGCGCGAGTGGAGTCGCCGGCCCCGTGGCGATCGGCATAGGAAACCCAGGCCGATCGCAGCGGGAACGGTAGCGAGCTACCGGCTCCAATAAGCGGCCCCCGGCGGCGCGTCAACGCCAACCGAGGGCCTGACCACAAGGAGAGTGGACTCCCCATGGCTGACCCCAACCCTACGGATCGCGCGGAGCACGATCCCGCCGGTCCTGCCGCCCAAGACGCGAAGGCCGAGCGCGCCGTCCTGGCATTCCTCATCAATGAGCACCCCAACCAGCTCACGGTCGCCGAGGTCTCGTGGGCGCTCAACGACGGCCCGGTCGAGTTCGAGGCCAAGGACGCCGTCGAGCGCGCAATCCGCGAACTCGTCGGCGCTTGCCTTCTGCGCTGTTCTGACGGCTTTGTCCTGCCGACCCGCGCGGCGCTCTACTTCGCCCGGCTGGAGGAAGGCTGATGGCCGTGGACCTGGCAGTCGCCAGGCGATTCGGCACGAACCTCCGCCAGGCCCGCCGGCGAGCCGATCTCAGCCAGGAAGAGGTCGGCGCACGCGCCTCGCTTCACCGGACCGAGATCGGCCTGCTTGAGCGAGGAGCGCGGATGCCACGCATCGACACGCTCGTCAAGTTGGCCACCACTCTTGAGATTTCGCCAGGCGGGCTGATCGAGGGCATCGTCTGGACGCCAGGCACCACGGAGGCAGGGGCGTTCACGACCAAGTCTCGCGCCGAGCTGGAGCGGCGGGCACTGCCCGACGAGCCGGAGGGAGGGTGAACGGGCCAAATTGGTCACCCACCTACGCGCTGCTGGCGTCAACGACGCCGACCTGGCCGAGATCGTGGGCACCGGGTTGAGACGATGCTGGCGCGCTACACGCACTCGACCGGAGAGAGCTTTGGCGAAGTTCAGGGGCTGATCGGATGATCGTCAAGGGGAGGGAATCGAAACCCCGGCCCGGGCTGCCTGTGTCTCGCTTCAGCGATTTAACAGTCGCCGCCACAGCCGTCGAAACTTGCCCGTATTCGAGACCAGCTCCTCGTTCGGTCCCGTTTGGGATAGCCCCTCATCTGGGGTGGGAAGGCCTTGCTTTGCGCGACGGTCGCGCTCGCGCACCGCGGCGATCTGGCGCGCCGACAGGCGCCGTGCCCAGTGCACATGGTTGCGACGGATCCAGTAGTGCGACTGGCAGGGATAGCTCCAGTTACCAATTGAGGGGCTAAGCGAGACGCTCTCTCCGTTATAGGTGAGCTCCCAATCAGTGGGGCTAAGCGGCGTCACTATCTCGGCGCCACAGCCGCAGAGGCAGCGGTGGAGGGCGGTGGCATGTGGAATCGAGATGTACAGCACACCCTCTTCGAGAGAGTCGGGGATCACCTCGAGGAACTCGGCGCGGATCTCTTCGCGGCGCCTCATACCCGATCCTCGCTCAGGAGTTCATTCTCGGACAGGACGTAGATGCTGTTGTGCTCGCCCGCGTCATCAGCGTAGAAGCCGAAGTACTTCTTGAATCGGATTACCGCTAGGGCGGCGTTCAGCGAGTTGAGCTCAGCGATCTGGATATTGCGGTCGTAGTCGCCGCCACCAGCGCCGCGTCCCAGCGACACCCGCTCGCTGACGTGCTCGCGCATCTGTGGGGTCGACGCAGTAACTCGCACCAGCCCCCGAAGTGAGGCGTCAACCTCGTAGACCCCCATGCCGATGTCTATGAAAGGCAGCCCAGAGCGCTCCAGTTCCGCGATAATCGGCTGCTTCGCCTCCGGGTTATCGAGAGCGACGAAAACGAATGCCATCCCCTGCAACTCGCCGACATTCGACTCGTCGAGAAAGTAGTCATGCTCGAAGATCTTCTGGTGCATTGGCGAGTACCGCTGTTTCCAGTAGTGGACCTTCTGTGGCCGGGCTTCAAGTTCGGCACGGCCCGCCGCTCCCGGGCCCCTGAAGGCGTTGTGCTGGCCGAACCGATCACCGTCGAAGAGGTGGATCTCTGCCACAGGCGTCTTCGCAACGAGATCGAGGATGTAGGCGCCGCCCCCGCCTAGACCGACGATCGCGATCGGTCCAATCCGGAGCTTGGCAGTCAGGGCTTCTATCTCTGCTCTCGCCGAAGCGGTATCGCGGTAGACGAAGATGTCCTCCTCGCCCCCATCGGGCACAACGAGCGGATAGGTCTGGGCAGTCGCCTGTGGGTCGAGCTCTTGGGCGGGGCTAGCCAGCATCGCCACGTAGGAGGTCATCTTGTGGTGGTAGTCGCGGTAGCCGTCCGCCGGCTTGGCCGAAAAAAAGTGATCAGCGACCAACTCCGGTGCTAATTCCCTGCTCACGCTCTCATTGATGATCTTCATGAGCGGCTCGCCACTGCTGTCGCAGGGGGTGGCGCCGCAGAAATACGCTTCGTGGCGTTCGGGGCGTGCCGTCGTGTCACCGGCCAGCTCCAGGGTTGACACGAGGGTTCCGTAGGCAACCTGTCGCTCGCTGGTTGCATAGGGAACATGCGCGACCAGCAGATGAGAACCGCAGATCCCAATCTCGTACCCCTCCTCTAAGAGGCGCATCAGATCGGGGCTACGACTTATCAGTGGCCACGACATTAAAGCGCGTCCCATTGCGGATCTCGACGGAGTGGCCGGGGGTCAGCGTCCCGGATCGCTGTGGACCGCGCGCGTCGCTATAGGTGACGGTAATCAAGACGTTGGGTCCAGTGGGCACGGGGTCAAGCCCGAGTGGCACCACCGCCTCGTACGAGATCTCGTTCCCCTCGACGGTCTTTTCCCGGCCGTTTACGACGATCTTCGTTTTCTTGCTGTGCTCGCCCTGGCCTCCGCTGCCGCCCGGCCCCTCTTTTACCTGCTCTTGATGGGTTTCGTTCATTGCAACTTCCTTTCGGGATGCTGACAGATCCAGCTATCCGGTCTTAGCTTTCATCCCGAGTATACAGACTGAAAAGATGAATTCCGCAGCTTTTCTGCAAAATCAGGTGTTTAGACTCCCAATTCGCGTCTATAAAGTCAATCTCTGATTTTGCAATCCGCTAAATGCTGCGTCCATGGGAGAGATCGCCCATCCGTCGGGTCTTAATTAGGTCCATGCAGCTTTTCCGCGATACTCATCTTGTGACGCCGTCGAAAGAGGCCCTCCCGAGGGGGAGTTCGATCTCCATGCTGATCGCGTTCCGAGCTGCGAACGTCCGCTCGTTCCGCGACCCCTTCGAGTTCTCCTTGCTCGCGACTCGTCTCGCGGAGAAGGGGGTACCAAGGGAGATTCCCTGGCGCGCTGATGGGCGATCGATTTCTGTACTGCCAGTAGCCGGCATCTTCGGCGCTAATGCCTCAGGCAAGTCCAACGTGCTGCAAGCCATGTTTGAAATGCGGGCTTTTGTGCTCGAATCGTTCAGGCAAGGTAGTCCGGGCAGTCCCCTGCCAGCGAACCCATTTCTGCTCAGCTCCCGAGACGAGAAGGAGCCTTCGACCTATGCGATTGATCTTGTGCTGGATGGCGTTCGGCACGAGTACGGCTTCAAAGTCGACTCGGAACGGATTATCGAAGAGTGGGCACGGAGCTATCCGAGGGGGAGGGCTGTCCTGTTGCTGCGCCGGGAGGACGATGAGATTCAGCTCGGCTCTCGCTATCGAGCGCGGGGACGGGCGACCGAAGAGATACTTCGTCCTAATGCGCTGTTTCTGTCCACTGCGGCAGCGACCAACCACCCCGAGTTTCTGCCGCTTTATGAATGGTTCCAGCGCAATCTCCTATACGCCGACGTTCGTACGCGTGGCGCCCGCCAGGGAATCACCGCAAAGCTGCTGGAGGAAGAGGATCGCCGGGAGCAGGTGCTTGCACTCCTGCGTGAGGCCGACCTGGGCGTGACCGATGTGGCCCGCCGTGAGTTCGAGCCGGAGCTCAAGGAAAAGCTCGAGAAGATGCTGGAAGTAATTCGGGGGGAGGATGCCGAAGATGAGGCGCCTGAGTTCAAACTCGACGAATTTGAGCTTCGGATGAAGCATCGCTCGGGAGAACACGAGGTTGAGCTCAATCTTGGCCAAGAGTCCTGGGGGACCCTAATTTGGTTTGGAATGATTGGCTTGGTGCTCGAAGCACTGCGGAACGGCGCTGTGTTGCTGGCCGACGAGCTGGAGTCGAGCTTGCACCCCACTCTGGTGGCGCTCCTAGTTGATCTTTTCCAATCTCCGCATAGCAATCCTCGCCGTGCTCAGCTGATCTTCAATTCCCACGAGGTAACCCTGATGGGGGACTCGGCCGAGCGCCCACTTGGCCGTGACCAAGTCTGGTTCACCGAGAAGGAGGATGACGGCGCCACCCGTCTTTACTCGCTCGCTGACCTCGCCCCGCGTCGGGAAGAGGCGGTGGCGCGACGCTACCTTGCTGGTCGCTACGGTGCTACGCCGATCATTTCCCGTCGCCGGCTGGAGGAGATCGCCGAGCCGACGGGAGACCCGCAGAGCTAATGGCGGCGCCGCGCCGCCCACTCAAAGCGCGACCAAGCCGTCGAGAGTTTCTTATTTTTGTTGAGGGTCGTGTGACCGAGGAGGAGTACCTGACTCACTGGCACCGTCGCCACCGCCGCAGTGTCAATGTTGAGATTCACGATTTTCGCGGAACGCCAATGGCGCTTGTTGAGCGAGCCGCTCGAACCAAGGCGGCCAACGAGCGGGCCGAGCGCCGAGGTCGCGGCCGCGCCCACGATGAGGTCTGGTGCGTCTTCGATGTTGACGAGCATCCTCGCCTCGAAGAGGCCATCGAGCTTGCCGCTCAACAGGGGATCAGTCTGGCAATCTCGAACCCCTGCATCGAGCTCTGGTTCCTCCTCCATTTTGAACCGCAAAGTGCGTACATCGAGCGCGCCGGTGCTCAACGAGCTGCGCGACAGAACCTGGGCTGCGAAAAAGGACTTACGGAGTCTGCGCTGCTTGCCTTGGATGACGGATTCGAGATCGCCCGTGAACGGGCTCAGCGCCTTGATGAGAAACATCGCGGTGACGGTACGCCTACCCCCGGAAATCCCAGCAGCGGCGTGTGGCGCTTAGTTGACACGCTTGCTGCGGCCGTGTGACAAGTGCCTGGCGAATACGCCCGACCCGAGGGGCCCCGGTCCATAGAGGTCTGATCGCGAGCGCGCCCGGTCTCTTGGTCTCATCCCGGTCACAGATCGGCCTAGGACCGCTCTAGCCTGCCTCGAACTCCCAGCCTACGAAACCGAAGGTCACAGGTTCGAATCCTGTCGGGCGCGTTCCTCGTTGTTCCTGCGGGCCGGGATCTTGCTTCCGCGTGACCCTCGTCTCTCGCCGGTGGCTGAGCGGCGGCCGGCTCAGGCGGAGAGTGCTGCCTCCATCGCCGCCAGTTGGGCCTCGATCCCGGCCGAGATCCCGTCGCAGATCTGGTGCACACCGGGGTCGGCGATCCGGTAGATCGAGCTGGTCCCGCGCTTGCGGCGGGAGACGAAGCCCTCCGCGTGGAGGGCACCGAGGTGCTTGGAGACGTTCTGCTGCGAGCCCCCGACCAACTCGGCGATCTCTCCCACCGACGCCTCGTCCTGGCCGCGCAGGATGTCGAGAATCCGCAGCCGGGTCGGATCGGAGAGGGCGCGAAAACGGCGCGCGATCAGCTCCGCTGCCTCTGGGGTCAATCGAGTCTGCCTCATGTGACCATTGTACAGTTCACAACTGATAAGTTTGTAAACTGTCTAGTTGTAAACTGGTGAAGGAGAGAGCATGGGCACGGCACGGAAGCTGGGACCGATCGGGCGGCTGGGGCGCTACGCCGCGGCGCACAGGCGGGGAGTCTTCTTCGCCTGGGCGCTGATCGCTGTGGGCCTCGGGCTGCTGGCGCCCCGGGTCGAGACGGCGCTCTCCGGCGCCGGCTGGGAGGCCAGCGGCTCGGAGTCCGTCCGGACCCGGGACCAGCTCCAGCGCGAGTTTGGCGGCGCCGGCTCCTACGCGCTCCAGGTTGCGGTCCACTCCTCCGGGGCCGGAGCGAGTGCGCCGCGGCTCCAGCGCAGCGTGGCCGCGGTTGAACGGGTGCTGGCCGCCGACCCGGCGGTCGGCGCGGTCATCCCGCCGCGCCCTGGCGCATCGATCTCCGCCGACGGCCTGACCGCGATTGTGGTCGGCACGGCCGCCCGCGGGCCTAACGAGATGGTCGCCGCCGCCGATCGCCTCAGGCCCGAGATCGCCGCCGCGGCGGGACCGGAGATCGAGGCAAACCTGACCGGCGCCGCTGCCATGTGGGCGGACTTCAACGAAGCCAACCGCGAGGCGATGCTGAAGTCGGAGCTGATCTCCTGGCCGGTGACCCTGGCGATTCTCGTCCTCGCCTTCGGTTCGCTGGTAGCCGCGGGCCTGCCGCTGATGCTGACGATCACCGGCCTCGTCGCCTCCGCCGGCGTCCTCTACCTCGGTTCCCAGATCTCGCCGATCTCGATCTGGGCGATGAACTTCGCGCTGATGTTCGCCCTGGCGCTCGGGATCGATTACGCGCTGTTCGTCGTCATGCGCTTCCGCGGCGCGCTCGTGGGCGAGCGCACCGCGGTCGAGGCGGTTGCCGAGACGATGGACAGCGCCGGCAAGGCGGTCCTCTTCTCCGCCCTCACGGTGCTCGTCTCGATCTCGGCGGTGCTGCTCGTCCCCAGCCCCGCCTTCCGCTCGGTCTCGTTGGGGATCATGGTCTCGGTCCTGTTCGTGCTGGCGGCGACGCTGACGCTGTTGCCGGCGGTGCTGGCCAAGCTTGGGCCCAGGGTCGACAGGCTGTCCCTACCCTGGGCCGGCAGCGGCGATCGCGGCTCGCCGCGGCTCGCTCGCTGGGGGGAGCTGCTGTGGCGGCGCCCATTCCTATTCGGCGGTGCCGCCCTGGTCCTCCTCGTCGGCCTAGCCCTCCCGGCCCTCAGCCTGAAGACGGGGATGCCGTCGATAAAGGTCGTCCCCGTGGACGACTCCTCGCGCGTCGGCTACCGGCAGGTCAGCGCCGCCTTCGGCGCCGGCGCGCCGGCGACGATCCAAGTCACCGCGCCGCGCTCCGCCCACACGGCGGTGGTGGAGGGGCTGGAAGACGACCCCGGCATTGCTTCCGTCGCCGCCCCCGTTGTCGGCGCAGGCGATGCGGTCCTGATCGGCGCGGTGCCGAGCAGCGCCGCCGCAACCACCGAGTTCGGCGACACGATCGGGCGGCTGCGAGACACGCTGCCCCCGGCCGCGCTGGTTGGCGGCGCGGCCGCCGAGAACCACGACCTCGAGTCGGCGCTGGCGGCGAGGGCGCCGCTGGCGATCGGGCTCGTCGTCGCGCTGGGGTTCCTGCTGCTGCTGATCGCCTTTCAGGCGCCGCTGGTGGCGGCGATCGCGGTTCTCGCCAACCTGCTCTCGACCGCCGCCGCCTTCGGGGTCGCCAAGCTGATCTTCCAGGACGGTCACCTGAGTGGCCTGCTCGGCTTCGAATCGCAGGGCTTTCTCGATGCCTGGGGACCGATCTTCTTCTTCGCGATGATCTTCGCGATCGCAATGGACTACACCGTCTTCCTGCTCTCCTCGGTGCGGGAGCAGTGGGAGCGGACGGGAGACGCGAAGGAGGCGACGGTCGGCGGGCTGGCCCGCTCGGGGCGCGTCGTCCTCGCCGCCGGCGCGGTGATGGTCGCGGTCTTCTTCACCTTTGCTCTCTCGGGACCGCTGCCACCAAAGGAGATGGGGGTGATCCTCGGCGTCGCCGTCCTCCTCGACACCTTCCCGGTCCGCCTGCTGTTGCTGCCGGTGTTCCTGCGGCTCGCCGGTCAGGCGGCCTGGTCGATGCCCTCCTGGCTCAACCGCACCCTGCCCGACGTCCGCTTCGAGCATGGCGACTAGCGAACCCAGTAGGAGGGGGTGAGGCCCCACAGGTCACAGCCGATCTACGGTCTCGGGCCACGAAACCGAAGGTCACAGGTTCGAATCCTGTCGGGCGTATTGAAGCGCGACCAGCACGACGGCGAGAACCATGGTCGGATCATTGTCCAGCCTGCCAACAAAGTTGCGGTATCGAGCAGCCATTCAAGAAGTCGTGACACCCGGACTTTGAGTGGCCCCCTCGGCCTCTATTCTGGATCTCGTGACCTTGGTGCTCTCGGTGCTAACTCAGCATGAGGTAGTTCAGGTCTCGGATCGACGGTTCACCTATACGGGCCCTGATGGATCAGTGCGGAGCAGGAACGACGAGAAGAACAAGTCGATTCTCTTTTGCGGACGCCTGCTGTTCGGCTTCGCTGGTCGGGGAGATCTCGGCCCGAAACGCCGAAGTGACCTTTGGCTCGCCCAGGCTATCTGTGAGGTCATCGAGGCCAGGGACACCACTGATCAGGGTGAGATTTTGCGGGGGATTGCTGAGAAATGCACCGGTCTGTTCTCACGGGCATACAAGGGTGAGCGTCACGCATTCGTTAGTGCGGGTTGGGCCCATTTCACCGAGCCTGGGGATGACAGTCCGCCCTTGTCGCAGGATGACTACCGCCCCTACTTGGCGGCGATCTCGAATTTCCATGATGCGTCTGGAAGAGAGCTATCCGAGGTAAGCGACGAGTTCGGAATCTGGATTCGTCCGCTCATGCCGGGTGAAGGCGGCTTTGTCTGGGCAACGCCGAATCACTTGGTGCGTGAGGAGTTGGATCTTCTGACCGAACGACTATCTGCTGCCGACGGAGCGCGTTCCCCGCAGATGATCGCGGAATATCTAGCGGGGCAGATCAAAGCTGTGGCGGCCCGGGATCCGGGTGTCGGTGAGGGCCTAATGATCAGTACCCTGCCGCGGGCGTCGCTCGGTTCCGTTCCCGGAATTATGGCTTTGGCGGGTCCGCCGGACTTGGTTAGTCAGTCATTCCTCTACATCCCCCCGTCGGGCGACACGACGATTCAACTCGGGCCGGTTACGACTTGTGGAGGGGGCGTCACCTCCGGCTTTGAAGCCAAACCGCTGCCCCCGGATTGGGAGATGCCGACGCAATCCGCGGCTGTTCTAGCCGAGGATCCGCCCGGACTCGTGCGGCGTTGGTACCTGGCGCCAATTGTTGGATCAGGGACCGAGGCGGATCCGTACAGGGTCGAGACGCTGCGGCAGGCTGGCAGCGGTCCTATCGAGTCCGATGCCGATGGACGACCGGTAAATGAGCAGACCGTTGTCTTGATCAGTTCGACGGACCACGGCGTTTTGATGGCCGACCCACGGATTCAACCGATCTCCGACCTGGCCGACCTCGATTTACCGATTGCCGACCTAGAGCAAGAGAAGCTCGAATGGATCGAAGCTGTTGCCGGGACGCACGAGGTTAGATCGGAAGGCTCCGTACGTGAAGTCCTGAGGCTGATCGGAGGGCTCTACCAAGTGAATTTCGATGAGACCAATTTCTGGGTCCGGTAAATCGATGACTCCAATGGCCATCCGCCGGGACCAACTCGTCCGAAAGCAACAGCGGCTTGATCGGCGCTGGCCGCTTTCAGAGTTGGATTCAGGCGCTTCGGAGAAGCTGGGAAACGACCTCGCCGGGCTGCTGGCCACGCTCGGTAGCGATTCGCTCCAGGCGCTTAACGTCGTCGCCCTCGACGCTGACGAGAATCGAGAGCTTCGCGTCGGGATTACCTTCGTGAATTTCGATTTGACTAGGCCGCGCGCGGTCGAGCTCAGCGTCGAAGTCGCCGGGCTTAGGATCGGGGTTGGTCCAAGGGTCAGCGGGCATCTCAGCTGAGGATTCTACGCTCCCGCTCGCTGGATTCCCAGCCGGTGACGATCAGCCAGGAGGTTGGATCGACGGTGCGCTCGAGGACGAGGGTGAGCGTTCGCCCGCCATTGGTCTTCCCGATGAGCAGCAGTCGATCGCCCTCCTCAGCCCTGGCGCGTGGATTTCGCATCGTTGCGTGGCGGTTGCGCGGTAGCTGCTCGGCTTCCGCCGTGGAGATGTTGCGGGCGCCGAGCTTGGTTCGGGCCGCGTCCGTTGCCAGCAGCCGAGCGATCATCTCTGCCATCGGTGGCTATGTCTACCGGGCGAAGCCGACGGTTTGTTTGGCGTCAAAGAGCGCGAAGAGCGCTCTGCCAGACTTCCGCGAGTGAGCGTTCGCGATGAGATATTTCCGGCGGAACGTCGGTTGGAGTATGTCCAGACTGAGTGGGCCCAAGGTTGGACGGCGAGCGCGGCTGGCTTTGGCTACGCGGCGCAGTTCTTAACTAAACATGCCCCGTCGTTCGGCGCAACGATTGACCAGGCCGGCTTGGCGGTCTTCTTCCTCCAGCGTCATCGGGTTGAGTTGATCCTCAAGGATCTTCTCGGGTTCCTTGAGGTGAAGTTTCCGCCTACGCATTCTCTCCGGCGGTTGTGGGGGCTTTGCCAAGAAGGCTTCGAAAGCTCAGACATGCGCTGGGATGAGTTTCAGAGCGAGAACGGCGAATTCGTGGAAGCCCTGATCGCTGTGGATGACGGTGCAGCGACTTTTAGGTTTCCAGTTGATCGTGAGAGAGCGGAGATTGTTCGACCCGCTTTCATCGACTTGAAAGCGTTGAATCACCACGCCGACAAGCTTTACTGGGACGCTGCGGGCTACATGGACTTCCTCTGGGAGGCCAGAGCCCAGATGCAGGCGATTGAGGCGGACGTTGGAGGGGATGAGACCTCCGACTGGAGCGACTTTTGAGTTCCATGGGGCAACAAATGGGGCAACATGCCCCCACAGGTTCGAATCCTGTCGGGCGCGTTCGGGGATAATCTGAGACCGTGAAGGTCGGCGCCAGGGAGGTTTTGGCCCCCGATGGGCGCAAGCTCGCCGTCTGGGTCGATGGGGAAGGTGACGATTTCGTCCTCTTTCATTCGGGGACGCCGGAAGATGGGGCGCTGGACATGTCTCGCTCTCGCACTGAGGCGGCGGCGGAGCGGGGGTTGACCTGCATCGGGTATTCGCGCCCCGGTTATCCCTACTCGGATCGGCATCCTGGCCGGCGGATTGTCGATTGCGCCGATGATGTCCTGGCGATCGTCGATGCCCTCGCCATCGATTCGTTCTTCACAGTCGGCTGGTCGGGAGGGGGACCCTATGCGCTTGCCTGCGCTGCACGCCTGGGGAACCGGGTTCGCGTTGCGGCGATCGTGGGCTCGAACGCGCCCCGCTGGGCGGACGGCCTCGATTGGTACGCGGGAATGGGTGCCGAGAACGTGGCGGAGTTCGGCGCGGCCGAGGAGGGCCCGGCCGCTTTGGAGGAGTACCTGGAGTGCGAGGCGGCCAAATGGCGGACGGCAGAGCCCGACGACGTCTTCATCCATTTCGCCGGCCTGCTGGCCGACGATGCTCGGCAGACGATGTCCGTGGAGGAACTGGAGATCGCCATCGCCTCGATGCGAAACGCGGTCAGAACGGGGATCTGGGGTTGGTTCGACGATGACACGGCGACCGTTGCTGACTGGGGGTTCGATCCCGCCGATATCGAGATCCCAGTGGCGGTTTGGCATGGCGGGGAGGAAGACAAGTTCATTCCCTGCGCTCACGGCGAGTGGCTGGTGGAGGCCATTCCCGACGCCGCGCCATGCTTCAGGCCGGCGGCTGCCCACTTAACCATGGCGAGCTCCTTCGAGGAGATCTTCGATTTCCTCGTTGCGAGGGGCTAGCGCCGGACCTACCTGGGGGAGTGCGCCCCTAAGCCTCGAGCCAGGTGCCCGTGGGGCCTAGGTTGTGCACCGGCGTCTCGCCGATCTGGCTCTGGCAGCCCCAGGACTCGTGGATGTGCCCGCAGACCGATAGGCGCGGGCTCTTCTGCTCGATCGCGGCGAGCAGGGCGGGGCTGCCGAAGTGGTCGCCGCCGCCGTTGGCGTCGCAGTGGCCCTGGGGTGGGGAGTGGAGGACCAGCACTGCATCCTCGGGGCAGGGGGCGAGCATCTCGGTCGCTGCCTCGTCGTCCAGGTCGAAGCTCCAATCCCAGGGGGTTTCCGGGATGCCGGCGCCGAGGCCGTAGAACTCGACGCCGTCGATCGTCGTGCCGCCGCCGTGCAGCACGGTGGCGGCGTTCCAGCCGGCGGCCGCCTCGCGCAGTGCGTCCTCGGTCTCGTTGTTGCCGGGCACGAGGACGGTTGGCGTCGCGATCGCCGTCAGGGCCTCGATCGTCTCCGCGAGGCCCTCGTGAACCGAGGCGAAATCGCCAGCGCCGATCACGACGTCGGCCTCGGCCGACATTTCGACCAGCTTCGCGGCTTGGCCTAGGTCGCGGTGCAGATCACTGAATGCGAGCAGCTTCATGTTCGCGAAAAGCTACCGGGCGGGCTCCGGGGCCGCTTCGGATGCGGACTTTCGCTGGGGCAGTCGTTCGCGCCAGCTTCTTCGCCGGCGCCGCGGCAGCGGGCAACGTACCAGCGCCGGGTCCGATAACCTCGCCCGCGCTCATGCCCGACGTCTTCTGGATCGGCCTTGTAATCACGGCCTTCTGCGTGCTGGTGGGCCTCATCTCCGGGGCCAGATCGCGCACCACGCCGACGCTGACGGGCCTCGCGATCGGCAGCTACCTCGGTTTGATGGCCGGCTTCCCGCTGCTCGCGGTCGGCCTCGCGACCAGCTAGTGGTGCCGGCGAGGCATAATCGTTTCCCCGCCGGGTAGCTGCCCACTGCGGTCCCCAGTCCAGCTACAGGAACGGAGCAGGCGATGACTCAGGTGACCTCCATCCCCACGGTGACGCTTCACGACGGGGTCGAGATTCCCCAACTCGGCTTCGGCGTCTTCCAGGTGCCCCCCGACGACACCCAGGAGGTGGTTGAGGAGGCCTTGGAGGTCGGCTACCGCCATATCGACACCGCTGGCGCCTACCGCAACGAGCGGGGAGTGGGGGCGGCGGTCGCCGCCTCGGGCGTTCCCCGGGAGGAGCTCTTCGTCACCACCAAGCTCTGGAACTCCGCCCAGGGCTACGAGTCGACTCTCGGCGCTTTCGAGAAGAGCCTCGCCCGGCTGGGGATGGATCGCGTCGACCTCTACCTGATCCACTGGCCGGTGCCGACCGAGGGTCGCGCTCTCGACACCTGGCGTGCCTTCGAACGGATCCACGAGGAGGGACGTTCGCGCTCGATCGGCGTCTCCAACTTCCGCGTCGAGGACCTGGAGGAGTTGGAGCGGGAGGCGGCGACGCAACCGACCGTCAACCAGATCGAGCTGCACCCGCATTTCCAGCAGGCCGAGCTGCGCGCCTGGCACCAAGAGCATGGCATCGCGACCGAGGCCTGGAGCCCGCTCGCCCAGGGGGAGCTGCTCGACAACGAGACGATCGCCGCCGTCGCCAACCGCCATGACAGGACCCCGGCTCAGGCGATCCTGCGCTGGCACCTCCAGCTCGGCAACGTCGTCATCCCCAAGTCGGTCACCCCCAAGCGGATGCGGGAGAACTTCGAGCTCTTCGACTTCGAGCTCACCGACGACGACATGACCGAGATCGCCGCGCTCGACGTCGGTCAGCGGATCGGTCCCGATCCCAGTACCTTCGTCGCCCCATAGGCCGGGCTCGAAATCTGAGAATCATCAACGCCGTCGCCGCGACGGCGTTCCTCGTCGGCGGCTCGCTGTTCGCGATTGGCGCAGCGCTGGCCCAGGCCGGTGCCGCGCCGACCCTGTACCTGTCCGTCTACCTCGTCGGCGGCGTCTTCTTCAGCACTGGCGGCTACGCCTCGCTGGTCCAGGTGGTCAACGAGCCCGACGAGCCGGGTGGAGTGGTCCCCCCGCGGTGGCGCTGGTGGTCGCGCGAGCCACGCCGGCCGGCCTGGCTCAGCGCCGCGGTTCTCTTCGCCGGCACGATCGTCTTCGCGATCAACCTGGTCGACTCGTTCGTCGACGGTCTCGGTCCCGTCGAAGAGGACCGGCTGGTCTGGTCGCCCGACATGGTCGGCTGCGCGCTCTTCCTCGTCTCCGGCCACCTGGCGCTGGTCGGGATCGGCGGCTGGCGCTTCTGGCGCCGTCGCGACCTCGGCTGGTGGATCGTCGCCGTCAACCACAGCGGCTCGGTCCTCTTCATGGTCTCGGCCGTGGCCTCATTCGTGCGCCCGTCCAGCGGCGATGCGCTGGCGGTGGGTGTCGCCAACTGGGGGACGCTGACCGGCGCGCTCTGCTTCGCCATCGCCGGCCTCATGCAGGAGTTCGAGCACCCGGCCGGTCCACGTCGTAGACGGCCCGAGGCCAGCGTTCAAGCAGCGATCGGTACCGGCTCCTCGACCCGCGCCTCGTAGTCGGTGAGGTTGAAGCGGCCGAGGCGGCGGCGCAGCTCGAAGGTCGAGCCGGGGAACATCGTGCTGTTGCGACCGTTGGCGTCGAGGTAGTAGCTCATACAACCACCGGCGTTCCAGACTGTGCCGGCAAGGCGTGATTGGACCTCGACGTTGAAGCGCTCCTGCGTCTCAGCCCGGACCTCGACACTGGCCAGGCCACCGCGGGACATCGCCCGCAGCGCCTCGACCATGTAGCCGATCTGCGTCTCGGAGAGCATGAATGCCGAAGAGTGGCCGTTGCCGATGTTGGGGCCGAGCAGGACGAAGAAGTTGGGGAAGCCGTGGACGACGCTGCCGAGGTAGCCGGTCGGACTCCCCTGCCAGGTGTCCTCGAGGCTGCGCCCCTCACGTCCGCGGACCCGGGCGGCGATCGGCAGGTCGGTGATCGTGAAGCCGGTGCCGAGGATGATCGTGTCAACCGGGCGCTCGACTCCGTCGGCGCCGACCACTCCCCGCGGCCGCACCTCCTCGACGGCATGCGGGACGACGTCGACGTTGGGCCGGCTCAGCGCCTGGTACCACTCGTTGGAGAAGAGCAGGCGCTTGCAGCCGATCGTGTAGTTCGGAGTGAGGATGCGGCGCAGCTCGGGGTCGGGGACGGAGCGGCGCAGGTGGCGCCGACCGGCTGCCTGCATCGGCGCCAGCAGCCGCGGATTCCTGGTCGCGACGCCGATCATCTCCGCGGTGCCGTAGAGCCCTCCGCGCAGGGCGCGCTGCGTGGTCGGGTAACGGCGGAAGATCGCGTGGGCGCGCCGGCCAAGTGGGCGGTCCGCCTTGGGCAGGACCCAGTGCGCGGTACGTTGGAAGACGGTCAGCGACTCGACCTTCGGCTGGATCTCCGGCACGAACTGGACCGCCGAGGCGCCGCTGCCGATCACGGCGACCTTGGCACCGTCGAGCGGGTGCTCGTGATCCCAACGCGAGGAGTGGAAGACCCTGCCCTCGAAGCTCTCCAGGCCCGGCAGCTCGGGGATGACCGGCTCGCTCCAGGGCCCGGTCGCCGAGACCAGCACCCTTGCCGCGTAATCGCCGACGTTCGTCTGGACCAGCCAACGCCGGCGACCCTCGTCCCACTCGGCGGCGAGCACGTCGGCGTCGCAGCGGATCCGGTCGGCGACGCCGTGCTCGGCGGCGACGTCGAGCAGGTAGCGACGGATCTCCTCCTGCGGCGCGAAGGCCCGGCTCCAGTCCGGTTTCGGCGCGAAGGAGTAGGAGTAGAGCGCCGTCGGCACGTCGCAGGCGCAACCGGGGTAGGTGTTGTCGCGCCAGGTGCCGCCTGGCTCGGCCGCCCGCTCCAGCACGACGAAGTCCTCGATCCCGGCGCGCCGCAGGTGGATCGCCGCGCCGATCCCCGACATGCCGGCGCCGATCACCGCGACCCTGACCTCCCGCTCGCTCATGCCGGCATTCTAAGCGGCGACTGGCTGGCTGGCCAGGACGCCGCTCGAGGTCCGCGTCAAGCCTCCGCCGTGCCGGGGCGCCGCACCGCGTGGCGGCCCTCGCCGTACATGCGCGTCTCGTAGACGATCATCGCCCAGAGCAGCACGTTGGCGATCGCCAGCGCGACGAGCGCCGGCATCTCCGTCGCCACCGGCACCAGGATCAGCAGGACGATCGCGAGCAGCAGTCGCTGGCGATTGAGGGTGTGTACGTGGCGGTAGCGGAAGGCGACCATCCCCAGCAGGTAGAGCGAGATGCCGCCGAGCAGGGCGAAGGCCGGCACCGCGTCGAGGTGGTCGTCGAAGTGGCCGATCGTCTTCTTCAGCCCGAGCGCGACGAGGACGATCCCGGCGACCATCGCCAGGTGTATGAAGGAGTAGGAGTCGCGGGCCATCTCGTTCTGCACCCGGCCGGGCTCGGCGTCGACCAGGCGGCGGCCGGAGACGATCGCGACGACGTCGAAGTAGGTCCACCAGAGGGCTGCGGCGAGGGCGACGCCGAGGACGGCGGTGGTGCCGATGCCGAGGGTGAGCACGCCGGCGGCGCCGACGCCGATCGCGACGATCGACTCGCCGAGGGCGATGATCACGATCAGCCCGTGGCGCTCGGCGAAGTGGCCGGGGACGAGCTTCCAGCCCGCGGAGCCGAAGAGGTAGGGCCCGCCCATGTCGAGCAGCAGGGCCAGCGCCCACAGCGCCCCCTGGGCGAGACCGTCGAAAAGCGAGGCCGAGGCCAGCAGCGTCACCGCGATCGCCGTGCTCGCGGCGAGCCCCAGCACCGAGTGGCGCAGGGCGTCGTCCTCGGGGCTGGCCAGCATGAAGAGGCCGATGTGGGCGACCCGCACGGCGCCGTAGGCGAGGGCGAAGACGAGCGCCAAATCCCCGAAGGCTTCCGGCACGCAGAGCGAGACGATCAGGAGCGCCGCCATCGCACCGAACATGACCAGCCGCACCGCGCCCTCCTCGGGGTCGATGACGCTGGTCAGCCAGGAGTAGCCGACCCAGGTCCACCAGAGCACGCCGAGCACCAGCAGGCCCTGGGCCAGTCCCGACCAGCTCGGGTGGTGGGACATCAAGGCGGTGCACTGGGTCAGCGCGAGGACGAAGATCAGGTCGAAAAAGAGCTCGAGCGGCGTTACGCGCTCTTCTTCGCGCAGCGTCGCACCGAGGCGCGACTGTCGTTCCTCAGGCATCCTCTGCAGCGTATTGGGCGAGTAGAGCCTGCTCTTCGTCCTTCTTCGGGAAGAGGAAGAAGACGAGCGCCGCGCCGAGCAGGACGGCGACGATGCCGGCGGTATAGGCCAGCTCATCGCCCTTCAGGAAGGAGGTCTTGGCTGCGGCGACGATCTGGTTGGAGTACTGCGGGTACTGTTCGGCGAGGTCGGCGGCGCTGGAGAAGGACTTGGTCAGCTCGCCTTCGACGTTCTCGGTGACCTTGCTCGCTTCCGGCGAGGAGGCGATCGCGGCGCCGGCGGCGGCGGCGTAGCCGGCGGTCAGCAGGGCGCCGAAGATCGACTGCATGATCGCGCCGCCGAGGTCGCGCTGCAGGTCGGCGGTGCCGGAGGCCATCCCGGCGCGCTTCACGGGCACCGAGCCGGTCAGCGAGTGCGAGGCCGGGGTGCCGGCGAAACCGACGCCGACGCCGATCAGGGCGTAGCCGAGGCCGACCTTCCAGTAGGAGATGCCCTGCTTCCAGAGCAGCAGCATCGTCAGGAAGCCGAGCAGGCAGAAGACGTAGCCGATCAGCAGGGTGAAGCGGGCGCCGCGCGCCTCGACCAGCTGGGCCGAGCGGGGAGCGACGATGACCATCAGGAACGCCGCCGGCAGGATCGCCAGGCCCGAGTCGACGGTCGAGTAGTCGAGCACGTTCTGGAGGAACTGTTGGCCGATGAACATCGCGCCCATCAGCGAGCCGAAGACGATGATCCCGGCACAGGCGGCGACCCAGAAGATCCGTCGCGACGCCACCCCGAGGTCGTAGAGCGGCGAGCGGGCCCGCCGCTGGCGGATCACGAAGGCGACGGCGGTCGCGATCGCGACGATGCCCAGCCCGATCGCCAGCGTTCCCTTGCCCGGGACCGGGGCGAGGTTGATCCCCATCACGATCGCCGCGATCAGCAGGATCGAGAGGATCCCGCCGAAGTTGTCGACCGACTCGGTCGTCTCGTTGACGTGGGCGGGGACGTAGCGCCAGGCCATGAAGAGGGCGACGGCGGCCAGCGGCAGGGTGACCAGGAAGACCGAGCCCCAGTCGAACTGCTCGAGCAGGGCGCCGGAGAGCAGCGGCCCGAGCGAGGCGATCGCGCCGCCGATCGCCGACCAGAGCGCGATCGAGCGGGTCCGCGAGTTGCCGGACCAGAGCGCGGTGATCAGCGCCAGCGTGGTCGGGAAGGCCATGCCGGCAGCGATGCCGCCGAGGACGCGGGCTGCGAAGAGGACGCCGTCGGAGGGCGCGAAGCCGGCCAGCAGCGAGGCCGGGATCGAGAGCCCCATGCCGAGCAGCAGCATCATCTTGCGGCCGTAGCGGTCGCCGAGCGCGCCGAGGTAGAGGACCGAGGTCGCCAGCCCGAGCGAGTAGCCGACCGCGATCAGGTTGAGCGTCGTCTGGCCGGAGCCGAAGGCCTTGCCGATGTCCGGCAGGGCGACGTTGGCGACCGCCAGGTTGAGGTTGGCGACGGCGGCGACCAGGATCAGCGCGGTGAGGACGAGGCCGGCGCGCTTGGGGCTCGAGGACACCATCTGCTGCGCAGGAACCTACCGGGTGCTGAGCCCTGCTTGACGGCACTCACGCAGTGAGTCGGCGGCGCTTGAGAGGATTGCCGGGATGGCAGAGGAGAGGAAGCGGCCCGAGCAGCCGCGCGCCGAGAAGGTCCTGCCCGGCGTCTGGAGGCTGCGCCTGCCGCTCCCCTGGCCGGGCGTCCCCCACGGCAACGTCTGGGCGGTCGCCGCCGACGGCGGCATCGTCCTCTTCGACACCGGCATCGGCGGGAAGGGCGGCCTACGGCGCTTCGACATCGCGCTCGCCCAGGCCGGCTTCGGACTTGAGGACGTCCGCCTGCTCGTCTGCACCCACTCCCACACCGACCACTACGGTCTCGCCGCGCCGATCGTCGAGGGGGCCGGCTGCGAGCTCTGGATGCACCCCGCCTGGGAACACGTCCGCCTGCTCGCCGACGATCCCGCCGCGGCGCTGGAGAACCGGATCGAGGCCGCCCGGCAGAGCGGTGTCCCCGCCGCCGCCCTGGAGCGCTATCGCGAGTCGCGCCAAGACGATGACGACAACGGGATCGATGCGATCGTCGAGCCCGACCGCGAACTCCTGCCGGGGGTGGAGATCGAGACGGACCTCGGCACCTGGCAGGTGCACGAGACGCCGGGACATGCCCCGTCTCACGTCGTCCTGCACCAGCCCGAGCGCAAGCTGATGATCTCCGGCGACCACCTGCTCGGTCGCACGGTGCTCTTCTTCGACCACGGCCACAGCCCCGACCCGGTCGGCGAATTCCTTCGCAGCCTCGACGAGGTCGAGCCGCTCGAGGTCGATCTCGTCCTGCCCGGCCACGGGCGCACCTTTCGTGACCCCGAGGCAAAGATCGCCGAGGCGCGGCGCCAGGTCGAGGAGCTGCTCGGCAAGACCCGTGATGCCCTCGCCGGCGGCGAGAAGACCGCCTTCGAGATCGTCACCGGCATCCTCGGTCCCGACAACGCCAACTCGCCGGTCAGCGCCTGGGTGCTTCAGATCGTCCTCTCCTGCCTCGACCACCTGACGATCCTCGGAGAAGCCGGGCCGGTGGACGGGAGCGACCCGCAGCGCTGGAAGCTCGGGTAGGTAGGCTCCCGGCGTGGCCAGCTTCACCTACGTGCGCGAGGTCAGTGCGCCGCCCGAGACCGTGTTCGACGTGCTTACGGACCACCGCCGCTACGCGGACATCACGCCGATGCGCAAGTCCGCGCTGGAGCGGGAGGGGGAGCCCGCGCCCAACGGCGTCGGGGCGATTCGCGTCCTGACCTCGGTCGGGCCGCCGCTGCGCGAGGAGGTCATCGTCTTCGAGCCCTCCAGCCGCTTCTCCTACAAGCTGCTCTCGGGGGCGCCGGTCCGCGACCACGTCGGCACCGTCCTGCTCGAGCCCACCGGGGCGGGCACCCAGGTCACCTACGCCGTCCACACCACGCCGACCCTGCCGGTGGTTGGAGCGGCGGTCGTCGGGGTCACGAAGCTGGCGATCAAATCGCTGTTCAACGGAATCGTCGCCGAGTCCGAGCGGCGGGCGACGGCCGGGGCCTGACCGGCCCGGATGGGCCAGCGGATCGACGAGACGGAGCTGCGGCGTCGGGCGATCGACGGCGTTCGCGCCGAGGTCGAGGCGTTCGGCAGCGCCCCCGATTCGCGGCTGATCCGGGGCGAGGGTCTACTCGCCTCGGTGGCGCCGGCCACGCCGCAGCGCTCGCTCTTCAACTCGGTGTTCTACGACGATCCGGCGGCGCCGGCGCGCGAGTACGAGGCCCTGGCCGCGAGCTACGACGACGCCGGTGTGTGCGCCTGGACCGTCTGGGTCCCCGATGAGGACCGCGGGACCGCGCAGCTGCTCGCCACGCGTGGTCACGTCATGGACGCCGCGCCGCGGGCGATGGCGATGGATCTGCAGGGGTTGGGGGAGGCGCCCGGCGCGCCGGCCGGGATGGAGATCGGCCCCTGCGAGCCGGCGGTCGCGGCGGAGTTGAACGACCGCGCCTACGGCTATGGAGAGGACGGCTTCCGCGCCGCCCTCTCCGGCGCGACGACGATCCGCTGGTACGGCGCTTACGCGGCCGGCGAGCCGGTCTGCTGTGTCGGCACGCTCGCGGTCGGCGACGATTGCTGCGTTACCGGCGTGGCGACGCCGCCCGAGCACCGCGGGCGCGGGATCGCCACCTGGCTGATGCTGCGAGCGCTCGCCGCGGCCGGGGAGCAGGGCGCGCTCACCGCCTCGCTGCAGGCGACCAAAGCGGGTGCGCCGATCTACGAACGGCTCGGCTTCGCCGACTTCGGCTTCATCGAGATGTGGGAGCTGCGGCGATGAGCGGTCGGTGGGCTGCGCTCAGGCGTGTTTGGCTCGAGCACCGCCTCGCCGCGCTGGCGCTGGCCGGCGCTTTGGCGCTCATCCTCGCCGGGGGCGTCGGGATCGCCTACGACAAGCTCAAGCGGCCCGCGGACATTCACAACACCGAGGTTGCTTTCCAGCCCCAGAAGCCGAAGGTGCAGAAACGCAGAACGGTCAACTGGCCGCTCTACGGCTACGACCGCGCTCGCACCCGCTACCTGCCGGCGAAGGGCGTGCGGCCGCCCTTCCAGAAAATCTGGCGCTACAAGGACGGGCCGCTGCTCGAGTTCCCGCCGACGGTCGCCGGCGGCAAGCTCTATTTCGTCAACAACAGCGGCTTTGCCATCGCGCTCGATGCCGACACCGGCAAGCAGCTCTGGAAGCGGCGGATCGGCCGCCTCAACGCCTCCTCGCCGACCTATTACAAGCACCGCCTCTACATCGTCAACCTCGTCCCCGGCCACGTCGTCAAGCTCGATGCCCGCACCGGGCGGATTCTCTGGAAACGCTCGCTGCCGACGCGTGCCGAGTCCTCGCCGGTCGTCGTCGGCCGCAGTCTCTATTTCGGTTGCGAAGACGGCAACCTCTACGCGCTCAGCACGCGCAACGGCAACGTGCGCTGGGCTACCGGCCTCGGTGGCCCGGTCAAGGCCGCCCCCGCCTACTACGGCGGCGTTCTCTACGTCGGCGACTACGGCGGCTACATGAACGCGGTCGAGGCCAGGAACGGCAAGCTGGTCTGGCAGAGCGACTCGCTCGGGCAGGGCTTCGGCACCTCGGGCGCTTTCTACTCGACTCCCGCCGTCGCCTTCGGCCGCGTCTACGCCGGCAACAACGACACCCGCATCTACAGCTTCGACCGCCACGACGGCACGATCGCCTGGACCTACTCGACCGGCGGCTACGTCTACTCGGGACCAGCCGTCGCCAGAACCAGCCACACCGGCCCCACCGTCTACATCGGCTCCTTCGACGGCAACATCTACGCGCTCAACGCCAAGGACGGCGTGCCGCGCTGGATCCGCTCCGCCGGCGGCTCCGTGATCGGCTCGCTGACCGCCGTCGGCGACATCGTCTACGCCGCCGAGTTCGACGACACCTCGACCACCGGCTTCTCGATGAAGGGCGGCCACCCGGTTTTCAACTACCCCCGCGGCACCTACACCGCCGTGGTCTCCGACGGCCACCGCATCTACCTCGTTGGCTACTCGAGCATCACCGCGCTGCAGCCGTTCAAGTACCGACGCGGCCTGGCGAACCGGGTGCCGGCCCGCTAAACGGCTGATTCCACGATCCCCGTCAGTGACCTGTGGCTGCCATCCGGTGGCACCAGGGGAGACTGCTTGGCAGCGCATCCGACATTGACCACACTGGGGTGGGGTCAATGTCGGATGCGTGTGCCACCGAGGGCTCAGGCTCCGCGGCGAAGCCGCGCACCAGATTCACCCCAGCGCGCAGCGCTGGGGTATCAATTCACGCAGAGGCGCACCCGCCATCCCGTCATCCCCGCGCAGGATCGGTGGTGGAATCTAGCCGCGTGGGGCGATGCCCCCGGGTGGCGGCGGGGGCGCCTTCGGTGGGAATGGTGCGTAGGAGGGGAAGAGGCCGTTGTGGATCTTGTTGCGCAGGACGCCGAGGCTGGCCGGCCAGTTCTGCAGCCGGTAGGAGCTGGTCGAGCCGAAGTCCTGGTAGTAGATGAGCATCTTGGCGCGGGGGTGGCGTTCCATCCAGATCATCAGCTTGCGCACGTAGGCCGAGTCGTCGCCGGTCGAGACACCCCACTCGGTGATCGCGAAGGGCTTGCCGGCGAAGCGTTTGTAGAGGCCGTCGAGTGCTTTCCAGTCTTGGTTGTCGGAGTAGAAATCGGTGCCCGCCCAGTCGACCCAGCGGGAGCCCGGGTAGTAATGACGGGGACGGTTGTGGGGAACCGTCGGCGAGCCGGCGGGCAGCGGGCTCCAGATCACTTCGACCGGTGCCCTTGGCAGGCCGGCGACGTCGCTTTGCAGCGGTCGCAGGCCGGCTTCGTGCAGGCGGGTATCGATCTGGGCCCGCTTGCCGCCGCCGTGGACGATCACGTAGATGCGGCGGAAGGCGAGTTTGTACCAGCGGGTGCTGTGTGCGGCGTCGCGCGGCTTTCCCTCGCAGTCGTATGAGGCATAGACATTGAGGCAGCGGTTGGGCTCGCCCAGCGGCCGGATGTAGGCACGCATGTCCTTCGACCAGAACAGCTTGTTGAGGCGGATCAGGTAGTCGTCGCCGCCGCCGGTCGCGATCCCCCGCGGGGTGATCAGCTCGTGGCCGTCGCTGTTGTCGGCGGTGGTGATGTGGAGGACGGGCCGCGCTCGCGCCTCCTGCCAGCGTTCGATCGACTCGGGAAAGTCAGAGCCCCAGGTGCGGAAGGACTCGATCAGCGCCGGGTGCTTGTGCAGGGCGCTTGAGAACTGGCCGAAGTCAGCGCTGTCGCCGGTATCGCTGATCCCGAAGAAGACCTTGTTGCCATGCGGGACAAGCGAGCCGGCGGCCCCGCCGGGCAGGGCGCAGAGCAGGCAGAGCGCGGCCGCGGTGCAGAGCGCGCCGACCATCCTCCCCTTGTCCCGAAAGCGGTTCATCGAACGAGCCGGACATAGTGGCAAGCGATGGCGCCCGGCCATGAAATTCGGCTGGCGCTTTACTTCAGGGTGACGATGACCACGAGCCGGAGGGACGATCCAGATGCCGCTTGACCAGAGCAAAGTGGGGCAGCACATCGCCTCACAGATGGAAGCGATCGAAGCCGACTACGGAGACGACTGCGAGATCGGCGACATCTGCACGATCGTCGAGATCAGGGGCCCGCACGGTTCCCACGTGCGGATGCGGAGCACCGCCTCCTCGCCACACTCGACCCTCGGCCTGCTCAAGCTCGCCGAACAGGTGGCGCTGGCCAACTTCGGCAGGGACGACGTCTAGGGAGAGCCGCGCGCCCGGGCCTAGACGGCCGATCCTGTCCAGGCGGGGGTAGACGGGATGGCGGGTGCGCCTCTGCGTGAATTGATACCCCAGCGCTGCG
Source organism: uncultured Solirubrobacterales bacterium (assembly GCA_963716735.1). GTDB lineage: Bacteria > Actinomycetota > Thermoleophilia > Solirubrobacterales > 70-9 > VRUE01. Next base: position 2,322,405 of record OY970321.1, read on the forward strand.
CGCTGGGGTGAATCTGGTGCGCGGCTTCGCCGCGCAGAAGCCGGATTGCATTTCCGCCGCTTCGCGACATTCCCGCAGAGGCGCACCCGCCATCCCGTCAAGTCACCCGAGCTTCGGTCCTCTCCTGAGCACCTGGCTCGGCTCCAGGGTCTCGTCAGCTTGAGAGCCCGGAGATCGCCTGTGAAGGCTGAGTCGTGCCGGTGATGGCTTAGCGAGGAAGGCTGGCCGTCCTGCAGGCGAATGTCGCGGAGCGGCGGAAATGCATTGCTCCTATGTCAAGTGCACCTCTGAGAGACGACGGATTTGCCGGATCTACCTCTCAAGATGAAGAGGGAGAGGGGTCGAGCAGCAACCGATGAAAGCGCCTGGCGAGATGGCGTTTGAGGCAGCGCATGGCCTCGCGGTTGCTCTTGCCCTCGGCCCGCTTGCGGGCAAGGTAGGTGCGGGTCTCGGGGTCAAGCCGCGATCGGGTGAGCGCAATCACGTGCAGGGCATGGTTGAGCTGGCGATCGCCACCGCGATGCAGACGATGGCGCTGGGTCCTGCCTGAGGAGGCCGGGATCGGCGCAACACCTGCCATGCGAGCGAACTGGGCATCGGAGGCGAAGCGCTCGGCGCCTGCGGTGTGGCCGATCAGGATTGCAGCGCTTAGCGGCCCGCAGCCGGTCTCCTGCAGCAGGGCGGGCCGGTGGGCTCTGATGAGCTCTGCGATCTCCGCTTCCAGGCGCTTTGCCTCTTGGGCCAATACCGAGACTCGCTCCACCAGCTCGCGCGCCACTCTTGCCCTGACGGACTCGATTCCTTCCAGGCGCTCTGAGACGGCCCGCAGGCGCCCCGCTCGGTCCAGCGAGCCGGTTGGCAGCTCGGCCTCGAGCTCCGGACAGAGGTCGACGAGGTGCCAGCGCAGCCGGTTTTGCGCCCTGGTGCGCTCTGCGATCAGGTTTGAGCGGTGATCTGCCAGTAGGCGGATCTCCATCGCGCGCTCATCGAGGAAGGCAGCGGGGAAGCGCTCGGGGCCTTCGCGCACCACCACCCGGGCGACCGCCAGGGCGTCGATCCGATCTGACTTACCCACCGGTCGCTCTTCACGGCGAGAGGAGCCCGTAAGGCGCGGGGAGACCCGCACCACCCGCTCCCCGGCGCCCAGCAGCGCTCCCTCGAGGCGCCGAGAGACATGCCGGCAGTCCTCCAGTGCCCAGATGCGCTCTTCTCCTAACTCCCGCGCCCAGCGCAGGGCCCGCCGGTGCCCTGCCTCCTCGGCTTTGATCTCGAGCTCGCCAAGGAGCTCTCCACTTCCCGCTCTCACCGCCACCAGCGTGTGGTTGCGCTTGTGAATATCCGCCCCGATCACGATCATCTGTGCCGTCCCTTCATTTCGTTGCCGTTGAAGCGGACCTCCGGGGGACAAATTTCAGTGGGGGCGTCGCCACGCTCCTATCAGGTCACTCCGGAGCTCCTCGGGCGGTGGCGGGCGACACAATGCATGGAGGCCAGGCCCACGGGTCGGCGATCCGATGAGGAGTCAGCCCGCCACCACCGAGGAACCAATCGCTCCGGCCGGACGACACCGCCGGTGGGCGGAGGGTGACACTGAAATCCGATATCGCGCGGCCGCAGGCCGCGCTCCTCATCCACCCCACGCGCTCTGCGCGTGGGGTTCAATTCGACTGCAGGACGGCCAGTCTTCCTCGCCCGGAGGTCGTGGGATCAACCATCTAGCGCCGCGGCGTCGTCGAGAGAAGCCGGATCTCGTAGTGCTCGCTGTAGTGGGAGCCGCCGCCTCCATTCGTCTCGGCCTCGGTCTGGGACCAGCGGCTGAGCAGCAGGCCATCGGAGCGCCGCCGCCATTCTTCGCGGCTCGACGTCCCCGACGTGCCGCCTCTCAGCCCGCTCTGCGAGACCGTGCCGATCGCTTCGAAGTCCTTTCCCCCGACCGAGATCCTTCGCGTTCCGATGACGTGTGTCACGGTCGAGATCGACGATCCCCCCGATCTGCAGGCGCTCGAGTAGCGGGCGCCCGGCCGCGACGTCTCCGGGCCGGCGGGGCCGTGACAGAGAAACGAGTCCTTCTTTTCTTCGCCGAAGAACTCGTGGAGCTGGATCAACCGCACCGAGCCGCGGCCATGTCGCCCCGCGCACGCTTCGGCCTCCGTCCAGCGCTCCACCAGCACCTGCCAGCGCTCGCGCTGACCGCATCGCCCCGAGCTGATCGTGATCGTCGAGACTCCGCCGTAGTCGTGGGTCGTGCCGAAGCCGGCGCCCTTCACCGACTCGGACCCGCTCGTCGCGTAGCGGTAGACGCCGAGCGCCGCCTCGTCCACTCTGTCTCCGCGCCGCTCCCCGGATCCGCCCTCGGCGCGAAAGGAGCGGACCGCATCGTTCACCGTCGCCTTGCTGGCCTCGTCGCTCGGCCGGCTCAGCCAGGCGATCGTCGCCACCGCCGCGACCACCGTCAGGCCGACGGCCACGAGCAGCGCGACCTTGCGACTCCCTCCCGTTCCCCGCTGGAATACCACGGGGTTTATCTTCGCAGCGGCGCTCCCTCAGGAGTGTTGAGATTCGCTGATGATCGAGAACACTTCGGGGGAGTGCTTGGAGATGAAGCTCGGGCCGATGCCTTTGATCGCGAGCAACGCGTCCTCGCTGCCGGGGCGGGTGGCGGCAATTGCCTCCAGGGTGGAGTTGTTGGCAACGGTGTAGGCGGGCTTGCCGTCGGCGGCGCGAAGGCGCCATTCCTTCAGCCGCTCGAAAAGGGAGACGTCCGCCGGTGAGAGATCGACCGGTGGCGTAGGTGGCTTTTTGGTGCCGCGGCTGCGGCGCACCGCAATCGTCTCCGGGTCGGGCAGCCAGCCCTGTGGATCGCAGACGTCGCAGCAGCGCTCGAGCGGCCGGCCGGCCTGGCCGTCGCCGAAATGGTCGAGCACGCTGCGCCGCCGGCAGTGCTCTGAGTAGATGAACGATTTGATCGTCTGGTAGTCGCGCCAACCGCGCTCGTGGGCGATCGCCAGGTCGGGGTTGCCGGCGCGTTGCTGGTTGAAACGGACCAGTCGCCCGAGGTCGGCCTTCATCGCCAGCAGCACGGCTTTCGCCGGCAGCCCGTCGCGCCCGGCGCGACCCGCCTCCTGGTAGTAGGCCTCGAGGCTGGTCGGGATCGCCATGTGCCAGACCGAGCGCACGTCGGCCTTGTCGACCCCCATACCGAAGGCGTTGGTGGCGACGATCACCTCGACCTCGCCGGCCATGAAGCGGGCCTGGGTGCCGCTGCGGTCCTCGGCCTCCATGCCGGCGTGGTAGCGGAGCGCGCGCAGGCCGGCTTCGCGCAGCGTCGCGGCGACGTCGTCGGTGTCCTTGCGGGTTCCGCAGTAGACGATCGCCGGACGGTTGGCCGGGTCGGCGAGGCCGGCCTCGAGCAGCGCCATCCGCCGTGCCTTGGAGCCAGTGCCCTCCAGGCGGACGACGTCGAAGGAGAGGTTTGGCCGGTCGAAGCCGGAGCGGACCTGGAGCGGCTCGCGCATCTCGAAGCGCGCGGCGATCTCGCGCGCCACCGCCTCGGTCGCCGTCGCCGTGCAGGCCATCACGGTCGGACGCCCGAGCCGCTGGGCGATCTCGGGCAGACGCAGGTAGTCGGGACGGAAGTCGTGCCCCCACTCGGAGACGCAGTGGGCCTCGTCGACCGCGAGCAGGTCGATCCGTCGCTGGTCGATCGCACTGAGGAAGACCGTCGAGCCGAAGCGCTCGGGCGAGCAGTAGACGATCCGCGCCGCGCCGCCGCGCACCTGAGCAAGCGAGTGGCGCACCGCCTCTTCGCTCATCCCCGAGGAGATCATCGCCACGGGGTGCCCCGCGGCTGTGAGGCGCTTCCACTGGTCGTTCATCAGCGCGATCAACGGACTGACGACGATCGTCAGGTCCTCCGTCGCCAGCCCGGGCAGCTGGTAGCAGAGACTCTTGCCGCCGCCGGTGGGCATCACGATCAAAGAGTCGCGCCCCGCGAGCGCAGCCTCGACGGCCTCCTTCTGCCCCGGCCGCCATGAGGTGAAGCCAAGCTTGCCCAGCAGCTCGTCGGCCCGACCGGGCGCGGGAGCGGTCATCAATTCAGCCTGCCCGTCCATAGCGGTCCAGGCTATGCGTTCCTCCGGCGGGCCATCCGCCGACCGAGGCATGGCTCCCCATGGGAAAGGCGCAAATTGGTTTCGATCCCTGAATGGCGGGAATTAGAAGAGTCTCTCTATCCAAAGGAGGAGTGATGTCCACCCTTGCAGTAATTGCCATAGTCATCGGCGCCCTGATCGTTCTTGCGATCGCGGTCTCCGCTGCCCGTCGCGCTCGCGATCGCCGGCAGTTTGCCGAGGTGCAGGGTGAGGCGCAACACCAGGACGCACGTCACCATCGCGAACAGGCAGAGAACAGTCGCACCGAGGCGGCGATCGCCGAGGAGCGGGCGGAGCGGGCGAAGGTCGAGGCGGAGCTCAACGAGGAGCGCGCCGACCAGCGTGAGCGGGAGCTTGGCAGGAACAACTAGGAGGTAGAACGATGGCTCAGACCAAAAGCGGAGCCTCGTCGAAACGTTCCACGGGGTCGAAAAAACCCCGGGCTCGCTCACGAGGCTCGTCCAAAAAATCAGCGAACTCGCGCAAACAGCCGAGTTCGCGCAAACAGCCGAAAACGTCGAAACCGGCCCCTGTCGCGGCGGTGGGCAACGCCGCGGACAAGGCTACGAGTGCCGTTGGCGACACCGCCGCGAAGGCGACGACCGCGGTCGGCAGCGCCGCGGGAAAGGCAAAGGTGCCGTTGATCGCCGGTGGAGCAGCGCTGGCCGGCACGGCCGGCGGAATCGTGCTCGGTGCACACCAGGCACGGCGTCATCGCCACCGCGGCCGGACCCTCGCCAAAGCGGCCAAAGGGGCAGGAAGTCTCGGTGCCCAAGTAGGCCACCTCGCCTACGAGCTGCAGCGCAACCGCGAGGCGATAAACAGCAACGGCAGCAAGCACCGTTCACCGGTGGAGGTCGTCCTGGAGGGCCTCACCGCCAGACGCTCGCGCGCTTAGCGTCACCCGCCGGCCAAGGGGTTCGTCCCTTGACCGGCGGGTGTTTCGCTATTCGGTGACGATCAGGGCCGGCGTCTGCGAGAGCTCCTCGGCCAGTGCATCGATTTTCTGCGCCAGCTTGCGGGTGTCGGCCTGGGTCAACTCGGTGTAGGAGGCGAAGCCGTCGCCCTTGCGGTAGGGCTCGAGCGAGGCGTAGACGTCCTTGAAGCCGGCTTCGATCTCTTCGACCAGCTCAGGGTCCTTCTCCTCGACCAGCGGCTGCACCGCTTCGAAGGCCGCCTCGGAGCCTTCGACGTTGGCCTCGAAGTCGACCAGGTCGGTGTGTGAGTAGCGCTCCTCCTCGCCGGTGATCTTCGAGGCCGAGACCTCGCCGAGCAGCTCGTTGGCGCCGTTGGCGATCTGCACCGCCTGCAGTTCGACCGTCTTCACTTTGGCCTGCAGTTCTTCGACGTCGGCGAGCAGCTGCTTGGCGACCGGGGTCATGCCGTCGGTCGTGTCTTCTTCCCAGAGCGCCTTCTCGATCACATGGAAGCCTTCCCATTCGCTCTTTGGCACGTCGTTTTCACGCGCGTCGATGCGGGGGTCGAGATCGCCGAAGGACTCCGCCACCGGCTCGATTTTCTCGTAGGGGATGCGCGCCGGCGCGTAGAGCGATTTCGCCTTCTCGACGTCGCCGGCTTCGACCGCGGCCACGAACGGCTCCGTGGCGGAGACCAGCGCGGCGGTGTTCTCCTCGAGGTAGTCGCGGTACTGGGAGATCGCTTCTTCGACCTGCGGGCTGCTCTCCGTGTCGAGCTTGCCGCTGACCTTCAGCGTTCCTTTCTCATCGTCACCGCCCGGGCAGTAGAGCGTGTATTCGCCCTGCTCGAGAGTCAGCGAGAAGCTGCCGTTGAAACCTTCGGAGAGGTTCTCGACCTCGCCCAGGATCGTGTCGCCGTCCATCACCTCGAGCTCGGTCACCTTGGAGGTGCCGGCGTTTTCCACCTCGAAGTTGATCGGCCCGGCCGGGGCCTTCGCGGTGTTCGGCACGCAGCCGGCGTCGGTCAGCTCGAAGGACATCGTCTTGGCCCCTGCCGGAGCGTCGCCGCTGGAGCCGCAGGCGCTCGCGAAGACGGAGAGGATGCCGACAGCGCCTACGAGCAGCGCCGCGCGGACGGTAAATCGGTTCATCGGGTGAGGCTCCTTGGTCGGTGGAAGGGGACGAGAGTTAGGGAAACCTAACAAATGCCTACAGATACGGTCGGATTACGTCAGCCGAGCAGGGCTTCGCCTACGTAGCCGCCTTGGCGTGCGCCCGGTGGGACGGCGAAGACGGCGCTGCCGACGTGCTTGATGTACTCGTTGAGGGCATCGCTGGACCCCAGCCGCCGCTGGATCGGGACGAACTGGCGCTGCGGGTCGCGCTGGAAGGCGATGAAGAAGAGGCCGGCTTCGAGCTCGCCGAGGCTCTCGTCGACGCCGTCGGTGAACGAGTAGCCGCGGCGCAGGATCCGCTCGCCGTCGTTTGCCGAGGCGGAGGCGAGGCGGACGTGTGCGTCGACCGGGATCGTCGGTTCGCCTCCGCGTTCCGCCTCGAGGTCGAGCGGCTCGAACTCGTCGTTGCCGCCCAGTGGGGCGCCCTTGTACTTGTCGCGGCCGATCGTCAGCTCCTGGTCTTCCAGTGGCGAGCGGTCCCAGATCTCCAGCAACATGCGGATCCGGCGGGTGACCAGATAGCTGCCGCCGCGCATCCAGGCGGGACCTTCGTTGCCGACCCAGACGAACTTCTGCATCGCCTCGGTGTCCTCGGCACGGATGTTCGCCGTGCCGTCCTTGAAGCCCATCAGGTTGCGCGGCGTGTCCTGGCTGCGGCTGGTGCTCGCGGTGCGGCCGAAGCCGAGCTGCGACCAGCGCATGACGACCGTGCCGCGGCCGATCCGCGCCAGATTGCGGACCGCGTGGAAGGCGACCTGGGGGTCGTCGGAGCAGGCCTGCACGCAGATGTCGCCGCCGCTTTCGGCGGGGTTGAGCTCGTCGGCCGGGAGCGGTGGGATCTCGCGCAGGGCGGCGGGTCGCTTGCCGCTCAGGCCGAGGCCACGGCGCTCGAACAGGCTTGGCCCGAAGCCGAAGGTGACGGTGAGGCGGGAGGGGAGGAGGCCGACCGTCTCGCCGGTGTCGTCCGGCGGCGCCGGCTGGAGGTTGTTGGCGTCGCCGACCATGTCTCCGGCGGTCATCTCGGCCGCCGCCGCCGACCACTCGCGCAGCATCTCACGCAGCTCGGCGCGGCTTTCGGTTACGAGGTCGAAGGCGGCGAAGTGAAGGCGGTCCTGGGCGGGCGTGTCGATCCCCGCCTGGTGCTCGCCGTAGAAGGGGACCGACCCGGTCCCGTCCGACTTTGCCTCGGCGGTCTCCTGGCCGACCAGGAAGCCGGTCGCGCCGCCGAGGCCGATGCCGGCTGCCCCTACGCCGGCCGAGGCGAGCAGGCGGCGCCGGGTGACCGGCGTCATCGTCGGGGGGCCGCGGTTGGGCTCATGCCGGGCTCTCCGCGGGCGACGCCGTGCTGCCGCGCACCGCTTGCCGGCGGCGGCGCAGACGATCTGGCCAGAGGACGTAGAGCGTCATCGGGATCGCGTAGAGCAGATAGACGAGCGTCTCGCCAACCGTCGGGGTCGGCTGCAGGCCCAGCATCCCGGTCAGCAATGAGCCGGAGATCGTCCCCGGCTGGATCAGCCAGGTGAGGTCGAGCGCCTGTCCCTGCAGCTCGTTGAACCACCCCGCCTCGTGGCCGGTGTGCAACGAGGTCGAGAGCAGGCCGGCCGCGACGAAGACGAGGATCAGGCCGGTGATGCGGAAGAAGCGGTTGAGATTGAGCCGTACGCCGCCGCGGTAGATGCCGACGCCGATCGCGATCGCAGCCACCAACCCGATCACGGCCCCAGCCCCGGCCGCGGTGGTGTCGGTCGCGTCCTGGAAGGCCGCAAGCATGAAGACCGAGGTCTCGAAGCCCTCGCGCAGCACCGCGAGGAAGGCCATCGCGACCAACGCCATCGCCGAGCCGCGGGCCAGCGCCGCCCCCGCGCTCCCTTCCAGCGCCGCTTTGATGCCGCGGGCGTTGCGCCGCATCCAGACGATCATGTAGGTGACGGCGGCGACGGCGATCAGGCCGATCACCGTCTCCAGGCCCTCCTGCTCGCGCTGGGGGAGCTGTTCGCCGACGACCTCGAGCAACACGGCGATCCCGACGCAGAGCGCGACGGCGATCGCGACGCCGATCCACATCTGCTTGATCGCGTCGCCCCTGCCCTCTTTGACCAGGAAGGCGGCGATGATGCCGACGATCAGCGAAGCCTCGACGCCCTCGCGCAGGGCTATAACAAGAGTTGGGATCAAGAGGTTTAGGTCTCCCTAATTAGGGGATCCGAAAACCTAGCATAGGGGTTGGGATTAGGCCGCTGGGAGCCAGGGCTCGTACCACTGGGCCAGGCCACGGGTGAGCTTGTCGGCCTCCTTGGGCCCCCAGGTCCCGGGCTCGTAGAGATGCACCGGGCCCGGTGCGTCGAGCAGCGGTTGCACGATCCGCCACGTCTCCTCGACCGTGTCCTGGCGGGTGAAGAGCTGGTAATGGCCAGCGAGGGCATCGCCGAGCAGGCGCTCGTAGGGCTCGGGCTCCTCCCCCGGGACCTTTTCGAAGAGGACCTCGAGGTCGGCCGGCTCGAAGGCCTCCTCACCTGCCTTCTTCGCGTAGAGGCGGGTGCGGGCGCCGGGCGTGGGCTCGATTCGAAAGGTCATCTGGTTCGGTTCGGGGCGTTTCTCCCCGCCGACCCCGAGGCGCGGCGGACGCTTGAAGGTGACGGTCACCTCGCTTGCCTTTGCCGGCATGCACTTGCCGGCGCGGATGAAGAAGGGGACGCCGCTCCAGCGCCAGTTGTCGACCTCGAGCTCGACCGCGGCGAAGGTCTCGGTGGTCGAGTCCGGGGCGACGTCCTTGACCTCGCGGAACCCCTCGTACTGGCCGCGTACGTAGCGCTGCGGGTCCGCGGTGCGGGTCGCCTTGAAGAATTCCAGCTTCTTGTCGCGGATCGAGTCGTGGTGATTGCCGGTCGGCGGGCCCATCCCGACCAGCGCCAGCACCTGCAGGGCGTGGTTCTGGATCACGTCGCGCATCGCCCCGACGGCGTCGTAGAAGCGGCCGCGGTCGTCGACCCCGAAGTTCTCGGCGATCGTCATCTGCACGTGGGCGACGTGCTCGCGGTTCCAGACCGGCTCCAGCAGCGAGTTGGCGAAGCGCAGGTAGGCGATGTCCATCACCGGCTCCTTGCCCAGGTAATGGTCGATGCGGAGGATCTGCTCCTCCCCCAGCACCTCGCACAGGTCGGCGTTCAGCGCCCGCGCCGATTCGAGGTCGTGGCCGAAAGGCTTCTCGATCACCACCCGCGCGTTCTCGGTCAGCCCGGCTTCGCCCAGCCCGTGAACCACCGTGGCGAAGAGCGACGGCGGGATCTCGAGGTAGAAGACGGGACGCTTGGCCTCGCCGATCGCCTCGCCGACGCGCTCGAAGGTGGCGGCGTCGGCGTAGTCCCCCTGGATGTAGGTGAGGCGGGCGGCGAGGCGGTTGAAGACGTCCTCGTCGGGGTCGCTGACCGTGGTGGCAATCGCCTCGTGGGCGTGCCGGCGCAGTTGTGCCGTGTCCCACTCATCGATCGCCACGCCGACGATCGGGCAGTCGAGCTTGCCGCCGGCCTCCAGCCGGTAGAGCGCCCGGAAGGTCATTTTCTTCGCCAGGTCGCCGCTGATCCCGAAGATCGTCAGCACGTCGGCCGCGGTGCCACCGGTCTCTGCTGCGCCCTTCGCCATTCGGTCGCAGGCTATCCGAGCGCGGAAGTTAGGATTGGCACGGGCGGCACCACTGCGGGCCGCACCCCCTGAAGAGAACTAGCGGAGGTTGCGATGGAGCTTGGGATCGTCGGACTCGGTCGTATGGGGGCCAACATGGCCCGCCGCCTGATGCGCGACGGCCACCGCATCGTCGCCTACGACGTCAACGCCGACGCCGTCTCCGCGCTGGCCGGGGAGGGTGCCGACGGCGCCTCCTCGCTGCAGGATCTGGCTTCGAAGCTGAGCGCGCCGCGCGCCGTCTGGGTGATGGTCCCCTCCGGCGAGATCACCGAGAAGACGGTCGAGGACGTCGCCGCGGCGCTCGAGCCGGGCGACGCGATCGTCGACGGCGGCAACTCCTACTACCGCGACGACATCCGCCGGGCCGAGATGTTGCGCGAAAAGGGGATCGACTTCGTCGACTGCGGCACCAGCGGCGGCGTCTTCGGCCTGGAGCGCGGCTACTGCCTGATGATCGGTGGGCCCGACGGTGCGGTCGAGCGGCTCGACCCGATCTTCGCCAGTCTCGCCCCCGGGGTCGATTCGGCGGAGCGGACCCCGGGCCGGGCCGGCGATCCCTCGCCCTCGGAGAACGGCTACCTGCACTGCGGTCCGAACGGTGCCGGGCACTTCGTGAAGATGGTCCACAACGGGATCGAGTACGGGATCATGGCCGCATACGCCGAGGGTCTCAACATCCTCAAGAACGCCGACGCGGGCAAGGCGCAGCGCGAGCAGGACGCGGAGACGGCGCCGCTGGAGCAGCCCGAGTACTACCAGTACGACCTCGACCTGCCGGAGGTCGCCGAGGTCTGGCGGCGCGGCAGCGTGGTCGGTTCCTGGCTGCTCGACCTGACCGCGGCGGCGATGCAGGAATCCCCCGACCTCGCCGACTTCGCCGGCCGCGTATCGGACTCCGGCGAGGGTCGCTGGACCTCGATCGCGGCGATCGATGAGGGCGTGCCGGCGCCGGTTCTGACCACGGCGCTGTATGAGCGCTTTTCCTCGCGCGGCCTCGACGACTTCGCCGACAAAGTGCTCTCCGCCATGCGTAAACAGTTCGGCGGTCACGACGAGAAGGCGTCCTAGTTCGCCTGATCGGGTAGGGGATGGCTATCGAGCTCAAAATCCTTCCGGATGCCGACGCGGCATCGCGCTATGCGGCTGAAGCCGTAGCGGCCGTGGGTCAGGATGCGGTCGAGGCACGGGGGGAGTTCAACCTTGCGCTCAGCGGCGGCAAGACGCCCTGGGCGATGATCGGGCTGCTCGGGGAAATGGACGAGATGCCCTGGGAGGAGGCGCACATCTACCAGGTCGACGAGCGGGTCGCGCCACCCGGCGACAATTCCCGCAACCTCACCCACCTGGTGCAGATGCTCTCGATCGACCACCAGGCGGCGCTGCGGCCGATGCCGGTGACCAGCCGCGATCTCGAACTCTCCGCCGCCGAGTACGAAGTCCACGTTCCCGAGCGCCTCGACCTGGTCCACCTCGGCCTCGGGCCCGACGGTCACACCGCTTCGCTCGTCCCCGGCGACTCGGTGCTCGAAGTGGACGATCGCCGCGTTGCAATGACCGGTGCGCCCTACCAGGGCCAACTCCGCATGACGCTCACCTACTCGGCACTGGCCGCAGCCGGCCAGATCCTCTGGCTGACGCTCGGCGAGGGCGCGCGCGAGCCGCTGGCCAAGCTGCTCGCCGGCGACACCTCGATCCCCGCCAGCCGGGTCGAGAACGAGAACATGCTCGTCGTCTGCGACGAGGCCGCGGCGGGGAGTGCCTAGCGGTCGCTTGAGCGAGATGCTTGCGCGCTCGCTCAGACCTCGCCCAGCGCGACCACGTGGTTGGCGACGATGCGGCCCTCGGGATCCCACTTGCTCTTGACCTCGCCGAGGCGGCTGCAGACGTCCGGCGGCAGGATTGCGTCGACGTCGCACGGACCTTCGACGAAGTTGTAGTAGCCGCCGTCGGCCCTCCAGGGCTGCATCGTCTCGGCGATCTTGCTCAGGTGGTCGGGGATCGCCTCGCCCAGCTCCGGCGTCATCGGCATGCCTACGCTGTACATGGCGAAGCCGGCGTCGAGGTGGGAGAGGGCGCCGCCGTTCTCGTCCGGGCGCCCCAGCGCGCCGCCGAGGTGGCGCAGCTCGCTGAGCAGCAGTGGTGAGCCCGAGCCGGGACCCGCGACCGCGACGAAGGCGTCGATCGCCTCGTCGGGCAGCTCGCGGATCGTCGCTCCGTCGCCGATTCCCGGCACGGGGGACTCGGGATCCATGTGGATCCGGCACAGCCCGGCGGCGGGCATCCAGGCGAACGTGTCCATGATCGTCTCGCCGATCTCGCGCAGCGGGGCGATCGTCGCTTCGCCCTCCTCCTGCGAGCCGATGCAAGCGGCATCGATCGTCAGCAGCGGCCGGCCGCGGATTGGCTCCGGCACGTCGGGGATCGGCGGTGGGGTGACGAAGCGGACGATCGAGGTGACCTCGTCGGGCACGGTCGCGATCCAGTCGCGGTAGGTGCGCACGGCCTCGGCACCGACCTCGGCGGGGAAGACGAGGGCACCGGCGTAGATCTCGTCGATCGGCAGCAGGTCGAGGTGCAGGGCGACCACGGCCGCGTAGCCGCCTCCGCCGCCGCGCAGTGCCCAGAAGAGGTCTGCGTCGTTCTCGGCGTCGACCCGCCGTGCCTCGCCATCCGCGTCGATCAGCTCGATCGCCCTGACCCTGTTGCAGGCGAAGCCGTGGCGACGTCCGAGCCAGCTGAGCCCGCCGCCCAGCGTGTAGCCGACCACGCCGACGTCGGGCGCGGAGCCGGGCATCGAGCAGAGACCGTGCTCTTGGGCGGCCTCACTGAGCTCAAGCACGAGCACACCCGCCTCGACCCGCGCGGTCTGGGTGTCGGGATCGATCTCGATGCCGCGCATCCGCTCGGTCTTGAGCAGGATCGTCCCGTCGAGCGGCGCCAGCGGTGCGGCGCCGTGGCCGGTGCCCTGGGCGGCGACCTTGAGGCCGTTCTCGGCGGCAAAGCGCACCGTGGCGACGACGTCGCCGCTGTTCTCGGCGAAGGCAACGGCGACCGGTTGCTGATCGGCAGCCAGGTTCCAAGCAAGGCGTGCCTGGTCCCAATCGGAGTCGTCGGGGGTGGCGAGCCGGCCGGCGAGAGCCAGCCCGGTGAAGTCGGTCATTGGGTCTCCTTGGGGTTGGGCGGAATCAGTGCCAGGGTCAGTGAAGAACTAGCTCAGCTTCAAGCGGTTCACTGCGTCGCCTGCCCCGACCAGAACCTCGCTCACCATACCCGGGGGGAAAAGGCCGTGCGAGGAGATTCCCGGGTCGGCCTCAAGGCGCGCAGCAAGGGCAGCCGGGTCGCCGATCTCTCCCCGGTAGTCGGCGATGACGCCGCCGTCGGGGCTTTGGGGCACGTCCCGCAGCTCGACCTCGGGGCCGAGGCGGGCAAGGGTCGAGCGCAGGCCGAAGGCGAGCAGCTCGAGCGGCACCGGGGCGCTGAGCGAGTCGACGGGCTTGCTCGAGTCGGCGATGACGACGAAGCGCTCGGCCGCGGCGGCGACGATCTTCTCGCGCTGGTGGGCGGCTCCGCCGCCCTTGATCAGCCAGCCGTCGGGGGTCACCTGGTCGGTGCCGTCGATCGCGATATCGAGGCGCTCCAGCCGGCTGAACTCCTCGACCGGGACCCCCAATTCACGTGCCTGCTGCTCGGTCGAGACCGAGGTCGCCACGCAGCGGATGTCACTCAGCCCGCGGCGGGCGATCGCGGGCAGCAGGTGTGCGACGGTGGAGCCGGTGCCGAGGCCGACGGTCATCCCATCGGCGACAAGCTCTGCCGCCGCCTCAGCGGCGATGCGCTTCTCGTCGTCGGCTCCCACGGGCGAGGACTCTATGCTCGCGGGGCGATGGACGCTCGGGTCTGGTTGACGGGAAAGGGCGGTGAGCCACGGTCGTTCCCACTGGTGGAGCGGGCGACGGTTGGGCGTGACCCAGAGGCCGACGTTTGCATCGACGACGAGGCCGTCTCCTGGCATCACCTCGAGATCGAGAGCCGCGCGGGCGTGCTGATGGCGACCGACCTCGACAGCCGCAACGGAACCGCGCTCAACGGGGAGCCGCTCGATCGTCCTCGTCGCCTGCGCGACGGCGACGTGCTGACCGTTGCCGACTACCGGCTCGAAGTCTCCGACCCGATTCCCGGCCGGGCAGGGGGGACGGTCGCCGTGAGCGAGCCCTCGGCCGAGTTGAGTGAAGAGGAGCGGGCGACCGCGGTGGCCCTGGTCGCTCCCTACCGCAGCGAGGGGGCCTTCGCCGGCCGTCCAGCAACGCGGGCGGAGCTCGCCGAGGCGCTCCATGTCAGCGAGCGCACTGCCCAGCGGCGCCTCGACGCACTCGCCGCCAAGCTCGACGTACCCGGCGACGCCGGCCGCGAGCGGCCCCGCTTGATCGCCGCCCGCGTGATCGAGCTCGGCCTCGACCGCCCTAAGTAAGCGAGACCGCAAAAACCCGTCTTAAAGACGGGTTTTTGCGGTCTCGTGGCTCGTATCGGGCCAGACGTGGCCCGGTGGGTGTCGCGGTTGTCGTTGGCGCGCTCGCTTCGCTCGCGCAGCATCGATGGCGCAGGTTCCACCAACGAAAGGAATTGCCATGCGCCATCGATCACTACTCATCTCAGCCCTCGCCCTGCTCGCTCTCGCCGTCTCGGCGACGGCGGCTTTCGCGGCATCGCCTCGCGCCGTCGTCTATTCCAAATCGACGACGGTCGGCAGCGAAGTCAAAGGCGGCCTCTTCGCCGTCAAGGCCGGGCACCTCAACCAGCTGACCGTGAATCCCGCCGACACCGAACCGGCCTTCTCGCCCGACGGGCGGACGATCGCCTTTGTCCGCGCGGGGGATCTCTACTCGGTTCGTCCCGACGGCTCCGGCCAGCGGCAGCTGACCAGCGGGGCCGAGCTCGACTCGGGGCCGGTCGTCTCGCCCGACGGCCGCAGCGTCGTCTTCGAGCGCCGCGCCTCCGAAAGCGGCCCGGCGGACCTCTACAGCGTCAGGGCGCTGGGCGGCGGTCTGCACGCGCTGACCAGCGGATCGGCCGACGACCACCAGGTCGATTTCTCCCCAGACGGCCGCGCGATCGTCTTCGTTCGCGACAGCGGCAGCCCGGCGAACACGGCGGAGGACCTCTACTCGATGCGTCCCTCGGGTGGAAGGCTCGTTCGCCTGACTCAGACCGCCGGGGTCGATGAGTTCAAGCCGCGCTACTTCGCCGGCGGCATCCTTTTCAGCCGCGGCGAGAGCAGCGAAGGGCCGGCGGAATACGCCGACGTCTACACGATGCGGCGCAACGGCAGCAAGGTGAAGCCGCTGGTCGCCGGCGTTGGCTCGGCCTACGTCGAAGACGTCTCGGCTGATGGCCACACCCTGCTCTTCCGCCGCGACCAGGGCCTCTGGTCGAAGCGGATCGGCCCGGGCAAGGCGCGCAAGCTCGCCCAGCTCCCGGACGGGTCGAAGACCAATGGCGTCTTCTCCTCCGACGGCCGCAGGGTCGCCGCGTTCGTGGCGGTCGAAGAAAAGCAGTCACTGGTCGCGATCGACGTCGCCAACCGTCGTCAAACCCAGCTCGCGGAAGGCTTCGAGGCCTCCGAAAAAGACGGCACTGTCATCGGTCCGGTGATCGCATGGCAGCCGGTCCGGTAGGACGGCGCCGATAGGGGACGCCACGCGGCGGTATATAACCGCCGCGTGGCAGAACCTGTCCTCGGCTCGACTCTCGCCGGTTACCGCCTCGATGCGCTGATCGCGCGGGGTGGGATGGGGGTCGTCTACCGCGCGACCCACTTGGCCTTGGACCGCCCCGTTGCGCTGAAGGTGATCGCCCGGCAGTACGCAGACGACGAGGGATTCCGCGAACGCTTCCTGCGCGAGTCGCGCCTCGCCGCCCGCCTCGATCACCCAGCCGTCGTCCCGGTCTTCGACGCCCGCGAGGAAGACGGCGAGCTGATCGTCGCGATGCGGCTGGTCGCCGGCGGCGACCTGAAGAAACGGATCAAGGCCGGCGGCCCGTTGCCTCCGGCAGAGGCGATCGGGCTGCTGGGCCAGATCGGCGGCGCCCTCGACGCTGCCCACGCCGCCGGCATCGTCCACCGCGACGTCAAGCCCCACAACATCCTGCTCGAGGGCGAGCGCGCCTACCTGACCGACTTCGGCCTCGCCAAGGCGCTTGGCGACAGCGGGGTGCTCAGCGGCACCTCGATCGTCGGCACGGTCGAATACATGTCGCCCGAGCAGTGGCGTGGCGAGAGCGTCGGGCCGGCAGCCGACGTCTACGCGCTCGGCTGTGTCCTCTACGAGGCCCTGACCGGAGTGGTCCCCTACGCCCGCCAGGCCGGCGACGCCGAACCCCAACTGCCGCAGGGCCTCGATGCCGTGATCGAACGGGCGGTTGCCAAGGATCCCGCCGACCGCTATGCGACCGCGGGCGAGCTGATCGAGGCCGCCCGGGAGCGTCAGGGCGCAACCCCGGCCGCGACTCAGGTCCTCTCCGACTCCGCCGACCGCCCCACGCTTGGACGTGCCGGTGGAGAGGGGTCCCCATGGACCTCGCAGCACCGGCATGTCGGCTGGCGCGACCGCATCGCCGCCGCGCCGCGGCAATGGCTGGGGGCGCTGGTCGCCGTTCTCGCCGGGGCGATCGCGCTGGGATTTCTGTTCTTGGGAGGCGACGGCCCGGCGGTCTCGGCACCGGTCGCAATCGGGAGCCCGCCGCTGCGGCTTGCGGTCGGCCCGGAAACCGTCTGGGTGACGAGTGCGCCCAGCGGCACCCTTTCCGGGGTCGATCCCGAGACCGCCGCGGTCGCAGGCAAGCCCATTCACCTGGAGAGGGGCATCGCCGGGGTGGCGACGGGGGCGGGCTCGGTCTGGGTTTCGAGCCCGCGGCGCGGCGAGGTCATACGCATCGATCAAGACACCCGCCGGGTGATCGCCAGGATCGAGGTCGGTGGGCGTCCGGGGGCGATCGTCTTCGGCGGCGGCCGGGTCTGGGTTGCGGACGACGCCGGCGACGGCGTGACGGCGATCAACGCCGCCCACGGCGGCGTCTTCAAGCGCGACATGCCGCCGCGCGTGTCGCCGCTGCGCCTCGCGGTCGGCGCCGGCGCGGTCTGGGTGAGCAGTGCCACCACCGGCGCGGTGCGGCGCATCGACCTCGGGACCGGCGCGGTGGGGGCGCCGATCCCGGCCGGTCGCGGGCCTGCCGGGGTCACCGTCGGCGCCGGCCTGGTCTGGGTCGCCAACAGCCGCTCCGACCGCGTCACCCGCGTCGACCCGGCGACCCACACCCTCTTTGGAGTGCCGATCTCGGTCGGCGAACGGCCAGGTGGGATCGACGCCGGCACCGAAAGCGTCTGGGTCGCCAACTCGGCCGAAGGCACGGTCAGCCGGATCGGGATCGAGAGCGGGGAGACGGAAGGGGATCCGATTTCCGTCGGCCCGAATCCGGGCGCGATCGCCGTCGGCCTGGATGCCGTCTGGGTCGCCAACAACGGCAGCGGAGCGATCACCCGCATCGAGCCCTGAGCTGCAATCAATAGGATCGTCTCACCGGTGAAGCAGGACATCGACCAGCTCTGCATCAACACGATTCGCACGCTGTCGATCGACGCGATCCAGAAGGCGAACTCGGGTCACCCCGGGACGCCGATGGCGATGGCCCCCGTCGCTTACACGCTCTGGCAGCGCTTCCTCCGCTTCGACCCCGCCGACCCGATCTGGCCCAACCGCGACCGCTTCGTCCTCTCGGCCGGCCACGCCTCGATGCTGCTCTACGCGTTGCTCCACCTGGCCGACGTGCAGGCGGTCGAACCCGACTACGAGGTCGTCGGCCGTCCGTCCGTCTCGCTCGACGACATAAAGAGCTTCCGCCAGCTCGACTCGCGCGCTCCCGGCCACCCCGAGTACCGCTGGACCTCTGGCGTCGAGACCACCACCGGCCCGCTCGGCCAGGGGATCGCGACCAGCGTCGGCATGGCGATCGCCTCGAAGTGGCAGGGCGCCCGCTACGGCGCCGAGCTCTTCGACTTCGACGTCTACGCGATCGCCGGCGACGGCTGCCTGATGGAGGGGGTCTCCAACGAAGCGGCCTCGATCGCCGGTCACCTCGAGCTCGACAACCTCTGCTGGGTCTACGACAACAACCACATCACGATCGACGGAAAGACTCGGATCGCCTACGAGGACGACGCCGCCGCCCGCTTCATGGGCTACGGCTGGAACGTCACCCGCGTCGGCGACGCCAACGACACCGAGCTGCTCGCCCGCGCCTTCGAGGAGTTCAAGGGCGAGGAGGGGCGGCCGACGTTGATCATCGTCGACTCCCACATCGGCTGGGGCTCGCCGCACAAGCAGGACACCGCGGCCGCCCACGGCGAGCCGCTGGGGGAGGAGGAGGTACGCGAGACCAAGCGCGCCTACGACTGGCCCGAGGACGCCCAGTTCCTCGTCCCCGACGGGGTCAAGGAGCACTTCGCCGCCGGCGTCGGCAGGCGCGGCGCCGAGGCGCGCGCGGAGTGGGAGGCGAAGCTCGCCGCCTTGGCGGGTAGCGACGCCGACCTCGCCGCCGAGATCGAGGTAACCCAGAAGCGCGCCCTCCCCGAGGGCTGGGACGCCGGCATCCCCGGCTTCGAGCCCGACGAGAAGGGGCTCGCCACGCGCAAGGCCTCGCAGAAGGTCGAGAACGCGATCGCCGAACGGGTGCCCTGGCTGCTCGCCGGCTCCGCCGACCTCACCGACTCGACCTCGGTCCGACTCGACTTCGAGGGTGCGGTCGATTTCGAGCCCGGCGCCTACGAGGGCCGCCAGCTCCACTTCGGGATCCGCGAGCACGAGTCGGCGGCGATCTCCAACGGCCTCTCGCTCTCCAAGCTGCGGCCGCTCTGGTCGACCTACCTAACCTTCTCCGACTACGCCCGGCCGGCGATCCGCCTCTCGGCGCTGATGGAGCTGCCGGTGATCCACGTCTTCACCCACGACTCGATCGGCCTCGGCGAGGACGGCCCGACCCACCAGCCGGTGGAGCAGCTCGCCTCGCTGCGGGCGATCCCCGGCCTCGACGTGATCCGGCCGGCCGACGCCAACGAGACCGCTGAGGCCTGGCGGGTGGCGATCGACCGCACCCACCAGCCGGTCGCCCTCGTCCTCACCCGCCAGAACGTGCCGATATTCGACCGCTCCAAGTACGCGTCCGCCGAGGGCGTGCGGCGGGGCGGTTACGTGCTCGCCGAGGCCGAGGGCGGCGACCCCGAGCTGATCCTGATCGCCACCGGCAGCGAGGTCGCGCTGGCTCTCGCCGCTCACGACGAGCTCAGCGGCGAAGGCATCCGCTCGCGCGTCGTCAGCCTGCCCTGCTGGGAGCTGTTCGACCGCCAGGACGACGGGTACAAGGAAGAAGTACTGCCGCCGAGTGTGACCGCTCGCATCTCGATCGAGGAGGCCTCGACGCTCGGCTGGGACCGCTACGTCGGCTCCGGCGGAGTCAAGATAGGGATGCACACGTTCGGGACCTCGGCCCCGCTGAAGGACGTTCAAGACAAGTTCGGCTTCTCCCCAGACCGGGTGGCCGAAGCCGCAAAGGAGCTGCTCTCATGAAGGCGACCGCAAAACTGCACGATCTGGGCCAGAGCCTCTGGCTCGACAACATCACCCGCACGATGCTCGGCGACGGCACGCTCGCCGGCTACATCGAGGAGCTCTCGGTCACCGGGCTGACCTCCAACCCGACGATCTTCGACAAGGCGATCTCCGGCGGCGACGCCTATGACCAGCAGATCGCCGAGCTCGGCGCCAGCGCGGTCCCCGAGGAGGGGATCGGCGCCACCCCAACCGAGCGGATCTTCTTCGAGCTGGCCCTCGCCGATCTGCGCGATGCCACCAACCTCTTCGCCCCTGTCCACGAGCGCACCGCCGGTGTCGACGGCTTCGCCTCGCTCGAGGTCTCTCCGCTGATCGCCGACGATGCCGAGGCGACCATCGAGGAGGCGGCCGAGCTCCACGCCAAGGCCGAGCGCGACAACCTCTTCATCAAGATTCCCGGCACTGAGGCGGGTCGCAAGGCGATCGAGGAGTCGATCTTCGCTGGCATCCCGATCAACGTCACCCTGCTGTTCGACGACAAGCAGTACCTCGCCGCCGCCGACGCCTACATGCGGGGGATCGAACGACGGATCGAGGCCGGGCTCAGCCCCGACGTCGCCTCGGTCGCCTCGATCTTCATGAGCCGCTGGGACGTGGCCGTCTCCGACGAAGTGCCCGATCAGCTGCGCAACCGGCTGGGACTGGCAATCGGCTTCCGCGCCTACCGCGCCTACCGCGAGCTGCTCGATTCGCCGCGCATGCAGCGACTGATGAACGAGGGCGCCCGCCCGCAGAGGCTGCTCTGGGCCAGCACCGGCACCAAGGACCCGGACGCTTCCGACACCCTCTACATAGAGGGCTTCGCCTCGCCGCTCACCGTCAACACGATGCCGGAGCCGACCCTGCACGCGTTCGCCGACCACGGCGAGGTCGGCGAGCCGGTGCCCGCCGACGGCGGTGACGCCGAGCAGGTGCTGGCGGAGTTCGCACAGGCCGGGGTCGACGTCGACGCGCTCGCCGAGCGCTTGCAGGAGGAGGGCAAAGCGAGCTTCGCCAAGTCGTGGGACGAGATGCTGCAGACGATCGAGTCGCAGCTCGGAGCGCGCGCGTGAGCGATCGCAGCGGTGTGAGCGAGGCCGCCCCGGCCCTGCGATGGGGCGAGGCCTGGCCGGCGCTCGAACGCCACCACGCCCAGATCGCCGACACCCACCTGCGCGACCTCTTCGCCGCCGATCCGGACCGCGGCGAGCGCCTGATCGCCAACGGCGCCGGCCTCTACCTCGACTTTTCGAAGAACCGGGTCGCCGACGAGACGCTGATCCTGCTCGGCCAGCTCGCCCGCGAGCGCGGCGTCGAGGCCCGTCGCGAAGCGATGTTCGCCGGCGAGCACATCAATGTCTCCGAGGACCGCGCCGTGCTGCACGTGGCGCTGCGGATGCCGCGCGAGCGCTCGCTGATCGTCGACGGCGTCGACGTGGTCAAAGAGGTCCACGCGACGCTCGACCGGATGGGCGACTTCGCCGAGCGGGTTCGCTCGGGCGCCTGGACCGGCCATACCGGCAAGCTGATCCGCAACGTCGTCAACGTCGGCATCGGCGGCTCGGACCTCGGCCCGGTGATGGCTTACGAGGCGCTGCGCCACTTCAGCCACCGCGACCTCACCTTCCGCTTCGTCTCCAACGTCGACGGCACCGACTTCGCCGAGTGCACCCGCGACCTCGACCCGTCCGAGACGCTCTTCGTCATCTCCTCGAAGACCTTCACCACGCTGGAGACGATGACCAACGCCCGCACCGCGCGCGAATGGCTGCTGGCCGGGCTGCGCGGCGAGGAGGAGGCGATCGCCAAGCACTTCGTCGCCGTCTCGACCAACGCCGAGGAGGTGGCCAAGTTCGGCATCGACACCGACAACATGTTCGGCTTCTGGGACTGGGTCGGCGGCCGCTACTCGATGGACTCGGCGATCGGCCTCTCGACCATGCTGGCGATCGGGCCCGCCCAGTTCGCCGAGATGCTCTCCGGCTTTCACGCGATGGACGAGCACTTCCGCGAGACCCCGCCGGCCGGCAACCTGCCGATGCTGATGGGCCTGCTCTCGGTTTGGTACGGCGGCTTCTTCGGCGCTCAGACCTGCGGCGTCTTCCCTTACGACCAGTACCTGCACCGCTTCCCCGCCTACCTGCAGCAGCTGACGATGGAGTCCAACGGCAAGCACGTCACCCTCGACGGTGCCCATGTCGACTACGACACCGGGGCGATCTTCTGGGGCGAGCCTGGGACCAACGGCCAGCACTCCTTCTACCAGCTGATCCATCAGGGGACGCGGCTGATTCCCTGCGACTTCATCGGCTTCATGCACTCCAACAACCCGCTCGGCAACCATCACGACCTGCTGATGTCGAATGTCTTCGCCCAGAGCGAGGCGCTCGCCTTCGGCAAAACGCCGGAGCAGGTGCGGGCGGAGGGGACGCCCGAGGAGATCGTGCCGCACCGGGTGATGGAGGGCAACCGTCCCTCCAACACGATCCTCGCCGACCGCCTCGACCCCTTCACGCTCGGCACCCTCGTCGCCCTCTACGAGCACAGCGTCTTCACCCAGGGGGCGATCTGGGGGATCGACTCCTTCGACCAGTGGGGGGTCGAGCTGGGCAAGGCGCTCGCCGTCGCGATCATCCCCGAGCTGCAGGCCGGGGAGGAGCCGAAGCTGAAGCACGACAGCTCGACCAACGCGCTGATCCGTCGCTACCGCCAGGCGAGGCGCGCGGAGTAGCTCGTGCCCGGCCTCGACGCCCTCCCACTGGCGGCGTCGGAGTCCAACCTGCTCGCCGCGCGTGAGCTGATGGCGTTCACGCTCGCCTTCCACATCGTCCTCTCCTGCCTCGGTGTCGCCCTGCCGGCGATCATCCTCACCGCCAACTGGCTGGGGTTGAAGCGCGAAGACGCCGACGCGATGCGGCTGGCGCGGCGCTGGTCGAAAGCGATGGGGGTGACCTTCGCCGTCGGCGCCGTCACCGGCACCGTGCTCAGCTTCGAGTTCGGCCTGCTCTGGCCCAACTTCATGGCGCGCTTCGGCATCGCCTTCGGCATCGCCTTCGCGATCGAGGGGCTCTTCTTCTTCACCGAGGCGATCTTCCTCGCGATCTACATCTACGGCTGGAAGCGGCTCAGCGGCTGGGCGCACTTCTGGTCGGGCGTGCCGATGGTGATCACCGGCATCGGCGGCGCCTTCTCCGTCGTCACCGCCAACTCGTGGATGAACCAGCCGCAGGGCTTCACCCTCGACGCCGCCGGCAAGGTGATCGAAACCGACCCGCTCGAGGTGCTCTTCAACCCCGCCTGGCACTACGAGGTGCCGCACATGATCCTCGCCGCCTACATGGTCACCGGCTTCCTCGTCGCCTCGATCTACGCGGTCGGCATGCTGCGCGGCCGGCGCGACCGCCTGCACCGGCTGGGTCTTCTGATCCCGCTCACCATCGCCTGCATAGTCACCCCGATCCAGCTCTTCGTCGGCGACACCGCGGCGCGCGAAGTCGCCGACCACCAGCCGGCCAAGTTCGCCGGCTTCGAGTGCATCCAGAAGACCGGCACCCACCAGACCGAGTACCTCGGCGGCGTCTGCACTGACGATGGGGTGAAGGGGGCGATCGGCATCCCCGACCTTGATTCCTTCCTGGTCGGCTTCAGCGCCGACACCAAGGTGACCGGGCTGGAGGACATCCCAGTCGACGAGCGGCCGCCGGCAAACACGCTCCTGCACCTCAGCTTCGACGCGATGGTTGGAATCGGCACGGCGCTGCTGGCGCTCGCTGCCTGGCTGGCGTTCGTCTGGTGGCGCCGGCGCGACATTCCGCGCACGCCCTGGTTCCTGCGTGCTGTCGCGGTCTCCGGTGCCGGTGCGATCGTGGCGCTGTGGTGCGGTTGGATCGTCACCGAGGTCGGCCGCCAGCCCTGGATCGTGCAGGGCTACATGCGGACCGAGGAAGCCGTGACCGACGCCGAGGGGATCTGGTTCGCCTTCGCCGGAGTGCTGGTCCTTTACGCCGGCTTGGGCATCGGTGCGGTGCTGGTGCTGCGGGCGATGTCGCGCCGCTGGCGGGCGGAGGACGAGGACGAGTCGGACATTCCCTATGGGCCGCCGAGTGAGCTGCCGGAGGCGGCGCGATGAGTCGCGCCGACCTCGCGGCGGCGATCCTCTGGACCGGCGCGACGCTCTACGCGCTCTTCGGTGGCGCCGACTTCGGTGCCGGGCTCTGGGACCTGATTGCCGGCGACGCCGAGCGTGGCGAGCGCCCGCGGGCTCTGATCCAGCGCTCGCTGACCCCCGTCTGGGAGGCCAACCACGTCTGGCTGATCTTCATCCTCGTCGTCCTCTGGACCGCCTTCCCCGAGGCCTTCGGCGCGATCATGTCGACGCTCTACGTGCCGATCGCCCTGGCGGCGGTGGGGATCGTCCTGCGCGGTGCCGGGTTCGCCTTCCGCAAGTCGGTGCAGCGGCTCGAGTACCGGCGGGCGATGGGCGCCGCGTTCGCGATCTCGTCGGTGCTGACGCCATTCTTCATGGGGACGGTGGTGGGGGCGATCGCCGCCGGCAACGTTCCGGCCGGCGGCAACGGCGACGCTTTCTCGAGCTGGCTGCAGCCACTTCCCCTGCTGACCGGTGCGCTCTTCGTCGCCAGCGGCGCCTATCTGGCGGCCATCTATCTCCTCGCCGACGCTCACCGTGTCGACGACGAAGAGATGGAAAGCTATTTCTCCCGGCGCGCGTTGGCCGCCGGTCTCATCGCCGGCGCGGTTGCCCTAGCCGGCCTCATTGCCCTGCACGGCGAAGCTCGCTATGTCTATGACCGTTTGATCGTCGAGGGACTGCCGCTGGTGATGGTCTCGATCCTCTGTGGCTTTGGGGTGCTCGCCATGCTCCTCGGCCGCCAACGCCGTGGTCTGCGCCCGCTCGCCGCCGGCGCCGTGATCGCGGTGATCTGGGGCTGGGGGGTTGCCCAGTTCCCCTACCTGCTGCCGACCTCGTTGAAGATCAGCCAGGCGGCGGCCCCGGGGCCGACCCTCGACGCTGTCCTGATCGTCTTCGTCGTCGCCGCGATCGTCATCCTGCCCGCCCTCGGCCTGCTCTACTGGCTGAGTCAGCGCGAGCTGCTCAGTGAGTGAGCTGGCCGACATCCGTGCGGTGCTCTTCGACATCGACGGAACCCTGCTGGTGACGGGCGGAGCCGGTGGCGTCGCCTGGCAGCGCGGCTTCGAGGAGCTATACGGGGTCGAAGCCAACGTCGCCGAGCACACCGATGCCGGCATGACCGACCCCGAGATCGCCGCGATCGTCTTCCGCGAGGTGATCGGACGCGAGGGCAGCGCCGAAGAGCGCGCCAAGGCGATCGGCTGCTACCTCAAGCATCTGCCCGACACGGTCGCCGAGTCAGACGGCTACCGGATCATGCCGGGCGTCGAGGATCTGCTCGACCGCCTGATCGACGGTGGCCTCCTGCTCGGCCTGGTCACCGGCAACATCGAGGCCGCCGCCCACATCAAGCTCGCCCGCGGCCATCTCAACCGCTTCTTCTCCTTCGGCGGCTACGGCTCCGACTCGGCCGACCGCACCGAGGTGACCAAGGCAGCCCTCCAGCGCGGGGAGCTGGTCTCCGGTGGCACGCTGCAGAACGGAGCTTGTATCGCAGTGGGCGACACCCCCCGCGATGTCAAGGCCGGTCACGGCGCCGGGATTAAAGTCGTCGGCGTGGCGACGGGGTCCTACAGCGTCGACCGGTTACGCGAGGCCGGTGCCGATTGGGCGCTTGCGACGGTTGAGCGCGACTTTCCGGCCTAACTTCGTTGTCTGTGCGATTGACCGTTCTATGCATGGTCAATCGCACACGCAAATTTCACGCCAGCGAGCAACGCGCCTGGTAGATCGAGAGGAAGCCGTTCTCGAAGCCGTTCCGCGCCGCGCGTAGGTACAACCGCCAGACGCGGACGCGTTCCGGGCCCGCGAGCTCGATCGCCTCGTCGAGGTTCTCGTCCAACCGCCGCGCCCAGTGGCGCAGGGTCTCGGCATAGTCGGCGCCGTGCTCGGAGACGTGGCGGGTGATGAAGCCGGCACGTTCGAGCGCCAGCAGGACGCGCGAGAGGTGGAGCGGTTCGCCGTCGGGGAAGACGTAGCGCTCGGAGAAGGCGCCGGCGTCGGGATCGGTATGGCGGAGGCGGGCGATGCCGTGGTTGAGCAGGCGCCCGCCGGGCTCAAGCAGGCTCGCCAGCGTGCCGGCGTAGACGTCGATCTGCTCCTCGCCGACGTGCTCGACCATGCCGATCGAGGCGATCGCGTCGAAGCGCTCGCCGGCCAGGTCGCGGTAGTCCATGACGCGGATCTCGACCCGGTCGGCGACGCCGGCCTCCTCGGCGCGGCGGCGAGCCCGTTCGGCCTGCGGCGGTGAGAGGGTGATGCCGACGACGCTGGCGCCGTGTTTGGTCGCCGCCCAGAGCGGGAAGCTGCCCCAGCCGCAGCCGACGTCGAGCACCCGGTCGCCATCCTTCAGCGCCAGCTTGCGGGCGACCGTCTCCAGCTTCTCTTCCTGGGCAGCCTCGAGGGTCTCGGCGCCCTCGGCGAAGAAGGCGCAGCTGTAGGTCATCGAGTCGTCGAGGAAGAGGGCGAAGAAGTCGTTGGAGACGTCGTAGTGGTGACGGACCGCCTTGGCGTCGCGCTCCTTGCTGTGGCGGCGACCGCTGAGGACGAGCTCTGCGGCGGGGCGGCTGGGCGGGCGTTGGATGCCGGCAGCGCGCACCGCACCCAGGGCCAGCCGCGCTATGTCACCGCGGTCGAGCGACGGGGGCTGCCAGGTGTCGAGCAGCTCGATCACCGCGTCCATGTCGTCGACCTCGATCGCGCCGCTGACGTAGGCGCGGCCAAGGCCGAGCTGGCCCGGCGCGCGCAGGGCATGCGCGGCAGCCCGCGGCGAGCGAATGAAGAAGGTGGGGCCGTCGCCGTCGCCGTCGGTGGAGGGCAGCTTGGTTCCGTCCCAGAACTCGACCGTGAACGGGCGCTCGGGGATGCGTGCTTCGATCTCGTGACGCAGTGGCGCGGTACGGGCGAAGGGCATCGAGGCACCTTAGCGGCGCCTGCCCGGAATCGCAGGCACTTGCATTTCCTTCGACAGCGGCGCGTATGATCGCGGTTCCATGGCGGAAAGCGGGTTGCTCCCATCTGACATCCAGCCGGTTGCGAACGAGACGCGCGACCGCATCATCACCGGGCTGGTCACGTTGGTTCCGTTCGTCGCCATCGGTTTCGCCGGCTGGCAGGTCTGGGGCAAGGCGCTGCACTGGAGCGACGTCTTCCTCTTCGTCGGCATGTACGTGCTGACCGGCCTGGGGATCACGGTCGGCTTCCACCGCCACCTCACCCACCGCGCCTTCAAAGCGAAGGGCTGGCTGCACGGGCTGCTGGCGATCCTCGGCTCGGCGGCGATCGAGGGCCCGGTCATCTCCTGGGTCGCCGACCACCGCAAGCACCACGCCTTCTCCGACGAAGAAGGTGATCCGCACAGCCCGCACGTCGATCACGGTCACGGCTGGAGCGGCGCGATGCGCGGCCTCTTCCACGCTCACATGGGCTGGCTCTTCATCCACACCCAGCGCGGCAACAAGGAGCGCTTCGCGCCCGACCTGATCAAAGACCCGACGATCAACTGGGTCGACCGCACCTTCATCTACTGGGCGATCCTCGGCCTGCTGATTCCGTTCGCGCTCGGCTGGGTGATCGGCGGAACCCTCTTCGCCGCAGTCACCGGGTTGCTCTGGGGCGGTCTGGTCCGGGTCTTCGTCCTGCACCACTTCACCTACAGCATCAACTCGCTCTGCCACGTCTTCGGCAAGCGCGACTTCGAGACCACCGACGAGTCCCGCAACCTCGCCCTGATCGCGATCCCCACCCTCGGCGAGGCGTGGCACAACAACCACCACGCCTTCCCGACCTCGGCCACCCACGGCCTCGGTCGCTACCAGGTCGACCTCTCGGCGGTAGTCATCGACGGGCTCGAGAAGCTGGGTTTAGTGTGGGACGTCGTGCGCGTTTCGCCGGATCGCCTTGCTTCAAAGGCGGCTTAGGAGCGAAGACCTATCCCGGTAGGGGTGGAACGTCTTGTACTTTTTCGTTGAGTGCGGTCGGCGTCAGCTCAACCCCGAACCACCGAAAAAGTTAAGTGGAACCCCTACCGGGATAGGTCTTCACGGCGCCGCTTCGGATTCGTACCAGTCGATCCACTGGTCGCAGGCCGCGCTGAGCGGGACGATGCGGCGCTTGCCATCGCGGACCGCGACAAGGTTGCCGACGTAGGCGACGTCGTCGTAGCCGCTGAGGCGCTGTAGGAAGCTCGGCTCGGCGGCCGTGACCTGGAACCGCACTCGGCCCCCGCGGCTGCTGTAGTCGCCCGCCGGCCAGAACTGGCCGTCGTTGGCCAGGCTGATCGTGTTGGGCCGCTGGCCGTCGAGCGCCGGGGTCAGCTCGCGGTGGGAGCCGGGGGCCGACAGCGTCAGCCCAAACGGGGAGAAGTACTGCAGCGAGAGTCGCCAGCGACCGGCTGGCAACGCGATCGTCTGCGCCGTGTGCCCGCCGGTGTGCAGCCGGCTGCCTTCGTCCCAGTGGGCCTTGGGCCCGATCGCGACGCCGGGGAAGAGCGAGGCGCGTCCGCGGTTGGCGAGGAGGATGCGGATCTCCGGAGAGATGCAGCCGGCCCGGGCGCCGGCATTGGTCCCCTCCAGCAGGACGTGGCGGTTTTCGGGCACGTCGTGGGTCCGTTCCCAGAGCAGGAAGGAGGGCGTCGCGGCAATGCGCTTGAAGCCGGGGGGAGCCTGGCTGTTCCAGGCGGCGCGGCCGGTGATCACGTAGGGGAAGCCGTCGAGCGTGCCGCGCGAGAAGGAATCGAAGTCGATCGGGCTGTAGGCGTCGCCGGTGTCGAACGGCTTCTCGGGGTTCTCGGCGACGCCGGGGTCGGGGAACTCGACCAGCGGCACGTGGGTGTCCGCGCCGAGCAGCTCGTAGGCCGCGTAGCGGTCCTGGCCGGCGTAGAGGACGGGCTTGCCGCGCAGGGTCGGCATGAACGCGCGCAGCTCGGACCCGTGCCCGGGCGGGCCGACGGGAGCGTTGCGAAGCGCCAGGAAGCTCGAGTAGACGGCGCCACCGATGAAGACGATGGCCAGGGCGGTCCAGGCAAGCCGCCGTGTCGGAGCCCAGCCGAACTCTGCGAGTAGCGGGCGGACGATGACCAACATTGCCAGCGGCGCGCCGATCATCAGCGCCTTGGCGTGCGAGTAGTCGCCGCTGGTCGGAAGTGCGACGAGGTAGAGGGCGATGCTGGCGGCCAGTCCGAGCGGTACCGCCAGCTCCCGCCTACGCACCCACCAGGTCGTGCCGGCGAGCAGGGCGAGGACGCCGATTACGCCCGCCAACCCGGTCAGATGGGCGCCACCGGGTGCTTCGAGCCGGTAGTTGGTCGCCGGCCAGACCCCGAGCGCCTCGACCGCCGAGACCGGCCCGTAGGTGTTGGTCCCCGCGACTTTGTTGAAGCTGTGGACGAAGCCGAAGGGCCCGGTCAGGGTGGCCGCCGCCGCGACGGCGACCAGCACGAGGATCGTCAGCAGCGTCGCCGGCCGCAGCAGGAAGCGCAGCAGCGCCCGCGGCGCAAGTGCCCGCCGCACCTCCGGCAGGGTGAGGCTCCAGAGGGCGACGGTCACGACCGGCCAGGCGAGCCCGGCGAAGCTGTAGGAGAAGAAGACTCCCCCGGCCAGCGCCAACCAAGGCAACGCAAACCGCACCAGGCCTGACGTGCCTCTACTTAAGTACCCATGCTGGCCCTCAAATTGAGGCACGTCCTTGCGCAGGGTGTCGATCTCTCTTAGGCCGACCGCTACGGCGAGGACGAAGAGGGCCTCGGCCAGCTCCTTGAAGGCTCCCTGGGCGAAGTAGGAGGCTCCCAGGTAGGAGGCAGCGACCATCGTCGCCGCCAGCAGCCGCCGCGCCGTGCCGAATCCCGGCAGCGCCGCCAGAGCGGTCAGCCCGGTGAGGACGCCGATCGCGAAGATCTCGCCGACGAAGGCCTGGCCCAGGCCGATCCCCGGCACCGCCGCGGTGGCGACGGCGAGTCCATGAGGGCCGAGCGGATAGCCGGTGTCGGGGACCGGACCGGCGCCGCTGCGCAGCCACTCCGCCCAGGCGATGTGGAGGCCGAGGTCGTTGTTGAAGCCGACCCCGAGCAGGCCCCAGCGTCCGCTCACGGCGAACGGGATCGAGAGCACCAGGGCGATCGCGATCGCCACCGGCAGCCCCTGACGTAGCGCCCCCCAGCCAGCGGTGGGGGGAGGGCGGAGGTGAAGGACGATCGCGCCGGCGGCGAGCAGGAGCAGGACCAGGCCCACGGTTGCCGAGGTGCCGTGTCCGGGGGCGCGGGCGAGCACGCCGGTCACCGTCAGCACCGCGGCCAAGCCGACTGCGGGCTCCAGCCACGACCAGGCGCTGCGGCCTGCGAGAAGCAGCAGGGCGCGCCCGACGAGCAGCGAGGCGACACAGATCAGCGCCGCCGAGACGTAGGTCCCGATCATCAGAGAGGGCAACCTATGTCAGGCGCCGGTCCCGGCGCGGCGTCCTCAGTACTTGTCGGCTGCGCGTTCCAGGGTCGGCCGCAGGTTCTCGCCGCGCAACGGCTCCGCATGGCCGGCGGCGACGACCGCCGGTTCCAGGGCCGCCAGCCTACGCACCGACTCCTTGGCCTTGGCATGGTCCCAGCCCCAGGCGGGGTGCGGGACGCTCGCCTCGCCCTCGGGCAGCGGTTTGAGCCGAGCCGAGTCGATGAAGTAGACGACGTCGCTGACCAGCGCCACCCGGTCGCGCTCCCGCCACAGCCCGATCAATCCCGGCGCGTGTCCGGGGAAGTGGATGACGCGGAAGCCGGCGATCTCGTCGCCCTCGGACACGGTGCCGGCGATCTTCACCGAGCCGCCGTCCCAGCGCCGCAACAGGAACGGATATATCCAGCGGACCGGCGCCACCGGCAGCTGCGAGAGGTCCAGGTAAGGCCAGAACGTGGCATCGCTTTCGGCTTCAACCACCTCGTCGGGATGGCAGTAGACCGGCGCGTCTATGAACGGGGCGGTGCCGCGGTGGTCGGCGTGAGCGTGGCCGAGGACAACTCGCTTCAGTCCACCGAGCTGCTCGGCGGCGGCCCGGGCCTTCTTCGTCATCGCCTTGCTGCCGGCGTCGAACTGGACCACGCCGCCACCCTCTTCCTCGAGGAAGTAGATGTTCATCCCCTTGCGCAGGTCGCCGCGCAACAACCAGACGCCCTCGGCGACTCTCTCCATGCACCAAGCGTACCCGGGTCGGGGTGGTCACCTAGGCTCCCGCCGGATGCCAATGCTGTGGAAAGCCGGGATGGTCGTGCTGATCGCCTGCCTCGTTGCCGCGATGGCGATCGCCATCGTCCGCCTGGCGACGACGCCGACCGAAATCCTCGGCGACGGCTTTCGCGGTTTACCGGCGCGCCACGGCGGCGTAACGGGGCGCTAAGGCTCGGCCGGCGGGCCGGGCGTTAGTATCGGCCCGGCCGGACCAGCGACCAAAGAGGAGGCGGCGTGTTCACTCGCATCGTGGTTGGAACCGATGGATCGGAGACCGCTGCTGAGGCCGTGCGGCAGGCTGTCGATTTGGCCAAACTCGCCGGTGCCCAGCTCAGCATCGTCAGCGCCTTTGAGCCGATCTCGAAACGCCGCATCGAGGGTGAGCAGCAAGGCGCTCCGGCGGACGTCCAGTACGAGATCGGGCCGCGCGAGGACGTGAACCTGGTGCTTGACGCCGCTGCCGCCGCAGCCAAGAAAGAGGGGGTGGATGTCCAGACCCACCCGGTCGAGGGCTCCCCCTCGGATGCGATCCTCAACGTCGCCGAGGAAACCAATGCCGACCTGATCGTCGTCGGCAACAAGGGTATGACCGGGGCGCGGCGCTTTGTACTCGGCAGCGTGCCGAACAACGTTTCGCATCACGCGCCGTGCAGCGTAATCATCGTCCGCACCACCTGAGGTCGTCTGACCCGCGCATCTCGGCGTCCTAGGGTTCCGTCGCCTTTCCGGCGTCGATCAGGCCGGCGCCCTGGCGGTTTGGCGGCAGGCCCAGGTCGCGCGCGGTGCGGCGCAGGCGGCGGCTCACCGCGTCGACCCTCGCCTCCGGCGAGAGACTGGGATCGAGGACGCCGCTTGCCAGGACCATTGCCGCGACCCCGGAGACGTGCGCCGCCGCCATCGAGGTGCCGACGTAGCTGCCCGGCTCGCTGAAGCGGCGCGGATTGCCACCTTTCAGCGTCACCTGGTAGATCGAGCGGCTCGATACGGATGGGCAGCCGGTGACCGGGATGCCGCCCCCCGGAGCGAGAACGTCGACTCCACTGCCGGGTAGGAGCGAGTAGCTGCCGAGGCAGCCGCCCTCGGTGGTGCCGCCGACGCCGATCGTGTGCGGGCCGGTCGCCGGGGGAGAGACGCAGGCCTCCGAGCCCAGGTTGCCGATTGAGGCCACCACCACCACGCCCTTGCGGTAGGCGTCGCGCAGTTCTTCGTCGATGCCGGGGACTTTCTTGCCGCAGCCGAAGTTGAAGCTCAGGTTGATCACGTCGGCACCGTGGGCGATTGCGAAGTGGATGCCGTGGGCGATGTCGTCGGCCTGCCCGCTGCCGTGGCGGTCGAGGACGCGGACCGGCATCAGCTTGGCGCGGAAGGCGAGCCCGACCAGCCCGATGCCGTTGTTGGTCTTCTCGGCGATCGTGCCGGCGACGTGGGTGCCGTGGCCGTTTTCGTCGAGCGGAAAGCGGTCGTGGTCGACGAAGTCATAGCCCTTGACGAACTGGCCGCCGCCGAAGTCGGGGCTGCGGAGAAAGCGGCTGCCCAGGTTGCGGTAGGCGATCCCGGTATCGAGCACGGCGACGGTGATGCCGCGGGCGCCGCGTCGTCTGGCGTCGATCAGGTTCTGCCAGGCGCCGACCGCGTCGATCCCCCCCGGCGAAACCGGCAGCAGCGCGCTGGGAGTCCCCTCCCAGGGCAGGAAGTTCCACTGCAGTGCGACCCAGCCACCGGGCGGCCCGGGCGGGATGGAGAGCGGGCCCGGGTCGTTGGCGATCCCCGACGCTAGAAGCGGCGAGGTCGGGGAGCTCGAGGCTGTGGCGATGTAGTTGGGCGCGGCGTAGGCGACCCGCGGGCTGCGCCTCAGCGCTCGCGCGGCCTGCCGCACGCCGACGCCCGGCGGGAGGTCGACGGCCCGCCAGCCCGGCTGCCCCCGCAGCTTCAGCACCACCTGCCCGGGGGCGAATGCGCGTGCCGGCGCGATGCCGGTCGCGGCGCCGGCGGGCGCGGCCGCAACGGCCGCCGCGAGCAGCGCGACGGCTGCGAGTATCGGAGCTCTTCGGATCATCTGTGTCTGTCGCCGCCCGCGCGGGCCCTGCCCGGGTGAGCTATCGCTTCAACACCGGCCCGCCCGTGAAGTTGTCGGTGTCACATACTTTCGGATCGATGCCGGACGGTTCCGACAACGACCTGCACCGCCGGCTGATGGGCTTGGCGATCGAGCGTGCCCGCGAAGCGGAGGGGCACGGCGACGTTCCGATCGGCGCCGTGGTCGCCCGCGCCGGCGAGCCGCTCGCGGCCGCCGGCAACGAGCGCGAGCTGCGTCGCGACCCCACCGCCCACGCCGAGATCCTCGCGATCCGCGCGGCCGCCGAGGCGCTCGGCGGTTGGCGCCTGCCGGAGACGACCCTCTACGTCACGCTCGAGCCCTGTGCGATGTGTGCCGGCGCGATCGTCCTCGCCCGCATCCCGCAAGTGGTCTTCGGCGCCGCCGACCCGAAGGCCGGCGCCGCCGGCAGCGTCCTCGACGTCCTCGCCGAGCCCGTCCTCAACCACCGCCCCGACGTGGTGGGCGGAGTGTTGGAGGATGAGTGCGCCGCGCTGCTACGCGAGTTCTTCGCGGCCCGGAGATAGCGAAGCCAATACCCTTCGAGCAGGACCCGGAGAGGTGTCCGAGTGGCTTAAGGAGCGCGACTGGAAATCGCGTGGGCGGGGTTAACCCGCCTCGTGGGTTCGAATCCCACCCTCTCCGTTGAAGGATTCGAGGTGCCGGACCGGCTGAGAAAAGACTGGCCGAAAGTCAGACCAGAATTGGTCGACAAGGCGACAACCAATTGATACTAGTTCGCGCACCGCGGTGTTCCACCGGGGCTAAACGATTGTTTGAGCGAGGAGCGGGGATGCAAAGGCTTGCGGCTTGTGCAGTTTCGATTTTGATCATCGTCGGCGCTGTTGCCGTTACCGTCGGTTCGGCCGGAGCTGCCGATCCGACCTGTTTCGAGACGCCGATCTCCCACACCGCTACCTCCTCGTTCGATCCGAAAACCGGCGTGACGACCATCAACGGGACCGCGGCGAACGACGTGATCGTCGGCACGAACGGGAAGGACCTGATCTACGGCTTCGGTGGCGACGACAAGATCTGTGGCGGCAACGAGGCCGACCACGTGATCGGTGGTCCTGGCAGCGAGAAGATCGAGGGCGGCAACGGACCCGACAACCTCTGGGGGGGTCCCGCCGACGACCAGATCAAAGGCGGCAACGACAAAGACCACGTCGTCGGTGAGAACGGGGAAGACGTGCTCGAAGGGGGTACGGGCAACGACAACATCCTCGGCGGTTCCGCCAACGACAACCTCAAAGGCGAAAACGGCGACGACGCCCTGGATGGCGACAACGCGGCCCCCGCGAACGGCTACGGCCCGGCGGACCTCTGCGACGGCGGCTCGGGCTCGAACACCTTCGTCAACTGCCCTTAGTCCTCCGCCAAGGCTGAGTGGCGAGGCGGACTCAGGCGGCTTCTGAGGCCCCCTCAAAGCTCGGCCTTGGGGTGGGAGCCGCTTTGAGCGGCATCACGATCGTCTCGCGCTCACGCGTGACCGGGGCCGCCGGGCGGTGGCCGCGCAGGCGCTCGTGGCTGCAGACGACGTAGCACCACTCCATCAGTCGCATCCGCGAAGCGGGGTCCATCTCCTCGATGGTCGCCCCAACCAGGTAGCGCCCATCCGCCTCGCGGCAGGAGCGGACCTCGACCTGGGCGGCGACCTCGTGGGCGTCCCCGGTCGCCTCCTCCAGCTCGAGCAGGACGGCGGGACGTTCGCCGACGCTGACCGGCGCGTCGAGGACGAGGCCGACGCCGGCGGCGCTGGCATCGACCAGGTGGCCGCCGATGTGGCCGCCGGCGGCGAAGCAGTGCGCCGGGGCTTCGCCCTCGAAGCGGTAGATCTGGCGCCGTTGCTGACGACGGCCGACCGCGAGCAGGGTGCGCAGCACGCGGCGCAGCTCGATCAAGCCGAGCAGCGGCACGACGATCGCGGCGATCCCCGGTAGATCGGGTAGCGGTCCGACGCCGGCGAGGTCGAGCAGGCGCAGCGCCGTGCCTCCGGCGAGGACGATCGCGGCGAGGATCACCAGGCGCAGCTTTCGCACGGCGTCGATCCCGCCGCCGTCCGCTCCCTGCTTCGGCGTCACCTTGAAGGCGGTGCGGCCGGGGCGGACGATGCAGCGCAGCGCCCGCGTGTAGATCTCCATCGTCAGCAGCTCGTAGTGGGCGGTCTCGCCGATCTTCATGTAGCCGCGGGTCAGCGCCGAGCCGGCGAGCAGGTTGAGTGACACGGACGGCAGCCAGAGCGCCGCCAGCGCCACCACGCTGATCTTCATCGGCAGCTCGCCGGTCCACATCACCAGCCCCAGCGTCGCCAGCAGGAGCAGGCGCATCGGCGGCGCCAGGTAGGCGGCGAGGCTGATGAAGTAGGAGAGGCGCTGCAGTGGGCGCAGCTCGCGGGCGCGCAATGGCGACTCGGGCAGGGTGAAGACGGCGAGGTTGCCGCGTGCCCAGCGGTCGCGCTGCAGCAGGTAGCCGTCGAGATCATGCGGGGCGAGCCCCTGGACCAGGACCTCGTCGTGGTAGCGGCTGCTCCAGCCGTGCCGCAGCAGGCGGATCGTCGTGTGGAAGTCCTCGGCGATCGTCTCGGTGGCGACGCCGCCGATCTCGAGCAGCGCCTGGCGCCGCAGCAGCGCCGCCGAGCCGCACCAGTAGGCGGCCCCATGGCGGTCCCTGCCGGGGCAGACGACGCGGTAGAAGAGCGATTGCTCGTGGCGGCCGACGACGTAGTGCTGGACCGAGTCGTGGTTGAAGAAGTCGTGCGGGCTCTGCACCAACGCCACGCGCTCGTCGTCGAAATAGCCGACCATCGCGTCGAGCGCGTCCGGCATCGGCACGTGATCGGCATCGAGCATCAGCACCAAATCGCCCTCGGTGCGGGGAAGGGCGGCGTTGATGTTCCCGGCCTTGGCGTGGGAGTTGTCGGGGCGGGTCAGGTAGCGCGCGCCGGCGACCTGCGCCAACTCCTCCATCTCCGGCCGCCGGCCGTCGTCGAGCAGGTAGGTCGTGTGCGGGTAGGTGAGTGCGCGGCAGCCGGCCAGCGTCGCCGCGACGACCTCGAAGGGCTCGTCGTAGGTGCAGACGTAGACGTCGATCTTGCGTCCGGGGGTGACCGGCGGTCGTACCGCAAGGCGTCGCGACCACGAGTACCAGGCCAGGGTGCCCAGTGCCCAGAGGCCATAGATCTCGGTCACCAGCAGCATCGCGAAGGCGACTGGGCTGGCGCCCTGCCCACTCCAGCCGATCCGCCAGGTCAGGTAGCCGACGCCCCAGAGCAGCGCGCAGAGCGCAAACGCGCGCAGGGGTAGGGGGTGGCGGTCGAACCACTGCCCGATCCGGGTCTGGCCGCTGGCTTGCACGGGTCACCATCGGCGGTACCCACGCACCCCTTGAGCCCCGGGAGGGACGCTCCCTCCGTAGAATCAGCCGCCGCGCCGAGTTCCCTGGAGGGGTGCCGGAGTGGTTGAACGGGACGGTCTCGAAAACCGTTGGCGTCGCAAGGCGCTCGTGGGTTCGAATCCCACCCCCTCCGCTGAGTGCCGCCGCCCGCTTGCTCGCTCTGCGATCCCGCCTGCTCTCTCCCGTCCCGCTTTGCTCCCCGGCTACGAAGTAATTAGCCTGGCCATCATGGGAGGCCGTGGCCAGGCTGGCGCGGATGCTACTTATAAGTCTGTAGACCGTCAAGTAGCAGTCAGAGACCGTTCTCCGAGGTGGAGGGCGAGCTGCAACAGAGCTTTGGCCGGAACCTCTTGGCCTATCGGGAAGCGAGAGGTCTGAGCCAGGAGGCGTTTGCCGACACGCTGGGCTTCCACCGCACTTATCTGGGAGGGGTGGAGCGTGGCGAGCGCAACTTGACGCTCAAGAGTGTCGAGCGAATTGCTGGACGGCTGGGCGAGGAGCCGCTGACTCTTCTCCAAAGCCCCAAGTAGCCGCTCCAACGCCGACGGCTCGGTGCTACTTATAGGTCTGTAGACTCTTAAGTAGCAACGCGGGAGCGTCTTCCCTCATGGAGGGCGACCTGCAAAGAACTTTCGGCCGCAACCTCCGGGCCCACCGGAAAGGGTGCGGGCTGAGCCAAGAGGAATTCGCCGACGTTCTCGGCGTACATCGCACCTACATGGGAGGCATCGAGCGAGGCGAGCGCAACTTAACCCTGAAGAGCGTGGAGCGGATCGCTCGCCGGATCAAGGTGGCCCCGCTCGAGTTGCTGGCGGCGCAAGACGCTGAGCGAGGCAAGAGAGGTAGGGATGGAGACAGGCACAAGCGATGAAGGGCGCACAGACTTCGATCCTCGGCTCGAGGCAGCGCTCGCACACCCGCTGCGCTCCAGAATGTTCGCTGAGCTGAGCGAGCGGGCGCTTGACCAGTCAGCGTTCGCCGATCTCCTCGGGATCCCCGGATGGGAGGCGAGCTACCACTACCGGGTGCTGGAGCGGCTGGGGGGCATTCGAGCGGCCGAAGAGATACGCGCCGACTGAACTTCCTTCTTCTTGAGGCCACCCTGGCTAGTCGCTGCTCTTGAGCTCTCGCTCCCTCTGCGCCGCCTTGTGCTCGTTCAAATCGGCCTCAGCAGCGGCGGCGCGCTTGGCACGCTCCGCGATCTCAGCCTCGGCGCGCGCCTCTCGCGCCTGGTTGCGGTGATGGGATAGGTCGTCGCGTTTGGCCTGAACCTGGGTCTCGGCGATCAGCTGGCTGCGTTTGCGTCGGGATACGGCGTAGAGGAGCAGCCCGGCGACGATGAGGACGACTATGACGACGATCACGCTCAGCACAGTGGACATGCGATTCCTCCTCTGTTCTTCCTTTCCACGGCGTGGTCCCGGCTTGCGGGCGTTTGAATTGGAAACGTCTTCCATTGGCCCTTGTCAGGGCTCACCTGGATAGGCGCTGACAACGCCGTCTCATTGCCCGTTGGGGGAATGAGCGAAACACCCCTACCCTTGAACGGATGGCACGCAATGGGCACGGCGAGAAATGAGCGAAGCGGCCCTGGAAGGCGGGCTACGCGCGGGCTCGGGGATCACGCGCGTGCTTTCCGACGACCGTCTCGCGCGGCGAGCGGTCAAGGGGGACGAGCGCGCCTTCGCGGCGATCTTCGACCGCTATCACCAGAGCCTGTACCGCTACTGCCTGGCGATCGTCGGCAACTCCGAGGACGCTCAGGACGCCCTGCAGAACACGATGGTCAAGGTGCTGAGGGCGCTGCCGGGCGAGGAGCGGCGGATCCAGCTGAAGCCGTGGCTCTATCGGATCGCCCACAACGAGTCGATCGAGCTGCTCCGCCGCCGCCGCGAGACGCGCCGGCTCGACCCCGAGCTGGCCGCCCCGGGGTCCGGTCTGGCGGAGGCGGCGGCGGTGAGAGAGCGCCTGCGGGGGTTGATCTCCGACCTGGACGAGCTTCCCGAGCGTCAGCGCGGCGCCCTTGTCATGCGCGAGCTCGCGGGTCTCGACTTCGCCGGGATCGGGGCCGCCCTCGGCACCTCCCCCGCGGTCGCCCGCCAGACGCTCTACGAGGCGCGGCTGAGCTTGCGCCAGATGGATGAGGGACGGGAGATGAGCTGCGAGACGGTGACCAAGGCGCTCTCTGACGGAGACGGCCGCGTCACCCGCCGCCGCGACCTTCGCGCCCATCTGCGCAGTTGCGCGAGCTGCCGCCGCTTCCGCGAGGAAATCGAGAGTCGCGAGCAAGACCTCGCCGCGCTCTCGCCGCTGTCCGCGGTCGCCGCGGCGGGTTTGCTGCAGGGCCTGCTCGGTGGACACGGCGCCGCGGGCGGCGGACTCGCGACCGCCCTCGGGGGCGGAGCGGCCAAATCGCTCGGCGCCTCAGCAGCGCTGAAAGGTGCGACGACTGTGGCGGTTGTGGCCGCGATCGGCGTCGGCGTGGCGGACCGGGGCGGCTTGATCGACGCCGGGCCATCCGGTAGCGGCGGCTCGCAGGCGACGCGGACGGAGCAGCCGGCGGGGTCCAGTTCGGCGGGAATGCCGCCGACCCGTTCGGACACGGCCGCAACCAACACCACGGCGAAGTCGGCCGCGGGGGCAAAGGGCGCCGGCAACCTCGGCGCCTCCCAGACCGCGAAACCCGGCGCCGGGAACGTGGCGACTTCCGGGGGCAAGACGAATGCCGAGGCCTCCCCGGCCCCCACCTTCCAAAGCAACCCAGTCGCTCACCCTCACGGCAAGGGACACGAAAAGCAGCGCCCCGATGCCGCCGCGCACGGGCAGCAGACGGCGGCAAGCCACAAAAACGCCAACCACGGACACGCCGGGTCCCAGGGCCACCCCGCGCACCCGTCGAAGCCCGTCCATCCGGTCCACCCGTCGGGTCCCAGCGCCGAAAAGGGATCCTCATCGCCTCCGTCCAGCCCTGCCGCGCCCGAAGCACCCGCGCAGGGGAACGCGGCTACGCAAGCCGCCGGCGCCGAAGAAGCCTCCCCGGAGCACGAAACCGGCAAGAAGCCCTGAGGGGCCCTACCGCCGATAGGGCCTGACAGGCGTAGCCGATCGGCGTTTCGGCACATGGAAGGCAAAAGGGAGCCTCGCGACCGGCTCCATGAATCGATGGAGGAACGATGAAGATGCAGATGAAGATTGCGATGGTTCTCGGAGCGCTCGCTCTTGCAACGGCGCCCGCGATGGCCTTGGCCAGCCAGCCCACGAACCCTGGCCAGGGCAACGGCCACAGCAATGGACCGAAGTACACCCCCGCACCCGAAACGCCGGGACCCGGTGCGTCGCTGCCTGAAAAGGCAAAGGCCTACGGCGTCCACTGCCAGGATCAGAGCAAGAAACACGTCAAAGGCGAGAAGGGCACGCCGTTCAGCCAGTGCGTTACCGCGATGGCGAAGGCCGCCAGCAACGGAAAGCTGAGCCCCGGCCAGGCTTGCAAGGGGATGAGCAAGAAACACGTCAAAGGCGAGAAAGGCACGCCGTTCAGCCGCTGCGTGAAAGCCGCCGCCAAGCTGAGGAAAGCTCAGCAGGGCTAACTACGGCCGTACGGCCGCTCATCCGCCCGCCGGAAGGGTCGGGGCCGGTGGGGTCGAAGCTGACGGCATGAACCGAAAGCTCGATGTCGGCGGTACGCTCAGCCAGGCCTTCTCCACCTACGGCGCGCAGGCGGGGGTGCTGCTCCCGGTCGCGTTCTGCCTCTTCCTGCTCGTCGCCGTCGTGAACTGGCTCGTCAGCGGGAGCCTCATCCTGTTTCCACTGGGGGTCGCGGCCTCCGTGGTGGCGGGAACGCTTTATCAGGGGATGGTCGTGGGGCTGGTCAGCGACGTCCAGGATGGACGGCGTGACTCGTCGGTCGAAGACCTGGTGCGCGCCACCGGGCCGGTGATCCTGCCCTTGATCGGCGCGGGGATTCTGGCCGGCCTCGGGATCGGGATCGGCTTTCTGCTCCTCTTCGTCCCCGGCCTGATCCTGCTGACGATCTGGGCGGTCATCGCGCCGGTGATCGTCGTCGAGCGGACCGGTGTGATCGAGGCCTTCGGCCGCTCACGGGAGCTGGTCCGTGGCAACGGGTGGCAGGTGTTCGGTGTGATCTTCGTGGTGTTCGTGATCACCGCCATCGTCGCGGTCATCCTCGGTGTGATTGCCGCCGCGATCTCCGACACGGCCGCGATGCGGATCCTCTTCAACGTGCTCGCGTCGACCGTCACCGCCCCGATCGGTGCGCTCGTCGCCGCCGTCATCTACTTCCGCCTGCGTGAGATCGAGGGGGCGGCTCCACCGCCCGTTCCGCAGCCGCCCGCCGCTCCTCCGCCACCGCCGCCGGCGGACCCTGGGGCACCCGCCTAGCGCAGCTCCGCGGTAGCAGTAACCATATGTGTTCAATCAGGATCTCTTTAGGTCCTGTAGAGTGCCTGCCTCGGAATGGCCACGTTCGCCAAAGGCAAGATCGAGGCATACGCGGGACCGGCCGATCTCGGCGCGCCCGATGACCTCGAGAAGGTGGTCGTGGATTTCATCGGCGGTGCCACCTCTTCGCTCGACATCGCCGTCCAGGAGCTCGACAACATGGAGATCGCGAAAGCGATCCTCGCCGCGCGCTGGCGCGGCGTCAGCATCAGCATCGTGCTCGAGCAGAGCTATCTCCGCGAGGAAGGTCTGAAGGTCAAAGAGCCGCCGGCGCCGGAGAAAGGCGAGACCGCCGAGCAGGCGTTGGAGCGCTGGCAGTGGACCGCCGAAGGGGAGAACAAGGAAAACCGTCGCATCGCCGCCGCCCTGCTCCAGTCCAACGTCGACCTCAAGATCGACTTCAACAAAGACATCTTCCACCAGAAGTTCGTGGTTCGCGACTACCGCGGCAAAGCGAAGCCGACCTCGGCGCTGCTCTCGGGCTCGACGAACTTCACCGACACGGACTGTCACAAAAACCTGAACCACATCTTCGTCTTCCACGACACCGGGATCTGCGAGCAGTACGGCAACCAGTTCGACGAAATCGAGCGAGGGGAATTCGGGCCCCGGGGCCTCGGCGGCGAGCCGCCCGTCTTCGACCTCGAGGGCGTCCCGGTGTCCGTGTTGTTCGCGCCGGACAACTTCCCCGAGCAGGAAGTGATCAAGCAGGTGCTCAAGGCCGAGGCCGACATCGAGTTCGCGATCTTCACCTTTGCCGGCTCATCGGCGATCGACGACGCGCTGCTGATGGCGGCACGGGCCGGCTGCAAGGTGACCGGCGCCCTGGACCGCGGCCAGGCCGCGCAGGACTGGTCGGCGCCGCACGGCGAACCGGGCGGAGCGCCGCCTTGGTTGAACCGGCCGAACATCAGCCTCTACACGCCCAAGCGCGACTCGGGCGTCCGCAAACTTCACCACAAGCTGATGGCGGTCGACCATCACACCGTGCTCGCGGGCAGCTTCAACTACACCAAGCCCGCGAACGCGTTCAACGACGAGAACCTGTTCGTCATTGGCAGCCCATATGAGATTTTCCCCGACAAGAAGAAAGACAAAGACAAGAAGCTGAAGAAAGTCGACATGGCTGCCTGCAAGGAGATCGTCGACTACATGCGGGCCGAGATCGACCGCATCGTCTCCAAAGACGTCTCCGAACCCTGGAAACCGTAGCCGCTCGGTCAGGCGCCGCAGGCCGCCGCCCGCGCCAGCAGCAGTTCGCGCTCGCGGGCGTTCTCGGTCATCGCCGCGGCGCGCTCGAATTCCACCCGCGCCTCGGCGGCGCGGCCGAGCTTGGCGAGCAGGTCGGCGCGGACGCTGCCGAGCAGGTGGTAGCCCTCCAGATCGCCCGCGGCGACCAGCGCGTCGACCAACTCGAGCCCGGCCTCGGGGCCGAAGGCCATCCCCACCGCGACGGCGCGGTTCAGCTCGACCACGGGGGAGGGGGTCAGTTGGGCGAGGGCGTCGTAGAGGGCCGCGATCCGTGCCCAATCGGTTTCCTCGGCGCTGCGCGCCCGCGCGTGGCAGGCCGCTATCGCCGCCTGCACGGTGCAGGGGCCGAAGGCACCGCGGCCGAGCTTTTCGGCCCGCTCGAGCGCGGCGAGGCCACGCCGCACCAGCAGCGGGTCCCAGCGCGCCCGGTCCTGGTCCAGCAGTAGGACCGGTTCGCCGCCGAGGCCGATTCGCGCCCTCGCCCGCGAGGCCTGGATCTCCATCAGCGCCACCAGGCCGTGGACCTCGGGCTGTTTTGGCGCCAGGCCGGCGAGTACGCGGCCCAGGCGCAGCGCCTCCTCGCAGAGGTCGAGCCGCATCCAGCTCTCACCCGCCGTCGCTGCGTAGCCCTCGTTGAAGACGAGGTAGATCACCTCCAGCACCGAGTGCAGCCGCTCGTCGAGCTGTTTGCCCTGGGGGACCTCGAACGGCGCGTGGGCCTCCTTCAGCGTTCGCTTTGCCCGCACGATCCGCTGCGCCACCGTCGACTCGGAGACGAGGAAGGCCCGCGCGATCTCCTCCGTCGCCAGCCCACCCAGCAGGCGCAGCGTCAGCGCCACCCGCGCCTCGGTCGAGAGCAGCGGGTGGCAGCAGGTGAAGATCAGGCCGAGCAGGTCGTCGCCCAGTCCGCCCAGCGCGGCCTCGTGCCCGGCGGCGTCCATCGCCATTCGCATGCCCGCCTCGCGCGCCAGCTGCTCGCGACGATCCTCGAAGCGCTTGCCGCGCCGCGCCAGATCGATCGCCCGGTTCTTCGCGGTGGCCGTGAGCCAGGCGCCCGGGTTGTCCGGAACGCCCGACTCTGGCCACCGCTCCAGCGCCGCCACCAGCGCGTCCTGCGCCAGGTCCTCGGCGAGGCCGACGTCCCCGGTCATCCTCGCCAGGCCGGCGATCAGCCGCGGCGACTCGATTCGCCAGACGGCCTCGATCGCCCGGCCGGTCTCGGAACCGGCGCCGCCGCTCACGTCTGCTCGGGTGGCCTCTCCGAGAGCTGTCCGGCCTCCTGCACGTCCTCGGGGAAGTCCTCCATCTCGTAGACGCGGCGCACCTCGATGAAATCGCCGTCGTTCCCGGGGCAGCGCGAGGCCCACTCGACCGCCTCCTCCTTCGAGGACGCCTGGATCAGCCAGTAGCCGCCGACGACCTCCTTGGCCTCGGCGAAGGGGCCGTCGGTTACGGTCGGCGTACCGCCGCCGAAGCGGACGCGGGCGCCGTCGCCGGGCGGTCGCAGGCCGTCGAGCGAGAGCAGGACTCCGGCCTTATTCAACTCCTCGTTGTACGCGGTCATCGCCCCGACATCCTCGGCGCTGGGCTCCCAGCTCTCCGCGTCGGTATCGATTCCCGGGTACATCAGCATCATGAATCGCATCGTCGTCTCCTTGGTCATGGGTCTTCGAGGTTGCCTCTACCCATACGACGAACGGCAAACGGCGAAATCGACAGGGAGGGAGATTCGCCGGGCCGGGTGCTCGTGCCTCAGCGTTCGGGGCCGTTCTCGCATTCGTGCGAGCGCCCCCAGCCGGGCAGGCCGTCGCACGTGTCGTAGCCCCCGCCGCCATACAGCTGGTCGGCGCTTGGGCCACCGTAGAGCTTGTCGTGGCCGCCTTCTCCGTGGCAGCCGTCCTGTCCCCAGCCCATCCGGCAGACGTCGTCGCCGGGGCCGCCCCAGCAGCCGTCGCTGCCGGCGCCGGTCTGGCAGTAGTCGTCGCCGCCATCGCCGACGCAGTCGCTGTTCTGCTCGCCGGTGATGCAGATGTCGTCCCCGCCGCCGCCGATGCAGCGGTTGCGCCGTGCGCCTTCCGAGTAGCAGGTGTCGGCCTCGCCGTTGCCGATGAATTTGTCCGAGCCGTCGC
Source organism: uncultured Solirubrobacterales bacterium (assembly GCA_963716735.1). Lineage (GTDB taxonomy): Bacteria > Actinomycetota > Thermoleophilia > Solirubrobacterales > 70-9 > VRUE01. Next base: position 2,366,654 of record OY970321.1, read on the forward strand.
CGAGGCGGACGGTCAGGGGGACCGGCAGCCGCTCCAGCACTTCGACGAAGTCGTTCGACGGGCCCATGTCCAGTTCGACCCCACCGGCGCCGGCGAGCTGGCAGATGGCGAGGTTGTGGTGGTGCGCGAGGCGGCATCCGGCACCGGCAGCGGGGGCCATCCATCCTTCGACGATCAGGTCGCCGCCGCGCATGCTCAGCTCGAGGTGCGAGCCGGCAGCGGCTCCGTGCACGACAACCTGGCCCTGCGGCGACGCAGATGCGCAGCCGAAGGTGAGCACCAGCGCAGCGGCCAGAGCAAGGACGGTCGCTGTTCCCCGTACCAAGATCACGTGCACCTTAGAACACTTCGCCGATCTAATAATCACTCGCCGAGCTTGCCACTGGGTATTTCTCGTCCTTTGCAGTACTTTCTTGAGCGATGGCCCGCGATGTGCTCGACGAGCATCGCCTGCGCCGGCTGATCGACGTCGGCAGGGGTCTGGTCGCCCAACTCGACCTCGAAACGGTCCTGGGCGAAGTGGTCGAGGTGGCCCGCGAACTGACCGGCGCTCGCCACGCCGCCCTGGGGATCCTGGACGAGAACCGTCAAGAGCTCGAGCGCTTCACCGATGTCGACACCGACGAGGAAACCCGGGCGCAGATCGCCAGTCTCTCACAGGACAGAGGGGTGTTCAGTGTGCCGATCGTCGTCCGCGGCCAGGCCTACGGCAACCTCTACCTGGCCGGCAAGGAAGGTGGCGACTTCGATGGCACCGACGAAGAGGCGGCGACGATCCTCGCCGAATGGGCCGCGGTGGCGATCTTCAGCATCCGCCTCTATAGCCAGTCCGAGGAGGAGCGCAGCGCTCTGGAGCGGGCCGTGCACGGGCTCGAGGCGACGACCGAGATCGCCCGCGCGGTGGGTGGCGAGACCGACCGTGCACGGGTGCTGGAGACGATCGCGAAGCGGACGCGCGCGCTGGTCGGCGCCCGTTCGCTGCTGGTGCTGTTGCGCGATGGCGGTCGAAGCGAGGTGGTGGCCGCGGCCGGGGAGTGTGGGGTGGCCTCGGTGGGCCACCATGTGGACACCGAGGCGACGACCCCGACGGAGGCGCTGGCAGCCGCGCACGGCCTCGAGATCGACGCGCAAGCAGCCTTGCTCTCCCCGCTCGACTTTCGCGGCAGGACACTGGGAGCGATCGTCGCCTTGGACCGGCTCGAGGAAGGCCCGGGCTTCTATGCCGAAGACGAGCGCCTGCTAGCTGCCGCCGCAACCAGCGCCGCAGCGGCGGTTGCCACGGTCCAGTCGGTGACCGAGGAGCGCTTGCGCCAGAACCTGATCGCGGCGGAGCGCGAGCGGGCGCGCTGGGCACGCGAACTGCACGACTCGGTCCTTCAGGGCATGGGATCCCGTCGCCTGCTCCTCTCCTCGGCTCTGAAAAGCGGAGATCCGAAGCGGCTCGTGAGCGCGGTGGAAGAGGCGCTGCGCGACGTCGTCCGCGACATCGACGACCTGCGCGGGTTGATCACCGAGCTGAGACCGGCAACGCTCGACCAGCTGGGACTCCTCGCCGCCCTCGAGGATCTCGCCGAGCGGGTTGCCCACAGCGCTGGGATCGAGGTCGCTACCGATCTGCAGATCGACTCCGAGCGGTTGGCGGCAGAGCTGGGGACGGTTGTCTACCGCCTGGTGCAAGAGGCCCTGACCAACGTCGCCAAGCACGCGGCGGCGACCCGGGCCGAGCTGCAGATCCGCAGCGGTGGCGACCGCCTCGACGTGCTCGTCGCCGACGACGGGCAGGGCTTTGACCCGGAGGACGACTCCAGTGGCTTCGGCCTGGCAGGGATGCGCGAGCGGATCGAGCTGGCCGGCGGTGAGCTGCAGATCGAATCGAAGCCCGGCGCCGGCACCAGGGTGATGGCCTCGCTGCCGTTGATCGCGGTGGCGGGAATCGAACCGGGTGCCGGCGACAGATCCGACGCTCCAAGCGGGGAAATCGACCCGGAATAGGGGAGAGACCGCCGCGGTCGTCGCTTGTATCCCTATGGGGTACAAGGAACGACCGCAAGGGCCGTTGGCCGACCTGGCGACCCGGCAGCACGGCGTCGTCTCGGTCAGGCAACTGGAAAAGCTCGGCTACTCACGGAACTCCATTTCCAAGGCGGCGACCGCGGGACGCCTCCACCGGCTCCATCGCGGCGTCTACGCGGTGGGTCACACGGACCTCTCCTGGCACGGGCGTTGCCTTGCGGTGGTCCTGGCCTGTTCTCCTGCCGTGGCCAGCCATACCTCGGCGGCATGGATCTGGGGATTGCTGCGGGCCCGCCCGGGGACATTTCACCTCACCACACCCACACGGCGTCATGGCAAGCCCTATGTGCGGCTCCACCACGCTCTTCTGACCGAAGACGATCACGCCTTCCGAGAGGGTATTCCGGTCACATCGTTGCCACGCACATTGCTCGATCTGGCCGCAATGCTGTCCGCAGACCGCCTCCAGCGAGTCATTGAGCGCTCCGAAGAGCTTCGCCTCTTTGACCTGCGTCCAGTTGACGCGCTTCTGGCTCGAGCCGGGGGCCATCAAGGCGCCGGCCACTTGCGACGTGCTCTCTCGATATATCGCCCGCCGCCCTTCACACGTTCCGGGCTCGAGCGCCGCTTCCTGGAGCTCCTTCGGGATGCCGGTCTCCCGGCTCCGTCGACGGCCTTCAACGAGATGGGATACGAGTTGGACGTCTACTGGCAACCGGAGCGCTTTGCGGTCGAACTCGACGTCTACGAGACCCACGGCAGTCGTCAGGCGTTCGAAAGCGACCGGATCCGGCAGGAGGATTTGAAGCTGGACGGGATCGAGATGATCCGGGTGACCGGTCGTCGCGTCGACCGAGAACCCAAAGAGGTGATCGAGCGTGTTGCTGTCTTGCTCGAGAGAAGACACCGCGAGCTTCACTTCAGCGGCAGTTCTGGCTCAGGTCTCGATTAGGCCACGTGAGAGCGCACTCTGGACCAGCTCGGCCCGGGAGGAGACGCCGAGCTTCTGCTGGATGTGGGCGCGATGGGTCTCCACCGTGCGCACGCTGATGTAGAGCTTCGCGGCGATCTCGGCGTTGGTGTGACCGAGGGCGATCAGGCGCAGGACGTCGGTCTCGCGCTCGCTCAGGTCGCTCGCGGCGATCTCCGGTTCGGCCGCCAGCTTGGCCCCCAGCGCCGGTTGCAGGTAGGTCTCGCCGGCGGCGGCGCTGCGCACCGCCTGCACCAGCTCGTCGTCCGCGGCCTCCTTCAGCACGTAGCCCAGTACGCCGAGCTGTAGCGCCTGGCGGGCGAAGGCAGACTCTTTCTGCATCGTCAGGACGACGATCTTGGTCTCCGGCGAGGCCTCCTGCATCTCCGGAATCGCCTCCAGGCTCGGTCGTCCCGGCATGTTGAGGTCGAGGATCAGCACGTCGGGCTTGTGTCCGCGCAGGTAGCGGATCGCACCGTCGGCGTCCTCCGCCTCGGCAACCACCTCGAAGCCGAGCTCCCCCTCCAGCAGCACCCGCAGTGCCCGTCGAACGACCGTGTGGTCATCGGCCAGAACGATCGAGATCGCCTCCCCCATGCCCCGATCCTAGGCCCCAAATCGGCCTCATACCACTCTCGTTCCTTGACAATTCCATACCCGTATGTTTATCCTGGACCTCGTTGTTTGGGAACGCGAGTGTTAGTTCCAGGAACTAGCTCGTTTGCCCGGCGACAACAGGGACCAATAACCGAGTCCGCCACAGGGGCCGCTAGGGAAGCGGCAGGCAGAGGGGCTCACGGGACAAGGAGAAGAGATTTCGATGCTCTCACCACTGCGCAACCGCTTCGGCATCCCGGGCGTGATCTCGGTGATCGCCCTCGTCTTCGCGATGTTCGGAGGGGCCTACGCCGCGACGAACGATGGTGGCAAGGCCACCAGCTCGGCCAAAGGCAAACCCGGACCGCGCGGCAAACCGGGCAAACCTGGCCCCGCGGGCCCGCAGGGTCCCGCCGGTCCGGCTGGCCCAGCAGGTCCCCCCGGGCCACAGGGCCCCAAGGGCGATAAAGGCGACACCGGTCCCAAAGGCGAAAAAGGCGAAAAAGGACCGAAAGGCGACAAAGGCACCGAAGGTGATCCCTGGAGCGTTGGCGGAGTCCTTCCCACCGGCAAAACCGAGACCGGTGCGTGGGCGTTTGGCCCAGTAGCGGAAGGGGGACTGGGAGGTTTCAAAATCAACCGTGTCCCAATCTCGTTCAATATCCCGCTTAACGCTTCCCTAGACGAAGCCCATGTCCATTTCATCAATTCAGCGGGTGAAGAGATAACAGGCCTAGATGCCGATGGAACCGCACCGTCGACGCCTTGCACGGGATCTGCCGCCAACCCCACTGCACCTGCCGGCCACCTCTGTGTGTACACCGGCGGTCTTTTCACTGAACCCAAACTCTCTAATAGTCGGATTAAGCAGCTTGACGAACTAGCACAAAGTGGAGCCAGTACCGCAGGAGCAGTTCTCGAATTCATCCACGTGAATGAATTCGACAGCGGCTATGGAGCCTGGGCAGTGACGGCTGAAGCAGCGTAGGGAACGCCTGAGCCCCTATTGAAAGAGACACACACTATGCCCCACTCAAATTCCTCGCATCATGCGCTTGATAACACGGTGACGCGCCACAAGTTTAACACGGTGACGCGCCACAAGTTAGCGTTTGTCACCGCCGTCGCTTTTCTTACCGTCACGGTCATCGCAGCTCTTGCCCCTGCCCGTGCAGGCGCGGTCAGGGACGCCGAAGAGCTGACCCGCATCGGCAGCGACGGTGAAGGCGCCGGCCAGCTGAGAAATCCACGCAGCATCGGCACCGACCCTACCACCGGCCACATCTTCACTGTCGACAACAACCACCGGATCAACGAGTTCACCGCCTGGGGCAACTTCGTCAAGGCCTTCGGCTGGGACGTCGCCCCGGGACCGGTCAACGAGCAACAGGAAGTCAGGCTGAGGGCCTCCACGGGTCAGTTCAAACTCACCTTCAACGGCTCGACCACCACCGACCTAGCCTTCGATGCGCCGGGCTCAGCAAGCGAAGGCCCGGGAAGCGTCGAAGCGGCGCTGAACGCCCTGCCTTCGATTGGCGGTGCGGGAGGCGAAGTCAGCGTCGTCGCGGTCCCCGGCACCTCGAACGGCGCCACCCCCTACGTCTACGTAATCGCCTTCAAGGGCTCCCTGGCGGCGACGAACGTCCCTGAGATCATCACTGCCAGTGGCACCACGCCTCTAAGCGGCGGCGATCCCTCAACCAGCCTCGAAGCGAGGACCCGTGCCGACGGAACCGCGGGCGGAGGGGGGCTCGAGTCGTGCACCGAGGAATCGGGCTGTAAAGCGGTGCTTGAGGGCTCCGGAGCGGGGCAGTTCAGCGGTGCTGACGGCCTCGCTGTGGACAGCGCCGGCAATGTCTACGTCAAGGAAATCAATAACCTCAGAGTGCAGAAGTTCGACTCCGCCGGCCGCTTCGTCGCGATGTTCGGCGGCGAAGTCGACAAGACGACGACTGAAAACATCTGCACCGCTGCCTCCGGGGATGAATGCGGCGTCGGTACCCCCGGCACCGCACCAGGCCAGTTCAGCTCCGGCTTCTTCTTCGGCATTGCCCTTGGCTCCAGCGGCCAGCTCTTCGCAGCCGACAAAGACCGCATCCAGCGCTTCAACCTGCAGGGAGAATTCGAAGCCTCGATCCCGGTCCCGGGCCAGCAGGTGTGGCACATCGCCTTTGATCCGGTGAGCGAAGACCTTTACGCGACCTTCATTCCCAAAGAAGGGGGGGGTACCCAAGCAGTCCACAAGCTGGATTCCACCACCGGCGCCGAGATCGAACAGTTTGATGGAGCCCGTTTGCTTGCCACTGATCTCGCAGGTAACGTCTACACGCAGGGGCAGGGGGGCAAAGAATTCGAAGGGAAAATCGCACAGTATGACTCCAGCGGTGAGCTTCTCTCGCCGCCGACCTGCTGCGAACCGCCGTTGCTACCGGGCTCAACGAACCAGCGCTTCGAGGTGAGCGGCCTGGGCACCAACGCAGCCGGCGACCTCTACGTCTCCAACGCTGCTTCCCCCATCGGCAGCTTCATCCGCCTCTTCGGTCCCGGCCCGGTGATCTTCGAAGGACCACCGCCGGTCCCGCCGACGATCAGCGCCCAGTACGCCACCTCGGTCGATCGCACCGGCGCCGCCGTGGGGGCCGAAATCGATCCCCACTTCTTCATCGACACCCACTTCTACGTCGAATACGGTACCGGCAAATGCTCCGAAGGGAATTGCGAAGAGACCAGGCCCCTCCCGCCCGGAGCGCTTCTGGGCACTAAACAGCTCGCCGGCGCGCTGAAGAGCCCGAGTGTCTTCCTCGAAGGTCTGAAACCCGAAACCACCTACCACTACCGCTTCGTCGCCGAGAGCACCGGCGGCGGCCCGGTGCGCGGGATCGGCGGCAAAGTCGGCATCGACGGTGGTGAAAGCAGCTTCACCACCTATCCAGCGCAGACCGTCAAAGCCGACTGCCCAAACCAGGGATTCCGCACCGGCTTCTCCGCCCCACTGCCCGATTGCCGCGCTTACGAGATGGTCAGCCCGATCGACAAAAACAACGACGACATCAAGACGCTGCTCTCAATCATCGGCTATGGGACCGCGCTTACCAAGAGCTCGATCAGCGGCGATAAGTTCACCTACTCCTCATACCGCGCCTTTGCCAACCCCAAAGCGGGCTACTACACGATGCAGTACCTGGCCAGTCGCGAGCAGGGTATGGGCTGGACGAGCGAGGCGCTCAATCCTCCCCACGCCCACGCCCAGGTCCAAGGCCTCCAGCTGAGCCTCGAGTCCCCCTACAAGGCCTTCTCACCGGACCTTTGCGACGGCTGGCTCGTGGCGGCCCCCGAGCCGGTGCCCGACCCCGACGCCCCGGAGGACTACCGCAACCTCTACCGGCAGGACAACTGTGGGGCCGGCGGCTATGAAGCGCTGATCCTGCAGCCGGAAACCGAATCGAGCGCCGAAAATCTCGCCGAGTTCCAGGGCGCCTCGGCCGACGTCACCAAGGCGATTTTCCGGCTGCGCGACAAGCTGACCGCGAACGCGGCAAGCGATGTCTGGCAGGCCTACTACGTGAGCGCCGGGGTCCCGAAGCTGCTCTGCGTGCTGCCGGACGGAACGGCGAGCGGCGGCCACTGCTCGGGGGGGACGGGAGGGGAGCAGATCAATCTCGTTGCCCCGTATTTGGATCGCAGCTCCAATGTGACCGGTGCGATTTCCGATGACGGACGTCGCGCGTACTGGACCGACTCGGGGTCGATGCGATCGGGAGCCGGCAAAGTCTATCTGCGCCTCAATCCCGGCGAGGAGCAGAGCGAAATCAGCGGCGGCGAATGCACCGAAGCCGACAAAGCCTGCACGATCGAGGTCTCGGGGACCGCGTCGACCAAAGCCGCGCGCTTCCTCATGGCCAGCCCCGACGGCGCGAGGGCGCTCTTCAGGATCACCGAAGGCAACAGCGAGGGCAACCTCTACCTGTTCGACCTCGAAGCGGGCAGCTCGTCCCTGATCGCCACCAAAACCCTGGGGGTGGCGGGGGCCAGCGAGGATCTCTCGCGCGTCTACTTCACCTCAACCTCCGCGATCGCCCCCGGGGGGATCGCGGGGGAGCCGAACCTCTACCTCGATGACGGCGGGACCAAGGCCTTCATCGCGACGCTCACTGGCGCAGTGGCCGACCGCCAAAACACCTGGCCCGAACCGGTCTTCCACACCGCCCGGGTCAGCGAGGACGGCAGCGCGCTCGCATTCAACTCGGCCCAACCTCTAACCGGCTACGACAGCACCGACCAGGTGACGGGCGAGGCCGACTCTCAGGTCTACCTCTATCAGGCAGGAGCACCGGGCCCGGTCTGCGTCTCCTGCAACCCCTCCGGCGCCCGGCCCCTCGGGCGGCGGGTCACGCTTGACGCTTTCGGGGAAAGCGCGACAATGGCGGCGTCGGTCCCGCCGGCGCAGTTCCAGCTGCATTTCCCCCACTCGCTATCGGACGACGGAAAGCGCCTCTTCTTCGACAGCTACGACGCTCTTTTGCCGCGCGACACCAACGGCAAAGCCGACGTCTATCAGTGGGCGGCGGCCTCGAGCCAGAAAGAGTGCGAGGAAATCGGCGCAGAGCTCTTCGTCGAGAGCTCGGACGGCTGCCTCAGCCTGATCTCCTCCGGTCAGAGCCCCAGCGACTCCGAGTTCCTCGACGCCAGCCCAAGCGGCGATGACGTCTTCTTCGCCACCAACGCCAGCCTCTTGCCCCAGGACCCGGGCCTGATCGACGTCTATGACGCAAGGACGAAGGGGGGTCTGCCGGGACCGCCGGCACCACCGGGGCCCTGCCAGGGCGAAGCCTGCCAGATCGCGCCGCCGCCGCCCAACGACCCGACGCCGGCCTCTGCCACCTTCAGGGGCGCCGGTGATCCGAGCGCCAAGCCACGAGCCCGCTGCGCCAAAGGCAAAGCCCGCCGCAAGGGCCGCTGTGTGGCCAAAAAGCACAAGCGGGTAAAGCGAACCGCAAACCGCAACCGGGGGGCAAGCCGATGAAGCGCCTCAGCTCAGTGCTCGCAGCCGCGGCCCTCTTTGCTCTTACGATCGCCCCGGCGGCCAATGCCTTTGGCATCAAGGAATTCGACATCACCTTCACCAACGAAGACGGTTCGCCCGCGACCCAGGCCGGCTCCCACCCCTTCGCGGTAACGACCGGCTTTCGCCTCGAGACTACGATCGACCCGACGTACGGGGAGGCTCCCGACGGGCAGCTGAAAACCCTGCGGGTGAAGCTGCCGCCGGGGTTCATCGGCAGCGCGATCGCAGCCCCGCGCTGTGCCACCGTCGACTTCCTCACCCAACACGAAGACGCGAGCATCGACTGCCCCGACTCGACGGCGGTGGGAGTGAGCAAAGCCTACCTTCTTAGCGCGACCGATAACCTTCCCTTCGTCTCCCCTGTCTACAACCTCGCCCCGCCCCCCGGAGTGGCGGTCAAGGTCGGTTTCTACGCCTTTCAGGTGCCGGTCACGATTGAGATCGGGGTAAACCAGGAACCCCCATACAACGTCTCCGCGGGCCTGGTGAACGTATCTCAGGCGGTCGAGGTCTACGGCGGCGGCTTGACGTTCTGGGGCAACCCGGCGAACGCGGCACACGACCCCTTGCGTGGGAAATGCCTGCAGAAAACCAACTCGGTAAGCGATGAATACATCTCCAAAGGCATCTGCCCGACCAACGCCCCCGACCTGCCTTTTCTCACCCTGCCGAGGTCCTGCCAGGGACCGCTGGAGACCAGCTATGAAGCGGTCTCCTGGCAGGAACCGTTCGCCGCGCCCTTCAAAGGCTCGGTCCTCAGCCACGACAACGCAGAACCGTCCAACCTCCAGGGGATGACCGGCTGCTCGAAACTCGGCTTCAGCCCAACGATCGAGTCCAAGGCAACGACCTCCCAAGCGGAGACCGGCACCGGCCTGGACTTCTCGGTCGAGTTCAACGACGAAGGCCTGACCAATCCCTCAGGCCTCGCTCAGTCCGACATCAAGGAGGCGAGGGTCACCCTGCCCGAGGGGGTGACGATCAACCCCTCGGTCGGTGAAGGCCTGGCTGTCTGCACGCCGGCAGACCTAAAACGCGAGACGCTCAACTCAGCCCCAGGAGAGGGCTGTCCCAACGCATCGAAGCTCGGCACGCTCCTGCTCGAGACGCCGTTGATCGACCGGTCAGTCGAAGGGTCGGTCTTCTTGGCCCAGCAAGACGACCCAGGAACCACGACGCCAGGCGCCGAGAACCCCTTCGACACCCTGATAGCCCTCTACATGGTCTTGAAGAGCCCGACCCTCGGCGTGTTGATCAAGCTGCCGCTGAAAATCGAGCCAGACCCGAAAACCGGCCAGCTCGTGACGACGCTCGTGGACAACCCGCAGGTCCCCTTCAGTCGCTTCGTCTTCCACTTCAAGGAAGGCGCAAGAGCGGCGCTTGTAACCCCATCCCAATGCGGCACCTATGAGACCAAGGCGGAATTTGTGCCCTGGGCGAATCCGAGCGAAGTCCTGACCACGACCTCGTCCTTCGAGGTCACCTCGGGCGTGGGAGGGGCCCCCTGCCCGCCGGGAGGAGTTCCCCCATTCCATCCCGAGTTCCAAGCAGGGGCGGTCAACAACAACGCTGGCTCCTTTAGCCCCTTCAACATGCGCCTGATTCGCGAAGACGGAGAACAGGACATGACCAAGTTCTCCTCGATCCTGCCTCCGGGAGAGCTCGGATCGCTCAGGGGAGTCGACAAATGCCCAGACTCTGCGATCGCGATCGCCAAGTCGAAGACCGGGAGGCAGGAGAAGGCATCTCCGAGCTGTCCTGCCAACTCCCTGATCGGCCACACCCTGGCTGGAGCCGGCGTAGGCGGAGCCCTGACCTACGTCGGAGGCCAGATCTATCTCGGAGGCCCCTACCACGGCGATCCCCTAAGCGTGATCTCAGTTACGCCCGCTGTGGCTGGGCCCTTCGATGCCGGCACCGTGGTCGTGCAGCTGGCGCTGACGCTCAATCCGAGGACCGCCGAAGTCGAAGTGGACGGAGCCGCCTCAGACCCGATCCCCCACATCCTCAAGGGGATCGTCTTGAAAGTCAGGGACCTGCGCGTCTACGTCGACAGGCCCAACTTCACGCTCAACCCGACCTCATGCAATGAATCGAGCGCCAAAGCGACGCTCTTTGGCTCGAACATCGACGTCTTCGGCCCAGCCGATGACGTTCCCGCGGCGCTCTCGAGTCGCTACCAGGCCGCCAACTGCCTGAACCTCGGCTTCAAGCCGTCTTTGGCTCTGAACCTCAAGGGAGGAACCAAGCGAGGCGGGCACCCGGGGTTGGTCGCCAGCTACACGCCGAGAAAAGGCGATGCCAACGTCAAAGGCCTCGTCGTCCGCCTACCGAGGTCTGCATTCCTCGACCAGGCTCACATCAGGACGATCTGCACCAGGGTGCAGTTCGCGGCTGACGCCTGTCCTCCGGCAGCCCAGTACGGCTCGATCAGGGCCTGGACTCCCTTGCTGGACGAGCCGCTCGAAGGCCCCGTCTGGCTCAGATCCTCGAGCCACAAGCTGCCGGACCTCGTCTTCGACCTGCACGGGCTGGTCGACATCGAGGTGGCAACCAGGATCGACTCGGCAAAAGGAGGCATTCGAGCAAGCCTCGAAAACCTCCCCGACGCTCCGCTCTCCAAAGTCGTTCTGAAAATGCAGGGCGGCAAGAAGGGACTGATCGTCAACAGCAGAAACCTCTGTGGGGCTGTCTCCAAGGCCAACGTCGAATACGGCGGGCAGAACGGCAAGGAGGCGAAGGCCAACCCTGCGATGAAGCCCGACTGCGGTGGCAAGCGCAAGCACAAGCGTCATCACGGGCACGCGTAGCCCTGCAGACACACGGCATTCCCTAGAATGACGAGCAGTGAGGGGGGGACCGAAGACGCTGATCGTGGCGCTGGTGGCGCTGCTGCTTGCCGTGGGCATAACCGCCTGCGGCGGCGACAGTTCCGACTCGAGTTCGACGACTGAATCCAACGCGCAGACCCAGGCGGAGAGCAAGCCTGGCGGCGATGCTTCGAAACAGGACAAGAGCAAGTCCGATTCTGGCGACGCGGGTTCGAACGAAGGGCAGTCGAGTAGTGCGAGCGACTTCGTCCCCAAGCCCCACAGCGATTCCGGCGGCGGCTCGGAGAAGTACAAAGTCAAGGGGGGCGACAACAGCGTCCAGGAATTCGGCGCCGAGGCGGATGCGTCCGAACTCGACGCTGCGGCGACCGCGCTGCATAACTTCCTCGATGCCAGGGCCGAGAGCAACTGGGCGGCCGCCTGCGAATACATGTCCAAGGGCGTCACCGAATCGTTCGAAAAACTTGCGGCGCAGGCCCAGCGGATCGACGACAAGAGCTGCGCTGGGATCCTCGAGAAGTTGACGAACCCCGCCGCCAAGGATGCGATGAAGGTCGAAGCGGAAAAAGCCAACGTGCGCTCACTGCGGACCGAAGGCGAACAGGCCTTCCTCCTCTACACCGGCATCGACGGCGCCATCCTGGCAATACCGATGGCGAACGAAGACGGCGACTGGAAGGTCGCCAGCCTCGCCGGCACCCCGCTCAACTAGGCGCAGACGGCGCCATTCCCTAGCTTTCCTCGAGCAGAAATAGGTAGTTACCGGCCCAACTACCTGCCGATCCAGTTTGGTCCGTCCAGTTGTTCGATCCGGTCGAGTCCAGAATTGCCGAGTTGGGGACACGTTGCGGAGGCACGGAATAGGTCTCGTTCAGGCGCCATGAGCGCCGCTACTGTTTGTCTGCAATGAGGAAGCCAGACAAGGCAACCGAGGCGTCGATCCTCGATCGGCTTTCCCGATGACAGCGGGTCGTTCTGCGCGTGTGGTTCGGCACCGATGGCGGGACTACAGCACGGAGTCTGGGCGACGGCCGGTCAAGGGAATTCTTGGACGGACTTGACGACGTAGATCTTGCGTCAGTCGTCGCGGCAATGGTCGACGTTCGCCGGAATGGCCTTCGTGCCGCTCGGCACCTGGAGGGAGATATCTACGAGGTTCGCGCTGACGGCCGGGGCGTCATCTATCGCGTTCTCTTCGCCCCTCAGGGCAAGAACAAGCAAGTGCTTCTCTCCCTGGAGGGCTTCAGGAAGAAGACCCAGAAGACGCCTGCGGCAACGATCCGCGTGGCGAAGCGCCGGCTGAGCGACTGGGAACGCCGGGGCAGGCAGCGTAGCCGAAACAGGTAACTATTCCTTTCTTAAGATGCTACTGTAGATATCTCAAAGGAGAGATGGAATGACCAAAGAAGACTTTCTTGACGAGGTAGTTGCGGGGCGAAGCGTGCAGAGCCCTGGCTTTCCAAGCCTTGTCGACGCTGCTGTTCGGCGTCGGGAGCTGCTGAGCGCGCTGGCCGCGAAGCGCCGTGAAGACGAGCGCTCACAAACCGCTGTTGCGGCCGCGATGCAAAGCTCGCAGTCCAGCATTGCCCGCCTGGAGTCCTCGGCGACGGACGCACGAATCTCGACGGTCGACCGCTACGCACATGCGCTCGGCTACAGGGTCCAGTACCACTTGATTCCGGAAGCGGAGGTATCGGACCCCGTAGTGGTGATCCACCCTAGAGCCGACGCCCGGACTTGAACCGGGGACCCCTTCATTACGAATGAAGTGCTCTACCAACTGAGCTACGCCGGCGCTCGGTCCATTCTAAGAGAGGAACGGCGCCAGTTTCGGCGTGGCCGGCCAGCCCGTCTCTCAATCTGTCTCTCAAATTCGGAGGCGGATATCGTGAGCTTGCTGAACGCCCCGGATATCCGGGGCTCCTCATCTACTTCCGACCCGCTGGGGTCCGACGCGCCTGTCGGCTGCTTTGGTATCGCTGGATCGAATCAGGACGAATCAGCGCGAAGCCCCAAGTAGCCATTTGGCGCTGCAGTGCGAAGGACGAATCAGGCGGAACGACGACGAAATGGCTGCCGACACATGGTAAGGAAGGGGTCACGAGTTCGAGTCTCGTTCCGGGCTTCAAGAAAACCCCGCTCAGGGGGGTTTCGCGTCGAGGGGCCGGATTCATTGCGGCCCGCGAGACCAAAATGGTTGCGTTTTGGTAGCGCTCCCTAGATTTCGTTCCCCCCCTGGGATTTCGGTTTTGCCGACGAGCGCTGGAACGGTCTCGGATCAAAGATCTTAGGCCGAGCCGTTTCCACGCTAGGTGGTGTTCGTGCGGGTGCGGCCTGCCGTCACGGCGGACTTGGTGGCTCTTCGCGTGGAGGAAGCTCCGCTCCAGCGACCGCACTTCCTCCCTCAATCAGTCCTTGCCGCTCGAAGTCGCTGAGCGCCTCGAGGGGCTCGCGCACCTCGGGGCTCTTAGGTGGCAGGAGATCACTGGAATCCGAGTCGGTAAAGCTTTTCCTTCGAGCCTCGCCTGGGATTGCGTGCGCCGACGGGCTCGAGCGCGCCAAGCCAGTACAGGCGACGGACGTGGTAGCCGATCGAAGAGAGGCTGTGTTCTCCGTGGAACACCTCGACCAACTCAGACGCCGACATCGGCACATCGATCCAGATCAGCGCTTCGATGATCTGCAGCTGGATGGGATGGAGGAGCCTCACGGCGACCTCTGTCCAGAATCCGTCAGGGGCGCCCTCTCCAGTCATTTCCCACCCCCGTATCGGCGGTCAAGAGCTTGCACCGAACTCACGACTGCCGCTCGTCGGTGGTTGTGTCCCGACCGCTCATGGGAGGTGAAACGGCCGGGACACATTTGTGACTCAAGCGAGATCATCTCCGACTCCTCACTCGATCGGCTCAGTGCCAAGACCCCGGACGTCGAAGCCTTTGGGTCCCCAGTCGATTCCCTCGAGAAGTCTTTCTGGGGAAGACGCAAGCGCGCTCGCGAGCTTGATGATTGTTTCGAGCTGAGGTTCGCGATGGCCTCGCTCAAGCAAGCCGATCTCGGTCCGGTGAAGAGCGGCCAAGAAGCCGAGTTCTTCCTGACTTACTTTTGCGCGACGCCGGCAGGCCCGAAGGTTGTGGCCGAACCTAACCGCAATCGGGTTTCTCGCATCATCAGCAGCGGCGGCCTTGTCAATGCGATAACCGGTGCGTAGGGTCGCCGGGGTCTCGACGGGTTCTGCGGCGCCTAGCCTGACGAGGTGTCGCGCGCGCAGTAGAAGCCCTCGTAGGGATACCTCGCCCTCAAGGACCAGCGCAAGATCACATGGCGAAAGGGGCTGCTCGATTCGAGAGAGCGCTTCGAGGACCAGAACGTCCGCGGGGTGTAGAGGGCTTGCAACCAGTGCCCAGTCAAAATTTCCCCCGCGTCTGTCGTCATCCGGCGTCATGAATCGCCAGCGTAGGTGCTTCTGAGCGCCCGATCACGTCGCGTTTTCCCAGAAAGCTAGGGGGTGAACGTGAGCGGCGTTGTCCGCGGACGCGATGAGCCGAACTCCCGGCCGCGAAGCCGGGAGTTCGGCGCAATCGCTGTAGAAATGCGGAATCAGCCGGACTTCGTGACGGACACAACCGGCAGACTCGCCTGGGTCGTTGAAAGCTTCATTGCCTCCCACCTCCTCGGTAATATGCTCTGGAATATTTGAGTATTGCGCGGACGCGACCCATTTCGATACGCACTCGGTTTCATCTGGATAACCGCCTAGACTCTTCGCGCTCAAGCAAAGGCGAGGAATTTGGAGGCGCTAAGTGGCGGGCAGAGTGGCGATTGGCAAAAAGGATCGGATGGCGTATCTGCGGCGCTTATCCGTGGTCTTTGCCGTTGAGCTTCGGCTGAAAATCGTCACCGTGCTTTACATGCGTGAAATGAGCCCAAAACAGTTCCGAGAAGAGTTCGGGGGTGGCTCAGAATCCCGAATAGCTAAGAACTTTAAAAAGTTGGAGGAAGAGGGATGGCTTCGCTACGTCCGAAGCGAGGGACCGGGGGGTAGCCGCCGCGGCGGAGTTGAGCACTTTTATCGAGCGCCTGAGCTGGCCATCTTCGATGATGAAACTTGGGCGTTGCTGCCGCTTTCAATCCGGATTGCTTTCAGCTGGACCACCTTCAAGCAGCTGGCGGAGTGCTTTCGACACGCAATGGAGGCTGGGGCGTTCGATGCCCGGCCGGATCGGCACAATTCCTGTAGTTCGTTGTTGCTCGATCGCCGCGGATGGAGCCGTGTCGCCGCGGCCGTCGACGCCTTATTCGTGTCCTGTTTCGACGAGCAGGCCGACGCCAAGCTCCGTTTGCAACATTCCGGAGAGAAGCCGATGATTACGGGGGTTTCTCTCGTTGCTTTCGAAACCCCGTTGTCAGGCGATGGGCAGACCAAGTCTTGCTTGGTGGAAGCGGAGGACTCGCACATCCCATTCCCACTGCGCCTCTCCAGAATCCTCCGGGACGAATTATGTCTGCGGATCGTCGAGGAGACGAACCAGCGAGAGATGAGCGTGGCTCAGTTTTGCCGTGAGATCGGCGGTTCCTACCCAGCCCTCTATAGCCGGTTCAAGCTCATGGAGGATTCCGGTTGGTTGAAGAGGACTCGCGCGAAAACGAAAGGTAAACGTCGGAATGGCAAGGAAATATTTTTCCGGGCGGCCGGTCCGGCTATCTTCGATGATGGTCCCTGGTCCGACGTTTCGCGTTCCGTAAAGGAGACGGATAGCTGGGCGACCTTTGAGGGGCTTTCCGAGCAGGCCAAAGAGGCCATGAGGGCGGGCACCTTCGATGCTCGTACGGACCGATACCTCACGTGGTCGCTACTCCTGCTTGACCGATTGGGCTGGGAGAGGTTGATCACAGAGACCAACGCGCTGTACTTGCTCGTTCTAAACGAGGGGGACGAAGCAAGGGCTCGTCTGGCCCGCTCAGGCGAGAGCCCCGTCGCAATGACGGTCGGGCTGTCGGTGTTTGAAGCGCCGGCAGATTCGAAAAAAGAGCTCTAAAAACGCCTCGAAGACGCTTGCGCATGGGGCAACCAAGAAAGAGACAGATCGGGCCGGGACGCCGCGAGGCACGCCTACGATGCTTTCGCTCCCGTGTACGACGATTTCACCGGGTCCCTCGAGTACGAGGGATGGCTGGCGAAGTTCTGCCCCGCCTGGAGCGCCACGGGCTGACAGGTAGGCGTCTGCTCGACATCGGCTGTGGGACCGGCAAGAGCCTCATTCCGATGGTCCAGCGAGGGTGGGAAGTGGCCGGCTGTGACATCTCCCCGGCAATGCTTGAGATTGCCCAAGAGAAAATTGGTGACATCGTGCGGCTCGAGGTCGCAGACATGCGCGAACTGCCGCGCTTGGGCGACTTTGACCTCGTTTGGTCACTGAATGACTCAATGAACTACCTACTCGCAGTCGATGATCTAGAGGCAGCACTCAATTCCATGCGCAGGAATCTGGCGCGAGATGGACTGGTGGCCTTTGACGTAAACACGATCCTCACCTATCGCACCCTTTTTTGCCGAGCGCCGGGTGGTTGAGAGAGGCAGTCAGCGCTTGGTCTGGAATGGTCATGCAAGCAGTAACCAAGCGCCGGGCTCGATCTGCGAAGCGACTTTTGAAGTCGAGCGGTCGGGAATTGAAGGCAAAGACATTCGCCATATCCATCGTCAACGCCATTTCTCCGAGCCAAAAGTCCTTGGAGTTGTCAAACGCGCCGAGCTTGAGTGTCTAGACGTATTCGGTCAAGACGAGGCGGGAGCGCTCCACCAGCCAGCGGGCGAATCCAAGCACGTCAAGATGCTTTATATCGCTTCACTGTGAAACATCTGCACCGAAATTTTGGGTATTGACTTAGCTCTCCCAAAGCACTTAGGGTCGGCAATCTCAGACATACCGATTCACACTTCTGGTCGTACCAGAATGGTTTGTGGGCAGTCTCAACTTAGGGTCGACCACGCGAAGCACACCAATCTCGTTCGTTGCGAAAGCCAGGGGGCATCAATTGGGTTCGAAGGTAGGGATTGCAGGAGGTCGTATGCGGTGGCTGTTGGCGTTTGCCCTCGTGCTGCTGGCCATTTCGGCTGTGCCGGTTCTTGCTGACGAATCAACGGAATTGCCAGCCGGATTTACGTCTCCGACGAACAAAGAAGAAGAAATCGCGGCCACCCAGGCTCCAGATGCCCACGATGTCTCCAAAGCGCTCGGCGAATTCGAACGCGAAGAAGAAGAACAGGAAGAATGGCTTGCGAGCCCCGAAGCAGCGAAACAGCGCGAAGATTCCGCGGATGCGTTTGTCGGTCTTTCGGCCGCTGAATCCGAAGAACTATTGAAAAGTGTCTTCGGCGAGCAGCTTGAAACGCTGAACAGCGACCCGAGCAGGTTCCTGAGTGACGCTCAGCTCGTCGAACCCCTTGGCCAGTCGAGCGCCGTGGTCAAGGACAACAACGGTGAAAGCTCGCTATTGGAAACGACCGTTCCTCTGCGCACCGAAGACGAAACTGGAGATTTGGCTAAGGTTGATCTCTCTCTTGAAGCGGCACCAGAAGGCTTCGAAACCGCTAACGCCGTCTCCGATCTTGTGCTGCCGAACTTGGCCGATGAAGCGATTCTGGTGGGTGAGGAAGGGTTTGAAATTGCCCAGGCTGGCGCGGCTAAAAGTCCGGCAAATCGCTTCGGCGACAAGAATATCTTCTATCCATCAATTCTTCCGGACACGGACCTGCTCGCAGTTGGCAATAGCTTGGGAGCCGAGCTCTACGACCTGCTGCGGTCCAAAAACAGCCAGAGGATTTGAATTTCGAAATTGGACTTCCAGAAGGGGCAGAACTACGTTCGACCGAACAGGGCGGAGCGGAAGTCGTGCGCGAAGGCGCGCAGCTAATCCGGATCCCGGCGCCCTTAGCGACGGATGCTCAAGGGACCGAAGTTCCAGTCGAGCTCGAAGTTCAGGCCAACTCGATCTCCTTACATGTCGATCATCAGGGCGGCGAATATGCATATCCGATTCTAGTGGACCCTGTTGTGGAGGACTGGGTTAACCAAGGCTCTAACTGGTATGGCGGTAATAACTACGGTGCTCTCTACATCCCTGGCCCCTGGCATTGGCAGAGAAATAACTCCAATATCGGCCTAAAGGGCGAATCCGAAGGAGAAGAACACGAAATCTGCTGCTGGGAAGGCTCGCATGCTGGGCTGCTCATCAACATGAGGGCCGCTTTCTACGGCCCCGAACAGTTCGGCCAGTGGGTCTATAGAACCGAAAATCCCCACGTGTTAATTCCTCATATATGGCTGATCCCGTTCAATCGCTATGACGGAAATTGTGGGTCAAATCAGCCCCATGACTATGCCGGCCTTTGGAATCAAGGGCATTGGGATGCTCTTTTCACTAATTACGCCAAGGATCACGGCAATATCAGCGCCGACGGGCGTGGCGAATCGCTCGTTATCGGCGAGAGCAGCGGGCCACCCGGCGTTTGGCTCGCATGTGACCGCGTCCTCTATACGGGGGGAGTGGGAATCTGGCTGGACGATGAAGATCTACCTGAGTTGAGCACCACGCCGACTGGGCAGTGGATGGATAAATCTCTAGTGCGGCTTGCGGTCTCAGCGACGGACCCTGGGGTCGGAGTAAAGACCTTTGAAGCCTGGGCTACGAACTCCTCCGGAGGAAAATCGACCTGGACCACGACGAAATCCTGCACTGGACTATGGGGCTCCCGTTGTCCAACTACTTGGAATCTCGGAGACACCAACAACCCTGCGTTGCGCTATGACCCGGGTGTCCTGCCGGAAGGAATCGACAAACTCAGCGTCAAGGCCTACGACGCTACCGGTAAGCCATCGACCACGACTAACGTCTTGACCATCCGAGTGGACCATGCCGCACCGACCCTAAGTCTGAAAGGGACGGTGACCGAACAAGGGAAACTGGGCACCGAACTTCCCAGCTATACGCTGACCGCTATCGCGACCGATGGGGTGCCAAAAAGCGAAAAAGACGCTGACGTTCGCTCTGGGGTCACCAAACTGACGTTTCAGGAAAACGGGCAGTATGTCGTGCAGCCGTGGGAAAAAAGCTGCGAAGGCCAAAGCTGTGGGGTCGAACAAGAAATCGAAGTCCCGGCGTCCAAACTTCCATCTGGCTCACATACGGTGATAGTGAAAGCGACCGATGCGCTCGGGCACCCAGCCACGAAAGAAATCACCTTTACGACCGGCGACAAACAATCACCTAACCTGAACCTTTCCGGTCTGCCCTCGGAATCCGCTGGAGCCACCTATGCGAATTACTGGAGCGCCTTCGGTTCCTCGGGGACCGGCGGTGGCCAATTCTCTCATCCGGCCGGTTCCGTCGTCGACTCCAAAGGGAACCTTTGGGTGGTCGATCAGAACAATCATCGGGTCGAGAAATTCAATGAAGCCGGCGAATACCTGACTTCGTTCGCGTATTCCGACCCGGGAATCGGGCAGCTCCTCCGGCCAACCGACATCGCCGTCGATCTCAAAGGCAACCTATGGGTCACCGACCCCGGTAGCAACCGTGTGGAGGAGTTCGACGAAAACGGCAAATATCTCACCAAATTCGGTGTGTACGGCTCGGGAAACGGCCAATTCAATGGTGCCGAATCAATCGCCGTCGACTCAAAAGGCAACATCTGGGTTGCCGATACTTACAACGGTCGCCTTCAGAAGTTCAACGAAAAAGGCGAATTCATCAAAGTTGTCGGCTCCAAAGGTACCGGCCAGGGTCAGATGGCCGAACCCACGGGTATCGCCATTGGCCCGGGGAACAATGTCTGGGTGGCAGACTGGGGCAACAATCGCGTCACCGTCTTCAATGAATCGGGCGGCTTCGTTCGCCAGTTCGGCACGAGTGGATCTGGGAACGGGCAGTTCTCGCACCCCGACGTGATTGAGGTAGACGCGCAGGGCGACGTTTGGGTCGTGGACCAGGGCAACAATCGTATTCAGGAGTTCAATCAGAGCGGCGAATACGTCGCGAAGTTCGGTGCGAGCGGATCCGGTAAAGGCCAGTTCAGCTTTAGTTGGCCGATGGGCATCGCGGCGGATTCCAAGGGCAACCTGTGGATCTCCGATACCAACAACAACCGTGTTGAGCGATGGTTGGCCCCGAACTCGACTGTCACTGGCCAACTCGATCCAATCAATGCCGCGGCGACCGACACCGGTTTCGGAGTCACTTCAGTAACGGCCAAACTCACCGATGATGCCGGGACGACCGAAGTCCTTGGCCAAACGACACAGTCGTGCGCCAAAGGGAAATGCCCTCTCTCGCTGAATCTTCCCGAGCCCGACCTTTCCGAAAAGCCGGCAGGCACCTATCTCCTCGTCTTCTCGGCGACCGATGGGGCGGGCAACGTACGCAAAGTCAACAAGGTGATCGGCCTCGATCCGATGCCTCCGACTATCGCTCTCTCGGGAACGCTCGCTGAACACGCAAACAAGCCTCTCAATGCGCCGAGCGGCGAATTGACGATAAAAGCTAGCGATCCCGCTGGCTCAGGAGTTAAGACGATCAACGTCGAACGCGATCATCGGCGGGTCGCAACCTATCCATACAGTTGTGCGAGCAACTGCGGTGAAGTCACGGCCTCCTATCGCTACAGCGCGGCTCGGGACGGCACCGAACGAACAATCCAAAAAGCCGCTGAGCCATCGGGGTCCACGCTTACGACCCTGACCGGGGTTTCCTGCCGCACGGCGACCATCTGTTCGGCGGTTGGCTATTACAAGAACAGCGCCGGGACGACAGTCACCCTGGCGGAGCGCTGGAACGGAACCGAATGGCTTGTTCAGACGCCTCCGAATCCAGCGGGTGCGTTGGAAAGCAAGCTCGAAGGAGTGCACTGTATTTCCAATCAGGTCTGCATTGCGGTTGGCTATTACAAGACCGGCCCGGAAGCCTTCTCGACGCTTATCGAGCGCTTGGAAGGCAGCACGTGGTCGATCATGTCGAGCGCGAATCCACCGGGCATGGCGAGGACGTATCTAAATGGCGTCTCCTGCATCTCGACCAGCGACTGCTGGGCGGTGGGTAAAACGGCCTACAAAGCCATCGAAGAACTCGAAGGCAAAAAACCGACCGCGGTGGCCGAGCACTGGAACGGCAGCGCCTGGACCCTCTCCTCGATGAGCGAACCTCCCGCTCAACTCAGGCGAGTGTCCTGCGTGAGCTCGGGTCCGTGCGTTGCGGTCACCGGTCAGGAAGGTCTCCTGCTCGAGCGTTGGAACGGAAGCTCTTGGTCGCCGGAAAGCGCGGCTCTGCCATCGGGCGGCTCCGGTGCCACGATGTCGGGTGTCTCATGCTCGGGAGTGAGTGCATGTACGGCCGTTGGCAGCTACACGGTAGCCGGCCACACTGCGCCGCTCGTCGAGCGCTGGAATGGCAGCAGCTGGTCGGTTCAGACAAGCATCGATCCAAAGGGCGTCATCGAGGAAGAATCCTCTTCGGGCTTTGGCCAGATAGGGAAACTCGAAAATGTGTCTTGCAAGAGCGGCACGTCCTGCACGGCATTTGGCTCATTTCGTAATAGCGCGCTAAAGACTCAGCCCCTGGCCGAGAGCTGGGATGGGACTGAATGGGCGTTGCAGCCTGTATCTCCCCCGGTTGAATCGACTAGCGCGATCACCGCTGACGTCTCGTGCTTCAACGCCTTTGAATGCGTCGCCGCAGGGTCCAATGTGGAATCAGGAACTCACGCTTTGATCGTGAATCAAGCTCCCAGCAAAGATTCGCATCGCATCGCGGTCGAAGCGATCGACAAGTACGGTGCGACGGCTGTACAGGCAATCGACGTCGATGTCCCGACCGAAACGTCGGGAACGCCTGCCTGCAGTCAGAAAACGACTTCGGTGGCGCCCAAAGGAACCGTAACCTCGGGGGAAGCAATCAACGGAATTGAAGGGTCATTGCCAGAGGCAGTTGCCGCCTCAATCCCAACCACGGAAGAAACGACCGAAGACGAAATCAGCCCGTCTTACAAGCCCCCGCAGCCAAATCTCGCATCGATCGGCAACCTGGCCGAAGGCGAAACTTCAATCACGCCGAAAGGAGGGGTGACTCTTGCTGGCATCGCTTGCATAACGCCGGCGAGTGTAACCACCGCAGCGACCCAGGCCACCGTGGTCCACGGAGACGCAGCCGTCTTCGCAAACACCGCACCTGAAACTCAGACTGTCATAAGACCCACTGCTGGTGGTGTGAGCTTGATCCAGGCTGTAAACGGACCCAATGCGCCCGAAAGCTTCTCATGGAACGTCACCGTCCAAGCAGGCACGGAATTGGAAAAACTTCCTTCCGGGGCGATCGCGATTGTCAAAGCCACTGAAGAAGAATTCGCGGGCGTCGCCAAACTTCCAGAACCCGAAGGCGCTCAAACTCCCGAAGCGCTGAATGACGCAGCCACTCAGCTCGAAACTGACGAATATCGGCTTGCGAGTGCGCAAGCAGAAACCGACCATGAAGTCATCGCTGTTATCGCTGAGCCTTGGCTTGTTCTAAGAACGGAAGAAATCGCCCCGGTGCATGTCGAAGTCGCACCCGTTGAAGAAATCCCAACTGAATATGTCATTCACGTGATCATGCCTGCCAACGAAGAACAAGCGGCCTTTTTTCCCGTCTATCTCCCCCTAGAAGCCATCGCGTCGGCAAGTGTCAACGGGTCTTGCGCTGGCCAGAGTCCATGTGGCAGTTTCGATTCGCTCGCCGGAACGCTCTATGCGACGTTCTGGGGCAACCCAGTACACGAAAACGCGCGAAATCCCCAATTCCACGATTACGGAGACAACAACTGCACCAATTTCCTAAGTCAAATCATGAAGGCCGGCAACGTCAAATACATGAGAGCCTTCGATCGAGGCGATGGTAGCTGGTGGTATCACAATTTCTTCCCCGGCGGCCAAGTATTGCCAGAGGATATTGGCTACGCAGACACTGAGTCTTGGACCCTTGCTGATAAGTTTCCAAGGCATCTATGGCAATATGGTTTGGCGCATATCGACCCGGTTCAGGATCCTTGGGGGTGGACGAGAGGCGACATCCTTGCCGAGGATTGGTTTGACGACGGAAAAGGTAACTTCAACCATTTGCAGTTCGTGGTTGGGGATAACAACTCTGAAGGCCACTCACGAGAACCACTGATTGCCAATCAGTCTAGCTCTGGTTCCAACTATGCAAGCCTCATATGGTGGCGAGTGAAGAAGCGCATCGAAGAAGCCGAGGGATCCGCTTGGACTCGCGCGGCACTCGCTATGAAGCACACCAAGGCCAACCTGAATGACAAGAAGCATGATCCTGACAACCTCTATGGAGCAGGTGGTCTGTTTCATGGCTGATGCGTTGAACCGACTAGTGATTTCTGGAGCGGTTTTTGCCAGTCTTTTGCTAGGGCTTGGAGTAATTGGCTGCGGAGGAGGTGCTAAGGCGGAAGGTGATGAGCAGCAAACCCTGAGCGCGGCGGAAGCAAAAGCAGCTTTGCGCGAGCTTCCTTACCAGTATAAATTTCGGACGGTGGCAGTTCCCCGGGATTCAACCGCAGCTCTCGCTGGTCGAGCATATGGTCCTAGTCATACGTCGTTTGATTTCGGTATAGCACTAGGAGATGGTTCCGCCCCGGTGCCGGTGGCACAGGCAGGGATATCTGAAGCCGTCGGAAATCCCGGGTTCGTGTTTACGACGAATCTGGTGGTTCCGGTCGGCCCGGCAGAATGGGAAAACTCTAAACAAATCCATTCGACCAAGCAGTTGCACACGGCCGGCGATATGGCTACCGAAATGGAAGAGCATCTTTGTCGCGCGATCACGGGTAAGCCGTGCCCAGTGTAAAGAGCGATGGCTTGAGATTCATGCACTCTGCTTTCGATATTGGACTGAAAGTTGCTGCGGTCCTGTCGGCTGCTGCGGTCGTGTTGCTTTCCATCGCCTTAGTTGGGTCCCTGGTTTTCACCGATCATGCGACGGACCCGCCGGGTGAGCGTCAATCGATAGAAGCGTCGTCTCGGCAGCGTGAAATCTTGCACAGAAATAGCGATCACATTCGATTTCATACTTTGAGGGAAAGGTCAATTGAAGGCTAGTTGTAGTTACTCAGCACGTTGTTCCAACTCGGTAAGCCGAGCCGCGGGTGCCTTGTGGCCAAGGGAGCCGTGTCGTCTCCTGAAGTTGTAGTGATCGAGCCAGCCGGGCAGCGCCGCGGTGCGCTCAGCAGAGGAGCCATAGATGGCGCCATAGGCCCAGCGGTTGGTGAGCGTCTGAATGAAGCGCTCGGCCTTGCCGTTGGTCTGAGGCCGGTAGGGGCGGGTGAAGATGTGGCGCATATCGAGCTCAGCGCAGGCCTGCGCGTGCACGGCGGAGCGATAACAGGAGCCATTGTCTGAGAGCACCCGCTCGACCTGAACTCCCATTCCCTTGAACCAGTTGACAGCTCGGCGCAGGAACCCTGCCGCCGTGGTGCCCTTCTCGTCGGCCAAGACCTCAACGTAGGCAAGGCGGGTGGCGTCATCGACGCAGACGTGGACGAACTCCCAGCCGGTGGCCCCTTTGCCGTGGTTGCCCCCACGCTTTTGCTGGCTCTTGCGATTCCCGGTGACTCGGTGCCCAGCGCCTTTGGCGCTGATCCTCCCCAGCTTCTTGATGTCGACATGGATCAGCTCCCCAGGGCACTTGCGCTCATAGCGGTTGGGCGGCTCGAATGGCTCCAGGCGACTGCGCTTGCCTAGCCCGATCCGAGCCAGCCACCTGGAGACGGTCGAGAGCGCCATGCCCAAGACCTCGGCGATCTCAGCAGCGGTCATCCGCAGACGTCGTAGGGCCTCGACCGCCTGAAGGCGGTCGGCCGGAAGCCGTGAAGGCACCCGCTTGGGTGCGGAACTGCGATCCAGCAGTCCTGCCTCTCCCTCCGCTCGCCAGCGGGCCAGCCACTTGCGAGCGCTCCGCTCGCTGATGCCGGCGGCCTCGGCCGCCACCATCAGCGACCAGTCCTCCTCTTCGATGCGCTTGACCAGCAGCCTGCGGCTGTTCGGGCAGGTTCGAGCGTTAGCGTGGATCTTCATCCGGTGTCCTCCTTGATCTGGGTGGCTCGCACCCCCAGCCTTCAAGGAGGCCCGGATGAACAACGTTGTGAGGAACTACGGTTAGCCGCGCTAGGCCTGGATAGCTCAGGCCATGCGAGCCTTCGCTTCCCGTATTCGGCCCTGGCCAGTTGGACTTCGCCTCCTCAAACGATTTCCACAGAGTGTCGTTGCCCTGCAGCGCGTGCAGGCTTTCCAAGAACCATGCGGCAAAGGTGGTCCGGAACCTGTCGCCGGTGTGGATGGCAGGGACCTGTTTGCGAGCAGCCCTCCCTTGTCGATCAAGACGCTTAGCTGATCGCGAAGATCGAGCTCTTCCCAGTCTTGCTCGACGACGCGAATTTCCGCCCACTCGGTTAGCTCCTCGTAGAGGCTGCGGGAGCCGATGGTGACGAAGATCGGGTAGGTGCCCGTCTTGTGCACGAGGAGGCGAAAGTAGAGGAGATGCCCGTCCTTGCCGGTGAATCGCCAATCCTTGATCGACCAGTAGTCGTAGCCGGAGTGCGTGGGGGCATTGGCTGACCGAGGTCTCTGGGGCGGCCCCAGCCGTCGCAGATCACCAGCCCTTGACCCAGCGGGACGCCGAAGTTCACCAGGGCATGGGGTTATGTCCTGATCGCTGTGGTTTGGTGATTCCGACCTGTACCAAGATCGACAAGGGGAACCCGTCGGCTGGGACCTCAAGAGTCACCTTCGCGCGCTCTTCAGGGGGGCATGAAACTCGACCGATCCGGTGGCCTTGAACCCCGCCGTGAGGTGCGGTGCTCCGAAGGGCGGCAGCCCCTGGAGGATCGGGAGCTTAGGCGCAAGGGTCAAAGCCGCCGTTAGGGCAAAGGCGAGTCCAAGCGCGCTTGCACGACAGAAGTTACCGTCGGCTATCGCCAGGAACGCCGCCGTAAGTGGAAACCCCGCGACGGTAAAGCCAGCGGCGAGCCGATTGGACATCGGGCGATTGTCTCTCAGTTGTCCCTCGGAACGGTCGGAACCCCTCGAAAATGTCGGGACAGGTCAGGACAGCCAAGGCTCAGCGGAAGCCAAGTTCAGTGAGCCGCGCCTAGCTCGCTGTCATTACGAATGAAGTGCTCTACCAACTGAGCTACGCCGGCGCTCGGGGTCCATTCTAGGTATCGAGGTTCCGGCGCGCGGAGTCTCGATGATGGGGCTGTGTCCAGGGAGCAACGGCCCGGCGGCGGCCGCTTCTGGATCGTCCACCACCATTCGTCGACCCGGTCAGCCGCCGCGTGGCTCGCCGCCGCAGCGGCTGATCGCCCTCAGCCGCGCTTGGCGACGAAGGAGACCGAGCTGCCGGGGCGAGCGCAGGAGACGGCGATGCCGCGTTCGGCGCCGGCGCCGAGACAACGGTAGCCGCCATGGACCGTGCAGGCGAAGCGCGATGCTCCCGCCGGGGCGGAGCATGAGGGCTCGCTCGCCCACCTCGCGACGACCCCGCGGCCGCCGTCACAGCCGATGCCGGTGACGCGCACGTCGCCGGTGCCCGCGACCGTGCCCTCGCAGCTCCACACCGCCGCACCCGCGGGCGCGGGTGGGGTCGTCGCCGTGGCGGTGGTCCTCGCCTCGTTCGTTGCGTCGTCGTTGGAGGATCCGCAGCCGGCTGGGGCGGCCGCGGCGAGGAGGGCAAGGATGAGGAGGAGGCGAGCGGGCCGCATCGCCCCTAAGTTACTTGCGGCCTGCCTTCGTCTCGCCCTCGCCACGCGGCATCGCGGTCGGCAGATGGCCGCAGACCGGACAGCCCGGCTCCGCTACCACCGGCTCGCGTTCGACCTCCATCGTGCGCAGGTCATAGATGTGGCCGACGCCCTGGGTCGATGGCTCGGCCAGCCCGGTCAGGTGATGCATGACGTCGAGGCCGACCTGGCCGCCGATCAGCCCGCAGGCCGGTCCCATCGTGGCGACGGGGGTCTGCTTTGCCCGGCGCTGCTCGATCACGACGTCGAACATCGGATAGCTGCGGCGGTAGCCGGCCACCTGGCACGCGTAGCAGCCCGTCATCCCCGGCACGAAGAATGGCCCCACACGGGCGATCGGCGGGAAGTGGCTCATCGTGATGAAGGGGATCTCTGCCGCGAAGCAGGCGTCGTTGACCCACTCCTCGATGTCGTGGGCGGGCCAGTCCGCGGCGTCGATGACCAGATCGAAGTCTTTGATCGCATCCGCGATCTCGTCTCTGCTGCTCAGTCGCTCGGCGATCGTCCCCAGTCGGACCCGGGAGTTGAAGGCGCCGAGCCGATCCGCGGCGGCGTCCACCTTGGATCTGCCGATGTCGTTCTCCGTGTAGAGGATCTGCCGGTTGAGGTTGCTCTCCTCGACCCGATCCCCGTCGATCAACAGCATCTCGCCGATGCCGCAGCAGGCCAGCGAAAGGGCAGAGCAGCCGCCAAGCCCGCCGACGCCGAGGACGACGATCCGCGCGCTTTCGAGTCGGGCTTGGCACTGTGACGGCGCCGGCCCGGTCGTGATGTCGCTGAAATAGCGGATCTGGCGGTCGAAGCGGATGCTCACCGGCTCTGGAATCAGGTCATCGTCGGCGGCGTCCTCGACCAAACCCAACTCCTCCAGCTGGGCGAGCAGGTCCCCGACTGCCTCCTTGCCGAAGTGCTCTTCGAGCTCCGTACGCTCGAGGCTTCCATCCAAGGCCGCAAGTAGGCGGCGTCCCTCCGCGTCGGGGTTCTCGATGTGGATATCGGTTCCGGCGCTGGGGCGCAGCAGGTAGAGATCGCCGTTGGGTGCTTCGATCTGCTCCGTGGTGCGCTTGAGTCTTGGTCTGGTCATGGTGGCCCTTTCCGTCGAGTTCTCCCAGAAGACCGCCTGATTGCTTTAATGAGTTTCAGTAAAACCGGCGGAGGGACATGCGGACATTGGGCGGTTCTCGATCAAGGACCGGATGGAGTCTGAAACCGGTACTAGGGTGGCGCGGCCGCCGCAACCACACCTCAATCGAACGGAGGCCGTCATGGCCAGCTTCCATGGAAGAAAACTCAAACAGGTCATCGACCCCACAGTGGCCAAAGCGTTTACGCACCCGCTGCGTGGTCACGTCTGGGTGACAATCTGTGAAAAGGGCATAGCCAGCCCAACGGAAATCGCCGACGAACTCGATCTCGACGTCTCGGACGTCAGCTATCACTTCCGGGAACTCAAGAAGCGGAACCTGATTCGGCTGGTTCGGACGGTTCAGCGCCGTGGCTTCGACGAGCACTTCTACGAGCCGGGCATGCCGGCTCTGCATTTCGATGACTTTGACTGGATGAAGATTCCAGCACCGATTCGGTCCACTTTCAGCGCCGACATGCTCAGGCAGATCATCGAGGAGTTGATCGATGCGCTCGATGCGGGATCCCTCGATGCTCGTAGCCGCCACCTGAGCCAGAGCTGGCTACTGCTCGATGAGCGGGGCTGGAAGGAATTGATGCGCGCGGTGCAGGCAGCCCTCGATCGGATCCAAGCGATCCAGGAGCGTTCCGCCAGGCGCCGCGAGAAATCGACAGAGCCGGGCATTCCAGTCTCTGTCGTCCTGGCGTCCTTCGAGACGGCCGCCAGCATCTCTCGTCGTGAGGCCGGTGGCACCACGGCGCTGTAGGGGCAGTCAGCTACTCAACTCGCGGGCGCGGGCAAGGACCCGATCGAGCATCTCCTCGGTGAGGCGGCCGGTGAAGGTGTTCTGTTGGCTCGGGTGATAGCAGCCGATCAGCTTCCACTCGCCCACCTCCGCCTCGGCGCCGTGGCCGAAGCGGGGCTTGGGTCGGGGCGGTTCAGTGCCGAGCTCACGCAGTGCCCGCAGCGCCCCATCCCAGCCGAAGGCGCCCAGTGCGACGATCGTGCGGCAGTGACCGAGCATGCTGAGCTCGCGGGCCAGGAAGGGGAGGCATCTGTCGCGCTCGGCCGGCTCCGGCCGGTTGGCGGGAGGCGCGCAGCGGACGACCGCGGTGACGTAGGCGCCCCGCAGGCGAAGTCCGTCCTCTCGCCCGGTTGACTCGGCTTGGTTTGCGTAGCCGGCGCGCTGCAGGGCGGCATAGAGCCAGTCGCCCGAGCGGTCGCCGGTGAACATGCGACCGGTGCGATTGGCCCCGTGTGCGGCGGGAGCGAGGCCGACCAGCGCGAGTCGCGCGTCGGGGTCGCCGAAGCCGGCGACAGGCTTGGCCCAGTACTTCTCGCCCTGAAAACGGCGTGGGGGCGCTGCCGCACTTGCCTCCCGCCACTCGACCAAGCGCGGGCAACGGCGGCAGGCATGGATCTCCGCCTCGAGCCGCGCCAGCGATTGGTCTCCCGGTGGTGGACCTTGTGGCTTGGTGACCATCGGCCCAAACTGAATCACGCGGGGCCCGCCCGTGAGTTGGGCGAGGCCCCGCAAAAGCTAGATGCTCTGCCTGAGCGCTTAGCCGAACTTGTGAAGTGAAAGCATCGGCACGACTGCCTCTGATGCGGCGATCTTCATCAACTTCACCCCCTCCTGATATCTCCCTTCGGACTCTCCCTGCGCTTTTGTGAGCGCATCCGGCGGACCTCTTGATTACTGGAGAAAGTTCCACTATTTCGCAGATAGGAAGCGAATAGTCTTCATTTGGCCTGGAAAACCGCCTTTGTGATCAATACGATGGAGTGGTTAAGCCACCAGCAACGATCGGAGGAGTCGCTTTGCCCGCAAAGACCAAAACCACCAGGGGCAGCAAAAAAAGCAAGGGCAGGAACAAAGCCAAAAGAGGGGTGAACCAGGATCTGGTCAAATCCCTAGCCCACGAACTTCGCGCCGAGATTCTGGCGATCCTCAACGAACGGATGGCCAGCCCGAACGAACTGGCGAAGGAGCTTGGCGAAGGGCTGAGCCAGGTCAGCTACCACGTCAAAGTCCTCAAGGACTACAAAGTCATCACGCTGGTCAAAACCGAGCCTCGGCGTGGAGCGGTCGAGCACTACTACCGCGCTACCTCGCGAGCCTTCCTGACGGATCGGGACTGGCACGAGCTGCCCGACTCGGTTCGGGTGGGGATGAGCGCCGACCTGTTCCAGGCCGTCGTCGACGACGTAGTCGCGTCGATGGAGGGCGAGAAGTTCGATGACCGTGAGGATCGTCACCTGAGCTGGACGCCCATGATGCTCGATGAGCAGGCCTGGACGTCCCTGCAGAAGCTTCTCGGCGACACGCTCAAACAGGCGATGAAGCTCAACGCGGAAGCGGCAAAGCGCCTGGCCAAGTCGAAAGGGCCGGCGATCTCTTCGTCGATCGCGATGCTCGCCTACGAGGTTCCCGACACGGCGGCGAAGAAGCTGCCGAAGCGGAAAGCCAAAGCGGCGGGCAAAAAAGCCAAAGGCAAGGCAAAAGCCAGAAAGTAGTCGGGCCCGCCCGGCGCTCCCGGCGAGCCAGAGTCCATAGGCTTGCTTGCCTGTGGGCACCGATTCGTCAGCAGGTGGCTATGGCAGGCGGTGCGGCTTCGGCCGCGCCGCCTCCTTTTTGGCGATCGCCCTTGCGGCGATCGCGGTCGTCGCGAGCGGTTGCGGCGATAGTGGCCACGGCGCCGAGACCAATCCCGAAAAGGGCAGCGACGCGGAGATCCTCAACGAAGGCCTTGCCCGCGAGCTGACGCTGGTCGAGGCCTACACCCGGGGCAACGGCCTGCTGCGCGGTCCTGAGCGTGCGCTTGGACGGCAGCTGCGCGCCCAGGAGCAGGAATACGTCGACGCGCTGACCAAGGCGATCCGCGGGCTGGGTGGCGACACCGAAGCCGAGGCGGAAGAGCTCGACTTCAAGCGGGTGAAGGACCAGGCCACCTTCCTCGCTCTCGCCGCCGAGCTGGAGGCCGCTGCTCTCGACTTCTATGTAGACCAGGCCGCCCAGCTCTACACGGCGGCGCCGCGCACGCTTGACGCCTGGCTTGCCGCGGGTCACGGCGGGCACGTTGCCGCACTGCCGGACGGTGGGGGATGATGCCGGCATGACCGCCCCTCTTTACGCGATCGGGCGCTTTTGCTCGCGGCATCACTGGCCGACGATCGCCGTCTGGCTGGTCATCGCCGTGGTCTTGGTGATCGTCGGCCAAGCGTCGGGGGACAAGACCAACGACAACCTCACCCTGCCCGGCACCGGTTCGACCAATGCGACCGAACTGCTGGAAGACAACCTGCCCGAACAGGCCTACGGCAGCAACCCGCTCGCCTTCGAATCGAAGGCAGGTCCGTTGACCGAACCGAAGTACGCCCGGGCGATCGAAGAAACCGCCAAGCGGCTGGCAGCCATGAATGAGGTCAACTCGGCGATCAGCCCGCTCAGCAAGGAGGGCGCCGAAGCCGGTCTGTTGAGCAAAGACAAGACCGTTGCCTACATCCCTGTGATCCTCGGCGTCGGCCCGGGCGAACTGACCGAAGAGCAGGCCCAGGCGGTGCTGAACGCCGCCGCCCCGGCCGAGAAGGCGGGTCTCGAGACGTCGGTCGGCGCCTACGTCGGTCAGCAGCTCTCCAAGCCCGACACCGGGATCAGCGACGCGATCGGGATCGCCGCCGCGATCGTCATTCTGCTCTTCGCCTTCGGCACGGCGACGGCGATGGTGATGCCGATCGGCTCGGCGATCATCGGCCTGGCGATCTCGCTCTCGGTCATTCGCCTGCTGGAGAACGCGATCGAAGTGCCGAGCGTCGCTGCGACCCTGGCGACGATGATCGGCCTCGGGGTCGGGATCGACTACGCCCTGTTCATCGTCACCCGCCACAAACTGCAGCTCGCCGAAGGGATGGAGCTGCGCGAGTCGATCGCTCGCGCCACCGCCACCGCGGGCGGCGCCGTCGTCTTCGCCGGCTTCACCGTGGTGATCGCGCTCTGCTCCCTCTCTTTCGCCGGCATTCCCCTGGTCAGCACCCTCGGCTTCACCGCCGGGATCGCCGTCGTCGTCGCCGTCTGCGCCGCGGCGACTCTGCTGCCGGCGATGCTGGGTGCGCTCGGCCCGCACATCAACTCGATGCGCGTGCCCGGGACCAGCGCCGACTCGAACGACACCGAGCCGCACGGCTGGCGGAAATGGGCACGGGGCGTCGCCCGGCGGCCCTGGCGCTCGGCGCTGGCGGCGCTGGCCGTCCTCATCGTCTTGGCGCTGCCGATCTTCCAGCTCGAGCTCGGCCAAAACGACCTCAGCGCCCTGCCCAAGTCGACCACCGCCCGCCAGAACTACGACTCGCTGACGAAGGGCTTCGGGCCCGGCCTCAACGGACCGCTGCTGATCACGGGGCAGTTCAAGACGGCGCAGGAAGCCAAAAAAGTCCTGCCCGTCCTGGAGAGGCAAGTTGGCGCAGCCGGCGACGTCGCCGCTGTCTCCGAACCGACGCTCGACAAGACCGGCACGGTGGCGGTCTTCACGGTGATCGCCAAATCCGCGCCCTGGGCCGATGAGACCGTCAGCCTGGTCGAAGGGCTGCGCGATACGACGATCCCCGCGGCGCTGAGCGGCACCGGCGCTGCCGCCTACGTCGGCGGCCAGACCGCCGGCTACATCGACCTCGCCACGCAGATCAGCGACAAGCTGCCGCTGATGATCGCGATCGTCGTCGGGCTCAGCTTCATCGTCCTGCTGCTCGCCTTCCGCTCGCTACTGGTACCGGTCAAGGCGGCGGCAATGAACCTGCTCTCGGTTGCGGCAGCCTACGGCGTGGTGACGGCGGTCTTCCAGCTCGGTTGGGCGTCGTCGCTGATCGGCCTCGACCACTCGATCCCGATCGTCAGCTTCGTGCCATTGCTGATGTTCGCGATCCTCTTCGGGCTCTCGATGGACTACGAGGTCTTCCTCCTGACCCAGATGCGCGAGCACTACCGCCAGAACAAAGACGAGAAGGAGGCGGTGATCGAAGGGCTGGCCAACACCGGGCGGGTGATCACGTCGGCGGCGGCGATCATGGTCTGCGTCTTCACCAGCTTCGTCCTCAACGGCAACCCGATCGTGAAGGAGTTCGGGGTGGGCCTTGCGGTGGCGATCGCGATCGACTCGACCCTGGTCCGCTGCCTGCTGGTGCCTGCCGTGATGGTCCTGCTCGGCCGCTGGGCCTGGTGGATGCCGCGCTGGCTCGACCGCATCGTGCCTCACATCAGCATCGAGGGGGAGGACTTCTTCGCCAAGCGCGACGCCGAGCTCGCCACCGCGAAAGAGCCGGCGGGGAGCGCCTGAGTGGGATGTTCCCGCTCAACCTGCCCAACGCGCTGACCCTACTGCGCATTCTCGCGGTCCCGGTAGTTGTCGTCGCGCTGCTCGGGGAGACGCCCAACGGCGACGAGCTCGCCGCCGCCGTCTTCGCCCTCGCCGCGTTGACGGACGGTCTCGACGGCTACTTCGCCCGCTCGCGCGACGCGGTCACGACTTTCGGCAAACTGATGGACCCGCTCGCCGACAAGCTGCTGATCACGGCGGCTCTGGTTTCGCTGGTTTCGCTGAACCGGCTGCAAGCATGGGTGGCGATGGTGATCATCGCCCGTGAGATCGCGGTGACCGGGTTGCGGGCGATCGCCGCCGAGCGCGGGGTCGTGATCGCCGCCAGCTGGATGGGCAAGCTGAAGACGGTGCTGCAGATCGCCGCCATATTCGCGCTGATCGCCGCCAACCCGGCCCCGACCTGGGTCAACGTGCTCGTCTATGTCGCCGTCGCGGCGACCGTGATCAGCGGCGCCGACTACTTCTTGGGCCTGCGCAAGCGCCTCGAGGAAGAGCGCCTAGGAAGCCTGATGCGTCATTCAGTCGATCATGAAGTGGCGAAAAGCTGCGCACTTGAGACCGCCGCTGAGAAAGGCCGATTGCTCTGTGGCAAGGTCCTTCATAGGAAGGCTCGAGAGCAGTGACTATCCCCGTCCAGGGACGGA
Source organism: uncultured Solirubrobacterales bacterium (assembly GCA_963716735.1). Lineage (GTDB taxonomy): Bacteria > Actinomycetota > Thermoleophilia > Solirubrobacterales > 70-9 > VRUE01. The sequence continues at coordinate 2,401,101 of OY970321.1, forward strand.
GAATTTGCCGGGAAGCACCATCTCGTCGCCGACCTCTACATCGTCGAGGTCGGTCTCGTATGCGTACCGGTCGTTGATCAGCACCCTCATCCGACCTCCTCATCACAGGAGCTGAATTAAGAAGCCGGAGCCTCTAGCCACTCGCGCACGGTCGTGTGGTGGCGCTGGTGCTCGCCGTTCTCGAGCTCGGCACGCAGGTCGTCGAGCTTGCCGTAGCGCTCGGCGACGACGTTGTGGCGGTGGATCGTCTCCAGGTTCTCCTGGCGCGCCATCACGAACGCCTCGCCGGGCAGGTCCGGGTAGTCGACGGTGACGCGTCGCATCATCTCCCGCACACAGTCCTCGACGAAACGCGGCTGCGAGTGCGCTTTGGCGACAACCGCCAGCTCGTCGGGTCGCTTCATCAGCTCGTAGATCTCCGAGCTCATCGATTGCTCGACGATTCGCAGCAGCTCCGGGGCGTCGATCCAGGCCGGGCCGCCCTCCGGGCAGCCGATGTGGAGGGTGCCGATGCCGCGCTGGTTGTGGGTCGCGATCGGCACCGCCTCGATCGCCGCCTCGATCTGCTCGGCGTCGAAGCCGCGCTCGGCGAGCCGTTCGCGGGCGAGGCCGCCGACCATCTCCTGCGCGCAGGGGCAGGCGGTCATCCCCTGGGCCTGCACGCCGGTCAGCGTCCGCGTCCCCCGCAGGGAGTCGACCGCGGTGCCGAAGAGGACGTAGATCTCCTGGGTGCGCAGGCCGCTGGCTGGGGTCGTGACCGTCTCCGGGTAGCGCGCCGTGACCGAGACCTCGGCCCGCAGGCCGCCCTGGCGCTCGCGAACCCGCTGGGCGATGTGGGCCGCGAGTATCTCGGCGCGGAACGCCTCGCCGAGGACGACCTCGTCGATCGCCTCGCCGACGACTTCCTCGAAGCGCGACATGTGAACCCCTGCCTGACGTGGCTCGAGGTCGACGAAGCACTCGAATTCGGCGTGGTAGAGATTCTCCGCGCCATCCGCCTTTACTCGGATCACCTTCTCGACCCCGGTCACGCCCACCCGCGAGAGACTCACCTGCGTCGCCGGCGTTCCCGACTGCACGTCGGGTGCGGAGGAGGGCAGTGGAGTGGTGGAAGGGGTTGCCATCGCCAGACGAAGCGTAGGCGATTTGCTCCCTATACTCCTGGAGGTCGGAGCGATGGGGCCGGCCCCCGGGAGGGGTAAGGGTTGCAGCGGAGGCAGTGATATCGAGCCGTTGGAGACGGTTCCTCAGGGACTGAACCAGGATTCGGGCGAGCAGCCGGCGGGGCCACAGGAGCTCCAGTCGCTGGTTGCCCTCGGACGCGACCGCGGTTACCTCACCTTCGAGCAGATCGCCTCCACACTGGAGGAGGTGGAGGTGACCAAGGAGCAGGTCGCCGGCCTCCACGCTCACCTGGTCGAGCATGGCGTCGAAGTGATCGCCGAGGACGGCGTCAGCGCTTACAAAGAGCAGCGCGCCGAATCCACCAACGGCCAGGGGCGCAAAGGGGAGCTGGACCTCACGGTGGAACCCAGCCTCGACTCGCTGCGGCTGTACCTGCGCTCGATCGGGCGGGTCGACCTGCTCACCGCCGCCCAGGAGGTCGAACTGGCGAAGCGGATCGAGCGTGGCGACATGATCGCCAAGCGGCAGATGGTCGAGGCCAACCTGCGGCTCGTCGTCTCGATCGCGAAAGGCTATCTGGGCCGCGGGCTGAGCTTCCTCGACCTGATCCAGGAGGGCTCGCTGGGCTTGATCCGCGCAGTCGAGAAGTTCGACTACAGGCGCGGTTACAAGTTCTCCACCTACGCGACCTGGTGGATCCGGCAGGCGGTGACCCGGGCGATCGCCGACAAGGCGCGGACGATCCGCATCCCCGTGCACATGGTCGAGAAGCTGAACCGCGTCGCCCATGTCGAGCGCCAGCTGGTGCAGCGCTTCGGCCGCGAGCCCGAGCCGGCCGAGATCGCCGAGGAGCTGCGCTGGCCGCTGGCCGAAGTGAGGGAGATCCTCCGCGTCGCCCAGCTGCCGGTCTCGCTGGAGAAACCGGTGGGTGACGAGGATGACTCCGAGCTCGGCGACTTCGTCGCCGACGACACGGTCGCCGAGCCATTCGAAGAGGCAAGCGAACACATGCAGAAGGAGGGCGTGCGTAAGGCGCTCTCCGCGCTCCCCGAGCGCGAGCGCCAGGTGATCGAGCTGCGCTACGGCCTCACCGGGCTGGAGCCGCTGACGCTCGAGGAGGTCGGCAACACCTTTGGGGTCACCCGCGAGCGGATCCGCCAGATCGAGAACAACACGCTGAAGAAACTCCAGCATCTCCCCGAGGCCCAAATGCTCCGCGAAGCAAGCTGACGACGTTTCCGACTCGTCAGGGGGCATACTGCGGGCCGTGCCTTCCGGAGACAAGTTCTATTCGCGTGCGTCGCAGAGGATGGGGGCGACCGGCTTGCGTTGGGTTGGCAAGCTCAACATCCCTCTCTACAGGCTTTCGGGGGGGCGCATCGGTGGTCGGATCAACCAGGCTCCGGTGCTGCTGCTGACCACGACCGGCCGCAAGTCCGGGCAGGCACGGACCGCCCCGGTCGTCTACCTGGCCGACGGCGAGAACATGGTCGTGATCGGCTCCAACGCCGGCCACAACCGCACTCCCGCCTGGTCACTCAACTTGAAGGCCAACCCGGAGGCCGAGGTCGAGGTGGGGCGTGAGCGCCGGCCGGTGCGGGCGCGGGTGGCGGAGGGCGACGAGCGGGCGGACCTCTGGCGCAAGCACAACGAGCAGTACTCGGGCTTCGACGAATACGAGGCGCGGACCAACCGCGACATCGCCCTCTTCGTCCTCGAGCCTCGCTGACGTAGAGTTTGACGATGGCCGCGCCGCACCCATTCCGCCTCGCCGTCGAGGCCAAGGACCTGGAGGCGGCCGAGGCGACGCTGCGCGAGGACGTCGTCCTGCACAGCCCGATCCTCTTCCGCGGCTTCGAGGGCCGCGACGTGGTCGCCCAGGTGCTCACCCACGTCGCCGCCACCCTGGAGGACTTCCGCTACCTCGACGAGCTCGCCGACGAGCGCACTGTCGTCCTGCGCTTCAAAGCCCGCGTCGGCGACCGCGAGCTGGAGGGCATCGACTTCCTCGAGCTCGACGAGCAGGGCCTGGTGAAGGAGCTGACCGTCTTCATGCGCCCGATGTCGGCGCTGAACGCCTTCAACGAGCAGATGGCCGCCCGCCTCGGCGTCACCCCGGGTTGAGAAGGTCCCCGGCCTCAGCTCGCTCCAGCACGATTCTTCCCGGGCCGTCTGCCCGGACTCGCATCCGATCCCCGATCTTCAAGCCGGCCTCTGCGCAGGGACGCTTCGGGATCGTCGTTTGACGCTTCTGACGTAGGAGAGCATGACCGCTTCTGGCGACCTTTCGCTCGGATTTCGTGATGTCGCCGAGCGGACCGCGGACTCGAGGAGATGGGGGAGGCAGGATTCGAACCTGCGAAGGCATAGCCGGCAGATTTACAGTCTGCTCCTTTTGACCGCTCAGGCACTCCCCCTGCATTCGGTCTAACTTCATCTGGGTGTCACCCGGATACACGAGATCTTCGATTGACTGACCTCGCTCGACCTCAAACTCAGAATACTTGTTTCCTCCGAGGCTCACTCTTCGGGAACCCTCGACTACGGCGGCCGGAATAAACCACCTTCGCCCGTCTCCGACCAGAACAAAGAGATGGTCTACATCGCCAGGATCGAACTCCTTTGTCAGCCCTGTCCAGCTCTGGTTCCCTCCGCTTGTCGAAACGCTGACGGCCCAGCGCATATGCCCCGTCGGTGTCGACACTCGGTAAGTGGACGTCTTCACTTGCACCCGAAGGAGACGACCGTTGAATTCGGCGATGAGATCGACATCAGGGCTATGGCCAAGCGGGATCCAAACGAGCGCACCTTTACCGGCCAACCACTCCATTGCTGAGAACTCGCCAAGGTCCCCTTGACGACGGCGACTGATCAGGCGCTCTCGACGCTGTTTACCCGGTCTCCCCTGGCTGTTCATACGAACATATGTTCGTCTCTAGCTCGGACAGAAACTTGCTGGGCCGAGTCACCCGCCGAGCCCGCCGAGAACCGCAAACGGGTTGGGTGGACGCTCTGCATACACCGCCCTCAGAGTGCCCTCTACGCTGACCCGACTGCCGCTCGGGGCCTCGCTTCGAATGCGTTCGGCGAGGGCCTTGGCGGCGTCTTCGTCGGTGGCGCCGATCAGGAGGAACTTCCAGCGATGAACGGTTGGCAGCCCCTCTTCGCGAAGCCGCTCGGCGAATTGGAGCGCCTCGTGACGTGAGGGAAGGTCCACGCGCACCTCGAATTCGGGGTAGCCCTGTTCCTCTACCCGTTTGCGTTCGGCGGCGATCACGGCCTGGTGCTCTATTTCCTTGGCTTGCGCGGTCTCCGGAAGCGCTTCGTCGGGATCGCGCCAAGAATCCGCTTCCGGGTGCCAGCGCTTCAAGTCGATGACAAGGCTCCACTCGTGCTTCTCATCCAGCGACACCAGGAGGGCGCGGGCCTGTTCGATCTGTTCCCGCGAGCCGGCGTAGAGAAAGATCCGGGTGTCGTTGCGGCTGACGATGATCCGATCATGGAAGGCGTCGCTGAGGTTATCCTCCAGCTCACGCGCCTCTAAACGCTCGACCACCGGCTCGAAAAGGGACGGATCGTCAAGATCGACCTGTAGGCGCCAGTCGTCGTTCATGCGAGGCGAAAGCCTACCTGCGTACTCATAGTGCGCTGCCTGTGTATCTCATACCTGGCTTTTGCGGGAGGATGTGGCGATGGGATCGGACTCTCTCGACGGCCGTGTCTTCGCCATCGCCGGCATCGGCGGTGGGTTGGGGCCGGTCGTGGCGGAGCGTTTGGCTGCCGAGGGAGCCACCATCGCCGCCACCGACCGTTCGCAGGAGCGGCTCGATGAGATCGGGGCCGGGCTGGAGCTGCCGGCTGAGCGCTGGTATGGGCACACCGCCGACCTGCTCGACGAGGAGGCGGCGCGAGATTGGTGCGGAGCGCTGCTCGAGCGTTTCGGCAGGGTCGACGGGTTGCTGCACCTGGTTGGTGGCTGGCGCGGTGGGCAACCGCTGCACGAGGCGCCGCTCGCCGACTGGGATCTGCTCCACGACCTCCTGATCCGCACCGTCCAACACACCACGCGTGCCTTCCACGATGCGCTCGTCGGCTCCGAGCACGGCCGCTTCGTCCTCGTCTCCGCCAAGCAGGCGCAGGCCCCGTCGAACTCCAATGCCGCCTACGCCGCGGCCAAGGCCGCTGCTGAGGCCTGGACGCTCGCCCTTGCCGACGGCTTCGCCGGTACCACCGCCACGGCGAACATCATCGTCATCGACGCAATCCTCACCTCGAGGATGCGCGAGGAAAACCCCGACGGAGACTTTTCCTCGTTCACTCCCACCGAGCACATCGCCGCGGCGATTGCCTTCCTCTGCTCCGACGCCGCGCGGGAGATGAACGGCCAGCGCCTGCCGCTCACCGGGTAAACGGGCTCCAAGCCCATACCATGAGTTGAGATGAGTGGTAAGGGTTCCAAACCCGCCGAGGGTGAGATGACGATCCGCCAGCTGGCGGAGCGCACCGGGATGACCGTGCGCAACATCCGCGCCCATCAGACGCGCGGACTGTTGCCACCGCCAACGGTTCGCGGGCGCACCGGTTACTACGATGAGGAGCACGTCGCGCGGATCGCGCTGACCCGTGAGATGCAGGCTGACGGGCTCAACCTCGAGGCGATTCGTCGCGTCCTCGACAGTGGCGATGGCTCCGCCTCGGCGATCTTCGACTTCACCCGGGCCCTTCGCGCCCCGTTCGAAGACGAGGCGCCGGAGATAGTCGAGGCCGACGAGCTGGCCGGGCTCTGGGGAGAAGCGGCCGATGCCGAGCTGACTCGCCGCGCCGAAAAGCTGGGCATCTTCCGCGGCCTGCCCGACGGCCGGATCGAGGTGATCAGCCCGCAGCTGCTCCGCGCCGCCGCTGAGCTGGCCGAGCTCGGGGTCGGGGCGGAGGGGGCGCTCGTTACCGCGGAGAAGCTACGCCGCCACGCCGACGGGGTCGCCCGCGCCTTCGTCGATCTCTTCGTCAAGGAGGTCTGGCGGCCCTTCGATCGCGCCGGCCGCCCCGAGCGCGACTGGCCGCGGATGAGCGAGGCGCTCGAACGTATGCGGCCACTCGCCGCCAGCGCCCTGCTGGCCACCTTCCAGATCGCGATGGGCGAGGCGGTGGAGAAGGAGGGCGAGCGCACCCTGCGGCTCACCGCCCAGCCTGGCAAGCGATCAAGCAAGCGCCGTAGGCGCTAGTCGCCTAGGGCGAGAGCCGCGTCGTCGAGCTCCTCGCCCGCGGCCTCCCGGCCGGCATAGGCGAGGACGGCGAAATACATCAGCGAGGGGAGGAGCGCCTCGAGCTCCTCGGTCTCGCCTTTCTGCAGGCGCGCGTAGAGCACCGATTCGATTCCTCCCACGACCCCGGCGGCAGCTATGGCCGAAGGGGTCTCCTCCAGGTCCTCCCTGACCAAAGTGTCGATACATCCGGCGAAGTGATCGAGCAGGTCGTCGCGGCGCATCAGTCCCGCTGGGCTGGATGCGCGTGCCTCGACGATCACCGTGCGAGCCTCTTGCGGCTCTTCGACGATGAAACGCAATAGCTCCGCGATGCCGCTGCGCAGCTGATCTCGCCAGCCGGGCCCCGCGTTGCTGACCGCTGCCTCGATTCGCTGGCGCATCCGCGCGGCCGACGCGTCGAAGGCGGCGAGAAAGCAGTCCTCCTTATCGTCGAACTGCTCGTAGAAGGTGGGCCGGGATATTCCTGCCCGGGTCAGGACGTTCTGGACGGTGATCGTGTTGTAGCCGATCTCGGTGACCGTGCTGATCATCGCCGCGAGTAGGCGCTCTCGCTGGACCGCCTTGACCAAGTCCGCCGACAGCGTCCTCACTCCGGCTGGAAAACGGCCGTCCGCGCGGCTCAGCAGCGCGACGGCTTCGCTGAGCTCCGAGTCTGACCAGCGGTCTCCGACCGCATTCGCCAGCTTCTCCCTACTGAGCATTACCCTCTCCGGTGGCATAAGGAACCTACGCGTTTCTTTTAGAAAATTTGCAGGCCCTCCAAGGGTACCAGAAAAGTCGCTGACGTGCATTGGAATTTTGCCTCCCCTGGGTATCCTGTTTCCATGCCACCGAGGGGAAAAGGGGGGACGCAGGAGAGGCGGACCTCAAAGGTGTCCGTTGCATCGGTCCGCCCCGCGCTGCCCCGCGAGTTCATCGCGCAGCACAAGCAGCGCCGCATCATGGACGCGCTGGCCGAGCTGACCTCCGAACAGGGCTACGAGGCAACCAAGATCTCCGACATCGTCAGGCGCGCCGGCGTCGCCCGCAAAACTCTGTACGACAACTTCGAGGGCAAGGAGGAGGTCTTTCTCGCCGCTTTCGACGCCGCCCGTGACGAGGTCCTGCGCCGGGTCGAGGAAGCCGGTGGCGACACGGAGGAAGACTGGCAGGACCGGATCGAGGGTGGATTGGCTGCCTTTCTGGGCTTTGTCGCCGAGCAGCCGATGCTGGCGCGGATGTGCATGATCGAGGCTCTCTCCGCCACGCCGGCCGCAACCCAGCGCTACGAGGATGCCCTGGAGACCTTCGTCGGGTTGACAAAGAAGACGCTGCCCCGGGACGAGCGGTTGCCCGACACAATCGCCGAGACGCTGGTCGGTGGCGTCGCTTGGATCGTCTATCAGCAGATTCGCCGGGGTGAGGCGGAACGGGCCGAGGACCTGCTTCCCGAACTCACAGAGTTCATGACGGCGCCCTATCTGAGCGCCGGCATGGCCGAGTAACCGCTCGGCCAGTAAACGGGAATCGCTTAGCACTGGCAGACTTTAGTACTGCATGAAGCCGCTGCCACGTGGTCGTCACGGCCTTTCGCGCGAGTTCATCGCCGAGCATCAGCGGGAGCGCTTGTTGGCCGCGATCGCCGACTCGCTCGACGAGCGTGGCTACGACGCCACGACCGTCTCCGCGATCGCCGCCAGGGCCGGAGTCTCCAAGAGCGACTTCTACCGCCACTTCGAGAGCAAGGACGCCTGCTTCTTTGCTGCTTATGAGGAGGCCGTCGAGCGGCTGCGTGCGGACGTGCTGAGCGCCTGCGCGGGGGCGGATGAGTGGGCGGACGGGGTTTGCGCCGGTCTCGGCGCGGTGCTCGCCGGCCTCGCCGCCGAGCCGGGCCAGGCAAACCTGTTGCTGGTCGAGGGGCTGAGGGCAGGGCCCGGGGTATATGGCCGCTTTCAGGTCGCGGTCGAGAGCTTCGTTCCCTATCTGCGTGAGGGCGCTCCCGAAGGGACGAGCTCCGGGCGGCCGCCAGAGGCAGCCGACGAGGCCGTCGTCGGTGGCATCGCCTCGCTGCTCGGACGCCGTGTGCTGGCCGGCGAAGCGGCTCGCCTTGGCCGATTCTTTCCGGAACTTGCCGAGTTTGCGCTGACTCCGTACCTCGGTGTCGCCGAGGCACGCCGGATAATCTCGGCCAGATGAGCGAAGCCAGCGCAGCCGCCGAGAGCGCGGCGACCGAGCCGCGCAGCGAGGCGATCGATGGCGTGCTGCCGTCGCAGGCCCTGATCGAGGCGATCGACTCCGAATGGATCGGCTCCGGCGACTACCGGATCCGGCCCGAGGCGATCCAGCCGGCCAGCATCGACCTGCGCCTGGGCGACTTCGCCTGGGCGCTGCGCTGCAGCTTCCTGCCCGACGTCGACTCGACCGTCGAGGAGAAGATCGAGGGGCTCGCCTTCCAGAAGGTCGACCTGCGCGATGGTGCGGTGCTGGAGCGTGACCGCCCCTACCTCGTGCCGCTGATCGAGGAACTGGCCCTACCCGACGACGTGCGGGCGAAGGCGAATCCGAAGAGCTCGACCGGCCGCCTCGACGTCTTCACGCGTGTGCTCACCGACCGCCACCACCGCTTCGACGAGATTCGTCCCGGCTACCACGGTCGCCTCTACCTGGAGGTCGTGCCACGCTCCTTCGCGATCCAGGTGCAGAGCGGCCTCTCGCTGAACCAGCTGCGACTTGCGCGGGGCGACGTGCGGCTCGCCGACGCCGAGATACGCGCGCTCCAAGACGAGTTCCCGCTGCTCTACCTGGACTCGCACGCACTGCGCGAGTCGGAGCTGGCGCTGGCGGACGGGCTCTTCCTCAGCGTCGACCTCTCCGGCCCCAGCGACCGGATCGTCGGCTACCGGGCGAAGAAGAACAGCTTGCCGATCGACCTCTCGCGCATTCGCGCCTACCGCTGGACCGACTACTGGGACCCGGTCTACCCCGAGCCCGGCGGACGGATCGTGCTCGAGCCGGAGATCTTCTACCTGCTGCTCTCGGCCGAGGGGGTCTGCATCCCGCCGCAGATCGCCGCCGAGATGATGGCCTACGACCCGACTGCGGGCGAGCTACGCACCCACTACGCCGGCTTCTTCGACCCCGGCTTCGGCTACGACCCGGTCGGCGGCCGCCACGGCAGCCGCGCCGCGCTCGAGGTGCGGGCACGCGACGTCTCCTTCATGGTCGAGCACCGCCAGCCGGTCTGCAAGCTGGCCCTGGAGCGCACCAGCGCCCCCGCCGAGCGCCTCTACGGCGCCGAGTCGGGCTCCAACTACCAGGGCCAGGTGACGATGCTGAGCAAGCACTTCGAGGAGACCGGCGTATGAGCGAGCGCAGCTGGAGCGTCTACCTCTCCGGCGAGATCCACTCCGACTGGCGTGAGCGGATCGAAGCCGGGGTGCGCGAGGCAGGGCTGCCGGTCGTCTTCTCTGCGCCGGTCACCGACCACGCCGCCTCCGACGATGCCGGGGTCGGCACGCTGGGGGAGGAGAGCGAGCCCTTTTGGCGCGACCACATGGGGGCGGGCGTCAACGCGATCCGTACCCAGACTCTGATCAGGGCGGCCGACGTCGTCGTCGTCCGCTTCGGCGACAAATACCGCCAGTGGAACGCCGCCTTCGACGCCGGCTACGCCGCGGCGCTGAGCAAGCCCTACGTCACCCTGCACGATCCCGAGCTCGACCATGCGCTGAAGGAGGTCGACCGCGCTGCGCAGGGGACGGCACGCACGGCCGAGCAGGTGGTCGCCGCGCTGCGTTATGTGATTGCCGGTAGGTTGGGCTGATGGGACGCGAGGAGAACCGAGCGACGATCGAGCGTTTCTACGAAGCGTTCGGACAGTGCAATGGCGCGGCGATGACCGCCGAGTACACCCGTGACGCCCATTTCCAGGATCCCGCTTTTGGCGACCTGCACGGCGCCGACGTCGGCGCGATGTGGCGGATGCTGACCAGCCGCGCGACCGACCTGAAGATCGAGCTGCGCGAGCACGAGGCGGATGAGGAGTCGGGCTCTGCCCACTGGATCGCCCGCTACACGTTCTCGACCGGCCGCCCCGTGGTCAACGACATCCAGGCGAAATTCCGCTTCGCCGACGGCAAGATCGTCGACCACGTCGACGACTTCAACTTTCGCCGCTGGGCCGGCCAGGCGCTCGGCTTCAAAGGCAATCTGGTCGCGATCCTGCCGCCCCTGCGCGCCAAGGCCCGCGAGCAGGCTCTCGGTCAGCTCGCCGCGTTCAAGCGCGACGAGACCGGCTCGAGCATCTAGCCACGGCGCAAATTGAAGGGTTTTCCCCACCCTGAGGGGGAAAATGCTGCAATCGGCGCTGTCGGCGGGGTGTGCGAACATGTGTTCGTATGCGGTGGGATGAGCAGCGAACGGAGAACGATCTGCGTCTGCCGGGCGTGGGCGACGGCACCGTCGTGCGCACGTTCGATGCGCCGGAGGCGATGGGGATCAACTTCCATGAGGTGCGCGCCCGCTCGGCGTTGAACCACGTGCCCGGCGGCCGCTACGGCTTCAACTACACGGTCAATCCTTTTCGAGGATGCACGCATGCCTGCGTCTTTTGCTTCGCCAGGAGCTCGCACACCTATCTCGACTTCAACGCCGGGCGCGACTTCGAGCGCGAGATCGTCGTCAAGGTCAACGTGCCGGAGGTGCTGCGGGCGGAGCTTGCCAGACCCAGCTGGAAGCGCGACCTGGTGGCGCTGGGGACGAACACCGATCCCTACCAGTGGGCCGAGAGCCGCTACCGCTTCATGCCCGAGATCCTCGCGGCGCTGGAGGAGGCCGAAACGCCCGTCTCCGTCCTGACCAAGTCGCCGCTGGTGCTGCGCGACGTCGATCTCTTCGAGCGGATGGCGAAGCGGCTGCCGGTCTCGGTCAACCTCTCTGTCCCGACCCTCGACGAGGAGGCCTGGCGTGCCACCGAGCCCCATACCCCAAGCCCAGCAGCCCGCCTCGACGCGGTGGCCGAGCTGCGCCGTCGCGGCATCGACTCCGGAGTCCTGATCGCCCCGCTGATGCCGGGCATAAACGACAGCCCGGAGCAGGTCCAACCGATAGTCGACCGAGCCCGCAAGGCAGACGCGACCTTCTTAGGCGGTGTTGCACTCCATCTACGCGACGAGGTCCGCGACGTCTTCTTCGCCTGGCTGGAAGCAAAACGCCCGGACCTCTTATCGCGCTACGAGAACCTCTACCCGGATGGGCGCGCCAACATGCGCCCCGAGCAACGCAAGCGGACTACGCAGGCCGTTAAAGGCTGGGGACGGGGCCGTATGAGAGGGGAGGGACGGGGGGTCCTCCCGCCGGACTCGCGGGCTTCGCCCGCTCTGAGTATCCGCCCGTCGGGAGGACCCCCCGTCCCTCCCCAACAGGCGCTCTTCTAAGTCAGCCTTCGTCCAAAAGGTCGAAGGTGCACTCCTTAGGATCTTTGTCGTCCCTGAACCTGCGGAAGCGTGCACCGTGGCGAATGCGCCCAGTAGCTGCGTGGTCGTAGCCGACTTCGATCACCAGCTCCGGCCGCAAGGCGACCCACTCGAGGTCGCGCCCGCCGGTCCAGCGGCTCGGCTCGGCGGTGCCGCTGTCGCCGGTCTCCAGGGGTGCCAGCATCTTGGGCATCGCCCGTTTTGCTTCGGCGCTGAAACCTGAGATGTGCCCTACCGAGCGGAGCTCGTCGCCGTCGTAGAGGCCGAGGATCAGTGAGCCGACGGTGCCCTCCTCTTTGCCTGGTCGCCAACCCATCACGACGCAGTCGATCTCGCGCTCGCGCTTGACCTTGGCCATGCCCTTGCGTTTCCCCGGGATGTAGATGGCATCTAGTTGCTTCGCCATCGTTCCCTCGGTCCTGCGTAGCCACTGCTCAGCTTGCCCGGGGTCGGGGCTGAGCTTGCTCAGCTCTGCACCGGTCTGCTTCGCCAACGCCTCCAGCCGGGCGCGCCGCTTCCCGAACGGCGTGTCCAGCAGCGCCTCGTCCTCCTCGGCGAGCAGGTCGAAGGCGACGTAGCCGGCCGGGATCTCCTTGGAGAGCAGCTTGATCCGCGACTCGGCCGGGTGGATGCGCTGCTGCAATGCGTCGAATTCGAGGTGGCCCTCGGTATCGCGGATGACGAGCTCGCCGTCAAGCACATAGCGCCCTGGCACGAAGCTCAGCTCAGGGAAGTAGCGGGTCAGGTCTTTGCCCCCGCGCGACTGGATGTAGGCGTCTTTGCCGTCGACGAAGACGATCGCGCGGAAGCCGTCGAGCTTCTGCTCGTAGGCCCACTCCTCGCCTTCCGGAAGCTCTTTGCGGGTCAGCGCCAGCTGGGGCTTGATCGGTGGCTCGAGGGGGAGCGTCACGCTTTGAAGTCTGCCCGACGCGCGCGGCTCTCGCGCGGGTCGGGGACCGGCACCGCCGCAAGCAGGCTCTGCGTATACGGATCCGACGGCTGCTCGCAGACGCGGTCGGCGGGTCCCTGCTCGACGATCTTGCCGTCGTGCATGACGGCGATCCGGTCGGAGACGTGGCGGACGACGCCGATGTCGTGGGCGACGAAGACGTAGGTGAGTCCGAACTCGTCCTGGAGGTCGTCGAGCAGGTTGACGATCTGGGCGCGGATCGAGACGTCGAGCGCGGAGACCGGCTCGTCGGCGACGATCAGCTTCGGGCGCAGCGCCAGGGCGCGGGCGATGCCGATCCGCTGTCGCTGTCCGCCGGAGAACTCGTGCGGGTAGCGCTCGTAGTGCTCGGGCGAGAGGCCGACCCGCTCCAGCAGCTCCTGCACCTGCGTCCGCAGCTCGGCACCGGATGCGCGGCCTTGCAGCCGCAGCGGCTCGCCGACGATTTGGCCGATCCGCTTGCGCGGGTTGAGCGAGGCATAGGGGTCCTGGAAGATCATCTGCATCTCCGGGCGCAGCGGCCGCATCTGGCGGCGTGAGAGGCCGGCGATCTCGCGACCCTCGAAGCGGACCGACCCGGACGTCGGCGGCAGAAGCTGCATCACCGTTCGCGCCAGCGTCGACTTGCCGCTGCCCGACTCGCCCACCAGGCCGAGCGTCTCTCCCTGGGCGACGCTGAAGCTGACACCGTCGACCGCCCGCACCCGGTCGACCTCGCGGTCGACCAACAGTCCGCGCTTGACCGGAAAGTGCTTGACCAGGTCGGTCACCTCGAGCAGCGGCTCGGCGGGCATCAGGCCGGCTCCTCGAGGCCGATCTGGCCCTCGACCTCGCGGCGCTCGCGCTTTTGCTCAGGTGAGAGCCAGCAGCGGTCCTGATGGTCCGGCGCCTCCTGCAGGCGCGCCGCCAGCTCGGGCAGCTCGGCGCAGCGGTCGAACGCGTGCGGGCAGCGCGGCTGGAAGGCACAGCCCTGCGGCAAGTCGAGCAAAGAGGGCGGTGCGCCGCCGATCTGCGGCAGGCGGTGCGGGCGTGGCCGGTCGATCCGGGTGAGCGAGCCGAGCAGGCCCCAGGTGTAGGGGTGCTGCGGGTCGTAGAAGATCTGGTCCAGCGTCCCCTCCTCGACCACCCGCCCCGCGTACATCACCAGCACCCGGTCGGCGACCTCGGCGACGACACCGAGGTCGTGGGTGATCAGGATCGTCGCCAGGCCGCGCTCGCGGTTGAGCCGCTCGAGCAAGCGCAGGATCTGGGCCTGGATCGTCACGTCGAGCGCCGTGGTCGGCTCGTCGGCGATCAGCACCTTCGGCGCCATCGCCAGCGCCATCGCGATCATCGCCCGCTGCCGCATCCCGCCGGAGAACTCGTGCGGATAGTCGCGGGCGCGCTGCGCCGCATCGGGTATCCCCACCGAGTCGAGCAGCTCCACCACCCGTTGCCACGCCTCGTCCCTGCTGACGTCGTCGCGGTGGGCACGGATCGCCTCGACGATCTGGTCGCCGACCCGGTAGACCGGGTTGAGCGAGGTCATCGGGTCCTGGAAGACCATCGCCACCTCCGCGCCGCGCACCTCCTGCAGCTCCCGGTCGCTTGCCTCGACCAGCTCCCGGCCGCCGAGCCTCACCGAGCCCTCGATCCGCGCGTTCGGAGAGCGGGTCAGGCCGAGGATCGTCTGCGCGGTGACGCTCTTGCCCGAGCCCGACTCGCCGACGATCGCCAGGACCTCGCCCGCGGCAAGGTCGAAGGAGACCCCGCCGACGGCCTGCAGCCGGCCGCCCTCGGTGGCGAAGCCGACGCGCAGATCCCGCACGCTGAGCAGCGGCTCGCTCATGCCGCGCTCGCGTTCATTGGGCCGACTCCCCGAGCTTTACCCGCGGGTCGAGGTAGGCATAGGCGATGTCGACCAGCGCGTTGAAGAAGACGACGAAGAAGGCGCCGAAGAGCGTCACGACCATGATCGGCGGCAGGTCGAGGTGGAAGGTCGATTCGGCGGCGTAGTCGCCGACGCCGCCGAGGCTGTAGAGCGCTTCGGTGATGATCGCCGCGCCGGCGACGGTCGCGCCGAAGTCGAGGCCGAACAGGGTGACGATCGGGATCAGCGAGTTGCGCAGCACGTGGCGCAACATCACCTGCCGCTCGCTCAGCCCCTTGGCCCGCGCCGTGCGCACGTGGTCGCTGTCCATCGCGTCGAGCATGTTCGCGCGCAGCACGCGGCTGTAGAAGCCGGCGTAGAGGATCGCCAGCGTGATCCAGGGCAGGATCAGGTGGTAGGCCCAGTCGAGCGGGTCTTCGGTCAGCTTCACGTAGCCGCCGGAGGGGAAGAGCTGGGTCTTGTAGGTCAGGTAGATGAGGAAGACGGCGGCGAGCGTGAAGACCGGCATCGAGATGCCGACCACCGCGACGATCGTCAGCAGTCGGTCGGTCAGCCCCCCGGCCCTCACCGCCGAGAGGTAGCCGAAGACGATCCCGAAAAGCATCCAGAGCACGGCTGCGCCGATGCAGAGCGAGAGCGTCGTCGGGAATCTGTCGATGATCTGTTCGTCGACGTCGAGCTGGTTGTTGTAGGAGATCACGTCGCCGCTGAAGATCTTCTTCATCATCGTCAGGTACTGCTGCGGCAGCGGGTCGTCGAACCCCCAGTCCTCGTTGATCGCCGCGACCAGCTGCGGCGTCGCGTTCTTCCCCGCCAGCCGCTGCGCCGGGTCGGAGTTGGGCATCACGTTGAAGATCAGGAAGACGATCACCGAGATCGCGAACAGCACCAGGACCATCGCCAGCAGGCGGCGGACGATGAAACGACCCATCAGACCGCGGTTCCCTCGGGCTCGGCAAGGCCCGCGTGGGCCTTCAGCCGTATCTTCGATTTCGGGTCGAGGGCGTCGCGCAGCCCGTCGCCGAAGACGTTCAGCGAGAGCACCGTGAGCAGGATCATCGTGCCCGGCAGGATGCTCAGCAGCGGCTCGCTGGAGATCACTTCGAAGCCGGAGGAGATCATCGTCCCCCAGGACGAGTTGGGCGGCTGCACGCCGGCGCCGAGGAAGGAGAGGGCCGCCTCGAGCAGCATGTTGTTGGCGATGTTGAGGGTGAAGAAGACGATGATCGTCGACCACAGGTTGGGTAACAGCTCGCTCAGCATCACCCGCAGCGGTCCCGCTCCCTGGGCGACCGCGGCCTCGACGAACTCCTTCTCGCGCAGGGCCAGCACCTCGCCCCGCAGCGGCCGCGCCATGTAGGGGACGTAGACGACGCCGATGATCAGGATCGGGATCCAGATCGAGCTGCCGGAGATCGATATCGGCCCCAGCTGCAGGCCGCCGACGGCCAGGGCGGTGCCCAGGGCGATCCCGAGCAGCAGCACCGGGAACGCCCAGAGGACCTCTAGCACCCGCGAGATCGTCGCGTCGGCCCAGCCGCGGTAGTAACCGGCCAGCAGGCCGAGCGCGGTCGCGAGCAGCGTCGTGATCAGCGCCGCCACCAGGCAGACGATGAGCGAGGTGCGGCCGCCGTACATCAGGCGCACCATCTCGTCGCGGCCGAGGCGCCCGTCGGCGCCGAGGAAGAACTTGCCTCCGGCGCCGAGGAAGACGGGGCCGATCGGCTTGCCTTCGGGGTTGACGACTTCCCGCACCTCGCCGTCCACCTCGATTTTCTCCAGCGTGTGGGTCGTGTTGGGGCCGGTGTCGGCGACCTGGTTCGCCCACAGCGGCGCGGAAAAGACGAATACGACGATCAGGAGGAAGAGGGCGCCGAAGGCAAGCGCAACCCGGTTACGCCGCAGCCGCCGGTAAGCCAGGTACCAGGGGCTGCGGCTCCCCATTACTTGAACTGGAAGCTGGTCAGAGCCTGTCCGAAGGTCGGGTTGAAGACCACGTCGTCGAGGTTGATCGCGCTGGAGACGAAGGTCGAGACGGCCAGGTTGCCGTACGGAGCCCAGGGGGCGAGTTCCATGTATTCACGGTCGAGCTTGGCGTATTCGGCTTCCTGCTCGGGTCCGAACTCTTCCGCGCTGAGCCGGCTGATCTTCGCGTTGAGGGCGGGGTCGTCGATTTCCGAGTAGTTGCCGTTGTTGACCGGCTGGATGCTTTTCCCCGAGAGCAGCGGCTGGAAGAAGTCGTTCGGGTGCGGGTAGTCCTGGAACCAGTTGCTCCAGCCGGTGTCGAGATCAGGCGTCGAGCGGTTGCCGATCAAGGTGAAGTAGTCATCGGCGTTGATGATTTTCAACGTCGTGTCGAAGCCGATCTTCTTCAGCACGTCGTCGTAGTATTCGCCGGCTTCTTTGTTGGGGCTTTCGGTGTCCGTCCAGACGGTGATCTTGCGGTCGGCGGGGTTGGCTTCGGCGATCATCTTCTTCGCTTTTGCCACGTCGTATGGGTAGAGCTCGAACTCCTCGTAGCCCGGCATGCCCGGCGGCAGGATCTGCTGGTTCGCTTTCAGCTGGCCGGAGTAGATCCGTTCCATTGCGGCGCCGCTGACCGCGTGGTTGACGGCTTCGCGCACCTTGACGTCGTCGAACGGCGGTTTCGTCACGTTCATCCAGAAGTAGTAGGTGCTGTTCGTCGGCTCGACCCGGAACTGGGTGCCTTCGTATTTGCTTTTCACCTCGGCGTAGCGGTCGGCGGGGACCAGGCTCTGCATCCAGTCGGAGGTGCCCTGTTCGACTTCGTTGACCTGGGTCGCCTGGTTGCTGACGACCTTGATCTCGATCTTGTTCACGTGGCCGCTGGGCAGGTCGGGCATCAGCTTCGCGTTGTTCTTCGCCCACTGCGGGTTGCGCCGGTAGGACCATTCGCGCCCGGGCTCGACCTCGACGATCTCGTAGGGCCCGGTCGCCGGCGGCGGGTCCAGCGTGGTGTTCTTCGTCAGCGGCGTATCGCCGGGTACCGGGGCGACGAGCAGCAGCCCGAGCTCGTTGTCGAAGGTGCTCCGCGGCGCGTTCAACTCGATCACGATCTTGCCCGTCGCGTCGTTCGTCTTGATGCCCGGAATGCCACCCGACTTGGTTTTCTGGAACTTTTCGGCGCCGACGATCGCTTCGACGTAGAACGGCGAGCCGGGCGAGTTGAGCGCGATCGTGCGTTCGACGGCGTGGGTGAAGTCAGATGCCTTGACCGGCGTGCCGTCGGAGTATTTGAGCCCCTTGCGCAGGTTCAGCGTGTAGGTCTTGCCGCCGTTACTGATCTTGGGCATGCTCTCGGCAAGCCCCGGTTCCACCTTGCCGCCCGCGGTGCCGTTGGCGCGTGCGTAGGTCAGCAGGGGAATGTAGGTGTCGTACATCGCCGTCAGGCCTTCCTGGGTGTAGGAGAGCCCCGGGTCGAGGAAGTCGGGGAAGGAGGCATAGGTGCCCTTCAGCGTGCCGCCTTCTTTGCCATCGGAGCTACCGCCGCACGAGGACAGTGCCAGCGCGACCACCACCAGTCCTACAACAGCAAGCGCTGCGGGCAGCTTCCTCACGTCACAACCTCCGTTCTGGACTGGACAGGGCCTCTGCGGGAATTAGCTCCACCATAATCTCCTCCTCGGCGGCGTCAAAGCTCCCCGGACGTTCTTTTGCGTCGCCGCCGGGCCAGTTCCTGCCCAGGACCACTGCCGAGACGAGGACAATCGCCATCACGCCGATCCCGGCGACCACGAAGGCGGCTCGCGGACTCCACTGCGAGGCGATCAGGCCGCCGAGCACGAAGCCGATGCCGGGCGTCGCCGAGACCGAGGATTCGAGCGTGCCGAGCACCCGCGCCTGCATCGACGGTCTGGTCAACTCCTGCACCGCGCTGACCATCGCGACCCACTGGATGCCGTTGCCGGCACCGCCGACGAACGAGGCAGCGCAGGCCACGGCGAGCCCCTGTGCAGCCGCCAGCCCGAAGTAGGCGACGCCGATCGCCACCGTGCTGAAGAAGAGCAGAACCGGTAACGAGGCGCGGCGCAGCCTGGCGAAGACGATGCTGCCGAGGACCATGCCGAGGCCCCAACTGTTGATCATCAGGCCGTAGCCGACGGCGTCCAGCCCCAGGTCCTCCTTCGCGTAGATCACCTCTATCGGGATGACCAGGGAGAAGAAGACGAACACCCCCGCCTCCGCGGCGACCAGGCGTCGCAGCGTCGGGTTGGCGCGGATGTAATCGAGGCCGCCGCGGACCCGTTTCCATAGTGGGGTCTCCGGCTCTGACTCGGGCTGGGGCAGCGGTCGTGCGGTGAGCACGATGCAGGCGATCAGGTAGAAGGACGCGGCGTCGAGCAGCAGTGCCGACTGGATGCCGAGGGTGGCGATGATCGCACCGGCCAGTGCCGGCCCGACTGCGGCACCGCCGGTGAAAGCGATGTTGAGCACGGCGTTGCCGGCTCGCAGCTCCCCCTCGGGCTCGAGCATCGCTGCGGTGACGGCCCGGGTGAGCGTTTTCGCGGTCAGCGCGAGGGCGCCGTCGACGGCGGCGATCGCGACTATCGCGGCCAGGGAGAAGTGCTCCGCGAGCAGCGCCAGGGCGCAGAAGGCCACCGCCTCGGCGGCGTAGATCGCGGGCAGCACGAAGCGCGGCGGCGGTCGCTCCAGGCGAGCGACGAAGAACGGCGTCATCAACGCCGGCAGGAAACCGGTGCCGACGAACAGCGCCGCGGTCGCCATGGCGCTGCCAGTCACTTCGAAGACCAGCACCGAGAGGGCGATGATCCCGAGCCAGTCGCCCATCTCGTTGACGGCGAAGGAGAGCGCCAGGCGGCGGAACGGGGGCCGCCTCAGGGGGTCTCTCAGGCGTGGACTACTCACTTTTACGTTCAAGTCCTACGATGTTTATGCACAAGTTTCGTTGCAGATGCACAGGTTTTCGCGAAGTTGTGCTACAAACTTGCCAGCAGATTGAAGAAGTTCCCTCGCCCGAGCTAGCGCGGGGTTCCCAGTAGGGCTTCGACGAAGGGATAAAGCAAATGTGGCTTAAAAGGTAAGACTTGAAGACAGGGCAGGGGCCTCCTCGGCGCCTGCCTGCCAGTTGCGAAGGGCGCCCATGGGCGCCCTTTGTGCGTTTTGGATCGCTGCCTGCCGCTTTTGCGCAAATTGCAAGGTCCTGGCCAGGTGACCTAGATGCCTTGCCGCGGTTTTGGCGAGCGACTACCTTGCAAGCGAACGTTGCGAACGTTGCGAGGCTGTGTCCCAGTCGCAGGAATCGCCTCATCGGCGGGAAAATCCTCAGAGGCTGAAGCCGGAATGCGACGAGCTGGTAGCCAAGGCGATCCATGAAAAACGAGCGGCCGACACGGTTGAGCACCCTATTGCTGGCGATCGGCGTCGTCGTCGTCATCGCTGTCGCCGTCTGGCAGGCGCCGAACGGGAACTGGAACTGGGCATTGTTCGGCATCCTGCTCGGGTTCTCGGCCTTCAGCGACATCATGTCGATCGAGACGGAATCGCGCCTGAAGGTCTCCGGCAGCTTCCTTGCGCTCGTTCTCGCCATAGTTTTTCTCGGGGGGACGCCGGCGGCATTGATCGGCATATTCGCGATCCTCGTCGGATGGCTTCGCTTCCGCGAAGGCGTTCCCGACCTGCTCGTCAACGCGCTGACCTTCATGACCATTCCGTTGGTCACCGGAGTTGCCTTTCACGAGATCACCCATGCCGCGGGGATCACGACCGCCGACCCCGCCTTCTACGTCCTCGTCTTCGGCACCTTCGTCAGCGGGATAGCGCTGAACTTTGCGATGGTCGCCGCCTACACCTGCTATCTGGAGCGCAGCTCCATGGTCGAGAAGGCGCGCGAGGTGATGCTCCCGCTGCTTCCCTCCGAGCTCGCGGCCGCGCTGATGGCGGTCGGCGTCGCTTTCCTCTACGTCCAGGTCGGACTCGCCGGGGTCGCACTCTTCGGCATCGTCCTCGTCACCTTCCAGTACCTGCTGGGTGCCCTGCTCCAGTCGCAGGAGCGGGCTCGCGAGCTGGAGGTGCGCACGAACCAGCTGGCCACCTTCCAGGTGGGGATGTTGAGCGCGCTGCTGCGCACCCTCGATCTGCGGGACCAGATGACCGCGCGCCACAGCGCCGCGGTGGCGCGCTACTCGCGGGCGATCGCCCAGCGCGCCGGCCTCTCGCGGCGTGAGGAGGAGCTGGTCCACATCGCCGCGCTACTGCACGACGTCGGCAAGTTCATCCTGCCCGACCGGATCCTGAAGGCAAACGTGCCGCTCACCGACGAAGACTGGATGCTGATCCGCCGCCACCCGCAGCAGGGTGCGCGGGTGGTCTCTTCGCTGGACGGCTACGGCCCGGTCGCCGACATCATCCTCGCCCACCACGAGCGGATCGACGGCAAAGGCTATCCGCGCGGCCTCGAGGGCGACGACATTCCCGAGCTGGCCCGGATCATCTCCGTCGCCGACACCTACGACGTGATGACCGCACGCGACTCCTACCGCACCCCGACCTCCAGCTACGAGGCGATCCAGGAGCTGCGCCGGGTGTCCGGCAAGCAGCTCGACGCCCGCTTCGTCGAGGTCTTCATCGAGCTGCTCGAGGACAACGAGGTCACCTTCCGCCACGGCGAGGAGGCCGACTTCGAGCGCGAGCTGTCGCTCGAAGCGCGGATCGCCGAGACCGCCAGCACCGATGGGGCGGCGAGCCGCTTCCAGGTGGCTGGCGTAAGCGTTGGCTAAGAGGCCATCCCGGTAGGGGGCGGACCTATCCCGGTAGGGGTTTCACTTAACTTTTTCGGTGGGTCGGGGCTGAGCTTTCGCCCGCCGCGCTCAACGAAAAAGTACAAGACGTTTCACCCCTACCGGGATAGGTCCGAATCGGCGCTGGCCGCGCGATACGGTTCCGCGTCATGCGTGCCGTCACTTTTCAGGGTCCTGGCGAAGTTCGGCTTGAGGAGAAGGCCGATCCTGAGGTCGTTGCGGCAGATGATGTTGTCGTGCGGGTCGAGGCTAGTGGGATCTGTGGGTCGGATTTGCACATCTACCACGGGCGGGTTCCGGTCGAGCCGGGGTTCACGATCGGGCACGAGTTCGTCGGCACGGTGCTCGCCGCCGGCCCCGACGTCGAGCGGGTCGCCGTCGGCGACCGCGTGCTCGGTTGCTTCCACACCGCCTGCGCCACCTGCTCCGCCTGTCTGCGCAGCGACTACCACCGCTGCGAGCGCGGCCGCACCTTCGGCCACGGCTCGAAGCTGGGCGACCTGCAGGGCGCCCAGGCCGAGCAGCTGCTGGTCCCGCGCGCAAACCTGACCCTGCGGAGGATCCCGGAGGGGATGTCCGATGAGGTAGCGCTCTTCGCCGGCGACGTGATGGGAACCGGCTACCACGCGATCGCCCACGCCGGCGCGCGCGCCGGCGACACCGTCGCCGTGCTCGGTCTCGGCCCGGTCGGGCTCTGCGCCGTGCAGGCAGCCTTCGCGGCAGGGGCTGCCAAGGTATTCGCGATCGACTCGGTCGAGGAGCGGCTGGCGATGGCCGAGCGCTTCGGTGCCACCCCTCTCCACCTCGATGAGGACGAGCCGAAGCGGGCGGTGCGGGGGGCGACCGAGGGTCGCGGCGTCGACGTGGTCGTCGACGCGGTCGGCGACCCGGGCCCGCTGGCGATGGCGGTAAGCCTCGCCCGCGATGCCGGCACCGTGTCGGGGATCGGTGCCTACGCCGGCCAGGGTGAGGTCCCGCTCGGCCTCGCCTGGCTAAAGGGCCTGACCTTGCGTCTCGGCCTCGCCAACGTGATCGCCCATGTCGACCGCGTCCTCGGCCTGCTCGAGGCCGGCAAGCTCGACCCCTCGCCACTCGTCACCCACCACATGAAGCTCGACCAGGCGTCGGAGGCCTACGAGCTCTACGACAATCGCAAAGCGCTGAAGATCGTTCTGACGCCATAGGGGCCATCCCGGTAGGGGTGGAACGTCTTGTACTTTTTCGTTGCTAGGCCTGGGGCGTCAGCGGAAAACGATCCACCGAAAAAGTTAAGTGAAACCCCTGCCGGGATGGCCCCCAGCCCGCCGGGACACCGGTCGATTTGTGAAATCGGGCGTTTCTCTCTACAGTGAGAGGAGTGCGGTTGAGGCGCCTTTCAGTTGCGACGGTTGTCGCCGCCTTGGGCGCTCTGGTGCTGGCCGGAGGCGCCCAGGCGTGCTCGTGCGCGCCGACGACGCCGGCGGAAGGAATGCGCCAGGCCGATGCCGCGATCGTCGGGAAGTTGATCGAGGTGGTTCCGCAGAGTGGGCTCCGGGCGGACTTCCTCTATCGGGTGCAGCACGTTTACAAACGGGGGAGGGGCATCCGTCGCGGTCGGGTGATCTCCGTGCGCAGCACCAGCCAGGCGGCGGCATGCGGCCTGCCCCAGCGCACCGGGCGCCGTTACGGGCTCTTGCTCGGTCGCGGGGAGGGTCGCTGGACCGGCGGCCTCTGCGGGCTCGTCAGCCCGCACATGCTTGACGCGTCCTACCGCAGATTCAGCTGTACTAGTTGACTAACACACCAAGCTGGTCTACTGTGCTGCTTGAATGGCACAGCAGGCTACGCGCGATCCAAACCCGTTCTCGATCGACCCCGGCGACGAGCTCCCCGTCGGTTTGCAGCTGACCTGGCGCCTGCGGGCGTTGATCGCCACCGGCCGCCTCGCTTCCGGTGAGCGGTTGCCGAGCTTCCGCCGTCTCTCCGAGTGGGCGGGGGTCAACGTCAACACCGTGCGGGCGGTCTACGCGGGTCTCGAGAAGGAGGGGCTCGTCGTCAGCCATCAGGGCCAGGGCACCTTCGTCGCCGAGGGCATCGAGGCGGACACGCAGCTGGAGGAGATCGCGACCGACGCTCTGCGCCGCGCCCACGAGGCTGGCCTCAGCCCCCGCGAGCTGGCGATCGTCGCCTCTGCCTGCGCGAGCATGCCGGGGGCGCTTGACGACGTCCCGGCCAGGTCGCCGGCCGAGTTGCCCGACCTGGCCGATGAGGGAGAGGCGATCGAGGTGCGCCACGAGCTGCGGCGCCAGATCGCCCGGCTGGAGGCCGAGCTGGCGACCTACCCGCGCGACCTGCCGCGCGACCTGCCGACGGCGCCGCGCCGCGCCGCCGGCCATGTCGCCGGGGTCGAGGAGCTGGAGCAGACGCGGGACACGCTGATAGCCCAGCTCTCTGAGGCCCAGCGGGCCGCTGAGCAGCGGGCGCGGCAGGCGGGACGCGAAAGGATTCAGGAGGCCAGTCCCCTCGAGCGGGCGATGAGCTGGTGGCGGCACAAGCTCTAGCGCGGGCCTTCCTGCCCGCCAAGTCGTTCTTCGAGCAGGTCGGGGACATGATGATCCTCACCGCCAAGACGCTCGTCTCCGCGGTCAGGCCCCCCTATCCCTACGGCGAGGAGCTGGTCGGCCAGGCGCTCTTCGTCCTCAAACTCTCCTGGTTCCCGATGACGATCTCCACCTTTGCGCTCTGCCTGGGTGCGCCGGGCCTGCAGGCCGCCGGAATCCTCTCCCTCTTTGGCAACCTCGACCGGCTCGGAGGCTTCTTCGTCGTCACCGCCGTCCGCTTCATCGGGCCGATCGTCACCGCGGTTGTCGTCGCGGGAGTCGCCGGCACCGCGATCACCGCCGATCTCGGCGCCCGCAAGATCCGCGAGGAGCTCGACGCCCTGCAGGTGCTCGGCGTCGACCCGATCAAGAACCTCGTCGTGCCGCGCTTCATCGCGCTGATGGTGATCACCGGCCTGCTCGACATCTTCGCGATCGTCTTCGGCCTCACCGCCGGTATCGCCGCCTCGCTTCTCTACGGCCAGCCGCTCGGCGGTTTTTTCGCGACGCTGTTCACCAATGCTCTGGTGGCCGACCTCTGGGGGTCGGTGCTGATGTGCACGCTCTTCGGCGGCATCATCGCCGTCGTCTGCTGCTACAAGGGGATGACGGCCACCGGCGGCCCGGCCGGCGTCGGGCGCGCCGTCAATCAGGCGGTGGTGATCTCCTTCGTCGGAGTCTTCTTCTTCCTCTACGTGTTCACGGCGGTCCTGCTCGCCACCAACCCCGAATTGCAGTCGATCCGGTGACCGGCTGGCTCGACGTTCCCCGCGGCTGGCTCGAGGCGTTTGGCGAGATCGCCCGCTTCGGTACCAGGGTTGCCGGGATCGTCTACTCCGGGCGGGTGATGAAGTACTTCGGGGAGAGCCTGCGCCAGGCGGGAATCCTGATCCTCGGCTCGGCGCTGGTCATCTGGGCCTTCGTCTTCCTGCTCGGCCTCAACTGTGGGTTGATCGGGGCCTATTTCGTGCGTGCCTACGGCGTTCCCAGCTATGCGGGCCTGTTCTCGGCCTACTGCGACCTGCGCGAGGGCCTTCCCTACGCGTTCGGCTACATCCTCTCGGCCAAGGTCGGCACCGGGATCGTCGCCGAGCTGGGCGCGATGCGGATCTCCGACGAGATAGACGCGCTCGAGGTGATGGGGATTCAGCCGGTGACCTTCCTTGCGGCGACCCGTCTGCTCGGCGCCTGGATCGCGCTGCCATTCGTTTTCCTGGCTGGTGTCGGGGTCGTGTACTTCGCCAGCTACCTGGCGGTGGTCGAGCAGGTCGCCGACGTCTCCTCCGGTGGCTACCTGCTGATCTTCTGGAGCTTCCAGGACTTCATCGACGTGATCTTCAGTCTCACCAAGGGCATGGTGATGGCGACCATCATCGTGCTGGTCGGCTGCTACTACGGCTATACCGCTTCGGGTGGGCCGGTGGGGGTGGGAACGGCAACGGCCAAGTCGATGGTCGTCAACATCATCATGGTCCACATCGTCGGCATGCTCGGCACGGTGATCTTCTATGGCGCCAACCCGAGGGCGCCGATCGGGGGCTAGGCCTGGCTCGACGCGGGGGCCGTTGTGGCCGGGGTGACCGGACTGCCGGGTTGGCGGTGACGGAGGAACATCTCCGTCACCCACTTAACCCCGCGGCGCTCGAGCAGCGGCTCGCGGAAGGCTTCGAAACCCCTGGCCGAGGGTGAGCCGGGCTTGAGCGGTCCCTCCTCGGGCAGGGCCAGCGGGTAGAAGAGCGAGGCTGCCGTGAGGTCGGCGACGCTGAAGCTGTCGCTCACCAGGTACTCGCCGTCGCCGAGCTCGGCCTCGAGCCGGTCGAGGCCCGCGAGGACCTTGACGCGTGCCCGCTCAGCCTTCGCCGGGTCGCCGGCGCGAAAGCGCAGCGTCGTGAAGGTGCGAGCGTAGGCGGCGGTCGCGCGGATGTACGGGCCCAGCTCCTCGTCGAAGAACTCCTCCAGCTCGAGCGCGCGGCGGCGCTGCG
Organism: uncultured Solirubrobacterales bacterium; assembly: GCA_963716735.1. GTDB lineage: Bacteria > Actinomycetota > Thermoleophilia > Solirubrobacterales > 70-9 > VRUE01. The sequence continues at coordinate 2,427,102 of OY970321.1, forward strand.
CGATGTCGGCGGGGTACAGGGGCGGCTCCGGGTAGCGCTCCTCCAACTCGGCGACGATCGCGGTCGAGTCGCCGATCCGCCGGCCGTCGATGCTCGACACCCTTCCAGGCGAGTGCCCAACGCGCCTTCTCGCTGTAGTGCGAGTCGCCGATCTGCCAGAGGGTGGGAACGGAGTCACTCATGGTTTTAGCAATCCGATTTGTGGAAGCATGAGGGTGATGGCACCGATGAACGATGCGGAGATAGAGGCGAGGCTAGCGGAGCATCCCGGCTGGGAGCAAAGCGGTTCCGCCATACGCAAGAGCTTCAAGCGGGGCGACTTCGTCGGCTCGGTCAACTTCATTCAGCGCCTGGTCGAGCCGGCGGAGGAGATGAACCACCACCCCGATCTGGAGATCTCCTGGGAGACGGTCACCGTCTCCCTCTCCACCCACTCCGACGGTGGCGTCACCGCAGCCGACTTCGAGTTGGCGGCAAAGATCGACGCGCTGGCCTGAGGCAACCGCCGCCGCTACCTTTGCCGGGTGGCGGACGAGCTGAGAATTGACGAGCGACTCTGCATCCCTTTGGGGGAGGTCGAGCTGCGCGCCAGCCGCTCCTCCGGGCCGGGTGGGCAGCACGCCAACGTCACCGCCTCGCGGGTGGAAGCCGTCTTCGACGTACGGGCGTCGGGGGCGCTCGACGACTCGCAGCGCTCGCGGCTCTTGGAGCGCCTTGGGCCGGTCGTCACCGCCGTCGCCCAGGATTCGCGTGGTCAGGCGCGCAACCGTGAGCTGGCACTCGAGCGCTTGGCGGAGAAGATCGCCGCGGGTCTCGTCGTCCCGCGCAGCCGCCGCCCGACCAGGCCGAGCCGAGCGGCCCGCCGCCGCCGGCTCGAGGGCAAGCGCCAGGCCGCCGAGCGCAAGCGGGGACGCCGCCGGCCGCCGGTGGAAGACGACTGATTGGCAGACTGGGGCGATGGCGAAGCGCAGGCAGCGACGGTCCCGGCAAAAGGCAGCGACGGTCGACTACAGCGATGCGGAGGGCAACGTGCTCACCCTGCGGGAATCGCTGAGCGCCGGGACGATCGCGAAGCTCGGCGAGGGCCCGGCGACGGCGGCGACCACCCAGGACGACGCTTGGCGCCGGCGCTCGGAGCTGCTCTTCGAGCGCCTCGCGGTGCGCTGGGAGATCGCCGGCCTGCCGCTCGACGACCAGAAGATGCTGCTTGGCCGCTACCGGATGGCCGATGCCGCGACCCAGGATTGGGTGAGGCGGACGATCGCCGAGCACGTCGACCGGTTCATCCCCGAGCTCTCGGGGTAGAGTCGAAGAAGACCAGCGACGAAAGGAGCGCCATGCTCGCCGATGCCAAAGCAACCAGTGGATTCGCGGTTCCCGATACGGACGAGGCGAAGCGCTTCTACGGAGAGGCCCTCGGCCTGAAGGTCACCGTGTTGGACGAGGAGAACGGCGTCATGGCTCTGAACCTCACCGGGGGTGACGTCTTCATCTATCGCAAACCGGACTTCGTCCCGGCCACCTACACGATCCTCAACTTCGAGGTTGACGACGTCGACGCCGCCGTCGACGACCTGACCTCCCGCGGCGTCAGCTTCGAGCGCTACGACGGGTTCGAGCAGGACGAGAAGGGCATAGCCCACGGCCCCGGTCCCCAGATCGCCTGGTTCAAAGACCCCGCCGGCAACATCCTCTCGGTCCTGCAGCAACCCCAGGGTTAGGAGCTTTCCGGGCTCAAACCCGGCAGGCAACGCTACTCTGTCGGCGAATGACGCCTGCTGCTTCGACCGTTGCAGAAGTTCTTGAGCGCCTTGAGGCAATCGACAGTGTGCTTCCGCCCAGCGATGGCGTGAAGTGGTTCAACAAGCTCTACCTCGAAGTGACCCAGCAGGTGGTTACGTCAGTGCCGGGCGGCCATCAGGCGGCGCCGGGCTTTCTCGAGGCGCTCGACGTCGCCTTCGGCAACCTCTACTTCGAGGCGCTCGAAGCCGCTGGAAGCGGCATGGCGTTGCCGGCGGCCTATCCATTCCACGCCTGGAAACCGCTGTTCGAAGCTCGCTTTGCGACCGGTATCGCTCCCGTGCAGTTTGCGCTGGCCGGGATGAATGCGCACATCAACCACGACCTGGCGATCGGCATCCGCGACACCTGCGCCGCGCGTGGGACCGAGCCGAGCGACGACAGCCCGGAGCACGAGGACTACGAGTCGGTGAACGGCCTGATCGCAAAAGTGGAGAAGCAGATGAAGGCGTGGATGATGACCGGGCTCCTGAAGGAACTCGATCTGGCGTTCGGGTCGGTGGACGACATCGTGGCCGTCTGGGACGTGCAGAGGGCTCGCGACGCCGCCTGGGTGGGCGCGGAAGTGATCTGGTCCCTGCGAGCGCTGCCACCCCTGCGCGAGAGCTACGAAGCGATCAACGACCGGACGGTGGGGTTTGCCGGCCGGGCCCTGCTCACGCCGGTCGGGCTCGCCGGCTGACCGGGCCGCCGCCGCTCCTCGTCCAGACGCATCTCGAGATGGGCGCGGCTGGGTTCGAACCAGCGTGCCCCGGACCCCTTGCTTGCCACGCCGGACGCGCCCGACGTCGGGCTCAGATTAGATAATCAGCGCCCTTGGCCCGCTTGAACCAAATGTCGCTTCTCTCCCGGGGCCCGCTGTTTGATCCTCAGGTACAGCGGCAGTACCTCGATGAGATGCGAGCCGTGATGCTTCCGGGCGAGGCGGTTCGTGCCAATGCGCTTCAGGAGTGGGTCTCGGCCCTGGCCACGACGGACAAGGGCAATGAGACCAGCTTAGAGCAGCATTTCAATCAGAAGGTCCTAGTTGAGACGCTTGGCTATCGTCTCTACCCGGGCGACAAGGCGACGGCTTGGCCGAAGACGCCCACGTCCGCGACTCACATTAGCGGCGAGCCGGATGTTGCTCTCGGCGCGTTTCAGCCAGATGAGGAACCCAGGTTCTTAGCGGTCCTGGAGTTGAAGAAGCCAGGAACCGATCTCGATGCGCCACAGGCACGCGCTCGTGCGCTCACGCCCGTTCAGCAAGCGTTCGAGTATGGCAACCAAATGCTCGGAGTCCGCTGGGTTCTCGTCTCAGACATGCGTCGTATCCGGCTCTACTCAGTCGAGTCTCCGCTCGAGTTCGTCGAGTTTGACCTTCGCGAGTGCGTGCAAAGCGGAGTTCCCCAAAAAAGCTTTCGAGATCTCTATTGGCTTGTTTCGGAGCAGGCATTGATTCGAGGTGATAGCGAGAGTGCCGTCGCCAATCTCTACAACCGGTCGGTTGCCCACCAACTGGCCATTCGCGACAGCTTCTACGAGATCTACGACGAGATCCGAATGGACCTCCTTGCGGCCGTCATCGAGGCCTCGGAAAATCTTCCCGAAACGCCCGAGAGGAGCGCAATCGTCGGTGCGACCCAGCGGCTCTTAGATCGAATGCTTTTTCTCTATTACTGCGAGGACAACCCTGCGCGCCTGATTCCCTCCAACACCGTCCGAGAGGTAACCGAGGGGGCCCGCAAAATGCTCGGCTCATCCACGACGAAGGTGTACGACCAGCTCAAGTTGCTATTTCGGGAGATCGACACCGGGAGCCCTCCGGGCGCGGCGGTTGCATACTCCGCATACAACGGCGAGCTTTTCAAGCAGGACCCCATTCTGGATGAGATCGATCTGCCCGACTCTCTTCACGACAAGGTTTACACCCTCAACGAAAAAGGCAAAGGCGTACAGCGCAGGATCCAAGGAGTTTGGGGTTTGCACGCTTTTGACTTCTGGAGAGAGCTAAACGAGCATCTTCTTGGCCATGTCTTCGAGCGCTCTCTCTCAGACCTTGAGGAGATCGTGGCAGGAGCGAATAGGGGGACGGATCGCCTAAGGAAACGCCGACAGCACGGCATTTACTACACGTCGGAATTGCTCTCCGATTACTTGTCCGGAGCCGCGCTCCGTGCATTGCTTCAAGAATCGGCGCCATTGCCAGACGCACGGGTCAGCAAGGAAGAGATGTCCGACCTTTTGCAGGCTCGGAGCGACCGGCTCGGCCAGTTCCGAATTGTCGATCTGGCATGCGGGTCGGGGGCCTTCCTAGTCTCTAGCTACCAGACCCTGTTGGAAGAGTTCTGGCGTCTGCAAGACGCACTCGACGCATTGAGTCCGAGGGGGCCGGATCTCCTCTCTCAGTCAGCGAGCCTGACCCAGGCGCAGCTTCTTCGCAACGCCCTGCACGGCGTTGACCTCCTCCCTCAAGCGGTCGAGATCGCGAAGCTTGCGCTCTGGCTGCGATCCGCTCGAAAGGGAGAGAAAGTTGCCGACCTCAGCCACAACATCGTCCCCGCCGACAGTCTTGATGTCACGGCATCTCTAGCCGCCCTGGAATCCAACCTCGGCACGTTTGACCTGGTGCTTGGGAACCCTCCTTGGGGAGCAGATGTAGACCCGGCTGTCTTCCAGACCTGCTGCGCTGCTCTCGGTTTAGATCCCGGAGAGGCTTGGGACAGCTGGGAGCTATTCGTAGCCCTTGGGCTCGCGTGTCTTCGGGAAGGCGGTCGACTTGCCGTAGTTCTACCTGACACGATTTTCAGCCCTGAGAAATCCCGTATCCGGCGGCTGATCTTGGCTTCGGGGACGATCGAGTATTTCCACAACCTCGGGACTGGCTGGTTCGACGGCGTTCGGATGGGCACGACGGTAATCCAGGTTCGACGAGGCCCGGCACCATTAGCCCACGATTTCTCGGCGCTGCTGCTCGCCGGTGACGATCGGAAAGGAGCGATTGAAGGCAAGGTCCCGCTCACCCAGCTTGAGGCGAAATTTGCCCGACTTGTGCCTCAAGAGCGAGGCGCGGCATCGCCTGATGCCGAGATTGAGGTATTCCGTTCGGCTCGCGACGACGAAGTGATTAGGGCGATGGATAAGGCCAGCCACGCCCTCGCCGATCTTTGCGAACACGGGCGGGGCGAAGAGATGGCTAAATCGGGCTTACTTTGGATCTGTCAGAACTGCTTTACGGCGACTGTCCCAGCAAAAAAGATCAAGCGGGACCGTGAGAATCCTGACAGTCCGCGCTATGACAAAAAGGACTGCCCGGGATGCGGCTTGTCGCTGGACGAGGAGAACGTCGGGACCGATTTTCTTGTGAAGGACGGCTCGGAACCAGAGGGAGAGCGAGAGGCCCTCTTCATCGATGGTGATGACATAACGACTCGCTATCACGTCGTGGAGCCCAACAAGCTCCTTCGGCTTGACTTCAAGGGGTTTGATTTCAAGAGTGGAGGCCGATACGAAAAGCCGAAGTTGCTGATCCGACAGGCAGGCGTTGGCCTCATGGCGACCCTCGATGGCACCGGAGCCCGCTGTCCTCAGTCGGTTTATTACTACCGGCTGACCGAGGAGGCACAGAGCCGCGGCTACGCCAACGAGTTCCTGCTTGCCGTTCTTCTCTCTCGCACCATCGCGTATTACATCTTCAAGCGGTTCGGCGAGGTGGATCCAGCCAGGGCGCACGCGAAGGTCACTCATGAGCGGCTAAGCAGATTCCCAGTGCCAAACATCGATTTCGATGATCCGATCCAGAAGGGCCTCTATGACGAGATCGTCCAGAATGTAGCCCGACTCATGGAAGGGGAGGCCGAGGTAGGCGGTCATGAGGACATGCGCATTGACATCGCACTTCGAGAGCTATGGGGGCTCTCCGCCGAGGATGGTCTTTTCATCAACCTCGAACTCGCTCAACTACCAGCGGGACAAGTCATTCGGGAGCTGTTTCCTCAGGGCGCACCGAAGGTTGTCCTCAAGGCGGTCGAAGATGGAAGTGGCCAGCCTGATGTCAAGGTTGTTGGAGTCTCCTGACTCAGAGCACGATCCCGTCGATCGTCCTATGGGCGCGGCTGGGTTCGAACCAGCGACCTCTCGCGTGTGAGGCGAGCGCTCTCCCACTGAGCTACGCGCCCGGGAGGGCTCGGATATTACGGGGGCGGTGCCGGTGGGCGCCTTCGTGCTTGGGCTGGACCCGTGATCGAAGACGGGGCAGGTACATTTGTCCAAAAATCGGTAGTAGGTGTGCTTAATTTTCGGTAGTCGGGCAGAGTCACCGGCAAGGCGATCCGGCGGACCTGCGACGGGACCCGGGCCGCGCAGCCAGATGCACGAGAGGAGCTACCGATGCGTTTGAAGAGAACTCGACTCCCGGTGACGATTTTGGCCGGAGCGGTCTGTGCGGCCCTGGTTGCCTTCGCCGGCTCGGCGCAAGCTGCCACCTATCCCGGCGGCGGGAGTGGATTCGACGAAGGCGCAGAAGGGTGGAGCGCCGGCGCTGCCTCGTGTGCCCCCGCCGAACTGCTCTGCACGTCCGAGGCCGCCCACGACGCAACGGCCGGCAACCCGCCGGGCTCGATCGCGGCGAAGACGACGGTGACCCTCAACCTGGTCGGCCTCTTCAAAGGGACCGCCACCTGGAACTCGCCCCAGTTCAAGGTCCCGGTGGCGGCGATTACCGACGCTGACGTGCATCTGGATCAGGCCTTCAACCCCGGCGGCCTGGTCGACGTGGAACCGGAAGCGACCTACGTCGTCACCTTGGCGGACCTGACGAGCGGCACCTCGACGACGGCTCTGAGCGGTGAGCTCAACGAGGAAGACAAAGCCTTCGCTGGTGCCAGCGCCCCTGTTGCGGTGGTCGGGGGCCATACCTACCGGCTCTCGATCGAGACCGTGACCGCGCAGAGCACGGTGGCTCTCTCGCTGCTGAGCGGTACGGCGATCGTGCGCTTCGACAACGTCGGCCTCACGGTGCGATCGGCCTCAGAAGGCAAAGGTGGCGGCGGCGGTGGGGGAGGTGGCAAGGGGTCGGGCTCCAGCTCGGACTCGCTCTCCGACAGGCAGCTCTTCTCTCTGCTCAGCGCCGGCACCTCCGCCGGCCCCGCGCTGCTCGAGGGCAAGCGCCTCTTCGTCAAGGTCGGCTGCCCGGCGAAGGTCGGCCATGCCTGCCGGATCACCGCTCAGGGCCTGCTCAGCAAGCGCAAGCCCGCTACCGCCAAGCGCACCGTCAAGGTGCCCAAGGGAAAGAGCAAGCGGATCGCCCTGCGCGTCAAGCCGAAGGCTCGCGGGAAAGTCACCAAGCGCAAGCGGCTGCTCTTCCGTGAGAAGGTCCATGCCGGCAAGGCGCAGGCGACCCTCTACAGGCAGCGCAAGCTGATCCGCCAGGGCTGAGTCACCCTCAGGTGGCGACCTGCTCCCCGCCAAGGAGCTGGTCGCCACCCGGCGGCCCCGTCTCGTCCGTCGCCGCGGCGCGTTCCAGGAGGGCGCGGCCGACGAAGGGAAAGATCAGGGTCGAGAGCATCGCGGCCCCGACCAGGCCGGCCGCGGTCGAAGTCTTCATGTTGCCGCTTTCGATCGCGATCGTGGTGATCGCGACGACCAGAGGCAGCTCGGTGGCCGAGTAGAAGGCCAGGGCCGCTCGCTGGCGCGCGCCCAGGACTCGGCGATAGAGGAGCATCGCCGGCGCGCCGCGGACGACCAGGAAGAGGCAGAAGAACATCACGAGCTTGAGCAGCGCAGTGACCGTGCCGAGCGCGGCGAGGTCGAACTCGATGCCACTGGTGATGAAGAAGAAGGGGACGAAGAAGCCGAAGCCGACCGCGGTCAGCTTCGACTCGAACACCTGCAGCTCGTGACCCTTCAACGCCAGGCGCACGATCATTCCGGCGACGAAGCCGCCGAGCAGGACGTCGAGCCCGAGCTTGTTGGCCAAGAGGACGAGGCCGAAGACCAGCACCACGGTGATCCGCACGGCGAGCTGGCTGCTCGTCTCGAAGGTCCGCTCCAGCGCCGGCCAGCCGCGCCAGGCGAGTTTGACCGAGACAAGCGCGATGGCGAGCGCGAGGATGACGAAGGCGACCAGGATCGCCGCCTCGTGCAGCGGGTTGGTGGTCGAGAGGACAAGGGTCACAAGCAGGATCGGGCCGAACTCGCCGATCCCGCCGGCGGCCAGCAGGTAGGTGCCGAACTTGGTCTTCAGCTCGCCGTTGTCGCGGAGGATCGGGATCAGCGTGCCGATCGCCGTCGTCGCCATCGCCGAGCCGGTGTAGAGGTAGGAGAGGACGATTCCGGCCGCCGCCAGGGCGCCGCCGATCCCGTAGGCGAGTGCGATCGAGAGCAGCCACCCGAATGCGCCGAGCTTGAGCGGCCTGCCGCGGATCCGCTCGAAGTCGATCTCGTAGCCGGCGAAGAAGAAGAGCATCCCCAGGCCGAGGTTGGAGAAGAAGTCGATGAAGCTGTCGGTGTCGGCGAGGCCCAGAACTTCGGGACCAATGACGATCCCGAGCAAGAGCTCGACGACGACGACCGGCGGCGCGAGCTGGCGTGGCACGACGGCAACCGTGACCGCCGCCACAGCGGCGATCACGACGATGGCGAAGAAGGATCCGGTGTCGACGTCGATCAAGGCGACGACGATCCTACGGCCGTGGCCGGGTAGGATCGTGTGCGGACCGTGCTAGGCGGGGAATCAGCGGTGCCTTGTAACCCGCAATCCGCTCTAGCGGGGCCGAATACCGTTCTGAGGGGCCGGCCTTCGGGGTCAGTGCGCCGCAGGCGGCGTTGACGGCCGGGTCCTGCGCGACGTGGGCACGTGAATCAGGTCAGGTCCGGAAGGAAGCAGCCTTAAGCGGATGCCGCGGGTGCCGCAGGTGAGCCCGGCTCGAGCCAAATGCGACGGACACGCCCGGGGACCTCGTTTCGAAGGCGGCTGCACGGTCCATTTTCAAGCTCTCGCCCAAGGAGGGCGAGAGCTCAGCACGCGGCGAGCCGCTCGGCGAGCCAGAGATCGCAGAGCCAGTCGGACTGCTCGCCGCTCTTGCGGACGACCTCAACGCCCTCCGGGCCGCCCTTGACCGTGACTTTCTTCCAGCGGGTCGAGTTGGGGACGTCTTTCAGCGCCGCGACCACGGTTTCCGGCGTGCCGTCGCCGGGACGCACCCGGCCGTCGCGGGATTTCGCGCTGAACTCCGGCGCGGGTGCAGCGACGCTGACCTCGCTGGCGCCGGTCCGCTCCTCGCCGCCGAGGCGGATCGAGACGCGGCGACCGTTGCGCTCGCCGCTGAGCACGAGCGCGCCGTGGATCTTCGGCCCGACGCGTCCCGTCGTCGCTTCGCGGGTCTCGATGTTGACCTTTGGCCGCTCGGTCACCTCCAGGCCAAGCGGCGCCATCGCGCGGCCGACGTTGTCGTAGCCGCGGTCCATCTCGCCGCCGGGCATGAGGGCGCGGATGCTTCCCCAGAGGGCGACGATGACGATGATCGGCGCCCCGATCAGCAGCGGCACGAAGCTTTCCGTCAGGTACATCGCCGGCACCGCGACGAAGATCAGCGCCGTCACGACCACCGCCAGGTTCTGGCTGCGCCGTCCCGCCTCCCAGCCCGCGGCCCGTGCCTTGACCGCCTCGGCGTCGATCGGCTTCACCGCCATCGCCGCCCAGAGGTCGGCGTCCTCCATCGTGGTCGGGTTCTCGATCGCCCGGCCCCCTTTGGCGGCGGCCCGGGCGCTGCCCTGTGCGTCCGCGCCCGAAACCCGGTTGAGGTCGGCGCGTTGCAGGGCGAAGAGGATGACGAAGAAGACCGCGAGGACGCCGAAGATCAGCGCCAGCGTCGTCTTCGGGTTGGCTTCGCCCTGACCCGTGGTGGTGGCGATGACGACGACGATCGCGGCGACGACGAAGACCCCGATCAACCCGAACCGTGAGGAGCGCTTGAAGCCGCCTGACATGCGGCGGCAGCCTATCCGGCGCGGGATCAGTCGATCAACCGCGACTCCATGCGGCTGATCGCGACCCGCCACATGACGAGGGTGAAGGCGACGAGGCCGGCAAAGCGGACCAGGTCGATCGCGTCGTAGCCGAAGGCGCCGCCGCGGACCAGTTCGACCAGCTGGTGGAGCGGGTTGAGCTGGGCCACGACCTGCACGCCCTCGGGCAGTTCGTCGATCGGGAAGAAGGCGCCGGAGACGAGGAATAGCGGCGTGACGAAGAGCGCCGTCACGTAGTTGAACTGGTCGATCTTGGCCACGGTGGCCGCCATCGCGATGCCGAAGCCGGCGAAGCCGAGCGCCGTGAAGAGGCAGAAGAGCGGCACCAGCAGCATGCCGGGTGCCGGATCGAGCCCGAAGAGCATCGTCACCAGCAGCGGCACGCAGCCGTAGACGCTGGCGCGGAGGCCGATCCAGAGCATCTCGGCGCTGACCAGCTCCTCGACGTCGACCGGGGCGGCGAGGATCGCTTCGTAGGTGTTCTGGAAGCGGTGCTTGACGAAGGTGCCGAACATCGCCGGCAGGGCGCTGGCGAAGATCACCGCGGTGGCGACCATGCCGGTGCCGACGAACTGCACGTAGGGGACGCCGTTGACTTCGTCGACCAGGGTGGCGCTGAGGCCGAGCCCGAAGGCGAGCAGGTAGACGATCGGTTCGAGGATGCTGGAGAAGGTCGTCCCCTTCCAGTAGGTGCGGAAGTTGGCCAGCTCGCGGCTCATCACGCCGCTGATCGCCGCCGGTTCGAGCCGCCTCACTCCGCGGCCTCTCCCGTGAGCATCACGAAGACGTCCTCGAGGGTGGCCGCGCGCACCACGGCGTCGTCGGGGATCGCCCCGTTCTCGGCGCGCTCGGAGCCGACGATCGCGATTGCGGGCCCGGCCGGGCGCACCGAAAGACCGCTGGCCTCCGCTTCGGCGCGCACCGCGGCGAGGCGGTCCGGCGGTCCGTAGACCTCGGCCGTCTCGCGGCCGACATGCTCGACGATCAGCTCGGCGGGCTTGCCCCGGCTGATCACCCTGCCGTGCGTCATCACCGCGACCTCGTCGGCGAGTCGCTCGGCCTCCTCGATGTAGTGGGTCGACATCAGAATCGTGGTGCCGCCCGCGCGCAGGTTGTCGATCAGCGTCCAGAGCTCGGTGCGGATCTGCGGGTCGAGGCCGACGGTGGGCTCGTCGAGCAGGATCAGTCTCGGTTCGTGGACGAGGCCGCGGGCGAGCAGCAGGCGGCGGCGCATGCCGCCGGAGAGCTCGTCGACGGCGTCGCGGCGACGGTCGCGCAGGCGGGCCAGGTCGAGCGCCCGGTCGACGGCGGCGCCGACGTCGGGGACCCGGTAGAGGCGGGCATAGACGGCGAGATTGTCTTCGACGGTGACGTCGACGTCGAGGTTGTCGAGCTGTGGCACGACGCCCATCTCGGCCCGCGCCGCCTTCGAGTCGCCGGGCAGCTCATGGCCGAGCGCACGCAGTTCGCCCGCGTCGGGGAGCGCCTGCCCGGTGATCAGCCGCATCGTCGTCGACTTGCCGGCACCGTTGGGTCCGAGCAGGCCGAGGCAGACGCCCTCGGGCACGTCGAGGTCGAGCCCGTCGACAGCCGTGATCGGCCCGAACCTCTTGACCACGCCACGCAGTTCGATCGCCGCCATGGCGCCATGCTTGCATGGAAGACTGCCCGCCATGCTGGACGAGCGCTGGATCAGAGCCCTGCACGTGGAGACGATGCGCGAGGAGGAGCTGCACGCCGAGCGCGAGCACCACGTCCTCTTTCAGGCCTCGACGATAGGCGCCCTGCTCGACGGCGCCTACGAGGGCGATCTTAGCTTTGCCGAGCTGGCCGAGCACGGCGACCTCGGCCTCGGCACGCTGAACGGACTCGACGGCGAGATGATCGCCCTCGACGGGAGCTTCTACCGGGCCGACGTGGACGGAGAGGTCGATGAGGTTGGGGAGGATGCCCGGACCCCGTTCGCCGTGGTGACGCGTTTCGAGCCGACGATCGATCGCCGGCTCGGCGGCCCGCTCGACCACGCGGGGCTGTTGGCCAAGCTCGACGAGTTGATCCCGGCCGAGGCGGCCTCCTGCGCGATCCGCCTCGACGGCCGCTTCGATCTCGTCCGCGCCCGCTCGGTCCCCCGGCAGACACCGCCCTTCCGCCCGCTGACCGAGGTCGTGCTCGAACAGAACGTCTTCGAGCTGACCGATATCGAGGGGACGATGCTCGGCTTCCGCTTCCCCGACTACGTCGAGGGAATCGAGGTCAGCGGCTACCACCTCCACTTCATCTCCGCCGATCGCAGCCGCGGTGGCCACGTCCTCGCTTCGCGCTCTAGCGGGCTGCGGGTCCGCCTCGATCCCTCGAGCGAGCTGCAGGTCGAGCTGCCACCCCAGATCGATCTCGCCGACCCTGACCTCGCCGCCGCCACGCACGCGGCGGTCGAGGCGGTCGAGCGCTGATTGCAGCTTTTTACCCCCTATGGGTGGGAAAAAGCTGCAATCGGCTCAGCAGCGCCGGTAGAGGAGCCAGCTCTCGTTGGTGGCTACGCGGTGGAAGCCCAGTGGCACGGTGGTGGTGAAGCGGGAGGGGTCGTTGGGATCGAGGATGAAGTTGTGGATGACGAAGGGGCCGGCCGGGTCGAGGAAGTAGCCACGGCGGGGTTGATGCGCCTGCTCTGAGGAGCTGACGATGCGGGAGGGCCTCACGTCGAGGTCGAAGGCGAGACGTGGGACGGCGCGGTGGTTGGGGACCGAGATCGGCAGGCAGAGCGGCTCGAAATCGCCGGAGTCGGCGAGGTCGCCGAGGTCGGACTCGATCCTGCCCTGGTTGGTGAGGTCGGTGTCGACCTGCGAGAGCAGGTCGTACTGGTTCGGTGCCCAGACGACGAACATCAATGCGACGAAGGCGGCGAAGGCCTGCCAGGCGCGGCGCCAGGGATGACCGCTTTCCAGCAGCCGCCAGCCGAGCAGCGCTAGGGCGACGAAGATCGACAGCACGGCGCCGGCGAGCATCGTGTAGCGGGCGATGATCGCCAGGCCGGCGCAGGCCAGGACCGCAAAGGCTCCGAGCGCCAGGACCGCCGCGGCGATGCCGATCGCGGAGCGGCGGCGGAGGAAGAGGAAGCCGAGGACGACGCCTCCGAGGGCGCCGACCATCCCAGGCCACTGCATGACTTCGCCGAGGGCGCGCGGTCCGTATAGGACGAGGTCGATCGGGCCGGTGTGGCGGCCGAGCGTGTCGACCGTTTCGCGGGTGCCGGTGAACGAGTAGGTCGGGCTGCCGGCCGTTATCCAGTCATAGAGGCCCCACAACATAGGCGCGGCGAGGGCTAGGGCTATGAGGCCTGCGATGGAGCGACCCGGGGTGCCCCTCGCCCCGACAAAGCGCGGCCTAATTAGGCCGCGCTTTTGAGTATCCGCCGGTTCGAGGGGCACCCCGGGTCGCTCCTCGAGCGCGTCGCCGCTCTTCGCCGAAGCTTCGTGGGGTTCTGCCGAAGCTTCACGGGCCGGCTTTAGTTCGAGCTGGAGGTAGATGAGGTAGGCAAACGAGAAGAGCCAGGCCTCGGGGCGCAGCAATCCAGCTGGGATGAGCAGGGCGAGGACGGGCCAGCCGGCGCGGGGGCGTTTGGTCTCTATGACGAGGGCGCCGAGGACGAGGGCGATGTAGGGGAGGTCTACGTAGGCGCGCAGGCCGTTGGAGAGGAACGGGGCGCGGGTGAGGATGAAAAGGGCGGCGACGGCGCCGATCGGGCGGTCGAACCAGAGCGAGCCCAGGCGGTAGACGAGGTAGCCGACGAGGCCGAGCGAGACGTAGGCGACGACCATCGTCAGGTCGATCGCGCCGCCGTCCAGCGGCGAGGTGAGGAGGCCGAACAGTTCGGCCAGCGGGTGCGGCGTGGGGGGTAGCGCGGCGCCGCGGTCGGGGTCGAGGCCTTCGCCGAGTTCGCGACCCCAGAGGAGCGCGTAGATCGTGTCGTAGTTGGGGAAGCCGAGCGGGAAGACGGCCAGCAACAGCGCCGCGACGGCGGCGACCCAGGCGGCAGGCGTCAACCAGTTGCGGGCCCCAGTCGGCACCGGCGCAACCTACCGGTGCCATCCCCGGCGCGCCGAACCCCGTGGATACACTGGCCACAGTGCCCTCGCCCAGCGACTCGACCTCCCTCTACCGCCGCCATCGCCCCGGCTCCTTCGACGAAGTGGTCGGCCAGCAGCACGTCGTCCGCACGCTGCGCAACGCGGTCGAGCAGGGCAAGGTCCACCACGCCTACCTCTTCGTCGGCTCGCGCGGGACCGGCAAGACCTCGATGGCGAAGATCCTTGCCCGCTCGCTCAATTGCGAGCGCGGCGGCCCGACGGTCACCCCCTGCGGCGAGTGCGAGTCCTGCCTGACGATCGCCGGCGGCACCTCTCTCGACGTGATCGAGATGGACGCCGCCTCCAACCGCTCGGTCGACGACATCCGCGACCTGCGCGAGCGGGTCGCCTACGCGCCAACCGGCGGTCGCTGGAAGGTCTACATCCTCGACGAGGCGCACATGCTGACCAAAGAGGCCTGGAACGCATTCCTCAAGACGCTGGAGGAGCCGCCGCCGAACACCGTCTTCGTCCTGGCGACGACCGAGTCGCACAAGGTGATGGCGACGATCGCCGACCGCTGCCAGCGCTTCGACTTCCAGCGCCCCTCGCTGGAGCAGATCTCCGAGGTGGTGCAGCGGGTGGCTGTGGCCGAGCAGATCGAGGTCGAGGGGGGCGCTGTGGCGACGATCGCCCGCTCCGCCTCGGGCAGCTTCCGCGACGCGCTCGGCACGCTCGACCAGTTGGTCGCCTACGGCGGCGACAAAGTGGGACTCGACGACGTGTTGCAGCTCCTCGGCGCCGCCGACGCCGAGCTGCTCTTCGGCGCCGTCGACGCGGTCGTCGCCGAGGATCCGAAGGCGGTCCTGCTCGGGGTCGAGGAGATGGCCCGCTCCGGGCGCGACCCTTCCCAGTTCGCCCGTGACCTGCTCGCCCACCTGCGCCACCTGCTGGTCACCCAGACGGTCGGCGAGGTGCCCAACACCTTCGTCGTCACGGCGACCGACGAGGGGCGGATGGCGGCCCAGGCCAACGCAATCGGGGCGGCCACCCTCGTTCGCACCATCGACGAGCTCTCAGCAGCTCTCACCGCCGTCCGCGAGGGCGACGATGCCCGCATGGCAGTGGAGATCGCCCTGCTCAAAGCAGCAAGACCCGACCTCGACCCCTCAACCGAGGGACTTCTCAGGCGCATAGAGAGACTCGAGCAAGGGGGGGCGCAAGCTCCTCCCGCGCCACCCGCGGAAGAGACGCCTGCGCTTGAACCCTCTCAGTCCGACGCCGACGATCCTCCCGCGGGTGGCGGCGGGCCGGGGGTGTCCGAGCAGGAGCGGCGTCCTCTTGCTCGCCCCACCGACTCAGCGAGTGAAGCAGACGCATCTGGCGAGCAACCCAGCGACAGCTCGGACACCCCCGGCCCGCCGCCAGGACCCGCGGGCCATGAGCTGAACATGGAGCAAGTAGTTCGGGTCTGGCCCGCCGTGCTCGACCAGCTGATGCAGACCGCTCCGGCGCTTGCGGCTACCTTCGAGGGTGCGCACCCGATCGCTGTCGATGCTGCCGAGGGAAGCGTGACCGTTGGCTTCCCGGTAGACCACATCTTCAACAAGCGCAAGGCCGAAGCTCCCGACAAGCGGGAGCAACTGGCGGGGGCGCTGGAGGCGGTCCTGGGCCAGAAGGTGCGCCCGGCTTTCGACGTGTTCGATGGCGAGGCTGCTCCGGTCGAAGACGAGTCGACCGAGAAGGGTGGCGACGATCACGAGGCGCTGGTGGAGAAGATCAAAAGCGAATTCGATGCTGAGGAGGTCGGTTGATGGCACGCGGCGGTCCAGGGGGCTTTGACGTAAACGCACTGATGAAACAGGCGCAGCAGATGCAGCAGCAGATGCTCGAGGCCCAGGAGCAGCTCAAAGACGAGGTAGTCGAGGCCAGCGCCGGTGGCGGCATGGTCAAGGTGAAGATGGGCGGCGACCTGACCCTGCGCGAGATCGCGATCGACCCCGAGGCGATCGACCCCGAGGAGGCCGAGATCCTCGCCGACATGGTTCAGGCGGCGGTCAACGAGGCATTGCGCGCCGCGCAGGAGCTGGCGGGCTCGAAAATGGGCGGGATCACCGGCGGCATGGGAGGCATGCCGGGCCTCCCCGGCATGTGAGCGCCGAGGGACCGGCGCCGCTCTCCCGCCTCGTCGCCGAGCTCTCGCGGCTGCCGGGGATCGGCCAGCGCACCGCGCAGCGCCTTGCCTTCCACATCCTCCGGGCCCCCGACGAAGAGGCCACGGCCTTGGCCGCGGCGATCCGCGAGGTGAAGGAGAAGGTCGGCCTCTGCGAGCGTTGCTTCAACCTCTCCGAGGGCCCGCTCTGTCGGATCTGCTCGGACTCGAACCGCGATCAGGAGACGATCTGCGTGGTCGAGGAGCCCGCCGACGTGATCCCGATCGAGCGCACCCACGAGTACCGCGGCCTCTACCACGTGCTCGGCGGCGCCCTTTCCCCGATCGATGGAGTCGACGCCGACGACCTCAAGATCGCCGAGCTCCTGCGCCGGGTGGCCGAGAGCGACGTGCGCGAGGTAGTCCTCGCCACCAACCCGACCACCACCGGCGAGGCCACCGCGCTTCACATCGCCGACCAGCTGCGCGGCCAGGTCACCGTCACCCGCCTCGCCAGCGGCCTGCCGATCGGCGCCGATCTCGAGCACGCCGACGAGGTCACCCTCGGCAACGCCTTCACCGGCCGCCGCACGCTCGAGTAGCCGAGCGCGGCTCGGGCGATCGGCAGGGCTCACCCGCCTCGATCGAGCTCCTCGATCAGCCGCTTGGGGGCGCGCAGGCGCCACGATTCCTCAAGCAGCTCGGCAAGCTCCGCGCGGTCGATCGCCTCGAGTCGGACGAGGACGTGAGGATGGCCGTCGTAGTGGGGGGTGGTGAAGAACTTTGCCGGCTCGCCCTCGATCAGGGCTCGCTTCTCCTCCTCGCTCTCGCGCCAGAGGACGAGGGCGTCGGGGTCCTCGCGGAGGCGGGCGAACAGGCGGTCGCGCACCCTGAACCCCGGGGTTCCATAGGAAGGCTTCTCGGCGGTCGCCGGCAGGGCCAGGGCCAGCTCGCGTACGTCGGCCTCGGAGGCCACTTTCAGGCTTGGTCGCGATGGCGCTCGGCGCGGCGGTGGCGGCGGACGAGCGGCGCCACGTAGCCGATCAGCGCGCCGATCGCGACGGCCGCCAGGAGGGTGACGATGAGCGGGGCGTCGACGGTGACGAAAAGGACGTCGACCCTCACCTGCTGGGAGTTCTGCAGGGCGACGATGACGACGATCGCGACCAGGATGCCCACCGCCCAGCCACGCCAGTTGACCTGCTTCCTCTCCTCCGTCATGGTCGATCTCATCCTAGGGATGGCGTTTGCCCCTATATCTACCGGGTAAGCACAGGGTCTGGAAAGAGGTCCGGCACGTCTCGATCGACGGGGCCGGCAGGGGGCCGACCTCCGAGGTTCGGAGGGAATCGATGAGGACTCGCTTGGTGGCTGCCGCGGTGACGATGGCCCTGGCATTCGCCGGATCGGCGGTCGCGATCGGCTCGCCGCCGTCGCATTCGCATGGTAAGGCGGGCCACTCTTCGCATCCCTCGCAGGGCAAGCCGCACCGGCTGCCGCCGATCGATATGTCGAATGCGGCCAACTGCGACTTCATCGCCGAACCGGGCAACGCGCTCTGCATGCTGCCCTTCCCCGACGACTACTACACGACCCCGGACCCGGGCAGCCCCACCGGCCGCCGTATCGACTTCAAGACCGCGGGCATGCCGGCCAACGTGCTCGGCTCGCACATCGCGGCCGACCCCTACAACGCCTCCGACGGCTTTAGCCAGGGCGCGACGATCCTGCTCGAGGTGCCGGACATCGACACCGTGGCCGACGTCGAGGCCACCGGAGCTGTGCCGATCAACCACATCGGCCGCTACACGCAGCGCAACACGCCCGTCGTCGTGCTCGATGCGGAAACGGGCAAGCGCTGGCCGATCTGGGTTGAGATCGACTCCACCGCCTCCGACCCCTCGAAAGCCGCGCTCGAGATCCATCCGGCGGTCAACTTCGCGTCCGGCCACCGCTACATCGTTGCCCTGCGCCACCTGCGCAACGCCGCCGGCGAGAAGATCGAAGCACCGGCGGCATTCCGCTACTACCGCGATCGCGTTCCTTCCAAGCAGCCGGAGATCGACGCCCGCCGCAAGCACTTCCGGGACATCTTCAAGCGGTTGAAGAGGTCCGGCATCGGCCGTAGCGACCTCTACCTCGCCTGGGACTTCACCGTGGCGAGCGATCGGAACAACGCCGGCCGCGAGCTGGCGATGCGCGACGACGCCTTCGCCCAGCTCGGCGACACCGATCTCGCCGACGGCGTCCCGCAGGGAACTTCGCCGAGCTTCCAGGTGCTCAACGTCGAAGACGAACCGAACCCCGGGCAAATCGCCCGCCGGGTGAAAGGCACCCTCCAGGTGCCCTGCTACCTGTTTCCCAGCTGCGCCCCGGGCGGGACGTTCCAGCTCGACTCCGGCGGCTCGCCGCTCCAGAACGGCACCTGGACCGCCAACTTCGACTGCATCGTCCCGGCCTCGGTCGCCAGTGGCCCGGCCGAGTCGGGGCGGCCCTCGCTCTACGGGCACGGTCTGTTCGGAAGCGCCTCCGAGGTGGGGTCGGGCCCGCAGCGCAGCCTCAGCCAGGCACACGGGATCGTCCAGTGCGCCACCGACGAGATCGGCATGTCCGAAAGCGACGTGCCGGTGGCGGTCTTCGCCCTGCAGGATCTCTCGCGCTTCCCGGCGATCCCCGATCGCCTCCAGCAGGGGCTGCTCGACGAGCTCTACCTGGGGCGGGCGATGATCAGCCCGTCGGGCTTCACCACCAGCCCCGCCTTCCACCAGGACGGGACCCTCGGCAGCGGCTCGGTGCTCGACACCCGCGCGCTCTACTACAACGGCAACAGCCAGGGTGGGATCATGGGCGGCGCCCTGACCGCGGTTGCGCCGGACTTCACCCGCGCCTCGCTCGGCGTGCCGGCGATGAACTACTCCGTGCTGCTGCCTCGCTCGGTCGACTTCGACCAGTTCGCCCAGGTCCTCTATCCGTCTTACCCGGACGAAACGGCGCGGCCCCTGGTCCTCGACCTGATCCAGATGCTCTGGGACCGCGGCGAGCCCAACGGCTATGCGCACCGGATGACCGATGACCCGTTGCCGGGCACGCCGGCCCACCAGGTCCTGATGAACGTCGCCTTCGGCGATCACCAGGTGACCAACTACCAGGCCGACGTCGAGGCGCGCACGGTTGGTGCGGCCGCGCACCGTCCGGTTCTCTTCGCCGGCCGCTGGCCCGACACGGACGTGCTCTGGGGCGTGCCGTCGATCGACAGCTATCCGTACACGGGCTCGGCGATCTACTACTGGGACATCGGCCCGGTTCGCGACGACCCGCTTAACCCCGGGTCCCAGATCGGAGTCCCTCCGCCTCCCTACGAGAACCTGCCGAACCGCGGCGGCGAAGATCCCCACGGCGCTCCCCGCGCGGCGGCCGCGGAGCAGCAGCTGGTCTCCGATTTCTTTGCCGGGGCGATCCTGGCGGCGGACGACTGTGGCGGCGGCCCCTGCTTCGCGGGGAGCTTCAACGGTCCTTAGTGGCCAAATCGACTAGACGGGTGTCAACCCGCAAATTGCGAGTTTTTGACGCACTGGCGTCCGCTCGCTTCGCCAATGTCTCGGCGTGGCGACGGACGCCCCCACACGAATCGACATGGGCGACGGCTCCGGCGCCGGCAAGCTTGCCCGCGAAGTCTCCTCATTGCAGGCATCGCTGCTGGGCAAGCTGCACGACGAGATGGCGGGCGGGAACGCGGCACTGTTCGCCGCCGCGGCGCAGAAATTGGCCGAGGAGTTCGGTTCGGTTACGGCGACCGCGGTTGGCACGCTCTGGGAGCGCGACGGTTCCCCCGCCGTCTTGGAGGACGAGCACCCGAGCCTGTACCGCGCCGGCCAGATGCGCCGCAGGCTCGACCAGCTGCTCGAATGCCACCGGCGCTACGAGCAGCCGTTTGTCTTGGCCGTCTTCGACGTCGAGGGCCCGGGAGCGCGTGACGACGATGTCAGCGGGGGCCGTCAGACCGCCCTGGCCGTCGTCGGTGCGGCGCTCGGTGAGAGCGTGCGGCTCGTCGATGAGACCTTCCGCCTCGAGGAGGATGCGCTCTGCGTCCTGGCGCCGGGTCAGAGCACGGTCGGCGGCGTGCAGATGGCGGAGCGGCTGCTGAGCCAGCTCGACGACCTCGAGCGTGCCGGGGGCTTACGGATCGGGATCTCGGCCGGCGTCGTCGCCTGTCCGGAGCACGGCAACGAGGCCGACCAGCTCCTGCACAAGGCAGACGAGGCGATGTGGCGGGCACGCTCGCTCGGCCAGCCGGTCGGCGTCGGCGTCTTAGAGCCTTTGCAAGATCGCTGACAGATTCCTGAAATCTGTCCATAACTGGTGTAAACCCCGAAAACGGGTGCCAGAATGCTGCGCATGCCGGGAATCCGCACCAATGCCGCCGCCGAAGTGCTGGGCGTCAGCCCCAACACCTTGCGCAGCTGGGAGCGTCGCTATGGCTACCCGGTGCCGAAGCGCACCGTCGGCAACCACCGCAACTACGAGCTGGTCGAGCTGCAGACGCTGCGCGACGCACTCGCCACCACCGGCAACATCTCCTCGGCGATCGAGCTTGCCCGCCAGCGCCAGGAAGCGCCGGCCAGCGGTGACAGCCTGCGCCTGGCCTTCGAGAGCTTCGACGAGGACGCCGCCGACCGCGCGGTCGAGGAGAGCCTCGCCGTCCGGCCGCTGGAGCGGACCGTGGAGGAGATGCTGCTTCCCGCGGTCGACGAGCTTGCCGCCGACCCCGAGCGCGAGGCGGAGTTGGAGTTCGCTTCCCGCTGGGCGACCGGCTGGCTGCACGGTGCCCGCCGCCTGGCTTCCGCTGCTTCGCGTCCCGCCGGAATTCTGCTGCTCGACTCGAGTCGGGGCTCCGAGGTGGAGGCGGTTCACGCCCAGGCGCTCGACCTCACCCTGCGCCGCGCCGGCTTCCGCGTGCTGATGCTTTCCGACGAGCTCGGCGAGGAGCGCATGGAGCGCGCCCTCGGCGCCCTCGAGCCGACCGCGATCGTCCTCTGCGGTCCCGGCGCTGACACGCCTTCGGCTGTACAGCTCGTCCGCAAGATCCGCGCCGCGGGCTTCGATGCGCCGCTCTACGGCTTTCGCGCCAGCGGCCTGATCGGGGACGCGATCCCCGCCGCCGGCGAGCGTCCCAGTCAGGTGACGGGGATGCTCAACGCGGACCTGCGCCGCCGCGCCAGCCAGGCATTTGCCTGACCGGCGCGACGTCGGGTCTCGCCCCTAGAGCGCGCCGGTCGAGCTTTTCGCCGCGCTGAGGACCACTTTCGGCAGCGGTGCGAAGTCAAGCGCCGCTCCGTATTTCTGGCCGATCGTGATCGCGTAGTTGATGAACTGCTGCAGGAAGCCCTTCTGGGGGGCGTCGTGCGGAACGATCGCGTAGGTGAACGTCGATATCGGATACGCGATCGAGGCCTTTTTCGGCGGGTTGGTGATGCTGATCTCGTTGCTCGGCGGGACTTTCGTGACCACCGACGCCGCGCTTTCGATGTTTTTCAGGTTCGGCAGCTCGTAGTTGCCGGCTTCGTTCTTGAGTGCGGCTGCTCCCAGACCCGCCGCGATCAGGTAGGAGGCCGAGATGTAGCCGATGGCCCCTTTGGTCGAGGTGACCGTCGAGGTGACGCCGGCGTTGCCTTTGGCGCCGACGCCGTGGGTGAAGCCCACCGAGGTCGCGTAGCCAACTTCGTTCTTCCAGGCTTTGCTGACCTTCGACAGGTAGTTCGTAAAGGTGTAGGTATCACCGGATCCGTCGCTGCGGAATACCGGGGTGATTGGGAGATTGGGCAGGTGTGATTTCGGGTTGATCTTCTGAATCTTGGCGTCGTTCCAGCTCGTGATCTTGCCGAAGTAAATGCCGGCGAGGATCGAACCCGTGAGGTTCAGCTTCTTGACGCCCGGGATGTTGAACCCGACGCCAGTCGCCGTCAGCGCCCACGGGATCTGAACGCACCCGTTGCACTTAGCGGCCTGTTCGGGGGTCAGCGGCGCGTCGGAGGCGCCGAAGTCGACGGTCCGTGCGGTGATCTGTGCGATCCCCGTTCCGGAGCCGACCGCTCCGTATTTGACCGGGATGCCTTCCTTGATTTCGAAGCCGTTGATCCAGTTGGCCATCAGGGGCGCGACCAGCGTGGAACCGGCTCCGGTAAGGCCTGCGGCAGAGGCGTTGGCCGCTCCCGTCGCCATGACCATGACGGCCGCGATGGCTACCCCAAGCAACCTAATGCGATTCAAGAGAATTCCTTTCGACTCGTTTCGATGTCATCTGGCGGGCGCAGGGTGCGGCCCGGGCGCGGCATAGCATTGGGGTAAGGAGTCACAAACATGTGTCAATCTCGTGAAAGATGTGGTTATAAAAATGTAATAGTGCTTTTCCGGTTGTTACCGAACTGTGAACAGTTGTTTCACTTTTGTGAAAATCGGGATAAGCACTGTTTCGGGCCGACAATCTCCACTACGCTGCGCGCCGATGAGCGGTATGACGGTGAACTCGGCACGTGTGGCGGAGCCCAGACCGGCGCGAAGCGCCCGCTCGGCGAGCAGGCTTCAGAGGATCGATCGGATCGGTGACGGGCTGCTCTTCGGCGTGTGCCTTCTCGCGGCGCTGCTCGCCGTCGCCGTGATCCTGCTGATCGGCTATGAAGTCGTCAACGGCGCCAGTCCGGCGATCTCGAAGTTCGGTTTTGGCTTCGTCTTCAACGCCACCTGGCAGCCCAACTTCGGTGTCTTCGGCGCCGGGTCGCTGCTCTTCGGGACTCTCGTCAGCTCCTTTTTCGCCCTGCTTCTGGGGGCGCCGATCGCGATCGCGATCGGCCTCTACCTGAGCCTTCTCGCGCCCGCCGGGGTGCGTGGGGTCGTCTCACCGTTGGTTGAGATGCTGGCCGCCATCCCGAGCGTGATCCTCGGCTTCTGGGGCGTCCTGGTCCTGGCCCCCTTCGTCCACGAACACATCGAGCCTTGGCTCCACGGCGCTTTCGGCTTCATCCCGATCTTCGGCTCGCCGGAAACGACCGGCGCGAGCATCTTCACCGCAAGCCTGATCCTGACGATCATGGTTATCCCGATCATCGCCTCGATTTCGCGTGACCTCTTCCTCGCGGTTCCGCAGGACGTACAGGATGGAGCAGGCGCGCTCGGCGCCACTCGCTGGGAGGTGGTGCGGGGTGTTGTTCTTCCCTCGACCTCCTCCGGCGTGGTGGCCGCCTCGCTGCTCGGCCTCGGTCGCGCGCTCGGCGAGGCGATCGCGGTCTCTCAGGTCGTCGGGGCGGGCTCGGAAATCCACGCCTCGCTGTTCAAGACCGGCGACACCCTCGCCGCGCGGATCGCCAACCAGTTTCCGGGGGCGCTCACCGAAATGCACAAAGCGTCGCTCTTCTACTTGGGGACGATCCTGCTGGTCATCGGACTGCTCTCGAACCTGTTCGCGCAGTGGATCGGCAGGCGATTCAGCTACCAGGGGGCGGTGGCGCGGTGAGCAGCGGCGGCATCCCAGATCCGAGCGCCCCGCTGACCCCGAGCGGCAATCTGCGTCGCCGGCAGGTCTTCAGCAGGGCCACTGAATACGGCGCAACCGCCGCCGCGGTTCTCGCCATTGCCGTGCTCGGAATCGTCGTCTACACGGTCGTCGCCCGCGGCGCCAAGGCGCTCGACCTCGACTTCGTCTTCACCGCCGCACCGACCGGAATCGGGCCGGAGCTGCTCGGAACCGGGATCATCGTGCTGATCGCGACGGCGATCGCGATGCCGCTCGGCGTTCTGATCGCGCTCTTCCTGACCGAGTTCGCCGGCAACCGCGCGGCCGCCCTGATCCGGCACACGCTGGACCTGATGAACGGCCTGCCCTCGATCATCATCGGCCTCTTCATCTTCGGTCTGCTCGTGAACCACAAAAAGCAGTCCGGCTTCGCCGCGTCGGTGGCGCTGGCGATCATCGAGCTGCCCTTGATCGCACGCAGCAGCCAGGAGATCCTCCTCCTCGTCCCCAGCAGCATGCGTGAAGCCGCGGATGCGCTCGGAGTAGCCCGCTGGCGCTCTGTGCTTGGCGTCATCCTGCCCAGCGCTCTCGGGGGGATAGTCACCTCGACGGTGCTTGCCGTCGCCCGGGCGGCGGGTGAGACGGCCCCCCTGATCTTTGCCACCTCGGTGTTCGACGCAAGTCGCTTCTCCATCAATCCCTTCGAAGCGCTGCCGAACGTTCCGGTGAGGATCTACGAACTCTCAGAAGAAGGAAACCCCGAAGGCTTCACCCAGGCCTGGGGGCTGTCCCTGATGCTGGTGTCGTTGATCCTCTTCGCCAGTCTCGGTGCCCGGGCGCTGCTCGCGCGCAGCAAGAGGAAGCTGACCTCATGAGTGGCTTTGACGCAAGCCAGGACCGTGATCTGGCCATGCCACTGTCGCGGGTCCGGATCCAGAGCGGGCTGTCGCCCCACCCGGACGCCGTCGCTGTGGACCCCAACGGTCGGCGCAGCGTCACCCCGGAAGCGGTCTTCGAAGCCCGCGGCGTCTCTGTCTTCTACGGCCGGAAAAAAGCTCTCGCTGGGGTCTCGCTGCGAATCCCGCGCGGTCAGATCACCGCCTTGATCGGGCCTTCGGGCTGCGGCAAGACCACCTTTCTGCGCAGCCTCAATCGGATGAACGACTCTGTCCCCAGCTTCAGGATCGAGGGGCAAGTCCTCTACCACGGGCACGACATGTACGCGGGCAACGTCGACCGGGTCGAGGTGCGGCGCCGGATCGGCATGGTCTTCCAGAAACCGAACCCCTTTCCCAAGTCGATCTACGACAACGTCGCCTGGGCGCCGCGCAACCTGGGTCTCAAGCACGGCCTCGACGAGCGGGTCGAGCAGGCGCTGCGGGGGGCCGCGCTCTGGGACGAGGTCAAGGACCGGCTCAAGGACAGCGCCCTAGGACTCTCCGGCGGCCAGCAGCAGCGGCTCTGCATCGCCCGCGCGATCGCGATCGAACCCGATGTCCTGCTTCTCGACGAGCCTGCTTCGGCGCTCGACCCGATCGCCACGGCCTCGATCGAGGAGCTCATGCACAGCCTCAAAGGGCGCTTCACGATCGTCATCGTCACCCACAACATGCAACAGGCGGCGCGCGTCGCCGACCGGGCCGCCTTCTTCAGCCTCGACGCGGCCGGCGGCGAGCCCTCCGGCACCCTGATCGAGTTCGCCGACACCGAGACGATCTTCGCCCACCCCGTCGACCCGCGAACTCGCGACTACGTCAGCGGCCGCTTCGGCTAGCTGGTCGATTCACCATCCTCGCTAAGCGAACGCCGGTACCGCCCAGGCTTGAGAGCTCGGGTGACTTGACGGGATGGCGGGTGCGCCTCTGCGGGAATGTCGCGAAGCGGCGGAAATGCAATCCGGCTCCTGCGCGGCAAAGCCGCGCACCAGATTCACCCCGGCGCGCAGCGCTGGGGTTCAATTCACGCAGAGGCGCACCCGCCATCCCGTCTACCCCGCCGGGGGAGGATCGGGCCGTCTACCGGCGCAGGATCGCGTCGCTGGAGACCTGCGGCAACAGTGGCTGGCCGCACTGCCAGCAGAAGGTCGCGCCGCTGCTGTGCGGCGCGCTGCAGTTGGAGCAGGAGCCGGCCGTGCCGGTCTCCTCGGTCCGCACGATGCGTTCGACCTCGCTCAATTCCGCGTCGGCGTCCTGCAGCGTGACCGCGCGCTTGACCAGGACCTCGACCTTGACCCGGTTGCGGATCGCCATCTCGTAGACGAGCCCGCCGAGGTCCCACTGCAGCTCGGCGACGCGGGCGATCAGCTGGTCACGGCGGCGTTCGAGGTCGACCAGCAGCTCGTCGCCGAGTTTCGGTCTCGTGCTCATTCGCCGAAGAAATTCCCGGTGAACTCGCCACCTTCGCAGCCGGCGGCTCCCTCTTCGCACTTATCGCCCGGCTTCACCGTTGGCGGTGCGAGGTTCACATCATCGGCGGGCTTGAGGACTTCTTCGGCCGCGGGGTGCTCTTCGGCCTGCTTCAGCGCCGCCGCTTTCTGCTTCTTGGTCTTCGCGTCGGCAGCGCCACCGCCGGTCGAGTTCTTGCCTTTCGAGGCGGTCGAAGCGGCTTCCCCGCCGCCACCGCCAACCTTGATGATCTGCGGCGCCGCCGCCGTTTGGGCCACTTCCTGATGGCCCGAGCGCCCGATCAGGACGCCGATGCCGAGCGCCAGCAGCAGCGTCCCGACCCCGGCGATCAGCGCCGCGTTGGGAGAGATGCCCGTTCTCTTCTTTTTCGGCCGCGGGGGAGGGGTCTGCCGGGGCTGTTTCACGGCGTCCATGAGGACCACTGCGTCCATGAAGGGCAGGCGGGGATCGCCGCGCCGCTGCCCACACTCGAGGCAGTAACGCTGGTCGGCCGCAAGCGCCGCCCCACAGGACGGGCATTGGTCCCCGCTCTGAACTGCCGAAGGTGGGATCGGAGCCGTCATCTCCAGCTCATGCGATGCCCCCGGCGCCGTGGATTGTGACGGCGTGAGATCGGGCTGCGGAACCGGAGGAAGCGAGACGTCGGTCAAGGCAGAGCGATTGTCGCGACCCCTTGAGGTGAGGTGTTGTCGGTCTGTGAACGGTTGGTAACCAGAGTGTTAAAACGCGTACTCAGGATCTTCACAAGTTGCCCCGGGTGGGTCATGAGACTGCATGTCAGTGAGCAATTCCAATGGCGACGCGGACTCCGGACGGCCAGGGGCCGGGACCTGTGCGGACTGCGGTGAAGCGCTTGAGGTGAGCCAGCGTTACTGCCTGCGGTGCGGGGCAAGGAGCGGGCCATTGCCGGCGGTGGTAGGGGATCGCGTTGGGGCTCTGAAGGAGCGAGGACGTCGTGGCGGGATCGGCGCAAACGGGAAACCGGTCGCGCCGGCGGACGCCCCCGCGGCGGCAAAGGAGGGTGCTGCCGAGAAAGGCGGGCCATGGAGTTTCATGCCGTCGCCGCAGGTCGCGGCGATAGCCGTGATGGCGCTGCTCGCGGCCGGCGTCGTGCTCGGCTCGGTCACCGACCCCGTGGCCCAGGGCGCTGGCGCGGCATCGATCATCCTCGAAGAAATGGGAGGGCCGAAAGTTACGGAAAGCGAACCGGAAGAACCGGTGGCAGAACCGGCGGGATACGTCGCGGAAACGCCGGCACTCGTCGCTTCCCCCGAAGTGCCCCTTTCGGCGCCTCTAGAAGAAGAAACGTCCGGAGCCGAATCGGCCCCCGCCCCCAACCCGGTGCCTTTTGACCCTGAAGAAGGAAAAGAACCGCTGCCGGAGATCAAGCACGTCTTCCTGATCGTGCTCGATGGTCATGGCTACGACGAAGCCTTCGGCGAGGAATCCCCCGTGCCATACCTGTCCGAAACCCTCGCCGGCGAAGGCAAGCTGCTCGCCAACTACTACGCCGTTTCCGAGGGCGGGCTGGCCAACGAGATAGCCCTGCTCAGCGGCCAAGGCCCGACGCCGCAGACCGCGCAGAACTGTCCCGAAAACACGCCGGTAGCGCCCGGCACGGTGAGCGCCGAAGGCCAGGTGGAAGGCGAAGGCTGCGTCTATCCGGCGGAGACCAAAACGCTGCCCGGGCAGCTCACCGAAGCCAAATTGACCTGGAAGGCTTACGTCGAACCCGACCCGGTGGCCGCTTGGCGCAAGCCGTTCGCCTACTTCGCCGCACTTGGCGAAGACCCCGAAGCCGTGCGGCACGAAGGCAGCCTTGACCAGCTCGCCACGGACCTGAAGGATCCGAAAGACACGCCGTCCTTCTCCTACATCGTCCCCAACGCCTGCCACGACGGCAGCGATACGCCGTGCGCCCCCGACCAGCCCGCCGGCCTGCTCGCGGCTGAAGGCTTCCTCAAAACCGTGGTGCCGGAAATCACCGCCTCCGCCGCCTATGAAGAAGAAGGCGGTCTGATTGCGATCACCTTTGACCAGGCGTCCCGGACAGCCCCAGAACCCGACATCAGCTCCTGCTGCGCCACCCCCGAATACCCGAACCTGCCCGCCCCCCCGGCGCCGGCGAGTACCGAACCACCCGCCACCGGGCCGGTCAAACCGATCGGCGGGGGCGGTCAGGTGGGGATGCTGCTGATCTCCCCCTATCTGGCCCCCGGCACGGTCGAAGAAGACGCCTACTTCAACCACTTCTCCTTCTTGCGCAGCGTCGAGGAGCTGTTCGGCCTCGAACTGCTTGGCTACGCTGCCGAACCGGCGCTGACCGGGTTCGAACCCTCGCTCTTCGATGCCTCGCCGGAAGAATCGACCGTCGCCGAACGGCCAGTCGCCAAGCGACCGGCCGCCCGGCAGGCTCCGCCTACCGCGCCGCCTCGGGCCTCGCGGACTCGCTGATCCCGAAGCGTTCGTGCAGCCGCCGCAGCGGCGCCGGCGCCCACCAGTTCCACTTGCCGAGCAGCTCCATGAGCGAGGGGACAAGCAGTGCCCTGATGATGCTGGCGTCGATCAGCACGGCCAGCGCCGTACCCACCCCGTTCTCCTTGATGAAGATGATCTGCGAGGTGGCGAAGGCCGCCATCGCGACCGCGAACAGCAGCGCCGCCGCGGTGACGATCCGCCCGGTCCGCTCGAGCCCGATCGCGACCGACTCGGAGTCCGAGGCACCGTCGTCGCGCGCCTCCTTGATCCGCGAGAGCAGGAAGACGGCGTAGTCGGTGGAGAGGCCGAAGGCGACTGCGAAGAGCAGGATCGGCATCGTCTGCTCGATCGCCCCCGGGCTCGAGTAGTCGAGGAACCCCTCCAGCCTGCCGTCCTGGAAGATCAGCACGAGCAGGCCGAAGACGGCGCTGAGGTTGAGGAAGTTCATGATCAGCGACTTGATCGGCAGGATGACCGAGCCGGTCATCAGGAAGAGGATCGTCAGGGTCGAGACGATGACGATCGCGAGCACGATCGGCAGGTGGCGGACCAGGCTGCTCTGCAGATCGATGAAGTCCGCGGTTGCTCCGCCGACCAAAGCAGTCGAGCCCGGCGGTGGCCGCAGGGCGCGGATCTGCTTCACGGTCGTCTGGCTGGCCTCGGAGACGAAGGGGTTGGCGGAGATGACCTGGAGTGCCGTCACACCGCCTCGCAGCCGTTGCGGTGGGGCGACTTCGGCGACCCCGTCGACCCCGCGCACCTGGGCGGCGAACCGTGCCGCCGCCCTCGGGCGGCCTTCGAAGTCGATCCAGATCGGCGTCTCCCGGTATGGCGGGAATTCCTCACTGACCGTGTCGTAGGCCTGGCGAGCGCTCGCCGACGTCGGTAGGACGGTGGGATCGACGGTGTTGAACTTGATCCCGAGGAAGGGCAGGCCGAGGACGATCAGCAGCAGCGCGCTGAAGGTCGCCACCGGCGCCGGGCGGCGCATGACGAAGCGCGAGAGCCGGTACCAGAAGCCGCTCTCGTCGGGCCGGGTGTCGGCCTCGGCGCGACGCTGCAGGAAGCGCGGCGAGAGCGCGTTGACCCGCGTGCCGAGCAGGGTCAGCACGGCTGGCAGCACCGTCAACGAGATCAGCGCGGCGAAGAGGGCGACCAGGGCACCACCGAGGCCCATCGAGTAGAGGAAGCGCTGGGGGAAGACGAGCAGCGAGGCGAGTGCCGCCGCGACGGTGAGCGAGGAGAAGAGCACGGTCCGGCCCGCGGTGGCCATCACCCGCCGCATGGCCGCCAGCCCCGGTCCGTTCTTGGCGATCTCCTCGCGGTAGCGCGAGACGACGAAGAGGCTGTAGTCGATCGCCAGGCCCAACCCCAGCGCCGTGGTCAGGTTGAGGGCGAAGATCGAGATCGAGCCGACCTCGCTGGCGATCCGCAGGATGAGGAAGGTGCCGACGATCGCCATGCCGCCGATCATCAGCGGCAACAGCGCGGCGACGAGGCTGCGGAAGAAGAGCAGCGAGAGCAGGAAGAGCAACGGGAAGGCGAGCATCTCGGCCATGCGCAGGTCCTTCTCGACCTGCTTGTTGACCTGCTCCTGGGCGACCGCGAAGCCACCGACGACGACGCCGGGATGGGTCGAGAGCTGATCGGCGACTTCGGCGCCCACCTCCTGCAGTTGCTTGTCCTCGGTCGCCTTCAGCGAGATCGCGAAGTAGGTGGAGCGGCGATCGCGGGAGACGAAGACGGGGGAGTGGGTGTCGTAGTAGCCGGTCACCGCTTTGACGTCGGCGCGACGGCGGACGCTGTCCTCCAGTGCCTCGACTCGCCTGCGGGTCGCCGGGGCCGAGACCGGGGCGTTCTCGACGATCGCGAGCACGGCCGGGACGCGCAGGCCGGCGTCCTGGAGCCGTTCTCTCGCCTGCACCGTCTCGGTGGACGGATCGTCGGCGCCGTATGGGTCCAGCCGTGAGGCCACCGACCCGCCAAGGACGCCGGCGAGGAGGAAGAAGACGATTGCGAAGAGGCCGATCCGGCGGGCCTTGCCGTCGGCGAGGCGGGCTAGTGAGTCGAACATCAGCTGCTTCCTTTCTCTCGTGCCGGCTCGAGCAGCTGGGCTTCCATTCGCTCGCACCACCCGGCAAACCACTCGTTGAACTCGATCCCTGCCTGCAGGACCATCAGCGGGAAGGGGTCCTTCAGCTCGGCCTTTTCGGGCTCCATCGCGTGCAGGCGCTCGCTCAGGTCAAGGCGTATGGCCCGCATCGCGCGCAACGTCTCGACTGCCTCAGCGGGCTCCAACGCGCCCGAGAAGAAGAGTTTCAAGAGCCCTTCTTCGCGCATCTCGATGGTCTCCGGCGGCCGTCGCAGCCAGTCCACCAGCTCGGCCTCGCCGTCAGCGGTGATCGCGTAGACGGTCCGCTTGCGATCGCCGCGCGAGGCATCGATGCCCTCGATCAGTCCGGCCTCGGAAAGCCGTTTCAGCTCCGGGTAGATCTGCCCGTAGCTGGCCGCCCAGAAGAAGCGGGTCGTATTGTCGACAGCCGCTTTGATCTCGTAGCCAGAGCGCGGCTCGCGGCTGACCATGCCGAGGATCACGTAGGCGGTTGCGCTCAACTCCATAGCTTCAAGATATATCAGATCGATATATCTTGAAGCGTGATCTAGCGCACTTTCGCGGCGCTCCCGCGGCTAGGGTCGTTCGGGCATGAAGCGGTAGCCGATTCCGAAGTGGGTGTGCACGTATTGCCATTCGGGCGCGGCCTGCTCCAGCTTGGCCCGCACCTTGCGCACGAGCACGTCGACGGAGCGGTTGCGGCGCGGCATCTCGCCTCCCCACATCAGCCGGTAGATCTCGGGCCGCTGTACGACGCTGTCGATCCGCTTGAACAGCAGGAAGAAGAGCTGGAACTCGCGGACGGTGAAGCCCACCCTGCGCTCGTCGACCAGCACCTGCAGCTCGGCAGGGCGCA
Source organism: uncultured Solirubrobacterales bacterium (assembly GCA_963716735.1). Classification (GTDB taxonomy): domain Bacteria; phylum Actinomycetota; class Thermoleophilia; order Solirubrobacterales; family 70-9; genus VRUE01. Next base: position 2,458,484 of record OY970321.1, read on the forward strand.
CCTCGAGGTTCGCGATGCGCAGGGGCGTCTCAGGCGACTGGGAGGCCGGCGGTTCTACCAGCATGGAATGAGACCCTGCCCGACCCGCGCTTCCAGCCCGTGAACTCTCTGTTTCGAAATTGAGAAGATTTGGATAACAAAATGCCGACCTCCGGGGGCCGGGGCGCAAAGTCGATCGGCTCCCAGCCCTCTCGACCGGTCGCGACTATCCTCAGGCATTCGCGATGAACGACCCGAATTCCGACATAGTCGTGATGAAGTTCGGTGGCACCTCGGTTGCCGGAGCCGAGGAGATCAAGCGCGCCGCGCGGCGGATCGTCGCCGCGCGCGAGGCCGGCAACCGCGTCGTCGCGGTCCTCTCGGCCCGTGGCAAGACGACCGACGAGCTCGTCGCCCAGGCGCTGGAGATCTCCGAGCGGCCGGTGGCTCGCGAGATGGACATGCTGCTGTCGACCGGCGAGCGGATCTCGTGCGCGCTCTGCGCGATGGCGATCCACGACATGGGCTACCAGGCGATATCGCTGACCGGGTCGCAGGCGGGCATCGTCACCGACTCCTTCCACACGAAAGCGAAGATCGTCGACGTGCGCGCCGAGCGTATCCGCGAGACCCTCGAGGGGGACCGGATCGTCCTCGTCGCCGGCTTCCAGGGCGTCTCGACCGACAGCCAGGACGTGACCACGCTGGGACGGGGGGGCTCCGACACCACCGCCGTAGCCCTCGCCGCCGCCCTCGAGGCGAGCGTCTGCGAGATCTACACCGACGTCGCCGGCATCTTCAGCGCCGACCCGCGCATCGTCCCCGACGCGCGCAAGCTGCCCGTCGCCTCCTACGAGGAGATGCTCGAGATGTCGGCTTCGGGCGCCAAGGTGCTGCAGCTGCGCTCGGTCGAGTACGCGCGCAACAACGGCGTCCGCATCCACTGCCGCAGCAGCTTCGAGGACGGCCCCGGTACCCTCGTGGTCAGCGAAGAGGAAAGTGAGCAGGAGAGCGTGGAGCAGCCTTTCGTAACCGCAGTGACCCACTCCGACGGCGAGGCGCGGGTGACCCTGACCGGCGTCCGCGACGAACCCGGCGTGGCCGGCCGGATCTTCACCGCGCTGGCCGAGGCCGGCATCAACGTCGACGTGATCATCCAGAACGAGCCGGTCGGCGACAACGCGCTTGCGGACCTCTCCTTCACCGTCGACCGCTCCGATCTGACCGTCGCGACCGACACCGTCAGCACCCTCGACGTCAGTCAGGGTGTCCGCAGCGAAGAGCAGATCGGCAAGGTCTCGATCGTCGGCGCCGGCATGCGCTCCCACCCCGGCGTCGCCGCCAAGGTCTTCGAGGTGCTCGGCGGCGAGGGGATCAACATCGAGATGATTTCCACCTCCCCGATCAAGATCTCCTGCGTCATCTCCGCCGACCGGGTTCCCGACGCTGTCCGTGCCCTCCACCAAGCTTTCGAGCTCGGCGCCGACGCGGTCAAGCCAGAGGACCCGATGGGCGCCCAGCACCGTCCCACGGTCAGCGGCTGAGCCCGGTCATACTCGGCGAGATGGCCGGCGACGGATACAGAGTCGGGGTCCTTGGCGCCACCGGGGCGGTCGGGTCGACGATCTTGGCGGTGCTGGCGGAGCGTGAGTTTCCGGCTTCCGAGGTGGTCCCGTTCGCCTCCGAGCGTTCGGCGGGCAGGTCGATCGCGTGGGGGGAGGGCGAGCTCGAGGTTCGCGCTCTGAGCGACGACACGATCCAGGGCCTGGATGTCGTTCTCTCCTCCGCCGGTGGCGCCGTCAGCGCCGAGTGGGCGCCGAAGCTGGTCGACGCCGGGGCCGTCGTCGTCGACAACACCAGCTACTGGCGCATGCACGAGGACGTCCCCCTCGTTGTCGCCGGGATCAACCCCGAGGCTGCCGATGCCCATAAGGGGATCGTCGCCAACCCAAACTGCACGACGATGGTGGCGATGATGGCGCTGGGGCCGATCCACCGGGCGGTTGGCTTGGAGCGTGTCGTCGTCTCCAGCTATCAGGCGGTTTCCGGCACGGGCCAGAAGGCGATTGAAGAGCTGCGCCGGCAGTCGCAGCTGGTCCTGGAGGGCGAGGAGGACCCGCCGGCCTCGGTCTACCCGCACCGGATCGCCTTCAACGTGCTTCCCCAGGTCGAGGTTTTCGTGGACGGCGACGCGTATACCACCGAGGAGCGCAAGGTGATGGCGGAGACGCGCAAGATCCTCGGCCTCGGCGAGGAGGTCGGGATCTCCGCCACCTGCGCCCGCGTGCCGGTTTTCACCGGCCACTCGGAGTCGGTCAACGTCCAGACCCGCGAGGATCTCTCGCCCGACGGGTGCCGGGCGTTGCTCGCCGACGCCCCCGGCGTCGCGGTCATCGACGATCCCGCCTCCGGCCGCTATCCGCTGGCGATCGATGCCGCCGGCCGCGACGACGTCCTCGTCGGTCGCATTCGGCGCGACCCCAGTCACGAGCGCTGCCTCAATCTCTGGGTAGCCGGCGACAACCTGCGCAAGGGCGCCGCGACCAACGCGGTCCAGGTGGCGGAGCTGCTCGTAGAGCGCGGCCTCATAGGCTGAGGCCCATGGGCATCGGCTTTGGCGAGGCAGTGCTGCTGTTCGGCGGGCTGCTCGCGATTGTGGGGGCGCTCTCGGGGCTGATCCGAGGGACGGTTCTCTCCGCCTCGGTGCTCTCGGTGGCGCTCGGGATCGGACTCGCCGCCGCCGGCGTCGTCAACGTCGACGCGACCGAACAGTCAATCGTCGAGCTGGTCGAGCTGGCGCTGATCCTCACCCTCTTCTCCGATGGGATGTTCGTCGAGCGCGAGCTGCTGCGCCGCCACTGGAGCCCGGTAGCCCGCGCCCTGGCGATCGCGATGCCGATCACGATGGCGCTGCTGGCGCTGGCGGCGAAGGCTCTCTTTCCCGACCTGAGCTGGGCCGAGGCCTTCCTGCTGGCGGCCGTGCTCTCGCCGACCGACCCCGTCGTCACCTCGGCCGTCGTCACCTCCCGCCTGGTGCCGAGCGCTGTGCGTCACACCCTCAACCTCGAGTCCGGCCTCAACGACGGCCTGGCGCTGCCCTTCGTGCTCTTCTTCCTCGTTCTGGCGGCGCCCGGCGGAAGTCCCGGCGAGGAGGCGGCGAAGCTGGTCGGCGAGGCGCTCGTCGGCGGAGCGATCGGCCTCGCCCTCGGCGCCCTCGGCGGCCGCCTCCACCACCATCTACCGGGTGGTGGCCTGACGGCCCGCTACGAGGGGATCTACTCGGTCGGCTTCGCGCTCGTCGCCTTCGGCCTCTCCGACGTGACGATCGGCAACGGACTGATCGCCGCCTTCGTCTGCGGAATCGCGATGGCGGCGACCGAGCGTGAAGTCCCGCAGGGCTTCGTCGAGTTCGCCGAGAACGCCAGCGCGATCTTCCAGGTCCTGACCTTCTTCGTCTTCGGTGCCCTGATCGTCGCCACCGGCTTCGACCACAGCATCCCGCCGCTGGCGATCTTCGTCATCTTCGCCCTATTGATCGCCCGGCCCGTCGCGGTCCAGCTCTCCTTCGTGCGTACCGGCCTGCCGCGGGCCGAGAAGGCGTTCATGGCCTGGTTCGGGCCGAAGGGCGTCGCCTCGATGCTCTTTGCCCTCTTCGTGCTCAAGTCGAAGGTCGGCCAGGGAGAGCTGATCTTCGACGTCGCCGCGATAACGATCATCTGCTCGATCGTCGCCCACGGCCTCACCGACACCGTCGGTGCCCGCTGGATGGCGCGCCGGGTCGGGCTCGATGAGCGAAGTTCCTAGGCGGAGCCAGAGCGCTGTGAGCCGAGCAGCGGCCAGGTCACGACCGCCGCCAGCAGGGCGACCCCCGCGGCAACCAGCAGCACCGCGTCGAGACCGTCGACGATCCCCGCCCGGAGGCTGTGCGTCCCACGCGCGTTGTGCTCGAAGATCGCCCCCAGGCCAGCGATGCCGATCGCGATTCCGAGCTGTCGAAAGGTGTTGTTGATGCCCGAGGCAAGGCCGCTGCGCTCGACCGGCAGGACGCTGACCATCGCGGCGGCAAGGGCGGGACTGATCACCCCGATTGCCAACCCGCCGACCAGTAGGCCGGGCAGCAGCACGGTCCATTCGCTGCTCGCGTCGACCGAGCGCATCAGCAGCAGTGCGGTGCCGATCAGGACCAGGCCGGTCGCGAGCGGGACCCGCAACGGCCAACGGCCGGTGAGGCGCCCGGAAACGGGGGCGACGGCGGCGAGCACGAGGGTGAGTGGCAAGAGGCGCAGCCCGGTGGCGGTCGGTGAGAAGCCGAGAGCTTCCTGGAAATAGATCGCCATGAAGAGGAGCAAGGGGTAGAGGGCGACCGACTGGGCGAAGGCGACGAGAGCCGTGCCGGCGAAGGCGGGGATGCGGAAGAGCGAGAGCGGCAGCATCGGCGCTCGCCCGCGATGCTCGATCGCGAGGAAAGCCGCGAGCAGGACCGCCGCCGCGGCCAGCGAGCCTACGATCGGCGCGCTGCTCCAGCCGTCCTCGTTGCCGCGGATGAGGCCATAGGTGGCGAGAAAGCAGGCGCCGCCGAACGTCGCCATTCCGGCGAGGTCGAGCCGGCGCGCCGCCGGGTCGCGGGACTCCGGCAACGAGCGCGCGGTCACGGCGATCAGGGCTACGCCGAGCGGCACGTTGACGAGGAAGATCCAGCGCCAGTCGAGCGAATCGGTCAGGACCCCGCCCACCAGCGGCCCTATGGCGAGCGCGGCGCCGGTGATCCCGCCCCAGACGCCGAGCGCGAAACCCCGCTCGGCGCCCTCGAACTCGTTGGCCAGCAGGGCGAGGGAGGAGGCGAACATCGCCGCGGCGCCGATGCCCTGGGCACCGCGTGAGAGGTCGAGGACCAGGGCGGAGGGCGCCGCCCCGCAGAGGGCCGAGCAGAGGGTGAAGACGAATAGCCCGCCGGCGAAGACCGCGCGTCGCCCGACCCGGTCGGCCAGCGAGCCCCACGTGAGCAGCGTTGCCGCCAGGGTCAGCGCGTAGGCGTCGATCACCCACTGCAGCTCGCCGAAGCTCGCCTTCAGGTCCGTGCGGATCGCCGGCAGGGCGACGTTGACCACGGTCACGTCGAGCAGCAGCATCGCCGTCGCCGCCGAGACGACGACCAGCGTTGTCCAGCGATCGCGACTCAGGCGGTGACCGGGGAGGCGAGACGCTCCTCGACCCAGCCGGTCGAGGCGATGTGCTTGCTCATGCCGAGCTGCTTCGGCTCGCCGCCGAGGGCGAGGCCGACCAGCTGTGGAAGGTGCAGCACGGCGAGGCCGAGGTCGCGGTTGACGACCTTGGCTGCGTCGGGCTGCTGCATGTCGAGGTTCAGGTGGCAGAGCGGACACGGGGTAACGAGGCAGTCGGCGCCGGCGTCGATCGCGTCACCGACGTGGGTGCCTGCCTGGCGCAGCGAGGTCTCACGGTTCATCGTGATCACCGGGAAGCCGCAGCACTTGCGGGCGCCGTCGTACTCGACCACCTCGCCGCCGAGCGCTTTGATCACCTTCTCTAGGTAGATGTCACGGTCGGGAAACTCGTCGTAGCCGAGCCGCTCCTTCGGCCGCACGACGTAACAGCCGTAGAAGGGGCCGACGCGCAGTCCGGAGAGGGGCCGCTCGACCTTTTCGGCAAGCCGGTCCAGCCCGTAGTCCTCGACCAGCAGCCAGAGGAAGTTTTTGTTCGTGAAGCCATCCTTGCCCTTCTCGTAGGAGAGGCCCTGGCCGCTCAGCACCTCGTTGATGTGAGCGCGGTAGGAGGAGTCGGCGTCGAGTCGCTGCTGGCACTCGGACTGGGCGCCCTGGCAGGTCGAGCAGATGTTCATCATCGCCAGCCCGGTCTGCTGGGCGAGTGCGAAGGTGCGGGCATTGAGCGTGTCGGCGAGCTCCTGGTTGTGCTCGGCGATCACGCCGGCGCCGCAGCAGTTGGCGCGGTCGAGTTCGACCAGCTCGATCCCGAGCTTCTCGGCGGTGAAGGCCATCGAGCCGTGCAGCTCGGTGGTGAAGCCGCGCGAGACGCAGCCGGGCCAGTAGGCGACCTTGATCTGCGCGTTGCTCATCAGGACTCTCCTTCGGTATCGGCCGCGGCCTTCGCCTCGTCCGCCAGGATCGCGGCGGTGGGCTCGTCGGGCTCGGGTTCGACGTCGTCCTCGCCGTGGATGTAGATGTTGAATTCCTCACGGTGCTCCTCGGCGTGCTTGTAGATCGCCTTGACCTCGTCTTGGGCGCCGTCCGGCAGCTTCGGGTGGATGCCGGGGATGAGCTTCGGGAGCGAGCGCGCCTTGCCGCTTCTGATCGCGCGCAGCACGGTGGGCAGCGACTTGCCCAGGCCTTCGATCGCCCCCTTGGTGGGTTTCAGCTTGCCTTTGACCCCGGGCGCGTAGGACTCCTGCTGGAGCAGCGCCTCGTCGAGGGTGCCCTTGCTCTCGATGATCTTGACGAAGGCCACCTCGTGGTTGTGGCCGTTGTGGGGATCGTCGATTCCCTCCTCGCCGGCCTTGCGGCGTAGCCGCATGATCTGGTCCATCGGCGCGACCCCCTTGGGGCAGGCGTCAATGCAGCTGAAGCAGTGGGTGCAGTCGTAGATTCCGTGCGGGTCCTCGGCAAGGTCGTGGAGCCGCTCCTTGGTCTCCGCGTCGCGCGGATCGCCGACGAAGCGGTAGGCCTTGGCCAGCGCCGCCGGGCCGATGAAGTCGGGGTCGGCTTCCATCGAGAGGCAGGAGGAGACGCAGGCGCCGCACTGGATGCAGGCCATCGACTGGGTGATGTCGATCATCGACTCCGGCTCGACCACGTACTCGCGCTCGGGCGGCTCGCCGTGTGGGAGCAGCCACGGGGTGACCCGGCGGATCTTCTCCCAGTGGGTCGACTCCATGTCGGTGATCAGATCCTTGATCACGGGCATGTTGCCCATCGGCTCGACCACGATCGCCGGCGTGCCCTCGGCATTGCCTGTGCCGGCACTGGCCTTCTTTTCGGCCAGCTCCTGCGCCTCACCGATCTGCGTCTTGCAGCCGAGACCCGACTGGCCGTTGATCTTCATCCCGCAGGAGCCGCAGATCGCCGCCTTGCAGGAGCAGCGGACCGAGAGCGAGCCGTCATCGCGGTCCTTGGCCTGCAGGATCCCGTCGAGCACCGAGAGGGTGGGATCGAGGTCGACGTTGAACTCCTCCCAGAAGGGCCCCTCGCCGCTCTCGGGCTGGAAACGGCGGACTTTCAGCGTGTACTCGGCCATCGTCCTAGTACTTCCTCTCTTCGGGTTCCCACTGGGTGATCGTCACCTCTGAGTATGAGATATCCGGGCCGTCGTCCCCCTGTTGCAGGTCGATGTGTTTGAGCCACTCCTCGTCGTTGCGCTCGGGGAAGTCGGTCCTGTACTGGGCGCCGCGGCTCTCCTTGCGCTCCAGCGCGGCGACGCAGGTGCACTCGGCGTTGTCGAGCATGTAGCCGAGCTCGATCGCCCCCAGCACATCCTGGTTGAAGACGCTGCCCTTGTCGTCGATGTAGGCGCTCTGGGCCTCCTGCTTGAGACGGCGGACGATCTCCAGCGCTTCCTGGATCCCGGCCTCGTCGCGGAAGACGGCGACCTTCTTGTCCATCGTCTCGCCCAGCTCCTGCTTGATCTCCGAGACCCGGCGTCCGGAGCCCTTCTCGCGGGCCGCGATCGCCTCGATCTCCGCCTGCTCGTTCTCCAGCACGCCCGAAGTTGGCCGTGAGCCCTCGATCCGCTTGGCGCGGTCGGCGGCGTCGACGCCGGATCGGCGGCCGAAGATCAGCGTGTCGAGCAGCGAGTTGGCGCCCAGGCGGTTGCCGCCGTGGACGGAGACGCAGGCGGTCTCACCGGCGGCGTAGAGGCCGGGGACCTCGGTGCGCCCGTCGACGTCGGTCTTGACGCCGCCCATCGTGTAGTGGTTGCCGGGCTTGATGTGGATCGGTTCCTTGGTGATGTCGACGCCGGCGAAGTCGCGACCGACGAGGACGATCTCGCGCAGCGCCTCGTGGATCCGCTTCTTCGGCACGACGGTGATGTCAAGCGCGACGGTGCCGTCGGGGAAGCCGCGGCCCTCGTTGATCTCGGTTTGCTCGGCGCGGGAGACGACGTCGCGCGAGGCCAGTTCCATCTTGTTGGGCGCGTAGCGCTCCATGAAGCGTTCGCCCTTGGCGTTGAGCAGGTGGGCGCCCTCGCCGCGGGCACCCTCGGTGATCAGGAAGCCCTTGCCCGCCAGCGTCGTGGGGTGGTACTGGATCATCTCCATGTCCATCAGCTTGGCGCCGGCCCGGTAGGCCATCGCGATCCCGTCGCCGGTGCAGATCAGCGCGTTGGTGGTCGGCTTCCAGGCCTGGCCGTTGCCGCCACAGGCGAGGATCACCGCCTTCGCCGTGAACAGCTGCATCGAGCCGTCAGCGACGTTGCGGGTGACGACGCCGCAGCACTCGCCGTTCTCGTCCAGCGCCAGGGCCGTGCAGAACCACTCCTCGTAGCGGGCGACCGAGTCGGAGTACTTCATCAGCTGCTCGTAGAGGACGTGCATGATCGCCTGGCCGGTGATGTCGGCGACGTAATAGGTGCGGGCGGCTGAGGCGCCGCCGAAGGCGCGGGTGCCGAGCTTGCCTTCCTCGTTGCGGTGGAAGGTGACGCCGAGGTGCTCGAGGTGGAGGATCTCTTCCGGCGCCTCTTCGCACATGATCGAGATCGCGTCCTGGTCGCCTAGATAGTCGGAGCCCTTGACGGTGTCGAAGGCGTGCGACTCCCAGGAGTCGCCCGGGTTGAGGGCGGCGTTGATCCCGCCCTGGGCAGCGTTGGAGTGTGAGCGCACGGGATGAACCTTGCTCAGGATCCCGACCGAGACTCCCTGCTCGGCGGCGGCCAGGGCGGCCCTCTGTCCGGCAAGTCCAGCGCCGATCACCAATACGTCATGCGTAGGCACGAGCGCGGACTCTATAGATGCCAAATCCGACCCCGCAGTCGGATTTGGCATCTATAGCCAGCGCGCGTCCAGGCGGCGGATCGCGGCCTCGGAGAGGCGGATGCCGTCGGCGACCGTGTCGAAGTCGACGTTCTCGGCGAGGTCGTGCCACCAGTGGTAGTTGGCGGGCTGCTTGAGGTCCGTGCAGCTGGCGATCACCGCGGTCTCGTAGCCTGCGGCCGACGACTCGAGGCCGTCGGTGCCGCTGCGCGTTCGCAGGTTGGGGTAGAGCGGGATGCCGAGCTCCTCGGCGAGCCCGTCCATCAGGGCCAGTGCCCGCGGGGGGTACTCGCGCATCTTCAGGAATCCCTCGCCGCGCAGTACCAGCAGGTGCGGCGAGCCGGTCGACTCGAGGCAGAGAAAGAAGGTGCTCTCCTGCGGTAGCCGCGGGAAGTGGCGCTCGCCAAAGGCCTTCATTCCCTCGCTGAAGGACTCCTCCGAGCCGGCAGAGAGCAGGATCACCCGCAGGTTCTCGGGAGGCTCCACGACCAGGCGCTCGGCCAGGGCGAGCAGGGAGACGACCGCGGTGCCGTTGTCGTTGGCGCCTGGAACGACGTTGCGCAAGCCGATCTCGGTCATCGCCGCGGCCGACCCGAGCCCGAGGAAGACTCCGAGCTTGGAGAACAGGCGCTTGCCGGTCAGCGCGCCGAGCGCGGCCAGCGCGGGCCCGCCGATCACCGGCGCCATCAGCGGCGGGCTGGTGTCGGTGCGCTCGATCATCCCCAGGCGGTCGGCGATATTGGGGATCTCTGGATGGAAGACGAGGCCGGAGTGGGCGGCGTCGTGGTGGGCGATGACGACGACGGTCCGCTCTGCGCCGGCCGCGCCCAGTTCGCAGACGACGTTGTAGGTGGTGCGGCGGGGGAGGGCGCGTCGCATCCAGCGCTTGCCCGGGGGAAAGTCCGAGGCCATGCCGGCCGTCGCCACACCGGCCAGGGCACCACCGAGCAGCCGTCGCCCTCGCAGGCTGAGGATCCCGCCGATTGCCCCCAGCGCCGCCCCGATTCCCAGCGGCCACCAGTAGGTGCCGTGGGCAGGCTCAGCCTCGATCCGCGCCTCCGCCCCAAGCTCCCCAAAGCGCCCGACCAGCCACTCCGCCGCCCGCCGCTCCCCCTCGGAAGCAGAAGGCCTATCAATCCGCTCCAGCTCCTCCAACCAGCTCCTCAGTCGATCTTTGTCCGCCGTCATCGTCGGAACTTATACGGGGCCATCCGGGTGGGGGTGAAACGTCTTGTACTTTTTCGTTGAGCCCTGCGGGCGACAGCCCTAAGGCGATCCACCGAAAAAGTTAAGTGAAACCCCCACCCGGATGGCCCCGTACCATGGGGACATGTTCGGCGGTAAACCAATCACCCTCTTCCACGTCCGCGGCATCCGCATCGCGGTCGACTGGTCCTGGTTCTTCGTTCTCTTCCTCGTCATCTTCTGGCTCTCGCAGTTCTACGGCGACGTGCTCGGCGAGAGCAGCTCCGCCTCAGCACCTTTTCTCCTGGCGGTCCTCAGCGCCGTCGGTTTCTTCGGCTCGATCGTTCTGCATGAGCTCGGCCACGCCTTTGCGGCGCTGCGCAATGGGATCGGCATCTCCAGCATCCAGCTCTGGATCTTCGGCGGGATGGCGCGGATGACGCGCGAATCTGACAGCCCCGCGACCGAGTTCAAGGTCGCGATCGCGGGGCCGTTGGTGACTTTGCTGCTGGTCGTAGTCCTGACCGCGGTCGGCATCGGCGCCGCCGGTTGGGAGGACTTCCGCAAAGCGGCGCTGGTCGAGACCGATGCGGGCACCTCGGGCGTGCTCACGATGGTCGCTTGGCTGGCTTCGATCAACCTCCTTGTTCTCGTCTTCAACCTATTGCCGGCCTTCCCCATGGACGGGGGCCGGATCGTGCGGGCGATCGCCTGGTGGCGGTCGGGGAACCGCACTTCGGCAACCCGCTTCGCCGCCAGGCTCGGCCGCGTCTTCGGCTACCTCTTCGTCGCCGCCGGGCTGTTGCTGGTCTTCGACGGTTACGTCTTCGGCGGCGTCTGGCTCGCCCTGATTGGCTTCGTGGTCAACGGCTCGGCTCGGGCGGCCACCGCCCAGACCGCACTCACTAGCGGAATAAGCAAGCTGGTCGTCTCCGACGTGATGGACCGCGAGCCGGTGACCATCTCGGATCAGCTCACGGTCGAGCGGGCCCTGGATGAGTACTTCCTTCGTTACCGCTGGCCGTGGTTTCCGGTGATCGACACCGCCCACCGCTTCCTCGGTCTGGTCGTGCGTGACAAAGCCGACGAGGTCCCGGAGACATCGCGGGCAACTTCTCTGGTCTCGGATGTCCTCGAGCGAGACGACGGCACCTTCCAAGTGCGCGAGGATGCTCCGCTCGACACGCTTCTGGCAAACCGCTCCCTCCGTCGCTTTGGCGCAGTCTTCGCCGTAGACGCCGACGGCAAGCTCTCCGGCGTAATCACCGCCGAGCAGGTGGGGCGAGCGTTGCGTGACGCCGCCGGCTGATTCAAGCCGAGGGCCGCTGCGCTCCGATCAGCGGGCGATCGTGAATTCGATCGAGGCGACGGCAGACGTCTCGCCGTCCGCCGTAGCGGTCACGAGCAATCGGTACCGCCCCGGCCCGAGCGTGCGCCCGCTGATCTCGCCACCGAAGCTGTAGTGGTTTGCGCCGGCTCGGCTGTCCATTTCCAGCGTGTCCAGAGCCCGGAAGCGATCGCACCGGGGTTGCCGGCGGTTGGCTTTGGTTGCCTTGACGCAGTGCCCGCCCGTCTGCCTGCCGGAAGCGACCCGTGAGAACGCAAGCAGCACCTGCGCCTGGCGATCGAGCTGGAAGCGGAAGGTCGTGCCGACTGGCAGTCGCGAGCGCCCTCGAGCGCCTGGCATACGCCAGCGTGGGTGGGACTGTCGGAGGTTGGACACGATCGGCGCCGGCGGACCGGGGTCGAGATGGCCATCGGAGCCAGGGCCGGGGTCCTGGGGGGTCCCGGGGTTGTCGGGAGATTCGGGCGCGGCGCAGGGATGTGACTCAGGGCCGAGCGTCGGGTCGGGATCGATCGTGATCGGCTGGGACGCACTCGTTGCGTTCGCCGCCAGGTCGGTACCGGTGACCGTCACGGTGTGCTCGCCCGGCGAGCTGTAGCAATGACTTACCGTTGAGCCCGAGCTCGAGCCGCCGTCGCCGAATTTCCAAGAGCTCGTGACCGGCGACCAGAGGTCGAACGGATCGACCGACATCGCGACCGGTTGCCCGACGACGCCCGTGGCCGGTACCGCCAGGTCGTTCAGCTCGGGAGGGATCGGGTCGAAGACGCGCGAGCGAACCGCCTGAGTGGTTCCTTGACGCCCCGACCAGACAGCGGTGACGGTGCCCTGTGGGTCGATAGCCATCGCTGGGAAGAACGACTCTCCAGTGGACAGGGTGACCGGCGAGCTCCATGTCCCACCGGCGGTGCGACGCGCGCTTCGCACGATGTCGTTGGGCGCGGACCAACCCTCCCAGAGGGCGGTGACGTTGCCCTGCGGATCGGCAAGAAGCTGGATGCTGCCCTCGCTGGGTTCGAGGCCGCCGGGTCTGGTCGCAACGTAGACGGTGGCGCCCCACGACCCGCCGGCGGTGCCGCTGCGGGCCTGCAACCCAGTCGCCGTGCCCGTGGCGAGCGGGGCCCACACCCAGATTGCCGTCGCGTTGCCGTCTGGGTCGACCGCCAGCGCGGGGTTCATCGCGAGGCCGTCTTCCCTCGAGATCGTCAGCGGCGTGCTCCACGAACCCCCGGCTCGGCGAGCAGTTTGGATGAAGTAGTGAAAGCCGCTGGCGCCGTGAATGTCTTTCTGTTGCCAGACGGCTACCACGTCGCCTTGGCCGTCGATCGCGATCTGGGGGTAGCTCGACAGCCCGTCTTCGTCCGATATGTCGACCGCCGCGGAGCTCCATTCGCCCCCCGCCGGGCGCGTCTTCGACTGGATGACCCCCTCTTCCCCGCCCGAGTCCCAGATGGCCGTGAGGTTGCCCTGCGAGTCGGAGGCAATGTGAGGCAAGGCGGCGGCCTCGCTTTCGTCGGAAAGCGCCACCGGCTGACTCCACGTACCGCCGGCGGGGTGGGTGGCGGTTTGCACAAAGCCGTACTCGAACTGCGGTCCGATGGTCCAGACCGCCGTCGCGTTGCCCTGCGGGTCGATCGCGATGTCGGGTTCGGCGGCATATCCGTTGACGTCGGAGAGCGCCACTGACTGGCTCCAAGCGCCACCGGCTGGGCGGGTCGCGGCGCGCACGACTTCCTTCGACCCATTCCCGAACCCGAACCAGACGACGGCAGCGTCGCCGTCAGGGCTGACGACTACCTTCGGTGACAGTGGTTGCTCGCCGGCTTGCGACAGCTGGACCGGGGCGCTCCAGCCTCCGCCGGCGGGCCGCGTGGCGGCTTCCAGGATTTCCGGTACTCCCCCTCCTGGGACCTGAGTCCATACGGCGGTCGCGTTGCCTTGCGCATCGACCGCGACGTCCTGCAGCGAGCCGCCGAATTGCGATGCATTCGAAAGGACTGGTGATGCATTGACCGCGGGAAGCCAGCCCGCCGCCGAGGCGTTGCCGGCTGTGGCCGCCAGCATGCCGACGACCAGCATGAGCAACCCAGCGACACGATTCCCCCTGAACATAAACACGGGATATTTTCGCACACCCCACAATGCCGGTCCGGCCATTTCGGGGATGAGCTCGAGAACCGCCCCCGGGTTAGGAGACCGGCATGTGCCGCTCGACGATGCGGCCGAAATCGGTTCCGGCGGGGAGCGTTCCGAAGGCGTTGCCCCAGTCGCCGCTCAGCCGCGACGCGCAGAAGGCATCGGCGACGGCCGGGTCGCCGTAGCGGACCAGGAGCGAGGCCTGCAGGGCGAGGGCCATCTTTTCGACGACGCGACGCGCCCGTGACTCGATCGTCTCGATGTCGCCTGGGATCTCGGCCCTGAGCTCGGAGACGTAGGCGTCGAGCTTCGGTTCGGCACCGGCCCCCTCCAGCACCTCGGCGAAGAAGGCCTCGACCGAGGTCGGGTTCTTGACCATCGCCCGCAGCACGTCGAGGCACTGGACGTTGCCCGAGCCCTCCCAGATCGAGGCCAAGGGTGCCTCGCGGTAAAGGCGGGGCAGACCCGACTCCTCGACGTAGCCGTTGCCGCCGAGGCACTCGAGGCACTCGACCGCGTGCCAGGGCGCCCGCTTGCAGAGCCAGTACTTGAGCACGGCGTTGGCGAGGCGGCGGAACTCCATCGCATCCTCGTCGCCGGCGGCTACCTCGTCGTAGGTGCGGGCGAGCCGCATCGCGGCGATCGTCGCCGCCTCGGACTCGACGCAGAGGTCGGCGAGGACGTTGCGCATCAGCGGCTGATCGATCAGCTCCTTGCCGAACGCGGCCCGCTGGGCGACGTGGTTGAGCGCCTGCGCGACGCCCGCACGCTGGCCGGTGGCGGCGCCGATCACGCAGTCGAGCCGCGTGTGGTTGACCATCTCGATGATCGTCGGCACGCCGCGGCCCTCCTCGCCGACCATGCGCGCCCAGGCGCCGCGGAACTCGAGCTCGCTGGAGGCGTTGGAGCGGTTGCCGAGCTTGTCCTTGAGCCGCTGGATCTGGAAGCCGTTGCGCTCGCCGTCCGGCGTCCAGCGCGGCATCAGGAAGCAGGAGATGCCCGAGTCGGTCTGGGCGAGGACGAGGAAGGCGTCGCACATCGGTGCCGAGCAGAACCACTTGTGGCCGACGAGCTCGTACTCGGCGCCTGGTCCGCCGCCGTTCAGCGGCGTCGCCACCGTGGTGTTGGCGCGGACGTCAGAGCCACCCTGCTTCTCGGTCATCGCCATGCCGCAGAGGGCGCCGCGCTTGCGCTCGGCGGGTAGCGAGCGCTCGTCGTAGTCGAGTGAGAGGAAGCGCGGTTCCCACTCCTCGGCCAGCTCGGGCTGCTTGCGCAGCGCCGGTATCGCCGAGTAGGTCATCGAGATCGGGCAGCCGACACCGCTCTCGGCCTGCATCAAGAGGGTGAACATCGCCGCGCGGGCGACGTGGGCACCGGGCCCCGGCTCGCGCCAGGGTGCGGCGTGCAGGCCCTGGTCGACCCCGATCCGCATCAGTTCGTGCCAGGAGCTGTCGAACTCGACCTCGTCGATGCGGTGGCCGTAGCGGTCGTGGGTGCGCAGCTCGGGCTTCTTTTCGTTCGCCTCGAAGCCCCAGCGGATCGTCTGCGAGGAGCCGCAGATCGCCCCCAGCTCGCGCGCCCTCTCCTCGGCCCAGCCGCCGCCCTCGCGCTGCAGAGCCTCGACCAGCACCCGGTCGGCGTCGAAGGAGTTGTAGTCCTCCAACGGGGTCGCCTGGTTGAAGACCTCGTGCGTCTGGGTAGTCCTGCGCTCGGCAGTAGCCATCGGCTTGATTGTCGCATCGATAGCATCGCCGCGCCCATGTCGGAGAAGATCCCAGTCAAGAACCCGGTCGTCGAGCTCGACGGTGACGAGATGACGCGCATCATCTGGTCGTTCATCAAAGAGCAGCTGATCCTGCCCTACCTCGATATCGACCTCATCTATTTCGATCTCGGGATCGAGAGCCGCGACGCGAGCGAAGACCGGATCACGGTCGAAGCCGCCGAAGCGATCAAGCGGCACGGGGTCGGCGTCAAGTGCGCGACGATCACGCCGGATGAGGCACGGGTCGAGGAGTTCGGCCTCAAGGAGATGTACCGCTCGCCGAACGGCACGATCCGCAACATCCTCGGCGGCGTCATCTTCCGCGAGCCGATCGTGATCTCCAACATCCCGCGCCTGGTGCCGGGCTGGACCAAGCCGATCGTGATCGGCCGTCACGCCTTCGGCGACCAGTACCGCGCCACCGACATGGTCGTCCCCGGCGAGGGGACGCTTACCCTGACCTACACGCCGAAGGACAGCTCCGAGCCGATCGAGCTCGACGTCTATGACTTCCCCGGCGGCGGCATCGCGATGGCGATGTACAACCTCGACGACTCGATTCGCGACTTCGCCCGCGCCTCGATGCGTTACGGGCTCGACCGCGGCTACCCGGTCTACCTCTCGACCAAGAACACGATCCTCAAGCGCTACGACGGCCGCTTCAAGGACCTCTTCGCCGAGGTGTACGAGAGTGAGTTCAGGGTCGAGTTCGAGGCGAAGGGGATCTCCTACGAACACCGCCTGATCGACGACATGGTCGCCGCCGCGCTCAAGTGGGAAGGCGGCTACGTCTGGGCCTGCAAGAACTACGACGGCGACGTCCAGTCCGACACCGTCGCGCAGGGATTCGGCTCGCTCGGGCTGATGACCAGCGTGCTGATGAGTCCCGACGGCAGGACGGTCGAGGCGGAGGCGGCGCACGGCACCGTCACCCGCCACTTCCGCCAGCACCAGCAGGGCAAGCCGACGTCGACCAACCCGATCGCCTCGATCTTCGCCTGGACCCGAGGCCTCGCCGCCCGCGGCCGCCTCGATGAGACCCCGGAGGTGTCGCGGTTTGCCGCGACCCTCGAGCAGGTCTGCATCGAGACGGTGGAGAGCGGCAAGATGACCAAAGACCTGGCGCTCCTCGTCGGTCCCGACCAGCAGTTCCTCACCACCCAGGAGTTCCTCGCCGCGATCGACGAGCGCTTGAAGAGCGCCATGGCGTCCTAAAGCTTCACCACCCAAACCACGACTTCAGGAGACGAATACGTGAGCACCCCCGTCAAAGTCACCGTCACCGGCGCCGCCGGGCAAATCGGCTACGCCCTGCTCTTCCGCATCGCCAGCGGCCAGATGCTCGGACCCGACACCCCGGTCGAGTTGAGCCTGCTCGAGATCCCCGATGCGGTCACCGCCGCCGAGGGCACCGCGATGGAGCTCGACGACTGCGCCTTCCCGCTACTGCGCAAGATCGACATCTTCGACGACGCCAAGGCCGCTTTTGAGGGCTGCAACGTCGGTCTGCTGGTTGGCGCCCGTCCGCGCGGCCCCGGCATGGAGCGCGCCGACCTGCTCGAGGCCAACGGCGGCATCTTCAAGCCCCAGGGCGAAGCGATTGCCGCCGGAGCGGCCAGTGACGTGCGCGTTCTGGTGGTTGGCAACCCCGCAAACACGAATTGCCTGATCGCGATGTCGAACGCCGACGGGGTTCCGCGTGAGCGCTTCACCGCGATGATGCGCCTCGACCACAACCGGGCGATCGCGCAGCTCGCCAACAAGCTCGGCAAGCCGGTCTCCAGCGTCAGCAACATGACCGTCTGGGGCAATCACTCGACCACCCAGTACCCGGACCTGGTCAACGCCAAGGTCGACGGGGCAAGTGCCTGGGACGCCGTCGACGACGAGGCGTGGATCGGCGAGGAGTTCATCCCGCGGGTCGCCAAACGCGGCGCCGAGATCATCGACGCCCGCGGCGCCTCCAGCGCGGCCTCCGCCGCCAACGCCGCGATCGACCACGTCCACGACTGGGTCCTGGGGACCGCCGAGGGCGACTGGGTCTCGATGGGCGTCCCCTCCAACGGCTCCTACGGAATCGACGAGGGCGTCGTAGCCGGCCACCCCTGCAGCTGCTCAGGCGGCGAGTGGAGCATCGTCGAGGGCCTCGACGTACCGGACTTCTCCCGCCCCCGCATCGACGCCAGCATCTCTGAGCTAAGGGAAGAGCGCCAGTCTGTCAGCGAACTAGGTCTCGTCTAGAGGCGGATCCGGTAGGGCTGAAACGTCTTGTACTTTTTCGTTGAGCCCCCGGGCGTCAGCCGTAAGGCGATCCACCGAAAAAGTTAAGTGAAAGCCCTACCGGATCCGCCTCTTCCGCCTCCCCCTATTTAGAGGGGAAGTACTGGCGCCCTTTCTTCGTGACGCGACCCTCTTTCTCGAGGTCGCCAAGGACCCGATAGAGGTAATTCGGCTTGATTTTCATCTGCTTGGCGATGTCCGAAGCGCTGATGCCGGGGCTACCCTCGACCAGGCCGACTGCCTGATCGGCGCGGGTGCCGCTGCGACGGCGACGTTTTTTCGGACGGCCGGCGGGACGGCCGGGTGCTTTCGTTCCCGAGCCCGGTGGACGGCCCGGACGGCGGCCGGTGCGGCCGGTCGCTTTCCCGCCGAGCTCGGCGAGGGCGCGCTCGAGGCGCTGGCGCTCATCGTCCAGCTCGGCAAGGCGCTTCTTGACTAGATCGCGGGCCTCGTCGAGTACGTGAGTGGTGCTTGGCATCTCGTTCCTTTCGTCCGGCCGCACGTTTGCGCACCGAATACTGGTAAGCAAGTTATTGCGAACCGCAGTGTTGCACAGTCCAACAGGAGTCTCGCTGAGAAATTGTCACTACGAACAATATTCTGGCCGGATTGGCTTATTGCACACTGACTACTTAGACAGACCTCGAAAGTCCGGAGTGTTAAGTGGCGCGTTCCGCTTGCCGCTCGGGTGAGATTCGTACCACGTTGTGAGCGAGGCTGTGGAGCGGTCATCGGTGTCAAACGCCGGCTGCCGAGGAAGTGGCACACACCGGTTTACGCGCTAGGTGACGTGATGGATGAAGTCCAGTCGGCTCGGCCCTGGGTGGACACCAGCCAGCCGGTGTGAGCGTGCCAGAGCCCCGCCAGTACTCCGCCCACACCATCCGTGTCCGACGTGCGGACTGTGTGGACGGCGTCCTTAATCAGTGTGCGCGTGGTGCTTGCGATGGTCGGCGACCCACGATCACGCGGCGGCTGCGGCGCTTGGCATCCGCCCTCGCCCTCGTGGGCGCGATATAGATGCCCCATGCACTTGAGGGAGCGGCCGATGACGATTCGGCGCCTGGCGATGGCGGCGTTGGGCGGGCAGCTCGTTTGGCTCGCCTTCGTTGCGTTCGGCGGGCTGTGGGAGCCCGGCTACAGCGAGGTCCGCGACGCGGTCAGCTTTCTCGGGGCGCGCAATGCCGCCAGCCCGTGGGTCTTCGATGCTGTTGTGGCGATCTCCGGTCTCTCGCTGATCGCCCTCGCGAGTGGGCTGGCGCTCGATGGTCCCCGCGGCTTGCGCGGACGGCTTGGACCCGCGCTGATTGCCTTCACTGGCGTGGCGCAGATTCTCGACGGCTTCCCCTTTCCTGCCGACTGTCGCGAGACCATCGATGCGGGCTGTCATGCTCGCGAACTCGCAGGAGAAGTCCCTTGGCAACACGTCGCCCACGGCTGGACGTACTTCCTCGGTGCTATCGCGCTTCTGCTTTCCGTCTTCGCGATGGCCTGGCGATTTCGCGGCGACCCCCGCTGGGGTAGGGCCGATCTGCTGGCGCTGGTGGGAGGCATCCTCGCGATCGCGATCTTCGGCGGTCTCTTCTTCGCCACCAGCAACGCAGGAGGCCACTACGGGCTCGTCCAGCGCTTTGCACTCGTGTCGGCTGTTGCGTGGGTCGGAGCGCTGGCGCTGGCGCTGGTCGATCTCTACGGCCACCAGCGCCTCCTCGGAGAGAGCCCTCCGGCTGTTTAGCGCTGTCGCTGCTTGGGCAGCGTGCGGAAGACGACATCCCAGAGGGGAGAGGAGACGCCGTAGCCGTAACGGTGATCCTGGAAGTGATGACGCATGTGCTGCTCGCGCAGGCGCTTCCCGAGGTCGCTCTTCGGGACGAAGTGGTGCACGTAGTAGTGCGTGTAGTCGTAGAAGAGATAGCCGGCGAGGAAGCCGCCGAAGAGCGGGTAGGCCGCCGGCGTGCCGAAGATCAGGGTGAAGGCGAAGAAGAAGAGCGCGGCCAGCGGGATCGAGACCGCCGGTGGCATCACCAGCCGCATCTTGTCGTTCGGATGGTCGTGGTGGATGCCGTGGATGATGAAGTGCATGCGGCGGCCGAGAGCGTTGTCGGGCTCCCAGTGGAAGACGAGCCGGTGCAGCCAGTACTCGGTCAGGGTCCAGATGCCGACCCCGCCGAGGCTGAGCAGGATCAGCTGCCAGGCGGCCTTGCCCTGGTCGGCGGCGAGCCACTCCATGACGACGATCACGGGCACGAAGACGATCGCTGGGATCGCCGGATGGACCCGCGAGAAGAAGTTGAGGAATTCGCTCTCGAACAGCTGCGGCGAAGCCGCGAGCTTGTCGGTGCGGTCGTGAGCCTCCATCGTGCCCAATGGTAGCGACGGGTGGAGCCGACCCCCGCAAGACGCGGGGAAGATGTGAAGACTCTGTGTAAAGAACGTTGCGCTTTGCGGAATCAGGCGTCACGGAAGTGTCACGGCATTGGCAACATGCCGCCCGTGCCACGCAAGAAGAAACCCAGCTGCGACGACTGCTACTTCCGCAAGAACCAGCTCTGCGCCCTGCAGCTCGAGGAGCCCTGCACGACCTTTCGGCCCAACCGCCCCGAGGGGCTGGTACCTCCCAGGCAACCAGTTCTTCTCATGCGACCTCCCCGCTGGGCTACTCAGTCGCAGCCGGCGTAGAAGCGCTTCGCGAGGCATCGTCGAGGCGATTCCGCCCGCTTCTCATGACGGCTATGTTTTGCGCCATGCCCGAACGGGACGTATTCGCGAACTTTGCCCGCATGCGCAGGGAGATGGACCAGATGCTTGGTGGCGCTTGGGGGCGAACGACCTACGTGAGCCGCCGCAGCAGCGGATTTTCCCCGAACGTCGACGTCTACTACTGCGGCGATCCGCAGAGAGCAGTCGTGAAGGTGGATTTAGCTGGGGTCGACCTGGAGCAGGTTGGGATCGAGGTCAGCGGCAGGCAGCTGGCGATCGTCGGGGAACGGCCGGTGCAGGAGACCGAGGGGCGGGTCTACCAGCAGGTTGAGATTCCCTCGGGTCCTTTCCGCCGCGTGGTCGAGCTGCAGGTCGACGTCGATGCCGACCAGGCCAAGGCGACCTATGAGGACGGGATCCTGCGGATCGACCTGCCGCTGCGCGATCCGGCGCAGACGACTCGCCGGGTGCCGATAGGGCGCGACTGATGGAGGGCACGCCCGTCCTCGAAGTGGTCGAGTCAGAGCTCGACGCCGAGGACGCGATCCGCGCCAGTCAGCCCCTCCCCGACGCGCTGCCGGTGCTGCCGCTGCGCGAGACGGTCACCTTTCCCGAGACCCTGACCCCGCTTGCCGTGGGCCAGGAGCGCTCGATCAAGCTGGTCGACGACGTGCTCGGAGCCAACCGCATGCTGGCGATGGTCGCGGCGCACGACCCCGAGGACGAGGAGCCGGGTCCGGACGGGCTATACAAAGTCGGGGTCGTCGGCGTCGTCGCTCGCATGCTCAAAGTCCCCGACGGGACGTTGCGCATTCTCGTCCAGGGCACCCAGCGCGTGCGGCTCGGTCCCTATATCGCCGAGGAGCCCTACCTGGTGGCGAGGATCGCGGAGCTGCCCGACGTGGTCGACGAGGGACCCGAGCTGGAGGCGCTGAGCCGCAACGTGCAGCGCACCTTCTCGGAGATCGTCCAGCACATCCCCTACCTGCCGGAGGAGCTGCAGATGGCGGTCGCCAACATCGAGGATCCGGCGGCCCTCGGTCACCTGATCGCCGGCGCGCTGCGCATTTCCACCGACGAAAAGCAGGAGCTGCTCGAGGAGGTCGACGTTGCCGCGCGGCTGCGCCGCCTCTCCCAGATCCTCGCCCGCGAGCTCGAGGTGGTCCAGCTGGGCAGCCAGATCCAGTCCCAGGTCCAGTCCGAAGTCGACAAGGGCCAGCGCGAGTTCTTCCTGCGCCAGCAGCTGAAAGCGATCCAGGACGAGCTGGGGGAGGGCGACGAGCAGCAGGCCGAGGTCAACGAGCTGCGCCAGCGGGTCGAGGAGGCCGAGCTGCCCGAGCACGCGCTCAAAGCCGCCGAGCGCGAGCTCTCGCGCTTGGAGAAACTGCCGCCGGCGGCGGCCGAGCACGGTGTCATCCGCAGCTACCTCGAGTGGCTGGTCGAGCTGCCGTGGTCGAAGTGGACCGAGGACAACCTCGACATCGCCCACGCCCGCGAGGTGCTCGATGCCGATCACTACGACCTGGAGAAAGTGAAGGAGCGCATCCTCGAGTACCTGGCGGTGCGCAAGCTGAAGCCGGACTCGCCAGGGCCGATCCTCTGCTTCGTCGGCCCGCCGGGGGTCGGCAAGACCAGCCTCGGCCGCTCGATCGCCAAGGCACTGGGCCGCGAGTTCGAGCGCATCTCGGTCGGTGGCGTCCGCGACGAGGCCGAGATCCGCGGCCACCGCCGCACCTACATCGGCGCCCTGCCGGGGACGATAGTCCGCGCCCTGCGCGACGCCGGTTCGCGCAACCCCGTCTTCATGATCGACGAGATCGACAAGATGGGTGCCGACTTCCGCGGCGACCCCTCCTCGGCGATGCTCGAGGTGCTCGACCCGGCACAGAACGACAGCTTCCGCGATCACTATCTCGACCTCGAGTTCGACCTCTCCGAGGTCCTCTTCATCGCCACCGCGAACATCCTCGACACGGTTCCCGGGCCGCTGCAGGACCGGATGGAGACGATCGAGCTGGCCGGCTACACGCTGGAGGAGAAGCGGCACATCGCCCGCCGATACCTGGTGCCGCGCCAGATCGAGGCCAACGGCCTCAGGCCCTCCCAGATCGAGTTCGCCGAACCGGCGTTGACGGCGATCATCGAGGAGTACACGCGCGAGGCCGGCGTCCGCAATCTCGAGCGGCAGATCGGCACGATCTGCCGCAAGGTCGCCCGCGACGTCGCCGAGGCGCAGGGCAAGCGCAACGGCAAGGCCCCGGCCAAGGCGCGCATCTCGGCCAAAAAGGCACGGGAGCTGCTCGGCCGCCGCCGCGTCTTCGCAGAGCAGCGCCGCCGCACCAAGGATCCGGGCGTCGCCACCGGGCTCGCCTGGACGCCGGCCGGCGGCGACGTGCTCTTCATCGAGGCCACCGCGATGCCGGGCTCGGGTAACTTGACGATCACCGGCCAGCTCGGCGATGTGATGAAGGAGTCGGCGCAGGCGGCGCTCTCCTACGTGCGCGGACACTGGCGCGATATCGCGCCCGACCTGGACCAGGGCTGGTTCGCCGAGCACGACCTCCACATCCATGTCCCTGCCGGCGCCGTCCCCAAGGACGGACCTTCGGCGGGGGTGGCGATGACGGTGGCTTTGTCGTCGCTGACCTCCGGCCGACCCGTGCGCAACGATGTTGCGATGACCGGAGAGGTGACCCTGACCGGCCAGGTATTGCCCATCGGCGGCCTCAAGGAGAAGTCGCTCGCGGCCCAGCGGGCAGGGATCAAGCGTGTGATCGTGCCGAAGCGCAACGAAGGGGATGTCGCCGAGATCCCCGAGCACGAGCGCAGCGCGCTGGAGTTCGTCTACGTCGACGAGGTCTCGAAGGCGATCGACGCCGCCCTCAAATAAGGACCATGGAGGCAGCCGAAGCCCTGGGCAGGGGCAACCTGTCGACGTTTTATGAGGCGATTCGCGAGGCGATGCGAGCGCGCTCGCGGACCTTCTGGATCGTCGCCGGCCTGACCGTCCTCGCCGCGGTGCTGCGCTTCGCGACGCTGGGGGTGCAGGCCTACCACCACGACGAGATCGTCACCGCCAGCCGGGTTCTGCGCGACGGTTTCTGGCACGCGATGGAAGCGGTCGGCTTCAGCGAGTCGGCGCCGCCGCTCTACTACGCGTTGGCCTGGGTCTGGACACAGCTGACCGGGACCGGCGAGGTCGGCCTGCGCTCGGTCTCGGCGCTGGCCGGGGTGGCGACGGTGCCGGTCGCGTACCTGCTCGGCGCCGAGCTGCGCGGCCGGCGGGCCGGGATCGTCGCCGCGGCCCTGGTCGCGGTCAACCCGATGTTGCTCTGGTACTCGCAGGAGGCGCGCAGCTACGCCCTGCTCGCATTGCTGACGGCGGCCGCGGCGCTCTACTTCGTCCGCGCCCTCAACTCCCCCCGGGACGTGACGCTTTGGGGGGTCTTTTCGGCGCTCGCGCTCGCGACGCACTACTTCGCGATCTTTCCGATCGCGCTCGAGGCCGCCTGGTTGCTGTGGCGCCGGCGGCGCGAGGCGGTGGCGGGGTTATGGATCGTGGCCCTGGCCGGCTTGGCGCTGGCGCCGCTGGCGATCCACCAGATGTCGCTGGGCCACGCCGAGTGGATCGGTGATCGCAGCCTCGGCCACCGTATCTGGGAGGCGGGTGTCACCTTCGCCGTCGGCGAGACCGGCGACATCGTCTCCCGGCCCGAGACCGTCCTCCCGGCAGCCTTGCCCGCAATGTTGGCGGGGCTGCTGCTCCTCGCGCTGCGCGAGGACCGCGGTGAGCGACGGGCGGGGGGGCTGATGCTGGCCGTGGCCGCCGCGACCGTCGCCGGCCCCCTGGCCCTGGCCCTGATCGCACCCGACAAGGACTACGTCCTCGCCCGCAATCTGCTGCCGGCGCTGGTGCCGTTGCTGGTCGCGGTGGCGATTGGTGTGACTTCGCGCCGCGCCCGGCGCACCGGCACCGTCATCGCATCCGTCCTCGTCGCCTACTCGCTCGGCTTCTGTGTCTGGGTCAACCTTTCGCCGGCCTGGCAGAGGCCCGATTGGAACGCCGTCGCGGTCCGGCTGGGGGAGCCCGAGGCGCCGCGCGCGATCGTCCTCTGGACGCTGGGGGCGGCGTCGCTGCGCTACTACCTCTCGACGGGGTCTTTCCAGGCGCAGTCCTCTGACGGCTACGAGTGGAGCGTGCACGAAATCGATTTCGTCTCCGACGGCCCCGCCCCGCCGGTTCCCTCCCACATGCTGGGACCGCGGTTCCGCCAGGTCGACTACGAACAGGTCGGTCGTCTGTACGTGAGGCGCTACGCGCTACCCGGTCCCGACCTCGCTCATCTGCGACTGCGCAGCATTCGCAACGCCGAGCTCAACTTCCGCAGCAACGGCGTGCTTCTCGACGGCATCGGACCGTCCTGAGACGCCTGGCACTTTCGCACACACGCCACGGACAGGTTTGGGGTTATCCTCAACGGGAACTTGAAAGTCCCCAGCGAGGAGATGGCATGACCAAGACGAAGGCCAACCAGGCCGCGGACCTCTACTCGAGTGCCCGTGAAAACCCCTACGTACAGCGCTTGATCGAGGACGACGAGCTGCGCGACAACCTCCGCGACGCCTTCGAAGCTGCGCGTGGTGCCTACGGCCGAGCGACCGGCAACGGCAAGGGCGCGGTCAAGGCCGTGACCAGCGACAAGAAGGTGCAGAAGGACCTGCGCACCGCCGCTGAGAGTTTGCGCGAGGCCTCCGAACAGCTCAAGGCGCCGAAGAAGCGCAAGAAGAGCCGCCTTGGGCGTCTGATCCTCTTCGGCCTGGTGGCCGGGGTGATCGCGCTCGTGGTCAGCGAGGATGCTCGCAAGACCGTGCTGGACGCCCTCTTCGGTGCCGAGGAGGAGTTCGAGTACACCAGCACCACCAGTATTAACGGGGCTTAGCTCGGCTGCGCCGGCGCGGGGCGCCCGTCCTGCGCCGTAGACTGGGCTGATGGAGGCCGCAACCAAAGAGCGCCAGCTGAGCGGGGAAAAGGCGCAGCGCATCATCGATGCGATGCGCGACAGCGTCGCCAAACGTGGGGCTGCCGGCTCAACCTTTGAGCACGTCGCCCGTGAGGCGGGTGTCAGCCGCGGCCTCCTCCACTACTACTTCGGCACCAAGGAGCGGTTGCTGGTCGAGGTCGTCCGTCGCGACGCCGAGATTCGCGTTGGCCGGCTCGACGAGCCGCTGGAAAGGGCGGAGACGGTCGATGACGTGATCGAGGTGCTGGTCTCGAGCCTCACCGACCTGATCGACAACGAACCGGCCTTCTTCCTGCTCATCTACGAGCTCTTCAGCGCCGGTCGACGCAATCCCGACATCCAGCACGAGATCGGTCAGATGTTCGACCGCACCCGCACCCACGTCGCCGAGATCCTCGAGGCGAAGGAGCGCGAGGGCGTGCTCAGCCTGCGCTACGGCGCCGAGGCGATCGTCGCCTTCCTCTTTGCGGTTGGAGATGGCTTTGCGCTGCAGGCTCTCTCCGAGCCGGGCCGCGACACCGATGAGGTGTTGGCGGCGGGCTCGGCTTCGGCTCGCTATCTGCTCGCCGGCGAGTAGCCGAAGCCACCGACAGCAAGATCGAGTGATCGTCCTCACAGACGCCTGGCCGTTCATACGAAAGGCTGGCTAACCAGCCAATGCGTGAGTCGATGACCAAGCTCGCTGGGTTCCTGGGGCGCCGTAGGCGTCTCGTACTGGTCGCTTGGATTGCCACGCTGGTAGTCGCCCTGCCGATCGCCTCGCACCAGACCGACCACCTCACCGGCGGCGGCTTCGACGTTCCAGGCAGCCAGTCGAAGGCGGTCAGCGACTCGCTGGAACGGAACTTCGCCGCCAGCGCCGACGGCATCGTGGTGTTGCTCGAGGCAGAGCCCGGCTCCACCGCGCAGCAGCGCGCCGCGGCTGTCGACCGCGTTAGCCGATCGGTCGCCGGGCTCGAAGGGGTGACGCTGCTGCCATCCGCCGCCCGCCGCGGCGAGGCGCAGCTGCAGCGGACCGGCACGGCGATGCTGCCGCTGCGCAGCGACCGCTCCTCCGACATGTTGATCGACTCGGCGACGGACCTGCGCGCCGACCTGGACCCGGGCACGACGGAGAGTGGAGTCGCCACCTACCTCGCCGGCCAGCCGACGATCTGGGCCGGCATGCAGGAGCTCTCGAAGGAAGATCTCGCCAAAGCCGAGGCGGGTGGATTCCCGATCGTCGCGCTGATCCTGCTCATCGTCTTCGGCTCCCTCGCGGCGGCGGTGCTGCCGTTGGCGCTGGGTTTCATCAGCGTGGTCGTCACCGGCGCGCTGATCTACTTCATCTCACTGAACATGGAAACCTCGGTCTTCGTCACCAACATGGCGTCGATGATCGGGATCGGCGTCGCGATCGATTACTCGCTGTTCATCCTCGCCCGCTACCGCGAGGAGCGGCGGGCGGGACGCAGCGAGGAGGATGCGCGCTCGGAGGCGTTGGCGACCTCGGGGCTGGCGGTCAGCTTCTCCGGCCTCGCCGTGATCGTCTCCCTCGCCGGGCTGTGGATGGTCGACAACCAGGCGCTGCGCTCGATGGCGCTCGGGGCGATGACCGTCGTCGCCGTCTCGATCCTCACGGCCGTCACCCTGTTGCCCGCCCTGATCGCGATGCTCGGCGACCGCGTCCTGCCGGGCGGGATCGTTGCCCGGGTCCTCGCCTTCTTCAAGCACCGCGTTTTCCGTCGGCCCGACCGTCCGGCAACCGCCCAGTCGACTTTCTGGCAGCGCTGGACGGCGAGCGTCATGGCGCGGCCCTGGACCGCCGTGATCGGCGTCAGCGCCGTTCTCCTCTTCCTCGCCATCCCGGTGCTCTCGCTGACCACCGGCACCCAGGCGCTCAGCCAGTTCCCCACGGACAGCGACGTGCGGGTCGGCAACGAATTGGCTTCGAAGCAGGTCGGCGGAGGGACCGATCCTGTCCAGGTCGTCGCCGCCTTCGATGGCCCGGCGGGTCGCGCCGCGGTTCCCGGCTTCATCCGCACGGTCGAAGAGACGCCCGGCGTCAGCTCCGTCGCTCCACCGGCCTTCGCCGGCGGCAGCGTCTTGATCCAGGCGACCCCGAGCGCTCCGAGCGAGTCCGACGCGGCGACTGCGCTGGTCGCTCGCCTGCGTGACTCGGTCGTGCCCTCGACGCAGCTGGCGAGCGTGGCGAGCGTAAACGTCGGCGGCGAGACCGCCCGCAGCGACGACGTGCGCCACCTGATCAGCGGCTCGATGTGGAAGATCATCCTCTTCGTCCTCGCGCTCAGCTTCCTCGTCCTGATGGCGATGCTGCGCTCGCTGCTGCTGCCGCTGAAGGCGGTGCTGATGAACCTGCTCTCGATCGGAGCGGCCTACGGCGTCCTCGTCGCGGTCTTCCAGTGGGGTTGGTTCGACAGCCTGCTTGGCCTCGAAAGCCAGGGGGCACTCGACACGATCAACGTGCCGCTGATCTTCGCCGTCGTCTTCGGCCTCTCGATGGACTACGAGGTCTTCCTCATGTCGCGGATCCGCGAGCACTACATGGAGCACGGCGACAACGAGCGCGCGGTCGCCGAAGGCCTTTCCACCAGCGCCCGCACGATCTCCTCGGCGGCGCTGATCATGACCTGCGTGTTCGCCGTCTTCTTCCTCACCGGCGTCCCCTCGATCAAAGAGCTGGGCCTCGGTTGCGCGGTGGCAATCGCCCTCGACGCGACCCTGGTCCGTCTGATCCTGGTGCCGGCGGCGATGAAGCTGCTCGGCAACTGGAACTGGTGGATGCCGTCCTGGCTCGACCGCCTGCTGCCGGACTTCTCCTTCGAGGCCGGCGGCAGCGAGCCAGAGCCAGCCAAGGCCTAATACTCTTCCCGCCATGAGCGAGGAGATCGCCTTCGCGGGGGCGGCGAGGCAGGCGGAGATGGTGCGGGTCGGCGAGGTTTCGCCGACCGAGTTGGTGCGGCTCTGCCTCGACCGGATCGGCCGCCACGATCACCAGCTCAACTCCTTCCGCAAGGTCTTCGCCGAGCGGGCGCTGCTCGAAGCCGAGCAGGCTGAGGCCAGGCGGAGCGCCGGCGACGAGCGTCCGCTGCTCGGCGTGCCGATCGCGATCAAGGACGAAGTCGACGTCGCCGGAGAGGTCAAGACCTGGGGAACCGACGGCTTCACCGAGCCCGCC
Organism: uncultured Solirubrobacterales bacterium; assembly: GCA_963716735.1. Lineage (GTDB taxonomy): Bacteria > Actinomycetota > Thermoleophilia > Solirubrobacterales > 70-9 > VRUE01. The sequence continues at coordinate 2,487,071 of OY970321.1, forward strand.
AAAGCCGATTCGGAGATCGTGCGGCGACTGCGTGAGGCGGGGGCGATAGTGATCGGCCTGACGCTGCTGCCGGAGATGGCGATATGCGGCTTCACCGAGTCGGCCACCTACGGCGTCACCCGCAACCCCTGGGATCTCCAGCACACGCCGGGCGGCTCGAGCGGCGGCTCCGCCGCGGCGGTGGCAGCCGGGTTGGTGCCGATCGCATCGGCCGGTGACGGGGCGGGCTCGATCCGCATCCCGGCCGCGTCGTGCGGACTCTTCGGTCTCAAGCCCTCGCGCGGCCGGGTCTCGCTCGCCCCAGAGCTCGAAGGCTGGAACGGCCTTGCCGTCCTCGGCTGTCTCAGCCGCAACGTCCTCGACACCGCGCTCTGGCTCGACGTCGTCTCGGGCGGTTCCCGCGAGGCAGAGGCGCCGTCCCCGCCGGAGCGCCCGTTCGTCGAGTCGGCGAAAGCCGCGCCGGGCAAGCTCCGCGTCGCCTACTCGACCCTGGCGCCACGCGCCGCCGCGCCGCCGACGGTCTCGGACGACGCCAAGCGGGCCGTCTCCGACGCCGCCGACCTGTTGCGTTCGCTTGGCCACGACGTCACCCAGCGCGATCCGGACTGGGGAGGGATCGGGAACAACATCTCCGCCCGCTTCCTCGGCGGCGTCGCCGCGGCCGTGGCGGAAGTCCCTCATCCGGAGCGGCTCGAAAGGCGCACGCGCGGTTTCGGACGCCTGGGAAGCCTGCTCCCGAGGAGCCTCTACGAGCGGGCGATCGGCGAGGGACGCGCTGCCGACGCCGCCCGCGTCAACGCGATCTTCGAGACCTGCGACGTGCTGGTCACTCCGGTGATGGGCGGGAGCGCCCTGCCGGTCCGCCGCTGGGAGGGTCAGGGGGCGCTGCGAACGGCGATCGGGATGGGCCGCTTCTATCCCTACTGCGTGCCCTGGAACCACCTCGGCAACCCGGCGATGTCGATCCCGTTCGGGTTCGATCTCAACGGGCTGCCGCTTGCCTTCCAGGTGATCGGCCGCCCCGGCGAGGAGGCGACCCTGCTCTCCCTTGCCGCTCAGCTCGAGGCCGAGCGGCCGTGGGCGGACAAGCGCCCGCCGACCTCTTAGTCGCTAGCCGAACACCTTGCGCAGGCGGACTATCTCGCGCACCTTGCCGCGGGGGCGGAGACGGCGCTGGAGGACCATCTTCAGTGGTTTGGCGTCGGGTTTGCCCATAGCGACGAAGTCGGCCCAGTCGGCCTCGAGCGTGAGGGTCGGGTTGGGAGCCTCGCCCGGCTCGGCCCTGGTCGAGCCGTTGTCGATCGTCAGATGCCAGGGGTCGGCGTCGCTGAACCGATACTGGTAGACCAGCGGCGAGCCGTTTGCCGCCGCCGGGTTTGCGACGCGCTTGACCACGTCGAAGTAGAGGCGCTGGATCTCCGGCGAGGCATCCGGGACCGGTCCGTCGGGCGGGCCGAGGACGCCGGCCTCCATCAACTTCACCTGGCGTTCGGCGACTTCCTCGGCGGAGGCCTCGGGATCGAAGGGGAAGACCCCCGGCGGCATCTCCTCGGTCGGGAAGCCAATCGTGCGCCAGCGCTGGCGGATCAGTTTGAGGCCGAAGGCGAAGATGTCCTCGAGCGAGAAGCCGTAGCACTCGGTGTAGGAGCGGTCCATGTTGGGCGGGTAGAAGACGGCCGGCCCGTAGGGCAGCGTTTCGCGCAACAGCTCGACGACGGCGGCCCGGTTCTCCTCCCAGCCGGGGTTCCCTTCGCCCAGCAGCTCGGAAAGGACCTTGACGCCGAAGCCGATGTGGCGCTGCTCGTCCTTGGAGACGTTCCCCATCCCCTCGCTGAAGCCGGGCATCGTTTCTTTCGAGGCGAAGAAGTCCTCGATGAAGTGCTGGCCCGGCTGGGCGAGGCTGCCCTCGACGATCAGGTGGTAGAGCGTGATCGCCTGCGCGTACTTGGGCAGCGAGCGGTCCTTGCGCAGTTCCTCGGCCATCAGGTCGAGCCGGTCGAAGATGCCGCGGTAGCCCCAGTTGAGCTGCGGCATGGTGGAGGAGAGGGTCTGCTCGATCGAGTCGCCGCCGACCCCGATGACCTCCTTGAAGAAGCGGTGGAAGAAGATCGAGTGGCGGACCTCGTCGACCTGCTGGGTGGCGAGGAAGTAGGACTGCTCCTCGGTTGGGGCGGCGGTGATATAGGGGGCGAGGGTGTCGGCGACCCGGTCCTCGCCGTAATAGAACATCGAGTAGATCCACATCGCCGAGCGGCGCTGGATGTCGCTCAGCGCCTCCCACCCGTTGCGGTCCTCGGAGAAGTCGATGTCGTAGGCACTCCAGTTGCCGTGCTCCCAGCGCTGGTAGAGGTCCACATAGGTGACGTTGTCCATCAGGCTCTGGGATGCGACGCTCATCTCTCTCCTTCGTTCGGGCGCCGCCGGCGCCTCCGGGGCTGCGTAGAGCCAGACTACCGCGATCCTGGCCAGTCAGCCAGTTTGCCTTGATTGACGTCGGTCACACAGCGGCGGGAGTCTCGATCTCCCGCTTGAGGATCTTGCCGGTGGGGCCTTTGGGGAGCTCGTCGAGGAACCAGACGAGACGCGGGTACTTGTAGGCGGCTATGCGGTCCTTGACGTAGGCGCTGATCTCCTCCGGGCTCAGCTCCTCGCCCTCCATCAGGACGACCGCGGCGCCGATCTCCTCGCCCCACTCGTCGTGGGGGACGCCGACGACCGCGGCTTCGCGGATCTTCGGGTGCTCGTAGAGGACCTCCTCGACCTCGCGCGGGTAGACGTTATAGCCGCCGCGGATGATCAGGTCCTTCTTGCGGTCGACGATGTAGAAGTAGCCGTCCTCGTCGGTGCGGGCCATGTCGCCGCTGTGGAACCAGCCGCCGCGCATCGCCTCCTCGGTTGCCTCGGGGCGCTGCCAGTAGCCCTTCATGATGTTGTGGCCACGGATCACGATCTCGCCGACCTCGCCCTGCGCAACGGGTTGGTCCTTCTCGTCGACGACCTGCATCTCGACACCCTCGATCGGAGTGCCGATCGAGCCCGGCTTGCGCTCGCGGTCGGGGTGGTTGGAGCAGGCGACCGGCGAGGTCTCCGAGAGGCCGTAGCCCTCCATCACCTTCGCCCCGAAGGCCTCTTCGAAGCCGCGCAGCACCTCGACCGGCATCGAGGCGCCGCCGGTGATGCAGATGCGCAGCGAGGAGGTGTCGAAGCTCTCGCGCTCGGGGTGGTGGAGCAGTGCGCCGTACATCGTCGGCACGCCGTAGAAGTGGGTGACGCCGTCGCGCTGCATCGTCGCCAGCGCCTCGCTGGGATCGAATTTGGGCACCAGCGTGAGGCAGGCGCCGACGCTCAGCGAGGCGTTCATCGCGACCGTCTGGCCGAAGGAGTGGAAGAGGGGGAGGGCGCCGAGGACGACGTCGCCGGCGCCGATCTCAGAGGTGGTGCGGGAGGAGACGTCGGCGTTGCGCGCCAGGTTGGCGTGGGTCAGCTCGGCCCCCTTCGGCTTGCCGGTGGTGCCCGAGGTGTAGAGGATCACGGCGGTGTCGTCCTCCGCCGTTGCGGCCAGGCCGGCCGTGGGCTCGTTCTCGGCCAGGGCGGTGGCGAATGTCGTCGGCTCGACTTCGACCAGCTCGGCGCCCGCCTCGGCTGCGCCGTTGCCCGCCTGGTCGCAGAAGTCGTGCCAGGCGAGCAACATTTTGGCACCGGAGTCCTCCAGGTAGAAGGCGATCTCACGCTGCTTCAGCAGCACGTTCATCGGCACGACGATTGCCCCGGCGCGCAGCACCCCGTAGTAGGCGACCGGGAATTCCGGAACGTTGGGAAGCATCACGCCAACCCGATCGCCTCGCTCGACGCCCTTCTCCCTGAGCAGGGTCGCGAGCCGGGCACTGCGGTCGTCGAGCTCGCCGTAGGTGAGCTCGACCTCGCCAAGCCGGATCGCCGGGGCATCCGGCGACCGCTTGGCGCTTTCACTCAGCAGCGATGCGAGGTTGAGCGACATCGCCCTCGCTACGGCTTGGTGAAGTTATGCACCGGGAACTCCTTGATGTCCGGGGGACTCTGCGGCGCTTGGTCGCCCAGCTCCCCAAACGCGGGCATCAGGCGGTTCTCCCGGAAGCGGTCGAAGTGCTCGCGCGACTCCCAGAAGTCGATGACTCCCCAGCCCTCGTCGATCGGTCCGGCGGCGTGGAAGATCAGCCCCTCGGGCGGGTCGCCGTCGATCCCCATGTGAGCGTGGAGGGCGTCGTATTGCTCCTGGGTGCCGCCCGTGATCTTGAGCCTCAATCCAATCGCCATCTCTCTCCTTCGGTTGAAGACCGACCGAGCATAGCCCGCCATTCGTCGGGCGGGCAAGCGGTTCGGGTGCGCGCGGCCCTTCGCCCCGCTAGGCTCGACCTCACCATGGACGATCTCGGCGCGCCGACCTCTTTCCTGACTCTGCCCAAGGGAGTGCCGGTGTACTCGAGCGATGGCGAGGAGCTCGGCAAGGTGGAGTACGTGCTCTCGGCGCCGAACATCGACATCTTCGACGGGATCGTCCTCGACACCAGCGTTCTGCCCGGTGGGCGGCGCTTCGTCGATGCCCCCGAGGTCGGCGAGATCTACGAGCGCGGCGTGGTGCTGACGATCGATGCAGCGGCGGCTCAGAAGCTGCCCGAGCCGAGCGCCAACCCGGGCTCGCTCGACGTCGATCCAGGCGATCTGGCGGGTGGCCGCCAAAGCAAGTTGCGGCGGGCCTGGGACATGATCTCGGGCAAGGGCTAAGCGGTCTCGGGGCAAGTTTGCTTAGGATGCTCGCAGTGAAGAAGCTGATCCTGATCCTCGCCGTGTACGCAAGCCTGGTTGTGGCCGTTGGCTGTGGCAGCAGCAGCGACTCCTCGACCGAAACGACGAGTGAATCCTTGACCGAAAAACCTGAGGTCACGGTGCCCTCGGGCCCGCCGCCCAGGAAGCTCGAGATCAAGGAACTGCACGAGGGCGGCGGCGCCGAAGCCAAGTCCGGCGAGGAAATCGTCGTCCAGTACGTCGGGGTCGACTACGAGACCGGCAAAGAATTCGACTCCTCCTGGAGTCGAAACGAACCGTTCACCTTCACGCTCGGCGCGGGAGAAGTAATTCCCGGCTGGGACCAGGGGATTCTTGGAATGAGGAACGGTGGCCGGCGTGAGCTGATCATCCCCCCGGACCTCGCCTACGGCGAAGCCGGTGCCCCGCCCGCGATCGGTCCGAACGAAACCCTCGTGTTCGTGATCGACCTGCTTGAAGTCATCACCCCCGAAAAATAGAGCCATCCTCGCCGAGCGCTTGACGGCGCAGGGCCTCGCAGGGCCGCCGCTTGCCGACCCTGTTGCCGTCGCCGGCCGGTTGCTCGCCGTGCAGGGCCAGGACCCGCGCGGCTTCCGGCTCGCGGTGCGGGCACGGACCGAGGGGTTGACCGCGGCGGACGTCGAGCGGGATTTATCCGAGCGCAAGCTGATCGTCACCTGGCTCAACCGCGGCACGCTGCACCTGGTGCGCGGCGAGGACTATCTGTTGCTGCAGTCCCTGACCACGCCGCCGCTGCTCACGTCGAGCGTCCGCCGCCTGCGGCAGGAGGGCGTGAGCGAGGCCAAGGCCGAGCGCGCGATCGAGGCGATCGAGCGGGCGCTCGCCGACGAGGGTCCTTTGACGCGAGTCGAGCTGCGCGAGCGGATCGAGGCCGCCGGTGTGCGAACCGACGGCCAGGCGATGATCCACCTGGTATTCCTCGCCGCCCTGCGCGGCGTCTCCGTGCGTGGTCCGATGATCGGCAAGCAGCACGCCTACGTCCTGGTGCGCGACTGGCTGGGGGAGCAGAAGCCGCTCGATCGCGACAAGGCGTTGGCCGAGCTGGCCCGTCGCTACCTGGCCGGCCACCAACCGGCGACCGACCGCGACCTCGCCAAGTGGGCCGGTCTGCCGCTGCGCGACGCCCGCGCCGGCCTGAAGGCGATCGGCCCGGAGCTGGAGGAGGGGGAGGGTGGGCTGGTCAGCCTCGCCAAGCGCCCCACACCAGGGGAGATCCCGCCGCCTCGCCTGCTCGGCGCGTTCGATCCGGTGCTGCTCGGCTGGACCTCGCGCGAGGAAGTCCTCGGCCCGCACACGAACCTCGTCACCCGCAACGGCATCTTCCACCCATTTGCCATGGTCAAAGGCCGCGCGGTCGCCAAGTGGGGCTTGGCAGGGGGCAAGTTGACGATGGAGCCGCTAGAGCGACTCCCGCCCAGAACGGCCAAGGCGCTCGACGCCGACGCCGACGCCGTGACCCTCTTCCTGACTCCTTAGAGCCTGTTCTCAAAACCTCCGCGCACGCCTGGCGGCGCCGGACACACTTCGCGGGGCGGCCACTCGCCAGTCGCACACGCAGGTTTTGAGACAGGCTCTTACTCCGCCGGCTGAGCGGGGCCCGGCGGCTCGGCGCCGGCACCGTCATCGATCGGCGTCCCGACCGGGCCGGTCGGGACCCAGCCGCCGTACATGCGCAGCAGCGCGAGGATGCCGATGATTCCGGCAAGGGCGGAGAGGCCGCCGGCGTAGGCGAGCGTGCCCCTGGCGCCGATCGTTGCGACGAGCACGCCGCCCGCGGCGAAAGCGCCGAGCTCGGCGGTGTTGCGGATGCCGTTGTAGGCGGCGAAGGCGCGGCCATGCAGGTGGCCGGGGACGCGAACGTGGATCAGGCTGCGGAACATCACGTTCTTGACGCCGTGCCCGAGCCCGCCCAGCAGGCCGCAGAAGAGGAGAAAGGCGAAGCTGAGCCAGATCGCCGGCAGGGCCAGGGCGGCCCCCTGGATCGCGGCGGCGACGAGGCCGACCGCGGCAACCGCCGCGGCCGCGACCCTGCGCGAGAGCAACATCGCCCCGACCGCCATGCCCAGCGTCCAGATCGAGAGCCAGACGCCGTAGGCCACGTCGCCGCGGCCGAGCACGTCCTCGATGAAGAAGAGCTCGCCGACCCAGACCGCGGACATGAAGAGCAGGGAGGTAAAAGCGACGGTCATCACCAGGGAGAGCAGCCGGTCACCGAAGAGGAAGGCGATCCCGTCGCGGGCGCGCGGCGCCTGCTCGGACTCGCCCAGCGCGCCGGGATCGCGCCGCACGCGCAGGGCCAGCGCGGCGAGCGCGACGGCGGCGAAGGTAGCGGCGTCGACCAGCATCGCCAGCTCGAGCCCGCCGACGGCGAAGAGCAGCCCGCCGAGTAGGGGGCCGACGCCGAAGCCGATGTAGCGAGCGGTCTCGATGTGCCCGTTTGCCTCCTGGATCCGGTCCTCGCCGGAGAGCAGCGGCACCAAGGAGAACTCGGCCGGAGAGGAGATGGCGAAGACGACCCCGAGCACGGCGGTCAGGACCAGCACCGGCGCAAGGGCATCGCTGAAGGCAACCGCCGTCGCCGCGATCGCCCCTGCCGCAGAGATCGCGGCGAGCAGCCTCGTCGCCTCGATCCGGTCAACGAGCAGCCCGACCCAGCCGGCGACAAGCACCGACGGTCCGAAGAGGCAGACCCAGAGGGCCGCCACAGCGAAGCCCGAATCGGTCAGGTCCTTGACGTGGAGGCCGAGCGCCACGATCGCGACCCAGTCGCCCAGCGCCGAGAGGCCCACCGACCCCGCCACCAGCCGAAAGTCCCGATCCCGGAACAGGCTGGCGTTCACGTCAATCCAGCTTCGGGCTCTGCCAGGGCTGGGCCAGGCGAGTGGCCAGGTCGTCCGCCAGGCCCTCGATCGGGACCCTGGTCTGCTCGAGGGAATCGCGGTCGCGCAGGGTCACCGTGTCGTCCTCCATCGTCTGGTGGTCGACGGTAATGCCCCAGGGGGTGCCGATCTCGTCCTGGCGGCGGTAGCGCTTGCCGATCGAGCCGCCCTCGTCGAACTCGGCGGGGACGCGGCGGCGCACCTCATTGAAGATCTCGCGGGCCTTCTCGGGCATGCCCTCCTTGGAGACGAGGGGGAGGATCGCCACCTTTACCGGGGCCAGGCGGGGGTGGAGGCGCAGCACGGTGCGCTGGCGGCCCTCGACCTCCTCGACCTCGTAGGAGTCGACGAGGAAGGCGAGCGTCGCGCGGTCGGCGCCGGCGGCCGGCTCGATCACGTGCGGGACGTAGCGCTCTTTGGTCTGCTGGTCGAAGTACTCGAGCTTCTCGCCGCTGAACTTGGCGTGCTGGGTGAGGTCGAAGTCGCCACGGTTGGCGATCCCCTCCAGCTCCGACCAGCCGATCGGGAAGAGGTACTCGATGTCGCTCGTCGCCGAGGAGTAGTGCGAGAGCTCGTCGGCACCGTGGGCACGCACTCGCAGCAGGTCAGGGCGGATGCCGAGGTCGGTGTACCAGCGCTCGCGCTCCTCCATCCAGAGCTTGTGCCACTTTTCCGCTTCGGCCGGCGGGACGAAGAACTCCATCTCCATCTGCTCGAACTCGCGCGTACGGAAGATGAAGTTGCCGGGGGTGATCTCGTTGCGGAAGGACTTGCCGATCTGGGCGATGCCGAAGGGCGGCTTCTTGCGGGCGAAGCCGATCACGTTCTTGAAGTTGATGAAGATGCCCTGGGCGGTCTCCGGGCGCAGGTAGACCTCGGAGCCCTCGCCGGCGACCGGGCCGACGTGGGTCTCGAACATCAGGTTGAACTGGCGCGGCTCCGATAGCTCGCCGCCGCACTCCGGGCAGCGCAGCTCCGCCTCGGGGTCGCCGCCTTCGGCTTCGACCGCCTCGCGCAGATGGTCCTCGCGCCAGCGCTTCTTGCACTTGCCGAGACACTGGACGAGCGGGTCGGTGAAGCCCTCGAGGTGGCCCGACGCCTCCCAGACTCGCGGGTGCTGGAGGATCGCCGAGTCGAGCGCGACGATGTCGTCGCGCTCTTGCAGCATCGCCCGCCACCACTCGGCCTTGACGTTGTTCTTCAGCAGCACGCCGTAGTGGCCGTAGTCGTAGGTCGAGCCGAGGCCGCCGTAGATCTCCGAGGAGGGGAAGACAAAGCCGCGGCGTTTGCAGAGCGCGACGATCTCCTCCATCGAGGTTCCCGTCGCGGCGACCTGATCGGCACTTGCCATGGCGGAACCGTATCGGCTGCGATAATCGCCCACCGCTATGCCGATCTACGAGTACAAATGCACCAACGGCCACGTCTTCGACGTGATCCAGAGAATGAGTGACGAGGCGTTGACCGAGTGCCAGGAGTGCGGCGCCCCCGCCGAGCGCGTCCTGCACCCCGTCGCGATCCACTTCAAGGGCTCCGGCTTCCACAACACCGACTACGGCAAGAAGAAGACCGGCGCGAACGGCAGCTCTTCGGAGGGCGGTAAGGAGTCGAGCGACTCGAAGCCGAGCGAGAGCAAGTCCTCGGAGTCGAAGTCCAGCGACTCGAAGCCCGCCGCCGCCAGCGCCGATTGAAGGATTTTCCCCACGATGGGGTGGTCAGTCCTTCAATCGGTCATTAGCCCAGCAACTTCTTGACGGCGCGGCGGCGCTCGGAGTCGGGCACTTCTATTGAGCCGGCCGGACCAGGGCTGCAGCCGGAGTTGGCGCCCTGGCAGAGCACGTCCGCCTCGCTTTCGCCGCCGATCGCCGCGGCCAAGATGAGCTGCGGCATCGTGAAGAAGCCCATGTCGCTGACGAAGGCCTTGGGGGCGCTCCAGCCGATGATCGGACCCTTGATGAAGTTGTAGGGGAGCCGGAGCGGGTCGGTGAGGCGGCCCTTGATGCCGCTGATCACCGCCTGCTGTGCTTCCTCGCGGTCGAAGTCGTCGTAGCCGAGCGCATAGGCGCTTGCTCCTGGACCCGGACAGGGGCTGGCGTGGCGGATCCGGGCGTAGGTCAGCGCCTTCTCGCCGTCGAGCGTGTTCTCGCCCTTGCCGAGGCGCAGGGTCGAGCCTCCCTGGCCGCCGCCGGCTCCGCCGGAGATGTCCGCACAGATCTTCACCGGCACGTCGACCTTCACGCCGCCGACCGCGTCAATCAGGTCTTCGAAGCCGGTGAAGTTGACGATTGCGACGTGGTCGACTTCGATGTCGAGAAAGTCCTCGACCGCTTCGATCTCCGCCTCGGCGCCGCCGAACGCGTAGGCGCCGTTGATCTCTTGCGGGCTCTGGCCGGGGATCTCGGCGTAGCTGTCGCGCGGGATCGAGAGTTTGCGGAAGGCGCCGCCGCCGGCGCGAATCAGCATCAGCGTGTCGGCGCGGAATTCACCGAACGAGCACTGGCCGTGGGGGACGTCGCCGTGGGCCTGCTGGTCGAAGCACTCCTGCGAGGGGGCCGCGCCGGGCTCCTTGGTGTCCGGCGGCCGGGCGTCGGTGCCGAGCACGAGGATCGTCTGCGGCTTGAACAGCAGGAACGGATTGCCGTGCAGGGCAGACTTGGCGTCGCCGGAAAGCTTGAACGCCTGTAGCTGGGCGGAGACCGCGAAGGCGAGGAAGCTGAGCAGGATCCAGCCGAGCGCGGCGATGCCGACCCATTTCAGCCCCTGCTTGAGCCAGGGCCTCTCCGGTCGTGGGCCACGCTCGCGCTTCGGGCCGTCCGGGCGGCCCGGCAGCTTCGGAGCACGCCACTCGCGCTCGCGGAGGCTGGAGAGGTCGGGCTTGCGGAAGCGTGAGAAGAACCCTCGGCGGGCTCGGTAGACCTTGTAATCGGGCGGCCCGGAGGGCCGCTGCTCGCCATCGCCTGCCATGAAAGAGTTAGGAATCATGCCGATGCCCGCGGTCGCCCGCTAAACGAGATGAGCCAAGCCGAAGCGATAGGGGTCGATCTGGGTGGCACGAAGATGCTGCTCGGGGTCCTCGACGGCGAATCCAAGACGGTCTGGGAGAGCCGCGAGCGCTCTGCCGGCGAGGGTGAGGACGAGCTGGTCGAGCTGCTCGTCCGCGAGGTGGGGGAGGCCCGCGCGGAGCGCCCGGAGGTCAAGGCGGTCGGGATGGGGATCCCGGCGACGATCGACCACGAAAAGGGCCTGGCGGTGGCTGCGGTCAACCTGCCGATCGAGAACCTGCCGATCCGCGATCTCGTCGTCGAGCGGACCGGCCTGCCCACCTTCGTCGACAACGACGCCAACGTCGCCGCCCTCGCCGAGCATCTCTTCGGTGCTGCCCGAGGAGCCCGGAATGCGGTGATGCTGACGATCGGCACTGGGATCGGCGGCGGCCTGATCCTCGGCGGCGAGATCTACCGCGGCTCGACCGGCGCGGGCGCCGAGCTTGGCCACGTCGCGATCCAGCTCGATGGCCCGGCCTGCCAGGGCAACTGCCCCGGCCACGGTTGCGTCGAGACCCTCGCTTCCGGTACCGCGCTGGGCCGCGAAGGCCGCGCCGCGGCCGAAAGCGCGCCCGACTCCACGCTTGGCAGGTTGCTCGGCGAAGGCAGCGAGATCGACGGCAAGGCGGTCACGGTCGCCGCCCAGGAAGGCGACGAGACCGCGGTCGGCGTCTTCGACCTGGTCGGCAGCCGCCTCGGCGTCGCGCTGGCCAGCTTCGCCAACATCTTCGAGCCTGAAGTGATCGTGATCGGCGGCGGCGTGATTGCCGCCGGAGAGCTACTGCTCGCGCCCGCCCGGCGCGAGCTCGAAGCGCGGGCGCTGCGGCCGATGAACCGGACCCCCGTCGTCCCCGCCGAGCTGGGCGAAGACGCCGGGATGATCGGCGCCGCCGCGATGGCGCGGATCGAGCTGGAGAAGGCAGGGGGCTGATGCCGGGGTCGCTGATCGTCTGTCCGACCCCGATCGGCAACCTCGACGACATCACGATCCGCGTGCGCGATGCGCTGGTCGCCGCCGACTACATCGCCTGTGAGGACACGCGCCGCAGCGGCGGCCTGCTCGACAAGCTCGGCATCCGCCCGGCCCCGCAGCTGATCTCGATCCACGAGGGCAACGAAGCGCCGCGGGCGATCGAGCTGGCGCAGAGGATCGAACGCGGCGAGATCGTCGCCCTCGTCTCCGACGCCGGCATGCCGGCGATCTCCGACCCGGGCTTCCGCCTGATCCGCCGCTGCATCGAGCGCAACCTCGAGGTGATCGTGCTCCCCGGCCCCTCGGTTGTGCCGGTGGCCCTGGTCGCTTCCGGCCTGCCGACCGACCGCTGGCGCTTCGAGGGCTTCCTGCCGAAGCGCTCTGGTGAGATGGAGCGGGTGCTGCGCTCGACCGAGACCGTGGTCGCCTTCGAGTCGCCGCGCCGGATCGGCGACTCGCTCGCGGCCCTCGCGGCGATCGCCCCCGACCGCCCGGCCGCTGTCTGCCGTGAGCTGACCAAGATGCACGAGGAGGTCTCGCGCAGCACCCTGGGCGAGCTGGCGCGCCGCTTCCGCGGCGACGTCAAAGGCGAGATCGTGTTGGTGATCGCCCCCGCTTCCGCCGACGACCACGACAAAGACGTCGGCTTCGCCGTCGACGCGCTCCGCCACCTGGTCCAGTCGGGCGCCCGCCCGCGCGCCGCCGCCAGCGTCGTCGCCGCGCTGACCGGCACCCGCGCCAATGACCTCTACCGGGCGCTGACCGGCCGCGAGCCGCGCAAGTGATCGACTAGCCTCGCCCGCCGATGGCTTACTACGTCACCACGCCGATCTACTACGTCAACGCCGAGCCCCACCTCGGCCATGCCTACTCGACGCTGGCGGCGGACATCCTTGCCCGCCACATGCGTCAGCGTGGCGAGGATGTCTTCTTTCTCACCGGCACCGACGAGCACGGCGAGCCGGTCGAGAACGCGGCCGAGCGCGAGGGCGTCACGCCGCAGGAGCTGGCGGATCGCAACGCGGCCAAGTTCGAAGCGCTGATGCCGGTCATCGACGCCACCAACGACTTCTTCATCCGCACTTCCGACCCCCGCCACGCCGAGAGGGTCGCCGAGATCATTCAGCGGGTCTACGACAACGGCTGGGTCGACAAGGGCACCTACGAAGGTTGGTACTGCCCACGCTGCGCCGACTTCAAAACCGAGCGTGAGCTCGGTCCCGGTCAGACCTGCCCGATCCACGAGATCGAGCTGGAGCGGGTCAAGGAGGAGAACTGGTTCTTCCGCCTCTCCGCCTTCCAGGGCCGGCTCGAAGAGCTCTACGCCAAGCGGCCCGACTTCGTCGTGCCCGATTTCCGCCGTAACGAGGCGGTCTCTTTCATCGAGGGTGGCCTCGAGGACGTCTCGCTCTCGCGACCGAAGTTGAAGTGGGGGATGCGACTGCCCTGGGACCCCGAGCAGCGGATGTACGTCTGGTTCGACGCGCTGCTCAACTACGTCACCGCGCTCGGCTTTGCCCGCGAGGGCGAGGATCTGACCGAGCGCTTCTGGCCCGCGAGCCTGCACGTGATGGCCAAGGACATCCTCAAGTTCCACGCGGTGATCTGGCCGGCGCTGCTCTGGGCGGCGGACCTGGAGCCGCCGCGCCGGATGGCGATCCACGGCTACCTGATGATGGGCGAGAAAAAGATGTCGAAGTCGCTCGGCAACGTGCTCGACCCCTTCGAGGCGATCGAGCGCTTCGGTGCCGACGCGCTGCGCTTCTACTGCTTCCGCGAGGTCAGCTTCGGTCAGGACGGCTCGATCTCCACGGCGGGCTTCGAGGCTCGCTACGAGACCGAGCTGGCAAACGACTTCGGCAACCTCGCCAGCCGTGTGTTGGCGATGGTCGAGCGCTACCGCGACGGAGTCGTCCCGGTGGCCCAGGTCGACGCGGTCCTGGCGGAGGACTTCGAAGGCGTCGTCGCTCGCTTCAGCGACCTGCTCGACCAGGCCGAGCTCACCCAGGCGCTCGAGGAGGCCTGGAAGCTGGTTCGTCGCCTCAACCGCTACGTCGAGGAGACCCGCCCCTGGGAGCTGGCCAAGGACGAGGCCGACCCCGAGCGCCTCGACGAAGTGCTCTACAACCTGATCGAGGGGTTGCGGGTCGTCACTCTGCTCCTCGTTCCCTACCTGCCGCGAACGAGCGAGCAGCTGCTCGTCGCCCTGGATGAGAATTCACGCGAACTGTCCGACCTCGGCTCCCGCCCTGGCGGCCAGCGGGTCGAGCGCGTCCCGCCGCTCTTCCCCAAGATCGAGGCACCCGCCTAGCGACGTTGACACCGGGTGGGCGTTTGGAATAGGTTCGCGTACTTATGAGGTTTCTATCGGGTATCTCAGCTTGTGCAGTGGCCCTGCTCATTTTCGCGCCAAGCGCCTCCGCGGCGGGCGAGTTCGAGCCGAACGACACGCCAGACACCGCTTACGGGCCCCTTTCCGGAGGCACGGACTACACCGCTACGTTCGAGACCAACAACGATGTCGACTGGTACCTCTTCTACCTGAAGGCCTATAGCCAGATGGACTTCTCGGCGACCCTTATCGCCGGGTGCGGAAGCGTTCACATCGAGCTGCGTGACAAGGACGGCAAGGAACTGCAGCTGTTTCACTCGGCCGGCCTCAACGAAGTTGAACACCTGAGGACGACGCTAGCAGCGGGTCGCTATTACTTCGCGATGACTACTCACGGATGTGTCGGCGATCGTTATCGCTTCCGAATAGACCCCGCTGCCGCAGTCACCTCCAGCCGCGAATGCGGCGAGGCGATAGTCGCAAAGGAAGCAGTTGGGCCGCAGCTCGCGAAAGTCGCGGGCGAACTGGCCAAGAACAGCGAAAAACTGGCAAAGCCAAGCAGTGAAGTGACCGCTGACGAAGCGCGTCTCGCAGCCCTCGACCAGCGCCGTGAAAAGTTCCTCACCCAGTGGAAGGCCGCCGTTCGCAAGCTCTCTCAGCGCCGCGGGATCCCCGGCTATGTGCGTCGGCAGAAGATGCGCTCCTTACTGGCGACGAAGCGAAGGACGAATCTGCGGCTGAAGTCGATGAAGGACTCGGCGAAACGGGACTTGGCCGTGGATCAGAAAGCCCAGGCGCCGTTGCTCGAACAGCGGGCCGGCCTACAGGCTGTGGAAGCGCAAGCCAAGGGGGCCCAGTCACAGGCCGAAGTGCAGATAACCGCTCACTGCTGATCGAGCCGGCTCATCCGAGCGGCCGTAGAGCGCCGGCATCGAGTCGCCCGGGACTGGTGTAGCCGCAGAGGCCATCGTCAGGTCGAGCTCGCCGAGGACCATCTTGAGCACGGTTTCGACCCGGTCTGGCCTTCCAGGGCCAGGCCCCATAGGTAGGTGAGCAGCTGCTTGCGGCGCTGACTGAGGAGTCACGCGAGTTGAGCGAGCTCGGCTCGCGCCCCGGCGGCCAGAGCGTCGAGCGCATCCCCGCGCTCTTCCCCAAGATCGCGTAAACGTGCTGGTTCCCAGCGGTTCCTGGGCGGAGAATCTCCGCTATTTTTGCCTTAAAATTCCTTAGCAATATGGATTGATGGGCATCGGAGTGCTCGATGCACAAGACCTCCGAAAGGAACGGACATGATTCGCAATCTCAAAACCTTGGGCCTCGTCCTGGCGCTCACCTGCGCGGCGGGCGTGACGGCGGGGACCGCGGTAGCGGCAGAACGCCTGACATCGGATGGCCCGGTGAAGCTCTCCGGTGTGGATTCCGGCGAAAAAGCGACGTTCACAGGCTTCGGCCTGAGCGCAACCTGCAATGGGGGATACGACATCGGCTTGGAAAACCAAACACCCCATGTCTTCTTCGATCCGAGCATCATCTTCGTGGCGACATTCACAGTGACGCCCCAATACACCAGCTGCGTCAACAAAATGGGCGAAGTCCAGCAGCCGGGCACAGTCACAATGAACGGCTGCGACTACCTCGTCCATGTCGCCAACGGAGCGGAGACCTGGGACGTCGTCTGCCCAGGAGGACAGCAGATCGAAATGCACTCGTACACCAACGCATCGCACACGACGTCGATATGCACAGTCAAAGTGCCGGCGCAGTCTGGGATCGCCGGTGGGAGCCACGAAAACGTCAAAGAAGGCGGAGTCGAAAAGGTCGTCGTCAAAGGGCCGTTGACAGGCATCAAAGCCACGAAGTCCGGCATCCTCTGCGGGGGCAGCAGCGAAACCACGACTGCCTCGATGGACATTCGTGCGGTCGTCAGCGGCGTGAACGAAAAAGGGGGAGCGACAGGCATCTCGATCACCGGCTGAGCGCCGGGTTCGCGGGCGGCGCGGCTCAGCTCATGCTGAGCGCGTGCCGCCCCAGCTCGCCGGGCCGACAGTAGCCGCAGAGGGCCATCGTCAGGTCGAGCTCGCCGAGGACCATCTTGAGCACGGTTTCGACTCCGGCTTGGCCTTCGAGCGCGAGGCCCCATAGGTAGGGGCGGCCGAGGCAGACGGCGTCGGCACCCAGCGCCAAGGCCTTGATCACATCGGAGCCGCCGCGGATGCCGCTGTCGAAGAGGATCGTCAGCTCGTCGCCGACCGCGTCGGCGATCGGGCCGAGGGCGTCGAGCGAGCCGATCGCGCCGTCGACCTGCCGGGCGCCGTGATTGGAGACGATGATCCCGTCGAGACCGCGCCGCGCCGCCTCGCGGGCATCGTCGACGTGCTGGATGCCCTTGACCAGGATCGGCAGCGAGGTCAGCTCACGCAGTCGCGGCAGGTCGTCCCAGGTCAGCGATGGATTCGCCAAGACCCCCAGGTAGGCGCCCGTGGCGGCGCCCTGGTCCTCCTCCGGCGTCTTCTCCAGGCCGGCGCGGAAGACCGGGTCCTGGAAGTAGTTGGCGTTGCCCATGCCTTCCAGGAAGGGAAGCCAGGCCTGCTGCAGGTCGCGAGGCTTCCAGCCTGGGATGAAGGTGTCGACCGTGACGACGATCGCCCCGTAGCCGGCCGCCTCGGCACGGCCGACAAAGCTCTCCAGCAGCTCGGGGTCGTTGGGCCAGTAGAGCTGGAACCAGCGCGGCCCCTCGCCACCTGCCGCGGCGATCTCCTCCAGGGTGAAGGCCGAGGCCGTGCTGGCAATCATCGGTACGCCGAGCGCCGCGGCGGCGCGTGCCGTCGCCAGCTCGCCCTCCTCGTGCACACCCCGCTGGACGCCGATCGGGGCCAGCATCAGCGGCGCCGGCATCTCGGTGCCGAGCACGCTGGTGGAGAGGTCGCGCGTGGCGACGTCGCGCAGCATCCGCGGCACGATCCGGCGCCGGTCGAGCGCCTCCCGGTTGGCGCGCATCGTGTCCTCCGCGCCGGCCGCGGCGAAGACGTAGTTCGCCACATCCTCTTTCATCGCCGCCTCGGCGCGGTGCTCCAGCTCCCCGATCGAGACCGGGATCGAGGGCCTCTCGCCCCCGAGCCCGCGCGCGTAGATCTCGCGGTAGTAGTCGGCGAACTCGGCCATCGCCGGGGAGGCTATTCGTTACTTGAGCCCCAAGCGGCGGCGCCAGTCGCGTGCGGTAAAGGCACGCTGGATACGGCCGACGAGACCGCGGCGGGACTTGGTGTACGGGAACCAGTTCGGCTCGCGCTTGCCGCCAAAGCGAGTGACGACGATCGACTCGGCGCGGCAGTACTTCTTGATCCCGTACTCGCCATGGCGGTAGCCGATCCCGGACTGCTTCCAGCCGCCCATCGGGACGCTCATCGCCGCCATGTTGATGATCACGTCGTTGACGTTCACCGAGCCGGCCTCGATTCGGCGCGCGACCTTCTCGGCCCGACCCTTCTCGCCGAAGACCGAGGCGGCGAGCCCGTAGCGGGTGTCGTTGGCGAGCTCGAGTGCCTGCTCGGAATCGCGCACTTTCATCACTCCCACGACCGGGCCGAAGGTCTCGTCGCGCATCACCTTCATCGAGTGGTCGACGTCGACGAGGACCGTAGGCTCGAAGTAGTCGCCCGGCCCATCCATTTTCTTGCCGCCGGTCAGCGCGCGGGCGCCGTTGGCAAGTGCGTCGTTGACCTGGTCTTCGACGATCGCGGACTGGTTCGGCGAGGTCATCGCGCCGACGTCCTTCTCGGGCTTCTTGCCGTCGGCGCCTTGGCGCAGGCCGTTGACCTCCTTGGTCAGCTTGGCGATGAACTCGTCGTAGATCGGCTCCTCGACGTAGACCCGCTCGACCGAGATGCAGAGCTGGCCGGAATTCACCATCCCGCCCCAGGCGGCGGCGTTGGCGGCGCGGTCGACGTCGGCGTCGGCGAGGACGATCATCGGGTCCTTGCCGCCGAGCTCGAGGCTGACCGGGGTCAGCGTCTCCGCGGCGCGGCCCATCACCTTGCGGCCGGTCCGGTCGGAGCCGGTGAACTGGACGTAGTCGACGTGGTCGATCAGCGCGCTGCCGGCCTCGCCTCTCCCGAGCACGCAGTCGAAGACGTCCGGCGCGCCGATCTCCTCCTTCCAGGCCTTGACCACTTCGATCATGGTCAGCGGGGTGAACTCGGAGGGCTTGACGACGACCGCGGCGCCCGCTTGCAGGGCGGGGATCGAGTCGCCCAGCCCCATCGCCAGCGGGAAGTTCCAGGGGCTGATCACGCCGACCACCGGCTGGGGCCGGTACTGGACCACGAGCTTCTTCGAGGCCAGCAGCGGCGAGTGGGGGCGGACGGTCTCGTCGCCGATGTACTTCGCCGCCTTGGTGCCGTAGAAATTGATCAGGTCGGCGACATAGGCCAGGTCGAGGGAGACGTCGGCCCGCACCTTGCCGGTTTCGGCCTGCATCGTGTCGGTGATCTGCTCGGTGTTGTCGAGGATCCAGTCGCGCAGCTTGCCCAGCCAGTGGTAACGGCCCTCGATCCCGAGCGCCTCCCACTCGGCCTGGTTGGCGCGCACCCGCGCCACGGTCTTGGCGATGCTCTCGGGGGAGTCGACAGCGATGCTTCCGGTCGTCGCTCCCGTTGCCGGGTTGAGCACCTCGATCGTCTCGGGCGCGCTCCCGTTGGCGCTTGCGCCGTTGGTGGTCGTCTCGCTCTGCTGTGCAGTTCCGCTCTCCACCTGACCGCTCCCTTTCAAAGTTGGCTGGTCAGCCAACCTTAGCGCGGAACAAGTCGGTAGACCGGTCCGTCGATTGAGCAGACATAGACCCGATGGCGCTCGTCTTCGCCGAAGGAGGTGGGTTCGGAGACACTGATGCCGAGCTTGTGCTCGTGGCTCGCTCCGCCCAGGTCGGGAACGAGGCTGCGCAGCTCGCCCTCGCAGAGGTCGGTGTAGACGTAGCGCTTGTAGAGCGCGGCGAGATGCCTGTCGGCGACCACGTAGCCGCCGATGATCGAGCAGCTGCCGCCGCGGCTATGCGGGTAGGCGAAGATCGGTTTGACGGTCCCACCCGGATCGTCGGTGCCACTGTTCTCGTCTTCATAGGGGGCGAATCCCTCGAAGGCGTCCCAACCGAAGTTGGCGCCCTGCGCCGCGGTAACCGGGATGTAGTCGACCTCCTCAAATTGGTTCTGGCCGACGTCGCCGATCACGAGTCGCGGCCGGCCCGGCTCCGTCACCCGGTCGAAGGAGAAACGGAAGGGATTGCGCAGGCCGTGGCTGTAGATCTCCGGCTTGGCGTCGGCTTGGCGGGGGTCGATCCACAGCAGCTTGCCGAGCGGGCTTTGGCGATCCTGCGCGTTGTTGGGCGGATCGCCGCCCGAGCCGCCGTCGCCCGTGCCAAAAAAGAGGAAGTCGCCGAGGAACTGGAGCTGGCCGCCATTGTGATTGGTGTTGACCGGGTGGGGTATCCGGACTATTGCGCGACGGGAGCCCCGCGCGGCTCGCGTCGCGCTCCTGCGTTTGAATTCGTCGATCCTGAGGTTCCCCTGAAGGTCGGTCTCATAGGCGTAGAAACGACCGCTTCGCTTGTAGTCGGGAGGGAAGGCGATCGAGAGCAGGCCGCGCTCGCCGCCAGAGGAGATCAGGTCGCGTATGTCGAGGAACGGACGACCTTGCTTGCGCCCGTTGCGCAGCACCTGCACGGTCCCGCCCTGCTCGACCACGAAGAGGAGCTTGGGAAATCCCGGCGCGCCGGTGACGTAGACCGGGCTTTCGAAGCTGCCGATCTGCTTCAGGCCCACGCCGGCCTTGGCCGGCCGCTGGTGCTGAGGCGGCTGAGCCGATCCGCACGCCGGCAGAGCCAGCGCGAGGAGCACCGCAACGAGGCTACTTGCCGCTGTCCGCCTTGTCGATTTCGACAACTTCGCCATTGTCCTTCACTTCCGTTTCCGGCGGGACGTCGCTGATCTGCGCCGCGAACGAGCCGCCGGCTTGCGTCCCGGGCGTGGTCTCCGCCTTGGCCGTGCCACCGAGCCCGGCGTCGACTTCGTAGAAGAGGTGGTAGTCGCCGGTTTTGACCGCACTCAGCTTCCACACCGCTTCGGTCGTCTTGCCCGGCTTCAGCGGGCCGAAGTCGAAGGTCTTGGGGCTGGAGGTTTCCGCTCCGGCGGTTTCGAAAGAGCCGTTCGCCTTCGGGTAGCGGGCCGAGAGTGCCCAGATCGGGCGGTCCGGCTGGGCGAGGCCGGGGGAGGGATCGCGGTAGCCGAAGGGCAGTGAGGAGTTGCGACCCTCTTTGCCGCCGACGGAGATCGTCACGACCAGCGCGGGCAGGGCCTTGTCGCCGGTGTTGCGCACGCCGAGCCGCAGCAGGGTCGTCTCGCCGAGTCGTTGCTTGGCGGGGAATTCCGCGGTGACGATCTTGACCGGGTACTTGCCCGCGGTCTCGTTCGAGTCGGCGGAGGATTCGTTGCCGCCGCAGGCGGCGATTGAGACCGCAAGGAGTCCGGCCGCGACGCCGGCGGCGAGAGCGTGCCGGCGGGAATGCCGGGCCGGTGTGCGGTGCCCTCCCAAAGCGGCCGGAACATACCACGAGGATTCGGTCCTTCTGGCTGCCTCCAACCACGCTGCGCTGGGTTAGCCGGATCTCAACACGCGGCTAACGGACACCGCTGGCGCATCCCATAGACTCAAAGCACGGAGGAGGGGTCGCCCGATGCGGTCCCGCTTTGTGCCGGAGGAGAGATGGAAGCAGCCGCATCTATAGGCAGAAGGATCGCGCCCGCCAAGTCGTTCTTCGAACAGGTCGGGGACATGATGATCCTTACCGCGCGGACGATCTCCTCCGCGGTGCGGCCTCCCTATCCCTATGGCGAGGAGTTCATCGGCCAGTTCCTCTTCGCCCTGCAGCTCTGCTGGTTCCCGCTGCTCGTCTCCACTGTCGCCTTCGGTTTCGGCGCGCCCGGCCTGCAGGCGGCCAACTTCCTCACCCTCTTCGGCTCGCTCGACCGGCTCGGTGGCTTCTTCGTCCTCGCCTCGATCCGCGAGTTCGCCCCCTTCGTCACCGCGGTCGTCGTCGCCGGCGTCGCCGGCACCGCGATCACCGCTGACCTCGGCGCCCGCAAGATCCGCGAGGAGCTCGACGCCCTCCAGGTGCTCGGCGTCGACCCGATCAAGAACCTGGTCGTGCCGCGCTTCCTGGCGCTGATCGTGATCACCGGCCTGCTCGACATCTACGCGCTGATCTTCGGCATCAGCGGCGGCATCCTCACCGAGATGCTCTACAACCAGCCGCTCGGCGGCTTCTTCGCGACGCTCTTCACCAACGCCTCGATCACCGACCTCTGGGGCTCGGTGATCAAGTGCACCTTGTTCGGCGCGATCATCTCGATCGTCTGTTGCTACAAGGGGATGACTGCGTCCGGAGGCGCCGCCGGGGTCGGTCGTGCCGTCAACCAGGCCGTGGTGATCTCTTTCATGGGCGTCTTCGCCTTCAACTACGTCTTCACCCAGACCCTGCTCGCGACCAACCCCGACCTGCAGACGATTCGATGAACGCCTGGCTCGACGTCCCCCGCGGCTGGCTCGACTCCTTCGGTGAGATCGCCCGCTTCGGCTCGCGCGTCGCCGGCCTCGTCTACAGCGGCCGCGTCCTGCGTTTCTTCGGCGAGAGCCTGCGCCAGGCCGGCATCTTGATCCTCGGCTCCGCCGTGATCATCTGGGGGCTGGTCTTCATCCTCGGCCTGCAGTGCGGGATCGAGGGTGCCTACCTGCTGCGCGCCAACGGCGCTCCCGCGTATGCCGGTGTCTTCTCGGCCTGGTGCGACCTGCGCGAGATCATGCCCTACGCCTTCGGCTACATGCTGGCGGCAAAGGTCGGCACCGGGATCGTCGCCGAGCTCGGCGCGATGCGGATCTCCGACGAGATCGACGCGCTCGAGGTGATGGGCGTGCCGCCGGTCACCTTCCTCGCCGCGACCCGTCTGCTCGCCGCCTGGATCGCATTCCCCTTCATGTACCTGGTCGGGATCGGGATCATGTACCTGGCCAGCTACGTGGCGGTTGTCGAACAGATCGGCGACGTCTCTTCCGGCGGCTACCTGCTGATCTTCTGGATGTTCCAGAACCCGCCCGACCTGATCTTCAGTCTGATCAAGGGCATGTTCATGGCGACGGCGATCGTGATCGTCGGTTGCTACTACGGCTACACCGCCTCCGGCGGGCCGGTCGGCGTGGGCACCGCGACCGCCAAGTCGATGGTCTTAAACATCGTTCTAGTTCACATCATCGGGATGCTCGGCACCCTGGTCTTCTGGGGTGCCAACCCGAGAGCGCCGATAGGAGGCTGAGTACCCTTATGTCGATGGATGAGCCGAGCCAGATTCGCGAGGACGAAGAGGAGCGCGCGCTCGCCGAGGAGGCAGCGGCCGAACCGGCTCCCAGCGGCCCCTACATCAGCGAGGACGGGGCGACGATGGGTCGCGACTTCGTCATCCCGGGGGTCGACCCGGGCGAGTCCGACCCCTACCGCTTCCACACCGGGCGCAAGCGCGACCACGGCAGCACCGACGCGATCGAGATCATCAACCTGGTCAAGCAGTTCGGCCGGGCGCGGATCCTCAACGGCCTCAACCTCGGCTTGCCCGAAGATCAGGTCTCGATGGTCCTGGGCCCGTCGGGTACCGGCAAGAGCGTGCTGATCAAGCACATCGTCGGCCTGCTTTATCCCGACTCGGGCGACGTCCTCGTGCACGGGGAATCGATCCCGGCGATGACCGACGACGAACTCTTCGACGTGCGCAAAAAGTTCGGCCTGCTGTTCCAGGACGGAGCGCTCTTCGGCTCGATGAACATCTACGACAACACCGCCTTCCCGCTGCGTCAGCACACCGACAAAAGCGAGGAGGAGATCGGCGAGATCGTCAATCGCCGGCTCAAGGAGGTCGGCCTGATCGAGGCGATCTACAAGATGCCGAACGAGCTCTCGGGCGGGATGCGCAAGCGCGCCGGCTTCGCCCGGGCGCTGGTCCTGGAACCGGCGATCGTGATGTTCGACGAGCCCGACTCAGGGCTCGACCCGGTGCGCACGGCGCTGCTCTGCGAGTTGATCCGCGAGGTCCACGCCGAGAACGGCGGTTGCTACCTGGTGATCAGCCACGACCTCAACACGGCACGGCGGATCTCCGACTTCATCGCCGTCCTCTGGAACGGCAAAATCGTCGAGTCCGGGCCCAAAGAGGAACTCTTCGACTCCGAAAACCAGTTCGTCCACCAGTTCCTCAACGCTGACGTAACCGGCCCGCTCTCGATGGATTGAGCGCAGTCGCGGCCTGGGCGGTCCGCCATGCGCGGGCGGTGCTGGCGGTTTCGCTTCTCCTTGCGGTCGGCGCTGGAGCCCTCGCCACCCAACTGCCCACCGATGCGGCCACCGACACGCTGGTCGATTCGGACACGCCCAGCTATCGGGCGACCCAGCAGGTCAAGCGGGACTTTGGCGAAGAACCGGTGGTCATCCTGGCCAAGGGGGACCTGCAGCGGCTGGTCCTGACCTCGAACCTGGGGCGATTGCTGCGGCTCGAGGGGTGTCTCTCCGGCAAGGTGCCGAAGGGGGCCGAGCCGATCCCGGGACCTTGTGCGGAACTCGCCGAACAGGACCCCGTGCGCTCGGTCGTGGGCCCCGCCACTTTCCTCAACGAGGCAGTGATCCAGATCGATCGGCAGCTACGCCGCCTCGCCGCCACCGTTCCGCCCGCTCGGCTGCGCGAACTGTTACTCGAAGTCGCCGCGAAATACGGGATCACCAGCGCGCCGAGTCTCTCCAACCCCAACTTCCTCGCCGCGATCGTCTTCGACCTGCACAAGGCGCGCGGCACGCCCAAGGCTCGCCTCTCCTACCTCTTTCCGAACAGGCGCTCGGCGCAGATCGTCCTGCGCTTGCGCCCCGATCTCAGCCAAGCCGAGCGCCACCGGGCGATCGAGACGATCGAGGCGATCGTCCACGATCCCGTCGTTCGCGCGGACTGCAAGTTCAAAGGCAAGCCGGAGCGCTGCTTCCAGCTGCATGGCGGTCGCTACGTGATCTCCGGCGTGCCGGTCGTCATCGACGGGGTGACTCGTGCGCTCAAGGACGCACTGCTCGTTCTGCTCGGCGTCGCGCTGGTGGTCATGGCACTGGCCCTGATGCTCGTCTTCCGCTCCCGCTGGCGACTGCTGCCTTTGGCGATCGCGCTGGCCGCTGCCGCCCTGACCTTTGGTCTGTTCGGCCTGGTGGGCGGTTCGCTGACGATGGCCTCGATCGCGGTGCTGCCGATCCTGATCGGCCTCGCCGTCGATTACGCGATCCAGCTTCAGGCACGCTACGACGAGGCGATCGCGATTGGGGCTGATCCCGGGACTGACGCCGCGCGCCTCGCTGCTTCAGGAGGCGGCCCCACTATCGCTATTGCTTGCTTGGCCACTGGTGCCGGCTTCCTCGCCCTCCAACTCTCACCGACCCCGATGGTCCGCAGCTTTGGCTTGCTCCTGATCGTCGGCATCGCGATCGCCTTTGCGCTTGCTTTCGTCGCGGGCTTTGCGGCGCTCAGCCTGCGAAAAACGGGACGCCGCGCCGCTCAGGGGGCCCCGACACTCCCGGCTCTGCTGCAGCGCGTTCTTGTGACGGCGCAGACCTATCCCCAGCGAGTGCTCGGCGTAGGCCTCGCCCTGGCTCTCATTGGCTGGGCACTCGGGACCCAGATCGAAACGCAGACCGATATCCGTGCGCTGGCGCCACAGAATGTGGACGCGGTGCGGGAACTGAACGAGCTGCAGGACGCCACGGGTGTGTCCGGGGAGCTGGACGTGAGCGTGAGCGCGCCTGATCTGACCGACCCCGCGACCATTCGGTGGATGGCCGGGTTCAAGCGTCGGGTTCTGGAAACTGGTGGGTTCTCCGGTACCAATCCGAGCTGCCAGGAGGCGGAAGTCTGCCCGGGGGCGGCGCTCTCGGACTTCGTCACCGGTGGAGGGCTTACGGCAAGTTCCGAAGGGCCGTTGACCCGTAAGGGCATCAGGGCCGCGCTGAGCCAGATCCCCGCCTATGACCTGGAGCAGGTTGCGACGGTCGATCCCGCGACCGGGCTGCCGGCAGGTACCGCACTCCTCGGGTTCGGCATACGAGCCCAGTCGTTGGATGAGCAGCAGGCTTTGATCGATCGCATCCGGAGTGAGATTGGGGAGCCGGGCAGCAAAGGTGGGCCGCCGCCTGGGACGGAAGTGGAGCTTGCCGGATTGCCCGTCATCGCCGCCTCTGCGGCCAGTGACCTTTCAAGCAGTCGCTACTTACTGACCCTGGCTGGTCTGCTAGCCGTTGCGCTGGTCCTGCTCGTGGTCTATCGATCTTGGTCGCGTGCTTTGGTGCCACTGATCCCAATCGTGTTGGCGACTGGCTGGTCGGCCCTGGTTCTCTGGCTGACGCGGGTGCCGCTCAACCCGATGTCGGCGGCCCTGGGGGCGCTGACCATCGCCATTGCCACCGAGTTCAGCGTGATCCTCGCCGCCCGTTTCCGTCAGGAGCGGCGGGCCGGGCGTGAGCTTGGGATGGCGCTGCGCCAGGCCTACGCTCGTACCGGCGCGGCTGTGCTGGCCTCCGGGGTTACGGCGATTGCCGGGTTCGCCGTCCTGATCGCCAGCGATGTGGGGATGTTGCGCGATTTCGGCTTCGTCACCGTGATCGACCTGGCGGTGGCGCTGCTCGGAGTGATCGTGGCGCTGCCCGCCGCCCTCGTCTGGGCCGAGGGCTTTAGGCCCGTCGGCAGGGGGCTGGGGAGGTGAGGGATCGCTACTCGATCCTGGTCGGTCTCTTTTTTGCCGCGATTGTCGCGGTGGCACTCATTCACGGGGTCCCGGGCGGAGGCGGAACGCTGGGGCTCGACGAGCAGCCGGCGCGCTGGGCCTTGCCCGAGTTCGCCGTCCCGGCCGCCGCCGGCCGCCTCGAAGGCGACGCCAACGTCGCTCAGGACGATTGCTCGGTTGGGCAGCTGCCCTGTCCGCCCGAATCCCGTCGTACTCCCGCCTGTCGGGTTCAGACGCCCGGCGCGATCCGCGTCTGCGATCTCTTCGACCGGCCCTCGGTGATCTCCTTCTGGTTCGGTGACTGCGCCGGCCAGCAGGACGTCGTCAGCTGGGTCTACTCGCGCTACCGTGGACGCGTGAACTTCCTCTCGCTGGACATTCGCGATGACCGTGACACGGTCCGCGAGCTGATCCGGCGCCGCGGCTGGAAGATGCCGGTCGGCTATGACCGCGACGGCGCCGCGGCAGGTCTCTATCGCGTCGGCGGCTGCCCGACCTTTGCCTACGTTTATCCCGGTGGGACGCTGGAGAGCGCCAGCATCGGCAACCTCGACGATGGTGGACTGAGCGAACGGATTGAGCGGCTGCTGCGGGCCAGCGGCGCCGCGGAAGGGAGTTGAGATGGACGCCGGCGCCGCCGACTCGGACCTGGATATGGACCTGGGCACCCCCTCGACACTCGGCTGGGTAGCCTCCCACGTAGCCGCCGAGTTCCCTGGGCTCGGAATCTCCTGGATCGAGTTGGACGGCCGCCCCGGTCGCAGTCCGGAGCCGGTCGAGCGCCGTCTGAGCGAGACCTCGAACCGCTTCTATGGCGCCCACGCGATTCACATGCGCGAAAGGCCGATCCCCTGGGCATACCGGGTCTTCTTTCGTCAGATCGGCCTCGACCCGGACCGCACCCGGACCCCGGTCGAGCAGCTCGCCCTGGATCGCCTCCAGGACGGCGGCTTCAAGACCCACGGTCTGCCCGCCGACGCGCTGACGATCGCCACCGTGGAGACCGGGATCGCCTTGCGCAGCTTCGACGCCGAGCGGCTGGACGGGACACTGTGCATACGCGACTCGGCCCCTGGCGAGTCGCTGGAGGGACGGCCGGGAGAGCTTTCGCAGGGGACCTTGGTGATCGCCGATGAGAGGCGTCCCATCGGACTGCTTTTCGGCGCCACTGGCGAGGGTCGCGGCGTCAAGCGCGGCACCAAGCGGATCGCGATCGCCGCCATCCAGGTCGACGGTGTTCCCCAGATCGCCGTCGACGAGGCGCTCTGGATGGTCGCAACGACGCTCCGCGCGGCCTAAGGTCCTTAACGCGACGATTGCGATTGGATCGGTGGCTTGATCTACACTCGTTCTCGGGCTATGCCGGATCTGCTCGACCGAGAGATATTTACCGCGCTCCGAGTCGGAGGCGATGAGCGGCTCGCGAGAGCGGAGCTGCGGCGTCAGATCGGGCGCCTCGAGGCCCAGCTGGGCGCGCTCTTCGCCGACGCTTTTCCCCGAGTCGAGATCGATACCGGCGTTCCCGCCGTGTCGAGTGAGCCGCGGGCACTGGCTCTCGGTGACCTCGAGGCCATTCGTGACTCGTTGGTGACTCGGATCGGCGCCGCGAGGCTCCAGTTGCAGGATCGCGCCGAGCTCGAGACCCGTAACCGCGAGCTGCTGGACCGGATGCTTGCCGCCCCGGCTGAGTACAAGTGGCTACGGATCTCACGCGCCGACGTCGGTGAGCCCGGTTGCGGCCACTGGCATTCCCGCCCTCGCCTTGGCCCCCTCGGCATGCTGATGGGCTGGTGGCGGGTCAGGGTCTCGTCCGGATGCCCGTTATCCGGGCGGCTTGCGGCCGTTGAGCGAGAAATCCAAGCTCTCTAAGCGAGTCCCGCGGGGCGACGATCGCCCGCCGGCGCCCTGGGGGTCTTTTCCGCTTGCCGAGCTGACCGTGCTCGCGGGCATCGTCATGCTCGCGATCGGCGTCCTCGGCAAGAGCCCGACGGCGATCGGCGTTGGCGTCGTCCTTGCCGCCCTGGGCGGCCTCGAGGTCTCGGCCCGTGAGCACTTCGCCGGCTATCGCTCGCACACCACCCTGCTCGCCGGCACCGTCTTCGTCATCGTCACCGGCGGCCTCTTCTACCTGGCCCACCTGATCCTCGCCATCTGCCTGGCCGCCGGCGCCCTAGCTTTCGCAGCTTCTTTCTACGCCTTACGCCGCGCCTTCCAGAGAGCCTCCGGCGGCCTCTCCTTCAAAGCCGGCGGCCTTCGCGGCTGATAGGCGCGGTCGAGGTTTAGGTCGCTATGCGGCCCAAACCTCGACCGCGCTCGAGGTTCCCGGGATGCCGAGCTGGACTAGGGACGATCCCGGTAGGGGTGAAACGTCTTGTACTTTTTCGTCGAGAGCAGGGGGGCGTTAGCTAAAACCGATCCACCGAAAAAGTTAAGTGAAACCCCTACCGGGATCGTCCCTATACGAGGACCGTGTCCTGCGACCGCGAGCCAAGCGCCGAGGTCAGCAGCGCCCGCTGGCGCGGCGTGAGCGTGCCGATCCGCTTGTTCTCGCTCAGCGCCAGCGCCTGCAGAAGCTTGCGGGCGCGGGTGCGGCCCCAGCGCCGCTGGCTGGTCAGCAGCTCGGCCAGGGTCATGCTCTCGGTCTCCCAAGGGCAGTCCTGGATCACCTCTGCCACGTCCACCTCGCCCCGCCCAATCGACCGCTTCAACTCCGCCCTGGCAAGCCGCACCCGGTTGGCGCGAGCCAGAGCTTCCATGTGCTGCGGCGTCCGCGTCGGGGCTGGCATTGGCGAAGCAGGGGCGATCGTTACGGCTTCCACGGGGGCTCCTCCCATAGGGGGTAATTGACTGGTTTCATGCACCGGTTGGAACGGTCCCACCGGTTGAGTTGAACTGACGGGGCGCCGCGCCCTCCTGTCCCGGATTCGCGGCGAGGTGGGCAAGCTACGTGTTGGGGGCAGCGAGCGTCAACCCGAAGTCAGCGATGAGCCACCAGGGCGGTCGCTAAGAGCATCTTTTTCTTGTCGAGTCCGGCCTTGTCCGGAATTGGACAAGGGGGAAACTACCCCCGCAGGGGGATGCATAACCACCTACGTACGCGGAAGCTCAGGAAAGTCCTCAATGGTGCGGGAGATAGTTTCCAGCGCTTGGTCGAGGTGCTCTCGCGTGTGGGTCGACATCAGGCTGGTGCGAAGCAGGGCGTCGCCCGGCGGTACCGCCGGATGGATGGCGACGTTGGTATAGACGCCGGCGTCGAAGAGCGCCTTCCAGAGCAGCACCGCCTGCCAGTCGTCGCCGACCATGACCGGCACGACCGGCGTGGTCGCGATCGAGCCGTCGGGCAGCGTGCCCGGCTCGACCACCTTCAAGCCGAGATCGCGCAGCCCCTCGCGCAGGTACTCGGCGTTGGCGAGCAGTTGCTCGAACAGCCGCGGGCCCTCGGAGCGGACGACGCGCAGGGCTGCCAGCGCGGCCCCGACCGCCGCCGGCACCGCCGAGGCGCTGAAGACGAAGGAGCGCGAGGAGATCCGCAGGTACTCGATCACGTCGGCGGGGCCGGCGATGAATCCCCCGCACGAGGCGAGGCTCTTGGAGAAGGTCCCCATCCGCAGGTCGACCTGGTCCTCCAGCCCGAAGAGCTCGCAGGCGCCGGCCCCGCGCGCCCCGAGCACGCCGGCCCCGTGTGCCTCGTCGACCATCAGCCGCGCGCCGTACCGCTGGCACAGCTCGACGATCCGCGGCAGGTCGCAGACGTCGCCCTCCATCGAGAAGACGCCGTCGACGACGACGAGGACGCCGCCGCCGTCATCGCCTGCCCGCTGCAGCATCTTCTCCAGCTTGTCCATGCGGTTGTGGCGGAAGGGGCGCAGCTTGGCGCCGGAGAGCTTGCAGCCGTCGAGGATCGAGGCGTGGTCGCCGGAGTCGCAGATCACCGTGTCGCCGGGTGCCAGGATCGTGCCGATGCAGCCCACGTTCGCCTGGTAGCCGGTCGTGAAGACGATCGCCTGCTCGGTGCCCATCCACTCCGCCAGCTCGCGCTCGAGCTCCACGTGCAGCGGCGTGGTGCCGTTCAAAAGGCGTGAGCCGGTGACGCCGGTTCCGTAGGTCTCGAGGGCATCGCGCGCGGCGCCCTTCACCCTGCTGTCGCCGGTCAGGCCGAGGTAGTTGTTGGAGCCGAGCATGATCGTTTCGCGCCCTTCCATCTCGACTACCGGGCCGGCCTGGGAGGTGAGCAGGCGGAAGTAGGGGAGGAGGTCATGCTGCTTGGCCGCTTCGAGCTGCTCGAGCCGATCGTGGCTGCGCGCCTTCTCGAAGACGTCGACGGGGGCCCTCGCGGTTTCGCTCATGCGCAGAGTGTAGGTTCAGCATCCCGTGGCAAGTGTCGAAATCCGCCCCGTGCGCTCCAGGCGCGAGCTGAAGCGCTTCATCAAGGTCCCGTTCCGCCTCCATCGCGACAGCCCGCAGTGGGTGCCGCCGCTGATCGCCGATCGGATGACCTTTCTCAACCGCAAGAAGAACCCCTGGTTCGAGCACGGTGAAGCGGAGTACCTGATCGCCGAACGGGACGGCGAGCCCGTCGGGCGGATCACGGCTCAGGTCGACCGGCGCTGGGACGAGGTGCAGGGCGGCGCCGACGCGATGTTCGGCTTCTTCGAGACGACCGACGACCCTGCGGTGGTGGCAGCCCTGCTTGACGCCGCCACCGCGTGGGCCCGCGCCCGCACCCGCACGCGCATCCTCGGCCCGATGGACTTCACCACCAACGATGAGGTCGGCATCCTGATCGAGGGTCACGAGCTGCGGCCGCTGATCCTCGAGAACTGGCACCCGCCCTACTACCAGGAGCTGCTCGAGGCTCATGGCTTTGGCAAGGCGATGGACCTGCTGATGTGGGAGCTGGAGCTGGGCAGCCTCAAAGAGGGTGAGAAGTTCGATCCGGCGATCCACGCTGCGGCAGAGAAGGCGCTGTACGACGAAGGAGTGAGGATCCGCAACATCGACAAGGGCAATTTGGAGCACGAGATGCGTCTCTTCACTCCCGTCTACAACGATGCCTGGTCAGACAACTGGGGTTTTGTTCCCCCGACCGATGCCGAGATCGCCTTCCACGCCAAGATTCTCAAGCAGGTGCTCGACGAGGATTGGGCCTACATCGCAGAAAAAGACGGGGAGGCGATCGGCGCGGCGCTCACCCTGCCGGACATAAATCAGGTCCTGGCGAAGATGGGCGGTCGCCTGCTGCCCATCGGCTGGCTGCGCTTCTTCCTCGGCAGGCGCAGGATCGATCGCCTGCGCGTCTTTGCGCTCGGCGTCAAGCACGACTACCACCACAGCGGCGTCGCGGCCGGCCTCTACCTCAAGCACCTCGAGACCGCCAACAAGCCCGGGGCGATCGAAGGTGGCGAGATGGGCTGGATCCTCGAGACCAACGAGCCGATGAACCGGGCGATGGAGGGGATGGGCGGCGAGATCGTCAAGCGCTACCGCGTGTACGAGAAGGAGATTCGCCCCGCTTAACGGCGCACTTTCCGGTTTTGCCGAGGGATCGCGCTGGTCGCATCGCTACAGTCGGCAGGTGGCAGATTTCGAGCTAGAGCCGGTCTCCGTCCGCGTCCTACCCCGCGAGAGCCCCTCGCCGGTGCTGCGCGGTGAGGCTCGCACCGCCGTGATAGCCGCGGCCGGCGGCATCCTCGCCGGCGCCGCGACCGTGGCCGCGGTTCGCGCCGTGGGCGCCGTGGCGAAGAAGTCGCAGGGGGGGTTGCTGCCGCGCCGCGGTCGTCAGCCCAAGGTCGTAGCGAGCAGGTCCTTTCTCGTGGACGTGCACCTGCTCGGTCGGTGAAGAGCCTCGAGGTCGACGCCCGGCCCCCTTCGCCGTTCCGCCTGCCTGCATACAGCAGTGAGGATCGGGTCATGCGGGTCGGCGGCGGGGTCGTCTCGCGCTTGTTGCGGGTCGAGGAGAGCCCGATCCTGGTGCGTGCCTGGGAACCGGCACACGGCCGGGTCCGGCTGCGCGCCGAGCCGGTCGACCCGGAGATGGTGAGCGCGCCCCGGTCGATTCCAGCGTCGCCCAGCCGGACCGCCGGGCCGGCGCAGCTGCGGCTCGCCGTCGAGCGGATGCGCTTCGCGCTCGGTGTCGACGACGACCTCGGCGAGTTCTATCGCCGCTTTCGTGGCGATTCGCTGCTCGGCCCGCTGCTGCGCCGCCGGCCGTGGTTGCGCCCGCGCCGCCGCCCCTGGGCCTGGGAGGCGCTCGCCTGGGCTGTGGTCAAGCAGCTGATCGAGACCGAGCGCGCGGCTGTCATCCAGCGCCGCATCGTCGGTCGCTGGGGCTCCCGGCTGGGACGCGACCGCGGATCGCTGCGCGACGTGCCGGCAGCGGAGACGATCGCCGGGCGGGCGCCGGCCGAACTGGCGGCGATGGACCTCTCCCCGGGTCGCTCGATCGCCCTGCGGGCGGTTGCTCGCGAGATCGCCGCCGGTCGAGTCTCTCCCGCCGAGCCCGCCGGGGACGCGCGCCTCCTTGCGATCCCTGAGATCGGCCCGTGGACCGTGCAGTGCCTGGGCCTCTTCGGACGCGGCGACGCCGACTCGCTTCCCGCCGGCGATCTGGTCTACCTGAAGCTGGTCGGTCGCCTCGCTCGTCTCGGCCGCCGTGCCACGGTCGAGGAGGTCGAGGAGTTCTACGCGCCGTACGAGCCTTTCCGCGGGCTCGCAGGGTCGTGGACTATCGGCTTGTACAAATAAAGAAACCAGGCGTGCTGTCGATAGGCCCGCATGGAACGTCCGGGACGTGGTGAGGGCTGGCCCGACGAGCGGGTCAATGAGTTCCTCGATGAGATCTCCTCGGCGGGAGATGACTACCGCAGGCTGGTCGAGCGCCTGCCGGCGATCGTCTACTCCTGCGAGCTGGGTGAGCGGGGGCGCTGGCACTACGTCAGCCCTCAGGTAGAGGAGATTCTCGGCTACAGCCCGGAGGAGTGGATGGCCGACCCGGGTCTCTGGGCGGAGCGACTCCACCCCGAGGACCGCGATCGCGCGCTCGAGCAGGAGAACAGCAAGGTCGTCGCCGAGGGCGGCGCTCCGCCCGTCGACTACCGGATGATCACTCGCGAGGGCGAGGTCGTCTGGATCCTCGACGAGGCGGTGCTCGAGCCCGACGGCGAGGGAACCCAGGTCTGGCACGGCGTCCTCTACGACATCACCGAGCGCAAGATCGCCGAGCAGGAGCTGCAGCGTGCGGCCGCCCAGCAGGCGGCGGTGGCGCGGTTGGGACGCTACGCGTTGCAGAACGGCGACCCCGTGCAGCTGGCAAAGCAGACGGTGCCGCTGATGACCGAGATCGACGGGGTCGAGGTGGCCTGCGTCTGGGAGGCGGGCCGCGAGGGCCGTCGCCTCCACCTTCGCGCCGGCCTCGAGGAGCAGGGTGGGGAGGCTGAGCGCCGCGCCTCCGCGGCCCGTGACTCCCATGCCGGTGCCGCGCTGGAGTCGGGGCTGCACGTGATCGTCGACGATTGGTCGACCGAGCCGCGCTTCTCGATGCCCCCCGCGCTGCGGGTGCTCGGCGTGCGCAGCAGCCTCGCCGTGCCGATCGCCGGCAAAGAGCGGCCTTTTGGCGTACTCGACATCCACTCGACCGAGCCGAGCCGCTTCACCCCGCAGGACGTTCACTTCGTGCAGGCCTCGGCGAACGTGCTGGCCGATGCGCTGGAGCGCCACAACGCGGATGAGGCACTGCGCCACCGCGTCCTGCACGACTCGTTGACCGGCCTGCCCAACCGGCCCAGCTTCGTCGACTCGCTGCGCGAGGCACTGCGCCGCAGCATCGCATCCGGCTCGCCGGTCGGCATCCTCTTCCTCGACCTCGACCACTTCAAGCTGATCAACGACAGCATCGGCCACCACGCCGGCGACGACCTGCTGCGGGCGGTGGCCCCACGCCTGCGTGCCCATCTGCGGCCCGGCGACATCGTCGCCCGCTTCGGCGGCGACGAGTTCGGCATCCTCGTCGACCATCTCACCGACGAGGAGGAGGCCAGCGCGATCGCCGATCGCGTGGCGGGGGCCTTCTCGGAGCCCTACCCGATCGGTGGTGCCGACCACTTCGTCACCGCCAGCATCGGCATCGCCATCGCCCGGCCCACGGGCCGCGAGCCGGTTGACGCCGAGCTGCTGATCCGCGATGCCGACGCGGCGATGTACAGGGCGAAGGAGCGGGGGCGGGGCCGCTGCGAGGTCTTCGACGCCGAGATGCGGGCGCGGGCGGTGCGCCGCCTCGAGACCGAGCGGGAGCTGCGGCACGCCCTCGACCGCGAAGAGCTCGAGCTGCACTACCAGCCGGTGATCGCCCTCG
This sequence comes from uncultured Solirubrobacterales bacterium, assembly GCA_963716735.1. Lineage (GTDB taxonomy): Bacteria > Actinomycetota > Thermoleophilia > Solirubrobacterales > 70-9 > VRUE01. The sequence continues at coordinate 2,521,314 of OY970321.1, forward strand.
GCAGCGGCGAGATCGTCGGCCTCGAGGCGCTGGTGCGCTGGAACCACCCCGAGCGCGGCCTGCTCGACCCCGGCCAGTTCGTCCCGATCGCCGAGGACAGCGGCCTGATCGAGTCGATCGGGCGCTGGGTCCAGGAGACCGCTTGTCGCCAGGCGCTCGGCTGGCACGACCTGCGCCCCGACGAGCGGCCCCTCGACGTCGCCGTCAACCTCTCCGCTCGCCAAGTGGCGCACCGCGACCTGGCCGGCGCGGTGCGCGAGATCCTCGCCCGCACCGGCCTCGACCCGGTCAACCTGCGGCTCGAGGTGACCGAGAGCGTCCTGGTCGAGGAGTCCGCCAGCGCCACCGCGACCCTGGAGGCGCTTAGTGAGATCGGCGTCCGTCTCGTCCTCGACGACTTCGGAACCGGTTACTCCTCGCTCGCCTATCTCAACCGCTTCCCCTTCGATGCGCTCAAGATCGACCGCTCCTTCGTCGAGGGTCTCGGGGTCGAACAGGAGCGCACGGCGATCGTCGAGGCGGTGATCGGGATGGCCCGGGCCCTCTCGCTCGACGCGATCGCCGAGGGAGTCGAGAACGAGGCGCAGCTCTCGGAGCTGCGCCGCCTCGGCTGCGACTACGCCCAGGGCCACCTCTTCTCGCGCCCGCTCGCCCCGCAGAAGGTGACGAGCCTCTTGCGCGAGGGAGGCTTCGAGCTAATCGGGGATCTCGCCCGCTAGGTAGGCGTTGCTCAGCACTTCGGCGGTCGTCGGGCTGCCGGAGATCAGGCCGTTCTCCCGCATCCAGGCGATGAACGCCTTCCACTCGGTGGGGTTCATCGTGCCGCGCTTGGAGAGCAGCGGCAGCGTCGCCGCGACCTCTGCCTTGGTCAGCTTCGGATCGAGATCCGGGTTGGCTTCCAGCAGCGCCTTGGTCGTCGCATCGGGACTCTTGATCGCGGCGGCGGTGCCGCGCGCCAGGGCGGCGAGGAAGAGACGGATCGGCTGCGGGTCTTCTTCGAGCTCCTCGCCGCGGGCGACGAGGACGAGCTCGTCGTAGGTCGGTACGCCCAACTGGTCGACCGGGGTGACGACGGGGTCCTTGCCGCGCAGGCGCAGGTCGACTCCCTCGACGTTGCTGAAGCCGCCCAGCATCGCCTGGGCGCTGCCGCCGACGAGCGCCGGCAGCAGCCCGTAGCCGACGTTGACGGTCTTCACGTCTGAGGGGGCCAGCTTGGCGCGGGCGAGGATCGTCTTCAGGTAGGCGTCCTGGTAGGGGATGCCGGCGGTGGCGATCGTCTTGTCGCGCAGGTCGGAGACGCCGCCGATACCCGACTTCCTCAGCCAGATCAGCGAGGTCAGCGGGCGATCGACCACGGCGCCGACGGCGACCACGTCGAGGCCCTGTTCGCGGGCCAGAAGCACCTCCGGCTCATAGGAAATCGCGAGATCGGTCTGGCCCGCGGCGAGCTGCTTGATCGGCGCCGCCGGATCGGCGGGGGTCTGGATCGAGACGTCGAGGCCGGCGTCGGTGAAGTAGCCGAGCTTCTGCGCCATGTAGATCCCCGCGTGGTCGGCATTGGGATAGAAGTCGAGCGTCAGGCTGAGCGGTTCGGTCGCCGCGCCCGTCGTGTCCTCGCTCTTCTCGCCGCAGGCGGCCAGCCCCAGGACGAGGGCGATGAGGGCGACGGCGGCGGCGAGCGCCGGCAGGCGAGGGGACTTCATCCCTGCTTTCTATCGCCAAGTGACGATGCGGCGCTCTGCGAGCGCTAACAGGCCGTAGAGCCCGACGCCGATCGCACCGAGCACGGTGGCTGCCGCGAACACCCGTGCAGTTTCGAGTTGCGCGTTGTCCTGGAGGATCAGGTGGCCGAGTCCGGAGTCGGCGCCGACCCACTCGCCGAAGACGGCGGCGATCGGCGCGAAGGCGACCGCGATACGGGCTCCGCTGAAAGCGAAGGGGAGCGAAGTCGGCACTTCGACCCGCCAGAGCAGTTGCCGGCGCGACGCGTCCAGGGTGCGCATCATCTTGGTCGCCTCCGGGTCGACCGAACGCATTCCGTCAGCGGTAGCGACGGCGATCGGGAAGAAGCAGACCAAGGCCACGATTGCCAGCTTCGGGCCGATCCCGTAGCCGAGCCAGACGACCAGGATCGGGGCGAAGACGAGGATCGGGATCGCCTGCGAGGCGACCATCAGGGGGTAGAAGGCGCGGCGCAGCGTCGGCGAGAGGCGCAGCAGGACTGCGAAGGAAAGGCCCGCGGCGAGTCCGCAGAGGAAGCCGAGCAGGATCTCCCGCAGCGTGACCCAGGCGTTTTCGGCGAGCAGCGAGCGACTCTCCCACAGGGAAGAGGCGATTTCCGCGGGGGAGGGGACGAGGAGGGGGTCTAGGTTGAGCAGATCGGCAAGCGCTCCAGTGCTCGCTGCCACCTGCCACGCGCCGATCAGCGCCACGAGCACCACGATCGGAGGTACCCAGCGCCTCATCCCAACGCCCTTTGGCGAGTTAGCCCCCTGTATAGGACGGTAAGTCGCCAGGCGCTCATCGATTTCCCCTCTGCAACGCGGCCATCGCCCGCTCGCGGATGGCGACGAACTGGGGGTTGGTGACGGCGGCGTCGCGGTCGGGTGCGCGCGGCGCCGGGGCGCTTAGCTCCTCGACCACACGCGCCGGTCGTGCCGAGAGCACCGCGACGCGATCGGAGAGGTAGAGCGCCTCCTCGACGTCGTGGGTGACGAGGACCACGGTGCGCGGATCCGCTGTCAGGGCCTCGGCCAGCCAGCCCTGCATCTCAGCCCGCGTGATCGCGTCGAGCGAGGCGAAGGGCTCGTCCAGCCCCAGGACCGGCTTGCCGGCGACGAGGGTGCGCAGGAAGGCGACCCGCTGGCGCATCCCGCCCGAGAGCTCCGCCGGCCGGGTGCGCTCAAAGCCGCCAAGGCCGAAGCGCTCGAAGAGGCGCCCCACCTCCTCGCGCGCGGCCCGGCGGCGCACGCCGCGGTTGCGCAGTGCCAGGGCCGCGTTGTCGATCGCCGACAGCCAGGGCAGCAGCATGTCGCGCTGGGGCATGAAGGCGCAGCGGGCAAGGCGCCCGGCCGAGTCGGCCGTGCCGCCCACTTCGATCTTCCCCGCGGTCGGCTGCTGCAGTCCGGCGATCAGCTCGAGCAGAGTCGACTTGCCGCAGCCCGAGGGGCCGACCAGGCCGAGCACGCCGTGCGCCGGCACGTCCAGGTCGAGCAGCTCGATCGCCTGCAGATTGCCGTAGGAGTGCCCGAGGCCTCGGATCGAGACGTCGCCCCCGCGGGGACCGCCAGAAGGCGGCGGCGGAGCGGCGGCGAATGACTTGGTTTCGGCGCCCACACTGGTATCCTGGCGCACTCCCCGCTCCTGACCAAAGAGGTCAGGAAAGTCGATAACCACCTGGGGGCATCTGTTGGACCCGGCAATAATTTTCTTCGGTCTTGGCATTGGCGTGCTCGTCGGCATGACGGGCATGGGCGGGGGATCCCTGATGACGCCGCTGCTGATTCTGATCTTCGGCATCCAGCCGACGACGGCGATCGGCACCGACATCTTCTACTCGGCGGTGACCAAGACGGTTGGCGGCTGGCGCCACCTGCGGATGAAGACCGTGAACATGGAGCTGGTCAAATGGTTGGCCCTGGGCAGCGTGCCGGCGGCGGTTGGCGGTGTGGCGCTGGTCTCGTTGATCGAGCGGCACGTGGGTGAAGACCGGCTCGACTCGCTCGTCTACGCGGTCCTCGGCGGCACCCTGCTGATGGTCGGCATCATCACCTTGGCGCGGGCGCTGATCCTGCGCAACCTGGTCGAGGAGCGCGACCGCTTCGACGTCGAACGCCGCCACAAAGTCGCCGCGGTCGTGATCGGCGCGACGACCGGCTTCGTGATCGGCATCACCTCAGCCGGCTCGGGAACGGTGATCGCGATCCTGCTGATCGCCGTCTATCGCCTGGCGCCGAAGAAAGTCGTCGGCACCGACGTCTTCCACGCCGCCATCCTGCTCTGGGCGGCGGGGATCGCGCACTGGCTTGGGGGCAACGTCGATTTCGTCCTCGCCGGCAACATCCTGATCGGCTCGATTCCAGGCGTGGTGGTCGGCGCCGCCCTCTCCAGCAAAGCGCCCACGGGCTTTATCCGCACCGCTCTGGGCGTCGTCCTGATCGGCTCGGGCATTGTCACGATCCAAAAGGGCGACCCCAACGTCTGGCCGATCGCGGCTCTGGTCGCCGGGATCGGCCTCGGCGCGGTCCTCGCCGCCCCCCGCATCCTGCACCGGCGCCGTCAGCGTGAAGCCGCCCAGCTGGCGCTCGAATCCGCCAGTTGATCAGGCGCCCTGATTAACTAGCCCTATGCGTGTCTCAGCCAAGGCCGACTACGCCGTACGCGCCGCAGCGGAGCTGGCGGCGGCCGGGGACGAGCCCGTCAAGGGCGAGCGACTGGCCGACGCGCAGGACATCCCGCTGCAGTTCCTCGAGCACATCCTGCTCGAGCTCAAGCACCACGGCATCGTCCGCGCTCGCCGTGGTGCCAAGGGCGGCTACTGGCTGGCCAAGCCCGCCGACGAGGTGACGATCGCCGACGTCGTCCGCGCGGTCGAGGGCCCGATCGCCCACGTGCAGTCCTCGCCGCCGGAGGCGATCGAGTACCGCGGCCACGCCGAGCACCTGCAGGAGGTCTGGATCGCCGTCCGCGCCAACCTCCGCGCCGTCCTGGAGCACGTAACCCTTGCCGACCTGGTGGCCGGCGAGCTCCCCAGCTCCATCAAGGACCTCGCAGCCCCCGCAGACGCCTGGGCCCCCCGCTAAGCCTTCACGAACGCTCCGCCCACGGGCCAGCTGCGGTTTGTCGACAATCTTGACTTTGCTGATCGTCTTTGTGCTAGGGTGCCCGCTTCAATTCCTAATTAATCTCATCAAGAAAGAAGGGAAGGGTTAGATGACGAACCCTCGCTTGAGCATGAAGAACTTTGGACTGGGCTCTGTGGTGGCCCTGCTCGTACTGGCCGCCCTCGTCGTGACGGGTTGCGGCGACAGCGACTCGAGCTCGGGATCGTCCAGCGGCGGCAAGGTCGACATCGTCGCCTACTCCACCCCTGAGGCCGTCTACACCGACGCCCTCGAGCCCGGCTTCGAGGCGACCTCGGACGGCGAGGGTGTCAGCTTCTCCGGTTCCTTCGGCGCCTCCGGTGATCAGCGTCGTGCGGTCGAAGCCGGTCAGCCAGCATCGCTCGTTCACTTCGCCCAGGGCGGCGACATGATTGCCCTCGAGGAAGCGGGCCAGGTCGCCCCCAACTGGGACAAGAACAAGTACAAGGGCATCGGCCAGGAGTCGGTCGTCGTGCTTGCGGTCCGCAAAGGCAACCCCGAGGGGATCAAATCCTTCGACGACCTGCTGACCAAAGACGTCGACGTGATCACCCCGAACCCGCTCAGCTCCGGCGGCGCCCGCTGGAACGTGATGGCGCTCTACGGCTCGCAGTTGCACGAGGGCAAATCAGAACAGCAGGCTCTCGACGCGGTCAAGACGGTGCTCGAGAAGACGATCGTCCAGCCGGGCAGCGCCCGCGACGCGCTCGCCGCTTTCACTCAGGGCGAGGGCGACGTGTTGCTCGCCTATGAGAACGAGGCGATCAAGGCACAGGATGAGGGTGAGGACGTCGATTACGTGATTCCGCCCTCGACGATCCGGATCGAGACCCCGATCGCCGTGACCAAAGACGCACCTGAGTCGGCCCAGGCCTTCCTCGACTACATCTGGTCGGACGCGGGTCAGCAACTGTGGTCGGACAACGGCTACCGCCCGGTTAACCAGGCGCTGCTCGACAAGCAGAAGTTCCCCGTCCCGGCGGATCTTTTCGACATCGCCGAGTTCGGCGGCTGGGAGCAGGTCACCGACGAGTTCTTCGACGAGGAAACCGGCAAGGTCGCCGCGATCGAGAAGGAACTCGGAGTCCCCAGCGATTAGCGAATGGAGGCTCACGCATCAACCGACGTAGCACCGCCCAAGGTAGGCGTCCGCCTGCCTTGGGCGGGCGCCGCTCTCGGCCGCGGGACCGTCGTGCTCTATCTGAGCCTGATGGTCCTGCTGCCGCTGGCGGCCGTCGTCGTCAAGTCCACCGACGACGGAATGAGTGCTTTCTGGGACGCGGTCACCAGCCCGCAGTCGATCGCGGCGCTGAAACTGACCGTGATCTCCTCCCTGATCGTCGTCGCGATCAACGCGGTCTTCGGCACGATAATCGCCTGGGTCCTCGTCCGCGACGAGTTTCGCGGCAAGGCCGCGGTCAACGCGATTATCGACCTGCCCTTTGCCCTGCCGACGATCGTCGCCGGTCTGACCCTACTCACCCTTTACGGCAGCGAGAGCCCGTTCGGGATCAACATCGCCTTCACCAAGATCGCGGTGGTTGTGGCGCTGCTCTTCGTCACCCTGCCATTCGTCGTGAGGGCGGTCCAGCCGCTGCTGATCGAGCTCGACCGCGACATGGAGGAAGCGGCGACCTCCCTTGGCGCCGGCGGCTTCACCGTCTTTCGCCGGATCATCTTTCCCAACCTGATGCCCGGTTTGGCCGCTGGCATCGCTCTCGCCTTTGCCCGGGCACTGGGCGAGTATGGCTCGCTGATCCTGATCTCCGGAAACCTCCCATTCGACACGGAGGTCTCCTCGGTCTTCATCCGCAACCAGATCGAGAACGGAAATCTCTCCGGCGCATCCGCCGTCTCCGTTGTCTTGCTGGTTGTCTCTCTGCTCCTTTTGGCTTGCGTCACGGCCGCCGAGCGCTGGGGCAACCGCCACAATCGTGGTGAAGGCGCAAAGGAACGGTCCAGGCTGTTACGCCTGATCACCCGCGGCTTCGGGGGATCGAATTGACCGGCAACGGCAGGACCAGCCGCTTCAGCTTGCGCGCGCTCGCCCTCGGCTACCTCGGCGTGCTGCTGATCGCTCCCGTCGGGATGATCTTCTACAAGACCTTCGAGGACGGGGTCGGGCCGCCGCTGGAAGCAATCACTTCGCCCGAGGGTCTGCACGCGCTGCAGCTGACCCTGCTGATGGTCGCGGTCGCAGTTCCCCTCAACACGATCTTCGGCGTTCTCTGCGCCGTGCTCTTGGTCCGCTACCGCTGGAAGGGCAACGCGGTGATCGACGCGATCATCAACCTTCCCTTTGCGGTCTCACCGGTGGTTGTCGGGTTGGCGCTATTCCTGCTTTATGGCACCGATGGCTGGTTCGGCCCGGCCCTCGCCGAAACTGGTATCAAGATCCTCTTCTCCTGGCCGGGGATGATTCTCGCCAGCATCTTCGTCTCGCTTCCCTTCGTCGTGCGCGAGACGGTGCCGGTCCTGCAGGAGATCGGGACCGAGCAGGAGCAGGCTGCCTCGACGCTCGGCGCCAACGCCTGGCAGACCTTCTGGCGGGTCACCCTGCCGGCGATCCGCTGGGGGGTCGCTTACGGGGTTGTCCTCACCACGGCTCGCGTTCTCGGCGAGTTCGGCGCCGTCTCGGTGGTCTCCGGCGAGATCTCGGGCGAGACCGAAACCCTTCCCCTCTTCGTCTCCCAGCAGTTCGAGCAGTTCAACCTGGCCGGGGCTTACGGCGCCTCGGTCGTGCTGGCGCTGCTCGCCCTCTCAACCCTGTTGATCATGAACCTGCTGAAAAGAAAGGAGGGTGCCTGATGGGAATCTCAGTCGAGGGAGCTTCGAAGCGCTTCGGTGACTTTCAGGCCCTTAACGATGTATCGATAGACGTCCCCGATGGATCGCTCACCGCCCTGCTGGGCCCGAGCGGCAGCGGCAAGTCCACGCTGCTGCGGGCGATCGCCGGGCTCGAGACTCTGGATGCCGGGGAGGTGACGATCAACGGCGAGGACGCGACCGGCAAACCCGCCCAAAAGCGGGGGGTCGGCTTCGTCTTCCAGCACTACGCCGCCTTCAAGCACATGACCGTGTTCGGCAACGTCGGCTTCGGTCTGAAGATTCGCAAGTGGAGCAAGCCGCAGATCGAGGAGCGAGTTCACGAGCTGCTGCGCCTGGTCCAGCTCGACGGGCTGGCCGATCGTTATCCCTCGCAGCTCTCCGGCGGCCAGCGCCAGCGCATGGCCCTGGCCCGGGCGCTGGCGGTCGAACCGCAGGTGCTGCTGCTCGACGAGCCCTTCGGCGCGCTCGACGCCAAGGTGCGCAAGGATCTGCGCACCTGGCTGCGTCGCCTGCACGATGAGATGCACGTGACGACGATCTTCGTTACCCACGACCAGGAGGAGGCGATGGACGTCGCCGAGCAGCTGGTGGTGATGAACGAGGGCCGGGTCGAGCAGTCGGGCACCGCGGATGATCTATACGACCATCCCGCCAACGAGTTCGTGATGAGCTTCGTCGGCGAGGTCAACCGGCTCGGCGAGCACTTCGTGCGGCCGCACGACATGGAGGTCGTGCTCGATGCCGACGAGCGCACCGAGGAGGCGATGGTGCAGCGCATCGTCGCCCTCGGCTTCGAGATCCGGGTCGAGTTCGTGCTCGGCGACGGGACCGAGGTATGGGCGCAGCTGACCCGCGCCGAGCTGCAGAAGCTCGAGCTGCGCGAGGGTCAGATTGTCCACCTGCGTCCCGGTCAGCTCAAGAGCTTCAGCGGTGATGTCCCGTCGTCCGCCGATCGTGGGGCCTCGACTCCCCGCGACGGTCAGGACGACGACGACGCAGAGGTAACTGCAGCCGCCTGAAGGGGCGACGGGGCGGGGCGCGCTTTGCCGGGTGGCGCCCCGCCCCATCTCGCCAGCTACGTTACCCGCCGCTCGAAGGTCTTCTCCAGGGCCTTTTCGTGCTCCTCGCCGGCCACCGTCTTGTCGAGGCGCACGGTGGCCTTGCGGCCGTCCAGCCGCAGCGTGCCCACCTGGTTGTCGAAGTAAGGGCCCTCGAGCAGGCGCCAGCGGATTCCCGGGTCCGGCGCGCCGGCCGCGTGCGCCAGTCCGCGCGCCAGGGCGCCGAACGGACGGGAGAAGCCGGCCCTGACCACTTTCCGCTCGCGCTCGTCGAGGGGGTTGCGGTAGGGAGAGCAGACCGCCTGCAGAACCACGCTCTTGATCTCTGCCTCGGGCCTGAAGGCGACGTCGCAGAGGTAGGCGTGGTGGACGTCGCCGGAGAGGATCGCGATCGAGGCCGGAGCCTTGCCCCGTTTGCCCGAGCCGACCTCTTCGAGCAGCTCGCGCATGCGCTGGAAGGAGAACTGGAAGGCGGCCCAGTGGTCGAAGTCGACCGCCCGTCGCAGCTTCTCGCTGCCGCGGGCGATCGGCCCGCCCCAGGCGCCGTCGCAGAGCCGCTCGTTCCAGGCCTCCAGGTGGTGGAAGCCGGGGGAGAGGAGAAAGGGCACCGTGGTCGAGATCACCAGGTGGTCGAAGTCGCCGCTCGCGTGGTCGACGATCCAGTCCCAGACCTCGTCGTCGAACATCGAGCGGCGCTCGTCGGTGAGGACGCGGGCAGCGCGCGAGTCGATGAAGATCGCCCGCACTCCGTCGATGTCGCGGCAGAAGCTCCAGCGGACCCCGGCGGCGGTCGTGTCGATCTCCTTGGCCCACTCCCGCAGCGTCTCCGTCGCGTCAGAGCTGGCGCGGACACGGCCGTAGAGGGGGTTGTCGTCCAGCTCGCGCGGCGAGAGGTTGCCGAGATGCTGGTAGATCCAGTAGGTCATGATCCCGCCGACCGCGCGCTCGTGCCACCACTCCTTCTGGTCCATCTCGTCGTGCCAGGAGCGGGAGATGTTCCAGTCGTCGCTCATGTCGTGGTCGTCCCAGACCATCGAGGTGGAGACGGTCGAGAAGAGCCAGCGGATCAGCGGGTTCTCCCAGGACTCCCGGTAGAGCCAGGTGTACTCCTCGAAGTCGATCACCTCCTCGCCGGGGGGCTGCTCGGTGTCGCGTTTGCCGCGGATGCGCTCCCGGGTCGCCGGCGAGCCCTCGTCGACGTAGATCTGGTCGCCGAGCAGGAAGAGCAGCTCCGGCCACTTGCTTCGGTCGTCGCGCACCATCTGCTCGGCGAGGACGTGGAGCGCGTCGAGCTCGTGCCCGTTTTCGTCTTCGTCTTTGGTCTTCGTGTACGGCTCCTCGTGGGGGACGGCGACGCGGCAGGAGCCGAAGCAGATGTCGAGCGGCTTGCCGGGTTCGAGGGTGCGGATCGCGCTCGGTGGCAGGTCGGAGTCGGGATGGGGCCAGCGCTGCTCGCCGTCCAGCGACACCCCGTACTCGTAGAAGCCGCCGGGCTCGAGGCCTTCGACGCGGACGAGCGCGTAGTGGTGGCCGCTGACGCTAAAGGTCTGCTCGCGGCGGTCGAGCACCTCGACCTCGCAGCGCTCGCTCGTCTCTACCCAGATCGTCGCCTCGGTTTCCGAGACGTAGCGGAGGAGCGGCCCGAGGAGAAGATCCGGCATTGGCATCTCCATTCCCGAAGTGGGCGTTTTCCACGCCAAAACTTCGTGGGCGGGCTGGCGCCTGCCTCAACTGCTATTGTTGAGTTTGAAACTCAACAAACTCTAGAAAGGAGATGGGAATGAGTCAGCCATTGGAGAAGACCACCGTTATCTCGAGGGGCAAGCTGAGCGGGGTGGTGCGGGGGGAGCGCCTTCAGAACCGGGCTCTCGCCGACGCCGCCGGGGACCGTGACGGCGTCGACGAGGCGATCTACTACCGCGCCCGGCTCATCCTTGGCGAGTCGCTGCGCCGGCCGGAGCATCTGCGCCAGCCCCGGTGAGGGGTTCCGGCTTTTCCGGGTAGGCCTGCACCGCGAGGTTCCAGCCCTTCAGCACGAAGGCGACTTTCGCCGCTCCCGCGTACTGGACCGCGACGGTGTGGCCGCCTTTGCCGAGCACCGTCGTCTGCGTCACCGTGTGGACCAGGGCCGCGGCCTTAGAGCCTTCGGAGGTCGGGGTCGCCGGGGCGAAGTTGACTTTCCCCGTCGACTGCCCGTCGACCAGGATCTGGATCGGGCAGGCGAGTTCGGACACTGGTTTGTCCGCGAGGCACGTCGCCGTCCCCGAGAAGGTGATCACGGTCGAGGCGATCCCCTTCGTCGCGAACGAGGTGAAGGCGGTCGGGATGTATCCGGCCGTCGTCGCCTGGGCGATGAAGGGGGCGGTACCGGCCGCAATCCCGACGATCGGCGTCAGCGGCGCGTCCGCCTTCTTCACATAGATGTTGCCGGCTGCTTTTTTCTTCAGATAAAGCGCGTTGCCCTTCTCGTTGGTGACGTAGAGATGCGCCGCCTTCTGACTCGTGAGGAAGGACCCGGCGAACGAGGGGCTGACGGTAACCACGGCGGCAAGGGCCGCCGCCACCGCCACCACGAGCGCCGCGCGGGGCCTGGACAGTCTTCTGTTGAACAATGGAACCTCCATATTCAGGGCCGCCGGGAGGCCTTCTTTAGTAAAGAGGTCAATAAAGTACAGAAGCTGTTAGGGTCTTGTCGAGTAAGACACTCAACAAGCTCCAGAACCCGGCAGGAAAGGAAGTAAATACGCATGAGAAGCAAGACCCTCGCCCTAACGGTGATCGCCCTCTTGGGGCTCGCCGTGCCGGCGTCTGCCGGCGCCAAGACCCTGATCGGGTCGGGCTCGGTCGCAGCGCAGCCCGTGCTGCAGGCCCTGTTCGCCCAGTACACGAAGGTGACCAAAGGCAAGGTCAAGTTCGTCTACACCGCCAATGGCGGCAACGCCGGCGTCAAAGACGTCCAGAACGGAACCAGCCAGTTCGCGGGGCAGGCCCGCACGCCGCTCCCCAGCGATGCCGGCACGACCTACGTGAAGCTCTATCTCGACGGGCTCTGCATCGACGTCAACCCGAAGAACAAGCTGAACGACATCAGCATCCAGCAGACCCACGACATCTACCGGGGTCTGATCACCAACTGGAGCGCGATCCCCGGCTCCGGGCTCGACACGACCATCGACCCGGTCGGTCGCGACACCAACGGAGGGACCTACAACTTCTTCCTGCAGGCGGTGCTCAACAACGAACCGCCAGCGTCCAACGTCAACGCGCTGACCGCCGACGGCCTCGTCGTCAACGCGGTCAAGCAGGATCCGAACGCGATCGGCTACGACGGGCTTGCCTGGCAGGGCAAAGGCCAGAAGGCGCTGAAAGTGAACGGCGTCCCCTGCCTGCCCTCGAAGATCAGCGTGGAGCCGCTCAAGTACCCGCTCTCGCGCTACATCTTCCTCGTCCTGCCGACCGCCAGCCCGAACCCGGCGGTGCAGAAGTTCGTCGACTGGGCGCGCCGCGACCCGGTCGCCGGCGAAGTCATCGCCAAAGCCGGCGGTGTGGCCGCCTTCAACAAGAAGAAGTAAGTGGAGGACTCCTACCCCGAGGAGTACGGCCCACGCTGGTCGGACCGGCGCGTCGAGCGAATGCTCGGCGCGCTGGTCTGCGCCGTCGTGGCGCTGCTGTTGGCGATGATCGTCACCGTCCTCGTCAAAGCGTGGCCGTCGTTCGCCCACAACGGCCTCGCCTGGTTCGGGGCCGGCGGCAACGTCGACGACCAGCTCAACGCGATCTTCCTCTCCGGCCAGGCCGGGGCCGAATACGTCTACACCTTCCACGCCTGGCCGCTGATCTGGAGCACGCTGCTGATCACCGGCGGCGCCGTCACCATCGCCCTCTTCTCGGCGCTCTTCGTCGCCGTCTTCATCGTCGAGTTCGCCCCCGAGTGGATGAGCAACATCCTGCAGCCCGTCGTCCGCTTTCTCGCCAGCGTCCCCTCGGTGATCTACGGCCTGCTCGGCGTCCTGGTCCTGGTCCCGTTCATCGGCAACCACCTGGTCAGCGAGTCGCAGAAGGCCTCGGTTGCGGGCGTGATCTCGCTCAGCGGCTACAGCCTGCTCGCCGCGGTCACCGTGCTCACGGTGATGATCGCTCCGCTGATGGTTTCGATCTTCTCCGACGGCCTGCGGGCGGTGCGGCCGGGGTGGCTCGAGGGATCTCTGGCGCTGGGCGTCAACCACTGGCGGACGACTTGGAAAATCGCCGTCCGCACCGCCCGCCCGGCGATCGTCGCCGGCACGGTGCTGGCGACGGCGCGGGCGATCGGCGAGGCGGTGATGCTGGCGATGATCTCCGGCTCGGTCGGCTTCGCTCCCAACCCTGCCGACGGCGTGATCTTCATCTTCGAGCCCTCGCGGCCGCTGGCGCCGACGATCGTCAAGAACATCGACCAGCTCAGCTCGCCGCCGGCCAACGCCACCTTGTTCGCGATCGCCGCGGTGCTGCTCTTCTCGGCCGCGCTGCTCTCGTTGACCGGCTGGGCAGCGCGGCGGGCGATGCGCAAATACGGGGCGACGGCCTGATGGGCGCCCCGGTCGCAACGCCACCCGCCGCCCCTCCGCCTGACGGGGCTCCGCCGCAGCCTGGTAAGGCCGCGGCCGAGGGCAGCGCCACCTGGCGGCTCACCGACCGCATCGGCCTGGCGATCTGCTGGGCGCTCGGCCTGCTCTTCTGCGCGATCGCCGTAGCGATCGCCGTATATCTCTTCTTGCAGGGGATCAAGTACCTGCGCCCGTCGATGCTGGTCACGCCGGCTTCGGCGGGGTTCACCCAGAGCGAAAGCGGTGGTTTCTCGGATGCCCTTTTCGGCACCCTGATCGTCGCCGTGATGGGGATCGCGATCGCGCTGCCGATCGGCATCGGCATCGCGGTCTGGCTGGTCGAGTACGGCCGGCCAGCCGGTCTCGCCCGAGTCACCGAGTCGACGATCGAGGCGATTGCCGGCATCCCCTCGATCGTCCTGGCGCTGTTCGGCACCGTGATCTTCTCCAGCACGGCGCTGGGGTTTTTGAGCCGCAGCTCGGACCGTGTCGTCTTCGGCCGTTCCTTCTTCGCCGCCTCGACGATGCTCTCCCTGGTCGCCCTGCCGCTGGTCGTCGCTAGCACCCGCGAGGGGCTGCAGTCGATCCCCCGCCACGTGCGCGAGGCCTCCTACGCGGTCGGCAAGACCAAGGCGGCGACGACGCGGCGGATCCTGATCCCGGCCAGCCGGCCGCAGATCGCCACCGGTGCGATGCTCGGCCTCGGCAGGATCATCGGCGACACGGCGATCATCGTCGTCCTGCTCGGCGCGACCCAGAACTTCGCCCCGGTCGAAGGCGCCGCCTTCCCCTTCAACTACCTGCGCGGTGCCGGCACCACGCTGACCAACTTCGTCTACGAGGCATCTCCCACCGGCAACCTCAACCAGCCGGAGAAAGCCTACGCGGCGGCCTTCGTCCTGCTGCTGATGGTGCTGGCCCTGAACGCGGCCGTCGACGTCGTCCACCGCCGCGCACGAAAGGTAGGGGCATGGAGTTCGTGACGCCACCCCCGCCGCCGATCCGGCGGCTGGAGCTCGAGGACCTGAAAGCGGCGCAGCAGGTCGCGCCGCCGCCCGCCCAGAACGGCAATGGCAACGGAAGCGGGGCCGCCTCGTCCGGCGGCTTCACCGGCGCCCGCCGTTCGATCGGCGCTCCCCAGTTCTCGATCCGCCGCATGGAGATCGACGACGTCTCCGTCTCCTACTCAAACCGCGACGCGGTCAAATCGGTCTCGCTGCCGGTCCGCCAGGGCGAGGTGCTGTCGATGATCGGTCCGTCGGGCTGCGGCAAGACGACGTTGCTGCGCTCGCTCAACAGGCTCACCGAGCTGACCAGCACGGCGACCCTGCGCGGCCGCATCCTGCTCGACGACGTCGACATCACCCAGATCGAGCCGACCCTGCTGCGGCGCCGTGTGACGATGGTCTTCCAGCAGCCCAATCCGTTTCCGATGAGCGTCTTCGACAACATCGCCTACGTCCTGCGCGAGCAGGGCTCGCGGCGCCAGCGCAAGAAGACCCTCGAGCCCAAGGTCCACAGTGCCCTCGACCGGGCAGGCCTCTTCGAGGAGGTCAAGGACAACCTCGACCATCCCGCGCTGAAGCTCTCCGGCGGCCAGCAGCAGCGGCTCTGCATCGCCCGCGCCCTGGCGGCCGAGCCGGAGGTGCTGCTGCTCGACGAGCCCTGCTCGGCGCTCGACCCGCAGTCGACCCAGGTGATCGAGGACCTGATCGTCAAGCTGCGCGACGACGTCGCCGTCGTGATCGTCACCCACAACCTGCAGCAGGCCTACCGGATCGCCGACCACGTCGCCTTCATGTACCTGGGCGAGCTGGTCGAGTACAGCAGCGCGACTGCCCTCTTCGGCTCGCCCCGCGAGAAGCGGACGCAGGAGTACGTGAGCGGTGCGTTCGGTTAGCCCTTACATCGCGCGCGTCCTTGTCGTCTGCGCTCCGCTGCTCCTCGGCGGGATTGCTGGTTGCTCGACGACCCAGGAAAAGGCCGCCCAGCAGCAGGCGCAGTCCGAGCGCATCCTCGAAGCCCGCGAGCAACGGCAGAAGAAATCGAAATCGCACGACCACGGAGGCCGCAAGCGATGAACAGCCCCACTCAGTACGAGCCCTGCGAGGAGTGCGGCGCGCCGCTCGACCCGCAGCAGCGCTACTGCGTCGAATGCGCGGCGCGGCGCGGCAACGGCGCCAACCCGTCATCTCGCTACTTCGCCGCGATGAGCAAACGCGCCCGGCGCCCGGTGGCGAGCCCGGCGGCCAAAGCGGGGTCGGGCACCCGCGCGGCGGCGGTCGGCTTCTTCGCCCTGCTGCCGATCGCGGTCGCGATCGGCGTCGTCGTCGGTCGCAGCGGCTCGGACGGTGGCGAAAACGAGGCGCTGCTCGAAGCTCTGCGCAACCAGAACGCCGCGGTTGCGTCCGCGCCCTCCGCCGCCGGTGCCACGGCTGCTGCGACCGGCCAGACGAAAGGCAAGTCCAAGGCCGACAAGGGCATCACCAAAGGCGACGGCAAGGTGGTCGCCAAGACCAGCAACGGCACGGTCCACCAGGTGGCCGGCTTCAAGCCGAGCGCACAGAAGGAAGAAGAAGACACCAAGCTGGTCGAAGGCAACGTCAAACAGACCGGCTCGACCTACATCAAAGCGCAGCAGAACCTGCCCGACGTGATCGTCGTCGGCGGAGATCCAGGCTCCGCGCCGGCCGCTCCGACCAATGGGAGTCAGCCATGAGCGCGCCGGCCGTCAAGCCGGAGGAGGGCGGCGAGCTGGTTGCTCAACGCGACCGCCTGCTGGAGAAGTTCACGATCATGCAGGCCGACCTCGGCGGCGCTTTCTACGAGATGGCGATCCGCGACCACGTGCGGATGGACGTCTTGACTCGCAAGGCCGCCGAGCTGCAGCGGGTCGACGCCGAGCTGCGCCAAGCGGAAGAGATGTTGGAGCTCTCGCAATGAACCGGCTGCGTGGCGCGCTGCACGATGCGACCGCCGCCGCGGCGACGCTGACCGGCAAGCGCTTCGGCTTGTTGGTCGCCTCCTCGGTGGTCGCCACCTCGGCGATCGTCGCCAGCGCGATGACCGGGACCGCTGACAGCGGTGCCCTGGCCGCGTTGCTCGGTCGCAGTCTCGCCGCGGAAAGCGCCCCGGTGGCCGGCAGTCCGCCGGCGGAAAGCTCTCCGTCCGCCGGCGGTGGCGGCAGAGCGCCGGCGCCGACGGAAGCCGGCTCGGCGGCACCGACCGTCGTTCCCCTCGCGTCGCCCGCCCCCGCGACGCCCCCGCCGGAAAGTGCTCCAAGCAGCGAACCGCCCCCCGCGGCTCCCAGCTTGCCGGAAGCGGGGCGGATCAAGCACGTCTTCCTCATCTCGCTGACCAGTCCCGGCTACGAGGCGGCCTTCGGCGAAACGTCGCAGATGCAGTATCTGGCGACGCAGCTGCAGCCCAAGGGAGAGCTGCTGAGCGGCTACACGCTGCTCGACGACGCCGCCCTGCCCAACGGCGTCGCGGCGGTCAGCGGCCAGCCCCCCAATGCCTCGACCGAGGCCAACTGCTCGACCTACACGGAGTTTCCCCCAGCGCCAAGGTCGACGCCAAGGGCGCCGTCTCGGGTGCGGGCTGCGTGTACCCGGTCGAAACGCTGACGATCGCCGACCAGCTCGCCGGCGGCCGCTTCAGCTGGCGCGCCTACATGGAGGGGATGGTCGACGAAACCGGCAAAGCGGCGAGCTGCGTCCACCCCGACGCCGACGCGACGGACGTGCCTCCGCCAGGGGCATACGCGGCCGCGCAGAACCCGTTCGTCCACTTCCACTCGCTGCTCGACCTCGGCGACTGCGCGACCAACGACGTCCCGCTCGAAGAGCTGCCGGCGGACCTGAAAAAGGTCACGGAGACCGCGAACTACTCCTACATCGCCCCGACCCCATGCAATTCCGGCGCCGCGGGCCAGTGCCCGCCGGGCTCGGTCGAAGGCGCGGCCGCGGCCGATGCCTTCCTCGCCGAGTGGGTGCCGCAGATCCTCGCGTCGCCGACCTACAAGGAAGACGGCCTCCTGGTCGTCACCTTTGGTGCCACCAACCCGGTCACCCCCGAAGCACCCGCACCGGCGACCACGCCTGTCGAGGACCCCCTCCATGTCGGGACCCTGCTGGTCTCACGCTTCCTCAGCGCCGGATCCACCAACGCCACCACTTATGACCCTTACTCCCTCCTGCGCACGACCGAGGATCTCTTCGGCCTCGAGCACCTCGCCCTCGCAGGCGACGAAAAAACCGCCTCATTTGCGCCTGAGTTGCTGGGGGAAACGAGGGGCGACTAGCGTGGCTGGGCACGTCTATAGGGGGCGGTTGCGATGATCGGGCCCACGGTCCAGGTCACGGCGAAGGTCGACTACGCCGTCAGGGCGATGGTCGAGCTGGCGGCCGCGGATGGGGGACCGATCAAGGGCGAAGCGATCGCGACCGCGCAGGGCGTGCCGTTCCGCTTCCTCGAGAACATCCTGCTCGAGCTGCGCCACGCCAGGCTCGTCCGCAGCCAGCGAGGCTCCGAGGGCGGCTACCGCCTGGCGCGGCCAGCCGAGACGATCACGATTGCCGACGTGATCCGCACCGTCGACGGACCGATCGCCAGCATCCGCTCCGAGCGGCCGGACGAGCTCACCTATTCCGGCGCGGCGGCATCGCTACAGGACGTCTGGGTCGCGCTCCGCGCCAACATGCGCGCCGTGCTGGAGTCGGTGACCCTGGCCGACGTTGCCAGGGGCGAGCTCCCCGCCGAGATCGTGCGCCTGACGCGGCAGCCCGAGGTCTGGGAGCCGCACTAGATCCTTGGCCGACGAGGCCGCTGCCGCAATAGCGCGTCTTTCGCGACGAAGGCGAACCGGAACCTTTCCGTTCTTCGGCTGGACCCGCAAGGAAGTCGAGGCGGAGGCATTGAGGACGGCTTTTTGGGAGGCGCTTTCGGAACTTTTTGTCTATGCTTGGATTTGATCGTGAGGTATCTGGGATGGACATAGTCACGAAGGGTTTCGTCGTCTCGTTGCTCGTATGTGCCTGCATTCTTTTCGGCGGCGGACTTTTTCTCTTCCGAGGCTCCGAAGTGGGCACGCAGGCGAGTACCGCTGCCGCGTTCGTAGTCGGCTACTCGGTGCTGTGCTGGTTCGATAGACGCGAAAATCGCTTCAATCGGTACAGGCGCTGAGCTTCTGCTGTCGCGTTCGTCAGGGCTTCAGCCGGAACGGCGGGTACTCGTCGGTGACGAGGGTGAAGGCGTAGCCGACTACCCGATTGTGCCAGCGGATCGTGCCCTCCACGAAGTCGAAGAGGCCGCGCGGGTAGCGGCCGGTGAAGAGGATCGCGAACCAGGCGAAGACCACCGCGAAGAAGGCGCCGATGGAGAGGAAGAAGAGGACGAAGTAGTGCGGGATGGCGAGCAGCCACTTGACCAGCGGCAGCCCTCTCGCGAGGCGCTCGGCGTCGGGATAGGGGAAGTCGAGGTGGACGGACTGGTGCTCGTCGGTCGAGGGGTATTCGTCATCCATCAACGCGAAATAGACGCCGATCCGGTTGCCGAAGCGAAGGAATTCGAGGTTCCAGTCGTACCACCAGCGTGGGTATTTCTTCCTGAAGAGGAGCATCAGCACGATCGGCGCGAAGATCAGCGTGCCGGTGGAGGCCGCCACCCCGTAGTCGTAGCTGCCGATGCTGCCGCCCGGCAGCAGGGCAATCAGGATCGCGATCGGGATCACGGTGAAGATGCGGAAAAAGGTCGTCAGCCGGTTCAGCTGCCGCTCCGGGTAATCGACCGAGAACGTGACCGGGTATCTGCTCGGGCCGGGCTCGATGCTGTTCATCTCCATCGTTGCTCCCTTCGGGACGAGTTACCGCAATCATCGCCGACCGCGCGGCGGAATGCGAGTTTCGGCACGAAGTCTGCGGACAATCCTTTGAATCTGCGCACCACACGCGCGTCGACGCTTCCTAGCGTCGCGGGGTGTGATACTTATTGTCCGAGGCGCAGATGGACGTTACGTCGAGTTCGGCCAGTACGCCTGGAGTCACATCAACCGTCACCATCCTCATATGACCGATTTCTTGTCGGACATAGTGTTGACCATCGAACACCCCGCTTATCGGGAGCCAGACAGCCGAGCGGGCCGTGAGCGGCTGTTCAGGCAAGGCGGGCCAGATCGCTGGATCCGAGTCGTCCTTGAATTTGCAGGTAGTTTCGATCGGGTTGTCACCGCCTTCTCACAGTTCCACGATCCTGGGTGGAGAAATCGACGATGACCATCTGCATGGGAAGCCACGAGTTTGATGACGTCGACTATGACGCAGTGGGCGATGTTCTCTACATGCACAAGGGCGAACCGGTTCCGGCCGCGAAAACGCTGGCCACCCCGGAGGGACATGCAGTGATGTTGGATGGGGTTGGCGGGATCATCGGCATCACTGTCGTCAACGCGAAGTGGCTGGCGGAGCGCGACGGGCGGATCACTGTTTCGATCCCTAAGTCACATGCGGCTTTGGACCGGCTCGAGACCTCCGCAGAGGCTCTGGCACGCACGCTTGCGGCATAGTCGAGCGTCCAGGGCAGGGTTTCACTCCGCCGCCGGAACGCCGCCTGCCACCACATTCACGAAGTTCTCCAGATGGCGCGTGGTCCAGCACTCGAAGGCGCCGTCGCAGTGGCGCTCGTAGGCGGCCATCACCGAGTCGCCGTAGTTCCAGTAGAGCTTCGGCTCGGGGTTGAGCCAGAAGAGGCGGCCGGCGCGCTCGGCCACCTGGGCGAAGACCTCGGCGTGGGGCTCGCGGCCGTTGGTGCGGGCGTCGCCGAGCACGATCACGGTCGAGCGCGGGTCGAGGTCGTCGGAGATCTCGGTCAGGAACTCGAGCCAGACGCGGCCGTAGTCGGTGTAGCCGGAGACGTCGGCGACGCCGCCCTCGCTGGAGATCCGCCGCGCGATCTCGCGGAAGTCACGCTCGTGCTCGAAGATCTCGGTCACCTCTGAGATCCGCTCGATGAAGACGAAGCTGCGCAGCTTGCGGAACGAGTCGTGCAGGGCGTGCAGGACCGAGAGGAAGAAGACGCTGGCCGAGGTGACGCTGGTCGAGACGTCGCAGAGGACGTAGATCTCCGGCCGCCGCGGACGCTTCGGCCGGTAGCGCAGGTGCATTGGCACGCCGCCGGTCTCCAGCGAGGCGCGCATCGTCCGCCGCACGTCGACCGTCCGCGCCTTGCGCCGACCGCGTTGCTCGTGGCCGAGCGTCGCCAGGCGGCGCTTCATCTGCGAGACGGCGCGGTGCACGGCGGCCAGGTCCTGGGTTGGGCTGGTCGGCAGCGCCCGGTCGAGCTCGGCCAGCGGGCGCGAGGGGGGAAGGGTCTCGGTGCGCTCGATCAGGTCGCGTTCGAGCTCGCGCCGCAGGTGGCGCTCGAAGCGGTTGAGCTGGTCGCGGTCGATCGGCGGCAGCTCCCCGGCGCCGTCGGTGGCCTCGCCCTGCGGCTGGGTCCCCGCCGAGAGCTCCAGGGTGCGGCGGATCCGCTGCACGTCGACGCCAACGACGCCGGAGCCCTCGCCCTGGCGGCCGAAGGCGGCGATCGCTAGTCGCGCCAGGTCGCGCATCTGACCCTCGTCGCCCTCGATGATCGCCTGGCGGATCTGCTCGCGCAGCTCGTCGATGTCGAGCCGCTCGGCGCCCTCGTGGCGCTGCTCGGTCTCGTCGATCTGGCGCTCGATCGCCTCCGCCTCGGCGGCGCGGAAGAACCAGCGCTCGAACAACAGCTCGAAGAGCCGCCTGTCCTCCTGGGACTTGGCGATCGTCGTCGCCAGCGCCTCGCGGAAGTCGTCGCGCGACTCCCAGGGCACCTGCTCGAGCGCGGCAAAGGCGTCGAGGATCTCCGACGTGCCGACCGCCACCCCCTCGCTGCGCAGCTCCTCGCAGAAGCCGAGCAGCTTCGCCGCCAGCCCGGGCGGACCAGCGTCGGCTCGGGGGCCGTAGGGAGAGCCCGTGGGGCTCACCCAGCCTGCGTCGGCGCCGCGAGCTTCATCCCCACCCGCTCGGCGACCAGGTCGATGTCGGTGCGGTGCTTGACGATGATCGACATCGACTGCTCGAAGGTCTCGCGGTCGATGTCCTCGGCGCCCATCAAGAGCAGCGTCCGCGCCCAGTCGATCGTCTCGGCGATCGAGGGCGGCTTCTTCAGGTCGAGCGCCCGCACCATCCGCACCACCTCGACCAGCCGCCGGGTCAGGGTCTCGGACAGGTCCGGCGTGTGCAGGCGGACGATCTCCATCTCACGCTCCAGCTCCGGGTAGTCGAGCCAGAGGTAGAGGCAGCGCCGCTTCAGCGCCTCGGTCAGCTCGCGCGAGTTGTTCGAGGTGAGGACGACGATCGGCATCGAGGTCGCCGAGACCTGTCCCAGCTCGGGGATCGTGATCTGGAAGTCGGAGAGCAGCTCGAGCAGCATCGCCTCGAACTCCTGGTCGGTCTTGTCGATCTCGTCGATCAAGAGGACGACCGGCTCGGCGCTGGCGATCGCCTGCATCAGCGGCCGCTCGAGCAGGAACTCCTCGCTGAAGATGTCGCCGTGGACGTCCTCCCAGCCGGACTCGCCGCCGGCCTGGATGCGCAGCAGCTGCTTGCGGTAATTCCACTCGTACAGCGCCTTGGCCTCGTCGAGGCCCTCGTAGCACTGCAGGCGGATCAGCTCGCGGCCGCTGGCGCGCGAGAGCGCCTTGGCCAGCTCGGTCTTGCCGACCCCCGCCGGGCCCTCGACCAGGATCGGCTTGCCCAGCCGCTGGGCGAGGAAGGAGACCAGCGCCGCCGACTCGTCGGCGAGGTAGCGGGCGTCGGCCAGCGCCTCCTTCGTCTCCGCCACGGAAGCGGGTGTCTGCGCCTCAGCCATGAAGGCGATGATAATCCGCGCCGATGCCCGACCTCGCCCTCGTTCTCTCCTTCGCCGCTCTGCTCCCGCACAGCGCCGGCCCCTACATCGCCCTGATGCTGATCGGCTTCGCCACCGGGATCACCGGCCACATGACCGGCTTGCGCTGGCTGGTCGCCGCCGGCATCGTCCTGATCTTCCTCGGCGCCTTCCTCTTCCCGCTGGCGCTCAACCTGACCGAGTCGACGCCACCGCAACTTAAGAACCGCTGAAGGTGCACCCGCTAGCCTTACGGCCCCCGCAATGAGTCGCCCCCGCCTTCTTTCCGCCGTCGCCGTCCTGATCGTGCTCTGCATGTCCCTGGCCGCCTGCGGGGGAGGCGGCGACAAGAGCAGCGAGAGCCCGCAGACGGTTCTCGACGAAGCGACCCTGCAGGGGATCGAAAGCGGCAACATCGATCTCTCGGTCGGCGTCGAGGCGCAGGGGCCCGAAGGCGGCAACATCGACGTCAGCCTCTCCGGTCCCTTCCAGGGCGAAGGCGCCGGCAGCCTGCCGCAGCTGGACATGAACGCGAAGGCGAAGGGCACCTACAACGGCAAGGACATCGACTTCGACGGCGGGCTCGTGCTGCTGCCGAACACCGCCTACGTCGGCTATGAAGGCGTCGAGTACAGGGTCGACCCGACCACCTTCAGCTTCGTCGAATCGACGCTCATCCAGGCGCAGCGCGAAGCCGGCGCCGAAACCGGGGCCGAAGGAGTGGCCGCCTGCCAGGAAGAATTCGGCGGGTTGAAGGTCGCCGACTTCCTCGAAGGCGGCAGCAACGAAGGCAGCGCCGACGTCGGTGGCACGAGCACGACCAAGGTCAGCGGTGACCTCAACGTCTCCGGCGCGCTCGACACGGTCCTCGAAGTGGTCGAAAGCCAGGCCTGCCGCGCCCAGCTCGCCGCCGCCGGCCCGCTGCCCTCGAAGTCGGAAATCGACAAGGCGAAGGAGGAAGTGAGCGGCGCCGTGAAGAGCGCGCACGTAGACGTCTACGTCGGCGACGACGACATCGTGCGGCAGATCTCGGCGCAGCTGACGATCGAACCGAGGAACGGCGGCAGCGGCCCGAAGAGCGTCGAAATAGACCTCGACCTGAAGCTGACCGGAGTCAACGAGGAGCAGACGATCTCCGCTCCCGCAAAGGCCGAGCCGCTGAGCAAGCTCTTCATCAAGCTCAACATCAACCCGATCGAGCTGCTCGGCCTGCTGCAAGGCGAAGAAGGTGGCGAAAGCCTCGGCGATCTGCTCAAAGGGCTGGGCGAATCCCAGGCTCGCTAGGCAGCTTTCTGCGGGGGGCCAACGGCTGGCCCTACCTGCTTACGCCGCTGATACCACTCGCCGTCGCGCTCGAGCTGGCGGGCAGCCCGGCGACCCTGGTCTTCGCCACCTCGGCGCTCGGCATCGTCCCCACGGCGGCGCTAATGGGCCGCGCCACCGAGGAGCTCGCGGCGCGCTCGGGGCCGGGCATCGGCGGCCTGCTCAACGTCACCTTCGGCAACGCGCCGGAGCTGATCATCGCCCTCTTCGCCCTCAGCCAGGGCCTGCACGAGGTCGTCAAGGCCTCGATCATCGGCTCGATCATCGGCAACATCCTGCTCGTGATGGGCGCGTCGATGCTCGCCGGCGGGCTGGGCAGGGACAAACAGACCTTCAGCCGGACGAGCGCAAGCGTGCAGACCTCGATGCTGCTGCTGGCCGCCGCGGCGCTGCTGATGCCGGCGATCTTCGAGCTGGTCGAGGGCCAGGGTCTGCCGCAGCCAGGCGCTGAGCTCGTCAACTACGGCTCGACCGTCGAGCACCTCTCCCTCGCCGTCGCGATCGTCCTCATGGCCACCTACGTCCTCGGCCTCGTCTTCTCGCTCAGGACGCACCGGGACCTCTTCAATCCCGAGTACGCCGACGAGGACAGCTGGGGCTGGTCGGTGCGCACCTCGGTGATCGCGCTGGCCGTCGCCGGCGTCCTGGTGGGCGTGATGTCGGAGGTGCTGGTCGGCTCGATCTCCGAGGCCTCCGAGGCGGCCGGCCTCTCCGAGTTCTTCATCGGCGTGATCGTCGTCGCGATCGTCGGCAACGCCGCCGAGCACTGGGTCGCGGTGCTGGTCGCGCGCAAGGACAAGATGGACCTCTCGGTCAACATCGCGATCGGCTCCAGCGCACAGGTGGCGCTGTTCGTCGCCCCGGTGCTCGTGCTCGCCTCGATCGTCGTCGGCCCCGGGCCGCTGGCCCTGGTCTTCAACGGCTTCGAGCTCGGCGCCCTGCTGCTCGCCGTCCTGATCGCCAACTACGTCACCCAGGACGGCGAGTCGACCTGGTTCGAGGGAGTCCAGCTGCTCGCCGTCTACGCCGTCCTCGGCCTCGCGTTCTATTACGCCTGACGTGAGCGTTCTACTCCTACTCCTCAGCTTTGCCGTCATCCTCGCCGGCGCGCTGCTCTTCACCAACGCGGTCGAGTGGATCGGCCACCGGATGCAGCTGGGTGAGGGGGCGGTGGGCAGCGTCCTCGCCGCGGTCGGCACGGCGATGCCTGAGACGTTGATCGCGATCGTCGCCCTGCTCGGGGCGAAGGAGGGCGGCGACCAGGTCGCGATCGGGGCGATCGTCGGCGCGCCCTTCCTGCTCGGCACGCTGGCGATGGGGCTGGTCGGCCTCTTTGCCTACCTCTACCGGGAGCGTCGGGCGCAGGGCCTGGAGCTGAGGGCCCACAGGCCGACCTTGGAGCGGGACCTGCGCTTCTTCCTCGTCTTCTTCGCGCTCTCGCTGGCGCTCGCCTGGGGGGCGCCGGCGGCGCTGCGGATCCCCGTCGGGATCCTGGTCCTGCTCGCCTATCCCCTCTACATCCGCCGCACGCTGCGGCAGGGGGGAGAGGTGCAGGACGAGGCGACGCTCGCTCCGCTCGTCTTCGAGCGCCGGGAGGAGCACCGCATGAGCCCCGGCCTGCTGCTCTGCGTGGTTCAGCTCCTGGTCGGGCTTGGCGCGATGGTCGGCGGTGCCCACCTCTTCGTCGAAGAGCTGCTCGAGATCGCCGGCGACCTTGGCGTCGAGGCGGTCGTCCTCGCTCTGATCCTCGCTCCGCTGGCGACCGAGCTGCCGGAGAAGGTCAACAGCTTCTTCTGGGTGCGCGAAGGCAAGGACTCGCTGGCGCTCGGCAACATCACCGGGGCGATGGTCTTCCAGTCGACCATTCCCTTCGGCATCGGTCTGCTCTTCACCGACTGGGCGCTGAGCGGGAACGCCGCGCTCTCGATTGTGCTCGGCCTCGGCGGGGGCTTTCTCGCTTACGAGGCGCTGCACCGACGCGGTCGCTTCGAGTTGCCGGCCGTGATCGGATGGTTCGTGCTCTACGCCGCTTTCATCGTGGTCGTGGCCGTCGGCGGCTGAGCCCATATTTTTGGGTACGCAAGGGGTTCCGCAAGGAGCCGAAGTGCGCTACGGTGGCGGGTGTGTCTTCCGGCAGGGTTGAAGCGGTAGCCGCGCGCTCCGAGCTGGTTCGCCAGGCGCTTGAGGCAGCGCGGCAGCTGCACGCCGGCGCGGTGCGCGACGTCGGCGACGAAATCCCCTTCATCGAGCATCCCCTGGCGGTCGCCGACCTGCTGGCAGAGCACGAGCTGGGCGACGAGTTGGTGGCGGCCGGCCTGCTCCACGACACGCTCGAGTACACGGACATCGGCCTCGGTGCGCTGCGCGAGCGCTTCGGGATGAAAGTCGCGATGATCGTCTGCGCGCTGAGCGAAGACCTGGAGATCGAGGACTACGAAGAGCGCAAGAAGGAGCTTCGCTGGCGGGTCTCGGCGACCGGTATCGAGGCGCAGCGGGTCTTCGCCGCCGACAAGATCGCCAACGTGATCGAGGCGCGCGACGACTACGTCCTCGTCCAGGAGGATCTCGACCTCGGCCTGCCCGTCGACCTGGACCACAAGATCCTTGCCTGGGAGTACGACATGGAAATGCTCTTCGAGACCGACGAGCACGAGCCGTTGTTCAAGGTGCTGCCCGAGGAGCTGATCGGGCTCTGGGACCAGCGCTGCACGCAGATGCGGGCCGACTCGGCTTAGAGCTAGAGCGCTTCGCCGCCGGGAGGCCGCAGGTACTCGATTTCGTCCCTGAAGCCGATGCTGCGCTCCGTCGCGCACTGCAGGGCTTCGTCGGCCACGCGTGAGTACCAGCCCTCCTCGCGGGCGCGGTCGATCACGGTGTTGAGCGAGGAGCAGGTTCTGGCCATCGTTTCGATCGCCTCCATCAGCGACGGCTGGAACTCGAAATCGCATTCCCAGGCGGTGCGGCGGATGTCGACGAGGAAGGGCGCCGGGGGAGCGCCGATCACCGGCGGGCGGCGCCGCTCCGCGCCGTAGATCTCGGTCGCGGCGATGCCGAAGATCGGCGCCAGGATCGGGCCGTCGCCAGTGAAGAGCAGGGCCGCGTTGGCGCCGCGTGCGGCGCAGTTGCCGATCACCAGGTCGCAGAAGGCGGCGCTCATCAGCGTATGGGCGCCGTGCTCTTCGCCGATCGCCCGCAGCAGCCCGCAGGACTCCGCCAGGTCGGGTGTCTCTCCCTGGCGGCTGCTCCCGCCCGCGGTGGTGGGGGGCGGGGCGATGCCGAGGGCCTGGGCGAAGCTCTCCTGATGCAGTCGCTCGGCCTCGGGTCCGTCGCCCCAGCGATCGAAGCGCTTGCTGACGAGGCATGTCTGCCCGGCGATCGTCTCCACGGCGACATGAGTGACGGGAAGTCCCAGTTCACGGTAGGTGAGGGTGCAGGTCATCTCGTTGGCGACCAAGCCGCGGCACTCGGCGGATTCGGGCTTGAGGATGTGGGTGCTGGGTGCGCCGGGTCGCGGCCAGGCCCAGCGGCCGCTCTTCTCGTCGCGGACGAGGGCGAGCTTGTGCCGCTCGCCGGGCAGGGTGAAGCGCATCCGTGGCCCGCGGGAGTCGTCCACCAGCCCCACCGGGCGGGGTTGGAGCAGCTGCTCGAGCTCGTCGTCGGAGAGCCAGGTGAGCGAGCCGGCGTCGCTTGGCTCGTGATCTTCGCCCTGCCCGAGAAAGACGACCGCGCCGGGACAGTCGCGGCCCAGCACGGCGATCAGCCCGTAGCCGTCGTCGTGATCGAGACCGAGTTCGGCAGCGATCGCGTGGCGACGCTGCCCCTGCGGCAGCAGGCCCTCCACGTAGGCACGGCTGGCATCGGCGCCGAAGGGCTCCTCGCGCAGCGGCAGCGAGTGGCTGAGCAGGGCTTTGCCGGCACCTTCCTCCTCGACCGTCTCCGGCCGGTAGGCGAGCCGGTAACCGTGCTCGCCAGTCTGGAACAGCCCGCCGACCAACTTCCCGCGCAGGTAGACGTCAAGACTCATCTGGGTCCCCTCCGAGTCGTGTACTGGTCTGCTGCTGTCAAACAACCTAGTCCGGATCGGAGTGACATGCAACCGGCCCGCCGGTAGCTTCAACGTATGGCCAATGCAAACAGGGAACTCTGCGACCGCTGCGCGCACCAGCAGCTGGTCCCCAACACGCGAGGGTCGGTTTTCAGCCTCTGCCTGCGCTCACGCGAGGACCCGGCCTACCCGCGATACCCCCGGGTGCCGGTCCTCACCTGCCCTGGATTCGAGCCGAAGGGGGGAGAGAACGCCGCGGTCGAGCCTTAGGTCGCTATGCGACCCAAAACTCGACCGCCCTCCGGTGCCGGGACTGGGGTGGCCCCAAGGCACGGAGCTCTGGCTGAGTTGGCGAGACGGCAGCATGGAGTCGTCTCGATTCGCCAGCTATTGGGGCCACTGGGATACTCGCGATGCTCGGTGAAGCGAGCCACTGCCGCGGCGCGGTTGCACCGTCTCTATCGCGGCGTCTACGCAATCGGCCATATAGACCTCTCGCTGCAGGGAAGGTGTCTCGCGGCTGTGTTTGCCTGTGGGCCGGGCGGGTTGCTCAGCCATCACTCTGCGGCTTGGCTCTGGGGAATCGCGCGCTGGTCCCCCATTCCACTCTCGGTCACGGTCCCCGTCCGCCGTGCCCAAAGACCGCCGATCAGGCTGCACCACAGCCGTGTTCTTGCCCCGGCGGACCGCGATCTGATCGAGCAAATTCCGGTCACCTCTGTCCCCCGCACCGTCCTCGACCTTGCGGCGACACTCAAGCCGGAGTTGCTCTTGCGACTCCTCGAGCGGGCCGAGGAGCTTCGCCTTTTCGATTTGCGCCAGGTCGAAGACCTGCTCGGTCGCACCGCCGGTCACCCGGGCGTCGGTCGTCTACGTCGCTCGCTCGAGTTGTACCGGCCACCCCCATTCACGCGCTCGGGCTTGGAGCGGCGCTTTTGGGAGCTGGTCCTCGAGTCAGGCCTGCCTCGTCCGGTCACGGGCTTCGTCGAGGCCGGCTACGAGCTGGACGTCTACTGGCCCGATGAGCGCTTTGCGGTCGAACTGGATGTCTACGAGACCCATGGCTCCCGGCGGGCCTTTGAGGGAGATCGCCTGCGGCAAGAGGATCTGAAGCTGGCCGGGGTCGAGATGATGCGGGTGACCGGTCATCGCCTCGATCGCGAACCCCGGAAAGTGATCGAGCGGGTCTCCCGACTCCTCGAACAGCGGCGTGAACAGCTTCGAACCAGTGGCGCGGTCGAGGTTTGAGTCGCATAGGGACTCAAACCTCGACCGCGCCTTGGAAGTTGCCGCTAGCTCGCCGCCATCGGGTCGGGCTCGCCCAGCTTCGTGATGTCGGGGGCGTCGTAGGCCTCTCCGGCCTTGCCGCCGAGGACGAGTACGCGGATTCCCTCTGCGCCCGGCCAGACCTTGCGGGTGACGCCGGGGCCCACGCGGGCGACGTGATCGCCGTCGAGGGGGAAGCGCTCGCCCTCGATCTCGATCTCGCCGCCGCCGCCGAGGGTCACGTAGACCTCCTCCTGGCCGTCTTGCTCATGGTCGTGCTCGGGGTAGTTGTCGTAGTTCGGTGGCATGTCGATGATCTGCATGCCAAACGATTCGACCCCGAGCTCCGCCCGGGCACGTTTGAAGGCCCCGCCGTATACGGCCTCCATCTCGTCGATCTTCTTCACCGCGTGGGTACTCATTTGCTGCTCCTCCCGATTGGCGTGGCCCTGGTTGGGCCGGATCGGTGGCATCTTGACGCACTTTGTATTTCCAAGCAAGGAGCCCTCGCTCGGGTGGGCTCCCGGGCCGCCTCGCAACCGTCTAGCTTTGCTCTGTGAGCGACGCTGCGACCCTCTTCGATGCCGATGCGGCTGCCTTCAGTGGGACGGTCGAGGTGCTCGGGGTGATCTTCAGCGCCGAGGACGACGGCTACGCGGTGCTGGAGGTGCAGGACGCCGAGTCGGGTGAGGGCTTCGCCCTGGTCGGTCCCGTCGCCCATCTCGGCCCCGGTGAGCGGGCCGAAGTCAGCGGCGACTGGCAGACCCACTCGCGCTACGGGCGGCAGCTGAAGGCGCGTGGCGCCCTGCCGCTCGACCCCGCCGATCGCGAGGGGCAGATCGCTTACCTGACCTCCTTGCGCCACATCGGGCCGGCCCGCGCCGAGCGCCTCGTCGACGAGCACGGCGAGGGCGTGCTGGGGGCGATCGCCGCCGACCCGGCAGGCGTCTTCAGCGGCCTGCGCGGGGTCAGCGCCGAGCAGGCGATGGCGGCGGCCGATTCCTGGCACGCCTCGCGCGCGATCCGCGACCTGCACGTGCAGCTCGCCCCGCACGGGCTGGCGCACCTGGCGGCGCCGATCCACGCCCGCTTCGGCGATCGCTCGATGGCGATCCTGCACGAGGATCCCTACCGCCTTACCGAGGTCGCTGGGGTCGGCTTCGCCCGCGCCGACAAGATCGCCCTCGCCGCCGACGTGCCGCCCGAGTCCGAGCGCCGCGCCCAGGCGGCGGCGGTCTTCGCCCTCACCGAGGCGGAGCAGCAGGGCAACACCTACCTGCCGGTCGACGAGTTGAACCAGCGCACCGCGAAGCTGATCGGCCTGCGGCCCGAACCGGACGTGCCGGCGATGGCGCGGGGGCTGCTGCTCGACGAAAGCCGCGCCTACCGCGAGCCGACCCACGCCAGCGAGCTCGCCGTCGCCGCGACGCTGGCCGAGCGCGCGGCCGCGCCGCCTCACCTCGACCACGACCCGGGCGAGCTGCCGCCGGAAGACGTGGAGGAGGAGGCAAAGCTGACCGACGAGCAGTGGGCGGCGGTGCGAGGTGCCTTCGCGGCGCGGATCTCCGTCCTGACCGGTGGCCCCGGCGTCGGCAAGACCGCCTGTACGCGGGCGATCGTCGCCGAGGCGGCGCGGGCGGACGTGACGATCGCGCTCTGCGCGCCGACCGGGCGCGCCGCGCGCCGGCTAGAGGAGGCGACCGGCCACGAGGCGCAGACGATCCACCGGCTGCTCGAGTGGATGCCCGGCCGCGAGCCCGGCTTCCGGCCTGGCCACCCGCTGCCGGCCGGCCTGGTGATCGTCGACGAGGCCTCGATGCTGAACCTGCGGCTGATCGAGGTGCTGCTCGGCGGTCTCGCCGAGTCGACCCACGTCGTCTTCGTCGGCGACGCCGACCAGCTGCCGCCGATCGGCGCCGGCAAGCCCTTCGACGACCTGATCGCCTCTGGCGTCGCCCCGGTCGTCCGCCTCACGCAGATCTTCCGCCAGGCGGCGCGCTCGATGATCACCACGGCGGCACACGAGATCAACCAGGGCCGCCCGCCGCATCTGCAGCCGCAGGACGACCAGGACCACGACTTCTTCTTCATCGACCGGCCGAGCCCCGAGCGGGCGCTGGAGACGGTGGTCGAGGTGGTCGCCGAGCGGGCGCCCGCGAGCTTCGGCGTCGACCCGATCCGCGAGGTGCAGGTGCTGGCGCCGATGTACAAAGGGGCGGTCGGGATCGACGCCCTGAACGAGCGGCTGCAGGCGCGGCTCAACCCCGACGGCGAGGCGGCCGTGAGCGAGCGCTTCCGCATCGGCGACCGCCTGATTCAGACCCGCAACTCGCACGAGCTGGGGCTGATGAACGGCTCGATCGTCTTCCTCCGTGAGGACGACCCCGCGGAGGAGTCGATCGTCGTCGACACCGACGAGGGTGGGTCGCTGGTCATCCCCTATGGGGAGACGGCCACGCTGCGCCTCGCCTACGCGATCTCGGTCCACAAGGCGCAGGGCTGCGAGGTCCCGGTCGTGGTCGGCGTCTGCCACCGTTCCCACTCCCGCATGCTGACCCGGCCGCTGCTCTACACGGCGATCACCCGCGCCCGCAGCAGCTGCGTCCTGATCGGCGACCCGGCGGCGCTGGAGATGGCCGTCCGCCGCGACGACAGCGGCTCCCGCCACTCGGCCCTGGCCGAGCGCCTGCGCGGCTGAGCCGTGGGCTCGCCGCGACCTTCACTGGCGGCGATCGCCGCCACCCTGGGCGGGCTCGTCCTGCTGGCGCTGCTGGTGCTGGCGATCCCGGAGCTGCGCGAAGCGTTCGAGGCGGCGGTGCGGGGCGATACGGCGGAGGTGCGGAGCAAGATCAAGGACCTGGGCGTGGCCGGGCCGCTGCTGATCCTCGCCCTGGCGCTGATCCACACGGTCGTCTTCTACCCGGCGGAGATCGTCGACGCGGCGGCCGGCTTCGTCTACGGATTCTTCCCGGCGCTGGCGCTGATGATGTTCGGCTGGCTGCTCTCCGGGCTGATCTGCTTCGCCGTCGGCAACTCGGTCGCCCGGCCCCTGCTCGACCGCTGGTTCGGTACCGCCCGCTTCGAGCGCATGGAGGCGACGATCGAGCGCGGCGGCGCCACCCTGCTGCTCGCCTTCCGCCTGCTCCCGATCGTCCCCTTCAGCCTCGTCTCCTACGCCGCCGGCGCCGCCCGCGTCCCCCTCTGGCGCTTCGTATGGACGACGTTGGTCGGCTATCTGCCGATCACCGCGCTGTCCGTCTACTTCGGCACCCGCCTGGAGGGGCTCAGTCTCACCGACCCTCTGGTTCTGGGCAGCGCCGCCGCCCTGTTGGCGCTTCTCTTCGCCGGCCACTGGGTCATGCGCCGAGGTGGGTCCGCCTCGGAGGCCGCGGGCTCGGCCGACTGACGTCGCAGCTAGGCGGTCGGTATGACCCGGAAGCTGTAGATGGCAGGCGTGGGGTCCACCTTACCTTCCGAGTTGCGGGCCTTGACCCGCAGCACGTGCCTGCCGAGGGCGAAGCGCCGCACGGTCCGCGGCAGGCACTGGTGGAACTTGCCGCGGTCGAACTTGCAGAGGAAGACGACCCCGGGCTGGTCGGAGCCGAAGCGGAACACCGCCTTCGCCGTGCGCCCCGCGGCAGGCAGAGCCTTTGCCGGACGTTGGAGGAGGGAGGTGTCCGGGGGCCCCGGCTTCGGAGGTTCTACCGGTGGTTCGATTTGGACCGGCGGCGGGTTGGTGTTGACGACTTTTTCTTCCGCTTCGGGCGCCGGCGGTGGTTCCGGTTCGCCTTCTTCCACGACCGGCCCCGATTCGGGCGGGACGCAGGCGGGCCCGGGTCCCGACCCCGGAGGGAGCAGAAGGGCTTCGAGCGCGCCCACCGCGTCGACCATCCCCGAGCCGACCGCGCAGGGACCGGTGAGGCCGATCGGAACAGCGCTTTCCTGCAGGGCCAACCGGATCTGCTCCGGGCTGGCAGCCGGTTCCTCCTGAAGCATCAGGGCCGCCACGGCTGCCGTGTGGGGAGCCGCCGCCGAGGTCCCGCAGAACCTCCAAGCGGTTTCCGCATTGACGAAGAAGGCGAAGAAGGTGGTGACACCGCAGTCGGTGGCGGTCACGTCTGGTTTGGAGAGGACCTGAGCGGTTTCCAGCGGTTCGGCCGCGGTGACCCCTTGCACCGGCTCGAAGTAATGGGTCACCGGCCCTCGCGAGGAGAAGGACTCCGGCGTTTCGGTTGCGTTGTAGCGAATCGCTCCGACGCTGGTCGCGTCTTCGCCGCCGTTGTGGCCGAAGATCGTCGGCCCGATGACGTCACCTCCCTGGGAGGTTTTGTACTCGGTCGATGACACTCCGCCGCCGTTCTGGAGCAGAGCGAACTTCAGCCGCGGGGTGTCACTGGTGACCTCGGTGAATTTGTTGACCACCAGCTGCACGTTGGCCTGCGCCCCGGTTTTGTTTTCCCAGGCGACGAACTCGAACGGCTGCTGGGTTCCGCCGATGTTGTCGTCGACGCCGCCGCTGACCACCGACCCTTCGGGGCCGAGAAGGAAGGCGTCGAGGTCCGTCCCCACCCCGTTCCACGGTTCGGCCCACTGCAGGTCGACGCTCAGCGTGGCGCCTTTCGAGACCGTGATCCGATACGTGCGATCGATCGCCGGGCCGGGATTGAAGTCCATGCAGTGTTTGGGGTTCAGCCCCGGTTCGATTTTGCCGAGGGCGACCACCGCGGCCGGGCAGCCGGCGGAGTCGCGGAACTGCGGCGCTTCCCAGGAGGCGATGTCCTTGTCGCCGTTGATCAGGTTGTTGTTGGCGGCGGAGGAGAAGTAGCTGACGCCTTCGCCAGTCACTTTGCTCACCGCCACACCGACCGGGCCTTCCTGGAAGAACGGCTCTTCGGGATAGGTGACGTCGTCGACGATCACCTTTGCGCCGGCCCCGCCTTCCAAGGTGGGTTTCGCCAGCAGTTCGATGTTTTCGGCGAAGGCCGTTTCGCTGGTGAATGCCGTGGCGAAGGCCAGGTTGGCGCCCGGTGCCAGGTCGTGGACGATCTGCGCCATCGCGCGCCCCTCGTCCTCGCCTTCCGGTTCGGCGTCGTCGAGCACGTTGACCGGCGTTTCCTGGCCGGTGCAGGTGTTGCCGACCCCGGGCAGGTCGCCGGCTTCGACGTCTTCCAGCTCATGGGTGGCGACGGGCCCGCTTTCGTCGGCGGCTTCGCTTGCCTGGTCGAATGAGTCGGAGAGGAGTCCCACGGTAACGCCGGTGCCGTCGACTTCAAACGGAGGCAGCGGCGCTTCGTCGGCTCGTAGCTGCGCGTATCCCTCCGAGACGACCGCGCCGGAGGGGCAGGTCGAGGCGGAGACGATCGGGGTCAGGACCTCGGAGGCGCTGGTGGCGTGGGGGATGGCGGAGAGCGACCGCAGCTCGCTGGGCTTTGCCGCGACGGTGACCGTCTGGTAGCGCGAGCTGACGTTGACGATCCTCGCGCCAGCGGAGCGCAGGTCATCGACGCCGGCCGTGGCACCGCGGGCGAAGCGGACTTCCACGAGGATGCGGTTGCCTTCGCGCAGCAGACTGCCGGCGCCCTCGGCGGCAAGGCCGAGCTCCTCCGCCTGCCTGGCCGGAGGGGCCGAGCGGACCGAGGGTTTCGCCAGCTCGGCGAGCCGCGGGGAGAGGTCGCCGTCGCTCGGGCGGCTTGCCGCCCAGGAGGATGCCGGCGGAAGGACGGCGCAGGTCAGCGCGAGGGCAATAAGCGAGCACGTCCCAGTTCCGCGGCTGGGCGATTTCCTCGGCTGCATCACGTTCTAAGGTATCGGCAGGGTGGGGAGGGGGCCTGAAACGACCGCTCGCGTGGTTCCTTTTGCACGCATGGCCTATATAAGGAACCACGCGAGGGGAGAGGAGATGCGGTGCGCCTCCGGATCGCCGACCCTGCTACGGTCCTCCGCGATAGGCCGGAAGATCCGGCAAAAAGTTGTGTCTAGCGCTCGCGTCGTTGCTTCACCGCATGTGCCGCGTTCGCAGCACATGAAGTGGAGGCAATTCATGCCAACTGGAACTGTCAAGTGGTTCAGCGACGACAAGGGCTACGGGTTCATTACGCCCGACGACGGCTCGAAGGACGTCTTCGTTCATCACAGCGCGATCCTGGGTGAGGGCTTCAAGTCCCTGACCGAGGGTTCGAAGGTGAGCTACGAGTCCGAAGAAGGCCCCAAGGGCCCAGCCGCCGCGAGCGTCCAACAGACCTCGTAGCAGCGCACGCTCTTAGCAGTACCGGGGCCCGCCGTTCGCGGTGGGTCCCGTTTTTTTAGGCCCACTGGGGGCTGTTCGGAGAGTCAGGGCCGAGCAGTCCAAGGACGCAGGAGCGAGCGTGCTCTGCACGTGAGCGACGAGGACACAGGAATGCGAAGGCCATGGCTCTCCGAACCGACCTCAGGAATATCGCGATTATTGCCCATGTAGACCACGGCAAGACGACCTTGGTCGACGCGATGCTGTGGCAGAGCGGCGCCTTCCGCAAAGGCCAGGACGTTGCCGAGCGGGTGATGGACTCGATGGACCTCGAGCGCGAGAAGGGGATCACGATCCTCGCCAAGAACACGACCGTCAACTACGAGGGCGTCAAGTTCAACATCATCGACACGCCCGGTCACGCCGACTTCGGCGGCGAGGTCGAGCGCGGGCTGACGATGGTCGACGGGGTGCTGCTGCTGGTCGACGCCTCCGAGGGTCCGTTGCCGCAGACCCGCTTCGTCCTGCGCAAGGCGCTGGAGTCGAAGCTGCCGGTGATCCTCGTCGTCAACAAGGTCGACCGCCCCGACGCGCGCATCGCCGCGGTCGTCGACGAGGTCTACGAGCTCTTCCTCGACCTCGACGCCGACGACGAGCAGGTCGATTTCCCGATCGTCTACACCAATGCAAAAGCCGGCTGGGCGGCGCTCGAAGAAGGCGCCGAGGGAACCGACCTGGCGCCGCTGATGGACCTGATGCTGGAGCGGATCCCGGCGCCCGAGTACGACCCCGACCATCCCTTCCAGGCCCACGTCACCAACCTCGACGCCGACCCCTACGTCGGCCGCCTCGCCCTCTGCCGGGTCCGCAACGGGACCGTCCGCAACGGGCAGCCGATCGCCTGGTGCCGGGCCGACGGCAGGATCGAGCGGGCGACCATCTCGGAGCTCTACGTGACCGAGGCGCTCAACCGGGTCGACGCCGAGGAGGTCGGGCCGGGGGAGATCATCGCCGTCGCCGGCCTGCCCGAGGTGACGATCGGCGAGACCCTGGCCGACCCCGAGGACCCACGTCCGCTGCCGGTCATATCCGTCGATGAGCCCTCGCTCTCGATGGTCGTCGGAATCAACACCTCGCCGCTGGCCGGGACCGAGGGCAAGAAGTTGACCGCGCGGCAGGTCCGCGACCGGCTCGACGCCGAGCTGGTCGGCAACGTCTCGATCCGGGTGACCGACACCGAGCGGCCCGATGCCTGGGAGGTGCAGGGGCGCGGCGAGCTGCAGCTGGTCGTGCTGCTGGAGATGATGCGTCGCGAGGGCTTCGAGCTGACCGCCGGCCAGCCGCGGGTGATAACCCGCGAGATCGACGGCAAGGTCCACGAGCCGGTCGAACGACTGGCGATCGACGTGCCCGAGGGGCACGTCGGCGCGGTCACCCAGCTGCTGGCCGGTCGCAAGGGCCGCCTCGACCACATGGTCAACCACTCGACCGGCTGGGTGCGGATGGACTACCTGGTCCCCGCCCGCGGGCTGATCGGCCTACGCACCGAGTTCCTCACCGAGACCCGCGGCTCGGGCATCCTGCACCACGTCTTCGACCGCTGGGAGCCCTGGGCGGGGGAGCTGCGCACCCGGCCGACCGGCTCGCTGGTGGCGGACCGGCGCGGCTCCAGCGCGAGCCACGCGCTGATGAACCTGCAGGACCGCGGCACCCTCTTCATCGGCCCCGGCGAGGAGGTCTACGAAGGCATGGTCGTCGGCGAGAACGCCCGCTCCGACGACCTCGACGTCAATGCGATCAAGGAGAAGCACCAGACCAACGTGCGCGCCGCCAGCGCCGACATCCTCGTCCGCCTCGAGCCGCCCAAACTGCTTTCGCTGGAAGCCGCGTTGGAGTTCCTGCGCGACGACGAGTGCGTCGAAGTGACGCCCGAGTCGGTCCGCCTGCGCAAGGTCGAGCTCGACAAAAACAAGCGCCAGAAGACGGCGCGCCAGATCGCCCGCGCCACCTAGGATTGCTGCGCTGAAGCCTCTTGCTGCTGCAGAGGCGCCCTAGACCGATGAAGTATCGCCCTCGAAGTGAATCGGGGCAGTGGTCTCATCGAGCGGTACGCCTGGCGGGGGCGGGTCAGGCTCGATGGCCAGCGGGGGATCGAGTTCGTCGTTCGGCTTCGGGTCGAGTATCAAAACGTAACCTCGATGATGAAGATAGCAAGGGCAAATCCGACCGAAAGCAGGCCGATGAAGAAAAGCAAACTCGCACGGCGCAACGTCGCCACTGCTCTGTCTCCTGCCTTCGTAGTGTTGTCGATCGAGATCAGCAGACCCTTGATGGTTCGAATGTGAATCCGCCAGTACCACTGAGAGGGTCGAGAATTCGATTCGCATTTCCGCCGACGAGCGTCACGACGGCCGCTGCGAATCCCGCGAGTTGGCCGGCGCGAGACCGGAGCGATTGGACTCGCCCCTGTAAATCGTCGAGCGCTGACTCCGCCTGCAATACATACCAGGCAATCGCGTCCGGATTGGGTTTTCCCAGTTCGGTGGGCGACGTTGTGGCCGGTTTCATGGCCGAACCCTAGGAAGACAGAGCGCGCGCGTGGTGCGCAAAATGTGCCAATTTTGCGCCAAGGTCGCCTAGGCATCCAGGCAAAGAAAAAGCCGCCGCCCCCGAAGGGACGGCGGCTCAAACCAGGGACTTGCCCTGAGTCTTAGACGGTCGCTGCGGCCTGCTCGGACTGGCTTTCCTCGGCGGCTTTTGCCTTGGCGGCTTCGGCCTCCGGGGTGGGCTCGTCGACGTTGCGCGGCAGCAGCACTTCTTTGGCGATGACCAGGCGCTGGATCTGGCTGGTCCCCTCGTAGAGCTGCATTATCTTCGCGTCGCGCATCAGTTTCTCGACGGGGTACTCCTTGATAAAGCCGTAGCCGCCGTAGACCTGCACGGCGTCGACGGTGATCTCCATCGCCGAGTCGGCGGCGAAGCGCTTGGCCATCGAGGAGACCTTGCTATTGCGCTGGCCCTGGTCGAGCTGGACCGCGGAGTTCCAGACCAGCAGGCGGCTGGCCTCGACCTTGGTCGCCATGTCGGCGATCATGAACTGGATCGCCTGGTGCATCGCGATTGGCACGCCGAATTGAACTCGTTCTTTGGAGTAGTCGGTGGCGTACTCGAGAGCCGCGCGGCCGATGCCGACTGCCATCGCCGAGACGCCCGGGCGGGTGCGGTCGAGGGTCATCATCGCCAGTTTGAATCCCTTGTTTTCCTCGCCGATCAGGTTCTCGGCCGGGATCTCGACGTCGTTGAAGGAGATGGTCGCGGTGTTGGACGCCCGCTGGCCCATCTTGTCCTCCTTCTTGTCGACGGTGACCCCGGGGAGGTCGGCGTCGACGACGAAGGCGCTGATGCCGCGATGGCCGGCCTCGGGGTCGGTCTTCGCGTAGACGGTGAAGTAGTCGGCGTAGGTGCCGTTGGTGATGAAGCACTTGGAGCCGTTGATGACGTACTTGTCGCCCTGCTTGACGGCGCGGGTTTTCATCCCGGAGACGTCAGAGCCGGCGTCGGGCTCGGTCAGGCAGAAGGAGGCCAGCTTGGCGCTTTCGGTCAGCATCCCGAGGTACTTCTTCTTGGTCTCCTCGGAGCCGCCGAGGGTGATCGGCGCCGAAGCGAGGCCGTTGGCCATCAGCGAGGTGCCGATGCCCGAGCAGCCCCAGCCCATCTCCTCCTCGATCAGGCAGCCGGAGAGGTAGTCGAGGCCCGGTCCGCCATAGGCCTCGGGGACGTGGGTGTTCATCAACCCGACCTCCCAGGCCTTGTCGATGATGTCCTGAGGCCAGGTGCCGTCCTTGTCGTACTCCCAGGCGACCCTGCGCATCTCTTTCTCCGCGAAGTTGTGCGCCAGCTCGCGCAGGTCTTTCTGCTCGTCGGTCAGGGTGAAGTCAACCACTGCTCGAAGCTCCTTTTTCTCGGTGGAGAGGGCCGATTGACTAGTCAGTCAACCAAGCCAAAAGGGTAGCGGATGGCCGCCAACCCGGCCGATGGACCTAATAAGAGGGCCTCCGAGCCCCTTTTAACCCCATCTGCGGTCGAGGGGCGGTTAGGCTGGGACTGCAATGGTTCCCGAGGGACTGATCGACCTTCAGGCTGGGTACGTGCTGACCCTGATCACGCTGATCGCCCTCCCGATTGCGCTGACAGCATTTGCCTTCAGCGGGCCTCTTTGGCAGAGCATCGGCGGGGGGCCGTTCGCGATCGAGCAGGAAATGCCGCCGCCGAGCCGCCTCGCCCAGCCCGAACCGCCGGTCGATCGCAAGTTGCAGGAGGCCGAGGCGCGGCAGATGCTGGAGGCGAAGTCCTACCGGCGCGAGCAGCGCGGCGAGGCGCCACTCGACGTCGAGGCCGAGGTGATCCGGCTGCTGGAATCCCCGGGCGCCGCGGGCCCGGCGATCGACGAGAAGCTGCGCGCCGAGGTGCGCCAGCTGGTCGTCGCCCGCAACGAACGCCGCATGCGCCGTGGCGAGGAGCCCCTCGACGTCGAAGCCGAGATGGAGCGCCAGCTCGCGGATTTGTAGGATCGGGAGAGCAATGGCCGCCGACCGCGACAACCTCTACGAGGTCGAGGAGCTGCTCAACCAGCCCGGGACCTACTTCAACCCGCAGACCGAGGTGCTCGTCGTCGTCGACGACTCGACCTCGCTGGACCAGGAGGTCTTCAACCTCGAGGACTACGAGGGCGCCGATTGGGTGCGGATCTCCGACGACGTCCCGGTCGACGAGGACAAGCGCGACCGCGCACTGGAGCACTTCCAGACCCATTACCACCCGGGCTCGACCGGATCGGTCTCCGAGACCGCGCTCGAACAGGGCGACGAGGAGCTCGACGGGGACGAGGACGGCCAGGACCCCGGCCGCGAGGACTGAGGCCGCCGTGCTCGAAGCCGGTGAGGCCGCGCCCGACTTCACCCTGCCCGATCAGAACGGCGAGGAGCTGACCCTCTCCGACCTGCGCGGGGTGACGGTCGTCCTCTACTTCTACCCCCGCGCCGATACGCCCGGCTGCACGACCCAGGCCTGCGGCGTGCGCGATCGCGGTGCTGACTACGAGGCCGCCGGCGCGCGGGTGATCGGTGTCTCCCCCGACGAGGTCGCCGCGGTGAAGAAGTTCGCCGACAAGTTCGACCTCGACTTCACCCTGCTGGCCGACGCCGACCACGCTGTCGCCGAGCGCTACGGCACCTGGGTCGAGAAGTCGATGTACGGGAAGAAGTACATGGGCGTGCAGCGGGCGACCTTCCTGATCGACCCCGACGGCAGGGTCGCCAAGGTCTTCGCCAAGGTCTCGCCGAAGACGCACGACGACGTCGTGCTCGCCGCGCTCTAGCGGTAGCAGGCCTTCTGGTAACTGGTGACAGCGTAGACGTCGAACGAGGCCAGGTCGTAGAGATCGTCGAGCTTGTTCACGGCCCGGTTGACCGGGCCGGTCGAGACGAAGGGCAGTTCCCGTTCGGCCCTGAGTTTGATTCTCGAGATGTAGTACTGCGTTTGGTACACCTTCTTCGCTTCTTCATTCAGCAGCATCTCCTGGTTGGTTTCGCAGAAGGCATCGGTTGATGCTCTCTCCACCGGCTCCAGGTCTTCGGCGCGACGGACCGCGGCGTAGTCTTCGCCCGTCCGGGCGGCTTTCTTCAGGCCGATGAGGATCTCTTCGTAGCTTTCGCCGTCACTGCTGTCGGCACTGCTACCGCAGCCGGCGAGCCCGGTACCGACCAAGATGGCTATCGCGAGGGTGGAGAGCAGACCTTTGAGCCTCATGACGAGGAGACTCTACACAAATTCCTATAGACTTTCCGACTAATGGGAAGCATTGTGGAAGTCCCCTCCGACTGGTACCGCTCGGGCTTTCCGCCGATCACGGCGGCGATGCCCTGGGCGGACAGGACCGAGGCCGAAGTCGACCGGGCGCTGATGATGCTGCGGCCCGAGGGGGGAGAGCGCGTGCTCGACCTGGCCTGCGGCATCGGCAGGCACTCGCTGGAGCTGCGGCGGCGCGGCTTCGAGGTGGTCGGCGTCGACATCTCGGCCGACCTGCTCGAGATGGCCGAGGACAGCGCCCGCGAGCAATCGCTGGACGTCTCCTTCCTGGAGGCCGACCTGCGCGAGCTCGAGCTCAGCGACGAGTTCGACCTGGTGCTGAGCCTCAACGACGGCGCCGTCGGCTATTTCGAGACCGATGCGGAGAATTACCGCACCTTCGAGGTCGTCGCCCAGGTGCTGCACGAGGGCGGTGGCCACCTGATGCAGCTGCCTAACGTCCTCCACGCGGAGAAGAGCCTGCCGCAGAAATCCTGGATCGTCGGCGAGTCGACGCTCGAACTCAGCGACCACCACTGGAACGCCGAGGACCGCTACATCGAAGGCTCGACGGTGCCGATCCGCATCGGCGAGGTCTTCGAGCGCTACGAGGAGATCCCCTTCCGCCAGCGCCTCTATACCGCGGAGGAACTGGCCGAGATCTACGAGTCGGTCGGCATGCGCCTCGCCAACACCTTCTCCGGCAGCGGCAAGGCGCGCAAGCCGAAGCCCTCCCAGTTCGAGATCTTCGTCGAGGGCCGCGCCTGATGCGTTGCCTCGCGGCGGCGCTCGTCGTCGCCGCGGTCATCGGGGGTTGCGGCGCCGGCGGGGAAGGTCACGACCGCAGTGCCGCCACCACCGACAACACGCCACCCGTCCGCCTTGTCTATGCCAAGCCCGGCCTGACCAAGGCAAAGTTCCAGGCCCACTTCAACAACCTCTGCGACAGGAAGTGGCGACTGATCAAAGCCAGTCCCAGCTCCTATTTCTCCTCGATCATCTTCTACATCTATGGTGCGATCCAGGGTTTGGGGGCGCCCCCCGACGAACGTGGCCGGGTCGA
The DNA here is from genome assembly GCA_963716735.1 of uncultured Solirubrobacterales bacterium. Lineage (GTDB taxonomy): Bacteria > Actinomycetota > Thermoleophilia > Solirubrobacterales > 70-9 > VRUE01. The sequence continues at coordinate 2,563,326 of OY970321.1, forward strand.
AAACCTGCTCATCGGGATGAGAGAGGGCGCGGACCGGGGCGAACGGTTGGGGACGGACCACTCTGCGCGCGTACAGGCTCTGTTCGCCGACTACAACCGGACAGCACGACTCCTGGGGCTCGACGAGTGCCTCGTGGCCGGCGCAAATCTCCCCCGTCGCGGAGCCTAGGCCGGCACCGCGAGCATCATGTATTCCCTGTCGAGGGCCGCTTTCAGGCCCTTGAGCTTTTCGGTCGACGGATGCAGCTTGAGGCCGTTGCTGACGACACGGCGCAGCTGCTCCAGGAGCCTCTTCTTTTCGTCCCTGGACAGCGGGGCGCGGCGGACCCACGCCAGACCCTGGCTTCCGTAGACGTGAAAGGCGTAGTAGTTGGTGGCGCCCCGCCTGGCGATGACTTCTTCGAGTTCTTCGAAGGCTAGGGCGGCTTCATCGGCCGCCCCCGGCTTGCTTGCCGCTGTGGAGGCGCGCTTCAGCGTCGTGTAGCTCCACTCGGTGCGGACGTTCAGGTCTTCGCCCGCCATGCCGCGAGCCTGGTCGAGGAAGTTCTTGGCCCGGTCGATGTCGCCGTCCTCGGTCTCGAAAGCCCCGCGCTGCAGCCAGTACTGGTAGTCGTCTTCGAGCACCCCTTCGACCGCGTCGTAGATGCCCCTGACCGTGGCCTGGTCCGCGGCGGGGTCGCCCCCGCGATAGGCCAGCCGGATCAGGAAGTCATGGTTGAGCAGGTGGATGAGGATTCGCCCGGTCCGGTTGGTCTGGCGGACCCCCATGCGGGCACTCGAGGCGAGGCCGACGGCGAGGGCAGTGCAGACCTCGGCGATGTCGCCCCTCTCCTGGTAGTAGCGGACGACCCGCTCGGCGACCACGGCGTGGCGGGGCATCAATCGTTGGGAGCCGGTGCGGATCAGCAGATGCCGCCTGGTTAGCAGCCGTATCTGCTCGACGGCGGTGGTGGCGTCGCCGGCCGCCGTGATCAGCTCCTGGTCGGTCAGCGGCCCGCCCGCATGGGTCGCCAGCGCGGCAACCGAGTACACCAGCGGGGCGTCGCCCTGCAGGTCTTCGCACTCGCTTTCGATCCTTTCCTCGAACTTCACCCCCTGGGTCACTTCGAGCAGGGCGACGAGCAGCTGGCTGCCATAGGTCTTCTGCATCGCTTCGCGCTGCTGCTTGCGGGTTTTGCCTTTCAGCTTGCCGAGCCGGTTGGCCTTGTCGAGAGCGTCCAGAAGCGCTTCGACATCGGCGTCTTCGAGGTGCGGCACGGTCTCCTCGATCGATTCCACGCCCAGGTCGGCGAGCCCGTCCAGAGCCTGGAGGCGTGCGCTGCGGACGCAGCCGACCATACGCATCTCCGGGCAGTCCTCGAGCAGCTCCTGGAGGAAGGCCGGGGTCGATGGGCCAAAGCGGTCGATGCCGTCGATCAGCAGGAGGTCGACGCCGGCCGCCGCGATGGTGCGGCGCAGTGTGGGAAGCGGCACGCTCGTGTCGGCGTTGAGGACGAAGACGTCGTCGCCCTCCGCGGAGCGCTCCAGGGCGAGCCTCTTCGCCGACGTCGACTTGCCAGCGCCGGCGGTGCCCGTGATCACGACCAGCCGGGCCGAGCTCTCCCGGTAGACCTCGGAGAGCCTTATGTCGAAGTCCCGCTTGACCGCGTAGCCGTCGTCGGTCAGGTCCGACCAGCGCGGCTCCCTGCCGAGCAGGAACTCCCGCTCGTCGCCCTGGCTGTCGGACTGCAGGTCACTGACCCGGGAGATCGGCGGCCCGCCGCGTTCGCTGCGCTGTCGCTGCTCGATCTCGCGCATGCCGGTCTTGGCCTCATCGGAGAGCCCTGAGAGCACGCCGCCCGCGAACTCCGCCGTGGTCATCCCGACCCAGGAGACGTTGTAGCCGGATAGCGAGACGCGCCTCGCGCGCGCCAGCTCCGGCGAGACCAGGAAGGACCCTGGCCTGGTCTCCCGGTGCGTCCGGCGGCTGCCGCGCTCCTCCACGTAGGACCACAGCGGTGGCTCGTTGAGCGACGTCCCCACGTAGAGCACCGGGTGGGTCTTGAGTTCACGCGCCAGGTTGCCGTACCAGAGGTCGGTCCTGCTGAGCCGTTCGCCGTACTGACGAGAGGAGAAGGTGACGTCGGGCAGGTCCTCCAGAGTCCCATTGAGGTGTACGACCTGAAGTGCGTCGTACTCGAGGCTGGGGAGAGGCGCTGAGAGCGCGGACAACGGGTGCAGCGGTCGGGGCAGGTCGTATGCCCGGCCCACCGCGTCGGCGAGGTCGTCGACGTTGAGCGTGTAGACGCGGTGCCAGGGGAACGAGAACCAGAGGCGGTAGGAATCCGGGAGCGAGCCCGGGTCGACGGTGAGCAGCTCACGCATCTTGTCCTGCGTCGTCCTGGAGGCCTGCATGCGCGCGGCCTCATAGACGTCGCCCAGGGTCGACCCATCGAACTCGGCCTGGGGGAAGGCGATCTTCCAGAGGGCCATGGCCAGCTCCCGCGGAGTCGGGAGCTGGGCGCCTGACTTCGCTCTGGCGTCGAGCGAGAAGCCGGCCCCGGTGAAGAGGATCACGCGGCCCTGGCGAATGAAGGACGCGAGCTTGGCGGCCTGCGCGGCGTCGAGTTGAGGCAGGGGTGCGTCTTCGGGCATTGCTCAGTTCAATTTCCTGGTCCGATTCTCCGCAAGAACGAAAGAGCCTCAGCTGGCTTCACTGAGGCTCTTGCGCGCCGGCGGCTCGTGGCGGTCAAAAGGGCAGTGCGCCCCGCCTCCCTTGCTGCAAGGCGTGCCGCCAACCGCTTGCCGGCTGCTCTTCAATTGCTTATTTCATTCCCTAGAGCCGTTCCCCATATCCCTCCTCGGGAACGCCTGCGTCCCCGTTTAGAAAATATGATTCTCGGCGAGCATACTTGCGTCACCCGCCGCCGCAGTGGCGACTATCCGAGCTTAAAGTCCAGTTAACTTTGTGCCGATAGAGCCGGGATGTTCGAGATCGACTCAGCCCTGTGGGCCCTTGTCGAGCGGGGTGGCTCCGACCTCCACGTGAAAGTGGCGGCGCCCCCGACCATCCGCCTGCATGGCGAGTTGACGCCGCTGGAGGGCCATGGGCCGCTCAGCGGCGAGGACACCGAGAAGGCCTTCCGCGACATCGCCGAGGTGCGATCGCTGAGCGAGTTCGAGGAGTGCGGCGAGGCCGACTTCTCCTACGCGATTTCCGGCCTCTCGCGCTTCCGCGTCAACGTCTTCAAGCAGCGCGGCTCGACCTCGATCGTCTGCCGCGCGATTCCCTTTGAAATCCGCTCGGTGGAGGAGCTCGGACTGCCCGAGGTCGTCACCAACCTCGCCGAGGAGCAGCGCGGGATCATCCTCGTCACCGGCACCACCGGCTCGGGCAAGTCGACGACGCTGGCGGCGATGATCGACCACATCAACCGTACCCGCGCGCATCACATCGTCACCCTCGAGGACCCGATCGAGTACCTGCACGAAGACAAAGGGTCGATTGTCAACCAGCGCGAGGTGGGCTCTGACACCGAGAGCTTTGGCCGCGCGATGCGGCGCGTCCTGCGCCAGGACCCCGACGTGATCTTGATCGGCGAGATGCGCGACGAGGAGACGGTGCGCACCGCGCTCTCGGCAGCCGAGACCGGCCACCTCGTCCTCTCGACCGTTCACACCCTCGACGCGACCGAGACGATCAACCGGATCATCGACTTCTTCCCCCCTCACCTCCAGCACCAGGCCCGGGTGATGCTCGCCTCGACGCTGAAGGGGGCGATCGCCCAGCGCCTCGTCCCCGACATTACCGGCGAGGGCCGCGTCCCCGCCTCCGAGGTCCTCGTCGTCACCGGCCGCGTCCAGGACCTGATCCTCAACCCCACTGAGACCGGCAAGATCACCGAGGTGATCGCCGAGGGTGAGTACTACGGCATGCGCACCTTCGACCAGTCGCTGCTGCAGTACGTAATGGCGGGCAAGGTCGCAGAGCAGGTCGCCCTCGACTATGCCTCCAGCCCGCACGACTTCAAGCTGATGCTGGCCGCTGGCGGCCAGCGCGCCAGCGGCATCGAGCAGCTCAAGAGCGCCTAGCCCAGGCCGGACTCCTCGCACAGAAATTATCGACTAAACTGGCTTCTCCATCTATAGCGGAGGAGGGGCTCGTGACTGCTCGATTGATCATGCTTTTGGTTTGCGCGGCGGCAATCGCTGCGCTTTTCGCAGGCTGCGGCGGCGACAGTGACGACAGCAGCGCCAGCTCCGGCAACGAGGTGACGGTCACGACCTCTTCCCTCAGCAAGCCCGAATTCATCAAGCAGGCATCCGCGGCATGCGAACGCCAGAGGAAGAACATCGCCAATGAAAGCATCGGCTACCTCGTGAAACACGAAACCAAGGGAGCGACCCGAGAGGACGAAGCGGAATCGTTCGCAAAGATGACCAAAGTGGTGATCATCCCGATCATCGAAAACGAAATCGCCGAAATCCAAAAGCTCGGAGCACCGTCCGGGGACGAGGACGAAATCGAAGCCTTTCTCACCTCCGAGCAAGAAGGCATAGACGGAGTCTCCAAGCTCTCGCACATCGTCTCGAGGTTCCAGATGGAACGCTTTTTCGCGCCCTCCGCCAAAATCGGTCGCGCATACGGCCTCGAAGCCTGCGTCAACAGCGAATAGCGCGAGCGTAGATCGGCGCGTGCGAGGAAGACTCACACCGCTTTTGCGGGGAGTTCTGCAGGTCCGACCGAATGGGATCGAGAATGCCCCAACCAATGTTGACTATCGCGGTCTGAGGAGCTAGCCCTCGTCCATCTCCGTACCGGAGCTGCGCCCGGCTCAAAGAGCAGGCGCGAATCAATCCGAGAGGAAGAGAAGATGATTCGCAAGCTGAAAACTCTGGGACTCGCTCTGGTTGCCGTCTGCGCGATGAGCGCGATGGCGGCGTCGGCGGCTTCGGCGGTGACGACACCAGGGGAGCTCACATCAGACGGCAACGTGACCGTGTCGGGCGCGGGGACTGCCGAAACATTTACATTCGAAGCGGGCCAGAAAATCACCTGCAACGCCACGCAGGCAGTCGGGCCACAGAATGTGACACCGCATGGACTCGTTAACCCCGGGGCTGGCCTCACAACACTCACAGTTCAGCCCCACTACAGTTCATGCACCGCCACGGTGGGCGGACAATCGTTGCCGGCAACATTCACAACAAACGGCTGTGACTTCGTCTTGCACATCGGCGAAACAATTGGCGTAACGGGGAAGTACGGGGGAACTACCGACATCGTCTGCGGTGCAAACGAATCGTTTGAAGCGCATGTGTACCTGAACGCGACGTATGCCACGTCGATCTGCACATACAATATCCCAGCCCAGACGGGGATCCCCGGGGGAGAAATCCAAAATGTTGCTGGCGGAACGGTGAAAATTGCAGGCACCGCAGCTAGTATTAAAGCCGTGAGGACCGGGATCGTCTGCGGGGGACCCAAAGAAACCATGGCAGCGGTATATCACCCCACTACCTTGCTCAGCGGTAAAAACAAAGCAGAAGAACCGACAGCAATCAGTATCACCCACTGATGCAGGCGTCTCCAGGGCGGTCCGATGGGGCTGCCCTGGAGACACTTTTCGAGAAACCGGTGTGGGCCCAAAGCATGCGGCCGCAGATCAGCGCGTGCGGGGAAGACTTAAGCCCGTTTCGCAGGGGAAGTCCGCTCGCTGAGCAAATTGTGATCGAGAGTTCGCAGCGAATGTTGACTATAGCCATAGGAAGGAAGAGAAAGATGATTCATAGTTTGAAGGCCCTGGGGCTGGCCCTCGTCGCCGTATTCGCGATGAGCGCGTTGGCTGCATCGGCGGCACAGGCGGTCACAACAGATGGGGAGTTTACATCAGACGGTGCGGTGACAGTCACAGGTCACGGTACCGAAAAGCTGACATTTGAAGCAACGCAAAGCTTCACCTGTACAGGTCATCATACAGTTATGCCCGAAAACCAGACGCCGTGGGCGTCGTTCAATCCCGGAGTCGGCCTGACAACACTCACAGATCAGGCTCACTACAGTAACTGTGTGGCCCAAGTGGGTGCACAGACGCTGCCGGCGACAGTTACAACAAACGAATGCGACTTCCTCTTGCATTTTGATGAAACAACGGCACCGCTAAACACCGGTACATACACCGTAACCCCGACAGTTAAATGCAAAAACCAAGGTGAAACGATCGAAATCCATGTGTATCAGCAAGCCTCGCATGCTTTTTCGATCTGCACATATAAAGTCGGAGAACAGAACCTAGCCCCGGGCACCCTCCACTCCACGAACATCGCCGGGGGAATGATCGAAGTATCCGGCGAAGTAACCGGCATCACCGCCTCGAGGACCGGCGTCCAGTGCGGCGGAACCACAGAAACCAACGCAGCCATCCAGCACGTGAAAACCATCCTCACCGGCAGGAACGGCGGCGGAGGATCCACAGCAATTTCAATCACGCACTGAGCCAGTTTTGTGCCCAGGGCGGTCCGATGGCCGCCCTGGGGTCTGTGGAAACGCCGGAACGCGCCCTGCACAGATCCACGCGCGCGGAGTTCGCTCACACGGCATTTGCAGGAGGAAAGCGGCGGGCTCGCCGGGGCGAGCGTTGTAGAACTACTTGATCGCTTAATATTTCCTTGTTAAAGCTCTGCAGCGGCTATCCCTCGTCCATCTCTCCGGGTGGGGAGACGCGCCAGGTCCACGGAGGACCGGCGCAAAATCAGATCCGAAAGGAAGAGAAGATGATTCGCAATTTGAAGGCCCTGGGGCTTGCCCTGGTCGCCGTCTTCGCGATGAGCGCGCTGGCTGCGTCTGCGGCACAAGCGGTCACAACAGACGGGGAGTTTACATCTGACGGCAAAGTGACAGTTACAGGTCACGGCACCGAATCGCTGACATTTGAAGCCGGTCAGAAACTCACCTGTACAGGTCATCATACAGTCATGCCTGAGAACCAGACACCATGGAATTTCTTCAACCCAGGTGCAGGTCTGACAACACTCACAGATCAGGCGCACTACAGTAACTGCGTAGCCCAGGTGGGCGCACAAACGCTGCCAGCGACAGTGACAACAAACGAATGCGACTTCCTCTTGCATATTGGGGAAACAACAGCACCGCTAAACACCGGTACATACACTGTCACCCCGACAGTTAAATGTAAAAACCAAGGTGAAACGATCGAAGTGCATGTGTATCAGCAGGCATCGCATGCCACGTCGGTCTGCACATACAAAGTCGGGGAACAGAATCTAGCCCCGGGCAAACTCCATTCCACGAACATCGCCGGGGGAACGATCGAAGTGTCCGGCGAAGTAACCGGCATCACCGCCTCGAGGACCGGCGTTCTGTGTGGCGGAACCAAAGAAACGAAAGCGGCTATACAGCACGCGAACACCATCCTCACCGGGACTAACGAAGCAGGGGGGGCTACAGCAATCTCAGTCACCCACTGATCCCAGCGCAGCCGATGGCCGGAGATCCGGCCGATTGGTTGATGAGCTGTGTAGGTACGACAAGGCGGCCCCACGGGGCCGCCTTGTCTTTACGGGCCAAGAAAGCGATTAGATATCCGGATAGATATCAGAATGTTCCTGACGATATTTAGGATGCATGGATATAGCCGTCAGCGAACAGGGAGGGCGCTCGGAAGGCGGCTTGCATGAGCAACGGCTATCTAGTCCTCGGTCAGCACATGCACCCGGGCACCCTCCACGAGCATAGCCGGCGGAACGATCGAAATGTCCGGCGAAGTAACCGCCATCACTATGTCGAGGACCGTTCTGTGCGGCAGAACCAAGGAACCAGCGCAGCCATAGTGCACGCCAACGCCACCCTTTGCCGGCACGAACGCAGCAGGGAGAGCGACAGCGGTCAGCATCACGCAGTGATCTGGAATCTCCAGCGCGGTCCGGTGGCCGCCCTGGAGCTGCGGAGCGGCAGCAGGCGCCAGAACGTGCCCTGCACAGATCGGCGCGCGCGGAGATTCCTCACACGGTATTTGCGGGGAAAAACCTTAGCGGGTCTTTTTTCAGGTGGGCAAATCACACGATTGCTTAATATTTCTTTGATTAAAAGACCGGAGCGGCTATCTCTCCTCCCATTCCCAAGCGGGGAGACGCGCTGGTCCAGGGAGGGCGGGCGCGAAATCAGATCCGAAAGGAAGAGAAGATGATTCGCAATTTGAAGGCCCTGGGGCTTGCCCTGGTCGCCGTCTTCGCGATGAGCGCGCTGGCTGCGTCTGCGGCCCACGCAGTCACAACAGACGGAGAGTTCACATCGGACGGCGCGGTGACAGTCACAGGTAGCGGAGTCGAAAAACTGACATTTGAAGCTGGCCAGACTCTTACCTGCAACGGTGACCATACAGTCATGCCCGTAAACCAGACACCGTGGGCCGCGTTCAACCCAGGTGCCGGTCTGACAACACTCACAGATCAATCCCATTACTCCAGCTGCACCGCCTCGGTGGGCGCGCAGACGCTGCCAGCGACAGTTACAACAAATGGCTGCGACTTCGTGATTCATATTGGCGAAACAAAAGTGGCGAACGTTTCGTACTCAGGGACCGCCGACGTTGTCTGTGGTGCGGGTGAATCAATCGAAATTCACGTCTATCAGCAAGCCTCGCACGCAACCTCGGTTTGCACATACAAAGTCGGCCCACAGACCGGACTAAGTGGCGCGACGGCTGAAAACATCACCGAAGAAGTAGAAGTAGAAAAAGAAAAATTTATAGTTAAAAAGATCAAAGTGTCCGGCGAAGTCACCGGCATCACAGCCTCGAGAACCGGCGTCCTGTGTGGTGGAACCAAACACACCAGCGCAGCCATACAGCACGCGAACACTACCCTCGGCGGCACCAACGAAGCGGGCAAACCGAAAGACATCAGCGTCACCCACTGATCCAGCGAGCCGATGGCCGGAGATCTGGCCGGTCGGCTAATGAGCTGGCAAAGAGGCGGACCAGGGCGGCCCGAGAGGGCCGCCCTGGTCTTTCCGGGTCTAGTCGATTAGATATCTGATTGTTTCTTGACAATATTTAGGATGTACCGGTATAGTCATCAGCGAACAGGGAGGGCGCCCGGAAGGCGTCTCGCATGAGCAAGGGGGCGTATCTAATTGGCACGGGACTCGAGGACGGGCTTCGCTGAAGCGCTCAGGCCACTTGTTCTCGCCTTGTTCGTCTTAGCTGCGCTGAACAGCGCTCCGAGCGCCGGCGCCGCGACGCCACAGCCGTTTTGGACCCGCTGCGCGGCCGGCAGCGACGCCGGTGTGCGGTGCAACGGCCCGCGCGGAATCGCGACCGCTCCCGCCAGCGCAGGGGCCGGAATCGCAGGGAACGTCTTCGTAGCGGACTCGTTCAATCAACGTATTGACGAGTTCACTGCCTGGGGCCAGTTCGTCAGAGCCTGGGGCTGGGACGTCGTCGCGAGCGGCCCCGGTGAGAGCGGCACGGGCTTTGAGATCTGCGAGGCCGAAGAGGGCGACGTCTGCAAAGCGGGAACGGGCGGCGGCGGTGCCGGCCAGTTCGCGGACTCCTCACCCCAGGGCGTCGCCGTTGACTCCGCCGGCAACGTCTACGTCCTCGACCGCGGCATACCCTCGAACCAGCGAGTGCAGAAATTCGACCCCGAAGGGCACTTCCTGCTGACGTTCGGCAAAGGGGTGAACGAAACCAGCGGCGGCAACATCTGCCCGCGCCCAGGCTTCCCGGCCGACGTCTGCAAAGCCGGCGAAGAAGGTACGGGCCCGGGAGAGTTCGGCGCCCTCTCCGTGGTCGGCAACTACATCACTGTCGACACCACCGGCACGCCAAGCGCGGCCGACGACAAAGTCTACGTCGGCGATCAGGAACGGGTTCAGCGCTTCGACACCGAGGGGGAATTCAAAGCGGAAATCGCGCTGGCGGGGGAGAGGGTGAGGGCGCTGGCGGTCGATCCGGCGGGCAACCTCTATGTCAGCTTTTGCGGTGTGAGCTGCGCCAGCGGAGCGGCGGCAAAAGCAAACGTCGAAAAGCTGAGCCCCGCAGGAGCCAAACTGGACACGATCATAGTCGGGAACCCGCAGGCGCTGGCGACGAACTCGAGCGGCAATCTCTACGCAATCGACGGGACGACCGTGCGCGAGTTCTCAGGAGCAAGCGGAGATGAAATCGTCGAGGAAACGAGCGCCTTCCCGTTCTTTCCCACCTACCCCTTCGCCCCCGGCCTGAGCAACTCGACCGGGATCGCGACCGGCTCGGCCTGCCTCGGCTCCCCCGCCTACGATCTCTACGTCAGCAACGCAGCCGTAGCCCCCAACGGCTTCCTCCGCGCCTACGGCCCGCCGCCCGACGAAGCCCACATCGCGCTCTGCCCGCCGCCCGAGCGACCGCCGGAGATCGAATCCCAGGGGGCGACCGCGGTGGAAACCGACCGCGCCGTGGTGGAGGCGACGATCAACCCGAAGTTCTGGGCGGACACCTCCTACGCGTTGCAGTACGGCACGGCCGACTGCATCGAAGCGAGTGGCTGGGTGCCCGCATGCGTGACGCAGATACCCAACCCCGAAGCCCTGCTCGGCGCGGGGGCGATCGACGCCGGGGCAAAGACGGCGGATATCGCGCTCGAAGGCCTCACCCCAGGCACCGAATACAGCTACCGCTTCCGGGCCCAGAGCAGATTCGACAAAAACGGGGTCGAAGTGAACACCAAAGGCGGCCCGGTCTTCGGGGTGGGCGGCAGCGAAGGGACCGACGGGGAGGTCGCGAGCTTCACGACGACGACCATTTCACCGGTTGGCCCAGAGTGCCCCAACGACGCCCTGCGCAACGGCCCCAGCGCGCTGCTGCCGGACTGCAGAGCCTATGAGATGGTCTCGCCGGTCGACAAAAACGGCGGCAACATCCAGCCGGGCAGAGGAGAATCCTACCTGCAGGCATCGAGCGACGGCAACCGCCTCACCTACACCGCCGAAACCGCCTACGGCGATCAAGCGAGCAACAAGCTCGCCAACCAGTACCTGGCCAGCCGCGGGACGGAGGGCTGGTCAAACCACGGGATCAACGCGCCGCTGGGGAGGCAGGTGAGCGGCGGATACTTCTACCCGGTCCGCGAGGCAGCGGCGTTCTCGGCGGACCTGTGCAGCGAGTGGCTGATCGACCAGAACCTCGTGCCGCTGGCCCCCGAGGCGCAGGTGGGCTTCGCCAACCTCTACCGGCAGGACCTCTGCGGCAATGGCGGCTTCGAAGCGCTGACGAGGTTGGCGCCGCCGGCGGGGACCGGCCCGATCTACGTGGGGGCGAGCTCGGCGCAGGGGTCGGTACAGGGATTCTCGGCGGACCTCGGACACGTACTGATCGTGCTGCGGGCGGCGCTGCCGCCGGAGAGCCTTGTGGGAAACACGAACACGCAGATCTATGACTACGAGCGGGCGAGCGGGAACCTGCGGCTGGTCAGCGTGCTGCCCGACGGCAGCCCGGACCCCGCCGCGGCGCAGGTGGGGGCAGGGGGCTCGGACTCGTTCGGGGGGAGCCTGCAGGGTGCGGTCTCGGCCGGCGGCTCGCGGGTCTACTGGAGCTCGGGGGTCAGCAATGCGGTTGGCAAGATCTACCTGCGCAAGAACCCGGCGGCCGAACAGGGCGAGTGCAGCGAAGCGGGAAAAGCCTGCACGGTGGAGGTCTCCAGCGGCTCACAGGCCACCTACTGGACGGCAGCCAAAGACGGCTCAGAAGCCCTATACAGCGAAGGCTCGATCGAGCAGGGCAAAGCGACGCTCCACCGCTTCGAGGCAGAGAGCGGGGCAAGCGAGGCGATCGCCGAGAACGTGATCGGGGTACTCGGCGCCTCGGAGAACCTCGCGCGGATCTACTTCGTCTCCAGCGAAGATCTGGCAGCGGGGGCGCAGGCGGGCGAGCCGAACCTCTACCTGAAAGAAGGTGAAAGCGATCCGACCTTCATCGCGACGCTTTTGGGCGGGGGCAAGGCGGGCGACGTGTTCGCCGCAGAAAACGAACAAGGCGAAGGCCACGCATACAACGTGGTCGCGAGGTTCACGCAATTCCACGCCTCGCGGGTGACGCCGGACGGGGGGCGGATCGTCTTCGAGTCGCGGGCGGCGCTGACGGGCTATGACAACACCGACGCGGTGAGCGGGGAAGCGGACCTGGAGGTGTTCACCTATGACGCGGTGGGGGGGAAGCTGCACTGCATCTCCTGCGGGGCGAGCGGGGAGCGGCCGCGGGGGAGGGAGATGGCGGAAGCGTTCAAGTACCCGCAGCAGATCAGGAAACCAAGCGAAGTCTGGGCGGCGGCCTGGATCCCGGGATGGGAACAGCCAGCTCGGCGCCTCCAACGTGCTGGCGAGAAACGGCAAGCGAATCTTCTTCTTGAGTTACACGCCGCTGGTCGCCCGCGACACCAACGGCGCCCAGGACGTCTATGAGTGGGAGCTGGCGGGAACGGGCAATTGCAGCAAATCAAGCTCGAGCTACCACGAGCTGAACGGCGGCTGCGTCGATCTGATCTCCTCGGGGGAAAGCCCCTTCGAATCGGAATTCTGGGATGCCAGCCCCAACGGGCGCGACGTCTTCTTCACCACCGAATCGAGCCTCGTGCCACAGGACCCGAGCCTGATCGACGTCTATGACGCGCGCGAAGGCGGCGGCTTTCCGCAACCGAGCCAGCTGGAGGAGTGCGAAGGCGAAGCCTGTCAGAGCCCGCCGGGGCCGCCCATCGATCCCTCTCCGGCCTCCGCGGGGCTGAAAGGTGTCGGCAACATCGAAGCCGAGCCCAAGCCAAAGCCCTGTCGCAAAGGAAAGGTCCGGCGCAAAGGCCGCTGCGTGATCGCCAAGGCGCCCTTCAAAAAAGCGGCCAAGCACAAGCGAGCGGCCAAGCACAAGCGGAGGGGACAGCGATGAAGCGACTGATCTGGACCCTGGCGATCGCCGTGGCCGCGGCGCTGTGGGTGCCCGTGGCGGCTCAGGCCGAATTCGGTTTGAGCGACCTCAAGTTCAGCGTCACGAAAGCCGACGGCAGCCCCGAGACCCAAGCCGGCGCCCACCCCTTCGCGCTGACGACCTCCTTCGATCTCAACTACGAAGAAGAAGGCGGCGAAGCGTTCACCGAAGGTCGCTTCAAGGACTTCGTCCTCGGGCTGATCGAGGGGATGGCCGGCGACACGACGGCCTACCCACGCTGCTCGACCCTGGACTTCCTCAGCCCCAGCTCCAGCGGCGAAGGCACCACCAACTGCCCGCGGAACACCGCGGTCGGCGTGACCGCCAACTCGGTCACCGAACCGACCGGCTGGGAAGGCTCCCCCGTCTACAACGTCGACCCGCCCCCCGGCGTGGTCCTGCGCCTCGGCTTCCGGGTCTTGGTGGTGAACCTCCTGGTCGACGTCAGCCTCAAGCACTCCCCGCCCTTCAACCCGACGGCTTCGGTGCGCAACACCCCCGAGGCGCTCTACGTCTTTTCCAACAAGACGCAGCTGTGGGGCAATCCCTCCGCCCCGGCCCACGACAACCTGCGCGGCGAGTGCTACGGACAGAGCGAAGACCTGCCGCTCGGCGAAGAATTCGAATTCGAAGACACGAGCGGTCCCCTCTGCCCGGTCGCTCCAAACCCCAGGCCCTTCCTCACCCTGCCGACGCGTTGTGAGGGGCAGAACCTGACCTCTTTCTCGATCGACTCCTGGGACAGACCAGGGGCCTTCCTCGCCAACGGCGATCCCGACCTCGCCGATCCCAACTGGGTGACCGCGGCCCTCGAAACCGAGTCCTTCAAAGGCTGTGAGAAGCTGGGCTTCAGCCCGTCGGCCAACGCCAAACCGAGCACCTTGGCAGCCCAGAGCCCGACCGGCCTCGACTTCTCGCTCGAGGTGACCGACGAAGGGCTGACCTCGGTCGGCGTGCCGCCCCCTCCCGATGACGTCGCAACCACGGCCAAGTCCGACATCAAGAAGACCGTCGTCACCCTGCCGGAGGGAATGACCGCCAATCCCTCGCTGGCCGAAGGCCTCGAGGTCTGCTCGCAGGCCGACCTGGCACGGGAGACGGCCAGCTCCCCACCGGGGGCGGGTTGCCCGGAAGCCTCGAAGATCGGCACGATCGAAGTCGAATCTCCGCTTGTCTCCGAAGCGCTCAAGGGCTCCCTTTACCAGGCGACGCCCTATGAGAACGAGTTCAACACGCTGATCGCCTTCTACTTCGTGATCAAGAACCCCAACCTGGGGGTCGTGGTCACCCAGGCTGTCAAGGTCACGCCCGATCCCCAAGCCGGCCAGCTGGTTGCCACCGCCGACAACATCCCCCAGTTCCCGCTCAGCCGCATCGCCATCCACCTTCGCGAGGGCGGCCGCAGCCCGCTGATCAGCCCGCCGAAGTGCGGCACCTACCAGGTCAGAGCGCAGATGTTCCCGTGGTCGGGTGGAGCCCCGGTCGAAAGCACCCCGGGCTTTGAGATCACCACCGGCCCCGACGGGTCCTCCTGTCCCGCGGGTGGCGTCGCTCCCTTCAAGCCGGGCTTCGAAGCAGGCACCGTCAACAACGGCGCCCGCCTCTACTCCCCCTTCTACATGCGCCTGTCCCGCAAAGACGGCGAACAGGACATGACCAAGTTCTCCACGGTCCTCCCCCCGGGGGTGCTCGCCAAGCTGGCCGGGGTCGGCAAATGCTCCGAGGCGGCGATCGCCTCCGCCAAGGCGAGGACCGGTCCCCACGGGGGCGCGGAAGAGCTCGCCAACCCGAGCTGCCCGGCCTCCTCGAGGATCGGCAGGACCCTGGCCGGAGCGGGTGTCGGCTCCCAGCTCACCTTCGTCGGAGGCAGCCTCTACCTGGCCGGGCCCGTTGGCGGCGATCCGCTGAGTGTGGTCGCGATCACTCCCGCGGTGGCGGGGCCCTTCGATGCCGGCACCGTCGTGGTCAGGGTCGCACTGACCGTCAACCCCCTCACCGCCGAAGCCGAAGTGGACGGCTCGCGCTCCGATCCACTTCCCCACATCCTCAAGGGCATACCGCTGAACGTCAGAGACCTCAGGGTCTACGTCGACCGGCCCGAATTCACCCTGAACGCGACCAACTGCGATGCGGCCAAGGTGCGCGCGACGCTGTTCGGCTCCTTCCTGAGCCCGCTCGACCCCGCAGACGACGCCCCGGTCGGCCTCGAGGCCTCCTACCAGGCGGCAAACTGCGCCGCCCTCGGCTTCAAGCCAAAGCTCTCCCTGAGCCTCAAAGGAGGGACCAAGCGGGGCGCCCACCCGGCCTTCCGCGCCGTCTACAAACCGAGGCCCGACGACGTGAACCTAAAAGAGCTGGTCCTGCGCCTGCCGCACTCGGCCTTCCTGGACCAGGGCCACATCAGGACGATCTGCACCAGGGTGCAGTTCGCCGCCGACGCCTGTCCCAAGGCGGCCCAGTATGGGGAGATCAAAGCCTGGACGCCGCTGCTCGACGACCCGCTGCAGGGACCCGTCTACCTAAGGTCCTCGAGCCACAAGCTGCCGGACCTCGTCTTCGACCTGCACGGCCTGGTCGACATCGAGGTGGTCAGCCGCCTCGACTCGATTCACGGCGGGATCAGGGCGAGGATCGAATCGGCTCCCGACGCCCCGATCACCAAAGTCGACCTGCAGATGCAGGGCGCCAACAAGGGGCTGATCGTCAACAGCCGCAACATCTGCGCGACCAAGAACCGCTCGAACCTCGACCTCATCGGGCAAAGCGGGAAACCCTACAGCGCTCGCCCTGTCTTGCGGCCCAGCTGCAAAGGGGCCCGCAAGGGGCGGAGGCAGGGGCGGGGTTAACTCGTTGCAGCGCGCGTAGATCGACGGACGCGCGACTGACTCACAGCTGCTTTGCAGGGCAATCGTCGCGATCGTGCCAGCGCATCGAGCCGCCAGGCAGCTAACCTTGACTACCATAGTCTGAAGGTTCTATCTCTCTTCCATCCTCCCCAACGGGGGAGGCGCGCCGGCCCAGCAGGCCAGGCGCAAATCAGATCCGAAAGGAAGAGAAGATGATTCGCAATCTGAAGGCCCTGGGGCTCGCCCTGATCGCCGTCTTCGCGATGAGCGCGCTGGCGGCCTCGGCGGCACAGGCGGTTACAACAGACGGGGAGTTTACATCAGATGGCAAAGTGACAGTTACAGGTCATGGCACTGAATCGGAGACATTTGAAACGGGTCAGAAGGTCACCTGCACAGGTCACCATACAGTTATGCCCCAAAACCAGACACCATGGGGTTTCTTCAACCCCGGAGCGGGGCTGACAACACTCACAGACCAGGTCCACTACAGTAGCTGCACGGTCGAAGTGGGCGCGCAGAAATTACCGGGAACAGTGACAACAAACAGCTGCGACTTCGTAATCCACATCGGCGAAACAAAAGTAGCAAACGTTTCGTACTCGGCAACGGTCGACATCGTCTGCAGTGGAACCGATGTGATCGAAACACATCTCTACCAGAACGCCTCCCACGCACCCTCTATCTGCACATACAAAATCGGTCCCCAGACCGGACTTACGGGAGCCATCCTCGAAAACGTCGCCGCAGGAGATGGGAAAACGTCCGGTGAAGTCACCGGCATCAAAATGTCGCGAACCGGCGTCCTGTGTGGTGGGACCAAAGAAACCAACGCAGGCGTACTGCACCTCAACGCCACCCTCAGCGGCACGAACGAAGCAGGTTTTCCGACAGACATCAGCATCACCCACTGATCTAGCGCATCTGGCCAGAAATCTGGCTGATCAGCTGATGAGTTGGGCAAGCAGGCCGGGGGCGGCCCACGGCCGCCCCCGGCCTTTTTAGCAAGGAACCTATAGATATCCATAGGTTCTTGATAATATTTAAATGTATCGGTGTAGTCACCGGCGAACAGAGCGGGGCCTCGGAAGGCGCCTCGGATGTGCAAGAGGCTGCCGTCGTACAGCGTTCCGCGGAGAAGTTGGGGCAGCAGGGACGAGCTAAACGCATTAGTTTCTTGACAGTAACGAATACGTTCCGATATAGTTCTGTATGTCTGCGGGGTTCATGGGGGGAGACGTATGCAGCCCCTGTTGAGGCCGGTAGGGAAATCAGAAAGGGAGGGGCTCCAGGGAAGGGCCCCAGGTCGGCCGGGCATGTCCTGGTGGGCTTCACACAAGGAGAAGAGACTCGATGTATAAGAGAATCCATGATCGCTTTGGCACGGCCGGTGTAGTCATCGGCGTGATCGCCTTGGTGGCTGCTTTGGGGGGAACCGCGTTCGCCGCCAAAGGCGCCCTCACCGGCAACCAGAAGAAAGAAGTCGAAAAAATCGCCAAGAAATTCGCTGGCAAACCGGGAGCGCCCGGTGCCCCGGGCGCCCCGGGGACCAAGGGCGACGCTGGAGGTCAGGGCGCTCAGGGGGCCAAGGGCGACACCGGATCACAGGGCCCTCCAGGACCCAAAGGCAACACGGTTCTGAGCGGCGCTGCGGCGCCGGTGGTAGCGCAGGGCGCAGTCGGTGACTTCTACATCAAAACCGGCGCGAACCCGGAAATCTACGGTCCCAAAACGGCCAGCAGCTGGGGCAGTCCTACCGCGCTCAAAGGCACTGCCGGCGCCCCTGGCTCTCCTTGGACTGCCGGCGGGACGCTCCCGCCGAATGCCACCGAGACCGGAGTCTACGCGACCCCCACCGGAGTTCCTGGCATTGGACAGGGAACCATGAGCAACGGGGAAAGCGCAAACACTACCGTGAGCTTCTTGATACCAACCACCGCGGCGCCGACCTTTGTTTTCGTCCCCGGTGTGGCTGGCGCAGAATTCGGCGAAGGGGGGTTCGGCGCCAACGCCGGGGCGGGCTGCCCTGGGGTCACCGCAGCGGGGGTACCACAGGCCGCGTCCGGCAAACTATGTGTCTACGGTTTCGCCGCGAATTTCGGCTTTGAAGCACCATCGGCGGACGTAGGGTCGAATAATCCCTCCAATGCGTTTGGCACCGGAGGCGCGACGCCGTCAGGCACGATCCTCACGGTCGATTGTGTCAATCCCGCTGCCGAACCTGAAGAAGAAATCTGCTTCTCCAAGGGTCTCTGGGCAGTAACCGGCTAAACCCCTTCCTATACACCGGAGAGCAGTACCCCGAGCTGGGCCCGAGGGCCCAGCTCGGGGCGTTTAGGACCTCTTGTAGGTCAGCGCCTTCATTGCGCGCTTGCCATCGATCAAGCAACTCTCGAGGCCATACTGGCGAGCGGCCTGGTTGTAGCCGGCGTACAGGGCGGACAACTCGGCCGGGGTGGAGACAACTACGACTTCCCCACCTCGTTCGGTGGCCACCAGCATCTGACCCATCACTTCCTCGACCTGGTCCTTCTGGCCGGTCGGAACCGGCAGCTTGTGGAGGTCGTCGAACAGGTGGAAGTTGACTCCGAGCAGGAATGAGAGGCGGACCGACTTCTCAAACAGCTCTTCCTTGCTTAGCTTGTGGCTCTGCCAGCCGCTGTATTCGGAGAAGTTCTCGAGGATTTCGTGCCAGCCGTGCCGGCAGACCTGATTTGCTTTGGCGACGAATTGGGCTTTGGTGATGCCGGCGCCGACGGTCGCCGTGGTGTCCGCCCTGATGGGGTAGGTCTGGGCGGTGGTGGTGCTGGAGCCGGTGGGCGAGTCGGCGGCTCCGCTGCTGCCACCGCAGCCACCGGCGACCGCGGCGGCAACGACGGCGGCAATCAGCAGTGGCGCGACTCTATTAGTCGATAGTTCTTTCGTAATAGACGAAAGATACGCGAATCAGAGCGAGTGTGCCGTCTGCTCAGGTGACTTCGCGCAGTTTCTGCGCTTCGCCCAGCTGCTGCAGCTTTTTGAGGCTCTGGTTCTCGATCTGGCGGATCCGCTCACGGGTGACGTTGAAGGTGCGGCCGACCTCGTCGAGGGTGCGCGGATGCTCGCCGCCCAGCCCGTAGCGAAGTTCGAGCACACGGCGCTCGCGGTAGGAGAGGTTCTCGAGGGCTTCCTTCAGCGCCTCTTTGGTCAGCAGGTCGGCTGCCCGGTCGAAGGGGGACTCGGCCTTCTCGTCGGCGATGAACTGGCCGAACTCGGACTCCTCCTCATCGCCCACCGGCTTCTCGAGTGAGACCGGGGCCTGGGCGGAGCGCTTGATCGAGTCGACCTCCTCGGGGTCGATCCCCGTGACCTCGGCGATCTCCTCGGGCGTCGGCTCGCGGCCGAGCTCGGTGACCAGCTTGCGCTCGGCGCGGCCGATCTTGTTCAGCTTCTCGACGACGTGGACCGGGATGCGGATCGTGCGCGCCTTGTCGGCCAGGGCACGGGCAATCGCCTGGCGGATCCACCAGGTGGCGTAGGTGGAGAACTTGAAGCCCTTGCGGTAGTCGAACTTCTCCGCGGCGCGGACGAGGCCCAGCGTCCCCTCCTGGATCAGGTCGAGGAAGGGGAGGCCCTGGTTGCGGTAGTTCTTGGCGATCGAGACGACCAAGCGCAGGTTGGACTCGACCATTTTCTGCTTCGCGTCGAGGTCGCCGCGCTCGATCCGCTTGGCGAGTTCGACCTCCTCCTGGGCGGTCAGCAGGCGGACTTTGCCGATGTCCTTGAGGAACAGCTGCAGGCTGTCCGTGGTCATGTCCGGTTTGAGGTCGATCGCGGCTTTGGCGCGGCGACGACCTTTGCGGCCGGTGTCGGCGGGCATGGCGTCGGCGGCCGCTTTCTGGGCCGGATCCATGTCCTCGACGAGCTCGATGCCCTGCTTCTCGATGTGGCCGTAGAGATCCTCGACGTCGGACTCGTCGAGATCGACCTCCGACACCGCTGAGGCGATGTCGCCGAAGGTGAGCACGCCCAGCTGCTGACCCCTGTGGATCAGCCCTTTTACCTCCTCAAGCTCCTGAAGCTCTGCGACCAGCATCTATTCTGCACCCGTCTTTCTGCGTCAAAAAAGCGGACCGAAGAGGCGGTCCGCGGAGTAAAACCTCTCAAACGTCTGTTCGCATGATAGGCGCTTCAGTTTTTGAAGTCAAGGCGCTTTGCGCGGTTCTGCTTACAGAAAGGGGCCGGGCCGGGCCCGGCCCCTTTCTGCCGATCGGAGAACGAAACCGCTGCTAATAGACGCTTTCCTGCAGGGCGATTTCGATGTCGAGTTCCTGGATGGCCTCGTTGGTCCCCGCAGCGGCCGGAAGGCCTGCCTGGAAGTTTACGAGGGCGTCGAGGCTGACCGGGATGAATCCCAGCAGGGTCAGCGTGCAGCCGCTGGCGGCCGGCACCGCGAACTCGTTGTCGACGTAGATGCCGTCTTTGAGGTAGGCGATTTCGTTTTCTTCGCTGAACGTGCCTTCCTGGCCGGTGATCGGTTCGTTGGGAGGCAGGGGGTTCGTCGTTTCGGTCGTCAATTCGAGCGTCATCGGTTTGCCGGTCGAGCCGATGTAGCAGTTTTTCCCGAGGACCCCGGTGGTGTTTTCAAGATGAACTTTGAGCGGCAGCGTCACCGTCTGGAAGGTGAAGTTGCTCGGCGTGCCGGCCAGTTCGGCCACGGCGTAGAGTTTCAGCGCGTTGCCGGTGAGGAAGTTGGTTAGCCATTCGAGGCCAGTGATGCCGATGACTCCGCCGGGGACTTCCTGTTTGACTTTGGCCAGGCCGCCTTCGGAGTTGTAGAAGAAGCCGGTGAGATCCGCTTCGGCACCGCCGGTGAGCTTAATCGGGTTACTGATCGGCACGTCCTTTTTGCCGGTTTGGAGATGGCCGCCGGTGACGTCCGACCGTACGCAGAAGTACATGACTTTTTCTTCAGGACGGGGGCAGCCCCTGAACTGGGTGAAGCCGGTCTGCGGTTCTTCCACCGCCTGGGCCAGCGGTGCGAACAGCGCAATCGCGAGGATTGCTGCCGTCGCGGTGGTCAGAAACCGGACAAGCGCTTTGGACTTGATCACGATTCATTCCTCCCATAAACGTAGTAGTTCCCAAACTAATAGAATTCCTTTGATCCATCCTCGTCCATTGGGCTGTCTGAGTCAAGAGGGAATGCTGGCCTCCAACCCAGCATCTATCCTGCGCCCGCCCTCCAGATGTCGAATCCGCTGAAACACCCCAGCCCCTGGCTGCGCGCCTTTTGGCAGCGGGCCTACAGGGAGAACGTCACCGGCCTTTCGGCGATGGTCGCCTACAACCTGATGCTCGCCGTCTTTCCCTTTGCCCTGCTGGTCCTCTTCGTCTTCGGCCAGGTGCTGAAGATCAAGGGAGTGGAAACCGGGGTGCTGGACGACCTGCAGAGGCTCTTTCCCAACGCCGAGCAGAAGACGCTGAGCGACGTGCTGGAACGGATCGAGGACAACTCGACGACGATCGGGATTGCCGCCTTCGTCGGCTCACTCTGGATCGGCGCCTCCTTCTGGGGGGCCATGGACACCGCCTTCGGTCGCATCTACCACGTCCCGACCCGCGGCTGGATCGAACAGAAGCGCTTCTCCTTCGCGATGCTGGGCGTGGTGCTGCTCTTCATCGCGGCGAGCATCCTGCTGCCGGCGATCGAGGCGGCGCTGGTCTCCAGCACCGACAGGCTCCCGCTCGGCCTCTCCGACATCAAGGCGATCGACACGACGTTGCTGCTGGGGCTGGCGGTGCTGATCGTGTTCGCGATCTGCTGCGTGATCTACTGGGCGGTGCCGAAAGGCCACATGCCCTGGCGTGACGTCTGGCCCGGGGCGGCCTTCGTCACCGTCGCCGCCGGTGTCGCCAACTGGGCCTTCCCGTTCTACCTCTCCAACGTCTCGAGCCTCTCGCGCTTCGGCTCGACCGTGGGCTTCGTCCTGATCGCCCTGCTCTGGTTCTACCTGCTGAGCCTGGCGCTGCTGGCCGGGGCGACGATCAACTCGCTGCGCCATGAGCTGCACGACACCGGCGAGCTCCCCTACACGTAAAAGGGGGCCGGGCTTGCGCCCGACCCCCTTTCGATCGGAGTACTGAATCGCCTAGTAGACGCTTGACTGTCCGGCGATTTCGATGTTGATTTTCTGTTCGGCTGCGTTTTTGCCCGCAGCGGACGGCAGCCCGGACTGCGAGTTGACGAAGCCGTTGAGGCTGATCGGGATGAACCCGAACAGTTTCAATTCACAGCCGCTGGCACCGGGGACGGAGAACGCGTTGTCCACGTAGATGCCGTTTTTGAAGTAGACGATTTCCCCTACTTCGGAGAATTCGCCTTCTTTACCGGTGATCGGTTTGTTGGGCGGCGGTGGGTTCGTCGTGCCGGTGGTGTTTTTGAGCACGATCGGGCTGGTTACCGAACCGATGTAGCAGTTTTTCCCGAGGACCCCGGAGGGGGTTTCGAGATGAACTTTGATCGGCAACGTCACCGAGCTGAAGGTGAAGTCGCTTGGGGGGCCGGCCAGTTCGGTCACCGCGTAGAGGGTGAGCGCTTCGCTGCCAAAGAATTCAAGCAGCCAGGTCAGGCCGGTGAGCCCGAGGACTCCGCCGGGTACTTTTTGCTGGACTTTGGTCAGACCGCCTTCGGCGTTGGCGGTGAAGCCGGTGAAGTCGGCTTCGGTGCCGCCGGTCAGCGCGAGCGGTTTTTCGATTGGAACGTCCTTGGTGCCCATCTGGAGATGGCCGCCAAGCACGTCCGAGCGGACGCAGAAGGCCATCACTTTTTCTTCAGGACGCGGGCAGCCCCTGAACTGCGTAAAGCCGGGCTGCGGTTCTTCTTTCGCCTGGGCGATCGGCGCGAACAGCGCGATCACCAGGATCGCCAACCCGGACAGCGTGAGCAGCCGAGCAAGCGTCTTTGACTGGATCATCTAGTCATCCTCCCAATAAACATAGTAGTTCCTGATCTTAAAAGAAGATCAATTCGATCCATCATCTCTTATCGAAATCTCTACGTCAAGGTCAGGAGTGGACCGATGTACCGAAAAGGACCTCGTGCAGGCCCTCGACGAGGCTTCGCGAAAGCGCGCAGTCGCCACCCAGCTCGAGGCCGTCCAGGTCACGCTCGATCACGGCGCCGAGCCAGGCGGCCGCGGGGCCGAGGGCCCAGGCATCGGCGTTTCGCTCGAGGCTCGTCGTGCAGGAGAGGATCGTGCCGCCGCTCTTCACCTTGACGACGACGCCGGCGAGGCGCCGCTTGCCGGCGGCGGAGACTTCGGCCGCCAGCCGGCACGAGCCAGACAGCTCGCCGGGTAGCCGCAGTTGCGGGACGACGAGCAGGAACGCGGTCTCGACCTCCAGCCGGCCAATCGACGCGGACTGCTCTGGAAGGTCGCGGCCCTCCCAGCGTGCCGCGGCGGAGAGCGGGCCGATTCCAAGGCGCTGCCAGGCGGTGATCGCATACGGAGTGCCTCTGCCGTTGCCGGGACACGGCTCGACCAGGCCGGCAAGCCGCATCGCGGCGAGGCGCCGCTCCAGCGACGGGTAGCTGAGCGAGGCGATGATGCCGTCGAGTTCGGTAAGGGTCAGCGGACCGGTGGCGAGCGCGCGCAACATGGTCGTCGACCAGCCGTCGGCGAGTGCCTTGATGGCCGCCTTCGCCTGGTTGCTGCCCAGGGTCAGTGGTCCTTCGGGAGCCTGGCTGAGCCAGCGCTCGAGGATGTCGAGAACGCCGAGCAGGTTCCGCCCGGCCGCGGTCAGCTCGTGCTCGAGCACTCCCGGGAAGCTGTTGCGGCGATGTCTTTCGATCGCACCTATCTCCGCCAGTCGCTTGAGCTGAGCGCGGAGGGTGCTTTGGGCCGGGGATCCGGCAGCACGCCGTAGCTCAATCTGCTGCATCGGCCCCTCGGCGAGGGCTTTCAGGATGAGTACGTTCAGCGGCGCGGCAAGCAGGACGAGAGTCTGCGCTCCGGAGCGCGCCAGGGTTCCGCTCCCGTTGACCGTGTTCGCAGTCAAGCTGAGTCATTATGACATTAATCAGTTTTATTTGGGAATACGCCAGGTTGTCCGAGGATGAGCAACGTCTCAAGCCACGGGAATCCCGAACAGCACCTCGTACAGGCCGTCGATGAGCGCCCCGGCGAGGCGGGCGTCGCCACCGAGCTTGATGCGCCCGGCGCTGGGCTCGACCAGGGTGTCGAGCCAGTCGATGGGGGAGCCGGTCGCGAAGGTCTCGGCGTCCTCGTCCAGGAGCGGGGAAGCGGAGATGACCCGTCCTGCCTCCACCTCCACCGTGGCGCCCACCATGAGCGCTCCATCGCCGGGTATCTGTACGCCGAGCCTGCAGGGGCCGGCCAGGTCGGAGGGCAGCTTCACCAGCGGCAGGGCGAGCTGGAAGGCGGCCTCGACGTCGAGGATGTCCGGTGAGGCCGTGTCCTGTTCCAGGTGGCGACGCTCCATCCGCGCCGCGGCGCTGAGTGGCGCGACGCCTTCGCGGAGCCAGTCGGTCACGGCGTAGCGCGTCTCCCCGCCACTGTCGGGCCTGGCCTCGACCATCTCCGTCCTGACCATCGCTTGCAGGTGTTCGTCCAGTGTCTCGGGGTTGAGCGACACGACGTCTCGCTCCAGCTCGGACAGCGTCAGCGGCTGCCCCGCGAGGGCATGCGTGACGGTCGCCGACCAGCAGCAGACCAGCGTCGCTATCGCTCCTGTGGCCTCGGGGCCGATCTGCAGCGGGCCGTTGGGACGGTTGCGCAGCCAGCGCTCCAAGGTGAAGGCGACGAAGAGCATTTCCCCGCCCTTGGGCGAGGCTTTCATCGGGGTGTGAGGACCGATTGGGTGACCGCGGTGGAGGTCGGGCTCCGGCGGGTCCTCCTCTTCATCATCGAACTCCTTGTCCTCGTCCTCGTAGTCGTCGGGCTCGATCTCATCCGGCACGACGTCGACGAGCGCGCCGACGACTCCGCCCTGGAGGGCAAGCTCCAGCAGCTCGAGCAGCTCTTCCCGGGAAGCGGAGGTCGAGATAAAGAGCAGCGTCAACGTTCCGGCACGCGCCCTGAACCCGCTCCCAGTGGCCTCGATCGCAGCCAACTCGGACATTATGTCACGCGATAAGTCTCTTTTCGGAATGCGCTGTTTTCGAAATGCCTGATTTGGGCGACCTCAAGGTCGAGGCCTCTACAATTAACGATATGGACGCTCTGTCGGCGGCGGATCTGGCTCGAGACCTCGAGACGTCGGTGCCGCGAATAACCCGCGTGGCCCGGCAAATGGGACTTGAAGCCCGGCGACCGGGTGGACGTTTTGCTTTCAGTCCACAGCACGCCGATCAGATGCGTCGCGCATTGGGCTTGGTTCCACAGGTCGACGGCCTCTCTCGTTCAGAGGTCATGGTCCTGGCGGCGCTGCGGAACGCTCCCTTCGGCTTGGTCTCGGCACGAGCAGTGGCGCGGCGAAGCGGTCTGTCCCCAACCGCGGCATCTCGCGCGCTTCGGCTCCTCCGCGGCAAGGGGCTCGTCGAGCAGTCGACGGAGATGGTCGCCGCCGGCCGAGCGCGGGAAATGACTGTCTGGCGAGCAAATCTCCTGCACCCGCGCTGGCTGGATTTGGACGCTGCTCTTGAGCGGGTCGAAAGGCCTGAGGAGCAGAAGCGCCGCGAGCGGGCGGAGAAGCGGGTGCCGAGGCGCCTGCGCCATCTCTTCTGGAATACGGCCGAGAGTCAGCTGGACATCGATCGTGCGGGCGCCTATATCGCCAGGCGGCTGCTGGGGACGATGGACCTACAGGGATTGGCATGGGGAGCACAGGTGCTCGCACCCGAGAACTGGGAACGGGCGGCCCGTGCTCGCGGCCTAGACCCAAAGGTCAAACGCCTGGCGCGCAATCTTGCGCAGGCGGCGCGGTGAACGAGCTCCCCGATCGCATTCGCCGCATTCTGCCGCCGGACACCGCTGCGGCTTGGCGAGCTCTTGCTCCACATCTTCCGCCGGATCTTCATCTCGGAGGTGGCACCGCGGTCGCCGTTCATCTCGGGCACCGCGAAAGTCGCGATCTGGATTTCTTTTTCCATCGGACGCTTGATCTCAGCGAGATTGAGCGTCTGATTGGCGGACTGGGCTCCTTTGCCGTTACGCACGTCTCCGACGGGACGCTGAAGGGCCTCTTCGGCGCTACCAAGATCGAGATCTTCGATGCCGTTCAGCTCAATCAGCTGGCTGAGCCGCTGGTGGTGGCCGGCCTCAGTGTCGCCGGCCTCCAGGACTTGATGGCGATGAAGCTCGAGGTGATGGCTGAGCGCGGAGAGATGCGCGACTACTTTGACGTCAAGGCGATCGATGAGAAGGGGTCAATCTCGGTTGAGGAGGGTGTCGAGCTCTATATGAGGCGCTACGACATTGGCCTGAGCAGCGAGGCGCTTGTCCATCTCTATCGGACCATGGGCGATCTGAGCGACGTTGAAGCCGATGACCTGCTCCCGATCGACCTGGCAGATTTGCAGCAGTGGTGGGGTGCGCGCCAGGCACAGGTGCTGCGGAACTCCGATCGCTTTGGCTGAGCCAAAGCTCAGCTGACCGAAGCGCCAAAGAGCGTCTTGTGCAGGTTGTCGAGCACCGCGCCGGACAGCCAGCGGTCGCCGCCGGTGCGCACTCGCTTCGCATCGGGCTCGATCACGGTGTCGAGCCAGTCAGCCGCGGTCGCCGCCGCCCAGGCATTGGCCGCGGTCTCCAGGCCATCCCGACAGGAGACGACGCGCCCTTCCTCGATCCGGGCGGTGACCCCGGTCAGGCCGACGCTCTCATCCTCTTTCAGGTTCAGCCCCAGGCGGCAGGTGCCGGAGAGCTCCCGCGGGAGCGTGAGCAGGGGCAGGCTCATTCGGAAGCCCGCGTCGACGTCGAGGGCGTCGATCGGTGCCATGCCCTCCATCGGGTGGCGCCGCTCGAGGCGCGCTGAGGCGATCAGCGGAGCGATTCCGGCTCGCGCCCAGTCGGTCAAGGCGTAGATCGGCTCGCCGCCATCGGTGAGAGCCTCGATCTGTCCGGTGCCCTGCATCGCCCCGAGGTGGCGCTTCAGTCCTCGGCGGCCGAGGTCGTCGATCCTCTCGTCCAGCTCACGAAGCGTCATCGGTTCGCGGGCAAGCATGTGCACAACGGTCGCCGACCACGCTTCGGCGAGCGCGGCCACCGACCCCTCCGCTTCCGGGCCGTCGAAGGACACCGGGCCGTGCGGAGCGCTCTGCAGCCAGCGCTCGACTATGAAGGCGACGAAGAGCGCCTCGTGGCCGCGGTCGCTGACCCGGAAGACCCGGCCGGGCGCCACTTCGACCGGATGCTCCAGCGCCGTCCGCAGGATCCCGCGGTTGATCGGGTCAGTAGCCATCAGCAGTAGCTGCGCGCCAGCGCGCATTCTCCCGTCGCTCATGCTGAGTCACCCCCCATCAAGGCCTCTCGATTGTGACACGTTGCGGTTCCTTTTGGGAATAAAGCAGATCCTCTCCGTCGTTTTCGTGTGTCATCGCCTTGGCTTCGTTAGGAAAAAGTAAGTAGAAGCGACGTCCAGGCTTTTGCCTCTTCCGCCCCGCGACTTAAGTAACGGGTACCGACCGCCGATCAAGGTGACAATGTTCTTCGCCGCGATCCGTGCTCGCCTGCTCCCGTTCGCTCGTAGCGAGCACGGCATGGCGCTGCCGGCGGCGCTGTTCGCAACGGTCTCCAGCCTCGCCCTTGCCGGGGCGGCTGTGATGTCGACGGTCGACGTCCAGCGAGGCTCGAAGCGCGACAACGGCTCCAAGAGCGCGATCGGCGCGGCCGACGCCGGCGCAAACGTGGCGATGATGCGGCTCAACCGCCACGCGGCCCTGCTGACCAGCGTAAAACCCTGTTTCAAGCTCAACGCGACGACCGGTGAGCTCGAAGCCGGCGCGGCGCCGGTCTCTGAACCGAGCTGGTGCCCTCCGATCGAAGGCGAAGTCGGCGGCGCCACCTACAGCTACCGCGTCAGCGCCTACGGCGCCGGGCTCGGCGTCGTCCACGTCGTCTCGACCGGCACGGCGAATGAAGTGACCAGGCGGATCCAACTCAGCCTGACCGAATCGAATCTCTGGACCGGGGTCACCAAAACGGACCTCATCAACAAAGAAACCGAACTGGCCGAAAAAAATGGCAGCAGCCAGACCGAGCTCAACGAACTCAAAGAAGAACTGCTGGCGGCTGAAGAAGAATTGAAAAAAAGCGGCGGAATCGCCGGCCTGGTCGGGCGCGAAGGCATCACCGCCAGCGGCAACTCCGACATCCACGTCGGCGTTGCCACCGACGGCAACCTGACCACCTCAGGCAACACCAGCATCTGCGGCAGCATCCAGGTCGGGATCGGCAAAAAATGGACGCACACCGGCAACGCCTCGCAGTGCAGCGGCTACTCGGTCACGGAAGGAAACCTGTCGCTGCCCGCCGTCTCCAGCTTCATGCCGAGCGACATCGCCACGCACAATTCCAACGGCCGGATCACCGCTTGCAGCAAAGGCCTGCCGGCCGAATGCCAGAAAGACACCTACAACGGGAGTTGGAGCAAAACCGACCCCTTCAACCCGAGCAACCGCAGCATCAGCCTCTCCGGCAACACGATCCTCACCCTTGGCGGCAGCGACTACTGGGTCTGCTCGATCCAGCTCAGCGGCAACTCGAAGCTGATCATGGCCAAAGGGGCCCACGTGCGCTTCTTCTTCGACACGCCCGAGCACTGCGGTACCTCGAATCAGATCAGCATGAGCGGCAACAACGAAATCACCGCCACGGGTTACCTGGGCACCCCCGGCCATTTCGACATGCCCGGCTTCTACCTGCTCGGCTCGCCCACGTACACGAGCCAGGTTTCGCTCTCGGGCAACTCCTCGACCACCAACGAGTTCGTGGTCTACGGGCCCGATTCCTACATCAACGTCAGCGGCAACGCGACCTTCAAAGGCATCATCGCCGGCAAGCAGATCGCCTGGAGCGGCAACGGCAAGATCGAACAGGAGAAAGGCTTTGAAATTCCGCCCGAGCTGACGTCCCGCGCCGGAATCGAAGCCGTGATCAAAACGATCACCGGCAGCAAAGTGAGCAAAGAAGAAGAAATCAAAAAACTGGAACAGGAAGTCACCGAAATTCACAACCAGCTCACCGGCGTGGAAGCGGGCCGCACCTACAACGCCTCCGCCTACGTCGAGTGCAGTGCCACCCCCACCGCGACCGTCGCTCAGCAGCCCAGCGCCGGCTGCTGAGCACTTCCTCGCTCGGCGCCCCCGGCGCTCGCCTCCGCACCTCCCACGCCCACGATTCAAGCTCGGCGCTACCTCCCACGCCCACGATTCAAGCTCGGCGCTGTTCCTGTCGAGCTAGATAAGCGAACGTATGAGAGAGGCCCTGAACAGCAATCCACTTGCCCAGGCCGCTGTGGTCGGCGTTCTGCTGATCTGCGTGGCGATCTTCGTCATGTCCTCCGGGGGCGGCGAAGAAGAAGCCGCCGAACCGGCTGCGACCAGCTCGACCTCGGTCAGCACCGAAAGCGCGCCCACTGAATCGGCGTCGTCCGCCGGTCTGGGCGGCGCACTCGCCGCCGTCAGTCAGGCCACCGCCACCGCTCCGCCGCTGCCGCGCCCGTTGATGCGCGCCTGGAAGGCAAACGAGACGCCGGTCCTGCTCTTCGTCCGCGATGGCGGCATCGACGACCGACTGGTCAAGACCGCTACCGACGGTCTCGGCGGCTTCCGCAACGCCGCCGTCTTCATCGTCCCCGCCCATCAGATCTCCCGCTACGCGGCAATCACCGAGGGCGTCGGCGTAGACCGCGTGCCGGCCCTGGTGGTTGTCACGCCGAAGCATCTGGACCAATCTGTCCCGACCGCCTCTGTCAGCTACGGCTTCCAGAGCCCGCAGAGCATCGCCCAAGCCGTGATCGATGCCGGCTACAAGGGCCCGACGGTCGACTACCACCCGTGAGCTGAACATGGAGTCGCGGGACTTTCCCAGCCACCTGCGGCCGGTCCCCGATTCCGGCGACTCGACCGCGCCCGCGCTGGACCCCACGGCGGGGGGTGCTCCTGGCCTCACTCCGCCACGCGTGCGGGGCCGCTCCAGCGGCTTCGTCACCGACGTCATCGTCGACCTCGGCTTCGCCGGCGACGACGTGGCACGCCAGGCGATCGAGGGAGCGCGGACCGCTGGCCGCCCGCCCGAGCAGCTGCTGATCGAGCAGGGGGTGATAACCCCCGACCAGCTCTCCCGCGCCGTCGCCGAGCGCTTCGGACTCGACCACGTCGATCTTGCCGCCTACCAGGTCGACATGGCCGCGGCCAACCTGATCTCGGTCAACACCGCGCGCCGCTACCAGGCACTGCCGGTGGGCTTCGTCGACAAAGAGACCTTGCTGGTCGCGATGGCCGATCCCACCAACGTCCTCGCCGTCGACGACATCCAGATCGCGACGGCGCTCGACTGCCGAGTAGCCGTTGCCTCTGAGGAGGACATCGAGTCGCTGATCGGCCGGCTCAACACGCTGCAGAGCGCCGTCAGCGAGGCGGTCACCGAGGGCGAGGCCGAGGCCGAGGGGGAACTGGCCGAGGTCGCCGACATGGAAGTCAGCGCCGAGGACGCGCCGGTGATCAAGCTCGTCTACAGCATCCTCGGGCAGGCGGTGGGGGAGGGGGCCTCCGATGTCCACTTCGAGCCCGACGAGGAGGAGATGCGGGTCCGCTTCCGGGTCGACGGCGTGCTGCGCGAGGCCGCCCACGTGCCGAAGCGGATGATCAGCGCCGTCGTCTCGCGGGTGAAGATCATGAGCGACCTCAACATCGCTGAGAAACGCGTGCCCCAGGACGGCCGCGTCAGTGTCACGGTCGAGGACCGCCGCGTCGACCTGCGCGTGACGACGCTGCCGACGCAGCGCGGCGAGGGAGCGACGATCCGCATCCTCGACAAGGAGAACGCGCAGCGCACCCTCGACGACCTCGGCATGGACGGGGAGGGGCGGGTGCGCTTCGAGGAGTCGTTCCGGCAGTCCTACGGCGCGGTGCTGGTCACCGGCCCGACCGGCTCGGGGAAGAGCACGACCCTCTACGCCGCCCTACAGGAGATCAACGAAGTCGAGCGCAACATCATCACGATCGAGGACCCGGTCGAGTACAGGCTCTCCGGCATCAACCAGATCAACGTCAACCGCAAGGCCGGCCTCGACTTCGCCACCGGGCTGCGCTCGATCCTCCGCGCCGATCCCGACATCGTCATGGTCGGCGAGATCCGCGACGGCGAGACCGCGCGGATCTCGATCGAGGCGGCGCTGACCGGGCACATGATGCTGACCACGCTGCACACCAACGACGCCCCCGGCGCGATCACCCGCCTGACCAAGATGGGGATCGAGGCCTTCCTCATCGCGTCGGCGGTCGACTGCGTGGTCGCCCAGCGCCTCGCGCGCAAGCTCTGCAGTCACTGCAAGCGGCGTACGATCGTGCCGCCGCAGGCACTCGCCGACGCCGAGATCCGCGTCGGCGGGGACCTCGAGGCCTATGAACCCGTCGGCTGCGCCCGCTGCAATCAGAGCGGCTACAAGGGCCGGGTAGGGATCTTCTCGGTGATGCGGATGGGCGACCGGATCAAGGAGATGGCAGTCGCCCAGGCCCCCGAGGCCGAAATCGCCACCGTCGCCCGCGAAGAAGGCATGCTCACCCTGCGCGAGGACGGCATCGGAAAGGTGCGCGCCGGCCTCACGTCCCTGGAGGAGGTACTCCGTGTCACCGCCTAGCAGCCGCCGTTCATTGAAGCTTTTTCCCCTTTATAGGGGGGACGATGCTGCAAAGAGCCGGGAGAGATTCAGGAATCCGCCCGGGAAGCCGATCTAAGCGCTATGGCCGTCGACTTCTCAGAGGTGCTGCGCACCATGGTCGAGACCCGGGCCTCCGACGTGCACATTACGCCGGGGGTGCCGCCGGCGATGCGCGACAAGGGCAAGATCGTCCACATGGAGGGCTTCGACGTCCTCTCCGGCCAGGAAACGCGCGAGATCGTCTACAGCATCCTCAACGACGATCAGCGCAAACGGTTTGAGACGGGCAAACAGCTCGACTTCGCCTACGCGATCCCCGGCGTCGCCCGCTTCCGCGTCAACTGCTTCTTCCAGCGCGGCTCGGTCAGCGCCGCCTTCCGTCTGGTCCCGCAGGACATCCCCTCGCTCGACTCGCTCAAGGTGCCTCAGGTGCTGCGCGAGCTCTGCGCCAAACCGCGCGGCTTCGTCCTCGTCACCGGCCCCACCGGCTCGGGCAAGAGCACGACCCTGGCGGCGATGATCGACGTGATCAACGAAGAGAACCAGGATCACATCCTCACGATCGAGGACCCGATCGAGTTCCTGCACCAGCACAAACGCTCGATCGTCAACCAGCGCGAGATCGGCGCCGACACGCCCGACTTCGCCCTCGGCCTGCGCGCCGCCCTGCGCGAGGATCCCGACGTCATCCTGGTCGGCGAGATGCGCGACCTGGAGACGATCTCCACCGCGCTGACCGCGGCCGAGACCGGCCACCTCGTCTTCGCCACCCTGCACACCCAGTCGACCGCGCAGACGGTCGACCGGATCATCGACGTCTTCCCGCCCGAGCAGCAGGGACAGGTGCGGACGCAGCTCTCGATCGCCTTGCAGGGCATCGTCACCCAGCAGCTTCTGCCCACCGCCGACGGCAGGGGGCGCGTCGTCGCCACCGAGGTGCTGGTGCCGACGCCGGCGATTCGCAACCTGATCCGCGAGGGCAAGACGCACCAGATCTACGCCGCGGTGCAGACCTCCGGCGCCGTCGGCATGCAGACGATGGACGCCGACCTGGTTCGCCTGGTCCGCGCCGGCTCGATCACCCGCTCGCTGGCCGAGCAGCGCGCCTCCGTGCCCGAGGAGCTCAAACGCCTGCTCGGCGGCGGCGCCCCGGTCCAGCCTGACTACGCCACGGTCACCTGACGATGGCCGGCGCGACGACCTTCGCCTTCAAGGCAATGGACCTGGCAGGTGCCTCCACGGCTGGCGAAGTCGAGGCCGAGTCCAAGGCGCAGGTCACCGAGCAGCTGCGCCAGCGCGGCCTGATCGTCCTCGACGTCAGCGAGAAGAGCGAACCGTTCAAAATCGAGCAGCTCTGGCGGACCTGGAAAGGCATCGACATGCGCGAGCTGTCGATCTTCTCGCGTCAGTTCGCGACCCTGGTCGCCTCGGGGATGCCGATGCTGCGCACCCTGCATACGCTCGAGGAGCAGACCCAGGACGAGCGGATCAAAGAGGCGATCGCCGGCGTGCGCGCCGACATCGAGGCCGGCAGCACGCTGGAGCAGGCGATGGCCCGTCACCCCGAAGTCTTCGACCGCCTCTACCGGGCGATGGTCCGCTCGGGCGAGGAATCGGGCCGCCTCGAGGATGCGCTCGACCGCATCGCCTTCCAGGTGGAGAAAGCCGACTCGCTGCGCCGCCAGGTCAAATCGGCGCTGATGTACCCGGCGCTGATCTTCGGCTTCGCGATGGTCGCCCTCGTCGGCATCGTCGCCTTCGTCATTCCTGTCTTCGTCGGCATCTTCGAACAGATCTCCGAAGAAAACCCGGGCGAAAAGGCCGAACTGCCGATCCCGACCCAGATCTGCGTCACCGCCTCGGACGCGATCACCGGCTACTGGTTCATCCTGATCCCCGGGCTCGTGATCGGCTTCATCCTCTTCTTCCGCTGGAAGCGGACCAAAACGGGCAAAGAAATTTGGGACCGCTTCACCCTGCGCCTGCCGATGAAAATCGGCGACGTGATCCAGAAGGTCGCGCTGGCCCGCTGGTCACGCACCTTCGCCGGCTCGGTCTCGGCCGGCGTGCCGATGCTGCAGGCGATCAAACTGACCGGCGAGACGGCCGGCAACATCGTCCTCGAGCAGGCGATGGACGACGTCTATGATTCGGTCAAGCGCGGCGGTTCGCTCGCCGGGCCGATCGAACGCAACGCGATCTTCCCGCCGATGGTCGGCCACATGGTCGCCGTCGGCGAGGAAACCGGCCAGCTGGAACACATGCTGACCAAGGTCGCCGACTTCTACGAGGACGAGGTCGACGCCAAGGTCAAAGCCCTGACCTCCCTGATCGAGCCGATCATGATCGTCTTCGTTGGCGGCGTCGTCGGCTTCATCGTGATCGCGATGTACCTGCCGATCTTCAGCCTCTACGACAAGATCCGCTGAGACTGGCTGGGCCCGGGCGGCCCCCGGCTAACCTTGGAAAGCTCCTCGCACTTTGAAAGCTTAGCCTGCTATCCTTACGAAGTATTCCCGCCTTTGAAAGGATGCTTGCCATGAGTTCGGTTAGGCACACCACGCTCGAGGCCCTGGGCCACCGTGAGCGCCGCTTGTGGGAGCCGAACCCTGGCGCCATGGGCGGGCGAAAGGTGCGTCGGGGGGGATGGTACGAGGTCTTCATACCCGCTGAGATCGCCGACCGCGGTTTCGCGCTCGACGAAGACGTGGTCGCGGCCATCGCTTCGGCGACCAAGGCTCTGGCGCGCCTCAACTCGGCCGAGCCGCGGCTTACTTCTCTCAACGCCCTGGCGAGTGCGCTGCTGCGCTCGGAGAGCACCGCATCGTCGTGGATCGAGGGCCTGTCGATCTCGCAGAAGCGCCTGGCCCGCGCCGCATTCGAAGATTCGGACAGGGGGAAGGACAGCACCGCGGCCGAAATCCTGGGCAACGTGAAGGCGATGAAGCGGGCGGTTGCGCTGGGGGTCTCCGGCGAAGAGGTCTCGATCGATGACATACGCGACATTCACCGCACGCTCTTGCGCTACTCGGCCGATCGGAAGATCGCCGGCGTAATCCGCACGCAGCAGAACTGGATCGGCACCAACCCCTTCAGCCCGATTGGAGCGGCCTATGTTCCGCCTCCCCCGGAGCACGTGCACCGGCTCCTCGAAGATCTCTGTCGCTTCATCGCACGCGACGACATCGCACCCATCGTCCAGGCGGCAATCGTCCATGCCCAGTTCGAGAACATCCACCCCTTCGCCGATGGCAACGGGCGTGTCGGGAGAGCGCTGATTCACACGGTTCTGCGGCGCGGTGGCGAAGCGGTCAACTACGTCCCGCCGATCAGCCTCGTTCTGGGGGCCACCCAGCGGTCCTATGTTGCGGGATTTGGCGAATTCAGCGGCGGCGATGTGAGCGGCTGGTGTGACCTCTTCGTCGCCGCGACCGAGCGAGCATGCCATGAGGCAGAGCGGATGGCTGCGGCGATCGACGATCGACAGGCGGAGTGGCTGGAGCGATTGGGAAATCCCCGCAGGGACGCGGT
This sequence comes from uncultured Solirubrobacterales bacterium, assembly GCA_963716735.1. Taxonomy (GTDB): domain Bacteria; phylum Actinomycetota; class Thermoleophilia; order Solirubrobacterales; family 70-9; genus VRUE01. Next base: position 2,598,475 of record OY970321.1, read on the forward strand.
GGTCCACCAGCTGATCGCAAATCTGCCCGGCCAGCCGGTGATCGACGTTGCCGCCGGGACCAAGTTGACGGGCAAATCCCACGTGACGGTGAACAACGGCCTCCTGCAGATGGAAGAGGCCGGAATCATCCGCAAGCTCAACGAGAAAAAGTGGGGCCGGGCATGGGAGTGCGACGAGCTGCTCGACCTGGTCGAAGAGTTCGAGGAATCGGTGCGACGGTCGTTCCCGGGTGCATAGCACAAGACGCACGAAACGCTCTGTCTTCAGTCTCTACGACAAGATCCGCTGAGCAACAACCCCTATAAATTTACATACTGCTTTGTGTTTTTGTTGACATAGGGCGGCTGGCGAGTAGGTTGCCCCAGTCCATTCGATCCAAGCTGGGAGGCGGGTCGTGGCGGAGCAACGACAGGACTTAGAGCCAGCCAAGCAAGGTGGCATCGAGGGCGACGGGGCGAAGCCGCAGGAGTCGGCTTGGACCGCCTTGTTGAAATCGCTGGGGCAGAAAGCGCTCACCGCGCTGTTCACCGTGGGCGGCCTGGCTACCTTCGCCGCCTTCGCGGGAACGATCGTGCTGTGGACCCGTTTCGACGCGTTGCAACTACCGGCCAACCAGATCGTCGACGTCATTCCGAGGGCGGAAGCGGTGACGATAGGGACGACGATCCTCCTCCTCTTCGGCTTCTGCGGCGCGGCCGCCGCGCTCGCCGTCTACCTGATCGACCGCGGCGGCAGGGCAACGCCCGGGATGAGTCGTGGCGTGCTGCTGATCGTCGCGGCGGAGGCGGTAGTGACGATCTGGCTCGCCGGGGGCACCAGATCGCTCGACAGGATGATTGCCACGGAGGCAGTGGTGCTGGCTTTCGGCGCGATCCTCTGGGCCACCCATGTTGGTGGATTGGTCAAGCTGAACGAAGGCGACATCCCCGACCTGCTCGGCGATGAAGAGAGTCAGATAGTCGAACCGGGTGCCTTCCGAGATGGGAACGAATGGAAGGGGGGCAAGTGCAAGACGGCGCGCGCTCTCGGGATCGCCCTCGTGGTGGGCGCCGGCGCGTGGCTGATCGCTTACCTTGCCACAGAGCACGATCAGGCACGGGGTTGGGTGGCTTGCCTCGCCGCGATCGGGATTGTGCTTCTGGGGGCGGTGGTGATGCGATGGGGTGCCTTCGTGCGGGAGGACGCTGGCCGGCGCAAGACAAAGCTGGAGGCGGAAAAAGCAAAGCACGACACCGCTAGGCGGAAGCGCCGGGACGAGGAGAAGGAGCGCAGGGAAGCGGCAGCGAAGGCCCTGGAGGAAGCTGAAGCGGAGCGCAGGCCTGCTCGGGCCGCCGGTGTCGTCTCGTGGCGGAAGGTGTCTTGGAGCAGGGGAGGACGTGGAAGGGGTGGAGGCCTGACGATCTCGTCCGGAGCCCCCGACGCCGATCCACTCCCGCCGAGCCCTCGAGCGGTCGAGGGGGCGGCAAAGGAGGAGCCGCGTCGCAAGCCGCCCAGCTCCGACCTGACCGCAGCGGGGAAGATGGTCGTCGTTCCATTGACGCTCGCGGCCGTGGTCGCTCCAGCGTTGATCCTCGGCGAGCGTTGGCTCCTCATAACGCTCGCCGCCTTGGTCCTCATCGGGCTTGGCCTGTGGCGCATCGCGGAGCTCTCCGAAGGGCGGTTTCTCTGGTACGGACTGGCAGTGCTGCTCTCGGTGCCACTTTTCGGCACCGTTGCCATGACCATGCGCAACATCGACGATCCACAGGCACAGCCGGTTGCGATCATCCGCGGGGGCGACGGCTCGGCGGAAGCGCTGCAGGGCCTCTATGTGACCGAGACCAGCGAACGCGTCTACTTCGCCAACGTCGCTACTCAGGGGTGTAAGAAGGACATCGTCGAGGACAGCGGGCGCCTCTTGTGGATCCCGAAGAGCGAAGTCGTTGCGATGACGATCGGCCCGTCTCAGGACGTCGACAAGGCGGCTCGGGCATCGCTTGAGATGGCCTATGAGCTGACGCCAGACATCGAGACCTCCGAAGGGGGCCATGTCAGCATGGTCACCGAAGGCAGCGAATCGGCCGAAACGGGGGTCCCGGCCAACCCCGCGGATACCGCGAATGCCAAAGCGGTGGGCAAGCGCCTGGTGAACGCCGGCCCCGCCGTGAGGCCTAGGTTCGGGCGCGGTCTGCAGCTAAGCCCGTCCCGCGCCTCGCCGGGCGACAAGGTCGTGCTGCGGGTCTCCAGTCCCGAATACGGTGGCTTCCGCGGCCTTCCACAGGGGGCCACCCTGCGCCTCAACGGCGTCAAACTGCCGATCCTCAACCGGGTCGTTACAGGCTCGGGCGATGGCGGAAGTGGCTTCGTGCTGCCGGAAGAAACGATCGAATTCGAAGTGCCGCCGGATGCGACCAGCGGTGTGGTCAAGGTCGAGTGCACCCAGCTTGCCGGGCAGCCGTTCCTGACCGTCCCGCAGAAGCCGACCGCACGGGTCACCATGCGGGTGGAGTCGGGCTCCCGGCAGGTGACCTTCGACAGTCGCGGCTCCACGGGTGCAGGCGGCGCGAGCACGGGACTGGTTCGCCGCTGGACCGTCGCCGGCCTTCACATGGGTCGAGAAGCCAGCGTCACCGCCGACCTGCCGCCACGCCTCGCGCCATACAAAGTCAGGCTCGAGCTCACCGACACCGAAGGCCAGGTTGACCATGTCGACTTGCAGGTGCTGCGCCTGCCCCAGTCGCGCTTTCCCCTCGGCAAGTCCCGGCCGCGTGACACGCGGCCCGTGCAGCTTGTCCGGGAAGCGCTGCGCAAGGCGGTCGAAGCATCTCCGCCGGCTGCGATCGAGATCGACGGCCACGCCGATTCGACCGACACCGATGAATTCAACCTCGGCCTCTCGCTTCGCCGGGCGCGCTGGATGCGCCGCCAGCTATTCGTCCTGCATCGCGACGCCGATGTGGCATCCATCGCGGGTGCCGATTCCCCGCTTGCCAATGGCGGGGCCCCGGTGCCGCTGACCGTTCGTGGCTTCGGCGAGAGCTGCCCGATCGTCCACAAGTCCGGCCCGCAGGCGATCAACCGCCGGGTCGAAGTCTTCCTGTTGGATCCGGGAGCCTCCGTCGCCGCAGCCAAGGGCTGCTACCCGGGCCGGGTCCGGCGCATGAGCTGGTAGGGCAGCGGTGTGTTCAGATGCGTGTTTCGGCCATTCGGCTAAAAAGTTGCGCGGCGTATACGAGTCGGTCTATTGTCATTCCCTGTTTCGACTCAGCTCGTACCGAATGTCAGGGAGGAACGACTTGTCACCCACGTCCAGTCCCGTGCCAGCGTTGCACCGAGCCTCATTCTGCGCCGTTGTAGCCAGCCTCATTGCAGCCGCTCTCATGGTCGTTCCAGCCGCCGCATCGGCAACGGCCTTGCCGTCGACGATCAAAGAAAACATGACGCTCACGCCTGCGGGCAATCCCTACACGGGCACCTCCACGATCGAATCGGGGGTGACCGTCAAAATTGAAGCGGGCGTAAAACTTCTCGTCGGCACCCTGACCGTCAAAGGCACCCTCAAAGCCGAAGGCACCGCCGAAGAACCGGTCGTCTTCACCGGCGCCAAAGCCGCAAACCCCGGCGAATGGCGCAACATCAAGTTCGAAGCCGGCAGCGGCGCATCGGTGCTCGACCACGTCGAAATCGCCTACGGAGGGGAAACTCTCAACAGCGGCGCGGTCGAAATCACCTCTCCCGTCTCGCCGACGATCACCCATTCGACCTTTCGCAAAAACCGATACTCGGCGATCAAGGACGAACACGGCGGCAGTCCCGAGATAGGGCACGACCTTTTCATAGAAAACGGGACGCCCTACCCCAACACCGCTCCAGCCATCGCCTACTGGTCCTCCACCACCGAGCCGGGCGAAATCAACATCCATGACAACACCGTCGAAGGCGGGGGCGCCGGGTTCACGATCTCGCAGAGCTCAAAAGCCGGCTCCGGAGGGACCCTGGGCGGCAACACCATAATCGGCACCGCCGGGACCGGCCTCTCCTACTTTGGCAACGACATCCCCGGGAACATCACCGAAAACACGCTCTCCGGGAACAAAGGCAACCTGATAAGCATTTCGGGAACCGTCTCGCACTCCTCGACTTGGGGCAAAGGAGGCGGCGCGGTCAACGCCACGGAAGTGACCGTCGCATCCGGCGTGACGCTGACGATCACTCCCGGGGTGGTCTTGATTCCGTTCCGCTCGTTCTTGATCAAAGGCACCCTCAAAGCCGAAGGCACCGCCGAAGAACCGGTCGTCTTCACCGGCGCCAAAGCCGCAAACCCCGGCGAATGGCGCAACATCAAGTTCGAAGCCGGCAGCGGCGCATCGGTGCTCGACCACGTCGAAATCGCCTACGGAGGGGAAACTCTCAACAGCGGCGCGGTCGAAATCACCTCTCCCGTCTCGCCGACGATCACCCATTCGACCTTTCGCAAAAACCGATACTCGGCGATCAAGGACGAACACGGCGGCAGTCCCGAGATAGGGCACGACCTTTTCATAGAAAACGGGACGCCCTACCCCAACACCGCTCCAGCCATCGCCTACTGGTCCTCCACCACCGAGCCGGGCGAAATCAACATCCATGACAACACCGTCGAAGGCGGGGGCGCCGGGTTCACGATCTCGCAGAGCTCAAAAGCCGGCTCCGGAGGGACCCTGGGCGGCAACACCATAATCGGCACCGCCGGGACCGGCCTCTCCTACTTTGGCAACGACATCCCCGGGAACATCACCGAAAACACGCTCTCCGGGAACAAAGGCAACCTGATAAGCATTTCGGGAACCGTCTCGCACTCCTCGACTTGGGGCAAAGGAGGCGGCGCGGTCAACGCCACGGAAGTGACCGTCGCATCCGGCGTGACGCTGACGATCACTCCCGGGGTGGTCTTGATTCCGTTCCGCTCGTTCTTGATCAAAGGCACCCTCAAAGCCGAAGGCACCGCCGAAGAACCGGTCGTCTTCACCGGCGCCAAAGCCGCAAACCCCGGCGAATGGCGCAACATCAAGTTCGAAGCCGGCAGCGGCGCATCGGTGCTCGACCACGTCGAAATCGCCTACGGAGGGGAAACTCTCAACAGCGGCGCGGTCGAAATCACCTCTCCCGTCTCGCCGACGATCACCCATTCGACCTTTCGCAAAAACCGATACTCGGCGATCAAGGACGAACACGGCGGCAGTCCCGAGATAGGGCACGACCTTTTCATAGAAAACGGGACGCCCTACCCCAACACCGCTCCAGCCATCGCCTACTGGTCCTCCACCACCGAGCCGGGCGAAATCAACATCCATGACAACACCGTCGAAGGCGGGGGCGCCGGGTTCACGATCTCGCAGAGCTCAAAAGCCGGCTCCGGAGGGACCCTGGGCGGCAACACCATAATCGGCACCGCCGGGACCGGCCTCTCCTACTTTGGCAACGACATCCCCGGGAACATCACCGAAAACACGCTCTCCGGGAACAAAGGCAACCTGATAAGCATTTCGGGAACCGTCTCGCACTCCTCGACTTGGGGCAAAGGAGGCGGCGCGGTCAACGCCACGGAAGTGACCGTCGCATCCGGCGTGACGCTGACGATCACTCCCGGGGTGGTCTTGATTCCGTTCCGCTCGTTCTTGATCAAAGGCACCCTCAAAGCCGAAGGCACCGCCGAAGAACCGGTCGTCTTCACCGGCGCCAAAGCCGCAAACCCCGGCGAATGGCGCAACATCAAGTTCGAAGCCGGCAGCGGCGCATCGGTGCTCGACCACGTCGAAATCGCCTACGGAGGGGAAACTTCAGGGTCTGGGATGATAGAAGCGATCGGCTCTCACCCGACGATCAAGAACTCCACGATTCGCAAGGCGAAGTACTACGGCATCCTGGTCACTGAATCGGGCTCTCCCAAAATCGAATGGAACCGCTTTCGCTCCAACTCCAACGGCATCTCCTATAGCGGCACCGGCTCTCTCTCCGCTGCCAACAACGATTGGGGTTGTGCCAACGGCCCAAAGCCGGCTGGCTGTGGTGACTCGGTTACCTCGAACGTCAGCTGGAAACCGGCCGTTCAGCTGCCCGAATTGGCTGGGCACTGCCGCGGTAAGGAATCGCAATGTGGCGAAGGCGCGGACCCGGTCAGCCTTGCTACTGGCCAGCTTGACTACTCCCATCGAGACCTCTCGCTGACGAACAAGAGCGTTGAGCCGCTTGAATTCAGCCGCGCCTACGCCTCGGGCAGCAGCTCTGACACCGGCCTCGGCCCGGGCTGGTCGCAGACGGGGCTCGCCAGCGCGATGGAACTGGCATCAGGTGAAGTCCTCGTCCTGCGCCAAGACGGGCGCCAGGACCTCTTCCAGAAAACCGAAACCGGCTACAAGGCTCCCTCTGGCGTTACGGACGCCCTCGCCAAGGTCGAAGGCGCCTTTCAGCTGACGACGCTCGGGGGCACGGTCTATCGCTTCGATTCGAGCGGCCGGATTGCGTCGATCACCGACAGCCACAGTCTTAAAACGACCTATGCCTACAACGCGGAAGGTCGCCTCTCAACGATCACCGATTCCTCGAGTCAGACGCTCACCTTTGCCTACAACGGCTCCAACCACATCACCTCGGTCAAAGACTCAACCGGCCGCGAAGTCAAATTCGGCTACTCCGTGGCAGGCGACCTCGAAACGGTCACCGATGTCTTGGGTGGCGTGACGAAATACGCCTACGACTCCCAGCACCGCCTCACCTCGATCACCGATCCGCGCGCCAACGTGATCCTGAAAAACGTCTACGACACGCAAGGGCGGATCGTCGAACAGCGCGATGGCCTCGAACATCTCTGGAAACTCGAATACAAACCGAGCGAAACCGTCGTCACCGAACCCGAGGGCGGGAAACTCAAATACGGGTTCGATGGGCAGGACCGCGTCGTCTCAGAAACCGATCAGCTCGGCCACGCGACGACGATCGGCTATGACGAAGCTGGCACTGTCTATGAAGTCATCAAGCCGGGGGGCGCGAAATGGACCTACCTGCACGACGCCTTTGGCAACCTACTCTCCGTCCTTGACCCCGAAGGCGGCGAAGTCGAATACGAATACAGCGCGAAAAACCGGCCGACGAAATTCACCGACGCGCGGGGCGACACCTGGAGCTACGAATGGTCCGGAGCGGGCGACCTGCTGAGGATCGCCGACCCGGAAGAAGGCGAAACGAGCTTCACGTACAACGAATCGGGCCAGCCACTTACCGTCACCGACCCCAACGGGCACAAAACGGAATTCAGCTACGACTCACGTGGCAACCGACTCACCGCAACCGACTCGCTCGGCCACAAAACGAGCTTCGAATACAACAGCCGCAGCTACATGATCTCGACGACGGCACCGGGGCTGAAAGCCGAAAGCTACGAACGCAACGCCCTTGGCGATCTGCTTGCCCGGACGACGCCCGAAGGCAACAAAACGAAATACGCCTACGACGCCAACGGCCTGCCGACGCAGATCACCGATCCGGGTGAAGACGTCTGGAAAATCGCCTACGACGCGATGGAGCGGCCGACGGTCTACACCGATCCGCTCGAACAGGAGACCAAAATCGCCTACGACGGCAACCTCAAGCCGATCAAAGTCACGAACCGACGCGGCAAGGAAACGATATATGGCTATGACCTCGCCAACCAGCTGACCGAAGTCGACGGTCCCGAAGGGGGCGACTGGGAGTTCGGTTACGACAGTCGCGGCAATCGAACGAGCGTGGTGGATCCCCGCGAAAACGAAACGGGCTACGAATACGACCTCCTCAACCGGATGACTACGGCGAACGAGCCCCTTGCGACGACCACGGAATACGGCTACGACGCAAACGGGGAGCTCACTTCGGTTACCGATCCGCGTGGCAACACGACGGGCTATGCCTTCGACAAGCTCGGCCGGCTTGTGGAAGTCGCGCAGCCGCTAGGAAAGACGACGACCTATACCTACGATGGGGTTGGCGATCCGCTGACCAAGGCCAACGCTGCCGGCACCATCGAATACGGATATGACGCCGCCAACCGCCTGATCTCGATCGGCGCCGGGGAATCGACGCTGCGCTCCTTCGGCTATGACGCCGCCGACCGTTTCACCAGCGCGATCGATGCGGAAAGCCACAAACTCGAAATTGGCTACGACAACGACAGTCGCGTCACCTCGATCAAAGACGGACGCGGCCAGTCGCTCACCCGCGCCTTCAACTCGCGCGGCTATCTGACCAAACAGATCGATGGTCGGGGCACGCTCGAATACGGCTACGACAAACTCGGTCGACTGACCTCGCTTACCGATCCACAGAGCAAAGCGCTGAGCTTTGCCTACGATCCCGAAGGCGACCTGACCGAAGTCAAACGGCCAAACGGCGTCACGACGACCAACGTCTACGACGACGCCGGGCGCCTTGCCGAAACGACCTCCAAAGAAGAACTCGGCTCGACCCTGGAAGCGCTCGAATATGGCTATGACCCGGCCGGCAACGTCGTCAACAAGTTCGACGCCCGGCTCGAACAGGAAACGACCTTCGCCTATGACGTGCTCAACCGGATCACCGAATTCAATCCGCCGGGCGAAGGGTCGACCGGCTATGACTACGACGAAGCGGGGAACCGCACCGAAGCCGGTAGCACGACCTACAGCTACAACGTCCTCAATCAGCTGACCAGCGCCTCGAATGGCACCACCTATAGCTACGACGGCGCTGGCCGCGTGACCGGTATCGAAAAAGGCGCAGAAGAAACGACCTACGAATGGGATCCGCTGGACCATCTGGTCAAAGCCGAAGGCCCAAGCGAAACGGCCACCTACGCCTACGACGGCCTGGAACGACTGAGCGAACGAAAAAGCGGCGAAGCCACCCAGGTCACGCACTACGGCGATCTCACCGACTTGGCGAGCTATGACGCCAACGGTGAAGGTGAAATCACGACCAGCTATGTGCAGGGTGCGCGGGGACTCCTCGAGCAGCGCTCAGGGGGGACGACCGACTATCCGATTGCCGATGCTCATGGCGACATCACCGCGATCGCCGGACCGACCGGCGGCCTGGAATCCAGGCAGACCTACGACCCGTGGGGAGTGCAGCTATCAGGTCCGAGCCTTGAAATGGGCTACCTCGGCGCTCCGGAGCGCCGCGCCGACCCGGTATCCGGGCTGATCCAGATGGGAGAACGTTCCTACAGCGCGTCCCTCGGAGCCTTTCTCTCAGAAGACCCGGTGTTCGGTCACGTCGGTATCAGCGCGTCAGTCGACCGCTATCTCTACGTGTGGGACAACCCGCTCAATCGCTATGACTTGAACGGCAGAGATGTCTGTGTGCCCAGCCCCTTTGGTTCCGCATGCGCTAGCGAGGGTCTAGAAGACGTGGCGACTGCGGTGAATGAGGACCTGAACACGGCAGAACACGTGATCGACACGGTTGGCTCTGAAGTTGGCTCCGGGCTGGAGCCTGCCTGGAACTGGACGGCCCCTGGACGCACCTGGATTGCTGACCGAGCGAGCGATTTTTGGAAGGAATATGGCAGCCCGATTGAAAGCACTTACGCCTTCGCCGGTGCGAACTGGCAATACTGCCGCGAAGGCGCCAAAACCCTGGCCCCCGGTGGTGCTGTGGTTGGCGCGTTCTTCGGCCCCGAGGGAATTCCCGCTGGTGGCTATGTTGGCGGAGTCGCGGGATGCCTGGGTGCGGCTGGAGCGGGTATTGCTCTAAGCGCAGGATGAGATCGACGATGTCGGATGCTCCGATAAGCGACTGGCAAAAGGGTGGGCTGAGGTACACGAAGCTCGCTGAGCGGGTCCCGGAGTTCTTGGCGCCAGCGATGGTTCATGCATTCTTTGTAGGGGTGCGAAGTCGCGGCGGACTTTTTCGCCTGATCAATCCATTCACGGTCCTCCAGCGTGAGTATGTGATTGCCGCAACTACCGACGGCATTGTCGTGCTCAAGCTGCGACGCCCTGGGGTTTTTCGAGCCACGATCGCTAGCAAGGTCTATGAAGGCTCAGGTGAAGATCCAGGTCCCGCGTGGGATGGCGGCACTTTCGAGGTTGGCGGGACTGCGTACCAGCCGATCGCGTTTCATAGCGACGACGCCGAGCGCGTAGCGGAATTGGCTGCTCAATAGCCGCCTTTGCGCATTTACGGGTTATTGCTTAGGTCGCTGGTCCGTGGGAAGCCGCTGGCCTGAGTTTTTGGCGGATGAACTCCAAATTTCGGGGATCAAGAGATTTGGGTTGCTGTCGAAGAGGGGAGGGTGATGAATCTGCCAGTGCTTCGGTGCAAAAGGCAAACCCGCTGTGAGGTGGGGGCGCAAAGCCTTCGGAGCTCCCTTGGAGCTGGCCGGGCTACCACCGGGGTCGACAGACACCACGTGGCTTCAAGCGACGGGGCTCTGGCTCAAACGATTAGGACCATAGGAGGTCACTAATGTTTCTCCAGAACCTCCGGGCCAAAGTAGGCGCCCGGCTCAACGGCGACAGCGAGGGCGGCTTCACGCTGATCGAGCTTCTCGTCGTCATGCTCATCCTTGGAATCCTGGCCGCGATCGCGCTGCCGGCGTTCTTCAACCAGAAGGACAAGGCTGGCGACGCCAAGGCCAAGGAGTACGTACATAGCGCCCAGGTCGCGATGGAGACCTTCTTCACGGATAACAGCACCTATGAAGGTTCAAACGCCACCGTAGGCGGAGTGGCAAACAAACCGCTCAAGGACATTGAGCCGACCCTGTCGAGCGCTCCGGGTCTGACGGTCACTGGCCCCGGTGCCGCAGCCAACCCGACCGATACCGGCTACAAAATCACCATCGACGGCTCCGGTTCGCAGTGGTTCGCTGTCGAAAACGCAGGCGGCACCTTGAGCTACGACTGTAGCGAAGGAGGCAAAGGTGGCTGCCCGAGCGGCGGCGACTGGGGCAGCTAGCCCCGTTCGTGCACCTTGGTCTAGCCAAGCGTGAACCGAATTGCCGAGGGGCGGGCCTTGCGCCCGCCCCTCGCGCGTTCGGCCAGGCGTCCAAGCGCAGCTAAGCGAATGACCCATGCGAGCCGATAGAGCAGAGATGCCGTCGCAGCAGAAACTTCGCGCGATCGTGCTGGGCCTTGCGGCTCTCGCCGCGATGGCCCTGGCGGCGATGGCGCTTGGGGTTCCTGCCGCTTTCGGCGCCGACGCCCACTACGAGGGGATCTCCGAAGACGGCGGCGTCGCGGTCTTCAGCACCACCGACAAGCTCGTCGCCGGCGACACCGACACCCAGCGCGACGTCTACGTCCGCGACTTCGAGGAAGGGTTCGGCTACGTCACTCGCGAGGCCTCCCTCGGGCCGACCGGGGGCAATGACGCCTTTGCCGCCCAGTTCCTCGCGATCGATCCGGCCGGGGAAGGGGTCTTCTTCTCGACCCGTGAGCGGCTCGCCGCGGCCGACAAAGACACCGCGACCGACATCTACGTCCGCGACCTGGAGTTGAACACGACCACGCTCGTCTCGGCTGGGTCTGCGTCGTGCGCGGCCTCCGGCTGCGGCAATGGCGACGTAAATGCCGACCCGGTCGACGGTGGCGTGGTCGATGCCGGCAACGCCGTCTTCTTCATCAGCAGCGAGAAGCTGGCGACGCAGGACGGCGACGAAAGCGCCGACGTCTATCTCCGTGACCTGGAAGCCGGCACGACCACTCTGGTCTCCGCCGGCGGCTCGCCGTGCTCTGGTACCTGCGGCGCGGGCGCCAAACCCGCCTTCTTCCAGGGTGCTTCGGCGGGGGGATCGAAAGCGATCTTCACCACCGCGGAGTCGCTGGTCAGCGCCGATACGGACAACGAAGCCGACCTCTACGAGCACAACCTCTCCGGCGGCGAAACGAAGCTCGCCTCGACCCCCGGTGCCGGCCCGGAAGCATGCCCGGCGGAACACAACTGCGAACCGTCTAACAGCGGCATCTCGGCCGACGGCTCCCACGTCTTCTTCGAGACCAACGAAATGATTTCGGCCGACGACAGCGACGACGCCCAGGACGTCTACGACTGGTCTGCCGGCTCCGCGAGCCTGGTCTCGACCGGTCCGGCGGGAGGCAACGGGACCGCGAACGCGCTCTTCGAAGGCAGCTCCTCTGACGGGTCGGAGGTCTTCTTCGCCACCGGCGAAAAACTGCTCGCCGCCGACACCGACGCGGTACAGGACATCTACGTCCGCCGTGCGGGCTCCAGCACCGAACTGGTCTCGGCGGGCGATCCTTCCTGCTCGGGGTCGCCCGCAAACTGCGGCAACGGGCCGAGTCCGGCCCTGCTCCAGTGGGTCGCTGCCGACGGCTCGATCGCTGTCCTCAGCACGGCCGAACCGCTGACGGCCGAAGACGGCGACGCGAAAGCCGACGTCTACTCGCGCGCGCTGCCCGGCGGGCCGACCTCGCTTGTCTCGCGACCCGGTCCGACCTGCACCGATCCCGCCTGTGGCGACGGCAACCCCAACGCGAGTTTCTCCGGCGCGTCCTCCGACGGCTCCCATCTCTTCTTCGTCACCGCGGAAGCACTGGCGCCGCCGGTACCAGGGGATCCCACCGGCCCTGGCGATCGCGATGAACGTACCGACGCCTATGAGCGCACCGCCGGCCTGACGTCGCTGGTCTCTGCCGGTCAGCTGACCGGCTCCGGCCCCTACAGCGGCAACGGGGCTTTCGACGCCCAGCTCCAGGGCGCGTCGGCTGATGGCGCAGCCACCTTCCTCGTCACCAAGGAGCAACTCACGGCCGAAGACTCCGACACGGGAGACGACGTCTACATGCGCTCTGGCGGGGGCACGTTGCTGGTCTCGCGCAGCAACGACGCTCAACTGGAAGCCGAACTCGCCCCACCCGGCCCAGTGCTGCAGGGCACCGATCCCGAATCGCCGGACCCCGCGACTTCGATCCGAGTGTTCGGGACCGAGCCGGTCGAAGGCGCCACGATCAAGCTCTACTCGTCCGCCAACTGCACCGGCGAACCGGTCGCCACGGGCACTGCCGCCCAGCTGGAAGAACCGGGCATCCATGTCTTCGTCGCGCTCGAATCGGCGACGACGTTCCGCGCCATCGCCGAAGCGGAAGGGTTCGTCTCTCCGTGCTCGGGTGAAGTCTTTTACCGGCAGGAAAGCGAAGAATCGTTTGAAGAAGAAGGCGGAGGTATCGTCGTCCAGAAGCCCACGGCGAAGGCTCCGCCGCAACTCGGGCTGCTCATACCGATCCCGCATGAGGTCCCGCAGACGCGGATCACCTTCGGTCCCGCCTTCAAGACCCGCATAAACCGCCCGGTCTTCCGCTTCACCGACGCGACCGGACAGCAGGACACGAAGTTCATCTGCAAGCTCGACCGCGGAGCCTGGAAGTCGTGTAGCTCGCCGCAGAAGCTTCCGAAGGTGAGCCGCGGCAAGCACACGTTCCGGGTCAAGGGCGTCAACGCGGTCGGCGCCTGGGAGGCGAAGCCGACCAAGCGCAAGTTCAAGCTGGTGTCCTCATGAGGCGCTTACGGGGACGCCTCGCCGGCTGCGACCGCGAGGCAGGCTTGACCTTGGTCGAGCTGCTCGTCGCCTCGGCGATGAGCGTGATCCTCGTCGGCGCTGCCTGCGCGATGCTGATCAGCGCGGTTCAGCAGCAGCCGAAGCTGAGCAAGAAGTCGCAGGAAATCACCACGGCCCGCTACGTGCTCGAGCGGATGACGCGCGAGATTCGCAACGGCATCGTCGTCTACAGCGCGACCGGCTCGGCGGTCGAATTCAAGACCAGGGTCCGGCACAAAACCTGCGGCGGCAGCGCCCAGGAAAGCTCCAGTGTGGCGGCGATCGAATGCCGCGTCACCTACTCCTGCACGACCACGGCCTGTACCCGCACCGAGACCGCGCCGGAAGTCGCGGGCGCCGGCGGCACGCCGATCCCGCTCGTCGGCAACCTCGACAGCAGCCAAGTCTTCAACTACGAACCGAGCCCGCCATCGACGCCGACCTACGTCGGCATCACCCTGCACATCGAAAACCCCGAAGGCAAAGGCGAGCTGACCGTCACCGACGGCGCCGGCCTGCGCATCCAGAGTTACCTCAGTGCGGTGAGCTGAGATGCGAGCCTGGTTCGACAGACGGATGGGGGGCGGCGAGTCCGGCATGACGATGATCGAGGTCCTGGTCGCGGCGGTTGTGTTGGTGATGGGCGCGGCGGCGACCTTCGGTGTGCTCGGCGCGGCGACCAAGAACGCGCAGCGGGCGAAGGCGACGCAGGTCGCGCTCGACCTAGCCCAGGAAGAGATGGAGCGGCTGCACAGCATCCCCTACGACGAACTCGCCGTGAACACGATGCCGGTCGCGTCGAGCAACGAAAAGAACCCGAACTCGCGAGTCAGCGGCAGCACGTTCGCCCTGCGCCGAAATCCAAAAGGCGCCTATCTCCCGATCGACGTCGACGCCGAAAAAGGCTTCAGCCCCGAATCCGAATTCCAGACCGGCAAAGGCGATGAAGGCGGCATCAAAGGCACGATCTACCGCTACGTCGTCTGGCGCAACGACCCCAGCTGCCCTCCGACCGAGTGCGAAGGCGAAGAGGACTACAAGCAGCTCGTCGTCGCGGTCAAGCCGACCCGCACGGTTAGCCAGGGCGGTGAGGCCGGCTACGTCGAAGTCCAGTCGGCGGTGACCGCTCCGCCGGGCGAAACCGAAGGGACCCACAAAGAAAAAGAAGAACAGGAAAAAGAAGAGGAAGAAAAAGAAAAAGAAGAACAGGAAGAAAAAGAAGCCAACGGCGAAGGCGACGTGACCGCTCAGCAATTCTTCCTCGCCGACACCCCCTGCGCGGCGAGCGGCGAAACCAAACGGCAGGAAATAGTCAGCGACCACCTGCTCCACAACACGCTTGGCACCTGCGCCAGCGGCCCGCAAACTGGCTCCGAAGACCTGGGTGCGCCCGACGCCCTGATGCTCGGCGGCGCACCGGACCTGTTTCCCGACGACGAATCTCTGCCGGCACTCTACGACTACTCCGACGACTTCTACCTCGAGCCGACGCCCGACACCGACAAGGGCCTGCAGATCCGCCGCGACGACACCAGCGGCTGCCACTACGACCCGACCGGCGTGACCAACCCCGAGTCCCAGGTCCACCGTTGGGTCACCGACCCGATGCCGAACGAATTCGAAATGGGCGGGAAGGTGACGCTCGAGTTCTACACCCGCACCCTCAACGACGCGCTCTACACGGGAACGCTCTGCGTCTACCTGTTCGAACGCGAAGAAGAAGCCGGGCCCGAAGGCCTGCCGGTCGCCGAAGATGCGCTGCTGGTCGACGAAGCGACCGGCAACCCCTACTGGACCTACGAGCCGGAGGGAAATGGCTACTGGCCTCGAAACTCCTGGGCCAAGATCCGCCTGACGATGGAATTCCGCGAACACCCGCACTTCGTCCTCAAAGACCACCGGCTCGGTGTTGCGCTCAGCGTCGACCGCGCCAACACCCCCGCCGACGCGATCCCGATCATGTACGACCACCCCAACTACGCCACCCGGCTCGAGGTCGACACGAGGACGCCGCTCGAAAGCACGTCGGGCGGTTGAGCAATGGCCGCCGCCGCGGTATTCGCCTTCCTCGGAGGGCTCCTTCTCGGCAGCTTCACGACGGTCGTCGCGCACCGCGTGCCGCGCGGCGAATCGATCGTCGGGCCGCGCTCGCGCTGCCCCGCCTGCGGGGTGCAGATCGCCGCCTACGACAACATCCCGGTCTTCTCCTGGTTGCTGTTGCGCGGCCGGGCGCGCTGTTGCGGGGTGCGGATCCCAGCGCGTTACCCACTCACGGAGCTGACCCTTGGCCTGCTCTACGCGGCCACGGTCTTGGTCCTCTGGGACGACCCCGGGGAGGTCGCGCTTGGGCTCGTCTTCGTCACCGTGCTGCTGGCCGTCACCCTAACCGACCTCGAGCGGCGCATCGTCCCCAACAAGATCCTCATCGTCGGCGCGGTGCTGGCGGTGGCGATCGCCGTGGTCACCGATCCCGGCAGCCTGCCGGAGCGGGCGATCTCAGCCGTCGCCGCCGGTGGCCTGCTCTTCCTGGTCGCCCTTGCCTACCCGAAGGGGATGGGCCTCGGCGACGTCAAGCTCGCGGCGACGATGGGTCTTTTCCTCGGCCGCAACGTCGCCCCGGCGATCTTCGTCGCCCTGCTGGCGGGCGCAGCGGTCGGCCTGGCGATGATTGCCCTCGAGGGGGCGTCCGCACGCAAGCGGGCGATCCCGTTCGCCCCGTTTCTCGCCCTCGGTGGCGTCGTCGGCCTGCTCGCCGGCGACCAGCTCGTCGACTGGTATCTGGGCACGTTCTAGCGCCAAATGCAGCTTTGTCCCCACCATGGGGCGTACAAAGCTGCATTCGTCCGTCCAGGTTCTTCGAGAAATGAGTAGTTGCAAGGCGAAAGGTCTGCGGCCTTTCTGTCGATCCAGGGAGAACGGATGCGCCTCCCAACCCCTGAACTCAGCCTGCCCGGACGGCCCAAGCTGCCGACGTTGCGACTTTCCAAGCAGAAGACGACCAACGTCGTCGGCCTTGACATCGAGGCCGGCAGCATCGCCGCGACCGAGGTCACCAGCAACGGCTCCGTCTCTGTCACCGCATCGGCGATCGGCCCACTCGACCCCGGCACCTTCCACGAGGGCGAGGTGCTCGATGCCGATCGCCTCGCCGGCGCCCTGAAGGATCTCTTCGCCGAGCACAAGCTGGGCAAGCACGTGCGCCTCGGCGTCGGCAACCAGCGGGTCGTCGTGCGCACCGTGCGCCTGCCGGCAATCGAGGACCACGAGGAAATGGAGGCGGCAGTCCGCTTTCAGGCTCAGGAGCAGATGCCGATGCCGCTCGACCAGGCCGTGCTCGAGCACCAGGTGGTTGGCGGCGTCCCGGCCGAGGAGGGCAAGGCACCGCAGGTGGACGTGATCGTAGTCGCCGCCCGCCGCGACATGGTCGCCTCCTTTCTCGAGCCGATCCGCCGTGCGGGCCTGGAGCCCGTCGGGGTCGACCTCTCCGCCTTCGCGATGATCCGCGCCCTCGCCACCGACACCGCGCCGGTCGCGGAACCGGGCATGGAGCGCCCGACGACGGCCGTCCTCTACTGCAGCGTCGGCGACGTCACCAACCTCGCCGTCGCCCGCGGTCGCTCCTGTCTCTTTACCCGCGTCTCCCACGCCGGCCTGGAGGCGACCGCCGGGGCCCTCGGCAACTCACTCGACCTCAGCGCCGAACACGCCATGCAGTGGCTGGCCCACGTCGGCCTCGAGCGACCGGTCGCCGAAGTCGAGGGTGACCCCGGGACCGTCGCCCAGGTCCGCCGCACGCTCGAAGAGGGCGTCGGCGACCTGCTCGACGAGATGCGCCTATCGCTCGACTACTACGGCGCCCAGGAGGCGGCCCTGCCGGTCGAGCGGGTGGTCCTCTGCGGTCCGGGTAGCGCGATACCCGGCCTGGCGGCACGGATGGAAGCTGAGCTCGGCCTGCCGATCGGCGCCTCGCGCCCGGCGGCGCTCAGCGCCTTCGAGGACGTGGCGGCCGCGCGGCTCACCCTTCCCTACGGCCTTGCCCTGGAGCAGTAGCGGCGATGCGTCCCGTCAACCTGATTCCAGCCGAGGATCGCCGCGGCGACCAGGCGCCGCTGCGCACGGGGCCGCTTGCCTACATCGTCATGGGAGCGCTCGTCGCGGTACTGGTCGGCGTGGCCGCGCTCGTCCTCACCGGCAACGAGATCTCCGAACGCAAGGATGAAGTCGCCACGCTGAAGCGCGAAGACGCCGCCGCGTCCGCGCACGCGGCCCGCCTTGCCTCCTACACCCAGTTCCGCGCGCTCAGCGAACAGCGGGTGGTGACCGTGCAGAGCCTTGCCGACAGTCGCTTCGACTGGGAACGGGTACTGCGCGAGCTGTCGCTGATCCTGCCGAGCGACGTCGCGCTGACCGAACTCAGCGCGAACGGAGCAGGTGGCGAAGGGGCGGAAGGATCGGAAAGCGGCGGCACCGGGCTCGCGGTGAGCGGCCCATCGCTGACCCTGAGCGGATGCGCCGCCGGCTACGCGGGTGTGGCGGGCTTCGTCACGGCGCTGAAAGACATCGACGGCGTCACCCGCGTCGGCGTCCAGTCGTCCTCTGAGACTTCCGGAAGCAGCGGATCGGGCGAAGGCGCATGCGGCGGAGGGTCGGCGACGGTCGAGTTTGCGCTCGTCGTCGCCTTCGACGCCGCGCCGGTGCCGGCGCCCGAAGGCGAAGCCGGGGCGACGCTCGAAGTCGCGCCGGAAGCGGCCCAGGCGGCGTCCGGCGAAACGTCCGAAAGCTCCGGCGAAGAAGTGGAAGGCGGCTGAGCCGGATGAAGGCGCTGAGGAAATCGGGCAGCATGACGATCGTGGCGATGCTCGTCGTCGCCGCGCTGGCGATCGCCTTCTGGGTGTTGCTGCTCAGCCCCAAGCGCGAGGAAGCGGCCAAGCTGGGTACGCAGATCGAACAGGTCGAATCCTCGCTGGCGCAGCACGAGGCCGAAGTCACCGCCGGCGAAGAAGCGCGCAAGCAGTTCCCGGTCGATTACCAGAAGCTCGTCGTTCTCGGCAAGGCTGTTCCGGCGGGCGACGAAACCGCATCGCTGCTGGTCCAGGTGAGCGGCATCGCCAAGCGGGCGCACGTTCAGTTCAAAGACATCTCGCTGAGCGCCGAAGGCGAATCCGGCGAAGCGCCGGCCACCTCGGCGACCACCGGGGCCTCGCCGACCGAGGCCGCGGCCTCGTTGCTGCCGCTCGGGGCCGCGATCGGTTCCGCCGGCCTCGCCGTGATGCCCTACACGCTCACCTTCGAAGGCAGCTTCTTCCAGATCGCGCGCTTCATCAAGGGCCTCGACTCGCTGGTCAAGACCCAGAACGAACAGGTCGCGGTCAAGGGGCGCCTGATCACCGTCGACAGCTTCACGCTTGGCTCCGGGGAAGGCGGAGGCGAAGCGGGCCCCACGTCCGCCCTGAGCGCCTCGTTCAACGTGACCACCTACGTGACCCCGCCCGAACAGGGGCTGACCGCCGGCGCCTCGCCGACGAGCCCCGCCGGACTGTCTGCCACGCCCGCTGCGACGACGACCGGAGGCGCACGGTGAAGCGGCCGAAGGGACCGGAGCTGAAGATGCCCGACCTGAAGGTGCCGGCAGTGCTCGCCGACCTCTACTACGACCTGCGCGATCGCCGGCTGCTGCCGCTGATCGCGCTCGTGCTCGTCGCGATCGTCGCGACGCCGTTCCTGCTCGGCCAGGGGTCCGAAGAGGAAGAAGCGATCCCGGTGCCGGCGGCGATCCAGGCGCTGAAGGAATCGGGGGGGCACCGGACCTCGAGCCTGACCGTGGTCGAGGCGAATCCCGGCCTGCGCGACTACCGCAAGCGCCTGCATAGGCGCAAGCCGCTCGACCCCTTCAGGACGTTTGGCAAGCCGAGCCTGAAGGGTGCCCAGCTCGGCGACGGATCGGAAAGCAAAGGAGGGGGTTCCTCCGGCTCGTCCGCTCCCGTCACCTCGACCTCGACGACGGTGAAGAAGACGAAAGAAAGCTCGAAGACGACTTCGACGACGAAGACGACCACCAATCCCAGCGGAGGTTCAGGCAAGGGGTCTGGCGGCGACGGTGGCTCGACCGCCGGGGGCGGCAAGGAAGCCTCGACCTACACGATCGACGTGCAGATCACGATCGCGACCGATAGCGGGGTGACCGTCAATCCCGTCGAACGCATCGGCGTGGAGCCGCTCACCCCACTGCCGGGAACCGAAGCGCCGGTCGTCACCTACCTCGGCCCCGGCTCGGGCGGCACCAAGGCGCTCTTCAGCGTCTCGAGGGAAGTGAGTGCCGTCTTCGGCGAAGTCAAGTGCGTTTCCGGGACCGATACCTGCGAAGCGATAGAACTGGAGCCCGACTTCCCGGTTACCTTCGTCTACGGGCCCGACCAGGCGCGCTACCGGATCAAGCTGGTGAAGATCGAGCCGGCCAAGAAAAGCGCTCATTCCTGAGCACGCCTCGCGATGTCATAGCTTCAGTAAGTGAAGCATTGGCGCTAAACTCGCTCTGGCGAGTTGATCGAAATCTCGATCGGCCTCGCCCGAGGTCTGAAGACATGAGCGCCGAGAGCAATTCCCGATGTCCCGTCTGCCGCACCGCCGACGTCGTCTGCGGTAAGTGGACGCTCCTCGTCATCCGCGACCTCTCCGAGGGCTGCAGTCGCTTCTGTGAGCTCGAGCGCTCGCTGGAGGGGATCAGCCCGCGCACCCTCTCGCTGCGTCTGCGGGCGCTCGAAGAGGAGGGGATCGTCACACGCAACACCTTCCCCGAGGTGCCGCCCAGGGTCGAGTACGCGCTGACCGAGAAGGGCAAGGCGCTGGTGCCGTTGATCGAGGACATGCGTCGTTACGGCAGCCGCTGGCTGCTCGAAGAAGAGCCAGAGCCCGTCCCGGCCTAGCCCTGCAAGGCATCGTGCAGGCGCAGGAGCGCCAGGCGTGGGGGGGAAGGTCGGCACGTGCGCGATCCCCTGCTCAACGAGGCGCTGCGACGCCTGGCCGCTGAGGCTGCCACCCGCTTCAGCACGTTGGTGGCGAGCGGGGAGCAGATTCCCTTCGACGTCGCCGAGCAGGCCGGCCCCGATGAGGCCTTCTTTCACAGCTACGTCCCACTGACCGCGCGTTTCGTGCGTGAGCGCGAGTCCGAGCTGCGCTCGCTTCCCGCCTTCGAGCCGGCACGCGAAGCGGTCGCGCTCGCCGGCGTCGCCGCGCCCTACCTCGAGCAACGCGGTGAGATCGTCGCGGAGGACTCGGGAGAGCGCGCCGCACGGTTGCTGACCGTCTTCATGGCCGGCCTCTGGGACGGCTGCACTGAGTTCGCACTCGACCGCGACAGGCTCGAGAGCGCCCTTGTGGTGCTCGACGCCGAGGCCGGTGACATCGACGAGGCCGACATAGTCGTCGTGCCGATCGTCGGGCTGCAGATGCCGGTGTCCCGACTGCAACTGCCCCACGGTGCGCAGCTGGTCCGCGCCGACAGCTTCGAGGCGCCGATCGAGGCGATGCGCAGCGAGGGCATGGGCCGCGCCGCCTGGGAGCCGCAGTTCCTCGCGATCGCCGAGCAGGAGGAGGGAGCCGACAGCGCCGCCGCGGCGCTGCAGCAGCTGGGGGATCTGATCAGTGTCATGCGCCTCTTCAAGCCGGGCGGGGTCGGGCTCGGACCGCACGCTTTCGCGCCGACCGGTGAGGGCCGCTGGCGCCGCATCGCGACCGGCGCCCCGGCGCCGCGCGCCGACGGCTACAAGTTGAATGAGGAGGAGGCGGCCCGGCTGGTGGAGCTCGCCGAGACGCTCGAGGCCAGGCCCGACCCCTCTGGCCCGTTGGCCTGGGCCGTGCGTCGCTTTGAGCTGGGTTGTGAGCGCCCGTCGGCGCTGGAAGGACTGAGCGACCATCTTCTGGCGATGCGCGCCGTGCTCGACGGTCAGGGCCCGGTCGGCGCTTCGCTGCCGATGCGCGCCGCGGCGCTGATCGCCGACGGCTCGACCGATCGGCTCGGCGCCCGCGAGGGGGTCGAAGCCGCGCTGGAGCTGGAGCGGGCCGAGATGTCCGGAGCCACGGCCGAGAACGCCGAGCTGGCCGGCTGGTTCGAGGAGTGCGTGCGCCGGATCCTGCGCGAAGCGGCCCTCGGGGAGCTCGGTGCCGATCTAAACGAAGCTGCCGACGAGACTCTGATCGCCACCGGGTTGGACTCGGGAGACGTGGAGATCGCCGTCGCCGCGGAGCCTGAGCCTGAACCCGCAGCCGACATTGACCACACCCCAGTGGGGTCAATGTCGGATGCGCCAGCGGCGGAGCCGCAATCCGAACCGACCATCGAGGACGAGGAGGAGCACGACATGGACCAGGACACCCGAATCCTCGAGCCGGTTCCGGCCGAGCACGAGATTCGCATCACCGCGACCCACTGGCTCGACGAGGTAGAGGTCGAGGAGAGCACCCTCGACTTCCCCGCCATCGAGGGAGACGTCTCGCACCGCGAGCGAATCGACACCCCCCGCGTGCGCCATCTCTTCCCGGTCCCCGAGAACGCCGACTGGGAGGTCCGCGAGCTCAGGTACGACCACTACGAGGACCGCAGCGCAAGCTGAAGTTGCGCCTCGGCAGCGTCCGTGGCGAGTCGCATCAACTTAACTCAAATTCTCTTGATCATAACGCGCTGACGCGTTATCGATTGGCGATCCTCCAAAAGGAGGGCGCCACCGAAAGGAAGAGAAGATGATTCGCAATCTCAAGGCCCTGGGGTTTGTTCTGGCGGTTGTCCTGGCGACGAGCGCGACGGTTGCCTCGGCAGCATCGGCCGCGGGGCAGCTCACATCCGACGGCCCGGTGAAATTGACAGGGACAAGCGCTGGGGGAGCCGCCACAGCGTTTGGCTTCAAAGTCGAATGCCACGAGCACGCCACGGTAGGAGCAGTGGGTGAAACACCGCATGGCTTCCTCACCCCCCCGGTCAGCTCGTTCACAGTGCAAACGCAATCCACCAACTGCGTGGCCACCATCGGCGTGACCGTAGCGCCGGCGACAGTCACAACGAACGGATGCGATGGAGTAACCAAAATCGGCGAGACAATCTCAGCCGGGAAATGGGGCGGCAGCGGGGAAATCATCTGCCCCGAAAGCAAACAGATCGAAATCCATGCCTACACCAACTCGGCACATACCTCCACGATCTGCACAGTCAAAATTCCACCGCAGGCCGGGCTCACCGGCGGCTTCGTGGAAAACATCGCCGGGGGCAAAATCACACTCGGCGGGACGATAAAAGGCATAAAAGCCACCAAGACGGGCGTCCTCTGCGGCGGCACCGCTGAAACGAGCAACGCCGAAGTCCACGGCGACGCCGTGGTCAGCGGCACGAACAATGCCGGCGCAGCGACAGCAATATCAATCAGCGACTAGGAAGCCGCCAGCGCGAGCCTGGAGCCCCCTCGGGTGCTCCAGGCTCGTCACCGACTGGGTCTGGCTAGTCGACCCAGATTCCCACGTGGTTTTCTTCTGAGTCCTCGCCTTTGACTGTGATCACGCCGGTGTAGGAGCCGTTTTCTGTTGTTTCTTCTTCGCTCGCGCAGCCGGCGCCCACTTCTTCGTAGTGGATTTCGGAGACGTTCAGGTCTGCGATGACGCTTCGTGTCGTCCCTTCGCCCTCATTTGTGAATGTGACTTCTTTGAGAGGCGCTTGTGGCGGAATCTTGATCGTGCATTCCTGGGTATCGATTTCGAGTTCTTCTCCCATCGGGCACTCGATTCCCATGCGCGCCTCGATGGGTTCTTCCTGTTCTTCGAGGTGGAACGTGTACCGGCAGCCGTTCAGTGTGACCAAGGCGTTCTGCATGCCGACTTTGCATTGTTCGTATGTCGGTTTGAGTGTCATTGTCGTCGTTGTCATCGGGTTTTGCGAGCCGTCGAACCTGGCGACGTTGCATTTCATTACGCCCAGGTCGGTGGTCAACGTGTTGGCCACCATGCCCGTCTGTCCGCCTGTCAGGAAGATGCCGGCGAATTCAGAATGGAAAAAGGGATTGGCCGATGCGGCAGGAGCTGCGGCCGCGCTCATCGAGAGGGCCGCGAGCAGACCGAGCCCGAGGATCTTGATGCTGCTGATCATCTTGTTCTCCTTCGTCGGGACCGCCCGGAGATGGGCAATCGTCTCGACAATTTGATCAAGAATTACTTTGTAATGCAAAGCGCGCTTCTCGAGCGACGCGATCCCGGGGCTCTAAGCCCGCCCGGCGGCGATCTCTATCCGCTGCTCGCTCGAGGCGAAGAGGTAGCGGTTGATCTCGGCGAGGCCGCCGAGGTCGTGGACGTCCTCGTCCAGATAGGGGACACGGATCACACCCTGGGTGCGCAGCTCTCGCGCCAGGTGCTCGATATTGCCCGCGTCGCGCTCGGCGAGCGCCTGGTAGTGGGCGAAGTTCTCGGCGACGCGCCCGGCAAGATCCTCGTCGCCCAGCTTCGCGGCAAGGTTTGCCTCGAGGTCGCCGTCATCCCCTCGGAGGCGCTCGGCGGGGTAGTGGACCTTGTTGACGATGACGCCGCCGAAGGGCAGCTTGGCCTCGACCAGCTTGCGGTGGAAGTAGACGGCCTCGTCGATCGGCTCTCCCTGGGGGCCGCAGACGACGAGGAAGCAGGTGTGGGGGTCGGCGAGCAGGTTGTTGACCCGCTTTGCCCGGGCCTGGAAGCCGTCGACCATGCCGCTGAAGGCGTTGAAGAACTCCGCCAGGTCGGCGAGCAGGTCGAAGCCGACGATCCGCTTGAAGACCGAGAGGGCGACTGAGGCGCCGCGCCCGGCCACCCGTGCCGCCAGGCCGGTCGGCTTCATGAAGACGCGCAGCGAGCGGCCCTCGATGAACTGGGTGAGGCGTTTGGGGGCGTCGAGGAAATCGAGCGCGTTGCGGGTCGGCGGCGTGTCGAGGACGAGCAGGTCGAAGCGACCTTCGGTGTGCAGCTCGAACAGCTTCTCCATCGCCATGTACTCCTGCGAGCCCGCAAGCGCGTTGGAGATCTGTTGGTAGATGCGGTTGTCGAGGACGCGGTCGCGTGACTCCTCGTCGGGCGCCTGGCGGGCGACCAGCTCGTCGAAGGTCGCCTTGGCGTCGAGCATCATCGCCCACAGCTCGCCCTTGATCTCGACCCCGTGCTGCTCGAACAGCTTCGGATCGACCTGAGTTGCCTCGTTGCCGAGCTCTTGCAGGCCCAGCGAGTCGGCGAGGCGCTTGGCCGGGTCGATGGTCAGCACGCAGACCCGCAGCCCGCGCGCCGCCATGCCGGCGGCTATCGCCGCCGAGGTCGTCGTCTTGCCGACCCCGCCCGAGCCGGCGCAGATGCAGATGTCCTTGCCTTCGAGGATCTCGTCGACCGCGGGCATCAGCCGAGCCTCTTGGCGAGCGTCTGCGCCGCCTCGACGCCCAGCTCGGGCTCGAAGAGGAAGGGCAGGGTCTTGACCGGCGTCTCGACCCGGCGCCGCAGGCGCGCCAGCTGCGCGCGTTGCGAGCGGGCACGGCCATGCTCGGAGGTGGCGGCACGGGCCGCCGCACGCATGTTTCCGTCCTCGCCGTCGGCAAGCTCGGCGAGTCGCTCGGCCTCCCCCTTGGAGAAGCGCTCCGGATAAAGCCCGTTGAGGTAGACGCGGTCGACGGCAACGCCGACCTCGGTGCGCAGTTCGCTCTCCAGCGCCGCGGTCTCGTTGACCGGCATCTCCTCCGGTAGCGCGACGATCGCGGTGCCGGTGTGCTCATGGTCGGTGATCAAGCGGTCGAGCTGCTGCGCCTGGGAGTGGATCGGCCCGACCCGCGCGATCGCGGCGAAGGTGCGCGGCGTCTGCAGGAAACCGATGCCATGACCGGTGGCGGGCGCGTCGACGATCACCAGGTCGTACTTGCGCCCCTGCTTCACCTTGCGGTCAAGCTGGGCCAGCTCCCAGATCTTGCCGATCGTGACCAGCTCCTTGAGGCCGGGCGTCGCCGCGGCGAGGTAGGAGAAGATGCGGCTGCGAAAGAGCAGGTCGCGCATCGCCCGGACCTTGAGCTGGAGCAGGACGTACTCGCGCATCGACTCGTCGGGGTCGATCGAGATCGACCAGAGGTTCTCCGCCATCTCGACCTCGTGGAAGCCGACTTCGGTGTGATCGAAGATCCGCGAGGCGTTCTCCTGCGAGGAGACCTCGCAGACGATCGTGCGCTTACCGGCTTCGGCCGCACGGAGGCCCAGCGCGACCGCGACGGTGGTCTTGCCGACTCCTCCCTTGCCGGTCACGAAGACCAGTCGCTTGTCGAGTAGTTCGGGGATTGGGGTGATTCCTAGCAATTTCGAGAGGTGGCAGGAAAAACGGGCGGTCATGCGAATACCCGCGCAATGGGATTCCTTAGCCGCAGAAACAAGTCCGTGAAGTCCGCGCCGGCCTCCGTACAGGTCGAGGAGGAGGCGCATCCGATCGTCGAGGAGTTGCAGGCGATGGAGGAGGCCGTGCCTGAGCAGCCCCTGGCCGCGGGTCCTGTCGCGGAGGGCAGCCCTCCCGCTCACCCACGGGAGGGACAACCCTCCACGCCACCCGCGGAAGGAGCCTCTCCGGTTGAAGCTGAAAAGGATGAAGCGCCTGCGGAGGACGTTGAGCCGGAGCGGTTCATGCCGCGGGATCTGATTGCTCCCAGCCGGCACGAAGCTGTTGTGGAGGAGCCCGCGGTCGAGGTGCCCACCGCGCACGCCGACGTCATCGCGTTCGCCAATCAGAAGGGCGGGGTCGCCAAGACGACCACCACTTTGAATCTTGCCGTTGCCTTTGCCGAGTCCGGGCACCGGGTGCTCTGCATCGACCTCGATCCGCAGGGGAACTTGACGATGAGCCAGGGGATCGATCCGGACAAGGTCGAGAAGAGCCTCTACGACGTGCTCGTCAACGACATGCCGATCAGCGAGATCATCCAGCACCGCGAGATCGACATCGCCGTCGCCTCGATCGATCTGGCCGGGGCGGAGATCGCGATGAGCACCAAGATCGGCCGCGAGCGCTCGCTGGAGAAGGCGCTGAAAGAGGTAATCGCCGATTACGACTTCGTCTGCATCGACACGCCGCCCAGTCTCGGGCTGCTGACGATCAACGCGCTGACCGCCGCCAACAAGGTGATCGTCCCCGTTCAGTGCGAGTATTTGTCGATGCGCGGACTGGTCCAGCTCCAGAACACGCTGAAGATGATTCAGGAGAACCTCAACCCCGACGTGCGGATCGAGGGCATCTTGCCGACGATGCTCGACTCGCGCACGGTTCACGCCAAGGAGGCGGTGGAGATCCTCGAAGAGAACTTCGGCGACCTCGTCTTCCGCTCACGCATCCGCAAGGCGATCAAATTCGCCGAGGCTCCGGTCAAAGGCGCCAGCGTGCTCAAGTACGATCCGCAGAGCAACGCCGCAGGCTACTATCGAGACTTGGCCGAGGAGGTTTTGGCACATGAGTCGGCGTAAGCGGGCGAGCATGCGCGAGGGTCCTCTTTCCGATCTTTTCCGTAGTACGTCCGAGGACGCTCCCGCCGATCCGCCCGAGGCACCAGAGGAGTCGACCGCGGGTCCTGTCGCCGGAGGCAGCCCTCCGGCTCACCCGCCGGAGGGACAGCCCCCGACGCCACCCGCGGGTGAGGGGTCTGAGGCGGAGGGGTCGACCGAGTCGGCGCCCGAGAGGCTTAAGCGGGTGTTCGAAGAGGAGCCGCTGCCGCGAGCTGAACAAGCTTCTGAAACGCCGCGGTACGGGCGGGAGGAACCTGAGTATGAGCCGCCTGGCAGCGGGGAGCCGCATCAGCCGGTGATCCGGGTTGTGGGAGTTGGCGGCGCCGGCGTGAACGCGGTCAACCGGATGGTCGACGCCAACGTGCCCGGGGTCGAGTTCATGGCGGTCAACACCGATCTTCAGTCGCTGCAGCTCTGCGTCGCCGACGTCACCGTTCACATCGGCGAGGAGCAGACGCGCGGTCTCGGTGCCGGCGCCGATCCCCAGGTCGGCCACCGCTCCGCCTTCGAGGAGCAGGACAAGATCAAGCGTCTGCTCAAGGGCTCCGACATGGTCTTCGTCGCCGCCGGCGCCGGCGGCGGTACCGGCAGCGGGGCCGCTCCGGTCATCGCCCGCCTCGCCCGCGAGGTCGGCGCGCTCACCGTCGGCATCGTCACCAAGCCGTTCAGCTTCGAGGGTTCCCGGCGTGGCACCCAGGCCGGCAAGGGGATCGACGAGCTGGCGGCGGAGGTCGACACGCTGATCGTCGTCCCCAACGACCGCCTGCTCGAGGTTCTCGACCAGCACACCTCGATGGTCGAGGCCTTCCAGGTCGCCGACGACGTGTTGCGCCAGGGAGTGCAGGGAATATCCGACCTGGTCACGCTGCCGGCTCTGATCAACCTCGATTTCGCCGACGTGCGGACGATCATGTCCGACGCCGGCCGGGCGCTGCTCGGGATCGGCATGGGCAGCGGCGAGGGCCGAGGCCTGCTCGCCGCCGAGAAAGCGATCTCTTCTCCTCTTCTGGAGACCTCGATGGAGGGCGCGCGGGCGATCCTGCTCTCGATCACCGGTGGCCCAGATCTCTCCCTGGTCGAAGTCAGCGAGGCGGCGAAGCTGGTCGGCGAGGCCGCCCACCCCGACGCCAACATCATCTTCGGCGCCAACATCGACGAGGAGCTGGGCGACCAGATCTGGGTCACCGTCGTCGCCACCCGCTTCGACGGCCAGGCGCCACCGCGGCGTGCCGCCGAGCCGACGATCCGCCGCACCACGGACGCCGGCCGCGGCCGCGCGCCACGCAACGAGAAGGCCGGCGAGCTGAGCTCGCTGGACGTGCCTGAGTTCCTTCCTGGATAGCTCCGCGCCATGACCGGCGTCGTCGCGGCGGGGCATCCCCTTACCGCTGAGGCCGGAGCCGACGTCCTGCGCGCCGGCGGTAACGCCGTCGATGCCGCGGTCGCAGCGGTCCTTGCCTCCTTCGCCGTCGAGAGCCCCCTGACCGGCTTCGGCGCCGGTGGCTTCATGATGGTCAGCCGCGGTGAGGAGACGGTCCTGATCGACTTCTTCGTCGCGGCGCCCGGCAAGGACGGGATCGAGCGCGGGGTGGAGCTCGCTGCGGTGCCGGTTCATTTCGACGAGGAGACGGTGCAGACGTTCTACGTCGGCCCGGCGTCGTGTGGGGTCCCGGGGACGGCCGCCGGCCTGGAGCTGGCGCTGCGGCGCTTCGGCTCGGTGCCGCTCGTCGATTTGACCGGCGCGGCGGTGCAGCTCGCCCGTGAGGGCGCCCCGGTCAACGCCGAGCAGGCCTACATCCTCGAGATCCTCTGGCCGATTCACGAGCGGCTGGCCGAGACGCGTGAGCTCTACGCGCCGCAGGGGCGTCCGCTGGGCGAAGGGGATGTCTTCCGCTTCCCCGAGCTGGCCGAGGAGCTGGAACGCTTCGGCACCGAGGGCGCCGAGCCCTTCTACCGCGGCGAGGTCGCCGCTGTGCTGAGCAGCTATGTATCCGCGCATGGCGGCACCCTCGGCGCCACCGACCTGGCCGAGTACGAGGCGATCGAGCGCCGGCCTATCCACGTCCCGTTCCGGGGCGCCGAAGTCTTGACCAACCCGCCGCCCTCATCCGGCGGGATCCTGATCGCCTACTCGCTCGGCCTGCTCGAGCGACTGGGGGACACGTGCGGCCCCGAGCAACTGGTCGCGGCGATGGATGCCGCCAACAGCGCCCGCGGCGAGGAGTTCGCCGAAGCCCTCTACGGCGATGGCCTGGAGCAGACCCTGCTCGATCCTCAGCGCCTCGACCTGCGGGCCGGCGACCTGCTCGGCTCGACTACGCACATCGCCGTGCTCGACGGTGACGGCATGTGTGCCAGCGTCACCTGCTCGAACGGTTCCGGCTCCGGAGTCCTCGTCCCCGGCACGGGCGTGATCCTCAACAACATGCTCGGGGAGGAGGACCTCAACCCACTCGGCTTCCACGCGATCGCACCCGGCCGGCGGGTGCCCTCGATGATGGCGCCGACGGTGGTGCGGCGCGACGGCGAGATCGAGCTCGGCCTGGGCAGCGCCGGTTCCAACCGGATCCGCTCGGCGATCCTGCAGACGGTGGTGCGCACGGTCGAGCAGGGTATGAGCGCCGGCGACGCCGTGCGCGCGCCGCGCCTGCACTTCGAGCAGGGGGTCGTCCAGGCAGAGCCGGGGATCGACGAGGAGGCGCTGGCGCGGATCGAGGCACGCGGCATCCCCGTCCTGCGGCGACCGCGGATCAACCTCTTCTTCGGCGGCGTGCAGGCGGTCGCCCGCGATCGGGCGACGGGCGCTCAGAGCGGCGGCGGCGATCCGCGCCGTGGCGGTAGCGTGGCGGTCGCATGAAGATCGATTTCGAGGCCGAGGGCCTGCTCGACGACGTCGAGGGAGAGGCGCGCGAAGCGCGCTGCGAGCTGCTCGAACGCCTGGCCGGCGAAGGCGTGCCGTTGCAGGAGCTGCGCGAAGCGGTCGAAGGCGGGCGCCTCGCGCTGCTGCCGGTCGAGCGGGCCGTCGCCGGCGACGGCCCCCGCTACACGCCGCGTGAGGTGGCGGACAAGGTGGGGATCGACCTGGCGATCCTGCAGCGCACCAGCCTCGCTTTCGGCGTCCCCTATCCCGACCCCGACGAGCGCTCGGTGAGCGAGGCGGATCTGGAGGCGGCAAGGAGGGTCAAGGCCTTCTATGACGCCGGCCTGCCCGAGGAGGGGATGATGCAGGTGGCGCGTACGGTGGGGATGGCGACGGCGCGGATCGCCGAGGCCAACCGCGACCTGGTCATCCGCACGCTGATGCAGCCGGGGGACACCGAGCAAGACCTGGCGCTGCGCTTCGCCGCCGCCGCCGAGCACATGCTGCCGCTGTTCGAGCCGACGCTCTCCTACGCCTTCCGCGCCCACATGCTCGAGCAGATTCGCCGCGACGTCCTCGGTGCGGGCGATATCGCCTCTGGACAGCCGGGGACGGCGACCGACGTCTCGGTCTGCTTCGCCGACCTGGTCGGCTTCACCAAGCTCGGCGAGCAGGTCGAGACCGAAGAGCTGGGTCTGGTCGCCGCCCGCCTCGACGAGCTGGCGACCTCCGTCGCCGAGCCGCCGGTACGGCTGGTGAAGCTGATCGGCGACGCCGCCATGCTCGTCTCCACCGACGCCGCCGCGATGGTCGAGGCCGCCCTGCGCATGGTCGAGGCGGCGGACGAAGAAGGCGACGAGTTCCCCCGCCTGCGCGCCGGCGTCGCCCACGGCTCAGTCCACGTGCAGGCGGGCGACTACTACGGTCGCCCCGTCAACCTGGCCAGCCGCCTGACCGCGATCGCCAAACCCGGCAGCGTCCTGGTGGACGCCGCGGCAAAAAAAGCGGCCGGAGACGACTTCGACTACTCCCGCGCGGGCGAAAAACGCCTCAAGGGCTTCGACTCCCGAGTAAAGCTCTTCCGCGCCCGCCGCCCCGCCCCCAAATAGCGCCAAACACTGCGCACAACCCCATCCTACGGGGGCGAATTCAGGTCGATTGAAGCCTTTACCCCACAATCGTGGGGAAAAGGCAGCAAGATGCGGCGGGGCAGATCTGGGATTTGGTTCGCAGGCAGCATGGGGTGGTGACCCGGTCGCAGCTGCTTGAGCTCGGTGTCGGCTCGCGCTCGATCGAGCATCGCATTGCGAAGGGCCGCCTGCATCGTCTCTGGCGCGGTGTCTACGTAGTCGGGCGACCGGAAGTGAGCCAGAGGGGCCGTTGGATGGGGGCCGTGCTGAGCTGCGGCCCGCAGGCGCTGCTCAGCCACCGCAGCGCGGCGGCACTGTGGGATCTCGCGCCAATCCCGGCCGTGCTGGCAATCGACGTCGTAGTCCCGACGGGGACGTTCCGTCGGCGCCCCGGGATCGAAGTGCACAGGCGAGTTGACCTTGGGCCGGGGCACCGTCGCGAGGTGGCGGGGATACCCG
The DNA here is from genome assembly GCA_963716735.1 of uncultured Solirubrobacterales bacterium. Lineage (GTDB taxonomy): Bacteria > Actinomycetota > Thermoleophilia > Solirubrobacterales > 70-9 > VRUE01. The sequence continues at coordinate 2,629,974 of OY970321.1, forward strand.
TGACCGACCCGGTCTCAACGCTCGTTGATCTTGCATCCTGTGCGCCGGAATGGCGAGTGGAGCAGGCGATCAACTCGGCGGATCGTCTCGGCCTGATCGATCCCGAAGTGCTTCGACGCACCGTCGCGGAGCTTGGGCCGAGACCCGGCATGGCCCGCATGCGACGGCTCCTGGGGCTCGACGCGCTCACGGACACCGGCCTGGAGCGCAAGTTCCTGGCGATCGTACGGGCTGCCAAGCTGTCCACGCCTGAAACGCAGACCTCGGTGAATGGCTACCGGGTCGACTTCTACTGGCCGCACCTCGGACTGGTGGTGGAGACGGACGGTTGGCGTTATCACCGGACCTCAGGAGAGCAGGCGACGGATCATCGCCGCGACCAAACGCATATGACATCCGGCCTCATCAGCCTGCGCATCGCCGAAGACCAGATCCGTTACGAACCCGACTACGTACGCCGCACTCTTACCGCCGTGGTCGCCCGGATCGAAGGGAGCCGCCCCTGAGGTTGCAGCTTTTCCCCACCCTATGTGGGGACAATGCTGCAATCGGCCTAGCCTGCGCGAGCTAGGCCGGTTTGCGGCCGGAGAGCAGGAGGTTGTAGAAGAGCTCGGCGGGGAGGCGGGGCTCGAGCAGGCGGGTGTCGACCTTCTGCAGGGCGATGTAGCTGTTGAAGGCGAAGCGGCGCCAGCCCCAGGAGACCGATTCGGGCTCGGCGCTCGCCTCGACCGTGCGCAAGCCCCATCCCCAGGCGTTGGCAAGCAGCTCCTCGCCGCCGACACGCTGCTGCTCGAAGCCGCTGTCGCGCAGCAGCCGTCGCAGGTCCGCCGGGGCGAAGGCGTGGACGTCGACCTCGCCCTCCAGGGCGTGGCTGTGCGACTGGTCGACCTCGGCGATGGCGCGCGGGCTCGCTCCGACCAGGCGGCGCCAGGCCGGGGCGACGATCATCCCGGCGCGCTTCGGTGCTGCCGCGAGGCGGTCGCCGTAGCGTGATGGCTCGCCGCAGAAGGCGATCGCACCGCCCGGGCGCAGCACGCGGCGGAATTCGCCGAAGGCGCGCTCGAGGTCGGGGATGTGATGGAGGACGGCGTGGCCGAAGACGAGGTCGAAGCTCTCGTCCTCGAAGGGCAGCTCCTCCGCCTCGGTTGTGACGGTCTCCGCCTCCAGCCCCAGCCCTTGGGCGGTCTCGGAGAGGCGCCGCAACATGCCCGGTGAGATGTCGGTCGCCGTGAGGCGCTTGATCGTCCCCATCTGCAGCAGGTTGAGAGAGAAGTAGCCGGTGCCGGAGCCGATCTCGAGGCCGTCGCCGAAGCGCAAGCCCTCGACCTTCTCGCCGAGGGTCTTGGCCAGCTTCTGCCGCACCTGGCGCTGCCCGGTGGCGCCGAAGTCGATGCCCCACTTGGCGTCGTATTCGTTGGCCGCCGCGTCGTGGTAGCGGGTGTTGACGTCCTTGATGTGATCGGGCGTGGCGGTGGGCGAAGCCGGCATCGGGCGGGGAACAATACGGTCCCGGTTCGTGGCGCGCGAGTACGTGCAAGAGAATCAGCCTCCCGGGGTGCCGCCGTTGCCGCTGACCGGCGAGCGGACGCTGCCCGACGTGCCCGAGGAGAACTACTGGTTCCGCCGTCACCTCGCGGTCTACCAGTGGATCGCAGCGCGCGTCGCCGGCAAGCGGGTCGTCGACATGGCCTGTGGCGAGGGCTACGGCTCCGACGCGCTCGCCGCGACGGCGGCGAGCGTGGTTGGGGTCGACGCCAACCCCGAGGCGCACGAGCACGCGCGGCTGCGCTACGTCCGCGACAACCTGCGCTACGAGCGGGACCTGGTCGAGAGCTTCGCCGAGCCCTGCGATGCCGTCGTCTTCCTGCAGACGATCGAGCACGTGCAGGACCCCGGCGCGATCCTCGAGCACTTCAAGTCGATGCTGGCGCCGGGGGGCGCGGTCTACGTCTCCACGCCCAACCTGCTGACGCTGGCGCCCCCGGGCGCCGAGAAGTCCGACAACCCCTGGCACGTGCGCGAGTACCGGGCGGCGGAGTTCCGGACCCTCTGCGAGGCGCACTTCGAGCGGGTCGAGATGCTCGGCCTCTTCCATGCCCGCAAGCTGCGCGCCCACGAGATCGCGATCAAGCTGGGCTGGGACCACGTCCACAAGGCACTGCGACTGACCGGGCCCTTCTACGACCGCTTCACCCCGGCGATCTCGGCGGCGGACTTCAGGCTCGGCGAGAGCGATCTCGACCGGGCGCTGGATTTCCTCGCCGTCTGCCATGGCTAGGAGCGAGGAGAGCGCCGGCGATTTGGCGATCGTCCTGCACTCTCACATGCCCTACGTGGAGGGGTTCGGCACCTACCCCTTCGGCGAGGAGTGGCTGTTCGATGCAGTGATTCGGTCCTACCTGCCGGTGCTGGAGGTGGCGCGGGATCTGACGATGACGGTGACCCCCGTGCTCGCCGACCAGCTGGAGGACGCTGGGGCGGCGAGCCGGTTGCGCGAGTTCCTGATCGATTGGCGGGTCGGGGCCGCCGAGGCTGACATGAAACAGGTGCCGGCCGAGTGCCGGGACGCCTGCGAGGGGGAGCTCGAGCGCTATCAACATGCCCTGAAGCTGCTGGACGGGGCTGGCGGAAACCCGCTGCGGCCGTTCCAGGACGCGGCCGATGAGGGGCGTGTGGCGCTGGCGACCTCAACCGCGACCCACGCCGTGCTGCCACTGCTGGCCACCCGGGCCGGACTGCGGTTGCAGCTCGAGGCAGGTATCCGCTCGCACCGGCGGCGCTTCGGCTGGGACGGGGGTTTCTGGCTGCCCGAGTGCGCCTATGCACCAGGGCTCGAGCATCGCCTGGCCGAGCACGACGTGCGTTGGTTCTGCGTCGACCAGAGCGCCCACGACGCGGATCCACTGGATGCCCTGGCACCGGTCGCCACCGGCACCGGTCCGGTGGCGCTGCCGATCGACTGGGAGGCGATCCAGTGGCTCTGGTCGCTGGACGGTTATCCCTCCGATCCCGCCCACGCGCAGTTCGCGGGCAAATCGCTGCGCGGGGTGCGGATCTGGAAAATCGGTGAGGGCGGTTACGACCCGGCCGCCGCCGATGAGGTGGCGCGGCGCCAGGCCAGGGAGTTCCTGGACGCGATCGCCGAGCGGCTGCGCCACTTCGCCACCGAGCGCGGACGGCCCGGCCTGATCGTCTTCGCGATCGATACCGAGCTCCTCGGTCACTGGTGGTCGGAGGGGGTGACGTGGCTGCGCGAGGTTCTCGCCGGCGCAGCCGCGGCGGGCGTCCGTCTGCTCACCGCGCCGCAGGCGCTGGCCGAGCACGAGCCGATCGAGAGGCCGCTGGCCGCTTCGACCTGGGGCGAGGAGAAGGACCTGCGGACGTGGGACTCGCCACCGGTCGCCGACCTTGCCTGGGGCGCGCGACGACTCGAGCTGCGTCTGCTCCGCGCACTGGGGCAGGGGCTTCGCGGGCCTGCCGCTCAGCGTGCCGCACGCGAGCTTCTCGCCGTCCAGGCGAGCGACTGGGCCTTCCTCGACAAGCGCGGCCAGGCGGGCGACTATCCGTTCCGGCGAGTCACCGATCATGCCGAGGCGTTGCTCGAGGCCATAGACTCCGCCCGCAGCAGCGACCCGAGTATGCGCGCCCTAGCCCCGGACCTGACTCTCGCCCCCTTGCTGGAGCCGTAGCTCCGCTCCCACGATGACGCGCGTCCTGATCCTCTCCTGGGAGTACCCGCCGCTGATCGAGGGCGGTCTGGCGCGACATGTCCGCAAGCTCTCCGAGGCCCTGGTTGAGCGCGACGTCGAGGTCCACGTCCTTACCCGCGGCGGTGAGGAGTCGCCTGCCGAGGAGCGCCGCCGCGGCGTCCACATTCACCGCATCCGCGAGCCACAGCGCCCCACGGAGCTGGGTGAGTTCGTCGCCTGGGTCGAGCGGATGAACTCCGACATGCTCGCCGCCGGGGTCGAGCTCGGCGACCGCTACAGCTTCGATTTGGTGCACGGCCACGACTGGCTGGTCGCCAACGCCTGCGACCACCTGGCGAAGCGCTTTGAGGCGCCACTGGTGACGACGATCCACGCCACTGAGCACGGTCGCCACCAGGGCTGGGTCGACAAGCACCCGCAGAGCTACATCCACGGGGTGGAGCGCTGGATAACCAACCGCTCAGAGCGGACCATCGCCTGCTCGCACTACATGCGCGAGCAGATCGCCGACATCTTCGGTGTCGAGGAGGAGCGGGTCAGCGTCATCCCCAACGGGATCGACCCCGGCGACCTGCCCGCCCAGGACCCCGCTGAGCTGGTGCGGATGCGCGCCGAGTTCGCCGCACCGGAGGAGAAGCTGGTGCTGCTGATCGGGCGGCTGGTCTACGAGAAGGGCTTTCAGCTGGCGCTGGAGGCGATGCCGCGGGTGATCGAGGAGGCGCCGGGAACGCGCTTTCTGGTCGCCGGCTCGGGCACCCACGAGGAGGAGCTGCACCGCCAGGCGCAGGAGCTCGGACTGATGGAGCACGGCACATTCCTCGGCTGGATCGGCGACGACGTGCTGCACTCGCTCTACCGGATCGCCGACCTGACCGTGGTCCCCTCGATCTACGAGCCCTTCGGCCTGGTTGCACTGGAGGCGATGGCCTCCGAATGCCCCTGCATCGTCGCCGATACCGGCGGCCTGCGTGAGGTCGTCCCGCACGAGGACGTCGGGCTGCGCTTTCGCTCCCACGACCCCGAAGCCCTGGCGGAGGTCGCGATCCGCGTCCTGCGCGACGACGAGCTCGGCCAGAGCCTCGTCGCCGAAGCCTACGAGCACCTGCGCCGCTTCGACTGGGGCGATGTCGCCGAGCAGACCGCCGCGGTCTACGCGGATCTGGTCGGCGACCCAAGTCCAGCTTAAGCCCGGCGCCCCTGCGTCATCTAGTTCGACTGCGGGTCGCCCTTTGGGGCGATCGCGAAGCTGCCGCTGGTTGTGTTGCCCGGCGTCCACTCGATCCCGTCGATCAGCTCGACCGGGGGGATCTGCAGGGCGCTGGAGATTTTGATCAGCGTGTCTATGCGGGGGACACGCGCACCACGCTCGAGCAGGCCGATCTCGGTGCGGTGCAGCGAGGAGCGCATGCCGAGCTCTTCCTGGGAGAAGCCGGCACGCCTGCGGCAGCGGCGTAGGTTCTCCCCGAAGCGGTTGGCTACATCCATGGCGGGGATTCTTCTGTCTGTCAGGTGAAGGATCTACAGCCTCCAATCGGGCGATTCCGAGTCTCTGCGCTGGGATTTGATTGTCTTGCAGACAATACAGCGCTAACCTGACGCAGCCCGAGCGCCGCTCGCGGGGCAGCCCGCTCACACCGAGCGCTGGTAGGTGCGGAAGGCGCGCATCGCGAAGGCGCCGCAGAGCAGCAGGAAGGCGAGCAGCAGGCCGCCCTTGCCGGCGATCGATGCCCAGTCCGGCGAGGCGCTGACCGCCTCGCGGCCGGCTTCGACCGCCCAGTTGAGCGGGTTGAAATCGGAGACCGTCTGCATCCAGCCGGGCATCAGGCTCTTCTGCATGAAGGTGACCGACATGAAGGAGAGCGGCAGCAGCAGGAACTGGACGATCGCGATCAGGGTCTCCTCGCGCCGGGTCAGCAGCGCCAGGCCGATCGAGAGTGAGCCGAACGCAGCCCCGATCAGGATCGAGACGACGATCAGGACCGCCATTCCGAGCAAGCTGTTGTCGAAGGAGGCACCGGCGATCAGGGCCAGGCCGATGATGATCAGCGACTGGATCGCGATCGTCACCGAGCTCGAGCCGAGGCGTCCCGAGATCAGCGACGAGCGCCGCACGGGGGAGACGAGGAAGCGGTCGGTCACGCCGCGGTCGATGTCCTGGATCAGGGGCATGCCCAGCCAGCCGGCCCCGAAGAAGGCGGTCATCACGACCACGCCCGGCGCGATGAACTGGATGTAGCTGTCGGATCCGAAGCCGGGGATGTCGGCGACGGTCCGAAAAAGAGCGCCGAAGAGGAGCAGCCAGATCACCGGCTGCACCAGCGCGATGGCGATCCACCATGGCTGGCGCCACAACGCCAGCAGGTGGCGGACGGTCATGTGGGCGGTATCGCTGAGGAGCTTCATCGGATCGCCTCCTTGGCGCCGGGCTCGTCGCCTGTTTGGGCTTCGGCGGCATGGAAGGTGCGACCGGTGAAGCGCAGGTAGACGTCGTCGAGGGAGGGGCGGGCGACGGTGACCGAGGCGACCTCGACCCGCGCTGCCTCCAGTGCCGCCAGCACGGCGGGCACCGAGCGCGCGCCATCCTCGGCGCGGGCGTGCAGGGTGCGATCCCCAAGCAGGATCTCGTCGATGCCGGGAACGGCGGCAAGCGCATCGCGAACCTGTCCGTCCTCACCGGAGTCGCCGAGCTCGACGTGGATCGCGTCGCCGCGCAGCTCGCGCTTGAGCGCATCCGGTGAGCCCTCGGCGACGACCTTGCCCCGGTCGACGATCGCCAGCTGTGCCGCGAGGCGATCCGCCTCCTCCAGGTAGTGCGTGGTGAGCAGAACGGTCAGCCCGGCACCGGTGAGGCGCTCGATCTCCCCCCACATCTCGGCCCGCACCTCTGGGTCGAGGCCGGTGGTCGGCTCGTCGAGGAAGAGCACGGTCGGTTGGTGCACGAGGGCAAGCGCGACGTCGAGCCGGCGACTCATCCCGCCCGAGTACTCGCCCACGATCCGGTCGCCGGCATCTGCGAGCCCGAACTGGTCCAGCAGGTCGGAGACCCGTCGCTCCAGCTCCTTCCCGCTCATGCCGAACACCTGGCCCTGCAGGCGCAGGTTCTCGCGCCCCGTCGCCCGCTGATCGAGGCCGCCGACCTGGGAGACGACCCCGATCCGCTCGCGTACCCCGGCGGGGTCGCGCAGCACGTCGAAGCCGGCCACCGAGGCTTTGCCGGCGTCGGGATGGGCGAGCGTGGTGAGGATCTTCACCGTGGTCGACTTGCCGGCGCCGTTCGGTCCCAGCAGGCCGAAGACGGTCCCCTCCTCGACCGAGAAGGAGAGTCCATCCAATGCCTTGACTCCCCCTGGGTATTCCTTGGCGAGGCCCTCGGCCTCGATCGCGATGCTCATCCACTCACCTCCAGCGACGGGTTGCAACCCCCTTGCAGCCAATGCAACTTAATGCCGGGCGCACGCGCACGCGCCAAGCACCTCGGGCGAGCCGAATGCGAACCTCGCCGGTTACCGCGGCTGGGGAAGCGTGGTCCAGGCGGTCGGGTCGGGCTCGACCGGGTTCGGCCAGTGGAGCTGCTCCGGTGCGTCGCGCATCCTCACGATCCGGGCCGGGACGCCGGCGACGACGGCGTTGGCCGGTACGTCCTTGGTGACGACGGAATTGGTACCGACGATCGAGTTGTCGCCGACGTGGACGCCGCGCAGGATGCAGGCGCCGTAGCCGATCCAGACGTTGGAGCCGACTTCGACCTCGCGGGTGTAGATGCCCTGTTGGCGGATCGGCCGCTCGACCTCGACCACGCCATGGTCGAAGTCGATGAACATCGCCCGGTCGGCGATCACGCACTGCTCGCCGATCCGCACCCGCTTGTACGCGGAGATCGTGCACTCCTGCCCCATCACGGTCTTGGCGCCGATCTCGACGACGCCCTCGTGGCAGCGAATCTTGGTGCCGTGGCCGAGCCAGACGAAGCGGCCGAACTCGACCCGGCCGCGGCGGCCGATCTGCAGCTCGAGCCCGCTGCCGAGGAAGAGCGGCCCGTCGGTGCGCCAGCGCCTGCCGGCACGGGTGAGGACACGGCGCCACAGGTAGCGCAGCGCGAGCAGCCCATACTGCGGATTGAGCATTCCGTTGCGGGCGCAAAAGCGGAGAAAGCGGATCACGACGGGCCGCACTTTAGACTCCGCCGCGCATGCCCGACGCCGCCAAGACCGCCTCCCTCGCCGAGCGCCTTATCGCCGGCGACAAGCGGGCGCTGGCACGGGCGATCACGTTGATCGAGTCCGACGACCCTGCCGGCTGGGAGCTGGTGCGCGAGGTCTACCCTCGCACCGGCAAGGCGCGGATCGTCGGCTTCACGGGGCCGCCCGGCGTCGGCAAGAGCACCCTGATCGGGGCGCTCACCGCCGAGCTGCGCAAGGGCGAGCGCCAGGTCGCGGTGCTCTCGATCGACCCCTCCAGCCCCTTCACCCGTGGCGCCCTGCTCGGCGATCGCATCCGCCTCTCCGACCACTTCCTCGACCCCGGCGTCTTCATCCGCTCGATGGCCTCGCGCGGCGCCCTCGGCGGGCTCTCCGAGGCGGCGCTGCAGGTTGCGCTGGCGATGGACGCCGCCGGCAAGGACGACGTGCTGATCGAGACGGTCGGCGTCGGCCAGGCGGAGATCGACATCGTCGATCACGCCGACACGATCGTGCTGGCGCTGATGCCGGGCTCCGGCGACTCGATCCAGGCGCTGAAGGCGGGCGTGATGGAGATCCCAGACGTGATCGTCGTCAACAAGGCCGACCACCCGATGACCGACACGATGGTGCGCGAGGTCCGCGGCGTTCTCGCCCTCTCCCACGAGCCCGGTAAGTGGCAGGTGCCGATCCTGCGCACCGAGGCGGCGCGGGCCGAGGGCGTCGAGGAGCTGGCGGAGAAGATCGACGAGCACCGCACGTACATCGAGGCGGAGGGGACGTTGGAGGAACGGCGCGCCCGCAACCTGCGCAACGAGGTCCTGGGGATCGCGACCTCGCGCATGCGGCGGCGGATGGAGGCGACGGCCGAGGGGGACCCCGAGACCGCGGCGCTGCTGGAGCGGGTCGTGCGCCGGGAGATCGATCCGGCCAGCGCGGCGAGCGAGCTGATGGAGCGCCAGGCCGATGAGTGAGGCGGGGACGCTGCCGAGCCTCGCCGAGGCGCTCGGCTGGATCGGATCTGAGCTGGACGACGCCGGCGGCAAGGCCGTCGGCCGGGTCGAGGGCGTCTACGTCGACGCCGAGGGCGGTAACCCGGTCTGGTTGGTGGTCGCGGTCGGCCGCCGGCGCAGCGCCAAGCTGATCGTCGTCCCGCTACGCGAGTGTGGGGCAATGCCGGGCCGTGTCTGGACCGCCCAGGTGCGCGACGCCATGCTCGCGGCACCGGTAGTCGACCCGACGCGGGCATTGCTGCGTGAGCACGAGGTCGCCATCAGCTCCCACTACGGGGTTGGTGAGGCGGTGGGTCGCCACGCCGAAGTCGCCGGCCGAGCCGAGGGTTCGGTCACCGCCCAGCCCGCATCCGGCTGAACCGATCGACGTCGTCTCCTCGTAAGCAAGTGGTGGAGAGTTGAGCGAATGGTCCTACTGATCCTGTTCGGCTTCGTGGCGGGCGCGGCTACCGCGCTCTCTCCCTGCGTGCTGCCGGTGCTGCCGATCGCGCTCTCCGCCGGCGCAACCGGCGGGCGCCGCCGTCCGCTCGGCATCGTCGCCGGCCTCGCCGTCTCCTTCACCTTCGCCACCGTCGCCCTGGTCTACGTGATCTCGGCGCTCGGCCTGCCCGACGACCTGCTGCGCAAGCTGGCGATCTTCGTCCTGCTCGCCTTTGGCGTCACGCTGATGATCCCGCCGCTGGCGGCCAGGCTCGAGGCGTGGCTCAGCCGCTTCGCCGGAATGGCCGACGGGCCGCGCAACGGCGGTGACGGTTTCTGGTCCGGGGTTGCCGTGGGTGGCAGCCTCGGGTTCGTCTACGCGCCATGCGCGGGGCCGATCCTCGCCGGGGTGATCACGGTCTCCGCCTCGCAGTCATTCACTGCCGGCCGGCTGGCGGTGGCGCTCAGCTACGGCATCGGCTCGGCTGTCGTCCTCTACTTCCTGATGCTGGGGGGACGACGCGTCGTCGCGCCCCTTGCCCGCCGCGGAGTCGGCCTGCAGGTCGCGATGGGCGGGGTGATGGTCGTCGTCGCCCTGGCGATGCTGGGCAACTACGACGTCAGGTTCCAGAACAGGATCGCCAGCGACCTGCCCAGCTTCCTGGTCAACCCGTCGAAGCCCCTGGAGGACACGACGGCTGCCCACGATGCCCTGGCAGAAGTGCGGGGATCGAGTGGGGGGCTGGGGGAAGCGGTGGCGGAAGCCGCGCCGATGCCCGAAGCCACGGGACCAGGTCCCGACTCGGGCCTGCCGGTGTATGGCGCGGCCCCCGAATTCGTCGACAACCAGCAGTGGTTCAAGACGCCCGGCGAACGCCCGCTGACGCTGAAATCCCTGCGCGGCCGCGTCGTCCTGGTCGACTTCTGGACCTACAGCTGCATCAACTGCCTGCGCACGCTGCCCTACCTGACCGCCTGGGACAGGCGCTACCGCAAGGACGGCCTGACGATCGTCGGCGTCCACTCGCCGGAGTTCCCCTTCGAGAAAGACGCCGGCAACGTCGGAGAAGCGATCGAGCGCAACGGGATCGAATACCCGGTCGCACAGGACAACGACCTCGCGACCTGGAGCGCCTACGGCAACCAGTACTGGCCGTCCGAGTACTTCATCGACTCCCGGGGGAGGGTCCGCTTCGCCCATTTCGGCGAGGGCGAATACGGCGAGAAGGAAAAGGTGATCCGCGAGCTGCTGGCCGAAGCGGGCGACGCGCCGAAAGGCGGCCGCTCGCACGTCAGCGCCGTCGCCCCGTCTCCTGGGGTGACCACGCCGGAGACCTACCTCGGCGCCGCCCGCGCCGAACGCTTCACCAACCCGATGCTCTCGCCGGGCCTGCACGATTTCCAGCCGCCGCCGGCGCCTGCCGACAACGAATTCGCCTACACCGGGCGATGGCGGATCACGCTCGACTCTGCGACTGCGGCGGGCGGCTCGCTCGACCTCTCCTTCGGCGCCAGACGCGTCTACCTCGTGCTTGGCTCACCCGGCCGCGACCGCGACGTGCGCGTCCTGCTGGACGGCAAGCCGATCCCCGCCGGCCTCGCCGGTTCCGACGTTCAAGGCGGCGTCGTTACGGTCTCCTCCCAGCGCCTCTACAGCTTGGTCGATCTGCCCCGGGTGGAGGCGCACACGCTTCGCCTCGTTCCCGAGGACGGGGTTATGGGATATGCGTTTACCTTCGGCTAGCCATGCGCTTGGGCTCCCAAATTTTGGGTAGCGACTCTGGCATGAGCTTCTTCAAACGCTGATCAGCAGCCGAGCTGGCGGGCGATCACCATCTGCTGCACCTCGTCGGTGCCCTCGCCGATGGTGAGGATCTTGGCGTCGCGGTAGAAGCGGCAGACCGGGTACTCCTCGATGTAGCCGTAGCCGCCATGGATCTGGACCGCCTCCTCGGTGGCGCGGACGGCCAGGCGGCCGGTGATCAGCTTCGCCTGGGCGGCGGTGAGGGTGAACGACTTGCCCGCGTCCTTCTCCAGTGCCGCGCGCCAGGTGAGCAGGCGGGCGGCCTCGATCTGGGCCGAGAGGTCGGCGATCTTCGCCTGGATCGACTGGAATTTGGCGATCGGCTGGCCGAAGGCCTTGCGCTCTTTGGCGTAGGCGATCGCCTCGTCGAGGGCGCCCTGGGCGAGGCCGACGCCCATCGCCGCGACGCCGATGCGGCCGCCGTCGAGGATGTGGAGGAAGTTCTTGAAGCCGTCGCCGCGACGGCCGAGCAGGTTGGACTCCGGCACGCGGCATTCCTCGAAGGAGAGCGGGCGGGTGTCGGAGGCGTTCCAGCCCATCTTGCGGTACGGCTCACCGGCCTCGTAGCCAGGGGTGCCGTTGGGGACGATCAGGTTGGAGATCTCCTTGCGGCCGTCGGCGTCGCCCGTGACGGCGGTGATCGAGACGCAGCCGGAGATGTCGGTGCCGGAGTTGGTGATGAACTGCTTGGCGCCGTCGATCGTCCACTCGCCGTCGGCCAGGGTGGCCGTCGTGCGGACGTTGCCGGCGTCTGACCCGGCCTCGGGCTCGGTCAGGCCGAACGAGGCCAGCTTCTTGCCGCTGCAGAGGACCGGCAGCCACTCGTCCTTCTGCTCGTCGGTCCCCCAGAGGTAGATCGGCATCGTTCCCAACGACGTGTGCGCCGCCATCGTGATGCAGACCGACGAATCGATCCGCGCCAACTCTTCGACAGCAAGCACGTAGGAGAGAGTGTCCGCGCCGCCCCCGCCGTACTCCTGGGGGAACGGGATCCCCATCAACCCAAGCCCACCAAGCTTCTCCACGATCTCGTAGGGGAACCGCTTCTCCCGATCCAGCTCCTCGGCAACGGGAGCAACCTCAGCTCGGGCGAAATCGCGCACCGTGCTCTGGATCAGCTTCTGCTCATCTGAAAGCTCGAAATTCATGCGCGAGAGCCTATTGCTCCGGAGGGGACGGGGCGAGGGGCGCCCGGCAGCGCAGCGGCGTCCTCTTTTTCGCCCACCCACAACCTCGGACGGCCGCACCGTCAGAGGCGAAAAACCCAGCAAGCAGCCGGGCGCCCCTCGCCCCGTCCCACCACTACAGCTGCAGAGACTTCACCTGCAGCAACTCCTCGATCGCGTAACGACCGTTCTCGCGCCCGTGCCCCGACTGCTTGTAGCCGCCGAACGGAGCCAGCGGGTTGAACGCCCCGCCGTTGATCTCGATCTGCCCGGTGCGGATCCGCTTGGCGATCGAGATCGCCCGCTCCTGGTCCCCCGACCAGACGCCGCCGGCGAGGCCGTAGACGGTGTCGTTGGCGATCCGGACCGCGTCGTCCTCGCCGTCGTAGGGCTGGATTGCCAGCACCGGGCCGAAGATCTCCTCCTGGGCGATCGTCATCTCCGGCGTCACCGCGGAGAAGACGGTCGGACGGACGAAGTAGCCATGCTCGAGCCCCTCGGGCGCCGCGGCGCCGCCGGTCACCAGCTTCGCCCCCTCGGCCTCGCCCTTCTCGATGTATCCGCGGACGCGCTCGCGCTGCACTTCGGAGACGAGCGGGCCGAGCCGGGTCGAGTCCTCGAACGGATCGCCCGGCGTGAAGGTCTCGGCGGCGGCCTTGGCGATCTCCTCGGCTTCGGCCAGCTTCTCGCGCGGCACCAGCATCCGGGTCAGCGCGCTGCAGGTCTGGCCGGAGTTGAGGTAGCACTTGCCGACGCCGTCGGGGATCGCCCTGCTCAGGTCGGCGTCGTCGAGGATCACGTTCGGCGACTTGCCGCCAAGCTCCATCGCGACCGGCTTCACCGTCGCCGAGGCGAGCTCGGAGACGCGGCGCCCGGCCCGGGTCGAGCCGGTGAAGGAGACCATGTCGACGCCGGGATGGCCGGCGATCGCCTCGCCGACGACCGGGCCGGTGCCGGTGACGAGGTTGAAGACGCCGGCCGGGAGGCCCGCGGCCTCGACCACCTCGGCGAGGATGAAGGCGTTGACCGGGACGACCTCGCTCGGCTTGAGCACGACCGTGCAGCCGGCGGCCAGCGCGGGCGCGACCTTGGCGGCGATCTGGTTGAGCGGGTAGTTCCAGGGCGTGATCGCGCCGAGCACGCCGGCCGGCTCGCGCAGCACGCGCGAGTTGCCGATCTCCTCCTCCCAGGCGACTTCCTCCATCAGCCCTGGCATCGCCCCGAACTGTCCGATCGGCAGGCCGGCCTGGATGATCCGGCTCAGCGTCAGCGGCATCCCCAGCTCCTGGGAGATCGTCGCGGCAATCTCGTCGCTGCGCTCGCCGAGCCCGGCGGAGATCGCCGCCAGGTAGCCGGCGCGCTCCTCGCGCGAGGTCTGCGACCAGGAGTCGAAGGCGTCGCGAGCGGCGCGCACGGCGAGGTCGGCGTCCTCCGGCGTACATGCCGGGATCGTCGCCATCGTCTCCTCGGTGGTCGAGTTGATCACCTCGATCGTCTCGCCGCCCTGCGGCTCGACCCACTCGCCGCCGATGAAGACCTTGTCCTTGATTTGAGTCTCAGCCACCGTCGCCATCTCGCTCCTCCTGGTCGCCCCGCGTCATCTCGATTGAAGCATTGTGTCCCCTATAGGGGCAACAAGTGTCCATCCTGCTGCGCCAGGGCGCCGGGGCCGGGTATCGCGCGGGCGTCGCGGGCGTGCAGGACCTGGCCGCAGCTCTCGCAGACGCCACGGTCGTTGACCTCGCCGCCGCACTCCTTGTGGACGATCAGCATCGGTGGGCCGTCCGGCTCGGGGGAGTGGCGATCGCCCCAGGCCAGCAGGGCGACCAGGGCGGGCCAGAGGTCGAGCCCCTTCTCGGTGAGGAAGTACTCGTAGCGCTCCGGGCTCGATTGATACGGGCGTCGTTCGAGGATGTCCTCCTCGACCAGTCGCTGCAGGCGGGCCGAGAGCACGTTGCGGGCGACCCCCAGGCCTCGCTGCAGCTCGCCGAAGCGGCGGTTGCCGTTCATCACGTCGCGGACGATCAGCAGGCTCCAGCGCTCGCCGACCACCTCGAGCGCCTTGGCGATCGAGCAGACCTGCCCCGGATACTCGTAACCAAGCACGAGAGTGATCTTGGCACACAAGGTTGCGTGAAGCAACCGAGTCGGCTAGGGTGGTCCCAATCGATGGTTGCTTGAAGCAACCTTGGCCGATTGGAGGCAAAGATGAGGCTGATTTCACGACATAGGCATCAGCGGCGAGCGAAGGCCCCGCGGATCTCGATCAGCCAGGCGGAGATTGCGGCGGATCTGCACTATCCGGCGGATCGCCGCCCTGGAAGCGGGGGCCTGGCAGCGAGCGGCAGGCGCGGAGCGCGATGAGCGGCGAGTCCAACGGCGCCACCGCGGTCGACGCCGCGCTGGCCTTTGCCGAGTCGAGCCCGGAGACGAGCCGCAATCGGACCCTGGTCTGGCAGGACCCGGTTCCCACCGCCGCGGCCGGCGCGACGATGAACGGCATCGAGTACATGGAAGCGATCGTCGCCGGCGAGGTTCCGCCGCCCCCGATCGCGGTGACGATGCGGATGGGGCCGATCGAGGTCGAGGAGGGTCGTGCCGTCTTCTCAGGTGAACCCGGAGAGGAGCACTACAACCCGATCGGCGTCGTCCACGGCGGCTACGCGGCGACCCTGCTCGACTCGGCCCTCGGCTGCGCCGTGCACACGACCCTGCCGGCCGGCGTCGGCTACACCTCGCTCGGCCTGGAGGCCAAGTTCGTGCGCCCGATCACCCGCGACACCGGCCGCGTCCTCTGTGAGGCCAACGTCCTCTATCGAGGACGCAAGCAGGCCACCTCGGAGGCCAACCTGACCGCCGCCGACAGCGGCAAGCTGCTCGCCCACGGCGTAGCCACCTGCATGATCCTCGGCCCCTGACTCGAAACGTTCCGGTGTTCGCTATCCGCGTATGGGACGGATAGCGAACACCGCTACGACAGCTTGCGGGCCCACTCGACCAGGAGGCGGACGCCGAAGCCGCTGGCGTCGTTGCCGGTGTAGGGGCGGCCGACGTCCCAGGCGGTGCCGGCGATGTCCACATGCGCCCAGGGGGTGTCGCCGACGAACTCCTCGAGGAAGGAGCCGGCGTAGATCGTCCCCGCCTTGCGCTTCGCCGAGGCGTTGGTGAGGTCGGCGACGGTGCCCTTGGTCAAGTCCTTGTACTCCGGGTGGAGGGGCAGGCGCCAGACCAGCTCGCCGGTCGTCTCGCCGGCCTCCCTCACCTCGTCGGCGAGCGCGTCGTCATTGGAGATCACGGCGGCGTAGGTCGAGCCGAGCGCGATCAGTACGGCGCCGGTCAGCGTCGCCAGGTCGACGATCCTCTCCGCGCCCAGCTCGACCGCATAGGCGAGAGCGTCGGCGAGGATCAGGCGGCCCTCGGCGTCGGTGTTGTTGACCTCGACCGTCTTGCCGTTGTACTGGGTGATGATGTCGCCGGGCTTGATCGCGGTGCCCGACGGCATGTTCTCGGTCGAGGGGACGACCGCGATCAGGTCGATCTCGAGGCCCAGCTCGGCGATCGCCCCGACCGCCTCCAGCACCGCCGCGGCGCCGGACATGTCCATCTTCATCTCGTGCATCGAGGCGGACGGCTTCAGCGAGATGCCTCCGGTGTCGAAGGTGACCCCCTTGCCGACCAAACCCAGCGTCGGACCCGAGCCGCCACCCGCGTAGCGGAGCACGATCAGCTTCGGATCCTCGGCGGTCCCCTGGCTTACCGCGACGATGCCGCCCATCTCCTTGGCGGCGATCTCGTCGCGCCCGAGGACTTCGGCGCTGACCCCCTCGTGGTGGGAGGCGATCGCGCGTGCCCGCCGGCCCAGGAACGAGGGGGTCGCAACGTTGGACGGCAGGCTCTGCAGGTCGCGGGCGCGGTTCTGCGCCTCGGCGCAGATGCGACCAGCCTCGGCGGCCTCGGCAATGGCCGCCGGGCCGAGCAAGGTCAGCGACTCGACCCGCGGTGGGGGAGGGTCCTCGGGATCGCGGCTGAGGAAGCGGTCGAAGCGGTAGGTGGCGAGGATCGTACCGGTGACCAGTGCCTCGGCGGTTGCCTCGTCGTGGTCTGACTCGGGCAGAAGCCAGGCGAGCGAGGTCGCCTCCAGCTTGGTGGCCTCTTTGGCGGCTACGGCAGCCGCGAGGCGGATTCGCTCGTCGTCGGCCTCGTCGCGCTCGCCGAGGCCGACGACGAGCCCACGCCAAGGGTCGTCCGGATGGAGAAGCGACAGCTTTTCGAATTCCGCCTTGGCGTAATCGGCTCCGAACGCCAGGGCCAGCTCGTCGGGCAGCGTGTCGCCCTCAAACAGTCCGACGACGAAGAGGTCGGCCTCGGTCTGATCAAGTGGCTGTTGACTGACATCGACTCTCATGGGGCGTCGAGTCTATGAACTCTCGCCGCATAGTTCCTTTAGTCAACTATTACGTGACCAAGGAACCACAACTTGAGGAGGTGGCCCGCTATCGTTCCCGCAGGGCCTTGCGGCCCTGTCTTGAGCCGAGACCCGGCATAAACCGACGTAGAAAGGCCGCCAGATGCCCAGCACCGTCATCCTTGGAACCGCACGCACGCCCTTCGGCAAGATGGGCGGAACCCTCTCCTCGCTCGACGCCACCGATCTCGGCGGCCATGCGATCGAGGCTGCCCTGGAGCGCTCCGGGGTCGACCCCGACCAGGTCGAGCAGGTCGTCTTCGGCCAGGTCCTGCAGGCCGGCCAAGGGCAGATCCCCTCGCGCCAGGCGCAGATCAAGGGCGGCATCCCCAAGGAGGTCCCCTCGGAGACGATCAACAAGGTCTGCGCCTCGGGTATGCGCTCGCTCGGCATCGCCGACATGGCGATCCGCGCCGGCGACACCGACGTCGCCGTGACCGGCGGCATGGAGTCGATGAGCGGGGCCCCGCACCTGCTGCCGGGTGCCCGCTTCGGCTACCGCATGGGCCACGTCGAGACGATCGACGCGATGGTCCACGACGGGCTCACCAATCCCTTCACCGAAAAGCAGATGATCAACGAGGCGAGCGAGGTCTCCAACGAGCTTGAGATCACTCGTGCCGACATGGACCGCTTCGCCGAGCGTTCGCACCGGCTCGCCGCCGAGGCGACCGACGCCGGCCGCCTCGCCGACGAGATCGTCGGCGTCACGGTCAAGTCGCGCAAGGGCGAAAACACGATCGAGGTCGACGAGGCGATCCGGGCGGAGACGACGGTCGAGACGCTTTCAGGCCTGCGGGCGATCGGCGGCGACGATGCCACCCACACCGCCGGCAACGCTCCGGGCGTCAACGACGGCGCCGGCGCGATGGTCGTCGCCTCCGACGAGTGGGCCGAGAAGGAAGGCCGCACCGTCCTGGCGCGGGTGCTCTCTTACGGTACCGTCGCTGACGACTTCCCCTACCTGGCCAAAACCCCCGCCAACGCCGCCAAGCAGGCGCTCGAGAAGATCGGCAAGAGCCCCGAGGACGTCGACCTCTGGGAGATCAACGAGGCCTTCGCCTCGGTCGCTCTCAACTCGATGCGGATGCTCGGTGTCGATGAGGACAAGGTCAACGTCAACGGCGGCGCGATCGCCCTTGGCCACCCGATCGGCGCCTCCGGCGCCCGCATCGTCGGCTCGCTCGTGCACGAGCTCGGCCGGCGCGGCGGTGGCCTCGGCGTGGCTGCGATCTGCTCGGGCGGCGGCCAGGGCGACGCCATAGTCATCGAGGTCTGAGCGCTTGCAGCGCACTGCTGCCTTTTTCGATCTGGACAAGACCCTGATGGCAGGGTCGAGCGGCATGCAGTTCGCCCGCGTCGCCACTCGGCACGGGATCGTCTCCCGTCGCCTGCTGGCGAGTTGGGGGGTCGAGCACCTGCGCTACCGCTTGCGCGGCACCACCGACGAGCGCACCACGGAGGTGCTGCGCGTCGCCCGCGATCTGATCTCCGGCGTCCCCGCCCGCAGCCTGGAGCGGATGAATCCCGCGGTGCTTGCGGCGATCCTGCCGCGTATCTACCCGCAGATGCTCGACGAGGTCTACGCGCATCAGGATGCCGGGCGGGCGACGTTCATCGTCAGCGCCGCGGGCAACGGCGTGGTCGAGCCGCTCGCCGCCGTGTTGGGGATGGACGGCGGCATCGGTACCGGCTACGAGGTCGGCGAGGACGGCACCTTCACCGGCCGCTTCGACGGGCCGTTCGTCTACGGGAAGGGCAAGGTCGAGGCGATGGAGACGTTCGCCGCGGAGCACGAGATCGACCTCGGCGCCTCCTACGCCTACTCGGATTCGATCTCCGACCTGCCGATGCTGCGTGCCGTCGGCAATCCGGTCGCCGTCAACCCGGACCCGCCGCTGGCCGAGATCGCCCGTGAGGAAGGTTGGCAGACGATGCGCTTCGAGCAGCTCGGCCGCCGCCTCGTCGCGCTCGCGGTCACCCTGCTGACGACGATCGCCGGCTTCGGCGCCTCCCGCATCGCCGCCCGCCGCAAGCCTCCACCACGGCGCTTCCCGGTCCGCCGCTAAGCGGACGTGCCTCAAGTTGAGTACCCATAGCGGCCTCTAACTTGAGGCACGTCCGGTCGCCGGGGGTCTGGCGGTGGCGCCTAGACTGTTTGCATGGCTACCGAGCCCAGGCAGAGGCCACTCGAAGAGCGCGAGGCTGAGCGCACGACGATGTCGGGGCACCCGATCGGGCCGCTCTACGGCCCAGAGGCCGCGCCGGCCGACCCCGAGGAGTCGATCGGCCGCCCCGGCGAGTACCCGTTCACGCGCGGTCCTTATGAGTCGATGCACCGGGGCAAGCTCTGGACGATGCGCCAGTTCGCCGGCTTCGGCACGGTCGAGGAGACCAACGAGCGCTTCCACTACCTGCTTGACCATGGCCAGACCGGGCTCTCGACCGCCTTCGACATGCCGACGCTGATGGGCTACGACTCCGACCACGAGCGCAGCCTTGGCGAGGTCGGCCGCGAGGGAGTCGCCGTCGACAGCCTCGACGACATGGAGCAGCTCTTCGACGGGATCCCACTCGGTGGCGTCACCACCTCGATGACGATCAACGCGCCGGCCGCCATCCTGCTCGCCTTCTATGTCCTGGTCGGTGAGGAGCAGGGGGTGCCGGCGGACAAACTCGGCGGCACGATCCAGACCGACATCCTCAAGGAGTACATCGCCCAGAAAGAGTGGTGCTTCCCGATCGAGCCGGCGATGCGCCTGGTCACCGACATGATCGAGTGGTGCACCGAGAACATGCCGCGCTGGCACCCGGTCTCGATCTCCGGCTACCACATCCGCGAGGCTGGGTCGACCGCCCAGCAGGAGCTCGCCTTCACCCTCAAGGACGGCTTCACCTACGTCGAGCGGGCGCTCGAGCGGGGCCTCGACGTCGACGACTTCGCCCCCCGCCTCTCCTTCTTCTTCAACGCCCACATCGACTTCTTCGAGGAGATCGCCAAGTACCGCGCCGCGCGTCGGATCTGGGCGCGCGAGATGCGCGACACCTACGGCGCCAAGCGCGAGGAGTCGATGCGGCTGCGCTTCCACGCGCAGACCGCGGGCGTTTCGTTGACCGCCCAGCAGCCGCTCAACAACGTCGTCCGCACCTCGCTGGAGGCGCTGGCGGCAGTGCTCGGCGGCACCCAGTCGCTGCACACCAACTCCTTCGACGAGGCGCTCGCCCTGCCGACCGAGGAGGCGGTGCGGGTGGCGCTGCGCACGCAGCAGATCATCGCCTTCGAGTCCGGCGCGCCCAACACGCCTGACCCGCTTGGTGGCTCTTGGTTCGTCGAGAAGCTGACCGACGAGATGGAGGCTGCGGCCTACGACTACTTCGCCCGCATCGACGAGCTGGGGGGGATGGTCGAGGCGATCCGCCGCAACTTCCCTCAGCGTGAGATCGCCGACGCCGCCTTCACCTACCAGCGCGAGGTCGACGAGCGCCAGCGGATCGTCGTCGGCGTCAACGACTTCGTTCAAGAGGATGAAGAGCCGACGCCGATCCTCCGCATCGATCCGTCGCTCGAAAGCAAGCAGACCGACCGCCTGGCGGCGACGCGCGCCCGTCGCGACGGCGTGGCGGTCGAGTCGGCTCTGGTGGAGCTCAAACGCGCCGCCGCGACCGATGCCAACCTGATGCCGCCGATCATCGAGGCCGCGCGCGCCCGCGCAACCGAGGGCGAGATGATCTCCGCCCTGCAAGAGGTCTTCGGCACGTACACCGAGTCGCCGGTCTTCTAGCCACCCACTTCCGTCGAGTGGTCATTTGGCCCACGCATTCGGTGGCAAAGGGTTCAGCCGACTCCCATTCGCCGCGGCTTGCGCTCGGAAGACGGCGCTGCGGAGGATCTTTCGCACGTGCACGGGGTCGTGCTTGATCTGCCAGTGGGAGAAGCGGAGTGGCCACATCCCGGTGGCGAGGTGGGCCTGATCACGCTCCAAACCGCGCCGCTGCTGGGACGCGGTTCGGTGGTACTTCAGTCCGTCCGCCTCGATGACAATTCCCAGCTCAGACCAGAAGAAATCGACTTCGTAGCCGTTAACCCACGCTTTGGTCTCCGGTGCTGGGAGCCCAGCGCTGCGTGCCAAGGGCCGCATGATCTGCTCGAGCTCAGAGTCGCTGAGTCGGAATGCGAGCGGGTCGAGGAGTTTTCGCAGCGGCGCAACGCCGGGCTGGCCGCGGTACTCGTCGAGCGACGCGTGCAGGACGTCCGCTCTCACTCGGTCGAGCTTGTCGGCCTCGTTGACGGCGCGCTCGAGCTGCATTGACCTCAGCCGCGTCGCCTGGTCGATCAGCGTGCGCACGGGCGAGGTGAGGGGAATTCCGTAGTGGATGAGGGCATCGCCGAGCACCGCCTCCGTGCGGCGGTGGGCGCGGATCCCATGCAATCGGCTGCGTCTCCCGGCCGGCACAGAAATGTCAATCAAGCCGCCCTGCTCTATCCCGAAACCCCATAGCGCCGCGGCACTGCCGTGGCTCAGCACCGCATCCGGCCCGCACGCGAGCACCGCCGCCATCCAGCGCCCGTGTCTACTGAGCTGCGGTCTGCCCACGGCATAGACCCCGCGCCACAGAGGATGCAGCCGCCCGGAGGCGATCCGTCGCTCGATCCGGCGGGCACTGAGCCCAAGCTTCAAGAGCTGTCGGCGCGCGATCGCGCCGTGCTGTCGCCTCGCTAGGGCCCAGATCGCCGCATCGCGTCCGCGCCCACCCGTCGAGTGGTCATTTGACCCACGCATCCGGTGGTAAAGGGTTCAGCGACGAAATTTCTCCCCCCGGTCGTCTAATGTCCCCGCCGCTATGGAGGCAGCAATCGCCCGCAAGATCCGCGTCGTCGTCGCCAAGCCTGGCTTGGACGGGCACGACCGCGGGGCCAAGATTATCGCCCGGGCGCTGCGCGACGCGGGCATGGAGGTGATCTACACCGGCTTGCACCAGACGCCGGAGCAGATCGCCGAGACGGTGATCCAGGAGGACGCCGACGCGGTCGGCCTCTCGATCCTCTCTGGCGCTCATATGACGCTGGTACCGCGGGTGGTCGAGCTGCTCAAGGCGCAGGGAGTCGACGACGTTCTGGTCACGGTCGGGGGCACGATCCCGGCCGACGACATCCCCGAGTTGAAGGAGCTGGGAGTGGCTGCCGTCTTCACGCCCGGTTCGGGCACCGATGAGATCGTCGATTTCATCCGCTCCGGCGCCGAAGCGCGCCATGAGCGGGAAGAAGCTTGATTCAAGCGTGATCGAGGTCACGCCGAATAGCACATGTCCTGATGTATAGATAGACTGATTGACTAGTCAGTCAACAGCCTGAGCAACAGCCAAGGAGGCTTGAAAGTTGAAGATCTGCGTCCTGGTCAAGGAGGTTCCGGACGCCGCCGTCCAGAAGCGCATCGACTCCGGAACGATGCGGTTGGACCGTAGCGGCGAGAAAAACCTCAACCCCTTCGATACCCACGCCATTGAGGCCGCCATGCAGATCAAGGAGGGCGGCGCGATCCCGGTCGAGGAGGTCGTCGCGGTGACGATGGGCCCCGATTCGGCGGTCCGCGCGCTGCACAAGGCGGTGGCGCTCGGCGCCGACCGCTCGGTGCACCTCTCCGACGATGCTCTGCAGGGCTCCGACGTCTGCGCCACCGGCTACTCGCTGGCCAAAGTGCTCGAGTCCGAGAGCCCGGACCTAGTCCTGCTCGGCCAGCAGTCCGATGACGGCGAGTGCTACACGATCGGTGCCGTCGTCGCCGACCACCTGCAGATGCCCTCGCTGACGCAGGTGATCAAGATCGACGTCACCGACGGCAAGCTGCGCTGCGAGCGCCAGGCCGAGTACGGCTACGACACGGTCGAGATCGAGCTGCCCGCTGTGATCAGCGTCGGCGACGCAATCAACGAGCCGCGCTACCCGAGTTTGAAAGCGATCATGGGGGCGAAGAAAAAACCGCTCGACGGCAAGGCGACCGGCGACGTCGGCATCGACGCCAGCATGGTCGGTGAGGCCGGCTCCAAGACCGCGGTTCTCGCGCTCAACCCGCCGCCTGCAAAGCAGGCCGGGGAGATCATCGAGGACGAGGACACCAACGAGACGGTCGAAAAGATCGTCGCTTGGCTCGACGAGAGGAAGCTGATCTAGATGGCAGGCATCCTGGTTTACGCCCTCCACGACGACGAGGGCAACTTCAACAAAAACTCGCTCGGGGCAATCTCCGAGGCGGCCAAGCTGGCCGGCGAAATCGGCGGCGAGGCCGCTGCGCTGGTAGTCGGCGAGGTCGCCGACGACGCCTGCGCATCGCTCGGCAACTGGGGCGCGGCCAAGGTCTACCGGGCCAAGAGCGTGCCCGAGGGCCTGGCTCAGCCAATCATCGACGCGATGGCCAAGGTCATCCAGGACGAGGGCTTCGGCTACGCACTCTTCGGTGGCGGCCTGCTCGGCTTCGAGATCGGCGCCGGCCTCACCGCTCGTCTCAACGCGGGCGTGACGATGGAGGTGACGCAGGTCAAGGTGCAGGACGGCAAGCTGGTCGTCGAGCGCCCGATCCTGCAGGACTCCCAGATCGCCGACGTCGGCTACGTCAGCGAGCCGGGGATCATCATCGGTCGCCTCAACGCATTCGACGCCAAGGAGAGCGGCGGCAGCGCCGAGGTCGTCGACGTCGACGTCGAGCTCTCGTCCTGGTCGACCAAGGCAAAGCTGGTGCAGCGCGGCGAGCAGCGCGGTGCCGACGTCAACATCGAGGACGCCGACATCCTCGTCGGCGGCGGTCGCGGTCTCGGTGCTGCGGAGGGGTTCAAGCAGTGCGAGGAACTGGCCGAGGCAATGGGCGGGGCGGTTGCCGCTACCCGCGCCGTGGTCGACGCCGGCTGGTACCCCTACGCGGCCCAGATCGGCCAGACCGGCAAGACGGTCGCGCCGAAGCTCTACCTGGCCGCCGGCATCTCCGGCGCGATCCAGCACAAGGTCGGGATGCAGAGCTCGGAGAACATCCTCGCGATCAACAAGGACCAGAACGCGCCGATCTTCGAGTTCTCGGACCTCGGCGTGGTCGGCGATCTGCACAAGATCGTCCCCAAGCTCACGGAAGCCATCAAGGCTAAGAAGGGCGGCTGAGCGCAGGCTCGGCCGTCGCAAAGGAGTCGAGATGCCAGCAGTAGCACCGAGCGAGTTCCCGCCGCCGTTTGACGCAGCCGACGTGATCGGCCCGCCGACCGACCCGGAGGATGATCGAATAGAGGTTGGCGTCGCGATCGTCGGAGGCGGGCCCGCCGGGCTCGCCTGCGCGAACAAGCTGATGCAGCTGCTGGAGGACGAGCCGGAGCTGACCGAGAAGCTGGGTGAAGTGCCGGTAGCGGTGATCGAGAAGGGCAAAGTCGCCGGGGCGCACCTGCTATCCGGGGCCAACATGAAGCCCTCGGCGATGGAAGAGCTGTTCCCCGACCTCGACAAGTCGGAGTGGCCGGTCTACCAGGAGGTGACCAAGGACGCCGTCTACCTGCTGACGTCGAAGAAAGCGATTCCGGTCAAGCCACCGCCTCCCGGTTTCAAAAACCACGGCAACTACGTCACCTCGGTCGCCAAATTGGGCCGCTTTCTCTCCGACAAGGCCGAGGAAGCCGGCGTCTACATCCTCTCCGAGACCGCCGCGACCAAGCTGCTGGTCGAGGATCGCGTCGTCAAGGGCGTGCGCTCCGGCGACCGCGGTCGCGGCAAGGATGGTGAAGAGCTCGGCAATTTCGAGCCCGGCTCCGACGTTGTCGCCAAGGCGACCGTCCTCGCCGAGGGAACCGTCGGCCACCTCACCTACGCCGCCTACGACTACTTCGACATGCACGGGGCTGACCCGATGCGCTGGGAGCTCGGGGTGAAAGAGGTCTGGGAGGTGAAGGAGCCGCTCGACCGCGTGATACACACGATGGGCTGGCCGCTGCGCAAGTCGCCCAAATTCAACGAGTTCGGCGGCAGCTTCATCTACCCAATGGGCGAGGACAAGATCTGCATCGGCCTCGTCGCCGGGCTCGACTACACCGACGCGACCTTCAGCGTCCACGACGCCCTGCAGCTCTTCAAGACCCACCCCTTCATCAAGAAGCTGATCGAGGGGGGCAAGCGGGTTGCCTGGGGGGCGAAGACGATTCCCTCCGGCGGCTACTTCGCTATGCCCAAGCGCCTCGCCGTCCCCGGCATGGTCGTCGCCGGCGACGCGGCGAGCATGGTCAACATCCCGACCCTGAAGGGCGTCCACTACGCGATGCACGCCGGCATGTACGCGGCGGAGTCGATCGTCGCGGCGCTGAAGGAAGACTCGGTCAACTTCGAGGCTTACGACGAGAAGGTCCGCAACTCGATGATCGAGAAGGACCTGCACGAATCGCGCAACATGCGCCAGCCATTCTCCAAAGGCTTCTTCCTTGGTGGCGCTTTCGCATCGGCGATGACGGTCACGAAAGGCAACTTCCCCGGCGGCCATTGGAAGCAGGAGGACGACGCAGAGAACGAGATGGAGATCGGCAAGGCGGGCGATATGTACGTCAAGCCCGACAACGAGCTGACCTTCAACAAGCTCGACTCGGTCTTCCTCTCCGGCAACGCCACCCGCGACGACGCGCCCAACCACGTCCGCATCCAGACCAGGGTGCCGCGTGAGATCGCCCAGACCTGGGTCTCGATGTGCCCGGCCCAGGTCTACGAGATCCCCGACGAGCAGCTCGAGAACGGCGCCGCCGAAGTCGACGTCCACGTCACCGCCTCCAACTGCGTGCAGTGCGGCGCGATCACCGCCAAGGGCGGCCGCCTCACGTTGCCGGAGGGCGGCGATGGCCCGCTCTACCAAGAGACGTAGGGCCGGGACGAGCCACCCTCCGTCGGACAAATGCCGGGCTAATTAGCCCGGCATTTTGAGTATCCGCCCGCCGGAGGGTGGCTCGTCCGCCTTTGTGTGGCTGGATAGGGTCGGCTCGTGGTGGTCCTCGGCATAGCTTCGGCGGTTGGAGCTTCTTTGCTCTACAACACCTCGATCGCGTTGCAGGCGCTGGAGGTTCGGGAGGTGCCGGGTGAGCACTCGCTGCGGGTGTCGCTGATCGGCAAGCTGGTGCGGAATCGGCGCTGGCTGGGGGCTACCGCGCTGGGGCTGGTGGGCTGGCCGCTGGAGATCGTGGCGTTGCTGCTGGCACCGCTGACGGTTGTGCAGCCGTGCCTGGCCAGCGGGTTGATCCTGTTGCTCTGGCTTGGCGCTACTCGGCTGGGGGAGAGGCCTGGGCGGCGGGAGTGGGTTGCCGTGACGGCCATCGTCGCCGGTGTGGCCGGAGTTGCCCTGGCAGCGCCGGAGCGGACCACCGACCATGCTGGCGCCGGAGCCATCGCGCTCGCCCTGGCGTTGGTCGCGATTCCGATCGCCGCTCCCTATGCCCTGCGGGCGCGCTTCCGACATTCACCACACCAGGAGGGGGTCAAAGTCGGATGGGCGAACATCGCCACGCTTGCGGTGGTCAGCGCCGGCTGCGGCTACGCCTGGACCGCGATCGCCAGCAAGCTGCTCACCGACGAGCTGGCCGCCGGGGCGATCGTCGTCGCCGCCCTCTGGCTGGGCACCGCCGCGGCCTCCGAGGGCCTGGCGCTGCTGAGCGAGATGAGCGCCCTACAGCGGCGCGCCGCAACGCACGTGGCGCCGGTGATGTTCGCGGTCCAGATCCTCGTCCCGGTTCTGCTGGCGCCGCTGATCTTCGGCGAGTCCTGGGGTGACACGCCCCTCGGTGGCATCGCCCTAGTCGCCTTTATAGGGGTGGCGGTGGTGGGAACGATGCTGCTCGCCGGTTCCCGTTCAGTCGCAGTCGTTTTGGAATCCGCCCGAGACAGGACCTGATCAAGCAGATCAAGGACGCAGAGAGCGCCGCGTGCTTCGCACGCAAGCGACCGAGGACGCCGATATGCGCCGCATCAGGTCCTGTCTCACTGGTAGCGTTGCGCCCGCTTTGCCTCCTCCAGTCAGCCCTTCGCTCGACGCGAGCAAGTTTGCGATCGGGTTCGATCATCGCGATCGCGTTCGCCTCTTCGAGCTATGGACCCAGGTGCTCGACTCCGAGCAGTGGTCCGAGGGCGCGATGCTGGAGGCCTTCGAGCAGCGCTGGTCGCAATGGAACGATCTGCCCAGCCTGGGCCTGTCCAGCTGGGCCGGCGGTGCCCTCGCCGCGCTCGAGTTCGCCGGCGTGCGAAGCGAGACCGTGCTCTGCCCGTCCAACACCTTCATGGCGACGCCTCTGGCCGCGATCAACGCCGGCGCCGAGGTCGAGTTCGTCGACTGCAACCGGGGCGACCTCTGCATGTCCTTCGAGGATTTCGAGCGCAAGGCCGAGCGCACGAAGCCGAAGGCGGCGATCCTCGTCCACATCGGCGGCCACATCGCCTTCGATTCCGAGCGGATCGCGGCCTACTGCCGTGAGAACGGCATCTTCCTGCTCGAGGACTGCGCCCACGCCCACGGTGCCGAGTGGGGAGAGCGCAAGCCCGGGAGCTTCGGCGACGCCGGCGTCTACTCGCTCTACGCGACCAAGACCGTGTCGACCGGGGAGGGGGGAGTGCTCGTATCCGCCCGCCCCGAGCTAATCGAGTTCGCGGCCAAGTTCCGCAACTACGGCAAGTTCGCGCACGAGGTGGACGGTCTCAACTTCCGCATGAGCGAGTTCACCGCGGCCCTCGGCCTGGTCCAGGCCGACCGTATGGAGGGGATCGTCGCCTGGAAGAACCAGTACGCGCACGAGCACCTCGATGTCCTCCATCCGGCGCGACCCGAGCTGCCCGACGGGATGGTCTCCGGCCTCTACAAGTACATCGTCTTCGAGCCGATCGAGAAGTCGACGGGGCGGGTCTACGAGGAGCCCTGCCACCGGATCATGGGCCGCGACGAGCGCCTTCCCAATACCGATTGGGTGGCCGAGAACCACTGGTGCGTGCCGCTCTACTACCGCCCGGAGAGCCGGGACGATGCCCTCGCAGAGGAGGAAGCATGAGAGTCCTGGTGACCGGCGGCGGCGGTTTCATCGGTTCGCACGTGGTCGACCGCCTGATGGAGGACGGGCATACACCGCGGATCTTCGACCTCAGCGCCTCTCCCTACCACTCGCCACTCGAAGTCGAGACCTTCACCGGCAGCATCACCGATCCCGCCAACCTCGACCTGGCGATGCGCGACTGCGACGCGGTCATCCATCTGGCCGCGGTCGCCGACGTCGCCCACGTCCTCGCCGACCCGGTGCTGGCCGAGGAGGTCAACACCCGCGGCACTCTCAACGTGCTCGAGGCCGCCTGTCGGGCCGAGGTCGGTCGCGTCGTCTACGGCTCGACCACCTGGGTCTACAGCGACTGCGCCGAGCAGGCGGTCGACGAGGCGACGCCGATTCCGGCCCCACGTCACCTCTACACCGCGACCAAGCTGGCGGGTGAGACCTACTGCGCCGGCTACGCCGAGCTCTACGACCTCGAGTGCACGGTGTTGCGCTTCGGCATCCCCTACGGCCCACGGGCCCGCGCCGCCGGCGTCGTCGCCAAGTTCACCGATCTGGCCTTCGAAGGCAAGGCGCTGACGATCGCCGGCGACGGCAGTCAGACGCGCAGCTTCATCTACGTCGAGGACCTGTCCGACGGCGTCGTCGCCGCGCTGGCGCCCGAGGCTGCCGGCCGCACCTACAACCTCTCCGGAGACGAGGTCGTGACGATCCTCGAGATCGCCGAGCGGGTCCAGGAAAACACCGACGGCTGCGAGATCGTCCACACCCCGCCGCGCCCCGGCGACTTCCCCGGCAAGGAGATCTCCAACCAGCGGGCACTGGATGAGATCGGCTGGAAGGCCGAGACCAGCTTTCGCGAGGGGGTGCGCCGTTACGTCGAGTGGGTACGCGGCTGCATCCGTCCCCCCGACCCGATCCCCGGCCTGAAGCCGGTTCTGAGCCATAACGGCAACGGCAACGGCCGCGCTCCCGGCTCGCTCCTGGAGGGGGCCAGCGAGGAGATAGGCGAGCGGTCGCCGCGGGTTCTCGTGCTCACCGCCGACATCGGCGAGGGCCACGACCTCCCCGCCCGGATGATCAAGGACGACGTCGAACGAGAGATCCCCGGCGCCACGGTCGAGATCGTCGACGGCCTCAAGGCAATGGGCCGGATCTCGTCTTCCGTAGCCCGCGACGGATCCCGCTTCACCTTCCGCTGGATGCCCTGGCTGTTCGACCTCCAGTACTGGCTGATCACCAAGTTCGCGCCGACGCGCTGGCTGATGCACCACCTCAGCTACCTGCTCGGCGCCCGGGGTCTGATGCGCGTCGTCGAACAGCACCAGCCCGACGTCGTCGTCTCCACCTATCCCGGCGTGACGGCGGTGCTCGGAATGCTGCGCGAGAACCGGCGCCTGCTGGTGCCAGTGCAGTCGGCGATCACCGACCTCGCCGGGCTGCGCTACTGGGCGCATCCCGGGGTCGATCTGCACTTCGTCACCCACCCCGAGTCGATCGAGGAGGTCGAGCGGCTGGTCGGTCCGGGCTGCGTCGAGTGGATGCGGCCGCCGATCGCCCGTGACTTCCTGATGCCGCGTACGCGTGCCGCCGCACGCGAGGCACTTGACGTGCCGGCTCATGCCCGCATGGTGCTCGTCTCGGGTGGCGGCTGGGGGATCGGCGATCTCGAAGGCGCGATCGACGCCGCGCTCGCCGGCGAGGACACCCTCGTCGTCTGCATCGCCGGCCGCAATGAGGCGGCGCGCGAAAAGCTGGAGCAGCACTACGCGGACAACGAGCGGGTCCGGGTGATCGGATTCACCGAGCAGATGAGCGACTGGATGGCGGCGGCGGACGCGATGGTCCACTCGACCGCCGGGCTGACGGTACTCGAGGCCCACATCCGCGGCTGCCCGGTCGTCTCCTACGGCTTCTCGGCCGGCCACCTGCGAGCTAACAACGCCGCTTTCGAGCGTTTTGGCCTTGCCGAGGTGGCGCGTTCCGAGCACGAGCTCACCTCGACGCTGCGCCACCTGACGCGGGAACGCCGTTCGCCCGACTCCTCCTTTGCCTCGCTCCCGTCGATCGCCTCTCGCGTGTTGACGGCGCGGCCGCGGATCAAGCCGCAGCCGGTCTGGCGACTGCGGATGGAGCGCGTCGCGACGGCGGTCAGCCTGGTAGCCGTGGCCGCCGTGATGCTGCTCGCGGTGATCCACCGCGAGACGCCCTACCGGGTGATCGCCCGGCCGCTCGAGAGCCGCATCCACCTCGGCAAGGACGAAGAAGCCATTGCCGCCCCCGCGGTGCAGGCGTCTGAGCCGGCGGCCCCGCGAAACGCCGCAGCCGACGGGCATTGATCCAGGCCCTCGCTCCCGTCGTCCCGGGTGTGGCGGCCCGGTACGGGATCGTGCGGCGCCAGGAGGGCGCCGAGGGCGTTGCGCTCACCTTTGATGACGGCCCGCATCCGCAGGGCACGCCGCTTGTGCTGGAGATCCTGCGTGAGGCGGGCGCGCCGGCGACCTTCTTCCTCGCTGGAGAGCAGGTCGAGCGCCGTCCCTCGCTGGCGGCGGAGATCGTCGCGGCTGGGCACCGCGTCGCGCTGCACTGTCACCGTCATCGCAACGCCCTGCGCCTGACCGGACATCGGCTCGACGAAGACCTGGAGCGGGGGCGGGAGGCGATCGAGAGCGCGAGTGGCCAGGCCATCGCCGACCACCGCCCGCCCTACGGGATATACAGCGCCGCCGCCCTGCGAGCGTGCCGGCAGCGGGGCTGGCGGCCGGTGCTCTGGTCGCAATGGGGGAGGGATTGGCGGGGGAGCGCTACGGCGCGCTCGATCGCCAATCGGGCGACCGGCTCAGCCCGCCCCGGGGACATCGTCCTGCTGCACGACGCCGACTACTACAGCGCCCCCGGTTCCTGGGTACGCACGGTGGCGGCCCTGCCAATCATCCTCGAGGAGCTCGGCAACGCCGGGCTGAAGACGGCCTCGCTGCGTCGCTGAGTGGGCGGTGCGAGGGTCCATTGCTCGCAGCCCGCAAAGGCTTCGTCGAGCCGCTTCGCCATCGCGCTTCTCCTCGTGGGCCGATCCTGGTCGAAGATTTCCTGGGGCATGAATCCCTCTCCGTCCTGTAGGGGGCGTTAAGGAAGTTTCTCCCCTCCGTCAGACGAAAAAAAGTGCAATTAGCGGAAATCGGCAATTAAGTCCGCAAGTTGCGCGGGCTGATCCAGCGGCACGAACGTCTTCGCGTCCGAGATTTCGACCAGGCGGGCGTTCGGGACTTCGCCGGCGAGGCGCTGCGCGTACTTCAGCGGAAAGAGTTTGTCGCCCGGGGCCCAGGTGAGCAGAAGCGGCAGCTCGGAGCCGCGCAGCTTCTCCGCCGCCTCCAGCGTGTAGCGCTTGTTCATCCCGACCGTCACCTTCTTGGCGTCGCGTTTGACCCCAGGGTCGTGAAGGGCAGGCTCCATCCAGGATGCGATCAACTCGGGCGGGATCGGCTTCTTGGAGAACGGCTTGAAGGCGGCCCGGGCCAGGGCGGGGATGCGGAATGGCGCGGCCAGCACGGACATGCCGCCGGGCAGAGCCGCGATCGGCGGCATCGTCTTGAAGATCCCGGGCGGGAAGTTCTCGTGGGTGTCGCAGTTCGTCAGGACCAGGCGGCCGATCCGCTCCGGGTGGCGGGTGGCGAGCACCTGGGACATCGCACCGCCCGAGTCGTTGCCGACGATCGTCACGTCGTTCAGATCGAGAGCCTCGAGGAAGCTGGCGACGATCGCCGCGATGCCATAGGGGGAGAGGTCGGCGTCGGGCTTCATTGCTATTTGCTGGGCGCCGATCGGCCAGTCGGGAGCGAAGCAGCGGCAGCGATCGGCGAGGTTGTCGACGACGCCGTCCCAAAGCCGGCCGTCGACCAGGTAGCCATGGACGAAGACGACCGGCTTGCCCTCGCCGGCCTCGCGGTAGCGGATCCTTCCCGCGGGCAGGTCGATCTCGTGGCGCTGCTCTGACTGGCTCATTGCATCCTCCTCGGGGCGTGTTTCCGGCCGATGAGGCTGGTAAATTACATACAGACTGTATGAATGTCAAACGGACCCAGGCGGAACGCTCCGAATCGACGCGCGACGCGCTGATCGAAGCAGCGCGGGCTCTCTTCGCCGAGCGCGGTTACGCCGCTGTCGGCACCGAGGAGATCGTGCGCTCCGCCGGCGTAACCCGTGGAGCGCTCTACCACCACTTCGGCGGCAAGCGCGACCTCTTCGAGGCGGTCTACGAACGAATCGAGGTCGAGCTCGCGCAGCGCATCGCCGACGGGGCGCTCAACTCCGGTGCCGCGGCGCCGTTGGAGGCGATGCGAGCTGGCGCTGAGATGTTCCTCCAGGCCGCCACCGAGCCGGAGGCGCAGCGGATCGTCCTGCTAGACGGGCCAGCGGTCCTTGGTTGGGACCGCTGGCGAGAGATCGCCGCCGAGCACGGGCTCGGCCTGATCGAGGCGACCTTGCAGGCGGCGGTCGATGCCGGCGCGATTCGGGCGCAGCCGGTGCGACCGCTTGCACACGTGCTGATGGGCGCCCTCGATGAGGCGGCGATGTTGGTCGCCCGGGCCGAGGACCCGGAGCAGATGCGGGCCGAAGTCGGCCGCACGCTCGATTCGCTTCTGGTCGCGCTCAGCGCCGGCTGACAGCCACGCTGGGCTCGAGGAAGTTGTTGCGGGCGACGCGACGCGACTCCTTCTGGGCGTACATGCGTGCGTCGGCGAGGCGCAGCGCCATCGAGACCTCGTCCTCCTCCTCGGGCACCGCCACCGCACCCCATGACGAAGTGACTTCGAAGCCGGGGCCGGTCGCGGTGAACGCCTTGGTCGTCTCGCGAGCCACCTCGTCGAAGCGCTCCGGCGGGCAGGTGAGCAGCACGCAGAACTCGTCGCCGCCGATCCGGTAGGCCGTCCCCTCGTCGCCGAGCGTATTCAGCAGTGCGTGCCCGATCCGGGTCAGCAGCTCGTCCCCGGCGCCGTGGCCGAAGGTGTTGTTGTAGTGCTTGAAGCCGTTGAGGTCGAAGAGCATCAGCTTGACCGGCTTCGCCTCGCTCGCATTGGCAAACCGGACGGGAAGATCGACCTGCAGGCGCCCCCGGTTGCCGAGCCCGGTCAGCTCATCGGTCCGCACCTGCTCCAGCAGCGTCTTGTTCTCCTTGTCGCTCATCGCCAGGCGCACGATCACGGCGGTCATCGTCGATGCCCAGAGGATGGTCGAGAGACCGCTCGTCGCGCTGAAGTACTGCATCGCGAAGAGGCCGATCATCACTCCGGCGAAGACCGCCGGAACGACGATCTCGCGCCGCTGGTTGCTCTCGCTCGGCGAGGTGATCTCCGCCGCTTCCGCCGGCTGCCACACGGCCGCGCCCAGACAGACGGCGGCGATCAGGTAGATCGGGTCGATCCAGTTCCCGTCCGGCAGCGCTTCGTCGGTCACCTGCAGGGTGAAGGCGATGTCGGCGATGACCAGGGCCGAGAGGCCGGCCAGGAGCAGGGACCAGGTTCGGCCGGGCCGCCAGCCCGTCAGCGCGATCACGCCGACGACCATCGCCACCATTGCGATGTCGCCCAGGGGATAGGCGAGCGTCGTCGCCACCTGCAACGCCGTGCCTTCCGCCTTGTCGGCGACGAAGTCGAAGACGAAGGCCGCGCCGAGTGCGGCGGTGCCCAGCGCCGCGATCGCACCGTCCATCCAGAGCCGCCAGTTGATCTCGTGGGCTCGGGCGCGGACCAGCATCGCAAGGCCCGTGTAGGCGAGCGGGTAGAAGGCCAGGTAGCCGACGTCGGCAAGCGACGGATACGGCGCACTCGGGTTGCCTTCGATGAACACGGCCCAGTAGACCTCGGCGGCCCCCCAGCTGAGGATCGCGATGCCGAGCAGGATCCACGCCCCTCGCTCCTGGCCGAACGCGGACGCTCTGACCAGGCAGGCCACACCGGCCCCCAGCACGACGGCGTCGTAGACGACGCTGCCGATCGCGAAGTTGAGGTTGCCGCCGACGCCGAGCCAGTAGTGAAGCGCGACGAGCAGGGTGCCGCCGAGAAGCAGGATCGCCAGGGCGCCGCGAAGAGCGCGCGCGAGCCTGCTGTCTTCGCCGGTCGGACGCCTCGCGGTCATGCCCAGCTATCGGCAGATCAGGGCCATTTCCCAACCCTTGCACAGGCGTGCTTGCGCACTTCTCTAGACTTTGTAGGCGATGAAGGCAGGAATTCACCCCGAGTACCAGCTCGCGCACGTGCATTGCTCGTGCGGCAACCAGTTCTACACCCGCTCTACGGTGGAGGATCTGCACGTCGAGCTCTGCTCGGAGTGCCATCCCTTCTACACCGGCAAGCAGAAGCTCGTCGACACGGGCGGGCGGGTCGAGCGGTTCCAGCGGCGCGCCGCCAAGCACGCCAAGGCCTCCAAGTAAGCGATGGCCGCGGAGACAGCCTCTCCGCGCGCTGAAGCTGTCTCTTCGAACGGGGCAGACCCGCTGCGCATGCCCGACGGCGCTCTCGTCGCCAAGCGCGACGCGCCGGTCGGCGGGCAGGCCGTGCTCGAGGGAGTGATGATGCGCGGCGTCTCGACCTGGGCTGTGGCCGTACGCAACCCCGAGGGCCAGGTAGAGCTCAGCTCCGAATCGCTTGTTCCCTGGGCGAAGCGCCACCGCCTCTGGCGGGTGCCGGTTATTCGCGGCGTCGTCGCCCTCGGCGAGTCTTTGAAGATCGGCTTCCGCGCCCTGGCGATCTCCGCCAACGCGCAGATGGAGGAGGACGATGAGGGCGAGAAGGAAGAGATCGGCGGCTGGGTCTGGGGCTTGACGATCGTCTTCTCGCTGGCTCTCTCGATCGGGCTCTTCTTCGTCGTCCCGGTCGGGCTGACCAGCCTGATCAAGGATCAACTGGGCAACGCCTTTCTCTTCTGGCTCGTCGAGGGGATCCTGCGGACGGCGATCTTCATCGGCTACATCGTCCTGATCAGTCGCCTGCCGGACCTGCGCCGGGTCTTCGAGTACCACGGCGCCGAGCACAAGACGATCTCCTGTTACGAGGCCGAAGATGAGCTGGTCCCTGCCCGGGCCAAGCTCTACTCGCGCCTGCACCCGCGCTGCGGCACGAGCTTCCTCTTGATCGTGATGGTCCTGGCGATCTTCGTCTTCGCCCCGATCGGCCTGCCGGCTTGGTACTGGCTGGTCGCCTCGCGCATCCTCGGCATCCCGCTGATCGCCGGTCTCTCCTACGAGGTGATCAAGTGGGCCGGCAAAAACAGGCGCAAACGTTGGGTGCGGGCGGTGATGTGGCCGGGCCTGATGCTGCAGAACCTGACCACGCGCGAGCCCGACGAAGAGCAGCTCGCGGTGGCAATCGCGGCGCTGGAGAAGGTTCTCGACGAGGAGACTCCGCTCAAAGAGGGCGAGTCGCCGATCGAGATCGTCGCCTAGCTTCCGCTTTCCGAGTCGATCTCGGCCTGCATCAGCGCCTCGAGCTGCGCCAGCCACTCCTCGCCGCGCTGCAGCAGCGCCTCGCCGAACAGCCCGGCGAGCACCGGCCCGCGAATCCCGCCCTCCTCGAAGTCTTCGAGCGCGCCACGTAGGTCTTTGTCGTACATGTGGCCCCGATAGTCGCTCAGGCGCTCCTGCGCCCGTCGGGCCATCGCAACCTGCTCGTGCTTGGGCAGGGCGTCGATGAAGAAGAACCGCAGCATGCCCTCGATGCGAGCCTGCAGCGGCACTTCATGCGCCGAGCGGAGCCAGGTCAGCAGGGCTTCCTCGCCATCCTCGGTGAGCTCATAGCTGGAGCGGGCGCGGGCGCCCTGCGGATCCTCGTGCCTTCTCACCAGGCCGTGCTCCTCGAGCCGGGCAAGCTCGGGGTAGACCTGCGCCAGGGAGACCGGCCAGATCACGCTGGTCGAGGCGTCTGCGGCCTTCTTGATCGCGTAGCCCGAGGTGGCGCCGAGACGCAGCATGCCGAGCACCATGAACGAGATCGGCTTGAGCTTCATCGCCTTGCGCTCGAGCAGAGATCGGGTTGTCGGAACCGGTCTCGGAAAACCAATTGATACATAGCTGGGTATCCGCTCTGATGCATCACAACTGTTATATCGAAGCGGAATGCCACTGGTTCGGCATTGCCGGGAAGGGGAACGATGGGGATACGGAGAGGCTTCATTCTGGCCTTCAACGTGGGATTGGTCCTTGCATTTGTCATCGCCGCCGTGGCCGCGGCGAATTGGACCACGATCCGGGCGGGGAACCTGGTCTTCAAGGTGGAAGGCCAGCTTTCGCCGCGTGCTTACCCGCGCCACGAATTCGCGCCGGCGTCCTTCCGCACCCGCGCGCAGATCGCGACCAGCGACGCCACGCATCCGCCCGCGTTGCGGGAAGGCGTTATCTACGTCGACAGGAACGGCGCGTTCGACGCCCACGGCCTGCCCGTCTGCAAGGCCGGGCAGCTCGAGGCGCGCGATACCAAAGCCGCGATAAAGGCCTGCGGCGCTGCAATCGTCGGTAGCGGCGAGGGAGCGGCGGAGATCGCCTTCCCGGAACAGAAGCCGATCCTGGTCAAGAGCCCGATCACGATCTTCAACGGTGGCGTCAAAGGCGGCACGACGACGATGTTCCTCCATGCCTTCATCACGGTGCCGACCCCGTCGGCGGTCGTCAGCAGCCTGAAGTTCAGCCCGGTCAAGGCTGGCCGCTATGGGCTACGAGGTGTGGCGAAGATCCCCGTGATCGCCGGTGGGAGCGGCTCCGTGACGGCTTTCGATTTCAAGATCAAGCGCCTCTACACCTACAAGGGAGAGCGCAAGAGCTTCGACCTGACCAAATGCCCCGACGGTCAGATCAAGGTCAAAGGGAGCGGTGTGTTCAAGGATGAAGTTCGCGACGGCGTCCACGATGGGGAAACGACGACCATCTCGGCGAGCCTGAGCTTTCCCTGCACGCCGAAGGAGTAATGGCCGGGGGAGATGCGCCTATGGTTCACGATCATGATCGAGGCGCTTGTCGAGCAGATCGGAAACAGATTCTCTGAGCTCGAGGCCCAGATGTCCGACCCCGCCGTCATCGGCGACCGCGAGAAGTACGCGGAAGTTGGACGGGAGTATCGGGAGCTTCAGCCTGCCCAGATGCTGGCCAAGGAGTACGGGACGCTGAAAGGCGATCTCGAGGGTGCGCAGGAGCTGCTCGAGGAAGGGGAGGACGAGGAGCTTCGCAAGGTGGTCGAGGAGGCCCCCGCGCGGCTGGCCGAGCTCGAAGAGGAGATCCGGCTGGCGATGGTCGAGCGCGATCCGAACGATGCCAAGAACGTGCTGGTCGAGATCCGCGCCGGGACCGGGGGGGACGAGGCGGCGCTGTTCGCCGGCGACCTCTACAAGATGCTCACCCGTTACGCGGAGGAGCGCGGCTTCGCGACCGAGGTGCTCTCCCAGTCGGTGGCCGAGGTCGGCGGCTTCAAGGAGGTGACCTTCGCGGTCAAGGGCGAGGGCGCCTACTCGATCTTCAAGTTCGAGGGCGGCACTCACCGCGTGCAGCGGGTGCCCGAGACCGAGTCCCAGGGGCGCATCCACACCTCGACCGCGACGGTTGCGGTGTTGCCCGAGGCCGAGGAGGTCGAGGTGGAGGTCGACCAGAACGACCTGCAGGTCGACGTCTACCGCTCCTCGGGGCCGGGCGGGCAGTCGGTCAACACGACCGACTCGGCGGTGCGGATCACCCACAAGCCGAGCGGGATCGTCGTCTCTATGCAGGACGAGAAGTCGCAGCTGCAGAACCGCGAGAAGGCGATGCGCGTTCTGCGAGCGCGGCTGTACGAGCGCGAGCTCGCCGAGCAGCAGGCCAAGGTCGCTGCCGAGCGCAAGGCGCAGGTCGGCAGCGGCGAGCGCTCCGAGAAGGTCCGCACCTACAACTTCCCCCAGGGCCGAGTTACCGACCACCGGATCAAGCTCACCTCGCACAACATCGAAGGCGTTTTGGCCGGCGACCTCTCCGAGTTCAGCGATGCCCTGGCCGCGGAGGAGAAGCGTCAACGGCTCGAGGCCGCGGCGGTCGGATGACCCGCCCCCAGCACTGACTTGTCTTCCGTTCGGGAAGCACTCGCTTCTGCATCTGATGCACTGCGAGCCGCAGGTGTGGAAACACCCCGCCTCGACGCCGAACTGTTGCTGGCCGAGGCGACCGCTTGGGAGCGGGCGCGGCTCGCGGCTGAGCCTGAGGCCGGGGTGCCGCCGGCCGCAGCCAGGTTGTTCGGCGAGATGGTGCGGCGGCGCTTGCGCCGCGAGCCGGTCGCCTACATCCTCGGCCGCAAGGGGTTCCGCCATATCGAGCTGCAGGTCGATCGCCGGGTGCTGATTCCGCGCCCCGAGACCGAGCTGCTGGTCGAGCTGGCGCTGGAGATCGCCCCGCAACGCGTGCTCGACATGGGGACCGGCTCGGGCGCCGTCGCGCTGGCAATCGCCGACGAGCTGCTTGCCTGCGAGGTGATCGCCACCGACACGTCGGCGGCGGCGCTCGAAGTCGCGCGGGCGAATGCGGAGCGCCTCCGCCTGGCTGATCGAGTCGAGCTCGTCGAGGCGATGCTGCCGCCGGACGCCGATGGGTTCGACCTGATCGTCGCCAATCTGCCCTACGTGGCCGAGTCGGAATGGGGTGGACTGGAGCCCGAGGTGACCGGGTGGGAGCCGCGCGAGGCCCTGTTGGCGGGGCCGGATGGGCTCGACGTCCTGCGCGTCGCGATCCCCGTTGCCGCCGCGGCAGCACCGGCGCTGGCGCTCGAGGTCGGCGCCGGGCAGGCCTCCGCGGTCAGCGAGCTGCTCTTCGAGGCCGGCTTCGCAAAGATCGAGACCCGCCCCGACCTGGCCGGGATTCCGCGGATCGTCTGGGGGCGGAAGTGAGCGAGCTCGTCTCGATCGCGCGGGACGGGGCCGAGCAGGCACGCTCTGCCCTGGAGCGGACGATCGCCGAGGGCGGGGTCGCGGTCTTTCCCGCCGACGGGCTCTATGGATTGGCCTGCGATCCGCTCGACCCGGCGGCGATCGCGCGCATTCACGAGATCAAGGGCCGCGACGACGGCAAGCCCTCGGCCGTCATGTACTTCTCGCCGCTGGCGATGCGGGAGCTGGTCGAAGGGTTCGAGCCGCGTACCGGACTCGCGGTGGGTGCTCTGCTGCCCGGCCCGGTGACCCTGATCGTCGCCAACCCGCAGGGTCGCTATCCGCTCGCCTGCCGGGAGGATCCCGCCCGGCTCGGCGTCCGCCTGATCGATGGCCCGCTGGCCGGCGCGATGTGCCCGCTCTTCCAGACCTCGGCCAACCGCAGTGGCGAGCCGGCGCCGGCGAGCTTCGAGGATGTTCCGGCGGAGATCGTCGCCACGGCCGACCTTGCCATCGACGGGGGCGAGCTGACCGGCCTGCCCTCGACCGTCGTCGACCTCACCGGCTTCGAGCGGGAGGACGAGTGGGCCGTCCTGCGCGAGGGCGGGCTCTCCCCGGGGGACCTAGCAGCCCGGCTGGCCGCGATAGGGGAGGCGGACGAGCCGGCTGGCTGAGTTGTCGCGCTCGTCGGACTCGAAGAGCAGGTGCTTGGGGTCGACGGTCATCGTGTAGGCGAAGCAGCCACGCAGGCCGGTGACGTCGATCCACTGCTTGTCGTACGGGGCGGGGTAGATGTCGGACCAGCCGACCGAGGTGCCGAGCGTGACCGCGTCCGTGTAGGGGTCCTGGTTGCAACCCGGGTAGTGGCGGGTTCGCGGCGAGCGCTTGCCTGGGCGGGTGCGCTCGAGGTCGCGCAGGCAGTAGTTGAGCTTGGGGCTGGTGCGGACGACTGGGCCGAGGTTTCCGTCGGGCCCGACGCTGCGCAGCGTGAAGCCGGCAAGCTGGTGCACCTTCCAGTAGCTGCCGCCGAAGTAGGTGCCGACGTCGGTGAAGTGCAGGGTCGCGTCGGTGCGGAGGAAGAGGCGACCGCCGCCGACCCTGTGGATCCGCTGGTTGACGCGCATCGAGTGCCAGCCGTTGCGGTGGCCTCGCAACTCCATCGGCCCCTTGCCGTGGCTCTTGACGTCGCTCGTCGCGCGCAGCAGCTGCTTCCCCTCGTAGGAATCGAGGTAGATGTCGGCCGGCTTGCCGATTCTCAGGTTGGGGCAGAGCAGCTGCCGCGCTTCGGCGCTTTCGCAGGGATTTTCAATCTCCGCCGCGGGTGCGCTTGCCGTTGCGAGGAGCAGCAACAGGGCGGCGATTCCGATGGTCGCGCGAGCTTTCACCGGCGGCAGGCTATCCCGAGCCGTTGGTATCGTCGCTCCACGTTGGCCGAGCTACCCGAGAACCTTCAAGCCGCACCACTTTCCGAGGTCGATCCGGCGATCGCGGCCGTGCTCGATGCCGAGCTGCGCCGCCAGCAGAACACGCTGGAGATGATCGCCTCGGAGAACTTCGTGCCGCAGGCGGTGCTCGAAGCCGTCGGCTCTGTGCTGACCAACAAGTACGCCGAGGGATATCCGGGCAAGCGCTACTACGGCGGCTGCGAGGAGGTCGACGTCGCCGAGCAGCTGGCGATCGACCGGGCCAAGGAGCTGTTCGGCGCCGAGCACGCCAACGTCCAGCCCCACGCCGGCGCCCAGGCCAACAACGCCGCCTACATGGCGCTGATCGAGCCAGGCGACACGATCATGGGCCTGGCGCTCGACCACGGCGGCCACCTCACCCACGGGATGAAGCTCAACGTCTCCGGCAAGCTCTATGAGATCGTCGCCTACCACGTTCGCCGCGAGGATCTGCGGGTCGACATGGAGGAGGTCGAGCGGCTCGCTCACGAGCACAAGCCGAAGCTGATCGTCGCCGGCTGGTCGGCTTACCCACGTCAGCTCGACTTCGCCGCCTTCCGCGCGATCGCCGACTCGGTCGGCGCCAAGCTGATGGTCGACATGGCGCACTTCGCCGGCCTCGTCGCCGCCGGCGAGCACCCCAACCCGGTGCCGTATGTCGACGTGGTCACGACGACGATCCACAAGACCCTCTGCGGGCCGCGCAGCGGCATGATCCTCAGCATGGAGGAGCACGCCAAAGCGATCGACAAAGCGATCTTCCCCGGACAGCAGGGCGGGCCGCTGATGCACACGATCGCGGCCAAGGCCGTTGCCATGCGGATCGCGGCTACCGAGCAGTTCCGGATCCGCCAGAAGCAGACGATCGCCAACGCGCAGGCGTTTGCCGCCGGGCTCGAAGCCGGTGGCGTGCCGGTCCTCACCGGCGGCACCGACGTCCACCTCGTCCTCGTCGACCTCACCCCGAGCGGCCTCGACGGCAAGACCGCCGAGGCTCGCCTGGAGGAGGTCGGGATCACGGTCAACCGCAACGCGATCCCCTTCGACGAGCGGCCGCCGATGAATCCCTCCGGCCTGCGGATCGGCACCCCGGCGCTGACCACCCGTGGCCTGGTCGAGGAGGACCTGAGCGAGATCGCAGCCGTGATCGCCACCGCCCTCAGCGGCGACTTCGAAGCCGAGAAGGCGGCGCTGGCCGAGCGCACCAGGGTGCTGATGGAGCGCTACCCGCTCTATCCCGAGCTGGCCGCCGCAGCTGTCTGACTCGCTGAACATCTGGGTGGACATGAGCGCGCCGGCGCATGTGCTGGTCCTGCGCCCGATCATCGAGCGCCTCCGCGCCCAGGGTCACACGGTCGAGGTCACCTCGCGCGACTACGCGCAGACGCAGGCGCTGCTCGAGCTGCACGGAATGGAGCACACGCCGATCGGCCGCCACGGCGGCGCCTCGCGGTTGCGCAAGGCTGCCCGGCTCGGCGCGCGCACCACGGCGATGATCGGCTTCGGCCGCGGGCGCTCCTTCGACCTCGCTCTCGCCCACGGTTCCAACGACCTGGCGATCGCGGCACGGTTGCTCGGGGTGCCTGAGGCCAACATGCACGATTACGAGTACGCGGTCACTCAGCACCGGATCGGCTGCCGGCTCGCCAGGCGGGTGATGTTCCCCGACACGGTGCCGGCAGAGCGCCTGCGTCGCTTCGGCGTCGGCCCGGAGAAGCTCTTCCCCTACCCGGGGCTGAAGGAGGAGTACTACCTCTTCGACTTCGAGCCCGACCCGGATGCCCTGACGCGGCTCGCGGTCGACACCGGGCGCGTCGTCGTGATCGTCCGCCCGCCGCCCGACGTCTCGCTCTATCACCGCAAGTCGAACCCGCTCTTCCCGAAAGTGCTGCAAAGGCTCGGCACCGATGAGAACGTGCACGCGGTCGTGCTGCCCCGCACGCAGGCACAGCGCG
Organism: uncultured Solirubrobacterales bacterium; assembly: GCA_963716735.1. GTDB lineage: Bacteria > Actinomycetota > Thermoleophilia > Solirubrobacterales > 70-9 > VRUE01. Next base: position 2,672,027 of record OY970321.1, read on the forward strand.
AGCTGGTCGAGAGCCTGGCACTGCCCTCGCTGATCCTGCCCCCCGGCGCGGTCGAGGCACAGAGCCTGGTCGCTCTCGCCGACCTCGTCGTCTCCGCCGGCGGCACGATGAACCGCGAGGCGGCGGCCCTCGGCACGCCCGTCTACACGACCTACGGTGGGCGGCTCGGCGGCGTCGACGAAGCGTTGATCAGGTCGGGCCGCTTGCGGCCGCTGACCGACCCGCGCGCGATCGAGCTCGAGAAACGGACCGCGGACGCGTCTCCGACCAGGCGGGGCCCTAGTCTCCTCGTCGAGACGATCCTAGGTACCGTCGGAGCCGACCATCCCGCGGCAAGTCAAATCTCGAGCTGAATCCCTCGCTCTGCCCGACGACGTCCAGGCCGAGTTGGATGGTTTCATCGCGCTTGCAGGCGACGGGGAGAGGCGTCCGGTCGATCCGATTCTCAGGCTTCTAGACATCTTTATTTCATCTCTTTTTTTATTGATTCTGGCGCCGCTGCTGGCGCTGACCGCGCTGGCGATCGTCCTCACCTCCGGCCGGCCGCTCTTCTACCACGGTGCCCGTGTGGGCAGGGGCGGGCGGCTCTTCCGCATGTACAAGTTCCGCACCCTCAAGCCCGACGCGGAGGACCGCCTCGGCCCGTACCTGGGGGAGGAGCTGACCAGGCGCACCGAGGAAGAGGTGACGCGGATCGGGCGGGCGCTGCGCAAGATCCACCTCGACGAGGTGCCGCAGCTGTGGAACGTGCTGCGCGGGGACATGGCGGTGGTCGGGCCGCGGCCGATCCGGCCGGCCTTCTTCACCGAGCTCTGCCGCGAGATCCCGCAGTATTGGCAGCGTCTCGTCGTCCGCCCCGGCGTCACCGGCTTCGCCCAGACCCGGATGACCCGCGAGGAGTCCTGGGCCGACAAGCTCGCCCACGACATGGAGTACATAGCCGACCGCTCCGTCTCCCTCTACATAAGCGTCCTCCTGGCGACCGTGGTCAAGGTCTTGGGCCGCGGCCCCGCCGCCCCCGGCTGACAGACTGCCGCTGCATGTGCGGCATCTGTGGAGTGGCGATGGCGGAGCGAGGCGCTGTCGCGGACGTCGAGGCCGTGAGGCGGATGAATTCGCGGCTCACTCACCGTGGTCCCGACAGCGACGGTCTCTTCCACGACGGTGGGGTCGCGTTGGCGATGCGGCGGCTCTCGATCATCGACCTCGAGCACGGCGACCAGCCGATCTCCAACGAGGACGGCAGCATCACCGTCGTCCAGAACGGCGAGATCTACAACTACCGCGAGCTGCGCGGCGAGCTGGAGCGGCGCGGCCACCGCTTCGCGACGCACTCCGATACCGAGGTCCTGGTCCACCTCTACGAGGAGCACGGCGACGGCTTCGTCGAGCGCCTACGGGGGATGTTCGCGATCGCGCTCTGGGACGCCCGCGGGCACCGCCTCCTCCTCGCCCGCGACCGTTTCGGGATCAAGCCGCTCTACTACCGCCTCGCCAGCGGCACCCTGTCGTTCGCCTCCGAGTTGAAGGCGATGCTGGAGCAGCCCGGCTTCTCGCGCCAGATCGACCCTCGGGCCGTCGCCGCCTACCTCGCCTTCAACTCGATCCCGGCGCCGCTGACGATCTTCGCCGAGGCGCGCAAGCTTCCCGCCGGAACCTTGCTCGCCTGGTGCGACGGGAAGGTTGAGCGGACGCGGTACGCGCGCCCCGAACCCGTCCCGGCCGCCCAGACTAGGCGCCGTCCGGCGGACGAGTTGGCGGACGAGCTGCGCGAGACGCTGCGCGACTCGATCCGCGCCCACCTGGTCGCCGACGTCCCCGTCGGTGTGCTGCTCTCCGGTGGGGTCGACTCCGCCGGCATCGTCGCGCTTGCCGCCGGCGAGCAGGCCGACCCGGTCAAGACCTTCTCGGTCGGCTTCGAGGAGGCGAGCTTCGACGAGCTCGACCGGGCGCGGCTGGTCGCCGAGCGCTACGGCACCGACCACCACGAGATCGTTCTGCGACCCGATGCGGTCGAGCTCTTCCCGAAGCTGGTCGAGGCTTTCGACGAGCCCTTCGGCGACTCCTCGGCACTCCCGACCTACCTCGTCTCCGAGCTGGCGGCGGGCGAGGTCAAGGTCGCCCTCTCGGGTGAGGGGGGAGACGAGCTCTTCGGCGGCTACTACACCTACGTCGCCGACCTGCTCGCACCGCGCGTCGGCCGTCTCGCCGCCGTCGCCGCACCGCTCGCCGAGATGCTGCCCAGCTCCGACTCCAAGGTCAGCCTCGACTACAAAGCGAAGCGCTTCGCCCGGGGTGCCGGGCTGCCACCGCTAGAGCGCCACCACGCCTGGAAGGAGATCTTCTCTCGGCAGCTGCAGGCCTCCCTGCTGGGCGACCGCGACCCGGACTGGGACCCGGTCGACATCTACCGCGAGCGCTACGCCGAGACCGCCGGAGCGGAACCCCTCGCCCGCCTGCAGGACGTCGACCTCGGCATCTACCTGGTCGACGATCTGCTGGTCAAGACCGACCGCTCGAGCATGGCCCACTCGCTGGAGCTGCGCGTCCCCTTCCTCGACAATGAGGTCGCCGCCATGGCCCTTGGCCTGGCGACCCCGCTCAAGGTGCGTGGCCTGGCCAAGAAGCGGTTGCTGCGGCGGGCCCTGGCGCCGTTGCTGCCCAAGGAGGTCCTGAGCGGGCCGAAGCAGGGGTTCTCGATCCCGGTGGCCGCCTGGCTGCGCGGGCCGCTGCAGGGGTTCGCGCGCGAAACGCTCTCGGCCGAGTCGGTCTCGCGACAGGGCTGGCTCGACCCCGGGACCGTGACGAGCCTGCTCGATCGCCACTGCAGCGGTCGCGAGGACCTCAGCCGCCAGCTATGGGGACTGATCGCCTTCACCCTCTGGTTCGACAGGTACGCAAACTAGCCTGGAGCAGTGCCAGCCTCGGTCGAAGCCCTCCTCGCCTTCCTCCTCGCGGGGATCCTCGCCCTGTTGCTGGTGCCGGTCACCGACCGGGTTGCCCGACGCATCGGCGCGATCGACGTCCCCGACGACCAGCGCTCGCTGCACGCCGCGCCGACGCCGCGCCTGGGGGGGCTGGCGATCTTTGCCGCAGTGCTCGTCGCGGCGCTGATCTGGCTGCCCTGGGATGCAGAGACGCAGGCGATCGTCGCCGGTGCGGCGCTGATCACCGTCGTCGGCATGCTCGACGACATCTACGAGCTCGGCGCGGCGCCAAAGCTGCTCGGCCAGACCGTGGCGGTGATCGTGCCGGTGTCGGCGGGCGTGACGGTGGACAGCTTCACCGTCCCCTTCCTCGGCCAGCTCAACCCCGGCTCGGTCGAACTATTGGGCCTGCCCGGCGGCGGCTCGATCGACCTCGGCGACGTCGGCACGACGATCGGCATCGTCGCGATGATCAACGTGATCAACCTGATCGACGGGGTCGACGGGTTGGCCGCGGGGGTCTGCGTGATCTCCGGCGCCGCCCTCGCGGTGATCGCCCTTTCGCTAGACCGAAACGCCGCCGGCGTGTTGGCAGCGCTTACCGCCGGCGCCGCGCTTGGCTTCCTCCGCCACGGCTTTCCGCCGGCCAGCACCTTCATGGGGGACACGGGCTCCAACCTGCTCGGCTTCCTGCTCGGCGTGGTGGCGGTACAGGGAGCGCTGAAGACCAATGCCGTCATCGCTCTCTTCCTGCCCCTGATCGTCCTCACCGTGCCGATCCTCGATACCGGCTTCGTCGTCGCCAAGCGGCTCAAATACGGCCGGCCGGTCTACAAAGCCGACCGCTGGCACTTCCACCATCGGATGGCCGACATCGGCTTCTCACAGCGACGCACCCTGGCTTACCTCTACGGCTGGACCTTTGTGATGGCCGCGCTTGCCCTAGCACTGCGCTTCGTCCCCTACAGCGATGACCACGGCAACTTCGATCCCCTTTGGACCGCGGTGGTCGCCATCTTTGGCCTACTCGCTCTGGCGGCCAGCGTCTATCTGGTTTACGTGCTGGAGATCCTCAAGCTGCGTCGTTTCGGCCGCGTAGATCCACAGACCGGCGAGTTCGGCGTCGTCGACCCCGAGACCGGCGAGTTCGAGGCAATCTTGCCGGCCGACGAGAGCCCCTCCCGGTAGGGGTGGAACGTCTTGTACTTTTTCTGCGGTGGGGCTCGCGGACAGCAGATGACTGTCTTCAGAAAAAGTTAAGTGGAACCCCTGCCGGGAGGGGCTTTTAACGCCTCGGCAGACTTTGTGCGAGGTTGTGACAAGCCTCACGAACTGGCTCTAGAAAGCCGATCGTCGACCCTTTCGGATATAGTCGCTCGTCCGCCCACTCACTGTGAGACGGGCGGCTGTTGCAGACTTATGTCTCCTCCCAAGCATGTCGATCTCCTGGCGCTAGCCGCCGCCCTCGCCGTGTTCGTGCTCGGTGGGCTGCCCCTGCTCGGCTACGCCGTAGCCGCCGCGGCTTGGCTCGCCCAGCGCGGGATCCAGGTGCTGGCGGGACGCCGCACTGCTGCCGAATTGATAGCCGGCAACCGCCAGCGGGCGATGGGGTTCGTCGCGGCGTCCACGCTCGGCCGCGTCTGGCTGATGGTCACCGCGGTGCTACTCGGCGGCATCGCCGACCGCGAAGTGGGCCTGTCCGCCGCCGTGCTGCTGCTCGTCCTCTTCACGATCTCCTTTGCCGCTCAGGGACTCGTTCACCTCTTCGAGCCCGAAGGCCAGGCCGGATGAAGACGAAAACCAAAGTCTTTATCGGGATCGGCGCCTACTTCGCGGTCGCGATCCTGATGCTGCTGATCTTCGGCAGCTCCGGTAAAGACGAATCGTTCCAGCCGCAGAACGAGTTCAAGCTCGAACCGTGGATCACGCTCGAACTCGCGGGCATCGACCTGAGCATCAACAAGGCGGTGCTCTACCTGGTCCTGGCGAGCGCGCTGACGATCTTCGTCATGGTCTGGATCTCGCGCCGCATGGCGCAGAAGCCGAACCGGGTGCAGACGGCGATCGAGGTCGCCTACGACATGACCAAGAACACGATCACCGGCGGCAACCTCGAGCCGAAGATGGCTTCGCGCTGGTTCCCCTTCCTGGCCGCGCTCTTCTTCTGGATCTGGTTCTCGAACATGCTCGGCTTCCTGCCGCTGCCGACCAACACCGAGCACGCGGTCAACGTCTTCGGCCTGGAAATCCCCTCCTTCGCGATCTACGCGGCGACCGCCAACCTCTCGATCCCGTTGGTCCTCACCCTGGTCGTCTGGCTCTCCTACCACTACGAAGGAGTCCGGTCCAAGGGCCTCATCCCCTACCTGGCGAGCTGGCTGCCGCCGGGGCTGGAGGAGATGAACCCGATCGGCAAGGCATTCATCTTCGTGATCGAGGCGATCTCGCACTTCGCCCGCCTGATCTCGCTCTCGGTGCGACTCTTCGCCAACATCCTCGCCGGCCATCTGCTCTTGCTCTTCATGGGCGGTGGGTTGGCGGTGCTGCTCGGGATCGCCGCGCTCGGCGCGCTCACCTTCCCCCTCGCATTCTTCTTCTTCGTGCTTGAGGTCGGCCTTATCGCGACCCTTCAGGCATTTATCTTCTCGACCCTCACCGCGATCTACCTTGGCGGAGCGACCTCCGCCAGCCACTAGAAAAGGAGCCTGTTCTCAATGGATCTGTCCCCTGTAGTCGCCGCGATCTCCGATGAAGGGATCGAATCAGCCGGCAAGGCAATCGCCCTTGGCGTCGGCGCCGGCCTCGGCTCGATCGGCGCCGGTATCGGCATTGGCTTCATCTTCGGCAAGGAGATCGAGTCGGTTGCCCGTCAGCCCGAGATGAAAGACGAGCTGCAGAGCATCCGCTGGCTCGGCTTCGCGCTGACCGAGGCGGTCGCCTTCTACACCTTCATCTTCGGCTTGATCGCCTTCTTCCTCTAGGCCGGTCACGTGGAGCTCTTTGGCCACATAGCGGGATTGATCCCACTCGCGGCAGAGGCCGCGCACGGCGCCGAGGAGGAAGGCGGCAGCTTCCTGGTCTCACCGGGCCTCGGCCTGATGATCTGGACGCTGGTCCTCTTCCTCTTCACGATGTGGGTGTTGAGCAAGGTCGCCTTCCCGAAAATCCAGGAGGCGCTCGACAAGCGCGCCAAGACGATCGCCGAGTCGATCGAGGCGGCGGAACGGCAGCGCAAGGAGTCCGACGAGCTGCTCGAGGAGTATCGGGGCCGGCTCGCCGAGGCCCGCGAGCAGGCGGACGACATCATGGCCCGTGCCCGCAAGGCGGCGGAAACCGCCGAAGCGGAGGCGACCACCTCCGGCAAGGAGAAACGCGAGGAGCTGGTCGCGGCTGCCACGCGCGACATCGAAGCCGAGACGCGGCGTTCGCTGCAGCAGATCCGCAAGGAGGTCGCCGATCTGACCGTGCTGGCCACCGAGAAGGTGACCCGTAAGAGCCTCACCCCCGACGATCAGCGTCGTCTGGTCGAGGAGGCGCTCAGCGAGGTCGACTTCACCAGCCTTTCGGGGGCGGAGAGCTAGCGATGCCCGAGGCAGCTCGCGTATACGCCGAGGCGCTCTTCGAAGTTGCCAGGGAGAAAGGCAAGCTCGACGCGATCGGCACCGATCTCGTCCAGTTCGTCGATGCCGTCGAAGGCGATCGCGATCTGCAGGTCTTCTTCTTCAGCCCGCACTTCTCCTCGGCGGAGAAGATCGAGGGGCTGGGGCGAGCGGTCAGCGGCGCCGACTCGGAGCTGGTCAATTTCCTCGAGCTGCTGGTCGAGAAGGGCCGGATGACCGAGATCTTCCGCATGCGCCGCGAACTCGAAAAATTGTGGAAGGTGGAGAACAAGCGGATCGACGTGACCGTGACCAGCGCGGTCGAGCTGGACCCGGCCGTTGTGTCCAAGGTCGGCGAGGAGATCGAGCGGCAGACCGGCCAGAGGGTCGAGCTGGCCAGTCGCGTCGACGGCGAGATCCTCGGCGGCATCGTCCTGCAGGTCGGAAACATGGTGCTCGACGCGAGCATCCGCAGTCGCCTGGAGAAACTTCGAAAGAGCGTCGCCCAAGCGGCGTAAGGAGGCATAGAGCACCCCCATGGAGATCAAGCCCGACGAGATTGCATCGATTCTGCGCGAGCGGATCGAGGGACTGGACACCGGCAGTGCCGACCTCACCGAGGTCGGCACCGTGCTGTCCGTGGCCGACGGCATCGCCCGCATCCACGGCCTCGACAACTGCATGGCGCTGGAGATGCTGGAGCTGCCGCACGGCGTCACCGGCCTCGCCCTGAACCTCGAGGCCGACAACGTCGGCGCCGTGCTCTTCGGCGAGTGGGACAAGGTCGTCGAGGGCGACACGGTGAAGCGCACCGGTCACCTGCTGCGGATCCCCGTCGGCGACCACCTGCTCGGTCGCCTCGTCGACCCGCTCGGCCGCCCGCTCGACAACAAGGGCGAGATCGCCACCGATCAGACCCGCCCGGCCGAGTTCAAAGCGCCCGGCGTGGTCGAGCGCCAGCCGGTGACCGAGCCAGTGCAGACCGGGCTGATGTCGATCGACGGGATGATCCCGATCGGCCGTGGCCAGCGAGAGCTGATCATCGGCGACCGCCAGACCGGCAAGACGGCGATCGCGATCGACACGATCATCAACAACCGCGACAAGGACATGATCTGCATCTACGTCGCGATCGGCCAGCGGATGTCGACCGTCGTCCAGCTCAAGGAGGTGCTGGAGGAAAACGGCGCGATGGAGAACACGATCATCGTCGCCGCCCCCGCCGACGAGGCCGCGCCGATCAAGTTCATCGCGCCCTACGCCGGTTGCGCGATGGGGGAGCACTTCCTCTACAACGGCAAAGCCGCGCTCTGCGTCTACGACGACCTCACCAAGCACGCCTACGCCTACCGCCAGATGTCGCTGCTGCTGCGGCGCCCGCCGGGTCGCGAGGCCTACCCGGGCGACGTCTTCTACCTGCACTCGCGCCTACTCGAGCGGGCGGTGAAACTGAACGACGAGCTCGGCGGCGGCTCGCTTACCGCGCTGCCGATCATCGAGACCCAGGCATCGGACGTCTCCGCCTACATCCCAACCAACGTGATCTCAATCACCGACGGTCAGATCTTCCTCGAGTCCGACCTCTTCAACTCGGGCGTGCGGCCGGCGATCAACGTCGGCATCTCGGTCTCGCGGGTGGGTGGCAACGCGCAGACCAAGGCGATGAAGAAGGTCGCCGGAAAACTGCGCCTCGACCTCTCCCAGTACCGCGACCTGGAGGCGTTCGCCCAGTTCGGCTCCGAGCTCGATCCGGAGACGCAGAAAACGCTGAACCGCGGTGAACGGTTGGTCGAGCTGCTCAAACAGAAAGAGCGCGAACCGCTCGAGATGGCCGACCAGGTCGCCGCGATCTACTCCGGCACCGGCGGTTTCCTCGATCGGGTCAAAACCGAGCGGGTCGGCGAGTTCCTGCGCGACCTGAAGATCCGCCTGCACTCCGAGAAGTCCGAGCTGCTGGCCCGGATCTCCGAGACCGGCAAGCTCGAGGAGGCTGACGAGGAGGAGCTCGGCGCGGCGATCCGCGACTTCGTCGATGACTTCGGCCCTGACTTCGACGAGCACGGCGACCCGCTCGAGGCCGGCGAGTCCGACCGGGTCCGCTCCGAGGAGGAGCGGAGCAAGCCGAGCCGCACTGAGGAAGCCGAGACCGAGACCGAGAAGGAGGCCACCCCCGCCTGACGGCGGGGTCCGCTCTAGACCATGGCCTCGCAGAAGGACGTCAAGAGCCGCATCGCGTCGATTAAGAACATCAACAAGATCACGCGGGCGATGGAGATGGTGGCCGCGGCGCGGCTGCGCCGGGCCGAGCAGCGGATCGAGCAGCTGCGGCCCTACGCCCAGGGGATGCGCAAGCTGACCCGCCGTGCCGCCGAGCAGGCGGGCGGTGTGCCCCGCGTCCCGGTGCTGACCGAGCGCGAGGACGTCAAGCGCGTCGGCATAGTGCTGGTCACGGGCGATCGCGGCCTCGCCGGCGCCTTCAACACCAACGTGATCCGCGACGGCCTGCGCCTGCGCGACGAGTGGCGGGAGAAAGGGGCCGAGTCCACTTTCTCCGCCGTCGGCCGCAAGGGCGTCTCGGCGCTGACCTTCCGCAAACAGGACGTGCGCACCTCCTACGTCGGCTTCACCGACCGGCCCGGTTTCGCCAACGCCCGCGAGATCGGCGAGGAGCTGACCGCCCGCTACGTCGACGAGGAGCTGGATCGGGTCGAGCTCGTCTTCAACCGTTACGTCTCGCCCCTCACCCAGCACGTCTGGCGACAGACCCTGCTTCCCTTGCAGCAGGCCGACGTGATCGGCTCCGGTGCTGAAGACGAGGAAGAGGATGCCGAGGAGACCGAGATCGAGCAGGCGCACAGCCGGGCTCTGTGGGAGTACGAGCCCGACGCCGAAGAGCTGCTGGCGCAGCTCATCCCGGAGTACGTGAACATCTCGGTCTACCGGGCGCTGCTCGAGTCCGCTGCCTCTGAGCTGGGGGCCCGGATGACGGCGATGCGAAACGCGGCGGAGAACGCCGAGACGATGATGGACGACCTGACCCTGGAGATGAACCGGGCCAGACAGGCGGAGATCACCCAGGAGATCCTCGAGGTCGTGGCAGGTGCAGAGGCTCTTGGATAAGACGGGAGCGCGAGCGAACAAGCGTGCATATCTGATTCTTCGCGCCGTGAGCGAGCGCGACTGTTATCTACGAAAAGGAACCAATGGCTGACACGAACGGAACGAATGTGGGACGGGTCGAGCAGGTGACCGGCGTCGTCGTCGACGCCGTCTTCCCCGACCAGCTGCCGGAGATCAACTCGGCGGTGCGCATCGAGATGGCCGGCGACGAGGATCGCGAGGCGACCGAGCTGGTCTGCGAGGTCCAGCAGCACCTCGGCGACGACCGAGTCCGCACCGTGGCGATGGACGCCACCGACGGCCTCCAGCGCGGCGACAAGGTGATCGACACCGGCGGGCCGATTTCCGTGCCGGTCGGCGACGCGACTCTCGGCCGCATCTTCAATCTGCTCGGCGAGCCGATCGACAACGGCGAGCCGATCGAGGCGGGGGAGCGCTGGCCGATCCATCGTTCCGCGCCCCAGGCCTCCGACCTCGCCCCGACCCAAGAGATCCTCGAGACCGGGATCAAGGTGATCGATCTTCTCGCGCCCTACGCCAAGGGCGGCAAGGTCGGGCTCTTCGGCGGCGCCGGCGTCGGCAAGACCGTTTTGATCCAGGAGCTGATCCGTTCGATCGCCGAGGAGCACGAGGGCCTCTCCGCCTTCTGCGGCGTCGGCGAGCGCTCGCGCGAGGGCAACGACCTCTGGCTCGAGATGAAAGAGTCGGGCGTGATCGACAAAACGATGCTCGTCTTCGGCCAGATGAACGAGCCCCCGGGTGCCCGCCTTCGCGTCGCCCTCTCCGGGCTGACGATGGCCGAGTACTACCGCGAGCAGGGTGGCCAGGACGTGCTGCTCTTCATCGACAACATCTTCCGCTTCGTCCAGGCGGGCTCCGAGGTCTCGGCGCTGCTCGGCCGCATGCCCTCCGCCGTCGGCTACCAGCCGACGCTGGAGACCGAGATGGGCGAATTGCAGGAGCGGATCACCTCGACCGAGCGCGGCTCGGTCACCTCGGTGCAGGCGGTCTACGTACCGGCCGACGACTTCACCGACCCGGCTCCCGCATCGGTGTTCGCCCACCTCAACGCCACCACGGCGCTCTCGCGGGCGATTTCCGAGAAAGGGATCTACCCGGCTGTCGACCCGCTCGACTCGAGCTCGACGATCCTCAAGCCCGACGTCGTCGGCGAGGATCACTACCGCACCGCGACCGAGGTCCAGGAGGTGCTGCAGCGCTACAAGGAGCTCCAGGACATCATCGCCATCCTTGGCATCGACGAGCTCTCCGACGAGGACAAGCAGACCGTCTCGCGGGCACGCAAGATCGAGCGCTTCCTCTCGCAGCCGTTCTTCGTCGCCGAACAGTTCACCGGTCGCGCCGGCGAGTTCGTGCCGGTGGCCGAGACGGTGCGCGGCTTCCGCGAGATCCTCGACGGCGAGCACGACGACCTGCCCGAGGGCGCCTTCTACATGCAGGGCTCGATCGACCAGGTCACCTCGAACGCCGGCTCGGCGGCGGCCGCCTAGGTACAGCTTGGCCGGCGAGAGCAAATTCGAGGTTGAGATCCTCACCCCCGAGGGTGAGGTCTTCAACGGCGAGGTGAGCCAGGTCTCGACCCGCACCGCCGGGGGCGAAATCGGCATCCTCGCCAACCACGCGCCGCTGCTGGCGGCGCTGCGGCCGACCGAGCTCCGCCTCTTCACCGGCGACTCCGAGCCGAAGCGCTATGCCCAGGCGCATGGCTGGCTGCAGGTCTTCGGCAACCATGCCCGCCTGCTCGTCGAGGAGGCGCTGGCGCCGGAGGATCTCGATGCGGGGACGCTCAAAGAGCAGCTTGCGGATGCCGAGCAGCGGCTCGCCGACGCGGATGACAAGAGCGCCGAGCAGCGGCGAGCACAGAAAGACCGCGACCGCGCGGAAGCGTTTCTGGCTATCGCCCAGGGATGAGCGGGGCGCGTCGGTGCACCTCCGCGGAAATTGATGTCGCTCGGCCCTGCGGGCCTCTGCGACTGAGTTCGAGCGCGGCCTGCGGCCGCGCGATAACCAGATTGCATATCGCCGCTTCGCGACATTCCCGCGGAGGTGCACCGACGCGCCCCTCAGCCCCAAACCGCAAGATGGACGATTGTGGCCCCAGGAGGGGGCGCAATCGTCCAACAAAGGGCGGGAGAGGTCAATGAGCGAGGAGCTGGTTGGGCTTGCTACGCGGTTGATCGGGTACGACACCTCGGAGGCGGATGGGGTGCTGGAAGCTGCTGGATTCGTCGAGGGGTGGCTGGAAGCGCGGGGGATCGAGGTGGCGACCGAAGAGGTGCGGGGGCTACCGGTACTGAAGGCGGAGGTTGGGCCCGAGGACGCGCCGACCGTCGTCCTCCATGGGCACCTCGACGTCGTGCCGGGGCAGCCGGGGCAGTTCGATCCCAAGATCGAGGATGAGCGGCTGTACGGGCGCGGTGCCTATGACATGAAGGCGGCCTTGGCGGCGATGCTGGTCACGACCGCCGCTATGCGGGACTCCGAGCGGGTGCGGGTGCGGCTGGGCATCGTCGGCGACGAGGAGTCCGAGGAGGAGGCCGAACGGGGCAGCGATGTGCTCGTCGACGGCGGCTTCGTCGGCGACTTCGCGATCACCGGGGAGCCCACCGACCTGCAGATCGGTGTCGAGGCGAAGGGGGTCCTGGCGCTGCGCCTGGAGGTCAGCGGCGTCGCCGCCCACGGCGCGACCCCGTGGCTGGGCGACAACGCGGTGCTGAAGGCGCACGACGTTTTCCGCAGTATCGAGTCGCTACCGTTTGCCCGGCACAGTTCGGAGCTGTTCGACCGCCCCTCGATCAATCTCGGCCGGATCTTGGGCGGCGACGCGCTCAACAAGGTGCCTGACCGATGCGCGATCGACGTCGACATCCGCTACCTGCCCGACCAGGACCCCGAGACCGTGCTCGAGCAGGTGCGCAGCCTCCCCGACGCCGAGGTCACCCCACTCTTCACAAGGCCGCCGGCCGTCGTCGACCGCGACTCGCCCTTCGTCCAGGGTCTGCGCGAGGCGGCCTCGGCGCACCACGAGGGGGAGCCGATGAGCGTCGGCCGCGACGGTGCCTCCGACGCCGTTTCCTTCCTGCGCGTGGGCGTGCCGGCGGTCGAGTTCGGCCCGGTCGGCGAGGGTCATCACGGTCCCGCCGAGTGGGTCTCGATCCCGTCTTTGGTGGCCTACCGGCAGGCGCTCGAAGGATTCCTGCGGGCGATTCCAGACCGGCTCGAAGGCCAAGATGATTGATCCCGAATTCCCGCACCCACGGATGACGCGCCTGGCGCGGCGCTGGATCGGTACCCACGACCTTGCGCGTAGCGCTGCTACGCGCGGCGGCCGCGTGCACCGCCCAGCTTGGCCAGTCACGCCCCCGCGGGCACGCGAATTAGGAATCAACCCTCTAGGCGCCGGGCGATGATCGAGCCGGTCTTCAAAAAGCCGCCACCCGAGGGTGACCACGAGCCGCCGCCGAAGCGCAAGCGCTACTGGTGGCGCTTCACCCTCGCCTCGGTCGTGATCGTCGCCGTCACCGCGGCGGCGACCGCGGCCAGCATCCTCCTCTACGTCGGCAGCATCGCCAACGCGCTCTCCCACAACGACGTGCTGCAGAACAAAGTCGAGCGCTTCCTCTCCAAGACGAACGGCGGCGAACCGGAGAACATCGTCATCCTCGGCTCTGACAAGCGGGCCAGCGAACCCGAAGATCCCGGCCGCTCCGACACGACGCTGCTGTTGCGGCTCGATCCCGACAAGAACGCGATCGCGTTGATGTCGATCCCGCGTGACCTCAAGGTCGAAATCCCCGGCTACGGCACGGGCAAGTTCAACGAAGCGTATTCCTACGGCGGGCCGAAACTGACCCTGCAGGTGGTGAAGGAACTGACCGGCCTGCCGATCAACCACGTCGTCAACGTCGACTACCTGGGCTTCGTCCGCGCGGTCGACGCGATCGATTGCGTCTACGTCGACGTCGACCGCCGCTACTTCCACTCCAACGAAGGGGGGGCGGCCCCCGAACAGTACGCCGAAATCAATGTTCAGCCCGGGTATCAGCTTCTCTGCGGCAAAAAATCCCTGCAGTACGTGCGTTATCGCCACACCGACACCGACCTGGTGCGCGCCGCCCGTCAGCAGGACTTCCTCAGCGCGGCCCGCCAGCGGGTCCCGATCGACCAGCTCGTCCTCGGCCGCAACGAACTGATCGAAATTTTCACCAGCTACACGACCTCCGACATCAGCGACACCGAGACGATGCTGCAGGTGCTGAAGCTCTTCATCGCCTCACGCAACGCGGCGATCAAGGAGGTCCACTTCCCGGCCGAACTGGGGCCGAGCTACGTCTATGCCTCGCAGGAAGCGATCCAAGGAGCGGTCGACAAGTTCCTCGGGATCGAAGCGAGCGGCGGTCCGCGGGGCCAGCTCGAAGAGAGAGACGAAGAAGCGAGCGACAGCAAGAAGAAGCACAAGAAGAAGGATCAGAAGCCGAAGGCACCCCCGAAGCCGAAGCTGGCGCCGCCTAAGCCGCCTGGCAGCGACGGGCTCGTTGCCGCCGGCGAAGCGGGCGAGTCGGAGGCGAAGGTGGTCGCTCGCAAGGTCAACCACGGCTTCCCAGTCTTCTATCCGGCGCGGCTTCCCTCGGGTGCTTTCTACGTCGAAAGCGATCCCTACCTGCACGTGCAGGATCCCCGCGTCTATCACTTCAAAGACACGGACGGCGAGCGCCACGCCGCCTACCGGATGACGCTGGCGATGGAACTCCCCGACGGCACCCACTACTTTGGCGTGCAGGGGATCAGAGGCTGGACCGATCCGCCTATCCTCTCCAACCCAAGCCTGACCAAGACGATCCGGGGACGTGACTACGACATCTATGTCGACGGCGACCGGGTCAAAATGGTCGCCTGGCAGCGGGGCGAGAACGTCTACTGGATCTCGAACAGCCTGCTGCAGGTGCTGACCAGTGATCAGATGATCGGAATGGCGCGGTCGGCGAGAGTCATAGTCCCGAACAAGAAGCCAAACAGGAAGCGAGGGAGCGCGCAACCATGACGGAGAGCAGAGAGCCGATCGGCGTGATCGGGGTGGGCTGGGTCGGCCTTGTGACGGCGGCCTGCTTCGCCGATCTGGGCCACAGGGTCGTCGCCCGCGACATCCTGCCCGAGAAGGTCGCGGCGCTCTCACGGGGCGAGACGACGATCCACGAGCCGGAGCTCGACGACCTGCTCGAGCGCAACGCCGAGCGCCTCACCTTCACCACCGACATGAACGAGCTGCTCGCCGCGGCCAAGCTGCTCTTCGTCTGCGTCGATACGCCGCCGACCCGCTCCGGCGACGCCGACCTCTCCCGGGTTCGCTCGGTGGTCGAGGAGCTTGCCGCCGACGGCGACCACGTGCTGATCATGAAGAGCACCGTGCCGGCGGGCACCGGCGAGGCGATCCGCCGCGATCGTCCCGGGCTCGCCTACGTCTCCTGTCCCGAGTTCCTCAAGGAGGGCTCGGCGGTGGCTGACTTCCTGCACCCCGATCGGGTCGTGATCGGCGCCGATGCGGGCGACCGGGCGGCCGGCGAGGCCGTCGCTGCGCTCTATGAGCCGCTGGGCGGCGAGATCGTCCACACCGACGTCGCCAGCGCCGAGATGATCAAGCTCGCCTCCAACGCCTTCCTCGCGACCAAGATCTCCTTCGTCAACGAGATCGCCAACGTCTGTGAGGAGGTCGGCGCCGACGTCGGCGAGGTCGCCCGCGGCATGGGTCTCGACCAGCGCATCGGCTCGTCGTTCCTGCGTGCGGGCATCGGCTACGGGGGCTCATGCTTCGATGGTGGGGAGACGCTGCTCGTTAGACATCACGGCACGGCGAAACTGGTCTCCTTCGAGGAGTTATGGAGTCTGGTCGGAGGTGACAGGACTGCGGACGGCGGTGAGGCAATCGCCCCGGAGAATCTCTTTGTCTGGTCCTGGGTCCCTGGGGAGGAAAAACCCGAGTGGATGCTGGTCTCGGTGCTGACGAAGCGCCACTACGACGGTGACATGGTCGAGCTTCGAACCAAGATGGGGCGGCGAGTGCGGGTTACGGCTGACCACCCGATCATCGTCGGCGATGGCGAGGACGGCGAGGTCCTGACCACGGTGCGCGCAATGGATGTCACGCAGACCGATTGGCTGCCGTTGGCAGGCGGGGCAGATGCCGGGTTCGTGTCGCCTTTCTATCCCGCGATGGGAGCCATCGAAGACGCGATCCCGGCGGGCGAGGTCATCGTTCGCCCCGAGGTTCGGGAGATCGAGGCCCTCCTGACGCGCCCGGTTGCGGAGCGGGTCGCGATTTTCGACCATCCGCGGGGGCAGGCGCAGCGGATGGGGGACATCTCCCGCAGCGGCGCGCTGAGGCTGCCGGAGGCCAGCAACGCCCAGATGGATCTTCGGGGCGCAACCTTGGGTACCGCCCGCAACGGAACTTACGTGCCCGAGCGACTGGAAATTGGCGAGGAGTTTTGGAGGGTGGTCGGGCTCTATGCGGCTGAGGGTCATGTCGCCACGGACCATGGCCGCGACGGCGCGGAACGGCGGCGCATCTGCTGGTCCTTTCACCCGACCAAGGAGGAGCACCTCGTTAGACAAGTGGCCGACTACTGGGAAAGTCAGGGCGTCAAAGTACGGGCATTCAGCGCTACGACCTCTCGTTGCGTGCAGATTTCCTCGCGGATTCTCGCCGCCTGGTGGGCCGAGATTCTCGGCCTTGGCTTGAACAGCTACGAGCAACGTGTTCCCAATTTGCTCTGGGAGCAGCCGCCTGCACATAAGTGGGCATTCCTCTCGGGGCTCTGGGAGGGCGATGGCTCCTGGTCACTTGTAAACCGCGGTCCAAGCATCAGCCTCGACTTCGGCACGATCAGCGACGAGCTGGCCGACGGCGTCGCCCGCCTGCTCTCCGATCTGGGTGTGGTCTGCGCCTGGCGCCGGGGCCGAACGGCGAAATCGACCAAGGAGACACACTGGCTCAAGGTCAGTGGCGCCGACCAGGTCGAACGGGCGATCGCTCTGGTGCCCGAAGCCCAGCGCGATGAAGTTATCGAGGTGATGGCGCAGCAGGGCAAGCGGATTGCTCCTACCGGGTACCGTCGTTTCGGCGATTCGGGAGTGGCTTGGATCCGAGTGGCGAAGACGACGACGGAGAAATTCAAGGGATCCGTCTACTCGCTCGAGGTGCCTGGGTCGCAGACGGTGGCCGCAAGTGGTGGCCTTACGCTGCATAACTGCTTCCCCAAGGACGTGAGCGCGCTGAAGATGCTCGCCGGTAACACCGGCTACCACTTCCAGTTGCTCAATGCCGTGATCGAGGTGAACGAGCTGCAGAAGCGACGCGTCGTGCAGAAGCTGGTCGGCCATCTGGGCTCGCTGGTCGGACGCCGGGTGGCGCTGCTCGGCCTCGCCTTCAAGCCGCAGACGGACGACATGCGCGAGGCGTCGAGCCTGGTGCTGTCGGCGCGGCTGCAGGGCGAAGGGGCGGAGGTCGCCGCCTACGATCCGGTCGCCGCCGACGCGGCGCGCGACCTGCTGGAAGGGGTTGAGCTCTGCGATTCGGCGCTGGACGCGCTCGCGGGCGCCGACGCGGCGGTGCTGGTCACCGAGTGGCCCGAGTTCGCCGAGCTGGACTGGGCCGACGCGGCGAGCAGGATGGCGCGGCCGCTGCTGGTCGACGGGCGCAACTTCCTCGATCCCCAGAAGCTTGTATCCGCGGGCTTCGAATACGAGGGGATCGGTAGGGCGCCGGTCGACGCGCCCTCGGCGGCCACTGCCGACTGACGTATGCAAGCGATTGTCTTAGTGGGCGGCGAAGGGACTCGGTTGAGGCCCCTCACCAACTCCACCCCTAAGCCGGCGCTGACGTTGGTCGACCGGCCCTTTCTCGCCTACATGATCGAGTGGCTGGCGGGGCACGGGGTGACCGAGGTGGTGCTCGCCTGTGGCTTTCTGCCTGACGTCTTGCAAGCCGCGCTCGGCGGCGAGGAGGAGCGGGCGGGGGTGAGGATCCGCTATGTAGCCGAGCCCGAGCCGCTGGGCACCGCCGGGGCGATCCGCTTTGCCGCCGACGCGCTCGGCGAGGAGCTGGAGGACCGCTTCCTCGCGCTCAACGGCGACGTGCTCACCGACCTCGACCTGGGCGCGCTCCTTCGCGCGCACGAGAGATGGAATGCGGCGGCGACGATCGGCCTGTACCCGGTCGAGGACTCCTCGGCCTTCGGCCTCGTTCAGAGCGACGACGGTGGGGTCGTGCTCGAGTTTCTCGAGAAGACCGGTGAGCGCAAGCCGGGGGAGATCAACGCCGGTATGTACGTGCTGGAGCGCTCCGTGCTCGACCTGATCGCGCCCGGTGAGAACGTCTCGATCGAGCGCGACGTGTTCCCGCGCCTGGTTGGCGAGGGTCTGCACGGCCTGCTCCTCGACGGCTACTGGGTCGACATCGGCACGCCCGAGCGCTACCTGCAGGCGAGCTGGGACATTCTCGACGGCCGTGTCGAGACGCGGGTCGAGCCCACCGCCGAGGGCGTCCTGGTCGACTCCAGCGCAGCCGTCGACCCCGGGGCGACGGTCGGGCCGCGGGCTGTGATCGGTCCGGGTTGCCGGGTGGCGGCCGGGGCGGAGGTGGTCGACTCGATCCTCCTCGCCGGCTGCACGATCGGCGAGGATGCCCGTGTGAAGGATTCGATCTTCGCGCCGGGGGCCCAGGTACCGGCGGGCGCGACGATTGAAGGAGCAGTGGCTGCCGAGGGCGAAAGACTCTCCGCCTGACCATGCTCGACGACGTCCTTGCAATCCCCGACCACCTGCGCGATGCCCTCTGGCGGGTCGAGTCGGCCCGGCTGGAGCCTGGTAGCTCCGCCGGCCTGCTCGTCTGTGGCATGGGCGGCTCGGCGATCGGTGGCGACCTCGCCGCCGCGGCCCTCGGCGACCGGCTTACCGGGCCGCTGCTGACCGTGCGCGGGTACGAGCTGCCGAGCTGGGCCAGCGCCGAGTGGACCGTGTTCTGCTCGAGCTACTCGGGCGAAACCGAGGAGACGCTCGCCTGCTTTGCCGCTGCCGAGGCGCTCGGTGCCAGGCGAGTCATCGCAAGCACGGGCGGTGCCCTGGTCGAGGGCGCTCGCGCTGCCGGAGACCCGGTCATCGGCCTGCCCGGCCTGCTGCCCGCGCCGCGAACCGCCGTCGCCTACATGCTGGTCTGCGCACTCGAGGTTGCCGCCGTCGCCGGGATAGCTCCTCGCCTCGCCGACGAGATCGAGGCCGCGGCCGCCTTCCTCGAGGCCGGTCGCGACGACCTTCGCCACCGCGCCGCCGAGATCGCCGCCGCGATCGGCGACCGAGCACCGGTCATCTACGGCGCCGGCCCTACCGTCGCCGCGGCGCGCCGCTGGAAGACCCAGATCAACGAGAACGCGAAGCTGCCCGCCTTCGGTTCGGAGCTGCCGGAGGCCAATCACAACGAGATCTGCATCTGGGAGGCGCCAAGTGCCGCCCAGCTGGCCGCTGTCCTCCTGGAAGACCGCGACCAGCACCCACGGGAGCGGTTGCGCTTTGAGCTGACCGCGGCCGAGGTCGAACGCGACGGGGCCACCGCGGTTCGCATCGAGGCGGCGGGGGAGAGCCGTACCGAGCGCCTGCTCTGGTCGGTGATGCTCGGCGACCTCGTCTCGCTGGAGCTGGCCGCGATCCACGGGGTCGAGCCGCTGCCGATCGGGGCGATCGACCGGCTCAAGGCCTCCCTGTCCGGCTGACGCTTTCTACGTATCCTTCGCCGGAACCAATATGAAAGGGAATTGATGGCAACCGCCACCTCAAACTACAAAGTCGCCGACATCGGCCTCGCCAATTTCGGGCGCAAGGAGATCGGCCTCGCCGAGGTGGAGATGCCCGGCCTGATGCAGACCCGCGAGGAGTTCGCGGCCGAGCAGCCGCTGCAAGGGGCGCGGATCACCGGCTCGCTCCACATGACGGTGCAGACCGCCGTGCTGATCGAGACCCTGGTCGCCCTCGGCGCCGAGGTCCGCTGGGCCAGCTGCAACATCTTCTCCACGCAGGACCACGCCGCGGCCGCGATCGCCGCCGCCGGCATCCCGGTCTTCGCCTGGGAAGGCGAGACCCTCGAGGAGTACTGGTGGTGCACCGAGCAGGCCCTGCTCTGGCCCGACGGCGAGGGCCCGAACATGATCCTCGACGACGGCGGCGACGCCACCCTGCTCGTCCACAAGGGCGTCGAGTTCGAGAAGGCGGGCGCCGTTCCCGACCCGGCCTCGGCCGATTCGGAGGAGTTCCGCGTCGTGCTCGAGACCCTGCAGCGCTCGCTCGAATCCGACCCGCAGCGCTGGACCCAGATGGCCGAGGGGATCAAGGGGGTCACCGAGGAGACGACCACCGGCGTGCACCGGCTCTACCAGCTGGCCGAGACCGGCGACCTGCTCTTCCCGGCGATTAACGTCAACGACTCGGTCACCAAGTCGAAGTTCGACAACCTCTACGGCTGCCGTCACTCGCTGATCGACGGGATCAACCGCGCCACCGACGTGATGATTGGCGGCAAGGTCGCCGTGATCTGTGGCTACGGCGACGTCGGCAAGGGCTGCGCCACGTCGCTGCGCGGCCAGGGCGCTCGCGTGATCGTCACCGAGATCGATCCGATCTGCGCCCTGCAGGCGGCGATGGAGGGCTACGAGGTGCGGACGCTCGACGAAGTCGTCGGGACGGCCGACATCTTCATCACCGCCACCGGCAACAAGGACATCATCGCCGCCGACCACATGGCGCTGATGAAGCACAACGCGATCGTCGGCAACATCGGCCACTTCGACAACGAGATCGACGTCGCCGGGCTCGAATCCTCGCCGGCCGAGCGGGTCAACATCAAGCCGCAGGTCGACGAGTGGCGCTTCCCCGACGGCCACTCGATCATCCTCCTCTCCGAGGGCCGCCTGCTCAACCTCGGCAACGCGACCGGACATCCGAGCTTCGTGATGTCGAACTCGTTCACCAACCAGGTGATCGCGCAGATCGAGCTCTACGGCCAGCCCGACGGGTTCACGGCCAAGGACGTCACTGTGCTGCCCAAGCACCTCGACGAGAAGGTCGCGCGGCTGCACCTCGCGGCACTCGGCGTCAACCTGACCGAGCTGTCCGAGGAGCAGGCCGCCTACCTCGGCATCCCGGTAGAGGGTCCCTACAAGCCCGATCACTACCGCTACTGACTCGATGAAAGCGATGATCCTCGCCGCCGGGCTCGGCACCCGGCTGCGACCGATCACCTACGGCATGCCGAAGCCGATGGTGTCGGTGCTCAACCGGCCGGTGATGGAGCACACTGCTCGGTTGCTGGCCAAGCACGGCTTCAACGAGGCGATCGCCAACCTGCACTGGTTCCCGGAGTTGATCGAAGGGCACTTCGGCGACGGCTCGGATTTCGGTCTGGAGCTCTCCTATAGCTACGAGGAGCAGCTCCTGGGGACGGCCGGCGGTGTGCGCTACGCCTCCGATTTCCTCGGCGAGTCATTCCTCGTCGTGGCCGGCGATGCGCTCACCGACATCGACTTCGGCGCGATGCGGGAATTCCACGACTCCCACGATGGCCTCGCGACTCTGGCGACCAAGCGGGTCGCCGACACCGACCAGTTCGGCGTGGTGATCGCGGACGGTGACGGTCGCATCCAGGGCTTCCAGGAGAAGCCCGACCCGGCCGAGGCGCTGTCGGACCTGGCAAACACCTGCATCTACATGTTCCGCGCCGAGATCTTCGACTACTTCCCCGCCCCGGGGACGAGCAACGACGCCGATCCCGACGATCCGCCGGAGTTCGCCGATTGGGCGAAGGACGTCTTCCCCGCGCTGCTGGAGGCCGACGTGCCCTTCTACTCGCACGAAATCGACGCCTACTGGAACGACATCGGCAACCTCGACGAGCTGCGCCAGGGAAACCTCGACGCGCTGCGCGGTGCGGTCAAGGTCGACCCAGGGGCGCCTGAGGTATCGGATGGCATACGCGCGGCCAGCTCGCTGGACGGAGTCGAGGTCACGGCGCCGGTCCTTGTCGGTGACGGGGTGGAGATCGGCCCCGCGGTGCAGATCCAGGGCCCGGCGATCATCGGCGACGGCTGCCGCATCGGTGCTGGCACGATCGTCCGCGATTCGATCCTGCTCGAAGGCACCGAGCTGCCGCCGAAGTCGATCCTGGTTGGCGGTATCGCGGCTCACGCGCAGGACGCTTGACGAAGAATTGACATCTAGCGCGCCACACGCGCGCCGGGGGCCCGGACGATCGGGCCATGAAGCTCCTCCACGCGGTTGCCACCGGTCTCGTTCCGCCTCTATGCGCTGCCTGCGGTCGCGGCTGCCGCTCAGATGCGGTCCTGTGCACCCGCTGTGCGCGGCGGCTGGCCGCCGGCAGCCCGCTTGAAGGCTCTGGTGCCCCGGGTCTGGATCGCGCTTGGTCCTCGGCCCCGCATGAGGGTGTGGCCCGCGACCTCGTAGCGGCGTTGAAGTTCCGCCACCTGCTGCCCGTCGCGGAACAGATGGCCGATCGCGTCCAGTGGCTGGCACCGGGCAGCCTCCTCAGCGGCACCATCGTGCCCGTGCCCACCGCACCCATTCGCTCGGCACTGCGCGGCTTCGATCCAGCCGCCGAGATCGGCTCGGCCCTGGCCCAGCGAACCGAGCTGCCCCTGAGTTCCTGCCTCGTCCGTCGCGGCGGCGGCCGTCAAGTGGGCAGGCGCCGAGCCCAACGCGTCGGCCACCCACCTTTGATTCACGCTCGCGGTGAGGTCCCGCGCAGCGTCCTGCTGATCGACGACGTCCTGACCACCGGCGCCACCCTCTCGTCCTGCGCCAGGGCCCTCCGCCAAGCTGGAGCCATCCGAGTCGCCGCAGTCACATTCACGAGGCGCCTTTGAGGGATCCTCGCCTTCCACAACATCCGCTGAAGTTCCACTTGCCGCGACGCGGGTACAGGCGTAGCATCGACTCAGACCCAGACCGAGGAGGCCAATATGCGGATTGAGGTGCGCGGGCGCAACGTCGAGATCGACGACGAGCTACGGGACCACGTCTTCAAGCGATTCCGCCGCGTCGGCAGACAGGTCTCCGAGTTGGCGATGCTTGAAGTGATCGTCTGGGAAGAGAAAAACCCCGCGATTGCCGACAGCCAGGTGGCCGAGGCCACCCTGCGTCTCAAAGGGGTCACCTTGCACGCCAAAGAGTGCTCGCCGGAGATGGCCCACAGCGTCCATGAGCTGGCCGAGGACATCAGGCGCCAAGTCAAGAAGCACCGCGAGAAGCGACGCAAGCGCAGCCGGACGCGCAAGCTCGTGAACCAGGTGCGCGGCCGCACCGCCGAAGCTTGAGCTGACGTAAGGGTTCCGCTAGCGTCGGCCGGGCTTGGCCCGGCTCGTCTTGATATTTGTGCTTGCCCTTGCCGGCGCGGCCTGCCTGCCTGGCGGCGCGCAGGCGGCTTTCGGGATAAACGAATTCGACGCCGCTTTCTCTGACGCAGACGGTTCCCCGGCCACGCAGGCAGGGTCCCACCCCTTTGCCTTCACCACCTCGCTGGAGATGAACCTCAGCGGCCCCGAGGAAACCGACGGGAGCCTGAGGGAGTTGTTCCTCGACCTGCCGCCCGGACTCGTCGCTAACACCACTGCATACCCGCGCTGCACGGAGCTCGCTTTCAGTGAGCTGGACGAAGGGGTCAACGCCTGCCCGCTGGATACTGCGGTCGGCATTCTGGTCAGCTCCTTCGACGAACCGGACAACCGGATCACCTCGCCGGTCTTCAACCTCGTGCCGCACTCTGGCGAGCTCATGAGGCTCGGGTTCCGTGTGGCCGGCGTCGAGAACGTCTTCGTGGATATCGGGCTCAGCCCCGAGCCTCCCTATGAGGCGACGCTCAGCGTCGGCGACTTCCCGGAGTCGATCGAGTTGTTCGGAGTCGAGCTGCAGCTGTGGGGCGTTCCCTCGAGCACGGCGCACGACAGCTTGCGTGGTATCTGCGGGGCCAAAGGCGGAGGGATCAGCTGCCCAGTGGCCGCCTTGGGGCCGTTACTGACCTTGCCGACGAGCTGCCAGGGGCAGCAGGAAACTTTCTACGAAGCCATCTCCTGGGAAGACGATGAACATTGGGGCAGCGCGTCTACCCCTGGGTTCACCGGTTGTCATCGACTCGCCTTCAGTCCCGCTGTAACTGCCCTGCTCACGACCGAAGGCGCTGATAGCTCCACGGGGCTTGATGTCTCCGTTGGCCTTGTTGATGAAGGCCTTGTCTTTCCGGAAGGCCTCGCTCAGTCCCAGGTTCGCAATCTGGTGGCGGCCCTGCCCGCGGGGATGACTGCCGGCCCATCGCTGACCGCGAGCTCCGGCGGTTGCTCGGAGGCAGACGTCGAAGCCGAGACTCCTGAATCGGCGCCGGGAGACGGGTGCCCGGCAAGCTCGAAGATAGGCGCGGCTGAACTCGAGAGCCCCCTGGTGGACGAGCCGATTGACGGCACCGTCTATCGCGCCACTCCAAACGAAAACCTCGCCGGTTCAGCGATGGCGCTCTACGTGGTGTTGAAGAACCCGGACCTGGGGGTGGTCATCGCGCAGCCGGTCGCCCTCGAAACGGACCCCGAAACCGGTCAGCTGCTCGCAGTCGCAGAAGAAATGCCTCAACTCCCATTCGGCGATCTCCACCTGCATCTCGACGACGGCAAAGGCGGTCCGTTGGTCAGCCCGCCGCTCTGCGGCAAATACACGATCGAAGCCGAATTCGATCCTTGGGCAGGAGAAGGGACGTTCAGGACTCTCAACCCTTTTCAGATCAGCTCTGGCCCGAACGGTGGCCCCTGCCCGACCGGTGCTCACAAAGGCCAGGCAGAATCTAGCCAGGCAGAGTCTGGGACTCCTGCGCCTCCGCCGAGCGGTTCGCCTCCAGCTGCGAGCGAGCCCGCTGCTCCTAACCGGCATGTTGCGCATAAGCACCGCTGCCGCAGGGGCAAGCACCGGGTGCGGCGCCACGGCAAGGCCCGTTGCGTAAAGGGGCGGCACAGGCACAAGACGCCCGCACGCTGAGGGCTGGGCTCTCGAGCCAGGGCTTCAAGCCCGAGACAGCTACCCTTGAGCAATGGCGAACGCCAGGGACATGGTCACCCGCGCGCTGCGCGTCGGAGAGGGGCGCAAGTTCAAGGCGTATGAGAAGCGCGCCCAGAAGATCAATGCGATCGAGCCCGAGATGGAGCTGCTCAGCGACGAGGACCTGCGGACAGAGGCCGACTCCCTGCGTGAGCGCGCTCGCGGCGGCGAGTCCCTGGACGATCTCCTGCCCGAGGCCTTTGCGCTGACCCGGGAGGCGGCGCGGCGCAGCATCGGCCAGCGTCACTTCGACGTACAGCTGGTCGGCGGCATGGCGCTCCACGAGGGGGCGATCTCCGAGATGAAGACGGGTGAGGGCAAGACGCTGACGGCGACCCTCGCGGTCTTCCTCAACACGCTGGCGGGCGACAGCGTCCACGTCGTCACCGTCAACGACTACCTGGCGCGCCGTGACGCCGAGTGGATGACGCCCATCTACAACGCTCTCGGCGTCACCGTCGCCGCGATCCAGGACGCCGACGACCACGCCGCACGCCAGGTCAAATACGGCTGCGACGTCACCTACGGCACCAACTCCGAGTTTGGCTTCGACTACCTACGCGACAACATGGCCGATGCGCTCGAGCACTGCGTCCAGCGCGGTCATCACTTCGCGATCGTGGACGAGGTCGACAACATCCTGATCGACGAGGCGCGTACCCCGCTGATCATCTCCGGCGCGCCCGAACAGGCGGCGCAGATCTACTACCAGTTCGCTCGCCTCGCTCGTCAGATGAACGGAGTCCCGGCCAAAACCAAACTGAAATCCCTGGGCGAATCGAAGGACACCTCCGAGGCCGAGCATGACTACGAATACGACGAGAAGCACAAGACCGTCTCGCCGACCGAGCGCGGGGTCAAGCGCGCTGAGGAATTCCTCGATGTCGACAATCTCTATCTGAGCGAGCACGGCTCCCTCGTCAACCACCTCAGCCAGGCGCTCAAGGCCGAGTCGCTCTACAAAAAAGACCATGACTACGGCGTGGTCGACGGTCAGGTGATGATCATCGACGAGTTCACCGGTCGCATGCTCGAGGGCCGGCGCTGGTCGGAGGGCCTGCACCAGGCGGTTGAGGCGAAGGAGGGGGTGGCGATCGGCGAGGAGAATCAGACCCTGGCGACGATCACGCTGCAGAATTACTTCCGCCTCTACGACAAGCTCGGCGGGATGACCGGTACGGCGCTGACCGAGGCCACCGAGTTCATGAAGATCTACAAGGTGCCCGTGGTCGAGATCCCGACCAACCGGCCGATGGTCCGCGCCGACCACAACGACCAGATCTTCAAAACCAAAGACGGCAAGTGGAAGGCCGTGCTCGAGGAGATCTTCGCCCGCCACGAGAAAGGCCAGCCGATCCTTGTCGGCACCGTCTCGGTCGAGGTCTCGGAGATGATCTCCGGCGAGCTGAAGCGGCGCGGAGTCGAGCACGCGGTGCTCAATGCCAAACCCGAGCACGCCGAAAAAGAGGGTGAGCGGATCGCCGAAGCGGGGCGCAAGGGGGCGGTGATGATCGCCACCAACATGGCCGGCCGCGGTGTCGACATCAAGCTCGGCGGCGACCCCGAGCACCTGGCGATGAAAGAGCTGAAGAAACAGGGCCTCGGCCCCGGCGACGAGGGCTACGAGGAGGCGGTGGCCGAGAAGATCGTCGAGATGGAGCCGCAGTGCAGGGCGGAGGCCGAAGAAGTGCGCGAGCTCGGCGGCCTCTACATCTGCGGCACCGAGCGCCACGAATCGCGCCGCATCGACAACCAGCTGCGCGGCCGCTCCGG
This sequence comes from uncultured Solirubrobacterales bacterium, assembly GCA_963716735.1. Classification (GTDB taxonomy): domain Bacteria; phylum Actinomycetota; class Thermoleophilia; order Solirubrobacterales; family 70-9; genus VRUE01. The sequence continues at coordinate 2,698,599 of OY970321.1, forward strand.
CCGTCAGGGAGACCCGGGCGAGACCCGCTTCTTCCTCTCCGCCGAAGATGACGTGATCCGCCTCTTCGCCGGTGACCGCATCTACAAAATCCTCGACCGCCTCGGCCCTGTGGACGAGGACGGTGAGGAGATGCCGCTCGAGGCCAAAATGCTGAGCAAAACGGTCGAGGGTGCGCAGAAGAAGGTCGAGGAACAGAATTTCCTGATCCGCAAACGCGTGCTCGAGTACGACGACGTGATGAACGAGCAGCGCCGCGTCGTCTACAGGTACCGGCGCGAGATCCTCGAGGGGCGCGACATGTCGGACATCGCCCGCGACGAGTTGGAGGGGGTGATCGAGCGCCTGGTCGACGAGTACACCCCCGGCGACGACCTCGAAGACTGGGATCTGGTCGGGATGGAGGCGCAGCTACGTCAGATCTGGCCGGTCGGGATCGAGGTCGGCTCGATGTCACCGGAGACGGTCGATCGCGAAAAGCTCAAGGACGCTCTCGATGAAGACTCGATGAGCGCCTACGACGATCGCGAGAAGGCGCTCGGCGAGAAGCTGATGCGTTACCTGGAGCGCTCGATCCTGTTGCAGGTCATCGACGGCCGCTGGCGCGAGCACCTCTATGACATGGATTACCTGCGTGAGGGCATCCACCTGCGGGGCTTCGCCCAGATCGACCCCCTCGTCGCCTACAAAAACGAAGGCTTCGTCATGTTCGAGGAGCTGATGCACTCGATCTGGGAGGAATTCAGCAAGCTCGTCTTCAACGCGCAGATCGAACTCGACCCCGCGCAGATGGAAGGGACCTTCGCCGGCAACGGCGGCGGTGCGCCGACCGCGCTCGACTACTCCGGCGGCACGCCCGACGCGCAGCCCTCGGCGCTGCAGCAGGTCGCCGCGGGTGGCGGGGGGGTCAGCGTGACGGAAGGAACGGCGGTGCCCGGCGGCAACGGCGCACCGGCGGCCGAGGCGATCGAGACCGTGGTCAAGGATGAGCGCGAGAAAGAAATAGGGCGCAACGACCCGTGTTGGTGCGGAAGCGGGAAAAAGTTCAAGAAGTGCCATGGGGCCTGAGGCCCCTGCGAGCCCATCCCGGTAGGGCCTTCACTTAACTTTTTCGGTGGATCGGGGTTGACGCTGACGCTCGCCGCGCTCAACGAAAAAGTACAAGACGTTCCGGCCCTACCGGGATGGGCTCTAAGCTGGCGCCCGTGAGCCGGGATTCTGTTCGAGAGTTCATCCGCGCCTTCAATGAGCGGGATCTGGACGCTTTTGTAGCTGTGCTCGATCCTGAGGTTGAGCTTCATTCGATGAAGGGGTTGCGGAAAGGAGTGGAGGCCGCGCGGCTCTGGGCGACGCGCCAGCCCGGGGGGGTGCAGCAGACGATCGAGCTTGAGGAGCTCTACGAGGATGGGACCGAGTCGGGCGGCGGCTCGGCCGTGGCGCTGATTCGACGTGTCTGGCGGTGGGACGAGGAGGACTCCGCTGCAGGCGAGGACGTCATGGCCTGGTTGTTCGAGCTGCGCGAGCACAAGGTGCGCAGCTGGCGGCCGTTCGAGGATCGATCGGCGGCCCTGCATGCAGGCGGTTTCGATCACGGTGTCGCCGCCGAGTAATCTCCTTGCCATGGCCGATGTCGCCCAGACCGAATCGGTACCGGCGCGACTCGCCGAGATCCGCGAGCAGTTGAAGCTGCTCTCGGACTACCTTTGACCCGGTTTCGCTGCGGGACGAAGCGGAACGCCTCGAGGAGGAGATGGGCCGGCCCGGCTTTTGGGACGACCAGGAGACGGCGGCACGCACCTCGGCGGCCCACGCCCGGGCTCAGCGCAAGCTGAAGACCTTCGCCGAGCTGGAGTCCGAGGCCGGCGATCTCGCTGAGCTGGCCGAGATGGCGGCCGAGGACGAGGAGATGGCCGCCGAGCTGACGACCCAGATGGCCTCGGTCGAAAGGCGGCTGGCGGAGCTGGAAGAGGCGCGGCTGTTCAGCGGCAAATACGACGCCGGCGACGCCGTGGTCACGGTCCACGCCGGCGCCGGGGGAACCGACTCCCAGGACTGGGCCGAGATCCTGCTGCGGATGTATCTGCGCTGGGCCGAGCGCCGTGGTTTCGAGGTCGAGATGAAGGAGGCCTCGCCGGGGGAGGAGGCGGGTCTCAAGTCGGCGACCTTCCTCGCCCACGGTGAGAACGCCTACGGGCTCTTTGCCGCCGAGCGCGGTGTCCACCGGCTGGTGCGGATCTCGCCCTTCGACTCCTCGGCCCGCCGCCACACCAGCTTCGCCCAGGTCGACGTCGGGCCGTTGGTTGACGAGGGGGTCGAGGTCGAGATCGACGACGCCGATCTGCGCGTCGACACCTACCGCGCCTCGGGTGCCGGCGGCCAGCACGTCAACAAGACCGACTCGGCGGTACGGATCACGCACCTGCCGACCGGCGTCGTCGTGCAGTGCCAGAACGAGCGCTCGCAGACCCAGAACAAGGCGGTCGCGATGCAGCTGCTGCGCTCGAAGCTGATCGAGCTGGAGGAGCGCAAACGGGCGGAAACGCTGGCCAAGGAGCGCGGCGAGGTCAAGGAAGTCGCTTGGGGCTCGCAGATCCGCAGCTACTTCCTGCACCCCGACCAGCGAGTCAAAGACCACCGCACGGGGCATGAGGTCGGCGATGCCCAGCGCGTCCTCGACGGCGACATCGACGACTTCATCCGCGACTACCTCAACAAGACCGCGGCCTCTTCGGCCACGTAGATCGGTTCACGGTGGAGCCGCTCATCCAGGCGGAACGACCGGCCGGCCAGGCCCCAGAGGGCCTTCTGGTCCTCCACCACGGCCGTGGCACCAATGAGCGGGACCTGCTCGGCCTTGCCGATGCGCTCGATCCCGGACAGCGGCTGCAGGTGGTCGCTCCACGCGCGCCCCTGACGCTCTCCGGTTCTCCTGGCTATCACTGGTATCTGGTTCCCCGGGTCGGTTATCCCGACCACGACACTTTTCACGCCGCCCGCGGCGCCCTTGCCGCGCTTCACGACCGGCTCTGGGACGAGACCGGGATTGAGCCCTCCCGCACCGTGTTCGGTGGCTTCTCGATGGGGACGGTGATGAGTTATGCGATGGCCCTTGGAGCCGACCGGCCGCCGGTGGCGGGGGTTCTCGCCTTCAGCGGCTTCGTCCCGATCGTCGACGGCTGGCAGCCCCATCTGGACGATCGCCGGGGCACCCGCGTTTTCCTGTCCCACGGCCGCGCCGACCCGGTCATGGAAGTTGGCTTTGCGCGTCGCGCCCGGGAGCTGCTCGAGGCCGGTGGCCTCGAGGTGGAGTACCGGGAGTTCGACGGCGGGCACCAGATCGACCCCGCGGATCTTCCTCCTGCCGCCGCGTGGCTGGACGGCGTGGTTCCGGCGCGCGAGGAATGAAGCGGCGTTACCGCGGGAAAAGCACGAGACGCCGGAAGGGACAGCCGGCTTCCCTTGACGATGGAAGCTTGATGCCGACCGCAAGTCGCTTGGGAGTGTCGTCGCCGTGCAGGCTCTTGACTATGCGCACGACGCCGCTGCGACCCAGGTGCTGGTGCAGTGTGGCTATGTGGTTGGAGCCCTTGCCGATTTCGATCGTCGCGCCAACCGGTTCGTAGGCCGTGTAGCCGATGGTCAGCTTCAGCTTGCTGTCATGAGCGAGAAGAGAGGCGTGGGCGTGGGCGCTGCGCAGGATGCACTCTTCGGGGGCCGCCGAACTTGGTCCGGCCTTTTGCGACTTGCTCCCGCTCGATTGCGAGCAGACTTCATCCGCTTCGGCCTTTGACAGTTCCCCTTCCGCGGCTTCTTCCTTGGCGATTTCGCATTCTTCTTCGGCGAATTCGGCTTCGTTTTCTTCGGCTTCGAGTTCTTCTTCGAAGGCGAGCTCTTCGACGGACAGCGGCGTCGGGCCGGCGACCGGCGGCGTCGCCTGTGCCGACCTCACGCCGAGCAGCAGGGCGGCCAGGATCAGCGGCACGACGAAAGCGGCGAACCAGGCGGTCCGGGCGATGCGGTCGGCTAGACGGTATGCGGTCGTGGTGGTGTTGCTTTCCACGCCTCCTTCATCGGCTCCGCAGCCGATCCGCTTGAGTACGAAATCTACCCCCGCTTGTCCAGCACACCCTCCATCTCGAGCAGGGCCTCCTTCATCGGCAGGCCGCCGCCGTAGCCGCCGAGGCCGCCGCCGCTGCGCAATACGCGGTGGCAGGGAACGACGATCGGGATCGGGTTGGCCCCGCAGGCGGTCCCCGCGGCACGGACCGCCCGCTCGTTGCCGGCGCTGCGGGCAATTTCCGTGTAGCTGCGGGTCTTTCCGTAGGGGATCCGGTCGATCGCCCGCAGCGCCCGGCGGCGGAAGCCGTTGCTCAGCTGCCAGTCGAGCGGCAGGTCGAACTCGTGCAGGCGGCCTTCGAAATAGAGGTCGAGCTGGCGCCGGACGTCGTCCAGCCGCGCCGGAGCCTCGAGCATCCGCGGCGAGATCCGGGCGGCGAGATCCTGCAGCGTCTCGTCGGCATCGTGGGAGGGCAGGCTGACCTTGACCAGGCCACGGGGCGTGGTCGCGATCAGCAGCTGGCCAAAGGGCGAGTCGACGTTCGCGTAGGCGATATCGAGCAGGCTCTCGGCGGCTGCCCGCTTGCTCAGACGTTCAAGGCTTGCCTTCATGCCAGCTCCTTCCTCAGTCGCTTGATTCCCTCGTGCAGGCTGCGGCGCGCGGCGTCGGGCGAGCAGCCCAGCGCCGCGGCGATCTCGGCGTGGGGGAGGTCGCAGGCGTAGCGCAGGGCCACCGCGGCCCGCTGTTTCGGCGGCAGTGCCCCGACCAGCGCCCAGATCCCCTCGTCGAGCTCAGGCTCCGCGGTGACGCCGGCCATCTCGTCCGGATCGGCGATCGGCAGCGGCCGCCGCCCGTTGGCGCGGTGGTGGTCGATCGCCTTGCGATGGGCGATCGTCAGCAGCCAGCCACGCAGGTTGCCGTCGTCGCTCAGCTTCGGGTAGGCGCGCAGTGCCGCCAGAAAGGTCTCCTGAAAGCAGTCCTCGGCGTCGGTGCGGCCCACCGCGCCGCGCAGCACCGCCATCACGTCGGCGGCATGCTCGTCTAGGAGGGTCTGGAAGGGGGGCAATGCGGTCACCTATGGGATTAAACGCGTCGGAGGGGTTGGGTGTGAGAGGGACGGGTGCCCCTCCGCCGGAACCCGCCGCCCGCAGCCGGTCAGGGTCCGGGCGCCTTACTGGCTCACAAGTTCCGTCGGAGGGGCACCCGTCCCTCTAGGCTGCGCACCGATGGATGGTGACCTGAGAGATGCTGTCGTTCGCGCGCTTGCCGAGGATTTGGGAGCTGGAGATGTGACCTCGGAGGCGATTGTGCCTGAGGGGGCGCGGGGGCGGGCTCGGATCGTGCAGAAGGAGGCTGGCGTTGTCTTTGGTCTTGCTGCCGTCGCCGAGACGATGCGGCAGTGTGGGGTCGAGGACGTCGACAACCTGGTCGTCGAGGGGCAGTGGCGAGAGGATGTGCCGGCCGAGGTCGCCCTGGCGGGTGGCCCCGCCACGGGTCTGCTGGCCGCCGAGCGCACTGCGCTCAACTTCCTCGGCCATCTCTCCGGCATCGCGACCCTGACCGCGCGCTTCGTCGAGGCTGTCGCCGGAACCGGTGCCCGCATTCTCGATACCCGCAAGACGACGCCGGGGCTGCGGGCCCTGGAGAAGGCGGCGGTGGCGGCCGGTGGCGGCCAGAACCACCGCATGGGTCTCTACGACGCGATCCTGATCAAGGAGAACCACATCGCCCTGGCGGGAAGCCTCGCCAAGGCCGTCCTCGCGGCCCGCACCGCACATCCGGATCTGCCGGTCGAGGTCGAGTGTCGCACCGTGCTCGAGTCCGGCTACGCGCTGGGCACGGGGGCAGACCGTCTGCTGCTCGACAACATGAGTCCGGAAGAGCTGCGCGAAGCGGTCGCTCTGCGCGACGCCGAGCGCGGCCCCGATGGTCCGCGCCTCGAGGCCTCCGGTGGGGTCAGCCTGGAAACGGTGCGCGAAATCGCCGAAGCGGGAGTCGACTTCATCTCGATAGGAGCGCTGACGCACTCGGCGCCGACGCTCGACTTCAGCATGCTGATCGAGCCGGCATGACCGCGGAGCGCGACACTGCTGTCGGCCACGTCTTCATCTCCTACGTCCACGATGACGAGGAGACGGTCGAGCCCCTCGTCGAGGAGCTGCAGAGAGGCGGGGCGGACGTGTGGCGGGATCGGGATCGGCTGTTGCCGGGGGTCAGGTGGGAAACGGCGATTCGTCAGGCGATCGAAAGCGGCACGGCGTTCATCGCCTGCTTTTCATCCAATTTCGACGCTCGCGAGCGTTCCCATATGTACGAGGAGCTGACGATCGCGATCGAGGAGTTGCGCAAGCGCCCGCGTGAGCGCACCTGGTTCATTCCCGTCCTGCTCGATCCGGTTGCGGTGCCGGATTGGGACATCGGGATGGGTGAAACCCTGCGCAAGCTCCAATACGTAGAGCTCCACACCGATCGGGAGAACGGAATCAAAAGCATTCTCGAGGCGATCGGTGCGAAGGTGGATGCCCCCCCGCCCGCTCCGTCGGTGACCTCGCCACCTCCGTCGGAGCGGCGGACGGACTTCAAACGCCCGGTTTCCGCCGACTATCTTTCCCGGCGGGATCCCTTCGAGGGCTTCGTCGACGCTGCACTCACTGCCGCAGGTCGCTCTTCCGCCGGCGATGAGATCCGCGGGAGCTTCGAGGCCGGGAGGGCCGTTCCCGCGCGCTCCCTGTTCACGGTGCCCTCAGCGGCCGAGAGCTGGATCAGGTGGTGCAGTGATCCCGCTAACCGCGGCTATCGGCAGGCTCTGGGCTTCTGGAAGGGTCCCGACGGCAAGGAGGTCGCGCGCTCGATCGTCGCTCAACTGGACAGAGACGATTTCGCCTATGTGAGCATGGGGCCTGGCGACGGGCGCAAGGATGCGGCCCTGATCGGCCACTGGCTGACCTTGGGTGCAGACCTCACCTACTACCCCTACGACAGCAGCATGTCCTTGCTCCAGCGGGCGGTGCGGCAGACGGTGGACCAGACGTCGCCTGTGGGGGGCGATCGACTGTACGTCAAGGCCGTGCTCGCCGACTTTGACCGCCCCAGCCTGTTGGAGACGGTGTTCGCCCAGCGCCCGAGCCCGAATGTGATCGGCCTATTCGGTCACAGCTTCATCAACCTGGCCGAGGAGCCGACGCTGCTGGACGAGGTCAGGCGCACGATGTCGGCAGACGATCTTCTCGTCATCGAGGCACCCTTGAACAGCGATGCAACTCCGCTCGATCACGGTACGGACGCCGAGCTCTCCTTCTACTTTGGCCCTCTGGGCTCGCTCGGTGTGCCGTTCGATTCTCGCAGGGTCAGCGTGAGGGCGATGGAGGGGATCAGTCGATTCCCGGGAGCCACCACGTCCGCTGTTCAGTACGAGAGCGCCGAGCTCGATGGAGAGCTCTATGGCGACGTTACGCTCGCGTATATCCATCGCTACGCCGAGCAAGGCCTCCTCGACGTACTGGCGGGCACCGGCTTCTCCGTGCTCTCCACCCATGCCACGGGGAGGACCGACCCGTCGCTCGTCTGCGTCGCTTGCCCGGCCTGAGCCAGGCTCAGCGTCGTTGTCGGTTCTCGCACTCCGGCTGAGTTCACTTCAGCAGGCGGGACAGGCGGCGGTCTTTGAGCACACGGCCACCGGTCTGCTCTTTTGGGCAGTAGTTGGTCTGGTGTTCGGCGAAGAAGACGGCCTCGATCGTCGTGCCGCAGCGGGGACAGGGCTCGCCCTCGCGTTTGTGGATCCGCAATGGCATCGGCAGCTTGTCGGGCAGCTCCTCACCGACCGTCTCCTCGTAGTGCTCGATCGCGTCACCGAGCACGTGCAGTGCGGCGTGCAGTCGCTCCACCTCGTCTGTACTCAGCTCGGCGCCCTGCTTGAAGGGAGAGAGCCGTGCCTCCCAGAGGATCTCGTCGACCCAGGAGCGGCCGATGCCGGCGATGTCGCGCTGGTGGCGGAGCAGCGGGTGCAGGTGCCGGGGCAGGTCGATCGCCGCCGCGAAGGCCTCCAGCGGCGGCGGCGGCCAGGCCTCCGGCCCGAGCGTCGCGACCGCTTCGTCCTCCTCGACGGCCTCGGTCGCGAGCAGCTTGGCCCAGGCACGCTGCTTGGTGCCGAACTCGCGCAGCCGCAGCTCGCGCCCGCCCCCGAGTCTTACCAGCACCCGCGAGGCCCGGTCTTTGAGCGAGGCCCGCTTGTCGAAGACGCGCAGCCGCCCGGCCGACATCAGGTGGATCAGGAGCGCCAGGTCCCCGAACTCGACGATCGGCATCTTGCCGACCCGGCGGACCGAGGTGATCTCCCTTCCCGCCAGCTCTTCGAGCAATGGCTCGAAGGTCTTCATCACGTTCATCCCCGGCGCCAGCACCGACTCCACCTCGACTCCCTTCAGCGCGGTGTCGAGCCTCCGCGCGGTGATCTCAACCTCGGGAAGCTCGGGCATGTCGAGAGAGTAGACTTCTGCTCAGTTCATTCGACTGGACTCAGGCCAAGGCCATGCCAGCGAACATACGACCATCGAAGGCTCCTTTTGATGCTTTTGGGGCCTTTCGAGGCAACCGGAAATGAGAGAGCTGCCGACGATCAACGAGCCGGTCCCGATGCTCGACCTCCCACCGCAGGAGGTCGAGGAGATGGCGCGCGAGGTGCGCGAGCTGGCGCGCGAGCGCGACGCCGTCATCCTCGCCCACAACTACCAGGTGCCCGAGGTGCAGGACGTCGCCGATTACACCGGAGACTCGCTCGGCCTCTCGCGCAAGGCGGCTGAGTCCGGCGCCTCCGTCATCGCCTTCTGCGGCGTCCACTTCATGGCCGAGACCGCCTCGATCCTCTCGCCCCAGAAGACGGTTCTGATCCCCGATCCCGACGCCGGCTGCTCACTGGCCGACGCGATCACCGCCGAGGAATTGCGCGAGTGGAAGGGCCGCCACAGCCCTGACGCCGTCGTCGTCATGTACGTCAACACCTCGGCCGAGGTGAAGGCCGAGACCGATTATTGCTGCACCTCGTCCAACGCGGTCAAGGTCGTCGAGCACATCCGCCGTGAGCACGGCCCCGAGACCGAGATCCTCTTCGGCCCCGACATGTGGCTGGGCTCCTACGTCGAGCGCGAGACGGGCCACTCGATGCACGTCTGGCCCGGCGAGTGCCACGTCCACGCCGGGATCCGACCGGACGACATCAAGGCACAGCGCGCCGCCCACCCCGACGCCGAGTTCCTCGTCCACCCAGAGTGTGGCTGCGTGACCCAGGTGATGGAGTTCGTCGCCGCCGGCGAAGTCGAGGAGGAGGGCGTGCACATGCTCTCCACCGGGCAGATGCTCGACTACGTGCAGAAGCGGCCCGACGGCGAGTACATCGTCGCCACCGAGAACGGCATGCTGCACCCGCTGCGGATGGCGGCCCCGGGGGCGAGCCTGATCGAGGCAAACCGGATGGCCTACTGCAAGTACATGAAGATGATCACGCTGCCGAAGCTGCGCGACGCGCTGCGCGAGATGAAGTTCGAGGTCAGCGTCCCGGCCGAGATCGCCGAGCGGGCGCGAGTGCCGATCGAGCGCATGGTCGCGATCGGTTAGTGGCAGATAAAGTCAGGGCATGGAGCAGGCGACCTCAGCGGGGGCGATGAATCGCGAGCAGCTGCACGAGCTGGCGCAGCAGCTGCGCGTCGACTCGGTCCGCGCCGCGGCGGCCGCCAACTCCGGCCACCCGACCTCCTCGATGTCCGCCGCCGACCTGATGTCGGTGCTGCTGACGCGCTACCTGCGCTACGACTTCGACGCGCCGGAGAACAAGGCGAACGATCACCTCGTCTTCTCCAAGGGGCATGCCTCGCCGCTGCTCTACGGCATGTACAAAATGGCTGGGGCGATCGACGACGAGGAGCTGCTCACCTTCCGCGAGTTCGGCTCGCGCCTGCAGGGTCATCCGACGCCGGAAATCCCCTGGGTCGACGTGGCGACGGGATCGCTGGGTCAGGGGCTGCCGATCTCGGTCGGGATCGCGCTGGCCGGCAAGCGGCTCGAGTCGGCCGACTTCCGGGTCTGGGTTCTCTGCGGCGACTCCGAGTTGGCCGAGGGCTCGATGTGGGAGGCCTTCGAGCACGCCGGCCAGGCCGGGCTCGACAACATGATCGCGATCGTCGACGTCAACCGGCTCGGCCAGCGTGGGCCGACCATGCACGAGTGGGACACCTCGTCTCTGGCGGCCCGCGCCGCGGCCTGTGGCTGGGACGTGCAGGAGATCGACGGCCACGACATAGAGGCGATCGACGCGGCCTACGCGCAGGCGCTTGCCGCCGACGTCCCGGCGGCGATCTTCGCGCGTACCAAGAAGGGCTCCGGGGTGGCGGCGGTCGAGGACCAGCCGAACCAGCACGGCAAGCCGCTGGCAGATCCCGACGCTGCCGTCGAGGAGCTGGGCGGTATCCGTTCGCAGCAGGTCACGGTGCACTCGCCGCCACAGGCGCAGCCGTACGAGATCGCGCGGGCGGAGGTCGAGCGGCCCTCCTATGAGGTCGGGGAGAAGGTGGCGACGCGGGGCGCCTACGGCGACGCCCTCGCCTGGATCGGCTCGATCGACGAGAAGGTCGTGGCGCTCGACGGCGAGGTCGGCAACTCGACCTACGCCGAACGCTTCGCGGCCAAGCACCCGGACCGCTTCTTCGAGATGTACATCGCCGAGCAGCAGATGGTCGCCGCCGCGGTCGGCCTGCAGACGCGTGGCTGGAAGCCCTTCGCCTCCTCCTTCGGTGCTTTCCTCAGCCGCGCCTACGACTTCGTCCGCATGGGGGCGATCTCCGATGCCGACCTGAAGCTCTGCGGCTCGCACGTCGGCGTCTCGATCGGCCCCGACGGCCCCTCGCAGATGGCGCTCGAAGACATCGCCTCGCTGCGCGCGGTCTTCGGCAGCGTGGTGCTCTACCCGAGCGACGCCAACCAGGCGGTCGCCCTGCTCGACGCGATGCGCGAGCACCGTGGCGTCAGCTACATGCGGACGACCCGCGAGGCGACGCCGGTGCTCTACGAGGCGGATGAGACCTTCGAGATCGGCGGCAGCCGCACGGTGCGCTCTGGAGCCGAGGACGAGGTCACCCTGATCGGCGCCGGCATCACGCTGCGCGAATGCCTTACCGCTGCCGATGAGCTTGCGGGCAAGGGAATCGCCGCACGGGTGATCGACCTCTACTCGGTCAAGCCGGTCGACGCCGATGCCATCCTCACCGCGGCGGGGGAGACCAGGGCGCTGATCACCGTCGAGGACCACTGGCCCGAGGGTGGGATCGGCGAGACCGTCGCTGGCGTCCTCGCCGAAGCCGCCACCGGTACCCCGCTCGTGCGCCTGGCGGTCACCGGCCGCCCCGGCAGCGGCCCCCCCGAGGCGCTCCTCGCCGCGGCGGGCATCGACGCCGCGAGCATCGTCGCGGCGGTCGAGCGCGCCCAGGCGCAGGCCTAGAGCGCCCGTTCAAAAAACGGAAGAAGGCCCGAACTTGGTGTTCTCGCCCCAGCGGCACTCGGGCGGGATGCAGCTGAAGTTCAGGTCGGTGCCGGCCACCTCGTGGGCGAGGCGGTCGATCAGCGACGGGTCGCGCTTGAAGGCGTAGGAGCTCTTCCATACGCGTATCCGCGCGATTTCATCGTCGCCCAGCACCGTCAGCGTCGGTGGGCTGCCGGCCCGGCGAATGAGGGTTCTGCTCCCGTCGCTGGCCACGAAGGCGCCTTTGATCGTCCTGCCGTCATCGAGGTAAACGACCGCTTCGGCGCGTGGCTCGGGGTACTCCCATTGGCGGGAGCCGGTCAGCACGATCGCCGTCAGGCCGACCGCGATCGACATCTGCCAGAGAGGAAACCTGGCCTCGTTTCCGCCGTTCAGGAAACGCTGCACCAGGGCGAGCATGCAGAGGAAGAGGGCGGTGAGGACGAGCGCCGCGATCACACCTGACTTGTCCCAGGGCACGATCAGCAGGGTGAAGACGCCGACGACGGCGGTTGGAAAGACCAGCTCTCGCGAGAAGAGCCGGTTGGCAAACCCTCCCAGTCCCTTCGTCCTGCCCTGCGTGAGGCGGGCTATCGCGACCATGCCCCAGCCGAGGATCGCCAGCCCGGCGCCGCCGAAGACAAGCGAGACGAACAGCTCTTTCACGCCAGCGGCGGCTACCTGCCCTTTGGGCAGCAGGGCGAGAACCTCCTCCGAGGGCAGGCCGCCCCGCTTGAAGCGCTGCCACTGCACGAAGTAGCCGGCGGCGAAAAAGAAGATGCCGACACCGGCGAGGGCGGCGAGGGCCTTGCCGGTGTTGTCGAGGCTGCTCGTGACCCGCTCGCTGATCCCCTTGCTGACCTTGTCGGCGGCGTCGGGTTGGGCGATCGTGGGGAGGGGCGCCGGCTCGCTCCCTGCCGACTCTGTGTTTCCACTGTCGCTCATCGCTCGATCAGGCCTGATTAGACGACGACACTCTCACGTCGATTGGACCGGCGCAAGCCTCTCTATGAGTTAGTGCTCACAATTCGCTAAGCTGCCGTTCATCTTTCTTGGGCGGGGTGTTGCGCGGGGTTTGGCGCGCAGGAGTCACTCTGTGACTGGAGAAGGACCACCGCGACGTATGGCCATGGGCAGACAAAAGAAGAGGGGCGGCGAGCCGCCGGTGCCGCGCAACCGCAAGGGCGGTGCGCCGATTATCGAGATGCGCGACGTGACCAAGGTCTACCCGGGCGGCCACATGGCGCTCGACCGCGTCTCGCTCGCCATCGACAAGGGCGAGTTCGTCTTCCTCGTCGGTCCGACCGGGTGCGGCAAGTCGACCCTGATCAAGATGCTGATCCGCGAGCTCGAGGCGACCGAGGGCAGCGTCCGTATCGCCGGCCGTGACATCGGCGCGATGTCGGAGAAGAAAACCCCGCACCTGCGGCGCAACATCGGCACCGTCTTCCAGGACTTCAAGCTGCTTCCCGACCGCACCGTCTACGACAACGTCGCCTACGCGCTGCAGGTGATCGGCGCCCACCGTGGCGAAATCCGCCGTCAGGTACCGGAGATCCTGCGCCTGGTCGGCCTCTCGACCAAGCTTCACAGCTACCCCGACGAGCTCTCCGGCGGCGAGCAGCAGCGCGTCTCGATCGCCCGCGCCTTCGTCAACCACCCGCCCCTGCTGCTCGCCGATGAGCCAAGCGGCAACCTCGACCCGGTCACCTCGATCGGTGTGATGCAGCTGCTCTACCGGATCAACAAGACCGGCACGACGGTCGTCGTCGTCACCCACGATCGCGAGATGGTCGACAACATGCGCCGCCGCGTGATCGAGCTCTATGAGGGCCGCGTCGTCCGTGACGAGGTAAGCGGCGGCTACACCGAGGAGTCGACCTCCGAGTTCGGCCTGCGCATGCGGGCCGAGATGGGTGTCGGACCCGAGGGCCAGACCAACGGCCACGCCCACGATTCCCTTTTCTAGATGTCGCGACTTCTCTTCTTCACTCAGGAGGCATTCCGGGCGCTGCGCCGCAACGGCGCGCCGAGCATGGCGGCGATCGTCACCACGGTCGTCACCGTGATCCTGCTCGGGGTCCTGATCCCGATCTTCCAGACGACGCAGGCCAAGAGCGACCAGGTCCGCGACAGCCTCGAGTTCCGGGTGGCGATCTTCGACGATGCGACCCAACCCGAAGTCACCAAGCTGGAAGGCCAGCTGCAGGCGATCCCGCACGTCGCCTCGGTGCGGCTGATCAGCAAGTCCGAAGCGCTGCACGAACTGACCGAAGACCTGGGCAAGAAGAAGAGCAGCGAACTGCTGACCCAACTGCACTCCAATCCGCTGCCGGCGAACTTCGAAGTCAAGGCCGACGACGCGAGCAACCTCGACTCGGTGCGGGCGGCGGTGACGCCGCCGGGTGCCAACGGCAAGCCGCAGCCGATCTCGCCGATCATCCAGGACGTCTTCGACCGTCAGGAAGACTCGAAGAAGATCGAGCAGGTGACGAGCGCGCTGAAGATCGTCCTCACCGTGATCACGGCGCTGCTGATCATCGCCTCGTTGATGCTGGTCGGCAACACGATCCGCCTCTCCATCTTCACCCGCCGCCGCGAGGTCGAGGTGATGCGCCTGGTCGGCGCCACCCGCTGGTTCATCCGCTGGCCGTTCATGATCGAGGGCGTCGTGGTCGGCTTCTTCGGCGGCCTGGTGGCCATACTGATCCTGTGGCTGGGCAAGCTGACGATCGTCGACCCCCTGAGCGACAGCATCGGCTTCCTCGCCGCGCAGAACAGCACCACGCTCTCCTTCCCGGCGCTGGTCGCGATCCTCTTCGGCGCCGCGGTGCTTGTCTCGGCGGTCGGCTCCGGCGTCACCCTGCGCCGCTTCCTCAAGGTCTGAACCCCGGATGAGGGCCGCGCGGACGCTGGGCCTTGCGGCTGCGCTCCTCGTCATGCTCGCCGCGGGCCTCTGGATCGGCGGTCACCCGGCGAAGATGCCACCCGCGCTGCGGGATCTCTTCGTCGACGAATCGGCGGGCCTGACCGCTGAAGCGAGCGAGCTGATCGAAGACAACTACTACCGCCAGGTTTCGCAGGGCAAGCTGATCGACTCCTCGCTGCAGGGCATGGTGCGGGGTCTGAGGCGGCACTACGGCGACCGCTTCTCCGAGTACTTCTCCGCCGAGATGCTGGCCCGTTTCACCGAAGAAATCGAGGGGCGCTTCTCGGGGATCGGCCTCAGCGTGACGGAAGGCAAGCAGGGTCTGCAGGTCGAACGCGTCTTCAAGGGCTCGCCGGCCGAGAAGGCTGGGATCGAGGTTGGCGACACGATCGTCTCGGTCGATGGGCGCTCGATTGCCGGCCTCGACTCCACTGCCGCCACGGCGCTGATCAAAGGGCCGGAAGGCTCCGAGGTGACGGTCGGAGTGCTGGGCTCAAGGGGCGGCAAGCCACGGCAGGTCGACCTGATCCGTGCCCAGATCTCCCTGCCGGTCGTGAACAGCAGGATGGAGACGGTCGACACCGAGAAGCTGGGCTATGCACACCTGGCGACCTTCAGCGAGGGCGCCAACGCTGCGCTTCGGCGAGCCGTGCGCAAGCTGCAGCGGCAGGGAGCCCAGGGCCTGGTGCTCGACCTGCGCGGCAATGGTGGCGGGCTGCTCGAGGAGGCGGTGCTGACCGCGGGCATCTTCCTGCCGGAGGACGAAACGGTGGTCTCGACCGATTCGCGCACCCAGGGACAAGCCGTCTACAAGACCAAGGGGGGCAACCTGCTGCCGCTGCCGATCGTCGTCCTGATCGACCGCAACACCGCCTCCGCGGCGGAGATCCTCACCGCGGCGCTGGCCGACGACGCCGACGCGAAGACGGTCGGGACGCGCTCCTACGGCAAGGGCGTCTTCCAGCAGGAGATCGACCTCTCCAACGGTGGCGCGCTGAAGCTGACGGTGGGGGAGTACTTCACGCCGGACGGGACCAATCTGGCCGGTAAGGGGATCCACCCCGACGTGCAGGCCCGCAACCTGCCGGGAACGAGCCGCGACGAGGGCCTCGAACGCGCCTTGGGCGTGCTTGCGGCGGGCCGATGAGCTTCCGGTGTGCCTCTTCCGGCATATATGCGGATAGCGAACACCGGAAGGCACACCCTTGAGCCAGGCCAACTGGCGCCAGCACAGGGATCGGCAGCGTGCTCGCGGGCGGGGACGCAGGCAGGCGGAGCCGAAGAACGCCCGCGAGGCGGTCGAGGCGTTGCTGCGCGAGGAGCTGGGCGGGCGCGGCTTTCGCGCCTCGCTCGAGCTCGAAGCGGCTGAGGCCGGGACGGTGGCGGAGTCGCGCGGCGGTCCGCGTCGCGACCTGACCGACCTGCCGACCTTCACCGTCGACCCGGCGACCGCACGCGACTTCGACGACGCGGTCTCGGCGCGGCGCGAGGGTGAGGCAATCAGGCTCTGGATCCACATCGCCGACGTCGCCGCCCACGTGCCGCCGGGGTCGCCGCTCGACCGTGAGGCGAGGCGCCGCGCCAACAGCACCTACGCGCCGGGCGCGGTCGAGCCGATGCTGCCGCACGCGTTGAGCGAGGAGGCGTGCAGCTTGGCGCCGGGGGTCGAACGGCTGGCGGTGACGGCGGAGATCGAGCTCGGTTCAGACGGGAGGCCCGGCAGTGCCGCCTTCTACCGCAGCCGCATCCGCTCCGACGCGCGTCTCGACTACGACGAACTCGACGTCGTCTTCTCGGGCGGCGCGGAAGCGCCGGAGGCGGTTGCCGAGTCCTTGGCGGTGGCCCGTGAGGCCGCGGCGGCGCTGGGCGAGCGGCGCGGCGCCACCAGCCTCGACGTCGAGTCCTTCGAGCCCGAGTTCCGCTTCGACTCGCGCGGGGACGTCGTCGCCGCCCACGGCGTCGCCCAGACCGAGTCACACCGCCTGATCGAGCGATTGATGATCCTCGCCAACGAGCAGGTGGCGCAGCTCCTGGAGCGCAAGCGGGTGCCGGCGATCTACCGGGTCCACGCCCGGCCGGATCCGCCGCGGATAGAAAACCTAATCGCCAAGCTGCATGCGCTCGACGTGCCGACGCCGCCGCTGCGCGGTACGCCGGCGCCGAGCCAGGCGGCAGAGCTGGCGGCGGAAGCGAGCCGGCTGGTGACGAAGGAGGCGACGCGACGCGGGCACGGCCGCGCCGCGTATACATCGCTCGTGCTGCGTTCCCTCAAACAGGCCGCCTACAGCGAGCGCAACAGCGGTCACGCCGGCCTCGGCAGCGCCGCGTACTGCCATTTCACCTCACCGATCCGCCGCTACCCGGACCTGATCGTCCACCGGGCTCTGTTGGCGGTGCTGGGGGAGGGCGAGCCGGCACCGAGCTCTGGCGAAGCACGGGAGGTGGCTGCCTACTGCAGTGAGCGCGAGCGGGAGTCGATGCGGATCGAGCGCCGGGCCGACGATGTCTGCGCCGCCTTCCTGCTCGAGCGCGAGCTGCGCGAGCGAGGCGCCGAGACCGCTTTCGAGGGCGAGGTCTCGGGCCTGATCCGCGCCGGCGCCTTCGTCGGCTTCCGCGGCGAGCTCGGCGACGTCTACGAGGGTTTCCTGCCTGCCCGCCGCCTCGGTGGCACCGAGCGCTTCGAGCTCGACGAGACCGAGACGGCGCTGGTCGGTCAGGAGTCGCGCCGCAAGCTGCGGCTCGGGGACCCGATATCCGCCCAGGTGAGTCGGGTCGAAGCGTCGCGGGGCCGCGCCGATCTGGAGCCGGTGGAGAGCTGAACGATGGCCAAGAAGGGGAAGAAAAAACGCGAGCCGGCCTCTGGCGACGTCGCCACCAACCGCCGAGCCCGGCACAAATTCGAGTGGATCGAGCGGATCGAGGCCGGCATGGTCCTGCGCGGTTCAGAGGTCAAGTCGCTGCGCAACGGCAAGGCACAGATGACCGACGCCTACGCGGTCATAAACGACGGCGAGGTGTGGCTGCGCAACCTCCACATCCCGCCCTATGAGCCGGCCAGCCGCGAGAACCACGAGCCGGAGCGACCGCGAAAGCTGCTCTTGCACAGGGCCGAGATCGAGCGCCTCGTCGGCAAAACCGCCGAGCGCGGCCTGACCCTGATCCCGACCCGGATCTACTTCAAGGGCTCGCGGGCCAAGGTCGAGCTGGCCTTGGCGCGGGGCAAGGAGGGTCGCGACCGGCGGCGTGAGATCGCGGATCGTGACGTGCGTCGCGAGGTCGAGCGCGAATTCAAGGGCCGAATGAGGTAGCTTCGGGTTCCAGCATGATCTTGGCCAACTTCGTCAGCGACAATGTCGAGTACCTCGTCGCCGGACTCGTTGTGGCGATCCTGGTTCTGCTGCTGGTGATCAGCGTCGCCCGGCGACGCGGCAAGGACAAGGAGAAGAAGCCAAAGGGGGCAGCCGGAGCACCTCCGCCGACTCCGCCCACGGCGCAGCAGGCACCCGTGTCGCAGGGCGCGGTACCTCCGCCGCCGCCTCCCTCCGGTAAGCCGCCGAGCGCCAAGGAGAAGCGCAAACAGGCTCGCATGCAGCAGCGCGCCGCGCGCGCCGAACACCGCAAGCGCAGTCAGGAAGAAGCGAAACGGCGCCGCGAGGAGCGGGCGAAGAAACGGAGCGAACGGCGCGGCAAGTCAGGGAGCCGTTCCGGGCGTCGTGCCAAGAAGGATGCGGCGAAGGCGGAGCGCGAGCTGGCCGCGGCGCGTGCCGCGCAGGAGCGCGCACTGTTCGAGCAGGAGAGCGCGGCGACCGGCCAGCAGCCCCAGGTTCCACCTGTCCAGCCGCAGCCCCAGGTTCCGCCGGCGGGCGTGCAACCACCCCCGGCCCCGTTACCACCCGTGCCGCCGCCTTCTGCCGCTGCCGCTCCACCCCCGCCGCCACCTTCTGCCACCCCGGTTTCCCCGCAGGCGCCACCTCCGGGCACGCCACCGCTAGGACCGGGGGGCTATGACCCGGCCGTGGCCGAACAGCGGGTCCAGGACAAGGTGGCCGAAATCCAGCGCGAGGAGGAGCGGATCCGGTCTGAGGCCGATCGGCGCATCGAGGAGGCCGAGCGGCTCCAGCGCGAGGCCGAGGCGCGGCGAGCGCAAGCCGAGATGGGGCAGACGACGCAGAGCATGGCCGCGGTTCCCCCATCGCCTCCGCCTGCTGCCGCACCGGCACCGGACCTGCAGACGGCCGAACACCAGCTTCAGCAGGAGCGCGAAGCGCAGGAGCGATCGCTCGCCGAGGCACAGGAGCGGTTGCTTCAAATCGAGGAGAGGACCAAGGCGGCCGAACGGCGTGCCGCTGAGGCGGAGCGCCTCGTGCAGCTGAAGTCGCAGGAGGCCGAGCGGCAGCAGCGCCTGCGCGAGATCGAGCAGAGCGTCGCCGAGGCCGAGGAGCGCGCTCGCGAGGCCGAGCGCCGCGCCGAAGAGGCCGAGCGGGCCGTGCTCGGGTCGGTGCAGGGTGGGGGATCGGTTTCGCTGAATCCCCAGCCCTTACCTCCACAGCCGCCGCCCGTGCCTCAACCGCCCTCACCGACGCCTCCACCCCCCGCGCCCACGCCGCCGCCGGCTCCCGACCCTCAGCCCGGCCCGCCGCCCCCGGCGCCGCCGCAGCCCGCTCCTCAGCCCGGCCCGCCGTTGCCGCCCCAGCCGGAGTCACCTGCCGCGCCCCAGCCCGGGGAGACGATCGAACTCAACAACGTCAGCTTCGAGCAGCTACGCGGTCACGGGCTCTCGGTCACTCAGGCAACCCGCCTGCTCGCCCATCGCGAGCGGGTCGGTCGTTTTCAGTCGATCGATGAACTGGACGAGATTCCGGGTCTGCCGCGCGAGTTTGCGGAAGATTTGAAGCGGCGTTCGCGGGTTTGAGCGCCCATCCCGGTAGGGGTTCCACTTAACTTTTTCGTTGAGACGGGATTAGCTGGGCGCCCGGTGCTCTCGACGAAAAAGTACAAGACGTTTCACCCCTACCGGGATGGGCGCTCAAAATCCGTATGCCTCGATTAGCTTCAGCCAAATCTCACTGCGCGTTGGATAAGCAGCAACCGCGTGGCGTAGTCGATCGAGGGGCACTTCTCCCACGATTGCGATCGTTGCGGCGTGGAGGAAGTCCGCCGTCTCGAATCCCGTGAAGGTGGCGCCGACGATCGTTTGCTTGTCTTGGTCGATCACCAGGCGGGATGTGCCGCCGGTGCCCTTGCCCCGGAAGCTGGCGCCTGCGGTGCCGTCGGTGGGGACGTCCACGGCCCTTGCGTCGATGCTTGCCTCTTTGGCCTGGGCGAGGGTCTTGCCTGCGGCGGCTACCTGGGGGTCGGTGAAGGTGACCCGGGGGGAGCCGATGTCTTCGGCGATCGCTTCCACCTCGCGGCCGAGCACGTTCTCGGCGGCGACCCAGGCCTGGTACTTGCCCATGTGGGTGAAGAGGGCGCGGCCGTTTACGTCGCCGACGGCGTAGAGCCACTCGCGGCCGTCCACGCGAAGTCGCTCGTCGGTTTCGAGGAAGCCGTGCTCGCCCGGCTCGACCCCGGCGGTGTCGAGGCCGATCCCCTTGGTGCGGGGGACGCGGCCGATCGCGACCAGGAGCTCCTCCGCTTCCGCCCGGCTGCCGTCGTTCAGCTCGACCACGAGCCCGGCGCCCGCGGAGGAGACCCGCTCGGCGAGCACCCCCGTGCGCACGTCGATCGCGTAGGAATCGCCCAGCGAAGCGGCCACCTGCTCGCCGGCGAACGGCTCCTCGCGGGGCAGCAGGTGCTGCTCGCCCTCGATCAAGGTGACCTTGGTCCCGAGCGTGGACCAGGCCTGGGCCAGCTCTGAGCCGACCGGGCCCCCTCCGAGCACGATCATGCTCTCCGGCACCCGCTTGGAGGTCGTCGCATCGCGGTTGTTCCAGGTCCGAACCGAGCCGAGGCCGTCTATGGGCGGCATCGCCGCGCCGCTGCCGGTCGCCACCACCACGGCCTGGCGAGCGATCAGCGTCTCCTCGCCGACGACAACCCGGCGCTCGCCGTCGAGCCGCCCCTCGCCCCGAAACAGCTCGATGTCGCGTTCCTCGAGCCAGGGAAGTTGACCGGAGTCGTCGAGGCCGTGGATCACCTCGTCGCGGCGGTCGAGTACCGCCTGCGGATCGAGGTCACCCCTGACCGCGGCGGCGACTCCAGGCACACGGCGCGCCTCGGCCAGCAGCTCGCCGGGCCGCAACAAGGCCTTCGACGGCATGCAGGCGTAGTAGGAGCACTCGCCGCCGACCAGGTGGTTCTCGACGATGGCCACCGAGAGCCCGCCGTCAGCCAGGCGCCCCGCGCAGACCTCGCCCGGCGCGCCCGCGCCGATCACGATCGCGTCGAATGCTTTCTTGCTCATTTGGGCATTCCTACCCGGCACCGTACAATCGATGTCACATAGCACGGGGGCGACAGGCTTCGATCTGGTCGATCCGTGCGAACGGTTGCAGGTCGAGGTTGCCGGAGGCCTCGTTAAACCCCGGCACCAACCAATACGTGCGGACCATGAGTTCGCCCTCGCTGCTTAGTTAGATCTAAGTGAGTGAGAGTCGGCCCTCTCCCGCCCGCGGAGAGGGGCACCGGCTTCAAATTGCGGGCTTACCCGGGCGGATCGCCCCGTCCACCAGGGGACATTTCAGAGGGCTTTATCTCCCGCAGTGCCCGCCGGCGCGGACCCCGGGAGACGAGAATCAAGCGCCGGCTAAACCTGTAGAAACCTTCGCGCTACGGCCAGAGACGCCGGTTCAATTCCGGCCGCCTCCATCGAGCATGGACCGCTACATCGCATTCCTGCGGGGGATGAACCTCGGCGGGCGTCGGATCACCAATGACGATCTGCGTTCGCATTTCGAGGCGCTCGGTTGCGAGGAAGTTGCCACCTTCCGTGCGAGCGGCAATGTCGTCTTCGCGGTAGACGGTGAGTCGTCGGCGAAGCTGACCGTGCGACTCGAAGACGGCCTCGCCGAGGCGCTCGACTACGAGGTGCCGGTCTTCCTGCGCTCGGCGAAGGATTTACTCGCGATCGCCGCGCACGAGCCATTTGGAGCCAAGGCTCTCGACGCGTCAACCGGCAAGCTCCAGATCGCGCTGCTGACAAAGAAACCGGCGGCGGGAGCGAGAGAGAGCGCCCTCTCCCTCTCGACCGAGGCCGACCGCCTGGCGGTGGAAGGTCGCGAGCTCTACTGGCTGCCACAGGGGCGCATGTCCGACTCCGATCTCGACCTTAAGGCCCTCGCCACGATTCTCGGCTCGATGACGATCAGGACCAAGGGCACGATCGACCAGATCGCCGCGAAGCACTTCAGCTAGCTGCTCGAGCGTCAGCGCCTGCCAAGACGGTGCATGGTGCGCAGGCGCAGCTCGAAGAAGGCGGTGCCCACCAGCAGAATCGTCGGAACCAGGACCAGCGGCGGCGCACCGAAGACGAAGATCGCAATTCCAACAAGGACCGACGTCACCGTCCCGACGGCTCGAGCAGCCCGCGGCGCGAGGATCAATCTGTCCATCAGGTCCACACCATGATGATAAGAGCCATAATTGCTGCTCGCGAACCGAGATCGAAGCCGAGGCCAAGCCCTTCGTTGATGGATTGAGCGACCGCGTCGGGTCGGTGGGGTTCGGCAAGCGCGCTGGAGGCGGCGTAGCCGCTGAAGTACGCCATCGTCCCTCCCAGTACTGCGAAGCCGGCGATGAGGCTTTCAAGGAACTCCCGCGCGCCGTTGGGGTCGATTGAGGGCATGTGCGCACCATAGGACGGGCCGGCGCACGCGTGGCGCGCGGAATGAAAATTCTCAGCTACGAGTTCGTCACGACTGACGCGCTTAGTTCCGGCGGCATGCTCAAGGTCTGGAAGACGACGCAGTAGCGCTCGGTCAGCTTCAGCAGCGTGTCGAGCTCTTCCTCGCTTGCGTCGGCGTCGAGATCGAAGCTGAGGCGGATCGCGCGGAAGCCGACTGGGGCCTCACGGTCGACGGCCAAGGTGCCGCGGAAGTCGAGCTCGCCCTCGGCGCGGACCGTTCCCGACTCGACTGCGATTCCGAGCGAGGTCGCCACCGCGCGCAGGGTCACGCCAGCGCAGGCGACCAAGGCCTCGAGCAGCATGTCGCCCGAGCAGAGCAGGGTGCCGTCCCCGCCGGAGGCCGGGTGTAGACCCGCCTCGGCCAGCGCCCGCCCGGTGTCGACCGAGCAGGCGATGCCGTCGCCGAGGCTTCCGCTCGCCTTCAAGGTGACCACCGCCGCCTCGGGCTCCTGCTCGTAGCGCTCCTTCAGCGGCGCCTGCGTCGCTCGCAGCTCGTCTCGTTCCATTGCCTCAGACTACGCCCCGTGTCCCATAGGGTCCCGGCGTGGGCGACGTCTTCCTCCTCGCATTCCTCGCTGCGCTCTACCCGACGTTGCTCGCGGCGACGACGGTGATGCTGCTGCTGCCGCACCCGAAGCGGCTGCTCCTCGGCTACCTGTGCGGCGCGGCGATGACCAGCGTCACGCTTGGCCTGGTCATCGTCTTCGCCCTGCGCCACGCGGGCCTGACGGAGACGACGCAGGTGACGCTCGGGCCCGGCGAGGACATCGTCCTCGGCTGCCTGGCGCTCGTGATCGCATTCGTGCTTCGTTCGGGGCGCGATCAGGCGCTGGTCGAGCGGCGGCGCGAGCGCAAAGCGGCAAAGGGCAAGGACAACGGGGGGCCACCACGATGGCAGCAGGCGCTCGGCCGGGGCTCGGCTCGCACGACCTTCGTCGTCGGCGCGCTCCTCACCCTTCCGGGCGCGACTTACATCACCGCCCTCTACCGGATCTCCGACGAGAACCTTTCCGATCCGCTCACGGTCCTCGTTGTGCTCGCCTTCAACGCGATCATGCTGGTGCTGCTGGAGGTCCCGCTGCTCGCCTACACCTTTGCCCCCGACTGGACGCCGAAGGCGATCGAGCGCTTCAAGCACAAGCTGAGCGAACGAGGGCGATCCTGGGGTATCCGCGTGGCGACGGTCCTCGGCATCCTGATGATTGCCCGCGGCATCGTCACGTTGGTCGCATAGGGCCCCAGGCCCTGTTTCGTAACGTAGGCACGGATGGCAATCGCGACCGCAACCAGCATCGACGTCCACATGGGCGGCAACCTGCTGTTCGAGGGTGTCTCCTTCAAGCTCGAGCCGCGCGACCGGATGACGCTCTCCGGTCGCAACGGCGCCGGCAAGTCGACCCTGCTGCGCCTCCTGGCGGGCGAGCTCGCCCCGGACGCGGGCAGCCTGGTCCTGCAGAAAGGAGCGCGCGTCGCCCTGCACGACCAGCGCCCGCCGCGCGAAACAGAGATCTCGCTGGGCGAGTACGTCTTCTCCGGTCGCACCGAGATGCTGGAGACCGAGGCGGAGCTGCAGCGGCTCGAGGCGGCGATGTCGGCGGGCGAAACCGGCGAGGAGACACTGGACGCCTACGCCGCCGCCCAGCAGAAGCTGGATCACGGCGGCGGTTACCGCTGGCGCGACGGCGTCCTCTCCGTGCTGCGCGGGCTCGGTTTCGGCGGTGAGGAGGCCGAGCGCTCGCTCACGACCTTCTCCGGCGGCGAGCTGACCCGCGCCTCGCTGGCGCGGGCGCTGGCGACCCGGCCGGACCTGCTGCTGCTCGACGAGCCGACCAACCACCTCGACATACCCTCTCTGGAGTGGTTGGAGCGCTACCTGCGCGACCTCGACGCCGCCGTCGTCCTCGTCGCCCACGACCGCTGGTTCCTCGAGGCGGTCGGCACCTCGGTGCTCGAGCTGGAGGCAAAGCGCGCGCGCTTCTTCGCCGGTCCCTGGCATGCCTGGCGCAAGGAGCAGGCGGCGCGCGAGATCGCCCGGGGCAAAGCGATCGAGCGTCAGGAGGCCGAGATCGAGCGCATGGAGCGCTTCGTCGAGCGCTTCCGCTACAAGGCGACCAAGGCCCGCCAGGCGCAGTCGCGGCTCAAGCAGATCGACAAGATCAAGCGCGACGGGGTCGCTGCGGAGCAGCGCGACCGCCGCAACCTGCGCTTCTCCTTCGTCCAGCCCGAGCGGCCGGGCCGGATCGTGCTGAAGCTCGTCGGGGCGCGGATCGAGGTGCCCGGACGGACTCTGCTCGCCGACGCAAGGCTCGAAATCGAGCGCGGTGAGCACGTCGTCCTCGTCGGCCCCAACGGCGCCGGCAAGACGACCCTGATCGAGACCCTCGCCGAGCGGCGCGAGCCGGCGGCCGGCTCGGTGCGGCTCGGCCACAACGTCAAGATCGGCTACCTCTCCCAGCACGCCGACACGGCGGCGGGGGAGGGGACCGTGCTCGACGCGGCGCAGCGCCAGACCGGCCTCAGCGGCCAGAAGGCCCGCGACCTGCTCGGCAACTTCCTCTTCTCCGGCGCCGATGCGCAGAAGCAGCTCGGCGACATCTCCGGCGGCGAGCAGCGGCGGCTCTCGCTGGCGATCCTGGTCGCTTCCGGTGCCAACGTGCTGGTCCTCGACGAGCCCACCAACCACCTCGACATCGAGAGCCGCGAGGCGCTCGAGGACGCCCTCTCCGCCTTTGAAGGGGCGGTGGTCCTCGTCTCGCACGATCGCGCTCTGCTGGAGGCGGTCGGCACCCGCACCCTCGTCTGCGAGGGGGGCGAGCTGCGCAGTTACCCGACCGGTTGGGCGACCTACCAGCGTGAGCGCGACGAACGGGAAGCGACGACAGAGGCGACGGCGCAGGCCGCCAGGCCCGAGCGCACCGACGTCAATCGCAACGCCGGCCGCGCGGCAAAGAAAGCGGCGCGCAAAGCCGGCCGCCTCGCCGAGCGGATCGAGCAGGCGGAGGCAGAGCTGCGCGAGTTGGAGGAGGAGCTCTCCGACCCCGAAGCCTGGTCGAGCCCCGGCCGCGCCGAGCGGGCGGAAGCGCGCCACGCCGAGGCGAAGCAGGCGGTCGCCGAGCTCTACGCGCGGTGGGAGACGGCCGAAGCCGAGGTCGCGAGCGTTAGCTCAACGGGCGATCCAGCTTGACCACGGTCCCCCTGCCGGGGGCGAGGGTGATGTTGCGGACCTTGACCTTTTCCGGCTTCCGGTCGGGGGCGCTGAGCTCGGCCCGCTTGAGGATCGCGCGCAGGACGATCCGCATCTCGTATTCGGCGAAGGCGGCACCGATGCAGCGCCGCACGCCACCGCCGAAGGGAATCCAGACATACGTATCCGGCTTGCCGGCGAGGAAGCGCTCGGGGCGGAACTCCTCCGG
Source organism: uncultured Solirubrobacterales bacterium (assembly GCA_963716735.1). Lineage (GTDB taxonomy): Bacteria > Actinomycetota > Thermoleophilia > Solirubrobacterales > 70-9 > VRUE01. The sequence goes on from OY970321.1 coordinate 2,724,346, forward strand.
GTCCGGGAAGAGGTCCTCGCGGTAGTGCATCGCGGCGATCGCCGGCATGACGAAGGTCCCGGCGGGAAGCTCGTAGCCGCCGATGTTCGCCGTCGCGGTGAGCTTGCGCGCCACGTCGACGATCACCGGCCGGGCCCGCAGCGTCTCCTTGATCGTCGCGTCGAGGTACTCGTCCTCTCCCGCTGCCAGCGAATCGCGCAGCGCCCGCAGCGCCCGCGGGGTGCGCAGCAGACGCTCGATGGCCCAGGCGAGTGCGGTCGCGGTCGTCTCGTGCCCGGCGCCGAGCACCGTCACCAGCTCGTCGCGTAGCTCTTCGTCGCTCATCGGGCTGCCGTCGTCGTGGCGGGCGGCCAGCAGCAGCGAGAGCACGTCGTCGTGCCCTTCCTCGCCGGACTCGACCTCGGTGCGGCGCAGGGCTATCTCCTCGTAGATGAACTCGTCGAGCGCCTCGCGGGCGCGCAGGAAGCGCATCCAGGGGCTCCAGCGGCCGAGATCGCGGCGCAGCATCGGGACGGCGATGATCGCGTTTACCCGGCTTGCGAAGGTCTCGATCAGGTGGCTGAAGCGGACGAGCCGCTCCTCGTCGTGGACGCCGAAGACGGCGCGCATGATCACCGCCAGGGTGATCCGTTGCGTGTGCGGGCGCAGCGCGAACGGCTCGCCGACCGGCCAGCCCTCCATCTCCCTCAGGGTGACCTCACGCATCAGCTCGCCGTAGCGCTGGATTCGCTCGCCGTGGAACGGTGGCAGCAGCAGCTTTCGCTGCCGCATGTGCGGCTTGTCGTCGAGGGTGAGGACGGAGTTCGGCCCCAGCGCCGGCTCCAAGACCGTCGCGTTGGCCTCGCCCGCGTGGAACTGCTTGGGAGAGCCGGTGAAGACCGCTTTGACCAGGTCCGGGTCGGCGACGTAGACGATCTTGCCGAAGTACGGGAAGGAGACCGAGAAGATGTCGCCGTACCGGCGCTGGAGCTGGATGAGCAGGTCGAGCGGGCTGCGCACGTAGCGGACCCCCTGCGCGACCGCCGGCAGCTTCGATCCCGGCGGGAATCGCATCAGAAGACGATCGTCCTCACGCCGTCGAGGAGGACGCGGTCGTCGAGGTGGGCCGTGACCGCGCGGGCGAGGACGAGACGCTCGATGTCGCGGCCGATGCGCCTCAGGTCTTCGACCTCGTCGCGGTGGCTGACCCGGGTCACGTCCTGGTCGATGATCGGGCCCGCGTCGAGCTCATCGGTGACGTAGTGGGCGGTGGCGCCGATCAGCTTGACCCCGCGCTCGTGGGCGCGGGCGTAGGGGTCGGCACCGACGAAGGCGGGCAGGAAGCTGTGGTGGATGTTGATCGCCGGCGCGGCCACCCGGGCGAGGAAGTCGGCGGTGAGGATCTGCATGTAGCGAGCGAGGACGAGCAGGTCGACCTCGCCACCGAGCAGCTTCAGGATCTGCTCCTCCGCCGCGCCCTTCTCGCTTTTGCTGACCGGGACATGGTGGAAGGGGAGGCCGAGCGAGGTCACCTGGTCGGCGTGATCCGGGTGGTTGGAGACGACCGCGACGATCTCCGCGCCGAGCTCGCCGCTGCGCCAGCGCCAGAGCAGGTCGGAGAGGCAGTGGTCCTCGCGCGAGACCATGACCGCCACCCGCTTGCGCTCGCCGGACTCGGCGAAATGGTGGTCCATCTGCAGCGGCCCCGCGATCTCCTCCTCGAAGCGGTGGTAGAGCGCCTGCCGCTCCCCCTCCGGGGCGGGGTCGAAGGCCATCCGCATGAAGAAGCGGCCCTCGCGGCTCGAGTGCTGATCGGCGTCGACTATGTTGCGCCCGGCCTTGGCGAGGAAGCCGCTGACAGCGGCGATCAGGCCGGGCTGATCGGGGCAGGCGAGGAGCAGGCGAGAGGTGGGGGGCTGGCCGGCGATAGAGCAATGATCGCCGGTTTACGCGCACGATCGCTTTCATCGATCCGAGCTGGCACTCGCGATCCACGCCTGCACTCGTGCGGATCCGTACGCACTGTGTGAGTTCTGTGCGCGCGATCACCTTGCGGCGCCCGGAACCTCGCCACGGTTCCGCGCTTGCTCACAAAACGCACATATTCCATACCTGTCCTTCTGATGGCTCTCGTGGTTCCGGCGGTTGCGCTCGCAGCCCCCGGCGAGGACGCGACCCGGCCGGCGATCGGCTTGGCTGATGCGAAACCGGCCCCGCCGTTGTTCGGCGCAGGCAGCCTGCAGGCTGAAATGCGCAAAGCAGCTCATCGCATCCAGGTAGCCCGCCGCGCGAGACTGCGCCGCGAACGCCGCGAAGCTTTCGCGACCCTCCCTGGCGGCGTCTCGCAGGCAACTCTCGACTCGATCGGCGCCTGCGAGTCGGGCGGAGACCCAGCTGCCGTCTCCTCCGACGGTAGCTACCGCGGCAAGTACCAGTTCGACTACGGCACCTGGGAATCGGTAGGTGGCTCCGGTGATCCCGCGGCTGCCCCCGAGGCCGAGCAGGACTACCGGGCAGCCCTGCTCTACTCGCAGTCGGGTTCCAGCCCCTGGCCGATCTGCGGTTAGTCCGCGGAAGCGGGGAGGGGCACCCGGCCCCTCCCCTACGATGACGCCGATGAACGACGAGGCCGTTCCAGCACCGGACCCTCAGGGACCGAGCCGGAAGCCCCCCGAGGAGGCGATAGCGGAGGCGAAGGTGCGGGCGCCGACGCGGGGGAATCGCAAGCTCGAGCAGTTCCTGGATGCGGTGAACGGGGACGAGCAGGTACGGACCTGGTGGTACATGGCCCAGGTCCATGCCGAACGGCTGGGGATGTCGGACCACTCGTGGGTGCATACCCAGATCGTGCTGAACATCGCCCTGCGCCTGCTGCGCCTGTTGGTCAAGGCCGGGGAGGAGCCGGCGGTTGTCGCCGACCACGGGATGTCCGCTCGGGATGCCGAGGTCGTCGTAGCCGGCGGGGCGTTGTTGCACGACGTCGGCATGTCGATCCACCGCGCCGACCACGAGGCATACAGCCTCTTCCTCGCCAACGGCGCCCTGGAGCGGCTGCTGGCCGGGCCCTACCGTGAGCCGAAGCGGACGATCCTCGCGGCGGAGATCCTGCACGCGATCATCGGCCACCGCCGCCGCGGTGAGCCCTACACGCTCGAGGCAGGTGTGGTCCGGGTCGCCGACGCACTCGACATGGCCCAGGGCCGCACCCGGATTCCGCTCGAGGCGGGCCAGGAGGGGATCCACTCGATCTCCGCCGCGGCGGTGGACGAGGTGCGGATCGAAGCGGGGGAGGAGCGGCCGGTGCGGATCGAGATCGAACTCAACAACTCGGCCGGCATCTTCCAGGTCGACGACCTGCTCGCCACCAAGATCCGCGGAACTCCGCTGGAGGGCCGCGTCGAAGTAGCCGCCAAGATCGAGGGAGAGACCGAGAAACGCCTCCTGACCGGCTTCCGGCTGGACTAGCCGAAGCGATTAAGGTCGGCGCGGCGCATTTCCTTGCGCTTCTCCAGCCGGCCCTGAATCAGCGACATGACGATCACCAGGATCGCGAAGAAGGCGATCACGCCGAAGCAGAAGAAGGTCACCGTCTTGTCGGTCGTCGGCCCAGCCAGCCCAACCCCGTTCTCGGCAAAAGCAGCTGGAACCAGCAAAAGCAACATGGTCAGCGCCGCGAACAGCGCAACGGCGGCACCACGTTTGCGCGACGGGAAGCTCATGAAGCGAAATCTAGCGCAAGAGCCGGGTGACCCCTCTGCTGGAACTTGTGAGCCCGCTGGGAAACGAACTCCCGCATCGATTCGTCGGCGGGTTCCGGCAGAGGGGTCACCCGGCTCTTGCCTCCTGTCCATAGGATGCCCCGCCAATGTCTGAGCTAGAGGCCTTGCTGCTGGGAATCGTCCAGGGGCTGACCGAGTTCCTGCCGATCTCCTCATCGGGTCACCTGATCCTCGTCCCCTGGTTGCAGGACTACACGTTCCTGCTCGAACACCCTCACTTCAACAAGACCTTCGACGTGGCTCTGCACGCCGGCACGTTGGTCGCGGCGATCGTCTACTTCCGCCACGAGGTCGTGCAGCTCATTCGCAGCTTCCTGACAGTGGTCCGTGTGCGGTCGATCGAAAGCCCCGACCAGCGGCTCGCGGTTGCGATCGCGGTGGGCACCGTGCCGGCCATCGTCTTCGGAGGCCTCGCCTCCGGCTTCATCGAAGACCACCTCGGCGAGCCCTGGATGATCGCGATCCAGCTGATCGTCTTCGGCGCCCTGCTGCTGTACGTCGACCGTCTGCCCCAGCGCAAGAGGCTGGAGGACTCGACGGTCAAGGACGGCCTCTACATCGGCCTCGCCCAGGTTCTTGCCCTGGCGCCCGGCACCTCGCGTTCAGGGATCACGATCACGGCCGCCCGCTACCTCGGTCTCGACCGCGACGCAGCCGCGCGCTTCTCCTTCCTGTTGCTGATCCCGATTGTCGCCGGCGCCACCGTCTTCAAGGCCGCCAGCGCGATCCACGAAGGGCTGCCCAGCGGGGTCGCCGGCCCGATGATCGTCGGCACCGTCGCGGCGGCGATCTCCGGTTACCTCGCGATTGCCTTCCTTCTCCGCCTCCTGCGCACGGCTTCCTACGCGCCGTTCGTCTACTACCGCTTTGTTGTGGGGGTCGCGGTGCTGCTGATCATCGCCACCGGTCTCCGCCCCGCCACCTTCTAGGACTCCGCTTCCTGAAAATGCAAACGGCCCGGGGCAGGCGGGCCGTTTGCGACGAGAGAGGAGTCTCGTGAGGACTCGATATTGCCCGCGAGCCGGCGACCATGGGTGAAAATTCCGATAAGCCTCGTACGGCCCCGACGCCTGGTTTCCGCAAATTACGCATTTCAACTTGTAAAAATCCTGTGAAAGCAGGTATTTCGCCGGCGTGCCCAACCGGCCGAGGGCATACAATCGCCCCGCCGGTGAACCAGCAGCAGACCATCAGGCTCGCGGTTATCGACGACGACAGTGGCTTCGTCACGGTTCTGGCGAAGCGCACCGAGGCGGCGGGTTGGCAGCAGCGCACCCTCGCCGGGGCGATCCCGCCGGAGGAGCTGGTGGCGCTGAAGCTCAACGCGCTGCTGGTCGACCCCGCGGTTCTCGGCGACGATGCGTGGGCCTATCTCGAGCGCGTCTGCGGGATGCTCCCCGATCTCGGTGTGGTTGTCTGCACCAGCCGCTCGACCGTCGCCCAGCGGGTCCGCGGTCTGCGCCTCGGGGTCGACGACTGGCTCACGAAGCCCTGTCACCCCGAAGAGGCGATCGCCCGTCTCGAAGCTGTCTCGCGCCGCCGCCGCCGTGCCCGTCCACAGGTCGAGGCCGGCCCGGTCATGGCCGGTGAGCTGGAGATCCGCTCCGATCGCTTCCAGGCGTTCGTCGGCGAAGTCAGCCTCGATCTGACCAGGCGCGAGTTCGAGCTGCTGCAGCTGCTCGCCGACTCGCCCGGCCGAGTGCTGGAGCGCGAGGCGATCTACCAGCGGGTCTGGGGTTACGCGATGGCCCACGGCGACCGCTCCGTCGACGTCTTCATCCGCAAGCTGCGCCAGAAGCTGGAGAAGCTCTCGCCCAGCTGGAGCTACATCCACACCCACTTCGGGGTCGGCTATCGCTTCGATCCCGAGCCGCTTGCCGGCGACGCCGCCATCGTGCCGCCGTCCGCCGGGCCCCAGCCAGACGGAGAGCCGGTGCAGGCTCCGGACGCCTTCACGGCCGTCTAGACGCCTCGCTCCGCCGCTTTACATCTTTTTCACATCTTCGTTACAGGCAGGCAACAAGCTGTCGGCATGCCGCTGAGAGTGTGGCGGGCGAGGCCGGTCCTTTGGACCGGCTGTTGGAGTGAACAAACGAGAAGGAGACAGAGTGACTAGCTCTAAGTGGCTCATGGTCGTCGTTTCCGCTGCCATCCTGGCGCTTGGGGTAGCGGCATGCGGCAGCAGCGACGACGAAGCGACCGGTGACGGCGGCGGCGATCTTTCGGGCTCCATCCGGATCGACGGATCGAGCACCGTAGCTCCCCTCACCGAAGCGATCGCCGAGGAATTCCAGGCGGAAAATCCGGACGTGAAGGTGACCGTTGGCACCGCGGGCACCGGCGGCGGATTCGAAAAATTCTGCGCCGGTGAAACCGACATCAGCGACGCTTCGCGTGCGATCGAGCCCGAAGAGGAAGAGGCCTGCAAGAAGGGCGGGATCGACTACGAGGACGTCCACGTCGCCACCGACGCACTGACCGTGATGATCGACAACGAAAACCCGGTCAGCTGTCTCACCGTCGACCAGCTCGCTGCTGTCTGGGGCCCGGACTCGAAGATCTCCAGCTGGAGTGAAATTCCCGGCCTGGAAGAGGACTTCGACGAGGAGCTGGCGCTCTTCGGCCCAGGCACCGACTCCGGCACCTTCGACTACTTCACCGAGGAAATCAACGGCGAAGAGGGTGCCACCCGCAAGGACTACAACAACGTCGGCGAGAACGACAACGCCACCGTCACCGGCGTCGAGGGTTCGCCCGGCGGCATGGGCTACGCCGGCTTCTCCTACTACACGGAGAACGAAGGCAAGCTCAAGGCGCTCGAAGTCGACAATGGCAAGGGCTGCGTCGGCCCCTCGGTCGAAACGGCTCAGGATGGCTCCTACGCGCCGCTCAGCCGGCCGCTCCTCATCTACCCGAGCGACGCGGCGCTGAAGAAGCCCGAGGTCAAGGCGTTTGTCGACTACTACCTCGACAACGTCAACGACATAGCCGAAGCGGTCGGCTTCATCCCGCTGACCGAAGAGCAGCTCGAAGAGTCCAAGACGGCAGCGGAAAAGGCCGGCGCCTAGCGCCATCCGCAGCTCGTGATCGGTACCAGCGGCAAGACGACTCTGGAGCCGGCCGGGGGAAACCCCGGCCGGCTCCAGGCGTCGAGCCGCCGCTACGGCGAGCGGGCGATCCAGGGCGTCCTCGCCCTCTGCGGCATCCTCTCGGTGCTGACCACGACGGCGATCGTCGTCATCCTGATCGGACCGACGATCGGCTTCTTCGAAGTCGTCCCGGTCGGCGACTTCCTCTTCGGCACCGACTGGACGCCCCAGTTCGAGCCGCCCAGCTTCGGCGTGTTGGCGACCGTCGCCGGCACCGTCAGCGTCACCCTCTGGGCGATGTTGTTCGCAATCCCGATCGGGCTCGGGTCGGCGATCTACCTCAGCGAGTACGCATCGCCACGGGTGCGCAAGACGCTCAAGCCGACCCTCGAGATCCTCGCCGGCATCCCGACCGTGGCGATCGGCTTCTTCGCTGTCACCTTCATCCTGCCCGAGCTGATCCAGCCGCTCTGGCCCGGTGACCTCTTCGGCGGCGCGGTCGGCAAGCCGTTCATGGCACTTGCCGCCGGGCTCGGCATCGGCCTGATGGTCGTGCCGATCATTGCCTCGATCTCGGAGGACGCGATGTCCTCGGTCCCGCGTGGCCTGCGCGAAGGGGCCTACGCGATGGGAGCGACGAAGATGGAGGTGTCGACCAGGGTCGTCTTTCCGGCGGCGCTCTCGGGCATCGTTGCCTCGGTCGTGCTGGCGATCTCACGTGCCCTCGGCGAGACGATGATCGTCCTTCTCGCCGGTGGATCGACCCCCAACTTCACCCTCAACCCGGTCGAGCCGATCCAGGCAATGACCTCCTATATCGCCGTCACCGCGACCGGCGACATTCCGGCGGGTTCGATCAGCTACAAATCGGTCTTTGCGGTCGGCACGCTGCTCTTCCTCATCACCCTGGTGATGAACGTGATCAGTATCAGGTTGGTTCGCAGGTACCGCGAGGTCTACGAGTGATGGCCGAGCCGGGTGCAGCCGCACCGCGCAACCGGCTGGCGGTCGCCGGTGCCAGGGCGACGACGCAGGCGATGCTCAGCAACCAGCCACGCGGTGACGTCATTCGCAACATGGTTTTTGCCGCGCTGCTGATGTTGGCGATCCTGATCGCCCTGGCGGGGTTGATCGCACTGCTCGTCCAGGCCTTTGTCAAAGGAGCCCCGGCGTTCAGCCTCGATCTCTTCACCAACGGGCCATCGTCGATTCGCCCCGAGAACGCGGGGTTCCGCCCAGCGATCATCGGTTCCCTGGAGCTGATTGCCGGCGTGATTCTCTTCGTCGTGCCAATCGGGGTCGGCGCCGCGCTCTATCTGGAGGAGTACGCCGACAAGACTCGCTGGTGGAACCGCCTGATCGAGGTCAACATCCAGAACCTCGCCGCGGTCCCCGCGATCATCTACGGAATCCTCGGGCTGGGCTTCATCGTGCGGGGGCCGCTCGACCTTGGCTTCGTCCTCGCCGCGGGATCGCTCACCCTGGCGCTGCTGGTGCTGCCGATGGTGATCATCGCCGCCCGCGAGGCGATCCGCGCCGTGCCCGACTCGATCCGCCAGGGCTCACTCGCCCTCGGCGCCACCAAATGGCAGACGATCCGCCGTCAGGTCCTGCCCGCTTCCATTCCCGGGATCATCACCGGGATCATCCTCGCCGTCTCGCGAGCCCTGGGGGAGGCAGCGCCATTGCTGCTCGTCGGCGCCGCGGCATTCGTGACCTTCGATCCGGAGCCACTCAGCGGCGGCTACACGGCGCTGCCGGTGCAGATCTACAACTACGCGACGCGCCCTCAGGAGGAGTTTCAGGCGCTGGCCGCGGCGGGCATCATCGTGATGCTCGTCGTCCTGCTAGCGATGAACTCGGTCGCGATCTGGCTACGAAATCGTTACGAGCAGCGGTGGTAGGGGGAATAGAGTGAGCGAGAAGATGGCGCAGGACGAGAGCAGAGCCGAGACGGGGCGCTCCAACCGCGAAGCCGCGGCGGAGCGTGCGGCGATCGCGGTGCGGCCGGGCGAGTTCCGCCACGGCTCCTCCGGCAAGCTGGAGAAGGTCTTCGAGCTGAAGGGCGCCGGCGTCCACTACAGCGGCGTGACCGCGGTGCGCGACATCTCGATGGACATCCACCGCAACGACGTGACGGCGCTGATCGGCCCCTCTGGCTGCGGCAAGAGCACGCTGCTGCGCTGTCTCAACCGGATGAACGACCTGATTCCCGGGGCGGAAGTGCAGGGCGAGCTGCTCTACCACGGCGAGGACCTCTACGGCCCGGCGGTCGACCCCGTTCAGGTCCGCAAGCTGATCGGGATGGTCTTCCAGAAACCGAATCCCTTCCCGAAGTCGATCTACGACAACGTCGCCTTCGGTCCGCGTGTGCTTGGCAAGAAGGGCGACCTTGACAAGACTGTTGAGCAATCGCTGCGCGGAGCGGCGCTGTGGGAGGAGGTCAAGGACCGGCTAGACAGCAACGCCTTCGGCCTCTCCGGCGGCCAGCAGCAGCGCCTCTGCATCGCCCGCTGCATTGCCGTCAACCCCGACACGATCCTGATGGACGAGCCGTGCTCAGCGCTCGACCCGATTTCCACGGGCAAGATCGAGGACCTGATGATCGAGCTGAAGAAGGAGTTCTCGATCGTGATCGTCACCCACAACATGCAGCAGGCGGCGCGCGTCTCGGACCGGACGGCCTTCCTGATGGTCGAGCTGGACGCCGATGAGGACAATCGCTGGGGCCGCCTGGTCGAGTACGACGAGACGGAGAAGATCTTTACCAACCCGGCCGACCAGCGCACCGAGGACTACGTATCCGGCAAGGTCGGGTGAGCGCTCCGATGGTCGAGCAAACCAGGGTCCACTATCAAGGGGAACTGGAGCAGCTCGAGGCGAGCGGACTCGGTGGTCTCGACCTGGTTCTAACCGCCTTGGGTCGCACCCTGGAAGCGGTCGAACAGCAGGACGTCGAGCTGGCCCAGATCGTGATCGCCGACGACGATCGCATCGACGGCCGCTATCTGGAGGTCCACCAGGCACTGATCACCCTGCTCGCCACCCAGTCGCCGGTGGCGACCGACCTGCGCCTGATCTCGGCGCTTCTGCACGTGCTCAAGAACGTTGAGCGGATGGGCGATCAGTGCGTGAACATCTGCAAGATGATCCCGTTGACCGGCAACGAGCCGCCGGCGGACGCGGAGATGGTGGGGCTGATCCTGGCCATGGGCAAGCAGGCCCGCACCCTGATCAGTCAGTCGAAGCGTGCCTTTGAGGATCGCAACGTCGAGATGGCGCGCGACCTGGTCCGTCAGGACGACGTGGTCGACGACCTCAACCGCGAGTGCTTCCGGCTGGCGCTGGAGATCGGCGACGACGCGGATCGGCGCGAGTGGGCGATGACGATGTTGCTGGCGGCGCGGGCGATCGAGCGGATCGGCGACAACGCGGTCGACATCGGCGAGCAGGTCGCCTTCGTGGTCACCGGGCTCTTTCGAGAGTTCGAGGACGCTTCGCATCCCAGCGTGTAGTGGAGGCGACGGCGGGCACCCCTCCCGGCTCAACTTTTTGGGTGGGACGGGAGCGGTTGTCCGTGGATTGCGGCGACCAAAAAGTACAAGCCGCCGGGAGGGGCACCCGCCGTCGCCTCTTCGGTGTGTCTGGGTTGAGATCCGGGCTGTCTGGGAACATGACGACTGAGTCCGGGATGCTCTGCGCCGCCATAGATATCGGATCGAATACCACGCGCCTGCTCGTTGCCGAGCCGGTCGACGGGCAGTTGAAGAAGGTGATGGAGCAGCGGGCCTACACGCGGATCAACAAGGCGATCCGCGATTCGGGCGAGATTCCAGCCGAGAAGGCCTCTGAGGTAGCAGAGGTCGTGGCGACGCAGGTTCGGCTTGCCCGTGAGCTGGGAGCTGAGACGATCCGGGCGGTTGCGACCGCAGCGGTGCGCGAAGCATCCAACGGCAAGAGCGTCGCAGCGGCGATCGACGAGAAGTCCGGCGTCCCGGTCGAGATCCTCAGCGAGGAGGAGGAGGGGCGGCTCTCCTTCATCGGGGCGACCAAAACGCTTGGCCATCCGGTCGATGGTCTGGTCGGCGTCGTTGACGTCGGTGGCGGCTCGACCGAGGTCATCCTCGGCACCGTCCCGGGCGGTGTGCGGGAGGTCCGGTCATGGCGCGTCGGCTCCGGCGTGCTGGCCGACGAGTTGATCGCCTCGGACCCGCCCTCGGCGGCCGAGATCCGCAAGATCCGCGACCGGATCGACGATCTCTTCGCCGGCGTGGAGATCGAGCAGCCCGCCCAGGCCGTTGCGGTCGGCGGCAGCGCGACCTCGCTGCGCCGCCTGGTCGGGGCGGTGCTGGAGTACGAGACGTTGGAGCGGGGGGTACGGGTCCTCTGCGGCGATCCCGCCGCAGACGTGGCGCGCCGCTTCGAGCTCGACCCCGAACGGGTGCGCATCCTCGCCACCGGTGTGCTGCTGCTGGAGAAGCTTTCTGAGCTGCTCGGGCAGCCGTTGCAGATCGGCAAGGGGGGCCTGCGCGAGGGCGTCGTCCTCGATCAGCTCAACGGGAACGCCAATGGCTCTTCGCCAGCGCGGTTGGCGGCCTAAAGCCATCCGGTAGGGCTTCCACTTAACTTTTTCGGTGTATCGCCGGTGGGCTGTCGCCCGGAGCCGGCACCGAAAAAGTACAAGACGTTCCAGCCCTACCGGATGGCTTTAGGCTGAGTGCGTGGCGCGTGCGCTTGACGTTCCGGGGTTCGATTGCGAGGAGACGTTCTCGGCTTCGGCGAAGCGGGTGGTGGCGGTGCGGGCTGCCGAGGTCTTCGAGCACTCGGATGGCGTTCTCGACATGGATGAAATCGAGGCGTTGCATGACATGCGGGTGGCTACGCGGCGGCTGCGGGCGGCGCTCGAGGTGTTTGCTCCCGCCTTTCCCGCGAAGCGGCATCGCAAGGCGCTGAAGCGGGTCAAGGCGCTTGCCGATGCGCTCGGCGAGCGCCGCGACCGCGACGTTGCGATCGAGTTCCTCTCCGGGTTCGCGAGCGAGGCCCCGGAGGCCGACCGCGCGGCGGTTGAAGGGTTGATCGAGCGCCTGCGCGAGGAGCAGGGGCAGGCGAACGAGGAGCTGGCCCCATACGTTGCGGCCAAGCGCCTGAAGAAGCTGCGTCGTCGCCTGCGCAAGCTGGTCAAGGCGGCGAGGACGTGAAGGCGCGAGCGGTGAAGGGACTCGACCCGGCGGCGCCATTGCATCCCAACGCCGAGCGGATCGTACGCACCCGGCTGCAGGAGCTGCGCTCGCTGGCACCGGCCGCGCTCGAGCCGTCGGCGTCGACGGCGCAGCATGACCTGCGGATCGCCGCCAAGCGGCTGCGTTATGTGTTGGAGATCACCGGACCCTGCTTCGGAGCGGAGGCGAAGGCCGTCCGCGACGCCGCCAAGTGGCTGCAGGGTGTGCTCGGCGATATCCACGACTGCGACGTGATGCTGGCTCGGGGAGAGGGCATCGAGTCGCTCTGCACCCTTCTGCGCACCCGCCGCGAGCTGCTCTTCCGCCAGTTCAGCGATCTCTGGCAGGAGCTTTCACCGACTCTTCACACTTTTTCCCTGCTCAGGGGCGAATCTGGAGGTGACCTGATCGATAGATAGAGAGGAAGGCACCGATGACTTCCCGTGTGGATATGCACTGCCACTCAACCGCCTCGCAGCTCTCGCGGCTCGGCGTACAGCGTTCGCTCGGACTGCCCGAGTGCGCGACGCCACCCGAGGAGGTCTACGAGCTGGCAAAGCGACGGGAGATGGCCTTCGTCACGATCACCGACCACGACACGATCGACGGTTGCCTCGAGCTGGCCGACCGTCCCGACTGCTTCGTCTCCGAGGAGCTGACCGCCCGCTTCGCCGGCGAGCCCCAGGCGGTGCACATCCTCTGTTACGGGATCGATCCCGGGGACCACGAGTGGCTGCAGGCACACGCCGGCGATGTCGAGGCCTGCGCCGCATATCTTCACGAGGGGGAGATCCCCTGCGCCCTGGCGCATCCCTTCTACAACGTCGCGGCGCCACTCACTCGCCGCCACCGCCGCCGCCTCGCCGAGCTCTTCCCGATCTGGGAGGTGCGCAACGGCTCGCGTGCCGCGGAGCTGAACATGCCCGCTGTGGTCTACGTCGATACCCACGGCAGCACCGGGATCGGTGGCTCCGACGATCACGCCGGCGTGGACATCGGCCGCACCTACACCGAGGTGCCCGCCGCATCCACGCCGGAAGAGTTTCTCGACCGGCTGCGCTCCGGCGAAGCCGACGTCGGCGGCGAACAGGGCAGCGCCGCCAAGTGGGCCCACGCGGCGATGGCCCTCGCCACGCGGGCTCTGACTCTGCCCGGGGAGACGTGCCTCGAGTTTGAGGCCGGTATGGGTACTGAACAAGAGGCACGTCCGGGCGCGCCCGACCCGGCGACGGTGTTGAAGATCGCCCAGCGCGTCGTCGGTCAGGGCGCCGCCCGGGAGGGGGCGATCGCCGCCGACATCGGACCCGACGACGCCCGCGCGCTGCTCGATTCCTGGCTGCGCTCGATCGGGATCGAGCAGCGGGGTCGCGAGTTGATCGACCACCTCCAAGCGGAGGAGTTCTCGCACGCCGATCTCTACCGCCGCGCCCGCCGCATTCACGACCGCCGCCTCCGGAGGGCGATCGCGGCGGGAGCGGAATCGGTCGCGCGCGGCGAGGTACAGGTGGCGGTGGGCGGACTCTTCGAGGCGCTGTTGCCGGCGATTCCCTACGCGCCGCCGGCCGTCTTCCTCGGTGCCGAGAAGGCGAAGCTGGCGGGTCGCTCGGGCGAACGTCCCCGGGTCGCGCTGATCGCCGACGGGATCGAGGCGATGCACGGCGTCACCCACACGATCGAGCAGATCCGCGAGCGGGGGGTGCCGGGCTTCGAGGTCGAGGTCGTCGGTACCGACTCCGGAGTCGACCGGCGGCTGCCCGCCGCCACCTCGCTGCAGGTTCCCTTCTACGAGGGAATGAACCTCGGGGTGCCGGGTCTGCCGGACCTGGCCGAGACCCTCGCCGAGGGCCGCTACGACCTGGTCCACGTCACCGCGCCCGGTCCGGCGGGCGTCGTCGCCTCGCTGCTCAGCCGGGTCTCCGCAACGCCGTTGGTTGCCAGCTACCACACCGAGCTCGCCACCTACGCCGGGCTGCGCAGTGGGGACGGTGGCCTGGAGGCAATCTCCAGGGCGGCGCTCGGCGCCTTCTACACGACCCCCTCGCGTGTCCTCTCCCCGAGCCCCGCCGCCGATCGCTCGCTGCTCGGCCTCGGCGCCGAGGAGAGCCGGATAGACCGCTGGGAGCGCGGTGTCGACACCGACCGCTTCACCCCCGAGAAGGCGGAGCGGAGCGCCTTCCCTGGTGAGTTGCGGGTTCTCTACGCGGGCCGTCTCACCAGCGAGAAGGGGGTCGAGCTGCTCGCCGAGAGCTTCCTGCGGGCGTGCGTCGTCGAGCCGCGCCTGCACCTGCTGCTTGCCGGCGGTGGCCCGGAGGAAGGCGAGCTGCGGGCGCGGTTGGGGGAGCGCGCCACCTTCCTCGGCTGGCTCGAGGGCGACGACCTCGCCCGCGCCTATGCCAGCGCCGATCTATTCCTCTTCTGCTCGCGCACCGACACCTATGGCCAAGTGGTGCTGGAGGCTGGCGCCAGCGGCCTGCCGGTCGTCGCGGTCGGCGAAGGGGGCCCGGCGGCGCTGATCGAGAACCGTCACACGGGGATCCTCTGCCGGCCCGACGCCGATCATCTGGCGGGGGCGGTGCTGCAGCTCGCTGCGTCCCCAGAGCTGCGCCGCCGTCTTGGCGAGGCCGCTCGGGCCGTGGCCGCGACCCGGTCCTGGAACCGGGCCATGGAGCAGCTCGGGAACGGTTACCGGCAGGCACTCGCCGAGCCCGTGGTGAGCAGGCAAGCTCCTTCCCGAGTCGCCTGAGGCATAGGGGAGGGGAAGAGGTGCGGCAGTACGATGGGCCGATCGACGATCCCGCTCTCTATTTCAACCGCGAGCTCTCCTGGCTTGACTTCAATCAGCGCGTTCTCGAGCTGGCCGAGGACCCGCAGGTGCCGCTGCTGGAGCGGGTCAGGTTCTGTGCGATCTACGCTTCGAACCTGGACGAGTTCTTCATGGTTCGCGTGGCGGGGCTGTTCGACCAGCTCGACGCCGGAATCGAGGCTCACGGGCCGGACGGTCTGCCGCCGAGAGAGCAGATCGACGCGATCCAGCCACGCGTGCTGGAGCTGGACACCCGCCTGCACAGCTGCTTCAACGGGACGCTGCGACCGGCGCTGGAGGAGCACGGCGTCCGGATCGTCTCGTTGGAGACCGCCAGCGATGAGGAGCGGCGCGAAATCGACACCCGCTTCCACGAGCAGGTGTTTCCCGCCCTGACCCCGCTGGTGGTCGGGCTCGGGCGCCCGTTCCCCTACATCTCCAACCTCTCGCTCAGCCTCGGCGTGCTGTTGCGCGACCCCGAGAGCGGCACTGAGATCATTGCTCGGGTCAAGGTGCCGAAGGAGCTGCTCGGCCGTTTCCTGCGCGTGGGCGAGCACAACGAGGTCTTCGTGCCCCTGGAGGAGGCGATCGCGGCCAACCTCGACGCGCTCTTCCCCGGTGCCGAGGTGGTCGATCACGGCTATTTCCGCGTCACCCGCGACGCCGACTTCACGATCAGCGACGAGGCCGACGACCTGCTGCAGGCGGTCCAGGACGAGCTGCGCCGCCGCCGTTTCGGCGAGGTGGTGCGACTCGAGGTTGCGGCGGGGATGAACGCCAAGCTGCGTGGCCAGCTGATCGACGCGCTGGGCCTCGAAGACCGCGAGGTCTACGACGTCGACGGGTTGATTGACCTGGCCGACCTGGGCGACGTCGTCGACGCCGCGGGCAGCCACCCCGAGCTGCGCTACGAACCCTGGACTCCGGTAACGCAACCGCGCTTGCAAGGTGAGGACGACGAGCCGGTCGACATCTTCGCCGCGATCCGGCAGGGCGACATCCTCGTCCACCATCCCTATGACTCCTTCGCCAGCTCGGTCGAGCGCTTTGTCCTGCAGGCGGTCGCCGACCCCGACGTGCTGGCGATCAAGCAGACGGTGTACCGGACCAGCGACGACTCGCCGCTGGTGCCGGCGCTGATCCGCGCTTCCGAACGCGGCAAGCAGGCGGTCTGCATGGTCGAGCTGAAAGCCCGCTTCGACGAGGAGGCGAACATCCACTGGGCGAAGTCGATGGAGGAGGCGGGGGTCCACGTCGTCTACGGCATTCCCGGGCTGAAGACGCATGTGAAGGCGATCCTGGTCGCCCGCCGCGAGGGCGACCGGGTGCGCGAGTACGTCCACATCGGTACCGGCAACTACAACCCGACCACCGCTCGCCTCTATACGGACCTTGGCCTCTTCACCGCCGACCCGGAGATCGGCGCCGACGTCGCCGAGATGTTCAACTTCCTCACCGGCTATGGCCGGCCGGCCGGCTACCGCAAGCTGCTGGTCTCGCCGACGACGATGCGCGACCGGATCCTCGGTGAGATCGAGGCGACGGTGGAGGCGCACCGCGCCGGCGAAGAGGCCCGGATTGCGCTGAAGATGAATGCCCTTGTCGACGCTCGTTGCATCCAGGCCCTCTATGAGGCCTCGCGGGCCGGGGTCCGGGTCGACCTCAACGTGCGCGGTGTCTGCTGTCTGCGGCCCGGCGTGCCCGGGGTATCGGAGAACGTCCGCGTCGTCTCGATCGTCGGCCGCTTCCTCGAGCACTCGCGCATCTATGCCTTTCAGCGCGGCGAGGAGACCCGCGTCCTGACCGGCTCGGCGGACCTGATGCCGCGCAATCTCGACAGCCGGGTCGAGCTCGTCGCCCCGATTGAAGACGAGGCGCTGCGCGCCGAACTGCTCGACGTCCTCGAGCTCTGCTTCGCCGAGAACGCCAACGCCTGGGAGCTCGACAGCGACGGTGTCTGGACCCGGATCGAGGCGCCCCCCGGGGAGCGGCGCAGTGTGCAGGAGGAGCTCCGCGCGCGCCACAGCGCTCGCGCCGGAGAGCAGTTCGCGGCGGCGCCTGGCTGAGCCCGCTCTGATCTCACTAGGATGAGCGGCGTGGTCCGCCTCTCGCTCCTGCCACGCGACAGTGCCTTCTTCGACCTCTTCACCGAGGCCGGGCAAAACACCCTCCACGCGGCCCGCCTGCTCGACGAGATGATGGGCATCTGGCCCGACGAGACCGACCTGTCGCGGGAGATCCTCAAGGCCGAGCAGGAGGGCGACCGGATCACCCACGACATCATCAAACGCCTCAACTCGACCTTCGTCACGCCGATCGATCGCGAGGACATCTACGGCCTGGCGACCCAGATGGACGACATCGTCGACTACACCGAGGAAGCCGCCGACCTGCTCGGCCTCTATCAGATCGAAGCGCCGATGGCGCAGGCGCAGGCGCTGACCAAAGTACTGGTGGGAGCCTGCGAACAGCTCTCCACCGCGCTCGAGCACCTGCGCGAGCTGAAGGGGTTGGACAGCTACTGGATCGAGATCCACCGGCTGGAGAACGAGGGGGATCGGATCTCCCGCGATGCGGTCGCCTCGCTCTTCTCGAACGGGATCGACCCGATGGTCGTGATCCGCTGGAAGGACATGTTCGCGGTGCTCGAGAACGCGATCGATGCGACCGAGACCGCTGCCCAGATACTCGAGGGCATAGTCATCAAGAATTCATGAGCTCTGACGTCATCCTGGTGATCGTCGTCGGCACTGCCCTGGCGTTCGACTTCACCAACGGCTTCCACGACACGGCCAACGTCGTCGCCACCTCGATCTCGACCGGTGCGGCGCGGCCGCAGGTGGCGATCGGGTTCGCCTCGCTGCTCAACTTCGTCGGCGCCTTCATCTCGATCTCGGTTGCGGCGACCGTCGCCAACGACGTCGTCGATTCCGCCGTGATCACGCCGACGATCGTCTTCGCCGGCTTGATCGGGGCGATCGCGTGGAACCTGATCACCTGGTGGTTCGGGCTGCCGTCCAGCTCTTCGCACGCGTTGATCGGCGGCGTCGTCGGCTCGGCCGTCGCGGCGGCCGGCCTCGACGCGGTCCTCGCCGACGGTTTGGTGGGCAAAGTGCTGATCCCCGCCGTGGTGGCCCCCCTGGTCGCCTTCGTCGTCGCCGGCCTGGGTATCGGGCTTGCCTACCGGATCGCCGGCCGGCAGCGGCCCGGCCCGGTCGCCCGCGGCTTCCGCTACGGCCAAGTCGTCTCGGGCGGCCTGTTGGCGCTGGCCCACGGCACCAACGACGCGCAGAAGACGATGGGCGTGATCACGCTGGCGCTGATCGCCAACGGTACCCTCGCCGCCAATGCCGACCCGCCGCTCTGGGTGATCGCCTCGGCGGCGACGGCGATCGGTCTCGGCACCTACTTCGGCGGCTGGCGGATCATCCGCACGACCGGCAGCCGGATCATCAAGATGGACGCGGCGCAGGGCTTCTCCGCACAGGGGGCGGGTGCCGCGGTGATCCTCGCCTCGACCCACTTCGGCTTCCCGCTCTCGACCACGCACGTGATCAACGGCGGTGTGATGGGGGCGGGTGCGGGAAAGCGGGTCTCGGCCGTGCGCTGGGGCGTGGCTGGCAACATCATGGTCGCCTGGCTCTTGACGCTGCCGGCGGCGGCCGCGATCGGCGCCGCCGCTTACGGGCTGACGCGGATCTTCGGCACCGGTGCGCTGGGGCCGGTCCTGGTCACCCTGATGGCGCTGGCCCTCGTCGTGGCGGCTTTCGCAAAGCGCTCCCAGCAGGGCTCGCCAATGCCGGCGAGCTGAGTGGCGTGGCTACGATCGTCGAGACCAAGGAGTTGATCGAGACGGTGGTCGCGTCATTCGTTGCAGGCGTCGGGGTGACTGCCATCTTCTCGACGGCGATCTGGGGTGGAGCTCGTTTTGTCGACCTCAGTCGCGACGGCCGGCCCGTCGCAGCAGCAGCAGCAGTGGCTGTCGGCGTGCTCGCCCTTGCCGCGACCCTGGCCGCGATTGTCTTCGGCATCGTCGTAATGACGAGCAAGTAGCTGCTCGCCCGTACAATTTTCTCTATGCGGAACCTGCGAAACGCCGCGATCGTGATGTTGCTCGCCCTGCTTGTGGCCTTCGCCCCCCATGGCGGCAACGCGGCGGACGCGATCCTGACCGCGATCACGATGGGGTTCCTGGCGGCGATCGCCTGGACCGTGTTCGTGTTGAGCCGGCAAAACCAGTTGACCCTGGCGGGGCTGACCGACGGGCGCCGCGCGATCCTCTACGGAGGCCTCGGTCTAATCGCGCTGCTCATTGCCGGCAGCGACGAGATGTTCGCCAGTGGCGGTGGCACGCTCGCCTGGATCCTCCTGCTCGGCGCCTCGGTGGCGGCGATCTGGAAGGTCTGGACGGAAGCAAACACGTACTGAACCGATTCAAAGTCGTCACAGAATTTTTTGTTTGAGCGCGCCACGCGCGCGTTCTGCTCTGGGACGGTCGGTGCGTGTTGCACCAGGCCGCCAGCAGCTTTCGCAGGGAGGACGGGACCGCGTCGGTCGAGATGGTCGCCGTGGTCCCGTTCCTGCTGCTGGCGGTCCTGGTCGCGGCACAGATTGGTCTCGCCGGCCAGGCCCTGTGGTCGGCTGGGGTAGCCGCAAGGGCAGGAGCCCGGGCGGCGCTGGTTGGGGGAGACGCCGAGGCCGCCGCCCGGCAGGCGCTGCCGCCGTCGATGCGCTCCGGTGCCGACGTGAGCGACGCCGATGCCGTCTCGGTCCGCGTGGCGATACCTCGGCTTCTGCCGCTGTTGCCGACGGTCAAGGTCGGCGCGAAGGCGGCACTGGGTGGCGGCGATGGGTAGGAGCTTGGGCAAGGAGGAAGGTCAGTCGACCGTGGAGCTCGTCGCCGCGCTGCCGGCGCTGTTGCTGGCCGGCCTGCTCGCCCTCCAGTTGCTCGCCACCGGCTACGCGCTCACCCTCGCCGACGGTGCTGCCGAGGCGGGAGCGCTGGCGCTTGCCTCCGGGCGGCCGGCGGCAGATGCCGCTCG
The DNA here is from genome assembly GCA_963716735.1 of uncultured Solirubrobacterales bacterium. Lineage (GTDB taxonomy): Bacteria > Actinomycetota > Thermoleophilia > Solirubrobacterales > 70-9 > VRUE01. Next base: position 2,744,257 of record OY970321.1, read on the forward strand.
CGATGCGCTGCCCGGCTGGGTCAGGGATGACGTCGACGTGTCTGTCAGGGGCGGACGCGTCACCGTTCGCCTGCGACCTCCTTCGCCGTTTCCCGTCGTTGCCGATCGGCTTGCCGTCACGTCGTCTGCGGTGGCCAGGCCGAAATGAGCCCGGTCGTCCTGGTCAGCCGGGTCGGTGCGGCAAAGGGCTCGCGAGCCGCGGCCGCGGCTTTGGCCTGCGTCGCATCCGAGTCCGACCGGGCAGCGCTGCTGGTCGACCTCGAAGAGGGAAGAGCGCCTCGCCCGACCCTGATCGCCACCGCGGGGGCCCGCGGGCTGGAGGAGCGTCTGGCGGCACACCTGCCGGGTGCCGCGGTCGCCTCGCGCGGGCGAATCTGCCAGCTGAAGCTCCCACCCGAGCACGAGGCGATCGAGACACTGGCCGCTGCCCTGCCGCTGGCTCGTGAGCCGGCAGCCGTCGTCCACCTGCCGCCGGTCTTGCTGCGGGCGGTGCTCGGCGACGCCCGCATCCGGTCGACCGGCGTGCTGCTGCGCGCGGACCTCAGCGAAGACCGCGCGCTGACGGCGCTTGCCGTACGCGACCTGGTGGCCGGCGGACTGCAGGTGGGGGTCGTCAAGCGTCCACCGGGCATGCTGACCGCATGTGTAGCCCAACTCGGGGCCCTTCTGCCGGGCCGCCAGCCGTTCCTCACCAGGCCCTGCGAGCGCCTGCTTTTTACCGAAGACAGAAGGTTTCGCGAGTGCTACGATCGAAAGGATGAGTCGAAGGATGGACCAGAGGAGACTTGGACGGAGCGGAGTCGCGAATGAGACGCGTCCCCGCAAGCGCCGTCAGTTCGTACCTGCCAGGGAGCTTGCCGAAGCTCTCGCCGACCTTCCGCCCATCGACTACAAGCAGTTCCGAGCCGATGTCGATGCCGTCCTCGATGATGGTGGCCCGAGAGATTGGTACGAGTGGGCCGCGCGTACTGATCGACACGTCGATCTTGATCGACTTGAAGAAGTCTGAACTTTTCCGCCTGTCCGCGAAGGCGGCAATCTCCACGCTTACCGTGGCCGAGCTGGTCAAGGGCCACTATGCGGCTGTCCGTGACCTGGACAAGGAGCGTCGGCGGCGCCATCTTCACCGGGTTGAAGCCACAATCGAAGCGCTTCCCTTCGATCTAGGATGCGCGCGAGCCTTCGGCCCCGTAGTTGTCGCGGTCGAACAAATAGGGCGCAGGTCGCGGGGATCGCGGGCCATCGACCTGATGATTGCGGCGACCGCGCTCGCCCACGACCTTCCGCTCTACACGCTCAATTCCAAGGATCTCCGTGGTCTCGAGGACCTGATCGAGATCGTCGATATGGGCTGAGGTCTGGCCGCTCCTACGGAGTGGCGGCGTGCCACGTGCCGACGTCCTTGAAGCCCTCGCCATTGGCGTCGCCCTTCTTGCTGTCGCTGTCGAAGGTGTAAAGCGGGCGGCCCTCGAAGGTCACCTGGCGCACGCCGTTGTCGGGACGCCTGATCGTGCCGAGGGGAACGGGGCCGGTTGGCTTCACGCCCTTGGCGACGGCGAGCGGGTGCCAGTCTTTGAGGCACGAGCCCTTGCAGATGAACCTGCCGTGCTTCTCGGCGCTGAGCGTGTACAGGGTGAGTCCGTTGTTGGCGGTGAGGACGGTCTTGCCGAGCGAGGGGCTGTTCGCCTCCTTGACCACGCGCTTGCTCGTGCCGGCGGCCGCAAGTGAGCTGAAGAGGACGGCTATGGCCAGGACGGCGACCGCGGCGAAGATGATCGCGACGCTCAAGTGGCTTGGGCGGTGGCTGGCTGGCGACTGCGGCATGAATGCTCCTCGAGTCGAATTCCGGGTTCGCCCTGTCTACGGACGCACTTGCGTATCGGTTCGATCGCACATATTTTCGATTGAGCGCACCACACGCGCGCCGGCGCCCGCCAGGGTCGGCGCATGGAATCCCGCAGAGAGGACGGCCAAGCCCTGTTGCTGGCGCTCGGGGGCGCCTTCGCGCTGATCGCCGGCGCCCTGGCGTTGGTCGCGATCGCCGGCGCGGTGACGGGAAAGGGAAGGGCGCAGCGTGCGGCAGATCTCGCCGCGATCTCGGCGGCGCGCTCGATGCGCGACGACCTGCCGCGGCTGCTGGCGCCCGCCGTGCTTCCCAGTGGATTGCCGAATCCAGCGCACGTGGAGAAGTTCGAGTACCTGGACCGGGCCAAGACCGCCGCGTCCAATGTGTCGAGAGCGAACGGTGTCGGCAGCGCGCGGTTGAAGATCACCTTTCCCGATGCCGGATCGTTTGCGCCGGTCCGCGTCAGGGCCGTCGTGAGCGGCAGTCTCGCTCTGAAGGAAGCTGACAGCAAGGGCGGGAATAACGATGTCGAAGCTTCGGCCGTGGCTGAAGCAGCAGCGCCGGCGAGCGGCGCCGGCTCGATGCCGGCAATGGCCAGTGGGGGCGGCTACAGCGGTCCGCTCGCCTACCGGACCGGGGAGGGGATGCGGCCCGATGTGGCTGCGGCCTTCGACCGGATGGCTGCCGCCGCGTCCCATGCCGGGCTCACTCTGGTCGTCAATTCGGGCTTCCGCTCCGACGCCGAACAGGCGGCGCTCTTCGCTGCTCACCCTGATCCGACGTGGGTGGCACCGCCGGGTCACTCGCTGCACCGTTGCGCGACCGAGCTCGACCTCGGCCCTGAATCCGCTTACGGTTGGCTCGCCGCCCACGCCTCCAAGTTCGGCTTCGTCCAGCGCTATTCATGGGAGGCCTGGCATTACGGGTATACGGCCGGGCCGCCGCCATGCTCGGCCGCGGGAAACGCCATCGGGATGGCGGCGGAAAGCGGTGGGGGGGACGGTGCCTTTGCCGGTGGCGCCGGCCTTCCCGCCTTCGTCCCCGCGCGCTTCCGCGCCCCGCTCCTCCGTGCTGCCACGCAGTGGAACGTCTCGGCGGCCCTGCTCGCGGCACAGCTGATGGCCGAGTCGAACTTCAACCCCTACGCCGGATCCCCGGCTGGGGCACAGGGCATCGCCCAGTTCATGCCATCCACAGCCGCGGCTTACGGCCTCGAGGATCCTTTCAACCCACACGAAGCGATCGATGCTCAAGCCCACCTGATGTCAGACCTGATCCACCAGTTCGACTCCCCTCAGCTGGCACTGGCCGCCTACAACGCCGGCCCGGCCCCGGTCGAAGCCTGCGATTGCGTGCCCGGTTATCCGGAGACACAGGCCTACGTAAGCCGTATCCTCGCCCTCCTCGGTGGCGCCGGCGCCCTCGTCGTCCCCGGCTTCGAAGTCAGATTGGTGTCCTGACGTCGACAGCGACAGCCGCCGCGGTGGTCGATCCCACCTATATACACCCTGAGGTGTATCATGGGGTGATGGCGCGCACCAACATCGATATCGACGACGAGCTGGTTGAGCGGGTGATGCGGATCTATCGCCTGCGCAGCAAGCGCGAGGCCGTCGACCTTGCGCTGCGCAAACTGGTCGGCGAGCCGATGACGCGCGAGGAGATGTTGGCCATGGAGGGGATGGGGTGGACCGGCGACCTCGACGAGATGCGTTCGCAGGAGGTGCCTGAGCTGTGATCCTCGTCGACAGCTCGGCATGGGTGGAGTTCCTCCGTAAGACCGGCAGTCCGACGCACCGAAAGCTTGCCTCTGTCCTTGAAAAGGGACGGCAGCTCGCGTGGACGGACATGGTTGCGCTGGAGGTTCTGGCTGGCGCCCGCGATGATGCAGATCGGGACCGCCTGCGACGCCTCTTGTATAGCCAGGTCTTTCTTCCGCTGGAGGGTCCCACCGACTATGAGAACGCGGCCGAGCTGTACCGGCTCTGCCGTCGAGGTGGGGAGACGCCGCGCGGCCTTGCCGATTGCTTGATCTCGGTCGTCGCGATCCGCAACGATGCCGAGTTGCTCTGCGCCGACGGCGACTTCGAGGTCATCGCCCGTCACGCATCGCTGCGCCTCACGGCGGCGTAGGGAAATGGTCGCCTAGACTCCGTCCCGATGGCAACCGTTGAGGTACAGGGTGTCGAGGGGATGCAGTCGCTGCTCGGGCAGGAGATCGGCCCGAGCGATTGGCGCACCGTTACCCAGGGCGACATCAACACGTTCGCCGATCTTTCGGGCGACGACCAGTGGATCCACGTCGACGTAGAGAAGGCTAAGAACGAGAGCCCCTTCGGCACGACGATCGCCCACGGCAACCTCACCCTCTCGCTGGTGGACGGCTTCCGCAAAGAGCTGATCTCCTCAACCGGCTTCGCCCTCGGCGTCAACTATGGCTGGAACAAGATCCGCTTTCCCGCCCCGGTTCCCGTCGACTCCAAGGTTCGCGGCAAAGCCGAGGTCGTTTCGATCGACGAGAAGGGCGGCGACTGGTACGAGGTGGTCACCCGCTTCACCCTCGAGGTCGAGGGCAACGAGAAGCCCTGCTTCGTGGGCGACAGCGTCACCCGCGTGATGGCGCCAGCCGGCTGACTGACTTCCGCCTCTGGTAGACAGGGATCGTGGTAATGCCCGGAGAGGAGTGGACGGCAGACGAGCAGAAAGTCCAACGCTATCTCTGCCGTGCGGAGGAGTTCCCGCATCGTCTGGAGGGAGAGGGTGTCCTACTCGAACACGTCCCTCGCGATGCTCGTCGCGTCCTCGATCTCGGTACGGGAGATGGCCGCCTGCTCAGCTTGCTCCAGGTTGATCGTCCGGCGATACATGGAGTAGGTCTTGACTTCTCCCAGCTCATGCTCGAGGCGGCACGCAAGCGCTTCGCCGACGATGAGCGTGTCGAACTCGTCCAGCACGACCTCGCCGAGCCGCTCCCTGCGCTCGGGCGCTTTGACGCTGTCGTCTCGTCGTTCGCCATCCACCACCTCGAGCACGAGCGGAAGCGCTCGCTCTATGGCGAGGTGTTCGATCTGCTCGAACCGGGCGGAGTCTTTGCGAACTTCGAGCATGTGGCGTCGCCGACCCGACGCCTGCACCTGGCGTTCTTTGCGGCGATCGACGAGCCAATTGAGAATGAAGACCCGTCCGACCATCTGCTCGACGTCGAGGCACAGCTCAGATGGCTGCGCGAGCTCGGCTTCGATGACGTCGACTGCTACTGGAAGTGGCTCGAGATGGCCCTTCTAATCGGTATCAGACCGGCCTAGCCTGTAGCTCGCATGTCGGATCGAAGCTATGCCAATCGTCGGGTGACCGGCTTTGCCGGGCTCGGGACGGCGATCCTGTTCGGTTTGGGCAGCGCGCTGTGGGCGTTCGATCAGCCCAGCGCCGGGGCTCCGGCACGCGAGGTTGTCGCCTTCTACGCGGATACCTCGACGGGGATCGCCGTCGGTGGGAGCCTCAGCCTTTTCGCGGTCGCGCTGTTCGTTTTCTTCGCGAGCGGCGCCCGGGCGATCCTCCGGGAGCACGAGGGGGAGGACCTGTTCGCCACGGCAGCGTTCGGCGGTGCGATCCTCCTGGTCGTGGCCGGGCTCGGCGCCGAGACCATCAACATGGTCGGTGCGTTTCGTGCCGAGGATGGCCAACTCACGCCGGAGCTCGGCAGGGCCCTGTTCGAGATTTCCTACATCCTTGGCTACAACGCCGCCGGCGTGGGCATCGGCATCGTCGCGCTGGCGGTGGCCGCGGTCGCGTTGCGCTCCAAGACCCTGATGCCGCGTTGGCTCGCGCTGCTTCTGCTCGTCGCCGGATTGGCGTTCATCACCCCGCTCTCCAGATTCCTGCTCGGACCCGCGGTTCTGCTGCTGGCCGTGGTGTCGGCGACTTTGCTCAGGGCTCCGAGCCCAGGCGCGGCAAGTAACGCGACCTGAGCCAGGGGACGATCGTGTAGAAGTTGCCCATGGCCGAAGCGGGTGCGGGCGAGCGGGTCGTGGTGGTGACCGGTGTCAGTCGCCGGGCGGGGATCGGCTTTGCCATCGCGCGGCGGCTGCTCCGCGATGGCGCGAAGGTCCTGATCCACTCGTTCTCTACTCACGATGCCGAGCAGCCGTGGGGGGCCGACGCCGGTGGCATGGATGCCCTGATCGGCGAGCTTGGAGGCGATACGGATCGCCTTCGGCACATCGAGGCTGACCTCGGCGATCCGGATGCCCCGCGGCATTTGATCGCGGCAGCGGTCGACGTATTCGGGGCGGTCGACTCCCTCGTCGTCAACCACGCTCACAGCTCCAATCAGTCGCTCGAGGCGGTCACTGTCGAGGAGCTCGACAGGGCGTGGGCCGTGAACGCTCGCGCCGCGGTCCTTCTCGTCCAGGCGTTTGCGGCGAGCCATGACGACGGTCGTGCGGATGGGCGGATAGTGCTGTTCACCTCCGGCCAGCACCTGGGCCCGATGCCCGACGAGCTGCCCTATGTGATCAGCAAGGGCGCGGTGCATCAGGTCACCCGCACGCTCGCGGACGAACTCGCCGGTCGCGGGATCACCGTCAATGCGATCAACCCGGGGCCGGTCGACACCGGTTGGCCCTCGGCCGAGCTACGCGAGCGCCTGCTCCCCGCCTTCCCATCCGGACGCTGGGGACGCCCGGAGGACATAGCCGCAATCGTCGGCTGGATCGTCTCCCCCGACAGCGCCTGGCTCACCGGTCAGGTGATCGACGCGGAGGGCGGCTTCCGCCGCTTTATAGGCGGCTCCTGACCAAGCAGATCAAGGACGCAGGGAGCGTGGCGTGCGCTAGCACGCGAGCGACCGAGGACGCCGATATGCGCCGGTCAGGGGCCGCCTATTTGACGGTCAGGGTGCCTTCCATGCCGGCTTCGCGGTGGCCCGGCACGCTGCAGAAGAAGGTGTAGGCGCCCGGTTTCAGATCGACCGTGGTGGACGTTTCTTCTTTGCCGATCAGATCCGTTTTGCCCACCTCTTCGCCGCCGGAGTCTTCGATCGCCACGTCGTGGGTGAGGCTCTGAGGATTGTTGAAGTCGATCGTCACCTTGCCGGCCTTGGCCGATGCTTCGGTGGTCGTGTAGGCGAGTTCGCCGTTGGGGTCGGCTTCGAACTTGAGCGTCGAGGCACCGCCGGCTTCCTTGCCCGATTCGGCTGCACCACCGCCAGCCGCTTCACCGCCGTTCGAGGTGGTCGTCGTCGTGTCGTCGTCGCTTCCCCCGCAGGCTACGAGGGCAACGGATGCAAGTGCGAGAACGAGTAGGGCAGCAAGCTTCTTCATCGGACTGGATCCTTTCCTGGGGAATGCTCAGGCTGACTCTAGACGGTTATAGCTCGGATACGGCCGAGGGCACCATCCGGTTCAGCGGCCCTTGAACTCGGGCTTCTCGCCGCTGAAGAAGGCGATCGCGCCTTCGCGCAGATCCTCCGTTGCCATGCTGTCGGCGATGCCGTGCCGCTCCAGCTGCAGGTGCTCGATCAGGCTGTTCTCGATGCTCTGGTTGCAGAGCCGTTTGGCCATCTTCACGTAGTACGGCGCCTTTTTCGCGAGCTTTGCGGCCTTCGCGCGGGCGGCATCCATCAGCTCGTCCGCGGCCACGACCTCCGAGACGAGGCCTCGCTCGAGCGCATCCGCGGCATTCATGTTCGGGTCTTCCAGGAAGATCTCCAGCGCTTTGCTCGGCCCGACCACGCGCGGCAGGAAGTAGGTCATGCCGCCGTCCGGCGAGGCGCCGATGCGACCGTACGCGCAGGCGACGAAGGCGGTGTCGGCGGCGATGCGGATGTCGCAGGCGAGCGCCAGCGAGAACCCCGCCCCGGCCGCGGCGCCGTTGACCGCCGCGATCACCGGATAGGGGATCCGTCGCAGGTCGACGATCGCCGTGTGCAGGGCCTCGGCGCCGCGCCGTACCTGCGCCGGCAGGTCGATCGAGTCGTCTTCGACCCCGGCTTTGAAGGTGTTGACGTCGCCCCCGGAGCAGAAGGCGCCACCGGCGCCGGTGACGATCAGCCCTCGTAGCGGCGCCTGATCGGCGAACCAGGCAAAGGCGGTACCGAGATCCAGGATCATCTCGGGGCTCATCGCGTTGAAGCTCTCGGCGCGGTCGAGGGTGAGGGTGCCGATCTCGCCGTCGATCTCGATTCGCAGCGTGCTCAGCTCGGGGGGGTTGATCGTCTCGGTCGTCATCTCGCTCTCCGTGTCGGATGATGCAGCTTTGACCCCACCGCAGTGTGGACAATGCTGCATCTTCACTTTGGCCAACTGGCCAGGAGCCTACCCTTTGGCCAGTGAGCGAAAGCGATCGAGACACCTCTCGCGCGGAGCGGCTGGCGCGCCGCCGCCGCGAGCTACCCGATTCCCCGGGCGTCTACCTCTTTTACGGAGGCGACGACGAGCTGCTCTACGTCGGCAAGGCCCGCTCGATCCGCAAACGCGTCGCCTCGCACTTCTCCGGCGGCGAGAGTCGCCTCACCTCGCGGGTCGACCGCATCGACGTCCTCGTCACCGCCAACGAGGCCGAGGCTCTGCTCGCCGAGCAGAGCTTCATCAAGCGTCACCGCCCGCGCTTCAACATTCGCCTGCGCGACGACAAGTCCTATCCCTACGTCTGCGTCAGTCTCGACGAGGACTACCCGCGGGTCTACTTCACCCGCGAGAAGCACCGCTCGGGTCGGGCTTACTTCGGTCCCTTTTCAAGCGCCAAGCGGGTGCGGGAGACGCTCGACCTGCTCGGCAAGCTGTTCCAGTTCCGCACCTGCGAGGGAGCGGAGCCGGGACGCCGGTCGGGTAGCCCCTGCCTCGACTACTACATCAAGCGCTGCGGGGCTCCTTGCGTCGGCTACGTCAGCCAGGGCGAGTACCGCCACAACATCGAGGCGATCGTCGACTTCCTCTCCGGTCGCTACCGCCGGGTCGAGGCAGACGAGCAGGCGAAGATGGAGGAGGCCGCGGCGGCGCGCGAGTTCGAGCGCGCCGCACTGCACCGCGACCGGCTCAAGGCGATCCAGTCGCTGTTCGAGCGCCAGCGCGTCGCCGGCGGCTCGGTCGGCACCGCCGACCTGATCGGGGTCGCCGCCGAGGGGGCCGACGCCAACGCCCAGGTCTTCCAGGTGCGCGACGGGATCCTCGCCGAGCGGCAGAGCTTCTACCTCGACAACCAGGCCGAACGCGACCTCGCCGAGGTCGCGGAGGAGTTCATCGGCCAGTACTACTCGGCTTCGCCGGCGATGCCGCGGACGATCGTCGTCGGCTCCTACCTGCGCGAGCGGGCCGAGCTGCTGGCGACGGCGCTGGGCGAGCGGCGCGGCTCGCCGGTCGAGGTGCGGGTCGCCGAGCGCGGCGACAAGCGCCGCCTGCGCGAGCTGGCCGAGCGCAATGCGCGCCTCGCCCTCGACCAGGACCGGCTGCGGCGCGAGCACCGGCGCCAGCGCCGGGTCGACTCGCTCGCCGATCTGCGCGAGGCGCTGCGGATGGAGGAGCTGCCGATCCGGATCGAGGGGTTCGACATCTCCAACCTCGGCGGCGAGCACACCGTCGCCTCGATGGTCGTCTTCGAGGGCGGTGCGACGAAGAAGTCGGACTACCGCCGCTTCCGCGTGCGCGGCGAGCGCAGCAACGGGTCCGATGACTTCGCTTCCATGCGGGAGGTGCTGGAACGTCGCGTAAGTCGCTACCTCGACCAGGTCGACCTCTCGCCCCACGACGGCAAACGCGACGAGAGCTTTGCCGCGTTGCCCTCGCTGGTGATGATCGACGGCGGTAAAGGCCAGCTGAGCGCGGCAATGGCTGCCCTCGCCCCCCTCGTCGAGCGTGGCGTAACCGTGGTCTCCCTGGCCAAGCGGCTGGAGGAGGTCTACATCCCGGGGCGACCCGCGCCGATCGACCTCGCGGCCGACTCGGAGGCCTCGAAGCTGCTGCAGCGAGTGCGAGACGAGGCGCACCGCTTCGCGATCGACCACCATCGTGGGCGCAGGGACCGGGCGATGACCGGCTCGGTGCTCGACGACCTCAAGGGGGTCGGGCCGGCCCGCAAGCGCGCCTTCCTCAAGCACTTCGGCACGCCCGAGCGGTTCCTCTCGGCGAGTCGCGAGGAGCTCGAGGCGGTCCCGGGAGTGCCCGGCAAGCTGGCGCGCGAGATCCACGAGCAGCTGCACAGGACGGGCGGCTGACCGTGGGCGACAAGGTCGAGCTGATCCTGATCACCGGCCACTCGGGCGCGGGCAAGTCGGAGGCGATCGCCGCCTTCGAGGACGGTGGCTACTTCTGCGTCGACAACCTGCCGCCGCGGATGATCGGCAGCCTCGGCGAGCTGTTTCGCCACGAGGGCAGCGGCGTGGAGAAGGCCGCGGTGGTCTCCGACGTTCGTGGCGGCGAGTACTTCGAGGGCCTGCTCCAGGTGCTGGACGAACTTAGCGTCGACGGGTTGCAGCCGAAGCTGCTCTTCCTCGAGGCCGACGAGGAGGCCCTGCTCGATCGCTACAAGGAGACCCGCCGCCGGCACCCGCTCGCACCCGAGGGCAGGATCGTCGACGGGATCCGCGCCGAGCGCGAGCTGCTGGCGCCGCTGCGCGCCCGCGCCGACATGGTGATGGACACCAGCAACCTCACCGGCGGTCAGCTGCGCCGGCGGATTGCCGAGGAGATGCTGGGAGGACAGGACGGCGGCAAGCTGGCGCTGACCCTGCTCACCTTCGGCTTCAAGAACGGACCGCCGCGCGACGCCGACCTCACCCTCGACGTCCGCTTCCTGCCCAACCCGCATTACATCGACGAGCTGCGACCGCAGACGGGGCTGGACGAGCCGGTGCGCGCCTACGTCGAGTCGGGTACCCAGGCGGGCGAGTTCTACGGCCGGTTGTTGCCGCTGCTCGAGTTCCTCGTTCCCGCCTACGTCGCCGAGGGCAAGAGCCACCTGACGATCGCCGTCGGCTGCACCGGTGGCCGCCATCGCTCGGTGACCGTCGCCGACCGGATCCGCCGCGCGCTCGAGGGGCGTGACGGCGTCGTCGTGCGAGTCAAGCACCGCGACCTGGAGTCATAGACTGCGTCGGCTTTGTCCGACCCTTCTTCCCCGCCTGCCATCTCCATCCGCGGTCTGCGCAAGAGCTATGGCGACGTCGAGGCTGTGCGCGGCATCGATCTCGAGGTGCGCCGGGGGGAGGTCTTCGCCTTTCTCGGTCCCAATGGAGCCGGCAAGACGACCACGGTCGAGATCCTCGAGGGATACCGCAAGCGCAGCGGGGGGGAGGTGTCCGTGCTGGGCGAGGACCCCGAGCGTGCCGGCCGCCGCTGGCGCGGGCGGATCGGGATCGTCCTGCAGAGCTGCCGCCTCGATCCCTACCTGACCGTGCGCGAGTCGCTCGAGCTCTTCGCCGGCTACTACGACGAGCCGCGGCCGGTCGCGGAGACGATGGAGCTGGTCGGCCTCTCGGACCAGGCCGACACCCGCACCAAAGCCCTCTCCGGCGGTCAGCAGCGACGGCTCGACGTCGGCACGGCGTTGATCGGCGATCCGGAGCTTCTCTTCCTCGATGAGCCGACCACGGGCTTCGACCCCTCGGCGCGGCGCCAGGCCTGGGAGACGATCGCCGGCCTGCGCGATCTCGGCAAGACGGTCTTCCTCACCACCCACTACATGGACGAGGCACAACGGCTCGCCGACCGGGTGGCGATCATCGCCGGCGGCGAGGTGGTCGCCCGCGGCACGCCGGAGGATCTCGGCGACCGTGAAAGCCAGGCCACCAGGATCACCTACCGCCGGCGTGGCGAGGAGGTCACGCTCGAGACCGCGACGCCGGTGAAGACGCTCAACGAGCTGACCGGCGAGGCGCTCGAGCAGGGGGTCGAGCTGGAGGGGCTGGAAGTGAAAAGGCCCAGCCTCGAGGACGTCTACCTGGAGCTGACCAAGCAGCAATGAGCCTCCTCTTCCACCAGCTCCGCTACGACCAGAAGATCTTCTGGCGCAACCCGGCCGCGGTCTTCTTCACCGTCCTCTTCCCGGTCGTTCTGCTGCTGATCTTCGGCGTCGTCTTCAGCGATCAGACGGTTGCGGTCAACGGCGGCATCGAGATCACCACCTACTACGTGCCGGCGATCCTCACTCTCGCCTGCGTCTCGGCGACGATGCAGACGCTGGCGATGACGCTGGTGATCGCCCGCGAGGACGGGCGCCTCAAGCGCGGGCGGGGGACGCCGATGCCGGCCTGGGTGTTCATCGCCGGCCGGGTCGGAAACTCGATCGTCGTCGCCCTCCTGATGCTCGTCGTCGTCGCGGCGATCGGTAAGCTCGTTCTCGGCGTGCCGATCCCCTGGGAGCGGGCGCCGGACCTGCTCGTCGTGCTGGCGGTCGGCGCGGCCTCCTTCTGCTGCCTCGGGCTCGCCCTGACCGCGGTGATCCCCTCCCAGGACGCCTCGGCGCCGATCGTCAACGCGCTGCTGCTGCCGCTCTACTTCGTCTCCGGCATCTTCATCCCCGACGACGAGCTTCCCTCCGGCGTCATCGACTTCGCCAACCACTTCCCGATCCGCCCCTTCTTCCAGGCCTTCTTCGACGCCTACGTGCCGGGGTCGGTACCCGCTCTGGCCTGGGACCATCTCGCGGTCGTCGCGATCTGGGGCGTCGCCGGCCTACTGCTCGCGATCCGCTTCTTCCGCTGGACCCCGCGCAGCGGCTGACCACTCGCCCCTATAGCCTCCCCAGCCCGATGTTGCACCACGTTCTTTTGGAGGTCTCCGACCTCGAGCGGAGCGCGTCCTTCTACGACGCGCTGCTCGCGCCGCTGGGCTGGCGGCGCCATTTCGAGGAGGACGAAACGATCGGCTGGGGCATCGCCAAGCCGGTCTTCTTCATCGCTGCCCACCACCCGGCCAAACCCGGCTTCGGGCTGCTCAGCTTCTCGGGCCTCGGAATCGTCGCCGTCAAGGCTGCGTGGGAACAGGGCGTCAAAGCTGGCGGGAACCCCGTCGGCGAGCCCGGAGAGCGGCGCTCGCATGGCTCCGGCTCCTACTCGGCGTTCCTGCAGGACCCCGACGGTTACGAAATAGAGGTGACGATCGGCAGTGACTAGTCTCGGAAACGACAAGCATCGACTCCAGGAGGAAATGACTTCATGGCTGTGAAGGTCGGCATCAACGGCTTCGGCCGCATCGGGCGCAACCTCTTCCGCGCCGCTCACGCGGCGGGTGCGGACCTCGATTTCGTCGCCGTAAACGACATCACCGACACGGGCACGCTCGCCCACCTGCTCAAGTACGACTCGATCCTGGGTCGCTTCCCGGGCACGGTCGAGGCGGGGGAGGGGTCGATCGCGGTCGACGGCAAGGAGCTCAAGGTGCTGTCCGAGCGTGACCCGGCGGCGCTGCCGTGGGGCGACCTCGGCGCCGACGTGGTGATCGAGTCGACCGGGCTTTTCACCGGCCGCGACGACGCCGCCAAGCACCTCGCGGCCGGCGCCAAGAAGGTGATCATCTCGGCCCCGGCCAAGGAACCGGACATCACCGTCGCTCTCGGTGTCAACTTCGAGAGCGACTACGACCCGGATAAGCACCAGATCATCTCCAACGCCTCCTGCACGACCAACTGCCTGGCGCCGCTGGCCAAGGTGCTGAACGACTCCTTCGGGATCGAGCACGGCCTGATGACGACGATCCACGCCTACACCGCCGACCAGCGCCTGCAGGACATGCCGCACAAGGACCTGCGGCGTGCACGCGCGGCGGCGATCAACCTGATTCCGACGACGACCGGTGCGGCCAAGGCGGTCGGCCTCGTCCTGCCGGAGCTGAACGGCAAGCTGAACGGCTTCGCGATGCGGGCGCCGGTCGTGACCGGTTCCGTCGTCGACCTCGTCTTTACCCCCTCCCAGCCGACCGACGCCGAGGCTGTCAACGCGGCGGTGAAGGAGGCTGCCGAGGGACCGCTGAAGGGGATCCTCTCCTACACCGAGGATGAGATCGTCTCGACCGACATCGTCGGCGATCCGCACTCCTCGATCTTCGATGCCGGTCAGACGATGGCGATCGGCGACGGCAAGATGATCAAGGCGGTCTCCTGGTACGACAACGAGTGGGGCTACTCGAACCGCTGCGTCGAGTTGGCGGGCAAGGTCCTCTGAGCCCCGTCCGGAGGGCGCCGTGAGCTTCACCAAGCAGAGCGTCCGCGACGCCGACGTCGCCGGCAAGCGGGTGCTCGTCCGCGTCGACTTCAACGTGCCGCTCGACGACGGCCGCGTCGCCGACGAGACGCGGATCCGGGCGGCGTTGCCGACGATCGAGCTGCTGCGCGAGCGCGGCGCCGCGCTGATCCTCGTCTCCCACCTCGGCCGGCCCAAGGGGAAGGTCGACCCGGCGCTCTCGATGAAGCCCGTCGGCGAACGTCTGGCCGAACTGCTCGGCGCCGACGTGAAGCAGGCGCCCGCCGTGGTCGGCGAGGACGTCGAGACGATGGCCGCGGGGTTGAGCCCGGGCGACGTGCTGTTGCTCGAGAACGTCCGCTTCGAGCTGGGTGAGACTGAGAACGATCCGGCGTTGGCCGATGCCTTGGCCGGGCTCGCCGAGATCTACGTCAACGACGCCTTCGGCGCCGCCCACCGTGCCCACGCCAGCACCGAGGGGGTCGCCGGCCGCCTGCCCGGCTACGCCGGCCTGCTGCTGGAGAGCGAGGTGAACGAGTTGACCGCGGTGGTCGAGTTGCCGGAGCGGCCGCTGGTCGTGGTCCTCGGCGGCGCCAAGGTGAGCGACAAGATTGGCGTCATCGAGCGCTTCCTCGAAGTCGCCGACAGCATCCTGATCGGCGGCGCGATGTGCTTCAGCTTCTTCCGTGCGCAGGACATTCCGACCGGCAACTCGTTGGTCGAGGAGGAGGGAGTGCCTCTGGCCGCCGACGCGTTGAAGCGGGCGACGGGGTCCGACTGCGAGCTCTCGTTGCCGACCGACCTCGTGCTCGGTGAAGAGTTCGACGTCGGCACCGCGGTGCGCCTCGCCGAGGGCGTCGTCGTCCCCGACGGTTGGATGGGGCTCGACATCGGACCCGCCACCGCCACCGCCTACGCGAAAACCGTCGGCACCGCGGGCACCGTGCTCTGGAACGGGCCGATGGGAGCGTTCGAGCTGGAGCCGTTCGCCGCCGGCACGCGAGCCGTTGCCGAGGCGGTCGCCGACGCACCGGGCACGACGGTCGTCGGTGGCGGCGACTCGGTGGCGGCGCTGCACCAGTTCGGGCTGGCTGAGAAGGTGGATTGGGTGTCGACCGGAGGAGGAGCCTCGTTGGAGCTGCTGGAGGGAAAGAAACTGCCCGGAGTGGAGGCCTTGAGAGATGCCTGATCGCACGCCGTATATCGCCGCCAACTGGAAGATGCAGAAGACCGTGGCCGAGGCGGCTGCCTACGTCGACGCGCTGTTGCCGCGGATCGCGGCGACCCAGCACGACGTCGTCATCTGCCCGCCGTTCACCGCTCTCACCGCAGTCGTCGAGCGCCGTTACGGGACCGCGGTCAAGGTTGCCGCGCAGAACATGCACGAGGAGGACTCGGGTGCGTTCACCGGCGAGGTTTCGGCGCCGATGCTGGTCGAGCTCGACGTGGAGGCGGTGGTCCTGGGCCACTCCGAGCGCCGCCAGTACTTCAACGAGACCGACGAGGCGCTGGCGCGCAAGGTGCCTGCCGCGCTCGCCGCCGGCCTCGAGCCGATCCTCTGCGTCGGGGAGAGCGAGGAGGCGCACGATGCCGGCCAGACCGAGGGCGTGCTGGAGCGCCAGCTGCAGGCGGACCTTGCGGATGTCGATTCCGCCAGGCTGGCGGAGGTCGTCATCGCCTACGAGCCGATCTGGGCGATCGGCACCGGCCGCACGGCGACCCCCGAGCAGGCTCAGGAGGCTTGCGCCTTCATCCGCGACGTGCTGCGCGAGCGCGGCGGCGTGGCCGACTCGATCCGAATCCTCTACGGCGGCTCGGTCAAGCCCGCCAACGCCGCCGAGCTGCTGTCGCAGCCCGACATCGACGGGGCGCTGGTCGGCGGCGCGAGCCTCGATCCCGAGGAATTCGCCGAGATAGCGGAGGCGGCTGGCTAGCTTGTCCCATCCGCTTCCCTCGCTGGCGCTGGTCATCCTCGACGGCTGGGGACTGGCGCCGGCTGGCCCCGGCAACGCGATCTCACTGGCCGAGACGCCGGTCTTCGACCGCCTCTGGGAGCGGTACCCGCACACGCAGCTGTCCGCTCAGGGCCGTGACGTCGGCCTGCCCGACGGCCAGATGGGCAACTCGGAGGTCGGCCATCTCAACCTCGGCGCGGGGGCGATCGTCAAGCAGGACCTGGCGCGGATCGACGACGCGATCGCCGACGGCGGCTTCTTCGAGAACGACGCGCTGCTGGCCGCCTGCGACCGTGCCCGCCGCAGCCCGCGCGGTCGGCTGCACCTGCTCGGCCTCGTCTCCGACGGCGGCGTCCATTCCGGCTGGGAGCACATCGAGGCGACGATCGAGCTGGCCTCGCAGGAGGGCGTCCCCGACGTCGTCTTCCACGCCTTCACCGACGGCCGCGACACGCTGCCTCATGGCGGGCGGGGCTACCTCGAGGAGCTGGAGCGCTGGCTGCGCCAGGCGGGCCGCGTCGCCACGGTCAGCGGCCGCTACTACGCGATGGACCGGGACACGCGCTGGGAGCGGACCAAGCTCGCCTACGATGCGATCGTCCACGCTCGCGGCCAGCGTGCGGCGACCTCAGCCGAGGCGATCGAGGCGTCCTATGAGCACGGGGAGACCGATGAGTTCGTCAAGCCAACGGTGATCGGCGACTACGACGGGGCAGCCGCCGGCGACGTGGCGATCTTCGTCAACTTCCGTCCCGACCGCGCCCGTGAGCTGACCCGCGCCCTGGCGGAGTCCGATTTCGATCAGTTCCCCCGCAACGGGGCCCTCTTCGACCTGACGACGATGACCCAGTACCGCAAGGGCTGGCCGTACCCGGTCGCCTTTCCCGAGGCACGCCCGCGGACGACCCTGGCCGAGGTCATCTCCGAGGCCGGGGGCCGCCAGCTGCACGTCGCCGAGACCGAGAAGTACGCGCACGTCACCTACTTCTTCAACGGCGGTCGCGAGGAGGAGTGGGAGGGGGAGGAGCGCCGCCTGGTCGACTCGCCCCGCGACGTCCCCACCTACGACCACAAGCCGCAGATGAGCGCCCGTGCCGCCGCCGACAACTTCGTCTCGCGGTGGTCGGAGGACGACTTCAAGTTCGGGATCATCAACTTCGCCAACCCCGACATGGTCGGTCACACCGGCGTCATCCCCGCCGCGGTGCAGGCCGTCGAGGAGGTCGACGGTTGCCTCGGCGACGTCGTCGCGGCGGTCGAGGCGACCGGGGGCGCCTGCATCGTCACCGCCGACCACGGCAACTGCGATCACATGCTCGAGCCGGACGGCTCGCCCAACACCGCCCACTCGCTCAACCCGGTGCCGCTGATCGTCACCGCCGAAAGCGTCGTACTGCGCGACCAGGGCATCCTCGCCGACGTCGCGCCGACTGCCCTCGACCTTCTTGGAATCCCACAGCCCGCCGCGATGACCGGGCGCTCGTTGATCGTCGAGTGAACGGTTGACCCACCTATCCGGTGGTCAATAGTCCATTCGAGCGAGCATGAGGAACGAGCCCCACAGGTTGAGCTTTGAGATCGTCGCGCGTGATGGCGTGGCGCGAGCCGGGGTGCTGCATACGCCGCATGGGGAGGTGCGGACGCCGGCTTTCATTCCGCTGGCGACGAAGGGGACGGTGCGGGGTTTGGAGTCTCACGAGGTCGCCGAGATCGGCTACGAGCTGATCCTGGGCAACACGTACCACCTGTTCGTCTCGCCGGGGCCGGATCGGATTGCCGCTGCCGGGGGGCTGCACGGGTTCATGGGCTGGAACAGGGCCTTGATCACCGACTCCGGCGGCTTCCAGGTCTTCTCGCTGGCGCATGGGGGGGTGGCTGACGAGGTGAAGGGGAAAGGGCGACCTGGAGGAGACCACGGCTCGGTCGTCTCGATCGGCGAGGAGGGCGTGCGCTTCAAGTCGTACAAGGACGGCCGCTCGTTGTTCATCTCGCCCGAGGTCTCGATGGAAGTGCAGGCCAAGCTGGGTTCTGACATTGCGCTCGTGTTCGATGAGTGCACCCCGTACCACGCCGATCGTGAGTACACGGCCCGCTCGATGGAGCGGACGCACCGCTGGCTGGATCGATGCCTGGAGTGGCACGGGGGGCACGGGCCACAGCGGCAGGCCGTATTCGGGATCGTCCAGGGCGGCGTTCACGAGGACCTCCGACGTGAATCGGCGCAGGCGGTCTCCGCGGCCGGAGTCGACGGCATCGCGATCGGGGGGACGTTGGGCCGCGACAAGGAGGAGATGCGCGGCGTGCTCGAGATGACCGCGCCGCTCCTGCCCGAGGAGGCGCCCAAGCACCTGCTCGGCATCGGCGACGTCGACGATCTGCTTACCGGCATCGCCCTCGGCCTTGACGTCTTCGACTGCGCGATCCCCACCCGCCTCGCCCGCCACGGCACCGCCCTTGTCCCCGACCCCGAGAGTCGCTTTCGCCTCGACTTGCGCAAGGCGGGCTGGGAAGGCAACCGCGATCCGATCGCCGATGGCTGCCCCTGTCCAGCCTGTCAGCACCACGACCGTGACTATCTGAGCTACCTCTCGCGCGCCGAGGAGCTGACTGCGGTCCGTCTCCTCTGCCTGCACAACCTCACCTACATGAACGAGCTCGTCAGCCATGCCCGCGTCGCGATCGGGCACGGCGGCTTCAGCGCGTATGCGGATTCGGTTCTCGCCGGGTACCCGCCGTGGATGGGCAGCTGAGCCAGCCGTCAGCTCCTTCCCATCGCTACATCAAAATCTGTCAAACTTTCTTTAGTAATCAACTCGGTTTTGGCGACAAACGTCGTCAGGCCCGCTCAAGAGAGGTAGAGAGATGAAGCAGACCAGCAAGGCATTTCTCGGCGTGCTCACGGTGGCGCTGGCGTTGGGCGCGATGGTCGCGTCCGCGGCTCAGGCAGCGCCTGAATTCTCGGCGAAAGAATATCCGGCGTTTGTGAAGGGAGCCCATGTCGGCCCAGTGGCGGTGACAGAATTCGGCGGCATTACCTGTGAAGAAGGCACTTATCAGGGTGTGTTGTCGAAACTGTCGACCACATTGACATTGGAACCCGTTTACAAAAAATGCAAATCGCAAGGTTTTCCGGTGACATTTTTCTGGAACGGCTGCGACTACCTGCTGCACCTGAAAGAAAAAACCGGCCCGAGCAACTACAAAGGCAACTTCGACTTCGCCTGTCCGGCCGGCAAAGTGATCGAAGCCAAAGCCTACGAAGATGCAGCGCACACGAAACAGACATGCCGACTGACGATCGCCCCACAGAGCGGCCTGCTCACGGTCACTTACACCAATTTCAAAGAAGGTGCACAGAAAAAGATCGAAATGGGGTTCGAAGTCAAAAAAATCGTCTACAACCAGGAAGGGATTTTCTGTCCCACCCTCAAAGGTGAAAACGGCGTGCTGGAGGGCCTCGTGAAACTCTCCGGTCAAGACGCAGAAGTGAACCCGATCGACCTGGAAATCGTCGGCGAATGATTTCGTGACCTGAAGTAGTGCTTTTGCAATGTGGTGTGGCGGCGGGCCCAGTGCCCGCCGCCACACGGCTATTCGGTGTTCTTCTTGACGAGTTCCTTGAACTCTTCGACGACCTTGTCAACCGAGTCGCCGGCGACTTCGGTGGCCTTTACGCCCGTCGCCTTGTCGGTCGCGATGATTACCGCCGCTGCCACGGCGGCGGCGATCAGGACGAGCGCCACCGCTGCCATGACGAAGCGGGCGAAGCGGGAGAAGGCGCCGCGCTTCTTGGCGGGGGGCGCTGCCGGCGGCGGCGCTGGAGCCGGCTGTGGCGCGCGTGCCACCGGTCGCCTGCTCGGCGAAGCCGGCCGCCACTCGGTGCGTTCGGTCTGGTCGAGGCGGCGGGTCGTCTCCTCGCCGCCGAGGACGTTGGTTACGGCCGTGCCCTCGTCGAAGGGCAGCGTCACGTCCTCGCCCTGGAGGCCCAGCTGCAGGCCGCCGGCCAGCTCGTCGGCACTGGCGTAGCGGCGGCTGGTGTCCCCCTCGAGCGCCCTCAGGACGGCGCCCCCGAGGCTCTCGGGAACTTCGTCGTTGTAGGTGCTCGGTGGTAGCGGACGCTCGTTCTGCTGGCGCACCGCCAGCTCGGCCAGGCTCGACCCCTCGTACGGCAGGCGCCCGGTGAGGAACTGGTAGAGGACGACGCCGAGCGCGTAGACGTCGGTGGCGGGCGTCGCCTCCTCGCCGCGCACCTGCTCGGGGGCCAGATAGGCGGCGGTGCCGACGACCGAGCCGACCTGGGTGATCCGGGTCTGTGCGAGTGCCCGGGCGATGCCGAAGTCGGTCAGCTTGACCGTCATCGCGCCGCCGCCGACCGGCCCGCCGACGACCATCAGATTGCCGGGCTTGACGTCGCGGTGGATGATCCCGCGCCGGTGGGCGTAGTCGAGGCCCGCGCAGGCCTGGATGCCGGCCTCTGCCGCCGTCTCGGCACTCACCGGCCCCTGCCGTTGCAGGATCTGTGCCCCCGAGCGCCCCTCGACGTACTCCATGACTATGTAGTGGCGCCCCTCGTCGATGCCGGTGTCGTAGACCTGGACGATGTTGGGATGGATCAGCTTGGCGACGGCCAGGGCCTCGCGGCGAAAGCGGGCGACGAAGCGCTCATCGTCGGAGAGGTGCTCGGCGAGGATCTTGACCGCGACGGTGCGCTCGAGGGTCAGGTCGGTGGCGAGGTAGACGTTCGACATGCCGCCCGTCCCGAGCCGGTCGCCGAGCTCGTAGCGGCCTGAGAGGGTCCCCGCCGCCATCATTCGCCTCCTTCCGCAGGGGTACCGGGGCCGACTCCACCGGAGGAGCTTTCTTCGGTTTCTTCTTCCGCGGGCGGCGGGCCGTTGCCGTTTTCCAGGCCTTTGCCTTCGCCTTTGGCCTGCGGCGGTAGCTGGGCAGGCCCTTCCGGCTCCTTTTCTTCTTCCTTTGGCTTCGCGCTCTTTTCCTTGTCGGGCTTTTCCTTCGGGGCCTTTTCCTCGTCTTCTTCCGGTTCGGTCGGGATCACCGCCGGGGCGATCGCTTCGGTGCTCGATTCTTCGCAGCCGGCGATCACTTCTTCGAGTCGCACCGCCCCTTCTTCCAGTGCCCGCTTCAGCTTGACGTCTACGCCCTGCAGGGCTTCGATCTGTTCGCCGACCTGCTGCGCGGCGCTTTCGGCACCGAGGCAGTCGCCTTCGTTAGAGAGCTGCTGCACGGTGTCGAGGTTCGCGGTGATCTCCCGGGCGGTCTCCCCGGGCAGCAGCTTGGCGTCCTCGCCGCCACAGGCGACCAGGGTGAGGCTCGCGGCGGCGGTCAGGCCGACGGCGATCAACGGCAGGGGGAAGCGAGGCATCGGGGCGAGTCTAGAGAACGGCCCAAAGTGCAGAATTTCCCTGCATCTGAGCATGACTCGATCCCTCATGAGCCGACGTGGAGGCGGTCGGCGAGGCGGCGTGGCAGGCCGGCCGCGGTGATCGACGCCGCGGCACGCTCGACGTCGTAGCGGGCACGATGGAAGCGGCCGGTCTGCTCGCTCGTATCGAGCTCAAGCCAGGCGGCGCGCGGGTCGCCGTCGCGCGGCTGTCCGACGCTGCCCGGGTTGAGCAGCCACTGGCCGCTGCCGAGATCGAGCAAGGTGTCGTCGCTCGTCTGGGAGCCGCGGATCTCCTCCCCGTCTTCGTCTGCCGCCGGGCCGACGAAGAAGAGCGAGACGTGCGAGTGGCCGATCATGGCGATCCGCGTCGATTGCACCTCGAAGCAGGCGGCGGCCTGTTCGGCGGAGAGGACGTACTCCCAGACAGGGTCGCGTGGAGAAGCGTGAAAGAGGGAGATCCCCTCCCGCGCTCCGGCCGGCTCGAGCTCGCGGAGAAAGGTCAGGGTCCGGTCGGAGACGTTCTCCCTGGTCCAGGTGACCGCGTCGGCGGCGGCCTCGGAGAAGGCGGTGATGTCGAGGGCCCCCAGCACCGCGAGGTCGTGGTTGCCGACCAGGCAGGTGGCGCAGCGCTCCCGCACCAGGTCGGCGCACTCGTCTGGCTCGGCGCCGTAGCCGAGCACGTCGCCGAGACACCAGATCTCGTCGATTCCGGCCCCGTCGATCGCTTCGAGGACCCCCTCGAATGCGGGCAGGTTGGCGTGGATGTCGCTGATCACGGCTACGCGCACTGGTGTCCTGTCTCGCAACGTTCGACCGGAAATGACGGCCCCAGAGCACCGCCATACTGCGTCCTCGGTCGCCCGAATAGCGCTGCTATTCGGGCTCCCTGCGTCCTTGTCTGGCAGTGTCTGGTTCTCGTCATTTCTCGGCCAACGTTACGAGACCGGACACTGGCCAGCGTACCCCGCCCGGGTCCGGTACATACGATGGGCTGGTGAGTGAGACAGACTCGATAGCCGAGCTGCGCGTCGCTGTCCAGGACGCCGCGCGCGCCCTGCGCGACGGTGAGCCGACCGGCCCGGAGCCGACTCTGGACCGCCCGCCCAAACCTGAGTTGGGCGACTACAGCTCGAATGCCGCGATGTTGCTGGCGGCGCCGCTGGGCGAAGCCCCCCGCGAGGTGGCGACACGTCTCGGCGCCGAGCTGGAGCGTGAGCTGGGCGCCGAAGGGCATCTGGATCGGGTCGAGGTAGCGGGCCCCGGCTTCGTCAACCTCTTTCTTGCCGACGAGTGGTACCGGCAGGCGATGGCGCGGCTGGCGGCGGCCGGCGAGGGCCTTGGCCCGGCCCCGGTCGCCTCGCCGCAGCGCATCCTGGTCGAGTACGTCTCCGCCAACCCGACCGGGCCGCTCCATGTGGGCGGCGGTCGTCATGCCGCCTACGGCGACGCCCTGGTCCGCCTGCTGCGGGCGGTCGGGCACGAGGTCGAGAGCGAGTACTACGTCAACGACGCGGGCGGTCAGATGCAGCGCTTCGCCGCCTCGATCGCCGCCGCGATGACCGGCGCCGAGGTGCCCGAGGGCGGCTACGAAGGCGCATACGTCGCCGATCTGGCCGCGCAGATGGGCAAGGAGGGAATCGATCCCACCGACGTCGAGGCGGTTGGCCGCCGCGGCGTCGAGCTGGTCCTCGAGGGGGTTCGCGCCACGCTCGATCGCTTCGGGGTGGGCTTCGACAGCTGGTTCTCCGAGCGCGACCTCTACTCGAAGGGCGAGGTCGAGTCGGCGCTGGAGCGACTCGAGCAGCGCGGCCATACCTACAAGAGCGACGGTGCCCTATGGCTGCGCAGCAGCGCATTCGGCGACGACAAGGACCGCGTGTTGATCAGGGCCGATGGCGAGCCGACCTACCTCGCCGCCGACGTCGCCTACCACCGCGACAAGCTGGAGCGCGGCTTCGAGCACCTGATCAACGTGCTCGGTGCCGATCACCACGGCTACGCGCCGC
The DNA here is from genome assembly GCA_963716735.1 of uncultured Solirubrobacterales bacterium. Classification (GTDB taxonomy): domain Bacteria; phylum Actinomycetota; class Thermoleophilia; order Solirubrobacterales; family 70-9; genus VRUE01. The sequence continues at coordinate 2,767,637 of OY970321.1, forward strand.
GACTGCGCGCCGCCATCGCCGCCCTCGGCACCGCCCCCGAGGTGCTCGAGGCGCTGATCATGCGGCTCGTCCACATCGTCGAATCGGGGGAGCGGGCGCAGATGTCGAAGCGCAGCGGTGACTTCATTTCGCTCGATGAGCTGGTCGACGACATCGGAGTCGACGCGGCCCGCTGGTTCATGCTCTGGCGCAGCCACGACACCACCGTCGACCTCGACCTCGAGCTGGCGCGGAGGGAGTCGAGCGACAACCCCGTCTACTACGTGCAGTACGCCCACGCGCGGATCGCCAGCATCCTGCGCAAAGCCGGAGGCGAGGCGGGGGAGGCGGGGGCGCCGACCCCTGGCACGCCGCTGCAGCCGGCGGAGCGCGACCTGGTCAAGCGCCTGCTCGAATTCCCCGACGAGGTCCGCGAGGCGGCCGCCCGGCGCGCCCCCCACCGCATCTGCGCCTACTCCACCGCGGTCGCCGCTGACTTCCACGCCTTCTATCGCGACTGCCAGGTCGTCGGTGCCGAGGGGGAGGGGGTCGAGCGCTCCCGTCTTGGCCTCTGCCAGCTCACGCAGCGGACGATCGCCGCCTCTCTCGGCCTGCTCGGCATCTCCGCCCCCGAGCAGATGTGAAGGTCCTGGCGGAGATCCCCGCCCGGACCGCACCTGGCCTGCGCCCGGGGACCCTGCGACGTGGCGATCTGGAGGCGTTCGGCGCGCTGCTGGAGGGGCTGAGCGGCGCTCAGACGGTGTTGATGACCGGTGTCGGGAGCGATCGGCGGGAGACCGCGGCCGGACTCGCCGCGGCCGCGGCCGCGGCCGGGACTCGCACGGCCCTGCTCGAGTGCGACCTGGCCGAGCCGGCGCTGGCCGATGCGCTCGGCCTGGCCAACGCACCCGGGCTGCACGAGTACCTGCGGGGGATGGTGGAGGCCGAAGACGTTCTCAAGCCGGTCGTACTCGCCGGCCCTGGCTCGGTCGAGGCGAGTGAGCCGTTGGTATGCGTGGTCGCTGGGCGGCCGGTAGAGGACGGGTGGACGCTGTTCGCCTCCGAGCGCTTCCGCCGGGCCATCGAGGGGCTCCGCGCGAGCTACGAGCTGGTCGTGATCGACGGCCCCTCTTTTCGCGACGAGGCCGCTCTGGGGACTCTGGCCCCCCTGGCTGACGCGACCGTCGCCTGCGTCGAGTCGCCGGAGTCGGGCCAGAGACTCCCCCTGCAGGTGACCGGAGTGGTCATTCAAAGGTCGTAGCGGGCGAGGTCGGCGTCCAGCCGCTCGGCATCCTCGCCCTGTGGGCCGTTCGCCGAAGCGCCTCCATTCCCCGGCGGCTTGGCCGCCCGCCGCCAGCGAAGCACGCCGAAGGCGAGTGCCACGCCGGCCGCCATGAACGCGATCACCGGCACCAGGTAGGCGGAGAGATCGAAGCCGGAGCCCTCCGGCAGCGCCAGCACCGCCGGTCCATACTGAGCGACCAGAACGTCCTTGACCTCGTCCTTGGTCTTGCCTTCGGCAATCAGGCGTTTGACCAAGACGCGCTCGCGTTGAGCCTGTGGCGATTCCGCCAGCTCCAGCAGCGTGCCGCAGATCGGGCACATCACTTCGCCTTCGACGTCGTTGACGTTCGTCTGCGGCGTCGCGGCAAGTGCCGCCCCCGGAAGGAGCGCGATGGCAGTCAGCGCCGTCGCCAGCAGCCTCATTTCGCTCCTTCGATGATCGGGACGACCTGCTGCTCGAGGAAGGTCTGGTCAACCGGTCCGCGCCAGATCAGCGCCAGCCGTCCCCGCGGGTCGACGAGGAAGTTCTCGGGAACCCCGGTCGAGCCGAAGGCGGCGCTGCGCTCATCGCCGATCGAGCGCAGCTGCGGGTAGCGGACGTCGTAGTCGTGGGTGAAGGCAAGCGCGTCGTCGCTGTTGTCCTGGACGTTGATGCCGAGCACGCGGACCCCACGCTTGCGATATTCCCGCGCGAAGCGATCCAGCTCCGGGGCCTCCTGCCGGCACGGGATGCACCACGAGGCCCAGAGGTTGACCAGCACCCAGCGACCGCGGTAGTCCGCGATCGATCCCTGGCCGGAGCCGTCGAGGACCGGCAGCGTCCGGTCGGGCACCGGGTCGCCAATGGCGACCTTCGCCTCTCCCTTGCTCAGCAGTCCGAAGGCGAGCAGGCCGATGACGGCGCAGACGGCGAGAAAGGCGAGGAAGGCGCGAGTGCTCATCGCCAGCGAACACTAGCCCTCGTGCCTTCCTGACCGGCCCTAGAATCAGTGCACGCGGACGTAGCTCAGTTGGTAGAGCGCGAGCTTCCCAAGCTGGCAGGTCGCAGGGAGGCCAGTCCAGCGCCGACACAGAAACGCGCTCTAGAGCCATTCAAGGGCGCGATGATCGGCGGGGGAGCGTGTCGTCGGTGCCCTGAGTTCGGGCAGATGTTCGGGGAATGTTCGGAGCGGCGCCCCTTCGCGACCCACCACCCAGACCCCTATGCGTCGCGCTCGTCCTCGTCTGGGTCATAGCCAATCTCGGGCGGAGCCTCGCCGTGCTCGGCGACGTAGGCCCAAAGGCGCTCGGAATCGGAGAGGCGTTTCAGCTTCCGTTCGAGCGACTTGCGTTCCTTGGCGATCCGGTTCAAATGATCGTTGGCGGTAGGTCGGTCGTATTTCATTGGGACCACGCTAGCGTCGCGGCGGCCGTCAGCCCTGCGCCTGCATCGTCGCGCTTGTGCGGCGCGGTGTGGTCTACCAATGCGCCCGGCCTGGTCGCATAGAGTCCTTTCCGTGGAGGAGGCGGCGCAGCACCTAGAGCTAGCCGAGGGCGAGAGCATCATCTTCGCCTGTCGGCCAGCGAAGGCACCGAGGTTCGCGCTCTACCTAATTACACTCGGCCTCTACGAGTTCTGGCGGCGCGTGAGCTACTACGCAGTGACCGACCGGCGAGCCGCTTCGCGAGCTGGTCGCATTACGAACACGGAAGCGAGTTTGCCGCTGTTCTATGTGCAGGACGCGACGATCCGTACTTTCCTTTGGTGGGGCTACGTCTACGTCTCGACAGCGGGAGGGGAAGGCGGGGACCTGGAGACACAGTGGCTACCGAAGGACGACGCCCGAAGGTTTCGCAGCGAGATTTTGGAGCGCGCCCACTCAGAGCGCGCGGCTCGCCGCGCGCCGGAAACCCCGTCACCGTAGGTCCGCGCACTTTCCCAGCTCGGACGCATAGCATCGGCCGCGTGGAGCGGGAGCAAATCCTGGCCGAGATTCGCCGCGTCGCTGAGGAGGGCGGCGGCAAGGCGCCGGGGCGCGAGCGGTTCGCCGCCGAGACCGGCATCAGGGAACATGATTGGCTCGGCCGCTACTGGGCGCGCTGGTCCGACGCCGTGGCCGAGGCCGGATACACGCCGAACACCTTGCAAGGCCGCGTTGACGACGACGAGGCCCTACACCGTTATGCGGCCGAGACGCAGAGGCTCGGCCATCCGCCCACTCACGCCGAGCTGCGATTGGTCCGGCAGACCGACAAGACGTTTCCTAGCTCCGGCGTCTACGAGCGGTTGGGACCGAAAGGTGAGCTGTTGGCCAAGGTGGCCGCCTATTGCGAGGGCCGCCCCGAGCTGGCCGACGTGCTGCCGATCCTCGCGCCGTTGATCGCGGCCGCCGAAAATGCCGAGCCGGGCGAGGACGCCCCCGCCGACGACGCGCCTGAAGGATTCGTGTACCTGCTCAAGTCCGGCCGCCACTACAAGCTGGGCCGGACCAATTCACTCGGCCGCCGCGAATACGAGCTAGCGATTCAACTACCGGAGCGCGCCGAGAAAGTCCACGCGATCAAGACTGACGACCCCGCCGGAATCGAGAACTACTGGCACCGTCGCTTTGCCGACCGACGCGCCAACGGCGAGTGGTTCGCGTTGACAGCCGCAGACGTTCGCGCTTTCAAGCGGCGCAAGTTCATGTAGCCGACTACTCGCTCGGCGCGGCCGCCGCGAGTAGCAAGGGCGCGCCGGAATGCTGACGTGGCAGACCGGTGACCAGGCGAGCGTTGGCGCTGCTTGAATCTCGGGCATGGCACGAATTCCCGACAATGATCCGCTTAGAAAACTGGTTGGCCACGGCATCCTGAACGACCTGTCGAAGACGATGGAGACGACGCGCCTAATGCAGGGCGGCATCTTCCCGAAGGTCACCTCTCTCCGCGAGCTTGTTGCTCCGTTAGACCGTGAAGTGCTCCGGCGCACTTCGGGGGCGCATCTCATCGGCTCCCAGCTTCGCGACACCCTTGCCGCGGCGAACGCCGCGATGCTCGGTCGCGGCATTGCTTCGTCGGCGGCGCTTTCGGCGGGCCGAATCAATGCAGCCGATTACGGTCTTCGGTTCGGAAGCCTTCGCATCGCCGAGCTGTATGGGGCGCAAAGCGGCATCGGAAAACTATTCGAGGGTTGGAAAAGCCCTTTGCAGGGTTTTGGCCTGGGGCTTGACCGCTTCGTCGAGGAACAGCAAAAGCTCGACGAACGCACCAATGACTTCGTTGAAGCTCATGGATGGCCGGTTCCACTCAACCTCCCGATCAGGGCGTACCGCCGCCTTGTAGGCATGGCCGATGCGGGCAAGCGAGAGGTAAACAAGCTGATGACTCGCAGCTTTCGCCCCGGAACTCGCGTCTTTAGATCGATGAGGGATGTCCTTCTGGAAAGTCCGCAATTACAGTCGCGGCGACCCTTGGTTAAGCAATCCCTGTCGGCCTACAAGAGGCGAGATTGGTACCTCGTGGTCAACGGCCTGCTGCCTCTGGTCGAGGGGGTTCTCGTTGACTACGCCTACCAAGCAGCCCCAGCGCCGCGGAATGCACGCACCAAAAAAGCCCTCAAAGAGCTTCGGGAAAAGGAAAACGCGAGCCTTGGGGTTGCCGTTGACACCCTGGAGACTATGTTGCACTCGGCGGGTGCCAACGTCGCTCTGTTTGAGGGCTTCGACTCAGCCGACTACGGTGGCCCCGGAGAGCCACGTTCTCTCAATCGACACGCGATCCTCCACGGAGCGGCGAGGCGGTACGGCAGCGAGCAGAACGCGCTTCGATTGCTCCTATTAGTCGCCGTCATGGCCGAAGCCTTCGACCTGAATGACGACATCTCCTGACTCCTATTGGCGGCTTTGATGCTCGGCGGTCGTTCAGTCGATCCCGGCGAATAGCTCAGCGGGCCGCACTTCCAGCGCCCGCGCCAGCTTGAATATCGTCTCCAGCGTCGGCTTCCGCTCGCCGGACTCGATGCGGCCCCAAGCGGTGTGGTGCATCCCGACCGACCATGCCGCCTCCTCCATCGTCAGCCCGCGTTTTTCGCGTAGTCGCTTCACATTGGCGGCGAATCTCGCAGCAGGGCTGTTGGCGCTCGCTGGCACCGGGGCAGACTCGCCCTGCGGCTCCGTTCTCTGCGTGCCAGTTTGTCAGGTTGCTGCTAGCCTCCCCGCTCGGCTGGGGAGCCGCCAGTCTCGCCCAACTTGACCGCCCAACCGAGGAAGGAAGACCGATGGCAAAGCAGGGGGCGCCTACCGTGCGCGCGAGAGGGTTGGCCGTTCTCCTCGCCTCCGTACTCGCGACCGCAATTCTGGCCCTCGCGGGATGTGGCTCCAGCAACACCGAGACGGTGACCGAAACGGTTAGCGAAGAAACCACGACGACTATCGAAGGCGCGGCCTCCAATGGCGAACCTGTCGTCCCTGTCGATGGATCGGCCACATCGGGCGGAATTGAAGTGACGGTCAACCAGGCGTTCTCTAAGCCGACCATAAGCTACGAAGGCGGCACCGAAAGCCGCGTAACGCCAGATGGCGAACCGCGGACAATTCAGGCGCCACAGGGCGGCCACTACATCTACGTCGTCGCCGATGTTCTCAATGAAACCGCGGAAGGAATCGACCTGACCTGCGGGTACCCGATGAAAGTCAAGCTACGAGACGCGGACCACAAACGCTACGACCCCGTCGAAGGTCTCGATTTGGTCAACGGCAACCCGGAATGCAACGAACAGTTACAGCCAGGGTTCAGCCGCAAGATGATTTGGATTTTCCTTGTCCCACCGAGTGCCGACGTTGAAGCTCTGGAATTCTCCGACGTGACGAACTTCAATAAGGAACAGCCAGCCGCGGCTATCTCCCTCCCGAGCGTTTGAGCCGAGTTATTCCGAGGTAGGGCGACCGCTGGAGTCCCGACCACGGCGCCGGTTCACCTCCTGGCGCCGACGTACGGCGTGCCAGGTCTGCGGGGCGACGATCCGGCCGGGCACCTTCCGCATGTAAATGTCGCGGTTGAGGATGCCCTGAATGGTCGCGGGTGACCATCGGTGGCTGGTTCGCTTGGAGATGTCGTCGGCAATGCGGACCTGCGATTTGCCGAGCTGCGCGAGCGTGTAGATCAGCCGGACGATTTCCGCCTTGTCATCCACGACCGCCAGTCCATGCTTGACTCGCCGGTAGCCGTAGGGGACGCGGCCGCCTTGCTTTCGTGCCCCCGGATGCGCCGCGGCAGCCTCCTCTCGCCCCCGCTTCAACCGCGCCACGGTTCGCCGCCGGTCATCGGCCGCGATCAGGTGGCCGAGGTTCCCTGCCAAGCCCTCGCCGTTGTAGCCGTCCGCGAACAGAACAACCACCCCGGCGGCGTTGAACTGGCGCAGCGCGTCGAAGGCGCAGTACTCATCGCGTGCTAGGCGGTCGCGGTCGGCTACCAGGAGAACTCCAGCGCCGACTTCCTGAGCCTTCGCTAGCGCCGCCGAGAGTTTGGGACGTTCGGCCAATGGCACGGTGCCGCTGATGTCCTCATGGAAGTCGGCCGCGATCCTGATGCCTTCGCGCTTCGCGAACTGGCGATTGCGTCGGTCCTGGACGGCCAGTCCGAACCCGCGGGTCTGCTCATCGCTCGACACGCGCCGGTAGGCAACGGCAACGCTTGGATCGGTGCGCGGGAGGGGGTTCATCGTGGCTCCGTGGGTTGCTTTCGCGTTGGTGGCAGCATATCGAGTTTGCATGTCAACGTCTACGTTCGCATGTGTAAGTCTCTATTTATCCTGCAAAATCGGGCTTTTTAGTAGATGTGAGACAATTATTGGGTGAGACAGACCTATGCAGACAACCTCCGTAAACGCTGCCTGGCAGCGGGCTTGAGCCAGACCGAACTCGCTCGCGCGGCCGGGCTTTCATCCCACACGACCATCTCGAACATTGAGCGCGGCATGGAGCCGTCCGAGACGGTCGCCCGCAAGATTGCCGGGGTTCTAGAACCGGCGCGGGACGGAGTCCCGGCGTGAAGCGCGATGGCCTATGGCCTGACGCCGAGGCTGGTCTGATGGAGGGCAAGGCGATGGCGGGCATGGACCGCGCAACCGAGCGGCGTTTTTGTTCGATGTTGGAAGAACTTGGAGGCGGCCCGGTCGATGGGCAGGGAAGGCTCGGCGCGGAAGCGCTCCTATGTGATGACGCCCATTTTGAGCAGGGCGGTCAACTCTGGTACGGGGAGCGGGAGCCGGAGACGGATGCTGAGCGTGCCGCGCTGGAACGCTGGCGCTCATGAGCGTTTATTCCAAAAATGTGGGGTGGTCGGGTTGCGAGGCGGAGGCGAGTAGGCGGGCGAAGCCTGAAAGCAAGGGGGCCAAAGCCCTACCTCCCTTGACCGCCGCGAAATGCTGGAAGTGAACCCGTCCAACCGGGCGCCGCTAGGGGCGCCCTAACGCGAAACGCCGCCCCGGCAAGGACGGCGTCTCAGGGAGTGAGGTGCTGAAGTGCTCGAACTGAATTTTAGTTGTCCCCTTGGAGGCGCTTCAAGGTGACGACCGCCACCGTCCCGACCGCTGATCAGCTCGCCGAGCTGGACCCGGACGCCCTCGAAAAGCTGGTCGAACAGGCGAAGGCAAAGCGGGCGCTTGGCCCCGACCTGGAGCAGGTCGAGCGCGAGGCGGCCGGCAAGACCCACGGCAAGATCGCAGCCGCGATCTTCGACGACGCGCCGAGCATTTGGGCTGACGACTTGGGCGAGGCTCGGCGGCCGATCCCCGGAGGGTGCGATCTGCTGCTGGAGGGTGTGCCGTCCTACTTCTTCGGCGCTCGCGGCTCCGGCAAGAGCACCGTCGTCGACACGCTCGGCTGGAATGTCGCCATGCACGAGATAGGTGTCCTCGTGCTGGACCGCGAGAACGGCCCGGCTCTATCTCGCGCCCGCCTCGATGACGCTGTGAAGTTCAACCCCGACTTGGACGACGCGAAGCTGCGCGAGTTCTACGACGCCCGCCACTGGCCGGAGTTCGAAAAGGGCTGGAACCCCGACGGCTACGCCGACGTGATCGCCGGACGCGGCTTCAAAGTCGTGATTTACGACTCCGTGCGCGAGCTGCTGGGGCAGCTCCGGCTCAGCTCCAACTCGGATGACGACTGGTCCGAGCTGTACGGGCTGCTGGCAACGCCACTGATTCAGCGCGGGATCACTCCAGTGTTCCTCGACAACATCGGCAACGTCGCCACCGAGCGGCCGCGCGGGACTGCTGCGAAGCTCGACGCCGCTCCGCAGGGCTATCGCATCTGGACTCGCCAAGAGTTCACCCCAGAGATAACCGGTGTCGTGGGGATCGACTGCTCGCGTTCGCGGCTGGGAGACATCGGCCGCGAATGGCGGATGACGGTCGGCGGCGGTCGCTGGGAGCTCCCAACCGAGTCCACGGAGAATCAGACGACCACGACCTGGGACTTGATACTCGCTGCGCTGGCAGATGGCGAGGAGCACGAGCAAGGCGAGATCGCGGAGACGGCGGGAGTCACGACCAAGACGGTGCGGCGGCTGGTCAACGTCGAGCACGCGGAAGCCCGCAAGGGGGAACGTGACCCGTGCGTGATTCGCACCGAACAGGCCGGGCATCCTACGACGCTGCGGCTCCGGGGTGTGGGCGGATCGAGTCTCATGGAGGCCATCTGATTGGCGGCAGCGTCGGGTCGTGGGGCGGCAGGAAAGGTTGGACATCGGCCGCCGACGGCTGTCCGACGACCCCGGACATCATCAGTCAGATCACGTCCGACCCCATGTCCGACTCTCGGCGGAGTCTGGCCTGTAGAGCGAAAAAAGGTTGGACATCGGCCGCCGGATTATGTCCTACCAATGTCCGGGGCACCCCGGACATTCCCCGTAGGGCAATGGCGGAGCCATGCCCTAGGGGTGTCCGTGCGAAGTTCGCGGCTCCCGACCGCCGAGCGCATCCATAGCGACGACCCGATGACGGCTGTTGAGTCACCTAGACTCGAACGCGGAATGGCGGAGCGGCAGCCAATACACGCGGTTCACACTGAAGACCAGCAAGAGCTGCTGGAACGACTGGGGCTACTCGACGCCTTCAGGTCGGGCGATCTGAAATGTCGAGATTGCGAGCGTCCGGTCGCCGACCACGGGCTGGGCCTCGTTCAGATGAACGCCAATGGCGAAATCGAGGTCGCTTGCGCCGACTCGCAGTGCGGCCGCAAAACGGACGGAGCCACGTGATCGGATTCTTCTTTGGAGGCGGCATCGTGGCGACCGCCGCCGCTGTCCTGTTTTTTTGCGTCACCTACCCCGACAAAGCGGAGAAGGTCGCGGGGTGGATCGTTGCGCTCGCCTCCAAGATCTGGGACAAGACCGACCGCACGGCGGTGGCGCTCAGGGTTCAGGGGGACATCAACGACGCCCGCACCGAGTTGCTGAAGTCGGCTCCGGAGGGGCTGATCGAGCGGAAGATCAAGATCAAGTGGACCGGGGCCGAGGAAGCGGAAGCCCTGTTGAAGGAGGGCGAGGTCCTGGTCTGCATGGAGAAGTCCGACCACCACGAGCAGAACGTGGCGAATGCGCTCATGGCCTTCCTTCCTAAGACGATGGTCCCTAACGCGCGTCGCTATCTCGACCGAAGCCGGATGCGCGCGGCCGACCTCATTGTCGCCAAGGGGCTGCTCGACCAGGACGGCGGGAAGGTCGGTGCGCTCGACGTGTTCTTTCGAGACCACCTCGACCCAGCTCGTGAGTCGGGGAAAGACCTCAAAGAGAAAATCGAAGAACTCGACTCCGTCGACTTGCAGGGGTGGCTGGTTCGACTGGTCCTCGCTGAGTACTTAAGACTCGGCGAGGAACTTCATCCAGGCGAGCCAGACGACGAAGCCCTGCGTGAGGCCGAGGAATTCGCGAGGTTCGTCTACAAGCTCGCAGCGCGGGAGCCGGGGGCCAAAGACTCCTCAATGGGAATCAAGGGCCGGTACTTCCGGGTCGCGGTAATTTTCGTCGGAATCAAAGAACGCCTGGTGGGGGAGGGCTTGAAGCCATATCGAAAGCGGGCCAAGCGCTACCTCTACACGGGCGAATACGACGCCGTCTACCTGATGGCGCGCGACGACAACATGGTCGCTGTCGAAGTACTTGCTGAGAATTTGGACGGCGATGGCCGGGTCGCTAGCGTCAGCACGTACAAGTACGGCCTGCGGGCGGATTTCAAGTCGCGGTACGGACTGAACCGCGAGAGAGCGATCATTGCCTGTGTTCGTCGCCGTCGTGTCGCAGACGCAGTGCCAGATGATGTTCAAGCGGAGTTGGCGGCTGTCGAGGCCGGTGACCTCCCAGAGGAGACTTGGGAGACTACGCCGCCGAAATTGGACGCTCCACTGTTCGATCAGGAGAATCGTCCGGCCGAGGCGACTGACTAGTTCAGGAGCCGCATTCACAGACATCTTTAGACCCCGCCCTCAGGGGGGCCGAAGCCCAAGTTCCGATCGATTACTGGGAATTGAAGCCAAATCTCGGCCCTTAGGTCGACGACTTGAGGGCCTGAAATTCTTGGACGGGTCCAAAGATGCCTACGGCCCTGCATTGCCGGGAGGCGGTGCGAAAGAGCGCCAGGCCAGCCAGGGATGTGGGGTTGCTACACCCCGCGTCAACTTGACATGGGCTCGAAAATGTCAGTGAGAAATGACTACTGCAAATGCCCCACATAGTCAGTCGATCACTGCCCTGCTCGACGCCGCGGCTGCCGATGCCGCGACCTTCCGCCCCAAGGTGACGGCGCCCCCGTGGGCGGCGATCGAAGCGGCGCAGATGCCCGCCATTGAGTCGCGTCTGTTGACGGTCGCGGAAGCTGCGGAGGTTGTGCCGCTATCGACCAAGCAGCTCTATCGCGTGGCGGAACGCGCAGACAGTCCATTCCGCAAGGTGGAGGGGCGGTGGATGGCTTACGCGAATGAGCTTCACCGTTGGATCAGGGAGCATCCGACCGGCTCGAAGCCCGCTGAGTCTCCGGCGGCCGATGGTGACTCCCTCGCGGCTCGCGTCCGGCGGCGTCGGCGGGAAGGGGGCGCATCGTGAGCGTCCACCCGACGAAGTTCGGCACCTACGAAGTCAAGTACCGCGTTGACGGCAAGCAGCGCTCCAAATCCTTCAAGTCTCAGAAGGTGGCGGAACGCTTCGACGGCGAAGTAACGGAGGCGAAGGACGAAGGGCGGCCGACTCCCGAGCCGCGCCGCAAGGTGCCGACGTTGGAAACCTTCGCGGAAGACTGGCTGACCGGCCGCGTCAAGCTGGCCGATTCGACGCTAGAGAAATACGGCGAACTGCTGGACCGCCACGTACTGCCGGAGCTGGGCGGCCTGCCGCTAACGGAGCTGCGCCCCCGGCGTCTGTACGACTGGCAGCAAAACCGGCTCGACGCGGGCGCAGGTCCGGCCGTGCTCGGCAAGGCTCAGGGGTTGCTCCGGCAAATTCTGAAAACCGCCGTCATGCCGCACGAATACCTCGAAGTCAATCCGGTGCTGGAACTGGAGCGGCCGGAGTACAAAAAGCGGGAGCATCGCTGGCTGGCGGCCGCCGATGTCGAGCTGTTGCGGGGTTGGTATCTGGAGCGCGAAGACTTGCGCTCGGCGACCCTTGTTTCTGTTCTCGGCTTCATCGGCATCCGCCCACAGGATGCGCTCGCGCTCGAATGGAAGCACCTTGACGGGGACCGGCTCGAAGTCATCCAGAAGAACTCGGAAGGCGTGATCGCCCCCGGCTCGAAGACCGGCGAACACTGGAAACGTCGCGTCTACGTCCCCGGCCCGGTCCTTGACGATCTGGCCGCGTGGCGCGGCGCCGGTTCCGGTCGCGGCCTGCTGTTCGCCCGCGCGGACGGGCAGCCTTGGCGCAAGCACGATTGGGACAACTGGCGCTCGAAGTACACGCGCCCCGGCGGCCGTCGTCACGGCACCGGCTCCCGGCCGCTGGCGCGGTGCTTCAAGCTCGCGGCTGAGGACGTTGGACTAGGGGCGACGTTGAAGCCGTATGACCTCCGCCACACGGCCGCGACCCTCTACGCGGCGGCCGGTTGGACGGCGGTCGAGATTGGACATCAGCTCGGCCACTCGGCGGAGGTTTCGCAGCGGACCTATCAGCACTTGCTTGACGCGAAACCGGGCGACCGGCGCTCGATTGAGGACTACATCGCGGAGGCTCGCGCGGCCGACGCTGTTCGGGAAAAGTTCTGAGCGTCGGCCGGTAGAGCGCGAGCCTCACGTTCGGATTCGGCCTAGAATGGCGCTTACGCGGACGTAGCTCAGTTGGTAGAGCGCGAGCTTCCCAAGCTCGAGGTCGCGGGTTCGAGACCCGTCGTCCGCTTCCCTTGGTCCTCTGTGGAGCACGGCGAACGGATCTCATCAGTCAAGGTTGAGGCTCCAGGTTCCGATTGTTGGGAAGTGGTAGCCGAACTGAGCGAGCGCGAGCGACGGACCGTCCTTTTCGGCGGCCTCCTTGCCCTCTGCCTGCTCGCCGCCTTTACCGCGCACGCCCTGGTCGGGTTTGGCGGTCCTGGCGCCGATGCGCTCTTCAACACCTGGATCTACAGCGCCCTGATGCTGACCAGCGCCGCCGCCTGTCTGCTGCGGGCCGCGCTGGTTCGCCGCGAGCGCGCTACCTGGGCACTACTTGGCGTCGGCTTGCTGCTCTACACCGGCGGGGAAATCTATTACGCGGCCGTGCTCGCCGGACAGGCGTCGGTGCCGATCCCCTCTCCCGCCGACGGCGGCTACCTCGCCTTCTATCCACTCGCCTACGTGGCGCTGATCGCCCTTCTGCGGGCGAGGATCGGGGCCTTTCCGTTCGCGCGTTGGCTGGACGGCCTGATCGTCGGCTCCGCCGTCGCGGCGCTGGCGGCGGCGTTCGCGCTTGGGCCGATCGTCGATGCCTCCAGCGAAGGCCAGACGCTCGCCGTCGCCACCAATCTGGCCTACCCGATCGCCGACCTGACCCTGTTGACGATGGTGGCGACCGCCGCCTCGTTCACCGGCTGGCGACCGGGGCGCAGCTGGGTGGTCCTCGGTGCCGGCCTCTTGCTGCTCGCCGTCTCCGACGGCGTCTATCTGCTGCAGGCTGCCAAGGGGATCTACGTCGAAGGCACGATTCTCGATGCCGGCTGGCCATGCGGTGTTCTGCTGGTGGCCTGCGCGGCGTGGATCGAGCCGGGCACCACGGAGCCGCTGGGATCGCGGGCAGTGCGGATCGTCGCGATACCGGCCGCTGCGGCGCTGATCGCGATCTGCATCCAAGCAGTCGAACGATTCGCCACGGCCCCAACCGCAGCGGCAGTCATCTCCCTGCTCACCCTGATTGCGGTCGTCGTGCGGCTCGTCCTCTCATTGCGTGAGAGTCAAGGGGAAGTCCGCACGAGGGCGCAAGAGTCGCGTACCGACGAGTTGACCGGGCTGCCCAACCGCAGGGCGCTGATGCTGGATTTGGAGGGTGCGATCGCGCGCCCGGCAGCGGCGGGATCCCTTCGGCTCCTTGCGCTGTTTGACCTTGACGGCTTCAAGCTCTACAACAACACCTTCGGCCACCCGGCTGGAGACGCTCTGCTGGCGCGGCTCGGCGGGCGACTGGAGCGCTTCGCGGCCGCAAAAGGCAGCGCCTATCGGCTGGGTGGCGATGAGTTCTGCCTTTTGGCCGAGTGCACGGCGGCGGAGGTCGACGCGATCGTCGCCGGCGCCGGCGCTGCGCTTACCGAGCGCGGCGAGGGGTTCGCGATCGCGGCCTCGCAGGGCAACGTGCTGTTGCCGAGCGAGGCCGGCTCGGTCGAGGAGGCATTGCAGCTCGCCGACCGGCGGATGTACGCGAATAAGCTCAGCGAGCGGACCTCGGCCGGCTCGCAGTCGCGCGACGTGCTGCTGACGGCGCTACGCGAGCGTCAACCGCAGCTGGCCGAGCAAGCCGTTGACGTCGCCGAGTTGGCGCTGACGGTCGCCGAAGAGCTGGGAATGGAGGCCGAGCAACGCGATGAGACCTACCGCGCCGCACAGTTGCACGAGACGGGGAAGATGGCGATCCCCGACGCGATCCTGAACAAGCCAGGCCCGCTCGAGGAATCCGAATGGGAGTTCGTCCGCCAGCACACCCTGATCGGCGAGCGGATCATTGCCTCGGCGGCGGCGCTCGTGCCGGTCGCGCGTCTGGTTCGCTCGAGTGGCGAGCGCTGGGATGGCAGTGGCTATCCGGACTCCCTGCGCGGCGAGCAGATCCCACTCGGCGCGCGGGTGATTGCCGTTTGCGAGGCCTACGCGGCGATGATCTCAGAGCGCCCCTACAGCGTCGCGATGCGTCCCTCGCGAGCGCTCGAAGAGCTGCGCCGCAGCGTCGGCTCGCAGTTTGACCCCGAGGTCGTTGCGGCCTTCGAGCGGGTCGCGGCGAAGCGCGGCCTTCCCATCGGGCCTGGGTCAGGGGTACGCCTCTGCGGGAATTGAGACCCCACGCGCATGCGCGTGGGGTCTCAATTCGCCTGTAGGACGGCCAGTCTTCCTCGCCCGGGGAGGCGTGGAGTCAAAATGCGACCGATCGCTGCTCGAGCGGCCCGGCCCCCGCTTAGGCGTGTGCTTTGCGGCGGGTTTTGCGCCCAGCTTTCCCTCTCGCTCCGTTTTCGCTGCTTTCGACCACACGGTAAAAGTGCTCGATCGCACCACGGACCTGTCGTTCGTCCACGACTTTGACCAGATTGGAGCGACGCAGCTCGGTGACGTGGTAATTGACGGTGCTCAGCGGTGCCTGCAGCTCGAGGCTGAGGTCCTTTGGCGACAGCGTGCGGCCGCCATCAAGGCTGAGCACTTCCAGGATTGACACCCGCAGGGGGTGGGTATTGGCACGAGCCAGGCGTTCCCAATTCACGACTACCTCACTTTCGTTGATGGGGGAATACCTAAAAATAATAGCTCAGATCATCAAAATCGGGTAATCTAATTTTGCGATGACCCAGCGGAAGGGATCCAGATGAGCGGGAGAGCAAGGATGCGGAGTGGCTTTGCGGTTGTGCTTTTGGCTCTCGGAATGGCTTTTGCTGCGCCATCCGCGATGGCGGACATCATCGGTCCGCAGGATCCGAATGACCCCCAGGTAGACAGTCCGTGGCAGGCCGGGACCTGCACCTCAGATGCTGGGCCCTGCAGTGTCGCCACTCCGGGTCAGTTTTTCGAAGGGGCGGCCAGTCACCCGCCAGTTGGCTTCACCCAGTTCATCGTCAACTCGGAACCAAAATTGCTTGGGCCGGCACCGATCGGCAATCTGCGCACCGTTCGCGTCGACCTTCCGGCGGGCCTCACCGTTAACCCGCAGTCTTCGGCCGAGCAGTGCGAGCTGGGTTCGGGGGAGAGCCCCAGCACTTGTCCGGCGGGCTCAAAAGTCGGTTACAGCGAAGTCACCGCGACGAACCGGGATACGGGCCTCTCGATCCCGTTCCCGCCGGTTGACGTCTTCAACATCGTGCCGAACGAGGGCGAACCGGCGCGCTTCGGCCTCAGCCTGCTCGGCAACGACATCTTCCTCGAGGCCGACGTTGCCTGGGAGAGCGACTACCACGAGTACTTCACGATTCACGTCGCCAAAGTCGAATTGCCGCCGATCCCGGCGGAACTGGCGCGAGTACGGATCAATCGGCTCGTCTTCGACGGCACGTCCGGCCCCGACGGGGCCTTCATCACTACGCCGACCACGTGCCTCGGGCCTGCTACGCCTGGAACGCCCCTCGAGCACATCTACTCGACCTATCTTCGGGCGGACGCGTACGAGGCCCCGAATATGGATCCGAACTTCCCCAATGGTTCCGCTTTCATCGAGTCGAAGATCCCGCGCAAACCGGGTGCTTTCGAAACCTCGCCGAAAGACTGTGACTCGATTCCCTTCAAACCGTCGATCACGACCGATCCAAACACCACGCAAACCGATTCCCCCTCCGGCGCGACGGTGACTGCCGAGTTGCCGGAGGTCAAAGGCAGCGAAGGGCCCCAAGGGACGTCCCACGTTCGTAGCGCCAAAGTCACCCTGCCGGCCGGCATGGGGCTCAACCCCTCGGCAGCGAACGGGCTCGTTGCCTGCACCGACGACCAGTTCAACAAAGGCAGCAGGGGGCCGGTAGCCTGCCCAGCCGCATCGCAGATTGGCACGGTCGAGATCGACACGCCGCCCCTGCCAGATGGCTCGCTCAGCGGTCCGGTCTATGTCGGCAACCAGCTCGACCGCGACCCCGCCTCGGGCAACCTTTACCGGATCTTCGTCGTCGCCGAGTCGAGTCGTTACGACATCTCGGCCCGTCTGCTCGGCAAAGCGAGCGTCAATCCCCAGACCGGTCAGGTGACGACCACCTTCGACGACGGCGCGCTCGGCAAAGTTCCGCTCCCTGGCCTGCCCCAGGTGCCGTTCGAATCGTTCCGGATCAAACTGAACGGCGGACCGAAAGCGGTGCTGACGAGCCCGCCAACTTGCGGCCCGAACACGACCGGCACGCAGATGACGCCGTGGTCGAGCGCCTTGGGCACGGTTCCGGTGGGCCAGGACGGTGGACCATCGGCCAACTCGACGGTGCCCGCCTCCTCTGAGTTCTCACTCAGCGCTGCCCCCGGGGGCGGTCCCTGTCCGAAAACGATGGCCGAGCGGCCGTTTGCGCTCGGATTCGATGCGGGCATCAACAGCGCCAAGGCAGCCACGTTCAGCCCGCTGCACATGAACATCGCCCGCTCGGACGGCAACCAGGAGTTGAAAGGCGTCGACGTGACGCTGCCACCGGGATTGGTGGCGAAGCTGAAAGGCGTCCGCTACTGCCCACCCGATGCGTTGGCCGCGGCGGCGGCCAACGGTGGCGCTGCGGAGAAGGCGGGGTCGAGCTGTCCCCAGTCCAGCCTGATCGGCAAAGCCGACATCTCGGCCGGTAGCGGTCCTTCGCCGATCCAGATCAGCGGCAAGGTCTTCCTCTCAGGGCGCTACAAGGGCGCACCCCTCTCCCTGGCAGTGATCACCCCCGCCACGGCCGGGCCGTTCGATCTCGGCACGGTCGTGGTGCGGGTGGCTCTCTCGCTCGAACCGCGCACCGCGCAGGTGCACGCCGTCTCCGATCCGATCCCGCACGTCTACGGCGGCGCCACTCTCGACGTCCGCTCGGTCGCGGTCAGGCTCGATCGCGACGACTTCACGCTCAACCCGACGAACTGCTCCAAGCTGAGCTTCGACGGAGCGCTGCTCGGCGGAGGCGCCAACCCGGTCGATCCCGCCGCCTTCACCCGGACGTCCGTCTCGGCGCCCTTCGAGGCGAGCGGCTGCGACAAGCTCGGCTTCCGCCCCAAGCTCACGCTGCGCCTGACCGGAGCGATGCGGCGTGCCAAGAACCCCCGGCTGCGCGCCGTTTTGACGCCACGGCCGGGAGACGCGAACATCGCTCGCGCCCAGACGATCCTGCCTCGCTCGCTGATCCTCGACCAGGGCAACCTGGCGAACGTCTGCACCCGCGTCCAGTTCGCTGCGAACAACTGCCCGAAGGACTCGATCTACGGCAATGCCGTCGCGACCTCGCCGCTGCTCGACGACCCGTTGCAGGGGCCGGTCTATCTGCGTTCCTCCAACAACACGCTTCCCGATCTCGTCCCCGACCTGCGCGGCCAGGTCGACATCGAGCTGGCCAGCCGCACCGACAGCAGCCACGGCCGCATCCGCAACACCTTCGACATCGTCCCCGACGTGCCGGTGACCAAGTTCGTGCTCACCCTGCGGGGCGGCAAACGGGGCCTGCTGGTCAACTCTCAGAACCAGTGCCCGCGCAAGAAGCGACAGGCGGGTAAGGGCGCGCAGGCGAGCAAGGCGCACAAGCGCAAGCAGGCGCGCGGCAAGCGGGTGATCGTGCGGTTCAAGGGCCAGAACGGCAAGAAGCGGAACATGCGGCCGCGCCTGCTGCTCTCCTGCGGCAAGAAGCACAAGGGCGCCAAGAAGAACAAATAGCCTCCCGCGTCGGTGCGCCCGACGCTTTCGGTCCTGATCGTCGCTTGGAACAGCCGCGAGGAGCTGGCGCGGACGCTGCCTGCGCTGTTGCCCGAGCTCGAGGACGCGGACGAGTTGATCGTCGTCGACAACGACTCCAGTGACAGCACCGCGGACGCGGCGGCCTTGTTGGCGCCCACCGCAAAGGTCGTCCAGACCGGCCGCAACGCCGGCTTTGCAGCCGGCTGCAACGAGGGGGCCGTGCAGGCGCGGGGCGACCTTCTCGTCGTGCTCAACCCCGATGCGGCACCACGGCCCGGATTCGGCGAGGCGATCCGGCGTCCCTGGCTCGAGGATCGCGGCTGGGCCGCTTGGCAGGCGCTTATCGCCGACGGTGACGGTGAGACGATCAACTCCGCCGGCAATCCGGTCCACTTCACCGGCATCGTCTGGGCCGGCGGTCACGGCGACCCGATCGCAACAGCGCCTCCGGCCGGGGAGGTTTCGGCCCTCTCCGGCGCCTGCCTGGCAATTCCCCGCGCCACCTGGGAGGAGGTCGGTGGCTTCCCCGATCGCTTCTTCCTCTACCACGAGGACGTCGACCTCTCACTGCGGCTGCGGTTGGCGGGGGGAGCCCTCGGCATCGAACCGGCGGCGGTCGTCGACCACGACTACGAGTTCGGCGCCCGCGAGCACAAGTGGCGCTGGCTCGAGCGCAACCGCTGGGCCTTCCTCATCCGTGTCTATCCCGCGAGCCTCCTCCTCCTGCTGGCGCCGGCGCTGCTCCTCACCGAGCTGGCGCTGATCCCAGCCTCGATCGCCGCAGGTTGGGGCAAGCAGAAATTTGCCGCCATGGGAGAAGTGATCCGCTGGCTACCCCGCCTGCTGCACGAGCGCCGCCAGATACAGGCCACGCGCACCGTCACCACCGCCGAGTTCGCCACCTTCTTAACCCCGGACCTCGACTCGCCCTTCATTCCAGCCATCGCCCGCTCGCTCCCGGCCCGCCTTTTTCTACGCAGCTACTGGGGTGCGGCCCGTCGGCTCTTGCGCTAAGACCTATCCCGGTAGGGATGGAACGTCTTGTACTTTTTCGTTGATGCCTTGGGTGGCAGCCAACCGCAATTCACCGAAAAAGTTAAGTGGAATCCCTGCCGGGATAGGTCTTACTCGGCAGGCGTCCCGGTCGGCCGGATCAGGATCTCGTTGATGTCCACGTTGCCCGGCTGCTCGAGCGCGTAGATCACGGCGCGGGCGACGTCGTCGTCCTGCAGCACCCACTTGCCGGGCCGGTTGTCGAAGAACGGCGTGTCGACCATGCCCGGCTCGATCAGGGTCACCTTGATCGCGTGGTTCTCGTGCATCTGGCGCAGCTCGCCCAGCAGCGACTCGCCGATCGCGGTCGCCGCCCACTTGGTCGCCGAGTAGAGCGAGCCGGGCAGCGCCTGGCGACCGGCGACCGAGCTGGTCACCAGGAAGTGGCCATCGCCCCGCTCGAGCAGGTGGGGGAGGGTGGCCCGGATCGTCAGTGCCACGCCGTAGACGTTGGTCAGGACCATCGAGCGCCAGTGCTCGGGGGACTCCTCGAGGAAGCCCCGCGTGGCGCCGAAGCCGGCGTTGGCGAAGACGACGTCGATTCGGCCGAAGGTGTCGAGAGCGGTCGCGGTCATCGCCTCGACCTGGTCCCACTCGGTGACGTCGCAGCGCACGGCGATCGCCCGCTCGGCGCCGCCAAGCTCCTCGACAAGCTCTTCGAGTGGCTCCACCCGTCGCGCGGCGAGCACCAGCCTGTGCGTTTTCGCCGCTGCACGGGCGGTGGCGGCGCCGATCCCGCTGGAAGCTCCGGTGATGAGCAGCACTGGGCCATCGCTCATGAGCCTGATTCTCTCAGCTTCGGCTCGTCGCTCCCCCACCCACCTTGCGATAATCCCCGTTCGTGGATCCCAGCCGCAAGCGAAAGATCCGGCTCGTGGTCGCGCTCAGCGTCGCCGTCATGCTGTCCGTTGCGCTCGTCTACACGTCCTTCAGCGCGTCCTCGGAGGCGAAGGAGCCTTCACAGCTGATCGGCGTCAGCTCGGGCGGCAGCTACGAGCTGACCGGGAGGGTGGTCAAGGGCTCTGTCCAGCATCAGGGGGAGGGGATCAGCTTCCGCGTTGCCGACCGCGAAGACGCCAGCCAGAGCATCCCCGTCACCTACACCGGGACCATCCCCGATCCCTTCCGCGGTGGCCGTGAGATCGTCCTCGCGGGCACGATGGATCGCGGCGTCTTCGTCGGTGAACGCGACACCTTGGTCACCAAGTGCCCGTCGAAGTTCACCACCAGCTCTGACGAATGACGGCTGGCCTCGGCAGCGCCGCGCTGGCGCTTGCCTTTCTCACCGCGATCTTCGCCGCGGCCGCGGCACTCGTCGGTCGCGACGGCAATCGGCGCTGGGTCGACATCTCACGACGTGCCGTCTACGCCCTCTTCGTGCTGCTCACCTTCTGTGTGGTGGTGATCGAGATCGCCTTCGCCGGCGACGATTTCTCCTTCAACATCGTCCAGCAGCACTCCTCGATCGAGACCCCGACCTTCTACAAGCTGGCGGCGATGTGGTCGAGCCAGGAGGGTTCGCTGCTGCTCTGGGCCTGGGTGCTCTCGATCGCCGCTTCGCTGGCGCTGTACGCGACCCGCAACAGGCTGCGCGAGATCGTCCCCTACGCAACCGCGGTGATGGCGGCCATCGCCGCCTTCTTCACCGGGCTGATGCTGTTCGCCGGCGGGGTCAACCCGTTTGCCGAGCTGAGCCCGGTCCCGGTCGACGGGATCGGGCTCAACCCGCTGTTGCAGCACCCGAGCATGATGATCCACCCGCCGATGCTCTACTCGGGGTACGTCGCCTTCACGATCCCCTTTGCCTTCGCGATCGGCGCCCTGGTCACCCGTCGCCTCGACGCCGCCTGGATCCGCTCGACCCGCCGCTTCGCCCTGATCGCCTGGGCCTTCCTCGGCTTCGGGCTGCTGCTCGGCGCCCGTTGGTCCTACACCGAGCTCGGCTGGGGCGGGTACTGGGCTTGGGACCCGGTCGAGAACGCGGCGCTGATGCCGTGGCTGATGGGGACCGCGTTCCTGCACTCGATCATGGTCCAGGAGAAGCGCGGGATGCTGAAAGTCTGGAATGCCTGCCTGATCGTCGCCACGTTCTCGCTGGCGCTGCTCGGCACCTTCCTCGTCCGCTCCGGCGTCCTGCAATCGATCCACGCCTTCGGCGACAGCACCGTCGGCCCCTACATCCTCGGTCTGATCGCGGTCGTCCTGGTCGGCTCGACCGCGCTGATCGTCTCCCGCCTCGACGACCTGCGCTCGGAGAAGCGCATCGACTCGCTCGCCTCGCGCGAGTCCGTCTTCCTGGTCAACAACCTGCTGCTGGTGGCGCTCGTCGTGGCGATCTTCTGGGGAACCTTCTTCCCCCTGATTTCGGAGCTGTTTACGGGTGACAAGTCGTCCTTGGCCGCGCCGTGGTTCGACCGCTATACGACCCCGCTGGCGATCGTGCTCGTGCTCTTCACCGGGATCGGGCCGCTGCTCGCCTGGCGGCGGATCAGCTGGGACTCGGCGAAGCGCGTCTTCCTCGTCCCGGCGATCGTCGGCGTCGTCGCCGGCCTCGCGCTCGCGTTGTTCACCGATGCCGCCGGCAGGCCCTTGGCCCTCATCTTTTTCTCCTTCGCCGCCTTCGCCCTGACCGGGCTGGCGCAGGAGTTCTGGCGCGGCGCTTCGGCGCGGCGCTCGCTGAGCGGCGGCTCGATGCCCGCGGCGCTCGTCGGTGTCGTCGCGCGTAACCGTCGCCGCTACGGCGGCTACATCGTCCACGCAGGCATCGCCGTGCTGCTGATCGGCATCGCCGCCTCCTCCAGCTTCCAGACCAACCGCGACGTGCGGCTGCGGCCCGGGCAGAGCGCTGTCGTCGACGGCCGCACGGTGACCTACGTGCGACCGACGGCGAGCGTCGACCGCCTTGCCTTCACCGCGGGCGCCGTTCTGCGGGTGCGGGAGGAGGGTGGGGAGAGCTTCACCCTGCATCCGACCCGTCGCTTCTACCGGCCGACCGGGGGGGGAGGGGCCACGATAGGCGGTTACTTCGGTGGCGAATCCGACAGCGAGATCGGCTTGAAGGCTGGGCTCGGCAGCGACTTCTGGACCGCCGTCCAGCCGGGCATCCTCGGCGTACAGCGCCGCGCCAGGGCCGCCGACAAAGGCTTCGAAGCGTGCGTGTCGGGGGGACCGGGCACGCCGCCCCAGTGTCGAGCGGTGTCGGCGCTGATGCGCGCGGCGGCGGCCAACCCGCGCCTGCGGCCCGCGGCGCTTACCCAGATCGAAGTGCTTCAGGAGGCCACCGCGAGGCGGATCGCCGCGGGCTACCTGGCCGAAACCGCGCCCGCCACCTTCCGTGTCATCGTCGACCCGCTTGTCACCTGGATCTGGATCGGTGGGTTGATCTCACTGGCCGGGGCACTGATCGCGATCTGGCCGGCCCGCCGGGCGCGCCTCCGGCCGGTTGCCGACACCGAGCTCGAGGCGCTGAAGGAAGCCAAGTACCGCGAGATCCGCGATGCCGAACTCGACCACGCGGCGGGCAAGCTCTCCGACGAGGACTTCGCCATTCTCGACGCCGAGCTGCGCAAGGAGGCAGTAGAGATCCTCGACCGCGCATAAGCTGGCGGCAGCGATGGGTGGACGGGAGAAGGAGCAGGATGACGGGCTTGGGCGGTGGATCGCCCTGGCCACCGGAGCGGCCGGCCTGGTCGCCTACCTCTACTTCCTCGGCGGAGTGGTCACCTGGCTTCGACTGGCGACGGCACGGCTGTCGGGAGACGGGGGCATCGTCGCTACCGACAGCAAGCGACTACTTGCCGTCGGCGCCCGGGTCGCGGTATTTGAGCTTCTGCTCCTCTTCATGATCAGCGCCATCGTGATCGCCCTTGTCGGCTTCGCGATTCGACGCCGCGGGGGATTGCCGGTGCGATCGCTCAGGGACATCGATGACCTGACGGAGGGCTGGTCGAATCTCTGGACCCTGGGCGGGATGATCGTTCCGACGATCGCCCTGTTGTCGATCGTCATCGGTCTGAGCGCCGAGCCGCCGGTGGTCAGGGTGGGTCTTCTGATCCTGGGTCTGTCGATTGGGTTGTTGGTCGGCTTGGCGATGATCTTCGGCGACCCGCCCAAGGGCAAGGAGCTGTGCTCTGACGATGCCGACGAAGACTGGAGTCCGCCGTGGCGCCGTCAGATCGTCGAGCTCGGCCGGCTCATTCGCGGCGAAAGGGGCGAGGAGGCGGCGAAGAGGGCCGAGAAGATGAACGGGACAGACGACGCCGAGAAGCAGAAGGCGATCAAGGAGGCGGAGGAGAGGGCGAGCTATGGCATCAGGTGGATCCAGAGGGCCGCCGCCCTGCTCTTCGTCCTCACGTGCGGCGTTGCGGTTGCCCTCGTCCCCCTGCTGCAGGGAACGATGCTGCTGGCCGGCGTCGCCGTGATCTACGCCGGTCCGTTTGTCACCTGGCCGCGGTCGAGCGGGTTGCAGGAGCTGACGCACGAGCTGCTGCGCTCGAGCGGCGTGTGGTTGGGGATCGCCGCCGCGACGGCAGTCGCCCTGGCCTGGGTCGCAACCCCGCCGGTCGCCTACCAACGGGCGACGTTGCTGATCGACGGGCAGTCGGCATCCTTTCCCGGCGCCTACCTCGACCGCGCCGCCGACGGGACCTACCTGGGGCGATGCACTTCAGATCCGCTCCCCCCGGCACGTGGCGATGGAGCGCCGAGCTCGACCAGAGCCCGGATCGAATTCGTTGCGGAGAGTGCGCAGCAGGGGGCCTATCTGGGCGGCCGGAGCTATCAGTTCGATCCCGGTGGGAGGCCGTCGCTGCTACAGGCTGCCTCGGCGGCCCTCGGCGGTCCGGGTGCGGCCCGGGAATCGGCGCCGCTGCATCACGCGCTGCGCGGCCGGCCCGACGGCGTCTGTGGACAGTGAACCTTTAGATCTTCAACAGCACAACGGTGTTGACGACGAAGAGGATCGCGAAGAAGACCGTCGCGCGATCCAGGTTGCGCTCGACCATCGAGCCGCCGCCGAAGGAGCTGCCGCCGCCGCCGATGCCGAAGGCGCCGGAGAGCCCGGCGTCTTTGCCGGAGTGCAGCAGGATCAGGAAGATCACGATGCCGGCGATGATCACCTGGACGACTGCGAGGAGCGTGTACACGGGCGGAATGGTAGCGACCGCGCCGCCAACGCGGCTTAGACAGAACAAAGGTTCGTGTTGCGCTACTTGACAGATTAGGCTAATCTGTAAACCAAGCAGACGATTTCTGATGATCTGACAAGGAGGAGGCGCCCATGGAGGCAGCCGCACACGACCATCATCACCACGACGGTCCCGAGGTCGAGTTGAACCCGGCGGCGTGGTCGGACCCGAAGCGCTACGCCTGGCTGCTCGGCCTGATCGTTCCGTCGCTGCCCTTCCTCGCTTGGGCGGGGGTCCAGGTGACCGGGCTCGGCGCGTTCTGGTTCTTCGGCCCGGTGCTCGTCTTCGTGATCTTCCCGGTGCTCGACTACATCGTCGGCATGGACGCCGAGAACCCGCCCGACAGCATCGTCAAGTGGCTCGAACAGGACCGCTACTACCGCTGGTGCACCTACGTCTTCATCCCGGTCCAGTACGCCGGACTCGTCTTCGCCTGCTGGCTATGGGCCGACGGCGGCCTCTCCGTTCTCGACAGCTTCGGCCTGGCGCTGACGATGGGCATGGTCAGTGGGATCGCGATCAACACCGCCCACGAGCTCGGCCACAAGCGGGCCGACCTGGAGAAGTGGCTGAGCAAAGTCGCTCTGGCGCAGAGCGGTTACGGCCACTTCTTCATCGAGCACAACCGCGGTCACCACGTCCGCGTCGCCACCCCCGACGATCCGGCAAGCTCGAGGCTGGGGGAGAGCTTCTGGGCCTTTCTGCCGCGGACCGTCTCCGGCAGCCTCAGCTCGGCCTGGGGGATCGAGCGCGCTCGCCTGGAGCGGATGGGTCACTCCGTCTGGTCGATCCACAACGACATCCTGCAGGCCTGGGCGATGACCGTCGGCCTGTTCGCGCTGCTGGCGATCGTCTTCGGCCCGGTCGTGCTGCCTTACCTGTTGCTTCAGGCTGTGCTCGGCTTCTCCCTGCTCGAGGTGGTCAACTACCTCGAGCACTACGGCCTGCTGCGGCAGAAGAAAGAGGATGGGCGCTACGAACGCTGCCTGCCGGAGCACAGCTGGAACAGCAACAACGTCGCCTCCAATGTCCTCCTCTACCACCTGCAGCGTCACAGTGACCACCACGCCCACCCGACCCGCCGCTACCAGGCGCTGCGCCACGTCGACGAGGCGCCGCAGCTGCCCACCGGCTATGCGGGGATGATCGTGCTCGCCTGGTTTCCGCCGCTCTGGCGGCGGGTGATGGACCGCCGCCTGCTCGACCACTACGACGGCGACGTCGGCCGCGTCAACGTTCAGCCGCGAGCGAGGCGCCGCGTGCTGGCCCGTTACGGGAGCGCAGGGGCATGAGCGCCTTTCGCTGTCCGGGCTGTGGCTACGTCTACGACGAGGCGACCGGCCATCCGCGCGAGGGATTCGCGCCCGGCACGCCGTGGAGCGAGGTTCCCGACGATTGGCATTGCCCCGACTGCGGCGTGCGCGACAAGGTCGACTTCGAGCCGGTTGCCGACGGAGACAAGTGACCGCTCCCACTGCGACGATTGGGGCCGTCGTGGAGGCGCGCACCCCATACCCCCAGGCGGCCCGGCAGCTGCTGCGCGAGACCCTGCTCGCGGCTGCCCGCGACGAGGTGCAGAAGCGGCCCTGGGCGGAGATCACGATGGCCGAGATCGCCACCGCGGCGGGGGTCAGTCGCCAGACCCTCTACAAGGAGTTCGGCAGCCGCGACGAGTTCGCCCAGGCGCTGGTCATCCACGAGGGCGAACGCTTCCTCGACGCCGTCGACACGGCGGTGCGCCGGCACCTCGACGACCCGCGCGCCGCGATCGGAGCGGCCCTCGAGACTTTCCTCCGCACCGCCGGCGAGGACCCTTTGGTCCGTATCCTGCTCAGTGACGACGGCACCGCCGGGCTGCTCCCTTTCGTCACCACCCAGGGCGCACCGGTCGTACAGTGGGCGACCGCTCGCCTTACCGCGACGATCGAAGAGGGCTGGCCGCAGGCGCCGCCGCCAAAAGCCCGCCTCCTGGCCGAGTCCCTGGTCCGCCTCGCGATCAGCCACGTCACCGCCCCAGCCGACTCGCCGGAGGAGATTGCCGCCCGCACGGGCGAGCTGCTCGGCCCCTTCATCGACGAGGCGCTGGGCCGCAAATAGCGCGAATGTCGATGGTACGATTGATGGTATGAAAACTACCATTGACAATGCCGGACGGATCGTCGTGCCAAAGGACCTGCGCAAGGCCCTGAACCTCCTTGGAGGAGACGAGGTCGAGATAGCCCTGGACGGAGAAAGGCTTACCCTGACGCCGGCACCGCGCAAGGTGAAGCTGCACCGGGGAGCGGATGGCATCCTTTCGGCTGAGTTCGGCATTCCGGAGCATGGGCCGGAGAAGGTTCGCGAAGAACTGGAACGAATTCGCCGATGATCGTGCCGGACAGCTCGGTATTGGTGGCCGGCTTCGTCGTCGATCACCCCGCCTACGACGTGGCGAGAGCTGCCGTCGCCGATGTGCGGTCCGATGGTCGCTTGATTGCTCACACCATGGCTGAGACCTATGCGGTGCTGAGCGCTCCCGGGGGCGTCTACCGGGCGGAACCGGGAGCGGCTCTTGAGTATCTCGATGATCTCCTCGACGATTCTCCGCCGATCCAGCTGCTGCCGGGCTCATATAGAGAAGCTCTCGAGCTTCTCTGCCGCGAGGACCGGGGCGGAGCACCTGTCTTCGATGCCCTCATTGCCCTGGCCGCGCGCGACGCGGACGCGACGCTGATCACCCTCGATCGTCGCGCAAGGCCCACTTACGAACTCTGCGGTGTCGACGTGCAGTTCCTCGACGAAGGCTAGGACCGCGGCCGTTTGCCGTGGTAGATGACGAAGGCCTGGCTGAAGCCCTGGCGCTCGTAGAAGCGGTGGGAGTCGACGTTGGTCTTCGTCGTCGTGATCGCCATGTCGTCGACGCCGAGCTCTGCCAGTCGTTCCCAGGCGGCCTCGATCAGTGCCGCGCCGACGCCACCGCTGCGACGGTCCGGCAACACGGAAAGGGTCTCCAGGACTCCGGAGCGCTCGCCGGTGCGCCATGCGGCATAGCCCGGCCCGACGGTGACGAAGGCGTAGCCGATCGGGCCGCTCTCGTCCTCGGCGATTACGAAGAAGGTCTCGGGATCCTCGAGCCAGCGAACGTACTTGGAGCGGCGTATCCGCCAGGCGTCGTCCAGGTCGCGCCCGGGGGTCTGCGGGTCGAGCTCCGGGGTGATCCGCACGTGGTGCTCCTGCAACGCGTTCCACATCGGCTCGCGGCGTCGATCTCATCAGCCGAATTCTCGTAGCGGAGGTTCACCTGGCTGCTCATTTGCGGGGTGGGCCGTCCATCTAGACCTCGACCGTGAGGGTCACCGGGCCGTCGTTGACCAGAGCGACCCCCATGCAGGCGCCGAAGACACCCTTGGCCGCCCCGAGGCGCTCGCAGAAGCGGTCGTAGAGCGGCTCGGCCTGCTTGCCGGGCGCCGCCTCACCGTAGCTGGGCCGGTTGCCCTTGCGGGTGTCGCCGTAGAGGGTGAACTGGCTGATGCAGAGCACCTCGCGCTCGCCCAGCGGCTCGTTCATCCGTCCCTCCGCGTCGTCGAAGATGCGCAGCGCCCGGACCTTCTCCGCCAGCCGGTCCGCCTCCTCGACGCTGTCGTTGCGGCCGACCCCGAGCAGCACCAGCATCCCCGGCCCGATCTGCGCCACCCGCTCGCCCTCGACGTCGACCGCCGCCTGGCTGACCCGCTGCACCAGCGCCCTCATCGATTCCCCCGAGGCATCGG
Organism: uncultured Solirubrobacterales bacterium; assembly: GCA_963716735.1. Taxonomy (GTDB): domain Bacteria; phylum Actinomycetota; class Thermoleophilia; order Solirubrobacterales; family 70-9; genus VRUE01. The sequence continues at coordinate 2,795,880 of OY970321.1, forward strand.
CGCAAGCTACACCCGCGGGATCGGCATAGTCTTCGCTCATGGTCAAGTGGGGAGTTCTCGTGGTTCTCGGGGCCGCCCAGTTCCTGATGGTCCTCGACCAGGCGGTGATGAACGTCGCGATCTCGCAGCTGGTCGAAGACTTCGACACGACGGTCACCACGATCCAGGCCGTGATCGCGCTCTATGCGCTGGTGATGGCGGCGCTGATGCTGGTCGGGGGCAAGCTCGGCGACATCTGGGGCCGGCGCAGGGCATTCACCATCGGGATCTGCATCTACGGCGTTGGCTCCGGCCTGACCGCCGCCTCCTGGAGCGTGCCGAGCCTGGTGCTCGGCTGGTCGATCCTCGAGGGCATCGGCGCCGCGCTGGTTCTGCCGGCGCTCTTCGCGCTGGTGGCCGGCTCCTACAAGGGTGCCAACCGCGCCGTCGCCTACGGCGTCCTCGGCGGCATCGCCGGCGCTGCGATCGCCGTCGGCCCGATTCTCGGCGGCTGGATGACCACCGACTTCACCTGGCGGCTGGTTTTCGTCGGCGAGGTCGTGGTGGCGATCGGCATCCTGGCGGGGACGCGGTTGTCGCGCGAGCCGGAGCGGGAGGGCCGCGCACCTGAACTCGACTGGGTCGGCGGCGTTCTCTCCGCCTCCGGCCTTGCCCTGGTCGTCTTCGGCGTATTGCAGGCGAGCAACTGGGGCTGGCTGCAGCCGCGCAGCTCGCCGATCGAGCCCTTCGGCTTCTCGCTGACCCCGTTCGTGATCGGCGCTGGGGCCCTGGTCCTCGCCGGCTTCTGGGCCTGGGAGCAGCGGCGCGAGGAGCGGGGTCTCGACCCGCTGGTCCACCTGCGGCTGCTCAGCATCCGACCGCTGCGCGGCGGGGTCTCGATGCTGCTCGCCCAGAACCTGATCCTGATGGGGATCTTCTTCACGATCCCGCTCTACCTGCAGATAGTTCAGGGCCTCGACGCGCTCGAAACCGGCGTGCGCATGCTTCCCACTTCGGCCGGTCTGTTCCTCACCGCGATCGCGGGCTCCGCCCTGTCCTCACGGTTCGCGGCGCGTGGCCTCGTGCGAGCGGGCCTGCTGATCGTGCTCGCGGCCACTGTGATGTTGTTGGCGACGATCGAGCCCGAGCTCGACAACGCACCCTTCCTCGTCGCGATGGGAGTGCTCGGCGTCGGCATGGGCATGATCGTTTCCCAGCTCGGCAACGTGGTCCAGTCGGCGGTCGGCGACCCCGACCGCAGCGAGGCCGGCGGCCTGCAGACCACGGCGCAGCAGCTCGGCTCCTCATTGGGGACGGCATTGCTCGGTGCGATCGTGATCACCGGGCTGAGCGCCGCCTTCACCGCGAACATCGCCGGCGACCCGCGCGTCTCGGCAGACGTCGAAGACCAGGTCCAGGTCCAGCTCAGCGCCGGTGGCAGCTTCATTGCCTCCGAAGAGGTCAGGGCCGGAGCCACGGACGCCGGCGTCGATCCGACGACCGTCGATGCTCTGGTCGAGAACTACGAAGACGCGCAGCTGAAGGCCCTGAAGACGGCATTCCTCTTTGCCGCCTTCCTCGTTCTCGCTTCGTTTTGGACCACTCGGCGCTTGCCGACGCAGCGCTTCGACGAGCTGCAGGCGGGTCCCGATCCACCGCGCCCCGATCCTGCCGTAGCCTGAAGTCGATGATCGACTCGATCCAGAGTCACCCCGGATCGCCCGAGGAGCGCGCAGTTGCGGGTAAGGCGGCTCGCACGGTCGCGCCGCGCTCCAGCCACGGCGATTGGAATCCCGCGGGCGACCGCCCCGACCCGGTGGAGCTGCTCGAGCACCAGGCCACCTCACGTGTGGGGCAGCTGGTGCCGCTGCGCTACGGCCGGATGCTGGTTTCGCCCTTCACCTTCTACCGCGGCGCTGCGGCAGTGATGGCGGCCGACCTCGCTCCGACCCCGCGCTCGGGCATCGAGACCCAACTATGCGGCGACGCCCACCTCTCCAACTTCGGTGCCTTCGCCTCCCCTGAGCGGCGGCTCGTCTTCGACCTCAACGACTTCGACGAGACTCTGCCGGGGCCGTGGGAGTGGGACGTGATGCGTCTGGTCGCCAGCTTCTCGCTGGCCGGTCGCGATCGCGGCTGCAGCGACTCCGAGCGACGCAGCATCGTGCTGGCAGCCGGGCGGGAATACCGCGAGACGATGCGCCGCCTGGCGCGGATGAGCAATCTCAAGTCCTGGTACCAGCAGCTCGACGCCGAGTCGATCGCCGCTGGCTGGGTGAATGCGGTCGGCGACAAGCAGCGCAAGGCGTTCGAGCGCAACGTGGCCAAGGCGCGCGCCAAGGACAGTGAGCGAGCCTTCTCAAAGCTCGTCGAGGAAGTCGACGGGAAGTTGCGCATCATCAGCAACCGGCCCCTGATCGTTCCGATCGAGGAACTCGCCGAGGAGGAGGCCAGGGGAGCGGACGTCGAAGCGCTCGTCCGGCACGTCCTCTCCGAATACCGCGACTCGCTCCCGATTGAGCGCCGCGCTCTGATCGATGGCTACAAGCTGATCGATATCGCCTTCAAAGTCGTCGGCGTTGGCAGCGTCGGCACGCGGGCATGGATCGCCCTGCTACTCGGCCGCGACCGAAGCGATCCGCTCTTCCTTCAGGTTAAGGAGGCGCAGCGCTCGGTGCTCGAGCCCTATGCGGCGCCGAGCGAGTTCGACCTCCAAGGCGAGCGCGTCGTCCATGGGCAACGCTTGATGCAGGCGGCCAGCGACTCTCTGCTCGGCTGGGTGCGATCGGAGGGGATTGACGGCAAGAGCCGTGACTTCTACGTGCGCCAGCTATGGGATTGGAAGGGCTCGGTGCGGGTCGAGTCGATGGACGCGCGCGGTCTCGCCGCTTACGCCGAGATCTGTGGCAGGACTCTGGCCCACGCCCACGCTCGCGGCGGCGACCGGATCGCGATCGGCGCCTACCTCGGCAAGAGCGATGTCTTCGACGCGGCGATGGCTGAGTTCGCCGAGGCTTACGCCGACCAGAGCGAACGCGACTACGCGGCGCTGAAGGCCGCGGTCGACGAAGGCCGCGTGGAGGCGATGGCGGAACCCGCCTAGCCTTGTTTGGGCCGCTCGATCTCTCCGGACTGGGAGACCGCTTCGATCAGCGGGGCAAGCGGCTCGGGCACGTCGCGCTCCTCGATCGTCAGCGGGGTTGAATCGGGATCGTCGAGGTCGGTGATTTCGTAGCGGAAGGCGTCGGGCCGCGGTGGTCCGGAGGGAGCGCGCCCTCGCAGGCCTCGAAAGGCGCCCTCGACCTCCGCCGACCGATCGTCGGGCAGATCGGACGTGTCGAGCTCCGCCCGCAGCCTGACCCCGGCTATTCCCCCAAGTCGCCTGATCCGCAATCGCACACGGCAGACGCTACAGAGGGACTTCGACGTCGTCCCAGCCTTTGCGAACCGCATCCGCCTGGGTGCTTCCGGCTCCGTAGGCTCGTTCGGCCTGGATCAACGTGCGCTTGGCGAATTCAGTGAAGGTCGCCGTTCCCGGCAGGCTGGGATCGCAGAGCGCCGCGTACCAGATCGGTCCGGCGGCATCCCAGGCGTTCCCGCCCAGCGTGGTCGCAACGACGTAGAACGCCCGGTTCGGGATTCCGGAGTTGGTGTGCACGTCGCCACCGACCACATAACCGGCCATGCTTGCGGGCTGGTCGTCGAATTGGTTCGCGCTGCCCGGTTCTTTCATCGACCGCAGCGCGGGCGTCAACTCCGGCCCGACGATGTCCTCCCCGATCAGCCAGTTCGAGTCCGCCGCGGATTCGCCTTTGAGGAGCTGCTTCACCTGTATCCCGAAGACGTCGGAGACCGACTCGTTGAGGGCGCCCGACTGGCCCGAGTAGACGAGGTTCGCCTCGTACTGGGTCACGCCGTGGGTGAGCTCGTGCCCGATCACGTCGATCCCGGCGGTGGTCTGCGTCAGTATTTTCCCGTCGCCGTCGCCGAAGAACATGTGGCCGGCGTTGTCCCAGAACGCGTTGCCGTATTTGCTGCCGAAGTGGACGAGGCCGAGCAGGGGCAGACCCTGGCCGTCGATCGAGTCGCGCTGGAATGTCTCCCAGTAGAACTTGTACGTCGCGCCGAGGCCGTCATACGCCTGGTTGACGGCCGGGTCTTCGACCGGTTCCTGGCCCTCTGAGCGGGCCACGGTTCCCGGCACCTGCGTTTCCTGTTCGCCCTGGTCGTAGATCGTCCGCTGTGGATTCCCGCCCTGCCTGGCAAAGGTGAGCGGCTGCATCGGCCGCCCGCCGGTCCGTGCCGCGGCCTCGGCACGAGCCAGGCGGAAGCGATGGTCGAGGCCGAGAGTTTCGAGCGCGACCTTGCGCGCCTCCTCGGATCCGTTGGCGGCCACCTGGTGCAGCAGCCCGGGGGGAAGGATGCAGTGCAACGAGCAACGATGAGCCATGACGACCTCCGCAATCGCTGAAATTTCGCGGGAGACTAGCTAATAATCAGCAAACTCGCGTGTATTTGTTCAGTGCGCTGGAGGAAGCGAAACCGGGGTCGACGGCGGGGCGCCGTCCTTCAGCAGCGTCGCCAGATAGATGACGACGGGCGCCGAGCTTCTGTTGGCGGCTTCGTGGATGTCGGAGGGCTGCTCGACTATCCATTCGCCGCTACCGATCCTGCCGGTCTGCCCGGCCTTGATCGTGCGCACGACCGGCGGGCTCTGGTCAGACTCGCCGCGGCGGACGACCACCGAGCCGCGCCTCACCGTGTAGCTGAGGATGCCGCCCTGGATGCGGGCGATCTGCGTGCCGAGGTGATGATGGGTCGCCAGCTCGGCTCCCGGTTCGACGACCACCCGACTGAGGACCATCGTGCGCCCGGGCGCACCCTGCACCTTGTCCGTCTGCGCCAGGGCGTTGCGGATGGCCGTGGGCGCCGCCTCGGTCTTGCCGAACGCGGCCGGGAGCAGGCTGCCAAGGGCGATGCCGACGACGAGTGCGACGGCAATCGCGGCGCGAGATTTGGTCAGCCAGGCCAAGACGAGCCAGGCTAGGAGATCGGGTGGACGATGCCCGGGTAGGCTGATCTCGTGTCCGATTGGCCGCCGATCGTCGAGCCGGAGTTGCTCGATCGCCTCGCCCTGGACGACCGGGAGTTCAGGGAGTTCGTCCGAACCCTGGCCGGCAAGGTTCCTCCTCGCGCTTACGAGGTCGCTTCGTTCGAACGGGCGGTCGGATACCCATGGGCGCGACCCGAGGGCTCCTACCAGCTGACCGGTGCGGGCATCGGTCTCCTGGCAGAGCTGGACGAGGGCGACGTGGACCGGGTTCTCGCTCGGTTTACGTCCCCCGACGCCGGACGCCGGCCCGTGCTTGCCATCGGGTCCAATGCCGCTCCCGAGACGCTGGAGCGGAAGTTCGCCCACTTCCCCGGCGAGGACGACCGTGCGGTGCTGGCTCTGACCGGCCGTTTGCACGGTTTCGACGTCGGGGTCGCGGCCCAGCCGACGATGTACGGCTCGATGCCGGCCACGCTGTTCCCCAGCCCCGGAACCGAAGTCTGCGCCACGGTTCTCTGGGTCACTCCTACGCAGTTCACCCAGCTTGCCTGGTCGGAGTTCAGCTACTGGCTGGGCAAACTGCGGACCCGCTTCGACGTCGACGGAGGTGTGACCGGTTTCGACGAGGTCCTCGTGTTCGTCTCCCGTTTCGGTGCCTTCTGCGTGGAGGAGCGCCCCGTCGCCCTGGCCGCGATACCCGCCGCCGGACGAACCGCCGAGGCGCTCAGCCAGGAGCAGCTGCTCGATGCCGCCGCGGTGCTCGCCATCGGCCCCGACGCCGACGCCGAGATGCTGGTCCGCGCAATCTTCGAGGAGATGAGCCAGATCGCCCCCAGGATCGCGGCGACCGTGCACAAAGCGTCACTGCCCTTCGCCTCGGAGAGCTGGACTCCGTTCGGTCCGCCAGGGACCTAGATGTTGCGAACTCGTCGACCTATCTCGCGATCCACCGGATAGCCGGCGGACTCCCAGAATCCCTCGGCTACCTCGTCCTCGAAGGCGACCAGGGCGGTCACCCGACGGACCCCACAGCGGCGCAGATACTCCTCACCGGCGCGCGTCAGCGCAATCCCGATTCCCTCCCGCCGGCACCCCTCCCGCACCGCCAGCCGATACATGTTTCCCCGCCAGCCGTCCCACGCGGCGATCAGCGCCCCGACGATCTCCCCGTCGCGCTCAGCTACCAGGAGGGCCGCCGGAGAGTCCGCAACCAGGCGTTCCACGTCATCGACACGGTCGGGAGTGCTCGCGTGGTCACTCCGTGCCTGCCTCCACAACACCAACACTTCCGGCACATCGCGCTGCTCGCATCGACGCACCTTGATCTCCCCGACCGTCAAGACGAGAGCATAACTTCCCATCGCTGAGCTCAAAATGCGAAAACCCCGACCCTCGATCCTGAGGGTTCGTAAGACTGCAGAGTCTCCGACGTGACGCTGTCGATCTCCAAAGCCGCACACCTTCGCCTACTGCTCGAGGCGGATGCGGGGGAGTTGCACTCTCTCGTCGAGAAGAACCGCGCACACCTGGCGCCCTGGCTGGCCTGGGCGCCGACCCAGACCTTCGAGGACACTCTCGAGTTCATCCACTCCGGTGAAAGACAGGTCGCGGCCAACGAGGGCTTTCACTCCGCCATCGTCTGCGAGGACCGCATCGCGGGCGTGATCAGCTACATGGAGGTCAACTGGCGGCATCGCCGAACCGTGTTGGGCTACTGGCTCGACGCCGACCATCAGGGCAGGGGATTGATGACTAGCGCCGTGCGCCTGATGGTCGATCACGCGCTCTCGACCTGGGAGCTCAACCGGGTCGAGATCCGGGCCGCGGTCGGAAACCACAAGAGCCGCGCCATTCCCGAACGCCTCAGGTTTGAGCAGGAGGGCATCCTGCGCCAAGCCGAACTGGTTAGTGGCCAATACCTCGACACCGTTGTCTACGCGATGCTCGCCGCCGCCTGGAACGAGGAATCGGCCAGAGGCTGACGCAAGGAACTGACAGGCTCTGATCTCGGCATGTAGCTGCGGCTGCCGCAGGGGTCGCGATCGCCTCGTGCGGCACGGGTCAAAGGCACCGACTCAGTGCCTTGAACTAGGCCTTCCAACGCGAAAACCCCCGACCAGCGGGGGTTTTCGATGCGGCTGAATGGAGTCGAACCATCACGTCCCGTTAGGGACACAAGGCCCTCAACCTTGCGCGTCTACCAGTTCCGCCACAGCCGCTCGAGGGCGGTCGATTCTAGATGTTTGGCGGCGGTGGGGTGGGAGGCCCGCTGCGGGCGGGCTGGAAGCTTGCGTGTGTCCGGATCGGGCGGTACTCTGCGAACAAGTGTTCGAACGTCTGCGCCTGTTTGGTGACGAGGAGGATCGCTTGGTGGACTTGGACCTGACCAAGAGGCAAAAGGAGATCTTTGACTTTATTCGCCGCTACGCGGCGAAAACGGGCTACCCGCCAACCGTGCGTGAGATCGGCAAAGCGGTCGGGTTGCACTCCTCCTCGACCGTTCACGCCCACCTCGCCAACCTCGAGAAGATCGGCCTGCTGCGGCGCGATCCGTCGAAACCACGCGCGATAGAGCTGCTTTTCGACAAGGCAAAGAGGACGATCCGGCCGGAGGGCTCGGGGCTGCCGCTGGTCGGTCAGGTCGCCGCCGGCGCGCCGATCCTGGCCGAGGAGAACATCGAGGAGTACCTCGAGATCCCCGACGTGATCGGTGGCGAGGAGGGCGACTACGTCCTCCGCGTGCGCGGTGAAAGCATGGTGGAAGCGGGGATCTTCGAGGGCGACTACGTGGTCGTCCGTCCAACCGACGATGCGACCGATGGCGAGATCGTCGTCGCCTTGCTCGGCGAGGAGGCGACCGTAAAGCGCTTCTTCCGTGAATCCGACCACGTCCGCCTGCAGCCCGAGAACGAGACGATGGAGCCGATCCGCAGCGCCGAGGTCGTGGTGATCGGTCGCGTGATCGGCGTCGTCAGAAAAGTCTGACGCGGACGGCTAGGGCCACTTGCCGGCTTCGATCAGCTTTTTGTAGCGCCGCTGTCGCCGACGGGCGTCGCGCATCGCCAACGGCAGCAGCCGCAGGGCGAGGCGGGGAAAGAGGTCGAAGAGACGCAGCATCGGGCCTCGCCAGCGCGGCAGCACCAGCAGCGGCCGCGGGCGTTCGGCCAGCTTGCCGACCTCGGTCGCGACCTGCCCGGGGGTGAGCAGCTGACCGGAGAAGGAGCCTGCCGCCGCAGGGTCGTCGAGTTTGTCCTCGAGCATCGGCGTCCAGATGCCGTCGGGGCAGACGGCGGAGAGTTGTATGCCGGAGACGCCGGAGCGGCGTAGGTCGAAGAGCGTGCCGAGGGTGAAAGCCATGGCCGCGTGCTTGCTGGCCGAGTAATTCACCTCTCCGGGCGCCGCAACCAGCCCCGCCAGCGAGATCACATTGATCACGTGACCGCGTCCGCTTGGCAGCATCTTCTCCAGGGCCGCGACGGTGCCGTTCATCGTGCCGAGCGCGTTGACGTTGAGCATCGCGCTGCGCGTCGCCTCGTCCTGCTCCCACGACTGGCCCGTGACCAGGATGCCGGCGTTGTTGACCCAGAGATCGAGCGCCCCGGATCGGGTTGCCGCCGCCGCCGCGACCGCATGGCAGGCATCCTGATCGGTGACGTCGAGCTCCGAGGAGGTGGCGCCGGCGCCGATCTCGGCAGCGGTCGCGGCGGCGGCGCCCGCATCGATATCGGTCGCCTGGATCAGATAGCCGCGGCCAGCGAGATCGAGGGCGATCGCACGCCCGAGACCACCGCCTGCTCCCGTGACGACGGCTACCGGCATCCGCGCAGGATATTCGATGCAATTGTCGCGAGCTCGTTCCCGTGGCGGTACCATTGACGGGCGGGCCGAGCGACCGCGGGGGGAGAGAAAACCCCTCGAGGAAAGTCCGGACACCAAAGGGCGAGGGCGGTGGGTAACGCCCACCCGGGGAAACCCGCGGGAAAGTGCCACAGAAATACACGGCCGATGGCGCGGCCACACGTGAGTCGCGTACAGGCAAAGGTGAAATGGTGCGGTAAGAGCGCACCGGCGCCGCGGTGACGCGGCGGCCAGGCAAACCCCGCCCGGTGCAAGGCCAAACAGGATCGTCGACCCTGCCCGGCGAGATCCAGGTAGGCCGCAGGGCGCTTCGGCGCCCCCCGGGACCTCGGTCCCGGTGAGATAGATGGTCGTTCACGACAGGATCCGGCTTACAGGCCCGCTACGGAAAGGCCCCCGAGAGGGGGCCTTTCCAATGTGCTCCCGCCATGGTCACCAGATCGCCGGGAGGCGACGTGAACCGCCGGATGCGGACCGCATGTCTGGTGGGTGGGACCGATTCAAGCAAGAGACCTATAGATATCTATTGGTTTCTTGGCAATATTTTGGATGTACCGGTATAGTCATCAGCGAACAGGGAGGGCGCCCGGAAGGCGCCTCGCATGAGCAAGGGGGCGTATCTAGTTGGCACGGGACTCGAGGACGGGCTTTGCTGGAGCACTCAGATCACTTGTCCTTTCCTTGTTCGTTTTAGCGGTGCTCATCGGCGCTCCGAGCGCGAGCGCAGCGACGCCCGAGCAGTTTTGGACCCGTTGCGTGGCCGACAGCGAAGCGGACCTGCAGTGCAGCGGCCCGCGTGGAATCGCAACTGCCCCCGCCAGCGCAGGCCCCGGCGTCGCGGGGAACGTCTTCGTTGCGGACTCGTTCAATCAACGAATTGACGAGTTCACCGTCTGGGGCCAGTTCGTCAGAGCGTGGGGCTGGGATGTCGTCGCCAGCGGCCCCGGCGATAGCGGCACGGGCTTTGAGATCTGCCTGGCGGAGGAGGGTGATGTCTGCAAAGCGGGGGTCGGTGGAGGTGGGGCCGGTCAGTTCGGCGTATCCTCCCCACAGGGCGTGGCCGTGGACTCCGCCGGCAACGTCTACGCCCTGGATCGCGGCACCCCCTCCAACCAACGAGTGCAGAAATTCGACTCCGAAGGGCACTTCCTGCTGACCTTCGGCAAAGGGGTGAACGAAACCAGCGGCGGCAACATCTGCCCTCGCCCCGGCTTTCCCGCCGACGTCTGCAAAGCCGGCGGAGAAGGAACCGGCCCCGGAGAGTTCGGTGAACTCTCCGTGGTCGGCAGCTACATCGCGGTGGACACCGCCGGCGCCGGCGCGGCCGACGACAAAGTCTACGTCGGCGATCAGGGACGGATTCAGCGCTTCAATACCAACGGCGAATACCAAGCGGAAATCCCCCTGCCGGGGGAGAGGGCGAGGGCTCTGGCGGTCGATCCGGCCGGCAACCTATATGTCGGCTTTTGTGGTGTGAGCTGCGCCAGCGGAGCGGCGGCAAAAGCAAACGTCGAAAAACTGAGCCCGGCGGGGGCCAAACTGGACACGATCATTGTCGGGAACCCGCAGGCGCTGGCGACGGGGCCAAGTCCAAGTGGAAACCTCTACGCAATCGACGGAACGACGGTCCGGGAGTTCTCGGGGACCAGCGGCGACGAAATCGTCGAGGAAACGAACGTCTTCCCCTTCTTCCCCACCTACCCCTTCGCCCCCGGCTTGAGCAGCTCGACCGGGATCGCGACCGGCTCGGCCTGCCTGACCTCTGGCTATGACCTCTACGTCAGCAACGCGGCCGAACCCCCCAACGGCTTCGTTCGCGCCTACGGCCCGCCACCCGACGAAGCCCACACCGCGCTGTGCCCGCCGACCGAGCGGCCACCGGAGATCGAAGCCCAGGGGGCGCTTGTGGTCGAAACCGACCGCGCCGTGGTGGAGGCGACGATCAACCCGAAGTTCTGGGCGGACACCTCCTACGCGGTGCAGTTCGGCACGACCGACTGCATCGAAGCGGGCGGCTGGGAGGCCCCGTGCGTGACGCAGATACCCGACCCCGAAGCGCTGCTCGGCGCGGGGGCGATCGACGGGGGGGCACTTCGGCTACCGAGCCGGTGTCAGTTTTCGCGCCGTCCATAAGAGCCCATCCGTTCCAATCTTCGATTGGGGTCAGGCACCGAGCCTGACCCCGAGCCTGACCCGGTGTCAGACACGGTGCCTGACCCCGGACCCGCTTTCAGTGGGTCATTGCGTAGATGACGTAGTTGACTGCGAACCGCGTCGCGAGCCCGGTCATCGGCTCCGGGTAAAACGAGTCGTTTGCGTGCTCCCACGCGTCGCCCAGGTCCATGTTGAAATTGATCGCGACCATCAGGCGGCCCGCGTCGTCATAGACGCCGCGCCAGTGCGGCGTGACGCCGTCGCGCTCGTAGGTCACGCCGTAGCGCAGTGCCGCGATTCCCGGAATCTGAATTCGCTGGTCGAGATCGTAGAGCACGTGCAGCACCTCGTCCGTATCCGCGATCTCCACAATCGGCCGGTCCGGAAAGACGCGCTGCAACGACTCGACGAAGCCTTGCCATTCCGCGCTGCCGTGGAAATCGTCGACCATGAGAAAGCCGCCGCGCAGCAAATACTCGCGCAAGTGCGCGGCATCCGCTTCGTCGAGGTGCCAATAGCCGACCTCGACCGCGTATAACCAGGGGTAGTCGAAGAGGTTGTCGTCTGTCGGCGTCAGCACGCGCGCCTGATCGCCGGTGTCGAGAACCGTGAGGCGCCCGACGCCGCGCATGAAGTGATCCTCGGCCTCGGGATAATCGGTGTAGGCGGACCCGCCGCCCCATCGCCGATAGCCGCGGCCATACGCGCCGTCCGAATACTGCAGCCGCGTGAAATGAAACTCGTCCGTCGGGAAATACGGCGCACCGAGCTCGTCCGCGATCGCGACGAGCCCGACCAGCAGCGCCGCCACGGTCGGCACGGCCAAGAGGGAGGCTAGACGGCGCACAGGCTTATGGCTCAACTGGCGTTGTAAGTATTGTTGCGGGTCCCGCCATGTTCGGCGCTCGGAACACACGGCGCAAGTGCGCGCGCGTTCAGCGAAACCAGTCGTCGAGCTCGGCGCCGGTAAGCTCCCGGAGGGTGTAGTCGTTGAACGCCCGGTAGGCGGTCCAGTGGCCGATCTTGTCTTGGATCGCGAGCGCCTCGGCGCCCGAACGGCCTTCGAGCTCCGACCGATACTGCGCGAGCTTGCGCTCCGCGTATTCGTTGCACTTGCCGATGAACCGTGCGACGACGGCTTTCTGCTCTGCGATGTTCATGGTGGGCCTCATCCGTCGCGTCACGCCTCGCAGCGCGGTCGGGAGCAAAGTCGGACCCGGTCGGTCCAATGGGCACCGATGCTAACGGTCGCGCTTCACATGCACAAAATTGAGTTTTCTTTAGGTCTAGGCGCGACCGTATCGCAGAGGGTAAGCTCCGATCAGGACGTTGTGGCCATCGCGTTCGACGCCAGCGTCTACTTCGCCGGTCCGTTACTCAAGCCCGCTTGGGAGCCGTAGTTGTTCGAGCTGTTGTTCAAGTACTCGCGCGCCACGTTCGAACGAGGCGAGCTGATTTTCGCGAGCGGCTGGCCGATCTGGCTGTTGGTAGTTTTGATCGTTGCTGCGGGGGCGCTGGTCGCCTTCGGCATCGTGCGCCGGCGCGAGAGTTTGTCCGCCGGCAAGCTCGTCGTCCTCGGTGCGCTGCAGACGGCGCTGCTCGCAATCGTCTTGGTGCTCGCGTGGCGCCCAGCGCTCGTGAGCCAGACGTTGCGTCCGCAGGAGAACTCGGTCGCCGTCTTGCTCGACACGTCGGCGAGCATGCTCTACGGCGAGGGCGATCGCTCGCGTCTTCAGCAGGCGATCGAGACGTTGTCCGAGGACGCGCTGCCGGATCTGCAGTCCGCGTTCGACGTCAAGCTGTTCTCGTTCGCCGGCGACACGATCGAGATGCCGTCGCTGCAACAGGTGCCGGCGCCCGGGCCTGTCACACACGTCGGCGACGCGCTGCTCTCCGTTCTGCGCGGCGGGCAGACCGGGGCGCTCGCAGCGATCGTGCTCGTGACCGACGGCGCCGACAATTCGGATGATTTCGACGCGGCGCGGATCGCCGAGATCGCAAGCTTCGGCGTGCCCGTGCACACGGTGGGTGTCGGCGCCGAGGTGATCGCGAACGATCTCGCGCTGGACGACGTGCAAGTCGCCCCAGTGGGTCTGCCGGGCTCGACGGTCAGCGCGCAAGTCAGCATCCGCCACGACGGCGCATCGCTCGCGCAGCTCAAGGTCTATGACGGCGACGCGATTCTCGCGTCCGAAGCGATTCAGCTCCCGAGCCGCGCCGGCGTCACGACGCGCTGGATCGACATCGACGTCGGCGAGGCCGGAGTGCGCGATCTCAAGTTCACGCTCGACGCGATGCGCGGCGAGACCAATGTCATCAACAACACCCGCTTGCGCCCGATGGAGGTGCCCGAGCAGCGGCGGCACATCTTATATATCGAAGGCGAGCCGCGCTGGGAGTACAAGTTCATCCGCCGCGCGATCGACGAAGAGGGGGCTGTGCGGGTTGCGAGCCTGCTGAAGACCACGCCAAACAAGTTCTACCGCCAAGGCGTGGAATCGGCGGACGAGCTCACCGACGGATTCCCAACGGACGAGCTCGCCCTATTTCGCTACGACGCGCTGATCATGGGCAGCTTCGAGGCCGCCGCGCTCACGCCCGAGCAGCAGGACATGATCCGCGACTTCGTGAGTCGCCGCGGCGGCAGTCTGCTGATGCTCGGCGGGCGGCGCGGGCTGGCCGACGGCGGTTGGGGCGCGACGAGCGTCGCCGAGGTGCTACCCGCGCGTATGCCGATGCTGGACGGCCCTAGTTTCGTGCGGTCGCCGGTGAAGGCGGTGCTGACTCGCGACGGCGCGCGCTCGGCGTTGACAAGGCTCGCAGCCGACGATGAGGCAAACGCAGCGCTCTGGGGCGAGCTTCCGGATCTTGCCGACTTTCAGCACCTCGACGGCGTGAAGCCGGGTGCACTGACCTTACTCGAGGCGCTGGTCGAGGGCCGCAACGAGCCGTTGCTCGTGCAGCAGCGCTTCGGTCTCGGCAACGCATACATTTTGGCCACGGGCGGCACGTGGCGCTGGCAAATGCAGTTGCCCCACGAGGATTTGCGGCACGAGACGTTTTGGCGGCAGCTGCTGCAGGCGCTCGCGACGAGCGCGCCCCAAAACGTGACGCTGACGGCCGACCGCGTGTTCTACGGGGATCAGAGCGAGGTCAAGTTGCGCGCGGAGGTGAAGGACAAGGAGTTTCAGCCTTCAGCCGAGGCCACGGTCAAGATCGAGGTCAGCGACGGCATGGGGCCGCCGACGACGATCGAAATGACGCCTGTCGCAGGCGAGCGCGGCGTTTACGAAGCCGCGTACGAGACCGATGACTCGGGCGTGTATCGCTTCATGGCCTCTGCGCAAGCCGGCGACGAAGTGCTCGGGTCGTCGCGCTTCGCGGTGCGCCGCGAGGACGGCGTCGTCGAGCACTTCAACGTGCAGCAAAATCGGCCATTGCTCGAGCGACTCGCGGCGGCGACGAGCGGCCGCTATTTCGCGCTCGGCGACGTCGAGCAGTTGCGCGAGGCCGTGAGCTTCTCCGAAGCGGGCACGGTCGAGCGCCAAGTGCTCGAGCTGTGGAGCATGCCGATCGTGTTCTTGCTGCTGCTGCTGCTGAAGGCCGGCGAGTGGCTGCTGCGCCTCGTCTGGGGCCGGCTGTGACACCGGTCTTCGCGCGCACGCTCGCCGCTTGCGCGATCGCGCTTGCTGCGGGCGCGGCGCGCGCCGAAAGCTATTACTTGATCGTTGGCGGCTTGGGCGGACAAGCGAAGTACCAAGAGCAGTTCGACAAGCAGGTCACGGCGCTCACTGCGGCGGCCCGCCGCACGGCGGGCAATCAGGCGCGCGTCGCCGTGTTGACGGGCGACGGCGCCACACGCGAAGCGCTGGAAAAGGCGCTCGCGGATCTCAAGGGCAAGGTCAAGGCCGCCGACACGCTCGCGGTATTCCTCGTCGGGCACGGCAGCTACGATGGCGAAGCCTACAAGCTCAATTTGCCCGGTCCTGACATCGACGGTGACGCGCTCGCAGTGCTGCTCGCCGACGTGCCCGCGCGCTCGCAGCTGATCGTGAACGCCACGAGCGCGAGCGGCGCCGTGCTCGAGAGCTGGGCCGCGGAAGGCCGCACCTTGATCACCGCGACGCGCAGCGGCTTCGAGCGCAACGCGACGCGGTTCGCGGAACACTGGGCTGCGGCGCTGTCGAGCGACGCGGCGGATATCAATAAGAATGGTGTCATCAGCGCCCAGGAGGCCTACGACTTTGCCTCGCGCAGCGTGGCCGAAAGCTTCGAGTCGGAGGGCTTGCTCGCGACGGAGCATCCACAGCTCGTAGGCTCCACGGCGGGGCGCTTCAACGCCGCGCGTCTCACCGCGCGCACGGCCCCGCAGACGCCGCAGGCTCAAGGGCTAGAAGCTGAGGTCGCCCGCCTCGAAGGCGAGATCGAGGCGCTGCGCGCGAAACGCGAGCAGATGGCGCCCGACGCGTATTTGAACGAGCTCCAGACCCTGCTCGTGCAGCTTGCGACGGTGCAGGGGCAGATCGACAAGGCGGAGGGCCGGTAGGTGGCCGCCCGCCGTGCGTTGCCTGCCGGCCTCGCGGCGTGCGTGGCGACAGTGCTCGGCGTGCCGGCGGCAGCTTTCGGCCTGACGGTCGAGTATTTGCGCGATCGTGCACCCGAGCTCGTGACCTGCGACCGCATGGCGTATCGCGGCGAGGCGGCGGCCGCGCGTACGTGTTTTCAGACGCTCATGGCCGGCAGCACCGATCTGCGGATCAAAGCGGATGCCGCGCGCAGCGCAGGCGACGTGCGCGCCGCGAACGGTTTCTTCCAGGAGGCCGTGAAAGCGTTCCCTGAAGAGGCGCCGTTGCGAGTGCGCTGGGGCGAGCTGTATCGCGTGACGCATCAAGACAACGAAGCGGCGCAGCTGTATGAAGAGGCGCTGGAGATAGACGAGAGCTATGCGCCGGCGAAGCTCGGCCTTGCGCGAGTGGCCGCGGGCCGCTTCGAGGAAAAGACGCGGGAATGGCTCGAGGAAGTCGTCGACGCCGCGCCGGAGGTCAGCCTGCAGGCGCACCTGTTGCTCGCGCAGGTGAGTCTCGAGGACGGCTCGATCGACGCAGGTGACGCAGAGCTCGACAAGGCGCTCGCGATCGCCGAGAAAGAGGATCTCCCGCCACTCGAGATCTATGCGCTCAAGGCTTCGGTGGACCTGCTGCGCGGAATCACGGATAGCCCGTGGACGAAGCGCGCGCTCGACTACAACAAGAGCTACGGAGAGATCTACGAGACGCCGGCGCACTTCTATGTGATCACGCGGCGCTATCGCGAGGCCATCGGGCTCTTGCAGCGAGCCGTCGAGATCGACCCGAATCTGTACTCCGCCCACGCCGAGCTCGGCATCAACCTGCTGCGCGAGAACAAGATCGCGGAAGCGCAGCAACATCTTGCGATCGCTTACCGCGGTGATCCGTTCAGCGCGGTGATCGTGAACACGTTGCGCCTGATCGACAGCTTCGACAACTTCGTCGTGCTGGCCCACATGCCGCCGCCGAATTCCGGCGAAGGTGACGGCGCGGCGCCGACCGCGCGCGATGCCGGCGTTATCCTACGGCTGCACAAGGACGACGCTCCGGTGCTCGAGCCCTACGTGCTCGATCTCGCCAAGCGCAGCATCGCCGCGTACACGCAGCGCTACGGGTTCGAGCTCAAGGAGCCGGTCGTCGTCGAGCTGTTTCCCGAGCACGACGATTTCGCGGTCCGCACGTCCGGTCTGCCCGGTATCCCGTTGCTCGGGGTGACATTCGGTCATCTCGTTACGATGGACTCACCTTCCGGCCGAGCGGACTCCGATTTTCACTGGGGCACGACGCTTTGGCACGAGATGGCGCACGTGTTCACGCTCGAGGCCACCGCTCATCTCGTCCCGCGCTGGTTCAGCGAAGGCATCTCGGTCTACGAGGAGTGGAGCACGGGGCCGCTCGATGGCCGGCACATGCCGCTGCCGATTTTCGACGCGATGAAGGAGGACAAGCTCTTGCCCGTCGCGGAGCTCGATCGCGGCTTCATGCGGCCGACGTACGAGGCGCAGGTCATCGTCTCGTACATGCAGGCCGGGTTGATCTGCGAGTACATCGCCGGGCGCTTCGGTCAGAAAGCGCTCGAAGGAATGCTCGATCTGTACGCGCAGGGCAAGGATACGGCCGCGGCGATCGCGGGCGCGCTCGAGATGTCGGCCGAGCAATTCGACGAGGATTTTGCGGCGCACCTTCAAGGCGAGTTCGGCGAGCTGCTCGGGCGGCTCGACGATTGGCGCGAAGCCCAGCAGGCCGCGCAAGAGAGCTTCGGCAACAAAGCGTGGCAAGACGCGATCGACGCGGCGGAGCGCGCGATCGCATTGTTCCCCGAGTACGTCGACGAGGGCAGCGCGTATCTCGTCAAAGCGCGCGCGCATCGCGAGCTCGACCAACCCGAGCTCATGACGTCGGCGTTGGAGGAATATCACCGGCTCGGCGGTCACGATCCCGATGCGTTGCTCGAGCTCGCGCGCTCGTTCTCCGCGAAAGAACAGACACCGCAAGCGATCGATGTTTACGACGACCTGTTGATGGTTGCGCCGCTGCGCGAAGAGGTGCATTCGGAGTTCGGCGACCGGCTGCTCGCCGCGGGCCAGCCGCGCCGAGCGGTGACCGAGTTCGAAGCGGCGCTCGCGATGCAGCCGCACGATCAAGCCGCCGCGCATTACCAGTTGGCGAGAGCCTACTTCGATCTAGAGGACCGAACTCGAAGCCGCGAGCATCTGTTGTATGCTCTGGAAATCGCCCCGCATTACCGGGAAGCCCAACAGTTGTTATTGGAGATCGTACGTTGAACCAAGCAGCGAACCAGCTCGAGACGGAAGAGGCCCGCGCACTGATCCAAGGTTTTCACGGCGCGCTCGAGAAGATCCGCGGCGAAGTGGGCAAGGTCATCGTCGGGCAGGACGAGGTCGTCGAGCACTTGATCCTGACCTTGCTCGTCGGAGGCCACTGCCTGATCACCGGCATGCCGGGCACCGCCAAGACCCTGCTCGTGCGCACGTTGGCGGTTGCGCTCGGTCTCACGTTCAAGCGCATCCAATTCACACCCGACCTCATGCCTACGGACGTCACGGGCACCGACATCATCGAAGAAGACATGACCACCGGCCGCCGCACCTGGACGTTCGTGCCCGGGCCGCTATTTGCGAACGTGCTGCTCGCGGACGAGATCAATCGCACGCCGCCGAAAACCCAGTCGGCTCTGCTCGAAGCCATGCAGGAATTCTCGGTCACCGTGCGCGGCCACCATCACAAGATCGAGCGGCCGTTCTTCGTGCTCGCGACGCAAAATCCGATCGAGCTCGAAGGCACCTATCCGCTGCCGGAGGCCCAGCTCGACCGGTTCCTGTTCAATGTGCTGCTCGATTATTTGACGCCCGAGGATGAAGTGAAGGTCGTGGATCGATTCACGACGCGGATGGACATCCCCGAGGTCGCCGCCTGCACGACGCCCGAGCAGATCGTGAAGTTCCAATGGCTGGTGAGGCAGGTGCCGGTTTCCGAGAGCGTGAATCGCTACGCGGTCGATCTCGTGCGCGCGACGCGGCCCGACGATCCGCTCGCGCCCGACGTCATCCGCAAGTACGTGCAGTACGGTGCGAGCGTGCGCGCGACGATGTTCCTGACACTCGCCGCGAAGGCGCGCGCGCTCGTCATGGGCCGCTATCACGTGACGCGCGAGGACATCGTCGCGCTCGCGCTGCCGGTCATGCGCCATCGCGTGCTCACGAACTACTTCGCCGAGTCCGATGGCATGGACACCGACAAGGTGCTGACGCAGATGCTGCAGCAGCTCGACTCCACCCACAAGCAAGCGCGCGCGGTGTAGAGCCTCCCGATGAGCGCGGGGACGGCGGGCACCCAGCATCTCTTGCGTCCCGAGACGCTCTCGGGGCTCGCCAATCTCGAGCTCGTGGCCCGCGCAGTCGTCACCGGGTTCCTCACGGGGATGCATCGCTCGCCGTTCTTCGGGTTCAGCCAGGAGTTCGCGGAGTATCGTGCGTACTCGGAAGGCGACGATCCGCGGTTCGTCGACTGGAACGTCTACGCGCGCACCGAGCGCACCTACATCAAGCGCTACATCGGCGAGACCAACACACGGCTCGTGGTGCTGCTCGACGCGAGCGCGTCGATGGGCTTCGGTTCGGGCAAGATCACGAAGCTTACGTACGGCAAGTATCTCGGGGCCACGCTCGCCTATCTCGCCGCGCACCAGCACGACGCCGTCGGTCTCATCGTGTTCGACGACAAGGTGCGCGAGCACCGGCCCGCCTCAGCCCGCGCCGGCCGCCTGAGCGGCGTGCTGCATGCAATCGACCGCGCTCAGCCCGGCACCGGCACGGACATGAAGATGCCGTTCGAGCGGTTCCGCGAGATCGAGAAAGGCCGCGGCCTCGTCGCAGTGATCTCGGATTTCTACACCGACCCCGACGCGCTCTTGAAGAGCGTGCAGCCGCTCGCGTACCAGGGCCAGGACGTGATTCTGTTCCAGCTGCTCGATCCTCAGGAGCTGACGCCGGTGCTCAAGGAATCCGCTCTGCTCGAGGACATGGAGACGGGCGAGACGATGGAGGTGTCGCCGATCTACATGAGCTCTTTGTACCGGCAGCGGATCCAGGGGCATGTGACCGCGCTCAAGACGGCGGCGCTGAAAGCCGGAGCCGACTACCAGCTCGTCAATATCACCGAGCCGCTCGATCAGGTGCTGCGCAACTACTTGCTGTTCAGGCAGCGGCGGGGCTGAGCGATGAGCTTGCTCGCGCCCGCGTTCCTGCTCGGCATTCTTGCGATCGGATTGCCGCTGTGGCTGCATCGTCTATCGTCGGATAACCCAAACAAGCAGCGATTCAGCTCGCTGATGTTCTTGGAGCCCGGCGAGCCGCGCCGGGTGCTAGCGAAGAAGCTGCAGTATCTGTTGCTGCTCGCGCTTCGCATCGGCGTGCTCGTGCTGCTCGCGCTGGCGTTCTCCCAGCCCGCGTGGTGGCGCACGCCGCAAGCCGGAGACAGCGCCGATGCGCAACTCCACGTGATCGTGCTCGACCGCTCGGCCTCGATGAGCTACGGCGACCGTTGGGAGCGGGCCGTAGGCGCGGTGGGCGACGTGATCGACGAGCTTCGGCCCGAGGACCGCGCCCAACTCGTGCTTGCGGGCCGCAGCGTCGAGGTGCTGGGCGCGCCGACGAGCGACGCCGCTGTGCTGCGCCAATCGCTTGCTGCGGCCGAGCCTAGCGCCTCTCGCATCGATTACGGGACGCTGATGCGTTCTCTCGACGGTGTGCTGCGCAGCGCCGAGCTTCCGGTGGTGCTCGACCTCGTCACCGATAACCAGCAGACGAGCCTGCCGACGCGTTTCGCCGAGCTTGCCCCGCGGCGCGCGGCGGACATCAGGATTCACGACGTCGCCGAGGGGGCCGCGGACAATTGGGCGATCGACGCCTTCGGGGGCTCCGCGCTCACCGGCGAGCTCGAAGCAAGCGTTCGCAGCTTCGCCATGGACGACGAGGAGAAGACGCTGACCCTGACGTTGAACGGCCGCACGATCGACGAGCAGACCGTCGAGGTCGCGGCGGGGGGGCACGCGCAAGCCAAGTTTGCTGCGTTGGAGCTGGCGCCGGGCAGCAATCGCGTCACCGTCTCGCTCGGGCCGAACGACGACCTGGCCGCGGACGACGAGCGGTATTTGGCGTTGAAGCGCCCCGAGCCGCGCTCCGTGCTGGTCGTTGCGACCGACCCCGAAGGCCGAGCGGCGCTCTATTCGAGCTCTGCGATCGGTACGCTCGCGACACTTGCGTTGACACCGCAGACGGCAGCGCCGACGGGGTTGACCGAGCAGCCGTTGACGGACCACAGCTTCGTCGTGGTCACGGATGCCGGCATCTTGAGCGACGACGATTCCGCGGCGTTGCGGGATTATGTTGAAACGGGTGGGGCCGTGCTGCTGGCGTTGGGCCAGCGCTCGACCGGTTTCCAGACCGTCCCCGTCACCGGTGAGACGCTGCGTTCGAGCGCGGTAGGCATAACGCGTAGGGACGTCTCGGCCGCGATCGGCGAGCTCGACGCCTCGCATCCGGCCTTGCGGGGGGTCGAGGAGATCCGCAACGCACGTTTTTACCGTTACGTGGGCGTCGAGCCCGCGGCGGAGGATCGTGTGCTGATCAGCCTCGACGACGGCGCGCCGCTCTTGATCGAGCGCCTGCTCGGCGCGGGGCGCGTGCTGCTGTTCACATCCTCGCTCGACCGGGAGTGGAATGATCTGCCGGTGCAGCCGGTGTTCGTGCCGTTCATGGCCGGGCTCGCGAATCACCTGCTCGGTGGCGCGGGCTTCACGAGCGAAGCGGAGCTCGGCAGCACGCTTGCGGTGCGCGCGCTCGGGCTGGCCGGCGGCCAGATCTTCGACCCGCAAGGCGAGAAGGCATTGGGTCTCGGCGGCGCGGGCGACGACGTGCTGCTCGAGCAGATCGGCTTCTACGAGGTCGTCGGCGGCGGCAACTCCGAGCTCGTCGCGGTGAACTTTGATCCGCGCGAGTCGGACTTGACACCAATCGACGCGGCAACGGTCGAACGCTGGAGAGGATTGGGCGCGCCGGTCGACGCTCAAACCACGTCGGGCGCAGCGGCCGTCGAGGATCCTGCCGCGCCGCGCCCGCTCGGACCGTGGCTGCTCATCGCACTGCTCTTGATCGCAGTCGTGGAATCCTGGGTAGGAAACTGGCATCTTAGGGTACGAAGAGGGATCGCCGCATGACTGCACAGTCACAGCTCGAAGCCTATCTCGGGGAGTTTCGCCGCCGCCTGCGCTCGCTGATCGTCGCGCGCGGCGCCGCAGCGCTTACGGTGGTCGCCCTTGCCGTCACCTTGATAGCGGTCTACATCGGTACTCGCCGCGCATTCGATCCGGAGTTCATTTACGGCGCCCGCACGGTGCTCGTGCTGTTGCTCGTAGCCGTCGCGATCGCATTGGTCGCGCGGCCCCTGCGCACGCTCACGCGCTCGCGCGGCATCGGTGACATCGAGCGGCGCGCGCCGGACTTCAACGGCCGGCTCGAGACCTACGACGGGATCACGCATTCCAACCGGCCGACGCCATTCCTGACCCTGCTCGCCGAGGACGCGCTGAAGCTCGCGCGCCGCATCCCGGTCGCGCTCAAGATTCCGTCGCGGCAAATCTCGGTTCCCACCGCGCTCGCCGTGCTTGCGGTGGGCGCGCTCGTCTGGTTCGCCGCGTTCGGGCCGGACAACTGGCGCTATGGGGTTCGGCACCTGTGGGCCGGCTGGCTGTTCGAGGACACGCTGCCGCCGCAGCGAATCGCCGTGTTGCCGGGCGACGGCACCGTACGGCGCGGCGGCGACCTCGCAATCGAAGCGCAAGCCGAAGGCTTCGATCCGACGTCGATGGAGGTGTACGCGCTCTTTGCCGAAGGCGGCAATTGGGAGAGCGCGCCGATGGACCGCGCGCAGGGCGACGCCTTCGATTTCACGTTCTTTGCCGTGCGCGAGCCGCTGCGCTACTACGTAACGGCTGCCGGCGTGCGCAGCCCCGAGTACAGCGTGGCGGTCGTCGACTTGCCGCGCATCTCGAACATCAAGCTCACGTACAACTATCCGAATTGGACGAAGCTCGAGCCCACAATCGAGGATCCGGGCAGCGACATCACGGCCGTCGAGGGCACGCAGGTCATGGTCGAGATTCAGACCGACCAGCCGTTGAACGCGCCCGAGCTCGTCGCGAACGGCGAGCGCGTCGCCATGCAGGCCAGCGGCAACGTGAGCACCGCGACGCTCGAGGTCACGAAGGAAGGCGAGTACTTCGTCTCCACCTTGTTCAACGACGATGCCGTCAAGGTTACGGACGACTACCTGATCTCCGTGACGCCGGACAACAAGCCGGTCGTCAAGGTGGTCAAGCCCGGGCGCGACTGGCGCGCGAGCAATATTGAAGAGGTCCTGGTGCGCGTCGAGGCCAACGACGACTTCGGCCTCGACCGCCTCGAGCTGCGCTATTCCGTGAACGGCGGCGAATGGCAGACGGCGTCATTGCCCGTCGAGGGCAATCAAGCGACCGGCGAGGAGACGCTGTTCCTCGAGAACATGAAGCAGCCGGTTGTGCAAGTCACGCAAATCCGAGAGCCCACAAACATAAGTCCTTTCCGGGTCGGCCCTAACGGCATCGAGGAGTTTCGGGTGCGACGGCCTCGGCCCGCACAGGCGGAGCCCGAGCCCGCGCAGCCAGCCGAGCAGGCGTCCGCAGCCGCAGAGGCCACGCCGCGGGAGCGGACGCTCGAGCCCGGCGACGTCATTTCTTACTACGCCGTCGCTGAGGATCGCGGCCGCGAGGTCCAGACCGACTTGTTCTTCGTCGAGGTGCAGCCGTTCGACCGCGCATTCAGCCAAGCGAGCGCCGGTGGCGGTGGCGGCGGCGGCGGCGGGCAGCAGCAAGACGAGATCTCGCGGCGCCAAAAGGAAATCTTGGTCGCCACCTGGAACTTGATCCGCGAGCGCACCGAGGGAACGTCGAGCTACCTCGACGAGCAGCAGCTCCACGACAACTCGCAGATGTTGGCCGACCTCCAGCGCACGCTCGCCGAGCAGGCTCGCACGCTCGCGAGCCGCGCGCGCGCGCGCCAGCTCACGGGTGTGGACGAGCGCATCCAGCAGTTCGTGCAGGCCTTGGAGCAGGCCGCCACGGCGATGGGACCCGCGGCGGAGCGGCTCGCCGACATCAAGCTCGACGACGCCGTGCCGCCCGAGCAGGAAGCGTTGCAGCACTTGCTCCGGGCCGAGGCCGTGTTCACCGATATCCAGGTCGCGTTCCAGCAAGGCGGCGGCGGTGGCGGCGGTATGGCGGGACGGGATTTGAGCGAGCTCTTCGAGCTCGAGATGGATCTCGAGAAGAATCAGTACGAGACGGAGCAGTCGGTCGAGTTCGACTCGCCCGAGCAAGAGGTCGACGAGGCGATCGCCAAGCTGCAGGAGCTCGCGCGCCGCCAGGAGGCGCTCGCGAATCAGGCGGATCGCCGCAACGGCTTGACGGAGCAGGAGCGGTGGCAGCAGGAGTCGCTGCGCCGCGAGACCGAGGAGCTCAAGCGCCAGCTCGAGCAGATGCAGCAGCAGCTTGCGCAAGCGCAGCAGCAGCAGCAGCAGCAGCAGAACGGGCAGCAAGGACAGCAGCAACAGCAGCAAGGTCAAAGCGGTCAGCAGTCGCCGAGCGACCAGCAAAGCCAGGGCCAAGGCCAAGGCTCGCAGACGGATCAGGCGATTGCGCAGCTGAATCAGGCGCTCGAGAACATGAATCGAGCCGGCTCGCAAGGCCAGAACATGGACCCCGAAGCTGCGCGACGAGCGATCGAGCAGGCGCGGCGGCAGTTGCAGCAAGCGCTCGAGCAACTCACGGCGCAGCGTCAGGAAGCCGTCGGGGAGGCGTACTCCGATCTCGCGGAGCGCTCGGAGCAGGTCTACGAGGAGCAGCGCCGGCTCGCGCAGGAGCTCCAAGAGGCGCTGCGCGAGAACGCGGACAATCCGAGCCGCGACGGTCGCCGTGGTGGCGGCCTGCCCGACGATCAGGCGCAGGAATTCGCCGACCGTAAGGACACGCTCCAGCAAGAGCTCGAGGCGCTCGAGCGCGACATCGAGCGCGTCGCGCAGCAGTTCCGCGAGCAGACGCCCGGCGCGAGTCAGGAGCTGCGCGATGCCCTCGCGGAGCTGCAGGCGGTGCAGACGAGCGCGCGTTTGGGCTACGGCGCCGACATGATTCGCGGCGGCCGCGGCGCCCAAGTCGCCGCCACGGAATCGGTGACGACCTCGGCGTTGCGCGATTTGGAGCGCAACACGGAAGAGGCGCAGGCGCTCGCGAACCAGGAAGCGGTGGGCGGCGAGCAGCTGGAACCGGATCCGAATGCCGAGCTCGTCGCGGAGCTGCAGTCGTTGCGGCGACAGCTCGCGGACCTCACGCAGCAGCAGCAACAGCAGTTGCAACAGCTGCAGCGGGGCCAAGAGGGCCAACCAGGTGACGACGGCCAGCAAGGCCAAGAAGGCCAGGGTCAGCAGTCCGGCCAGAACGGCGGCAACCAAGCCGGCGGCAACCAAGCCGGTGGCCAGCAGGCGGGCGGCACGTTCCGTGGCGGCGCGTTTGGTCCGCGCAACGGCGCCTACGGCGGGCCCGGCGGATTCTACGATCCGTTGATCGGCGGCGTGTGGGATCCGCGCAATCTAGCCAACTGGCAGAACCCGGAATCCATCGACGAAGCGCGGGACCAGCTCACGAACGCGTCGCGCGATCTCTTGACGCTGGGCAACCGGTTGCGCGCCGAAGGTCTTACCGAAGAGGAGCTGGACGCGATACGGGAGCTCGGCGCGGCGCTGCGGGGCAGCCTCACGGGCAATCCCGAGCTCATCGAGGAGGAGTTCCAAGCGCTCGTGAATCTCGCCGAGCAACTCGAGCTCAAGCTCGCGGGCGCGGCCGACGCGAGCGAAAGCTCAGCCGTGCGGGCCGAGGCGCCCGCGCAGATCGCGCAGGGCTACGAGGACGCTGTCGCCGAATATTTCCGCAAGCTGAGCCAGTCCCAAGCGCAGTAACAAGTGGGGTCAGGCACGGGGCCACACCCCGTGCCTGACCCCTTTGAGAATAAAATGATTCGCTTGAAGGCTGCCGATGGGCACGAGCTCGACGCGCACGTCGAGGAGCCCGCCGGCAAGCCGCGCGGCGGCGTAGTCGTCGTGCAGGAAATCTTCGGGATCACCGAGCACATCAAGCGCGTCGTGCACGAGTACGCTAGCGCCGGCTATCACGCGATCGCGCCCGCAATGTTCGATCGCATCAAGAGCGGCATCGTGCTGCCGTATACCGACGTGCAAGCCGGCAGAGCCTACATGGGCGAGCTGCGATGGCCGAGCACGCTCGCCGACATCGAAGCCGCTCTCGCGCACGTTCGCCCTGTCGGCGGCTGCGCGGTCGTCGGCTTTTGTTGGGGCGGCACGGTCGCGCACGTGGTAGCGAGCGATCTCGAAATCGATGCTGCCGTCTCCTACTACGGCGGCGGCGTCGCCAAGCTGCTCGACAAGCCGCCGAAGTGTCCGATCATGTATCACTTCGGCGATCAGGATCAGGCTATTCCGATCGCCGACATCGACAAGATCAAGAAAGCCCAGGCGCAAGCCGTCGTGCACGTTTACCCGGGAGCCGGGCACGGGTTCAACTGCGAGGATCGGCAGAGCTTCAGTGCGTCCGATGCGCGGCTCGCTTTCGCCAGATCACTGCTATTCCTGCGCGAGCAAGTCGCGTGACGGCCACGGAAGGCCGGCATGCCGCAACTGCAGGCGCGCGTTGCAGCTGACCGCCAGCGATGGCGGGAATGCCTCAGTTGCCGGAGCAAATTGCGGCTAAGCCCTCGTCTTTACTCAAGAATGCTGTAGACCCTGCGGTTCGGGACCGCGTTTGAGTCCAACGTCTCGGACTGGTGCGATAATCCAGGCGGCTCAACGGGGTCCGCGGCATGGCGACGGCGGCAGACACGAAGACAGCGACGATCAGGACGCACAACCTGCAGAGACGCTACCGCATGGGCGGCGAGTTGATCTACGCGTTGCGCGGCATCGATCTCACGGTGGAGCGCGGCGAGTATCTCGCGATCATGGGGCCCTCGGGCTCCGGCAAGTCGACCTTGATGAACATGATCGGTTGTCTCGACACTCCGGACGAAGGCGAATACTGGCTGAACGGCAAGTTGGTTTCGGAGATGAACGACCGCGAGCTTGCGAAGGTGCGCAACAAAGAGGTCGGCTTCGTGTTTCAGACGTTCAATTTGCTGCCGCGCGCGAACGCTTTGCACAACGTGGAGCTGCCGTTGATCTACGCGGGCATGAAGCGCAAGGAACGGCTCGAGCGCGCCAAGCGCGCCCTCGAGCGCGTGGGGCTCGAGGACCGAATGATGCATCGCCCGAGCGAGATGTCCGGCGGGCAACGGCAGCGCGTCGCCGTTGCGCGCGCGCTCGTGACAGATCCGAGCATCTTGTTGGCCGACGAGCCGACGGGCAATCTGGATTCCACGACGAGCCGCGACATCATGGGTCTGTTCGGCGAGCTGCACGGCGCCGGCCATACGATCGTGCTCGTTACGCACGAGGCGGACATCGCGAAGCACGCTCGCCGCGCGATTCATCTTCACGACGGAATGATCGCCGAAGATTCACTCGTCGAGCAGATTCACTGAGCATGCGCACCGCCTTCTTCGTCGTCCCGACCCTGGCGCTGCTCGGCTGCGAGGCCGACGTTGAATCCGTTGCGCCGCTCTACGACACCGCGCCCGTCGAGACCCGCGACATCGAGGTGACGGTGGACGCTGCCGGCGTCATCGAGCCCGAATCCACCGTCGAGGTGAAGTCGAAGGCTTCCGGCGAGGTGCTCGCCGTGCACGGTGACACCGGAGATGTCGTGCAAGCGGGGCACTTGCTCGTGGAGATCGACAAGCGCACGCCGCGCAATCGCCTCGCGGAGACCGAAGCCGCGCTGGTCGCCGCGCGTGCGCGGCGGCAGATCGCCGAAACGCAGATGCAGCGGGCCGCGACCCTGTTCAAGAGCAAGACGCTAACGCAGGCGGAATACGAGCAGACGCAGCTCGAGTTCGCGAACGCGGAATCGCAAGTCGTGAGCACGCAGGTGGCAGTGGAGAACGCGCGTATCACGCTCGAGGACACGAACGTGCGCGCGCCGATCACCGGCACGATCATCGAGAAGGCGGTCGAGCCGGGCATCGTGATCACGTCGCCGACGCAGGCCGTGTCGGGCGGCACGGTGCTCATGAAGATGGCCGACTTGAGCTCCGTGCAAGTGCGCACGCGCGTGGATGAAACCGACATCGGCAAGATCATGCCCGGCATGCCGACTCGCGTGACCGTGGCCGCTTATCCGAACCAGCCATTCGACGGCGAGGTGCTCAAGATCGAGCCGCAGGCGATCGTCGAGCAGAACGTCACGATGTTCGCGGTGCTGATCACGATCGCGAATCGCGCTGGTCTGCTCAAGCCCGGTATGAATGCCGAGGTGCAGATCAAGATCGCGAGCCGTGTCGGGGTAGCCGCCGTGCCGACGACGGCGCTGCGCGCGGAGAGCGATATCGATCTCACGGCTGCGATGCTCGGCGTCGACGCCGCGACGCTGCGCAGCCAGCTCCAGCCGCCGGCGCCGTCCGGCGGTGCGCTGGCCGCGGCACCGCCCGCCGGCACGCTCTCGCTCAATGGCCGCGAAATCAAGCTGCCGGAGGGCGTCGACCCGCAGCAGATCGGCGCGCTGATGGCCAAGCGGCGCAGCGGCGTGGAGCTCACCGAGGAGGAGCGCGCGGTCATGCGTCGCGTGCTGCAAGCGTCGGGGGGCTTCGCAGCCGGCGGCGGCCCCGGCGCAGGCTCCGGCGGCGGCCGCGCGGGCGGCCAAGGCGGACGATCCGGCGGGGGTGACTTTGGGCCGCCTCCCGGCGGAGCCGTTTTCATCGGCCCCGGCGGACCCGCGTTCGTGTTCGGCGGCGGCAGCCCGGCGCCCGCCGCACGCGCCGAGAGCGTGCTCGACTACCAGTTCGGCGGCGACTACTGGGTCATCGTGCTGCGCGACGATCAACCCGTGCCGGTGCCCGTGCGCGCCGGTCTTACCGACCTCGAGTACAGCGAGATCGTGTCGGGCTTGAACGCGGACGATCGCGTGCTGCTCCTGCCGAGCACGAGCCTGTACGAGCAGCAGGAACGGCTGCAGCAATTCATCTCCGAGCGCTTCGGCTCGAGGACGCCGTTCTCGCAGCAGCAGCCGCAAATGCCGCGCAACTTTCGTTGAGCGCGCCGGCCGCCGCAGGCCCGCGCGAGCGGCGCTTCGATCTCCCGGGGCTCACGCTCGCCGCGTGCGAGTGGGGCGGCTCATCAGACGTGCCGCTGCTCGCGGCTCACGGTTGGCTCGACAATGCGGGCAGCTTCGACCTGCTCGCACCGCTGCTTTCCGGCTGCCACCTGGTGGCGCTCGATATGGCCGGGCATGGACACAGCGACTCGCGCTCCCTCGACGCTTCGTACCTGCTGTGGCAAGACGTCGGCGATCTGCTCGACGTAGCGGATCAGCTCGAGTGGCCGCGCTTCAATCTGCTCGGGCATTCGCGCGGCGCAGCGATCGCGATGCTGCTCGCTGCGACGTTCCCCGAGCGTGTGGACAAGCTAATCATGCTCGAGGGTGGCGTGCCGGTCGTCGGCACGGCTGCCGAGGCGCCGGACACCCTGGCCCGGGCGCTGCTCGAGCGGCGGGCGTTGCAGAACAAGACGGGTCGCATCTTCTCGGACCGCGATACCGCGATCAGCGAGCGCGCCGCGGGATTCTCCAAGGTGAGCCGGACGGCGGCCGAAGTTCTCGCAAGGCGCTCATTGCGCGAAGTGACCGGCGGCTTTCAGTGGCACGCGGACCAGCGCTTGAAGGGCACTTCGGAGATGAAGCTCACGGTCGAGGACGTGCGCGCATTCGTCGAGCGCGTGCGGGCACCCGCGCTCATGATCCTGGCGGAGAAGAGCCCGTTTCGAAACTGGCAGATCTACGAGGAGATGACTTCCTGGTTCGCGCGCCTCGACCGCGTGCGCTTGCCGGGTGGCCACCACATGCACCTCGAAGGTGCGGAGCAGGAGATCGCCCGCCGCATCCGCGCGTTTCTCGGTATCGATTTGGCAGCCGCGAATAGTGCGCCAGGCGCGGTCGGGCCGACGCGCTAATCTCAGCGTTTGACGGAGCTCTAGGAGACGACACTGCCGCAGCCGAAAGCGAAGCTTCCCACGGCCTCGATCGTGAAGCGCGTGGATTTCACGCCGGACCACTTCAAGCTGTGGCTCGAGCCGCGCGAGCGTTTTGCATTCGAGCCGGGCCAGTACTGCACGATCGGCGTCGACGGCATCGAGCGGCCGTATTCGATCGTCTCATCGCCGCAAGAGCCGCTGATCGAGCTGTTCGTCGAGCTCATCTGGCCGCCGAACGGCCAACTCACGCCGTTGCTGCACAAGCTTCGCGTCGGGGACACGGTCACGCTCAGACCGCGCGCGAAGGGCGTGTTCGTTTTGCGACCTGAGTTCCGCCGGCACGTGATGGTGGCCACCGTGACCGGCATCGCGCCGTTCGTCAGCATGGTGCGTCACGCGCTTGCGACACCGGACGGCGGCGCGTCGTTCTATGTGCTCCAAGGCGCGAGCCACGCCGACGAGTTCGGCTATGACAGCCGAGCTCGCTGCGCTGGCTGCCGCGCACTCGAACGTGAAGTTCGTCGCTACCTGCTCGCGCCCGACCGAGCCGCGCAACGCTCTCTGGCGCGGCGAGACCGGCCGAGTGAACACGATTGTCGAGCGCTACGTGCGCGAGTGGGCGCTCGTGCCGGCGGAGACGTGCGTCTACGCGTGCGGTAACCCGCAGATGATCGAGGACGTGAAGGAGCGTTTCGCGGCCACCGGTTTCGAGTTCGAGTCGGAGGGGTTCTGGAAGGATTCCAAGAAGAAGCGCCGCCGCGACCCGTCCTGACGGCTGAATGACGCACGACTGCGACGCCCTGATCGTCGGCGGCGGGCACAACGGTCTCACTTGCGCCGCGTATCTCGCACGGGCCGGCCTCAAGGTCACCGTGCTCGAGCGCCGGCCGATCGTCGGCGGCGCGGCGGTCACCGAGGAGTTTCATCCGGGATTTCGCAACTCGGTGGCGGCGTACACGGTCTCGCTGCTGAACCCCAAGGTCATTCGCGATCTCGATCTCGCGCGCCATGGGCTCACCGTGGTCGAGCGCGAGATCGGCAATTTCCTGCCGACCGCCGACGGCGAGTATTTGCGCGTCGGCGGCGGGCACACGCACGCAGACGTCGCAAAGTTCTCGGCACGCGACGCCGCTCGGCTCGACGAGTACACCGCGCGCCTGCAGGCGATCGCGGACGTGCTCCGCGAGCTCGCGCTGCAGACGCCGCCGAACGTCGTTGAAGGCGGCTGGCGGCCGCGCCATACCGGAGCTGCTGCGCGCCCTCAAGCTCGGCGGTCGACTGACGAAGCTCAGTCTGCCCTTGCGCCGGCAACTGCTCGCGCTGTTCGGGAGCTCCGCCGGAGAGTATCTCGACGGCTGGTTCGAGAGCGATCCGCTCAAAGCCGTGTTCGGCTTCGACGGCGTCGTCGGCAACTACGCGAGCCCGTACTCGCCGGGCTCGGCCTACGTGCTGCTGCATCACGCGTTTGGCAGCGTCAACGGCAAGCCGGGCGTTTGGGGCCACGCGATCGGCGGCATGGGCGCGATCACGCAGGCGCTCGCGAAATCCGCCGCAACGCACGGCGCGGACATACGCGTCAACGCGGCCGTCGCGTCGATCATCGTGGAGCGGGGGCGTGCGGTCGGCGCGGTCACCGCAGGTGGCGACGTCATCCGCGCGCGGGCGGTGATCTCGAATTTGAATCCGAAGCTGCTGTACTTGCAGCTCCTCGATCCCGCCGTGCTGCCGCCCGAGTTTCGCGAGCACATCGAGCGCTGGCGCTGCGCGTCCGGCACGTTTCGCATGAACGTGGCGCTCGCGGAGCTGCCGGATTTCACGTGCCTGCCCGGCAAGACGCGGGCGCCGCATCACACGGCCGGCATCATCATCGCGCCGACGCTCGCGTACATGGAGCGCGCCTATTTCGACGCGCGCACGCACGGCTGGTCGCAGCGCCCGATCATCGAGCTCGTGATCCCGTCGACGCTCGACGACAGTCTCGCGCCGCCGGGCCGCCACGTCGCGAGCCTGTTTTGCCAACACGCCGCGCCGCGAGCTGCCCGATGGCGGGTCATGGGACGACGCAGCGCGAGCGCGTCGCGGATCTGATGATCGACACCGTGAACGACTACGCGCCGAACTTCAAAGCCGCGGTCATCGCGCGCCAGGTGCTGAGCCCGCTCGATCTCGAGCGCACGTTCGGCTTGATCGGCGGCGACATCTTTCACGGCGCTCTCTCGCTCGACCAGCTGTTCAGCGCGCGGCCGATGCTGGGACATGGCGACTATCGCGGGCCGCTGCCGGGCCTTTACATGTGCGGATCGGGCACGCATCCGGGCGGCGGCGTCACGGGAGCACCGGGCCACAACGCGGCGCGCGAGGTGCTCGCGGACTTGCGCAAATAACGGGCGAGCGCGTAGCGCAGCTACGGTGACTTCCGTGACTTCCGCGCCTTCGCGGATTTTCGCCTCGTTGCCTTGACCGTTCTCCGCGACGAGCGCGACTTCGTCGACTTCGACTTCACCGACTTCGCTCTCTTCGCCGACTTCGGCCGCTTCCGCGAGCTCGGTGCGACTCTCGCGCCGACCGCGGCAGCGAGTGCCTTGGCGGTGTCGTATAGCTCGAAGAACTCGACGATTTGCGAGTCTCTCATCCGGATGATGTCGACCTTCGGAGTGTCGAGCGTCGCGCCGGTCTTCTTGTTTCGCCAGCCGCACTTTCCGACCATGACGACTCGGTCGCCCTGCGCGATGAACTCGTCGACCGTGTAGTAGTTCATCGCCCACTGACCTGCGAGCTCTGCGAAGTAGCGCTCGACGTCAGCCTTGGACTTGCATGCGCCCGTGAACTCCATTCCGGTTGCGCCGTCGGCAATCGAGCGCCATTGCACGTCGTCAGCGATGAGATCCAACCAGTGGGCGACGCTGTCGGCCTTCGTGTCGTTCCAAAGGGCGTATCCGCGACGGAGAATCTCTACGTTTTGTTGTTCTGACATTGGCCTCCCCAAGTCCCCTTTGCGACGGCTCAACTGTAACCGAAAAGCCCGCTCGTGCGGCGCTCGCGGCGGTGCTAGAGTCGAGCGCCTCATCGCGGAGAGCGGGTCATGAAAATCTACACGGTTCAGAAGGGCAGCTTAGGGATAGATGGCTTGAAGCGCGGCGAGCGCGAGCGGCCTGAGGTGGGGCCGCACCAAGTGCTCGTGCGCGTGCGCGCGGCATCCTGAATTTCCGCGATCTCGCGATCGTGAACGGCAAGTACATCAGGGGCCCCGTGGTCAAGGACACGATCCCGCTGTCCGACGGCGCCGGCGAGGTCACGGCCGTGGGCGCGCTCGTGAAGGATTTCGCGGTCGGCGACCGCGTGGTCGCCACGTTCACTCAAGGCCAACCGCCGGCCGCGCTCGGCTCGCCGCTCGACGGCATGCTGACGGAATACGCGGTGTTCGAGCCCTCGGGACTGCTGCACGTCCCCGCGCATCTGTCGTTCGAGGAGGCCGCGACCTTGCCGTGCGCCGGCGTCACTGCGTGGAACGCGTTGATGTACGGCAAGACGGTGCGCGCCGGCGAGACCGTGGTCACGCTCGGCACGGGCGGCGTCTCGATCTTCGCGTTGCAGCTTGGAAAAATCGCCGGTGCGCGCGTGATCATCACCTCGTCGAGCGACGACAAGCTCGCACGAGCGAAGTCCCTCGGCGCGCATCACGGCATCAACTACAAGCGCCACCCGGACTGGGAAAAGCAGGTGCTCGAGCTCACGGGCGGGCTCGGCGCCGAGAAGGTCGTCGATCTCGGCGGCGCCGGCACCTTGCCGCACTCGTATCAGGCGGTGGGACCGGGCGGTGAGGTGCTCGTCATCGGCGTGATGACGCGGCCCGAAGGCGACTTGAGCCCTTATCCATTGATGCCGAAAGCAGCGACGCTCCGCGGCATCTTCGTCGGCGGACGCGAGCACTTCGAGGGTTTGCTCAAAGCAGTCGAGGTCAACGAGCTGCGCCCGATCGTCGACGAGGTGTTCGAATTCGAGTCCGCGCCGCGGGCCTACGAGCACATGAAAGCGGCGAAGCACTTCGGCAAGATCGTGATCACGATCTGATCGGGGTCGGGTACCGATCGCTGGCGAGCGTCCGAGGCTCGGCTCGACTTTTACGCGACGACGAGGTTGCGCCCGCGGTTCTTGGCCGCGTACAGGTGCAAGTCGGCCCTGCTCACCAATCCGTCCGGCGACGGGTCGGAACGGTACTCGGCGATACCGAAGCTGATCGTGACGCCGAACGCGAGTCCGAGCTGCGCCCAGTTTCCGCCCTCGACGGCGGCTCGCAGCTCCTCGCACAGCACTCGAGCTTCGCGCAGCTCCGTGTGCGGGAAGCAGATCAGGAATTCCTCGCCGCCGTAGCGCGCGATCACGTCGGTCTTGCGGCAGCGTTCGCGCAGGATCGCGGCGACGCGCCGCAGCACCGCATCGCCCGTCGCGTGCGAGTGCAGATCGTTGACCTGCTTGAACAAGTCGATGTCGGCCAACGCGATCGTGAAATGGTGCCGATGCCGCCTGCAGCTCTCGAGCTCGCGCGCGAGGTAGTCGTCCGCATAGCGCCGGTTGAATAGACCCGTCAGATTGTCCCGGGTCGCCTGCAGCTCGAGCTCGAGCGTCTTCTGTTGGAGACTTCGAGTGCGCTCCGCGACGATCAGCTCGAGCTTGTGGCGCATGTCCGCAAACTGGCGCAGAGCGAGCATGCCGACGGTCAGCACCGCGAGCAATAGCGCGAAGCGCGCTGGTCTGCATGTTGTTGTAGATCAGCGCGACGAGCACGGCCGCCGCACCGGAGCCGAGCTCGAGCGCATAGGAGAATGCACTGAAGAACCGCGACAGATCGCGGCGCCCGAGCGCGAGCAGACCGAGCATGCCCGGCGTCGTTCAGGAGCTGCATGCCGAGCACCAGCACGATGAGCATCACGACGGACCAGCCGGTCAGGCTCATGAGCGGCACCGGACCGCCGACCGCGACGTACGTCGAGCCTGCGATCAGCACGATCAGCGTCATGAGCCCCGAGTTGTTGAGCGCCGCATACAGCCACGTTGCGAAGGGGCACGCCTTTCCACAGCCGATGCCACGGATAAATGAACGACGCGAGCCCGTTGATCAAGCGCGGCATCCACGGGCCCGAGCACGAGGATGCTCGCGACCTGCGCTACTCGATCGAACGAGTAGTAGCCGAGATTTGGATGCTCATAGCCGATGCTGATCGTGAACAACGCCATAGGCCAGGAAGAACAACGCCGGGCCGATGCCGGCATCGTGGCGTGCGAGCACACGTCGCCGCGCGTGAGCACGAAGGCGAGCACGACCAGCGGCCAACGCGAATAGCGTGATGGCATAGGCGCGCTCCGCGCGATTCCAGCGGTCGCTGGTCGCGGCGGGCGGCGATTCAGAGACGTGTATCCACGCGGCCGACCATAACATGGGGTAGTTCCCGTCCGCCGCGAACTGGTTCAGGAAACGGCTGGCGGCGCGGCGTTCCAGGGACGGCTGAGATAAACTCACCAACATATGACAACGGTGTCCGCGCAATGAACCCATCCCCGAAACCCCACTGGGCTGCCATTCGGCTCGGGCCGGGCAATCTCGTTCGCTGCCTTGATCCTGTCGGTCGCAAGCGGTTGCGTCGCACGCGCGACTGCGAGCAGCGCAGGCGCCGCGCGGCCGAAAAGCGTCCCAAGGAGATCGTCCAGCAGTCGCAAACCCGCATCGACAACTACGCGTGGCTCAAGGACGACAACTGGCAGGCGGTGCTGCGCGATCCCACGCGTGCTCGAGCCGGACATTCGCGAGCACTTGGTCGCCGAGCTCGACTACTACAACGCGATGACTGCCGGGGAAGCGCGGTTGCGGGAGACGTTGATCCAAGAGATGCGCGGCCGAATCAAAGAAAACGATTCGTCGGTTCCCGCGAAGGACGGACCGTACGAGTACTACACGCGCTATCGCGACGGCGGGCAGTATCCGATTTTCGTGCGCGCGCCTGCGGGGGGCGGCGAAGAGGACGTCTTGTTCGACGGCGACGCGGAGGGCCGCGGCGCCGCGTTCTTCGCGGTAGCCGCCGTCGAGCACAGCCCGAGCCACGCCCTGATCGCGTACGCCGTCGATCGGCTCGGCTCCGAGTACTACGACATCCGCTTCCGCAGGACGCGCCGACGACACGGAGCTCGACGAGACGCTCGCGAGCACGTCCGGGGAAATCGTTTGGGCGAGCGACTCCGGCTCGATCGTCTACGTGGAGCGCGACGACAATCAGCGGCCGAAGCGCGTCAAGCGCCACGTGCTCGGAACCGAGCAGTCGGCGGACACCGTGCTCTACGAGGAGCCCGACGACGGCATGTTCGTCCGGGCCTACAAGAGCCGCAGCGGCGCCTACATCTTCATCGAGATCGCGAACGAGGTGACGAGCGAAGTGCGCTGGCTGCCGGCGGCCGACACCGCCGCGACGCCTGTCTTGATCGCGCCGCGGATCGAGCAGCAGCTCTACACCGTGGAGCATCACGGCGACGAGTTCTACATCGTCACGAACGCCGACGGCGCGGTCGACTTCAAGATCGTGCGTGCGCCGATCGAGCGACCCGGCCGCGAATCGTGGAGCGAGTTTCTCCCGCACGAGCCCGGCACGCAGATCCTCTCGTTCGCGCCGTACGCGCAGTTCAACGTGCGCTTGGAGAACGAGAACGCGCTGCCGAGCATCGTGATCGCAGACTACGAAGGCGCCCTCG